>OZ219784.1:0-217167 GCA_964291305.2 Acidimicrobiales bacterium | reverse complement strand
GTGATGTTGATGTCGGCGCTGGTTTCCAACCTGCGTGGCCGGTTGAGTTCCCGCAACGCCGAGACCGTCGAACTCATCGGTCTGTACTGGCACTTCGTAGACATCGTGTGGATCCTCATTTTCACGATCATCTACCTATTCCCGCAGTAGAGAGGGCGCCGCTTATGAGTCAATCACAGCCGGCATCAGCAGAGATCTTTGAGGCGCCCGCAACTCCCCCCGCCACCGACGACCACGACGAAGGCCCCGGTGAGAGCCACGAGCACCCTTCAGACCGGCAATACGTAAAGATCGCCCTGATCCTCGGGGTGCTCACCGCGCTAGAAGTCTTTACCTACTTCGAGTCGGTTCACAATCTGGGGGAAGCGGCGCTGTATGCGGTCCTGATCGTGCTGATGGTGCTGAAGTTCATCTACGTGGTGGCCTGGTTTATGCACTTGAAGTTTGATTCGGTGCTGCTCAGGCGCATCTTCGTGGCGGGCGTCGCGCTGGCGCTGGGCGTCTACCTGGTGATGTTGACAGTTTTCCGAATCTGGGGAGTCTGATCCCGGCGTCCCGGAGGTGGGCGAATGCGGGAACTTATCGATTACGACTTGTGGGGTTGGACGCCACACCCTGAGGTGTGGGTGATCGTCCTAGCGGCTTTGGCCGTCGGGCTCTACGTGGTGCGGGTGCTAGCACCGGCGGCTGGCGAAGTAGTGGAACGCCCCCGAAAGGTCTCGTATTTAGCGGCGGTGGGTTTTCTCTGGCTCGCCAGCGACTGGCCGTTGCACGACATCTCCGAGGAGTACCTGTATTCGGCACACATGGTGCAGCACTTGCTAGTCACCTTGGTGGTTCCGCCGCTGCTGCTGCTCGCCACGCCGGAGTGGCTCGCCCGCAGGGTCGCCGATCCCACTCGGCCGCTGACCAGGCGCCTGCTACGTCCGGTCGTGGTTGGGGTGACGTTCAACGTGGTCGTGGCGATCACCCATATCCCCTGGGTCGTGAACACCAGCGCCACCAGCGGCGTCTTCCACTATGCGGTGCATCTGCTGCTGTTTGTGACGGCCATTGCTATGTGGCTGCCAGTCTGTGGGCCGTTCCCCGAGTTGCGCCTTCAGCCACTACCCAAGATGTTCTACCTGTTCGCCATGTCGATCTTGCCGACGGTCCCTGCTGGCTTCTTGACCTTCGCCCAGACCACCATCTATGACGCCTACGACACGCCGCTACGACTCTGGGGGGTGACTGTCGCCAACGATCAGCAGATGGCAGGACTCATCATGAAGATCCTCGGTGGGCTTTACTTGTGGGCGCTCATCGCCGGCGTCTTCTTCCGCTGGTCGGCCCGGCAGCGGACAGCTGATCGCACCAGCGAGCCCGCCGAGGCTAAGACGCCGCTATCGCACGGCACCAGTGTTGCTTCTGCTGGTGCCCTCGCTGCCGACGAAGTGGCTCAACACGTCCGGGCCACTGCGGACACGCTTACCTACTCTCAGGTCTTGGACGCTTTCGAAGAGGCGGGGGATCCCCCCAGCGAGGATTCAGCCTGACGGCTCCGGGCGGTGCCCCGATACGGTTTTGTGGTGCTTGATATCCGCCTGTTGCGGGACGATATAGATCGGGTTCGTGCCGCTGTTCGCTCTCGGGGCGACGATGACGCCCCCTTGACCGAAGCGCTGAGCCTCGACGTTCGCCGTCGGCACCTCTTGGCGCGGCGCGACGAACTCCGCCACGAGGTGCGGCAACTCTCGAGCCAGATCGGTCGCCTGCGCCGGGAGGGTCACAGCGACGAGGCAGCCCAGTCTGCCGAGCACAGCCGCATGCTGGGCGATGAGTCTCGTGCGGTGGCGGCGCAGGCCGACGAGTTAGGCAAGCGCCTTGAGCAGCTGCTGTTGCAGGTGGCGAACTTGCCTGCTGAGGACTGCCCGGTGGGCGCCGGCGCGCAGGACAACGAGGTGTTGCGGCTTGAGAACTACGACCCCGATGGTTACGACCAGCACCAGCGCGTCCCGCACTGGGACTTTGCTAGCGAGATGGGCCTGCTGGATTTCGAGCGCGCCACGAAGCTCTCCGGCGCCATGTTCTCCATGTTTCGCCGCGAGGGCGCAATGCTGTCCCGCGCCTTAGTGCAGTACGCGCTCGACCGTAACGCCGACTTTTACGAGGAAATCCGTCCTCCCACGATTGTGCACCGCGACACCATGGTGAGCACTGGCCACCTGCCGCGCTTTGCCGACGACGCTTACCACCTCGAGCGTGACGGATTGTGGGCCATACCCACCGCCGAAGTGCCGCTTACTTCGCTGTGCCGTGACGAGGTGCTAGCCGAAGCCGATCTTCCGATGCGCCTTATGGCGCACACCTCGTGCTTTCGACGTGAAGCCGGCGCCGCTGGCCGCGACACCCGCGGGCTGTTGCGTGTTCACGAGTTCGACAAGGTGGAGATCTTGGCTTACGCCACCGCCGAGCAGGCTCCAGCCATGCACGCTGAGCTGCTCGAACGGGCTGCGGGGGCAGTAGCGGATCTTGGTCTGGCCTACCGGATTGTGGACATATGCACGGGCGACCTGGGCGGTTCAGCGGCGCGCACCTTTGATGTGGAGGTTTACGCCCCTGGGGCCGACCGCTGGCTGGAATGCTCCTCGGTGTCCTGGTTCGGCGATTATCAGGCTCGCCGAGCCAACGTGCGCTATCGACCCGCAGGCGAGCGAGGCACCCGACTAGTGCACACGCTCAACGGCTCGGCTTTAGCCGTACCGCGGGTGTGGGCGGCGCTGACCGAGACATGGCGCCGAGCCGACGGCGGAATTCAGATACCGCCAATATTGCGGCCGTACATGCGCGGACTGGAGATAATCCGCTGACCGATAGCACCTCTGCCGAGAGTCAGAATCGCATTGAGTTTCTCCCCGCGCTGATCCCACCGCCCGCCGAGCCCACCGACTTAGACGGCGCCGATCACCCAGTGCGTGCCATCACCCGGGCGGTGTTGGCCGATGAGGCGTTCTGGACCCCGTCTGTGGCCGCTTCGGTGAAAGACCGCTTCGACGAGTTGGCGCCGGATTGGTCTAACCGCCTCCGCCCTGAGGAGTTCGTAGGGCTTCCTGACGCCTGCCAGCGAGGCGGTTTGGATCCGAAGGCACTGTGTTTGGAGGTGGGTTCTGGCACCGGCTTTGGCACCGTGCACCTCGTGGCACACTTCCAGTCAGTGATCGCCGTAGACCTGTCGGCGGGCATGCTGGCGCTGGCCCCGGAGGATTTGGCCCCCCGAGTGCGAGCCGACGGCGCGGTCCTCCCCCTGCCGGATGACTCGGTGGATGTGGTCGCCCTTGTCAACATGCTGTTGTTCCCTGCTGAGGTGGATCGGGTATTGCGTCCCAGCGGGGCAGTCTTGTGGTTCAACACTCTGGGAAGTCGCACTCCCATTTACCTGCCGGCATACGAAGTAGCCGAAGCGCTACCCGGCCGCTGGACCGGGGTTGCCAGCGAAGCTCTTTGGGCCACCTGGTGCGTGCTGCGTCGAGAAAAGCAGCCCCCCCCCGAGCAGGCTTCTCAGGCTGATATCTAATGCGGGTATCTAAGGGAATTACATACCAAGAGCGCGATCCAGAAAGAAAGTTGGGGGTTCTGGTTCAGGCTGCTTGTTGTGTCGGCCAGATGGCATGGATCGCTTCGGTTATTTCGTCGCTCGGTACGCCGTAGTCGCGCGCAACCGACTTGACCGGTTCGCCGGCAGCGAGGCGGGAGCGCACTGCTGATAGCGGGGCTCCCCCGTTCACAAAGAGTGGATCACCGCCTTGCACGTTGGCAACGACTTGAAGCAGAGGCCGTTTAGTCACCGGCAGTATCAACTTGTTCGCCCATACATCTCCGAATGTGATGAGCTCCAGGTACTGTTTGATGACATCGTGGAAAACTCGTTGCCCGGAGTGCACGATTGTCAATAGGCCGAGTTGCTTGTCGTCGGAACTGCGGGCGTAATCGTAAAGAATCTCTGCGCCGTCGCTGTAGAGCTTGTGACTAGCTAGGGCGTGCTCGATCTCACCCTGCTCGGTGAGCACTCCCAACGCTCTCCAGATTCGCTGCATAGGGAGCCCTGTCTGGCGGAATGCCTGCACTACAGCGGCTTCGATCAATCCTATGAAAGGGATGCTGCGGCGATCGCCCGGAGTTCGTTGAAGGGCGGTGATTACTGGCCCCTTGTTAATCACCGCGCCGGTTTGGGAGTGACGCTCGTAACCTCGTGACCATGTGCCCAGGGTCGACGGGGCCATGCCCACGAACCGGGCCGCCTCGGCGACGGTGTACAGCCGACGCGCAAAACGCTCAGAGTCCTTTGCTTTGCCTTCCGTTACCTCTTCCAGGACGTCTCCTCCCCTATGGTGCCGAGTCTAGGAGCCTGCTTTAAGAGCCCTTGACTATTGCCGTCTCATAGCCCGGAGCCGATGGATAACTTAGGTCGTCGTCTTCGCAGTATGAGCAACATGCTGCCAGCCACGGCCGCCGCCAGTAGCCCCCATCTGCTCATGCCACCACACTATTTAGGGGGCTCATATACTTGTTGCCCCATAGGTGGCGGGGCTTATTGTAGGAGTATTGTTTAGGGATTATACTAAATCGTCCCATTTTTGTGGCGTTGTGGGGGGTGGGTTGGGGTAACGTGGGGTTGTGAGCGTGGCGCTGGTCCAGGATGTTGCGCCTTCGATGGGCGATGCTCGGCGGGCGGCTGAGGCGCTGCTGGCCGAGGGTGCGGAGGAGGTGTTCTTGTATGGGTCGGTGGCACGCGGGGAAGCCACAGCGCTGAGTGATCTTGATTTGGTGGCGTTGTTCGCCGACATTGATTATGGCGAGCGGTATGAGTTGGCCCGCCGTTTAGAGAAGGCAGCTTTTGAGGCGGTTGCACGGCGTTGGCCTGTGCAGGTGTTTGTCACGGACCGCCCGGAGTGGAGAGCGCGTGTTGAGAAGGTGTCCAGTTCGTTTGAGCGGCGAATCAGCGACCGGGGTTTGGTTTCGGTTGGCGTGTCTGATTGTCACGGCGAAGTCCAGTGGGACAAGGCTATGGTGCGGGCTGTGAGCAACCTAGGAGAAGCTCTCCGTTTGTTCGACGAGGAAGTGCTACTTAGCTTGGACGGGTTGCAGGTTGCAACTGCTGCGGGTGCGATAGAGGAGTCTTTTTCGATTTCGCCGGAATATCGGGAAAGAGCTCGGCTTAGGCGGATGACGCGTGTGTGCGCGGCGGCGGCGCTAACTGTCGAAGTAACACTCAAAGCGTTGGCGACTTTGCATTACACCCCCGAACTTTCTGGCTTCAGTCGTTATGACGCTGGTCATGACATTGCCGCTTGTCTTGATTTGTTGCCGCCAAGTCAGCGGACTGAGCTTGCTGATTGTCTTGCAGAGCGGAATATTGATTTGAAGATTATGTCGTCTTGGCGGGTCAAGGGTACCTATCCTGACGACCTACCGACCTCGTGGGGTATCGCAGCTGACCTAGCGGTTGATTACGCTGCTGTAGCTGTTGAGGTTACCAGAAAATTGGTTGCTGGCTTGCGCGCGGTCGTGGAGCCTGAAAACGAATTACTTCAAAAAGTTATGCCTGAATGGGAGTTGTTTGTTTCATTTATTGCCGGACAAGATATCCGCAAGGGTGAACCTCGTAGAAGCGATCTAGATTCCGACCTGTAAGCTTGTCAACACTCCCTAGTTCGACAGGTGGAGTTACCTCCAATACAAGAATAACAACCCCTAACCCAGATTGTCACTCAGGGTTATCTCCCCTTATCTCCCCTATGGCGTCGAGTCTAGGAGCCTGCTTTAAGAGCCCTTGACTATTGCCGTCTCATAACCCGGAGCCGATGGATAACTAGGTCGTCGGCCGCCGTCTTCGCAGTATGAGCAACATGCTGCCAGCCACGGCTATCGCCGCCAGGACTTCGAACAGCACCGCCCAGCGCAAAGGGTCGGACCAGTTGGCGACCCGGTCGGGAATGTCGGCGATAGTGCGCCCGATCGGCAGGACGAAGAGATCAAAGCGGTAGTAGAAGCCCTCCACTGCAAGCCAGAGCACCCCAAAGACTGCCAGGGCTAACCGGGCGTTCCGCGGTTGCATGCTAGGTCGTAGAGCGGCCAGCACTAGCCCCATCACTATGTAGCCGGCCGCTACCGCCAGGCGCGGCGGACCGGCGTCTGCAGCCCAGGTACTCAAGGAGGTTTGAGCGTCGAGGGAGAGGTCTACCAGTACGTTGGTGGCAAGGTTGCCACTTAGCACTTGCACCTCCCACCAGCCGTAGAGAGCCAGGAAGGCGCCGACGATCACTAAGAAGCCGCCAGAAATGCGGTTCACGTATGGCAGCACGCGACGCATCTTTGCGATCACCTCGGTTCGAGCCACCGCTATAGCCAGGGTCAACACCATGATCACGGCGCACAACCCGCCGCCATAGGCAACGAAAACCAGCAGGCCGTCGAAGAAGTTACGGCTGGAGAAGGCGCTGACCACCGTGCCAAAAAAAACCGGCATGGTGCACCCAAGCGAGACAACAGCGTAGGAAACGCCGAAGAGAAAAATCGAACTCAAGCGGCGGCTCTCGCCTCCTCGCTGTAGCCGCGGCAGGCGCAGCTTGGGTTCGAAGCCCCACAGCATGGCCACGCCCAGGACGCCCATAAGGATCCCCAGCACGAAGGTGACCCAGGCCACTCTGCTCTCGATGGCACTGCGGCTGAGTACCGTCGAGGCCAGGGCGCCGATGGCGGCGAAGACCGTTATGAAGCCAGCGCACAGGGTGAGCCCCACGCTGAGGCCTCGGAAGATGCTCTGAGCGGGGTTCAACCGCTTGTCGCCTTCGATGCCCAGGAAGTACGAGAGGTAGGCGGGCATCATGGCGAAGCCGCACGGGTTGAAAGCGGAGATGAACCCTGCCGACAGGGCCAGACTCGCGAGCGTGGTGAGGCTCACACTGTCCATAGCGAGGCTCTCCTTAGGCGCTGCTCAGTTGCCGGTCAGACGCCGAGATGCTCGGTGATTAGCGCCCGTAAGTCCTGCGCTCGTAGCCGGGCGCTAATCGTGTGCACAATCGTGCCCTCGGCGTCGACCAGAACGGTAGTTGGCATGATGATGCCACCGAAAACCTGGAAAATGGCCGAATCTGGATCTTCCGCTAGCGGGTAGGTCACACCGGTCCGCTCCGCCAACTGCCGCGCCGCCCCCGGCTCGTCCCCCACGTTGAACCCTAAGAACGCCACCTGCGGTGCCAGTTCGACGTGAACGGCCTCGAAGGCCGGCATCTCGGTAATGCACGGCGGACACCACGAAGCCCAGAAGTTGACCACTAGCGGAGTGCCAGCGAAGTCGGCGAGGGTCCCCTCAGACCCGTCGAAATAGGTAAAGCGCACCTCGGGAGCTGGCCGGCCAGCGCTGTCCGCTGCGCCCCCGGCGGCCGGATCGTCGGCCTGCTGGGCGGTCTCTGTGACATCGGCGGTTCCAGTTGGCGCCTCATCGGGTGTTTCAACCGTGTCCGTCTTGCCGGCGCAAGCTGCTGCCAGCAACACCAAGGCCAGGGCTGCCCAGCTAGCCGCTGCGGCTCGCCGTCGCCGAACCCCGAAGGTTGCTGTCACGGCTCTAGTTGGGGGAGCGCCAGTCGGGGGACAAGTCTTCAGAGGACAAATCTCCCGCGGAGAAGACTGTTTGGCCGTCGCGTTGGGTTGCCCTCAACTCGCCCAGCACCCGGAGATGCTCGAGGTGGGCAAATGTCTCGCTCTCGGCCATGTTGCCCCATGACCTGGCAGCGAAGAGCTGGCGCATGTACTCCGGGACAGTGCCCGTGCCGAGTTCGGCTGCGGCATCGCGGATCACGTTGAGGCGGTGCTCGTGGTGGTGGCGGATGGCCTTTGTCCTGCCATTTAGATCGTCGAACGGGTGTCCGTGTGCTGGCAGCACCAGCGTTACCCCCTCAATGGCCTGCATCCGCTTCAGCGACTTGAAGTAGCAGGATAGGGGGTCGGGTCCCTGGCTGAGGCCGCTGATGTGGGGGGTGACCGTCGGCAGTATG
Organism: Acidimicrobiales bacterium; assembly: GCA_964291305.2. Taxonomy (GTDB): domain Bacteria; phylum Actinomycetota; class Acidimicrobiia; order Acidimicrobiales; family CATQHL01; genus VXNF01. The sequence continues at coordinate 209,134 of OZ219784.1, read as the reverse complement.
TGATCTCCCGAGAGCAGGATGCCGTAGTGGGGGTCGTAGAGGCAGAGGTGGTCTTCGGTGTGGCCCGGCGTGTGCAGACAGAGCCACTCGCGGCGGGCTAGCTGCACTACCTGGGCATCTACCACGGTGCGGCTGGGATGCGGGGTGACGAACCAGCTGGGGTCTTCATCGGCGATCTTTCGCCAGCGTTGCAACAGCTTCTCTGGTAGCGGATCGCGTTTGGTGCCCCAGGGGTTGTGCTGAATTTCCAGCCAGGGAGGGGGTTGCAGCTCGCCGCTTGGCTCATCGTGGCCCTCAGACGCTGGCAGCTCGAGAGGTTCGATAGCCTCGGCCGACTCCCAGACGGTCCGGAAGGTCTCATGAGTCAAAATGTCGGCCCCGGCCAGAACCCGCAGCCGCTCGGCGCCGCCAAAATGATCGAAGTGCGAGTGAGTGATGACAGCAGTGTGTACGTCACCGACGGAGTAGCCGGCGCTCCTGAGGCGCTGTTCGAGCGCGGCGAAGCACGCTGGACTCGGCAGACCGGGGTCTACTACGGCGACTCCCCGCTCGTCTTCCAGTAGGTAGCAGTTGACGTGGCCGATGCCGGGCAGGTTCACCGGCAGCTGGGCGCGCAAAACGCCGGGCGCCAGCTCGGTGATCTCGGTTTGGGCGGGTTCCCGTTCCTGCCTAGGCGGCCTGGGCGGTGATTGCGAGTCTGATCTGGTCTCGCTCACCTGGTCAACCTATAGCTGCTACGGGGTTAGCTGTTACGGGGCACTGGAGCGGTGTGCTGACGCCGCGTCCTCCGCCGGGGCGAAGACAGCGCGCCGCCAGTAGCGCAACTCTTCAATGCTCTCCAGAATGTCGTCTAGCGCCCGGTGGCCCTTGCGCTTCTTGGGGCGCTGCTCAGCGGCCTTGGGGTACCAGCGAGCGGCTAGCTCCTGCAGCGAAGAGACATCCACTACGTGGTAGTGAAGGCAGTTCTCGATCTCGGGCAACCAGCGATCCAAGAACCGTCGGTCCATGCCGATGGTGTTCCCGCAGATCGGTATCTTGCCTGGCTCACTGACGTGCCGGTGGATGAAGTCCAGGGTCTGTTGCTGGGCTTGCTCCAGGCTCAGCGTCGACTGTCGCACCTCGTCGGTCAGCCCGCTTTCGCGGTGCATCTTGCTGACGACCTCGTCCATTAGACCCAGAATCTCCGGAGGCTGATGAACAACCAGCTGGAGGCCGTCGCCCAGCGGGTTCAGGTCGTCGTCGGTGATGATGGTGGCGATCTCCAGCACGTGGTCTCGGGCCACTTCAAGGCCAGTCATCTCTAAGTCGATCCAAACGAGCACTTGCCGGATGCTAGCGAGCGCCACCGCCCGCTAGCGTGGTGCGGGCTGCGAACTCTCCGGGGAGCCTCATGTGACAGCCATGTGGATCAATTGGGGAAAAGACCCTCAACTCGGGGGAATGACTCTGGAAATCCTCTGAATCACTGCCTAAACGTGGTGTTGGCTCAGTTCCAGTGGCTGCAGGATTTAGGGTTCTGAAGCGTGGCTGTGGCGGATGCTCCGATACCTTTGCGGACTGCCCCACCGCAGCAACACCACGACGTGGCCATCACGGTTCAGTTGTTGCGGCTGGACAGCGATCTACCGCTCCCTGCCTACGCCCGCCCTGGCGACGCTGGGCTGGATCTGCACGCCGCGGCTGGGGCCGAGCTGTGCGCTGGCGGTGGTCGGGCGCTGATACCTACGGGCCTGGCAGTGGCCATACCCGAGGGGTTTGCGGGCTTCGTGCAGCCGCGCAGCGGGCTGGCGCGGGATCACGGCGTGACCTGTCTCAACACTCCGGGACTCATCGACAGCGGCTACCGGGGTGAGTTGAAAGTGCTGCTGGTCAACACCGACCCCACCGAGTCGTTTAGCGTTCGTAAGGGTGAGCGGATCGCTCAACTGGTGATCCAACCGGTTGCGACGGCCGTGTTGGTCGAGGTCGAGCAGTTGCCGTCTTCGGAGCGGGGCAACGGGGGCTTCGGCTCAACCGGGCGCTGAGACCTGCAGTCACTACCGGCACGCCAGCAAACCTCGTGTCCATATTGCCTCGACCCCCAACTAACGGTCACACCGTCACGATCAACGCTCGGCGCCGACCAGTCACATTCGAACGTAGAGCCAGCATCGGCTAGTGCTCGTGGGGGCGAACACCCCAATACCTCCCGGCAAGACGTGTGCTCCTTCGTTGTGCCGACAGATGTATTCGCGCAGATTGACGGCGACATGCAACACCTCAGACTTGACCGTTGACGGTTCATCAACGAACTATTACAGCTAGCTTTCCGCGACGAGCCAACAGGCAGCCGCTGGTAAACCGGAGTCGGGTTCGTTCACTTGTGAGGCGCCCAGCGCTTGTGGGCAAGCCGTCAAACAACACGCCGGTATACGGCAGATCCTAAACTCACACCAAACACCCGTTTGCGAGAAAGAGCACCTATGTCCACACGCGCAGCAAACCAGACCGGGCAGAGCAGATTGCTAACGCCGTAGACCAATGGCACGCGACGCTAGGCCGCTCAACGTTCTTGCCGAAGACGAACGCCGTGAAGCCCTAAACTATCTCGGCTACAACGCACGTACACATCGCGACCTTCTAGGCCTCTAACCGGACCGCTCGACAATCGAACACAACTCGCAGCCGGCCTGTCAGGTTCGGCGCGGGGGAGCGTCCAGTCAGACCGCCGATCAATTTTTCTCGCCGGGATGACTGCCGCGACACGAAAGAAAACGGGGGCTTACCGATGAGTATTATCACCCTACTGTCTGACGACTAACGTGAGCACAGAATCGCAGCCGTTTGGCACAACAGCGACCACCCCGACCAGCCAACATAAGCTCTAGTGACGATATTAGACGACGAACGTGACGAAGCTCTGAGACAACTCGACCTAGAGGACGACCGCTATCCCCGGCTCGGCCACAGCCGCGGCTCATGAACGCTGTTGTCGATCCCGGCGTTGCCGGAACACACCGCGCAGAGCCTTCGAGCGGGCCGCCGGTGGGGGAGTGGCCTCGCCAAACGGTAGCGCTGACCACTAAACCACTGAGCACCCGAACCGGCACGCCTGCCGGCACACGGCCAGATCCCTCGACCGGGCTGTGCTTAGCGCCACGCTACACAGCTCCCGAGGACGCCGATTTGCCGCATGTGGTGAAATTCTCAGGCGGTCGTTCCAGCGCAGCGCTTGCACTGTCCCTTGCCCGCGGCGGTGCGTTACATGCCGAACGTGGTGACGTGGTTCTATTCGCTAACACGACTGCTGAACATCCCGAGACATACGTTTTCGCGGCCCGGGTGTGTGACGAAGTCGAGGCACTAAGCGGTGTGCCGTGCTTGTGGTATGAGTTTTGCTCCTATGAGACGGCAACTCGCAATGGTTGGGCCCGCCGGCCTGGTTACCGGCTGGTGCGCCGTAGGCCGGCGCATCCCTCTGATACTGCGGACAAGCCCGGTTACCGATGCGATGGCTCCGCGTTCGAGGCATTAGCGTCGCTGCGGGCGATGCTGCCTAACCGGTCATTGCGCTTTTGCACTCAAGCGCTGAAAATCCAACCTGGTATTGCTTTGCTAGCTGAATGGTTCGCCGGCGGTCCCGGACCTCGCCACCTCGGCCACCACCATCCAGCGCCACAAACCTCCGCTCAACAAGTCTCCGGACGGTATAGCGGCAAAACGATGACCGAAACCGAATACGAAACGATCTTGTCCTACGCCTATAGTCAACCTTGGGCGCGGCCGCAGCAGCGCTGGGCCGATTTCACACAAGTCGAACTGCGCCGCTTTAGCGAACTGCGCGAGGGTGTGGACCTGGCTGGCCGGCATGGGCCGCCGTTCCGCTACCTGACGTTGCTGGGCCTGCGTGCCGACGAAGCTAGCAGAGTAACCACAGCTACCTTCAGGGCGATGCTTGCTGACGGGGCTACTAGCTCGCGATGCCGTCACAACTCTCACCCTGCTGGCGAACGGATCTCTTGCCCCCTTTACGACGCCGAGATCACTAAAGCTCAAGTCGACGCTTTCTGGCAGCAGCAACCCTACGACTTGGGAATAGACGGCCGTTGGGGCAACTGCGTTTATTGCCCCTTAAAAGGAGAGCCAGCATTACGCCGGCTCGCAGCCGAAGAGACCGCTCTCAATAACACCGACCCAACCCGGCCCGGGTCCATCCGCTGGTGGGCTGACATAGAACGCCGCTACGGGCGAGCTAGCACTTCCGGCGACGTCGACCGGTTCCGATTTCTCTCTCTCCGAGCGCCGACGTATAGTGAAATCGCCGACAACCCAACCGCGCGGCGGCACGGACGCTCACAAGCGCTTCCGTGCGCATGCACTGACTAATGCGCCCCACCAGAGACACACAGCTAATTTTCCGCAACGACGACGGGCCGATACAAGGTTTCGCGTCTCTTGGTGCCAACCGGGACAACATTGACGACGATCGGGTGGTCCGAGAGCTGTTACAGAACGCGCTCGACGAGGCACCAGTGGGGGAGTGCTCTGTGACCTTCCGGGCGTGCTCGCTGCCGATGGGTCGCATCCCCCACATCGATGAATACCGCAAAGCGTTCCTCGCGGCTGCGAGCCTGCTAGCCGCCGATGAACCGGCTATCGGCCAACACGCAATCCGCCGTATCTCCGGCACTTTGAACCGCTCCAATGTGGACTGTCTCGTTTGCGTCGACCACGGCAACGGAATCGACAGCGAATCCCTCAAAGCGCTCTACAGCTCCGGCCGGTCCCAGAAACGCTCGGGCGGTCGCGGGTCAGTAGGCCACGGTCACCACACCGCGTTCGCACCCTCAGACCTGCGCTATGTGCTGTATGCCGGCCGCCGACGGGGGGGGGGGGCTCGTAGAAACTTTTGGTGGGCACGCCGTTCTCGCTACCCACCAACACAAAACCGGCGAACAAACGACCCAACATCACCCTGACGGATTCATACGCAACTCCACCAACCTTTCCCAAAACCAGCTCTTCGACGACGAGCGAGGCGGCACAAAAATCCCTCGCCTGTTCGACCCGTGGCTGCCCGCCGGCCAGCACGGCTCAGCAATAGTAATAGTCGGCTACCGGCCGATCAACGACTCAACCTCACAGCCGCTCAGCGAACAAATCCTGGCCGCCGCGGCGCATGACTTCATGGTCGCTGTATTCGACGGTTCGCTGCAGCTCACCTTTCACGACGACCGGGAACCGGCCACGCACAGCGACAAAGACCAACGCGCCCTCACAGCCAACAGCCTTCACAGAGCTGTAACCTGGGCTAACAGCACCCGCCGGGCCAAACGCGCCGAAAGGTCACACAAAACCCTCACCGAAGGTATTCAACTACCGGAACCTCAAATCCGCGCTACCTGCGGCCCCGGCGTGCGGATCTGGCTGCGACCACGCCTCAACCGGGACGAAAGCAAACGCAACAGAGTGTCAGTGTTCCGCGACGGCATGTGGATCGAAGACAACCCAGACGAGTTCTTACAACCACGCCATTTCGGCGAGCAGAAACCCTTCGACGCGGTAGTAGACCTGTCCTCAGATCACCCTTTTGGCTCGCTAGTCCGAGAAGCCGAAGGAGCGTCCCACTCCAAAATCGCCCGCAGCGAACTCGACAAACCGAAAAGCAAGCAACTAAAAGTCTTCATGACCGCTCTGCGGGACCTGCTAGCCGCAAACGCCGATCCGATCAGCCGCGAAGGCGAAGACACCGTCCTACCCGAACTGCGACTAAAACTCACAGGCAACGCGCCGCTACCGAAACGCAAACCCAAACAAGCCCCGGGCACAGAAACCGCCGGCGGAGCCGGCGAAGGGAACACAGACGGAGACCTCAGCGGAGCGTCCAACAACGACAAACCTGTAAAAACACCAGGCCGAGCAGGACCAGGTAACACCACCGACGGCGAACACGGCGGCCAGAAAACGGGAGCGCCACCAGCGGGCAACAGCTCAGGCATCTCAACCTCATGCCGACCCGACCCGGACATCCCCGGCCGATACCACATCACCTGGGCCGCAACCCGGCCTAACAGCAACCGACCAACCGCTAAAGGACTACGCCTTCTCGTCCCCTCCGGCACAGACCAAACCAACGAACGCCAGATACCACCCAGATACCTCCCCATCACCCCGGCGAGCCAGGGGCTTGTCCCCCACGACGCCCCAGAGCAAACAAGCACCGAAATACGCATCAACACCGGCGCGAACACCGGCAAGGTAACCGTCGACCTCGCCGACGGTGAACACGTCCCACCACTCGACCGTGGGCTCGTGAAAGCCGAAATGGTGCACCGAGCAGTCCAATGACTGTCACAGCAGCCCGCGAGCAGCACGAAATCGAAGCTGAAGCCCTGCTGTCGTCGCTGCCGATGATTGACGACACCGACGACATAGCAGACCAAAGCTGCGACTGGCCCGAAGCTCGCTACACATGCACCATAGAGCCGAACCCGGCGGACATGTCAGGCGTCCTATGGGTCGTAAAACACTCCCTCAGCGCCGCGCCCGGCCTAAACGACTTATTAACAACCGGCGACGCCGCCTACGCAGTCGAACTGATCTGCGCCCAAACCATGACCACCCAACTGCACACCACACCCCCCGGCGATACACAAACCCTCATCCGAGGCCAACCCGACGACGCACCCGGCGAAATCTGGCTGCACCCAGGCGTTATCACCATCAACACCTGCTCCCTCGACCCCGCCGGGACCGCCTGGGCTAACGGCAACCCCATCACCATCCCCGCCGGCCGTTGGCTCGCCCGCGCAGCGCCGCTGCGCCAAGTCACCGAAGCCTACGACCCGCTCGTGTTCCGCCCACTAGACAACCCAACACCCGAACACAAAATCACGATCCGCTGGGAACCCAACTCAGACGACATCCAATGTGTCATCTCCGCCCGCCAAGACCGCATAGACACAATCCTCGCCGCCGGCGACGCGGCGAAACTCGCCTGCTGGGCGACAGCTCTAGCCTTGCTGCCCCAACTCAGCGAATGCGAACTCCACACCGACCCCGTCACCGGGAGACGGACAGCGCAAAACTCGAAATGCGCGACAATCATCGCCCGCATACTCGAAGACGACGACATCGAACTCTGGTGTGACGACGACGGCGAAACAAACCCCAACTGGGACCCACTAGCCGCCGCCGCAGTCTGGTTCCCCCTCGCCGCCCACAACCCCACCCCCGACGACGAAACCGATGACTAAAAGCCCAACCGTCGAACAAACCTGCCAGGCGATAGCGCAATGGCAGCACGACCTCACCGACCACAAATTCAACCCCAACCACCCAACGGAACGCATCGAAGCCCAACAGCAACTCCTCACCGCGCTGCACGGCACCGCAACCGAAACCATCAACGGGATCGTAAACAGCATCGCAACCTCGCCCAACACCACAACCACAGTCGAAACCATCAACCAAGCAGCCAGCACGGCCCCCCGGTTAGAACACCCAGTCAGCGAAGCAGAACTCGACTGGCCGCAATGGTCAACCGACAAAGCCATCCACGCCGCCCTGACCAACACCGGGCTCAGCCGAACCCAAGCCTCAGACTGGCGCTACTGGCACATCATCACACTGCAACAAATCCGAAACCGCACCGTCGCAGAAGGCACCTGGCTGCTAAGCCGCGCCGACACAGCTAGAAAATTCCGCCAAGAAGACCTACAAACACCCGCACGAACAGCCTGCAACGACAAAACCCAAGTCAAACGCATCGACGGCGGGATACGTGACGTGCTCCGCCGCGCCGGCGGGATATGGCACCGCAAAGCCAACTACCGCCTAGACGCGCCCCTCGCGAGAGCGTACTGGAGGGTAACCCTCGCCGAAGCCGCCGCCGAAACGACAGCTGACCTCGACGCCCAAGACATCTACAAACTCGTACTCCACAACACCGGAAACAGAAAATGGTTCGAGCTAGCAACCTACTCAGGCACACGCCTCGCAGCCCCGACCGCTATAGCAGCCCTAGCCCTAGCCCAACAACACAACCCCAACAGCAACAGCAACCTCGTCGAACAAACACGCACACTGCTACGCCGCACAAGCCACATCGCCGTACAACACGTCAACACAAAAACACTCGCCGCGATGCTCATTGGCACCCCAAGCCCATCCGCCGACACGTCCCACTGAACCGCCCCATGTTGTAGATGCCGAAAGGGGCTTCCCCCTGTTTGCTTGTTAGTTGTCAACACCGACCCCACCGAGTCGTTTAGCGTTCGTAGGGGTGAGCGGATCGCTCAACTGGTGATCCAACCGGTTGCGACGGCCGTGTTGGTCGAGGTCGAGCAGTTGCCGTCTTCGGAGCGGGGCAACGGGGGGTTCGGCTCAACCGGGCGCTGAGAACCGCCGCCCGCCGCCGCCAGGTTGATCCAAGGCCACCGAGCGGCTCTGCACGACTTGCCAGCGCCCCCGGCGCCGCAGTTGCACACCGACGGTGACAGATTCCACAGAGACATCAAAGTAGATGAGGAGCCGGTCCTGAGGGCGAGCAAGGGCAAGGCCGACACCGACCAAGTCTGCTGCCGCCGCCGCTAGGCGCCCGCCGGCTGAGTCGCCGCCGGGTCGGTGCACCAGCAGCCCAATCGCCGCAGCTCGGGCGAGTGAGACCGCCGCCGGCTGAGCTGGAAAACTCAGGCTGATACGGTCGCCCTTAAGCTGGCTGTGCAGCGTTCTACGCACAGGTCTCCAGGCTTACGATCTCGGTGCGTCCGGCCCGGAACCGGATTACCTCCCCACCGGAAACGTCGAAAGCGATCCGGAACGCCGCATCGTTCGGGTCGGTGGGGACGAACGTGGCCAGGGTCCAGCCGGCTAAGTAAGGGTGCTCTTCAATTTCCAGCTTGTCGCCGAGACTGGAGCGGAGTTCGCCCAGATGCGTACCCACCCCCAGCCCAGACTGCGTGCGTAGCAAGGGCGTGTCGACGTCGACGCGTTCGACGGTGCCGTGGTACACCCACAGAGTCACCCCGGGCGGGCCGTTGATCGGCGTGACCGTGTAGCAGTCCGCGCCGCCTTGGGGTATGCCCGCCCAGTCAGTCGACTCGTTCGGCGGCCTCCCCTGGGGACATCCCGAAGTAGACCGATCCGATACCCACTGTTGAGACCTTTGAACGCTCGTCGAAGGCTGTCTCGCCGTCGGCCGCGGTGTGGCTAGTTGCACTAGACGATTCGGTACCCGGGGCGGGGTCCGCACTAGCGCCAGAGTCGGGCTCGGCTTCGGTAGGCGCCGGTGCCGGTGGCTCCTCGCCTGAATTTTCGCCCGACGGTTTTGCTGTCGGTTCGCTGGTCTTCGTGGATGTGGCACCCGTGCCGCTAGCGCCATTCCCAGGGGGGAGTTGCTGCGGTGCTGCGCCTGCGGGCTCGCCTGCTAGAGGATCCTCGGTCGAGGGAACGTTTGCGCTGCTGCTGGTTTCCGTTGTCGTCACGCTGGAGGGTCTCGCTTGGCCAGTCAGCGAAATGGCGTCGGATGACTCCGAGCTGATCGTGCAGGAGCCGGCCAGCACTGCAATAACCACCAGCGCGGCCCCGAGTAGGGCGATATTTCCCCCTGCTCGATTCCCCCCTGTTCGCAAACGTGCCACGTTGCCAGATTACGGCGCCCCACTTGGCACCTGACGCACCCAAGCGGGTAACCCAGGGTGCCCCCGGTGGGATTCGAACCCACGGTCTTCGGATTAAAAGTCCGCTGCCTTGCCAGGCTTGGCTACGGGGGCGGTTCGATTATCGCAGCTACCCAGCCCTATTCCTGTTTGACGGCCTGCGCTTCGCTGGCAGCCTCCACGGCTTCGGAGCTGTGCTGCTCGGCGTTGCCCACGCTGACCGGCCCGCCGACATCCACAGTTGCGTCTGAGACCGTCACCCAGCGCCCAGAGAGGTTCGGCATTCTGACCGGTGTTAGTCCCGCCCGCAAGGTCAGGGCATGAATCACCCCACCGTGGGTGATCACTAGCACTTCAGACACCCCCCGGCGCTCTGCGAGTTCGGCGGTTCCCGCCAGCGCACTGTCCACCCGCACTAAGAGTTCTTGGTCGGTCTCATAGCCCTTCGGCCGTTTGCCGTTGGCGAGATAATCCGGCCAGCCTCGTTCGATATCTTCCCTGTTCAGCCCCTGCCAGGGCCCCGCATAGCGCTCGCGTAGCCGCCGATCCACATAGGTCACGTCAATTCCGGCACCTTCGGCGATGATCTCGGCCGACTGTCGAGCGCGGCTGAGGTCGGAGCACACCAGCATCTCAAAGCTGGCCAACTGCGGCCCGGCTTCGCTTGCGTGGCGTCTGCCGCGCTCGGTGAGCGGCGTGTCCGACTGGCCCTGCCAGCGACCTTGGGCATTCCATTCGCTTTCGGCGTGTCTCAACAACAGGAGTCGGGTCACGAGCGGCGACGCTACCGGGGTGCTAACCAACTGCGGACTGTGCTACTGGCGGCACTCACTTCTACGATCATGTTGTGCCCACCCTGCGCCTCTTCGCCGGCGTGCGCCAAGCCGCCGGCTGCGGCAGTGTCGAGGTCGCTGGTGCCACCGTGGCCGAAGTGCTCAACGCGGCTGCGGTTCGCTTCGGTCCGGCGTTCGCCGAACAACTGCGTGCTTGTCGGATCTGGCACAACGGGGAGCCAGCCGAGCTAGACGCTCCGGTCGTCGCCAGCGATGAGATCGCTGCCCTTCCACCGGTCTCAGGCGGCGCCGGTCCTATCGCCAGGGTGGCGGTCATCTCGATGCACACTTCCCCGCTAGTACAGCCCGGCTCGGGTGACAGCGGGGGCATGAACGTCTACGTGCGGGAACTCTCCGCCGCGCTGGCTCATCGGCGGCTGGAGTGCTCGGTGTACGTGAGGCGTTTCCGCCACGATCTGCCGCGCCAACTGTGGGTAGAGCCCGGCGTGCGTGTAGTGCACATCCCTGCCGGGCAGCCAGACTTGCCGAAGGAGGAACTGACCGGAACGCTCGACGCTTTTGCTGCCGGCGTTCTGGCCGACATCGGCCGTATCGGCGGCGTAGATGCCATCCATTCGCACTACTGGCTCTCGGGCGTTGCCGGTCACCGCATTAAGCACGCTTTGGGTCTGCCGCTTGTGACTACTTTTCACACCCTCGCCCGGGTTAAACAGGGCCTCGGTGAGGCGGAGTCGCCCCAGAGAGGCCGCGCCGAGCAAGAGGTGGTGGATTGCTCGGATGTCATCTGTGCGGCGGGACCGGCGGAACTGGATCATCTGGTGGGGCTATATGGCGCGCCGGCCGACCGGGTTGAGATCGTGGCGCCCGGTGTGGAGCACGCGCTCTTCTCGCCCGGGGACCCCGAGGGCGCCCGTGAGGCTTTAGGTCTCGGCGACGAGCCTGTGCTGCTGTTTGTGGGGCGAGTGCAGCCGCTAAAGGGGCTGGATCTGGCGGTCCAGACGTTGGCAAATCTCAAAGGCCACCTGCGGCGTGCCCGATTGCTGGTGGTCGGCGGTCCGAGCGGCCGACAGGGCCGCGCCGAACTGGCTCGAATCCGCCAAATGGTGATCTCGGCTGGTCTCGCCAGGCGAGTGCATTTCGTGGCTCCTCAGCCCCATCACCGTCTCGCTACCTACTACAGAGCCGCCGACGTTGTGCTAGTGCCGAGCCGAAGCGAGACGTTCGGGCTGGTGGCATTAGAGGCGGCTGCTTGCGGGGCGCCGGTTGTGGCCTCCGCGGTAGGGGGTTTGAAGAAGCTAGTGGATCACGGTCGCACGGGCTACCTGGTGGCTGACCGCAATCCGCTGTCCTGGGCACGACGGGTAGAGCAGATCCTGGAGGATCCCCTGACGGCCGCCACGATGGCGCTGGAGGCGGTGGCCATGGCTCGGGGCTACTCGTGGGATGCCACTGCTCAGTTGCTCTCGGATCGCTACCTACGGCTACGGCAAGGCCAGTTGGTGGAGTGCCTGGCCTGATGGCGTACTGGCCGGCGACCTCTGCGGAGTTAGACGCCATCGAACAGCTAATCGACGACTGGGCCGCCCGCCAGCTGGCAGCCGAAGACTGCGTGGCTTCGGTGGAGCGTGGCGAGCCGCCACTGCGGCGCTGGTACATTCGCCTACTGGGCGAGGAGAAGTCTGTCTTCTCTGTCTGGTTGACGCTGCAGCAGCGTTCGCTTTACTTCGAGACCTACTTCGTGCCGGCACCAGCGGAGAATCACACCCGGCTCTACGAGTACTGCCTACGCCAGAATCTCAAGCTGCGCGGCGCCCGTTTCGCCATCGGAGCTGAGGATGCCGTGTTTCTGGTGACCGAAATAGGCGCCAGCGAAGTTGCTGATGACGAACTCGACCGCATCCTGGGCACCCTCTACGAGGCAACCGAGCGGCACTTCCGCCCAGCGATGCGCATCGGCTACGCCAGAAAACCTATTGACACTTAGAATATATTTCATTATATTTCGATTTGCCACCACCAAAGGGGTGTCGGGCCGGCTCTTTCGGGGAAGCGGCTTGTCCGACACCCCTCTTGGAGCTGGAGAGATCCCCAGGTCGGGCTAGGGTGCAGACGTGGGCATCCGGCTGCAGTTCATTGGCGGCGGCAAGATGGCCGAGGCACTACTTGGCGGGCTTATAGCCAAAGGCTGGGCAGAGCCAGAAGAACTAGCGGTGGTGGAGACAGCCGCCGGGCGCCGCGCCGAGTTGGTTGACCGCTACCCGCGGACACCGGTAAGCCACATGCCTTGGGCCGGGATAGACGCCGTCCTGGCGGTCAAACCCAACGATGCCGAGACAGCCGCTACCTCTCTTCGCGACCTGGGTGTGCCCAGAGCGCTGTCGATCGCTGCTGGCGTGCGCACCGCCTCCCTGGAGGACTGGCTAGGTACAGGGACACGGGTGGTCCGGGCGATGCCCAACACACCTGCACTTGTAGGAGCCGGTGCCGCCGCGGTGGCTCCGGGAGCTTCTGCCAGCGAAGCTGACGTGCGTTGGGCAGTGGGCTTACTCAGCACCCTCGGCGCGGTAGAGGTTGCCTCCGAACAGCAGCTCGACGCCGTGACAGGGCTCTCAGGCTCGGGGCCGGCTTACGTATTCCTAATGGCCGAGGCTCTCATCGCTGCCGGCGTGGCCGAGGGCCTTGCTCCAGAAGTGGCCAAAGAGCTAGTGAACCACACCATAAGGGGCGCGGGCCAGTTGCTTGTGAGCGCTGACCGCCCGCCGGCGGCGTTGCGCGCCGATGTCACCTCACCGGGCGGTACTACAGCAGTTGGCATCGCCGTCTTGGAGCAGTCGGGCATTCGAGAGACCTTCGCGGCAGCCGTAGCCGCCGCAACCCGGCGTTCGCGGGAACTGGGGGAAGCCTAATTTGTTCCCCAAGATGTGCCTGTCTACTGTGTTCGCCGCGGAGTAGGGGGAAACATGGACAAGTTACAACAGAGGCCGCGGTTCATGACCGTGGCGGAAGTGGCGGAGTTGATGCGCGTCTCGACGATGACCGTGTATCGCCTCATCAAAGCCGGCGAGCTTCCCGCCGTGCGGTTCGGCAAGTCTTACCGAATTGACGAGTTCGATGTGGATGCCTTGCTAGCGGAGCGCTACACCAGAGCAGTATGAGTCTTTGCGCTACCACACAATCTCGTTCCTCTCCGACTACGGGCTATCCGACGAGTTCGTCGGCCTCGTCAAGTCGGTCATCTGGTCGATCGCTCCCGCTGTTCAGATCGTAGACATCACCCATCAGGTTGACCGCTACGACATACGTGGCGGCGGCCTGACTCTGGCCCGAGCGGCGCAGTACCTGAATCCAGGCGTCGTGCTGGCGGTGGTCGATCCCACGGTCGGCACTAACCGCCGACCAATAGCCGTGGAGGTTGGCGACGGAACTTCAGTCCTGGTTGGCCCCGACAACGGCTTGCTAGCGCCGGCGGTCGGGCTCGTGGGTGGTGCCACGCGTGCCGTGGAGTTGTGCAACGAGCGCTACCGCTTGTCCAGCGACGCCCGCACGTTCGACGGACGTGACATCTTCGGGCCTGCGGCCGCCCACATAGCTTTGGGGGTGCCGCTTGCTGAGTTGGGTCCGGACGCCGATATCTCAGGGCTGGTGCCGGGTATAGTCGCCACGGCTACGGTGCATCCCGACAGGATCGAGGCGGAGGTGCTGTGGGTGGACCACTACGGGAACGTGCAGTTAAACGTGGATCCGACAGATCTGGCAGAACTGGGTGATCCGCTGTTGCTGCTGACCGCCGACGAGCAGCGAACGGTGAGGCGAGCGGTGAGCTACGCCGCCATCGGTGCCGGCGAAGTGGGGGTGGTGGTGGACTCCTACGGGCTGGTCTCTCTAGCGCAGGATCGCCGCAGCTGCTCTGGCGAACTCGGGCTCCAACCCGGAGCGGCAGTGACCTTAGCCCGAGTCGGGGATGACACCGCCCGTCCTGGCAGCACAGCCGGCCGAGTCGCCGGTTCTGTGAGCGTTCAGTTGGGCGGCCGAAGCGGAGGCAATCCATGAGGCGCGGTACGAGCATTGTGATCGCCGTGCTGCTCGTGGCGGTGCTGGTAGCCGGAGTTCTGCAGATTTTTGTCCTGGCGCGCTGAAAAGCCGCAGCCGTTAGGGGCTAAAGACCTAAACGGGCATAATCAGACTTTGTGAATTAGTGAAGCCTCATTAGCCTCACTGCATGAGCAAGGGCAGTCGGCCAGCCGACGGTTATAGCTCCATCCCACCTGCCGCCGTAGCTCGCCTGCCCATCTACCGGCGCGTGTTGCTGGAACTCTTGTCCACAAGGACCGCCACGGTATCCTCTACCTGCTTGGCAACTCTCGCGGGGGTGAACGCCGCCAAGGTACGCAAGGATCTTTCGTATCTGGGTTCCTTTGGCATCCGCGGGGTGGGTTACAACGTCGAGCACCTGCTCCACGAAGTCAGCAGCGAGCTGGGGTTGACTCACGACTGGCCCGTTCTCCTCGCCGGGCTGGGTAATCTCGGCTCGGCGCTGGCTAACTACGGCGGGTTCCAGGAACGTGGGTTCACCGTGCGCGCGCTCGTGGACACCGACCCGGGCAAGGTCGGACAGCTGATAGCTGGGGCGAAGGTGCGGCATCTGGACGAACTAGAAGAGATCGTGGCCGAGAGCCGTATCGCTATTGGGATAGTGGCCACCCCCGCAGCTGCTGCACAGGACGTAACCGATCGCATGGTCAAAGCCGGTATCGGTTCGATTCTCAACTTCGCGCCGGTCGTCGTAAACACCGCCGCCGGTGTCAGCGTGCGCAACGTGGACCTAGCGGTGGAGTTGCAGGTTCTGAGTTTCTATCAGCGCCGACATGTTTCCGACGAACTCGCCGGCCAGCTGAAGCCACCGTCGACGGGGAGGGTCTCCGGCGCGGGTTGCTAGATTGACCGGATGTCTGTCCTAGCTATAGGTCTGAATCACCGCACGGCCCCGCTGGAGCTGCTTGAGCGGGTAGGGACGCCGCACGCCAACCTTCCCAAGGCGCTCGCTGGGCTGGCGGAGTTGCCGAACGTAACTGAGACGGTGGTGCTGTCTACCTGCAACCGGCTGGAGGTTTACGCCTGGGCGGAGAAGTTCCACTCGGCGTATGAACAGATCTACGACCACCTTGCCGCTGAGGCCTCGCTAGCGGCTTCGGATATTGGCGACTCGGTCTATTCGCTGTACGGCGCCGACGCTGTAGGTCACCTCTACGCCGTGGTGAGCGGGCTGGACTCGGTGGTGCTGGGCGAGACGGAGATTCAAGGTCAGGTGAAGCGGGCCTGGCAAACCGCCGAAGCGGCCGGCACTGCAGGTTGCAACTTGAATCCGTTGTTCCGCCAGGCTCTCGGGGTTGGGCGAAGGGTGCGTTCCGAGACCCAACTTGGGCGGCTTTTGACCTCGGTTTCCGAGGCAGCTGTGGCCCTGGCGTCGGATCATCTGGGTTCGCTCACCGGCCGGCGCATCGCCGTGCTGGGTGCGGGCGAGATGGGTGGCGGCATGGCCCGGGCCATAACCTCGGTACGCGGCGCCGAACTTGTTTTGGCCAGCAGGTCCTGGCAGCGGGCACAGCAGTTGGCGCTCATATTGGGAGCCCGCGCTGTCCACCTCGACGAGTTAGCAGCAGAGCTAGTGCAGGCCGATGTGCTGTTGACCTCGACGGCCGCTACGTCGCTAGTGATGGACTTTGACGAACTAGACAAGCTGATGGCCGAGCGGGGTGGGCGAGAGCTGTTGATCGTGGACATTGCGGTTCCTCGAGACGTGGATCCGTCAGCCGCTGCCATTGCCGGTCTGAAGTTGTGTGACATGTCCGATGTGCGGTCGTTCGCTGCAACCCACGGTGATCACAGTGAAGCCGAAACCCGCAAGGCCTGGGGAATCGTCTACGCCGAGGCTGAACGCTACGACGAGACGCTTGCCGGCCGCGACGTAACGCCGCTCATTAGCGAGTTCCGCCGCCGAATCTGCGATATCTCCCAGGCCGAGTTCGAACGGTTCAACGCCCGACTCACCTCGCTGGACGCCGAGCAGCGCCGGACGGTCGAGGCCCTAGTGCATGGGATCGTCAACAAGGTCCTGCACGAGCCAACCGTGCGCTTGAAAGAAGCCGCCCCCGATGGCGGAAGCGAGCAACTGGCCGGTGCGCTCCGCCAGCTCTTTGACATCTGAGGCTCGCCTCGGGGGGACGAGAGGTTCGAGGGCACCGCAGAGACTACGGCTAGCCACCCGCTCTAGCCCGCTGGCCCTTTGGCAGGCCGGCGCTGTGAGCCGCCTGCTCTGCGAGGCCCACCCGCAGCTAGTCACCGAGACCGTGCCGATCCACACCGAGGGAGACCACCTCGCTGAGGCCTCCCTGGCCGATATTGGCGGTAGGGGTGTCTTCGTGGGTGCCTTGCAGGCAGCGGTGCTTGACGGGCGGGCCGACGCGGCGGTGCACTCGGCGAAGGATCTGCCCTCGGTTACTCCGGCTGGCCTGTGTATTGCTGCGGTGCCCCGGCGCAGCGAGGCTCGCGACGCCCTTGTCGGCTGTCGACTAGCTGATTTGCCGTCGGCCGGCAGGGTCGCCACAGGGTCGGCCCGACGGCGGGTGCAACTGGCCGAACGGCGCCCTGACCTGCGATTTGTCGACTTGCGCGGCAATATCGACACCCGCCTGGCCAAGTCAACAGCTTTTGACGCGGTGGTGATGGCCTTGGCAGCTCTCGAGCGTCTCGGGCGCCGACCCGGCGTATTAGAGCCCTTAGAGGTGGAGGTCATGGTGCCACAGGCCGGCCAGGGTGCCCTAGCGGTGGAGTGCCGCTCCAACGACCACCAGGTGCGAGAACTCTTAGCCAAGATCGAAGATTCCCTCACGCGGCGGTGTGTAGACGCCGAGCGGGCCTTTCTGGCTGCCCTAGGCGGCGACTGCATGACGCCCGCGGCAGCGCACGCCAGCCCCGCCGGCGAGCAGATTCAACTGCAGGGGATGCTGGAGCCTGCGAAGGGTGAGCTGTTGCGCCGCGCCACGGTTTCTGATCGCGACCCTGCGCGGGCGGGCGCCAAACTGCTAAAGGTCCTGCTGAAGTCAGGCGAGCTGCCGGATGGCTAACCGACCGCCTCTGGCGGGGAGGCGAATTCTGGTGGTGCGACCGGCCGAGCAAGGCCTAGCCAGCGCGGTTGCGGTGCGCGCCACTGGGGCGGAGCCAGTGCTTGCGCCACTCATCGAGTTGCTGCCCCCAGAAGACGGAGGTGCCGCTCTGGCTGCCGCCATCCAGCGTCTGGCCAGCTACAACTGGCTAGTAGTCACCTCCGCCAACGGTGCTAATCGCATTGTTGAAGCCTTGAGTTCCAAGAACTCCAGCACCGGCAGCTCTGGCCCCAGCATCTGGCCGCCAAGTCTGCGTGTAGCGGCCATTGGGCCGGCCACGGCCGCGGCAATTGCTGAGGCGGGCACCGTAGTCACACTACTTCCCGACCGCTACGTAGCCGAAGGACTCTTGGAGGTCTTCCCTCGACCCAGCCAGCCGTTCAGTGACGGCGATTCGGGTCGGGTTCTGCTAGTGCGCGCCGCTGTGGCCCGCGACGTGTTACCCCGGGGCCTGCGAGCTAAGGGCTGGAGCGTGGACGTAGTAGACGCCTACCGGGCTGTACCCAGGACCCTGACAGCCGCCGAGCGCGCCGTAGCCGCGGACTGCGACACGGTTATTTTCACGTCTCCTTCGGTGGTGGATTCCTTCTGCAATCAGCCCGAGGCGTTGCCACTACCACCAACAGTGGCGGCCATTGGACCGGTCACGGCTGCTGCCGCCCGCCGGCAAGGCCTGCCCGTGCATGTCGAAGCTACTGAGCACACCGTCGAGGGTCTCATGCTTGCTCTCGCGGCCCACGTCGACTAGCTCTCTTCGTAGACTCCTGCGACGTGGCGTTTCCTCAGCAGCGACCCCGTAGGTTGCGTCGAACCGCTGCTCTGCGTCGTCTCGTAGCCGAGACCGTGTTAAGTCCCGACGATTTGGTAGCCCCGCTGTTTGTGCGTCAGGGAATCGCTGAGCCTCAGCCGGTGCCGTCGCTGCCTGGCGTTGTCCAACACACGGTCGCCTCGCTACGCCAGGAGGTGCGACGGTTGCGTGCCTTGGGCGTACCGGCGGTGATCCTGTTCGGAGTGCCGGACCGCAAAGACGCCGAAGGTTCGGAAGCCTGGAACCCTGAAGGCATTGTGCAGGTAGCACTGCGGACACTACGGGAAGACCTGGGCGACGATCTAGTACTGATGGCCGACCTCTGCGTCGATGAGTACACCGACCACGGTCATTGCGGCATCCTGGCTGCCGACGGTTCGGTAGACAACGACGCCACGCTGGCGATTTACCAGCAGACTGCCGTAGCCCAAGCTAACGCCGGTGCCGATGTCTGCGCCCCCAGCGGCATGATGGACGGGCAGGTTGCGGCAATCCGCCGCGGCCTCGACGACGTCGGACACTCCGACGTGGCCATCCTGGCTTATGCCGCTAAATACGCCTCCGCGCTTTACGGGCCATTCCGAGACGCCGTGGACGTGACTATCCGCAGCGGCGACCGCAAGGGCTATCAGCAGGACTGGCGCAACGCCCGGGAAGCGCTGACCGAAGTGCAGGCCGACGTGGCTGAGGGGGCCGATATGGTCATGGTGAAGCCGGCGGTCACCTACCTGGACGTGATTGCCCGCGCCCGTGCCGCGGTGACGGTGCCGCTGGGTGCCTACCATGTATCTGGCGAGTACGCCATGATTCTGGCGGCCGACCAGCGTGGCTGGATCGACGGCCCGGCGGTGGCGTTGGAGCAGCTAACGGCGGTAAAGCGGGCCGGCGCTGACTTTGTGCTCACCTATTTCGCCGCTCAGCTGGCGGAGGTGTTAGGTGGTTGACCAGCAGCTGCCAAACCCTAACGACAACGTGCCGAACGACAACGCGCCGACCAACGCGGAACTTTTTGAGTTGGCCTGCCAGCTGCTGCCGGGCGGTGTCAACTCACCGGTGCGGGCGTTCGGCTCGGTCGGCGGTTCGCCCTATTTCGTGGCCCGGGCCAGCGGAGCCCATGTCTGGGACGTAGAGGGCAACCGCTACATCGACTACGTCCAGAGCTACGGACCGGGCATCTTGGGCCACGCCCCGCCGGTGGTAGTTGAGGCAGTCGCTACGGCCGCAGCCGACGGCACCAGCTACGGTGCCCCTACCGAGCGGGAGGTGCGTCTAGCTCTAGAAATGTGCGCCCGAGTGCCGGGTTTAGAGATGATCCGGCTGGTGTCTAGCGGCACCGAAGCTGCGATGTCGGCGGTACGACTAGCGCGAGGAGCCACCGGCCGCAACAAGATCCTCAAGTTCGCCGGCTGCTACCACGGACACTCAGACGCACTGCTGGCTGCTGGTGGCAGCGGTGTGGCCAACCAGGGTCTCAGCGGCTGCGACGGCGTGACACCTGGGGCAGTGGCCGACACGGTGGTCGCCCCGTACAACGTGCTGCCCGAGATCGACGAAGCCACCGCCGCGGTGCTGGTCGAGCCCGTCGCCGCCAATATGGGCTTGATTGCGCCGGCGCCAGGATTTCTGGAAGCCTTACGGTCAACTTGCGACCAAAAAGGGGCGCTGCTGATTTTCGACGAGGTGATCACCGGCTTCCGGCTGGGCCGGGGAGGCGCTACAGAGTTCTACGGGGTGCAGCCCGATCTATGGTGTTTCGGCAAGGTGATCGGCGGGGGACTCCCTGTGGGCGCCTTTGGCGGCAGCCGACAACTCATGAGTCACTTGGCTCCTCTCGGCGGCGTTTACCAGGCCGGCACGCTCTCGGGGAATCCTCTAGCCACTGCAGCAGGCTTGGCCACGCTCACAGCTCTCGACGAGTCTGCCTACGCGCAGCTAGAGGCCAGCGCGGTGCGACTAGCCACCGGTTTGGAGGACTCCTTAGCAGATTCTGGGATTCCCGCGGTTGTGCCAAGGGTGGGATCGCTGCTTGGCTTGTTCTTCGGCCACGAGGCGCCGCGCAACTTCGACGAAGCTACCGCCGCGGTAAAGCGCGGTCTATACGCCCCGTTCTTCAGAGCCATGCTGTGCCGCGGTGTGGCCCTAGCTCCCGGCCCTTACGAGGCCATATTCGTCAGCCTGGCCCACAGCGAAGCCGACATCGACGCTACGATCGAAGCCGCCAGAGAAGCCGCGAGAGAGATCGTCAGCAGTCGCGTTGCATGAGGGCAGTGTCAATGTTTCTCCGACGGCGCTGGGCCCCACTGCCACAGGAGCTGCGGCCCGAAGGGTAAGCCGAGCAGGATCTGGCCCCCTACGAGGCCATCTGCGCCAGCTTTGCGGCCCTTGCGCCGAGCTGTTACGTTTATTATAGTTTCAAGTCTTCTCAGCGGTTTTCCGCACTTTTGGTTATTCGCGGCTTCTGGGCCTCAGCGCATTAGCGATTAACTTCGCTCCGCTCGCGCCGCCAAGGGGGCCCCTAACGCGATGAATCCGGCCGACTCAGGGATTGATTCGGCCGGCTAATATGAAAGGAGAAAAGTAATGGAACCGGCAATCATCAGTCTCCTCGGCTTCGGTCTAGTGCTCGTGCTCTATCTAGACCGCGGCAACCGCGCCAACTTCGCGCGGCTGGAGCAGAGGTTCAAGGAACTCGAGGACCGAATGGACCAGCGCCTCGACCGAGTAGACCAGCGGATGGACCGGATGGAGCAGAGGTTCAAGGAACTCGAGGACCGGATGGACCAGCGGATGGACCGGATGGAGCAGAGGTTCAAGGAACTCGAGGACCGGATGGACCGGAGGTTGGACGCGATGGATCGGCGGCTAGATCGGATGGATGCGAAGATCGAGGAATCGACAAAGGCCACAAACAAACACACCAACGATCTTACAATCGCGATTATCGGTCTCGTCCAAAGCGCCGGCAGTACTGAGGGCCACACCGAAGCACTCGCCGAAACTCTTGTGCCCATCGAGTAGCTAAAAGACAGAGACCGGCAACTTGGCCCAACGGGGGGATGGCGGTAGACCCCCAGCAACCCGAATAGGTTCAACGAACTCATCAGCTAAAGCTGAAGCAGTGCCCTGGCCGATAGACGGATGAGGTCCGACGAAGAGTAAGGTTCCAGTAATGTCTGG
The DNA here is from genome assembly GCA_964291305.2 of Acidimicrobiales bacterium. Taxonomy (GTDB): domain Bacteria; phylum Actinomycetota; class Acidimicrobiia; order Acidimicrobiales; family CATQHL01; genus VXNF01. The sequence goes on along the minus strand of OZ219784.1, from coordinate 187,554 downwards.
CCTGCGAATTGAGTGGAACGCGGTAATCGGATGGGGCAGCGGAGAAGTGCCTAGTCCTGATGAGGTCTCGGATCTCTTGGTTGCGCTGGTCGACGAACTCGACACGTTCGGCATCGAGCCTGAGGTGTCCTCCGAGGTAGCAGTATCTGACCTTCATGTCCGGATTGTTGCGGAGTTCGTATTTGGTGGCGATCCGTTCGAGGCCATGGAGTACGTCCTGGTGAAGGTCAAGACGGCGTTCCATGCCGCCGGGATTGGCACTGCTGCCATCGACCCGACAGTCATTCGCAAACACCGGCAGCAACCGGTGGTCCGATCGCTCAGGCACGGCGAACTCACCGCCGTATAGGCCGGCCTGGCTGATGGAACGGATTTACGTGCTCCACACCGTTGGCGTCGGCGTCGGGACAGAAGTCGAACCCGTAGTGATGGTTTCGAGCGCGGATGAACACGTCTGTGTCGAGTAGGTACGCTACTACAAGACCCCGAGCTGCTCGCTGAGGTTCTCAAATGTTGAGGTCTTCTTTACTCCGAGCAACTTGAATGCCTCGGTGTACGTCGTATGGCCCTCAAGGGTGCTGGCGATCAGCTCGCGGGCGAAGCGCTTGCCGACCTGCACCGGTTTAGTGTTGTAGTAGTTCCCGCCCGAAGCTGTCTCGGGAACGATCTCAGCGATCCGTTGGCGCTCAAGCCGGAGTTCCGCCATGAACTGGTCCCACGAGAGCGCGCCGGCTTCTCGCATGCGCCCGAGGATGACCTGCGTCGACACTCGGAATCTTTCGGAGAGCGGCCGAAGTTGCTCACGGAAACTGCCGTGCGCATCGAATGTCGGACGGAACTCAGCCATCGGCACCAACAACTCGGCGGCGACCTGGTTGCACCACCGCTCGTCATCGAAGGTTCGTGCGGACTCTGGGTCGACATCGGAGAGCGCGGTGGAGCCCAGCCAAAGATGCGCCAGTTCATGGGCCAAGGTGAACACCTGGGCCGCCTTGGAGTCGGCTCCGTTGATGAACACCAGCGCCGCGTACTCGTCGGTGAGCGCGAACCCTCGGAACTCCTCGGGGTCAAGCTTCCGGTGCGTGTTAGAACCGACGATGCCGGAGATCATCACCAAGACGCCGGCGGCTTCTGCATTCTCGCGCAACTTCGTGAGAGCAGCGTCCCAGCTACCTAAACGAGCGCGAGCCTCCGGCGTCCAATTGAGGATTTGTCGCATCTGCCTGGCGACAATCGCAGGGTTCGATGCTGTCGTAGCGGTAGCAACGAACTCCAACGGCTGTTCGCCGTTCAGCAACTGGCTGTCCCGATACCACTCCTGTCGGGCTTGGCAAACGCACAAGGTGTCCAGCAGGTCGGCAGACACGACTGTTGGAGAGGGATAGCCACCCATAGTCCGGAAGTCCGATATTGGCACACTCTCGTTCGGCGGCTCATCAAGGAAGAAGTAGCCGACCGGCGTGCACGTCTTCCGGGCGAACTCTTCGAGCTGTTTCAGCGTCGGTACGCGATCTCCGGCAAGCCACTCGTCATAGCAAGTGAACCGTGTAGCCCAAATCTCGCCGTCGATCCCCGACCGAGCGCGGGCCCACTCCAAGAGGACTGGTTGCACCGCTACCCGGACCGACACACACCCAGTATCGCCGCCGGGGTCTGGCCGCAGGCGCCTCAGCGGTTGAGGTCGAAGCGGTCAAGGTTCATGACCTTCGCCCACGCCGCTACGAAATCGTCCACGAACTTGGCCTCTGCGTCGCCGCATCCGTAGACCTCGGCAATCGCTCGCAGCTGTGAGTTGGAGCCGAATACAAGGTCAACCGCACTGGCCGTCCACTTGAGCTCACCCGAGGCGCGGTCGCGACCTTCGTAGGTGTGCTCGGCATCGGCTACCTGCCACTCGGTGCTCATATCAAGCAGGTTTACGAAGTAGTCGTTGGTCAAAGAACCAACTCGGTCGGTGAGCACTCCCAGCGCCGAACCGCCAGTGTTGGCGCCGAGCGCCCGCATGCCGCCTATCAGCACTGTCATTTCCGGTGCCGTGAGCGACAGAAGGCTGGACCGGTCAATGAGCGTCACCTCAGGACGGCGCTTGTCGGCAGCACGCCAGTAGTTGCGGAAACCGTCAGCGGTGGGCTCGAGCACTGCGAAAGACTCGACGTCGGTCCACTCGGCGGAGGCATCGGTGCGGCCAGGCGAGAACGGAACCTCGACATCGTGGCCGGCAACCCGGGCAGCTTCTTCAATAGCGGCGCACCCGCCCAAGACGATCAAGTCAGCTAGGGACACCCGCTTCGAGCCGGTTTGCTCGCCGTTGAACGCTGTCTGGATTCCCTCTAACACGGCGAGCACATTCGCCAATTCAGCCGGGTCATTGGCTTCCCAGCCGTTCTGAGGCGCGAGCCGAATGCGGGCTCCGTTGGCGCCGCCACGCAGATCGCTATCACGAAACGTTGATGCCGACGCCCACGCCGCCTTCACTAGCTCGGCGACTGACAGATCCGCTCCAATGATCGTGGCTTTAAGAGAAGCCGCATCGTCATCGTTCACCAACTCATGGTCAACAACGGGAATCGGGTCCTGCCAGATCAGCTCCTCATCGGGTACTTCTGACCCGAGGTACCGGGAGACCGGTCCCATGTCGCGGTGTGTGAGCTTGAACCAAGCGCGTGCGAAAGCGTCCGCGAACTCTTCGGGATGCTCAAGGAAACGTCGCGAGATCGGCTCGTAGATCGGATCCATCCTCAGCGACAAGTCGGTGGTGAGCATCACTGGGGCATGGCGCTTGGAGGGATCGTGCGCGTCCGGCACGGTGTCCGCCGCTGCAGGATCGGTCGGCACCCATTGGTAGGCACCCGCCGGACTTTGAGACAGCTCCCACTCGTAGTCGAACAACACCTCAAAGAACGAGTTGTCCCAACTGATCGGCGTGGGCGTCCAGATGCCTTCCAGACCGCTGGTGATTGTGTCGCCCGCCTTGCCGCTGCCGAAATTGTTGGTCCAGCCCAGGCCTTGCTCCTCCAGGGCCGCACCTTCGGGCTCCGGGCCGACGTGTAGGTCACCGTCGGCGGCGCCATGAGTCTTTCCGAATGTATGGCCGCCTGCGATCAACGCGACCGTCTCCTCATCGTTCATGGCCATACGCGCGAAGGTCTCACGGATGTCGCGGGCTGCGGCCAACGGGTCTGGTGTTCCGTTGGGCCCTTCGGGGTTGACGTAGATCAGGCCCATCTGCACGGCGCCAAGCGGATTCGCCAGCTCGCGATCGCCGCTGTAGCGCTCGTCGTCTAGCCAGATGGTCTCGGGGCCCCAGTAGATGTCCTCCTCCGGTTCCCACACATCGATGCGGCCACCGCCGAAGCCAAAGGTCGCGAAGCCCATCGACTCCAGTGCCACATTGCCTGCCAGGATCATCAGATCGGCCCAGGAAATCTTGCGTCCGTACTTCTGTTTGACGGGCCACAGCATCCGGCGAGCTTTGTCCAGGTTGGCGTTGTCGGGCCAGCTGTTGAGCGGTGCGAACCGCTGCGTGCCCGAACCGCCGCCGCCCCGACCGTCGTGTATGCGATAGGTGCCCGCACTGTGCCAGGTCATTCGGATGATAAGGGGCCCGTAGTGACCGAAATCAGCCGGCCACCAGTCTTGCGAGGTAGTCATGACCGCCGCGAGGTCGGCCTTCACAGCCCCTAGGTCAAGGCTCTCGAACTCGGCCGCGTAGTCGTAATGTTGATCGTTGGGATCAATCAGCGGAGAGTTCTTAGCCAGCGGCCGCAGGTTCAACTGCTCTGGCCACCATTGCTGGTTAGCCAGCGAGCCCATGCGCGCCTGTTCGTGCAGCACTGGGCATCCCTCGGGCGACGATGATGATTCGGTGGTACCTTCATAGCTCATCTCTGGTCCTCCTGATTTGTTCTGCTGTATTTTTTTGATCCTTGCCCAACTCTGGCTCTACTAGGTAACACTCGGCTGGGTCACAGGTGCGATCAGTTTCTTGACGAAGAATATGAACACGCCGGTCAACGAGAGATTTAGCGCCAACGACAGCATCGCCACGGTGACGATCGGTCCTCCGATGCCATAGCTGAGGCTGAGCACCAACACACCGGCGCCGACTTCGCCCCTGGGCCACATGCCGATGGCGACAGCTAGCCGTTCTCGCCAGTGGGCTTGGCGCCGGTAGCACAACGCTGGGAACATCTTTCCCAGGTTGCTCAATGCCGACAGCACCACAACGTGCACAACTATCTCGCCCCAGCTCATCTGCGGCTGACTGGCAGTGACCGTGGCGACGTAGCGGCCCTCGTACTGCCCACCGTGGAGGGTCGGGTTGTCCACCGAACCAGCCGGTGCGGCTGCGTGCAGCGACGCCTCGGTCGGTTCGGGATGCTGCGCGTCGGAGCCTCCGAAGATCTGCGGCAAGCTCAACCCGACCAGCAGCATGAACACTGCCGCAACCCGGGCTGCCGCACGCTGCTCGTTTGGCCGTTCCAGCACCGCATGCAGATCAGCTTCGGCTGCTTTGGCGGTACCCGACGCGGCGGCTGAGCGAGGTCTGGCGATACAGCCGAGCACGAAAGCCGGCAAGAGGACTTCAATGTGAATCGGAACGGACGGGTCGATGACCTTCGTCAGCGCATAAAGCATCTCGCTTACGCCAACTATCGCGGCGGCGTAGAACACGACCCAGCCCCAAGTCACCCCCAGCGTCACCCGGTGCAGGAAGACGTACGCGACTACGAGTAGCACTGCCATGAGCACCACTACGACTCCGAGCTGCCATGCGAGACCGACCAGCAAAATCTGCAATGGGATCATTAGCAGCACGGTGTCGAGGTCGTCGAAGATCGCGAGAATCCGCGCTTTGCGGAACAGCCAAGTAGCGCCGAGGCCCGCTGCGGCGAGCATGCTGAACAAGACCCCTGCCGAGGTCGGCGCCGCAAACCTGCCTGCCAACAGCGTCTCTTTCCATGCGTCCGTATTGTCCCACAAATCGGACGGCAGCATCACGAATACGAAGTACCCGGTGACGAAGATCCACGGGAAGGAAGCAGCGGTGAACGCCACGAAGTAGTCCCACCCGTATTGGCGAATATTGGTCTTGTCGATGTGAAACTCGAAGCCGACATGGATCATGATGAACGCCAGGCCGGTCATGGTCAGCACGCGGATTGTCGTCGCGGTAGCGTCGTGTAGGTCGCCGGTCAACTGCGGTAGGAACTGCGACAGCACCAGTCCGACTAGCAGCAGCATTGAGTAAGCCAGCACTTTGCGCACTACTTAAATTCCCCTTCTGTGGTTGTTTCGACATTGGGTAGTATGGCGCTGTTGGTTGTCTCGGCCGACGCTCCGTCTTCGAGCGCGACCCGGTAGGCCGCTAGGGTGCGTTGGCGGGCTTTGGTGTGGTTGACTATGGGTGTCGGGTAGTCCACGCCGAGCTTCACGTCGGCTGCGGTGAGTTGGGCCGGTGTTGCCTCCCAAGGAGCGTGTATGGCATCGGCCGGCAGGCGAGCTAGTTCGGGAGTCCATCGCCTCAGATGGATGCCGTCCGGGTCGTGGCGTCGGCTTTGCGCGACGGGGTTGAAGATCCTGAAGTACGGCGCAGCGTCGGGGCCGGTGCCGGCGACCCATTGCCAGTTGCCGGCATTTTGCGCAACATCGCCGTCCACTAACAGGCGTCGAAACCAACGCTCGCCACGCCGCCAGTCGATGAGCAGGTTCTTGACCAGGAACGAGGCCGCGATCATGCGCAGGCGGTTGTGGAGTTGCCCGGTGGCGGCGAGCTGGCGCATGGCTGCGTCTACTATCGGGTAGCCGGTGCGGCCCGCTTTCCATGCTTCGAAGTCGCGGTCGGCGCCGTTGCCGCTGCGCCAGGCGATCCTGTTGTAGGGCTGCTTGAGGGCTGTGTTGGCGATGTTGGGGTGCTGATGAGTGAGGTGGGCGTACCAGTCGCGCCAGGCGAGTTGGCGCACGAACGCTTCCCGCCCGGGCGTGGCGGTGCCCACCGCGGCCACGATCGATCGGGGCGACAGCGCGCCGAGATGCAGTGCGACGCTGAGTTCCGATGTGCGGGCAGTACCGAAGTCGTCGCGGGTTCGGTGGTAGCGATCCACGTCTTCGAGCCACTCGTCGAGTCGGGCAGCGGCGCTGGCTTCGGACCACGCAGGTGCGCTAGCGGGCGACGGTTCCGAAGGCACGTCGATTCCGATGCGGCGCAGCTTGGTCAGCGCATCGCGCAGCGTCGTAGCCGCGTCGACGTCGGTAACGATGCCATGCCGGGCTCGGACTTGGGCTTCGGGGCGCAGCGGAACGCGCTGCCAGCGGCGCCAGAACGGTGTGAACACCTGTGACAGCGTGCCCTGGCGGGTCAGCACCGTGCCGGGTGGCTGCACCAGCGTGCCCCAATGCGCTTCGAGGGGACGGCCGAGCGCGTCGGCCACTCGCCGATCGCGGCGCGCCGCGTACAGAGTCACGTCGGCATTCACGCAAACCGTAGAGGCACCCAGCTCGGCCACGATGCCCGCAATCGCTTCGGCAGGATCCCCGACGGCCACCCAAAGTGACGCGCCGATGCTCTTCAATGACCGCTCCAGGCCGGCCACTGCGCCGAGATACGCTCGCCGTCGGTGGGGGCCGGCTGCCGCGAGGAGCCGCGGTTCAAGCACCACGACCGGTACAGCAGAGGCATGGCTCGTTGCCGCAGCCCACGCCGGGTTGTCCACCAATCGCAGGTCCCGCCGAAACCACGCCAACGCGACATCACCCATGACGTGCCTAGCCGCGGCGGCCGGCGGTGCCCGATGATCGCGAGCGGCCCGGCGGGAGGAGGCTCAGGCAGGCTGCGATATCGTTACCCGCTTTTCGGGGGTATTATATATCTGTTTACCCAAGTTTAGTTTAGGTGTCTTTTTGTCGGCCATTGAGCGTTAGGTAATTCCAGTTTGTTTTTGGTAGACCTAACATGATAATTCGAGCAATATTCTCCGGCGTGTCAGGAATGAGTTCCGGTAACATTCTTGTTATCGGGCGTCCTCGGTGGCGTGTTATAGGCTATGACATTTACAGTTCTCCCTGACTTTGAAGTCTAGTATCTCCCTGACTTTGAAGTCTAGTAATTTCTGCTAAGCTCAAGACATCGTATAAGCTATTTTTCCCTTTCTGGTCCCAGGCGAACCGGCGGAGGGTCGCACCCGTCGGCCGTTCCCACGACTGCTGCCTGTATTTGGCCGGTCTGGCGGTCTTTTGATGCCTGCTACTGTGGCCTTGCCGACAGCGCCTCGGCCGACCAGTCCTCGCCGTTTCGTTTGTGACATGTTCTTGCGCTTGCCGCCGAGATGGGTCTCGTCAACCTCGACCGCGCCCGGCGAACATCGACGCGTTGTCGCTCCACGTCTCGCGGATGCGGTGCGCTAAGTGCCACGCAGTTTTCTGCGTGACCCCCAAATCGCGGTGCAACTTCATGCTCGCGACGCCTTTCAAGCTAGTCGAGCACAAAAAGATCGCCAGCGCCCAAACCTGAAGACCCAGCGGCGACGAATGCATAAGCGTGTCAGTCCCCAACCGCCCTACCCCAAGCAGTCGCGCATCTGGTGGCGTGAGAGCGACTGGGGTAGTGTGTTGTTGTGAGTGTGACCCTGGTCGAGGAGGCTGCGCCTTCGATGGTTGACGCCCGGCGGGCTGCTGAGGCGCTTCTCGGCGAGGGTGCCGAGGAGGTGTTCCTCTACGGGTCGGTAGCTCGCGGCGAAGCTACCGCTCGGAGTGATATTGACCTCGTAGCGCTGTTCGCTGACATCGACTACTCCGAGCGCTACGAGCTGACCTGCCGGCTAGAAAAAGCAGCAGCCGAGGCAATAGCCCGCCGCTGGCCTGTGCAAGTGTTCACCACTGATCGCCCAGAGTGGAAAGCACGCGTCGAACGAGTCCCCAGCTCGTTCGAACATCGGATCAACGCTTTAGGACTCGTCCCAGTAGGCGAGACGGCCTACCGCGGAACAGTGCGCTGGAACAAGAGGATGGTACTTCCCATGAGCGACCTGGAGCAAGCCCTCCAAAAGTTCGATGCCGAAATCCTCGCCGAACTTCGCGGCATGAAAGCCTTTACCGTCGCAGACGATCTGGAATCGGACCCGGACTACCCGCCCGAACTACAAGAAGACACTCGCCTCGAACGTATGGTTGATGCCTGCTCTAAAGCGGCCATGGTCATCGAGAAATCGATCAAAAACTTGGCTGTGTGGCACAGTGACCCTAAACCCACCGTCGCCGACCGGATCCGCGCAGGACATGACATATCCGCATGCCTCAAATTGCTGCCACCAGGTTTACGCGCAGAGATCGCAGACCGGCTACAAGAACTGAACCTCAACCTAGCAACACTGTCAGCGTGGCGCGTCCGTAGCACCTACCCCGACGACGTAAAAGTGCTCCGAGACACCGCCGACAGGCTCGCCGAACGCTACGTCATCGCAGCCATCGAACTCGCAGGCATTCTCTACTCAGACCTAGCCGCAGCCAGCGACCCCGACAACGACACGCTAAAAACAGTCACAACCAAATGGCAGAAACTCACATCAGAGATCGCCAACCAAGATATCCGCACCGGCCAGACCCGCAAACTCGACCTACCCGACCTAGACCTATAACCCCACCCCTCACTCACCCCTGAGTAAACAAATATATAATACCGCTCCTCGGTGCGCCGCCTTGTCGGTCTTAGGGTCGGTGTGCAACACGGTTAGCCCTTTGAATGACTTTTCGACTAACAGTGCCGCGTTGGCGCAAATCCCAGGGCGTGGGGATAAATCGGCTGTTATGTTAACTGACGGCATATTGGGTGCTGTTTTGTGGAGTCTAGGTATAAAGAGTGGCTGTCGCGGCGGGGTGGGTGAGGTTAGGCTGGGTGTGTGGGTTCTGTAGCGGTTTCGGGGGTTGCGCCGTCGGTGGAGGATGCTCGCCGGGCGGCGGCGATGCTGGTTGATGCTGGTGTGGGGACGGTGTTGTTGTACGGGTCTGTTGCGCGTGGGGACGCTACAGCGCATAGTGATATTGATTTGGTGGCGGTCTTTGATGATCTGGGCGATTATCGATGTCGGAGCCGTGTGCAGTGTGATCTTGGGTTACGGGCGGGTCTGGTCGCGGGGTGGCCGGTGGAGGTGTTTGTCACGGATGTTCCCGAGTGGACCACGCGCACTCAGAGGGTGGGCTGCTCTTTCGAGGCGGGTATAGCGCCGACCGCGGTGAGGCTGGCTGACTCAAGCGACCGCGGCGCGGTCTATTGGGATAAGGAGATTGGGATGCCGGATAGTCCGCATGCCGAAATGGAGTCACGCTTTAGTAATCTCAATGGGGCTGTGGCGAATCTGGATCTAAATCTGACACCGACAACAAGCGAAAGGAGGGCGGCCCGCGACGGAAACGTGATCCAGCAGACACGTATGGAGTTGGATAGGTTCGCTGGGGCGTGCGGTTCGGCGCATCAGACCTTTGAGGCGGCGGCGAAGCTGATGATGGTTATTTCGACGGGGGAACCTGCGCCTCGTACACACCTGCTTAATAAGTTGTTGGAGCCTCAGCCCAGTTGGGTTGTTGAGGCATTTAGGTCGGCAGCGCGAAACATTGACTTGGTCGAACTGTCTGAATGGCACCAAGGCGTCAACTACAGCTCGGCGCGGCCAATTGAGGGATTTGACGACGCATACCTAGAGGCGCACGCTGAGGCCGCAGTGGAGATCGCAAAGTTCGCTGGCGAACAGGGCCGCCAACATGGCGTAGCATCTGATCTGCTTGAAGCGCTTGATTATGAGCTTCAGTTATGCGAAAACGCGCTTGAGCAGCCACGGCGTATCCCGATGGAGTTACCTGAAGGCGGGCTCTGGTGGGATGATCTGCTTGGGTTAGAATGACTAGGCCGATAGTCCCTTACAGATCATCGATCTGATCTAAATCGGTTGTTAGAGTGAGAATGTGTGGGCGGATTTGTGTGGTGACGTGTCGTTCGACGAGCGCCGCAACAACTCGACGCCAACCCTGAGGCTACCAAAGCAGTGACTGGAGAAGGAGTGGGGCTAGCCGGGGGGGGGGGGGATTATTGTGTCTCAGGCCGTGAGCCACGAAGGTTTGCCATCGAACACTCCTCGGGAACAGTATCCAGGCATCGGAAAGTCTGGGCCAACTCCAACGACTTGGCCTGCAAAGTGCAACTCAATCGCCAACCCCGAAGTAAATGTCAGGCCTTATCCCTCAGTCGGGCCAGAGCCAGGCGGCGCGGGCTGCTGTTTTGTAGATGTACTCAGCCGCGCCCGGTTCGTCTTCGTTCATGAGGTTGGCCATGATGCGCAACGCCCATTCCATCAGGGTTTGCGATTGCATGCCGAACTGCACCAGCCGGCTAATGAGTTGAGGTCGCCCTATGGCGTAAGCAAAGAGCCGAGCCACCTTGAAGTAGGCGCCGTAAGTACTCTCCAGCAGTTGGGGGTAACGGGAGAGCGCCAGGCCGTCATCGCAGATAACCGCCTCCGCCACTAGTTCGGCAGCCAGACGGCCAGTTTCGTAAGCGTAGTCGATGCCCTCCCCGTTGAACGGGTTCACCGAGCCGGCGGCGTCGCCCACGATCAGGAAGTTGGGACCGGCCTTGGGGTTCACCGAGCCAGCCATCGGCAGACGGCCCCCTACTGGCGGCGCCAGCGGCGAAGCGGCAGCCAGCCCCCAGCGCTCTGGCGCGCCGTAGGCCCACTCGCCCATGAGATGGCTGGTGTTTACCTTTCGCCAGTCCTTGTAGGAGGTCAGCAGACCAATGCCGACGTTCACGGTTCCGTCGCCCAGCGGGAAGACCCAGCCATATCCCGGCAAGGTGGCGCCGTTGCGGTCGCGCACATCCAAAGCGCTTTCTATCCAGGGATCGTCGTGGTTGGGGCTCTCGAAGTAGGCGCGGATCGCCATTCCCTGCGGCCACGAACGCTCGCGCCGGCAGCCCAGCGCCCGGCCTAGCCGAGAGTTGGACCCATCGGCCACCACGAGGTACGTGGCCTCCACGTCGTGGTGTTCGCCGGAGGCGCGGTCCAGCACGCGCACGCCCCGGCAGAGACTCCCCGCCAGCAGCGGTTCTATCGCTTCGGCGCCATGCCACACCAGTGCTCCAGCCGTGCGGGCGTGCTCTAGTACTGCGGCGTCCAGCGTGCTGCGGCGCACCACGTATCCGTAGGACGGGAAGATTGGGTGTTCGGGCCAGCGAAGCTCCCGGGTTAGGCCGTGGGCCACAGCCCGCAGGCCGTCAAAACGGTGGTAGGAGGCAATCTCAGAGCCTAGGCCCATGTCGACGAGCTGCTTGACCGCACGAGGGGTTAAGCCGTCACCGCAGGTCTTCTGGCGGGGGAACTGCTTACGCTCCAACACCACCACATCTAGGCCCTGCAGCGCCGCCCAGTAAGCGGTGGCCGCGCCAGCTGGTCCGCCGCCGACCACGACCAAATCGTGGCGGTGGGCGATCGTCAGGCTCCGTCCTCGGTTGCCAGAAGCGGTGTCAGAAACTCCGCCACCTCACTAGGGGTCACGTTCTCCGCAAACTCCTCGGGGAGTTCGAGGCTTCCGGCGGCTAGCAATTCATCGACAAGCGGAGCCAAGGTGGCTGCTACTTCGCTCTCACCGTGGGTGACCCGCTCGTATAGCACTACCGCCAGGATCTCGGCGCCGGTCAACTCGTCGTAGTGGCCGGGCATGTTGGCGAACCAGCCGGCCACCCGGCCCCGCTCCGCAGAGCCGTATGGGTTGTCCTCACCGGTGCCGTCGGTGCCGCCGGCCACCCAGGCGACATGCTGCGCCAGCCCCAGATTCTCCGGATCGTCGGGGAAGGTAAGCAGAACTTCGCCGTCGTTGAGCTTGGGGCCACTGCCGCCACCTCCCCCCGAGGCCACGTGGCAGACAGCGCATTGAGCGGCGTAAACGTCGGCCCCGTCGGCCAGGATGCCGGTTGCGGCGCGGGTGGGTTCCTCCAGGGTTCCGATGTACATAAACACCCAGATGGGCAAGAACAGCAGCACCGGCATAACCCAGTAGGGAATCTTGTTGCGTCGCAGGGCGGTCTGTACCCAGGGTTTGGGCGGCGGAGGCGGCGGAGGTGGCTTTGCTGGAGGCACCGCCGGCAGCGGTGAGGGTGTAGTAGCGGGCGCTGCGGGCGTGCCGCCAGCAGCCGTAGCCGGCGCGGCCACGCCGGCGCCCTCGCTCGGCGATGCTGCGGCAGCTCCCGCCTCTCCGGTCAATTCCAAGCGCCGCTGGCGAGATCGCTCCAGCAGATACTCGGGTACTTCGGTCATGATCCTCCGGGTGTACCGACGGCCGCCGGCGAAATCCTAGCGGCGCCGCCCCGCGGGCGGCTGCGGTTGTGCTCTTGGCCGACGGCGGGTGTTAGATGGCAGGCTAGACTTCTTGTGAGCACTTTCACGAGCGCAACACCCAGCGCACTACTTCGTGTGTGTTCGGACGGCTTGCGTGGCTAACATCGCTTGGCCGAGGCAAAGGGAGCAGCGTGGCTGAAATCCGGGCGATCGACCTAGCGACAAAGAAGTTCAACCGCGCCATGATCGGCAGTTCGGTGCTGCTGTTCGGCGTTCTGGCCCTTTGGCTGGGAATTACCGGCGACGCCGACCCGCCGTACTTCAACGTGGCCTTTACTGCTTCCTGGGTGGTGGCCTGCGGGGGGATCGCCGGCCTCTTGTGGTATGCCCGCCAGCGGGCACCCGGAACGCCGGTGACCTGGGGCGGAGCCATGGTCGGAGCCACACTGGCGTTCTTCTTGATGTTCTGGATCTACGGCGTGGTGCCGCACTGGTGGCTGGTGTTCGCCGACAGCGAACTCAACTGGCGCGCCGACCGCATGCTGGTTGGCCCGCCGCTGCCCGACTGGTGGGCACCGGGGCAGCACCTCTTGACTTGGGCGCTGCCGTTCGACCTGACGTATCGGGTAGCTCGAGATGTCATAGCCACGGTCATCTACGGCTACGGACTCGTGGCCCAGTTAGCGCTGCATGCCATCTGGCAGAACCGGGGTCGGCCGCCGGTACAGGTCCCCGAGCCGGCGTCCCGCTACGGTCGCCCACTGGTGCGGGAAGGAGTTGAGGCCTAATGGCTGCGAACGACGCCAATCCCCCAATGCCGGAGTTCCGGGATGACTACGTGCTTGCTGAGGTGGACGCCGACTGGCTTTCGGCGGCCGTGAAACCCAAGCAGTTCATCCACATAGATCAGTCCGAGTGCATTATGTGCGAAGGCTGCGTGGACATCTGCCCCTGGAAGTGCATCCACATGGTCACCCCCGATGCCATTGACCTGGCGATCGGGACCGAGCGGCCGGGCTCGGACCCTAACGATCATGTGATCTTTACCATCGACGACGACGTTTGTACTCGCTGTGCCTTGTGCGTAGACCGCTGTCCCACCGGCGTCATCATCATGGGCAAGGTTGGCGAAGCGCCTCCCGACGGCGATCCTCACCAGCGCATGGTTAGCTACGGCTACGGCTACGGCATGCGGTTGGCGTAGTCCCCGACGGCGGCGAGAGAGGCGGATCGATTTGGCTCCCAAGCTCCCTACAGCAGAAGACCTTCGCCAGCTGCGCGGTCAGTTAGGTACCAAGGCGTCGGGCCTAATGAGCCAGATGCAGGGCTCTCAGGCTTGGACATCGATCTTCCGACCGGGGTCGATTTTCCGCAAGGGCTACACCGACAGCCCGCGGAACCGGTCCTACGTCATTATGAACAGCGTCCTGTACCACCTACACCCCGTGAAAGTAAGACGCCACGGCGTAAGGGTGAGCTACACCCTCTGTCTGGGTGGGCTGAGTTTCTTCCTGTTCATCCTGTTGACGGTGACGGGTATTTTCTTGATGTTCTTCTACCGGCCCACGGCGGCGCAGGCCTGGGACGACATCTACATCTTGCAGACCGAGGTGGCCTTCGGGTTGCTGGTGCGGAACATCCACCGTTGGGGCGCCCATCTGATGGTGCTGACAGTCTTCTTGCACATGGCTCGGGTCTTCTACCACGGTGCCTACAAGCCACCCCGGGAGTTCAACTGGGTGATCGGCGTGATTTTGCTGACGCTCACGCTGCTGCTGTCGTTCACCGGCTACCTGCTGCCCTGGGATCAGTTAGCGCTGTGGGCTGTCACCGTGGGTACCAACATGATGGGCTTCACGCCCGTGTTTGGCGACCAAGTGAGGTTCGTGCTGCTCAGCGGCGTGGAGATCGGTACAGACACACTTTTGCGGTGGTATGTGCTGCACGTCCTGATGTTACCGTTTGTTCTGATCATTTTCCTTGCCGTGCACTTTTGGCGGGTCCGCAAGGACGGCGGAATATCCGGACCGTTGTAGGCCGGTGACAGGAATCGACGAATCATGACCGAAATTCCCGAACACCTGCTGCGGCGTGCCAAAGAGGCACGTGAGCGCCTTGAGGGTTCTGCCGCGCCCGCCGGCGGGCAGGCTCCAGAGGAGGCCGCTGCTGAAACTCCCTCGTCGGCTGCCGGTGCCGACGCGCCCGCCGCTGGCGAGGAGGAGAAGATCCCGGCCCACCTGCTAGACCGTTCACGTTCGGCTGCCGAGCAGGCGGCTATGGCTCCCGCTGCTCCAGGGGGGCCTGTTGCGCCGGCGCCGCCGAGCGTGCCAACCGGCCCCGGCGGGCACACCCAGCGCCTCCTCACCGTGGTGAAGTCGGGCTCGATCCAGGACGTGAAAGCCACCCCGCAAGACAGGGTGTTCACCTGGCCTCACCTGCTGTTGGGGGAGTTCGTGGCTGCGCTGTTCATCACGGCGTTTTTGCTGATCTTCTCGGTCTTTGTCAACGCTCCGCTGTTGGAGTTAGCCAATGTCAACGAGACTCCTAACCCGTCGAAAGCTCCGTGGTACTTCTTGGGTTTGCAGGAGCTGCTGACGATGTTCCACCCCATGGTGGCCGGCGTGACCATTCCCGGGATCGCCCTGTTCCTGCTGATCTTGGCCCCTTACATCGATCGGAATAAGGAGAACGCCCCGGAGAACCGCAAGTTCGCGGTCTCGCTAATGACCGTCCACCTCATGTTCTGGGCGGTGCTTGTCATGATTGGCTCGTTCTTCAGGGGTCCGGGCTTCAACTTCACCTTCCCGTGGCAAGACGGGCTGTTCTTCGACTTCTGAGGCACCTGTCGTGATTGTGCTAGTCATCGTCATCCCAATCCTGGCAGCAGCTGGGCTAATCATCCTGATCGCGGCTTACCGCCGACGCGAGGTGCGCTCGGCAGTGGGCCGGCTCTCGCGCCGCACACGACTGCGTGACCGGCTAGCCCGGCGCGGCAAGCCAGCTGCGGCGGCACCCACCGGACGCGAGGTGGAACGAGCTGCGGTGCTAGCCCGGCGTGAGCCCGAGGTGCTCCCGGCCGTGCCCAGCGGAGAAGACGAACCCTGGACACCCCCCGATCCCGAAGAGGTGGGCGTAACCCGGCGGCAGTTCCTCAACCGTTCGATAGTGGGCTTTATGGGCCTCAGCCTTACCGGCTTTGGTGCCGCCGTCTTAGGCTTTTTGTGGCCGCCGTTCGTGACCGGTTTCGGAGCGGTCCTGAACGTTGGCACGGTGGAGAGCCTGAAGACCCAAGTGCGTGACGAGGATGGCTTCTTGAAGCTGCCCGAGGGGCGCATGTGGGTCACCGAGTACCCGGAGGGGGCGCTGGCCAAGGCTCGGGAGGTCTACTCGCCAGCGGTTCTGCAGGGCATGGAGGCAGGGCTGGTTGCCCTTTACTGGAAGTGCCCGCACCTGGGCTGCACCGTGCCGGAGTGTGTTAGCTCTCAGTGGTTTGAGTGTCCCTGCCACGGCTCGAAGTACAACCAGGTGGGCGAGAAGCGTGGCGGGCCAGCGCCGCGGGGTATGGACCAATTCGCCACCTCGGTCAACGACCGTGGCGAGTTGCTGGTTGACACCGGCAAGATTATTCAGGGCCCCCCCATCGGCACCAACACGACCAATCAGGAGGCGCAGGGTCCGCACTGCATCGGCGAGGCCTCTGAGTAATGCCAGCAGGACTGGGCGACTTTGGTGTCCTAGCGGCCTCTACCCAGCGGACCATCGGCGTGGTCATCGGGGTGCTAGCCATCGGCGGCTTCGTGCTCTATTGGATATTCAACTGGTTCGTGGGCCGTGCCGAGACCGGCTCGGAAGTCGAACTGGCACCCAACCGTAAGCCGCTGCCCGATGACTCCGAGATGGAGGGTCGCCGGCTAGATCAGGGCCTCATGGCTGGGCTGGTTTGCATTGTGGCCATTGCCATTGCTCTGCCGTTGTACTGGCTGGGTGAACCCAACCGCCACGACGGCCTGATTGAGGTCAGCGACGAGCTAGCAGCCGAACGCGGACATCACCTGTACGAAGAACGCTGCGCCACCTGCCACGGTTCGGTAGACGGACCGGGCGGCTTGCGCGACCACACGCTGGTGGACAACAACGGCCTCTTTCTAGCGCAGGTGGAATGGAAGGTGCCCTCGCTGGCGACGGTTCTGTACCGCTATTCCACCGAAGAGGTGCGCTACGTGATGGAGTACGGCCGCCCCAACACTCCCATGCCCGCCTGGGGCATCGCCGGCGGCGGCCCATTTACTACCCAGCAGATCGATGATGTCATCGTCTACCTGGAGCATAAGCAGATAGAGGTTGCCGAGAGTCGCCAGAGGGCACAAGACGGCATTGCCGCAACGGCCCGGGAGATGGCGAGCGAACAGCTAGGCGAGGGGGTCAGCTCGGAGGAAATCGCCGCCGCCGCTCAGCAGATCCTGGCCGACGCTGCCGAGGATCCGGTGGAGTTGGGCGAGTTGCTGTTCAATAACGCCGCGGACGGCGGTGTCTATGGCTGTGCCCGCTGCCACACGCCGGGATGGTCCTACGACGCCGAGGAGGTAGCGGCCCAGAACCCGCTGGTGCCCCGGGAAATAGCCGGCGGCGGCGGCTTCGGCCCGCCGCTTAACAACGGTGCCACCACGCGCCAGTTTGACACTGCCTCCGAGCATGAGGACTTCATCACCGATGGCAGCCAGAACGGCATTGAATACGGCAACTTCGGTCAAGGCGACGGCGGCGGACAGATGCCGGCTTTCGGCACCTGCGTGGCCGACCGCGACGCCGGTGACCTGGAGTACATAAGCCGCATTGAGTTCTGCCTGGCTCATGACGGCCAGGGAATGCTGACCCCCGAACAGATCGCCGCCATCGTGGCCTACGAGCGGCAGCTTTAGCGGGGCGACTATGGGACTCCAGACCTTTGTGACCTTCGGCGGGATCGGTTGGGAGCCGGAGATCCGGGGCATCTTGACGGTGGCTCTGGCCTCGGCCTTGCTAATGGGCACGGTCTGGCTGTTGCTGGTGTTGAACACCGGCGTGCGCCTCGGATCGATGCTGTCCTTAGCAGGCCTGTTCGGCTGGTTCACGATCATGGCGGTGATCTGGTGGTTGCAAGGCATCGGCTACGTCGGAGACTCCCCGACTTGGGAGTACGAAGGTACTTTTGCCGACCCGGCGGGCGTCGAAGTCATTGGTATCGAAGACGCCTACGTGGCCACGGTGGGTGAACTGCCCGACCCCAACTGTGAGACCGGGCGGATCTTTCCCGCCGATGAGACCGGCTGGAGCTTCTCGTCGCCAACACCCGGCTGCCTGCCCAGAGCTATTGCCTTGGCGCTGCACTATTCGGGGCCTGATCGGGCTGAAGTTGTAGCTGAAGTAGCCACGGTGAACAGTGACGCTATCCGTGCCCGATTGGTGGAGCGCAACAACTTGCTGTCCCCGGAGGATCCTCGCTACCTCGACGAGGCTGCGTTGCAGGCCAAGTTCGAACAACAGGTTGCCGCCGAGGCCAACCGGATTGACAACCTCTCGCTCAGCGCCTTGGCGGCCGCGGCACCGCAGGTGATTCAGTGGGCAGAAACTCTCGGCTACCTAAACCTGGGGGATTGGGAGCTGATATCCACCGCCGACTCCGGTGAGGCAGCCGCTAGCGCTGAGGCATTTCTCGCTGAGCGCGACACCTTCGCCTTCGTGCCGACCACCTTGTCGCTAGCCGACGGCAGCGAGGAACCCTCGGTCAGCCCGCTCTACGTGATCGAGGACACCTACGAGATCGGCGGTAAACCCGAGCCCTCAGGCGGCCTTTGGTCCAGGGTTGCCAACAAGATCACCAACTCTGCACGTATCACCCATCCGCCGCACTACGCGGTTGTGCAGGCCCGCCCCGCAGTACCCAAAGTGCAGGTGCTGGGCGAGGCACCACCGCTGCCGGAGCCGGATCGCAGCGGTGAGACTTTCTCGGTTGTCATGGTCCGTAACCTGGGTGATCTCCGCCTGGTGCCGGCGCTGGTGGCGATCGGTTCGGGCCTCATCTTCATCACCCTGGTGCTTAGCCTGCACTGGCGCGACCTTCGCTTCCGTCGGGAGCAGGAGGCGTTCGAGAGCGCCACGGCGTAGTCGGGAGCGGGCGGCGTGGGTCAGTACCTTCCAGTTCTCGCCCTCGGAGTGTTAGCGGTGGTGTTCTGCGCCTTGAGCTTCGTGGCGTCGCGCCTAATGGCACCACGGCGCCCGACGGTGGCGAAGAATGCCCCTTACGAGTGTGGGATTAGCTCGCAGTCGGAGATTCCCGAGCGGTTCCCGGTGCGGTTTTTCCTAGTTGCGATGATCTTCATCGTTTTCGATGTGGAGATCGTGTTCCTCTATCCCTGGGCGGTTACACACGGGTCTCTCGGCCTGTTCGGGCTGGTGGCGATCGGAATTTTCTCCTTCGCCGTCTTCGAGTCGTTCGTTTACCTCATCAGCAAGGGTGCCCTGGACTGGGGGCCGCTTCGGGCTCGCCGAGACGAACCGGCTGTGAGTGCAGACCGCAGCGCCTCGGGGACTATCCGCCGGGTGCCTCCTGCCGATTCCACCCCTGGCCTGCCCGTGGTGGCGGCCGCCCCGCCAGCTAGCTCCGAATCGTGAGCGACGCCTTGTTACCGGAAGCTGCTTTACCGGAAGCTGCTTTACCGGAAGCTGCGGCGCCGGCCGCCATGGCGCCTGATGCCGTACCGCTGGGCGGCGCCTACGGTGGCCTGACCGAGCTGCCTCACAACTTCGCCACCGGGCGCCTTGAAGAACTGGTGAAGTGGTCCCGGGCGCGCAGCTGCTGGCCAGCCACGTTCGGTTTGGCTTGCTGCGCCATTGAGATGATGGCCACGGGTGGCCCGCATTACGACATCGCCCGCTACGGCATGGAGGTCTTCCGGGCGTCGCCCCGCCAGGCAGACCTCATGATCGTTGCCGGTCGGGTGTCGCAGAAGATGGCTCCGGTGCTGCGGCAGATCTACGACCAGATGATGGCGCCTAAGTGGGTCATCTCGATGGGCGTGTGCGCCTCCTCGGGGGGCATGTTCAACAACTACGCCATTGTTCAAGGGGTAGATCAGGTAGTGCCGGTGGATGTGTACGCGCCTGGCTGCCCGCCGGGGCCCGAGACTTTGCTGCATGCCATCTTGAGCTTGCACGACCTCATCCGCAGCGGCGAGCTGACCCGCCGCCGAGGGGCCGCCGAAGCCGGGGCAGGGATCCTGGTGGAACAACGCGACGGTCAGACCGCTACCAAGATGGTCGTCGGCCCCAAACCCGGTCGCTTCGGCCAAAGGTAGATGTCGGCCTTGCCGAACAGTGTGACCGAGAGGGAAGTGCCGACCAGCACGGATGCCGCGGACACGCCGGTGCTGCACCCCTCTCGGTGGCAGCTCTTGGAGCTGGTAGAGGAGCTGCGCCAAGCTGGTTATTGCCAGTGTCTAGACGTTTGCGGGGTGGACTATCTGAGTGCCGCCCGGCGGGAGGCACTCCCCCCTGAGGTCACCCCCGAGCGATTCGAAGTGGTCATCACGCTCATCTCCCACGTCCGGGCTGCCCGGTTGCGTCTGCGGGTGCAGGTGCCCGAGGACGACCCCCGGCTACCCACTCTCTTCGATTTGTTCCCCGGCAGCGAGAACCCCGAACGGGAAGTGTTCGACATGTTCGGCATCAGCTTCGACGGCCACCCGGACATGACCCGCATCTTGCTGCCCGAGGACTGGGATGGACATCCCCTGCGCAAGGACTATGCCGTCGGCACCGTGCCTGTGCGGTTCAAGGCGGCCGGGGATGTTCGGTGAGCGCTGAGGCTCCGGTAACGCTGCCCGGTGGGGTCTACGCCCGCCACGCCAGCCCGGTTCTGCGGCTCAGCGAATCCGAGGCGCTTGTTGCTACCCCCTCAGCGCCGGAGCGCATGATTATCAATATGGGTCCGCAGCATCCCTCCACTCACGGTGTGTTGCGGCTGCTTTTAGAACTAGATGGCGAGACGGTGACGGCTTGCAAGCCGATCATCGGCTACCTGCACACCGGCATGGAGAAGACCGGCGAGACCCTCACCTACCTGCAAGGCCCGACCAACGTCACGCGCATGGACTACGCCTCCCCCCTGTTTACCGAGTTGGCCTTCTCAACTGCTACCGAGACGCTGCTAGGGCTAGAACTCCCGCCCCGGGCGGTGTGGATCCGGATGCTGATGTGCGAGTTGAATCGCATCAGCTCGCACCTGCTATTCCAGGCCACCAACGGCATGGACCTCGGCGCCGTGTCGATGATGCTCTACGGCTGGCGTGAGCGGGAGGAGGTGCTGCGGCTGCTGGAGAAGATCACCGGCCTACGCATGAACCATAACTACATCCGTCCCGGCGGCGTGGCTGCTGACCTGCCCGACGGCTGGCGTGACGACATCTTGCGGCTGCTGGAACCCATCGGCGAGCGCCTCGACGAGTACGACACGTTGTTGACCGGCCAACCCATCTGGCGCGAGCGACTTCAAGGGGTGGGTGTGATTAGCGCCGATGAGTGCTTAGCGCTGGGCGTGACAGGGCCGATTCTGCGCAGCACGGGCTACTCCTGGGACTTGCGCCGACACATGCCCTACTTGGACTACGACCAACTGGACTTCGATGTCATCTGTGGGACTTACGGGGATTCCTTCGACCGTTACGCCATCCGTCTGAACGAGATCCGCGAGTCCATCCGGCTGGTCCACCAGATCCTTGCAGGGATGCCGTCAGGCGACTACCGCGCCCAGGACAAGAAAGTCACCCCACCGCCTAGAGGCCGCATCGACGAATCTATGGAGGCGCTTATCCACCACTTCAAGATCTTCACCGAAGGCTTCAAGGTGCCCCCCGGTGAGGTCTACGAAGCAGTGGAGTCGCCCCGGGGTGAACTTGGCTGCTATCTGGTGGCCGACGGCGGCTCCAAGCCGCTGCGTATGCATATCAGGGGGCCCAGCTTTATAAACCTGCAGGCGCTGCCGCACATGCTTCAGGGACGTTTGGTAGCCGACGCTGTGGCGATCATCTCTTCGGTGGATCCCATCATGGGTGAGGTTGACCGCTGATGGCCCGCCTCAGCGAAGAGAACCTCAAGTTGGCCAAAGAGATCACTGCCCGCTACCCGGTGGCTCGCTCGGCGCTCATCCCGCTGCTGCACGTGGCGCAGGCCCAGGAGGGCTACGTGAGTTCCGAGGCGATGGAACACATCGCCGAACTGCTGGAGTTGACCCCCTCAGAGGTGCTAAGTACCTGCTCTTTCTACGAGATGTTCAAGCGCTCGCCCGGCGGCAAGTACCGCGTCAACATCTGTCGGGGAATCAGCTGTCACCTGCTGGGGGCCGAGGATTTGATTGCCCATGCCAGCGACACGTTGGGCGTGCCGCTGGGTGGTACCACCAGCGACGGGCAGATCACCTTGGAGGCAGTGGAGTGTGTGGCGGCCTGTACCGAGGCACCGTGTCTGCAGGTGAACTACCGCTACGAAGCCAAGGTAAAACCCCAGGACTTTGATCGCCTGATCGCCGAACTGCGCAGCGGTGAGCGCCGAGACATACCGCACCACGGCGTGCTTGCCAAGGTGCGCCAGCAGATACCCCCCGGTCGTGCCGCTGGGGTTTCGCCGCCCCAGGCACCCGCGTCGGCCGAGCCGCTCCAGCCACCGGCTTGGTGGCAGCGCCACCAGGGGGGCGGCGAGGCTGACGGAGCGCTAGCGGATCCCGAGCCGTCGCCAGTGGACCAGCTGCCAGTGGACCAGCTGATCGTGACCTCTCGGGCCGACCTAGCCGACGGCTACAGCTTGGAGGGCTACCTACGCACCGGCGGCTACACCGGACTGCGCCGGGCGCTGGCTTCGTCGCCGGCAGCTGTCCACGCCGAAGTGCGGGCGGCGAGCTTGCTGGGACGCGGCGGCGCCGGTTTTCCGGCTGGGGTGAAGTGGGGCTTCTGCCCGCCTGACGAGTGGCCCCGCTATCTGGTGGTCAACGGAGACGAGAGCGAGCCCGGGACCTACAAAGACCGCCTGTTAATGGAGCGCGACCCGCACCAGCTCATCGAGGGCTGTCTCATTGCCTGCTACGCGCTAGGCCTGTCACAGTGCTTCCTGTACGTGCGCGGCGAGATGGCGCTGGCCGCTGAGCGGCTTGCCGAAGCCCTGAATGAGGCTTACGCCGCCGGCTATGTGGGCTCGAAAATCTGCGGCAGCGACTTTGAGGTGGACATAGTGCTGCACTCCGGCGCTGGGGCTTACATCGTCGGCGAGGAGACCGCACTAATCGAGAGCCTCGAGGGGAACCGGGGCATGCCCCGATTGAAGCCGCCTTTCTTCCCGGCCGCGATAGGGCTTTATGGTCGCCCGACCATCGTCAACAATGTGGAGACGCTGTCCAACCTGCCTTGGATCGTGAGCCACGGGGCCGCTGCTTTCGTGGCTCGTGGTGCCGAGCAGTCCGCCGGTACGCGCGTCTTCGCCGTCTCGGGCCACGTGCGCAACCCCGGCGTCTTCGAGGTGCCGTTCGGGGTTACGACCTTTAGGGAGATCATCGGCGCTGAGCGCTACGGGGGCGGCATCCGCGGCGATCGCCACCTTAAGGCTTTTATCCCTGGCGGGGCTTCGGCTCCCTGGTTTGGGCCTGAGCAGCTAGACCTTCCGTTGGACAAGGCCGCGGTTGACGCCGCTGGGTCGATGCTGGGCTCTGGCGCCATCGTGGTGATGGACTCCAGCACCGACATCCCCCGGGCATGTCACAACCTGGTGCGCTTTTTTGCCCGCGAGTCCTGCGGCAAGTGCACTCCCTGCCGTGAGGGCACCAGCTGGTTAGAAGTCATCTTGGAGCGCATTCTGGCGGGGCGTGGCCGACCCAGCGATCTAGACCTGCTCACCGATGTCTGCGACAACATCAGCCCTGGACTCACTTGGCCACCACGCATGACCACCATTTGTCCGCTGGGTCCATCCGCGGCTTCGCCGATCCTTTCGGCGCTGCGAGATTTCCGCAGCGAGTTTGAGGCCTACCTGCCGCGCCGTATTCCGGTGGCGGCTGCCAGCTAGTTATGAGCGAGCCGGCTGTGAGCGAGTCAAGCGTGCGAATCACCGTCGACGGCGTTGAGATCAGCGCCGCTACGGGCCAGTTGCTCATCGACGCCTGCGAACAGGCCGGTACTTACATCCCCCGATTCTGCTACCACCCGCGCATGCGCCCGGTCGGCATGTGCCGGATGTGTCTAGTAGAGGTGGACACCGGACGTGGTCCCGCCTTGGCTCCCTCGTGCATGCTGACGGTCAGCGAAGCAATGGTGGTGGAAACCGCCAGCGACATCGCCCGTAAGGCTCAGGACGGGGTGTTGGAGTTTCTGCTAGTGAACCATCCGCTGGACTGCCCGGTGTGCGACAAGGGCGGAGAGTGTCCGCTGCAGGACCAGACCATGGCCTACGGTCCCGGGGAAAGCCGCTTCGTGGAGCAAAAGCGCCACTTCGACAAGCCGCTGGCGATTAGTGACTTGGTGTACCTCGACCGCGAGCGCTGCATCCTCTGCGACCGCTGCACCCGTTTCGCCGATGAGGTGGCCGGTGAGCCTCTGATCGGCTTTCAGGACCGCGGCTATCACACTCAAGTAAACACGTTCCCCGAGCGCCCCTTCGACTCTTACTTCAGCGGTAACACCGTGCAGATCTGCCCCGTAGGGGCTCTCACCGCACAGCCGTACCGTTTCAAGGCGCGGCCTTGGGACCTGGCCGAGATGGTTTCCACCTATCCCAACGCCACTGGTGACCGGGTTTCGCTGCACGCCTCGCGCAATCGTCTGCTGCGCATCCAGGGCGTGGACTCTGAGGCGGTGAACCACGGTTGGTTGACCGACCGGGATCGCTTCAGCTTCGAAGCTCTCAGCAGCCCTGGCCGGCTGCAGCAGCCCCTAGTGCGCAAAGACTCCAACCTGCAACCGGCCTCCTGGTCGGCGGTGCTGGCTGCGGCTGCGGAGGCCACCGGGGAAGCCCTTGGTCGCAACGGGCCGTCCTCGGTGGCGCTGGTGGGCGGGGCTCGGCTTTGCAGCGAGGATCAGTACGCCTGGGCCAAGTTTGCCAAAAGCGTCATCGGCACCGACAACACCGACGCCCAGCTTGGCGACGGCCTGCCGGCCGATCTGGTCTGCGCACTGCCGCGAGCCACGATTGCCGATGCCTGCCAGCCCGGTGGTGTGGTACTCACCCTGGCTGGCGACCTGCGGGAGACCTTCGGCAGCCTTTTCCTGCGACTGCGAGGCGCTGTCAGTTCGGGCAATGCGACGCTGGTGGAGCTGGCGGCCCTCAGCGGCAGCCTCACGCCGCTAGCCCGGCACTCGCTGCGGGTGCGCCCGGGTGACGCCGACATGGTTGCCGAGGCGATCCTGGATCCCCCGCGGGGAGCGGCCGTTGGCGGCATCCCCACTAGCGAGATTCGTGAAGTGAAAGCGTTGCTGGCTGACAAACCCCTAACCGTGCTGTGGGGCCGCGACTCGGCGGCGGAGTCGGCCGAGGCCACTGCCAGTGCTGCCAGGCGTCTGGCCCGGGCCTTTCCTCACGCTCGTTTTTTGCCGCTGCTGCGCCGCGGCGCCGCTGCGGGAGCGATCGACAGCGGCCTAGCCCCGGGGTTACTGCCGGGGCGGACCACGCTCGGCTCCGCGGGTGACTGGTATGGGGCAGCGTGGGGGTCGGTGCCGGCTCAGCAGGGCGCCGACGCTGCCGGAATTCTTATGGCCGCTGCGGCTGGCCACATCGACGTGCTCTACCTCCTCGGCGCCGACCCGCTGGCCGACTTCCCCGACCGGGAGCTGGCGCGCCGGGCGCTGGAGCGGGTTGGAACCATCATTGCTGTTGACACCTTCGAAACAGCCTCGGTGGCATATGCCGACTTGGTGCTGCCGGCAGTGATGTTCGGCGAGCGGTCGGGCACGCACTTGAACATCGAAGGTCGTGCCACCGCCGAAACTCGCCAAGTCACACCGCCTGCGCAATGCCGGAGGGACTGGGAGATCGCAGCCGAGCTGGCGCTGCGGCTGGGCTCGGACCTGCAGATCTCCTCGCCCGAGGGGGCCTGGGCAGAGTTGACCGAGCTTTCGCCGCTGCACGTCGGAGCAAGTTGGCAGAGGGTGCGCTCCCAGCTTGACGGTGTATTGCTGCTGGGGGCTCAGCTAAACGGCTCGGAGCCAGTGAGTACCGTCCCTGCCCGGCCGCCGCTATTAAGCCTCGAGGAGGTGCAGCTTCCTGCGGCACCAGCAGTGGCCCCCGACAGCTACTCCTGGAGGCTGGTAGCCGATCGCAGGATGTACGACTTGGGCACAGTGGTGTCTAACTGTCCGTCCCTGGCCGGCTTCGCCCGCCCGGCGGTGTTGCGGCTGAACCCCGCAGACCTTAAACGCTTCGGCTGCGGCCCCGACGACCTGTTGAAGGTCAGCTCCTCCGCCGGTGCCATCTGGGTGACCGCGGAACCCGACGAACGGGTGCCGCGCCAGGTTGCGGCGCTCAGCTTCAACTGTGGCGGAGCCGATCCGGGTGAGCTAATCGATGCCGATGCCGCCGTCTGTCAGGTCAAGGTGGAGTTCCCGCAGGAGTCCCCAGACGCATGAACGTCCTGGCGCTGGATCCGGCCTACATCGGCGGCTTTGGCCTGGACGAAGCGCTGATTCTCATCATCAAGGTGGTGGCCGCCTTCGCCATGCTGATGGTGGCGGTGATGCTGATGATCTGGTTTGAGCGCAAGCTCATCGGCGACATGCAGAACCGCATCGGACCGGCGCTAGCTGGGCCCTGGGGCATACTGCAGACCCTGGCCGACGGAATCAAGCTCTTCTTCAAGGAAGATCTAGTTCCGGCTCGTTCGGACCGCTTCGTCTACAAGCTGGCGCCATATCTCTCGCTGGTGCCGGCATTTCTGGTCTTCACCGTGGTGCCGGTGGGCGGCAACTTCACCACCGGCGACGGCACGGTCAGCTGGTGGGGTAACACCACCTATCTGCAGGTGGCCGACCCTCACATCGGCATTCTGCTAGTGCTGGCCATGTCGTCGGTGGCGGTCTACGGGGTGATGCTGGCAGGCTGGTCCTCGGGTTCTAAGTACCCGCTTCTGGGCTCAGTGCGGGCTTCGGCGCAGATGGTCTCCTATGAAGCCGCCCTGGGTCTGTCTCTGGCTGCGGTGCTGCTGCAGTCCGGCAGCTTGTCCACCCACGACATCGTGGCCGACCAGAGTGGCTACGACTGGAATCTCTGGGTCACCGGCATCGTTCCGTTCGTGGTGTTCCTCGTGGCTACCACCGCCGAATTGAACCGCCCGCCGTTCGACCTAGTAGAGGCAGAGCAGGAACTCGTGGGGGGCTTCCACACCGAGTACAGCTCTATCAGGTTTGCGCTGTTCTTCTTGGCGGAGTTCATGAACGTGATCACGATGTCGGCAATCGTCGTGACGCTGTTCTTGGGTGGCCCCGACGGCCCGATCCTCATAGCCGGGGTGGACTGGCTTTGGGGGATTATCTGGTTCTTCCTGAAGCTGATGCTGTTCTTGTTCCTGTTTGTCTGGCTTCGGGCCACGTTGCCCCGGCTGCGATATGACCAGCTGATGGACGTGGGCTGGAAGGTGCTCATTCCGCTGTCGTTGGGCTGGCTGTTGTTCCTCGGTGCCCTCAGCATTGGTCGCGACCTCCGCTGGTCGACGGCGGTGGTCATCGTGGTGAGCGTGGCCGCCCTGGCCGGGGCTGGCTTGCTGCTGCGCACGGCGGTGCGGGCAGGCCAGAAAGAGCGGCGAGTGGATGAGGCGGCGAGCGAGCTGTCGGAGGGGCGGACGCAGTGGTGAACTTCTTCGGCGGGTTTAAGGTCACGTTCGCCAAGCTGTTTGAGAACCGTGTCACCTCGCGCTATCCCACCGTGAAACGTCCCAAGCCCGAGCGTTTCCATGGGCGCCACGTGCTGGGGCGCTACGAGGACGGGATGGAGCGCTGTATCGGTTGCGAGCTCTGCGCTGGTGTTTGTCCAGCTAATTGCATATACGTGCGCGGCGCCGACAATCCCCCCGACAGCCCGGTAGCCCCCGGTGAGCGCTACGGCTACGTCTACGAGATCAACTACCTGCGCTGCATCCACTGCGACCTGTGCGTGGAGGCCTGCCCCACCGAGGCCATCACCGAGTCGAAACTCTTTGAGTTCTCCTTTACCTCCCGTGACGACGCCGTTTACACCAAAGAAGAGCTGCTGGTAGACGACGACGGCAAACCCCGACGGCTGGCTTGGGAAGACTGGCGCCCCGGCGACGACGAGCACACCTCCGGCTGGATGCGAGCCACTTCCCCTTCAGGCTCGGCCGCCTGGGAGG
The DNA here is from genome assembly GCA_964291305.2 of Acidimicrobiales bacterium. Classification (GTDB taxonomy): domain Bacteria; phylum Actinomycetota; class Acidimicrobiia; order Acidimicrobiales; family CATQHL01; genus VXNF01. The sequence goes on along the minus strand of OZ219784.1, from coordinate 159,861 downwards.
GTCGCGCCGTCTGGTCGGCCGAGTTGGGCTACGGGGTGCGCCCACCCGAGCAGGGTCAAACCGCCGAGCTGGCCGACACCCCTGCCGATGAGCCCCAGCGGGAGTCCTCGGCCCGGGAGTCTTCGACCTAATGCAGGCAGCCGTATTCGCCGTCTGTGCGGCTATCACCGTGGGTGGAGCGTTCGGGGTTATCGTGTCTCGTCACCCGGTGCGCGCCGCCCTGTCGCTGGTGGCGACGCTGTTTGGGATTGCGGTGCTCTTCCTGACGCTGGACGCACAATTCCTGGCCGCTGTTCAGGTGATCGTCTACGCCGGCGCCATTGTGGTGCTGTTCCTGTTCGTCATCATGCTCTTGGGCGTGGACCGGGCCGAGAACCTGCACACCGAGCCGCTTGGCGGCCAGCGCCCGCTGGCTCTGGGCTTGGGAGTGGCCGTGTTGGTGTTAGCGCTGCTGTTCACCATCTCCGCCGGCTCGGGCAGTTTCGCCGGTCCGGTGGCGACGGGGCAGCCGGCGGCGGTAGCGCCCGAATACGACAGCTGTACTGGGGTGGCCAAAGCACCTAGTTCCTCCGGCCCGCTTGTCCAAGACTGCGACGGCACCGAGCCCAGCTCCAACATCCGCCAGGTGGCCTGGTGGGTGTTCACCGACTACGTATGGGCGTTCCAGTTGACTGGACTGCTGCTCACCGTGGCAGTCGTCGGTGCGGTGGTCTTGGCTGGCCGTCGACCCACTACCGACGAGACCGCCGAACCCTCGGCCGAGGCTGCCCCCGAGGCGGTGTGAGCATGCACTCCAAGGCGCGCTCCTGATGGTCGACACCGGTTGGTATCTGGCCTTGGCGGCAGTGGTGTTCGCGCTCGGCGCGGTGGGACTGCTAGTGCGGCGCAACCCGTTGATCATGTTTATGTGCGTGGAGCTAATGCTGAATGCCGTCAACTTGACCTTCGTGGCCTTCGGTCGCGATCTGGCCGACCTGGGCGGACAAGTATCAGTGTTCTTCGTGCTTGTAGTGGCGGCGGCCGAGGTGGTTGTGGGCCTGGCGATCGTGGTGGCGATCATGCGTCGCCGCGCCGGCGCCACCGCCGACGACATCTCGGCGCTGCGCGGCTGAGGCGCTCTGGCAATGGCTTTGGCTGAACTCGTCTGGCTGGTGCTGCTGGCTCCGCTTGTCGGCGTGGTGGTGTTGGCCGCTGGCGGCCGGCGCCTGGGAGAGCCCCAGGCCGGCTGGTTGGGCACCGCAGCGGTGGGAGCCTCCTTCGTGGCCTCGCTGCTGGTGCTAGCCGGGTTGCTGAGCCTCGACTCAAACCACCGCTCGGTGGAGCTGAGCCTCTTCCGTTGGGTGCCGGCCGGGGACTTAGCGGTAGACGCAGCCTTCCTCGTGGACCCGCTCTCGGTCACCATGATCCTCTTCGTCACCGGGGTGAGCGCTCTCATCCACCTGTACTCCATCGGTTACATGCACCGAGACGAGAACTACTCTCGCTTCTTCCTGTACTTGAACTTGTTCGTCTTTTCGATGCTGGTGCTGGTGTTAGGCAACAACATGCTGGTGACGTTCCTGGGCTGGGAGGGTGTGGGTGCCTGCTCTTACCTGCTGATCTCCTTCTGGTTCGGCGACGAGGCCAACGCCGTGGCCGGCAAGAAGGCTTTCGTGACCAACCGGGTGGGCGACTTAGGGTTCTTGTTAGCGATGTTCTTGGCCTTCGGGGCCTACGGCACGCTGGATTACACCGGCATTGTTTCGGGTCACGCCGCTCAGAGCACCGCCACGGCCATATTGCTGTGCCTCATGTTGGGCGCGGCCGGCAAGTCGGCACAGTTCCCGCTCTACGTCTGGCTGCCCGACGCCATGGCCGGCCCCACGCCGGTCTCGGCGCTCATCCACGCCGCCACCATGGTCACCTCCGGCGTTTACCTGCTGGTGCGTTTCAACCCCCTCTTCGAGCAGGCCTCGCCGTGGGTGAGCGAGGCCGTGGCAGCCGTCGGCCTAGCTACTGCCGCGGTGGCTGCCACCATTGCCCTGGCCGCCAACGACATCAAGAAGGTGCTGGCCTACTCCACGATCAGCCAGCTGGGCTTCATGTTCGTGGCCGTGGGGGTAGGCGCTTGGACGGCCGCCATTTTCCACATGGTCACCCACGCCTTCTTCAAGGCGTTGCTGTTCCTGGGCGCCGGCTCGGTGATCCACGGCATGTCTGGCGAGCAGGACATCCGCCGCTACGGCGGGCTGGCCCGCGCCATGCCTTACACGGCCGCCACTTTCGCCGTGGGAACTCTCGCCATTGCCGGCGTGCCCCCGCTGGCGGGCTTTTGGTCTAAGGACGAGATCCTGGCTCACACCTGGGGGGCCAACAAGCTGCTGTGGGTGTTGCTGTTGCTGGCGGCGGTGCTGACGGCCTGCTACATGAGCCGGCTGCTGATCCTCGCCTTCGGCGGCAAGCCCCGCTGGGCCGACGGGGTTACACCGCACGAGTCGCCCCTCCTAATGCGCCTACCGCTGGTGGCGCTGGCCGGGCTAGCCGCCACTGCCGGTGTCTTGAACCTGCCGTTCACCCATGACACCGAGTTCCTCGGCCAATGGCTAGAGCCCGTATTCGCCGGCGCCCACGCCAAAGCACTCGGCTACGCCGGTGGCACCAAATGGATTCTGGCAGGGGTGGCGATCCTGGCTGCTGCTTCCGGCATCTGGTTGGCGATCAGCGTCTATGCCCGCCGTCGGGTGGCGCCGGAGAAGTTGGAAAGGCGGCTCTTTGCCGAGGCTTGGGGGTTCGACGAGGCCCTAGGCGATTTCGTCGGCGGCCCTGGCCGTCGCCTGTTTGACGGCGTGGCGCGCTTTGATGCCGGCGTCGTGGATGGCACAGTGAACCGGGTCGGCGAGTTGGTGCGCCGCACCGGCGAGCGCCTCCGAAGCACCCAGAGCGGCTTCGTGCGCCGCTACGCCCTGGGCGTAGTAGCCGGCGCCGTGGCGCTGCTGGCCTATTTCGTTAGTCGGGTGTGGCAGTGATCCTGGCGGCCAGCGGTACGCAGTCATTCCCCGCGCTGGGGATGCTGGTGCTGTTGCCGCTGTTGGGAGCCGCTGCGGTGCTGCTGCTGCCCCGCAGTCGCGTGGAGTTGGTGCGCCCGGTGGCGGTGTTGTTCATGTCGGCTGTGGCCGCGCTGGCGGGTTGGATGATCGCCGAGTACCCGGTGGCTTCTGGCGGCTTCGAAATGATCGTGGATCAGACGTGGGTGGCCGCCTGGGGGATCAGTTGGAAGCTGGGCATCGACGGCATCTCGCTGTTCTTGCTGGCCTTGACGGCGCTGCTTTTCCCGCTGGGAGCCCTGGCGACAGATCCGGGCCACGACCACAAGGCCTATTACGTGTGGCTGTTGCTGCTGGAGTTCGGCTGCCTGGGCGTGTTCTCGGCTCTGGACCTGCTTTTGTTCTTCCTGTTCTTCGAGGTTGTGTTGGTGCCGATGTACTTTCTCATCGGTCAGTGGGGGCACGGAAACGCCCGCTACTCGGCGGTCAAGTTCTTCTTGTTCACCATGTTCGGCTCGGCGCTGATGTTGGTGGGCGTCCTCGCTACTGCGTTCCTGCACGCCTCGGCGACCGGCGGCCCGCTCACCTTCGACGTAGTGGAGATCGCCCTGTCACAGTCCCTAGCTACCACCACCGCCCGCTGGATATTCCTAGCCTTTGCCCTCGGCTTCGCCGTAAAGGTGCCGCTCATTCCGCTGCACACCTGGCTGCCGGACGCACACACCGACGCCCCCACGGCGGGATCGGTGATCTTGGCGGGAGTGATGCTGAAGCTCGGCACCTATGGCTTCGTCCGGTTTGGCTTGTACTTGTTCCCCGAGGCGTCTCGCTTCTTCGCCCCGCTAATGCTCACCCTAGGCGTGGTGGGCATCCTCTACGGCGCTGTGGTGGCCACGATGCAGAGTGACTTCAAGCGGCTAATCGCCTATTCCTCGGTGGCGCACCTGGGCTTCATCATCCTGGGCATCTTCGCTCTCAACACTGAAGGTCTCAGCGGCGGCCTGCTGCAGATGGTGAACCATGGCCTATCCACCGGAGCGCTGTTCCTCCTGGTGGGCTACATCTACGAGCGGCGCCACACCCGCGCCATAGCCGAACTAGGTGGCCTAGCGAAGCCCGCGCCGGTCCTGGCGTTGACCTTCCTGGTGGTCATGCTCTCCTCGGTGGGACTGCCGGGCCTCAACGGGTTCGTAGGCGAGTTCCTGGTGCTGCTGGGTGCCTTTGAGGCGCACCGCTGGTGGGCAGTGGCGGCAACTGTCGGGGTGATCCTGGCGGCGGTATACCTGCTTTGGGCCTATCAGCGGGTGTTCCACGGCCCGGCGCGGGGCCTCAACGCCACGATGGCCGACCTGCGCTGGCGCGAAGGCCTTGTGCTAGCACCCCTGCTGGCGCTCATCATCTTCCTGGGCGTGTACCCGCGGCCAGTGTTGGATCGCATGGAACCCTCGGTGGACGCGCTGGTGTCACACGTGGAGGCTCACGGCACGCCAGAAGCCAGCGACCCTCTCGAACCGGAGGTGGGGCGGTAATGCCTCAGGTGGACTGGCCAGCCCTACTGCCGCAGTACTTTCTGGGCGGGGGCGGCCTAGTGCTGCTGACGCTGGGATCGTTGCTGCGGCGGCGACTGCCAGCTTGGTTTGCCACCGCCTTTTCTGCTGGCGCCGCCCTGGGCGCTCTGGGCGGGGTGATCTGGCTGTGGGTCAGGGTGCAGGATCCCGCTAGGGGAGCGTTCACCACGATCGCCGACACCATCGGTATCGACGGGTTCTCGGTGTTCCTCAGCGGGGTGGTTGCCATCTCGGTGCTGCTGAGTGCGGTGCTGGCCTCGGGCACGCTGCGTCGGCTGGGTTTGCCCGCTGAGGAGTTCTGCGTGCTTTTGCTGCTTTCGGGTGCCGGTGGTGTCACGATGGCCTCGGCTAACGACCTAATCGTGTTGTTCTTAGGGCTCGAGGTGCTGTCTATCTCCGCCTATGTGCTGGCTGCCCTAGACCTGCGACGCAGCCAATCCCAAGAAGCCGGGCTCAAATACTTCTTGCTGGGAGCGTTCGCCTCGGCGTTTTTCCTCTACGGAGTGGCTCTGCTCTACGGGGCCACCGGGTCTACCAAGCTGGCCTTGGTGGCGGATTTCTTAGCCGGCGAAGGGCCGGAGTCCAACGCCCTGTTGCTCGGTGGTATGGCGCTGCTGCTAGTAGGGCTTTTCTTCAAAGTGGCGGCGGTGCCGTTCCATGCCTGGACCCCCGATGTCTACGAGGGATCTCCGCCGGTGGCGGTGGCCTACATGTCCGCGGGGGTGAAAGCCGCCGGCTTTGCTGGCTTGCTGCGGGTGTTCAACGCCGCCCTCGGCGCCAACGCCGCCGACTGGCAACCCATCGTCTATGCTATTGCGGCTCTAACGGTGTTAGTGGGCGCCACGCTGGCGGTGGTGCAGTCCGATGTTCGACGACTGCTGGCTTACTCGTCCATCAGCCACGCCGGCTTCATCCTCGTAGGCGTCGAGGCGGCAACCGACGAGGGCATTGCCGGCTCGCTCTTCTACCTTGGCGTCTACGCCTTCCTGGCTTTGGGCAGCTTTGCGGTGGTCACGATCCTCGGCACCGACGCCGGTGGCCGCCAGAGCCTCGACTCTTACGACGGCCTGGCTAAGCGTTCGCCAATGCTGGCAGCTGCTTTCGCTGTATTGCTGCTGGCGCAGGCGGGCGTGCCGTTTACCACGGGATTCTGGGCGAAGCTGGAGGTCATCGGCGCCTCAGTAGAGGCTCGCTCGTTCTGGTTGGCGGCCATAGCGATGCTCGGCGCGGTGGTAGCGGCCTTTCTTTATCTGCGGATCGTGGTACGGATGTATCTCACCGCTCCGGTGCTTTTGGGCCGGCCGACGGTCTCGCGTTCGGCGGCCTTTGTGGTAGCCGTGTGCGCGCTGGCCACGCTGGTCTTCGGCATTTTGCCTGGCCCACTGGTAGAACTCACTAACGACGCCACAGTCTGGCTCGGCAGCTAGACGCGGCGCCTGTGCTAACCGTTGGGGTTGAGCGCGTTAGCTTGTGCTGGAGACCCAGCGAAAGGATGCCAATGGTTGGACTTGTAGAAGAAATCAATCTTCTCCTACTAAGCGACGAGGGCGGTTCGTTTGTACGAGTCCCTACCTGGTCGCTGCGCTTCGCCATCGCCGGCGCGGTCCTGATGGAGTTAGCCGATGCCAATCGCATCGACACTGATCTAGAGCACCTGTTCCTAGTTGACGACACGCCCACCGGCGACGAACTGCTAGATCAAACGCTGGCGGAGATTGCTGCTGAGGGTCCGCATGATTCCCGTTACTGGATCGAGCACGTGGCCGAGCGGGCTGAGGACATCCGGGCAGCGGCGCTGGCCAGCCTGGTGCAGCGGGGCGTCCTGGAGGAACAGGACAAGCGCTTTTTGTGGGTGTTCCGCACCCGGCGGTATCCCGCTATTGACGGCCAAATCCGCAAAGAGGTCAAGTTGCGCCTAATGGAGGTGCTGTTGAGCGAGGACATTCCCGACCCGCGCGATGTGATGCTGATTTGCCTGGCTGACGCCTGCGGTATCTTCCGAGCCCTGCTCGCGGGGCGCGAGCTGGCCGAGGTAACCCCTCGTATTGAGCAGGTCACGAGACTCGACCTGATCGGTCGGACCATGGTGCGCGCCATAGACGACGTGCGTGTGGCGGTCGCAGCCGCCGCGGCAGGCCACGTTTAGCCCGGCCGGCCCCGCCTAACTACCCCAGCGGCTAGCTGACCGCCTACCCTGAGATCATGGCTGAACGCATCAAAACACTTCTGTCCGAAGATCAAATGCCCACTCAGTGGTACAACGTGATCCCGGACTTGCCAGCGCCGCCCCCGCCTCCGCTGCATCCGGCCACCATGGAGCCGATTGGCCCCGATGCTTTAGCCCCGTTGTTTCCGCTGGCGCTGATCCTCCAAGAGGTCAGCAGCGACAGCTACATAGACATTCCCGACCCTATCCAGCAGGTGTACCGCCTGTGGCGTCCCACGCCTTTGATGCGCGCCCGGCGACTTGAGCAGGCTCTCAACACCCCGGCCCGTATCTACTTCAAGTATGAGGGCGTCAGCCCGGTCGGGTCGCACAAGCCCAACACCGCCGTCCCGCAGGCTTTCTACAACGCCGAGTCGGGCATTACCAAGCTCACCACCGAGACCGGCGCGGGGCAATGGGGTTGCGCCCTGGCGTTCGCCTGTCAGATGTTCGAACTCGAATGCGAAGTGTGGCAGGTGCGCGCCTCCTATGACCAAAAGCCTTATCGGCGGCTCATGATGGAGACTTTTGGCGCCTCCGTGCACCCTAGCCCTTCGACAGTCACCGAGACGGGGCGCAAGCTGCTAGAGGCCGAGCCCGACAACCCCGGCAGCCTCGGCATTGCTATTAGCGAAGCCATCGAGGTGGCTGCTGGCGACTCGCAGGCGCACTACTCGCTGGGCAGCGTTTTGAACCACGTGCTGTTGCATCAGACGGTTATCGGCGAGGAGGCTCTGCTGCAGCTCGCCGAGCTGGGCGAAAACCCCGACCTGATCGTGGGCTGCACTGGCGGAGGTTCCAACTTTGGCGGGCTTTCGTTTCCGTTCCTGCGCGAGAAGCTGGCCGGCAAAATGGCGCCGGTCATCCGCTGCGTGGAGCCAGCGGCCTGCCCCACGCTCACCAAGGGTTCCTACGCTTACGACTTCGGCGACATGGCGGGCTTCACCCCGCTCATCAAGATGCACACCTTGGGGCACAGCTTCGTGCCAGCCCCTATCCACGCGGGCGGTCTGCGCTATCACGGCATGTCGCCGCTGCTCTCGCACATCTACGAACTGGGTCTCGTAGAGGCCGAAGCTAAGCACCAGTTGGAGTGCTTCGAGGCGGGCACGCTGTTTGCCCGCTGCGAGGGCATCATCCCCGCCCCCGAGCCCACCCATGCTCTGGCCTCGGCTGTGGCGGAGGCCCGGCGCTGTGCCACCACCGGCGAGGAGAAAGTCATCCTCACCGCGTTGTGCGGCCATGGCCTGTTAGACCTCTCGGCCTACGACTCTTACTTGACGGGTCAACTGCACGACTACAGCTATCCGGCGGAGGCAATCCAGGCCGCAAAGGCCCAGATTCCGAGCCTGGGCAGCTGAGGGCGGCTGGCACCAGCTCTAGCCGTCGTCGAGCGGCTACCGATAGGTAGGCTCTGGCTCTGTGTCGGACTTCCTGCGCAGCTACCTGACGGTCGGTTTATTCGCCGTATTGGCGGTGCTTATGGTGGCCTTGATGCTGGGCCTCGGCGGGGTGCTACGCCCCGATCGGCCCCAGCGTCAAAAGTACGTCACTTACGAGAGCGGCGTAGACCCCGTCGGGGAGGGTTGGTCGCAGAGCACGCTGCGCTACTACCTGTTCGCGCTGCTGTTCGTCATGTTCGATGTGGAGGCGGTGTTTATCTTCCCCTGGGCTACCCGGCTGGAGGTCTACGGGGTGTTCGGCCTGGTGGAGATGGCGATCTTCATCTTCATATTGGCTCTGGGACTGTTCTACGCCTGGCGCAAGCGGGTGCTGCGGTGGGTCTGAGCACTGCGCCTCGCCCCGTAGGAGGCTGTAGCTAGATGGGCCTGGTAGAGAGCGGCAAGATGCCCGCGCCGCTTACCAAGCTGCTGAATATCGGCCGCAAGTACTCCCTTTGGGTTTATCAGTGGGGGTTGGCCTGCTGCGCCATAGAGATGGGGGCGGCGTTCGGTTCGCCCCGCTACGACGTCATGCGCCTGGGGGTGATCCCTTTCCCCGCCAGTCCCCGCCAGGCCGATCTGGTGGTGATCTCGGGCACCGTCACCGACAAGATGGTGCCGTCGATTCTGCGGCTCTACGAGCAGATGCCCGACCCTAAATACGTCATCTCGATGGGTTCGTGCGCTAACTGCGGCGGCCCCTACTGGGACTCGTACTCGGTCACCAAGGGCATAGACCAGATAGTCCCGGTAGATGTCTACGTACCGGGGTGTCCGCCCCGTCCCGAAGCCCTACTGGAGGGCATTGTCTTGCTGCAGGAGCGCATCGCCAACGAGGACATGGCCGCCCGCTGGCGCGGCGATCCGATCGTCGTCGATTAGGGCACGAGGACTTCTAAGGTGAGCGAGACATCCCCCGCCCCGACCGAGCCGCGTCATGTTGCTGCTTTGGCTTGCCTCGGCGAGCAGCTCGGCGAAGCGGTTCTGGCGCATCATTCCCAGCGGGGAGAGTTGTGGGTACGGGTCCATCACGAGTCCTGGCAGCAGGCGGGCTTTGCTCTGCGCGACGATTTGGGCTGTCGCTGGTTTGATTTTCTCTCGGCCATCGACTGGCTGCCTTCCCCGTTTGGGCGCGACATGGACGCCGAGCAGGACTGGCCCACCAGTGGCCCCCCAATTGCTGACACTGCTATTGAGCACGGAGTGGCCGGTGGCGAGACCCGCTTGCAGGTCTTCGCCCGTGTTATGGCTGTGGAGGACAACCCCGGGGGGGAGAACCTCTCGGTGACCCTCAAGGCCGACCTGCCGAATGAAAACCCGGCGGTGGAGACCTGGATCCCCGTGTATGCCGGTGCCAACTGGCACGAGCGGGAAGCCTGGGAGATGTTCGGGATTGCCTTTATTGGCCACCCCGACCTGCGCCACATTTACCTGCCGGGCGAGTTCGAGGGCCACCCGCTGCGCAAGGACTTCCCGCTGCTGGCCCGCCGGGTGAAGCCCTGGCCGGGCCTGGTGGACACCGAAGACATGCCTAATACTGACGCGACCCAAACATGAAGGCCCTCCCATGAAGGCCCACACATGAGCGTCACTGAGCGCGAGCAGCGGTCCTTCATTGCCGCCGCCGCGGCTGACGCTCGTGTCAACGTGGAGTTAGAGACCGAGGGTATGACCCTCAACATCGGCCCGCAGCACCCCGCCACTCACGGCACCCTGCGCATCGTGGCCCGCCTCGACGGCGAGCAGGTGGTAGTGGCCGAGCCGGTCATGGGCTACATGCACCGGGGCTACGAGAAGCTGGCCGAGGTGCGCACCTACCCGCAGGTCACGACCCTGGTGAATCGCATCGACTGGTTGGGCAGCTTCGCCAACGAGGTTCCTTTCATCCTGGCCGCCGAGCAACTCATGGAGGTAGAGGCGCCGCCGCGGGCCGCCTGGATCCGCACCGTCCTCTTCGAGTTGTCAAGACTGGCGAACGTCTCTCTCTTCCTCGGCGATATGGGCGTTCAGCTCGGCGCCCTCACCCCGGTTTTCTTTGCCTTCCGAGACCGGGAGTTTGTCCTCAACCAGATAGAGGCGGTCACCGGCGGGCGTTTCCACCCCAACTTTGATCGCATCGGCGGGCTCAAGGACGATCTGCCCAAGGGTTGGATCGAAGAGACCCGCGGGGTCATGGTCAAGATGCGCAACTTCTGCGACGAGCTGGAAGACCTGCTCCTGGGCAACGAGATCTTCGAGGCCCGGACCCGCGGTGTGGGCGTAATCCCTGCCGAGGTGGCCCTCTCCTACGGGCTCTCAGGGGCCAATCTGCGTGCTAGCGGAGTGGACTGGGATATGCGCCGCGACAATCCCTGCGGGCTGGTCCACGACCAGTTGGATTGGAAAGTCTGGACGCACCCCGACGGGGACTCTTTTGCTCGCTACTGGGTGCGTCTGCAGGAGACCCGTGAGGCCACCTACATGGTGGAGCAGCTGCTGGACGGTCTGCCCTCGGGGCCGGTCATGGCCAAAGTGCCGGTGATAATCAAGGTTCCGGCTGGCGAGGCTTACGTGGCCACCGAGAATCCGCTAGGCGTCATGGGCTACTACGTGGTCAGCAAGGGTGATTTAGGGCCGTTCAGGGTGAAGATCCGCTCTGCTTCCTTCAACAACATCTCCGTGGTGCCGTGGGTCATGCGGGGCGTCTACGTACCCGACGTGATTACCATCCTGGCCAGCTTGTACTTCATCTTGGGCGACATCGACCGATGATGTGGACCCTCGCCGTCGAGCTGGCCTATTGGCAGCAAACCGCCATCAAGCTAGTGGTGGTGTCTTTGGTCATCCCCACCGCGGCGCTCATCTTGGGCTACGTGTTCCTCATGAAAATGATGAGCTTCATGCAGAGTCGCCTCGGCCCTATGGAGGCTGGCCCCTACGGCACGCTGCAGCTGCTGGCCGACGGCGTGAAGTTCCTGCAAAAAGAAGACGTGTTCCCACGTAGAGCCGACCGCTACGTGTTCGCTCTGGCCCCGGTGGTGGTGCTGGTGTCTACCTTCTTGCTGTTCGTAGTGCTGCCGATGGGCCCCGACGCAGTGGTTAGCAACCTAGACGTTGGGCTGTTCTTCGCTTTGGCGGTGGCATCGCTCTCGGTGATCGGGGTACTCATGGCCGGCTGGGGTTCAGCCAACAAGTACGCCCTCATGGGGGGAATGCGTGCCGCCGGCCAGCTCATCGCCTACGAACTGCCGCTAGCGCTGGCGGGCATCGGCGTGGTCATCCAGGCCGGCACGTTGGATCTCAACAAGATCGTCATGGCTCAAGCCAACGGCGAGATGTTCGGCTGGGGCGGGCTGGGCTTCCCCTACATCCTCACGCAGTTTCTGGGCTTTGCCATCTTTTTGATAGCGATGCAGGCCGAACTCACCCAGCCGCCGTTCGACATGCCGGTAGCCGAGTCCGAGATCGTCGGCGGCTACCAGGTGGAGTACACCGGTTTCCGGTTCTTGTTCTTCTTCATGGCCGAGTTTGGTACTGCCTTCGCTTTCGCCGGGATTGCCTCGGTGCTGTTCCTGGGCGGCTGGTATGTCCCGGGCCTGGACCCAACCTCGGGCTGGTTTAACCTCATCGGCCCGTTTGTGATGTTCATCAAGATCATGGCCGTCTCGGCGCTCATCTTCTGGTTCCGCTTCACGTTCCCCCGGCTGCGTGAGGATCAACTCCAGAAGCTGGCCTGGAAAGTTCTCATACCGCTGACGCTGGCGAACATCGTTATGACTGGCGTGTTGAAAGTCCTGGTCTGAGAGAGAGGAAGATCATGCGAGGCGCAGGGATGCTTAAAGGGATGGGGGTGACGCTCCGGACTCTGCTGCGTACGGTTTTCCCCGACGGTCTGCGCAAGCCTGTCCCTGCGCCCTCCCGCGGGGCTCACACCGTGCAGTACCCGCATGTCAAGGAGGCTCCGGTGACGCGAGCCCGCGGCGTCATCGGTCTGCATCACGACAACTGCACTGTGTGCATGCTCTGTGCCCGAGAATGCCCCGACTGGTGTATCTACATCGAGGGGCACAAGGAGTTGGCTCCGCCGCGGCGCCCGGGCGGCAAGCCTCGCCAGCGCGCCAAGATCGACCGTTTCGACATCGACTACGCCCTCTGCATGTACTGCGGAATCTGCGTTGAGGTTTGCCCCTTCGATGCCCTTTTCTGGAGCCCGGAGTTTGAGTACTCCGAGCCCCGTATCGCCGACCTGTTGCATGACGCCGACCGTCTAGCTGACTGGATGGAGACCGTGCCAGAGTTCGAGACCTACGAACCGGGAGCCTCGATCAAGCAGCCCCGCCGACCCGAGCCGTCGAAGCACCGGCCACCGCGGAGCGCCAGCTCGTGACCATCCTCGGGGCTCTCGTAGCTCAGAACATCGCCTTTGGGGTGATTTCCGCCATTATGGTGTTGGCTGCTATCCGTCTTGTCACTACCCGCAACGTTGTACACGCGGCGCTGTTTCTAGTGGTGGTGCTCGGCGGTGTGGCGGCCCTGTTCTTGCTGATGGGCGCCGAGTTTGTGGGGATCACCCAGATTCTGGTCTACATCGGTGCCGTGGTGGTGCTGTTCCTGTTCGGCATCATGCTGACCCGCACCCGCATAGGTAACGAGGAAGGCACCGACCACGCCAAACGGCTGCCGGCGGTGCTGGCGGCCGCGCTGGTGGCTACCGTCACCATCTACGCCGTGGTGACGGGCTTCGGCGACGCCGAGTTGCCCGCCGACACCCGCACAACCACAGCCGATGTGGCCGACTCGATCTTCAGCACCTACATTGTGCCGTTCGAGGCCGTCTCGGTGCTGCTGCTGGCCGCCCTCATCGGGGCCATAGTCATCGCCCGGAGGAACTGAGACCGTGCTGTTGAACCAGTTCCTCATCCTCAGCGCCGTGCTTTTCGCCATCGGCGTTTACGGGGTATTGGCCCGCCGCAACGGCGTCTTGGTTTTGATGTCGATCGAACTCATCCTCAACGCCGTGAACATCAACCTGGTGGCGTTCGGCAGCTACGTCTCCAGCGTTTCCGGTGAAGTATTCGCCCTGTTCGTAATTGCCGTGGTCGCGGCCGAGGTGGGCGTAGGACTAGCAATTCTGCTGCTGCTATATCGCAACCGTCAAAGCGTCGACCTCAGTGAGGCCGACATTATGAAGGGTTAGGCCGGCCGTGAGTCTGTCGGGAGTTGGCGTGCTGGCCGCGGAGGCTGCCGCTGAGATCGTCGGGGCTTCGGGGTGGTTCCTGTCCAACGTCTGGATCATCCCCGCTATCCCCGCGGCCAGCTTCTTCGCCATCTTGTTCTTCGGCAAGCGCCTGCCGCGAGGCGGCTCGGAGCTGGGCATCGCTGCGGTTGGAGCTTCCTTTGTGCTGGCGCTGTGCACCGCGGGGCAGTGGATTGCCGAGGTGAACGGTGCCCATGGGGCTGCCCTGGAGCCAGTGGTGAACAGTTGGACCTGGTGGGTGGCTGGGGGCGTGGATTTCACCCTCGGAACCCTGGTAGACGGCCTAGCGGTGGCGTTGCTGTTCGTTGTGACAACCATCTCGCTGCTAGTGCACATCTACTCCACCGACTACGTGGCAGGCGATGTGCGCTACACGCACTTCTTTGCCTTCCTTTCGCTGTTCACCGCTTCGATGCTGTTCTTCGTCCTGGCCGAGAACACCATTCAGATGATCGTGGGCTGGGAGTTGGTGGGCGTCTGCTCGTTTGTGCTGATTGGTCACTGGTGGGAGGAGAAACCCAACTCCGACGCCGCCTTGAAAGCCTTTCTGACCAACCGGGTTGGCGATGTGGGCCTGCTGGTGGGAGTCAGCGTGCTGTTCTTTGCCGCAGGGGGCACTTTCTCTATCTTGGAGATCAACACCAAGGCCATCGACGGCGAAATTGGCCACACCCTCCTGCTGCTGGCAGCGCTGTGCCTGCTGGCCGCGGTGCTGAGCAAGTCCGGGCAGTTCTTCCTGCACACCTGGCTGCCCGACGCCATGGCCGGCCCCACGCCGGTCTCGGCGCTGATTCACGCCGCCACCATGGTCGTGGCCGGCGTCTACCTAGTGGCCCGCCTCTACGGGGTGTTCTTCGAGGGTATGGTCATCGCCGGGTCGTCGATCAACGCTTTGGCGCTCATCGGCGGCCTCACCACCCTGGTGGGGGCAAGCCTGGCGTTTGTGCAGAACGACATCAAACGGGTGTTGGCCTACTCCACCATTAGTCAGTTGGGCTACATGGTCATGGCGCTAGGCGTGGGCGCTTGGACCGCGGCAGTGTTCCACCTCTTCACGCACGCTTTCTTCAAGGCCTGCCTGTTCCTGGGCTCGGGCTCGGTTAGCCACTCGGTGCACAGCTTCGACATGAAGCAAGACATGGGCGGCCTGCGCCGCTACATGCCCCAAACGTTCCGCACCTTCGTGATTGCTTCGGTTGCTTTGGCGGGGCTGCCGCCGCTGGCGGGTTTCTGGTCCAAGGATGAGATCCTGGCCGGTACCGGCGGCTGGGGTGTCTTCGGCGGCACCGGTGGCAACGGTGCCTACACCGCCATGCTGATCATGGGCATGGTCACCGCGGCCCTAACCGCCGCCTACATGACCCGCTGCGTGTACCTCACCTTCTTCGGCAGCTACCGGGGCCACGGACACCCGCATGAGTCGGGCCGACGCATCACCGTGCCGCTTTGGATCCTGGCGATCTTTGCCGTGGGTGCTGGCTGGACCAACCTGCCCAAGGGTTTCCAGATTGTGCCCAAGAGTTGGACCGAACAGTTCGGCCACTACGTCGAACCCCTGGCCGCCGAGCACTTCTACTTCCCGGCGATCGCCCACGCCACGCCCAGTTGGACCCTCGCCATCACTTCGATCCTCGTGGTGTTGGTGGGCGCAGGCTTGGCGTTCGCTTACTACGCCCTCGTGGATCGACGGGCTGCCGCCGGCGAGTCGGGGACCGAACTGGCCACCGGCCCCACTAGCCGCTGGACGGTGGCGCGCCTGGGCCACCAGCTGTTAGTGCAGAAGTACTACCTAGACCACCTTTACACCAACATTGTGGTCAAGGGCACCGCCGGGCCCATCGCCCGAGGCGCCTACTGGTTCAACCAGCACGGCATCGACGAGGTGGTGAACCAAGCGGGCCGCAAAGCCCAAGCGGCCGGGCAAGTGATCTACGACCGGATCGACCAGCAGGTCATAGACGGCGTGGTCAACACCACCGGTGTGGCCAGCCACGGCGCCGGTGAGGAGCTTCGACGGATGCAGACAGGGAAGGTGCAGCAGTACGCCGGTGTCATGTTCGTGGCGGCGGTCGTGCTAGCCGCAGCCCTGATGCTGGTGCTGTGACCTCGAGAGGAGACCGATGGATGCATTTCTAAACGGATGGGGGTTGACGTTGGTCACCTTCATCCCGCTAGTGGGCGCGGCGTTGTTGCTGGCGTTGCCCTCGAGCCGGGAGTTGTGGCTGAAAGCGGCGGCTCTGGGTGCCTCGCTGCTAACGGCGCTGTTCGCCATTTTCTTGCTGGCTCGCTTCAACTTGTCCAAAGCTGGGGAACTGCAATACGTGGTGGACCGGTCGTGGATCGATGTCATCAACAGCCGTTACATCATGGGAATTGACGGCATCTCGCTGCCTTTAGTGCTGTTGACTGTGCTGATCGTGCCGCTGTGCATCGTGTACTCGTTTGGGCACTTCCCCGAGCCGCGCAACCCGAAAGCCTTCCTGGCGCTGCTGTTGGTGCTGGAGACCGGCATGATCGGCACCTTTACCGCTCAGGACCTCATCTTGTTCTTTGTCTTCTTCGAGGTTGTGCTGTTGCCGATGTACTTCATGATCGGTGTCTGGGGAGGCGAGAACCGGCGTTACGCCGCCATCAAGTTCTTCCTCTACACGCTCTTCGGTTCGGCGCTCATGCTGGTCAGCTTCCTGGCCCTGTTCTTCTTGGCCGACGGCACCCTGGTCGGCCTGGATGCGGCCCGCACCTTCGACATGCGTGCGCTCTCGAGCGGGGCCACCTCGGCCATAGCCCGCACTAGCCAGTTGTGGATCTTCGCCGGCATGTTCTTGGGCTTCGGCATCAAAGTGCCGATGTTCCCGTTCCACACGTGGCTGCCCGACGCCCACACCGAGGCACCCACCGTGGGTTCGGTGATTCTGGCTGCGGTGTTGTTGAAGCTGGGTACCTACGGGTTCGTGCGGGTCGCCGTGCCGATGCTGCCGGAAGCGGCGGCGGCCTGGGCTCCAGTCATTGGGCTGCTAGCGGTGATCGGCATCATCTACGGCGCCCTGGGCTGCCTGGCCCAGCGCGACATGAAACGGCTCATAGCCTTTAGTTCGGTAGCCCACATGGGCTTCGTGATGCTGGGAATCGCCACGTTGACTCCCTTCGGGATCAACGCCGCGGTGTTCGGCATGGTGGCGCACGGCCTGATTACCGGGATGTTGTTCTTCCTGGCCGGATCGGTGAAGGACCGCTACCACACCTTGGAGATGTCCCGCCTCGGTGGCCTGTTGCAGCAGGCGCCGCGCATGGGCTGGATTCTGGGTTTCTGCGTTATGGCTTCTCTGGGGCTGCCCGGTTTGGCCGGGTTCTGGGGCGAGTTCCCGGCGATTCTGGCGTCCTACAACCCCGCCGAGATCCTCAACGAGGCAGTGTTTCGCGCCTACATGGTGATCGCCGCCATCGGCACGGTGCTGGCCGCCGGCTACCTGTTGTGGATGCTGCAGAAGACGGCCTTCGGCAACGCTCGCAAAGAGTTCGCTAACTCCCCCGACGTGACCGACGCCACCCCCCGAGAGTATTTGGCCTGGGCGCCGCTGCTGGTGCTGATCGTGGTGCTGGGCTTCTTCCCTCGACTGCTGCATGAGGCCACCGATCCGGCAGTGAAAGAGTCGCTGCAGGTGGAGGCGGTGAATGGCTCGCCCGGCGGCTGCCTGGAAGTGGAGCGGGGCGAGGAGTGCTTCGAGCGGCTGCGCCGCGTTGGCGAGCAGGCGGAGAGCGGCCAGTGACCCTCGGCGCGCTTGCCGGCCCCTTAGGGGTTATGGGGTTCGTCCGACCACACCTGGACTGGCACGCGCTGGCGCCCGAGTTGACGCTGCTGGGCGTGGGGGCCTTGCTGACCTGCCTGGATATTGCCTTGGCCGAGCGGGGCCGGACGGTTACCTCGGCGCTGGCAGGGCTGGGGCTGCTAGGTGTGCTGGTGCCGATCATCACCCTGGCTACTGCTGGCGTGGCCTCCGAGCCGCGGGTCATGTTCGACGGCGCCTACGTGGTGGATGGCTACTCGCTCATCCTGAAGGCGTTGTTTGTGGTCTCGGGCTACGTCGTGGTGCTGCTCTCCATGAACTACATAGCCGAGGGGGACTACTGGGAGAACGAGTACTACGGTTTGGTGCTGGCGTCGCTGTTGGGCATGGTGGTGATGGCCTCGGCGCGGGACCTCATCAGCATCTTTGTGGCGCTAGAGCTGCTCTCTATCCCCGCTTACCTGCTGGCCGCCTGGCGCAAGCGCGACCTGCGCAGCAACGAGGCCGGGCTGAAGTACTTCCTCATGGGGGTCTTCGCTTCGGCCATCATGCTCTACGGCATGTCGCTGCTGTTCGGGGCTTCGGGCTCGACGGTGTTGGCCGACATCGCAGTGGCCGCCCCACTAGACCGGGGCGCCGATGCCGTACCCAGCGCTGCCATCACATTGGGCGTGATCTTCGTGATCGTGGGGTTCGCCTTCAAGGTCTCGGCGTTCCCGTTCCACACCTGGGCACCCGACACCTATGAGGGGGCGCCCACCCCGATCACGGCCTTCTTGTCGGTGGCTTCTAAGACGGCGGGTTTCGTAGCGCTGGGCTCGCTGGTGTTCGTAGGGTTCTGGGAGCGTGACGACGTTTACGGTCCGGCGTTGTGGTTCTTGGCGGCCGCCTCCATGACCGCCGGCAACCTCATGGCGTTACGGCAGAAGAACATTGTGCGCCTTATGGCCTACTCGGGTATCGCCCAGGCTGGGTTCATGCTGGCGCCGCTGGCCGTGGCTGGTCAGAACGCTGCGGTAGCCGACGAGGCCGTCTCGGCGGTGCTCACCTATTTGGTCATCTATGCAGCCATGAACCTGGGCGTCTTTGCGGTCATCATGGTTGTGGCTCGCCGCACCGGCACCGGTGACTTGGCGTCATACAACGGCTTGTTCAAAGTGTCGCCGGGGATGGCAGTGGTTATGACGGTGTTCTTGGCCTCGCTGGCTGGTATTCCGCCGGCAGGGGGCTGGTACGCCAAGTTTGCCGTGTTCGGCGCGCTGGTGTCGGCCGACAACCCGGCCGCCTATGTGCTGGCCGGCTTCGCTGCCATCAACGCCGTAATCGCGGTTGGCTACTACGGCAAGCTTGCCGCCCGCATGTGGTTCGAGGC
Source organism: Acidimicrobiales bacterium (assembly GCA_964291305.2). Lineage (GTDB taxonomy): Bacteria > Actinomycetota > Acidimicrobiia > Acidimicrobiales > CATQHL01 > VXNF01. The sequence continues at coordinate 141,229 of OZ219784.1, read as the reverse complement.
GCCCAGCGAGGAGATGGCCGCCGCCGGGCGCATCGCCGTGCCATTCTCGCTGCGCTCGGCGCTGGCCCTGACCCTGGCAGCCACCTTGATCTTCGGCGTAGTACCCGGAACCGTCACCCACTTCACCGAGGTCTCGCTCCTAGTCGTAGCCCTGGGATGATGAGACTTCAGCTCTGTTTCTTACTTGTCTCGCCGGGTACGACTGCGAGAGACAATGTCGTGAACATGAGATAGTGTGGTGCGCATGACCAAGATGATTCAAGTCAGAAATGTTCCCGATGCCGTCCACCGAGAGGCTAAGTCACGCGCCGCTCGCGCCGGCTTGAGCCTCTCGGATTACATACTGCGGGAACTAGAGAGCGCGCTGTCGGTCCCACCAGTGGAAGAGGTGTTAGCCCGCATCGCCAGTCGCCAGTCGCCGGTACTGTCGGAGTCATCTGTAGAGGCCATCCGGTCCGAGCGTGAAATGCGGTGATAGTTGCCGATGCCTCGGCGGTCACGGAACTGCTCCTGCATAAATACAGCCCGGCCGGGCAATCTCTTGCTAAGCGATTTGCTGACCGAGAGGCGGTCTGCGCCCCGCACCTTCTCGATGCCGAAATCGGCCAGGTGATCCGGCGTTTCGTGTTGCACGACAAAATGACTGTCGCTAGCGCTGCCGAGGTGTTAGGGGACTTCTCTGATCTGCGGATTCAGCGATTCCCTCACACCGGGCTTTTGCTGCGGGCGTTTGAGCTGCGTGCCAACGTGACTGTCTACGACGGGATCTACCTTGCGCTGGCAGAGGCGCTTGACGCTCTGCTGGTCTCCTGCGATGCCGCTCTCGCTGAAGTTCCTGGAAGCGACTTGGCGGTGGAGATCCTGCCCGTGGCGCGACCAACTCGGTGATCGTTAGTTGACACCTGTGCTAGCGGCTTTTTGCCTCTAGGGGGGCGACTAGTTCTACGGTGGTGCCGCCCGGCTCGGACCGGTGTACCAGACTGCCGCCGAGGTCGTTTTCCACCAGCGCCCGGACCAGCGTCAGGCCTAAACCCTCCTGCAGCGGACTATCTGGCATGCCCCTGCCGTTGTCGGTCACCGAGAGCTGGAGTTCCGAGTCCACTCGGGCGAGCCTGACCACGATCTCGCTGTCTTGATGGCCGGCAGCCGTGGGGCCGCCGAAACCATGATCGACTGCGTTTTGCACCAGTTCGTTCAGCACGATCGCCATCGTGGTCATGACCTCGCTGGGCAGCGGACCGACCACTCCCTCCACCCTGATCGAGATCGGCGCGTTCGGTAAAGCCAGCGACTCTCGCAGCAGCGACGCAAGGTAATCCACGACGCTTTCGAACGGGGTGCTGTCGCCGTCGGGGCCGCTGAGGATCTCGTGCACAGCGGCGATCAGGCGGATGCGGCGGGCCGACTCGGCCAGCGCTTCTTTGGCTTCGGGTTCTTCCAGCCAGCGGCTCTGCAGCCTGAGCAGCGACGACACCGTCTGCAAGTTGTTCTTCACCCGATGATGCACCTCGGCTAAGGCGGCATTCTTGGTGATCAACAAGCGGTCAACCCGGCGCAACTCGGTAATGTCCCGCACCAGCACCAAGACACCCGTGAGGGTCTCCTCTTGGATCAGTGGCAGGCACCGCACGACCACGTTGTGGCCGTTGCGCTCTATCTCTTCGTCGTGTGGCAGCACCGCTGAGGCGGTGAGTCGCAGAGCACGAGGTTCAATTCCCACATGGGCGAGGCGCTTGCCTGTGGGGTCGCCGTTGATACCGAGGCGCCGCAGCGCAGAGTGGGCGTTAGGCGTTAGGTACGTGACTCGCTGCCAGGCGTCTAACACTATGACACCGTCGCCCACCCGGGGTGGGTGGTCGTGGTTCCCCGGCCCCGCGGCATAAGGGAAGGAACCGTCGGCGATCATCCCTGCTAAGCGGCGGAACAGGCCGAAGTAGGTAGTCTCCAACCGCCCCCAGACCCGGTCGCTCACCGACGGAAACTCGCGCAGCAACACAGCAATCGTGCGGTTGGCGAAGTTCACTGGGACTGCCAGGGACTGAACCCAGCGCCTTTGTTCGGCCAGGTAGGCGCCGCCGTTGGTGCTCACCCCGCTCTGGTGTGCGAGCACAGCCAGCGGCCGTTGGTTGGCGCTGATCACCCCGCCCACCAGATCGTCCGGATGTACTGTCTGGCTAGTGACGGGGCGGCTGTGGGCGGTAGTGACGAAGCGTACGCCCCCCTCCATACCGCTGTGGGAGGTTCCCGTGTCGTCGGCGTTGTCGACGGGCAGCAGCAGCAAGATGTCGGCGAAGCTGATGTCGGCCAGCAGCGAGGTGGTGGCCACGAGCCGGTCGTAGTGAACCCGTTCGGCTTTGCTCAGCCCGCCGAGTGCCAGCCCCAGGCTATTAGGTTCGCTCATCGCCGCCGATGGTACCGGCCACCCTGGCGGCGCCGAGCCCCATTACCGGGGCCTACGTCGGTTCGCTTACCAGCCCGGACCTTCCTCCGGCGGGGCTGCGGTGGAGGCGATGTCTATTAGGGCGTTGATGTCCAGGTGCTCTTCGATCCAGTCTGCTAGCCGCTCGTGTTGAGCTTCGAGCGCGCCGGCGAATGTGTGTGGTGCTGGGCTGTAGTAGCGGTTTGTGGCGGAGGCGATTTCAGTGAGTAGAGCGGAGCGGAACCCGTCGGCGTCGAAGATCCCGTGCAGGCTGGTGCCCAGGACAACTCCCGAGGCCGAGACGGCTCCTTCGGGTTCGCCGTCTAGCTCGAGCCAGGGTGACTGGCTGGGCGCTGGGCGGCCAAAGCGGATCTGATACCCGGCGATAGGGCGGCCGCCGGCGTTCCCAGTTGAGCGTCGCACGATCTTAGGCTCGACGAACCTTGCGGTTGACTGCAGCAGGCCCAAGCCTGGCACCAGTCCGGCTCCGGACTCGATGGGATCGTCGATTTCGGTTCCCAGCATCTGATAGCCGGCACAAATCCCGATCACTCGGGCGCTCTCGAGGCGGGCTACTTCAGCTATGGCGCGGTCGAGGCCGCGCTGGCGCAGCCAGGCAAGATCGGAAACGGTCGCTCGGCTGCCAGGCAGAATTACCAAATCCGCGGCCTCAAATTGGTCGCCTCGGGTCACCCAGGACAACGAGACATCGGGTTCGACTAGGAACGGATCAAAGTCAGAGGGATTCGCCAGATGTGGCAGCAGCACCACTGCCACTCGGACCGGTCGGTCTGATTGCTGCGTGTGGCGGGCAACGGCGGCTATGTCTCCAGAGGTTATGTCTAATGAGTCCTCCACCCCGAGGAGTGGTACGGGTCCGAGATGGGGTAAGACACCCAGGATGGGTACGCCGGTGCGCTGGGTGAGTTGAGCTATGCCACTGCTCAGCTGGCCGACGTCGCCGCGGAAGCGGTTGAACACGACGCCGCTGATGGTGGCGCGCAGCTCCGGGGGGAGAAGCCCGATGCTGCCGTAAGCGGCGGCGAAAGCTCCACCCTGGTCGATGTCCACCACCAGGATTGCTGGAATGCCAGCGGCTTGGGCAAGCGGCAGATTCACCAGATCACGGTCAAGCAGGTTGATCTCCGCTGCTCCTCCCGCTCCCTCGGCGATCACCCAGCGATGGTCGCGGCGCAGCGAGTCCAGGGCTTCCAGTACCAACGGCTTGAGGCTGGCGGTCAGCTGCCCGAAGCTGGCTGCGTTGCTGGTCTGCCGCTCCTCACCCAGCACCACCACGTGGCTGCCACGCTGGCGATTGGGCTTCAACAAGATGGGGTTCATGCGGCGGTCTGTCGCCAATCCCGCAGCTGCGGCTTGCATCGCCTGGGCCCGCCCGATCTCGCCACCGTCGGCGGTGACCGCGGAGTGGTTGGACATGTTCAGCGCTTTGAACGGTGCCACTGAGAGACCGCGACGGCGCAGCAAGCGACACAATGCCGCGCTGACGGTGGACTTCCCCGCTCCACTGGTTGCACCCGCCACCATGAGCGCGCCCGATGTCGGATTGCTCATCTCTCGGGCCGCGGCAGTGGTTCTTCCGGAGGGGGTCTGGCAGTTAGGTGTGCTGGGCTGCTAGTTCTCGCAGCAGCCGGCGGTAAATGATTGAGGCGCCGTCGGCCACTTTGAGGTGTAGTTCCTCTCGCGGGTCTAGGGGAAGCTCGGCGGGGTCCTGGGCTTCCACCACTGCTCGATCTTGCTTCATGATCTCATCGAAACCGACCGCAAAGTCCTCATCGGGTATATCTAGGGAGTGATTGCGGGATAGGTACACGACGATCATCACCTCTTCCCGGTCGGTGGGGGACGCCACCGAAGTGATGGTGGTGACATCGCCAGTCTTAGAGTCGCCCCGCTCCGACCAAGTGACCCCGCCGGTGGCCGCCATCACCGACTTGCGGTCGTGCAAGGTGAAGGGCAGGTGCAGTCGGTAGTCCCGCACTAGCACGCTGTCGTTGTAGGCGTAGCTCATGCCGTCGTCTGTGATTGTCACGTCGTAGGGCTTGATGAATGGCCCGTCGGCCAGCTCGGTGAACCCTGCGTGCACGAAGTTGAAGTGGGCGAAGTCCAGGGCGTTCTCCACCATCCGGCCGGCGGAGGTTTGCCAGTGCCACTTCCCTACTTGGAATACGCGCCAGTCTGGGTTGTCCCAGTCGTTGTCGGGCCAGGGGGGCGGGTCGGCTGCTGGGTCTTCGAGTGTTAGCCAGATGGCGTCGTATTGTTCGCGCACTTGGTAGCGCTTTACTCGGGCTTGGCTGGGGATGTTGCCGTCGGGGCCGAGCGCGGGGATGTATGTCACTTTGCCGTTGCGGTCGTATTGCCAGCCGTGGTAGGGGCACATGAGTTCGCCGTTGCGGATGCACCCTCCCGAGAGGGCCACTCCTCGGTGGACGCAGCGGTCGGCTAAGGCAATCACGCCCTCGGCATCGCGGTATAGCACTATCGACTGGCCTAGGAGCCGCACTTGCTGTGGCTGGCTGGTTACTTCGCTGGCGAGCGCCACCGGGTGCCAGTAGTGCCTCAGTGCGGTTTCCAGCACAACTGCTCACCTCCGGTGTTTGTGTCCTCGGCGACGGCCCGACGATTTGAGCACATCTATCGACCGCAACCCCCAACGTTAGGCGCGTTGTCCATCCAACTGCCGGTCTCGGCTTGATGTGCCGAGTTGCTGCCCCACGACTAGACAGAGTTAGTGATGGGCAGAGTCGGGTTCGGGCGGTTGGTGCTGCACTTGTTGCGCTGGGGGCTGGTGGCGATGCTCGTGGGCGGTTTGATTTCCGACTTGGAGCGACTGGACGGCAAAGGCTGGCTGGCGCGGACCCTCACCTTTCCGCTGTGTATAGCCGTGGCACCGTTGTTGCACCGCTGGTCTAAGCGCCGGATTGCCTATTACACCGTGGCCGACGCCTGCATCGTGGCACCGTTCTTCTTAGACATAGGCGGCAACATGCTGGGGCTCTACGAGAGCGTGGACCTGTTCGACGACATCTTGCACCTGGCCAACTGGTCGCTGCTAGCCGTTGCGTTCACGATGATCCTGCGTGGCAGCCGACCTATCACCCGGTTCGGCCTGGTAGCTGCCGGCGGAGGTTTCGGCGCCTTCTTGATCGTGCTCTGGGAACTTTTGGAGTACGTGGTTGCCAAGACCGGCACTAGCCGCCTCTTCCTGACATACGAGGACACGGTGTTGGATCTAGCCCTTTCAACCGGCGGCGCTGTATTAGGCGCCGCAATCGTGGCGTTCATGGCCCCTCCCCGCACCACCGCGGCCCCACAGCACACCGCTGCTGATAAGTAAGGCGAACGCTCGCCGAGGCCTCGTCGGGCCAGCTGGTCGATGCCCAACCAGCGCACCGCTGCTGATCAGTAAGGCGAACGCTCGCCGGGCCTCGTCGGGCCAGCTGGTCGATGCCCAACCAGCGCACCGCTGCTGATCAGTAAGGCGAACGCTCGCCGCCAGCTAATCTCGGACTAGGCGCAAGCGGCTTCGGTTCCCGCTGGTTGCGTGGGTAGTTGTTCTCACCGCCGAAGCCGATCTCGCCCTAGGCGCAAGCGTCAAACTCGGGCGGTGAGTGTTCCGGGCGCCGGTAGCGCGTGCTGTCGAACTTTGCGTAGAGGACGCAAGCGGCAGTCTCAGGCGGTGAGTGTTCCAGCAGCTTCTTTGGGCGTTGGGTGCCAGCGCCCCGTGCTGTGAGAGCACCTGCCGCGGGGTGGGATGAGAAGGCACTAGACGGCGCGATCGACACCGTTTCCGTCTTTGTGCGGCTGTCGCTTAAAATTATTTCCCTCAGATTACATACAGACGTTGTGTTTTTGTGTTGATTGGATAAACTGCTTGGTACCGGTCGCTGATCTGTTTGCGGGGTTGGTGTTGTTTGTCCGGCTTGTCGGCTCCGCCGAACGGAAGCCAACGGTGCACACTGTTTTGAGGGGGTGTCTGATGACGATTGCGACTCTGTTCGACGACTCGGCTGTTGGGGTTGCTGCTGAGCCCGACGGCGCTGCCGAGCTGAACGACGCTGCTGCTGGGCGCGCTGGCGGGGGTGCTGCTGCTGGGCGCGCTGGCGGGGGTGCTGCTGGGCATAACGGCACCACCGCTATTGGGGCCGATGGTGCTGCTGTTGGGGCCGCCGGCGCTGCTGTCTTTGGGTCTGTTGGCGTCGCTGTTGGGGCTGCCGGCGCCGTCGGTGCTGCCGGGTCCGCTGCCGCCGTTGTTGGGTCTGCTGATGAGTCTGCGGTCGTCGCTGTTGGGGCTGCCGGCGCCGTCGGTGCTGCCGGGTCCGCTGCCGCCGTTGTTGGGTCCGCTGACCGAGTATCTGTTGTTGGGCGCAATGGCACTTCTGCTGGTGGGGCCTCTGGTGCCGCTACTGGGTCCTCTAGGTCGGCTGGCGTGTCCGGTCTTGGCGCGGGGTTTGATGTTGAGGGTTTGGTTGGTTTGTTTTCCTCGGATTTGTTGGTTGGGGGTTTGGCTGATGGGGAGTTGGAGGCTCGGTTGGTGTTGGTCGGCAGGTGTGAGTCTCGGTTGGCTGCGGTGAAGGCTGAGATGGTGGGCGAGTTGGCCCGCCGTCGGGGTGAGGGCCACGCGGTTGATGTGTTGCGTGACGGTTTGAGGCAGTCACGCGGTCGGGCTAAGCAGGACGTGAAGTTGGCCGAGCAGTTGGGCCGGGCGCCTGGGACTGCTGAGGCTTTGCGCTCTGGGGCTATCACTGCGAAGCAAGCCAAGATGATCGCCGAAGCCGTAGAACAAACCCCATCTGGTGATCCGGGTGGTGAGGCTGGGTTGTTGGATGCTGCGGGGCGGGAGTCCGAGGATCGGTTCAGCCGCACTGTCCGCGATTTTGTGAACGAGCAGACTCGGGGTGATCTTGGGGAGCGGCGGGCGCGTCAGCGGGAGCGGCGCTATTTGAATATCAAGCAGGAACCCGATGGGATGTTCTCCCTAATGGGCCGGTTCGATCCGGTGGCTGGTAGTCGCATCGAGACCGCTCTCACTGCTACGGCTAACCGGCTGTTCCACGCTGAGGATGCTAAACGTCGGCTTTCTTCGGGTCAGCGCATGGCCGACGTGCTCGAACAGCTCGTCACCAACAGCGGCGGAACCGGCAAGGCTGGTAAGTCTGCGGGCAAGGCTCAGGGTGTGGACCTGTTGGTGGTCGCCGACTACGACACCATTGCGGGCCAACTACGTGACGCCCGCCTCTCTGATGGCACCCCGCTGTCGGTTGAGGAGCTTCTCGGTTTGGCGTGTGACGCGAGAATCTTGCCGGCTGTGTTTAAGGGTAAGAGCGAGCCTTTGTGGCTCGGCCGGGGTAAACGCCACGCTTCTAGCCGCCAGCGCGCGGTGTTGGCTGTGCGGGATAAGGGTTGCGTGGGTTGCGGGGCTTCGGCTAACTGGTGCCAAGCACACCACATCACCCACTGGGAGCACGGAGGCAAAACCGACCTCGACAACCTCTGCCTGCTCTGCAGCTACTGCCACCACCATTTGGTTCACACCAGAGGCGCCGAAGTAGTCCGAGACGCCGACGGCAGGTTCACGCTCCAACACCCCGACCAGCTTGGCAATACCCCACCTGTACGGCGCGGTGCTTGGACTGCCTGCACCCACGGGTTCGCGGCGAGGTTCAACATCAACAACACCATCAAACCGCCGGCTGTGAATCCGCCCCTACGACGCTGAAACAAATCACACCACGCCGACCCGGAACTCGGCAGTGGCCTCCTCTTTCCCCTATGCCTGCGGAGTTGTGGACTGTGAGCAGCTCCGCGGTCTAGGCACAGCGCGACCACCTATGGGCTAGCGCCTGCCTCCTACGGAGTCGTGGGTTGTGAACGCAGCCTGCCCATAAGCCTGGTGGGCCATCTCTAGCAGCGCCTACTCCCTGCGGAGTTGTGGGTTGTGAGCAACTCCGCGGCGGCTTGTTGTAACACTGAAGACGGTTGGTCCATGTGGCCGGCTCGATGCTTGCCCCCCGAGGGTATTTTGAATTATGCGTGATGTCTCTGCTGGGGTTGTTCCGACGGTAGCTGACGCTCGGCGGGCAGCGGGGGTGTTGTTGGCTGAGGGGGCGGAGGAGGTGTTGCTGTACGGGTCGGTCGCCCGTGGCGAGGCTACGGCTAAGAGCGACATTGACCTGGTGGCGGTGTTCGCGGATATCGACTACGACGAGCGGTACAAGCTGAAGAAGCGACTAGAGGAAGCGGCTGCCGGCGCGGTCGCCGAGCGTTGGCGTGTGCAGGTGTTCCCCACTGACCGCCCTGAGTGGAAAACCCGCGTCGAGCAGGTTTCCACATCGTTCGAGCATCGCATCAACGCTCTGGGCACTGTCACTGTCGCCGACTCAGGCCGGCGTGGCGAAGTCCGCTGGAACAAGAAGATGCAACGCGCTACCAGCAACGCCGGCCAGGCGTTCGGCTACTGGCGGATGTTGCTTATTTTCGGGGTCAACCGCTTGGAGTTCCATTTGAACGCCGAGGATCTCTGGGCTGACCGCACCGAGTCCGGGGAAACTAACTACGGGCCAAGAAACGAGCCCGCCCCGGGGCGGCTGGTTGATGTGTGCGCCGCAGCTGCTATCGCGTTCGACCGGGCGGTGGAAACGTTGGCCGTGCTCCACGGCGCTCACACCACTGACAAGAACGCGTGGCGGGGCCAGTGCCACGACATAACCAACTGCGTCAACCTGCTACCACCTGATTTGCGTTCGACAGTCGCCGACAAGCTCGACGAGCTGAACATCGATCTGGCCGCTATGGCGGGCTGGTTCGAGTGGGACGAAGAGGGCTGGTACGCCAGCGAAGACATAGAGCTGCTAGACGCGGCGGCCTGTCAAGCCGAGAGCTACGTCACCGCGGCTGTCGAAATGTTGGACATGCTCGACGCCGCCCTGCTCGACGCGCTCGGCGAAGACCGCGAGGTGATCCGGTACTACTCCGAGAAGTGGCGGAAGCACCGCGCCCGCCTCGTTACTCTCGACGTGCGCACCGGCCAAACCCGCAGCTTCACCTAGCCCACACCGGCGGGGGAGAGCCTGGTGCATCGTTGGTCCGGAGCGTGTTGAAGTCGGTAGATTCGATTATCCACGTGTGTTGACGTCTGGACGTCTATTATAGGTTTTGTGGGTGTTTCTCGGCGGCGGCCCGGCGAGGTTCGCGACGCTGTTGAGCGGGCGCTGGCTGCTGGTGTTGGGCCTCTTTCTCTGAAGGAGATTCACCTGTCGGTTGAGGCTCGTTTGGGCGGCGGTGTTGCGGCTTCGTCGGTTCGTAGTTATCTGAATCTGAATGCGGGCCGAGGTGGGCGGTTTGTGAGGGTGCGGCGTGGTGTCTACCGACTCCGTTAGCGCGGTCGTTGATGCGGGTTGGGTGCCGTTCGTGTCGGTGGGCCGTTCGGCGTTGTTTGTTGGGGACTGTTTGGAGTGGCTCGAGGCTCAGCCGGCGAACTCGGTTCACGGCGTGGTGACGGATCCCCCTTACGGGCTTGTGGAATATGCGCCGCTGCAGCAGCGCAAGCTCCGCCAGGGCCGCGGCGGTGTGTGGCGGTTGCCTCCCGCTTTCGACGGTGCTGCACGGTCGCCGCTGCCTAGGTTTACCGTGCTGACCGACGATGATCTAGGTCGTCTTCGTTGTTTCTTTTCGTCTTGGGCTGGCGCGCTGATGCCGGTGCTCGTGCCGGGGGCTCACGTGTTGGTGGCGTCTAATCCGCTGTTTTCGTACATCGTCTCCGGGGCGTTAGCCGCTGGGGGTCTTGAGCGGCGCGGCGAAGTAGTACGCCTGGTTATGACGATGCGCGGCGGAGACCGGCCGAAGAACGCGCACGAGGAGTTCCCAGAGGTAACCGTTATGCCGCGTTCTAGCTGGGAGCCCTGGCTGCTGTTCCGCAAACCGCTGCAGGGTCGCGTTCAGGACAACTTGCGAACCTGGGGAACCGGAGGGCTGCGGCGCATCTCTGACGATAAACCGTTTATGGACGTGATCGAGTCGTCGCCCACGCGTCCAGCCGAGAAGAGAATCGCCCCCCACCCGAGCCTCAAACCGCAAGCGTTTCTGCGCCAAGTTGTGCGGGCCATTCTGCCGCTCGGTGAAGGCGTCGTACTAGACCCGTTCGCCGGGTCAGGCTCCACGCTCGCCGCCGCCGAACACCTGGGCTATGCCAGCATCGGCGTCGAATCCGAACCTGCCTACGCGCAACTCGCCACCCGGGCGATCCCCGAACTACGCGACTACGAGTCGAGGTAGACCCAGTTATCGCGCAACTTCTTCAGCCCGTCTTTATGAAGACTCGCGGTACGTGTGCCGAGCGAAGTCGCGCGAGGGTTGCTGCGGAAATCAGCGTTGGTGACCGGAGCTAGATAGATCGCGGTGAAACGCAGAGGCACCCGCTCCGTCACCGGTTCGGTTTTCGTGTCGATCTCGTAAACGAAGACACACAACCACTGCGGGCGTGCCCCGTGAGTATCCACCGCGCCTCGAGGGTTCACCGTTGACTTGATTTCGACGCCTTCGGAGCCGGCCCTCGCGGCATCGTCGGGGTATTGGCCGCTCAGGACTAGATCAGGATGGCCGTTGTGATAACTGTTGACCGCCAAACTCCTCGAATGCTTCGCCAGGCTCGCTGTGACCAGTTCCGACACAACTCCCGAAAGGATCGCCGGGCGCACCATGTCCGCTAACCGTTTGAGGCCCCTACCAACTAGCAGCGTGTTCACGTCGCAGAACAAGTCGTAAACGTCTTCCAACGTCGCCCGGAAGTCAACGTGACGGAGACTGTAAGGCAGTTCGATGTCGGAGTTGAAACGCCCAGCCCTACACGCAAGAGCGTTGGGAACCCCCAGCCCGCCGTAGCGCCTCAGCGTGGGCAGCCTCTTGAGGTCACCGGGGGGGGGGAAGCGCGACCTGCGCACCGCGCTGCCAAGAAACAGCCCCTGGATAGGTGTGAATCAGGCGGGTTTATAGCAACAGCGACAGACGCGTGCTCCGAGCGCATCACGTCGCCTGGATAGGTATGAATCAGGCGGATTTATAGCAGCGATCGCCCCACAGCCACACTGGAGGACCACAGGCGCAGCCTCGAAGGTGTGAACCAGGAGGGTGCGCTTATAGGAGTGTGGGGGCGGTGGTGGGGGTTTGGGTGGCGAGTTTGGTTAGTTCGGCCCAGGAGGTGACGAGGCTGTTGTAGCCGAGCGCTTCGGCGGCCCAGTTTTTGCGTTCGCAGATTAGGTAGAGGCGGTAGGCGAGTTCTTTGGCCGAGTCGCCGTGGCCTCCCACCGCGCGCAGCAGGGTTGCGGCTGATTGTTCGCCCAGGTCGTGGATGCGGCGGATGAGGTGGTGGGTGATTTCCCAGACGGTGAACCGGTCGTCGGTTGCTGGGTCCCATTCCAGGTCTAGTTCGTCGAGGCGGAGTAAGCGCACCCGGCCGGCGCCGGCTTGGGCGATGCCTGCTTCTACGAGACCGGCTACCGAGGTGTTGCGAGACTTAGACAGCAGCTCGGCGCGGCCGTATTCGCCTTCTTCGAAGCCGTATTCGCTGAACCAGCTGACCGCCCAGCGGGTGTCGTAGTCGAAGTCGGCGTCTATCTCTCGTGTGACTTCGTCGAGGGTTTCGTTGATCAGTTCTAGTGCGGTGCGGACTCTCATGGTTTCGCCGTTGGCTTCCATGACCTGCTCGTAGCGGGAGAACACTGCCATGCCCGGCCCGATAGCCGCTTGGGCCATATCCACCGGTGCGATGCCTCCCTGGCGCAGCAAGCGCAATGCCTCGGGCAGTTCGGCTTTGAGAGCACCCAGGAACTCCCGCCGAGAAGCGAGTGGGGCGGACTCGGGCCGCCGCCGGCAGGCCAGCACAATCGAAGACGCCAGCGCGTTCGCCCCGACAGCGATAGGGCGACTTGACCGCTCTGTTCGAAGCGGCCAGGTGCCGTTGATTACGAACCCGGCGTCGACCAGGCTCTGCAGCATCGTCTCCCAGCCCGTAGACGCTACGCCCCCCTTAGTGGTCTCCGCTTGTTTGAAGGCGTAGTAGACGGTGAACGGGAATCGCTCATCTTGCACCTCCCCCAAACCGCTGAACACACGATTCAGCCCTGACTCGAAGAACTCTTCAGCTCGCCGTTTGTCGCCGTCGAACCGATAAGGCGTTGCCACTAGTTCGTCTGCTTTCGGCACTAGTAGCGTCGAGCATTCTTCCGGCCAAACGTCGGCGAGGTTGCGTCGCAGCCACACGTAGAAGAAATCTGACAAATCGGCGTACACGATGTTGTCGTAATACGGCGGATCAGTGGAAATGAGAACTTTCTCGTGCTCTTTGACGGCGGACTGGGCGTCCTGCTGGGCCGCCTCGCCGGGGACTAGGGTTGGGAAGTGCCACGTTCGTGCAGGATTATTCAACCGGTGGCCCTGCTGAACCGCCTCGCCAGGAAATAGGGCAGGCGATTGGCTAACCGCTTTGGAAACCCAATCGACCATCGATATCCAATTCCCCGTCGAATCAGAAAATGGATTCGTTTCTGCCATGTCCCAGTTCATCGAGATCGCCTGACGGGCAAACGTGCTACGAACAAATTCCCCTGAGTTAGTCCAGGTGCAGATCGAAGACCAGTAATCAGCGCACTTATCAATCACAAAAGCCAGATACGTAACTATCGCGTCCCCATACGCTTGAGCACCGCAACCGCCGTCGCGCAGCCGAAACCCATCATCGGCCATGCCCACCGCAGCCGCATCCCTAGATACTATTTCGGAGACATCACCCAGCAGGTCAGAAAACGTGGTTAGGGCCACCAACTGCCGCGGGGTGAATAGGTCAGCCCATGAGGTCATCCCGTAGTTAGGAGTCTTGAAATCTCGGGGATTGTGCGGTAAATCGCCTCGCGGGGGGGGGGGGCCTCCGGCGGCGGCACCCGGGCCGCCTCGACGTGATCCGCTGTCGGCGGCAAGTAGACACGCTGCCGGTCGCCTTCTGCCACGATTGCCATTAGCTGTAAGCCCATACGCCCGGCGCGACCCTCTTGGCGGATATAGGGGAATGGCATGGCTGTGCCGGTGGCCAAGCAGCGGCCACCGCCACGGTCACCGTGCCCTCAAGAGCATCAGCGATACGCCAGTCCGGATCTCGAATCTGATCGTTGGGCTGCCCGATCGACGACCGGCTTCGCCCAAGCCTCGCGCCCCTTCTTCTTTGACACCACGAACGATCGCGCTAGTGGCACGTGGCCGTTCCAGGCGGGGTCTGGCGACCGCACGGTGCGCGCCCAGATCCAGGCGATAGGCGTTAGCTGCTCGCCGTCCGAGTTGGCGGCGGTGGGGTAGTGGCTGCCGATGCGACGTTCGGCTTCGTCTCGCATCCATCGGCCGTAGTAGGCCACATCGGCGGCCAGGCCCTGAGCGCCAGACCAAACCCGCAGTTGCGTGGCGCCCTCCTGGTCGGGATGCACCGGAGGGCGATTAGCGAACCGGGGTGGTATTTCGATTTGTGCTTTGTTGATTAGCACTGCCACCGGGTTCAAATCAGACGCAACCGCCTTCAACCCCAGCCGTTGAGCCTCCAACGGAATCGACCCTCCGCCGGCGAAAGGGTCCAACACAGTAGGTAAGTCGCCGTCGCAGCTCTCGGCGATCTCCGCGTGCGCCTCGGCCAACACGTCCGAGTTGTTGCTGTTATCCCAGCGGACTAGCCGCTCAATAATCCCGAACAGGCGCTTGCGCTCAGCGGTCTGAGCCTCAACAGTCGGCCACCGCTCCGGGCGGCTAGACGGGTCGTCCACCAACGAAGCGAACAACACCGCCCGGCACGCAGCCAACGGCTTCCGTGACCACCACAAATGCAAAGTCGACGGATGCCCATGACGGATCGACTTCTCCCGAGCCGACGCCGCGTTGATCGCATCCAACGGCAACGCCACCTCAACCAACTTCCGCCGCACACTCACAACCCAGACGGTACTAACACAATACGACACCCACAGCCCGGTGAGGGAAGTCGGGGGGGGGGGGGGGCAGTGCCTCGGTCTAAACCAGTAGAACTTTGGCGTGCGGTTAGACCGGTCGGCTTGTAGGTGCGGTTGGGGTAATGCCTCGGTCTAAACCGGAAAAAGCTCTCACCTCGCGCATGTCACAGAGACCACGCCGGCGACATCAGTGAAAGTCAATGTTGAATTCGGCATGCATGTCGCTGTCGCAGGGGCAGAATAAATTCGTTGCATGGGCGCTTCAGTCCCGGTTGAGTTCCTTGCCGAACCTCCAACGACGCCGTCCCTTGCGTAAGGTGCCGCGATATGAATATCTCAGCGAGCGTTCCTGAAGTTGTTAGTGCGACACCGCTCGCACCTTGGGGCAGCCCTCCAACTCCCTTGTTACCCCGCGGTTTCATTGAATCGTTCTCGTCGGCCGCGCTTCCATCGGCGTTCCTCCAAGCCGTGGGTGCTCCACCGGCCGCCAGGTCAGACCTTGGGGTCGTCGGGGACTTGATGACATTTTGGGATCGCCGTCCTACGCCCATCAGTAATGCAGCCCAAGCTGCACTTGCCGACCTTGCTGTTAGTAGCTATCCGGGTTCGTTCAAAGGACAAATCGTAATCCCCGCTGATTCGACGCCCCAGCAATTGTCCGAATTGCCCCTTCGAACTCGGACTCGGAACTGCATCCTCCGAGGATTTAACCAAAAGAGACTTAAGCCGGGTGAACCTTTGACAGTCGTTCAACTCCTGGCGCTCCCAAACTTCGGGGTGCTTTCGCTGTTGGACTTGATGTGCGTTATTGAAGCTGCCCAGATCGTCGGTCTTTTCAAGTCACTCCCCGCTGCTGACCGGCAGACTGTCAGCTTTACCGGTCAAGATGTTCGTTGGGATCAAACACAGATAGCACTGGCAACTCAGCTCCCCTCAGATTTAGGCCGCACCAAGCAATACAAGCGTTGGGAAACTGCGATCCCGCTATTGGAGAGAATCTTGAACGTAGCGGGAGAGTTCTGTGGGGCTCGCACTCTGGGAGACGCTCTCAACATCGATCTCAGCAACCTGGCAGCAAAACTCGAGTTGACCGATGAGTTCCACGAGATTCGTATCTCCGACCTGGTGAAAGTCCAGAGTCTCGCAGATCAGGTGCTCAAGGCCATCGACGAACTCTGGGAAGGGCTGCGACACGAAGAGAAGCTGACTCTTGAAAGGCGCATCATGTCCCCATCTCGGGTGTCATATCGCGAGCTTGGCCAGATGCTCGATCTCTCAGGAGAACGAGTCAGGCAAATGACGAAATCTCTCACGCGTTCTTTTGAGTCAAAAATTGGGTCGAATCTGGAGATTATGGCGTCCCTGCTTCGAGAGCAGATTCCTCCAATCCTCAGTGAGAACGAACTTGAAGAGCATATATCGTCGATTTTTTCGGATCCGGTAGTAGGCGAGTACAGTGCAAAAAGCCAAGACTTAGCATGTTGCTTCCTTCAGGAGAGGTTGGGATTTTCTCCCCTTGAGGGTTTATGCCTCAATGAAGCTGCCTTAGATGTTCTTGACGTTCTGAGGCGCGAGTCCCGCAATCTGGCGGATGACGCGGGGCTAGTTCAGGAATCCGCACTTCGGGAGCATCTACCCAGCGCAAGCTGGGAACAGTACTGGGACTTGCTCGTGTCTCTTTGCGATTTTCATCGTCTCGGCGGCTTTCTTGCGCTCAGAAATAGCAGGAGGGCTCGAGCTAAGGCAGCGCTACTTGAGATTGGACGACCTGCGACGCGAGACGAGATTGCTGAACTTTGTGGGCTAGACCCCGGCAGAGTTGTTTCACACTTGTCGGTGCTTGAAAGCGTTGTTAGGGCGGACAAGGTGCGTTGGGGTCTCGTCGAATGGATCGAGGATGAGTACGAAGGCATAGCAGCGGAAATCATCCAGAGGATCCACGAAGATAATGGGGCTACTCGACTTGAGAGGATCCTTGAAGAGTTGCCTCGACAGTTCGGAGTGAGCGAGTTTAGTGTTCGTTCCTTTGTAGGGACTCCTCGTTTCGTGCTCCGGGATGGCCTTGTCAGTCTTGCCGACACTTCTTCAATCGTCCTGAGACCTCTGAGCGACGTTTTGCATGGCTACACGGCCGCGGGTTTTCCGTACTGGTGCTTCGAAGTTGAGGATCGCTTCTTCAAAGGCTACAGCGTTCCCGGGTTCCCGCCGGAAATCGCTGCTGCCTTGGGTTGCGAACCCGATGGCAACATCAGAGTCCAGGTTTCCTCGCCGCCGGGATGTCGCCGGCTCTCGGTGAACTGGCCACTCGCATCAGTCGGGGGTCTCTCGCTGGGCTACGTGTCCGAACCTCTGCAGCAGCTCGGAGCATGTGCCGGTGACCGGGTTCGGGTCATCATTGAAGGCTCGGACTCTGTTTCGCTTCAGATTGACAAGGCCGACGATTCCTCGGATGACAGGGGTCGTGTCAGCAGCACCTCAAACAAAGACAATCCTCGAGATTGGGTGTAGCCGGTCTGCGCGCTCAGCCAGCGTGTCACTTTTTCAGTCGGGATATCGCAGGTTGGGCTACTCGGTGGGCTACTCGAAGTAGTCGGTGGCGGGGTCTATTGCTTTGCTTCCGTTGGGGCTGTGGAGTACCACTAGCCGGTCTCGGGCACGGGTCATGGCTACGAACAACTGCGACATGTGTAGGTCGTAGTCCTCGGCTGCTTCTTCTTCGCCTTGGCCCTTGCGTGGGTCGGGTGGGAAACGGCCGAGTTGTGGGAGGAACACCACTTTGAACTCCAGCCCCTTGGCGCGGTGGTAGGTACCTACCTTTACCTTGTCGTTGGGCTGTCCGTCGTAGTTCTCTAGAGGCTGCACTGCTAACTCCAACTGTTCCAGGCGGTTGCGGAATCCGTTTGCAGCGTTGTTGGAACTCACTAACACCGCCATACCTCCATGACCGAGGCTCGTGTCCTCGGCTATGAAGTCCTGGATGCATTGAGCGATGGCCGCGGCTTGGTTATCCCAGCCTTGGGCTTCGATCCGCAACGGTCGAGGGCCCTGACGGCTGGTTGTGATCGTCTCGTCTCCCCGCTGGAACTCCTCGCTGAGGTCCTCCACGCGGTGATCGCCCGCCACGGCTAGCGCCGCGCTGATGATCTCGCCAGTGTTGCGGTAGTTCTCGGTCAACACGGTGGTGCGGCCGCGCACCTCTACCCCCGCCTGGCGCAGCGTGAAACCGCCGGGATAAATGCGCTGTGCCCCGTCACCCAGGATGAACAGCCCATCGGGGCGGTCTACGTCGTGATCCGGGGCGTTGACTAGCGCCCGCAGAAACTGCAAACCAGCCATGGTCAGATCTTGGGCCTCGTCGACGATCACGGCCGAATAGCGCGGCCGGGTGCTTTCTCGAGCTACCCATAGTGCTCGCAGGATCACATCGCAGAAGTCCATGGTGCCGTGTCGATCCATCTCGGCGTCCCAGCACTCCATCAACTCCCAAACCTGGGTCCGCTGCAGCCGCCCCAGCCGCATTCGGCGGCCGGTGCGCTCCATCCCCAGATAATCCTCTAAAGACTCGATGGCCCGACCCTTGATCATCTTGGTGATCTCATCTTGCAGGTACCGCGAGGTAAGGCCGTGCAGCGGCGTACCGGGCAAGACGACTTGCTTGAAGGCCTGTTCGTAAGCAGTATCCACCTTGCGCGAGTTGACATAAGCTCGTTCTTCTGCCTCTTTGCATACCTGCCGGGCCAGCTTGTCGACGTTGAGGAACTCCACTTCGCCCGACTGGGTGCCGGGCATGCGCCCGTACAACTCCTCGAAAACCGGCGGCAGCGAGCTGATGTAGGTAGTGACAAGCACCGGAAGGGTTGGCTCACTATCGCTCGCTGGGCCAGCAGCCTCGGCGGCGCGGCTGCGAGCGGCTAAGTGGGCGGCTCGGTGTAGGCCCACCACCGTCTTGCCGGTACCAGCGGGGCCGCGCACCCGGGCTGGGCCCTGGTAACGCCGAGTTGCAGTGGAGCGCTGATCGGGGTGCAAGAAGATCATCCAGTCCTCGATGGGTCGGCCGATCACTTCGGCCATGAACTCCGGCTCCAACCGAGTGAACAGCGCTCCGGCCTGCTCGTCGTTCAGCAGACGCTCCAGCTCGCGGTCCTCGTCGCTCACCTCGGGCGGGGTTGCCGGGGCCGTAGCCGTGCTGGCCTCAGCGCTGGTTGGTGCCTCGGGCTGGCGATCCACTGGAGGCTTGGCGCTTACCGGCGGCTCGGGGGCTTCCAATGCGGTGGCTGTGCCGATAGTCCTTACCGGTGGGCCGACGGTGATTACCTCAACAGCGAGTTCAAAAAGTTGAGGGCCCAGGTTCTCTTCGAGCGCTAGAAGCTCGTCCTCGCTGTTCAAGCGGCGCAGGTGCTCCACGGTGGGTTCTGGGAAGCCAAGTGAAGCCAACTCTCGGTCGGTCCACGCCATGAACAGAGTTCCTGAAGTCTTGCGGTGTTCCCGATATGGCCGCTCTGCCTCGGAGTCTGGTGCCTGCTCGTACACCTGCATCAACTGCTGCTGCTGATCGAAGCTGATCTGCATCCGCTTGGCCCGGTCCTGGACCTTGTGGTTGCCGTAGAGCAGTACAACGATGGTCTGGCCGAAGATCTGCCAGACGACGCGCCGGTCGCTTGTCCGGCCACCTACATCGGAGGAAAAGAGTTTGCGGCCGTTGCGCGCCGTGCCGATGTCGTGGGTGCTTAGGCGAGGGTTGCCGAACGGTTGACGCCGCAAATCGTCGAGTGTGTCCACCAGGTGAGACTTGTAGGGATCATCTCGACGCAGCGAACTCACGCAGTCCCAGTACGGTTCCGACTGGATGATCTGATACGCCATCTAGCTCCCTCCGTCTGCGGTCGGTGGTCGGTTTGGCAACTGCCGAAAGGCACCATACCCCAGGGCTATGACAGCCGAAAATTACGAGAATTTACGCAGAATTAGTAGTCACTAGTAGTCGATTCCCTTCTTGGCCCGAATACCGCGGTCGAAGGCATGTTTCACGCTCACCATCTCGCTAACGGTGTCGGCCACTTCGACTATTTCTGCGGCCATGTCCCGCCCTGTCAGGATTACGTTGACCTGCTCTGGGCGGCCAGCCAGCGCTGCGGCTACTTCGGCGGCGGCGATCCAACCCCAGGTCATGGCGTAGCTGATCTCGTCTAGCACCACTAGCCGGTGATTGCCCGCCGCTATCAACTCGGCAGAGAACTGCCAGGCGGCTACTGCTTTAGCTTGGGTCTCGTCCAGGTCCTCGGATTCCCAGGTGAAGCCGTCGCCTGCTGAGGACCACTCCACGCCCAGGCTGCGACATACTTTCTCTTCGCCGGTATTCCAATCTCCGCTCTTGAGGAACTGAACCACTGCGGTCGGCCAGCCCAAAGCCACGGCCCGCAAAACCGTGCCGAACGCCGCCGTGGACTTACCTTTCCCCTCGCCGGTGTTGACCAGCACCAGCGAGGGTGCCGAGCGCAACTCACCTCGCTCGTAGGGTCGTTCGGTAAGGGGTGCTTGGTCGGTTGTCATGGTCGGGTGCTCCTGTTGGTTCGGGTCGGTTCGGGCAGTGGGCAAGACGACTATTTCGCCGTCGATGGTGTGGACGTTTAGCGGCGTGGCGTAGACCGCAGAGAGTCTGCTGGGTTGCAGGACGCTCTGCGGCGGGCCGTCGGCCACGATGCGCCCCCGGTGGATTAGCGCCAAACGGTCGGCAAAGCGAGCAGCCGTGCTGAGGTCGTGCATGGCGGCGATCACTGAGACTCCGACGTTGCGACGCAGTTTGTCTATCAACTCCAGTACAGAATCTCGGTGGCCTAGATCTAGCGAGCTTGTCGGCTCGTCTAAGAGCAGGATCGGGGCCTGCTGGACGAGCGCTCGCGCTAACGTGACGCGCTGGATTTCGCCACCGGAAAGGTGAGTCACGGGGCGGTCGGCGAACCGCTGCAGGTTCAGCCGCTCCAACGCCGTGGCTACTATGCGGCGGTCACGGCGCGACTCCACCTCCAGCCAACCCAGGTGGGGGCTTCGACCCAGCAGGGCGTACTCGGCCACAGTCATGCCTTCGGGCAGTGTTGGGTTCTGCGGCACTAGGGCCACATCTTGGCCGCCAAGCCGCCGGCCACAGCCCAGAGAGACGCTGCCTTCGTAGTCCACCAGGCCAGCGATTGCGCGCAGCAGCGTGGACTTGCCGGCGCCGTTCGGTCCGATCAGGCCAAGCCACTCTCCGCTGCTCAGCCGCAGGTCTACCCCGCGCAGTGCCTCGATCTCGCCGAACGACACCCGTATCTGCCGACAGGTGAGCGATTCGGCAGCTGAGTCCAGCTCTGTTAGTGCATCGCCGCTTGAAGGCGGAAGATGAGCTGTGCCTGCCGTCATGCCAGCACCTTGCGGGAGGCGCGCCACAGCACCAGCACGAAGAACGGGGCGCCCACTAACGCGGTGATTACCCCGACCGGCAGTTCGGCGGGGGCGGTGAGCGTGCGGGCTCCGGTGTCCACCAACGCCAGAAAGGCCGCTCCGCCAAGCGCCGAGAGTGGCACGATGACGCGGTAACTATGGCTCACCAGCAGCCGGACGACATGGGGCACGACAAGGCCCACAAAACCTATTAGACCGCTGACCGACACCGCCGCGGCTGTCAGCAGCGAGGCGGCGAGGATAACCACCAGCCGCAGTCGAGTTGGGTTTATTCCCAGAGAGCGGGCCTCGTCGTCGCCCACCCGCAGCACATCCAGATGGCGGCGGTGCAACAGCAGGACAAGCCCGCAGACGATCACGTAAGGCCCCAGGATCCCTACTTCCCCCCAGCCACTGGTGTTCAGCCGGCCGAACAGCCATGAAATCACCTCGCGGGTGAGCGCCTCGTTCAGCTGGCTCAAGGCGTAGGTCTGGGCGGCAGAGAAAAGGGAAGCCATAGCGATGCCGGCCAGTAGCAGCGTGGCAGTCGAGCGCCAGGCGCCCCGGGCGATGGTGGCTGAGGCCGTAACCGCCACTATCGCCCCGACGAACGCCGCCGCTGCCACGGCGTCGAACGGTCCCAGGCCCAAGTCGAGGCCGAACCCGATCGCTAGCACGGCGCCGAACCCCGCCCCGGCGGAGATGCCCAGTAGGTATGGGTCTGCGAGGGGATTGCGGAACACGCCCTGATATGCGGCTCCGGCCATGGCTAAAGCCCCGCCCACTAACATTCCCAGCACCAACCGGGGCAGGCGAATCTGGAACAGAATGCCCTCCTGGCGGCTGCTCAGCCCCGAATCCAACTCGACTAGCGGCAGCCGATCCGCTATGGCCGCTAGCACGTCGGTGAATCCCAGTCCGGCGGCGCCTCGCGTCGCACTAAGCAACGCCACGCCCGCAACAACTACAAGAGCCACTGCCGCCGCCAACGGCGGCAAGCGGAATGCCCGCAGTGCCGCCGTTTCGGCCGCGGCACGTTCCGGCGGTGCGGCCATAGCTAGTATCAGTGCTTGTCGGTTCTGGCTCGGCTTAGGGGGCCGTAGCAGCGATTTCTGTCAGAGCCTCTGTCACGGCGCTGAGGAACTGGGGAAGACGAGGGCCCCAGCGCGAGGCAATGTCGGCGTTGACCATGAGGATGTTGCCCTCACGCACTGCGCTGATCGAATCCCAACCGGGACGGGCGGCAACATCCTCAGCGGTGTAACCCGTCTGGTCGGTAATCACGATCAGCTGCGGGTCCGCCTCGATGATGTACTCCTCGGTGAGCTGGGGGAATCCCGAGCCGTTGACGTCTGCTTCATCGGCGATGTTGATAACGCCGAGCGTGGAATAGACCGAACCCACGAAGCCGTTAGAGCTTGCCGAGTAGTACGTATTGTCGAGTTCGTGGTACACGCGGATCTGGATATCGGGGGCGCTTGCCAGGGTTTCGGTTATGGCGGTACGCATCGAC
Source organism: Acidimicrobiales bacterium (assembly GCA_964291305.2). Classification (GTDB taxonomy): domain Bacteria; phylum Actinomycetota; class Acidimicrobiia; order Acidimicrobiales; family CATQHL01; genus VXNF01. The sequence goes on along the minus strand of OZ219784.1, from coordinate 118,881 downwards.
TCGATAACTTCCTGGGCTCCTTCGACGTGGCCGGTGGCTGTAGCGAGCTGGGTCATAGTGGTGTAACCACCCTCGATGTCAGCTGGATTTGTGCTCATCAGTACCGGTATTTCCAGTGCGGTCAGGCTGGCAACTAGGTCGTTTGTGTCGTAGGAGATCACCACAAGGTCGGGGTCGTATGTGGTTATGGCTTCAACGTTTGGGTTGAATGCCGAGAGGTCGGTGGTCGGAGCCTCTGGGGGGAAAGTTGACCAACTATCGGCAGCTACTACTTGCGGCCCCGCACCGACAGCGAAAAGGGTCTCGGTGGCAGTCGGCGACAGGGAAACGATGCGCTGTGGTGCCTGCTCCAGCATCCAGGTACCGGCGTCGGAGTCGATCGTGACGGGGAACCTAGCATCCAGACCGGCTGGTTCTTCTTCCGCTGTGGCAACGGTCGTGCTAGTGGTGCTCGGCGGTTCGGGCGCGACCGCGACAGTTGTCGTAGGCGCAGTTGTCGTGGGCGCAGTTGTCGTGGGCGAAGACGTCGTAGCTGAGGAGGCTGCTGGGGGTTCTTCGACGGTTGCCGTCGTGGGGCTGGCCTCCTCCCTGGGTTGTTCTGGCGGTGCCGGGGGCGGATCCACTTCCGATGGTGCTGGCGCGGGCTCGGCCACCGGTGGCGGAGCCGGAGCCGTAGCGTCAGATGTGTTGTCGCTGCCGCAGCTGACGGCTAGCAAGCCGGCAAGCGCCAGAATCCAAGCGAGAAATACAACGGAGCGCTGTTTGAGCATCGGGTACCTCCTGTCGGTCGAGGACAGAAGCTCGATCGACAGAGGCTGCCGGCCAAACCAACCCTGATCCTCGAGGGTGTTGTGGTTTGCTCGGGCCGGGATTCGACCGGACTCAGCGATGGTTCGAAGCTGGGGAACTTCCCCAAGCGACAGGCATCGCTTCACCGTTGCGGGACAGTGCCGGATTCCAACCGGACTTCGTCCCCGGACCGGGGGCCAGTCTAGGCCGGACAGAGCCTCAGCGCTTAGCCCAGTCCAGCCCCGAGAGTTCGGCGAGGGCCAGAATCAGGGATTGAGTGCCGAGGCGACCCCGATCGGCGGCTATCAGTTGGCCGTAGAGTTCCCGGGCTAGCCGCAGGCCCGGCAGCTCGAGGCCCATGCGGTCGGCCTCAGCGAGGGCGATGCCCATGTCTTTTACGAAATGCTCAACGAAGAAGCCCGGGTCGAAGTTGCCGGCGATCATGCGGGTGCCCAGGTTGGAGAGCGACCAGCTGCCCGCCGCGCCGCTGGCTACCGACTCCATGACCTGTTCTAGGTTTAGCCCGGCCCGCCAGGCGTAGAGCAGGCCCTCACATACGCTGATCATGCCGGCGGCTATGAGCGTCTGGTTCACCATCTTGGTGTGCTGGCCGGCGCCGGGGCCGCCCTGGTGTACCCAGGTGCGCCCCATGGCATCCCAGAAGGGCGCTAGGGAGGTCACCACCTCGGCGTCGCCCCCGATCATGATCGAAAGGGTGCCGCCGCGGGCACCCACATCGCCCCCCGATACGGGAGCGTCCACCGCCGCTACACCCCGAGCCGCGGCCGCCTCGGCTATCTCGACTGCCAGGGAAGGTTCGCTGGTGGTCATGTCCACGATTACCTCGCCGCCGCGACAGCCGGCCAACACGCCGTCGGGGCCCAAGATCACCTCCCGCACGTCAGCCGGGTAGCCCACGATGCTGAAGATCACGCCGGTTGCCTCGGCTACCTGGCGTGGCGAGTCGGCCCATGTCGCGCCCTGCTCTAGCAGCCCGGCGGCCTTGGCGCGGGTGCGGGTGTGGACGGCTGCGGGGTGGCCAGCGCTCATGAGGTGCCCGCACATGGAGGCACCCATGACTCCGGTGCCGATCCAGCCGATCGGCACGTCTGCTGGCAGGCGCCCTTGGATGCTCACGGTGACCTCCCTGGCAAGGGTCCTCGGTGGGCTATTTATCTCAGGTGGGTTATTTGATGGCCTGGGGGTTGAGCGGCGATCCGACAGCTCGAGGGATGACCAGCGGCGGCGCCACCAGCTGAAACTCGTACACGCCGTCGGCGGCGCAATCCTCTGCCAGCTCGTCCAGGTACCAGATCTCGCCCACGAAGAGGCCCATGTTCACCACCATCACTAGGTGCAGCGGCTGGAAGCTGTCGGGGATCTCGTTGGGGCGCACTTCGGCTCCCCAGGTGTCGGTAGCCACGGCGGCGATTTCTCGCTCGGCCAGCCACGGGGCCGACAGCAGCGACAGCCCTGGGGAGTCGCCAGCGGAGTAGCCGTCCCAGCCCGGCAGGTGCCGGCGGCGCTGCATGTCGCCGGTGCGGATCAGCACGATGTCACCGGTGCCGACCTGTACGCCGTGGTGGGTGCAGGTCTCATCCAGCAGGTCGCCGTCAATTGGCTCCCCCGGCTCCAGGTGCTCCCGCCCCAGCGCCCGGGGCACGTCTAGCAGCACGCCGCGGGAAACCACCGTCTTCTGGTTCTGGATGCCGTTGCGATCAGCGCCCTTGGCGTGCACCAAGCTGGCGTCGAAACCGTTGTACATCTTCCCCTTGTGGAAGATGTGCGCCAGGGCGTCCCACTGCGTGCCACCCTGCAGGAACAGGAACAGCGAGTCGTCGGCCACGCCCCACTCCAGCGGCCAGTCCTGGCGCCCAAGGATGTGGTCAGTGCCGGTTGCAACCATCTGATGCACTGGGTTGACCCGGCCGAAGGCCCCGGTCTGGGGTCCGTTGCTGTCCAGCGGTAACTCCAGCGAGAACACCTTGCCAGAGCGCACCAGCGAAGCCGAACCGATGATTTTCTCCGGGGTGATGAAGTTGAGGGTGCCGACCTCGTCTTCGTCTCCCCAGCGGCCCCAGTTACAGAACCGGGTGCAGTACTCCTCTAGCAGGTCGGTGCTCAGCACCTTGCGGGGGATAGTCATGCGGTTCTCCTTTTATTTGGGTTGGTGGCTATTTGGGCTGGTGGGGCCTATTTGGGTTGGTGGCTATTTGGGCTGGTGGGGCGCTGTTGGGCTGTTTGGGCGCTCTATTGGCGCCTTCTAAGGGGACGTTAGGGGTTCCCGTTCCTGCGGGGTTGGCGGGAACAAGCGACGCAGTGCGGCCGCATCCAGGTCGCCGAGGCCAGCCTCAAGGCCGCGCCGATACAGCGGCAGGGCGGCGTCCAGCAGAGGCGTCTCGGCGCCGGCCCCGCGGGCGAAGTCAGCAATGATGTCGGCGTCCTTGTGAATGATCGCCAGGCGGGCCGACGGCGGGCGGAAGTTGTCCGCTGCCATCATCGGGCCGCGGATGTCGAACATCGACGAGGTGCCCACGCCGGCTGAGATCACCTCTTGGGTGACTTCGGCACTCAGCCCGGCTGCTGCTGCGAGGGCGTGCGCCTCGGCTGCTGCGAGGGTGTGCACTGCCACTAGCAGGTTGGCCACGAACTTCATCCGACTGCCGTTGCCGAAGGCCCCTAGGTCGTAGCAGCGGCGGCCGATCACCTCGAATATCGGCCGCGCTCGCTGGAAGCTAGCGCGGTTGCCGCTGCTGTAGATGACCAGCGTGGCGTCGGCAGCCTGTAGGCCGGTGCCACTCACGGGGGCGTCTAGCAGGTCACAGCCCACCGCGGTCAGGCGCTCGTAGGCCCGCTGCTTCGCCTCGAGGGGCAGCGTGCCCATCTCGACAGCCACGACTCCGCTTGGCCGTGCTGCGGCTAGCTCCGCTGACACGGTCTCCAGAGCCTCCGACGAGGGCAGCGAAAGCAGCACTACGTCGCTGCGGGCGGCGATTTCAGCGACCGAGCCAACCCCGGTGGCCGCCACGTCTTCTAACTTCGAAGGGTCTACGTCGTAGCCGCAAACCTCGAAGCCGGCGTTTACCAGGTGATCGGACATGGCTGCGCCCATAACGCCGACGCCGATTACCCCGACGCGGGGAATAACACGAGGACGACCGTCGGTGCTTAGGGTGCTCATCAAAGCTCCAGCACTGCCACGCGGCCCTCATCCCCATCGACGGTTGCGAGGTGAAGCGCACGCTGGGTTTCGTGAGTTGCGCCGACTTTCTGGCTGGCCGACTTTAGTTCGACAAGGTCATCGATCGGGCAGCTCACGACGGCGGGCACCGCTAGGGAGCGGGCTACTTCCATGAGGTGGGCCGAGGGTGCGCCGCCAAGCGCTACAAGTCCGGCGGCGTCCCACAGCAGGGGAGCGAAGTTAGCCAGCGGGTACTGCACCAAGATCACGTCCCGTGGGCGCACGTGGTCAACTGCCGTGGGGCTCGGTACCCAGACCAGTCGACCGGCCCCGATGCCCCCGGAGGCCCCGATCCCGCTCAGCGCCTCGCCCGCCAGTGCTGCCACTCCAGCCAGGAACGGCTCCCAGCGGTCTCGCCCCACCCGGCCCCGCTCTCTAGCGGCGTCACCAGCCAGTATTTCGGCCAACTCATCAGCGGAGTGATACCAGACACCGTGCGGATCGCCCAAAGCAACCCCCAACCGACTGATGCTCTCCAACACTTCGGCAGCCATAGCTGCATCTGGTGCCGCGAGTTCCCCCAAGGCTTCGATCGATTCGTTGGGTCGATCTCCTCGCAACCGTCGAAGCACCGACCGGGCCAGAGCCGCAGCCTCTTCGATTGGCCGCCCCCAAGCCAGAGAAGTCAACTCAGCAGAAACCGAGCGAGTTCTAGCCAGCAGATCTCTAAGCCCTTGTCCCGAGCACTGCCCGCCCCCTACAGATCCCGCATCGATGGCCCCAGCATTGCTAGCTCCGGTCGGACCCGCCGCCCAGCCCAGCACTAACTCTTCACCCAAGGCCCCTGGATAAGTCATCGCCAGCCGGGCTAACCGCCGCGCTTGGGGATGTCCCAGAGCGGCAGGCAACTCCACCCGGCTGCTGGCAGTCGGGGTGACGGTGCGCTGTACCTGTAGCAGCACGGCCGCGCCACCGGTGACAGCCCACTCCACTAGGTTGCAGCCCAGCTCGGTGGCGGCCCGGCGGGCCAAGTCTGCCACCTGGTTGAGGGTGGCGGCACCTATTTGGTCCAGCGCTTCGCTGCCAGAGATGCTGCCGTCGGGCCCCACGGTGGCCTGCACGCCTGGCACCCAGCCCGCCAGCAGGTCGCGCGGCGAGCCTTTCACCGCTGAGACTCTGACACTGCCAATCTCGTCGGCGGTAGCTGCGCCGCCGCAGTCTGGCGCCAGCTCGGTCTGCAGCAACACACCCATGAGTGCGCTGGCGGGTTCAATGCCGGAGGCTTCGAAACGTTCCAGGGCTTCGAGGGTGAACATCGCCGACCAAACGCTGCGCAGCGCCTTCGGCACCTCCGCCCGCTTCAGTTCGGGCAGCGAGGCGAACGCCCCCGCCCATTTGCCTTCCCCTTCCAGCGCGCTAGAGGAGCGGGCGATGAGCGGTTCGGCTAGCTCCGCGGCTGCGGCGGCGATCTCATCTATTAGTGAATCGTCTAGTTCGCTGCGCAGCAGCACCATCCGGGCGGCACCCGAGCCGCGTCCCGAAAGCTCGGCGGCAGCCTGCTGTAGCGGTTTAGCAGAGGCTGCCAGGGTGACGACGAACCCATCCAGCACCGGCAAGCCAGCGCGCCGCGCCCGGGCCAAGCCGGCGGCTTTGGCTCCAACTTCGCTGACCTGGAGAGCTTTGGGGTCGTCCAGGCTGACGACCCGCGGGCTCATCTCTGTGCGACTAACTGCTAACCGCGCCCGGACTGCTTTCAGCCGACGGCGATGATCTCCGGAGCAGGCGTCGAGATCATCTCAACGCCGGTTTCGTTGACGATCAGCATTTCCTCTAGGCGCACGCCGAACTCGTGCAGCTTGCCGTGCTGGGTCTCGAGTGCAAATACCATGCCCGGCTGGATCTCCACGGGGTGATCCAACGACCAGATTCGGGAGATTACCGGGATGTCGTACTGCGCCAGACCTAGGCCGTGGCCCCACAGGTTGGCGGCTGCCTCGTCCTCCTCCTCGTAGCCCCAGATCTCCTTAGCCGAGGGCCAGACCGAGGCGATGTCGGCGGTGGTCACCCCGGGACGGGTCGCCTCGATGGAGTCGTTCAACCACTTCAACGCCAGGTCGTAGTAGCGCTTGTGCTCGTCGGTGGGCTTGCCGCCCACGCAGTATGTGCGGTACACGCAGGACTTGAAGCCGTTCCAGGTGAGCGCTGCCAGGTCGATGATGACTAACTCTCCGGGGCGGATGATTCGGTCGCCGTGGTTGCGCCAGTTGGGCCAGGCGTTAGGGCCCGAGGACACGATCACGTCCTCCACGTTCTCCATGCCCGGGATGTTGTAGAGCTGCTCCATGCCGAAGGCGGTTACCTCGTTCTCGGTCACGCCAGGCTGCAGAAACTGGCTGAACTGGTAGTGGACCACGTCACAGATAGAGCCCACCATTCGCATGGCCTTCTGCTCGTTGGGGCTCTTGATGGCTCGGGCCTCCATCATGGGGGTCATGCCGTCGGTCCAGTTGATGCCCCGTTCCTCGAAGACTCTGATCATGTTGAGGTCCATGAAGTCCACCCCGAGGGGTTTGTCCTGCACGCCGGCTTCTTCTAGGTCGGCCATGAGGGCGTTGGTGAACTTCTGCACCTGTGAGGTGGCTGCTGGCCCGGCCGCTCCCTTGATCCAGGCGTAGGAGTAGCGCACGTTCTCCTTGGGAATCCACGGCGAGTGCTCGCGCAGGTGATAGCCGATGTCACCCTGCTCGTAGATGATGGGCTCTCGACCCTCCACCAGCACGGCGTAGCGCAGGCCCGGCTTGAGCTGGTTCCAGCCCGGCGTCAGCGTGGAGGTGACGTAGCGGATGTTCTCGTCGTACATCAGCAACATGGCGCCTAGTTCGTGGCGGGCCATGGCCTCCCGCGCCCTTCGTAGCCGCCATTCCCGCACCTCCTGCCAGTTGATGCCTTCACGCCAGTCCGTGCCGAGAACGCCGAACGCTTCCTTCATGGTGGTCTCCTCTAGACTTGCTCTGGGCGGCTGTCTGAGATTCAGATGCCCACGAGGGTCAATTTAGTAGCTTTGAAGTTCTTTCAATAGCCCAGGAATCTGAGCGCGTTTTGGGTGAGTTGCTCAACCTCTAGTCCGGCCGCTTCGGCGGCGCCCACTGGATCCTTGGCTGCCATGTCGAAGGGGTAGTCCGAGCCCAGAACCAGCCGTTCGGCGCCGGTCACCGAGGCCAGGAATCGCAGGTGGGCAGGGCTGTGGGTCAAGTTGTCTGCCCAGATGCGGTCGGCGAACACCTCACTGGGACGCCGAGCGCAGTCGGCCGACACGTCGGGACGGGCCGACCAGCCGTGATCCCAGCGGCCGAGCACTCCGGGAGCGCAACCAGCGCCGTGCAGGAACGCCAGCCGCAGGTCGTTCAGTTCGTCGGCTAGCCCAGAGAGGATCACCCCCCCAATGGCCGCCGCCGTCTCGGTGGGGTTGCCAAGCAGGTTGATGAGGTAGTGGTGGCTCAAACCTGGAGCTGGCAACTGCATGGGATGCACGATCATGCACATGTTGAGCCGGTGTGCCTCCCGCAGGATGGTCCCCAGCGGGTCGGCCTCAAAGGAGACACCGTTCACCAGCGGGGGCACGGTGACGCCACGCACCCAGTCGATCTCAGCTAGGCGGCGAAGCTCGGCCATTGCCGCATCCAGGTCGGCCAGCGGCAGCGACCCCAGGCCGCGCAGCCGTTCCGGGGCTTGCTCACAGAGTGCTACTAGGCCGTCGTTTACCGAGGCCACGAAGGCGGCCGCCCGGTCGGCGGGGGCGTCGAGGGCGAAGGTGAAAGGCGGCGGCGACATGGCCCGAACTGCCACGCCGTAGGTATCCATGTCCGTAATGATCATGTCCAGGTCGAACATGGTCGCCGTGCGGATGGACAGCGAAAGGTCGCCTAGGTGCAGTTCGCCGTTTACCTCCCGCAACTGCAGCTCGCCGCCGGCGGTGGGGATGGCAAGGCAGTTCTGGGGCAGCACGTGGGCATGGATATCTATAGGTCCGGGTTGCATCGGCCTTCCTCAGGTGGGCAACAGAATCCGCCACAAGCTAGCCGCCCTCTAGCGCGAGAGTCGCAGGTAGTGTCGGGTGGGTGTTGATCCCCTTGGGGCGATCAAGCAGATCGGTCAGCGGTAGTTCGTCGACGAGGCCGCTGCGGTGGTGGGCGTTGTTAGCTGCTGTGGGGTTGGCGCTGGGGCTGACTTTGTGGGGGGCACTTGGCGCGCCGAGGGCTGTTGGGCCGTTCGTCACGGTCTCGGCGGCCGAGTGCGGCGGCATGTCGCTTGCCAGCGGGTTCGCCGTGGTTGATGACCTAGTAGTGACGGCCGCGCATCCCGTTGCCGGCCGCCGCCGGGTGACGGTTACTGACTCCGCCGGTCGCAGCCGGAACGGCTTCGTAGTAGCGCTGGACTCGGCGCTCGACTTGGCGGCGGTGCGCGTTCCAGGACTCGGCGCCGACCCGGTGCAGCTAGCTGCCGGCGACTCGGTTGCCCTGGCGCCTGCCGGTAGCGGCGGCATCGTGGCGGCGATGGCCGCCGGCGGCCAGTTCAACCCCAAGCCAGTCGAGTTTGTCCGTCGCATCCGAGTCAATATCCAGGACGTTTACCGCACCGCTCGGGTTTCCCGTCGAGGGTTGGAGTTGAGCTTCGAGGGCCGCTACGGAGACTCCGGGGCTGCGGTGCTAAACGGCGACGGGATCGTGGTGGGGGTGGTGTTCGCCACCTCGCGTTTCCGCCCAAACGTGGGCTACGCCGTGCGTGCCAGCGAAGTCGGGGTCTTGCTGGCGCAGGTGGCCGAACTACCTTTGCGCAGCCCCTGTCCCTAGTGACCCGGGGAACCGGTTGTCCGGCGGCCTGTTGGTGCCCCTGTATCTGGTCAGATGCCTTTTAGCGGTAAGCGGTTCAGTCACCTGGGCCTGGGTGGTGCCTACCTTGTCCTGTATATGGTCAGATGCCTTTTAGCGGTAAACGGAGTTGTTCGGGCAGTCGAACTCTGCTGTGCCCATCCAGCGGGACGTAGCCAGGCACCTCTTCGTGGCGGGTGTCGAGGTAGATCTTCGCCTCAGGCGGGTGGAAGAAGGGCCCATGGCTCCAGCGGATCTCCACGTGGCCGTGAACATCGGCTATCCGCCCGCCGGAGCGTTCTCCGTAGCGGGCCTTCCAGCTCACCCTCGGCTGCCCGCGGCCGTCGGGCTCTATAACAAACGACCGGAACTCAAAGGCATTGCGCCACTCCCAGGGGGTCATAACCCGCAGCCGCATCGTCCGCCGCCGGTCGATGCCCAAGATGTAGTAGGTAGCGGAGTAGATGCGTAGCAGGCGCCACAGCATGCGCTCCTGCTGGGCTGGTTCTCGTAGCCCCCGCCGCCATCGTTCGGCCGATGTCTTACTGACGGCGGCGATCAGCTCGTCGTACTCCCTACGTAGTTCGCTGGGTATGCCGCGGCCGCCGTGCTCCTTGAAGGCGGACCGGAGTTTTGCGTGCTGGTCGGAGTCCAGCTCACTGGGGGAGTCGGCCATGTCCCCGAGGCCGAAAAGTTTCAGAGCGCGGTGGTAGAGCGCTAGCTGCTGGGTCTCTGCTACTTCTCCGAACCAGTCGGTATGGCGAGCCTGCGAGGACGGGGCCAGGATGTCGTCGAACAGTCGCGCCGGGGCTGTGTTATGCAGGATCTGCGAGAGGTATTTGCAGCTAATCAGGTACACCCGGTCGACGATCAGGTCAGCGGGGATGGCCTGGTCACCGGGAATGCGCCGGTCGCCACTCCATTCGATCTGCCGCGGCGTCCGACCGTCTAACCCTGTCGGGTGGCCAGCAAAGAAGGCTCCGTTTTCAAAGGCCGCTCGGGCTATGTACTCATAGGTGCCGGCGGCCAGTATCTGCTGAAGCTTCTCCCAGGATTCGTCGCGGATGCACATGTTTTGGGGCCGTTCGGTCAGCGCCACCCGCAGCGAACCGCACCCGGTGATGCCTAAAGCAGTCGCCAACTCGCTGAGTGTCGTCCGGTCGTTAGGCACTTGGCCCCTTCAGCCGCCGGCTAGCGCCCGCCGCAAGGTCGTTTCACAGAGCGGCCGCCGCTTCGGTGTTGTGAGCACCTTCGTCGTGTTCGGTTACTGGTTGTTCTGTCAGATCTATGTAGCGGCAGTCCCCGTAGTCGTTTTCGGCTTGGTCGTGTTCGGTTACTGGTTGTTCTGTCAGATCTATGTAGCGGCAGTCCCCGTAGTCGTTTTCGGCTTGGTCGTGTTCGGCTGTTAGTCGTTGTTCTGCTAGGGCGATGTAGTTGGGGTCGGTGTCGAAGCCCACGTAGTGTCGGCCGGTGCGTACCGCTGCTAGGGCGGTTGTGCCCGAGCCGACGAACGGGTCTAGCACTAGGTCACCGCGGTAGGTGTACAGCTCGATGAGGCGCTGCGGTAACTCCACGGGGAACGGCGCCGGATGTCCCACCCACCTAGCGGAGGCCGGGCGGATTTCCCAGATGTCCATGGTGGCCTCCATGAACTCCCCAGCGCTGATCGAACTCTCCGACGGCAGGCCAATAGCAGCTCGTTTGTTCTGCGGTACGGCCCGGTTGAAGCGGCCCTTGGAGGCGATTACTACCCGCTCGGTGACATCGCGCAGCACCGGGTTGCTGGGTTTGCGGAACGAGCCCCAGGCGCAGTTGCCCGAAGCGCCCCGAGCTTTGAGCCAGATGACCTCGCCGCGCAACAGCAGCTTCAGGCGGTTCTGCAGGATGTCGATGACATCGGCCGAGAGCGAGCGGTACGGCCGGCGACCCAGGTTGGCGACGTTGACCGCAATCCGCCCGCCGGGCTCCAGCTTGCGGACGCACTCGGCGAAGACATCATGCAGCATCTCCAAGTAGTCGATGTAGCTGGCCGGGATGTGGCTCTCGCCGATGGCTTCCTCGTACTCCTTGCCGGCGTAGTAGGGCGGCGAGGTGACCACCAGCGCCACCGAAGAGTCGGCGATGTTGCCATAGCTGTCCATCTGGCGGGCGTCGCCCTGCCATAGCTGGTCGCGGCAGGCCGCCGGCGCGACTTGGGAGTCCTGGCTGATCTCCGGCGGGGGGAAGCGGTTGTAAAAGGCAGAGGAGTCGTGCCCCTCACGCCGCCCAACACCGAAGTTAGACGTGGAGGTGCTCTCGCGCCGCCGCTGTGGTCTGCTCACGCCGCCTCCGAAACAGTCCCTAAGTGCTGGTCAACCGTGACGCGCTGCGGAAACCTGACTCTCAACCTCCCGCGGTCAACCTACCGGTCAACGCCTGGCTGCAACTTACACGAGTGGTATGACAGTCTTGGGCAACTAGAAGACAGCATGGCACGGTTGGTAGTAGATCTACCTGGCCGGCGGAGGTGAACCATGGGCGATATCCGGCTAGTGCTGTGCGGTGTAGGTAATGTCGGCAGGAACGTGGCCCGCTTGGCCGCTGCCCGTGATGGCCTACAGGTAGTGGCCGCCTCTAGCCGCAACGCCGACCTCGTGGGTGCTGACTTGGGCGAACTGGCCACCGGCCAGCCGAACGGGGTCACCGTTAGTGACCGAGCCGAGGCCCTGGCCACAAAGGCCGACGTGTTGCTGATCGCCACTACCTCATTCATCGCCGAGGTCGCCGAAGACATCGCCGCCGGCCTGGAAGCCGGCCTGAACGTCATGTGCACCGCCGAAGAAATGGCGTATCCCTGGGCGATCGACCCAGAGTTCGCGGCCCAGATCGACGCCAAAGCCCATCAGGCTGGCGTCACCGTGCTAGGAGCCGGCGCCAACCCGGGCTACATCTACGAGGTGCTAGCTCTGGCGCTCACCGGCGCGGCTACCCGGGTGGATCGCATCTCGGTGCGGCGGGTGGTGGACCTCTCCCGCTTCAGCGCCACCGTCCAGCGCCGGCTGGGTCTGGGCTTCAACCCCGACGAACACGCCGCCGGCGTGGCTGCTGGAGATATCTACGGCCACATCGGATACCCCCACACTATGGCTACCTTCGCCCGGCGCTTCGGCCGCAGCGTGGATCGCGTCAGTGAGACCATTAGTCCGATACCGGCACAGGCGGCCATCGACACTGTGGCCGTGCCCATCGGAGCTGGCCAATCCGCTGGCTTCAAGCAGGTCACCACCGGCTACTCCGGGGGTGAAGAGTGGTTCACCGCCACGTTCCTGGGGCACGTGGACTTGGCTTCGGTAGACCTTGCCCCTGAGGACTCCTACGACATCGGTGGCGACCCCGACCTGCACGCAGTGGTGCGCCCCGGCTTCAACCCCCAGTTCACCACCATGGCGGTGCTGGTCAACATGTTGCCAGCTGTGGTGGCTGCTAGGCCGGGGCTGTTATCTGTTACGGACCTGCCGGTTCCTGCGCCCTGGGGCTAGCGGCGGGCTGTCAGATGGCGGTCCAGCCTCCGTCCACCTTGAGGGCCGATCCGGTTATTAGGGCCGAAGCGTCGGAGGCTAGGAACACCACCGCGCCGGCCACGTCCCGGGGTTCGCCGAGACGTCCCAGCGGGATGCGCCCCAGCGTGTCGGCGTAGAACGTCTCGTCCTCTAGGAAGCCAGCAGTCATGGGCGTGAGGATGAACGTGGGGCACACCGTGTTGACCCTGATTTGGTGCGGTGCCAAGTCGATGGCCATGGCCTTGGTCATGCCTTCCATGGCGTGCTTACTGGCACAGTAGGCGCTGCGCTGCGCCCCGCCCACGTGGCCCATCTGGGACGACATGTTGATGATGCTGCCACCCCCTCCGGCGGCGACCATCTTGGCGGCCACTGCCTGCGCCACGAAGAAGGCCCCGGTGACGTTGATGCGCATCACGTCCTCAAACGCCTCACGGGTGACTTCCAGGAAGCTCTCTGGCCGGTTGATGCCGGCGTTGTTGACCAGTAAGTCCCAGTGCCCCGAGGCTTGGCCGATTACCTCGGCAACCGAGGCGCTGTCACTGCAGTCACAGACCAGCACTTCGGCCCGCCCTCCGGCTGCTTGGATACCGGCTGCGGCTTGTTCCAACTCGCTGCGGGTGCGGCTCAGAAGCGAAACCTCAGCCCCTGCAGCGGCTAGGGCTTGGGCGCACGCCAGGCCGATCCCCCGCCCAGCACCAGTTATCAGCGCCCGCCGCCCGTCCAGCCGCATGCCATAGTTGCCGGCAATAGTGTCCGGGGAGTTGCTCAAGACAGTGCCCGGGGAGTCGTTCAAGACAGCCGTCTTACCCGGATATCGGCTTGCGCTTGGTGTCCGGCGAAGCCCTCCAGGGCGCAAAGCCGAGAGCAGTACTCACCCAGCAGAACCGAAGCCTCGTCGGTGAGCACCTTCTGGTAAGTGCAGGTCTTCAGGAACTTGCCAACCCACAGTCCACCCGTGTAGCGGGCAGCCCGGCGCGTGGGCAGCGTGTGGTTAGTGCCTATGACCTTGTCGCCGTAGGCCACGTTGGTTCGGTCGCCGAGGAACAGCGAGCCGTAGTTCTGCAGGCGCTCAGCAAACCATTCGGGATCCGCGGTCATTACCTGCACGTGCTCAGAGGCGATTTCGTCGGCAATGCGCACCATCTCCTCGTCGCTGTCGCACACGATCACCTGGCCGTAGTCACGCCAGGCTGCCCCGGCTACCTCTCCGGTGGGCAAAGTCTTTAGTTGGCGTTCCACCTCGGCCATTGTCTCCCGGGCTAGCTCCTCGGAGGTGGTCAGCAGTATCGCTGGCGAGGTGGGGCCGTGCTCGGCCTGGCCTAGCAGGTCGGTGGCGCAGATCTCTCCGTCGCTGGTGTCATCTGCGATTACTAGGGTCTCAGTTGGCCCGGCCAGCAGGTCGATGCCGACCCGGCCGAACAGCTGACGCTTGGCCTCGGCCACGAAGGGATTGCCGGGCCCCACCAGCATGTCCACCGGGGCGATGGAGGAGGTACCCAGCGCCATGGCGCCGATGGCCTGCACGCCGCCGAGACAGTAGATCTCATCGGCGCCGCCGAGGTGTTGTGCGGCCACGATTGCTGCGGCGGGTCGACCGGCAAAGGGTGGGGCGCAGGTCGCGATGCGCGCCACTCCGGCCACTTTGGCGGTGACGACAGACATATGCGCCGAGGCCACCAGCGGGTACTTGCCCCCCGGCACGTAGCAGCCCACCGAGCTGACTGGGATGTTGCGGTGGCCTAGGACTACCCCCGGCAGCGTCTCGGCTTCTACGTCTAGCAGCGAGTCCCGCTGAATCTGGGCGAAGTTGCGGATCTGCGCCTGAGCGAAGCGCACATCATTAAGGGTCTCCTCGGGGATCTCAGCGACCGCGGCAGAAATTTCGTCCTGGCTTAGGCGGAAGTCTTCCCTGTCCCAGTCGTCGAAGCGGATTGACAGCTCTCGCACCGCCTCGTCGCCGCGCCGTTCGATGTCGTCCAGGATTTTGGTTACGGTGTCCCGAACCGTGTCGTCGCGGGCGCGCTTTTCTTCTTCGGCGATACCTGTCTTCAGCCAGCGGGCCATTTTTCCTCCTGCGAATCAGCCGGTGCCACCTGGACCTTAGGCCGCAGCTGATACTCCCGACATAAAACGACTACTATCTCTGCGACTGGCTGTCTCTTCGGCCGGCGGCCGGCGATAGCTGCGGTTGGCCAGAGTGCCAGAGTAATAACAGAACACCGACGCCCGCCCTGGTGGGCACCGAAGGGGGATGCCCATGTACCCGCCGTCGTTTGACTTGACGGTGGCCCGTTCTGTGGCCGAAGCCGTCACCGCACTGGTCGAGGGAGGTGAGGACGCCCGCATCCTGGCCGGGGGCCAGAGCCTCATCCCGATGCTGAAGCTGCGTTTCGCGGAACCGGCGCTGCTCGTGGACATCAACGAGGTTCCCGGGCTGAACACCCTGAAGCGGGCCAACGGGCACCTGAAGATCGGCGCCACGGTTCGTCACGCTGACGTTGTGGCCTCCGATCTGCCCGGTGGTGCCATCGCCGCCGCTGCCCCCTGGGTTGCCGACCCGCTGGTGCGTAACCGGGGCACGCTCTGCGGCTCGGTGGCGCACTGCGACCCCGAAGGCGACTGGAACTCGGTGCTGCTGGCTACCGGCGCCACCGTGGTGGCCACCGGCCCCGACGGTGAGCGTCACATTCCTATAGGCGACTTCGTCGTGGACTTCTTCACTAACAGCCTCGCCCCCGGTGAGATGGTTACCGAGGTTCAGGTCCCGGTGCCTTCTGGTGCTTCAGGTGGGGCTTACATGAAGTTGGAGCGCAAGGTCGGCGACTACGCCACCGTGGGCGTGGCGACCCATCTGGAGCTAGGCGCAGACGGTCGCATAAGCGCGGCGGGTATTGCCATGACCTCGGTGGCCCCGGTGAACCGCAAGGCCGCCGAGGCTGAAGCTCTGCTGGTGGGCGAAGCGCCCAGCGATGAGCTGTTTGCCGCTGCCGCCGAGGCTGCCGCCGCTGCCTCCGAGCCGCGCAGCGACGTTCGGGGCTCCGCCGAGTGGAAGCGCAACGTCGTGCGGGTCTACACCCGGCGGGGTTTAGAGGCGGCCCTGAACCAGGCCCAAGCCGGCTGAGGAGGACATCAAACATGGAAATCAGCGTCACCATCAACGGCACTAATCAGAGCCACAACGTCGAACCACGGCAGCTGCTGGTGGACTTCGTTCGCACGACGGCGAGCCTCAGCGGCACGCACATCGGCTGTGACACAACTAGTTGCGGTGTCTGCACAGTCCTCTTAGATGGCGTGCCCGTCAAGTCCTGCACCATGCTGGCAGCCCAAGCCGACGGGCACGAGGTCACCACCGTGGAGGGCCTCAAAGCCGACGGCCAGTTGCACGGCGTGCAGCGGGCATTCAAAGAGCAGCACGGCCTGCAGTGCGGCTTCTGCACGCCGGCCATGATGCTCGTGGGGGCCGCCCTGCTGGAGTCCAATGACGACCCCAGCGAGGACGAGATCCGCTGGGCCATCTCCGGCAACCTCTGCCGCTGCACCGGCTACATGAACATCGTCAAGTCCATTCAGGCTGCTGCGGCCGAGAGGAGAGCACAATGACAACAACCCACGATCTCTCCACCCCGCCGGAGATCGGCGGTATTGGACACAGCGTGCTGCGGCGCGAGGACGATCGGCTAATCGAGGGTCAGGGTGACTTTCTCGACGACCTAGTCCTGCCGGGAATGCTGCACATGGCAATCCACCGCTCCCCGCTGGCTCACGCCCGCATCAGAGGCATCGACACCGCCGCGGCCTCCGCCGTCGACGGCGTCGTGGCCGTGGTAACCGGCGAGCTGATGGATTCCCACGGTCTGGCCTGGATGCCGACTCTTTCGGGGGACACCCAGGCAGTGCTGGCCACCGACAAGGTGCGTTACCAAGGCCAGGAGGTAGCGGCGGTTATTGCCACCGACCCGTACATCGCCGCTGACGCGGCCGCGCTCATCGACGTGGACTACGAGATGCTGCCGGCGGTCACCGGGCCGCAGCAGTCGCTAGGCGCCGACGCCCCGCTGATCCGGGACGAAAAGGAGGGTCAGACCGACAACCTGGTCTACACCTGGGAAAGCGGCGACGCCGCAGCAACCGAAGCAGCCTTTGCCCAGGCCGCCAAGGTGGTGTCACTAGAGACGCATTATCCGCGCTCGCACCCAGCCCCGCTGGAGACTTGCGGCGTAGTGGCCGACGTGAACTCCGTGACCGGCCAGGCCACGGTGTATCTCACCTCGCAGGCTCCGCACGCCCACCGCACGCTGTTCGCTCTGGTGGCGGGGCTGCCAGAGCAGAACATTCGGATTGTCTCGCCAGATATCGGCGGGGGCTTCGGCAACAAGGTGCCTATCTATCCCGGCTACGTGGTGGCCACGGCGGCTTCACTGCTGCTCGGCACGCCGGTGAAGTGGATTGAGTCGCGCAGCGACAACCTCATATCCACCGGTTTCGGCCGCGACTACCACATGCGCGGCGAGTTGGCGCTGGACGACAACGGGCGGATCCTGGCGCTGCGGGCCGACGTGCTCTCGGATCAGGGTGCCTTCTACTCCGACGCCCAGCCGAGCAAATTCCGTGCCGGCCTGTTCCACGTGGTTACCGGGTCTTATGACTTTCCGGCCGCTCACGTCACCTGCCGGGGGGCGTTCACCAACAAGGCGCCGGGTGGCGTGGCCTACCGCTGCTCGTTCCGCATCACCGAGGCCTCGTATCTCATCGAGCGCTTAGTGCAGAACGCGGCCTACGAGATCGGTATGGATCCCGCCGAGTTCCGGCTGTTGAACTTCATTCGTGAGGACCAGTTCCCTTACACCACGCCCACCGGTTTCGTCTACGACTCCGGCGATTACCACACCGCCTTGCGCAAGGCCCTGGACGAGGTGGGCTACGCCGAGCTACGGGCCGAGCAAGCGGCCGCCCGCGAGGAAGGTCGGCTTATCGGCATCGGCATCGCCCACTTCACCGAGGCGGTAGGGGCCGGACCGTCGCGCACCTACGACATTGCCGGGTTGAAGATGTTCGACTCGGCGGAGCTGCGGGTGCACCCCACCGGTAAGGCCATCTTGAAGCTGGGCGTGAAGACCCAGGGCCAGGGCCACGAGACCACTTTCGCCCAGATAGTGGCCAGCGAGCTGGGCATCCCCGCTGGTGACATAAAAGTGGTACACGGTGACACCGACAACACTCCCTATGGCCTGGGCACCTACGCCTCGCGGTCCACGCCCACTAGCGGGGCAGCCACCGCCATGGTGTCGCGCAAGCTGGCCGACAAGGCCCGCAAGATCGCCGCCCATCTGCTGGAGGCCGCCGAGGCCGACATCGACTTGGCGGCGGGCGTGTTCTCGGTGCGCGGCACCCCGGAGCGCTCGGTAACCATCCAGGACGTGGCCTTCGCTGCTTACACCAACATGCCCGAAGGGCTGGAGCACGGACTGGAGGGCACCACCTACTACGACCCGCCGAACCTCACGTTCCCCTACGGCAGCTACATCGTGGTTGTCGAAGTGGATGCCGAGACCGGCGTGTGGAAGGTGGACCGGATGGTGGCGCTAGACGACTGCGGCGTGCGCATTAACCCAATGATCGTGGAGGGCCAAATCCACGGCGGCCTCACTGAGGGCTTTGCTAAGAGTTCTATGCAGTGGATCACCTTCGACGACGACGGCAACTGCATTGGGTCCAACTTCATGGACTACTTGGTGCCGACCGCTTGGGAGACCCCCCGCTTTGAGTTGCTGGAGACCTGTGTGCCGTCGCCGCACCATCCCATCGGTGCCAAGGGTGTTGGGGAGTCGGCCACCGTGGGATCTCCGGCCGCCTACGTAAACGCGGTGATCGACGCCCTGGCCCACCTCGGCGTGCGCAACATCGATATGCCGGTGCTGCCGGACCGCGTGTGGGACGCCATCGGCTCGGCTTCCTGAGGTCTGTCAGTTCGAGTTCGCTAAGGTCTGTAGCGGTAGTCCCCCCGGCGCTGCGATCCACCTATGACCCTCTCGGTGCTGCAAGAAGCCGTAGCGCTGGCCGAGGCTAGGACGCCTTTCGTGCTGGCGACGGTGGTTTGGCGGCGGGGCCCTTCGTCGGGCCAGCAGGGCTCGAAGGCTGTGATTTTGGCCGATGGGACCGTGCACGGCTGGTTGGGCGGCGCTTGCGCCGAGCCGACCGTGGTAGTGCAGGCTCGTGAGGCGCTGTTAGACGGCGAGCCTCGACTGTTGCTGCTCGGTGAAGTGGAGGATCCGGCAGGGGCTGGGATCGAATCCCCGGCCGAAGCTCTCCGCTCTGGGGGCGATGCTCGGCCCGTGGGCGCGTACACGGTGCCGATGGCGTGCGAGAATGACGGTGCCTTGGAGGTGTACTTGGAGCCCGTACCGCCCCGACCGCAGCTGGTGGTCATTGGCCGCTCGCCTGCGGTGGCCGCGTTGGCGCTGATGGGCCGGGCGCTGGAGTGGGACGTGGCGGTGATCGACGACGGCGGGACGCCCGCAGAGCATCCGCTGTCGGAGTTGGTGCATACCACGCTTGACCTTTCGAACCTGGGCATAGGTGTGGGCTCCGCCGTTGTGGTCGCCACGCAGGGTCACTACGACGACTTAGCCCTGGAGGCGGCGCTGGCCACCGACGCTGCGTATGTGGGGCTGGTGGCTGGCCAAAAGCGGGCTGACGCAGTGTCGGAGACCCTGCGCGGCAGGGGCGTAACCGAGGAGGACCTAGCCCGGATCTCTGCTCCGGCTGGACTCGACTTGGGGCGCCTCAACAACCGCGAGCTGGCCGTAGCGATCCTGGCCGACTTGGTGGAGCGCCGAGCTTCCGGCGAACTCTCCCGCTGGGGTTCAGTGCCCGCCGCGCCCCAGACGGCGACCGACCCGGTCTGCGCTATGGCTGTGCTAGTGGCCGGAGCCAAGTACCACTCCCGCCACAACGACACCGACTACTGGTTCTGCGCCGCCGGTTGCAAGCAGGCTTTCGATGCCGACCCAGCGGCCTTTCTGTAAGCCTGGCCTGGCCGCAGCCTCAGGCTCCGAGGCGGGTTCTGGCCGACGCGCTGCGCTCTAGTAGATAGTCGGGGACCATGGCTTTTAGGCGGGCTGCGGGGCTGTCATCTCCGGCTGTGGTTGCCGCGGTGTCTTCGTCCGCGGTTGCACCGGCTGCCGCCGCGGCTGCGGCTGCTGCGGCCGCGGCTTCCTGTTCGGCTCGGGCGGCCAGGAAGTGATCCCAGTCCTCAGGGCGCACTAACTGGTTGCTGTCCAGCGAACCCAACTTCACGCCGTTGTTGAAGAAAACCCAGTAGCGCCGCCACGTGACCCCGTTCACCAGTTTTACCTTGCCGGCACTGCGAGCTGGCACTCCGGGCAGGTCCTCGGTGGCTAACACCAACTCGTTGCGAGTGAACGGCTGGTCCAACGTGTTGGTCTTGCGTCGCAGGGCCATAGTCCTCGTCCAGGCGGTGTGGGAGAATCGGCCCATACCGTAACGCTCGGGAGCTGATCTCTTACGCACCGGGCCTTGGCTTGTACTGCTGCCCGTACCCTGGAACGACAACCCCAGGGGCCAAAGATGCACAGAGGAGATAGAGGAGTCAGCTATGGCGTGGAGACCCGATGATTTGCCCTCGGCTGTGGAGTTGTTTATGGCCGAGCGCCACTTGGCGACCCTTAGCATCCCTCGCCCCGACAGGGCGCCGCACGTGACGCCGGTGGGGTTCACTTGGGACGCAGCCGCTGGCTTGGCCAGGGTTATCACCTTCGCCAAAGCCGCCAAGGTGCGACTATTGGAGACAGCTGGCCCGACGCCGGTGACCCTGTGCCAGGTGGACGGCGGGCGCTGGCTGGCGCTAGAAGGCACCGCCGTAGTGACCGCCGAGCCGGAACGTTGCGCCGAAGGGGTCAACCGCTACGCCCGCCGTTACCGTCCGCCTGGCGACCGCGGGCCAGATCGCAGAGTAATAGAGGTGAAAGTCAGCCGGATAAAAGGCCGAGCATGAGAGCGCCGCTGTGTTGTGGTCCTTGCGCCGACCAGTCAGGGGGTGCTAGGTGACTACAGCGGCGTCCGAGGTGGGGGATTTCGCTCAGCGGGCGGGCGTGGCTCTCGTGACCGGCGGCAGCGGTGGTATAGGCGCGGCAGTGTGTCGATTGCTGTCGGCCCGCGGCGCCAAAGTGGTTTTCACTTACCGTCACAATGCCGAACGGTCAGCGGCCTTGGTAGACGAGATCCGCAATGCCGGGGGTTGGGCAGTCTCAGTGCGCCTTGAGCTATCCGACAGCGCTGCGGTAGCCGAGTCCCTGGCAAAGTTGGCCGGCGCCGGCTTGCACACAGTGGTCTACGCCTCCGGTCCTTACGTCTCGATGGAGTACGTGGCCCAAATAAGCCCCGAACGTTTCTGGCAACAGTGCGCCGAGGATGTCCTGGCCTTCTACAACCTGCTGCACGCCTCTCTGCCCTACCTGCGGACCAGTCGGGGGGCGCTGGTGGCGGTGACTACCTGCGCCACCGAGCGGTTCCCCAAAAGAGATGCGCTTTCCTCTGCTCCGAAAGGGGCGGTCGAAGCGCTCATGCGGGCTGTAGCCAAGGAAGAGGGCCGCTACGGGGTGCGGGCCAACTGCGTTGGGCCGGGGATGATGTCCGATGGGATGGCCGAGCTGCTGATGTCCCGCGGCGAGATTGACGAGCACGCCCAGGCGGTAGCGCTAGCCGACATCGCCTTAGGCGACTTCGGTAAAGCTAGCGACATTGCTGAGGCGGTTTGCTTCTTAGCCTCGGACCGAGCCGGCTACATCACTGGCCAGAAACTCGACGTGGACGGCGGCTACACGCTCTGAGTCTGGTCTCGCCGGGGCCGCCTGCTCACCTGAGCCTGGGCGCGGCCGCCTTACTGGTTTAGCTAGCCCGTGTAGGGGCGGGAGTAGCTGAGGCGAACCAGCGGGATCTCTCGCTCGGTGCGCTCCTGGTAGCGGGCGTAGCGGGAGGCGCTGGCCACCCTGGTACGCCACATGGCCTGGCGCTCCTCGCCGGTGAGCGTATCTGCGGTCGCCCAGAACACCCGCTCTCGGTCACGCACTATTACCTCGGGGTTGGCCCGCAGGTTGTGGTACCAGGCCGGATGCTGGTCGGCCCCACCGAAGGAACCCACCACGACCATCGAGTCACCGTCGGGTAGGTAGCTGAGACATACGGTGTGTGGCTTGCCCGAGCGCCGTCCGATGGTCCGCAGCAAGATGCACGGCATGCCGTCCACATGGCTGCCGATCTTGCCCCCGGTCAGCTTGTATAAAACGACGTGAGCGCGCGAAATCCACGGAATGAGCCAGTCTGGAGGTGTCCAGTCACTGACGGTTGTCTGGCTCATCCTCCCTCCTCTCGCCCGGCCGCACCTCAAGCGTATCTGGCTCCAAGTCCGGCTCGTCGTCGGGCTCTGAGTCTGGCTCGTCGGGGGTCTCCAAGTCCGGCTCGGGCGGCGGGTCTGGCTCGTCGGGGGTCTCTGGGTCCGGCTCGGGCGGCGGGTCTGGCTCGTCGGGGGTCTCTGGGTCCGGCTCGGGCGGCGGTGGGGGCCACATTTCGGGTCGGGGCACGCCGTCGCCGTATCTGTCGCAAGTGTGCGTCTCGTCGCTTGCTAGCAGCAGATACACCCGGCAGGCAGCGAAAGCGACCCAATCCAGCGACAGGTTGTAGGCCTCGCCGCGGTCGGCCACTGCGGCGATAGCAAACCAGTTGCCATCGGCCAGCGGGATGACGCCCCCGTCGATCACCAGCCGCACTTCCGCGCTGCAGCAGTACGGCGGCAGCCAGCCCGCCTTGTGCAGCGCCTCGGCGCTCACCCGGTCGGGGAGGCGGGCCAGCAATGCTCCAGTGGCTCCACCGGCGCTCGAAGCGCGGGGCGTGGCGCGCAGCCAACTCTCCAAAGCGGTGCTGTCTTCGGCCGGTAACAGCTCATCGCGCCTCAGCAGGGCGTAGAACTGGGCTAGATCAGCCACCGTGGTGAGGTTTGCCTTGGTCCCGCCGTTTAGGACCGACTGCGACACTCGTTCGGCGCCGAAGCTCCAGGCGGCTAGATGGGTGCCGGTCAGTCCGGCGAACTCTCGGGTCCAGGCATTGACGGTGTCGATGCCGACCAGGTCGAGCAGTTCCCCCGCTAAGAAGTTGTCGGACTGAACTAGGGCTCCATGCGCTAGTGGTTCCACCGCTTCCACGCCTGCGTGTTCGATAGCCGCTGCCGCCCAGAGTGGTTTCACTGAGCTGGCGGAGACATGCTGGCGGTGCTCGTTCAGCCCGTACAGGTCGCCGCCCGGCGTCACGACGGCAATGGAGGCCCGGCCGGTTGGGTTCCAGCCCGTGGCGATCCCTACTAGTTCTTCCAGCAGCGAGCCCAGGCGGGAGACAACCTTGGGGTCTAGCGGCTTCGGCTCAACTATTTCTGCAGGCTCCGGCTCGACCTCGCCAGCCGGATCTGGGAGCTCGGCCGGGTCCGGTGGGTCGATGTCATCCGGCGGGTTAGCGGTTTCAGTGTCGGCGCTACTCGATGTGCTGGGTCCGGTGGCCGGCTCCGCTGGCGGCGCTGAGTCGGGCTGAGTTTCAGAGTCGTCGGACGGCTCCCGGTCGGTTGGGTTAGTGGTCTCGGCCGAGGTCGCCGAGGGCTGCGCTGCCTGCTCTGCCGGTGGGTTCCCGTCCGCTGGTGTGTTCCCCCCAGCGCAGGCGGCAGCAAGCGTGACAACCAGCCCAATAGTGGCTATTCGGGTCCGCAGGCGCCTCCCCGCCTGCTTACTAGCGCCGGGCACAGGTCAGCTCAGCTCGCAGCCGGGTCGAAGACAACCTTGATGGCACCTTCGGGGAGGGGGCCAGCTAAGCGGAGGCTTCTTCCATCAATGCAGCGGACCGCCTTCATGAAGGCGTCATCTTAGGAGTTAGCCCCGGCGACCAGCAGCCCCTCGATAAGGTTGCGGCGACCGTTCGAGTGACCCAGGAGACAGGCCATGGCTATCAATCCCGACGCTCTGGGTGCCGAAGGCTCACCGGTTAGGAGTAGTTGGACTTCTAAGGACTGTTTGCTGTACGCCCTCAGCGTGGGTGCCGGCATGGACGACCCCGTCGGCTCGGAGTTGGAGTTCACCACCGAGAACAGCCACGAGATCACCCATCAGGCGCTGCCCACGATGTGTGTCGTGCTTGGCGGCGGGCTGGACTTCAGCGCAGACAATCTCATGCGACACTTGGGGACTTTCAACCCCGCGCTAGTGCTGCACGGTGAGCAGACCATTAAGTTGCACCGCCCGTTACCGGTGGCTGCCACGATTAGCACGGTTCCCAAAATCACTGGGATTTACGACAAAGGCCAGAACGCTGTGGTGGAAATCACCTTCAGTGCTACTGATACCGCTGACGGAAAGCCGATGTTCACCAATGTGGCCACGTTGGTGCTGCGTGGCGAGGGTGGCTGGGGTGGTAACCGCGGACCGTCCGCTCCGGGCATCGACCGCCCCGACCGCACCGCCGACCAAGTGGTCAGCTATACCACCCGCACCGATCAGGCACTGCTGTATCGGCTGAACGGCGACCGAAACCCGCTGCATAGCGACCCGGCGTTCGCTGCCTTGGCGGGGTTCGACAGGCCGATCCTGCATGGACTCTGCAGCTATGGCTTTGTTGGCAGGGCGCTGCTACACGCTGTGTGTGACGGCGACCCGACGCGCTTTGGCGGCATGTACGGCAGATTCACCGCTCCCGTGTTCCCCGGCGATCAGCTCGATGTGCACATTTGGACCGAAGGCGACCGGGCCTGGTATCGCACCTTGGTAGGCGGCCGGCCGGCGATCGATAACGGCACGATGAGCCTGGTTCAAGGAATTCCCCAGCTAGCGTGACGTTTGAGAGGTGATGGTGACGACGCTAAGCGACGATGAACTGCTCGGGCTCCTAGCTAAGGGTGAGAGCGACCGGGTTGAGTTCAAGGAGTCGCTTTCAGGCGACGCGCCCACGAAAATCCGCGAAGCGATCTGCGCTTTCGCCAACGACTTAGCTGGCCACGGGGCTCCCGGCGTCGTTTTCGTTGGCGTTCGCAATGACGGATCGCCAGTCGGACTGACCGCATCCGATGAGTTGCTCCGCCAGCTGGCGGATATGCGGACCGACGGCAACATCGTGCCTCCGCCATCCATGACGGTGCGGAAGATCTTAACTCAGGGCGCTGAGCTGGCCGTTGTTACGGTTGTGCCGTCGGACTCGCCACCGGTGCGTTATCGGGGCGAGATCCACACACGGACTGGCCCTCGCCGGGATCGAGCCTCCGCCCAAGACGAACGAATCCTCAACGAGAGGCGACGCAGCCTAGACGCACCCTTCGATGTGCAACCGGTCGCATCGGCGACACTCAATGATCTGGATCAGCGTTATTTCGAGGACGAGTACCTCCCTCGTGCTGTTACACGAGAAATGCTGGAGGCCAACGAACGCAGCCGCGAAGAACAATTAGCGGCGACGAAGATGACAATGTCCGCCGGAGACCCCACGCCGACCGTGCTGGGATTGCTGGTGCTTGGCACTAATCCTCAAGACTTCCTACCCGGTGCTTATGTCCAGTTCCTGCGCATTGATGACTCGGGAATGGATCCCGAGAAGATAACTGACAGCGAGAGAATAAGCGGCAGACTCGCGGACGTGTTGCGCAGACTCGACGAGAAGCTGAAAGCGCACAATCGAACAGCTATTAACTTCGTTTCTGGCTTAACTGAACAACGAACAAGCCTCTACCCTATTGCTGCCTTGCAGCAGATAACGCGTAATGCGCTAGTGCATCGCACTTACGAGGCCACCAACGCGCCCGTTCATGTATACTGGTTCTCTGACCGTATTGAGGTAATAATACCTGGTGGCCCATTCGGGCAAGTGACTGTCGATAACATCGGAACCCCAGGAGTGGTTGACTATCGCAATCCGAGCCTGGCAGAAGCGTTGCGAACGCTTGGCTTTGTCCAGCGCTTCGACTTTGTTATTCCAACGGCACAAAAGCTACTTCGAGAGGCGGGACATCATGAGGCGACTTTCAAGGCCACACAGAGCAACGTACTCGTGACACTGCCCGCACTGCAGGACCGCGGAGGCGGATTGCGATGACAGTTCCCGTAGTTACTTTCTTCAATAATAAGGGTGGGGTAGGCAAAACCTCTCTTGTCTATCACCTCGCCTGGATGCTTTCCGAGCTAGAGTTGGATCATCGCGTGCTGGCCTGTGATCTGGACCCGCAGTCCAACCTGACGGCTATGTTCCTAGACGAGGATCAGCTGGAGGCTCTGTACGAAGGTGCCAATAGCAAAGCTGACCTGCCTTCGTCGCACACCATCTTTGAGTGCGTGAAACCACTCATGAAGGTCGGGGATTGGACTCCACCAACCTTGCAGAACATTAGCGACAATTTGAAACTGATCCCCGGTGACCTGGCGCTCGCTAGTTTCGAGGATCTGTTGTCCGCCGAGTGGCCGAAAGCCATGGATTCGACCAGTCTCTATCGGCCTTTTAGGGTGCTGACGGCGTTCTCGGCGATCATGCAGGACGGCGCTCGACAGATGGACGCATCTATCGTTCTCGCTGATGTAGGCCCCAACCTTGGTGCCATCAACCGCTCTGCGCTAATAGCTACCGACTATGTAGTCGTCCCTGTCGGGACCGATCTCTTCTCGCTGCGAGGGTTGCGCAATCTCGGCCCGACCCTGCGGGCCTGGCGCAAGGATTGGCGGAAACGGCTAGATAACTGGCCCAAGCCGGACTTTGCCCTTCCCGCTGGGCGCATGGAGCCGATTGGCTATGTCGCACAGCAGCACAGTGTTCGCTTGAATAGACCAGTTCGGGCCTACGACATGTGGATCAACCGGATACCCGAAGAGTATGCCAAACAGTTACTCGACGACACAGAAGGTCCATACCCTGAGACGCCAGCATTAGACAAGTCTGCCCTCGCCACGATCAAGCACTACCGAAGTCTTGTTCCACTTGCCCAAGAAGCGCGCAAGCCGATTTTCCAGCTAACTGCAGCAGACGGAGCGATCGGCGGCCACGCCAAGGCTGCATACAACTCTTACGACGACTTCCGTAACCTGGCCCAAGAAATCCTCCGCCGCATACAAGATCCGTAATCCTTGTGATTAGGGGTAAGAGGGATTATTACTCTTACTGCTAGGGAATGCTGAGGGGTTTATATCGGATATTGCCCAGTATCGCTTTGAGCTGGGGGTATGGTGGCTGTCGCAGCCTGTGGGTAGCGTGGTGGTGTGGGTGGGTGCGCAGGAAGTGCTCTGGGTTGTGTGGGGTCTGGTAGTGTTGATGGCATGAGTAGGGCACGGATCGATCCGGCTGGGGTGTTGCCTCCGACGTTTTTTGCTCAGCGCGCCACGATTCAGAAGACGAACAGGCCACGCGTGTCTACGGTGGCCGGTGTGCTAGCAGACTTAGCTGTGGACAAAAATCCGCGCCGGGATCGGATACTCCTGCAGTTTATTAAGTGTTGGAACAGGTGGCCGCAGCACCGCGAAGGGATGCTTGTAACTTCCGGTCCGCTGCATGGCGACCCGTTTGACATAGCTGCCATCTGCGCGGTGGTGCACACGCTATGCGAACGCGACGGTTTTGATATTCCGCCGTGGGTGGAGGGTACGGGGATTTCCCCGCCTAAAACGATTTCCGGCAGAGATATCAAAAGCTCGTTCACACGTTATGTCGTTTCTCGCTCTCCTGCGTTGTGCGAGACATATGGGGTGTTCTTCGAGCGTGAGACGTTAGACCTTTGAGCGACCCGCCAGAAGCCGCGGCCTCTAAAGGGGGAACGCTTTTCGCCTCAGATTTTTTTGAGCTGTACGCTGCGCTGGACGCGGAACTGGCCGGGGGTGATTATGTTGAGGTGGTGATTGTCGGCGGAGCTGCTGTTATCCCTCAGTGGATGCACCGTGGCAGCGATGATGTCGATGTCATCTCAAAATCCTTGACACCGGAAGTGCGAGAAGCTATTGCTCGGATTGGGCGACAGCACGGGGTTGCTGAAAACTGGCTTAACGACGCGGCACGAATATCTGTGCCAAGATTAGAACCTGAGCTGACAGTTCTTTACGAAGGTACCCGTTTCAGGGTATACATCCCAGATAACGAGTACCTGTTAGCAACAAAACTGTTCGCAGCAAGAGAAGTCGACTCTGAAGACGCTCGCCTTCTTGCTCAGGACACTGGAATAGTGGATCTTGAAGACATGCTAAACCTCCTTCAGCGGGCGTGGCCGGGCCATCTCCTAGAGCCCAAGCACAGGTACTTCGCTCAAGATATCGCCAATCAACTAACAGAAACATCGCCGAGCCCGACCGGTGCTGATCCCGTGGACAGTACAACGCTGACACCCAGCCAGAAACCACGTTCCGAGCCACCTTCACTTTAAGCAGGATCCTGCCTAACTCGGATTCTCAACTTCATAAGCAAGAAAGAAATGGGAGGTTTATATTGGGCACTATCCGATATAAGCCCCAATGCTGAGACCTAAGTTTGGGGATTATACATTTGTTTACCCGGGGGTGAGTGCTGGGGCGTTATAGGTCCAGGCCGGGTAGGTCGAGTTTGCGGGTTTGGCCGGTGCGGATATCTTGGTTGGCAAGCTTTGATGTGAGTTTCTGCCATATGATTGTGATGGTTTTTAGCGTGTCGTTGTCCGGGTCGCTGGCTGCGGCTAGGTCTGAGTAGAGGATGCCTGCGAGTTCGACGACTGCGACGGTAAAGGCTTTCATGCCGAAAAGCTCGGCAAGAATTTCGTCCTCGAACGTTTTGAGAGCTTGCTCCGGGTCGCTCATGGGGCATACCATAGTTTTGTTCCAGCGCACTGCTCCGAACTCTTTGATTGCTTTAGCGCTCGGAACATCGACTTGGCGACTATGTCTTCTTGGCGCGTCAGAGGTGTCTATCCAGCTGACTCATCGACTGAGCGGGAACAGCAAATAGTCTTGCCGTTGATTACGTTGCTGTCGCCGTTGAAGTAACGAGGACTCTACTCAATGGTCTACATTCGGTTATCCCGCCCGAAAACGAATTGTTGTAAGAGGTTGATAAAACCTGGCATACATACATTTCGGTCATCGCGGTGGTCCGGCCCCGCCCCGATGAGACTCCCACCACCAGAATCCTGCGCTCAGCCAGTGATTCCATGGCCTCTCCTCAGGTGCTTCTCAGAACCTCGGCCAGCCACTCCTGCCACCGGGGGCCGTCCCGCTCGGCGGCCTCGGCCCCGTCGGCCCCGTACAGGTAGAGCCAGACCGAGCCCCCGGCGCGCTCGCCGTAGGCTCCCACGGCCACGAAACCGGTGCCGGCCGCCGGCTGATCCAGCAGCAGGGCGATCCGATGCGGGGCCGTGTCCACCACCGTGCCCGCCAGAGCGGGAACACCGGTTGCTCGGGCCTCGATCCGCTCGCCGATGCCTGGTGCGGGCGGGATGCCCAGCGCCGCGGTGAGTACGGCCCAGACCTCATCGTGCGAACCGGTCCCCATGGCCGTGGAGAGCACCGATGCCGCGGTCCGCCCGGCGAAATGCTCCATGTGCAACCCGAGGTTCAACAGGAACAGGCCCCAGCCCTCGACCATGCCGTCGTACTGGGCGTCCCACTCCCCGCCCTCGCCGAAACCGGTGTTCACCAGCTTCACCACGCATCGATTGTCGTCCCGGGGTTCCACCGTCCACTCGAACGCCAGCCCGCCGACTCCCTCGCCGCCGTCGAAACACACTCGCCGGGGCGGTTCCCACACGGCCACCCGCCCGGGAACCTGCATCTCCGGTCCCGGCCCGAACGAGGCCATGGCCGCTCCCCCGGCCCGCTCCTCCACCGTGTGGGGTACATACCACGAGGAGATCCCCGGCCCGGTGGCCACTGCCCGCCACACCTCGTGCTCGGTTCCCGGAACCTCCACCTCTAGCTCGATGGAGTGTGGTTGTTCTGACATGGCTCCGACCATAGCGCCCATGGGTGAGATCGGCCTGGTTCGCTAGATCGCGCTCGAAGTCGCCGCCACCACCCGAAGGGGGAACGTGAACGGAGTGATATTCCACACCGACAAAGGTTCCCAGTACACCTTCAGAGACTTCGCCAAAGACTGTGACCGGCTCGGTGTCACCCGCAGCAACGGCCGCGCTGGCAGCGCCCTAGACAACGCCGCCGCCAGACGAGCGTCGCTCACCGAAGGGACTACTTCCTCAACCCAGCGCCAAGCTCATAACAACACACTACCCGAGTCACTTGGCGCTCCCCGGGCCACAAACCTCAATCAGTGCTGCTGATCGGCTCAGAGGACCTTGTTTGGGTTGAGCGTGCCTTTGGGGTCGAGGGTGGCTTTGAGTTGGCGCATTAGGTTCAGCGCTACGGGGTGCTTGCGACGGGCTAGCTCTTGGCGCCAGCGCTGGCCGATGCCGTGTTCGGCGCTGAAGCTCCCGCCGAGCGTCTCAGCGACATCAAATACTGCCGCGGTGAGGCGTTCCTCTTTGTCGGCTAGCACCTGTGGCGGGCTCTCTGGCGGTGCCAGCAGGTTGAAGTGGATGTTGCCGTCGCCGAGATGGCCAAAGGCGTTCACCCGCACGCCGCTCAGGATGGTGTCCACCGCGGCGGTGGCCTGCTGCAGGAACTGGGGTATCCGCTCGGGCTGAACCGAAGTATCGTGCTTGATCGAGCCGCCTATGCGCTTTTCGGCCGCTGAGGGCGCCTCGCGCACCCGCCACAGGCGCTCAGCGTCGGCGCTGCTGTCGGCCACGGTGGCGTCGCCTATGACCGCAGTGGTAAGCGCTTCGGCTAACACTTCCTCCAGCAGCTGCCGCAGCTCGCCGCCGTGACGCCTAGAGGTCAACTCCACTAGCACCAGCGACTCCGGGCCGCCGCCGAAGGGGTCGCGGGCGCCGCCCAGCTGGCTGCACGCCAACTGCCGGGTGGTGGGGCTCAGCCATTCGCAGGCGCTTAGGCGGCCGTCGGCAGCAGCGTCTAGCCGGCCTAGCAGTTCTAGGCCCTCCGCTGCGCCCGCTACCGTCGCCATGGCAGTTACTCGCTGGCGGGGCAGCGGGTAGAGCGCCAGAGTGGCCTCGCAGATGACGCCGAGAGTGCCCTCGCTGCCCACGAAGAGCTGCTTGAGGTCGTAGCCGGTGTTGTCTTTGCGCAGCCCGCCGCCGAGCTTTGCCACGCTGCCGTTGGCTAGCACTACCTCTAACCCCAGTGTCAGAGCCCGGGCACTGCCGTAGCGCAGCACGTTGGTTCCGCCGGCGTTAGTGGAAAGGGCGCCGCCGATCTGAGCGGAGGCCTTGGCGCCGAAGCTGAGAGGGAACAGCAAACCGGCCTCGGCTGCTGCGTTGGCCACTTCGGCCACCGTGGCGCCGGCTCCGACGGTGATGCTGCGCCCTAGGCGTTCGATTTGGCGCACCTGACGCATCCGCCGCAGGCTCAGCACTACTGACGGCACATCCGGGTAAGGGGTCGCCCCGCCGCAAAGCCCGGTGTTGCCGCCCTGGGCCACTACAGCCACCCCAGCAGTCCCGCAGAGTCGCACCACCGCGGCCACCTCGTCGGTGTTACCCGGCGATATGAGCGCCAGCGCTTCGCCCCGGTAGCGCTGGCGTTCGTCGACCAGAAACGGTGTTAGCGCCTGGGCCTCGGTCTGCACGTGGCGCTCACCGATTGCTTCGCCGAGCTGGGCTATAAGGTCTTCAGCCACGCTCACCTGGGCCACGGTACTAGCTACCGGGATCAGGGCTGGAGGTTAGGGCTAGGCTCCAAGCGCCAGAGGGCTTTAGGTCCGAGGAGGTAAATCTCGCCGTCGGGGCCTTGGCCGAAAGACAGCACCGAGTTTGGCGGTTCTCCGCTGGCCAGGGGGATTGGCTGAGCGCCGGCAGCGTCGCTGTAGCCCCAGATCGTGCCGTCGCAGTAGTCGCTGTAGAGGTAGAAGCCGCTGAGCCCCGGCAGCTGGCTGCCCCGGTAAACATATCCACCGGTTACCGAGCAGCGATTGTCGGCGCCGTGGCGGAACTCCACCACGGGTCGCACGTGGCTCGGCGGCTCGCTGTTGGACCAGTACGGGGCGCTGGCTTCGTAGTCGCTCCACCCTAGGTTGGCGCCCCGGCCGGCGGCTCCGTTCCCCGAAGGCAGACGGTTTACCTCCTCTATTAAGTCCTGGCCCACGTCGGCTACCCAGAGGTCGCCAGTGGCGCGGTCGAAGGAGAACCGCCAAGGGTTGCGGACGCCCCAAAGCCAGACCTCAGGCGCCCCGTCGACGCCGTCGGCGAAGGGGTTATCGGCGGGGATGGTGTAAGGCTCCCCATCTGGGGAGGGACGGGGATCGATGCGCAGGATGGCTCCCAACCAGCTGAAGCGGTCCTGGCCGGCCCGCAGCGGGTCGCCAGCACCGCCACCGTCGCCGAATCCCAGATACAGGTAGCCGTCGGGGCCGAAGGTCACGTCACCACCGTTGTGGTTCCAGAAGGGCTGCTCTAGGCGTAGCACTAACCGGGCACCGCTGGCGTCGATTTCGCCGTCGGCTGCCACTGGCCATTCCCAGAGTTCGCTGACCTGCTGGCTGTTCACCGAGGACGTGTAGAGCCATTCGCCCTCGGGCGAGAAGGTAAGGCCCAGCAGTCCCATCTCGCCCCGGATGTCCACCTTGGCACTCATGTCTAAGACGACATCGCGGTCGCTATCACCGTCGCGCTGCAAAATGGCCGATGAGTCCACCCGATCGCTGCTGCCTCGCAGGCGGATCACCTCGCCGTGACGCAAGGCAACGTAGAGCGACTCCGGTTCCTGGCGCCGGAAGGCGACCGCCAGCGGCACCGGCAGCTCGGCCAGGCGGTTGAGGGTCACGCCTAGAGGTTCGGGGAAGCTGGGCCCCGCTGGCGGAGTTGGCAGCGCGGCCGGGGGCTCGGCTGGATCACCGGCGCTATCGTCGGCAATCTCGCCGCCAATCTCGTCGGCCTCGGGCGCACTGTCCGGGACTCCTGGCGAGGCTTGGGTTGTCTCGGGGGCTGTTTGGGTCGCTTCTGGGGGTGTCGGGGGTGTCTCGGGGGTTGCCTCAGCCGGTTCGCTTTGAGTCGGAGCCTGCGTTTGCGAGCTTGGAGTAGCTCCCGAGTTGGCCCCGCAGGCTGCCGCGACTAGCGCCACAACCATCACTGCGGCCAGAAAAAAGCGGTCCTCCCGCTGTCCCCAAGAGCGATACGGCGGAAATGGTGACACCCAGGGATTCTCGCGCGCGGCGAGACTACGGTCGTACCCTTGGCAGGGTGACCCCCAAGGGAGTGACTTCAGGCGTGGCTTCAGGTGGGAAATCAAGTGTGGCTTCGCTGCTGCGGTTTGAAGCTCCCTCCCTTAGCGACTGGGAGGAACAGGTGCGGCGCCTCTTGGCCCCCGAGCCGCTCGAGAGCCTTGCTAAGCGCACTCCCGACGGAATTGAAATCCAGTCGCTCTACACCGCTGCTATGGCTGATGGCTCCGCTGAGCTTGCGGGCCTGCCGGGCGAGGCACCGTTCACCCGGGGAGCCCATCGCCACCGTTGGCTCTGGGAGCTGCGGCAGCGCCACGACCTCGGCGAGCCTGCCGAGACCAGCGCCGCTATAGCCCAAGATGTCGTAGGGGGCGCTTCGAGCGTTTGGCTGCGGCTGCGGCGCCCGCCGGCTCCCGGCGAGTTGCTGGCCGCTCTGGCGAGAGTAAATCCCGCTGAGACGCCGGTGACGGTAGACGGGGGGCCTTGGTTTGCCGCCGCAGCGGAGGCCACCGCCGCCCTGGCTGGGGCTACCTCGCCGGGCGGGCTGGCGGTCCCGGCCGATCCGCTGGGTGCGCTGGCCCGCCATGGTTTCCTGCTCTGCTCCAGCGAGGCGGCACTCGCCCAAGTGGCTTCGCAGGTGAGCGCACTCCAGGCTCAGGGCGGCAGCAGCCAGCCCGGCGGGCGTGTCCGGGGAGCAATTTTCGCTGTCGATGCCACGGTTTACGCCGATGCCGGTGCCCCGCCAGCGCTGGAGTTGGCCTGTTTGTTGGCGACCAGCGTGGCTTACCTGCGCTCCCTGGAGTCTGCTGGCGTCCCGCCGTCTCAGGCGACGCAACACCTCGAAGCCCGGCTAGGGGCCACGGCCGACCAGTTCGCCACTATTTGCAAGTTCCGTGCCGCTCGGAGGCTGTGGGACCGGGTGCTGGAGGCGTGCGGCGTGGCTAGAACTCAGCGCCGCGCCCTGCGCTGCTGGGCGATCACCTCCGAAGCCATGTTTGCGGCGCAAGATCCTTTCGTGAACCTCATTCGGGCCACTACGGCGGCTTTTGCCGCGGCCGCTGGTGGGGCGGAATGCCTAACCATCTTGCCCTACGACGTGGCGCTAGGTGAACCTAGCGAGCAGGGACGCCGCCTAGCTCGCAATATCAGCCACCTGCTGGCCGAGGAGTCCCACTTGGGAGTCGTGGCCGACCCCGCTGGCGGATCCTGGTATGTCGAAGATCGCACAGCCCGCCTAGCCGAGGCTGCTTGGGAGCAGTTCCGGGAGATTCAGGCCGCCGGGGGGATGAGCGCTGTATTACAAGACGGCTGGCTGGCGGCTCGCTTAGCTGAAGCGGTTGAACAGCGTGCGGAGCACCTTCGCACCGGCGTCGAGCAAGTAGTAGGGGTTACCTGCTATCCGCCGCCCACCGAGGAGCGTGACCTGGATCCTCAGCTTTCGGTGCCGGATGCAACCCCGGAAGCTTCAACCCCGCAGGCTGTAACCCCTGCTCCGGTGGACGCGGCGCTGCAGATAGCTCCGCTAAAGCTGCAGAGTCCCGGCAACGGGAAACTCTCATGAGCGCTATCCCGGACTTTGCTGCGCTCAGCTGGCGTGCGGCCCACGATGAGTGCCCCGACAGCCTCGCTCCAAGCCAAACCTCCGCTGGCGACCGGCGGGCTCAGCCCACGCCCGAGGGCATCGACCTCCAAGCTTGTTACACCGCAGCCGACGTTGCCGACCTGCAGGCGCCACACACGTACCCGGGCTTGGCGCCTTACCTGCGCGGCCCTCACCCCACGATGTATCTCACCCGACCTTGGACCATCCGCCAGTACGCCGGGTTCTCCACTGCCGAGGAGTCCAACGCCTTCTACCGGCGCAACTTGGCCGCGGGCCAGCGGGGCCTTTCGGTGGCCTTCGACCTGCCTACCCACCGGGGCTATGACTCTGACAACCCTCGGGTCACCGGCGATGTGGGCATGGCAGGCGTGGCGATCGACTCCGTAAGCGACATGCAAATCCTCTTCGACGGCATCCCGCTGGATGCCATGAGCGTGTCAATGACTATGAACGGCGCGGTGCTGCCGGTGATGGCCATGTACATCGTGGCCGCTGAGCTGCAAGGCGTGGTGCCCGCCGCCCTAACCGGGACCATCCAGAACGACATCCTGAAAGAGTTCATGGTCCGCAACACCTACATCTACCCGCCCCGGCCCTCCATACGGATCGTGTCTGACATTTTTGCCTATACCGCCGCTGAGATGCCCCGCTATAACTCCATCTCCATCTCCGGTTACCACATGCAGGAGGCCGGTGCCACTGCCGACTTGGAGTTGGCCTACACCATCGCCGATGGGCTGGAGTATGTGCGCTGCGGTCTCGGCGCGGGTTTGGATATTGACGATTTCGCGCCCCGCCTTAGCTTCTTCTGGGGTATCGGCATGAACTTTTTTATGGAGGTGGCGAAGCTGCGGGCCGCCCGGCTTTTGTGGGCCGCGCTGATGCGACAGTTCAATCCAGCCGACCCGCGTTCACTGGTACTGCGGGCTCACTGCCAAACTTCTGGGTGGAGCCTCACCGCTGAGGATGTCTACAACAACGTGGCCCGCACCTGCATCGAAGCAATGGCCGCCACTCAGGGGCACACCCAGTCGCTGCACACCAACTCGTTTGACGAGGCGTTAGCGCTGCCGAGTGACTTCTCCGCCCGCGTTGCCCGCAACACCCAGCTGGTTTTGCAGCACGAGAGCGGCATCCGTGCCCCGGTGGATCCCTGGGGCGGCAGCTATTACCTAGAACGGCTCACCGACCAGTTAGCCCGGCGGGCAGCTAGTCACATTGACGAGATCGAAGCTATGGGCGGCATGGCGGCCGCTATCGAGGCCGGTGTGCCGAAGGCTCGGATTGAACAGGCCGCCACTAGAACTCAGGCCCGCATCGACGCTGGCAAGCAGGCCCTCATCGGTGTGAACCGCTACCGCCCCCAAGCTCGCCAGTCGGTGGAACTGCTAGCGGTGGACAATGCTGAGGTGCTGGCTGCCCAAACTGCTCGACTGGCCAACGTGCGGGCAGAGCGTGACCAGTCGACCACCGACGCTGCCTTAGAGGCGTTGACTCGCTGCGCTGACACCGGGGAAGGAAACCTGCTGGAACTGTCGGTGCGTGCCGCTCGGGCTCGGGCCACCGTGGGTG
This sequence comes from Acidimicrobiales bacterium, assembly GCA_964291305.2. GTDB lineage: Bacteria > Actinomycetota > Acidimicrobiia > Acidimicrobiales > CATQHL01 > VXNF01. Next base: position 83,052 of record OZ219784.1, on the reverse strand, counting down.
AGATCAGCGGTGCCTTAGAGCGGGTCTGGGGACGGTACGTGGCTGAAGTCCGTACGATCTCTGGTGTGTACAGCCAGGCCGCAGGTGCCGACGAGTCGGTAATGCAGGTGCGCAGGCGGATCGAAGAGCTGGCCGCCCGCCACGGTCGCCGACCCCGCATCCTGGTTGCCAAGATTGGTCAGGATGGACACGACCGGGGCCAGAAGGTGGTGGCCAGCGGCTACGCCGACCTGGGTTTCGACGTGGACATCGGGCCGCTGTTCCAAACCCCCGGCGAGGTGGCCCGCCAGGCGGTCGAGAACGATGTGCACATTGTGGGGGTCTCGTCCCTAACGGCTGGCCACCTCACGCACGTGCCGCAGCTGATAGCCGAGCTAGCAGAGCTGGGCCGGTCAGACATCATGGTCGTGGTGGGCGGCGTGATCCCCGAGCGGGATCGACCGTTGCTATTAGACGCCGGCGCCGAGGCTGTGTTCGGCCCCGGCACCTCTCTCACCGTCGCTGCGGGCGAGCTGTTAGACGCGCTGGACGCTTGGTCGGCGTGAACGACCCGGAGCGGCCCGAACAGCAGACGGCGGGCCGCTCGCCGGCAGATGCATATGTGGCTGGCGTGCTGGCCGGTGATCGCAGCTGGCTGGCTCGCACCATCACGCTGGTCGAGAGCACCCATTCCGCCCAGCGGGCCATCGCTTCGGAGGTGCTCGAACAGTTAGCCCCCCACGGAGCTGACTCGCATCGGGTGGGCGTCACCGGCCCTCCGGGTGCTGGCAAGAGTTCTCTCATCGACGCTTTGGGTTCGCAACTCTGCGAGCGGGGTCAGCGTGTTGCGGTGCTGGCGGTGGACCCTTCCAGTGCGGTCAGCGGCGGGTCGATCCTCGGGGACAAGACCCGTATGGGGCGTCTAGCGGCGGCGGAGGGTGCCTTTGTTCGGCCGTCGCCTTCGGCCGGCGCGCTGGGCGGCGTCACCGACGCCACGTTGGAGGTTGTGGAAGTGCTAGAGGGCGCTAGCTACGACGTGGTGTTCATCGAGACCGTCGGGGTAGGTCAGTCGGAGGTGGCCGTGGCCGACATTTGTGACACGGTGATGACGGTCACCACCCCCGCTGGAGGTGACGAGCTGCAGGGCATCAAGCGAGGCCTGTTCGAGCTGACCGATGTGCTAGTAGTGAACAAGGCCGACGGCGACCTGGTGGCCGCTGCCCAGCGCGCCGCCGCCGACTACGCCGCCGCTCTACGGCTTTTACGCCCCGGGGGCTCTGTTTGGGAGCCGTCGGTGCTTACCGCTAGCGCGTTGGCCCAGAGCGGCTTGGAGGCCCTCTGGGCGAAGCTGCAGTCGCATGCCGAGGTGCTGCAGGCTGCCGGCGGTTGGCGGGAGCGTCGCGCCGACCAGCGGGTCCGCTGGATGTGGCACCTCACAGAACGACAGCTCATGGAGGTGTTGCAGCAGCATCCTCAGGTGGGGGCACTGCTTCCCGAACTCACCGAGCAGGTCCGCTCGGGACAGCTCCAGCCCGCCCGAGCTGCAGCCCGTTTGACCCAACTGGTCGCTCGGTGAACGCCGTCGCCGGACTCACTGAACTCGCCGGGTTGGCCAGATCAACTGAGCCAAAATGAGGGCCAGGCTCGGTGGGGGTGAGTACCGAGCCTGGCCGAGGTGCCTCTAGTGTTGTAGAGGCGATCTGTTGTGCGAGGACCTTGCTAGAAGTCCTCGTCGAAGCTTATGGCGCCTTCGATGCCCACCTGGTACGCCGAGACCGTGCGCTCGAAGAAGTTGGTCAGTTCCTGGACATCCTGCAGGTCCATGAACGAGAACGGGTTATGTGTGCCGTATTGGGCGGGGAGGCCCAACTGGCTCAGCCGCAGGTCGGCCACGTACTCCAGATACTGGCGGGTGTCGGCTAGGGACATGCCAGGTATACCGCCGGCGAGCAGATCCTCAGCAAACTGGTACTCACAGTCCACCGCCTCGGCCAGCATCTGGCGGATCTCGGCTGCTAGCTGCTCGTCGAAGAGTTCGGGCTGCTCTTCCCGCACGGTGTTCACAACTTGAAGAGCAAAGTTCATGTGGCAGCTCTCGTCCCGGAACACCCAGTTGGTTCCGGCTGCCAAGCCGTTCAGCAGCCCCTTGGAGCGCAGAAAGTACACGTAGGCGAAGGCGGCGAAGAAGAACAGCCCCTCGATGCAGGTGGCGAAGCAGATGAGGTTCAAGAGGAACTTGCGCCGCTCGGCGTTTGTATTCAACTCATCGAGGGTCTCGATAGACCCCATCCAGCGGAAGCAGAACTCGGCCTTGCGGCGAATCGAGGGGATGTTCTCCACGGCGGCGAAAGCGGCGTGACGCTCTTGGAGGTCTGGCATGTAGTTGTCCAGCAGCGTGAGGTAGAACTGAACGTGCAGCGCCTCCTCGTAGAGCTGCCGCGATAGGTACATGCGGGCCTCGGGGGAGTTGATGTGCTTGTAGAGGTTCAGCACCAGGTTGTTGGCCACGATCGAGTCGCCGGTGGCGAAGAAGGCACAAAGCCGGTGCACTAGGTGCTTCTCTGAGGGCAGCAGCTTGCGGTCTAGGTCCAAGATGTCGTCGGAAAAGTCCACCTCGTCCACCGTCCAGGTGTTCTTGATGGCGTCGCGGTACATCTCGAAGAAAACCGGATAGCGCATCGGTCTTAGCGTCAACTCAAAGCCCGGGTCGAGCAGGTTCGGCTGCGCCGCGCTGGACTGGGAGCCCGAAGGCCTGCCAGGCGCAGGAGCACCCGGCGGAAGCGGAGACTCGAGGAGGGTCACGTTTACTTCCTTTCTTATTTGATCTTATTTTACTTGTTGTTTGAATTTGTGTGTTGGCTAAACGGCTGTTCGAATATGCGAGATCGCAGAGTGGGCCGACTGCTGGGGTGCTATTCGCAGGCCTCGCAGGTCTCGGGGTTCTCCAGCGAGCAAGCCACCGCGGCGCTTCCGCTGCTGACCGTGGCCTGGTTGATGTGGGTGGCCGGGCGGGAGCGCAGGTAGTACGTAGTCTTCAGGCCTTTACGCCAGGCGTAGGTGTACATCGAGGAGAGCTTTCCGATGGTGGGTGTCTCCAAGAAGAGGTTTAGGGACTGGCTCTGATCTATAAAGGCGCCCCGGTCGGCGGCTAGGTCTATGAGCGCCCGCTGCGGCAACTCCCAAGCGGTGCGGTAGAGCCGCTTGATGTCCTCAGGTACACCGGTGATGTCGGCTACTGATCCGCGTGACCGCTTTAGCGCTTCCAGCATCCCGCCGGTCCATTGACCCCGCGCCTGCAGGTCGCGCACTAGGTAGTGGTTGATCTGCAGGAACTCGCCCGAGAGGGTCTCGCGCTTGAACAGGTTGGAGACTTGGGGCTCGATGCACTCGTAGCAGCCAGCGATGGAGGCAATAGTGGCCGTGGGGGCAATGGCGATCAGCAGCGAGTTGCGCAGCCCGTGGGCGGCGATCCGCTCGCGCAGGTCGGCCCAGCGGGCCTCGTCGGAAACGCCGACGTTCCACAGATCCATCTGTAGCTGGCCCCCAGCGGCTCGAGTCTCGGCAAAGTTGGGGTGCGGGCCGAACTCTTTTGCCAGGTCCACCGAGGTGGCAAGCGCCCAGTAGTAGATCTGCTCGGAGATCTGGCGCGACAGCTGGCGCGCCTCGTCGCTGTCGAACGGCAACCGCAGTTGGAAGAACACGTCCTGCAGGCCCATGAGGCCGAGCCCTACCGGCCGCCACACCTCGTTAGAGGCCCGGGCTGCCTCGGTGGGGTAGAAGTTGATGTCGATCACTCGATCTAGGAACTTCACCGCGGTCTGCACCACCTCGGCGAGGCGTTCGAAGTCGAACTCGCCGTCGCGCACCAGGCGGCCCACGTTCACCGACCCCAGGTTGCAGACTGCCGTCTGCTCAGCGTTAGTCACTTCCAGGATCTCGGTGCAGAGGTTGGAGAGGTGTACCACCTTGCCACTGCTGCCGGTTTGGTTGCACTTCAGGTTGGAGGCGTCTTTGAAGGTCATCCAGCCGTTGCCGGTCTGGGCCAGGGTGCGCATCATCTTGCTGTAGAGGTGACGGGCGGGTATCTGCCGCTCGAACAGCCGGGCCTCCTCTGCCTCCACGTAAGCCCGTTCGAACTCCTCGTCGTAGAGGTCCACTAGGTGGGGCACCTTCTTGGGGTCGAACAGCGACCACTGCCAGTCGTTCTCCACCCGTTTCATAAACAGGTCGGGTACCCAGTTGGCGATGTTGAGGTTGTAGGTGCGGCGGGACTCGTCGCCGGTGTTCTCTCGCAAGTCCAGGAACTCGTCTATGTCGGCGTGCCAGGTCTCTAGGTAAACGCAGCAGGCACCCTTGCGGCGCCCACCCTGGTTGACCGCCGCCACCGAGCTGTCGAGCGTCTTGAGCCACGGCACGATGCCGTTGGACAGGCCGTTAGTGCCGCGGATCAGCGAGCCCCGGCTGCGGACCCGGCTGTAGGACAGGCCGATGCCGCCGGCGTGCTTGGACAGCTTGGCAACGTCGGTGTAGCGGTTGTAGATGGCCTCTAGGTCGTCGGCCGGTGAGTCCAGCAGATAGCACGAGGACATCTGCGGATGCGTGGTGCCGGAGTTGAAGAGCGTGGGGCTCGAAGGCAGGTACTCCAGCGAAGAGATCAGCCGGTAAAAGTCAATAGCTTCGCCGGCCTCCACAGCCAGCCCGCAGGCCACCCGCAGCAGGAAGTACTGGGGGGTCTCGATGGCTTTGCGGGTCTCGGGGTGGCGCAGCAGGTAGCGGTCGTAGACCGTGCGCAGGCCCGAGAACTCAAACAGGTCGGTGCGCTCGTTATCGACAGCCGCGTTTAGTGCCTCGGCGTTGGCCGCTACGAAGTCGGCGGTTGCGTCGCTGGTGAGGCCCAGCCGGTGCCCGGCGGCGACCGCTTGGGAGAAACTGCCGATGTCCTGGCTTCCCACCTCCTCCTCGATGTAGGTGGCCAGCAGCCGGGCAGCTAGACGGGAGTAGTTGGGCTCTTCGCAGATCAGCGAGGCAGCGGTACGGATTGCCAACTCGTCTAGCTCCACGGTGGAGGAGCCGTCGCAGAGACCGCTAATCGTGCGGGTGGCTACTCGCATGCAGTCCACGCCGTCCAGGTCGCTGCTGCAGCGCTCTACCCGCCGCACGATCTTGGTGACATCCACCGGCTCGAGGCTGCCGTCGCGCTTGCGCACCCGCATTGGCGAGTTGATCGGCCGGGGCTCAGGGGGACCGGGATCGGCCACCACGCCGTTGGCGCTGCCTTTGGTCGCCGGGCCTGTTGGTGCCTCGATGTTGTACTTGGCTGAATGCTCGACAACAGTCACCCCGGTGCCTCCTCCTGTGGTTGGGTGCTGGGAGACCAGTAGAGGAGCCCTCTTGCGTGCCTACCCGACCGAACTACCCAAGCGTAATTCTAGGAGTGTAATTCGTTGCGGTCAGCGAGCAATCGATGCTCTGGCCGGAATGACGAATTTGCTGTTCAGGCCACAAATCGGTTGGCCAGCGGGGCCGTAGTAGTCGGCGAGTGCTCTCCGGCGGCGCCCAGGCGACCCGCACGGGAGGTGGGTAATTAAGTCGCCGGGTGACCGGCTTCTAGGGTGAGCACTTGGTCGGCTAAGTGCTCCACATCGGTGGGGTCGTGGGTTACTAGGACCACGGTGGCGCCGGCTGCTTGCACCTGGTGGCGTAGCTGTGGCCGCACGTCGATGTCGGTTGCGGAGAACGGCTCGTCCAACAGCAGCACCTCGGGTCTGCTGGCCAGCGCCCGTGCCAGTCCTACCCGCTGCGCCTGGCCGCCGGAGAGTTGCGCGGGCTTGGCACCGGTGAACTCCTTCAGGCCAACTGCTCCGAGGCCAGCCAGCGCCCCTCGCCGGGCAGCGGCGCGGCTGGCACCTCGACAGCGCAGCCCGAAGGCCACGTTCTCCAAGGCGCTGAGGTGGCCGAAGAGCCGCACATCCTGGAAGGCGTAGCCGACGGGTCGCTGATCTGGCGGTACCCAGATGTCAGCGGCGGGATCGTCCACTAGGCGGCCAGCTAGGGTTACTCGCCCTGCCTCGGTAGCCACAAGACCCGCCAGACAGCGCAGTAGCGTGGTCTTGCCCGAACCGTTGGGTCCCATGATGGCCGTGGTAGTCCCAGCTAGAACCCGGAGTTGCACCTCCAGAGTGAAGTCGTCGAGGCTCAGCCGAATGTCAGCGGCTATGCCGTCAGTGACTACGTCGGCTGTGGCTGAACTCATTGGCTCAGCCAGCGGTCGCGTAGCGTTACTAACACCAAGATCGAGACAGCCAGCAGGATCACGCTTAGGGCCACCGCCTCGGCCGGGCGGCCAGCCTCCAGGGCCTCGAAAGTAGCTAAGGGGAGCGTCTGGGTGCGGCCGCGCAGGTTGCCGGCGAAGGTGACGGTAGCCCCGAACTCGCCCAGAGCACGCGCCCAGGCCAGCGCCGCGCCGGCCGCTAGAGACGGTGCAACTTGTGGCAGCGTGACGCGCCAGAAGACCACCGACTTGCGTGCCCCCAGCGTGCGGGCCGCCTCGACGAGCCTGCTGTCGGCACTGCGCAGAGCGGCTTCAGCGGTGATTACGAAGAACGGCATGGCCACGAAGCTGGCTGCCACTACCACGCCGGCTGTGCTGAACGGCAGAGACCAGCCGAACCAGGCGTCCAGCCACTGCCCTAAGAGGCCTCGCCGTCCCAGGGCGAAGAGCAGGGCGGTGCCACCCACCACCGGCGGCAGCACCATCGGCAGCAGCACAGCTACCCGCAGCAGCCGCCGCAGCGCCGGCCCGCAGCGCGACAGCGACAGCGCCAGCGGCAGACCCAGCAGAACCGCAGCCGCCGCCGCTAGGGCACTAGTGACCGCCGAGATCACCAGTGCATCGCGCAGGCGCCCTGAGCCCAGCAGCGACGGCAGGTCGCTCCAGGGGGCTCGTTGGAGCAGGCCAACGATGGGCACCACCAGCAGTGCCAGCGCCACCCCCGCCGGCAGCCAGAGCCCGCCAACGGAACGCCCGCGCACAGTGGTGCTGCGACCGGCTCTCGGCGTCTCGAATCCGGCGGTCCGCTGGCCCGTAAGTCCCCGCCGGAGCGGGTTCACGGCGCCTCGAAACCGGCGGCCATTAGCAATGCCTGCGCTGTCGGCGACAGCACGAAGTCTACAAAGCTGGCGGCCTCAGCGCTGCTGCTCAAAAGGGCCAGCAGGTAGGTTGTGCTGGCGGGATGCTCGAGGGGGATGCTGTCCACGGTGTCGCCCGCGGCGCGTACATCGCTGACGTACACCACGCCGGCGTCCACTTCCCCTAGCAGCACTTTGGTCAGCACGCCCCGCACGTTGGGCTCTCGGGTGTCGGCCGCGGCGCTGAGGGCCGCCCCGCCGACGGTTTCTGCCAGGGCACCGCAGGGCACCTCGGGAGCACAGAGAGCCAACACCAAGTTGGCGTTCTTCAGCGAGTCCAACCCGGTTACGCCAGCGGGATTGCCCGGCGGCGTGGCAATGGCCAAGCGATTGCGGGCGAAGACCGTGGTTCGCTGAGCGTCCACCTGCGCTGCGGTCCGCTCGTTGGCCGCGGCGAACACGTCGGCGGGGGCGCCGGCGTTGATTTGAGTGGCCAGCCGACTGCTGCCGGCAAACTGCAGCGTCACATCGATTTCGGGGTGGGCCGCCTCGAAGGCTTCAGCGATATTGCTAAACACGTCGGTCAGTGAGGCAGCGGCGAAGACGGTCACGCTGCGGCGCTCGGCGGCATTCTGGCCGTTGTCGCCGCAGCCCAAGACGGTCAGCAACGCGCCGATGGCCAACAAGGAGATTAGGACCACGGGCGACTCACAACAGCTATCGTCGTCCGCCTCGGTCCAGGTCCGGCCGAGAGCAAGGAGATTAGGACCACGGGCGACTCACAACAGGGGTCGCTCGACGACTACCGTCGTTGACTTGACTACTGCTGTGGCCTCCACGCCCGGCGCTAGCCCCAGGTCTTCGGCGGCCTCACGGGTCATGAGAGAAACCACCCGGTGAGGCCCCGCCTGGATCTCCACCTGAGCTATCAACTCGTCGGTCACAACCCGAGTAACTAGGCCGGCAAAGCTGTTGCGTGCCGAGACACGATTCCGTCCCTCGGGGGGATTGTCGGCCCGTTCGGTAGCCAGCCGGGCTAGGTCTGCTCCGCTCACTAGGCGCTGGCCTCCGCTAGTGCGCAGTACTGCCAGCTGCCCCTCGTCGGCCCAGCGTCGCACTGTGTCCACCGACACCCCCAGCAGTTCCGCAGCGTGGCCGATGCGGTAGAGCGGCGCCCCTTCCGAGTCATCCACTGGCGTTCCAGAATCGCTACTTTGTTTGGTCATCTGTCAGTCGTTTGTTCAGTATTTGTCTCGCCCAGTATTTGTCTCGGGAATACAAGAATTTTAAGTATAAATACTGGCTAATGCTAGAGTTTATGCTGGAGATTATAGGCATTCTGCGGGACTTTCCGCAAGCTCCGCCCGAGAGCGCCTCGCCCGACTTGCCGACCTCGTAGGGTGTCGGTTAGATCGTTCCACCAACCTCGAGGAGCCGATATGAGCATTACGGCGCAACTGGCCCAAGCCACCGAAGCAGAAGAGCCCGTTAGTGGTCTGGCCGACGCCTGCGGCGTGGATCCGTCGCGGATCTGCACCTGGGTTTTCGACCAGACCAACAACGGGTTCTTGGCGGCCGCTACCGAGTGGGTTGTAGAGCGGCCGTTGAAGGTTGTGCTGATCGCTCTGGGCGCTTTCATCGTCAGCCGTTTGGCGCGGCGCGGTGTGAATCTGCTGGCTAAGCGCATCACCTCGGCCAGCACCAGCGATCGTCTGGCCAAGATTCGCAACCAGGGGCCGGTGAAGCTGCTTACTGAGTCGGAGCAGAACACGCGCTCGGCGGCACGCGCCCAGACGCTTACCTCGGTGCTGTCCAGCGTTATCACCGCGGTTGTCTGGAGCGTGGCCCTGCTCATGATGCTGGGCGTCTTCGACATCAACATCGGGCCGCTGTTGGCCGGTGCCAGCATCGCCGGCGTGGCCATCGGCTTCGGCTCTCAGACAATCGTGAAAGACTTCATGTCGGGGCTATTTATGCTGGTAGAAGATCAGTTTGGGGTGGGCGACGTGATTGACGTGGGCCCCGTCACCGGGACGGTGGAGGCGGTCTCGCTGCGCACTACCACCATCCGCGACGTTTCGGGCACTGTCTGGCACGTACCCAACGGCGAGGTCAGCCGCGTTGGTAACTACTCCCAGCTCTGGTCGCGGGCGCTGCTGGACATCGAGGTTTCTTACGACACTGATCTGCGTTTTGCCGAGGGGGTCATCCAGCGGGTCGCCAACGAGATGTGGGACGACCCAGAATGGGGCGGCGACGAGCTAATGGAGGCGCCAGAGGTATGGGGCATCCAAAGTCTCGGAGCCAGCGGCATCGCCATCCGCCTCGTCGTAAAGACCGAACCCTCAGTGCAGTGGAAAGTAGAGCGGGAGTTGCGCCTGCGTATCAAAGAGGCCTTCGACGAGGCCGCAATCGAGATTCCGTTCCCGCAGCGCACGGTTTGGATGCGTAATCAGGGCCAGTATCAACTAGACGAGGCGCCCGATCCCGCCACGATCCAGATTGCCGAGCCACCCCGTCACCGCACGGTCGTCTCCGACGCCGAAGACTAGGCGACCTGGGGTTGGGGCACCTGAGAGCCCCTGGACTTGAGAACCTTGGACTTGGTTACCCGGGGTGTGGCCTACTCAGCGGACAGGGTGACCTCGACGGTTGGTGCCGCGCCGTCGGCTCCCGGGTTGAGTTCTAAGTCGGAGATGTTGCCGGCGTCTCGTAGGTCGTCAGCGGCAGCCGCTAGGGCTGTCAGGAAAGCTGCCGAGCCCTGCACCTGCGCTTGCTGCACTGGGGTGCGCAGCTTGCGGCGAGCTTCGCTCTTGGCCCGACGCACTTGAGCTAGCACCTCGGCGGCTGCTGCTAGTGGTGCCGGGTCGCCGGTAGCTGGTAACTCAGACCGCTGTGGCCACGGCGCCCGATGGATTGAACCTTCCCGCCACCAAGACCACGCCTCCTCGCACGAGAAGGGTAGAAACGGGGCGAACAGCCTCAGCAGAGTGCCGAGGCTCACTTGTAGCGTGCTCCGGGCGCTGTCGCCGCCGGCGTCATGGCGGTATGCCCGGTGCTTTACCAACTCCACGTAGTTGTCGGTGAAGTCCCAGAAGAAGCGCTCGGTGCGCTCCAGAGCCCGGGCGTAGTCGAAAGCCTCAAAAGCTTCGGTGGCGCCGTCGATCAGATCACCCAGACCAGCCAGCAGCGCCTTGTCGACTGGCTCTCGCACAGTGCCAAAGCTGACAGTGCCGGAGTCGGTGGTCGCTACTGCCGGGTCGTTTGCGCCGCCGCTGGACAGCCCCAGCACGAAACGGGCGGCGTTGAGGAGCTTGATGGCCAGGCGGCGCCCCACCTTGATCTGCGACTCGTCGAAGGCGGTGTCGGTGCCGGGCCGTCCCCCAGCTGCCCAGTAGCGCACCGCGTCAGCGCCGTAGGTCTCCAGCAACCCAATAGGTGTGACCACGTTGCCCTTGGACTTGGACATCTTCTTACGATCTGGGTCTAGTACCCAGCCAGAGATGGCGGCTCGGCGCCACGGCAGCGAGTCGTGCTCCAGGTGGCTGCGCACCACCGTGGAGAAAAGCCAGGTACGGATGATCTCGTGTGCCTGCGGCCGCACATCCATCGGGAAGGTGCGAGCAAAGAGGTCGGGGTCGGTCTGCCAGCCGCAGGCCACTTGCGGCGTAAGTGAAGAGGTGGCCCAGGTGTCCATAACGTCGGGGTCGCCAATAAAGCCGCCCGGTTTGCCTCTCTGGGACTCGTCGTAGCCCGGCGGGGCCTCAGAGGCCGGATCCACGGGCAGAGAAGCCTCTTCGGCTGGTACCAGCACCTGGTCGTACTGTGGCTGGCTGTCGGCGTCGAGGGCGTACCACACCGGAATCGGCACGCCGAACCAGCGCTGACGGCTCACCAGCCAGTCGCCGTTCAGCCCCTCTACCCAGTTGGAGTAGCGAGTGCGCATGAAGTCCGGCACCCAGGCCAGCTCGTCGCCGCGCTCCAGCAACTCCTTACGCAGGTCTAGGTCGCGTCCGCCGTTGCGTAGGTACCACTGGCGCGTGGTGATGATCTCTAGCGGCCGGTCGCCCTTCTCGAAGAACTTCACTGCCTGCTCGGTGGGCTGCGGATCGCCAATGAGTTCCCCCGACTGGGCTAGAAGTTCCACGATGCGCTGGCGCGCCGCGTTGGCCGTGAGCCCGGCGATTTCCCCATAGGCGGCCTGGGCCTGAGCGCTTCGCAGGGCTTCGGGCGGTTTGGCCAGCAGCCGACCTTCTGGCCCCATGATGGGGCAGACTGGTAGCTCCAGCTCGCGCCACCAAGTGACATCGGTGGTGTCGCCGAAGGTGCAGACCATGGCGATGCCGCTGCCTTTGGTGGGCTCGGCGAGCGGGTGCGCTAGTACGGGCACTTCGACCGAGAACAGCGGTGTGCGCACCGTAGTGCCGAATAATCCCTGGTAGCGCTCATCGTCGGGGTGGGCTACGAGCGCCACGCAGGCCGCTAGCATCTCTGGTCGAGTGGTCTGGATGAGCACCTTTGCGGCTTTATCTCTTTTCTCTACCTCTCTGTCGTTTTCTTTAATTTCGCTGCGCTGAAAGGCCAGGCAATGTAGGGCTCCCTGGCGAGGGCGGTCTTCTAGCTCGGCCTGGGCCACCGCGGTGCGGAAGGTCACGTCCCAGAGGCAGGGAGCTTCGGCCTGGTAGGCCTCCCCTCGGGCTAGGTTTGCCAGGAAGGCTTGCTGGGAGACCCTCCGGCAGCGCTCGCCGATGGTGGTGTAGCTGAGGCTCCAGTCCACCGACACGCCCAGCCGCCGGTAAAGATCTTCAAAGGCTTGCTCGTCGTCGGCGGTGAGTTGTAGGCACAGGTCGATGAAGTTGCGCCGCCCTACCGGCACGGGTTCGCCGGCGTTGGTAGGTGGCGAGAAGTTCTCGTCGTGGGGCACCGAAGGGTCGCAGCGCACGCCGAAGTAGTTCTGCACCCGGCGCTCGGTGGGTAAGCCGTTGTCGTCCCAGCCCATGGGGTAGAAGACCGCCATGCCGCGCATCCGCTGGTAGCGGGCGATGAGGTCGGTGTGGGTGTAGCTAAACACGTGCCCCACATGCAGCGATCCACTCACCGTTGGCGGCGGCGTGTCGATCGAGAAGACCTCAGCTCGAGGCCGGCTCCTGTCGAATCGGTAGACCCCCTCAGCCTCCCACCAGCCGCCCCAGCGATCCTCCAGACCCTCCAGGGAAGGCCGCTCGGGCACCCGTCGGGTGCCAGCAGGTTGATTCATCCGGCCAACGCTACCGGTGGCGCTGGCCGGCGACCGGAACACAGCTACAGAATCTGCTCCAGGAAGCGTTTGGTGCGGTCCTCGCTGGGAGCGGTGAAGAAATGCTCAGGGGTGCCGACCTCCACGACCTCCCCCTCGTCCATAAACACAACCCTGCTGGCCACCTCTCGGGCGAAACCCATCTCGTGGGTCACGCAGATCATGGTCATGCCGCTGCGGGCTAGCTCTTGCATAACGTCCAGCACCTCTTTGATCATCTCCGGGTCTAGTGCCGAGGTGGGTTCGTCGAACATCATCACTTTGGGCTCGGTGGCCAGCGAGCGGGCGATTGCCACCCGCTGCTGTTGGCCGCCGGAGAGCTGTCCGGGGTACTTGCGGGCCTGCTCGGGGATCTTCACCCGCTCTAGCAACTGCATGGCTAGCTCCTCGGCTTCGCGCCGAGGCATACGCCGCACCTGTCGGGGCGCCAGGGTGATGTTGTCCAGCACGGTGAGGTGCGGGAACAGGTTGAACTGTTGGAAGACCATGCCGGTGAGTCGCCGCACCTGGCGGATGGCTTTTACGTCGTTGCTAAGTTCGATGCCGTCAACGGTGATGCGGCCCCGGTCGTGGTGCTCGAGGCGGTTGATGCAACGAATGAGGGTGGATTTGCCAGAGCCAGACGGACCTAGCACTACCACCACTTCTTGGGGGGCGACGGTCAGGTTGATGTCCCGTAAAGCTTGAAATGAGCCGAAGAACTTATCGACGCCCTCCACGCTCACGATGGGCTGGACGCTGTCGCTGGCTGCGTGGCTAGTGGCCGCTGGGCTGCCGCTTGGCGTGTTTGTCATCACTCTCCTTTGTCATCTCTCTCCCTGGTCATCTCTCTCCCACCCCCAGTCGGCGTTCCAGCCGCTGGCTTTCCCGTGACATGGTGAACGCCAGCGCCCAGAAGGCGAAGGCTACGAAGACCAGCGTCTCCGCGATGCCTACGACGAGGAACTCTCTCTGTCCGTGAATGCTCTCTCGGATCCTTAGGATCTCGGTAAGCGCGATGATCGACAGCAGCGTGCTGTCTTTGAACAGGTTGATGAACTGACCCACCAAGGCTGGGATGACCGCCCTCAGGGCTTGGGGCAGCACGATCAGACCGAACACCTTGGGGGTGCTGAGGCCGATCGCCCAGGCAGCCTCCACTTGCCCTCGGGGCACCGACTGCAGACCGCCGCGCACGATCTCAGCCAGGTAGGCGCCGGTGAACAGGGTCATCACTGCAATCGCCCGGGTGACCTTCGACAGCGGGTCATCGGTCGGTAGGAAGAAGCCTAGGAACAAGTCGCCCATGAACAGCAGGGAGATCAGCGGAACCCCGCGGATGAGTTCTATGTAGCCCACCGAGAGCAGTCGAACCGCCGGCAGTTTCGAACGTCGCCCCATTGCTGCTACCAGCCCCACAGGGAAGGCCAGCACTATGGAGGCCGCCGCGGCTACCAAGTTCAACTGGAACCCCGACCAGTCGTCCCAGCTCACCCCGTCGAAGTCAAGCAGTCGGTAGATGCCCCACACCGCCGCCAAGCAGCCAGCGATCAGCGCCAGGCGTGCCACCGGCTGCCAGCGGTCCTCGCTTTGCAGGTTGCGGCTGAGGCGCAGGATCGCCACCCCTACCAGCCCGCCGGCCCACCACCAGGAAATCCCACCGGTGCCCGAGACCACCTGCCAGCCAGCCAGGGCGCAGATGCCCGCAGCGAACCACGCCGGGCCGCGCGCCGGCTGCGAGAGTGCCTCCATTGTTCGGCGGGCTACGACTCCCAGCGCCAGCGCCGAGAGCACAAAGCCTGTCGGCAGCCAGGTTCTGGTCATGCCCAGCAGCACCAGCAACAGCACAAACACCGGCCACCAGCGCCGCAGGCCATCACGCAGTCGCGCCCTGCTGAACGGCACGCCGGCAGCGCGCGCTCGGTCGCGTGCCGAAGCGCCCAGGCCGCCCCACGCCAGGCCCACCGCAGCGCACAGCAGGTAAACCTGAGCTACCACCCTCCACTGCTCTTCGCGCGGGAAGGTCCCCATCATCAGCAGCGTTAGGTTGGTGCGCACCGGCTCCCATTGGCCGGTCACAAACAGAAAACGGGCGCCGAAAGCCATAAGCACTAGCCCGCCGGCGCCCAGCAGCACGGTTAGCGCCGAGTTGTGCCTGTTGTTGAACAGGTTGGCCCGCGCCCAGGCTGTGGCGCTGAGCCGCGGCGGTGGACCGCTGCCGGCGGGAGGGCGCAGGGGCCTGTCGGGTGTCGGGGAGGAGCCGGTCATCGTTCCCGGAGTTGCACGCGGCGGTTGTAGATGTTCAGCAGCAGCGAGATCATGAGCGAGAACACCAGGTAGACACCCATGAGCACGGCGATCGACTGCGGGGCAGGGTTGGCGTTGCCGATAGATGTGCGGGTGAGGTTGGTGATGTCCGCGTAGCCCACGACGGTGCCCAAGGACGTGTTCTTCACCAGGTTCAAATACTGATTGATGGTCGGCGGAACGGCGATGCGCAGCCCCTGGGGCAGGATCACGTGGCGATAGCGCTGGAAAGGCGAGAGGGCCAGCGCGCCGGCGGCTTCGCTCTGGCCTTTAGGCACCGCCAGGATTGAAGCCCTCACCACTTCGGCGATGTGGCTGGCGGTATACAGCGCTAACGCCAAGGTAAGCGACATGTAGGCGGCGCTGGTGCCGAACCCCGAGATCAGCCGCCGACCGTTCTCCGAGCGGGCCGGCCAAGACCAGTCGTAAGGCCCGCCGAGGGCGACGAACGCCACGACGCCCACGATCACCAGCGTCCCCAACGACCACAAAACCCGACGATGAGGTTCTCCGGTGCGGACATGGCGGCGGCTGCGCCAAACCCAGACGGCGGCTGCTGTCGCTATCCCGCACGCCACCAGCAGCCAGAACAGCCCCGCGTGCCGCTCCACAGAGAGGCTGGGGATCCCGATCCGGCTCTTGGAGAGGATTAGCCAGTTACTGTTACTGCTGGGTAGGCGTAATTCCAGTGCCTCGGGGAATACCGGCAGGGGTCCGAAGCTGAACACCGCGAAGCTGAAGAACACGATGACCACCAACGGTGGCATGTTGCGGAAGCCTTCTACGTAGATCTGTGCCAGGCGAGCAACCAGCCAGTTGCTGGAAAGCCGAGCGATGCCCACGGCGAGCCCCACAATTGAGGCCAGCAGCACGCCCACCAGGCCAGCCAGGAAAGTGTTCTGCACGCCTATTAGCAGCATCCGCCAGATCGGCAAGCTGGGGTCGAAGCCGAAGTTCTCCGGAATAGCGAAGCCGGTGGGCTGGGTTAGGAAGCCGAAGTCGGTGGGGATGCGGGTCCGGTTGAGGTTCTCTACTAGGTTGCCGTACAGCCACCAGCCGGCCAGACAGACCGCAGCCACCAGCGCTGCTTGGCCCACCGCGGAGAGGAACCCGGTGTTGCGCCACCAACTGCTGGCGGCTCCAGGCTCCGCCTCAGCGGTGGCCGGTGGGGAGGCGAAACGGCTGCGCAGCGCCATCGGACCGGCAAGCTAGTACAGCACGCCGCGGGTTCTGTTGGTTGGCGCGAAACGCCCGCCCGGGCTCTGCTAAAGCAAGCTGCACGGGCGGGCGTTTTTTGGGGGTTAGTTTTGGGGGGTTAGCTGAGTTGCTAGTTGTGCGGGCCGTGAAGCCCGGGCGTGGTTCCTACCGGTAGGGCGGCGCGTACATCAGACCGCCGTGGGTCCACAAGTCGTTGACCGAGCCTTGTAGCGGAAGGCCTAGCGGCTCGAGGTGGCGCTCGTAGATCTCCTGGTAGTTGCCCACCTGGCTTACGACCTGCACGGCGAAGTCGCTGGGTAGCCCCAGACCGGGGTCGAAGCCGTCCTCGCCGAGGAAGCGGCCTCGGGCAGGGTTGGTGCCGGTGGCGCTGGCGATGTTGCTGGAGTCCAAGCCAAACTCCCAAGCCTGAATGGTGGCCAGGACGGCCCACTTGACTACCTGCGCCCACTCGGTGTCACCGTCCAGCACCGCCGGACCTAGCGGCTCTTTGGAGATCGTCTCGGGCAGGATGAACTGCTCCTCGCCGCCACCGTTCTCGATCTCGAACTTGAAGACCGCCAAGCTGGACTTGTCGGTTGTGAACGCCTCACACTGCCCGGCGGTGTAGCCGGTGCGGGCTTCGGAGGACTCGCCGAAGGTGACCGGGTTGAAGGGGATACCCTCCGCCCGCATCACGTCGGTGAGGTTTAGTTCGGTAGTGGTGCCTTGCGCCACGCAAATGTTGGCGTCGGCCAGGTCAGCCAGGCTACCTATGCCGGTAGATGCTGGAACCATGATGCCTTGGCCGTCATACAGCGTGACGTAGACGAAGTTGGCGGCCTCTTTACCGTCGCGGCTGGCGGTGTAGGTGGTGTTGCGCACCAGCACGTCGATCTCGCCGGACTGCAGAGCGGTGAAGCGGTCGGCAGTGGCCAAGTCTACGAAGTCCACGGCATCGGCATCGCCCAGCACGGCCGCGGCGATGACCCGGCAGTAATCCGAGTCGAAGCCTTCGTGCTCGCCGTCGGGGGTTAGGAAGTTGAACCCAGGTAGGGCGTCGCGCACGCCGCAGCGCAACGAGCCGCGTGCCTGCACCTCGGCGAGTCGGCCACCGGCCTGCGACAACTCCACTTCTTCTTCCTCGGGCTCTGGGGTCTCAGCAGGCGCTGGGGGGGCGGGGGCATCGGCCGGCGGTGCGGGGGCATCGGCCGGCGCGGCCGGCGCCGGAGCTGCGGCGTCATCGTCGCCCCCGCAGGCCGCTGCCACCAGGGCCACGGACGCGACTACAGCCGCGAGAATCAACTGTCTTCTTTTGGGCATGACTTCCTCCTGAGTCGGTGACATGACGGCACCTCCAGAGCACCGCGCATGGGGTCACAAGTTATCGAGCTTCGGCTATTCCACGATGTCAGCCAGAGTGCGCTCCCCGAGGCGGAGTAGCTTGAGTGAACCTGCTGTCCTGCTGATAAAGAAGGTCGTAGTGTTTCCCTACCACAATCCCAACCTTGGTGAGGCCCCAGATGAGCCTTCTTGTGAGTCCGCCGAGGAGTTGCGGCTGTTCCGCAAGCGACGGCTAGCTCTCGGCTATCGGGTGTTTGCCGCCCTCGGCTGGGGCAACACCGGGGACGGTCACATCACCGCTCGGGACCCGGAGAAAACCGACCACTTCTGGCTTTTGGGTCACGGGGTGCCCTTTCGGGCGGCCACCGTCGACGAGATGGTTCTCGTGGGGCCAAGCGGTGAGGTGGTGGAGGGGAACACTGGTTGGGGGTATACGCCGGCCGCCTACGCCATTCACGCCCCTATCCACGAAGCCCGCCCCGATATGGTGTCGGCCGCTCACACTCACACTGCCTACGGCACGCCTTTTGCCGCGCTCAACCAGCCTTTCCGACCCATCTGCCAGGAGGCGTGCCTGTTCTTTGAGCGCCACGGCGTCTTCGCCGGCAGCGAGGTATCGGTGGACAGCACCCAAATCGGCAAACGCATCGCCGTAGCTCTGAGCGACCACCGGGCCGTCATCCTGCGCAGCCACGGGTTGTTGACCGTGGGTGCCTCGGTAGATGAGGCGGTGGGCTGGTTCGTCATGGCCGAGCGCACCGCCGAGGCACACATCAAGGCCCGCGACGCCCAGCCGATCCCCGACGAGGCGGCTCGCCACGCTCGCGACGACATGGGTCCCGACGACGGTTGGCGGAGATTCCAGTGGCTGGCGAGTTCGCTGGTTCCCGACCCCTCAGTGGTGGGCTGATCAGAGAAGGCCAAGCTAGCCGAGCAGGCCCGGGCTGTCTCTCGGGCTTAGGGCACTTCGGCCCGTCGCCATCCCCAGGCGGCCAGTATTAGGCCCACCGCCCCTACCGCTAGTGGCACGGCCAGCGAGGCGGCAAACGACCGTCCTGTGGGCGTTCCCACAGACCAGCCCTCTTCTACCGCCAGGCTGGCGGCGTAGGAGCGGATAGTCAGGCGGGCCGTAGCGGCGCTGAGCGTGCCGATGACGTTCTCCCACACCAGCAGGACTAGCAGCCCTGTTAGCAGTGGCCTCGTCAGGATCAGCCCGAACGCCAAAAACACGCTCACGTAAGCCACTGCGGCTACTAGAGCCCCCGCCGCTAGCTGTACTTCCAAGATCAAACCGGCCACGATCAGGGGTACTACCAGTATCACTATGACGACCGTCAGTGCCGCGCTGGCCGCTCCGGTTATAGCTGACCATGCCCGCAGCGGTCGCAGCCAGAGATATCCCAGCGTGTGCTCGTCACGCAGGTCGCCAAAAGCATCCGCGGCTACCAGCAAGGCGCTAAACGGCAGGACAATCGAGATGCCATACCAAACTAAGAAGCTGGCCCCCTCCTCGGGCGTTACTCCGTCTTCGCTGATGCGCATCACGACCGCGATGAGGATCGACAGCGCGGCCAGGAGAACCATCACGGCCATCCGGCCCCAATCGCGCAGCAGCTTCTGGACCATGAAGCGGAATATCAGCCCGGCGTGTCTCACTGGCCCTCGACTGGGTAGCGGAAGATGGACATTGGTGTCGAGGTGGCGTCTCTTTGGGCGCTTTTCGGTTTCATCGGCCCTCGACTGGGTAGCGGAAGATGGACATTGGTGTCGAGGTGGCGTCTCTTTGGGCGCTTTTCGGTTTCATCGGCCCTCCACTAGGTAGCGGAACACGGACTCTAGGTCGGCGTCTAGGGGGCGGAGTTCGTGCAGGCTGGCTTGTTGCTGGCGGGCCAGGGGGGCAATAGCGCTAGCGAAACTTCCAGCGCTGGCGGTGGCCACGGTCAGCGCGCCAGGTTCGTGGATTTCCACCGCGATTGCCAGGTCTTTGGCGATGAGCCCAGCTGCTAGAGCGCGCGGGGCGTCGGTGGCGATGCGGAAGCGGCTGGGTCGGTCGTCCATGAGGTCGCGAATGCGTCGGAAGTCGCCTTCGGCCAGCAGGCGCCCTTTGCCCATGACCAGCACGTTGGTGCCGATGCGCTGCACCTCTTCGAGTACGTGGCTGGAGACCACAACGCAGCGTCCGCTGGCTCCTATGCGGTGGAACAACTTGATCATCAAGTTCCGCTGGTTGGGGTCGAGGCCGGTTAGCGGCTCGTCTAAGAACAGCACGTCGGGGCTGCCGACGATGGCCGACGCCAGCTTGGCCCGCTGGCGCATGCCCTTGGAGTAAGTACTCAAGCGCCGCTTGTCGCTGGGGTCCAGGCCTACGGTGCCAATAGCCCGCTCGCTGGCTGCGGTGGCATCGGCGACGCCGTTCAGGTCGGCCGCCAGTTGCACAAACTCCCGCACCCGCAGATGCTCGAAGAGCTGCTCATGTTGGGGCACCAGCCCGACTTGGCAACGTAGTTGTATATCTGTTCGGGGGTCACCGCCGAGGAGTCGCACTGTGCCGTCGCTGGGTGCCGCCAGCCCGGCGAGCATCCGCAGCATGGTGGACTTGCCGGCGCCGTTGGGGCCCAGCAGCGCGGTCACACCCGCACCCAGCCGGAACGACACATCCGAAACGGCGACCAAGTCCCCGAAGCGCTTAGAGACGCGGACAGCTTCCAGCATGGGCCGCGCTGGCGTTTCTAGGCTGCTCATCGCTCCACCTCTATGCGCCCGTAGCGCAAGTGAGCTACCGCGGTCAGCAGCGCCACCCACACAAGGTTGGCCAGGACCACTAGCCATGTCGCCACGGCGTCCAGCGTTCCTGGACCGGTGTCGGTGAGCGCCAGCGCATGGCTGCGCTTAGTCAGTGCTCGGGACATCCGCAGCGGGTCCAGAACGGTGATCTCGCTGGCAACGCCTGCCTGCTCGATTAACAGCGTCGTGATGCCCTGCGGGACTAGCAGACACAGGGCGATCACCACGATGGCCATGCCGGTGCGACGCATCAGACTGCAGATTGCCACCGCCAGGGCCGTCGGCACGGCTGCTAAGGCCAGGGCGGCGACCAGCGTGCGCAGGAGGAACAGAAAGAAGTCTCCGGCGTCTCCCGGCCCCGCCCCTAGCACCGTGTAGACGATGCCAAGCAGTAGCACGGGTATTAGCGACATGACCACGAGCAGCGAGAAGATGGACGCAGTCTGAGCGGTGAGGTAGCTGCGGCGGCTAAGCGGCGAAGCTAGGTAGAGGCTCAGCAGCCCGCTGCGGCGATCGGTGTTCAGCAGCATGGGTGTGGCCAGGATGGAAAACAGCACCACGCCCACTCCCACCTGCGTGTAGTACTGCCGCACGATGTCGAAATCCAAAGTGCCTACTTCGGAGAAAAGCGCCGCCAGGAAGATCTGCACTACCGCCCCGATCCAGGCCACGAAGAACGCAGCGATGCCGATCAGCTTGCTGCGGAAGCGGCGCTTGCGACCTAGCAGCCGGCCTAGGGAGTAGCTGTACAGTGATTGAAAGCAACGGTTAGGCGCCAGGCGGGGCCCCACGTAGGGCCGAAACCCGCCTTCGAAGATTTGCGCTTGCTGCCCCCCAGCTCCGATGCTCATGGCTTGGCTTCCTCGGCGACGTCCCCAGCAGCGCCGTCTTCAGCGCCGGCTAGACCACCCTGCGAGGCACTAAAGACCTCGGCTAGCGAGCGGTGCTCGGCTAACAGCGACCGAAGCCGCAGGCCCAAGTCTGCAACGGCGTCGCGCACCGCATCGGCGGGCTCGCCTGCTGGCTGGGCTTCGCCGCTCGCTAGACGCACCACCTCGTCGTCTTCGGCGTGCGCCTCGAATCCGGCGTTGGCTAAGGTGGCTGCCAGCTCGGCCGCTCGCTCGTATACCTCTACTACCAAGCCGGCGGCGCCGACTGTTAGTTCTGCGACTTTCCCAGCCCGAGCCACCCGCCCAGCGTCCAGCATCACGACGCTGGTGCAGACCCGCTCTACCTCTTCTAGGTGGTGCGAGCTGATGAGAATGTTGATGTCATGCTCGGTCGCCAGTCGGCTGATTAATGCCAGCATGTCGCTGCGTTGCATGGGGTCGAGGCCGTCGGTGGGCTCGTCGAGGATCACCAACTCGGGATGGTGTGCCACCGCCTGTGCCAGCTTCACCCGCTGCAGTTGGCCGGTGGACATAGTGCCGATAGGGCGGAAGCGTTCCTCGCCGAGGCCGACCTCCCAGAGCGTGTCGCTGGCTCTTTGCGTGGCGCCGACTTTGGGCAGTCCGTGCAGCCGGGCTACGTGCGCCACTAGGTCGGCTGCGGTCATGTCTCCTGGCAGTTGGTGGTGCTCGGGGGCGAACCCCAGCCGCTGGCGGACTTCAGGCCCAGCGGTCCCCGGGTCGGCGCCCAGCACGCTGAGCTGCCCAGCGTCGCGGTTGCGTAGGCCCAAAATGAGGGTCAGTAGCGTCGTCTTGCCGGCACCGTTTGCGCCCAGAAGACCAGTAACACCTTCGCCGATGGTGGCGTCTACACCGCTGAGCGCAAGGTTGGAGCCGAACCGTTTTACCAACGCCGCTGACTCCACAATCACCACTGCGGCAGACTACCCCAACATTGCGCCTCAAATTGCACCTCGGAAGTCGTAGGCGGTTTGTTTGGCGTGGTCTGTTTCAGCGTCGTAGGGGCGGGTTGACGGTCGAGAGGTTGCCAGCGTTGTGGGTGGTAGTCCTCGCTGCGTGTCCGTGGCTGCAGGCAGTCCAAGTGTTACGCCGTGCGGGTGGGGTGTTGCCACGCTGGTGGGGGTGTTGGAGCGTGAACCTGCCGTCGACGTCTCGGACTACTTTGGCGCCTTTGGTGTGGACTAAATGGTGGTGGCAGTAGCTGCAGAGTAGGCAGAGGTTGTCGAGGTCGGTTTTGCCTCCGTGCTCCCAGTGGACGATGTGGTGTGCTTGGCACCAGTTAGCCGAAGCCCCGCAACCCACGCAACCCTTATCCCGCATAGCCAGCACCGCGCGCTGGCGGCTAGAAGCGTGGCGTCTGCCCCGGCCGAGCCACAAAGGCTCGCTCTTACCTTTGAAAATAGTGGGCAGGATTCTCGCGTCACACGCCAGCCCGAGGAGTTCCTCGACTGTCAGCGGGGTGCCATCAGTGAGGCGAGCATCACGTAGTTGGCCCGTAATGGTGTCGTAGTCGGCGACCACTAGCAGGTCCACGCCCTGAGCCTTGCCCGCAGACTTCCCAGACCTATCCCCGCCGCTGTTGGTGACGAGCTGTTCGAGAGCGTCGGCCATGCGCTGACCCGAAGAGAGTCGACGTTTAGCATCCTCAGCGTGGAACAGCCGATTAGCGGTAGCGGTGAGAGCGGTTTCGATGCGACTACCGGCGACCGGGTCGAACCGGCCCATTAGAGAGAACATGCCGTCGGGTTCTTGTTTGATGTTCAAATAGCGCCGCTCGCGTTGACGCTTACGACGCTCCCCAAGATCATCCCGAGTCTGCTCGTTCACAAAATCGCGGACAGTGCGGGCGAACTGGTCTTCGGACTCCCGCCCCGCGGCATCCAACAACCCAGCCTCACCACCCGAATCGCCGGATGGGGTTTGTTCTACGGCTTCGGCGATCATCTTCGCCTGCTTCGCAGTGATAGCCCCAGAACGCAAAGCCTCAGCCGTCCCCGGAGCGCGGCCCAACTGCTCAGCCAGCTTCACGTCCTGCTTAGCCCGACCGCGGGACTGCCGCAAACTGTCACGCAGCACGTCAGCCGCGTGGCCCTCACCCCTACGGCGGGCCAGCTCGGCGACCATCTCAGCTTTCACCGCAGCTAAACGAGACTCACACTTGCCGACCAGCACCAGCCGAGCCTCCAACTCCCGATCAGCCAAACCCCGAACCAACAGGTCAGAGCTAAACAGGCCGACCAGGCCGTCAACATCGAACCCGGAGCCAAGACCAACCCCACCAGCAGCACAAGCAGCAGTGCCGGCGGGTCCACCCGCAGCGGCGCCGGTCGCAGCAGCCCCATCAGCGGCGCCAGGAGACCCAAAGACAGCAGTCCCACCGACCCCATAAGCAGCACCATCGGCCCCACCAACAGCGGTGCCGGCGGATCCCTCAGCACCCCCATCAGATCCAAAGACAGCAGCGCCAGCATCAAGACCAAACCCACCAGCGACGATGCCAGCCGCCCCATCAGCGGCGGTGCCGTTGTGCCCAGCGACACCCCCGCCAGCGAGCCCAGCAGCAGCGCTAGTGGCCCCGGCGATCCCAGAATCAGCGCCATCGGCTCCAGCAACCCCAGCAGCGCCCCCTTCAGCAACCCCAGCAGCGCCGTTGTTCTTACCAGCGCCCTTTGGCTCGGAGCCGCCGGCCCCGGTAGCCGGGTCGTCGAAAAGAGTCGCGATAGTCATCATTCACCTCCTCAAACACAGTGTGTGAACCGTCGGCTTTCGGTCGGCGGAGCCGACAAGCCGGTCAAACAAACACCAACCCCGCAACACCAGAGCCAGCGACCGGTACCAGAGAGCTTATTCAATCAACACAAAAACCACAACGCCTGTACGTGCTGAAGAAAGAAATTTCAATATTTACTCGAATAGTCTGAACTATCACCGACACTCAGCCGAGCGCCTAAACCGCGCTCCCGAACCGCAAAGACAAACCACCGGCGCTGAACCGCGTTTGAGGCGCACGGACTTAGGACATCAACAAGCCCATCCCACAATCTCCGTCAGGCACCGATACCCAGCTTGGCCAGGAGGTTGGCTATCTGGCTACCGATGACCTCCATGGAAAGGTGTGTTGCTACTACCTGTCGGTTGTGGTCGGTGAGGGTTGGATCGGGGCTGGCGAGATGCCGGCGCAGCGGGTCTAGCTGGTCGGGGCTAAACCAGCGAAAGCCTAGGGTGCGTAACTCTTCAGCTACCGGATAGTGGCTGACCACTGCGGGGCGTCGGTGGACTGCTGCTTCCACCGGTGGGTTGCCGAACCCTTCCCACAGAGATGTCATTACTACCGCGTCGGCCGCGGCGTAGATGTCGGCAGGGTTGGCTGCAGGGTTTCGCAAGACGCGACAGCCAGCATGAGCTAGCAGGCGGCTGAGCGTCGGTTCGTAGTCCTCTTCGGAGGGACCTGTTAGCCAGTAGCTGGCGCTGAGCGCTTCGCAAACTTCTAGCGCTCGGGGGATGTTCTTGCGGGCGATGGCGCGGACGGGGTGAGCGATCAGCAGTTCGGCGGGGCCCACATCCAAGAGCCGGCGCGTGGCGCTGCGGTCGCCGGATGTGGTCGCCAACTCGAACGGGTTGTAGATGGTCGTGGCGCGCAGGCCTCGGGCGGCCAGCTGTTTCTCGGTCAGTCGGTTGATGGTGATGTGGTGCCAGGCCTCGTCGTTGGGCGGTAGCTCGCTGACATGGGCGAAGTGCGGGCGCTGCCAAGACGGATCATGGTGGTGCATTAGGGCCGGTCGGCCGGCCAGTTCGCTGGCCAGCACCCGCGCCGCCGGCAGGTTCAGCGGGATAGTGCAGAGGTTCTGCACCACCACCAGGTCGGCGTCAGCCAGAGCGGCGGCCAACTCCCAAGCAGCCGGCGGTTCGGTTGCTTGGATCTCCAAGCCCCGAACCACCCGATCCACTGGACCCTCGCCGGCCACGGTCACCACCCGATGGCCCAGTTGCTGGAGAATTTTTGCCCAGCGGGCTGCCACCACCGACACCCCGTCGGTTAGGCCCAGGCGGAAAGAGACGATCGCAATCGTCGCCACCTCGGCGACGCTACCGCTGGTGTCGGACCTCTTGGCCCGATTGTGCGCTGAGTGCGTCGCGCAATGTCGCAAAGAGAGGCACCGCGGAATAATGCCGTCGCGGAATAATGCCTTAGTGGAGTTGCGTGAACAAGTGCTGGCTGTGCTGCGACGCCACTGGGTGGACGTGACGCCCGGCGGGGGCTACACGGCACCCAATCGTGAGCGTTATCCCTGGCAGTGGCTCTGGGACTCGTGTTTTCATGCCCTCATCTGGGCTGAACTAGGGGACGACCGAGGGCTCGATGAGCTGGCGCAGATCCTCTCTTTGGCCGACGCCTCGGGCTGCGTGCCGCACATGGCCTACCAGCTAGATCCGCACCACCAGGCTGAGTTCTGGGGCCGTGCCGGTGCCTCCAGCATCACCGGGCCACCTATGTACGGTCATGCTCTGGCCGAACTGCAGCGCCGCGGCGCCCATGTGCCCGAGCGTCTGCTGGCCGCGGCCGCCGCCGGATTGGAGTTCTTGCTGCAGCGCCGGCAGCGGCATAGCGACTCGGGGCTGGTGCTGCTCTGCCACCCGTGGGAGTCTGGCGCCGACGACGACCCCCGTTGGGACGACTTCTGCGAGGGGGGTTTCAACCGAGAGCGCTGGTATCACACCAAGGGCGAACTGTTACGCACTATCCAACGGGACACCGCCGGCGCCCCGCTGGCCAACGACAAGTTCGTTGCCGCTTCGGCGGGCTTCTCGGCCCTGGTGGCCTTCAATGCGCTGGAGTTGGCCGAAACCACCGATGCTCTGGATGGGACGCCCGCTCGCCGGCTTGCTGACGCCGTGCGGGCGCGCTGGGATGCCGATCGCGGCAGCTACCTGGACGCCGGAGACGCCGAAGGCGGCTCGGGTGGAGTTCGAACCGCCTACGGTTTTCTAGGGCTGCTAGTGGAGAACGATCCCGGGCGCTTAGCTGTTATCGCCAGTCAACTCGCCGATCCTTCGGCCTATGGCGGTGCCCACGGCCCGACGGGAGTGCACCGCGCCGAACCCTCCTTCGCCGCTGGTAGCTACTGGCGAGGGCCGTCGTGGCCGCAACTTGATTACCTGCTCTGGCTGGGGCTCCGTCGGGCCGGGCTCCACGAAGCCGCTGCCGTCCTGGCGAAGGCAACCGTGGCCTGCGCCGAGCAGTCGGGCCTGGCGGAGTACTGGGACAGTAATGACGGTACCGGTGGGGGCGCCATCCCCCAGAGCTGGGCCGGCTTGGCTCTGCTGATGTGCTGAGCCGTCGGGCGCCGTCGGGCTAGAAGGGGCTGAGCCCCATGCGATTGCGGATCGAAACCAGCTCGCCTAGGTGGTTGAAGCCGTGTCCCACAGCGCTCCACTGCAGAAACCACGAGGCGGGCTTGCCCTCCCACATGGCGTACAACCAGTCGAAGCGGTCGCTGGGAGTCCCAATGGCCCCAAGCGCGGCTGTGGCATCGGGTACCCGTTCCAGCGCTGGTAGCCCGTCGTCGGTCAGCCAGCCAGTGGTGGCCTCCACGACTGCTAGCGTGTATTTGCCGACCGCCTCTGGGTCTAACAACTTCACCAGGTCGCCGTCTTCGCCTTCGGCTAGGCCGCGCCAGAGGTCGTCGGTAATTCCCAGCCGCTCCGCCCAGCCGTGCACTACCTCCTCGGTACCTCGCAGCACGCCGTTGATGGCCAAGTCCTGATGTCGAGCCAGGTGCCACAGAACGTACACCGGCGCGATCCCGCCCCCGTCGACGCGCTCCCGCATTCGCTCAGGCGGTATCAGCTTCAGCACCCCGCCGGCTAGCTTGCCTCGCAGCGACTGTAGATCGGCAAGAATCCAGTCTCGCAACTCCACCTCAACACTCTAGGAGCGCAAGCGCTACGGTAACCCTGTCGGCAGAGGTCGCAGGCGCGGGGCCTGAGGTCTTAGGCAATACACGGCGGTAGTCGCCCCGGGGTGACTGACCGCCACCTGAAGAAAGGACTACATCAACGTGAAACTCACCAAACCAATCCGAATTCTGCTAGCGGCGGTCGTCGCAGTGGCCCTGGTGGCTGCTTCCTGCGGCGACGACGAGCCCGATACCTTGTCGGTGGGGATCGCCGCCGACGGTTTCCTGCTGGGATCTCAGGCCTGGGTGGCGCTGGACCGCGGCTACTTTGACGAGGAAAACCTCGAGGTGCAGATGTCGCAGTACGGCACTGGTATCGAGGCAATCCAGGCGGTCATCGCCGGCCAGGCCGACATCGGCCCAGCGTTGGATTTTGCTGTGCTGAACCTGGCTGCTGCAGCTGAGGAGAACATGCGAGTTGTGGCGGCGATCGCCGCCCCGCTGCCAGGGTTCCACAGTCTGGCTGTGCGCAACGAGATCAACGGACTGCAGGACTTGGCGGGCAAGAAGATCGGCTACGTGCAGGGCACTTCGGAGCACTTCGTGACCGTTCGGCACCTAGAGCAGAACGGCATCAGCCTTGACGATGTGGAGTTGGTCCCGCTGCCGGGTCTGTTTGAGCTGGTGGGGGCGCTGCGCACCAACGACATTCAGGCCGCCTGGGTTTGGCTCAACGGCACCGTTGAAGCCGAAGAGGATCCCGACTTGAAGATCCTCGGGAACGACTCCAACGTGCTGGACACTGTGGCGATCTACCTAGTGGCTTCCACCGAGTGGGCCGACGAGAACCAGGAGATCATCGAGCGGATCCTGCGGGCCTATGACAAGGCCAACACCGTGCTGCAGAACGAGACTCCTGCCGCGGCCAAGATCGTGGCCGACGCTGTGTCTGGCAATGAGGAGATGTTCGCCGGCATCATGCCTAACCAGCGATACAAGGTGGAGTTCACCCAGGTGCAGCTGGACTCCTTCGACGCCATTGCCCAGTTCCTGATCGAATCTGGAGTCCTAGAGGCCGACTTCGACATCCGGGAGTTCATCGACTTCCGCGCTATGGAGGCAGCCGTGCCGGGTTCGGTCAAGGCGGATCTGTAGCGAGCTGCGCCCAGCGGGCAGCTGTTAATCAGCGACTTGTAATCAGCCGATGAACGGAGCGGCCGGCGAGCGTCCCGCTGGCGCCCGCGGCCGCTCCGTGGCCTTTAGCGACGTGGAGTTGCGCTACGCCAAGTCCGCTCCACCGGTGGTCACCGAACTGTCGTTAGAGATCGCCGCCGGTGAGTTTTTCGTAATCGTCGGGCCTTCGGGCTGCGGCAAGTCCACTCTGTTGCGCTTGGTGGCTGGCTTCCTGCAGCCCAACGGCGGCACTGTCACCGCCGGGGGCGCGGCTATCGCGGGCCCCGGTCCCGACCGGGCCATGGTGTTCCAGAGCGTGGACGGACCGCTGTTGGACTGGCTGACGGTGCGCCAGAACGTGGCCTTCGGCTTGAAGCTGCAGGCCAAGCGCCAGGGCCAGGCGCACGACCCTGCCCTGGTGGACCATTGGCTGCAGCTGGTGGGTCTCACTAGCGCCGCCCGGAAGCTGCCTCACGAGCTCTCGGGCGGCATGAAGCAGCGGGTTCAGATCGCCCGAATCTTGGCGGTGAAACCCGACATCGTGCTGATGGATGAACCGTTTGCCGCTCTTGACGCCCAGACCCGGCGCATTTTGCAGCACCAGGTGGTGGACTTATGGCAGACCGAAGGCGGCACTGTCATCTACGTCACCCATGACATCCGCGAGGCGGTGTTGCTGGGCCAGCGCATCGGCGTGATGCGCGCCGGCCCTTACTCCGACTTCCGTTCCCTGCGCCGGGTAGATCTTGACTACCCGCGCGACGAGTTCTCCCCAGAGTTCGCCGAGGTAGCCCGCGCCGTGGAGTCCGAAATCGTCGAAGAGGTGACCCGCTCATGGCAGAACTGACCTCTTCAGCACCCGCCGGGCGGTCCGGGGCGGCCCCCGAGCCGTCAACCCGAAGCCGTCTGCGGGCCGGTTTGGGCGGTAAACGGGGGGCGATGCTGATCTCGGCTCTGGCGGTTGGCATCACCATTGCGGCCTGGCAGTTCGGCTCGTGGAACTACAACCCGCAGCTTTTGCCCGGGCCGGCCAAAGTGGCCCGGGGCACTGGCGAGTTGTCCGACTCGGGCCTGCTGTGGGATTCAATCGCCGTCAGCCTGGAGCGGGTCTTCAAGGGGTGGTTGCTGGGCTCGGGCATCGCCATCCCGCTTGGGCTTTTGGCGGGCGTGTCTCGCTTTGCTCGGGCCGTCCTGGACCCGTTTATCCACTTCTTCCGTTTCGTCCCTGCCCTTGCCCTTACCTCACTGTTCATCTTGTGGTTCGGCATCGGCGAGACCTCCAAGGTGAACCTTGTGGCGTACGCGGCCCTGTTCGTTGTGCTGATAACTACCGCTACCGGAGCCTCTTCGGTGCATCCCGACAAGGTAAACAGTGCCCAGACGCTTGGCGCCAACCGCCGGGACGTGTTCTTCCGAGTGGCGCTGCCGGCCACGTTTCCGTCGATCTTTGTGGGCATGCGATTGGCGTTGGCCAATGCCTTCCTGGTGATCGTGGCGGCCGAAGCCATAGCCGCTCAGGAGGGCATCGGCTTCCTGATCTGGAACTCCCGCACCTTCTTTCGCACCGACTACATGTTCGTGGGCATCTTCTGCTTCGGGGTTTTGGGTTTCGTCTGCGATCGGCTTTGGAAGCTACTGGGTAACACCTTGTTAAGCCGCTACCTCACCGGGGTCGGCAGCTACTGAGCCCCGGTCTCCGCGCCCGCCAGCGGACAAGTCGCCCGGACAAGTCGCCATCCTGCTATCGCAACTTCACAGGTCACGGAGGTCTGGCCGATGCCTAAATCGCAGAAACAACTCACACGCACTAACTCACCACAGATCGGGCTGACCCACCGCCAGAGCCAGCCCTGGTATCCGGAGCCGCAGATGCATGATGGCCCCAACGTGGTGATCGTGCTGTTCGACGATCTGGGTTTTGCCGATCTGGGTTGCTACGGCTCTGAGATTCGAACGCCGCACTTGGATGCGCTGGCGGCTGACGGCCACCGTTACAACAACTTCCACACCACCACTTTGTGCTCGCCGTCGCGAGCTTGCCTGCTGACCGGCCGCAACCACCACGCGGTTGGAATGCGCATGCTGTCCAACGTCGACTCTGGCTGGCCCAGCGGTAGGGGTCGCATTAGTAACCAGGCCGCGCTTATGTCGGAGTTGCTGCGCGACGCCGGCTACAACACCTTCGCCGTAGGGAAGTGGCACGTGGCACCCATGCGGCAGGTCACCGGCGCTGGCCCCTACGATCAGTGGCCGCTGGGGCGGGGTTTCAACCAGTTCTACGGATTCATGAACGGTGCCACCGATCACTTCTATCCCGAGCTGTTCCGGGACAACCACGCCGTCGACCCACCCGGCAGGCCCGAGGATGGCTATCACCTCACCGAGGACCTCATAGATCGGGCTATCGGCTATATCGCTGACCACATTGCCCATCGCCCCAGCAATCCATTCTTCTGTTACGTGCCGCTAGGGGCCGCTCACTTCCCTCATCACGCTCCGGCGGAGTTCCTGGAGGCGGTGCGGGGTCGCTACGACGTTGGCTGGGATGCCATCCGCCGCGCTCGCTACGAGAACCAGCTGGCCTCTGGTGTAATCCCTGCCGGCACCGAACTACCGCCGGGCAACCCCGACGTGGCGCCGTGGGGTTCCCTGGACCCCCGCGAGCAGCGGGTAGCGGCACGCCTTGCTGAGGCCTACGCCGCCTTCATCGAGCACTCCGACGCCGCCCTCGGCCGGCTGTTTGACTTTCTTCGCACTACTGGACGTTGGCAGGACACGCTGGTCGTCGTGACCTCCGACAATGGTGCCGCTATGGAGGGTGGACGCCTGGGGATGTTCAGCGCTATTCGGTTCTTCAATGACATGCCCGAGGACTTCGAGCGCACGCTCGGCGCCCTCGATGCCGTTGGTGGCCCATTAGCTGACAGCCACTACGCCACTGGCTGGGCGCAGGCCTCCAACACCCCCCTTCGCTGGTACAAGTTCCACACCCATGGCGGCGGCGTCCGCGATCCTCTGATCGTCTCCTGGCCCGGTCAGCTGGCGCGGCCGGGCGCAATCTTGCCGCAGTTCGGTCACATAATCGATATCGCCCCGACGATCTACGAGGTCACCGGCGTGACGCCTCCGGAGACCTACCGGGGTGTGCCGCAGATGCCGATCCACGGTCAGAGCCTGGCTTACACCTTCGATGATCCTGAAGCTCCAGCGCCCAGACGCACCCAGTACTTCGAAATGTTCGGCAACCGCGGCCTCTGGACCGACGGCTGGAAGGCTGTCACGCACCACGACCCGGGCAGCGATTACAGCGAAGCCGAGTGGGAGCTGTATCACTTAGACGAGGACTTTTCGGAGTCCCGCAACCTGGCGGCCAGCCATCCCGAGCGGCTTATTCAGCTGACCCAGCTCTGGTGGATGGAGGCGGGCCGCTACGACGTGCTGCCGCTGGATGACCGCTCTCGGGAGCTGTTCCGCGCCCCGCCTCCGCCGGGCACTCCCCAGACGCGTGCCGTCTTTGAGTACTACCCGCCGGTCTCACACATCGAACCCAGCGCCGCTCCGCCGCTGGGCCACTGCAGTCATCGCATCACCGCCGAGATGTCGGGCCAGAAGCGCGGTGTCATCGTCAGCTTCGGCAACGTGCAGTCGGGTTTCGTGCTTTGGGCTAGTGACGCTTTGCTGCACTACGAGTACAACGCTGCAGGGGATGTCACCTCCGCCTCGCTGCCGCTGCCCCAGACCGACGAGGTCACCGCTAGTTTGGAGATGCAAATAAACTCTGATCGTTCGGGGCGTGCTCGTCTCGGTGTCAACGGCCAGCAGGGCGAATGGTTCGAACTACCGCGAACGCTGGCCTTCCTGGCCCTTAGTGGCATGGATGTGGGCTGTAACCGCCTCAGCCCCGTTTCTAGTTCCTACGACCCGCCGTTCGCCTTTGAGGGCCACCTAGCTAAAGTCACCATCCAAGTTGACAAGCCCGAGATCCCTCTGGATCTCCCTCTCGACGACTGAGCCCCCGGTGTCAAAAGCCGCTTAGGCGCATGGAGCCCATTAGCCGGCCGCCCCGCCAAGCATCCACGTAGCAGGTCACCTGGCGGTGGCGGCCCACGGGGTCGCTCCAGGTCTCGGCGGTGGGCTGCATTATGCCGATGTCCAGTTCTGAGAGTTCGTACTCTTGGCCCACAAATCCCTCAAACTGCTCATAGCAGTGCTGCTGCGCCCACTCCTGCAGCTCGTCCTGGCCGGGGTAGGGCTCGCCGGCTTCCCCCGGGTGGAAGATCTGGAAGTACACCTCGCCGTCATGGGGTTCGCTGCAGTCCACCATCGTGGTTAGCTCCTCGAACTGGTTTTCGCCGAGTGCCGTGAGGTAACTGTTGAAGCACTGGCCCACCTCCAAGTCGTAGGGGTTGATGATGAGCCCCACTAGACGGTCGGTCTCTGCTACGACGGGCAGCCCGTCGCGCCGAGGGATTTCTTCCTCGACGGGATTCTCCGGATCGGGTCGCAAGATCCTCACCGGCTCCAGCTCGTCGGGGCGGGCCTGTTGATCTGTGTCACTACAGCCCAACAGGGTGCCTGCCAGGACGGCTAACACTGCCGCCCCAAGCCGCAGCAGGCGTCTGGTGCCGACTAGCCGGCGCGGCGGGTGAAGCTGCTGTGGCTCGGCCATTAGTAGGCGGGGAGTGCCCGGTCTACGTAACTGAACATCAGGTACAGGACCACCAGGAACGCCACGGCAGAGACGCTATACCGCAGAATCCGTCGCCCCGAACGGCCGAAGTGTCGAGCCAGCAGCCAGACCGCCAGCGCCGCCAGTCCCCAAAGCACCGCCGGCAAGATGGCGCCGCGGTCGCCGCTGAGGCCTTCGCCAAAGCCCTCCTCGGTTACCGGGGTTACTTGTTCGGGGAGAAACGCCTCGGCAGTTGGCGCCGCGGTGCTGGCACTGCTGCTGACAGTGGCACTGGCGGTGCTAGGCACGGTGGCCTGCGCTGGCTCTTCGCCCACAGTCGGTGCGGGCGTTGTCTGAGGGATCGACGTCTGAGGTGTCGACAGCTCTTGCAGTGTCCCCTGCCGCAGCGTCGTATCAGGCGCGGCGACCTCTGGCAGGTCGGCGTCGCTTCGGCTTATGTTGGTGCCAGGGGTCTCTAGGTCGTCGGCCGGCTGAGCTGCTGTTGTGGGGCTGTTACCCGCGGGCGGCTCCTCGGACTCGGCTAGCTGGACGTGCTCGCCGCCGATGGGCTCGCCCGGTCGGGGCAGTCGCACCACCGGATCGCCTACTAGGACGGCGTGCACGATGATCCGCTGGCGCGAGCTGTACTTGGGGTGGCACGACGTGAGCGTGAGTCGGTTGTCGCCCATGTCCTCTAGCACTTCTAGGGCGGTCGGAGCCACGATCTGGAACCCCGGCGATTGGCCGGCCATATGGGTCTGGCCCGGCAGCACTCGGTATTCAAACTTGCCCTGCACGGTCTCGACGATGATGACATCGCCGGCGCTCAGCTCGGCCAGCCGCCCGAAGGGTGCCCCGTAGGTGGTGCGGTGGCCGGCGAGGGCGGCGTTGCCCGGCTGACCCGGCAGCGGCGTGGTGCTGTAGTGGCCGGGGCCTTTGCGGAGATCCTCCACGCCGACACCCGCTACGACGATCTCGTCCACGTCGATCGACGGGATGATGATGCGAGCGATTGCCTCGCCGTCGGCCGGGTAGATCAACCGCAGCATCTCTTCCACCTCAGGGTGGAGCAGGCGGGCGGTGGTCCGAGCCACGGCCGGCTCGGCGACCTGGCGCACCAAGTGCGGATCGGCGGGGTATTCCGGCAGCGAGGTCAACAAGGTTTGGTTCGCGGCCCGCGGCTCGGCTGGCGAGCTGAAGGACTCGTCGTCGCCGCTCGCTAAAGCTGACTCATCGCTGGTCGCCGGGCCCTCTCCGCCGCCCGGATTCCCAGCGTCACCGGCGGGTAACACTTCGGTGACATCCTCTGCCGCCGCGGATCCCTCGTCTCCGGTGGCATCCGCGGCCGCCTCGGTGGTAATTGGCGTCACTTCGCCGGCGTCTCCGGCGCCAGGGAGCACGGTTCTGCTGAGTTGGCGCGGAGCCTGACCAGCGAGGGCGGCTAGGCGGATCCGTTGGCTTAGGTCGTCTTCCAGGCCGCTTTGGGCCTGCGCCTGTTGCAGCCCGGTGCCCCAGAGCTGGAAGACCACGAAAAGCAGTATTACGACGCCGAGGATGGCCAGCGCCCTTCCAACGGCGCTGAGGATCCGCGGCAGCGTCACGTCTCGATGGTACCGACGGCCTCAGCGGGACTAGCGACAGTCCAGGCCGGTAGCCTGCAGTTCTCTCCGAAGGGGTCGTCGTGGAATCTGCTATCTGGCTGCGTGATGTCGTCTGTTGCCGGGGAGGCTTCCCGGCTCTAGCCGGCGTTGACCTTGACGCAGCTGAGGGTGAAATCCTGTTGCTACGAGGCTCCAACGGTGCCGGCAAGACCACGCTGTTGCGCCTGCTGGCCGGGCTTAGCGCGCTCGGTGGCGGACAGGGCCGAGTGCTCGGCTACGACCTAGCAAGCCAGCGGCGGGCGCTACGAACAGAAGTCGGGCTGTTGGGCCACGAGCTAATGCTCTACGAAGACCTCACTGTGGCGGAGAATCTGCGCTTCTTCGCCGCCCTCTCTGGTGCCAGCGAAGCCGAGTCGCGGGCTGTCTTGGAACGTCTGGAGGTGGCGCCGCGGCTTGCCGATGTGGTACTGCGGCGCCTCTCAGCCGGCCAGCGCAAGCGCATCGCCATCGCCGTCTTGGCAGTGCGGCGCCCTCGCCTGTGGTTGCTAGACGAGCCGCATGCCAGCCTCGACGAGACGGGGCGAGGCGCGGTGAACCGACTGCTGCGTCACGCTGCTGCTAGCGGAGCCACGGTGCTGCTGGCCTCTCACGAGGATTTGGCGGCGGCCGAATTAGCCACCCGTACCGTCTACTTGGCTGGGGGGATCGTCATAGACCAGCCCGCTATGCCCAGCCCAGAGCCAACAAAGTCTCACCATGCGTGAGGTGCTGCTGATAGCCGCCAAGGATCTGCGCATCGAGTTGCGCTCGCGGGTGCTGCTGTTCCAGGTGGCGCCGTTTGCGCTGGCGACCCTGGTGCTGCTGGGCTTCGCCCTAGACGCCGACCGGGTGGCCCTGCGGAACTTCAGTCCCGGGCTTTTTTGGGTGACAGTGCTGCTGACGGCGCTGCTGGCAGCCCAGCGCTCAGTGGCCGTCGAACACTCCGGGCGCGCTGCCGATGCCTTGCTGCTAGCCGCCACCAGTCCCGCCCGAGTATTTGCCGGCAAGGCCCTGGCGCTGGCCGCACAGCTGGCTTTCCTGGAGCTTCTGCTGGGCGTAGCCATGTTGGTGCTGTACGACGCTCCAATTCAGCACTTCGGTTTAGCGGTCGCATCGGCGGTGGCGGCGACGGTCGGCATAGCGGCCGCCGGTACCCTTTATGGTGTGCTTGCCGCCCCTATGGGAGTCCGCGAGACGCTGCTGCCCGTGCTGCTGCTGCCGGTCTTCGCCCCGGTGCTCATAGGCGCTACCCGCGCCTTCGGCGACGCTCTGGGAACTGCGGCGGTGAACGGCTGGGCGTGGTTCGGTCTGTTGGGTTTGTTTGGCTTGGTGTACGTCGTCTTCGGCGCGCTCGCTTACGGCCCGTTGCTGGAGGCCGAGGCTTGAGGCCGGACTGCGCTCCGAGCGCACCGGTGCTATGAGCCTCCTGGGCGGCCGGCCCTCTGACCGGTCGGCGGGGGAGGTTGCCCCTGGCCACACCGGCTCTCGGACCACGCGCCTGCTGGGCCTGGTCACACTGGCGGGCCTGGCGGGCCTCTGCCTCTGCGCCTTCATCTTTAGCCCGCCCGACTCTCGGCCCGGCCCCGAGGCGGGCACCCGCATCGGCCAGTTCGATGCTGTGCGGCTGATGTACCTACACGTTCCCGCCGCGATCTGGACTTACGTGACGTTAGGCACCTGCGCCGCGGCCAGTGCGGTATACCTGTGGCGGCGCAGCGCCTGGTGGGATCGTCTGGCCCACGCCTGCGCCGAGATAGGGGTGATGTTGTGCGCGGTAACCTTGATCACGGGGATGATCTGGGGGCGCCCGGTGTGGGGTACCTGGTGGGAGTGGGGCGATGTGCGTCTCGTGACTACGTTGGTGTTGTTCCTGGTCTATGCGGGATACCTGGCTCTGCGCTCGGTGCCCGCCGCGCCTGAGTCCCGCGGCCGTCGGGCAGCCATCCTGGGCCTCTCCGGCGCCGTGCTTATCCCTATCGTGAACCGCTCAGTGGAGTGGTGGGAGAACCGCACGCTGCACCAGCAATCCACGCTCGAGGAGCTGCGCATCGAAGATCTCACGCTGTTCACGCTGGTTCTGGGTATCTTCGTCCTGGGCAGCTTCGTGCTGTGGTTGCTGCTGCATCGCTTCCGTTTGGCCTGGCTAGAGGCCGAGGCTGAAACCGCCGGTCTGCAGGCGGCTCTCGCCGAACGGCGTGCTTCCGCCGAGCTAGTAGCCACCGGCGAGCCCCAGTCACAGGTGACTCCAGGGGGTGACGGTTCGTGACCCACGCCGGTTATATAGCCGCCGGCTGGTCTATTAGTGCCATCTTGCTAGTGGGCTACGCCGTAATGGTGTTGCTGCGCGGGCGCCGCCTCAGCGGGCGGGTGCCTGCGCGCCGGCGCCGCTGGATGACCGCCGAGGACTGAAGCCTCGTGCCCCAACCTCCCCCTGATCTGGTCCCTCTGGCTGCGGCGGGCAGCCCGGCGGCCGATCAAGCCGGCTCCGCCAAGATCGACGCTACCTCACGCTCCGACCTGGATCTAACCCCGCGTTCCCGCCGACCTGGCCCGGCGCGCCGGCCAGCGAGAGTTAGGCGGATTGTGTCGCTGCTAGTGGTGGCAGCGGCGGTCGGCGGTATCACCTTTGCTTTGGTGCGGCTAGTGACCGATGCCTCGCTGTTCTTCCTAAACACCGACGAGGCGGTGGAGCGGCGCCCCGAGCTGGCGGGCCAGCGGTTCCGGATGCAGGGCACCCCGCTGGCGCACAGCGTTACCGAGACTCGGGTTGACTTCGAGCAGGCCGTGGCGTTCACCGTGTCCTTCGAGGGTGTTGCCGCCGATGTGGTACATGTCGGCAGTCCGCCAGACCTGTTCACCCCCGGAGTACCGGTGGTGCTGGAGGGACGCTGGGTGCAGGGCCGTCCGGCGGATCTGGCCGGCTTCGCCTGCGGTGTGAACGACGGTTACTACTTCGCTAGCGACCACATGCTGGTGAAGCACGACAACGAGTACCGCGACACCTATCCCGACCGGCTGGAGCCGGCGAGCGGCGGCGGCTTGGAGCTGGGCTGCTGAGGCGGCGATCGGCTCAACGGTGAGCAACCTCATCTTGGGCGACCTGGGCGTGGCGATCGCAGTCGCCGCAGCTCTTTCCGCCCTGGTGGCTTTTGCCCTGGGGCTTTGGCGGCGTGACCCAAACTTCCTGTTGATTGGGCGCGGCCTGCTTTGGCTGGTGCTGACGGGCGCGGCGCTGGCCTTCGCCGCGATGGAGCGAGCGCTCATAAACCGGGACTTCACTGTGGCTTACGTGGCCGATCACGGCAGCTCCGCCACTGCCCCGCTGTTCAATTTTGCTACCGCCTGGGCGGCGCTGGAAGGTTCGATCCTGCTTTGGGGTCTGGTGCTGGCTGGCTACGTGGTGGCCATGAACCTGCGGTTTCGCCAGCGCGCCAACGACCCGCTAGTGGTCTGGGCTCAGATGTGCGCGCTGGTGGTGGTGCTGTTCTTCTTTGGCCTGATGATCGGGCCTGCCGACCCGTTCGTAGCGTTTGATCCGCCGGCGGGCTACGACGGCCCCGGACCTAACCCGCTGCTGCAGGACAACCCGCTCATGGCGGTACACCCACCGATGCTCTACCTGGGATATGTGGGGTTTACGGTGCCGTTCTCCTTCGCCGTGGCCTCTTTGGTGCTTGGCCGCACCGACGAAGGCTGGCTGGCCGAAACCCGACGCTGGTCGCTCTTTGCCTGGGGTTTCTTAACCGCTGGCATCGTTTTGGGGGCTTGGTGGTCGTATGACACCTTGGGTTGGGGCGGCTACTGGGCCTGGGACCCGGTAGAGAACGCCTCTCTGCTGCCCTGGCTGACCGCTACGGCATATCTGCACTCGGCCATGGTGCAAGAGCGGCGGGGAATGCTGCGGGTTTGGAACCTGTCGCTGGTCTGCGCCACGTTCAGTCTTACCATCCTCGGCACGTTCATCACTCGCTCGGGAGTGTTGGACTCGGTGCACTCCTTCACCGCTTCGAGCATCGGCCCGGCGATCTTAGGTTTCTTCGGCGTGGTAGCTGCCGCTTGTGTGCTGCTGATCGGCTGGCGGGGTGACCGGCTGCGCGCCCCGGGGCGGTTCGACTCGTTCCTCAGCCGGGAGGGCACTTTCCTGGCCAACAATCTGCTGTTCGCCCTGTTCGCCGGCGTGGTGCTGCTGGGCACGGTCTTTCCGCTGGTGGCCGAGGCGGTCAGCGGTGAGCGGCTTAGTGTCGGGTCGCCGTACTTCCAGCGCATGACAATGCCTTTGGGCATGCTGCTGCTGTTCCTCATGGCGGCCGCCCCCGTTTTGCCGTGGCGCAAGGCCTCCCCGGAGTTGCTGGGGCGCCGCCTGCTGGTCCCCGCCTGGTGTGGTGTCGCCACGCTAGCGGTGGCGGTGGGGCTGGGCGCGCGAGGGCCGGCACCGCTAATGGCTTTTGCGCTAGGAGGTTTCGCCGCCGGGGCAGCGTTCCGTCAACTGGTCCTGGCTGGCCGGCGCCAAGGCTGGCGGGGTCTTTTAGGGCGAACCAACGGTGGCATGGTCACCCACATCGGGGTGGTGATCGTGGCGGTGGCTCTAGCGGCCAGCGGGTCTTACTTGCAGCAGGCCGAGTTTGCTCTCAGCGAGGGCCAGACAGCCCGTTTCGCTGGCATGGAGTTCAGCTTTGTGGGCGTGCGGGAGGTAATCCACGACGAGCGCCTTGAGCTGCGTGCTGAGATTGCCACCGACGGTGTCTGCTGCGCGGCTCCTTCTATTAGCCGGT
Organism: Acidimicrobiales bacterium; assembly: GCA_964291305.2. Classification (GTDB taxonomy): domain Bacteria; phylum Actinomycetota; class Acidimicrobiia; order Acidimicrobiales; family CATQHL01; genus VXNF01. Next base: position 43,982 of record OZ219784.1, on the reverse strand, counting down.
ACACCCTGCGAGGCCAGGTGGTAGGCCATCCGGCCACGCTAACTTCGGCGCGGCGCGACGTGCAGTTGTCGGTGGTGCGCCTACCTGCCGAGACCGGTGGCAACTTGGTGTTGCGGGTCACCGTGCAGCCTCTAATCGTGTGGCTCTGGGTGGGCGGCGCGGTGATGCTGGTGGGGATCGTGCTGGCCGCTTTCCCGGGGCGTCGTCGCCGTCCCACCTCCCCCACTTCGGCGCTGGAGACAGCAGCTTCCGAGATATCAGTTCCAGAGACATCAGCCCCTAAGGCGGTGCCGCTTGAGCGATGACCAACTGGTGAGTCAGGAGACCGAGGAGACTTCCGGCGAAGTTGCTGGCAGCGGGGCCGTGCGACGGCGTCGCCCAGTTAGGGCGGTTGCGCTAGTAGCTCTGGGCGTGGCTGCGGTGGTTGCGGTGCTGGTGGTGTTTCTCGCCGCTGGGGATCCACAGCGAGGGGCTCTAATCGGCCGCTCCGCCGTCGGCAAACCGGCACCGCGCCTCGCCGGGCTAACCCTCTCGGGAGATTTCTTCGACCTCGACAGCCAGCGCGGCCGTTGGGTGGTTGTCAACTTCTTCGCCTCCTGGTGCCCGGGGTGCATCCAGGAACATCCCGAACTGGTGGCTTTCAGCCAGCGCCATGCTGCCGGCGACGCTGTTGTGGTGACCGTGGCCTTCGACGACTCAGCGGAGTCGGTGCGCGCCTTCTTCGAGCGGGCCGGCGGCGGCTGGCCGGTGTTAGCCGGCGATGTGGGGTCGGTGCCGGTGGACTTCGGCGTGACCGCCGTGCCCGAGACTTACTTGGTTTCACCGGCCGGCTATGTCGTGGACAAGCTAGTAGGGGCTAGTGGAGTCACTGCTGACCAGCTTGATGCCCGTATTTCCGCCTTAGAAGCGCTCGACCAGTCCACTGAGTCCGCGCCGTGAGCACTGACACCGCCGTCCCCGAGGCATCGGCCCCGAACAGCGGACGCTCCGCCCCCAACCGCGGCCGCCGCTGGAGTTGGGGGCTGGCTTTGGTGTCCCTGGCGGTGCTGTTGACCCTCGGTTCGCTCGATAACCAGGCCAACCCAACTGACGCCGAGCGAGCCGCCAGCATTGCCCGCAGCTTGCGCTGTCCGCAGTGTGCCGGTGAGTCCGTGGCCGAGTCGAACGTCTCGGTAGCGCGGGAGATCCGCGCTGACATCGCCCGACGGGTCGACGCCGGCCAAAGCGATGAGCAGATCCGGGCTGCCTACGCCGCCCTCTACGGCGAAGCGATCTTGCTCACGCCCCCCGCTAGCGGGTTGGGCAGCCTGGTTTGGATTCTCCCTGCGGTGGTAGGGGTCACCGCGGCGGCAGCGTTGGGCTTCGCTTTCCGGCGCTGGCGGTAACGCAGTGAGCGACTACGACGCCGACCGGGAGGAACTTGAGTTTCTGCAACGTTCGCTCAGTGACCTGGAGGCCGAGCGGGCGGCCGGTGATATCAGCGACGCCGACTACCGCAACCTCAGCGCCACATATAACCAACGCGCCGAAGCTTTGAACTACCGTGTCACCGCTGGCGAAGTCCCCGGTCGCCCGCTGCGTCGCTGGCGTCGCCCAGTGGCAGTACTGGTAGTGGTGGCGATGGTCGGCGGTGGCCTGGGGCTCGGTCTGGCCTCGGCTCTGGGCAGCCGCTCGTCGCTAGACACCGCCACCGGCGACATCCGCCAGAGCACCCGCGGTCTGCTCTTCGAAGCCCAGGAGCACATGGCCGCCGGCCGCTTCGGTGAAGCCGAGGCCATCTACGCCGAGGTTGTGGCGGCTGAGCCTTCCAGTGCCGAGGCGTTGGCTTGGTGGGGCTGGCTGGACTTCTTGCGGGGCCAACTACAGCCCGCTGCCGAACGTCTGGAGGCTGCGGTGGCGGCCGACCCGCGGTATCCCGATGCTCGAGTCTTCGGCGCGGTTGTGGCGGTTAGGCAAGGGCGTTTTGCCGACGCCGAGACCCATTTGGACACCTTCGCCGGTCTTGCTGCGCCGCCAATCATGGAGGAGCTGGTTGCCACTTACGAGCTACGCGAGCGAGTGCTAGCAGGGCGCCTAGCAGCTGCCAATCAGGCCGGCGACACGGCCGCCATCGAGGCGTTGTTGGCTGGCACTACTTCTGAGCACATGGCCACCGCTGCCCGTCTCCTCGCCGACAGCGGACAGGTGGTGCTGGCCGCCCGGCTCTTCGGCAACGCCTTGGAGGCCGATCCGCTCAACGTCCCGGCGCTGGTGGGCAGGGGAGCGCTGTTGACCTCGCCTGACTTCGCTGCCTTTGAGGACTTACTGGCTGAGGGCCTTGTCGCCCTGGACAGGGCCGCGGAGTTAGCCCCTAACAATCCAGAGGCCCGCTTCTGGCGAGGGCTGGCCTTGGCACGCTTGGGTCGCTTCGAGGCGGCCCTGGCCGACCTGGATCACCTGGCCACCCTCGAGGCGCCGCCCGGCTTGCTAGCAGAAGCCGCTCGGCTTGCAACCGAAGTCCGAGCCGTCGCCGCTCAGGACGATAACCAGAACGAATAACCCTTGGACTGGTGGCTGCGCTCGCCCATGATGAGCATGTCGCCGCTCAGGACGATAACCAGAACGAATAACCCGGTAACCCAGATGAATAACCCCGGACGAATAACTTCGGACGACTAGCCCCCAACGACTAGCCCAGGTCGGTGTCGGGGCGTCTTGGCGTACTCGGCGGCCACCGGAGTGCCGCCTTCGGTGGTGATAGTCCAGACCGAGCCTTTAGCGTTGCCACGCAGCTCGCCGATCAACACTCCGGAAGCCAGCAACAGCCGGATCACTTCGGGAATGACATCGCCGTGGCTGCATAAAACGGCGTTGGTGTCGGCCAACTCCGTCATGAGATCCAGCACCTTATGTTCATCGCCCCCTTCAGCTAAGACACTGCGAAGCTCCACCTCCACACCGGCCCGCTGGGCTAGCGGCTGAACTGTCTGAATGCAGCGCGGGTAGGGACTCGAAAACACTCGATTCACACCAGCCCCTGCCAGGCGGTCGGCGATTCGCTGCGCCTGGCGTCGACCGTCCGCGCTCAACTGGCGCAGATTGTCAGACGACGAGTACGGATCGCGCTTGCCGGCATCGGCGTGCCGGATGAGGTACAGGGTCACTCGGCGGGCTCCCAAACTCGAGTGGCGGCGAAGTGCCAGCCTAGAACCAAAGCTGCGCCGCTAGCCTGCGTTTGCTGGCGTGTTCGACGCTGGCGGCGACGTTGGAGGTCCCCCGTGCTCGCCTCGAAGGCACCCACGAACAAGCAGGTTCTGGAGGCCCTCGAGGGCGTTGAGGACCCGGAACTGCATCGCAGCATTGTCGAGTTAGACATGGTCAGTGACGTGCGCGTCTCGCCGCGGGGGGTAGTGGAGGTGGAGGTGGCCCTGACCGTCGAGGGCTGTCCCATGCGCTCGGAGATTCAGAACCGGGTGTCGGCTGCGGTCAACGCCCTGCCGGGTGTCCGCGATGTCCGTGTCGAACTGGGCGTCATGAGCGACGCTCAGCGAGCCGCCCTGCGCCAGCGCCTTATCGGCGATCCGTCTGCTACAGCCGGCTCCGGTCCCGCCCACGGTCACTCCGAGGGTCGCGCCATCCCCTTCGCTGATCCCGCCTGTCGTACTCGCTCGCTGCTCGTGGCCTCCGGCAAGGGCGGCGTAGGCAAGTCCTCGGTCACCACGAACCTAGCGGTGGCACTGGCGGCCCGGGGACACCGCGTAGCGGTGGTAGACGCCGACGTGTGGGGCTTTTCGATACCCCGAATGCTGGGTATCGACCGGCGCCCGGTGGTGATCGACGAGATGCTCGTGCCGCCGGAGGCCCACGGGGTGCGCTGTATCTCCATGGGGTTCTTCGCAGCTGAGGATCAGCCGGTCATTTGGCGGGGACCAATGTTGCACAAAGCGCTGGAGCAGTTCCTCACCGATGTCTGGTGGGACGATCCTGACTATCTGCTGGTGGACCTCCCGCCGGGCACTGGTGACATTTCTATTTCGCTATCTCAGTACCTGCCTCGCAGCGAGGTGTACATAGTCACTACACCGCAGCCAGCGGCGCTGAGCGTGGCGCAGCGGGCTGGATTCATGGCCAAACGAGTGAATCTCACGGTGAAGGGAGTCATCGAGAACATGTCCTGGTTCACCGGTGATGACGGCAAGCGGTACGAACTCTTCGGTTCGGGTGGGGGTGCTGAGCTGGCCCGCCGTCTGGAGGTGCCGCTGCTGGGACAGGTTCCGCTAATGGTGAATCTGCGGGCCGGAAGCGACTCGGGTCGGCCGATCGCCGCGTTGGACCCCGAGGGCCCCGCGGGTCGGGCTTTCGCCGCCATTGCCGAGGCCATCGATGTGGACTTGGTGCCGACGCGGCGCTACAACCCCGAGCTGAAGCTGATTAACTGAGCCCCCCCGTAGCTCAAGCCCTGGGGGCTCAGGCTCGGTTAAGGCGCCGCAGTCGGTGCCGCTCGTCCTCGGTCATTCCGCCCCACACCCCGGAGTCCTGTCTGGTGCTCATCGCAAAGTCCAAGCAAGGCTCGCGGGCTGGGCACTGGTGGCAGACCTGCTTGGCGTTGCGAATCTGCTCCACGGCCGGACCGGTGGTGCCGATTGGGAAGAACAGCGCTGGGTCGGTGTTCCGACAGGCAGCCAGTGTGCGCCAATCGGTGCTGCCCCGTGGTGCTGCTGTCAAGGTGAGTGCCAACGCGCCCTCCCGAGTTGCTGGCTAGTAGGTACGGTGGGCGCGAACCTCGTCGGCCGCGCCGGCAGTAGCTGGCAACGATACCGATCACCTGTGGAAATATCAAGATTGGCTGTGGGAAGCTTGGGTACAACCTGTCAGAGGATGATCCGGGACCGCGTGGAGGCAGAGCTAGTGCGCGCACACAGAACGCACACAAAGCAGTATTTGACAACTGTTTCGACAACTTTTTCGCAAGCTCGCCTGGGGTAGCTAGTGACTCTGGTCGTAGGACACCGCGGGGCCTCTGTAGGCGTGCGAGAGAACACCGTCGAGGCGTTCCGCTTGGCTCGCCAGTTGGGTGCCGACTGGGTAGAGCTAGATGTGCGACGAACTGCCGATTCGGTCCTAGTGGCGCACCACGATGCTCACCTGCCCGACGGTCGACTAATCGCCGAAACGCCGCTGGATGAGTTGCCAGGCTGGACTCCCTCTTTAGCCGAAGCTCTAGAAGCCTGCGAGGGCATGGGCGTCGTCGTGGAGATCAAGAACCACCCCGGCGAAGCCGGCTACGACGCCGCCAACACCATTGCCATCGCCGTCGCCGGCTTAGTGTCGGCCTACCGGTCCTACGACAAGGTCATGGTGTCGTCTTTCAACTCCGCAGCTGTGGAACGCATCCGAGAGGTCGACGAACGCCTAGCTACGGCCTTGTTGATGTTCGACCCCGTGCGCGTGCTGCAGGGCGTGGATCGGGCTGCCGCGTACGGGCACAGCGCAATCCATCCGTACTACTCCACGGTGGACGAGTCTCTGCTGCGGCGGGCGCGTAAGGCCTCGGTGGCGGTGTGGCCTTGGTCGGTCAACGAAGTCGGCGCAGCTGAGGAGTTAGTGAGACTTGGGGTAGATGCCATCATCACTGATGACTGCCCGCTGATTAGACGAGTTGTGGATCGGGTGGGCGTCGAAGGCTCTGGTGGCTAAGGCTCTAACGGTTCACTCTTAGTAACCGAACGGCAGGACCAGCCGCAGCGCCTCGGGTCGCCAGCTCAACTGCAAGTCCGTCAACCGTCCAGCGAAGTCGCCGTCCACTTGCACGGGCACCGGTCGGTACCCCACTACCCGCAAGTTTGTGAGCCCCTCGGCGTAGTCCACTTCCCCGCCGGTTGCCACCCCGCCCTCGCTGCGCAGCGCCTGCAGCACTAGCCGGCCGAGTCCCCCGGCGGTGAAGTTGCGCACCGAGAGCAGCGTCAGCGGCTCACCGAGAGAGGCTCGGGGGGCCAGGTTCAGGGGCCGACTGCCGAGATAGGTGTACGGGTTCGTGTTGAGACAGACGGCGAAGTAACCGTTGTTGATGCGCCGCCCGTCGGGGAGTTGCAGGGCGAAGTACGGCTTGGACCGGTCGACGTGCCTCAGCCAGGTGACCACCGTGGCATACACGAACAGGGCGTGGTTGAGCGTGCGCTTCAGGTCGCTGCGCCGCTCGACGCGCTCCACCACGGCGGCGTCGAAGCCGATGCCTACGTGGAACAGGAAGTAGCGGTTGTTGACTGCTCCTAGGCCGACGCGCTCGACACTCCCGTCGTCTAGGGCACCCAGCAGCGCCTCGGCCGCATCGATCGGCTCGTCTGGCAGGCCCAAGGTGCGGGCGAAGACGTTGGTGGAGCCGCCCGGCAGCACCCCGAGGGCTGTCTCGGTGCCTACGAGGCCATTGGCGGCTTCGTTTAGCGTGCCGTCACCTCCGAGCACCACCACCGCTTCGGCTCCCCGCTCGACGCCGCGTCGGGCAAGCGTGGTGGCGTGGTGACGTCTGGTCGTGATGGCTACCGACACATTGTGGTGGCTGGACAGGATTCGGTTCACCACCACCCGAGTCCGAGGCGACACCGAGGACGCGTAGGGGTTGACTATCAGAAGTATCTTCAGCGGTGGCTCCTCCTCGACCCCGGCCCCGGGACGCGACGCTAGCGCCGAGGTCTGCGGTGAGCATTATCGGCTTTAGTCACTACTCCGATCACCGCCGTTTGGGAGCGCGTTGTAATCTGGTGGGTTGAATAGCAAACTCTGAGGGTGCGAATCGCCGTCTGCGTGAAGCAGATCCCCGACCCGGCCAACCCCGGCCGGCTGGATCCAGCAACTAAGACGCTGGTCCGAGACGAGAAACTCATCCTCGACGAGTCCGACTCTTACGGCGTCGAAATGGCCCTGCAGATGGCTGAAGCCGCCGATGGTGAGGTGGTCGTGGTATCGATGGCCCCCGATGAATCTTTTGGTGGGCTGCGCACTGCCCTGGCAATGGGGGCCGACCGAGCCGTCCTCGTGAGTGATGAGGCCCTGGCGGGTAGCGACGCCCTCGGCACGGCCAAGGTGCTAGCGGCGGCGATACGCCGAGTCGAGGCCGACCTAATCCTGGCGGCCACCGAATCCACTGACGGCTACACCGGAACTGTGCCCGTCCAGATTGCCGAACTGCTCGGCTTGCCTTCGGTCACCTTCGCCAAGTCGGTCAGCCTCGACAACGGTGAGGTGACCGTCCAACGCCAGACCGAGGCCGGCTTCGACGAGGTGGTCTGCCCGCTGCCTGCAGTGCTCTCGCTGACCGCCGGCGTGGTCGAACCCCGCTACCCCTCGTTTAAAGGGATCATGGCGGCCAAGAACAAGCCGGCTGAGCGGCTCAGCATCGCCGACCTAGCTATAGAAGCCACCGAAGTCGGCTGGGCTGGTGCCCGCCAAGAGATCGTTGAGGTGCTGGCGGTGCCGGCCCGAGAAGCTGGTGAGATCCTAAGCGACGACGGCAGCGGCCACGAGCGCATCCTGGCATTCTTGGAAGAGCTAAAGGTCATCTAGGTAGGGCGCCATGGGTATCGGAACTGTCTGGGTTCACGTCGAGGCGTCAACTGGGGGCGTGTCGTCGATCTCGCTGGAGTTGCTAGCGGCGGCGCGCCGGTTCGGCGACACAGTCGAGGCAGTTTGTGCCGGCGGCGACCCCGATGTAGTCAGCGTCACTGTTGGCCAGCACGGTGCCTCGCGACTGCGCTATTTACCGTGTCCTTCCGACGCGCTGGTCGGCCCGCTGCTGGCTACTTCTCTGGCCGAAGCCGTGGTCGGCTCTGACCAACCTCCGGCGGCGATCCTGGCGGCCACCAGCTACGACGGACGAGACGTAGCTGGTCGCCTCTCGGCCCGTCTTGACGTCCCCGTAATCACCAACGTCACCGAGTTAGCGGCCCAAGACGGTGCCTTGGTTGGCATCGAGCCCATCTTTGGTGGCACCACCAATGTGCACACCCGCTTCGTAGACGCCGGTGGCCCACACATCTTTCTCATCCGGCCCAAGTCGTTTCCGGCTGAGCCCACCGATGGGCCGCCGGCGCAGCTAGCAGAGCTGCCCGCCGCCGAGTGTGGTGCTAGCGCCGCCGCTCGTGTGACCGGCAGCCACAACGAGCAGACTGCTGGCCCCAAGCTGGACGAGGCCGCCGTGGTGGTCTCCGGCGGCCGCGGTCTGGGCGAGGCGGGCAAGTACGAGATGATCGAGCAGCTTGCTGACTTGCTGCGAGGCGCGGCAGGCGCTTCCCGGGCCATAGTTGATGCTGGCTGGGTGCCTTACTCCCAGCAAGTCGGCCAGACTGGCAAGGTTGTCAAGCCCGACGTCTACATCGCCTGCGGCATCTCTGGCGCTACCCAGCACCTCGTGGGCATGAAGAACTCCCGCAATATCGTGGCCATAAACAAGGATCCCGAGGCTCCCATCTTCGGGGTAGCCGACCTGGGCATCGTCGGCGATGTGCACCAGGTGCTGCCCCGCCTGATCCAGGCCCTGCAGTCTCGCGCCTGACAGCGACGCCCCCACCCCAAAAGGTCAGACTGCTAGAGTTCGGCTTCGTTGCGCCAGCGTCAACGATGACTGCGGCATTGATCTGTTCGGACTACAACAGGAGAGGCCGCTGTGATCGACGTTTCAAGTCAGTTCATCCTCAACACCTTTGCATTCTTAATTTGGGGTGTGCTGGTGATGTGGATGGCAGCCGGATTCACCATGCTCGAGTCTGGCTCGGTCCGTACCAAGAACACTTCGATGATCTGCCTCAAGAACATCGGTGTCTTCTCCGTTGCGAGCATCGCCTACTACCTCATCGGCTACAACATCATGTATGTAGACGTAGGAGCTGCCTCCGGCGCGTTTAGATTCCTTTACGACTCCTCGGCGGCGGAAGTGGCGCTGCTAGGCGGCGACCAGGGGGCGCTTAGCGGGGTGGTCGAAAACGGCTACGCGGTGATGTCGGATTGGTTCTTCCAGATGGTCTTCGTGGCGGCCGCCGCCTCCATCGTGTCGGGGGCTATAGCCGAGCGCATCAAGATGTGGGCGTTCTTCATATTCACCCTGATCCTCACCGCTTTTATCTACCCGATCGTCGGCTCTTGGACTTGGGGCGGCGGCTGGCTGGCCGAGCGTGGCTTCCAGGACTTCGCCGGTTCCACCATCGTGCACAGCACCGGCGGCTGGGCCGCGCTGGCGGGAGTGATGATCATTGGCCCTCGGCTCGGTAAGTTCCGCAAGGACGGCACTAGCAGGCCCACACCACCCTCCAACGTGCTGATCGTCACCCTGGGGGTATTTATCCTCTGGATGGGCTGGTTCGCCTTCAACGGCGGGTCGGTGCTAGCCCTAGGCAGCGTCGCCGACGCTGTGGCTATGAGCGTGGTGCTGGTCAACACTGGCCTAGCGGCCGCCGCCGGGGTGGTGGCGGCGCTGGCTGTCTCCAAGCGGATCTTGGGTCGCATGGATCTCATCGCAGGACTCAACGGCGCCATTGCGGGCCTGGTCTCCATAACCGCCGGCCCCGACATTACCGACCAATGGTGGGCGCTAGTCATCGGCGCTATCGGAGGCTTCCTCTGCACCGCAGCCATCAAAGGTATGGAGTTACTAAAGTTGGACGATGTCGTGGGCGCCATCCCCGCCCACCTGGTGTGCGGCATCTGGGGCACCCTCGCCGCCTGCATAGCCTCTGGAGCCAGCTTCGGTACTCAGCTGATTGGCATTCTTGCAATCGGCGGCTTCTCGTTCGCCTCCTCCTACATCGTGTGGAAGCTGATCGACGCAACGATGGGCCTGCGGGTCTCTCGCAAGGTGGAGGAGATCGGTCAGGATGTCGGAGAGTTGGGCATCGAGGCGTACCCCGAGTTCGTGGTTGTGCCCGATGAGGTCAACTTCGACGACTAGCACCCCAAGCTGCCGGCGGCTGGCGACCCGGCGCCTCCGGCTAAGTCTCCAGGAGGCCCCTGGCGATCTCTCGGGCGCCGTCTAGGTCCTCCACGATGTGGTCGGCGGGAATGTGCCGCAGCACGTTGAGCGACCAAAGCATCTCTGCTGGCGCGCCCTGCAGGCCCATCACAATGCAGGCTGTGTCCTCAGCCCTGGCTACTTCGATCATCTGCTCCACGACCAGTGCCGCGCTGTCGTCCATGGACTGAGTCTCCGAGAAGTCCAAGATGACCACCTCGTGCTCGCCGATGTCCTGGCTGAGGGCTTTTATTAGCCGCCGGGAGGAGGCCACGGTGAAGTTGCCTTTGAGCCCCACCATGCCGGTGCGGGCCGCAAACATGTCCACATCGTCTTCTAGGTTGAGTATGTCCGAATCGGCGTAGAGGAACGTCTGGTCTAACAGCGGCACCGAAACCACCCGATTCAGCTGCACCAGTTCGATGCGGCGCGCTCCCACTAGCCCGGCCACGACTAAGCCAACCGCCACGGCGGTGAGCAGATCTACGAACACCGTCAGCACCAGCGTGGTGGCCATAACCACTAGGTGCTCTAGATGGATCTGCCTGATGCGGGTCAGGAAGCGCCAGTCGATGATGTCCCAGCTGATTCGCATCAAGATCGCAGCAAGCGCGGCGTGCGGGATGACCTCCAGGAATCGGCCTAACCCCAAAAGGATGGCCAGCAGGATGCCAGCGCACAGCACCGCCGAGACCCGGGTGCGGGCACCGGCCCGGATGTTCGCCCCAGTCAGCACGGTGATCCCGGCACTCGGCATGCCAGCAATGAAGCCGGTGGCCACGTTGCCGATGCCCTGACCGATGAGTTCCCGGTCGGAGTTGTGCTGGGTACGGGTCATCGAGTCGGCCATCAACGAGGTCAGCAGCGTGTTGATAGATCCCAGCAGCGCCAGCGTGATTGCCGGCTGCACGGCACGCCCCAGCAAATCGGCCGAGAAGTCCGGCAGCGAAATTTCTGGGAAGCCTTGCGGAACGTCGCCGATTATCGGCGTGTCGCCGGACCAGGCCACTGCCAGCAGCGTCCCGGCGATTAGGGCCGCCAGAGTGGCTGGCAGCCAGCGACGCCAGCGGACTGGCCAGAAGATGCTCACCAGCAGCGTCACCGCGCCAACCACGACTGCCTGGAGCTGGATGTTGGTTATCAGATCGGGCCAGGCGCGGATCGCTCCCAGCGGCCCACCCTCGGTGACGGCACTCCCTCCGAACGGCAAGGTCTGCGTCAAGATGATGATGATGCCGACGCCGGACATGAAGCCCGAGATGACCGAATAGGGCGTATAGGCGATGAAGCGGCCCAGCCGCAGCACCCCAAGCAGCACCTGCAGCACGCCGGCCATGATGGCGATGGCGAACACCTCGCTGATGCTTTCTACTTGCGTGGCCACGATCGCCGACACAGCCACAGTCATCGGCGCCGTGGGGCCCGAGACAAGCGTTTGAGTGCCGCCGAAGAGGGCGGCGAACAGCCCCATCGAAACCGCCGCATATAGCCCGGCCACCGCCCCCAGCCCCGATCCCTCACCGAAGGCCAGCGCCAGCGGAAGCCCTACCACGCCGGCGGTGACCCCGCCTAGAACATCACTGCGGAGATCGTCTGAGCTGTAGCGGAGTTTGCTCTTCAAGTTCCGCACGCCAGCGCCCTCCGAGTGGCCACGGGGCCGTCTCCGGCGAAGCTACTCCCCCGCTACACCGGGGGCCAAGGCCAGCGTCTTCCCGTCGGATCGGTTGGGAAGCGGTCGTGGCTCAGCAGCGCCTCGGTGCGCAGCGTTAGGGCCTCGCACTCCTCGGGCTCTAGCAGATCCACCAGCGCGGCCGGCGGCCCGTTACGGCACAGCGCCGCTAGGTCTCTGCGGATCTCCGTCGGCAGCGGTTCGTCGGAGAAGTCCCACAGCACGGTGCGCAACTTGAAGTAGGCGTGGAAGCACAAGCCGTTGTCGATGGCCCAGATATGGTCGTCGCCCTCCAGCAGCACGTGCCCGCCTTTGCGATCGGTGGCGTTGGCGACCACGTCGAAGGCGCAGAGACGCCGCAGAGCGGGTTGCAACTCGGGTCTTTCCCGCAACGTGAAGTAGTGCTGCTCGAAGTCGGCGAGCACGAACAGTTGCAGTGAACCTTCCCCCAAGGGGCCGTCGCGCACCACCGTGGGCGGTACCAAGTCCCAGCCCAGAGCAACTGACAGCTCGTAGGCCGCCACCTCCCGGCGGTGCAGCCCGGGTGGGAAGTCGTGCAGCGGCCGCTCGCCGCGGGCGGGCTTGTAGACGGCCTGCAGCGCAGCTTCCGGCAGTGCAGCTTCGGCACCCGGTTCGGCGGTCGCTGACACGTCCACCAGAAACGTGGCGTTGGAACTCCACGGCAAGCGCCCCAGCACTTTCAGATCCCCCGTGCGCAACAGCTCCACGGCGTCGGCGTCGGCGATAGGTGCCCGGGCGCGGATGGGGGATTCGCCCACAGCGCGCTCGGGCTAGTTCCAGCAGGGGCAGAAGCCGTCGTCGTGATTGAGAGGCGCCCCGCAGTACTGGCACGGCGGCCGGCCCGCGGCTACCAACTCGTCAGCTTGTCGAACGAAGCCGGCGACTTGCCCGGGCCGCAAGGCGATGCGCGCCGAGGCAGCTTCTTCCTCATCTTCGGGGGTCAGTTCCTCGATCCAAAGGATGATTCGGTGGTTACTTTCCTCGTAGGCCGCGCCGATGGTGCCGACTGTCCAGTCAGCGGCGTCGGGCTCACAGAAGTCGGCCTCCTCGGGGGTGGCGTCTAGTGGGTCGGCGTCTAGTGGATCGGGTTCCGCCTCCGCACGGTGCCTGCGCTCGATGTCACCGAGCATTTCGCCCAGGAACCTCGCCAGCGCCGCCACCTGCTGCTTCTCCATCTTCAGGCTTGCCTCAACGTCTCCTTCCCGGACTTGCAGGAAGAAGACACGCCGGCCCTTAGGTCCGACGGTTCCGCAGGTGAAGCCGTCTACTTCGGAGAACTCGTAGGAGGGAGACATGGTGAATAGCGCTGCGACAGTCAACTAGGGCGCAGGGTGCGCAAGTCGTCGCCGGTGGAGTTTACGGCCAGCACAACGGGGCCGTGACCGCCGAAAGCGATAGCGCTAATCGAGCACGGCGAGATAACGATTCGCTGGAACAAGTCCAGCGGAGTGCCGACCGCCTGCGCCACAGCTGCCTTGATGGGGTCGGCGTGGGACACGACCACTATGACGCCTCCCCGGTGACGGCCGGTCAGCTCGCTGAGTGTGCCGCAGATGCGGGCCTGCATCTCGGCGAACGACTCCCCGTCCGGGAAACGGAAGCCGCTGGGGAGACTCTGCACCTGGCGCCAAGCGGCCAGGCGGCGCAGGTCGGCCAGCTTCCGGCCTGTCCAGGCGCCGAAGTCGCACTCGTTCAGACCTTCCACGGTGCGGACTCGCCGACCGGTGACCCCTGCGATAGGGGCGGCGGTCTCTTGGGTCCGCTCTAGCGGCGAGGCATAGACCGCTCGAACGTCGTCGAGCGCGCCAATCTTTGCCGCTGCCGCTTCGGCCTGAGCCCGCCCCGCCGCCGAGAGATGCAGACCCCGAGCCCGCCCCGGTAACACCTTGCCCGTAGTAGCGGTGGCGCCGTGGCGCACGAGCAACACTGTGACGGTTCGCCGATCAGCAGCCATCGCCGCTCAACCTAGCGTTCGGCCACTCCATCTAGCCGGCGGGCAGACGCCGTGCCCCGGAGTGAGCCAATGTCGGGAATGTATAGAAGGTGTTGCAGCGTTGTGAGGGAGTAGGTTCGGCCGTGCGTAGCGATGACAACGTCTGCCAGGGCATTGTTGCGTTCTGCCCACCCACGTCCGTCGATCACTGCGCAGGCGAGAATGCCACGTTCTTCGGCAACCGTTTGCCACCCACCGCGGGTGTCCCGCTTGTCCAGCTTCGAGTGGAAGTTCTTGAGTGCCGGCGCGGGAATCTGTAGGACGCTCCTGTCGACAATCGCCACCGCCGTGGCAGCGATCGTTTCGATCATTTCGGTCTGTGCAGCAGCCGATTGCGAGTGACTCCGTTCAAATTTCTTTAGTGTCCCGCCGGAGGACTTAGATAATGGCTGGACTTGCTTCATGGTCCATGCCAGTTCGTTATGGGTTAGTCCGAGGATCATTCGTAAGGGTGCCAGAGTCGCCGGATTCGATGTCAGTGCATGAGCGAGCGTTTGGCGATCGACGTCGCGAAAGTTGTTTGTGCTGGCGGCCAGGTCGGCGTACGCAGTGCTGAAATCCTCCTCGCTGGCCATAGATTCGCCTCGAGGGATGTAGTGGAACGAGGGCTGTGTGACGTTTGCGAATCCTTTAGCTAGTAGTCCGCGGGCTTCGTTGAGGTCAGAGCCCGATTTGCTGAGAGCGATAGTCACCGCTTGGCGACGAAAGACGGGTTCAGGAGTCGTACCCGCGCCGACTAGAGAACTGCGCTCCGAGTCAGATAGAGCCACGGAGTAGTCCTAACTCCGCTTGGACGAGGTCTTCGGCGAGCCGTTCAGCCGCCACGGATACGTACTCCTCGAGTATTTCGATACCGCCGGCTCGACGTCCGTGGCGACGCGCTACGACCATTGTCGTACCTGATCCTGCGAACGGATCCACAACGACTCCGCCTGCGGGGCAGGCCACTTGCACAAAGAATTCCGCGAGGCCCTCGGGCATAACGGCGGTGTGGCGTCCCGCCGGACCATGGTGTTGGTTGTAGCTCTGGCTGACGGGAATGACGTTTCCTGGATCGGCGCCACCACAACTGTAGGTCTTAGTCCGATCCCGGCCGAACCCCGCAGCCGTGTTCTTGCGACCGTTGGAATCCCCGAGTCGCCTGGAGATCTCCGCGTGATCTGTTTTGTAGGGGACCCGCACAGCATCGAGGTCGAAATACGGCTTGGGGCCCTTGGCGAAGTGGTAAACGTACTCGAAGCTGTCCTTGGTTCGCGGCCCGAACCGGCCAGGGATGGCATTCGGCTTGCTCCAGATGTAAGTCTCGATCCAACGCCAACCCATTCGCTGCATGGCTAGCACTAATTCGTATACGTACGGGTGGCGTTGACCCTTTAGTTCTCCTGAATTAGCCACCCGGTTCTTGATATTCAGCACCAACGATCCGGTTTGGCTTGTTGCTTCGAGTATTGCTGATGAGAAGGGTAGGAACCATTCGACGTAGTTGTCGGGGTGGATCCTCGAGTACGAGCGCGCGTCGGCATACGGCGGCGACGTGAAAAATAAGTCCACCGACTCTGCCGGTAGGCGCGGGAGCCAATGCGCAGCGTCCCCTTGTACAACGCCCTCGTCGAGGATTTGACGTAGCGCCTCGTCTTCGTCATCGGGGGGTAGAGGCACTACCGCGACGGTGTCTGGCTCCATGCGGCGATGATAGCCACAGGGGTCTGACAGTCATGGAACGGTGAGTTATCCGATCCGGCGGTTGCAACATCTCCCAGGGCACTGAAGCGTTCCGCCGAGCGCGGCGCGGCTGAGGAGAGACTGATCCTTGTCGTGTGCCTTGGCTCCGGCGGCTTTATCCCAGCAGGGCTAGGGGCACGGTCGGGCTCCGGCCACTGGTGACTCCGCTTAGGTAAGGTTAGATTTATTTCTTGCTTTAACACGTACAGAGGTTGTGGTTTTGGTTTGATTAGCTAAACTTACTTGTACCGGTCGCTGGCTCTGGTGTTGCGGGGTTGGTGTTTGTTTGACCGGCTTGTCGGCTCCGCCGACCGAAAGCCAACGGTGCACACTGTTTTGAGGGGGTGTCTGATGACTATTGCGACTCTGTTCGACGACCCGGCTGTTGGGGTTGCTGCTGAGCCCGACGGCGCTGCCGAGCTGAACGACGCTGCTGCTGGGATTGCTGGAGCCGATGGCGCTGCTGCTGGGATTGCTGGAGCCGATGGCGCTGCTGCTGGGCGCGCTGGCGGGGGTGCTGCTGCTGGGCGCGCTGGCGGGGGTGCTGCTGGGCATAACGGCACCACCGCTATTGGGGCCGATGGTGCTGCTGTTGGGGCCGCCGGCGCTGCTGTCTTTGGGTCTGTTGGCGTCGCTGATGGGGCTGCCGGCGCCGTCGGTGCTGCCGGGTCCGCTGCCGCCGGTGATGGGTCTGCTGATGAGTCTGCGGTCGTCGCTGTTGGGGCTGCCGGCGCCGTCGGTGCTGCCGGGTCCGCTGCCGCCGTTGTTGGGTCCGCTGACCGAGGATCTGTTGTTGGGCGCAATGGCACTTCTGCTGGTGGGGCCTCTGGTGCATTCATAGCCCTAGCCGGCCCCGCCACGCTAACAAGGCGCAATGGCACCTCTGCTAGTGGGGCCTCCGGTGCCGCTACTGGGTCCTCTAGGGCGGCTGGCGTGTCCGGTCTTGGCGCGGGGTTTGATGTTGAGGGTTTGGTTGGTTTGTTTTCCTCGGATTTGTTGGTTGGGGGTTTGGCTGATGGGGAGTTGGAGGCTCGGTTGGTGTTGGTGGGTAGGTGTGAGTCTCGTTTGGCTGCGGTGAAGGCTGAGATGGTCGCCGAGTTGGCCCGCCGTCGGGGTGAGGGGCATGCGGTTGATGTGCTGCGTGACGGTTTGAGGCAGTCACGCGGTCGGGCTAAGCAGGACGTGAAGTTGGCCGAGCAGTTGGGCCGCGCTCCTGGGACTGCTGAGGCTTTGCGTTCTGGGGCTATCACTGCGAAGCAGGCGAAGATGATCGCCGAAGCTATGGAACAAACCCCGTCTGGTGATCCGGGTGGTGAGGCTGGGTTGTTGGATGCTGCGGGCCGGGAGTCCGAGGATCGGTTCGCCCGCACTGTCCGCGATTTTGTGAACGAGCAGACTCGGGGTGATCTTGGGGAGCGGCGGGCGCGTCAGCGGGAGCGGCGCTATTTGAACATCAAACAGGAACCCGATGGGATGTTCTCCCTAATGGGCCGGCTCGATCCGGTGGCTGGTAGTCGCATCGAGACCGCTCTCACTGCTACAGCTAACCGGCTGTTCCACGCTGAGGATGCTAAACGTCGGCTTTCTTCGGGTCAGCGCATGGCTGACGCTCTCGAACAGCTCGTCACCAACAGCGGCGGAACCGGCAAGGCTGGTAGGTCTGCGGGCACAGTCCAGGGTGTGGACCTGTTGGTGGTCGCCGACTACGACACCATTGCGGGCCAACTACGTGACGCCCGCCTCTCTGATGGCACCCCGCTGTCGGTTGAGGAGCTTCTCGGTTTGGCGTGTGACGCGAGAATCTTGCCGGCTGTGTTTAAGGGTAAGAGCGAGCCTTTGTGGCTCGGCCGGGGGAGACGCCATGCTTCTAGCCGTCAGCGGGCGGTGTTGGCTGTGCGGGATAAGGGTTGCGTGGGTTGCGGGGCTTCGGCTAACTGGTGCCAAGCACACCACATCACCCACTGGGAGCACGGAGGCACAACCGACCTCGACAACCTCTGCCTGCTGTGCAGCTACTGCCATCATCATTTGGTTCACACCAGAGGCGCCGAAGTAGTCCGGGATGCCGACGGCAGGTTCACGCTCCAACACCCCGACCAACACAACAACACGCCACCCGCACGGCGCGGTGCTTGGACTGCCTGCACCCACGAGCTAGCGGGGAAAATCAACATCACCAGCGCTAGCAAACCCCTGACCGTGAACCCGCCTCTACGACAACTATCTGCAGTGGCGTCAGTACGACACAACGACCTAGCAAACCCCTGACCGTGAACCCGCCCCTACGACTCTGACCCAAACCCACGGCACAGGCCGCTCGAGGGCGGTTACTGCTAAGTCGGGGAGAAGCCTTGCGACCGACCGAGCGACGGTGCAATGGTGCCTTTGTCGGATGTTAGGGCCGGTTACTGCGGCAGCGGGGAGATGGGTCTTGCGACGCTGATATGGTCCATATCGAGCGGTTACCAGAATGCGGCAGCCGAGGTGCCGGAGATTTAAGCCCTGCGGCGCTGAAACGAATCACGCCCAGCTGGTTGCCCAGCGGCGGTCAATCCAAACATATCTACCACCTGACAAGCAGGGCGGTAAGGCCCTCCGGGGTAGATCCATCGGGTTAGGTCACGGGACAAGCAAGACGCACCCCCCACACCACCCCCACAAACCCCCCCTAGGGGATCCATCGGGTTAGGTCACGGGACAAGCAAGACGCGGCCGGCCGAGAAACAGCTCAAGGCCCTCCGAGGTAGACCCATCGGGTTAGCGTTCGGTTTATGGGTTCTGGGAACTTCGCCGGGGGCGAAACCGATCGTCCAGAGGCTTCCGACGGTGTGCCGTGGCCGGCAGCGAGGCAAGCGGGGCACCTGGATGCGCTCGGGACCGAGGTGGTGGCCTGTCGGGCGTGCCCTCGGCTGGTGGCTTGGCGGGAGGAGGTAGCTCGTACTAAGCGGGCGGCGTTTGCCGGGGAGAACTACTGGGGTCGGCCAGTTCCGGGCTTCGGCGATCCCTCGGCCCGGCTGCTTGTGGTGGGTTTGGCGCCTGCTGCTCACGGGGCTAATCGCACCGGGCGCATGTTCACCGGCGACCGCTCTGGCGAGTGGCTCTACCGGGCGCTGTGGCGAGCGGGTTTCGCTAACCAGCCGCAGGCCATCGGGGCCGACGACGGGCTGGCACTCAGCGGCGCTTGGGTCACCTCGCCGGTCAAGTGCGCTCCGCCCGCCAACAAGCCCACCGCTGAGGAGTTCGCCACATGTCGTGGTTTCTTCGAGGCCGAGTTAGCGGCGTTGACGAGCGTGCAGGTAGTGGTAGCACTGGGCAGCCTGGCCTGTGGTGCGGTGGCGCGTCACTGGAACCTAAGGCCCAGGCCACGTTTCGCTCACGGGCTAGAGGTGCCGCTGCCCGGCGGGCGCATTCTGCTGTGCTGCTATCACGTAAGCCAGCAGAACACCTTCACCGGCCGGCTGACCGAGGACATGCTAGACGCCGTCTTCGACCGGGCTCGCCAACTGGCCGGGTAACCTGCGCCGGACATGGATCGTTCAGCTCGAGGCGAGCGTGGGCCGAAATTAGTGCTGCTTGTCTTGTGTGCTGCGGCGCTCCTGCTGTTGGCGGCCTGCGTCGACGAAGGCACGCCGACCTCCTACGACAACACCGTCGAAACAAACTTCATCGATGGCTGCAAGCGGGCCGCTCTGGACGACGCTGCCATCAGCCCGGTGGCTCCTCGCTACTGCGGCTGCGCCTGGGAGCGGCTCATTACCGAAGTCAGCTTCGAGGACTTCAAAAACCTCGACGACGAGGTGAAAGACGACCCCGACAAGATCAGCAACGTTGACCCGGAATCAACTGCGACCCAGCTCAGGGCCATCTTCGCCGACTGCCGGGTCATCCACACCCGCAGCTAGCTGGTCTAAGCCCTCAGCCTCGGGCTGGCAAACCTACTCGTGCTTCGGGCGCAGCCCAGGATGGCCAACGCTGGCGGCTCTTGGCCGAGAGTTTGTGCATTAGGGCTATGGCGCCCGGGTCGGAGTCACCGGGGCGTCCCTCGATTACGCCCTCTTGCAGCATCCGCACGATGATTTCCCGCCCCAGTGGAGTGCGTATCACCGTTAGGGTCCAGTCGCTGGCGTCGCCGATTCCGCCGGTGGAGATATCAGCGTGCTCGGCGGCGAAGTCGGGGCAGTGCAGGCAGCCTTCTCTGGTCCAAGCGTGGCACTCTTTCAGGTTGATCTCGTGATAGTCCCCGTTGTGCATCCACACCTGGAAGACACCCTTAATGTTCATCTTCTTGATGTCTTCTTTGCGCAGCCCGTACTTAATCCAAAACAGCTCGTCGAACATCGAATCGTCGAAGCTCTTAGAGCACAGCAGGCCGATGTTCAGCTTGATCGGCCGGCCCACCTTGCCCACCTTGCGGTGCCACATGACCGGCCCGATTGAGGTCTGGCAACTCATACCCACCAGCGCCAGCTGGCTGAGCCCGGCCTCTATAGCTTCGGGGTAGGCCATGGTGTTGGCCGAGTAGGTGTAACGGCTGCCAGCGCCAGAAAGCACCTCCTCCCGGCTGGTGGCTACCGCGGGCACCGCCTTCCAGCCGGCCGCCTCGCCCTCTAGCTGCGACACCAGAGCGCCGTCGATGATGCCGTTCTCCAAGCACCAGATCAAAATGGCCGACACCAACCCTCCGTCCTGACCCACCTCGTAGACGAAGTCGTCGCTGGCGCGGGTGAGGATGATGTCTTTGTAAACACCGGAGAGTTCGTCGTCGTTGCGCTGGCGCCCGAAGAGGTGTTTGTCCGCCTCGGGCTCCCAGGCTCGGAAGCGAGGGCAGGCCCGAGTGCAGGAAGTGCAGCCCTTCACGCCGTGGACGCAATCCTCCAGCCCCAGCTCCTCCTCCAGGTGAAACGGGTAGTACTGGCCGGGTTCGTGGCGGTAGCCGATGACATCATGCGGGCAGGCGATCACGCAGCCAGCGCAGCCGGTGCACAGCCCGCTCGTGATGACCTCCTCGTAGAGTTCCTTCCATTGGAAGGTCCAGCGGGGCGCCTTGACGGGCGGTGCTGCCGGCGGGTTAGCGGTTGTGGTGGAGGTCTTGGTCTGGCTCATCGCAGTCGATAGTACAGCTAGCGATAGTACAGTCAGGTCTCGCAAAGCCCGTAAGTTTCGCCTCGTGCGCTGCCCGCCCCGGTTAGGGCGAGCACCGGCTGGCTTGTATGGACGCGGCTTGGGATTGCGCCGCCGCGCCCTCGGCAGGATTCGAACCTACGCGCACCCGCATCACAGTCGAGTGGACAGTCACAACACAGACCGCGCGCCCTCGGCAGGATTCGAACCTGCGCGCACGGCTCCGGAGGCCGCTGCTCTATCCCCTGAGCTACGAGGGCCAGCCTCGCAGGCTAACGCCGCTGACGCCGGGGAACCTGTCGTCGAAGCATTTTGGGCGGTGACGAGGGCCAACCTTGCAGGCTAACGCCGCTGACACCGCCGCGGCGCCGGTAGCCTGAGTGTCCTATCTGGACGGTCGGCTGCCACTGGCGGCAGCCCCGCCGAAGGGCAACTGCCCGTATCGGAGGGCCCCCGCATCGGAGGGACAAGGCAGCAGTCCGGCAGATCGCCGGACGCCCCAGGCGTTCGAGGGGATTTGCATCATGATCCGCAAGCACCTGATAGCTGCCCTAGCCGGCGCGCTAGCCGAGACTGGCGTTGAGCCACTACCAGCCACCATCGAGATCGGCCGCCCCGCCCGCGCCGAGCATGGTGACTGGTCTTCCAACGTGGCGCTGGTGTGCGCCAAGGCGACCGGGCGCAGTTCCCGTGAGTTGGCCGGGCAGCTCGCCGAGCACATCGCCGCCGCTCCGCCCGCCCACGTTCAGGCCGTGAAAGTGGCGGGACCGGGCTTCGTGAACTTCTTCTTAGACCACGGATGGCTCCACGACGTGCTGCGCCAGGTGATCGCCGAGGGTGTCGACGGCTACGCCCGCAGCGATGCCGGCGCCGGTCTGAGGGTGAACGTGGAGTTCGTGAGCGCCAACCCAACCGGGCCGTTGCACGTGGGCGGCGGGCGGTGGGCCGTCTTCGGCGACAGCCTCTGTAACATCCTGGCCCGCTGTGGCTACGCCCCGCACAGGGAGTACTACCTCAACGACCGCGGCCGCCAGATGTTCGCCTTCGCTGAGTCCCTAACAGCCCGCAAACAGGGCACCGAGCCCCCCGCTGACGGCTACTTCGGTGGCTACGTCTTGGAATGGGCGGCCGAAATGCCCGCCGACGCCGACCCGCTGGAGTGGGGTTACGACCGCGCCCGCCGTGACGTGGCCGAAAGCCTGGAAAGGCTGGGGGTGCGTTTCGATACTTGGTTTAGCGAACGTGCTCTGGTCCGCTCTGGAGCCGTCCAGGCGACCCTGGAGACTTTGGAGGCTTCGGGGGCTGCTTACCGGGCCGAAGGAGCGGTCTGGTTGCGTAGCAGCGACAGCGGCGACGAAAAGGACAGGGTGTTAGTGCGCTCCGACAGCGAGCCCACCTACCTGTTGCCCGACATTTCTTACCACGCCGACAAGTTAGCCCGCGGCTTCGACTTGCTCATCGACATCTGGGGGGCCGACCATCACGGCTACGTAGAGCGCCTGACGGCTGGCGTATGTGCCCTGGGCCACAGCCGCCAGCAGCTAGAGGTGGTGCTGGGGCAGCTAGTGACGGTGGTGCGCGCCGGCGAGGAGGCCAAGATCTCCAAAAGGGCTGGAAACCTGGTGCTGCTTGACGATCTTGTAGACCTGGTGGGCCCCGACGCTGCCAGGATGACGTTCCTGCTGCAGTCCCTCGCCAGCCGCCAGACCATCGACTTGGATGTAGTAGCGGCGCAGTCCATGGAGAACCCGGTTTTCTACGTGCAGTACGCCCACGCCCGGGTCTGCTCGCTGGCGGCCACTGCCGCCGAGCGGGGCATCACCCGGCCGCCCCTGGACGAGGTGGTTTTGGCTGTTCTCTGCGATCCCCGCGAGCTGGAGGTTCTGCGCACCCTCCACGCCCTTGGCGACGTGCTGGCCGAAGCGGCGGCGGATCGGGCGCCCCACAAGCTGACTAGCTGGGTGCGCCAACTGGCCGGCGCCTTCCACGGCTTCTACCACGACTGCCCGGTGCTGCGCAGCGACTTGGCCCCCGAGCTGGTCGCTGCCCGGCTCTGGCTCGTGGAAGCGACCCGCATCGGTCTAGTAATCGCTCTAGATCTCCTGGGTGTCAGCGCTCCCGAGCGCATGGAAACGCTCCAACCCGACGCCGCCACAGACGAGACCTAAAACGAGCACGCCATGGCCGAGCCTCTCCCCTTTGAGCTACTACCCGACGGTGCATCCGTCGGCTCTGACGGCCGCCTATTGCTGGCCGGCTGTGACCTCCTGGCGCTAGCCGACGAGTTTGGCACGCCGCTAATCGTCTACGACGAGGAGCAACTGCGGACGCGCTGTGGCGAGGCCCGGGAGGTTTTCGGCGACGGTGCTGTGATCTATGCCGCTAAGGCTTTCCTCTGCCGCGCCATGGTGGAACTGGTGCACTCTGAGGGCCTCCACCTCGACGTGGCTACAGGAGGCGAGTTGCATTTGGCTCTGACTGCCGGCTTCCCGCCTAAGCGGCTGGTGATGCACGGAAACAACAAGTCGTCCGAAGAGCTGGCCACCGCTATTGAGGCTGGGGTGGGCCGCATCGTGGTGGACAGCTTCGACGAGCTGGACCGCCTCGACGCCTTAGCGGCCGAGGCTGGTTGCTGTCCAGCGGTGCTGTTGCGGGTGACGCCCGGCGTGGAAGCGCACACCCACGTCTACCTAGCTACGGGCCGTGACGACTCCAAGTTTGGTTTCACGGTCTCCACGGGAGCTGCGGCTGAGGCGGTGGGCCGCGCTCGCCGCGCCGACTCGGTAGATCTGGTGGGCATCCACGCCCATATCGGCAGCCAGGTGTTCCGGCTGGATTCGTTCCGCCAGGCTGTGGCCACCCTCGCTGGTTTCGCCAACCCGCTGGGTTTGGCGGAGCTGTCGGTGGGCGGCGGCTTGGGGGTGGCCTATGTGGCTGATGAGGAGGCGCCGTCTATAACCGCCTGGGGTGAAGCCGTGCTGGAGGCAGCGGCAACCGCCGGGGTGACGGCCCGCCTCAGCGTCGAGCCCGGTCGCTGTATTGTGGCTTCTGCCGCTATCGCCCTTTACACCGTGGGTACCGTCAAGGAGTTGCCGGGCATCCGCACTTATGTGGCTGTCGACGGCGGCATGAGCGACAACCCGCGCCCGGTGCTCTACGGCAGCGGCTACGAAGTGTTCCTACCCCGCGCCGCTGCTGCTGAGCGTCCCCGAGCTGTCAGCGTGGTCGGCAAGCACTGCGAGTCCGGCGACATTTTGGTAGCTGACGGCTGGGTGCCCCATGATCTGGCGGTGGGCGACCTGCTGGGCATCCCCGTGGCTGGCGCTTACGGCTACGCCATGGCCTCCAACTACAACAAAGTCCCCCGCCCCGCAGTGGTCTTCGTGCGAAACGGCGAGGCTCGTCCCGTCATCCGCCGCGAGACATACGAGGATCTCCTCCGCTTAGACCTATAACCCCGTCGTCAGCTTGTCAGGGCCTAGAACTAACCTGGCGCGGCATGGCGACTGCCCATGTCAACCCCGTGATGCTGCGCTGGGCGGCGGCCCGCGCCGATGTTAATCCCGAGGCGCTGAGCAAGTCGCTAAAACAGAAGGTCCCGACGGTAGAGAGTTGGCTGGAAGGTTCGGCCTCGCCTACGTTTGTGCAGGCCCAGAAGCTGGCGAAGCGTCTGCGTGTGCCGTTCGGGTACCTATTTGTCTCCGAGCCGCCGGCAGACGACTTGCCGCTTCCCGACTTCCGCCGTAGACCAGCTGGAGCCACCCTCAAGCCGTCGGTCGACCTCCTCGACGTAATCGCCGATGTTCAGAGGCATCAAGATTGGTATCGGGATTTCAGGCTTGGCAACGATGAGCAACCCTTACCGTTCGTGGGCCGATTCGATGCCCAAACGCCGGTCGATGAAGTAGCGGCCGACATCCGGCAGAACCTTGATTTCGACTCCAAAGTTCGAGTGGCCCAACCGCGTGACGACTTTCTGAGGGCGTTCGTGCGGCAAGTCGAGGGGCTCGGTGTCCTAGTGATGAGAAATGGAGTTGTCGGCCAGGCGACCAATCGTCCGCTTAGCGTGGATGAGTTTCGCGGTTTCTCGATTACTGACCCCATGGCTCCGGTGATCTTCATTAACAACGCGGATAGTCCGACTGCTCAGAACTTCACTCTCGCTCACGAGCTGGCTCACATCTGGATTGGCCAGAGCGGCATCTCTGACGCCGAGCCAACCATCCCGGACAGAGACTTTCAGAACATTGAGGCTTACTGCAATGCAGTAGCCGGAGAAGTTCTTCTGCCGTGGGATCGGCTCGCCCATCTTTGTGATGAGCCGAACTTGGGCGAAAGTGAGTGGCTCAAGAAAGTCGCTAAGGAGTTTTGTGTCTCGACTGCCATGGTTGCGAGACAACTTTGGTCCCATGACGCTATCAGCCGCGAGCGATTTTTCCAGATCTATGAGGAAGAAAAATCGAAGTGGACCAAGCAGAGAGAGTCAAAATCTAGTGGGGGCAACTATTACAGGACTGTCCCAATTCGCAACAGCCTCCGGTTTACTGAAGCCATCCTCGAAAGCGTCGCAGCCTCGGAGACGTTGATTCGAGATGCTTCGCGCCTGCTCGGCGTGAAGCCTGCCAATCTACCTAAGCTCCGAGCATCTCTGGGAGCCCTTAGTGCTCTACCTGCTTGATGCCAACGTATTCATAGAAGCCAAGAACAGATACTACGGCTTCGATCTCGTACCGGCGTTCTGGACTTGGCTTGAGGATCAGGCCAAGTCAGGCAACCTTGCCTCGACCGACCTTGTCTACGAAGAGTTAAAGAACGGGGGTGACCAGTTGGCCGACTGGGCCAAAGTCCACGCTCCGGCGTTGCTCGGGTTCGTCCCCCGGCGTCTTATGTCAATCCGATGGGCTAGTCGTCGTTGTCGTCGATTGTTATGGAGACATTGGAAACGCTGGTTGAGACTGGGTTGTAACCGCCCCCACTAATAGAGTGGGTAAAGGTCAGGGAATCGTTATTTTGGTCATCGTCTTCAAGCGTCCAGACACGCACGTATCGTGGTACGTTCCAGTTACTCGTCGTGAACCTCATGGAGCCTCCAGTGAAGGCCGCATCGTCGTTTTGGGTAATCGAGTACGTGACCAGTACATCTGTGTTAGAGCCAGTAGGCGCCGCATTTAGCACTATGGAGTAGAAGGCTGTTTTGCCTTCGGGTACGGTGAGTGTCGTCGGTGTGACGGTCACGCCTTTGGGTTGAGTTGTCGTAGTCGTTGTTCCTGATGCGGCGTCGTTGAGGGTTCCGTTGGCTGTGGTGTCGGTGCCGAGTTTGTAGCCGTTGTTTGTTAGCGAGCCGCTGGGGTGTGTTTTGGCTTCGGTGAGGGTGATGCTGTAAGCTTCGGCGCCTTCGCTGGTGGCGGTGTCGCGGCTGGTGGGGATTGTGACCGTTCCGGTTGTGCCGCCTGTAGCGCCGAAGTCGGCCATGTATATTTGTTTCAAAGCGCCGGGGATGTCAGCTGCTGTGAAGCTGCTTGAGCTGCGCGCAGCGAGGGTTAGCTCGACTGGCAGGACACCGACTAGGGCAACGTCTGAGGTTATGGCGAGGCTGATGTCTGCCCCTTCGGCCACTGTCGCGGGATCAGTTGCGAGTGTCAGGGTTGCTGTGGTGTCAACTACTGTCACTGCGACGCTGCCGGCTGTGGCGGAAGCGAAGTTCGTGCCGGCTGCTGACACTGTGTGGGTGATGTTATAGGAGACTCCCTCATTTTCGTCGTCCACGAGGCCCCACACTGTGATTGGTACCGGGTTGTCCCAACCCTCACCAGGATTGAAAGTCCAGCTCGCTTTCTTCTCAGCTTCGCCACCCATGTCTGACAGTATGTTGACAGTAACTGTTCCGGTTGGTTCCGCTCCGGCGAGTTGTATGGTGTAACGGCCGCCGCCACCTTCGCTGAGGCTAAGCGTGGACGGCGAGACCACCACCGATGTTGACGTAGATTGCAGTTGGTACTCTTCTTCGGGGTCGGGTGTGGGGGATTGCTGCAGCTGGTACTCTTCGTCGCCGCTGGCTCCTACGAAGCCGGGCTGCTGGTCGTCGTTGAGGATGGTGCCCGTGGCTTCAACTCTGGCACCTCCGCCCGCGAAACCAACCCGAGTGTCCTGGGTGACTAGTTTGGTCACTCGTAGGGTGAACGTTTCGTCGGGTTCTACGTTTAGGTCGCCGAGAACGTTGACTGTGACGGTTTGGGTGAGAGCGGCTCCTGTGGCGCCTGCTTCGAAGCGGAGGCTGCTTTTGATGGATTGGAAGTCCCGCTTAGCACTAGCCTGGGCGCCTCCCCTGGCTGTGCCGCCGTTCTTGCCGCGCCCTGCTGTTCTGACACTTACTCTGACCTTGTGAGTGGGTGAGTCGCTGAGGCTGACACTGAAAACCATGCTGGTAGAGCCAGCGTCGCCTTCACTGACGCTTACATCTGATACATCAATCGTGACGATAGGGGGGGGGGGTTTGTGCTTGAGCCGTCGCCGGGGCGGCAAGCGCCAAAACCGCCAGCAAGCTAACCAGCAACGACACCCGCCTGCGGACAACCCTTGAACCATTTAGAGACAGCGAAACGAGTTTCGGTGATTTAGCCATTGTGTTGATTCCCTCCGACAGCTCAGAATGATCGCTAGGCGGGTTACGCCGCCGAATCGTCCCACCACAAACTAGCCTACACACAACGACCCCGCAAACTGGCCGAAAAAGACACTGCTCGGCTGTTGAGGTAACTTTCTAGCTGGCCTCCGGCGGGCTCGACGGTAGCGTGAGAGGGATGGATTCTTCCGCTGAGCTTGCATCCAGCGTCGCGCCTGGCGGCCGCTCTGTGGCTGCTGCCGACGGTGCTGTCCGTGTCGGTGTCGGCATTTTGGGCGGCGGTACTGTTGGCGCCGCGCTCGTGGGGTTGCTGGCCGAGCGGCGGGCTGACATCGCCGCCCGCTGCGGCGTGGACCTGGTGCCGGTGGCCGTGGCGGTGCGCTCGCCAGATCGGCCCCGCTCCGGTATTCCCGCCGACCTGCTGACCGGCGAGGCAGCTGCGGTGGTGAGCCACCCCGCCACAGACGTGGTGGTGGAACTCATCGGCGGTACCGACCCCGCTCGACGGTTGCTGCTGGCGGCGCTGGCGGACGGCAAGCCGGTGGTGACCGCCAACAAGCAAGTCCTAGCCGACCACGGCGCGGAGCTTTTCGCCGCCGCCCGCGATGGGGGAGTGGACCTGCTGTTTGAGGCAGCGGTAGGTGGCGCCATTCCGTTGGTGCGGGCGCTGCGGGAATCCCTGGCCGGCGAGTCGGTGCGCCGCATCATGGGCATCGTCAACGGAACTACCAACTACATCCTCAGCCGCATGACCTCCGACGGGTGTAGCTACCTCGACGCCCTGACTGAGGCGCAAGCCCTGGGGTACGCCGAGGCCGATCCTCGTGCCGACGTGGAGGGGTACGACGCCGCGGCTAAGGCCGCCATTATGGCCGGCATTGTCTTCGGTGCTGATGTCACCGCAGCCGATGTTCATTGTGAGGGCATCAGCACCCTCAGCCCCAATGACATTGCCTTTGCCGGTCGTCTGGGCCACGTCATCAAGCTTCTCGCCATCGCCGAGCGCGTCGACGACGGGACAGGTGGGGCAGATGGTACATGTGGGGCGATTGCGGTGCGGGTGCACCCGGCCATGGTGCGGGAGGATCATCCGCTGGCCTCAGTGCGCGACAGCTTCAACGCCGTGTTTGTGGAGGGCGACGCCTGTGGGGAGTTGATGCTCTATGGTCGCGGCGCCGGCGGCCGCCCCACGGCTTCAGCTGTCCTCGGCGACCTCATCGATGCGGCGATGAACCTCCACCGGAGAGTCTCTACTGGCTCGCCGTCCGTCAGCCCGACTTCTGTTAGCCCGGCCCGCATCCACCCCATCGGCGAGTTGCGCACTGCTTACTACCTCACCCTCGAGGTGACCGACCAGCCCGGCGTGCTGGCAGCGGTGGCTGGCGTTTTTGGCCGCCACGGCGTGTCGATCCGTTCCATGGAGCAGGAAGGCTTAGGTGCCCAGGCCCGCATCATTTTCATCACGCACGTGGCCTGCGAGCGCAACATGAGAGCGACGATCCAAGAACTGCGCCAACTCGACGCCGTCCGCCAGGTAGGCAGCGTGCTGCGGGTCATCGCCGACGAATGAGCCTGCGCTACATCTCCACCCGCGGCCAAGCCCCCGAACTGGCCTTCGCCGATGTGCTCCTTACTGGCTTGGCAACAGACGGGGGCCTTTACGTTCCCAGTAGCTGGCCAACTCTGGCCCGGAGCCCCGGTGCCCAGCACAGTCCCACACCTCAGCGCGGTTACGCCGCCACAGCCGCCGAGGTCATGTGGCCGTTTGTGGCGGGTGAGATTGCCAGGGAGGAGTTCCAGGCTCTGACCGCCGAGGCTTACAGCACGTTCGATCACCCCGAAGTGGCTCCCCTCGTCCCGCTCGACGAAGCTCAGGATCTCTGGCTCATGGAGCTGTTCCACGGCCCCACCCTGGCGTTCAAGGACATTGCCTTGCAGCTAGTGGGCCGCTTGTTCGATCACGAACTGGCCCGGCGCGGGGAACGAGTCACCATCGTGGGGGCAACCTCCGGGGACACGGGCTCGGCTGCCATCGAGGCCTGCCGTGACCGCGAGGCGCTGGACATATTCGTACTGCACCCGCGGGGCCGAGTCAGCGAGGTGCAGCGCCGCCAGATGACCACGGTGCCTTCGGCCAACGTGCATAACATCGCCATCGAAGGCAGCTTCGATGACTGCCAGGACTTGGTAAAAGCCATGTTCGCCGACGAGACGTTCCGCCGCCAGCACCGGTTGGCTGCGGTCAACTCCATCAACTTCGCCAGGATCATGGCACAGATCGTCTACTACGTAGTGGCTGCCCGGGCTCTCAGCGGCCCAGGTGGCAGCCCGGGGCCTGTCTCCTTCGCCGTGCCCAGCGGCAACTTCGGCAACGTCTATGCGGGTTATGCGGCGCACCGCATGGGCCTGGAGGTGGCTCAGTTGGTAGTCGGCAGCAACCGCAACGACATTCTGGCTCGCTTCTTGGCCAGCGGACGGCTAGAGATCCGCCAGGTGATCCCCACTATGTCGCCCAGCATGGACATCCAAGTGTCGTCCAATCTGGAGCGGCTGCTGTTTGAGCTACTCGACGCCGACGGTGCCGCCACCGCCTCGCTCCTAGAGGGCCTGCGCGCCACCGGTACCGCCGAGTTGGGGGTCGGAAGGGTTTCGGGGCTTTACCCCCTGTGGTCGGGAGCCCGGGTAGACGAGGACCAGACGCTGGCGATAATCGCCGACACCTACCGGCGCACCGGCCAGCTGATCGACCCGCACACGGCCGTCGGCGTGGGGGCTGGCACAGTTTGTCGACGCGACCGGGACGTGCCGCTGGTGGTGCTGTCCACGGCGCATCCGGCGAAGTTCCCCGACGCGGTGGCCCAGGCCTGCGGGCGCCGCCCCGAGCTGCCAGAGCGCCTCGCCGACCTAGCAGAGCGGCCCGAGCGTTGCCACGATTTGGCTAACGATCTGGCGGCGGTAAAGCGTTTCGTGGCTGCCCATGCCCGCACCGGCGGCGACGGTTAGCCGAGTTACCTCGGAGGTGGTGGTGAAGTACGTGGTCTGTGTGCCCGACGGCTGTGCCGATGAGCCTGTGGCGGCGCTGGGAGGGCGCACCCCCCTGGAGGTGGCGGAGATGCCCACGCTGGCCGGCCTGGCCGCCCGGGGCACGGTGGGGCGTGCCAGAGTGATCCCCGAAGGTCTGCCGGCGGGCAGCGATGTGGGCAACATGTCGATCCTGGGTTACAACCCGGCGCTATATCACAGTGGCCGGGCGGCGATCGAGGCCGCCGCTATGGGTTTGCAACTCGCCCCGGACGAGGTGGCGTACCGTTGCAACCTCGCAACGGTGGCACCCGATGGCACCATGGTGGACTTCGCCGGCGGGCATCCCTCCACCGAGGTCGCCTCCCAGGTTGTCGCCGCCCTGCAGCACCATCTAGGTGGCGAGGTGGTGTTTCATGCCGGTGTGCAATATCGACACATCATGGTGGCACCCGCCGATTGGGCTGAGGCCGACTGTGTGCCACCCCATGACCTCACCGGCCAGCCAGCGGTGCTGCCCACAGGCCCGGCGGCCCCCAAGCTGCTGGAACTCATGGATGCTTCCCGCGGGGTGCTGGCCCGCTTCGACGTTGCGGCCACGCAGGTGTGGTTCTGGGGCCAGGGCAAGTTCCCCCAGATGCCCTCCTTCGCCGAGCGTTACGGCAAAACGGCCGGGCTAGTCAGCGCGGTCGACCTGGTGCGCGGCCTGGGCGTTCTGACCGGAATGGAAGTAGTGACGGTGCCCGGCGCTACGGCCTGGTACGACACCAACTACGAGGGCAAGCGTGACGCCGCCTTAGCTGGCCTGGCAGCCGGCGCCGACCTGTTCGTCATCCATGTGGAGGCCAGCGACGAGGCCGGTCACGCCGGCGACGTGGCCGAAAAGGTGCGAAGTCTGGAGAACTGGGATCGAAGGATCCTCACCGACTTGGTGGCAGGCCTTGAGGAGCTGGGTCCGTGGCGGCTGCTGTTGCTGCCCGATCACGCCACCCCACTAGAGACGCGCACCCATTCCGCCGAGCCGGTGCCTTACTTGCTAGTAGATGGGCAGTTAGAAGGACCTGGTGGTTATTACACCGAGGCTGCCGCAGCAGCGGCGCCGGTGGTTCCTGGTCACCTGCTTATGGGGGAGCTACTGGGCGCCTGAAGCCTCAGCTTGACATCGGTGCAGGTTGTGGCCCACCCCAAAGCCGGTTAGGCTGAGCACTGCCTTCGGTAAGCAGTTCTAGCCCGAAGGTTCGGTGAGTTCCCCGAAATGCCCTCGAAATGCTTCGTGAGTGCATCCACACGCACCGCAGGCAGTCACCGTAAGGGTTACTGAGGTTCTCGCCGCCGCCAGTTCCCGATCTTGGCGTAACAGACAAGCCGGCCTCTGAGTCGGCCTGTGGAAGTGAGGTTGAGGTGAGCACCGAGACCGCCGAAGCGCAACGCAGCCTGTTCGAATCGAAGAGCCGCGCCGAACTAATCAACATCGCCACGGCGATGGGTGGGCGCCCGTCGCAGCGCAGTCGCAAGTCTGAACTCGTCGACTTGATTGTGCAGTTGGCCGGATTCGACGCCCAAGCGGCAACTCCCGCCGGCGACCGGTCAGGCGAGTCAACAGACGGAGCAGCAACAGACGGTACCGTGGCTGCGGCCACATCAGCTGGCAGTAGAACTGCTGTCGCTGAGCCGGTGCCTGAGGCCTCTAGCCCCTCGGAGACCTCTGAGGCATCCAATGGGTTAGAGCCCGCCACCACGGAAGCTGCCACCGCCGAGACGGCCGAGCCCAGTCGCCAGGCTGCCACCGCCGAGACGGCCGAGCCCGCCCAGCAAGCAACCACAGATGAGATCGACAGACAGCGCCGCCCCGCCAGCGAGCGTCAACAGCAGGGCGACCGCCGGCGTGGCTCCACCGGCGAGCAGCGCCACCAGCGAGGCGAGGGCGGCGACACTCAAGCCGCCTCAGAAGCCGCCGAACGCCGGGCTGCCACAGACGGCGGCCGGGGCCGTTGGGAGGACACCGGCGAGTATGGCAACCGCCGCCGCCGCCGGGGCCGCCGACCGGTCGAAGACGAGACCTGGGATGGCGAACCGGTGGATGTGGCCGGCTACCTGGATCTGCGTGAGGAGGGCTACGGGTTCCTGCGCCTCAATGGCCACCTGCCCAGTCGCGAGGATGTCTACGTCTCGGTCAAGCAGGTTCGGCAGTTCGGTCTGCGTAAAGGTGACCACGTCAGCGGGGGCTCCCGCCCGGCTAACCGCAGCGAGAAGAACCCAGCTCTGCTGCGCTTAGATGCCATCAACAACAAGCCCCCTGAAGGGTCCCGCAAGCGACCCCACTTTGAAGACCTCACTCCGCTGTTCCCCGACGAGAAGCTGCGCCTCGAGCGCACCGGGGACCACGGCAACATGACTACTCGCATCATCGACCTCATCTCGCCCATCGGCAAGGGCCAGCGAGGCCTCATAGTTTCGCCACCGAAGGCTGGCAAGACCACGATCATGAAGGAGATCGCTCGCTCCATCGAGGTTAACAACCCCGAGTGCAAGCTCATCGTGCTGCTCGTGGACGAGCGACCTGAAGAGGTCACCGACATGCGCCGCTGGCTGATGCGCGGCGAGGTTGCCGCCTCTACCTTCGACCGTCCCGCCGAGGAACACACCCACGTGGCCGAGTTGACCATAGAGCGAGCCAAGCGCATGACCGAAGCTGGCGAGGATGTGGTAATCATGCTCGACGGCATCACCCGCCTGGCCCGCGCCTACAACTTGGCCGCCCCGGCCACGGGTCGCATCATGTCCGGCGGTGTGGACTCCGGCGCGCTGTACCCGCCGAAGAAGTTCTTCGGCGCAGCCCGGAACATGGAAGAAGGCGGCTCGCTGACCATTTTGGCCACGGCGCTGGTAGAGACCGGCTCCAAGATGGACGAGGTCATCTTCGAAGAGTTCAAAGGCACCGGCAACATGGAGTTGCGCCTGGACCGGCGCACCGCCGAGCGGCGGATCTACCCCGCCATCGACGTGGACGCTAGCTCCACCCGTCACGAGGAGTTGCTGTTTGAGCGCAAGCAGCTGCAGCAGGTCTGGAAGCTGCGTCGGGTGTTATCGGGCCTTGCCAGCGATCATGGCAACGGTGCTGCTGGGCTGGAGTTGCTAATAGACCGACTGAAGACGTTCCCTAACAACAACGCCTTCTTGGAGGAAGTGGCCCGCGGGCCAA
The DNA here is from genome assembly GCA_964291305.2 of Acidimicrobiales bacterium. Taxonomy (GTDB): domain Bacteria; phylum Actinomycetota; class Acidimicrobiia; order Acidimicrobiales; family CATQHL01; genus VXNF01. The sequence goes on along the minus strand of OZ219784.1, from coordinate 10,635 downwards.
TGGGCGGCTGAGCCGGCCGCCCTCAGAGAGGAGCCCAAAGATGCAACCCGATATCCATCCGGAATACCGGCCGGTCGTGTTTCAGGACACGTCCTCGGGGGAGATGTTCCTGACCAGTTCTACTATCGCCACCAGTGAGACCGTGGAGTGGTCCGACGGCAACACTTACCCGCTGGCCAAAGTAGAAATCTCCAGTGCCAGCCACCCGTTCTTCACTGGCACGATGACCATCGTCGATACCGCCGGGCGGGTTGAGCGCTTTGAGCGGCGCTACGGCAGGCGTGACCGGAAATAGTTACCGGGATAGGTACCGAGTTACCGGAAACAGCTACCCGAATATCACCGCAGCTAACTACCGAAACAGCCGAGTGCTGGGGAACCTCCGCCGCGTTCTGGGCGCAGTCTCATGAGCGTGGACCCTTATTCTGAACGCTTCGAGGCCCTGGCTGCCGAGCGGGCCGATATCGAAGCGAGACTCGCCGACGGCGACTTAGCGCGCGATCGCAACGCTTTCCGCCAGGCCACCCGCCGTTACAAACAGCTGAGCCAGATCACCGACCGCGTGACGGAGCTACGGGCGGTGATCGAGGACCTCGCTGTTGCTGAGGAGTTGTTGGCCGAGGCCACGCCGGAGGAGGCCGAGACGCTGCAGGCCGAGGCCTCTGAGGCAGAGCGGCGCAGCGCCGCGCTGGGCGAGGAGTTGGCGGAGTTGCTAGCGCCCCATGACCCTAACGACGGCAAGGATGTCATTGTGGAAATCCGCGGCGCTGAGGGCGGCGAAGAGGCCAACCTGTTCGCCCGAGAACTGCTCGAGATGTATCTGGCCTATGCCGAGCGGCAAGGCTGGGAGGTGGAGCTACTGGGCACGCAGGCCTCCGACCTAGGTGGCATTACCCACGTAGCGTTCACCGTGGCCGGCGAAGATGTTTGGCAGAGGCTGCGCTTCGAAGGCGGTCCGCATCGAGTGCAGCGGGTGCCCGAGACCGAGTCGCAGGGTCGCATTCATACTTCCTCAGCGACGGTGTCGGTGCTGCCGGAAGCGGACGAGGTAGAGGTGCAGATCGACGAGGCCGACCTGCAGATCAGCGTCTTCCGCTCCTCGGGGCCCGGTGGTCAGTCGGTGAACACCACCGACTCGGCGGTGCGGGTCACTCATCGTCCAACCGGCCTGGTGGTGAGCATGCAAGACGAAAAAAGCCAACTGCAAAATCGCAACAAGGCACTACAGGTGCTGCGAGCCCGGTTGTTGCGCTTAGAGCAAGAGCGCGCCGCCGCCGAGGCCACGAACCAGCGGCGTAGCCAGATCGGCCGCGGCGGGCGCTCGGAAAAGATCCGCACCTACAACTACAAAGAGAACCGGGTCACTGACCACCGGATCGGCCTCACCCTGTACAAACTGGAGCGAGTGCTGGCCGGCGACCTCGACGAGATCGTGGATTCTTTGGCCCGCCACGACCGGGAGCAGGTCCTAGCCAGCGCCAGCCCCTGAGTTGTTGTGACCACCGATGATGCTGAACACCGAGGATGTTGTTGCTGATGTTGCTGGCGATGTTGTTGGCGGGCCGGTGCTCTGGCGCCAGTTGCTAGCCGAGGCAACCCAGCGTCTCGCCGCCGCCGGAGTGCCCTCAGCAGTTAGCGAGGCACGGCGCCTCGTTGCCTCCGCCGCTGGCTGCGACGATGTTGCTTGGGCCGCTGTGCTGAGCGAACCTGCTACCCAGCGCGGCGTGGCGTCATTCGATGCGATGTTGGCCCGCCGGGTTGCCGGCGAGCCGCTGCAGTACGTGTTGGGTGCGTGGGGGTTCCGCAGCCTCGATCTGTTCGTGGACCCCAGGGTGCTAATACCTCGTCCTGAAACCGAGGTTGTCGCCGGCCACGCGCTCGCCGAACTCCAACGCCGAGCCGATCGGTCTGATTCCACGCTGCTGGCCGCCGACCTGGGTTGTGGATCGGGGGCCATTGGCTTGTCGCTGGCCGCCGAGCGGGTTGACGTAGAGGTGTTCTGCACCGATGTGTCGGCAGAAGCGCTGGCAGTGGCTAGCGCCAATCTGGCAGGTCTGGGTCGTCCGGCGCGGCGGGTGAGGTTGGCGAGAGGTTCCTGGTACGAGGCCTTGCCGCCGGAGTTGCGCGGGCGGTTCGACGTGATTGCGTCTAACCCGCCTTACATCGCCGCCGACAACGACTCGCTGCCCTCCGAAGTTGCCGACTACGAGCCCCCGGTGGCGCTGTACTCGGGCCGCACCGGCTTGGAGGCTAGCGAAGCGATACTCCAGCAAGCGCCAGACTGGCTGGCTTCGGGGGGAGCCGTAGTGCTGGAACTAGCCGACGGTACCGCCTGGCGGGTGGCAGAACTAGCGCGAGCAGCCGGGCTGCGGCACGCAGCTGTGCACCCCGACCTAGCTGGCCGAGAGCGGGTATTAGTAGCCCGCCGCCCTTGAACTCTCCGTCCTTGATTCTCCCATGAACCCGCTGCCGGGCACAGTGCCTCAGTTGATAGATCTGCGCCAAGAGCCCCAGCGGGCCTTAGCGGTGGCTGCGGAATCGCTGCGGGCTGGGGGAGTGGTACTGCTCCCAACCGACACGGTCTACGGCTTGGCTGCGCTTACCCCCGAGGCACTAGCGGACCTGTTTGCGTTGAAGGGCCGTCCTGCTAACCGCGTTATTGCTGTGCTAGTAGCCGACCCTCCAACCGCTGAGTCTCTGGCCTCTTCGGTACCGCCGGCCCTCGCCGAGTTGATGGACCGCCACTGGCCGGGACCTCTCACGGTGGTGCTGCCCCGCCCGCCCGTCGACGGTTTTCACCTCGGCGGCGACTCCGAGACGCTGGGCGTGCGCTGCCCCGATCACCCCTGGCTGCGCTGCCTGCTGTCCGAAGTAGGCCCTTTGGCCACCACCAGCGCCAACCGTCACGCTCACCCCACCCCGCCCCAAGCCGCCGACGTGCTGAGGAGCCTTGCTCCCGCGGCCGGTTCTGGCTCCGGTACCCGGGTCACCATCGCCGCAGCCATAGACGGCGGCCCGTGCGCAGGCGAAGCCTCTACAGTCGTAGCCTGGCAGGACGACGAGTTACGGATCCTCCGCTCCGGCTCGCTAAACCTGTGAGAAGCCTCTGAGAAGCCCGGCCTCCCGCGGCTTTGCCCGAGGTCCGTAGAATCCTCATTGTGCTCATCGCCGCCGGGTCCGACCACGCCGGATACCGGCTAAAGGAGCGCCTGGCCCGGCATCTAGCGAACCGGGGCCATGAAATTCTGGACTTGGGTACCCACAGCGAGGACCGCGTGGACTATCCCGACTACGGCGCTGCGGTGGGGCGATCCGTGGCCGCAGGCGAGGCCGACCTGGGCGTCTGTGTCTGCGGTAGCGGTATTGGCATAGCCATGGCGGCGAACAAGATCCCCGGCATCCGGGCAGCAGTAGTACACGACACCACCTCGGCCACCCTCGCCCGCCAGCACAACGACGCCAACGTGATCTGTTTCGGTCAGCGCTTGCTGGAGGAGTCCACCGCCCTGGCCGCCCTGGCCGCCTTCCTCGACGCCGACTTCGAGGGTGGCCGCCATGCGGCTCGGGTCGCCAAGCTGGACGCCATGTGACGCGGGCCGCGATTGCGAGGTCCGCTGGCTGCCGGCCAGCCGGCTGAGCAACTTGGCCTCAAAGGTGCCACACTTGCAGGGCGATCAAATGCAGGGAGCCAGATGAGTTACGACGTTGGAGACAGGGTGGTGTATCCGCATCACGGGGCTGCGGTAATCGAGCGCCGGGAGACGCGCAGCGCCTTCGGTGAGGAGGTCGAATATCTGGTCTTGCGCATGGCCCACGGCGACATGACGGTGGCGGTGCCGGCAGACAAGCTCGACGATGTCGGCGTGCGCTGGCCCATCAGCGCCGACGAGGTGGAGGACCTCTTCGAGGTGCTGCGCAAGCGCGATGTGCACGAGCCGGCCAACTGGAGCCGTCGCTTCAAGAACCACCAAGAGAAGCTGAAGTCCGGCGACGTGTATCAGGTGGCCGAGATCGTCCGGAACCTAGCCTTGCGGGATCGGGCTAAGGGGTTGTCGGCCGGCGAGAAGACTCTGTGCTCCAAGGCCCGCAGCGTGCTCATCTCGGAGTTGAGCTTCGCCCTTGACATCTCCGAGGACGCTGCCGTGGAGAAAGTAGACGAAGCCCTGGAGTAATAGTTCTGGAGTGATCGCGCTGGAGTAAACGCCCCGGCTCGGTAGGCTCGTGGGTCGATCCTCGGCGGGCTGTGGCGCAGCTTGGTCAGCGCACCTGCTTTGGGAGCAGGGGGTCGCCGGTTCAAATCCGGCCAGCCCGACGCTTTCTACTAATACGACGGCTACTAATACGACGGCTACTAATACGACGGCTACTAATACGACGGCTACTAATACGACGGCTACTAATACGACGGCTACTAATACGGTTATTCCTCGGCGACGACGGTGATGTTCTTGGCCCCGTCGTAGGCCCGGTATGAGCCGCAGACGGTGCAAGTCCCCGCCAGCACCCGCACCCCGTCGACGTGGTCGATGCCGTATTTCACCAACTCATAACAGCCGAGCTTGGGGCAGGGCCCATCCACGATGTAGGTAGACATGCGTCGCCTCACAGCTATCGTCGGCCGAGCACCCCGTACGGGATTCGAACCCGTGCTACCAGATTGAGAATCTGGCGTCCTAGGCCTCTAGACGAACGGGGCAGAACGCCTCACAGGCTAGCGGCCACCTCCGCCCAGCGGCCACGCCGCTAGCGTGGGCTTGTGGCTACCGAACGCTCAGAATGACCGGAAGAGTTGTTGAAGAGTCGTGACTGTAAAAGTGACGAAAAGAGTTCTGGTGACGAAAAGATTACTGGCTGTGCTCTTGGTGCTGGCGCTGGCGGCTACCGCCTGTGGCGACGAGAACGCCAGTAACAGCTCCGGGGAATCCCCAGCCGCCGGCGGCTCAAGCGAACCGAGCCCGCTCCCAGCCGACAACGGGGCAGATAACTCCGAGGTCGGTGCCAACGGCGAAGACTCCGCGGCCTCTGCCGACGGCCCCGAACCGCTTGCAGCTAACGCGCCCGCAGCTAGTGAGAGCCAACAGCCAGAACCAGCCGAGGACCCAGGTAATGACCCAGACAGTTCTGCCGGGGGAGCCGACGAGTCTGCCGGGGGAGCCGACGAGGTTCGCGGCTCGCTGGAGTTCAGCGACTGTGGGAAGGAGTACCTCTGCGCCAGGTTGACGGTACCCGCCGACCACGGCGACCCCGACGGCCCTAAGGTGGAGTTGGCTGTGGGTATGGTTCCCGCTGGCGACCCCTCCCGCCGCGTCGGCTACCTGTTCGCCAACCCCGGAGGGCCCGGCGGCGGCATGCAGGGATTCCTGGACTACGGTGCCGACCTGTCCGCCGACTTGTTGGAGCGGTTCGACATCATCGGCTGGGACCCCCGAGCGGTCGGCGACAGCGTGCCTTCGAACTGCGAACAAGAGGCAATCCAACTGCACCTGGTGGACCCGCTGGCGGACTCCCCCAGCGAGCAGGCGGAACTAGACCGCGCCGCCCGCGCCGTCGCCGAGGCGTGTTCCGCCAATCTCGGCGACCTAGTCGGCCACGTCGGCACCAGCGACACCGTTGCGGACATGGACGCCATCCGCCGGGCGCTGGGCGCCGAAGAGATCAGTTACATCGGCTTCAGCTACGGCACGACGCTGGGCCTGCTCTACGCCGAGCAATACGGTGAGCACCTTCGGGCGGCCGTCATCGACAGCGTCACCGATCCGGCGCTTGCGCCCTTAGAGCAGGCCTTGGCGCAGGCGACCGGCTTTAACCGGTCGGTCGAGGCCATATTCGCCTGGTGCGCCAGCGACTCCTCTTGTGCCGTCGCCGACGATCCCGCCGAGACGTACTTCGAGTTTTTAGAGCAGGTCAATGAGAACCCGCTCACCGACCAAGCCGGCGAGTTGGTGCTGGGGCCCGCCCGCACCATTTTGGCTGCGGTGGTTGCCACTTACAGTTCGGAATTCTGGCCGGTGTTCTTCGAGTTTCTGGCCGAGGCCATTGCCGGCGACGGAACCAGCCTCGCCCGGTTGGGCGAGCTTTACACCGTTTTGGCCGACCTCGGCGCCTTTGTCAGCATCAACTGCACCGACAGCGGCGCCGTGACCAGGGCCGAACTAGCTGCCCTGGCCGATGAGTTGGAGGAGGCAGCAGGCCTACTGGGGCGGTCCGCGGTCGTCTCGGCTTTGCCGTGTGAGTACTGGCCTGTGGCTAGCGGCTCTCTGCCCGTCGGCCCGATCAGCGCCCCGAAGGCACCACCGATTCTGGTGTTAGGCAACCGCAGCGACAACGCCTCGCCATACGAATGGGCCACAGCGGTGGCTGAGCAACTCCGCTCGGGCGTGCTAATCAGCTACGACGGCCACCACCACGGCAGCTACGGGTTCAGCGACTGCGTGACCCAGCTCGTAGACGATTACCTCTTAGATCTGACGGTGCCCGACGCCGATGTGGACTGCTCCTTGGAAGGGGTTACCGAGGAACCCGCAGAAGGGACAGACTCCCAGGTCTAGGCGCCCAATGGGGCGATCAATGATGCTCGGGGGGGAGGACTCGAACCCCCAACGACGGGACCAGAACCCGCTGTGTTGCCAATTACACCACCCCCGAAAGGGTGGGCTCATGCTACAGCCTTCCGTCCGCCGGCCGCCAAAGTCTTAGCTACTAAGCGTTCTCGGCAGCCTTCTCGGCTATGAGGCGGGCACGGGCGGCTTGCAGGCGGCGCAGAGCCTCGGCGCGGTCTAAGAGCACCATGGACTCAAAAAGCGGCGGGCCTACCGTGCGTCCGGTGAGCGCCACGCGGATGGGAGCCTGCGCCTTGCCCAACCGCAGCCCGTGGCGTTCGGCTATGGCTAGCGCGGCAGCGTGGGCCGCCTCGGCACCCCAGTCCACGTTGGCGAAAGTGGCAATGGCGTCTTCCAGCAGCGCTAAGGCCTGCGGCGTCGCCATCGCTTTCTGCCACGACTCTGCGTCGCTGGGCGGCTCGGCTAAGAACAGCCAGTCCACGTAGCGGCCGATGTCGCTGAGAGTCCGCACTTTCTGCTGCACTGTTGGGGCTAGCGCCGCTAGTACGTCTGGCCTGGTCTGCTCCGCTGGCCACGCTGCGGCCTCACCTAGCCACGGCTCCGAACGCGCTAGATACTCCTCGGGGCTGAGCGCCCTAATGTAGCTGCCGTTGAAGTGCTCCAACTTCTTGGCGTCAAAGAACGCCGGCGCCCGGTTCACATCGACGAGGCGGAACTCTTGCACTATTTCGCTCATAGGACGGATCTCTTTGTCGTCGCTGGGCCCCCAACCCAGCAGCGCCAGGTAGTTGGCCATGGCCTCGGGGAGATAGCCCCGCGCCCGATAGTCGCCGAGCGACACGTCGTCGCGACGTTTAGACAGCTTCTTGCGGGCGGCGTTCACCAGCAGCGGCAAGTGGGCGTACCTTGGCGCCGCCAGACCTAGTGCCTCCAGCAGCAAAATCACCTTAGGCACCCCCGGCAGCAGGTCCTCGCCCCGGATGGCCTCGGTGACTCCCATGTCCACGTCGTCTACCGCGTTTGCCAGCAGGAAGGTGGCCGTGCCGTCAGAGCGCCATATCACGAAGTCCTCAAGGTCGTCGCTGGCGAAGCTCACCTCGCCCCAAACCACGTCGTCGAACCTCACGGTGCGCCCCGCCGGCATGGCGAAGCGAACCGCCAGGCCTTCCCGCAGCGCCGAGCCGGTCACCGGCCGGTTGTCGGTGTCGCACAGGTAGGCGGCGCCAGAGGCCAGCAGCGACTCCACCGCCTCTCGGTGGCGCTCCCGCTGCTGGGACTGCAACACCGGCGGCTCATCCCAGTCGATGCCCAGCCACGCCAGCAGGTCGTAGATGAGATCCACCAACTCGGGGCGGTTGCGAGCCTCGTCGGTGTCCTCGATGCGCAGCAGCATCTTCCCGCCCACCGAGCGGGCGTGGATCCAGTTGAACAGAGCCGTGCGGGCCGAGCCGACGTGTAAGAACCCAGTCGGCGATGGGGCGAACCGCACTCTGGTTGCGGTCACGGCGCCCCGAGTGCCTCGGGCGTCACCTCGTCGGCGATGCGACAACGGATGGGGTAGCCGTCGTGGCCCCCGGCACCGGCGAACAACGCCCGCCGCGAGGCCACCTTTTCGATGGGGGCGTTGGCGTCCAGGTAGCCCCAGTGGTCGAAGGCCAGCTGCAGGTCTGCGGCCACCGGTGCCCGACCGAACAGCGAGGCCCGTTTCAGCGCCACCATCACGCAGCCGGAAATAACGTCACCGGGCTTCTCGCCGGGGTGCAGCGCCAGTCGAGGCCTAAAGGCTTGGGCCAGGCGTAGGGCGTAGCCCTGATCGGGCCCCTGATAGCCGAAACCCTCCCCGGCTGGTTGCGGGCCGTCGGCTAGTTCGCCGGGACGCCCGGCACGCCAGCCGCCGCGCTGAGGCGGAGAGCTGTAGTGGCGGGAGGTGGCACCGGCCGGGTGTGGCACGTAGCGAGGCTGAGCCATGCGGAGAATGTACTTGCGAGTCGTGTGTACTTGGCGGGCCGCAGGGGCTGAGCCGCCTCGACGCCGCTAGACGCTTAGGCCCGGCTGGGCGCTTGGGCGCCGCTGTGGAGTAGGCCCCAGACGATGGAGTCGCACAGAGCCTCCCAAGAGGCTTCCACGATGTTCTCCGACACTCCGATGGTGGTCCAGGTGCGAGACCCGTCGGTGGAGTCGATCAGCACCCTGGTTACTGCCTCAGTGCCGTTGGTGGTGTCCAACACCCGCACCTTGTAGTCGGTGAGGGTGATGCGGTCGATCTGAGGGTAGTAGTCGCCGGTCGCTGCCCGCAGGGCGTTGTGCAGGGCGTTCACCGGCCCGTTGCCCTCGCCGACGGTGATACGACGCTGATTACCCACCCACAGCTTTACAGTGGCCTCGCACTGGAAGTAAGCAGCGTCCTCCAGCGCTGGGGCTGCCGCATTGTCGCCCAAGGGCTCCCCCGGCGTCCTCGCAGTCGCCATGTGGCGGGCCACTTCCACCCGGAACGACTCAATGGCAAAATACGGTTGATCCCAGCCGGTCGCCGCCCGCATCCACAACTCCAGGGAAGCGTCGGCTACCTCAAACTGGTAGCCCTCGTACTCCAGGCGCTTCAGGGTCTCGATAAGTTGGGCCACGGTGGCGTCATCCAGCCCGATGCCCAGCTCCTGGGCTTTCAGCTCTATCGAAGAGCGACCAGCCATCTCCGAGACCACGAAGCGGGTGCCGTTGCCCACTGCCAGCGGGCTAATGTGCTCGTAGGCGTCGGCTCGCCGCGCCAGGGCGCTGGCGTGCAGCCCGGCCTTGTGGGCGAATGCCGAGGCGCCCACATACGGCTGCTGAGGGTCGGGCACCCAGTTGACCATCTCAGCCACCCGCCGCGAAACCGAGGTCAACAACTCGAGGCGCTCCGGTGCCACGGTCTCCACGCCCATCTTCAGGCTGAGGTTCGCAATGATCGGCACCAGGTCACAGTTGCCGGTGCGCTCGCCGTAGCCGTTCATGGTGCCTTGCACTTGGACGGCTCCGGCTCGTACCCCGGCGAGGGCGTTGGCCACTCCGCAGCCGGTGTCGTTGTGCAAGTGCACGCCCACTTTGGCTCCCAGCGCGCCGCTGATCTCGGCCACGATGGCGTACACCTCGTGCGGTAGCGAGCCCCCGTTGGTGTCACACAAAACCAGGCGTTCTGCTCCCGCCTCGGCTACCGCCGCCAGCACCGCCAGGGTGTAGTCGGGGTTGCCTTTATAGCCGTCGAAGGCGTGCTCGGCGTCGAAGAAGACCCGCCGGCCCGCTGCCACCAGGTACGCCACCGACTCTGCCGCCATGGCTATGCCCTCGGCCAGGCTGGTTCGCAGCGCCTCGCTGACGTGATAATCCCAGCATTTGCCGACGATGCAGACCGTCTCGGTGCCGGCTCGCAGCAGGTTCGCCAGCACGGCGTCGCTGTCGCAGTTGCCGTTTACTCGACGGGTGGAACCGAAGACCGCCAGGCGGGCCACGTCCAGGCGCAAATCCTCGGCGGCGCGGGCAAAGAACTCGTCGTCCTTGGGGTTGGCGCCCGGCCAGCCCCCCTCGATGTAGTGCACACCCAGGCGATCCAACTCCCGGGCGATGCGCAGCTTGTCCTCGACGGTCAGGGAGATACCTTCCAGCTGGCTGCCGTCGCGCAGCGTGGTGTCATAGATCTCCACCTGCGCCGGCGTACGCCCGCCGCTACTCGTTGACATACTCGTTCCACTCTTTGTAGCGATCCACCCGGCCTGCCACAGCCTCGTAGAAGACCTCCTGAATCTGGCGGGTGATAGGACCGGGATCGCCGATCTCCCGGTCGTCCACCGACCGGATCGGCACAACCTCGGCCGCCGTGCCGCTCAGGAACGCCTCATCGGCGGTGTAAAGGTCGCTGCGCAGCAGGTTCCCCGTCTCATAGGGAATCTCCAGGTCTCTAGCGATCGTCACAATGGCGTCCTGGGTAATGCCCCCTAAGGCGCCGGCGCTGGTCGGCGGGGTGATGATCCGCCCGTCGCTCACGACGAACAGATTCTCGCCGGTGCACTCGCTGACGTAGCCCTGGGGTGACAGCAAGATG
>OZ219783.1:1285000-2391588 GCA_964291305.2 Acidimicrobiales bacterium | reverse complement strand
TTGTAGTGGTGCCTAAGAGTTGGTTTCTAGGTTTGGGAGTCTCGGGTTGGGGTTCCTGCTAGCTGGCTACGGCGGCGGCGATAGCGTCACCGATGGCGCTGGTGCCTTGCACGCTGCCGTCAACGGCTAGGCAGGCGCGCTCCAGGGCGGCGGAGGCGTCGCTCTCACCGAGGTGCTCCAGCATCATGGCGGCGGAGAGGATCGCCGCGCTCGGATCAGCGATGCCCTCCCCGGCGATGTCTGGAGCCGAGCCATGCACCGGCTCGAACATCGACGGGCCATTGCCGGCAGCGTTCAGGTTGGCCGAGGCGGCTTTGCCTATGCCACCGCTGACCGCTCCGCCCAGGTCTGTCAGGATGTCGCCGAACAGGTTGTCGGTCACGATCACGTCGTAGCGATCAGGCGAGTCCACGAAATAGATGCAGGCAGCGTCCACGTGGTTGTAGGCCGTGCCAAAGCCGGCGTACTCCGCGGCTACCTCTTCGAAGGTCCGGTACCAAAGGTCGCCGGAGTAAGTCATCACGTTGGTCTTGTGCACCAGGGTCACGTGGCGTCGCCTTTTGGCGGCTAACTCGAAGCCGAAGCGCATGGCTCGCTCCACGCCCATGCGGGTGTTGACCGAGCCCTGGGTGACGATCTCATGCGGGGTTCCCTTGCGCAGGAAGCCGCCCTCGCCAGCGTAGGCACCCTCGGTGTTCTCCCTGATGACCGCCATGTCGATGTTCCGCTGGGGGTAGCGGAAGGGGCGCAGGTTGATGTACAGGTCCAGCTCGAAGCGCATTCTCAGCAGCAGGCCCCGTTCCAGCACGCCCGGCGGCACGTCTGGGGTGCCCACTGCACCCACGTAGATAGCGTCCAGGCTCCGCCATTCCTCCAGCACGCTGTCTGGCAAAACGGTGCCGTCGCGCAGGTAACGCTCGCCGCCGAGGTCGTAGTCCACCGTCTCTAAGCTCACGCCGGCAGCCTTGATGACCTTGAGGCCTTCGTCGATCACCTCCGGTCCGATGCCATCGCCTGCTAGAACCCCAATGCGGTGTGTCGCCATGAGAACAATCTAACGGGCGTTTCGCGTCGAAAAGTCGTCGCAGCCCAGCGCCCTTCTCGCCGGTCTGCGGTGGTTGCTCAGTAGATTGTTGGCATGAACGCCCCGCAGTTGACCCGGGTGGCCTTCGAGCGGCTGCAGGAAGAACTCGCTTACCTCACCGGCCCGGCCAACGAGGAAGTCACGGCGCAGATTGCCGCTGCTCGAGCGCTCGGCGACCTCTCCGAGAACGGCGACTACCACGCCGCCCGCGAGGAGAAGGGCAAAATGCAGGGCCGCATCCAGCAGATCCAGGCGCTGCTGGAGAAGGCGGTGGTGGTATCACGAGACGACCACGCAGACGACCGCGCCTCGGTGGGATCGCTGGTGGACTTGCAGTTCGACGGCGACGAGCAAACCGAGCGTTATCTCATCGGCACCATCGAGGAGCGACACGATGACTATGACGTGGTGTCGCCTAGCTCCCCGCTCGGCAGGGCCATGATCGGCGGTCGGGCCGGGGACGTGGTGCGCTACGAGGCGCCGTCGGGGCGAGTGGAAGTCACCATCGTGGCCGTGGCAGCCGCCGAGGATCGCCACTGATGGCACAGGCCGCACCCCGCACGCTCAGCGAGAAGGTATGGGACGACCACGTTGTCCATTCCGGTCAAGACGGCACCGACATTCTCTTTATCGATCTGCACCTCGTACACGAGGTCACTTCGCCGCAGGCCTTCGACGGGCTGCGCCTGGCCGGACGTCGGGTGCGTCGCCCCGACCTCACCTTGGCCACCGAGGATCACAACGTGCCCACCACAAACATCAGCGGTCCGGTGGCCGACGCGGTGTCTCGCCAGCAGTTGGAGGCGCTGCGGTCTAACTGCGCTGAGTTCGGGGTTCCGCTGTACCCCATGGGCCACAATCGCCAGGGCATCGTGCACGTCATCGGCCCCGAGTTGGGCCTCACGCTGCCGGGTGCCACCGTGGTCTGCGGCGACAGCCACACCTCCACCCACGGCGCCTTCGGCGCGCTGGCCTTCGGCATCGGCACCAGCGAGGTAGAGCACGTGCTAGCCACCCAGACCTTGCCGCAGGCTCGACCCCGCACCATGGCGGTCACTGTGGACGGCGAACTGCCGGCAGGCTCGGGGCCTAAAGACATCATTTTGACGATCATTGGCCGTATCGGCACCGGCGGCGGCATCGGCTCGGTTATCGAGTACCGGGGAGCCGCGATTAGAGCCCTGTCGATGGAGGGCCGCATGACGGTCTGCAATATGTCCATCGAAGCGGGCGCCCGGGCCGGCATGATCGCCCCCGACGACACAACCTTCGCCTACCTGCGGGGCCGCCCGCACGCCCCCGCTGGGGAGGCTTGGGATGAGGCCATGGAGCACTGGCGCAGCTTGCACAGCGACGTCGGGGCGACGTTCGACACCGAGGTGTGCCTAGACGGTACCGCTGTCACGCCGCACGTCACCTGGGGTACCAATCCGTCGCAGGTGGCGCCGCTGGACGGCATCGTGCCTTCGCCCGACGAGGTGGCCGACATCGCTGGGCGCGAGGCAGCCAGCCGCGCCTTGAGCTACATGGGCCTGTCGGCGGGCACGCCCATCCGAGACATCCCGGTAGACACCGTGTTCATTGGCTCCTGCACTAACGGCCGTATTGAGGACCTCCGGAGCGTGGCCCAGGTGGCGGCGGGCCGGCGAGTGGCTTCGGGCGTGCGCACCTTGGTGGTGCCGGGATCCATGCAGGTAAAGCACCAAGCCGAAGCCGAGGGGCTGCACGAGGTCTTGCTTGCCGCCGGCTTCGACTGGCGTCAGCCGGGCTGCTCCATGTGCCTGGGCATGAACCCCGACGAGATCGCCGCCGGCGAGCGCTGCGCCAGCACCAGCAACCGCAACTTCGAGGGCCGTCAGGGGCGCGGCGGGCGCACCCATTTAGTGTCGCCCGCAGTGGCCGCTGCCACGGCAGTGGCTGGGCACTTCGCCGCCCCGGCCGACCTGGACTAAGCGGAGGCCCCGAGTAATGGAACCTGTGAGGATCGTTCAGAGTCGGGCGCTGCCGCTGGACCGCTCCGACGTAGACACCGACCAGATCATCCCCAGCCACTGGCTAAAGCGAGTAGAGCGCACCGGCTTCGGCGAGGGTCTGTTCTCCTCCTGGCGGGAGGATCCAGCCTTCGTGCTGAACGATGAGCGTTTCGCTGGCGCCGAGATTCTGCTGGCCGGGCCTAACTTCGGCACTGGCTCTTCCCGAGAGCACGCCGTGTGGGCAATCCAGCAGTACGGCTTCCGGGCTGTTATCGCACCACGTTTCGGCGACATCTTCGCTAATAACTCCGCCAAGTGCGGCCTGGTGGCCGCGGCGGTGGATGCCGACTTCGCCCGGGCGCTGCTAGACGCCGTGGCTGCCGATCACCGTTTGGTTGTGCGGGTGGATGTGGAGAATCTCACCGTCGAAGCTCCCGCGGCTGGCCTAGCCGCCCCGTTCCCGCTGCCCGAGGCTGTCCAGGAACGCCTCCTCGGCGGTCTTGACGACATCGCCATCACCCTCGGCCACGCCGCTGCTATAAGCCAATTCGAGCAGACCCGCCCTAGCTGGCTGCCGGTCACCAACTAACCAACCCTTCAAAATTCGGGCCGAAGCCCAGTTAGGCAGAGAATGAGAGATTCTTGGGTGCCACCAGTCGGGGGCTTCCGCGCAGTTGCCAGAGCTACCGGATTGCGGCGGATACGGGTGGTAGCGGGCGTCTTACTGCTGGCGTCGTTGGCGTCGCTGGCGGCCGGGTGCGGTTCGGGTGAGTCCGCAGCCCCAGCTGTTGCACCCCAGCCGGCACCCGCCGAGGCTTCTGAACCCTCCCCGGACGATCCCGCACCTTCTCCCCAGCCGGCCGAGCCACCCGCACCCGCCGAAACCCCGGTACCCCAGCCCGCAGTCGAGCCATTGCCACCCAGTTCCGAAGTCGAGCCGGGAGCTAGTCTGTCGCCGCCAGAGCCTGAAGCCGAGTCTCCACCAACTGAAGAGCCCGCCCCCGCCGACCCCCGCGACGCCTACTTCGCTCTCGACCGCGTGCTGGACATCGCTATCCAGATCGAGCCCTCCGACTGGGACGAGTTGCGCTACCAGACCCGCACTTTCGAGGACCTATTAGCCGAGATCGAAGAGTTCCAACTCTCCCGGCCGTTTGCCAGCATCTATTCCTGGTTCCCGGCCACGGTCACCGTGGACGGCGAGACCCACACCGAGGTGGGCGTGCGCAAGAAGGGCTTCCTGGGCTCTCAGAGCGAAACCAAGCCGGCTCTGAAGCTTCGCTTCGACAAGTACGTCGACGACCAAGCCCTGGGCGGCGTAATAGAACGCATGACCCTCAACAACAGTGTCCAAGACCCGTCGATGATCAACACCTGCCTCACCTTGCAGGTCTTCGCGGCTGCCGGCTCGCCGGCCTCGCGCTGCAACTTCGCCACAGTCTCAGTGAACGGCCGGAACCTCGGCCTTTACGTCCACGTGGAAGAACTAAAGGCCCCGTTCTTAGCCCGCCATTTCGCCAGCGCTGAGGGCAACCTCTATGAGGGTACTGTCAGCGACTTCACCCCCGAGTACCGCGGCACCATCGAGAAGAAGACCAACGAGAAAGCAGACGACTGGTCCGACATCGACGCCGTGGTAGCGGCCCTGGCGGATCCCTCACCTGCTGGCTTGGAGGCTCTGGCCGCTATTGTTGACCTGGACCGCTTCCTGTCGTACTGGGCCACCGAGGTTCTGGTCGGCCACTGGGACGGCTACGCCGGCAACCGCAACAACTACCAGTTCTACCGGGAACCCGACGGCCGTTTCGTGTTCATCCCCTGGGGGACCGACGCCACGTTCCACCTAGAGGACGACCCCAACCCGTTTGACGACATCAGCAACCCGCCGCCATCGGTGCTGGCGCTCACGGCTATCCCCAATCGGCTTTACCAAGACACCGAGTGGCGGGCTCGCTATGTCGAGCGCCTGAAATACTTGCTAGAGACCGTCTGGGACAGCCAGCAGCTGCTGGCGAGCGTCGACGAGATGGCGGCCATCGTCTGGGAGTACTCCCTGCCAGCAGTCCGGCCGCAAGCGGCAGCTGACGCCGAGCGCGTGCGCCAGTTCATTCTGAAGCGCCGGGCCGAGATCCTGGAAGATCTCACGCCCCAGCCGCCGGATTGGCCCACTCCTGAATCTGCTGACTTCCCCGAGCGAGCAGAGTTAGAAATACGCTTCGAGACTCGCTGGGGCAGCAGCTCCGATGACGATCAGCTCACAGAACGATCCGTTATTTACCTGTCCGATTTCGGCTATACCTATTTCCCGTACCCGACCGCGTTTGTTCCCTCAAGGGGAACTGTCCTCTACTTGTCCATTGATGGGTCAGAAGTTCCCACCGACGGCTTAGTGGCGGTCGCCGGTTACGCCGATGCCGAGGAGAAGGCAGTCCTAGGTATAGATGAGGCTGCCTCCATTTCCATATTCGGCGTGCAGCCCGACGGTTCCGTAGAAGGGCTCCTTTTTGTGTTGCCCCTTGCCCAGATGACCAGCGGAACCACTGCTGTCATCGGCAGCGACCAGTTCGGTGGTGGGGTGTGGACCATCCCCGCCGGTGCCAGCACCCCCAACAGCTACACGCCACTAACTGAAGGCACGTTGACTTTGACTGAAGCCGGTACCGCAGGAGGAGCGACGATCCTCGGCAGCTTCGTCGGCGTGTTCGGCTAAATCCGGCTGCCGCGGCGGTCAGACACCTAGCCGCTGTCGTTGGGCTCGCTGTCGTCGTGCTCCTCAGGGCTGTTAGCGGTGAGCAACTCCTCCAACCGGGCTAGGCGCTGGTTCACCTCCCGCAGCTCGGCCCGCGCCTCCTGCTCGCGGCGACGCGTGCCGCGCAAGCTCTGCAGCAACGCCTCTTGGCCTTCCTCGGCTTCTAACTCCACGAGGCGAGCCGCAATAGCAGCCGAAAGCAGAGCCAAGAAGCTGACGCCGGTGAACATCAGCACCGTGGCGATCAATCGCCCCAACCCCGTTGTGGGCACTACGTCGCCGTAGCCAACCGTGGTGGCTGTCACGACCGCCCACCAGATTCCCTCCGGGACAGTTTGCCGGTTCTCCACGAACGAGAATACGGTTCCGCTAATGACGATCATCACGATGATCCCCGAAAGCAGCCACCCCAGACCGTAGGCCCCGAAGATTCGCTGGATCAGCGCCCCAGTGCGGTTCACCACGGCCGCCAGCCGCAGCAGCCGCAGCAGCCGCAGAATCTCAACCGCCCGTCCCAGGCGGACCAGCCGGAGGCTGGCCAGCAGGTGAGGCAGCAAGGGCATGGTCACTAACACAATGAGGATGTCCAGCCAGGCGCAGCGGGCGTAGGCCTTCCGGTTAGGAGTGATGGCCAGCATGGTCAGCAGTTCAACGGCGAAGACGCCCCAGATCAGCCAGTCGATCACCCGCAGCAAGAGCACAGCGTCGGGACTCGTGAACTGCTCCTCCATGACCAGCAGCGGAATGACCGCTACTGCGGCGATCACAATCGCCACGCTGAAACGTCGCTTCAGTCTCCGACCCTTATCGGTGAGGATGCTCTCATAGCCAGGCCCGCCAAAAAGGGGACGCGGCTTGAAGAACATCACCGACTTGGTGATTGGGTCTTGCTGGCGGTCGCTGTCGCTTTGGCCGAGAGTGGATTTGTCTGGCGAACTCGCAGCCACGGGGAATCCTTCGCTTCGTTACTCGGACCGTTCAGCGCGAATGTAGTTCTGGGATCCTGGCGCGCCGGCCATCAATTCCCTACCGAAGTAGTCCTATTTCAGCGCGACGGCTCTAGCCTGACTCTGGCGGTCGCACGTCCGCGGCCGCTCAACTAGTAAAGGAGATAAGGACGTGTCCGATTCAACCTGGGGTTTCGAGACCCGCCAGATCCATGCCGGTCAGGTGCCGGATTCGGCGACGAACGCTCGAGCGGTACCCATCTACCAGACCACCTCTTACACCTTCAACAGCAGCGAGCATGCTGCGAACCTGTTCGCCCTAGCCGAGATCGGCAACATCTACACGCGCATCATGAACCCGACCCAGGCGGTTCTGGAAGCGCGAATGTCCAGCTTGGAGGGCGGCACTGAGACGGCAGTGGGCATCCCGGGTGCGCTCGTTGTGAGCAGCGGCCAGGCGGCCGAGACCCTGGCGATCCTGAACCTGGCCGAGGCCGGCGACCATGTCGTATCTTCGGCGTCCCTTTACGGCGGCACCTACAACCTGCTGCACTACACGCTGCCGAAGATGGGCATAGAGGTGACCTTCGTCAACGATCCCCACGACCTCGACGAATGGCAGTCGGCCGTCCGGCCCAACACCAAGTGCTTCTACGGCGAAGTGTTCGGCAACCCCGGCAATGACTTCCTCGACATCGAGGCGATCTCCGACTTGGCACACGCCAACGACTGCCCTCTGATAATCGACAACACCTCCGCCTCGCCGTACCTGGTGCGGCCTATCGAATGGGGCGCCGACATCGTGGTGCAATCGCTCACCAAGTACGTCGGCGGCCACGGCACCTCCATCGGGGGCGCCATTATCGACGGAGGAACCTTCGATTTCAGCCGCAGCGGCAAGTTCCCCAACTTCACCGAGCCCGACCCCAGCTACCACGGCCTGGCCTACTGGCCGGCGCTAGGTCCGGGGTCTTACATAATCAAGGCCCGGGTGCAGTTGCTGCGAGACATAGGGCCGGCGGTGGCGCCGCTCAACTCTTTCCTGTTCTTGCAGGGGCTGGAGACTCTCAGCTTGCGCATGGAGCGTCACTGTCAGAATGCCCAGATCGTGGCGGAATACCTA
The DNA here is from genome assembly GCA_964291305.2 of Acidimicrobiales bacterium. Lineage (GTDB taxonomy): Bacteria > Actinomycetota > Acidimicrobiia > Acidimicrobiales > CATQHL01 > VXNF01. The sequence goes on along the minus strand of OZ219783.1, from coordinate 2,383,712 downwards.
GAGGGTCGCGACGAGGTAGAGCGGGTGTTCTACGCCGGTCTGCCGTCCAACCCCACCCACGAGCGGGCCAGGCGGCTCACCGGCGGGCGTGGCTTTGGTGCCATCCCGTCGTTCATCGTGAAGGGTGGCCGTGATGCCGGTCAACGTTTCGTGGAGGCGCTGCAGCTGCACAGCCACGTGGCCAACATCGGCGATGTGCGCAGCCTGGTGATCCACCCGGCGTCTACTACCCACTCGCAGCTCACGGAGGAGGAGCAGGCGGCTGCCGGAGCGCATCCCGGCCTGGTGCGCCTCGCCGTGGGCCTCGAGACCGCCAACGACATCATCGCCGACTTGGACCTCGGCTTCAAAGCCCTGTAACTAGAGCCAACTAGAGCCCTGTAACTAGGCCACGGCATCCTCTGGCGCGCCGGCACACTTTCCAGTGTTATTCAGTCGGCGCGTCGGAGGGTGGCCTCTAGGTGCAAGGTCATGGGTTCTCCGACGGCGGCCATGTACACCTCATAGCGCATGGTCTCGCCGTTCACCCAGATGCGCCGCTCGGTGGCGTCCACCTGCTTAGCGCTGGGAGTCAGAATCACCCGGCCGCCCCAGCCGGCACGATCGGCGGCACCGGCGCCACGCTCCACCCCGGCTCCGGCCCGCAATATCATCTCCAAGCCGGCTTGGGTCTCGGTTACCTCGCCGGCAAGCACCTCGGCCACGCCGCTGGGGTGCACTAATAGCACTTCCAGGCTCTGCACCTCCAGTTCCGCTGCTTCGGCGGCGGGTCGCCAGTACCCGCACTCGGCGTGTAGCGGTGAGCCGTCGGCGCCTTTGGTGCGCTGGCTATAGGCCAGGAACGGCTTGCCGACATGGCCGATGGTGACCTCTTCGGTGTAATCGAAGGCCTCGATTGTGGGGTAATCGCCCCGGCCGCCGCCCCGCCAGGTTCCCAGCAGGGGAGCCAAATGAGCAACGGCCGGGTGTAACTCCACAGAACCGCGAGAACCCGCTACAGGGTAGGTGTCTCGCTAGAAGTACTAGAAGTCCATGTCGGGCATGCCGCCTGGGGCTTGCCCTGCGCCGTCTTTCTCTTCGGGCTTGTCGGCTACCACCGCCTCGGTGGTGAGGAACAGCCCGGCCACCGAGCCGGCGTTCTGCAGCGCCGAACGGGTTACCTTGGCGGCGTCGATGATGCCAGCGGCGGTTAGGTCTTCGTACTCACCAGTGGCGGCGTTCAGCCCTACGCTGCCTGCTAGGCCGCGCACGTGCTCTACCGCAACGCCTCCCTCCATGCCGGCGTTCACGGCGATCTGGTGCAGCGGGGCTTGCAGCGCCCGGGCCACGATGCGAGCCCCAGTGGCGGCGTCGTGGTCGGTCAACTTGCTAGCGGCGGACTCCACGGCAGCTTGTGCCCGCAGCAGGGTTACGCCCCCGCCCGCTACCACGCCTTCCTCAATGGCAGCCTTGGTGGTGCTGACGGCGTCCTCGATGCGGTGCTTCTTTTCCTTCAGCTCCACCTCAGTAGCGGCGCCCACTTTCAGCACGGCCACGCCGCCGGAGAGCTTGGCGAGGCGCTCCTGCAGCTTCTCTCGGTCGTAGTCGGAGTCGGTGTTCTCGATCTCCTGTTGGATTTGGCGGATGCGGCCGTCCACGTCGGCCTTGCTGCCGGCGCCTTCCACGATGGTGGTCTCATCCTTGGTGACGACCACTTTGCGGGCCCGACCCAGCAGGTCCAAGCTGGTGTTCTCCAGCTTCAGCCCGACATCTTCGGAGATGACCTGGCCGCCGGTCAGGATGGCCATGTCAGCCAGCATGGCCTTGCGACGATCACCGAAGCCCGGCGCCTTCACCGCAACCGAGGCGAACGTGCCCCGGATCTTGTTGACAACCAGCGTGGCTAGTGCCTCGCCTTCGGTGTCCTCGGCGATAATCAGCAGCGGCCGACCAGCCTGCATGACCTTCTCCAGCACGGGAACGACGTCACGCACGGCGCTGATCTTGGAGCTGACTAGCAGTATGTAGGGGTCGTCCAGCACGGCTTCCATGCGCTCTGGGTCGGACACGAAGTAGGGCGAGATGTAACCCTTGTCGAAGCGCATGCCCTCCACTAGGTCCATCTCCATGCCGAAGGTCTGTGACTCCTCGACGGTAATGACCCCATCCTTGCCTACCTTGTCGATGGCCTCGGCGATCTGCGCGCCGATCTCGTCGTCGGCCGCGGAGATGGCAGCCACCGAGGCGACCTGCTCTTTGGACTCCACGTCGACGGCCTGTTCGTGGATGGACTCCACGGCAGCGGTCACGCCGGCTTCGATGCCCGACTTGATAGCCATCGGGGAGGCACCGGCGGCCACGTTGCGCAGTCCTTCACGCACCATCGCCCAAGCCAGCACGGTGGCTGTGGTAGTACCGTCGCCGGCCACGTCGTCGGTCTTCTTGGCGACCTCTTTGACTAGCTCGGCGCCAATCTTCTCGTAGGGGTTCTCGAGGTCTATCTCTTTAGCGATTGACACGCCGTCGTTGGTGATGGTGGGGGCGCCCCACTTCTTCTCCAGGACGACGTTGCGACCCTTGGGGCCGAGCGTCACGCGGACGGCGTCGGCGAGTTGGTTCATTCCTGCTTCGAGTGAACGACGAGCCTGTTCGTCGTAGGCGATGATCTTGGCCATGCTGGTTTCCTCCGTGGCAGAGTTGGTGTACTAGCACTCTCGGTCTGAGACTGCTAGCAGCCTAAGGGAGACGGAGGTCAGCACCAACCCTCCCGAGGTCGGCGAGAGCCCCGCGGTCGGGGTAGTTGTTAGGCCAGTGTGTAAGAGGCTGCCGCCCCACCAGCTACCGCAGGGACAATGGCCAGGGTGGAGCCCGCAGGTACCGAGGTTGCGGGGCCTTCGAGGAAGCGCACATCCTCGTCGTCTACGAAGACGTTCACGAATCGCCGCAGGGCTCCTGTCTCGTCCAGCACGCGTTCACGCAAGCCGGGATGGCGGGCCTCTAGATCGTCTAGCACCTCAGCGACAGTAGTGCCATTGGTGCTGACGGTTGCTGCGCCGTCGGTGAGGGGTCGAAGCGTGGTGGGAATGCGCACGGTCACACTCATGGCCACCATACTAGCGGGCCACTATCACAGTCATCCCGAAGTCACCCCGCCATCCCGAAGTCACACCGCAGTCACCCCCGCGCCCTCAAGTAGTCACCTAGCGTCGCCTCTACGCAAGCCGTGGTCTCGCGCCAGGCCCGCTCGGAGCCAAACAGTTCGGTCAGTGACAGCACTGTTACGGCTGTCGCTGCTGCCGCTGGCGGCTTCACGCCCGGGTCCACATCGCCGACGACAACCAGCGCCGGCACTCCCAGGCGGGCCGCCAGCCCACAAACACCGCCTACTACCTTGCCGTTGAACGACTCGGCGTCCAGCAGACCCTCGCCAGTTACCACTAGATCGGCGACCTCTAGCCGCTCGACTAGCCGAGCCTCTTCGGCCACCACTTCGAAACCCTCCACGATCCGTGCCCCCAGAGCCGCCAGTCCTCCTGCTAGCCCGCCTGCGGCGCCCGCTCCAGGTAGCTCGGTCACGTCCACCCCGTACTCGGCGGCGTAAAGGTCCACGAGCCGCTCTAGCCGCCTTCGCAGCAGCTTCACCTCGGCTGGTGTGGCGCCCTTCTGCGGACCGAACACCTCGGCGGCGTCACAGAAGCGGGTGCGCACGTCGCAGGCCACCACCAACTCGGCACTCCCCAATCGGTGCGCCGGCAGCAGCGCCCGCAGCGCTCCGAACCCCCCGTCGGTCGTCGCCGAGCCGCCTACGCCCACGATGATCCGTCGAGCCCCCCGCTCCAGGGCAGTCTCGATTAGTTCGCCGGTTCCATAGCTGGAGGCAGCTAGAGCGTCGTTGCCGGCGGCGCCCCCGACGAGTTGCAGGCCCGAGGCTTGGGCCATCTCGATGATGGCTAGCTCGCTCTCCAGTCGCCACCCGGCCTTGACAGGGTCGCCCAGCGGGTTCGTGACTACGGTGTAGCGGTTAGGGCCACCGAGCGCCGCTAGGGTTCCTTCACCGCCATCGGCAACCGGCACAGCTTCGGCTTCCCATCCGGTCGTCTCGGCTGCCCGGCAGACGGCAGCGGCAATCTGGCTGGCCGATGCGGTGCCCTTGAACTTGTCGGGAGCGGTCAACAACCGCTTAGGCCGACTTGTCATGCCACCGGTTGGCCCGAACGCCGCCGAGACCTTGGCCTCAGCAGTTGGAGCCTCAGCAGTTGGGTTGGGCTAGGTCGTCGCCGCCTATGTAAACTAACACGTGGGCGTCGCCGGGATCGGTGGGGGGCGTAGCCGGCATGGGCTGCACCTGCGCCGAATCCACTTGCAGCAGCGACGCAAGAACGCCGGCGTCGGCCCCGTACCCCTCCACGAAGTAAAGCACCGAACTGTCGGCGGCGTTATCGGCGTTGGCCGCCGGTAGCACGTTGAAGCCTTGGGCGCTGAGCGACGTAGCGACTCGGCCGGCTGCTCCACACACGCTGGTGCCGTTGGCTACTAACACCCGAACCTCGTCGCGGTTGTGGGTGGGTGGAGTCGGCGGCGCAATGGGGGTTTCGATCGGCTGCAAGTCCTCGATGTCTGGAGGAATGGGATCGACGACGGGTGGGGGCGCCGGCGGTTGGGCTACAGTCTGGGGTGGCGGCTTCGGCGCGGGTACGGGGTCGCTGGGACTAGCAGCTGGACTCGCCGGCTGGGCCCCCGCCGTAGTAGTAGTCGTATCTGGCGTGTCGCTGGTCTCAGCGTCGTCGAGTCCACGAGCTAAGACCACCACTGCGATCACGAGCGCAACCACGACGACGATGGAGCCGCGTAGAGCGTTCATTGGCGCGCAGTTGTACCGCTGAGTGACATCGACGACAGGCTAGACGCGCCGGGACAACATTTGGGTGTTATCCGTATTTGGGCGTTATCCGCGAAAGCCTCGCTGCGCCCCGCGGCAGCTTCGTAGCTCCTCGTAAGCTGAGTCACCCAGCCCGAGTAGCTCATCTGGCCAGAGCACCGGTCTTGTAAACCGGAGGCAGTGGGTTCGATTCCCACCTCGGGCTCTGTACGCCCCCTCATCGGCCTTAACTGCGCCGTCAACACACTGTACATAACCCTGTCACCCCTGTAACCGCCCTGAGGGGTTGGTATCGCCGCCGCGGTCGGTATGGTTAGCACTCTCAGACCGAGAGTGCTAACAAATCAATCAAGGGAGAGCCAATGAACCTTCAGCCCCTCGAGGACCGTATCGTCGTGCGACCCAGCGAGTCCGAAGAAGTCACCGCCAGTGGTCTCGTCATTCCCGACACCGCTAAGGAGAAGCCCCAGCAGGGAGAGGTGCTAGCAGTCGGTCCGGGTAAGCGTTCCGATCAAACCGGTGAGGTTATTCAGCTCGACGTGAGCGTCGGCGACACCGTGGTTTACAGCAAGTTCGGCGGCACCGAGATCACCATAGGCGGCGAGGACCTGTTGATCCTCTCGGCCCGCGACGTGCTGGCCCGCATCGGCGCCTGAGCGAACCTGCTCCGCCGCCCGACTGAACTGCCCAACTGAACTGCCGACCGCCTGAACTAAGGAGTGATCGACACCCCATGACAACCCTGTTGAAGTTCGACGACGACGCCCGCAAGGCCCTCGAGGCCGGCGTCAACCAGCTTGCCGATACGGTCAAGGTCACGCTGGGCCCCAAGGGGCGCAACGTGGTCCTAGACAAGAAGTTCGGCGCACCCACCATCACCAACGACGGCGTCTCGATCGCCCGCGAGATCGAGATCGAAGACCAGTTCGAGAACATGGGGGCGCAGCTCGTTAAAGAGGTCGCCACCAAGACCAACGATGTGGCCGGCGACGGTACCACCACCGCCACAGTGCTAGCCCAGGCGCTCGTTAACGAGGGTCTGCGCAACGTGGCTGCTGGTGCCTCGCCGATGAGCCTGAAGCGGGGCATCGAGAAGGCGGTCGCTGCCGCCACCGACGCCATCGCCGGCATGGCCAACCTCATCGAGGACAAACAGGAGATCGGCCAGGTGGCAGGCCTGTCGGCTGCCGACCCCGCCGTGGGCGAGGTCATCGCCGACGCCATCGACAAGGTTGGCAAGGACGGCGTGGTGACCGTCGAGGAGTCCAACACTTTCGGCATGGAGCTGGACTTTGTCGAGGGCATGCAGTTCGACAAGGGTTTCCTTTCGCCTTACTTCGTTACCGACCCCGAGCGTCAGGAAGCGGTGCTGGAGGATCCTTACATCCTGTTTCACCAGGCCAAGATCACTGCGGTGCAGGACTTGCTGCCGCTGCTGGAGAAGATCATGCAGACCGGCCGGCCACTGCTGTTGGTCGCCGAGGACATCGAGGGCGAGGCGCTCGCCACTCTGGTGGTCAACAAAATCCGCGGCACGTTCACCTCGGTGGCGGTCAAAGCTCCCGGTTTCGGCGAGCGGCGCAAGGCCATGCTGGCCGACATGGCCATCCTCACTGGCGGCCAGGTCGTGTCGCCCGAGGTTGGCATCAAGTTGGAGGGGGTCACCCTAGACCTGCTGGGCCGCGCACGTAAGGTCGTGGTCAACAAGGACGACACCACCATCGTGGAAGGCGCGGGCGACCGCGCCGAAGTGGATGCCCGCATCCGCCAGATTCGCACCGAGATCGAAAACACCGACTCGGACTGGGACCGCGAGAAGCTGCAGGAGCGTCTCGCCAAGCTCGCCGGCGGCGTGGCGGTCGTAAAGGTCGGCGCTGCCACTGAGGTGGAGCTGAAAGAAAAGAAGCACCGCATTGAGGACGCCCTTTCGGCGACTCGTGCGGCTATCGAGGAGGGCGTTGTGGCCGGCGGCGGCACTGCTCTGCTGCGCTGCCGTGATGCGGTGACGGCTGTGGCCGAGGGCCTCTCGGGCGACGAGGCCACCGGCGCCCGTCTGGTGCACAAGGCGCTCGAGATGCCCGCCAAGCTGATCGCTCAGAACGCCGGCTATGAGGGCTCGGTGATCGTCCGACGGGTGGCTGCCGCTGAAGGCACCACGGGGTTCAACGCAGTAACCGGCGAACTGGAAGACCTTCCGGCCGCTGGCGTGATCGACCCGGCAATGGTGACCCGAGCGGCGCTGCAGAACGCGGCTTCTATCGCAGCTCTGCTGCTGACGACCGAGTGCCTAGTAGCCGACAAGCCCGAGCCAGCCCCGCCAATGCCACCCGGAGGCGACATGGGCGGCATGGGCGGAATGATGTAGCAGCCCCTCGGGGCCAAAGTCTCCTGGCCTAAATCGGCGGATCGTCAGTCGAGTCGATCCGCCGAAGGCCTACATCTATTCAGCGGCTGCTAGCGCTTCTTCGCGGAGCGCTTCTTCGCGGCCGACGCTCTTAGCTAGTGAGATAACAGCGTCGGTCAGCTTGTCGATGCGGCCGTCGAGTCTGTCGGCAAGTCTGTCGACGCGACCGTCGAGCTTGTCGATGCGAGCGTCGAGTTTGTCGATGCGACCTTCGAGCCTGTCGGCAAGTCTGTCGATGCGGCCGTTGGTTTGCCTGGCCGATTCCGCGAACTTCTCGTCTACTTCGGTTCTGAACTCTCTGAACTGCTGGTCGACCTTCTCGAATCGATTCTCCATTAGATCGAATCGGGCGCCGTTTCGGCGGTCTAGGTAGATCATGAGCATCAGCCCGGCGGTGAACCCGAGGCTGAGGAGTGCGATGATTAGCTGTTCCATGATTGCGCGTCTCCTAGGTTAGCCGATGGCCTGTTTGGCGGGAAAGGTCTGGGGGCGGGTCAGCCGCTCGATGCCGATAGTAGCCCCGTGCTCAGGCTATCAGCCCTATTAATCACTTTACAATGATTTTCAGTATTTTTAGGTTTTCTGATGGGAGGGGTGGGGGACGTTTGGGGGGTTGATGAGGCTCGCCGGGGAGAGCCAGGGGAGCCTGCGATGTGTTCGGGGGGGGGGGGGGCGTGGGACGTTGAGCGTGGTTGCCCGGAATGCCGGTTGCAGAAGCCTGATGTTGGGAGGCGGCGGCTATTCGGCGGCTGCGAATGCTTCTTCGCGGAGCGCTTCTTCTCGGCCGACGCTCTTAGCTAGTGAGATAACAGCGTCGGCAAGTCTGTCGACGCGGCCGTCGAGCCTGTCGATGCGATCGTCGAGTTTGTCGATGCGATCGTCGAGTTTGTCGATGCGATCGTCGAGTTTGTCGATGCGATCGTCGAGTTTGTCGATGCGGCTGTCGAGTTTGTCGATGCGATCGTTGGTTTGCCTGGCCGACTCCGCGATCTTCTCGTCGACCCGTTCGAACCGCTGCTCCATCTTTTGGTCGAACCGTTCGAACTTTTGGTCGAACCGTTCGAATTGTTGGTTGGTTCTTTGTTCGATCTGGTCGAATCGGGCGCCGTTTCGGCGGTCTAGGTAGATCACGAGCATCAGCCCGGCGGTGAACCCGAGGCTCAGGAAGCTTAGGAGTGCGATGATTACTTGTTCCATGATTACTCGTCTCTCATGGTAGTCGGTTTGGTTGCTTGCTGAAAAGGGCCTGGCGGCCAGGTAGCCCGGGGGCACCCTTCTCCAAGAGCATAGTTGATACTACATGAAATCATATTATAATACATTGATGTGACTGTTGGCCACCTCGACGGGGCGGAAGTCTTGGGCTGGTGCTTGGGGCGAGCACGACGGACTGCTCGGCGGCCCGGCCTCTAGCTAGCAAACCTTCGACTACTATGGGAGATGAGCAATCATGGAACAAGTAATCATCGCACTCCTCAGCTTTGGGTTCACCGCCGGGCTGATGCTCATGATCTACCTAGACCGCCGAAACGGCGCCCGATTCGACCAGATCGACCAAAGATTCGAGCGGATGGGTGACCGGTTCGACCAAAGGCTCGAGCGGATGGGTGACCGGTTCGACCAAAGGCTCGAGCGGATGGAGGAGCGGTTCGATCAAAGGCTCGAGCGGATGGAGGAGCGGTTCGATCAAAGGCTCCAGCGGGCCGACCAGCAGTTAGCGGAGTTCAGGGCTGAGGTCCACCAGCAGTTCGAGAAGGTAGACCAGCAGTTCGAGGCGGTAGACCAGAAGTTTGAGAAGGTCGACCAGAAGTTTGAGAAGGTCGACCAGAAGTTTGAGAAGGTCGACCAGCAGTTCGAGAGGGTAAACCAGCAGTTCGAGGCGGTAGACCAGCAGTTTGAGAAGGTCCACCAGAAGTTCGAGGCGGTAGACCAGAAGTTTGAGAAGGTCGACCAGCAGTTCGAGAAGGTAGACCAGCAGTTCGAGGCGGTAGACCAGAAGATCGAGGACTCGGCTAGACACACCAACGATCGCATCGACAAGCTCGGTGGCCGTATCGACAGGCTCGCAGATGCTGTCATCTCGCTGGCCAAGAGCGTCGGCCGCGGGGAAGTGCTCGCCGCTGCCGACTAGCAGCTGCCAGCCAAATCCGAGCCCTCCTAACCGGCATTGAGGGCATCTAACTTCCCCGCCCACTGCGTTCACTGCATAGCCCTTTCCGTCGGCTTCGGGGGTTGGGGAACTCGACCGGGCAGAGGTTCGGTGAGCGCGACGGGTTGGGGGCTGGGAGGGGCCCGGCTGCTATTGGAAAGTGGTGGGGTGGGTGGGGTGGTTTTGGCGGCTGCCGTTAGGCGGCCCTGGCTGTGGGCCCTGGCTGTGGGACTGCGGGGTGGCCCTGGCGGGGGTGTAGCCGGGTGGTTGCGGCGGGGGTGTGGCCGGGTGCCCGTGGTGGGGAGTGTTTGCAGGTGCGCCTTGGGGGGGCCGGGCCTCATACCAGTCTGGGTGTGGCCGGGTGCCCGTGGTGGGGAGTGTTTGAAGGTGCGCCTTGGGTGGCCCTGGCGGGGGTGTGGCCGGGTGCCCGTGGTGGAGAGTGTTTGCAGGCCTGCGGCGGGAGCGGTCGGCCGGTTATGGCAGGGGTGTGCCGGGTATGGCAGGGGTGTTGGGTGTGTTCTAGCCGCAGGGCATAGCGAGACTGGGTGCCTAACTGAATCGCCGAGGGGCTTGGCGGGCGGTGTTGGTTGGGGAAACACGTCCGGGTAACAGCGAAATGGGGTGCTTGGCGGGCGGTGTTGGTTGGGGGGTGCTGGGTTGGGTAGTCTTGGGCTTGGCGTTTGGGCCGGAACCCGCCTCGGCGGGGAGCGCTCAGGTGCCCACGGCGGAGCGCTCCGGCGTCGCCGCGGAGGTGGTGCCTCTTAGGTGTTGCCTATTGCGTGGCGGCCGTGTACTATAGGGATCCTGTTGGAGTGAGGCAGCCATTCCGGCGCGTGCCGGGGAGCCTCAAGGAATCAAGGGAAGGAAATAAGCGAGATGAGAAAGATTCTGACTAGCGTGCTGAGCGTCGCTGGTCTCCTAGCTGTGGTGCTAGCGATAGCAAGCAGCCCGGCCAGTGCGAAGACTTCCGTGGTAACGTTCGCTACAGACTATTACCCCGGAACGTACGAGGTCAGCTGGCACACTGAGGGTAATTGCGACCCGACCAGTAATGGTGGGAGAACTTACAACACGGCGCCCGCGTCAGACACTATGAAGAGGGAAATACCTGTACCGGCTTCAGCTAAGAGCTATGACACAGTCAGTAGTTTTGACTACGAAAGCGCCGATTCAAGCCGGCAACAAGAAATCGCCGTCGTTATCGGCGAACACTGTCAATACGTTTGGTCTTTGTCGTTTATCTCTGGACTTGCGGGAGATAAAGGCACTCGTTGTTCCCTTAAACTTAACTCAGGAGATGACCCGGAAGCTGGAACTGCAGTGCAGAGAAATAGTAGTGATGTTGTCTGGAAAACCAGCACCAATTCTAAACTCGTAGACAGCTCCGCATCATATAACTCGGCTGGTTATGTGTTCGTTGTCGATAACAGTGAATGCAATCGGCTGAACGTCATCAACGTGACTGTCGGTCCGTCTCCGGCGGCTAAATCGGGTGACACTCCAGCCACATATAGAGACGCAGATGGTAACTACCAGGCCGCGGACGTGACGGCTGGAGCTGTTCTGAACACCCAGTTCAAAGTGACTGCCACCCCGATGCCGAACTCTCACTCTGAGTGCCAGGCAAGCTCGGCCATGACTGAACTCAAAGATCAAGGTACAGCTACTAAGAATGATGACAAAGTTGTTGCCAATGTGAAAGTGGTTCAGAAACCCCTAGGGGAAACAGCGGACTGTAAGTACAATGTCATGACCGAACTGCCTAACGGCTTTGCTGCCAAAAGCGCTGGCTCTAACACGAGCAAAGTAGAGAACTACACCACAGTTCCAGTCAACGAGTACATCAAGACCGGAGGTGATCCGGCGACTCAAACAAGATTAATCGGTGGTTTAGACTGCGGACGGTCGGGATTCATCTCAGCTCTCGGAACTGACAACGCACTAGATGGCACAGGTACTGCTGCCGATACCATAGTTGCAGCTTCAGCCCCGGTCAGCAGCATGACCTTGTGCGCAACCCACACCGTGGCGGTGGCGCAGAGGGACATTTACATCACTCAGAACGTCGCCGGCAAAGCCGGTGGTGCGACAGCTCGCTACACGCTGACTGAAGACAAGGCGTGCCGTGCACCCGCAACTCCGGGCCTACCTCCGAACATGTTGGGCACGGGCGGAATTGTTACGACGCCTGCGGTCACGACTGTGGAACTGCGTGAAGGTCACTTCAACATTTCCAAAGCAGTCATGGGCCCGACCATGGATGACGTAGCTGGCCGCTACCGGGCATTGCGTCTGGCACTCAACCATGAGGCCAAGCCATGCACGATATCTGCAGCAGTGTCAAACTTGCCCACTAACTGCACGCCTGACGGCGGGAATGCTTCACACTCAAGGAACCTCACCGATCCAACACATGTGAACGGCAATCAGGTCGTCATACGATTCGACCTCACGTGCGAAGACATGTCAATGGACATGGATGATGACATGCACATGGATGACGACATGGACATGGACATGGACATGGATGATGACATGCACATGGATGACGACATGGACATGGACATGGACAGCGACATGGACATGGACAGCGACATGAACATGGGCCCGCCGGCTGATATGGCTACCGGCTGATCCAACCCTAGATTCCAAACCCGAGGGGGCTGGCTTCGTGCCGGCCCCCTCGCCGTTTTGCCGCCCTTGCATCCCCAATCCTCCGGCGAGTGACAGCTACGCTAAACCCATGCCGCCTTTCCGGCTCTGCCGTTTACTGCTTGTGGCCGCCCTAGTCGCCTCAGCATCTTTTGCCGCGGCGCCGGCCTCGGGCCAAAGCGGGAAGATCGATGTTTATGTCGTCCGCAACGACATGACCGACGATCTCGCGTCGAAAGAAAAATGGCAGATGCAGGTCACCGTCCGCCCCGTGGAGGGCTGCACGCCTACGAAAGCCGACCTCGACTACTCCTCTGGCTGGGTCAGCAGCAAAAGCGATATCGGCTTCGCTTTGAGCATCGGCGAGTGCGACTTCAAAATACACGTCGTGTTCCGCCTGGTGTCCGACACAGTCGTCGACTGCTGGCACACCTCGCAACTCTCCTGGCAGCCCGCCGGCGGGTCGCAGCCAGCCGACAACCACGTCTTCGCGTCCCAGCAGCCCGACGGCGCCGTTCGGATCTCAGCAGTCCGCAAGCCCGGCAGCATCTGCACTCCTCCCGCCGAGACGCGCTTCTTCTTCAACCCCTCAGATGTCGTAGAAAACCTCCACCAGCTGTCGGCGAACTCAGACTTTCGGGCACTCGCCGTCCGGGCCGTAGAACTCGCCGCGTTCGAGGTTGGCGTCACACCCGACGCCAGCTCTGGCAGAGTAACGGCAGGTTGCGACCAGAGTGCCCGCGTCTCACTTCTCGGCGGCAGCCAGGGAGTGCGGCACTCCCTGAAAGCCAGCGGAGGGCCATGCACTTTCAAAGCTGCGATCACCAGTGCGTCGCCGCTGTTCGAAGTGCCCGAAGGTCGGTCCGTCACGTTCTCTGACGGCGTTTACCAAGCGGTAGACCTCACTTCGCTGGTTAGCCTGCCGCAGGCGCGCATCGTCATCGTGCAAGACGTACTTGGCTCAAACAACCAGGGCACCGCCTCTTACACGATTGCGCGCTCTTGCGGTGGACGGTCGGTGCAGTCGCCGGACGCCAGCGTCGCCTCGGTGTCGTTGCAGGAAGGCAGGTTCACGGTGCACGCCCCAAGCGCGCCCGCCTTCGGGGCGACCGCCACATATCCGGCGGTGGCGGCCGCTTTGGACTCCGACCGCATCGTGGATTGCTCTGTGACCGTCTCGCTGCCTCGCCTGTCACCCGAATGCGTCGTCGACGGCGAACCCACCCAGACACTCACCTGGACCGTCACCAACCCCATTCGCAACTTCGACTTCGAGTTCGACATCCGGTGCGGCGCAGCCAGGTACGGTGCTGAGCCCAGCGACGCCGACTTAGGGACACTCCCAGCTGCTGAACCCACAGACGCCGACGACACTAACGCCGATGATGTAACTGGCATGGTGGAGTTGGCGGAGCCGGCTGGCGAGGCTGACCCCCCGAGCGCAGAGCCGCGCGATGGCCCCGCGCTCGACATGCCAACCGGCTGAATCCCCCCTATTCCTTACACACCGCGCGCTAGGCAACTACACTTAGAACTCAGACGGGATCGTTGAGCCGGTGATCTGCTGACCTCGGCCGATGAGAAAGGGCGCACAATGTTGCATCTTCGGATCCTCACTAAGGCCTTAGTAGCACTCGCGTTACTAGGCACGGCTCTCACGCTTGCGGCGTCGCCGGCGTCGGCTCAGAAAATCGAAGTCATCACGTTCGAGAACGAAGACACCGCCGACACCGAAGTGGCCTGGGAGATGCGAGTCACCGTCGTATCGCTCGGTGGGTGCACCCCCACCCAAGGGCTCGGTGCTGAAGGCTTCGTCACCGGATGGCTCAGTGAGGGCAGCCAAAGTGGGGTGGCGCTAGACACCGGCACGTGCTCCTACGACTTCACCGCCCAAGCTCGCCGCAAAAACAACAGTGAAGTGTGCGATGCCCAGCTCGCCTGGGGCGAGGGTGCCACTGAGGGTTTCGAAGACAGGCTCAACTCGGGCTCGAGTGCTAGGTCAGGCGAGAGTTTCATTTCAGTCAAGCACAAGACGCCGATGAAATGCCAATCCTCCGTCACCGCCACCTTTAGCATTAACCCCAGCACCGTCGTAAAAGCGCTCCCGGCTACTTCCAGGGACGACGCCCTCACTTCTAGGGTCCGGCGGGCAGTGGAAGTGACCGACTTTACGGTGAGCGTCCGCCCCCACCTCGCCACGAGGAATACTCAAGGCTGCAACCTCAGCTTCTCCTTCATAATGCGGGGGGGTACCAGCGGCGCAGTTAAGCGGAGTCTAGACGGCACCCCGATAGGCTCTATGTGCCAGTTCCAGGCGTTCATTACCAACGACCCCTCCCCCTTCACGGTGGTAACCGGCGGGACGACGTTCACCACCTCTGCTGGCACGATCACCGTAGACTTGAGCCCCCAGTTGAAGATCGAGCCTGCGCGGATTTGGATTATTCAAGATGTCGTTGGCTCGGCTGGCAATGTCGGCGTGTCTTACGGCATCGTCCGCTCTTGCGCCGGGATCAACGCTTTGCCTCCGGCCATCACCCCGACTGGAGGCCCGGGACTCTACCTACTGCCCGGCGGCGGTTGGCGAGTCACGCTTTTGTCGGGTCGTCACACAGTCCACTCCAATCTCTCTCCCAACTTCGGGCCGGGCGTCACCTATCAAGCCGCAGCTCGGAGCCTTACTTCCACGGTGGTCGAAGGTTGCACGGTGACCGTCACCATTAGCCACGTACCCGCCGGGTGCGTGGTGGCCGGCGGCAATACGCAGACCCTCACCTGGACAAGGAGCCGGCCGTTTGCGGACTTCGGCTTCGAGTTCGACATCACGTGCAGCGGAGTCGCGGCGCAGCCCCCGACTAGCGCCGTCGACCTGCCCCCGCCGCCGCCTTCGTCGACGCCGCCTGCTGACATGGCGGGGTCGTCTGTGGGCGACAACGACGTGAGGATCGTGGCCCGCCAGCTGAGCAACGGGAAGCTGGAGTTCGGGCTGCAGCAGCGGCAGCAAGACAACTCCTGGGGCACAAGAGTGCTCCCCAAGGCGCGACTCTTCCCCTCCAATACCCCCGTAGGGCGCTGGTTAGTGAGTTCAACGATGACGCTCTGGGTGGCTGAAACGGCTGATGCGCTGGTAGAGGAAATCAGAGTGCGCATCGTCGCTCGCAAATGGTCCGACGACCGGGTGGAGTTCGGCCTGCAGCAGCAAAATGACAGCGGCTCATGGGGCCCCAGGCACTTGCCCGACAGGCGCTTCTTCCCCAAGCCCGTGATTCCTAGCAACTGGCTAAGCAGCACCCAGGTAAGCCTGGACACCTAACCGCTGCGAGATAAGTCACAAGTGGCTGGCCGCTGGAGCCCCCGCGGCGGCCAGCGGTTTACAGGTCTAGGTCGAGCCTGCGGGTCTGGCCGGTACGGACATCTTGGCTGTGGCCAGCGCTGCGCTATCGCCTCAGACGCCGCTTTCTCCAAACGGCAGGTGAACTCGTACCGCTCGCCGTAGTCAATGTCGGGGACCGCTGCTAGTTGGTATTTGGGCGGCCTGGTCGCTGGGCCTGCGATTTGCGGCTGGTGCCGAAGCGTGCGATTTTTGGCCGCGTCTGCTCTGGCTGTACACTCTCCCGGCGAGGCAGGCCGTGTATTCCCGGAGGGACCAGTCGTCCGTGACGATGCATCTGCTCTGGCTGTATAAACTCTCCCGGCGAGGAGCAGCATGGATTTGACTCACCTGGCAAGCCGTGATTTCCCTTTCAGGCGCGCCCTAGAGCGTGACGGTCTGGCGGTCATTGCTGAGATCAAGCGCCGCTCACCTTCTCGGGGGGATCTACACCCCCACGCCGACGCCGCCTTGCTGGCGTGCCAATACCGCGACGGGGGTGCCGCATGCCTTTCGGTGCTGACCGACAGCCAGCGTTTCGGCGGCTCGGCTGAAGATCTGCGTGACGCTCGCCGGGCTTCTGGCCTTCCGGTGCTGCGCAAAGACTTTCTAGCCACCGTCGAGGATGTACACGAAAGCGCCGAGATGAGAGCTGACGCCATCTTGGTGATCCTGGATGACGTGGGCGGGCCGCAGATGGCCGAGATGCAGAACGCGGCCCTCAGCCTGGGGCTAGACGTGCTGACCGAGGTTCGGACCGAGGCGGAGTTGGAGTTAGCCGTGGACTGCGGCGCCTACATGATCGGCATCAACCAGCGAAACGACCCGAAAGACAGCAACTTCACCGTCGACTACAACAAAGCCGAGCGGATGGCCAACATGTTCGATCAGTTCGACGATGAGATCATATGGGTGGCACTTTCGGGCATAGGAGTGCCGGAGGGGACGCCGCTCGGCACCATCGCCGAGGCGGGGTACCAGGCTGCGCTGATTGGCGAGGCTCTAGTCACGGCGCAGGATCCCACCACCACGCTGAGGGAAATGCTGGCCTCCTGCAGCCAACCACTCCCAGCACAAGCTGTCTAAAGCGTCATAAGTCGCGGACCTCGCCGCGACACGCAGACTCGCCTACCGGCACCAGTCCTTGATCGCTGATGCGCCGCTCAAACGAACTCGGCACTTGCTCAACTCGCGCCTTCCATTCTGGGCGGTCGGTGGCGAACACTTGCACCGGCCAGCGCTTCGCAATCGCCTCGGAGGCCGCTTTCTCTAAACGGCAAGTAAGTTCATACCGCTCGCTGTAGTCAATGTCGGCGAACAACGCCAGCAGGTCGATATCGCTTTGCGCAGTGGCCTTACCACGTGACACAGACCCGTATAGAAACACCTCTTCGGCACCTTCGGTCAGCAGCGCCTCCGCCGCACGCCGCGCGTCCACCAACGAAGGAGCGGCATCTTCGAACAGCGCAACAGTCACAACACCACAATACCCCCAGTTCCCTAGGGCCTTCCCCCGTTCCCCGCCGGCATCCCCTGTTCCCGCCCGTGTGTGGGGCGTGTGCCTGCCCTGGCGTGTGATAAGTATCGGGTGATGGCTGACGTGGATTTCGCTTCCCTGGATTTGCCGCAGCTAGCGGAGGTGGCGGCGGGCTGCACTCGTTGCCCGCTTTCGGACGGTCGCACCACGGTGGTGTTCGGCAGCGGCGACCCCAACGCCGACCTGATGCTCGTGGGAGAGGGCCCGGGCGCCGAGGAGGACCGCCAGGGAATACCGTTCGTGGGGCGGTCCGGGAAGCTGCTAGACGACTTATTGGCCGAGGAGGTAGGGCTGGACCGCTCGGCGGTATACATCGCCAACGTGGTGAAGTGCCGGCCGCCCAGCAACCGCGACCCGCTGCCAGAAGAGATCGCCGCCTGCCGTCCTTATCTGAAGCGCCAGGTAGAGCTGGTGGCGCCCCGAGTGATTGTCACCCTCGGTAACTTCGCCACCAAGGTGCTGTTGGACACGAAAGAGGGCATCACCCGGCTGCGAGGGCGGCGGTACGCCTGGGGCGACGGGGTGATACTGGTGCCGACCTACCACCCAGCCGCCCTGCTTCGAGGCGGCGGCGACCGGGACGCCGAGACTCGATCCGACCTGGTGCGTGCCAGGCTCTCCCTCATGGAGCCCCGGGAGTCCTGAACCTACGTACATGATGGCTGAAGCCAAAGCCGCAGCCATCTTCACAAGCTTGCCGACCGGGAGTCCTGAACTTACGTACATGATGGCTGAGGCGGGCGAGTCCGTGGTACCGTCTCCACCAGAGTCGCCGGGAGTCCTGAACTTACGTACATGATGGCTGAGAGTTCGCACTCTGTGGTTCTGCGTGGCTTGGGTGCGACGCAGCGGCTGGCCGAGTCGGTTGCCGCTGTGGTGCGGCCTGGCGATGTGCTGGGCCTCGACGGCCACTTAGGTGCCGGCAAGACTACCTTTGTGCGGTTCCTGGCTGAGGCGCTGGGCGTCACCAACTCGGTGACCAGCCCCACCTTCACCCTGGCGAACACCTATGTAACAGCCCAGAGCGTGCCAGCGCCGCCCACCGGGGTTCTGCAGCCGCTGCTCATCCACCACATCGACGCCTACCGGCTCGAAAGCGACGCCGACGCCGCGGACTTAGCCCTAGCCGAACTGCTAGATAGCAGCGACATCAGCAGCATCCTGGTAGTCGAGTGGGCCGAGCGCCTAACCCTGCCGTCCGACCGTCTAGACCTCCACTTCGCCTACCCCCCCGAGCCAGCCGCCACGGCCGAAGCCCCGCCCTCCGAGATGGCCGCTGTCGGCGATAATCAGGCCGCTGACGACTGTCGGATCGTCACCATCACCCGCCACGGCCCCCGCTGGCGGGACTTCCCCCCGTTTGCTTGACACTTCGATTAGCGCGCTGCTAACCTAAGTTTTGAGTTAGTTCGGTTTTAGCTTTCGGCGCTTTGAGCGCCCGTCTCTTGGAGCAACCGCTTCCGTTTTGCCTGGCTGACTGCCAGGCCCTTTTCAGTAAGCAATCCAGCGACTAGCATTGAAAGGGAACAGTCATGGAACAGCTAATCGTCGCACTCTTAACCGTAGGGTTCACCACCGGGCTAGCGATCATTCTCTACCTGGACCGCCAAAACAGCAAAAGATCCGATCGGTTTGAGGACCGGATGGAACGGTTTGAGCAGCAGTTCGGGGAGTTCAGGGCTGAGTTCTACCAGCAGTTCGGTGAGGTCCACCTGAAGATCGGTGAGGTCCACCAGAAGATCGAGGAATCGGCGAGACTTATCAACAGCCGCATCGACAAGCTTGAGGGTCGTATGGATCAGCTTGACGACTCAGTCGTCGAACTGGCCAAAAGCGTGGGCCGGGAAGAGGCGCTCGTAGCCGCCGAATAGCAGCAGAGGAGCGGCTGTTCGAATCTGGGTTGCTGAGTGCGCCAGCGCCGCGCTGGGTGCCCCGCCGGGATAGCAGCACAGAAATGTTGGTACTAGGGATCGAGAGCGCTTCGGACCAGTGTGGTTGTGCTCTGGCGACCGCTGATGGTGTCATCGCCGAGGCTCGCTTGGCGCTGCCCCGGCGTCACGCCGAGGCGCTAGCACCGCAGATGCGTTTCGTCTGCGAGCAGGCTGGCGTGGTGTTCGGCGACATCGAGGGGATCGCCGTGGATCATGGGCCGGGGCTCTACACTGGGCTGCGGGCCGGGCTCGCCACCGCCAAAGCCACCGCCGCGGTGCTCGGTGTCGGCGTGGTAACCGTCGGCAGCCTCGAAGCCCTGGCTTTCGCCGCGGCCACCGTCGCCCAACCCGACGACATCATCCTGAGCGTGCTCGACGCTCGCCGCGGTGAGGTCTTCTGGGCTTGTTATAGCGTCTCCGCGGCGCCGGTGGAACCTCTCGGCCAGTTGAGCGGCCCGAGGGTTGGCCGCCCGGAGGATCTGCTGCCGGCGCTTGCCTCGCTTGGCGAGTCGCCTCGCACCATCGTTGTCGGCGACGGCGCCCTCCGCTACAGCCACCTTTGGGATTCCGCAGACCTGCTAATCGCCAAGCCCGAGTTGCGCTTCCCCTCACCGGCCTCTGTGGCCCTCCTGGGACGCGACCAAGTCATCGCTGGTGCTGCTGTCGCCGCCGAAGAGGTCGATGCGCTCTACCTGCGGTCACCCGACGCCCAACCTCAGGCCTAGTCACGCCCCACCCCCAGCTAAGGCGGATGGCTAGCCGTCAGGCCGTATCGTCCAGTATGTGACCATCGCTACTGCCGCGGCCCGGGTGCTGGGCATTGAGACATCTTGTGATGAGACGGCGGCCGCGGTCGTGGCGGGCGGCTGCGATGTGCGTTCCTCGGTAGTCACCAGTCAGATCGATCTGCACCGGGCTTTCGGGGGCGTGGTGCCCGAGATCGCCGGTCGGGCGCACCTGCAGTTGCTGCCCTTCGCTGTCGAGCAGGCGCTGTCCGAAGCTGAGTTGCAGGCGCCGGGGGCAGTAGCCGTCACCGCCGGGCCAGGGCTGCTCGGCGCCCTGGTCGTGGGTGTCTCGGCCGCCAAAGCCCTGGCGCTCACCTGGGAGGTGCCCTTCGTAGCGGTGAACCACCTCGAGGCCCACCTGTACGCCGCCTTCCTCGACGGCGCCGGCCACACCCCTGGAGCCGGCCATTCCCCTGGCCATACCGACAGCCCCAGCCTTCCCATGATTGTGCTGCTGGTCTCCGGCGGCCACACCATGTTGGTAGAGATGACCGGCCACGGCCGCTACGAGCTGCTGGGCCAGACACTCGACGACGCCGCCGGCGAGGCCTACGACAAGGTGGCCCGCCTGCTGGGCCTCGACTACCCGGGCGGTCCGATCATCGACCGTCTCGCAGTCGACGGCGACCCCCATGCCGTGCGCTTCCCCCGCCCTATGCTGGCCGACGGCTTGGATTTCTCGTTTTCGGGCCTCAAGACGGCGGTGGCGGTGCATCTTCGCCGCCATCCCCCAGCCAGTCAGCGCGACCAGGCCGACGTGGCGGCCTCGTTCCAGCGGGCCGTGGTGGACGTGCTGGAGGCCAAGACGCTGCGAGCCGCCGAAGCTAGGGGAGTAACCAGCCTTTGCCTAGCCGGCGGAGTGGCTGCCAACTCCGAGCTGCGCAGCCGCTTCGAAGCGCTTAGCGGCCAAGGCTTAGAGGTTTTCATCCCTGCGAGGGCCATGTGCACCGATAACGCCGCAATGGTCGCAGCCGCCGGCTGGCATCAACTCCAGCGCCAAGGCCCGTCAACCCTGGAGATCGCCCCCAGAGCCACTTGGAGCATCCCGACGGTCTAGCTCAGTCCTACCCAGGCGTCCTCGGGCTGCTGTCGGACCCACAGCTCCAGCTCGGCGGAGCTTTGGGCGCCGCTGGAATCGCTGTCGGCGTCGCTTGTCACTTGGACTTCGGCGCCGTCGTCCACTCGCCCCGCCAAGAGGGCAGTAGCGATGGGGTTGGCGAGGCGCCGCTGAATGACCCGCCGCAGTTCCCGGGCACCGAACTCCGGCGACCAGCCCTCGGCCAGCAGCACCTCAGAGGCACCTTCGTTTACTTCTAGGCTGATTCGCCGTTCCGCTAGCCGACGGCGCAGCAGGCCAAGCTGCAACTCCAGGATCGCCGCCATGTTCTGGGGGCTTAGAGCCGCGAACCGCACGATTTCGTCGATCCGGTTTACCAGCTCGGGCCGGAAGAACTCCCGGGGATCCCCCGGAAGGTTCGACGTCATGATTACCACCGAGTTGGCGAAGTTCACCGTGCGGCCTCGACCGTCGGTCAGGCGACCGTCCTCCAGCAGCTGCAACAACACCCCGAACACCTCTGGGTGTGCCTTATCCACCTCATCTAGCAGCACTACCGTGTACGGCCGGCGTCGCACCGCTTCGGTCAGCTGGCCGCCCTCGTCGTAGCCCACATACCCCGGCGGCGCTCCGATGAGGCGGCTTACCGAGTGCCGGTCTAGGTATTCGCTCATGTCGATGCGCACCATTGCCTGCTCGTCGTCGAACAGCGCCTCGGCTAGCGCTCGGGCTAGCTCGGTTTTGCCGACTCCGGTTGGACCGCAGAACAGGAACGACCCCACAGGCCGTCTCGGGTCGCTCAGCCCGGCCCGGTTGCGCCGGATGGCGTTAGCCACGGCGGCTACGGCTTCGTCTTGGCCCACGACCCGCCGCCCTAGCACGTCCTCGAGGTGTACCAGCTTGTCGATCTCGCCTTGCACCAGCCGGTCTACTGGGATGCCGGTGGACTGGGCCACGATCTCGGCGATGTCGCCGTCGTCTACCTCCTCTTTCAGCATGCAGCGCTCGGCTTGAAGCTTGGCCAGCTTCTCGGTGGCTAGCTCGATGGCGCCGGCGGCTTCGGGCAGTCGGCCGTAGATGATCTCGGCCGCGCCAGCCAAGTCGCCGGCACGCTGCCTGCTCTCGGCGGTCGCCGCTAGTTCGGTGTGGGTCCGCTTCAGCTTACGTAATCCGCTAATGGCGGTCTTCTCGGCCTCCCAGTGAGCCCGCATGTCTTCCAAGTCGGCCTGCACGGCGGCCAACTCAGATTCCAGGGCGGCCAGCCGCTCCTTAGATGCGGCGTCTTTCTCCTTGGCGAGGGCAACCCGCTCTAGTTCCAGTTGAGCTACCCGCCGGTGTGCCACGTCCACCTCGGTGGGCATTGAGTCCACTTCCATACGCAGCATGCTGGCCGCCTCGTCCACCAGGTCGATGGCCTTGTCGGGCAGGAAGCGGTCCGACACGTAGCGGTCCGACAGTTTGGCCGCGGCCACTAGCGCCACATCGGCGATGCGCACCCCGTGGTGCACCTCGTAGCGCTCCCGCAGCCCCCGCAAAATGGCGATGGTGTCTTCCACCGACGGCTCGCCCACCAGCACCGGCTGGAAACGCCGCTCCAGGGCGGGGTCGGACTCCACGTGGGTGCGGTACTCGTCCAGCGTGGTGGCGCCGATCATGTGCAAGTCGCCCTTGGCCAGCGCCGGTTTCAGCATGTTGGAAGCGTCAAGCGCGCCGTCGGCTTTACCGGCGCCTACCACTATGTGCAACTCGTCGATGAAGGTGATGATCTGGCCGTTGGACTGAACGATTTCCTCTAGCACGGCCTTTAGCCGCTGCTCGAATTCGCCCCGCAGCGCCGACCCAGCCACCATGGCAGCGATGTCCAGGGCGACGACCTGACGGTCGGCGAGCGTGCTGGGCACGTCCCCGGCGGCGATGCGCTGGGCGAGACCCTCCACGATGGCGGTCTTACCTACGCCGGGCTCGCCGATGAGGATTGGGTTGTTCTTAGTGCGCCGCGATAGCACCTGAACGGTTCGGCGAATCTCGTTGTCTCGGCCGATGACCGGGTCCAGTTTGTTGGCTTGAGCCAGAGCGGTGAGGTCGCGCCCGAACACCGCTAAAGCGCTGGGAGAGTCTTGGGGGTTGGCTGTTGTCTGGCTGCGATCGTTCACAGCCTGTTCAACACCCCCGCCGACCCGCGTATTCCGAGGTGGTGTCCCATAAGGCGACTGCGACGCAGCCCGGCCCCGGTTCTTACTGCCCGGCGCTTGCCTCCTTAGGAAACGATCGGCTGAAACTCCGGCGCCGAGAGTGGTTCGTACCCCTTTGGCCACGGTGCCCGCAGCCGGCAGAGCAGCCGCACTTGCGGGGGCGAGGTCTTCGGGTTGACGTGATCTGCCGTGACCTTCACCTCAACCTCAAACGAATTGCGCAACTCGTGAACCATGTCCACCAGATAGTTCGGCACCCAGCCGACCTTCTGATTCGTCTCACGGCTCAGCCAAACTGCCAGAGAGTTCACCGAATTATCGGCATCGTCTTCCAGGCGAAGCACCTCACCAGGCTGAACATCGTCCACAGCATCTGCCGCACCAGCTAGATGGCGGATGCCCCGGGCAAAGAAACGCGTTTGGAGGTCTCCCTCGGCAGTCCGCTCGGGTGGAGCGAACACCTCGATGTAGTCGGTAACTTTCTCCCCTTCGCTACGAGCAAGCACCAAAAACGGATCGCTCGTCGTATCCAGGTTGAGTTCTCGAACGTAGTCGCCGTAGTCGGGGCGACGCCTAGACATCATCCGGTGCTGGAATACAGGGAACAAGTGCTCGCTCTCATAAACACGGTACAAGTCGGGAAACTCTGGCAAGTCCCTGATTTCACCGAGCTGCTCTACCGACTTCAGATACACAAAACGGAACAACTCCTTCCCGGACTTATCGGACACGTGGCGCGTAAGGATCCCGATTGGCTCAATCAACCCGTTGGGTTGGCGTCGTGTGACATATAGGAGGAGGTCGGCATTCATAGTCATTCGTTCACCTTAGGAGTGCGATGTGACAGCAGGACCCCCGATGGGGCTATGACGAGCGTAGCGGTGTCAGACCGCCAACAGGCGTTCTCTATTGCGACGGATGACACGTTCTGCGAACTTGCGCGCAGGTACAGACATTCGGTGCTCGGGTACAAGCCAGATTGGTTCGACGAGCCGCTCCACGTCTTCGCATCGACCTAGCCAGACATCCCGCGTTCCGCGGTCTTGCATCATCCGGGCTTCTAGTGCCGTGTCGACTGTGCTCGGCCTTTGGTGGAACTTGGTCTTAGCTCGATCAGCCCACGCCTCTGGGGTGAAGCCACGATCATTTGTAGTCAATCTCTGTTGTTTCGCTGTGTCGCTTAGACCGAATCCAAGACTCGATGCGTGATCAAACGTAGGAGAAAGACATCGAGAACTGCCACCCTCAACCACTGCCCAGTTTTCCTCGTGGCGATCAGTGTTGCCGATCAGAGCATCGAGGACTAGGTAGCCAGCGAACACATCCCACGCGGACACTGCGGCGCCGGTACCCGCAGGAGCTTCAACGTCTTCCAGCGCGTCGCGGATGGCACGGATTGTGTACCCCGACCTATCGTGGCGAGTGACAGGCTTCTTTAGTAGCCGTTGACCGAGAACGAGTTTCTCGTTGCTGCCGCTGAGCACTGTCTTGCTAATCACACCTAGCCGAGTCTCATCCCCGTCATATTGGAAGGCCAACTCCGTGCGAGCTACTGGTAGGTCGAGAGAGTCAGCTACACCAGTGGCGATGCGCTCAGACCAGTCGTCGCCCTTTCGGTAAGTTGAGCCGTCTGACGCTTTGCTAGAGGTCGTATCTTTCATTAGCCAGCGGATTTCCGAGTCTGGGTCTCGGAGCCAGCGTTTCGGGTGTGTCCCGAGTTTCTCGCTGCCGTCGGGAAGCCAACTTGTTACGTCTATTTCTAGATAGGTATTCATTTGAGAGCTGGTGTGGGGCGGACACTTCAGGCGTAGTTGCTCTGTTGTTCGGCCTGGCCGAGGGCTCAGGGTTTGGTGCGGTGGCGTAGGGCTGAGAAGGCTAGGTATTGGGAGAAGGCTCCGATGCCGGCTACGGCGGCCAGGGTTTTGCCGAGCGCTACCCCGTCCCAGCCGAGGAACAGGGTGCGCAAGCCCTCGATTATGTAGGTGACCGGGTTCCAGGTGGCGATAGCCCCCAGCCAGCCGGTTAGAGAGTCACGGGGCACCCAGGCGGGTGTTAGAAACACCAGCGGGAAGAAGAGCAGGAACGAGTTGTTGACTGCCATCGGGTTGCCGGTCCGCAGGGCGATGGCGTAGGGAATCCCCGTGTAGGAAAGCCCCCAAACCGTGATGATGGCGATGAACGTGACAGCTCCGGCGAAACCAGTGGCGAACCGCACGCCCAGGGCCAGCCCGACGCCCAGCACCGGCAGCGAAAGGAACAGCAGCACGATGGCGTCGGCCACGAACATGCCCAGCAGCAGCGCCCAGCGGTTCACCGGCGTCAGCAGCAGTCGGTCGAAGTAGCCGCCCTGGATGTCCAGCACCAGGCTTGGCGCCCGAGACATGCCAGTAACGGTCATCACCAGCGCCAGCGGCAGCTGGAAGGCTTTGTAGTCCAGAGCCATGTTGGTGTAGCCGGCTACGTCTTGCAGGGCGCCGATGGTCACCGCGTAGAAGAAAATCGGCACGATCAGCGCTGGGATGATGGCTGCCATGTCCCGGGGTAGCAGGATTGTCGCCCGGTATCCCACGGCGAACACGTCGTGCCAGAAGCCCGTCTGTCGGGCGCAGATTGCTGTGTGGATTGTTGTCTGGCTTGCTGTGTCGCTCATGGTCAACCTGCTGGGGAATCTTCGTCGACGACAATGTGCCGACCGGTGAGGTCTAAGAACACGTCGTCCAGCGTGGGTCGGCGCAGTGAGATATCCAGCACCGGCAGGTCGGCTTCCGCTAGCGCCACTGCTACCGGGCTGATGGCTGCGGCTCCGTCCTCGCTAGCCACAGTTACCTCGTGCCCGTGCGCTTCGGTGTGCGACGCTCCCGGTACACGGCTAAGCACAGCCACCGCCCGAGTTGCGGCGGCGCTGCGAGGGCCCCCGGTGTTGTCAGCGCCATCGTCGCCATAGCCACCGCCGTCATCCCCATCGATGCCCCCCATCCCGTCGATGCCTGTCCCCTCGATGTCACCTAGGCGCACCACGATCACGTCGGTTCCGATCTGCCGCTTCAGCTCGTCCGGCGGTCCTTCGGCTCGCAAGCGCCCCTCGTCGATGATCCCCACCCGGTCGGCCAGGGCGTCCGCTTCCTCTAGGTACTGCGTGGTGAGGAAGATTGTCATCCCCATCTCGGAGCGCAGCCGGGCCACCTGCTCCCACACAGCAGCTCTAGACACCGGGTCGAGCCCGGTGGTGGGCTCGTCTAGGAACAAAATGCGCGGGTTATGGATTAGCGACGCCGCCACATCTAGTCGCCGCTTCATGCCTCCGGAGTAGGTGCCGATGCGTCGGTCGATGGCTGGAACGTCCAAGATCGGCGACACTTCGGCGATGCGGCGTTCTACCTCGGCCCGACTCAGCCCGTAGAAGCGGCCCTGCAGCGACAGCAACTCCCGGCCTGTGAGCTTGTCGTCCAGCGCCCCCTCTTGCAGGGTCACGCCGATGCTAAGGCGCACCTGCCCGGCATCTCGCAGAATGTCGAAACCGGCCACAGTGGCCGTACCGGCGCTGGGCCGCAGCAGGGTGCAGAGCATCCGAGTGATGGTGGTCTTGCCGGCGCCATTGGGCCCCAAGAAGCCGTACACCTCGCCGGGGGCGATCTCTAAGTCCACGCCTTCCACCGCCCTCACGGCGCCAAAATGGCGGGTCAACCCCCGGGCTACGATGCTGGCCTCGCCGTTGGCGTGGGCACCGTCTCTCGAACTCTGTTTTGTAGTCATCTCGGTCGGCACGATATCCGGAGTTCTGTCCTCGCCGGATAGCTTCCATCCCCCACGAGGGGTATGACCTAGGAGGTATGCCCTGTGTCACGGAGCGGGCAAACTACGGTCGCTGCCGCCTAGCGGGCCGATGGCAGGCGAGTCAGCCGACGGCCCGACGACGCGGAAGGAGAAGTCAAGATGGACATCCACAAGGTCGGGATCGTGGGCGGAGGCACCATGGGAGCGGGCATCGCCGAGGTGTGCGCCCGCAGCGGCCTCGACACCGTCGTCGTCGAAGTTGACGCAGCCGCCATCGAGCAGGCTCAGGACCGAATCGCCGCCTCTTTAGGCAAGGCCCAGGCTCGGGGCCGCATCACCGCTGAAGCCCACGACGCCGCCGTTGCCAAACTGTCATACTCCAGCCAGCTGGAGGATCTTTCCGACAGAGACCTTGTAATCGAGGCCGTCAGCGAGAACCTCGACACTAAACGGCAGATCTTCGGGCGGCTAGACAACATCACCCAGCCGCACGCCGTGCTGGCTTCCAACACCTCCTCTCTTGCCATCATCGATGTGGCCTCCGCAACCCAGCGCCCCCAGCAGGTGGTCGGAATGCACTTCTTCAAC
This sequence comes from Acidimicrobiales bacterium, assembly GCA_964291305.2. Taxonomy (GTDB): domain Bacteria; phylum Actinomycetota; class Acidimicrobiia; order Acidimicrobiales; family CATQHL01; genus VXNF01. The sequence continues at coordinate 2,356,415 of OZ219783.1, read as the reverse complement.
CCCGCGCCAGTACAGCCCCTAGTGGAAGTGGTGCGCTCGGTGGCCACCGCCGAGCAGGTCGTCGAAGCTGTGGTGGCCTTTGGGAGCGAGCGTCTTGGCAAGCACCCGATTCGCTGCGAAGACCGGGCCGGCTTTGTTGTTAATCGGCTGCTGGTGCCCTACCTGGTGGCTGCCATCGAACTGGCCGACAGCGGTCAGGCCAGCTACAGCGACATCGACGCCGGCATGAAGTATGGCTGCGCCCACCCCATGGGACCACTAGAACTCTGCGATCTGATTGGCTTGGATGTCGTTCAGGCTGTCGCTGAGGTGATGCACGCCGAATACGCCGAGCGGCTCTACGCCCCGCCGCCGCTACTGCGCCGCCTAGTGGCTGCCGGTCGCCTCGGCCGCAAGTCCGGCGCGGGCTTTTACGACTACAACCGATGAGTGAACCGCGAGAGGTACTGACTTGGGAGGCCTATGGGGTAGGCGCCCGAGAGCTGGCTCAGATGGTGGTGGATGACGGCTACAGCCCCGACGTCATACTGTCAATCGCCCGCGGCGGCCTGTTCATTGCCGGCTCTCTGGGCTACGCCCTCAGCCAGAAGAACATCTTCGTGATGAACGTGGAGTACTACGCCGATGTGGACGAGCGTCACGAGGTGCCGGTGGTGCTGCCGCCATACCTAGAGCTAGTGGACCTCGACGATGCCCGAATGCTGATAGCCGACGACGTGGCTGACACCGGCCACACGCTGGAGATGGTGCGGGACTTCTGCACCGCTCGGGTGGGCGAGGTACGCACCGCGGTGCTCTACGAGAAACCCCGCTCGGTGGTGAAATGTAACTACATCTGGCGCCGCACCGACCTTTGGATCGATTTCCCCTGGTCGGCCGAGCCGCCGCTGGTATCAGACCCGGCCGCTTCCTCACCGTAGAACCGCGATCCGCCGTCGCTGTCTAGCCAGATTCCTTTGACAAAATGTAAAACTTGGTGTGTACTTATGAGGTGCAGCGGTTGGATTTGGGCGAGCCAGAGGTGACCGGAGCAGCTGGGGTGACCGGAGCAGCTGGTGCCGCAGCGCTGAGCGGTGCCGGGAACGTAGCGGCGCCGGCACGTCCTCGTACCTCCGGGCGCATAGGTGAGAGCGTGGTGCGTCCCGACGGCGTTCCCAAGACCACCGGGGCCTTTGCCTTCTCCTCGGATCTGTGGGCCGACGGCATGCTCTGGGGCCGAGCGCTGCGCTCGCCGCACCCCTACGCCCGCATCCGCTCCATCAACATTGCCCCAGCCCTGGCCATCGCCGGCGTGCGTGCAGTGCTGACCGCCGAAGATGTCCCGGGTGAGGGCATGTACGGACTCGAGCACGCCGACCAGCCGGTGCTGGCCGTCGAGGTGGTGCGCTACTGCGGCGAGCCGGTGGCGCTGGTAGCCGCTGACCATCCCGAGACCGCTCGCCTGGCTACCGAAGCCATCGTCGTGGACTACGAGCCGCTGCCGGCCGTCACCGATGCGGCTGCTGCGGCCGACGCCCCACCCATCGGCCCCGAGGGGAACCTGTTCCGCCACATCCGTATCCGCCACGGCGACCCGTCGGCCACCGGCGAGGTCATCGTGGAAGGTGACTACGAGGTGGGCATGCAGGACCAGGCCTTTATGGGCACCGAGTCGGGACTGGCGCTGCCCACTAGCGACGGTGGCGTGGAGCTATTTATCTCCACCCAGTGGCTGCACGCCGACCAGCGGCAGATCGCCCAGGCCCTTGACTTGCCGCCGGAGAAGGTGCATCTCACGCTGGCCGGCGTGGGCGGGGCGTTTGGTGCCCGCGAGGATGTCACCCTGCAGATCCACCTATGTCTGCTGGCGTTGCACACTGGCCGCCCGGTGAAGATGCTGTACAACCGGGAGGAGTCGTTCTTCGGCCACGTTCATCGCCACCCAGCGCGAATGCGCTACCGCCATCACGCCACCGCCGACGGTCGACTGGTAAAGGTGGAGGCTCAGGTCACGCTGGACGGCGGGGCCTACGCCTCTACAACTGCGGCGGTGCTGGCCAACGCCTGCTTCTTTGCCGCAGGCCCCTACAAGGTGCCCAACGCCGTCGTGGATGGCTGGGGGATGCGCACCAATAATCCTCCCTGCGGGGCCATGCGAGGTTTCGGAGTGGTACAGGTCTGCTTTGCTCACGAGGCCCAGATGGACCGACTAGCCGACGTCTTAGGCTTCGACCCGCTGGAGTTGCGGCTGCGCAACGCTCTGGAGCCCGGCGACACCCTCATCACCGGCCAGAAGATCACCGGCACCGCCCCCGTGGCCGAACTGCTGGAATCCCTGAGCGAGTACCCACTGCCGTCGGGATCCAACGGGATGGGCAATGGGCCCGATAGCAGTCACGACGCCGCAGACCTTATGGCCCGCCCCGGCGGCTCTGGGCGCACCGCCGACGGCACTCACGTGCGACGGGGAGTGGGGTACGCGGCCAGCATCAAGAACCTCATGTTCTCTGAGGGTTTCGATGACTACTCCACCGCCGCCTGTCGGCTGTCGGAGGGCGTAGCTACCATCACCTGCGCCTGCGTGGAGGTGGGCCAGGGCTTTGTAACCCTCGCTCAGCAGATCGCCCGGGAAGTGCTGGGCGTCCAGCAGGTGCTGCTCAACCCCGCTGACACCTCTATCGGTTCTGCCGGGTCGTCCTCGGCCAGCCGTCAGAGTTGGATGTCGGGCGGGGCGGTGGTAGCTGCCTGCGAAGGCGTGCGCGACAAGCTGCTGGCCTACGTGGCTGCCGAGTCCGGCATTCCGGCCAGCGAGCTGTACTTGAGCGACGGCCGGGTGTACTCAGCCGACGGCCTCAGTCGTGAGCTGGCCGACATAACCGCCGAGAGGGAGTTCCGCCACGAGGTTGAGTACCACCACGAGCCCACCACAGAGGTAGACAGCGACGGTCAGGGCACGCCTCACGTGGCTTTCGCTTTCGCCGCCCATCGAGCCGTCGTGGACGTTGACGCCGACCTGGGCCTGCTGCGCACCATAGAAGTGGCTACCACCCAAGATGTGGGCCGGGTGCTGAATCCCGTCCAGGCGGTCGGACAGATAGAAGGCGGTATTGCCCAGGGCGTCGGCCTGGCCGTAATGGAGGAGATCGTCCTGGACGGTGGCAGGGTGCGCAACGCCAGCTTCACTGACTATCTCATTCCTACGGCGCTGGACATGTGCGACGTACGCATCGCCCGCCTGATAGAGCAGCCCGAGCCGGGCGCCCCGTTCGGTGCTAAAGGAATCGGCGAGCCTCCCACCATCTCTTCAACCCCTGCGGTGGTGGCTGCGGTTCGCCAGGCCACTGGCTTGCCGCTGAACCGGGTGCCAATCCGCCCCGCCGACATTGCCCTGCACCCCGACCGCATCGCCCAGCGGCCCTGAGCCCCAAGCGACCACACAACCACCCGAAACGCCCTTCCCCAGGAGAAAGACCCGTGGCACAGTTCGAACTCAACGGCCAAACGGTGACTTGTCGTGACGATCACCCGCACCTGCTAGAGGCCCTACGCGGCGAACTCGGCATCATCTCGCCCAAGGACGGCTGCTCGCCCAGCGGCCAGTGTGGCTGCTGTGCGGTGCTGCTGAACGGCCGCGCCCGAGTGGCCTGCCAGGTGCCGCTAGACAAGCTGGAGGGGGCCTCGGTGCTCACCCTGGAGGGCTTCGAACCCGCCGAGCGGGAGCGCTACGCCGGCATCTTCGCCGACCACGGTGCGCTGCAGTGCGGCTTCTGCACTCCCGGCATCTTGGTGCGAGCCAAAGCGCTAATCGACCGCAAAGGTGACGACTTGACCCGGGAGGAGGCCTCCCGCCACCTGGGCGGCCACCTCTGCCGCTGCACCGGCTACATCAAGATCCTCGACGCGGTGGAGGACCTAGCCCACGGCAAAGAGCCGGCGCTGGCGCAGCCAGGCATTGTCGGCACCAGCGGCATTCGCTACGAGGCCACCGACCTGGCGTGTGGCTTCCGTCCCTACATCGACGACCTAGCCCCGCCCGGCTGCTTGCACGCCGCCTTGCGCCTGGCCGACCACGCCCGAGCCGACGTGCTACGCATCGACACGGCCGCAGCGCTGGCGATACCCGGTGTGGAGGCGGTCTTCACCGGCACCGACGTGCCCGGCGAGCTGCGCGTCGGCATAATTCACACCGACTGGCCCGTGTTCATCCCCGAAGGCGGCCGCACTTCCTACCTGGGCGATGTGTTGGCCATCGTGGTGGCCGCCGACCGGGAGACTGCCCGTCACGCTGCCAGCCTCATCGACGTGGAGTATCGGCCACTTCGGCCCATCACTGATCCGGTTGCTGCTGTGGCCGACACCGAAGACGCAGTCTGGCAACTCGACGGCAACGTGCTGTCGGTCTCTAGCTACAGTCGGGGCGATGTTCCTGAGGCGCTGGCTAACTCGGCCCATGTCATTGCCGAAACGTTTCAGACTCAGCGCATCGAACACGCCTTCCTAGAACCGGAATCCACCCTGGCGGTGCCCCGCCCAGACGGCGCGCTCTACGTCTATTCCGGCGGTCAGGGCGTTTGGGACGACCGCAACCAGATCGCCTCGGTGCTGGGCATCGATCCGTCGCTAGTGACAGTGGAGTTGGTCAGCAACGGCGGCGCTTTCGGTGGCAAGGAGGACATGTCCAACCAGGCTCAGACGGCCCTGGCGTCCCACCTGCTGGGAAAGCCGGTGAAGTGCACCCTGTCGCGTGAGGAGTCGTTGCTGCTGCACCCCAAGCGTCACCCAATTCGCATGACCTACACGGCCGGCTGCGACTCCGAGGGCAACCTCACCGCACTGCGAATTCGCATGATCGGCGACTCCGGTCCCTACGCCTCGGTGGGTATGAAGGTGCTGGAGCGGGCGGCCGGTCACGCCAGCGGCCCCTACGTGGTGCCCAACATCGATGTGGAGTCGGTGGCGGCTCGCACCAACAACCCTGTTTGCGGGGCCTTCCGGGGCTTTGGCGCCAACCAGGCGCAGTTTGCCATGGAGGGCGTCATGGATCGACTCGCTGCCGCCGTGGGGATTTCCGGCTGGGAGATGCGCTCACGCAACGTGGTCACGCCGGGGACGGTGTGGGGGCCCGGCCAGATCATGGACGATGGCTGTGTGGGCGCCCGGGTTTGCTTGGACGCGGTGAAGCCAGCCTATGACGCCGCCCGGGCCGCCGGCCGCCCGGTGGGTATTGGCCTGGGGCTGAAGAACTCCGGTTTGGGTAACGGTCTGCGAGAGGTGGCCAAAGCAGTCGTCCGCTTTACCGAGGACGGCAGCGTAGAGGTGCGCCACTGCTGGACCGAGATGGGCCAAGGTATCCACACCGTGGCCCAGCAGGTGGCTGTCACCGAGTTGGGCGTGGCGGCTGAGAAAGTGCGAATCATAGTGGACACCACCCGCGAGCTGGGCGCCGGGCAGACGACCGGTAGCCGGGGCACGCTTATGGGTGCCGGCTCGGTGGCCGACGCCTGTCGGGTAGCGCTAGCCGACGGCTGTCGCACCGGCGTGGACTACGAGGGCAGCTACGTCGTGGACTGGACCAACTCGCTGGCCGACGACGTGGAGCACCCCAAGATCCACTCGTGCTTCGGGTTTGCTTGTCAGCTGGTGGAGCTGGATCCCCAAAGCGGCGAGATCAGCCGGGTGCTGGCCGCCCACGACGTGGGCAAGGCGGTAAATCCTACGCTCTGCGAGGGCCAGATAGAGGGCTCGGTGCACATGGGCCTGGGGTATGCCCTCAGCGAGGGGTTCCCCTCCGATGTGGACGGCCGGCCGCTGAACACCACTCTGCGCAGCCTGGCCATCGTTCGACCCAAGGACATGCCTCCGGTGGAGGTGAAGCTGGTGGAGGTGCCTCAGCCGGACTCGCCTTATGGCATCAAGGGCGTAGGCGAGATTGGCCTAGTGCCCACGGCGGGAGCTGTGGCCGCTGCGCTGGCGGACTTCGACGGCGTCTGGCGCAGCGAGCTGCCGATGCGCAACGACTCCAACCGTGAGCGCCCCTGGGGTGTCGAGGCTGACGGAGCTGGCAACGGTTCTGGCGCCAGTGTGGCCTTCGCAGCTTCATGATTCCCAGCTCATGACTTTCGGCCTATGACTTCGGGCTATACCACTCCGGGGCTGGTCTGTGCCCATCACCACCTGTATTCGTCCCTGGCTCGGGGGATGCCGGCCCCGCCTCGGACGCCGCATGGGTTTCTGGAGATCCTGGAGTTGATCTGGTGGCGACTGGATCGGGCTTTAGACCCAGACCTCATCTACTGGTCGGCCATGCTGGGAGCGCTGGAGTGCCTGGAGGTGGGCTGCACCGCGGTCATCGACCACCACGAATCGCCCAACGCCATCGAGGGCTCGCTGTCGGTCATTGCTGAGGCTTGCGCCACGGTGGGTGTGCGGGCCAGCTGCGCCTATGGCGTCACCGACCGCCACGGCGCCGACGGCGCCCGCCGAGGGCTAGCCGAGAACGAGCGCTATCTGCGTGCCGGCGGCGCTGGCTACGTTGGCATCCACGCCGCTTTTAGCTGCACTGATGCCACCTTGGAGGCCGCCGCTGGCCTGGCTTTGGACCTGGGCGTGGGCGTGCACGTTCACGTGGCTGAGGGCGAGGCCGACAGCCTTGCCTCACAGCGGCTCGCCGGCCTCAGCCAACCCGACTGGCTGCTGATCCACGGCGTTCACCTGCCCGATGACCACCAACTGGCAGGCACCCTGGTGCACAACCCTCGCTCCAATATGAACAACTCCGTGGGCTACGCTGCCCCGGCTCGCTTCGCTGCCAGCGGCAACCCCGTGGCGCTAGGCACCGACGGCATCGGTGCCGACATGCTGGAGGAGTTTCGCCTGGCTTACGTGCGCCTGCGCGAGAGCGACGTGACCGCCTGGCCGGAAACCCCCTGGACATGGCTGGCGACCGGCTGGGACCTTATGCCCGAGGCTCGCAGCGACAAGGTCACTTGGAGCTACACCCCCATGGAGCCCTGGCACCTGGCTTTCAGCCCCGGCGTGCGCCCCGAGCGGGTGGAGGTGGCCGGCGAAGTGGTGTGGGCTAATGGCCAACCAACCCGGGTAGACGCCGCCGAGATTCGGGCCAAGGCCGCCGAGGCCGCCCAGCGACTCTTTCGCCGCCTCGACGATCTGGACTGAGACCTGGTTTTGACCCGAACTCCGCGCATCTGGCATACCACCAGGAGAAACCTATGAACCAAGACACCCGTGTGGCCATGTACCTGCAGGACGCCCACCCGCTGCGACAGGCCATGGAGTACGTGCAGTACGCCGAAGCGAAAGGGTTCGAGGCCGTCTGGCAGGCCGAAAGCCGCCTCGTGAGGGAAGCCACCGTGCCCATGGCTGCCTTCGCTGCGGTTACCGACCGCATCAAAGTGGGTTCGGGCGTGGTGGCTTCTTGGACCCGAAACGCAGCATTGCTGGCCGCTACCTTTTCTACCCTCGACGACCTAGCACCCGGGCGGGTGATGCTAGGTGTCGGCGCTTGGTGGGATCCGCTGGCCCGCAAGGTGGGCATAGATCGCCGCCGCCCTCTGCGCCAGATGCGCGAGGTAGTGGAGTCGGTAAGGGCGCTGTTAGCCGACCAGAACGTCACCTACGAAGGCGAGTTCGTGCAGCTCGACGGTGTGGAGTTGGACTATGTGTTTCAGGAGCGGCGCCCCAAAGAGGTGCCCATTTACATCGGCGCTACCGGCTTCAAGATGCTGGAGTTGACCGGCCAGATCGCCGATGGTGTCGTGCTGAACTACTTGGTTTCGCCCAGTTACAACCAACGCGCCATGGAGGCTCTGGAGCGCGGCGCCGCCCGGGCCGGACGTTCGGTTGACGATTTAGACCGCCCGCAGTTGGTGGTCTGCTCGGTGGATGAGGATCGCCAGGCCGCGCTTGATGCTGCCCGCCTGCTGGTGACGCAGTATCTGGGCCAGCAGCCGCACATCATGGCCGCCTCTGGGGTGCCGGAGGCGCTGCTAGCCGACGTGGGAAGGGTGCTTACCTGGCCCGCTACCCTGGAGCAGGTGCAGGAGGCCGCCCAACTGGTGCCCGACGATGTGGTTCAGATGATCTGCGCCGCCGGCACACCACAGGAATGTCTGGAAAAGGTGGAGCACTACCGTCGTAACGGCTGCACATGTCCGATTCTCTACCCGCTGGGCGACGATGTCCGCCTCATGATCGACACCTTCGCCCCCGCCCCATCCCAGCCAGCAGAACTTTCGACCTCATGATCGAGGAGCGGGACTATCTAGCCCATGATGCCACCGGTCTTGCCGGGTTGGTGCGTTCGGGGGACGTGTCGCCTCCGGAGTTGGTGGAGGCAGCAACTCGACGCATCGATGCCCTTAACGGGGAACTGAACGCGGTTATCCACAAGCTGTATGAGAAGGCGCAGGCTGCCGCCGAGTCGCCGGATTTGCCCCACGGGCCGTTCCGCGGTGTGCCGATGTTGCTGAAAGATCTGTGGCCCGCCTCAGCCGGTGATCCGCTGCATCTAGGGATGACGGCGCTGCGGGATGCCGGCTACACGCACCCCAGCGATGGCAACCAGGTCACGTGTTTACGCCGGGCCGGTTTCATTTTCGTCGGCCGTACTAACACGCCCGAGTTAGGTCTGGTGGCCACAACCGAGCCGCTGGCCTATGGCCCCACCTGCAACCCCTGGAACACCGAGCTTGGCTCTGGCGGTTCTTCAGGTGGCTCGGCGGCCGCGGTGTCGTCGGGCATGGTGCCGGTGGCCGGCGCCAGCGACGGTGGAGGGTCAATCCGCATCCCGGCGGCGCTTTGCGGTTTGGTGGGTCTAAAGCCGTCAAGGGGGCGGGTCTCCAAGGGGCCACAGGGCGAGGAATCTGGCCTGTCAGTGGTGCACGTTCTGTCTCGCACCGTGCGCGATAGCGCAGCAGTCTTAGATGTAGAGGCGGTGCCCTTCCCCGGCGACACCGTGATCGCGCCACCGCCCGAGCGGCCCTTCGTCGAAGCGGCGACCCGTGATCCGGGCCGGCTGCGCATTGGCCTCTGGCTGGAGTCCCCCGGCGGCGGTGGGGTGGAAGTAGACCCGGAATGCGCGGCGGCCGTCGAGCGGGCGGCGCTGGCGCTTCAGGGGCTCGGCCACACGGTGGAGCCTGCCGGCCCGGAGGCGCTGACCGATGAGCGTCTGCTGGCCGACTTCGCCACGACCTGGGGCGTTGGCGCAGCTTTTGCCGTCAACCAGGTGGAGGAGATGCTCGGACGGCCTATCGGGGCCGACGACCTGGAACCGGCCACTTGGTTCTCCGTCGAGCAGGGTCGTCAGACGCTCGCCGTTGACTTTCTGCGAACACAGCATTCGCACCAGCTCTTCGGTCGGAAGATGGCTGCCTGGTGGGCCGACGGCTGGGATTTGCTGCTTACCCCAGCTACTGCTCGCCCCGCTCCCCGCCTCGGCGAGTTGGTCCCGGAGCCAGATAACGTCCTGCAGAGCTTCATCAATGCGCTGCCGTATGGCATTTTTACCTTGCCGTTCAACGTCACCGGCCAGCCCGCTATCTCGATCCCCATGGGTCACACCGACGGCGGCTTGCCCCTCGGCGTCCAACTCGTTGCGAGCTACGCCCGGGAAGACCTGCTCTTGCAGGTTGCCAGCCAGATAGAAGCCACTAACCCCTGGCCCCTATTAGCCCCGGACTGATCGCCCGGTCTCTCCGGCGCCCGTTAGCCTTTGGTAGGACTCCTGTCCAGGTCGGCGACCGGCGGGACCAGCGCCCGAGTAGCTCAGTCGGCAGAGCGATTCACTCGTAATGAATAGGTCCGGGGTTCGATTCCCCGCTCGGGCTCAGCGCGGCACCCGCGATTCACGGCTCAGACCACACCCCAGTCCCACACCCGATTATCTCCTGTACCGCGATTCCTTGTAGTCGTCCACCCAGCGTTGCGAACTGCGCCAGAGACCGTCAGAGCCACGAGTTGCCTGCAGTCGGCCGCGAATCGCAGCGCTACGTAGAGCAGTGACGCTCAAGCTAATCGTGGCAAGAGCCTCAAGCGGCACCAGCCGAGCCGGTCCGGCCACAGCAGGCAGTACAAATCGATACAAGTTGTTGAGCACCGCCCGCGCCAGCATCTCGGCCAGGGAGCTGGGCGAACCAGCGTCGGCGTTATGGAGCGCGCGCAGATACCGGGCCCGATCGCGCTTATAGATCACCACGGGCGGGTAGCCGAGCCGCACGAGGATCAGGTTCAGCACCAGTCGGCCTGTGCGCCCGTTGCCGTCAATAAAGGGGTGTATCTGTTCAAAACGACAGTGAACTGAGGCAAGCGCCTCGGGGAACAGGACAGCACCCCCGTCCAGGGAGTTGACCTCTCGTTCCCAGGTGTCTAGGTCGCTGGCTACCTGTGGCCACGGCACAGGCACCATGCCACTGGCAAACGGGTGAATGTCGTGTTGGCGATAGTTGCCGGGAGCCTCCCGATCAGTCGCATTAGGATGAGGAGCCACATTCCACACCGGCGTCATCGCCACACGATGGATTTCACGTACCTCGGCAACGCTGAGGATCGTGCCGTGCTCGGAAAGCCCCTGCGGATTGATCGCCTGCTGGTAGATCCACTCGGCGGCATCGGCGTAACCCTTCACTTCCATGTACTCGCGTAGTTCCTTGTCGCCAACTGCTCTACCCTCCTCAAGCAGTTGCTGAACTTGCTTTAGGACGAGGGTGTTGCCCTCCAGCGCTGTTGAGTGGTGCGCCTCCTCGTACCAGATGGAATGCCAAATACCCTTAGCCTCCTCTGGGAGCGGCAGACCACCCATGCGATCCCGGAGTTCAGCAACCTGAGTTTGAAGCCGCTCGTAGATCTCACGGTGAGTTGGACGGCCACGACCTCGCGATGAAGACGCTCCGGAGTCCTCTTCCATACCTTGAAGAATACTCAAATGGTGCGATAGATCGTCCATAATTTGGTGAGTTCAGGCAAATCTAAATATACAAAACAAATTCCCAGGGATGCCGGCTGACAAGGCGACCTTGACGCCATGCGGTGTCTGAGCGAATAAGTCAGTAGAGAGGTTCACTTGTACTCAACTGACCCGGGTTCGATTCCCGGACTTGACCTAGGACTTGCGGGCGAGTTTCTCTGCCAACCCATCGATTTCTAACTCGAGGGCCTGCCAAGCCTGGAGTTCCCTAACGGGACCGTTCAGGTCAAGTCGCTGGAGAAGAAGCCGACGATGCTCGCTAAATCGCCGCTTGAACCTTGAAAGCTCAGTCGGATGAGCCGTCAGCGAGAAATACTGCGCGATAGCTCATCCTGCAAGGGTGTCGAGCGAGAGTTGGCGGCCCACCGGGTGGGTTAAGTACGGGAGAATCTCTACTCGGGTCACGGGAGGTACCGAGCTCCGACCGTCGCGCCAGGTTCCTTTCAAGGGTGCTAGTCGCAGAGAGCGGGCAACCGCACCGTTTCCGCCTGGCGTAATGTCGGCAGTTGCGAAGAGGAGATCTTCGGGTTCGAGGAGTTGCACCAACGCGGGAGAGTGCGTGTTGGCGATCACCTGGCGGAACGGGTTGCCCTCCCCGGGCTCGTCGAAGGGATCACACGCGAGATCTCTTAGAAGGTTAGCCATGGCGCTGAGGTTGGCAGGATGAATCCCGTTCTCTGGTTCTTCCATGCAGATAACCCCTCTAGCCTCGGGGTCTTCGGCTAGGACCGCAAGTGCGAGGAAGCGAAGGGTGCCTTCGGACAGCGAGCGGGCTGGCAGTTCGACTCCGTTCGATTCCTCCAGCATTAGCGTGATCAGCTCTCGCGTGTCGTCGGCGTCAACTCGCACCCCGCGTACGCCAAGGCCCGTGAGCAAGCTGAGTCGGGCGACCACCCGGGCGTACACGCCGGCAGGGTCTGGATCCCTCCCCATGTCGGACCGACGCGTAGCTATTCGGTAGAGGGTGGCGGCTAGGTGTCGGCCGTTCGGTGCCATCCAGCGAGGATCGGAGTAACGATCGGACGCTCGAAGTGCTGAAGGTTCGAGTGCCAACTGTTTCCAACTCTGCATCTCGCGGCGCGCCGCAAGAATTGTCGGATCGTCAGCCCCGGTGATGGTGCTGACGACGGTTGTAGGAGCCCGATCGGCTGAGGCGGGCTTCGGCTTGCCGCGACTGCCACCGCGTCTTGATGAATCACGATCATCCGGTCGCCCTCGTGCTCCTGGGTGGAAATGAAAGGTCCTCCAGACCGCCTCCCGGTCACTACGTGATCGCGGAACTCTCCCTTTGAGTGTTTGAACCCGAGGTGCTTGTGTGCTTCGCCGATTCTGATCGGCTTAAGTTCTTCTCGGACTAGAACTAATCGGCCGATCTTCTCGAGTCCGCTGGCAGGCTCGTAGCCGATGTCCACCTCGTAGCGCACGAACGTGATGCTGGCGCGAGCTTGGCGGCCAAAGTCGTCTTCCACATCGCGTGGCACGATCATCTCGGCCGCCAGGCGGATGAGTAGCCCGTTGCGGCCCTTAGCGGTAGCCGTTCTGCCCACGGTTCCGTAGCTAGTTCCAAGCCAGAAAAGGTCTCGCGGATCACCAGAACGGTTGTCTCGGGTGGAGCGGAGTTCCTGAGCGGCTTCCATGAGGGTCCGCGACGAGAGCAGGCTCAGGAATTCGATGGCGTCGAAGACGTTGGACTTGCCGGCGCCGTTCTCGCCTGCGATGCAGGTGAAAGGTCCAAAATCGATGGCGACTGAGCGGAGATTCTTGAATCCGTCAACCTCAAGTCGCGTCAGCATAAGTGCACGTTACATTTAAAAGGGGTGCTGGCTGGCTCGGTGGATGAGCCGGTTTGGGGGCTCCTAGGCTGGAGTTGTGGCTGATCGGGCTCAGTTCGCCGAGTTGGCGATGCCCTATATGGACCAGCTCTATGGCACCGCTCGGCGTATGACGCGCAATGCTGCTGCTGCTGAGGACCTGGTGCAGGAAACCTACCTTCGGGCCTATAAGGGCTTCGACCGCTTCGCCGAGGGCACCAACCTGCGGGCCTGGCTGTTCCGTATCCTCACCAACCTGTTCATCAACGAGCACCGCCGGCGCAAGCGCCGACCCGACGAGGTGGACTTGGGCGATACCGACAGCCTTTATATGTACCGCGGCGTGGTCGGCGTCGAAGGTACTCGGCTGTCCCGCAGCGCTGAAGACGAAATGCTGGATTCGGTCACCTCTGCCGAGGTACACCATGCTATTGAGTCGCTACCTGACTCTTATCGTGTGGCGGTGCTACTAGCCGACGTTGAGGGCTTTGCCTACAAAGAGATTGCGGAGATTCTGGATGTGCCTATCGGGACGATCATGAGTCGGCTGCACCGGGGAAGGAAACGGCTGCGCAAGGCGTTGAACCAGTATGGACAGACCCACGGGCTCGTCGCCGATGACCAAAAGCAGTCCGGTGACCCGGAGGCAACCCGAAGCCACCCCGAGCACAACCGCCACCCCGAGCACAACCGCCACCCCGACCACAACAGAAAGTCCGATGCCACTAACGATGCCCTCGCAGCAGCAACTCCCGCAGCCTGATGGAGCCTAGAGATGACTAGTCCGGAACTCTCCGCCTCGTCCTCGGACTGCCCTGGCAACCCTAACGATTGCCGACACGCCTCTCTGGTGCTGCTAGCAGCAGCTGAAGGCATACCCGACCCCACTCGGACCGAAGCGCTGCGCCGAGAACTTCATGGCTGCCTGCCGTGTCTGGAGGCCTTCGATCTTCAACTCAACGTACAAAGCCTCGTGGCGCTGGCTTGCCGGGAACAGGCACCCGAAACACTGCGTATCCGCATCGACGAGACCTTGGGTCGCATCGACCTTAGCCAGATCCAGGTCACCGACCTCTAGGATGTTGGCATGACCCTGATGGCGGTTGTTTGGCACTGGTGGATTGCTCCCCTGCTGGTGGCTCTCACGGTGCTGGCGGTTGTTGCCACAATCGCCGGCTACTTCAAGAAGGTTCATGGTCCGCGCTACCTGCCGCGGGGCAGGGAGCGGGCACCGGAGTGAGCCAAGCCGTCGACTGGAACTTGGCCCAGCGGGTCGCCTTCAAGGTTGCCGAACGCGGCACCCAGCCCGACCTCCGCTCGCCATCAGTCCGTGCTATCGGCCAAGACTTCGCGGAGGCCACCGAGTTAGCTGAGCGTCTCGTCGCCGAGGCCACCGGCCTGGAGGTAGCTAGCAAGGCACGTGCCATGGTGGTGGATCGCCGCTCTTGGATCAGGGCCAACGTGGCCTCGTTCCAGCGGCTGCTGCGCCCTCTAACCGACCGTATGGCCGAAGCGGTCGACGAGTCCGGCCCCATGCACGAGATCACCCGAATGATGAGTGGCGCCGAGGTGGGGGCGCTGCTGGGCTGGATGTCTACCCGGGTGCTCGGCCAGTACGACCTGCTGATCATCGAGGACGACAAGCCAGACGACCAGGACATGGTGTACTACGTAGGCCCTAACGTGGCGGTCCTAGAACGCCGCCACGGCTTCCCCAGCCGAGATTTCCGCCTCTGGCTGGCGCTTCACGAGACCACGCACCGAGCCCAGTTCATGGGCATTCCGTGGCTACGCCCGCACTTCTTGGGCCTGGTGGATGAAGCGCTAGACGTAGTAGACCCCGATCCCGGCCGCATGATGGAGGTGGCCCGCCGACTCATGGAGTCCCGCCGCAACGGTGAGGATCCCCTCCGCCAGGGCGGCTTGACGGCTCTGCTGGCGCCGGAATCCCAGCGGGGTGTGCTCGACAAGCTGTCGGGGATGATGAGCCTGCTAGAGGGCCATGGTGACGTGACTATGGACCGGGCCGGTGCTGATCGCTTAGCAGAGTCCGACCGGTTCGGCCGGGTGCTGCGGGCTCGGCGATCCTCTGCCCGCGGGCTGTCCAAGCTGCTGCAACGCCTGGTGGGGATTGAGGCCAAGCTCTACCAGTATCAGGCGGGGGAGGCTTTTATTGCCTCTGTCGAGCGCCTGGAAGGTACGGCGTTTGTGGATCGGGCTTGGGAGTCGCCGGACTGTCTCCCCAGCATGGGCGAGATCAGATCTCCGAAGCTGTGGGTCGACCGGATGAACGCCCGCGCGGCGGCCTGACTGCGCCCGCCGGGTTGCCGACCGGCGCAGACTCCGCTGCAGACTTGCTGCCCAGCGCCTTAGCAGCCGGAGCTTTCGCCCCGTACCTGGCTCGCTGCAACTTCCCGGCGACTGGCACTCAAGTGAGCTGCGCCGTGTCTGGTGGGCCCGACTCTCTGGCGCTGCTGGTGCTAGCCACTGCCGCCGGTTTGGAGGTGACCGCCGTGCATGTAGATCACGGCCTTCGGGAGGACTCGGCTGACGAAGCTGCCGTTGTAGCTGCCACCGCAGCCGCTGTCGGCGCCGGATTCCGTGCCGAGACCGTGAACCTGGCCCCGGGCCCCAACCTGGAGGCAAGAGCTCGCAGCGCTCGCTACCAAGCGTTACCCGCCGGCGCGCTACTGGGCCACACCGCCGACGACCGCGCCGAGACCGTTCTGTTGAACCTGCTGCGCGGGGCTGGCCTAAGCGGCGTGGCGGCCATGGCGCCCGAGCCCCGCCGCCCGCTGTTGAGCCTGCGACGAGCCGACACCGTGGAGGTTTGCCGGCTGGGGGGACTTTCTCCAGTCCTCGACGAGTCGAACAATGATCCAACGATCCGCCGCAACCGGGTGCGCCACGAGGCGTTGCCGCTGTTGGCGGAGATCTTCGAGCGGGATGTCACACCGCTGCTGTGCCGCCACGGCGACCTGGCCCGCGAGGCCACCGAAGCGCTCGACGCCGCGGCCCGGGACTTGGACCCCCGCGACTGTGCCGCTCTGGCGGCGGCACCCCGGGCGCTGGCCCGCTGGGCGCTGCGCCGCTGGATTACTGAGGGCCGAGGCGCTATCGGCATTGGCGGTGAGCAGCATCCCCCCGATAGAGCGGCGGTCGACCGGGCACTAGCGGTGGCACTGGGTGAGGCTAGGGCTACCGAAGTAGGCCGCGGCTGGCGGGTGCGTCGCAGCGCCGGGCGGCTGATGCTGGAAGAGCCTGCGAGCGCTGCCGGGGTCTGCCAGACTGACCGGCCATGAACTCCACAGCGTTCGCCGACGACGCATCTGGCAACGGCCACAGTTCCTATCCCGGATCCGAGCTGATTGGGGCCGAGGCGCTACAACGGCGCATCGCCCAACTGGGTAAGCAGATCACCGACGACTACTCCGGGCGTCAACCTCTGCTCGTGGGAGTGCTGAAGGGGGCGTTCATGTTTATGAGCGACCTGATCCGCCAGATCCAACTGCCAGTGGAGTTGGACTTCATGGCTGTGTCCTCCTATGGGGACTCCACCCAGACCAGCGGCGTGGTACGAATCCTCAAAGATCTCGACGTAGACCTAGCTGGCCGGGACGTGCTGCTGGTGGAGGACATCGTGGACAGCGGCCTCACGCTGGCCTACGTGCGTGATCTGCTGCTGGCCCGTTCGCCGGCGTCGCTGGAGGTCTGTGCCCTGCTGGTACGCGAAGGCAGCCGGCCCAGCGCAGCGGACCTTCGTTACGTGGGCTTCGAGGTGCCGTCGGAATTCGTGATCGGTTACGGCTTGGACTTCGCCGAGCGCTACCGCAACCTGCCGAACATCTGCGTTTTTGATCACACCATGGCTTAGCACCACGGCATAAGTCCTTGGGATAGCTGCTTGGCGTCCGCGGGCTGACCGACGGGCATAAGGCGGTAGCCTGAGGCCAGAATAAGTTGCCAAATAAGTCGAGACGGATTCGGTCCGAATATGGAGACGAAGGTCATGGGCGTGCTCCGCCTTACGGCCGACGCGGTTGCCGACAGCAGCGGTTCCTCTGTTCTTGCGGCTGTTGCCCGCGGCCGTAGGCTGATCTCCGAGGGGGCGGACATCGTCGAAATCTGCTGTGAACCGTCCAACTTGGAGTTACCTGCCGCCAATACTCCGATGGCGGCTAAGCGTGTGGCGGAGGTCGTTTCCGCGTTGTCTGATGAGGTCCGTGTGGCCGTTGCCTGTGGCTCTTTGGCACCAGCCAGCGCTGCTGTTGCCGCTGGTGCCACTCTGATCGTGGACCATTCACCGTACCTTCCTCTGCCGTCTGCAACGAACGGCTGTGGGTCGCTGGCCTCCCTGGCGGCGGAGGCGGGCGTCGGCTGGGTGGCGGTACATGCTGTTACAACAGCTCTGGCGGCGGAGCCAGCCGAAGAGACTCATAGCGTCCAAGTTGTGTTGGAGTCGCTGATGGCCCGAGCGGAGGCAGCTCAAGCCGCCGGGGTGAGAGAGATTTATCTGGATCCTGGGATCGGCACTGGACGCGGCATTACTGAGGATCTGGACTTACTGGGCGGACTGAGTCAGTTGAGCGCGCTCGGCTACCCGCTAGTGATCGGCGTCGCTGACGGGCGTCTAATTCAGGAGTTGCACGATGCTGCTGACACTCAGCAAAGTGTCGAGCCGCAGCCGAGTGACGAGCATCTCGAAGGTTCGCTGGTGGTAGCGGTTTGGGCGATGCTGGCTGGGGCGGCGATCCTGCGCGCCCAGCACATGGCTGCCACGGTGCAGGCCGCCCGCATCGTCGGCACCAAACAACCCTTGGGGATGCCATGAAGGGGCACCGGCGATGAGAGGGCGCTGGGCAGACGGGATTGAGCCTAAAAACCTCATCTGGGTGATTAAGGACATACTCGCCATCTGCGAACGCCCCGGCGGTCACGGCGCCAACCACCGAGCAGTGCGTCGTAACGAGGAGATCATCTGGATCCGACGCCAAGACTTCGACTTCGTCGTGTCGTTGTTGACCGGCCCGCACAACCTCCACAGCTACGACGAGTTGCAGATGCCGTATATCCATTTGCCGATCGGTGAGGCACCCAAGGCCGGTTCGCTGGTAGCCGCCTTCGAGCCGATCACACTCCGGGTTGAAGCAGGCGAGCGGCTGTTGTTGCACCACGAGCGGATCGACGACATTCTGGCAGGCTTCCTCGCCTCGTACCTGCTTTGGCTAGGCCGCTGCGGTGATGTGCCCTCGGCGCTGCACGCCACCGAACGGCTGCTGCGTCGCCCCATCGGCCAGCATGGCCGAGAGACGGTTACGGCTTTCGCTGCCGCCGGCATCACCCGGAGTGGGCTTGTAGCGGGTGACGATCCCGGCAGCACTCCTAGCGGATCGGGCGAACTTGGCCCCAAGGTAGATATACCTCCAGCTAAGCCTGTCCGGCAGATCGGGGACCGGTGAAGCGGGCCTTTCTGGCTATGGGCTCCAACCTGGGCGATCGGCGAGCCTTGCTGCGGTCGGCCGTCGTAGCGCTAGAAGACGTGGTGGCGATCTCACCGATCTACGAGACCGACCCGGTGGGCGGCCCCCAGCAGGGTCCTTACCTCAACCTGGTGGTGGAGCTTTGCACCGAGCGATCTGCCCGTGAGCTCTTGAAGTTGGCGTTTGAGTTGGAGGCCGCCGCCGGGCGGCAGCGGCGGGTCCGCTGGGGGCCGCGCACCCTGGACGTGGACGTGATCTGGGTGGAGGGCGAGACCGTCGACGAGCCAGACCTCCACGTGCCGCACCCCCGCATGCATGAGCGAGGTTTCGTGATGGTTCCCCTCGGAGACCTGGCCCCTGAACTGGCAGCGGGCTGGACTGTCGGCCGCGCCTGCGGGGTGCGACCTGCCGGCGAGCTAAGCGGCGCCTAAAACTGGTCGTTGGGCGAAGTCAGCCTGCTCCAAACCGTGGCCGCCGCACGGGCGTTCTGCGAGGCGGCACGCGCCCGCGGCCAAGTGGTGGGCTTGGTCCCCACCATGGGGGCGTTGCACGACGGGCATATCAGCCTGCTGCGACGATCGCTGGCCGAGACCGGTGTGACGCTGGTTTCTATCTTCGTGAACCCGCTGCAGTTCGGCGCCGGCGAAGATCTAGCGGCCTACCCCCAAAGATTGGAGCGCGACCTGGAGTGCTGCGCCGCCGAGGGGGCCGCGGCGGTGTTCGCTCCCAGCGTCGCCGAGATGTATCCGCAGCCGGCGGCCGTCTCGCTGGACTTTGGCAGCCTTTCAGCGGAGTTGGAAGGGCGTTTCCGCCCTGGGCACCTTTCCGGGGTAGCAGTGGTGGTGGCCAAGCTGTTCGCCATCGCCGGAGCTTGTCGGGCTTACTTTGGCGAGAAGGACTGGCAGCAGCTAGCGGTGGTGCGGCGCCTGGCGACTGACCTCTCGCTACCCGTAGAGGTGGTGGGTTGTGCCACAGTGCGTCAGCCCGACGGCTTGGCGCTATCGAGTCGCAACTCCTACCTCAGCCCCGCCGAGCGGACCGCGGCCCCCGTATTACATAGGGCGTTGCGGACCGGTGCCGCGCTGATCGCCGGAGGTGAGCGCCGCGCCGATGTGGTAGAAGCGGAAATGGACGAGGTGCTGGCTGGCGAACTCTTAGTCGGCCAGGTGGATTACGCCTGCGTTGTGGACGCTGCCACGCTGGCGCCGGTGGAGCCGTTAGCTGGCCAGTTGCGGCTACTGGTGGCTGCCCACCTGGGTGCTGCCCGCCTGATCGACAACCTCGGTACCACCGTTGGTCGGCCCTAACCTGCCAAGCACCAGCCGGAGACTCCCAGAGGCCTGCTCGTGACCAATCGCAGAGATATTCCCTACCGTCTTGAGTTCTCCACGACGCCTACATCGCCGGTCACGGGTGCAGAACTTGAGCACTTCTGGCCGGGCACCCAGATTGCCACTGCGGCCGACCTTCATGACGAGCACGGCGACCTGGCTGCTGGCGAGTCCACGGGTTTGGCTGTGACCGTGGCCGGCCGGCTCATGCTGCGCCGGGTGCAGGGCAAGCTCTGCTTCGGCACTCTGGACGACGCCAGCGGCAAACGCATCCAGTTGTTCGCCCCCGCAGCCTCCACACCCGACTATGAGGAGTTCTGCGCCTTGTCGCTTGGCGACTGGGTGGGTGCCGCTGGTGAGGTTATGAAGACCCGCCGAGGCGAGCTTTCGGTGCAGGTAAAGGACTGGCGTCTGCTAGCCCCCGCTCGGCGGCCGTTCCCCGACAAATGGCACGGTCTTAGCGACCCCGACACGCGTTACCGGCAGCGCTACGTAGACCTGTGGGTCACCCCCCAAACCCGTCGCAACTTTGAGATTCGCAGCGCCGCCATTGCCGCTATCCGAGCCGAGTTGGCTCGCCGCGGGTTTATTGAGGTGGAGACACCAATGCTTCACCCCATCCCGGGCGGGGCTGCGGCAAGGCCTTTCGTCACCCACCACAACTCCCTGGACTGCGACTTCTACCTCAGGATTGCCCCCGAGTTGTATCTAAAGCGGCTGGTGGTGGGCGGCATGCTGAAGGTGTTTGAGATCGGGCGGGTGTTCCGCAACGAAGGGTTGTCGCCTCGCCACAGCCCCGAGTTCACCATGCTGGAGTTGTATCAGGCCTACGCCGACTACAGCGACATGATGCTGCTAGTGGAGGAACTCACCTCGGCGGCGGCAATTGCTGCTACCGGCAGCAGTAAGTTGCAGTTCGGCGGGCGCAGCTTAGATCTAACGCCCCCTTGGCGGCGGACCACTATGGCTGCCGCAGTCTCGGAGTTTGTGGGTTGCGATCTGCCCAGCGGCGGCGAACCTGGCAGTAGCGCTGCCGCACAGTTGGGGGCCGAGGCCGACCGGCTAGGGGTAGCAACCAAGGCCGACTGGTCGGCTGGGCGCATCTTGGCGGAGATCTACGAGCGCTGCGTGGAGAGCACAATCTGGCAACCCACTTTTGTGTGCGACTTCCCAATCGAGGTGTCGCCGTTGGCGCGCCGACATCGCAGCGTTACGGGGTTGGCGGAGCGTTTCGAGGCGGTGGTGGCTGGCCGAGAGCTGGCTAACGCCTTCAGCGAGCTGACCGACCCCGAAGAGCAGCGTCAACGCTTCGTTGCTCAGGAGCACCGGCGCCGCAGCGGCGACAGCGAAGCCATGAGTACCGACGAGGACTATCTGCGGGCACTGGAGTACGGGCTGCCGCCCACTGGGGGTCTCGGCATCGGCATCGACCGCCTGGCCATGCTGCTGTGCGGCAGCGAGAGCATCCGCGACGTTCTGCTGTTCCCTACCCTGCGCCCCGAAGCTGGCGACTTTCCTGACTCTCCGGGAGGCTCCTAGCGGTGCTGTTAGCCATTGACGTGGGCAACACTCAGACGGTTCTGGGACTGTACCAGCTCGGCGGCGAGGCGACGCCAGCGACCGCCGAAGCTGGCCTCGTGGGACACTGGCGGTCAGCCACCAACAGCGACGCCACCTCAGACGAGCTAGCCGTGCTGATCGACGGGTTTCTAGCGGTTGAGGGCTGGGAACTTTTGCGCCACGTGTCGGGTGTGGCAGTGGCTTCGGGCGTGCCACGGGTCACCGCTGGTCTGCGAGACATGGTGGCGCACTACTTCGATTTCGCTCCCGTGGTGATCGAGCCCGGAGTGCGCAGCGGCATCCCCATCCGCTACGACGACCCCCGCGAAGTGGGTGCCGACCGGATTGCCAATGCCGCCGGCGCAGTTGCGCTCTACGGCGGACCGACGATCGTAGTCGACTTCGGCACCGGCACTACCTTCGATGTCATCAGCGCCGCCTGCGAGTACCTGGGCGGCGTTATCTCGCCCGGCGTGGAGATCAGCCTGGATGCCCTGTTCGAGCGGGCTTCCGCTCTTCGGTCGGTGGAGTTGACCGCCCCTAGGAGCGTGATCGGTCGCAGCACTGCCGAGTCGCTGCAGTCTGGCGCCATCTACGGCTATGCCGCTCAGGTGGACGGGCTCTGCCGGCGCATCATGGCCGAAATCGGCGAGGCCGCAGTGATAGGTACCGGTGGGCTGGCCCCGCTCATCTCACCGCACACCGCCTGCGTCCAACACGTGGAGCCGTGGCTCACCCTGCACGGGTTGCGGATCATCTGGCGCAAGAACGTCGAGGGTTATCGGGAGGTTCCACCCGATAACCCCAAAAGCGATGACTCCAATAGCAGGGCCAGGGACGGCTAGTGGCTCGAGGCCGCACTGAGCGGTTCATCACCCGCCGTCTGGCCGGCGAGTCTGTCTCTCGCGAGCCCGACGACCTAATCGTCGAGGAGCCCCTTTCGATCTTGCTGGACGACGTGCTTGTGGCCACCACCATGCGCACCCCCGGGCACGACTTCGAGCTGGCCGCTGGTTTCTGCCACGCCGAGGGCTGGCTAGACGGGGCCGCGATCCGCCGAATCCGCTACTGCGGCGAGGGGCCACCGGTGCAGTCGGACTTCAACGTGGTGTCTTTGGAGAGCAACGGGGCCGGCCCGGCACCAGAGCCGCGGCTGGGGATCACCTCTTCGGCCTGTGGTATCTGCGGTAGCGAAGCGGTGGAGCGCCTGGCCGAGGCCCTAGCGCCGCTCCCGGAGACGGAGCGATTCGACCCGGTAGTGCTGGCTGCGGTGCCCGACCGCATGCGCCGACTGCAGGAGCTTTTCGATGTAACCGGCGCGGTGCACGCAGCTGGGGTGGCCGACCGCTCCGGGAAGCCGCTGTTAGTGCGGGAGGACATCGGGCGCCATAACGCCGTGGACAAGGTCGTTGGCCGGCTGCTGCTAGACGGCAAGCTGCCGGCTACTTCGCTGTGCCTATATGTGAGCGGACGAGCCTCCTTCGAGATGGCACAGAAGGCTTGGGCGGCTGGCTTCAGCGCGCTGGTAGCGGTGAGTGCCCCCTCGGCTCTGGCTGTGCACACCGCCCGCAGTGCTGGCCTGCAGCTCGGCGGCTTCGCCCGAGACCGCACTGTTCGCATCTACGTCGACTAGGGGGCTCGCCTGGCTCCGGTGCGCGCCGGTAGCCTCGGCGCATGTCCGGCGCCAGCGACAGTCACACGAGCCACCAGACTCCTCCAGAGCCGGTCACTCCCAGCCGCGGGCTGGGCGTGCTGCACCTTTTCTGCCGCCTCGCCGAGGGCGGCCAGCCCGGCGCCGTGACCGAGGCCGTGGAGCGCGCCAGCGGGCGCGGCAGCCAGGTGGTGCCAGTAGCGATCCTGGGCCACAAAGCCGACGTGGCCTTCATGGCGCTGGACGCCGACCTCTGGAACCTGCGGCTGCTGCAACGTGATTTAGCAGCTGCTGGCCTGGTGGCGGTGGCTTCTTACGTGTCGCTCACCGAGGTCTCCGAATACGCCGCCGAAGTGCCCGAAGAGTTGAAGCGGCATCGCCTTTACCCGCAGCTGCCCCCACCCAACAAGCCGGCCTGGTGCTTCTATCCCATGTCTAAACGTCGGGGTGAGCAGCACAACTGGTTTACTTTGGGTTTCGACGAGCGTCGAGAGTTGATGCACGAGCATGGCATCTCGGGTCGCAACTTCTCGGGCCGTGTGCTGCAGGTAGTCACCGGCTCTACTGGCGTGGACGACTTCGAATGGGGGGTGACGCTCTTCGCCACAGCGCCCGATGATTTGAAAGATGTCGTCTACACGCTGCGTTACGACCGGGCCTCCGCGCTCTACGCCGAATTCGGACCGTTTTATACGGGCATGGTGACTTCAGTGCAGCATCTGGCGGCGCTTTTGAAGGGGCCAGCGGGGTCTTACTAGCGGTCGCGGTAGTCTCCTGGCGGGGATAGGCCGGCGCCGTGAGAGGTAGCCAGCGAAATGACCGGCGAGGAGCAGTGTGACCGACATCTGGACGGCTAGCACCTCAGAAGTCGATGTGGGCGAAAGGATCGCCGCGCTGCGGGCGCTGCTAGCCGAGGCCTCCCCTGTGGTGGTGGCCTTCAGCGGGGGCGTCGACTCGTCTTTGCTGGCTTGGGTGGCCCATGACGAGCTGGGACCGCAGCGAGCGCACGCCGTCACTGCCGTCTCGCCGTCCCTAGCTGCTCATGAACGCCAAGAAGCCCAAAAGCTGGCTGAGTCCTGGGGTCTGCGCCACAGCGAGATCCAGACCCTGGAGATGGAGCGGGCCGCCTATCGCCGCAACGACGCCCAACGTTGCGCTCACTGCAAGGACGCCCTCATGGACGCCCTGGCGCCGCTGGCCGAAGCTGAGGGTGCCACCGTCACCCTGGGGGTGAACTTGGATGATCTGGGCGATCACCGTCCAGGCGTTGAGGCCGCCGACAGCCGTGGCGCCCGCTTCTTGCTGGTGGAAGCAGGCTTCACCAAGCAGGCGGTGCGCCAAGCTGCCCGATTGCTGGGTTTGGAAGTCTGGGACAAACCGGCCGCACCCTGTTTGGCCTCGCGCTTGCCTTACGGCACGCCGGTCTCTGCGCCGGTTCTGCGCACCGTGGGTAAGGCCGAGGCCGCCCTGGCACAACTGGGCTACGAGGAGCTGCGAGTGCGCCACTACGACGAACTTGCACGCCTAGAGGTGCCGGCTGATCGCCTGGCCGATGTGGTAGCCAATCGGGAGGCCGTGGTGGCGTCTGTGCGCCAAGCCGGCTATCGCTACGTCACCTTGGACTTGGAGGGCTTGCGGTCGGGGAACCTCAACGATGCCTTGCCTGCGGCAGAGAGACGAGGCACCTCGGCCCCTCCGGCCAGGGAGTAAGTGACTATTGGGATGACGGCTACTACCAAGCCGAGTACTTTCGAGCCGGGCGCGCTCAGCCGACAGCGAATCATTGCTGACCGCAGCCTGGTAGGCGCCGTTTTTTGCCGTGCCTACAGCCGGCGGGTGGACGAGTGGTTGGCTGACGCCTATGTCACCGCTGGTGGTCCCGAGCGCGGCGTTTCGCTGGTGGCCGTCGGCGGTTACGGCCGTTCGGAGTTGAGCCCTGAGAGCGACCTAGATCTGCTTCTGTTACACGAAAGGAGCCATGACGTGGCCTCGCTGGCCGGCGAGTTGTGGTATCCAGTTTGGAACGAGGGGCTGAAGCTGGGTCATTCGGTGCGCACCGTGGCCGAGACGCTGCAGCTGGCTGCCGGCGATCTCGACACCGCCACCTCGCTGCTCTCGGCGCGCCACGTCGCCGGCGACACCCATCTGACGGAGCGTCTCTCCGGCAGCGCCTGCGAACAATGGCGGCGCCGAGCCCGCAAATGGCTATCACAGCTGGCCAACGATGCCCGTTGGAGGGGGTCGGAGCATGGCGAAGTGGCCTTCCGGCTGCAGCCCGACCTAAAAGAGTCCACCGGGGGGATGCGTGATGTTCAGGCGCTGCGCTACGTGGCCCTGGCCCGCCCCGACTTCGCCGACCGCCACAGTGCCCTCGTGCGGAATGCCCACGAGACCTTGCTGGCGGCTCGAGTAGAGCTGCACCGCGCTACGGGCAACGCTCGGAACCTGCTAACCCTGGAGGTGCAGTCCGACGTGGCCGCAGCACTGGGCTATGGCTCCGTTGAGGAGTTCATGACCGCTGTGGCCGCCGCCGGCCGAACTGTGGGCTGGGTGGCTGATGAGACCTGGGCTCGCATCGAGCACTGGACGGCCCCGCGCGGCCTGCGGCGACGGCGCCCCAAAGCCACGACCCTTGAGCCGGGGGTGGTTTTCCGCCACGACCGCAACGAGGTGCGCCTGCTAGCCGAAGCAGACCTAGACGGCTACCCGCTGCGGACGCTGCGAGTGGCGTCGGCGGCGGCCCGCCGGGGTGCCCGAATCGAGCGTGACTCTCTTGCGCGGCTCGGTGCCGCCATGGCGCCCTTTGGCGATCCTTGGCCGGCTGGGGCGCGGGAGCTGTTCGTGGAGTTGCTGGCCTGCGGACGCGATGCCATCCCTATCATCGAGGCTCTAGATCAGGTGGGCGCAGTCGTCAAGCTTCTGCCCGAGTGGGAGAACTGCCGGAGTCGACTACAGCGCAACGACTATCACCGCTTCACCGTGGATCGGCACCTCTGCGAAACAGCGGCGCAGGCAGCCGACATGATTACCAGCGGCGAGGCGAACGTAAAGCGCCCCGACTTGCTGCTAGTGGCCGCCCTATTGCACGACATCGGCAAGGGCTACCCAGGTGATCACACAATCGTCGGTATGGAACTTATAGACATAATCGGCCGCCGCATGGGTTTCGCGGAGGAGGATGTGGCCACTCTGGTGCGGCTGGTGGAGTTGCATCTGTTGCTGCCCGATGTGGCCATCAGGCGAGACATCGACGAGATCAGCACGGTGCAGCGGGTAGCCGAGCAGGTGCGCACAAGCGAGATGCTGGAACTCTTGGCGGCGCTCACCGAGGCCGATGCGATCTCCACCGGACCATCTGTCTGGACCCGCTGGAAGGCCGACTTGGTGCGCGGGCTGGTGCGCCGCACTGACAGCTATCTGCGCAGCGGCGTGTTGGGCGGGCCACCCGATGCGTTCCCCACCCCAGAGGTAGCTGAGGCCATGCGGTCTGGAACCGAGCTGCTAGAGGTCGCCGAACGGCAGCTGATCGTGGTGGTGCCGACCGCTCCGGTTGTGCTTGGGGCGGTGGCTGGAGCGGTAAGCCTCAATGGTCTAAACGTTCTCTCCGCTGCGGTGCACACCGACGGAGCCATGACCGCGCTCTCAGTGTTTGTGGAGCCCGCGCCGGGAGTCGTTCTGCACTGGCCACCCGTACTGGCCGACGTGCGCGCCGCCCTGGCAGGAGAGTTGGTGCCTGGTGACCGGCTGGCGCGCTGGGCAAACGCCGCTTCTGGGGCTGGTGATCCGCTAGCTCCCGAGCCCGTAACCGACTCCTACATAAAGTTCGACAACGAGATCTCCTCAGTAACGGTGATCGAGGTGGCGGCCCCCGACAGTCTCGGACTGCTCTACTGGATTACCGAGGCACTAGTGCGCTCGGGCCTGCACATTTACCAGGCACGGGTGCAGACCCTAGGTGACCACGTAGTGGACTCGTTCTACGTGCACGATGGTGCCGGAGGCAAGATCTGTGATCCAAACCGGCTCAAGCAGATCCACAAGGCGGTGCGCCAGGCTGCCGGCATCAGCTCGAAGTTGTGACTGCTGCCACCCCGCCGGACGGCCCGATTGACGAGTTGGGGTTGCTGCGCTGGAGCGAGACCCTCGCTGGTATTGCCCGTACTGGCTTGGGGTTCACCGACAATCCCTACGAGCGCGAGCGCTTTGAAGAGGTGCTGGCTGTGGCAGCAGACATCAGAGCCACGGCTGGTCGCTGTCACGACCCGGCGACGCAGATCACCGAATGGCTCGAAGCGGTAGGCAGCGGCGTAGCGGGCTACGTCACCCCGAAGGTGGCTGTCGGCGCGGTTGTGAGCGACGACGACGGCAGGTTGCTACTGATCCGCCGGTCGGACTCTGGCCGCTGGCTGTATCCCACCGGCTGGGCCGATGTGGGCTACTCATCCTCAGAGGTGGCGGTGAAGGAGGTGGCCGAGGAGTCGGGCATCCACTGCGAGCCCGTGAGGCTTATCGCTGTCCTAGACAGCATGCGCCACGGCTTTACCTCGGTACCTACCTATTCCCTGGTGTACCACTGCCGGGCGGTCGGCGGAGAGTTGCGAGCCCATCCGGTTGAGTGCACGGGGGTGGGTTTCTTTGCCCAGACCGAGTTGCCGTCCCCGTTGGCAGGCCCCGACATATGGGTAGACCACGCCTTCGGATCTGTTCGGGGGGAAATCACGAGCGTTCTATTCGACGCTCCCCGCCGGCCATTCTGGCGAGCCAACTCCTGAGCTTTGCAACTGTTGCGCCACAGTTCTGCCCATTAGTTATGAAGCGCTCCCATTGTCATAAGTAGGTTTATTCCCCGCCCTGCCTTTGAAATGGTTGGATCAGACAACTAACTTAGGTAGCGCACCGTCGACTCAAACAGGAGGGGATCGACATGTTCAGGTCTGGTGTACTTTCTCGCCGCGTTTTTACGCTGCTCGCGGCTTTGCTCTGCGTGGTCCTCGTTGCCGCCGCGTGTGCTGACGACGAGGATGACTCCGCTAGCCCGGCCCCCAGCGGGGAAACTGCTCCGCCTCCAAGCGGAGAAGACGCTGCGCCGACAACCGAGGCCGATGGCGACGGCGCTACGGCCGTCACGGCCTATCTCGGCGACGGTTCGCTAGGCACGGTACGGGTGGAGTCTGGCGATGCTGTCCAGATCCGCTCGTTGAACTCGATTACGGGTGATACGGCTTTCTTTGGCTTGCCGATCGAGCGGTCGGTGGTTCTGGCTGTGGCGGACTATGGCCAGGTCAAGGGCTTCGATGTGGATTTGGGTACCACGTTGGATGATTTGTGTTCTAATGATGGTGGTCAGGCTGCGGCTCAGACCATTGTGGCTGATGAGCAGGTGGTTGGGGTGATTGGTACGTCGTGTTCGGGTGCGGCGGTTGCTGCTGCTCCGCTGATCGGCGCGGCGGGTATGACGATGATTTCTGGTGGGAACACTTCGCCGGCGCTGACCTCGGACTTGGCTGGGAACGCTGGGCCGAATTACAGCGAGGGTTATTACCGCACTGCGCATAATGATCTGTTCCAGGGCGCGGCGATGGCCGAGTTTGTTTATCAAGAGTTGGAGATCACCGAGGCTGCGGCTATCCACGATGGCGATCCCTACACCCAGGGTCTGGCTCAAGCCTTCGCTGACGCATACGAAGCGTTGGGCGGCAGCGTGACTGGCTTCTCGGCGGTGAATAAGGACGACACTGACATGGTGCCGGTGTTGACTGAGATCGCGGCTGGTGCTCCGGGTGCGCTGTTCTTCCCCATCTTCCAGCCGGCCGGCGACTTTATTGCCGATCAGGCACCGCGCGTTTCAGGTCTGGAGGACACGGTGCTGCTAGCGGCCGACGGTCTGTTGAACACTAACTACCTGTCGCTGCCGCAGACCACCGGCATGTACTTCTCCGGCCCCGATCAGCGTTTCGGCGACAACGTGAACCAGAGCACTGGCAAGAACGCTCTGGACTTACTGGCTGCCTATGAGGCGGCCTACGGTGAGCGGCCGGCGGCTCCGTTCTGGGCGCACGGCTACGACGCCACCGCCATGCTGCTAGACGCCATCGACGCCGCCTCCTACCTAGACGGCGACGCTCTGGTGATCGACCGCCAAGGAGTACGGGAGTACCTCGACAATCTGCGTAATTACAGCGGCCTTATCGGCACTATCAACTGCGACGACTTCGGCGACTGCGGCTCTTCTCGCATCACCGTGGTGCAGAACATCGGCGGTGAGGAGAACGCCGATGCCAGCATCGAAAACGTCGTCTTTGCCTTCTCGCCGCAAGGTTCAGCAGCAGAGGCCGGATCGATTCCGCCGATCGAACTAGAGACGCCGTTCGGTGATGGTTCGCTAGGCACGGTACGGGTGGAGTCTGGCGATGCTGTCCAGATCCGCTCGTTGAACTCGATTACGGGTGATACGGCTTTCTTTGGCTTGCCGATCGAGCGGTCGGTGGTTCTGGCGGTGGCGGACTACGGCCAAGTGCGCGGCTTCGATGTGGATTTGGGTACCACGTTGGATGATTTGTGTTCTAATGATGGTGGTCAGGCTGCGGCTCAGACCATTGTGGCTGATGAGCAGGTGGTTGGGGTGATTGGTACGTCGTGTTCGGGTGCGGCGGTTGCTGCTGCTCCGCTGATCGGCGCGGCGGGTATGACGATGATTTCTGGTGGGAACACTTCGCCGGCGCTGACCTCGGACTTGGCTGGGAACGCTGGGCCGAATTACAGCGAGGGTTATTACCGCACTGCGCATAATGATCTGTTCCAGGGCGCGGCGATGGCCGAGTTTGTTTATCAAGAGTTGGAGATCACCGAGGCTGCGGCTATCCACGATGGCGATCCCTACACCCAGGGTCTGGCTCAAGCCTTCGCTGACGCTTTTGAGGCGTTGGGCGGCAGCGTGACTGGCTTCTCGGCGGTGAATAAGGACGACACTGACATGGTGCCGGTGTTGACTGAGATCGCGGCTGGTACTCCGGGTGCGCTGTTCTTCCCCATCTTCCAGCCGGCCGGCGACTTTATTGCCGATCAGGCACCGCGCGTTTCAGGTCTGGAGGACACGGTGCTGCTAGCGGCCGACGGTCTGTTGAACACTAACTATCTGTCTTTGTCGCAGACCACGGGAATGTATTTCTCGGGGCCGGATCAGCGTTTCGGCGAGAACGTGAACCAGAGCACCGGCAAGACTGCCGAGGATCTGCTCGAGGCCTATGTGGCTGCCTATGGTGAGCGGCCGGCGGCTCCGTTCTGGGCGCACGGCTACGACGCCACCGCCATGCTGCTAGACGCCATCGTGGCCGCCTCTTACCTGGACGGCGACACGCTGGTGATCGACCGCCAAGGCGTGCGTGCCTATTTGGACCAGTTGAGGGGGTACAGCGGCCTTATCGGCACTATCAACTGCGACGACTTCGGTGACTGTGGCTCTTCTCGCATCACCGTGGTGCAGAACATCGGCGGTGAAGAGAACGCCGATGCCAGCATCGAAAACGTGGTGTTCTCCTACGTTCCCTAGACGATTTGGCAATACAACGAAATCACTGAGAACTAGCGCCTACTGTTGTAGTTCGTGAGGCATTCCCAGTGACCGGTAACTGGGCGTCCCGCACCGGGGCGCCCCGTACCGGGGTTGATCGCTTTTTGCTGCTGCTGCGGGTGGTGGCAGTCGGTCTCGTAGCGCTGGGCTTGGCGGCGTTCATCGCCCAGGAGATCAACACCGACAACGCCTTCGCCCGCTGGATCAACCCCGACGCCACCGGCCTCACCGGCGCCCAGTTCAGAGGATTGGTGATTTCGGGCGTCGCTCAAGGTGCCATGTACGGGCTGATAGCGCTTGGCTACTCCATGGTCTACGGCGTGCTGGGGTTCATTAACTTCGCCCACGGCGAGGTTTTCATGATGGGCGCCATGACCGGCATGATCACCTCCAACAAGCTGGCGGACGCCGGGCTGTGGGAGAGCAACTTCATCGGCGCGCTGGCCCTGGTAATCCTCGGCTCGGTCCTGGTGTCGATGTTCCTAGCGGTTGTCATGGAGCGGGTGGCCTACCGACCGTTGCGAGGCGCGCCACGGCTCATCCCGCTAATTACCTCCATCGGCGTGTCGTTCTTCATCCAGAACATGTCGATTGTGCTGTTTGGCCCCGCCAGCAAGGCCTACCCCGGGGTGCCCGACTGGCTACGCGACAAACACACCTTCCTGCAGATCGAAGGCGCCAAGATCGTGGTGATAGTGGCCGCTGCGGTCTCGATGATTGCGCTGTGGTACCTAGTGGAGCGCACCAAGGTAGGCAAGGCCATGCGAGCGGTGGCCGAAGACGCCGAGATTGCCTCGCTCATGGGCATTGACGTAAACCGCACCATCGTGAAGGTGTTTGCCGTAGGTGGGGCCTTTGCAGGTCTGGCCGGAATCCTCTGGGGGATCATGTTCCGCAGCGTGATCCACAGCACTGGCTTCTTGCCTGGCATCAAGGCTTTTAGTTCTGCGGTGGTGGGCGGTATCGGCAACCTGGGCGGGTCAATGGTCGGCGGCTTGTTCATCGGCATTGCCGAGTCGGTCGGTCCGCTGCTGGTGCTGGAGCCGCTTGGGGTCAGCGGGGTGTCACAACTCCGTGACGCCGTTGCCTTCGCCATGCTAATAGGGGTGCTGCTGTTGCGGCCTAGCGGCATCTTCGGCGAGCGCTTACGGGCCGAGGACCGAACTTGACCGCCACCGAACTGCGCCCCGAGTCCGCAGCCGAGTTGGCCCCGCCACGGCGGGTGCGGGAGTTGGACTGGCGTCGCCTGCTCCGCCTGGGCGCTGTCGCCGCCTTCGTGGAGATGTTCATCTCGCTATCAGCCATGCCGGTGCGGCTCGACGAGCGTCTCGTGATCGAGTCGGTGCTGAGTCTCGGGTACGTATTCATCGGAGCCATACCCATAGTTGTGGGGAACCGTCTAGGACGCCAGATCCGGCGTGAGGGCGTGCCGCTGCACCAGGCCGGCCCGTACGAGTTGGTCGGCGGTGCCCTGGTGGGGGCCATGTCCGCCGCCGGCCTGTCGTTGCTGGTGGTGCTGATTACCCACTTCGACCTCCGGGAGCCGCTGGTCAACTGGAGTCCACAGCTGCGCGACCTGCTTTCGTTCAATCAGGGACCCACCTTTGGCGTGCTCATCTGGCTGGGTATTGGGGCTGTGGGAGGGTTCGTAGGCGGAGGTCTGCGGTTACTGAATCAGCGGATTCGCCGGACGCTGTTGACTATGGCCGCCACGGTGGTGTTCGCCGCCATCTTGGAGCAGCTAGCCGTTGATCTCGTTAGCGGTGTCGGTCTTGAGCAGGTAGCGGATTGGTTCTACGCCAGACGGGGTGGCCTCACGCAGGCGGGAGCCGGGGTGACTGCCGCCATTGCCGGAGTGGTGGCTTTCCTGGGTCGTGGCCGCCTCAAGGCCGCCCGCGCTCACGTGCAGTCCCTAGAAGGCCCGGCCCACACCCGGGCCACGGCCCTGATGATCCTGCTGACGGCGGCTGTCCTCATCGTTGTGCCGCTGCTGGTCGGCAGCCTTACCAACGAGTTGCTAGCCAACGTGGGCCTTTTCGTGTTGCTGGCGTTGGGGCTTAACATCGTCGTCGGCCTGGCGGGCATTTTGGACCTGGGATATGTGGCCTTCTTCGCCGTCGGTAGTTACACGGCGGCGGTGTTGACTGCTGCTACCTCGCCCAAGATCAATCCGGAGTGGCCGTGGTTCGTGGCGTTGATCTTCGTGGTCATCGTCACCGGGCTGGTGGGCTTGTTCATCGGGGCGCCGGTCATCCGCATGCGCGGCGACTATCTGGCCATCGTCACGCTGGGTTTTGGTGAGATCATCCGGCTGCTGTTCTTGTCTGACTGGCTCTCGGGTTGGTTCGGCGGCTCCCAGGGCATTACCGCCATTGGAGGAGTGGAGATCTTCGGTCTTACGACCGTGGATGGAACCAACCCGCGCAAGGTCTTCTACCTGGTGCTGGTGTTCTGCGCTATCGCCATTTACGTCTCTTGGCGGCTGGAGCGCTCGCGCTTGGGGCGTGCCTGGATGGCGGTGCGCGAGGACGAGACCGTGGCCGATGCCATGGGCATCAACACGGTCAATGTCAAGCTGCTGGCCTTCGTGGTGGGGGCCATTTTGGGTTCCTTCAGCGGCGCCATCTTCGCTAATAAGGTCGGCTCGGTGTTCCCGTCTAGCTTCCTGATCTTGGTGTCGATGGTCATTCTGGTGGTGGTCATCTTCGGTGGCATGGGCAGCATCATCGGGGTTATAGCCGGCGCGGCACTTCTTATCGGCGTGCTCGGCGGACCTAAGCAGCCTGGCCTGCTGCAGGAGTTCTCGGAGTTCAAACTGCTGATCTACGGCGCCCTGCTGGTGTGGATGATGCTGGCCCGGCCCGAAGGACTCATCCCCAGCGCCCGGCGGACTCGCGAGCTGCACCAGGAGGAGTTCTTGCAAGACGCCTGGCTGAAGGGCCACGTGGATGCTGGCGAGGAGGACGGTAGCTCTAGTGAAGTCCAGGCGCCTCCGGAGACGGGGAGCGGGCGCCCGTGAACGGCTCTGCGGCTCCGCTGCTGGAGATCAAGGATCTCACCATCGAGTTTGGTGGTCTCACGGCGGTAAACCGTCTCAACATGAAGGTGTACCCAGGTGAGATCGTCTCGGTCATCGGCCCCAACGGTGCCGGCAAGACCACGCTGTTCAACGCCATCAGCGCCATGGTTCCTGTGACCTCAGGCGACATTCTGTTTGAGGGCAAATCTCTCTTGGGGCTAGACCCCAACCAGGTCACGGCCCGGGGCATCGCCCGCACTTTCCAGAACGTGCGGCTGTTCACCAACATGACCATTCTGGAGAACGTCATGGTGGCCCAGCACTGCCGCACGAAGCGGGGCGCCTTCGGCGCGCTGTTCTACACCAAAGAGTTTCGCCGGGAGGAGGCCGAGATTCGGGCCCGAGGCGAAGCGGTGCTCAGCTTCTTCGGCAGCCGTCTGGTTGGCTTCCGACTCAACCAGCCCGCCTCGGTGCTTTCCTACGCCAACCGCCGCCGGTTGGAGATAGCCCGCGCCATGGCCACCCAACCCAAGCTCATCCTGTTAGACGAGCCCGTAGCGGGCATGAACCCAGTGGAGTCGGCCGAGCTGACCGGCCTCATAGGCAAGCTGCGCGACGAATGGGGCTTCGCGGTCGTCTTTATTGAGCACGACATGTCGGTAGTGCGAGACGTGTCCGACCGGGTAGTAGTGCTGAACTACGGCGAGCTGCTGACTGAGGGCGACTACGCCGAAGTATCGGTGGACCCCCGAGTGATCGAGGCCTACCTGGGGCAGGAAGCCAGTGCCTCAGAGGCAGCTGAGGCAACCGTATGACCGCTTCTGGCGCCGCTGTTCCGCTGCTGGAGATGCGCACGGTGAACACGCACTACGGCGCCGTGCACGCCCTCAAGGATGTCGATCTGTCGATCTACCCTGGCGAGCTGGTCTGTCTGCTTGGCGGCAACGCCAGCGGTAAGTCCACCACCCTAAAGACGCTGCTGGGGATGGTGAAGCCCACCTCCGGCCAGGTGGTGCTAGACGGCGAGGTGGTGAATGATCGCTCTACTGCGTACCGCGTGGAGCGGGGCGTCACCATGGTGCCCGAGAACCGGCGGCTGTTCCAACGGCTCACCGTGAGAGAGAACCTGCAACTCGGCGCCTACCTGCGCAGCGACTCCGCGGGCATTAGCTCGGACATGGAATGGGTATTCGAGTTGTTTCCACGGGTCAAAGAGCGCCTCAGCCAGAAGTC
The DNA here is from genome assembly GCA_964291305.2 of Acidimicrobiales bacterium. GTDB lineage: Bacteria > Actinomycetota > Acidimicrobiia > Acidimicrobiales > CATQHL01 > VXNF01. Next base: position 2,321,800 of record OZ219783.1, on the reverse strand, counting down.
GGGGACGCTCTCGGGCGGCGAGCAGCAGATGGTGGCGATCGGCCGGGCACTCATGTCGCGGCCCAAGGTGCTGTTGATGGATGAGCCCTCTATGGGGCTAGCTCCCGCCCTGGTGAAGCAGAACTTCGAACTGATTCAGCAGATCCACGAGGCCGGACTCACCATCTTTATGGTGGAGCAAAATGCCAACATGGCGCTCTCCATAGCCGACCGAGGCTGGGTGCTGCAGACGGGTCGCGTTGTGCTAGACGACACGGCCGAGATTTTGCTCAGCCACCCCGACCTGAGGGCCTCTTACCTGGGCGAGGCTTAGCTTGCTGGGGCGGCTGGCGGTCTGGTGCTCAGGCTTGGTCTCTTAGAAACTCTTCTACTTCTTGTACTAGGCGCTCGGAGGAGTCTGGGTCTACTTCTGCGGTGGTGTCGAACACTTTTTCGAGTTCCGCCACGTATGTCTGGGCATCATCGTCATTGCTGATTAGTTCGTCCACTTCCTGTTCGTAGATGAGCGACTGCTGGTGTAGATCCCCGGTTTCGATGTCGGTGCCCAGTAGTCCGGCTACCTGTTCGGTCAGCGCCAGAGTTGCCTTAGGCGACGGGTTACCGGCCGCATAGGCGGGAACCGAAGCCCACAGCGACGCCGACGGGACACCCGCTTCGCGGCAGGCCACGCCTAGCACGCCCACGATGCCGGTGGGGCCCTCATAGCTAGAACTGCGCAGTTGCAGGCGCTTGGCCAGCTGAGCGTCGTCGGTGGAGCCGTAGATCGTCACCGGGCGGGTGTGTGGTACGTCGGCTAGCAGCGCTCCCAGAGTCACGATGAGGCGGGCACCTAGATGGTCGGCCAGGCCGAGGACGTGGCGGCAGAACGAGCCCCAGCGGAAGTGAGGTTCTATCCCATCCAATATGACTACGTCGGTGCCCGTGCTAGGCACACGACCTGCCAGGAAACAGTTGCTAGGCCAGGTCAGCTTGCGCCGCTGCTTGTCGTCTAGGTGTACTAGTGGGCGGGCCACGGTGAAGTCGAAGTAGGTCTCCGGGTCGAGTTCAGCGAACGGCTTGGTGTGCCATTGGCGAGCTAGATGCTTGGCCGCGCCGGTAGCGGCGTCGCCGGCGTCGTTCCAGCCCTTGAACGCGGCTAGCAGCACCGGTTGTTCGAGCTGCGGGCGCTTCTTCCAGTGCATTTCGGCGAGATCTGGGGTAGGTGAATCCCCCGGCGCTGAGTCCACGAGCGTGACCCTATCGCCAACCGGGCACTCCGACCGATTCTGTGGCCCTATCCTCGGTGTGTGTCATCGCTAGGCCTGCAGATCTCTGAGGCCGCTGAGTGCAATAGTGAGGTCGTTGCGGCAGTTCAGCGGTTAGTACCCCAGTTGTCGGCCTCGGCTGTGGTGCCCTCGGCGGAGCAACTGGCCGAACTGTGCGCGGCAGAAGCCACGGTGTTGCTGCTGGCGCGGCTCGATGGTGCGATCGTGGGGATGCTGGTGCTGGTGCTGTTTCGCCTGCCGACAGGTATTCGGGCCTGGATCGAGGACGTAGTAGTGGATGGCGACGCTCGCGGCCAGGGGGTTGGGGAGGCGCTGGGTCGGGAGGCGATGAGTCGTGCCACTTCGGCCGGGGCGGTGACCGTGGACCTCACCTCGCGTCCCAGCCGGGCCGCGGCTGTGCGCCTCTACCAGCGGCTCGGCTTCGAGCGTCGCCAGACCGGCGTCTACCGCTGGCGGGTCGGTACCCCATGAGCCCGGCGTCGCAACCGTTGGCGCTGCTGGCCGAGGTGCTGGCGGCCCTGCGAGAGCGGAAACCTAAGTGGCACCGGCTGCTGCGCTTCGGCCTGGTCAGCTTGGCGCTCATGCCCGTCACCCTGGCGCTGCTATATCTGCTGCACAGCGTGGTGGGTTGGCAGCCCTGGCAGGCCAACCTGCTAGCCGTAAGCATCGGGGCACTGCCGGCGTACTTGGTCAACCGCTACTGGGTGTGGAATCGCAGCGGGCGCAGCCGCCTTTGGGGTGAGATGGTGCCGTTTTGGGTGATGACCCTGGTTGGTGCAGCGGCATCCACAGCGGCGGTAGAAGCAGCCGGACGCTGGGACAACTCCGGGCTGCTAGTAGCTGTGAACCTAGCCACATACGCCGTTCTTTGGCTGATCAAGTTTTTCTTCTTGGACCGTGTGCTATGGCCCAGTCGACCTGCGCCCACCCAGGTTCGCCCAACGGCCGACGTGACGGGTAGCTGAACCGCCGGGGCTGCCTTGGATCCTCGGCTGCTAGCCCTAGCTACAGCAGCACGCGGTTTCATGCCGACCGACGAGGGTCTAGCTCTTTACCAGGCGGCGCGGGGTGCTCCCCAGGGCGCGTTCCTAGAGGTAGGCAGCTACTGCGGGCGCTCAGCGCTGTTTATCGGGGCTGCTGTTTCCGAGCGGGGCGGCGTGCTGTTCGCCCTGGACCACCATCGCGGCTCGGAGGAGAACCAGCCTGGTTGCTATTGGCACGAACCGGACCTGGTGGATCCCCACAACGGGCTACTCGACACTCTGCCGCACTTCCGCCGTACCATCTTCGACGCCGGCCTGGAGGACTGCGTGGTGGCCGTCGTGGGGGACTCGCCGCGGTTAGCAGCCCTTTGGGGTACCCCGCTGGCGTTCTTGTTCATCGACGGGGGCCACAGCGCCGCCGCGGCCCACGCCGACTACGACGGCTGGACCCCGCACCTAGTCACGGGCGGGACGCTGGCCATCCACGACGTGTTCCCGGACCCAGCAGACGGGGGCCGCCCGCCGTATGAGATTTACCTAAGGGCTCTAGCCTCGGGCGATTTCGCCGAGATTAGCCATACCGGCTCGCTGCGGGTGCTGCGCCGCCTCGGCTAAACAACGACGACGCCGGGCTGGAGCCGGTAAGAGCGTCGGCGGCTAGTAACTGTGCTGCCGCGCTGTAGCTGGCCTTCTCGCCGGCGGGGAAGCGGTGTTCCTGCGGCAGCACCGTTCCCGTCCAGTAGCGCCCGTCGAGGTCCCGCTGGCGTTGTGACCAGCAGAACAGATCCCAAGCCTCAGAGGAGAGCCCTGCAGCTAGACACGCCAGAGTGCATTCGGCGGTCTCCGCCGGCGTCACCCAGTCGCGGTCCTCCAGGCAGCGCACCCCCCAACCCTCCAGCACGAAGTCGTCCCAGCGGTCCAGCAGGCGCTGCTGGGCCTCGTCGGCGGTAAGAATCCCGGCCAGGACGGGGTAATACCAGTCCATAGCAAACCGGTCCTTGGGGGCGAAGGCGTCTGGGGTTTGGCGGATCACCTCGGCTAGGCGGGCGGCGCCGGTCTCCCAGCGGGGTCGCTCTTGGCCCAGTTCGGCGGCGATAGCCAGAGCCGATCTCAGACTGTGGTAGATGCTGGCCGAACTAGCCAGAAGAGCGAACGGCCAAGGAGTGCCGTCAGCGTGACGCGCCCAGAGGATCTCGCCGCGCGGTTGTTGCAGGTTTAGCGCAAACCCCATTGCCTTGTTCACTACACGCCACATGGTCTCCAGGAACCCGCGGTCGCCGGTTACCAGGTAGTGGTGCCAGACGCCGCAGGCCACGTAGGCCGTGCAGTTGGCGTCTAACTTGTGCTCTTCCACGCCTTCGGCGGTGTAATAGCGGTGCCAAGCGCCGTCACGCCGCTGCCGGGCGGCCAGAAAGTCGTAGGCCCGCTCGGCAGCCGCCTGGTAACCGGTGACAGCTAGCGCCATGGCGCACTCCACGTGGTTCCAGGGGTCTGCGTGACCGCCGGGGAACCACAAGATGAGTCCCGATTCCAACTGCCACTCCAGGATGCTCTCGGCGGTTGCGGTCACCTCCGAGCGGCTCAGCAGCCCCGGTACCTCACGCAGGTAGCTCGGTGTTGCTGCGGGAATCCCCTGAGCGGGCTGAGCGTGGGGCGCGTCCGGCCGCGGCACTGGTGAGGCGGTGCCGGGCACTGCAATGGAGCCAAACCTCGACAGGACGGCCGTGGGGTTCTGGCTCTTTACGGCGTACAGCACCAAGCTCTTGCCGATGAGTGGTCGCAGCAGACGCTCGACTACTTGAGCTAAGAGCGGTCTGCGCTGAATCTCCCAGCAGAGCAGAAAGTGGTAGGCGCGTACTAACGGGTGGTTGTCGTTGGCGGGGCCGACGGCGCAGCGCAGCCACCAGTACGGGCTGTGCAGGGCGTGTGCCCGATGCCGGTGCTGCACCACCAGGTGTGCTTGGTGCAACAGTGCGCGCAAGCCGCGCAGCTTGTAGATGCGGACGTGACCGCCAGCTACGGCCGGGGCGTGATACTCCTCCGACAGCAGCCAGCAGAGCTTCTCGGCCAGCCAGGATGGCACGCTGATGGCCAGTACCCCGCCTGGCCGCAGTACCCGTGCTAGTTCCGCCAGCGCCGCAGCGTCGTCTTCGATGTGTTCCAGCACCTCCGCGGCAATGATCCGGTCGAAGCAGCCGTCGGGGAAAGGCAGGCACCGGGCATCGGCAGCGGTCGCTGCTGCCATTTCCTTGCCGTCGATCTCACCGGCGGCGCGCATGGCACGAACGGTGTGGCAGACTTCGGTTAGCTCCCGGCGTTCCAGGTCGCAGGCCACTACCTCCGCCCCGCGGTGCAACACCCCGTAGGCGTGGCGTCCGAAGCCGCTACCCAAGTCCAGCACCCGCTCGCCGGGAACTAGCCCAAGTTGGCGGTAATCGACGGTTTCCACGATCAGTGGGCGGCTTTGCGGCTGGAGTTGGCCAGCAAAAGCCGGTACTGCTCGACGGTGCGTTCGGCGGTGTGGCGCCAACTCCAGCGATCTAGTACACGCTGACGGCCTCGGTGGCCTAGCCGGCGAGCTAGCGTCTCATCTTCGATTACCTGGCTTAGCGCGGCCGCTAGGGCCCCGCTGTCGCCGGGCGGCACTAGCAGAGCGGCCTCGCCCTCCGGTCCCACCACCTCGGGCAGCGCCCCACCGGTAGTTGTCACCAGTGGCGTGGCGCAACTCATGGCCTCGATAGCGGGAAGCGAGAAGCCCTCGTACAGTGACGGCACCACAGCCACGGTCGCTTCGGCGTAAAGGGCGACTACCTCGTCTTCGCTGAGGTCGGAGACGAACCGGACGTGTTCTGCCAGCCCGTTGCGCTGGATTATCTCCATGGTGGGGCTGTCGCTACGGGGGCGACCGATGACGGTGAGGCACAAGTCGTGCCCCGCGGAGCGTAGTAGCTGCAGCGCCTCCAGTAGATAACTCAGGCCTTTCATAGCCACATCGGCAGAGGCTGTGGTCACGATGAGGTCACCGCGTCGTGGCACCTCCGGGCGCGGTCGGAACACCTCAGGATCTACTCCTACCGGCACCACGGAGATGCGCTCGGACGCAACCCGGTGGTCGCGGCAAATGTCGGCCCGGGAGGATTCTGACACTGTCAGCACGTGAGGCAGCCGGCGCGCTACTCGGGTCTGCATCTTCGTGAACGAGTACCAGCGCCGCTTGCCGAAGCGCTCCCGCCAACTGCGGGCCCCCGCTATTTCCAGCCGGCGGTCAACGGTGATGGGGTGGTGGATCGTGGCCATCACCGGCAGCCCTGCCAGTTGAATGCCCCATAGGCCATAGCCGAGGCACTGGTTGTCGTGTACCAGGTCGAACTCACTGGCCCGGCGCCGCAACTCACTGGCAGCTCGCACGCTGAAGGCTAGGGGTTCAGAGAACGTACCGAACCGGTAGCAGTGGACCTCCAAGCGGTCGGCGAACGTTTCGATTTCCCAGAAGGCGGGTTTCCGGCCCGGGAAGTAGTCGTTGAAGATGTCCAGGCTCGGTAGCCGACTAAGCGGCACTCGCTCGTCTAGTTCGGGGTAAGGCTGGCCGGCAAAGACTTCTACCTGATGCCCTAGATCTACTAGGGCTTTGCTGAGTTGTCGGGTGTAGACGCCCTGGCCGCCGCAGTGCGGCTTGCCGCGATAAGTCAGCAGGGCGATCCGGAGACAGTCCTCACCGTGGGGGGAGTTGGCGAGCGTCGAGGCCGGTACGTCGAAGGCGAGAGTCACGTGAGTGGAAGATGTCGTGCTGGGTTGAGGATTGGCGACCTCGAAGAGTCCGCAGCGGGTGCCGGCCGATTCTAACGAACCGCGTCCCGATGCATTCTGCGCCCGCGGCTCTTGTGGCCGCGATTGTGGCGCAGGTCCCGGCCAAAGGCGAGGATAGGTAAGGGTATTATACGGAATAGTGCCAAGCCACAGGGGAGGGTGTCACACCCTTCTGACACTATGTGCGCATGGCTAAGAACATTCCGCTGCGAAAACGCAAGCGGTGGATTACCGGCAGGAGCGGATCAGATAAGGCTACCGTCGTAGGCGTGCTGGACTGTACGACTAGCCAAGTGGTCGCTGGCCCGGCGTACGACACGACAAACCGCACGCTGGTCGGGATCGTGCACAGCGTGACCGGTGACGGCGCGCAAGCGTTCTCTGGCCAGCATTGCAGCTGCCGGCCGTTGGCGTCGCTCGGATATTTGCACAAAGCGGTGACGCACTCCGCAGCGGACCTGAGCGCAGCATGATCCCGACAGTGGAACGCAAGCTCGCGTTACGGGCCGCGGTGAACAAATGGATTTCCGACCGCTTCCCTGAGCATCGGACGCTGCTAAGTCACGAAGTGCCCGTGTACGAGCCGACCGCGGACGCGTGGAGCGTCACTCTGACCACGAAGTGCAACGGCGTGTCTGCTGTGCCTCTGGGTGTTGTTGTGGTCGCTCACGACGCGTCGATTATCGACGCTCCGCGGCCTGCGGACGTGCTTGCCAAGCTCCCCGACCATGACCCGGCGCCTGCGCCTGACCGGCTCGCGGTGACCGGTGACTTGTGGCAGTTCTACCGCGGTGACGGCATCGCCGCCGCAGCCGAGTTGCCGGACCGCAGCGTCGACCTGCTGCTCACCGATCCGCCCTACGGCATCTCGCAGCGGTACACCTGCGAGAGCCAAGTACCGCGTCGGCTCCGCAAAGACGGCTCGGACTTCATAATGCCCAAGGGTCACTTCGGGGACTGGGACAAGCCAATTGACCCGCATGAATGGACCGCCACGGTGCTGCCCAAGGTCCGCGGCTGGGCGGTCACGTTCTGCGCTCAGGCACAGATCGGCACCTACAGCGCCATCTTCGCCGCTCACGGCCTTGTGGCGGTCGGGCCGATGGTGTGGCAGAAGACCAACCCAGTGCCGTTCAATCACCGATACAAGCCCGTAAACGCGTGGGAAGCAGTAGTGATCGGCAAGCGGCCCGGCACGCCGTTCAACGGGGAGATGGTGCACAACGTGTTCGTGCACAAGTCCCCGTCGCCGCAGCAGCGCATACATCCGACACAGAAGCCGCTGCCGCTAGTCTCAGAGTTCGTCGGGCTGTTCAGCGCTGCGAACGATTTGGTGTTCGATCCGTTCGCTGGGAGCGCCACGACGGTTATAGCGGCCCGTCAGCAGGGCCGTTGCGTCATAGGTTACGAACTCGACCCGATGCTGTTTGGATTGGCAGCCGAGCGCATCGAAAACGAGCTTGGCAAGGTGTCGCTGCTGTGACGGAACTTGCTGACTACGAGGCGACATTCGACAAGTCCACGAAGTTATGGATGGTGTTCGAAGTTCTGCGCGATATGCAGTGGCACTGCCGCGGACACGAATACACCCATACCGGCATAACGCAGATCGCCGGTGGCTCAGGCATCCAAGGACTGCAACGCGGCACCCGCACGCGGCCCGGTCTAGTGATCGACAGCGGGAATCATTTCTGCGTAGTGTGCGACCGCACAACCCGCCAAGACCGCTGGCCGGGCAACTACACGCGAGCGATCCCCAGTTCCTCGATGCCTAGCGGCTTCATGCGTCGAGCCATAGTGCTGCTCGGCTCTCGGGACATCGTGGAACTCACAGACCGGCAGCCAAGCCAGATCACCGTCGACCACAAGCTGCCTCAGTTGCGCTGGTCGCCCGCCGAGCAACAGGCGCAGACCGCTTACAGCACCATGAGCGACGCCGACATAAGGGCGAAGTTTCAACTGCTTAAGAAGTCGAACGGCAGCGTTAGCCACAACCTGTTCAAGTCGCGTGCGTGTGAGCAGTGCTACCGCACAGGTAACCACGGCACGCCGTTCGGCATCCGGTTCTTCTACGCCGGTGACGGCAAGTGGGCACCTGCCGACAGACTGGACCCGACAGGGTGCGTCGGCTGCGGGTGGTACGACTTCGACGCGTGGCGCACGGCAATCAACAGGACACTGCGAACGGGGACACCATGATCAATACGCATCTGCACAACTAGAACGCTTCCTATGAGCAGACATAAGCCGAGCTAGAGGGACCGACCTGGCTCGAAAATGTACAAGATTACAGTTTCGATGGGTCACTGAGCGCATCTTGAACTACGAGCCGCTTAATGCAGCCATTAGGAGCTTATGATTAGGAACTTATATCTAATGGTACCCAAATATTTTATGTGACCTGGGGGAACGCAAATCAAGATGGCTGACTTGGTACCAGGTCACGCCTAGTTTGGGTACTATTCGATATAAGCCTCATAGGTAAGGCCACGGCTAACGTCGCTAAGGCCAGCAGTGGCCAGGGGCCCACCGCCAGGGCCCAGGTCCGACCGCGGCGCATGGCGATATCGGCTATTAGGACGACCTGCTCGCTGACTCCGCTGCGCTGACGTACCTCGCCGTTAGGGTCCACGACCGCGCTAAAGCCTGTTGGTGCAGCCTGCAGCACCCAGCGCCCGGTCTCGATGGCCCGCAACTGCGAGGAGGCCACCTGTTGGGACTGCACGATTGTGAGCCAGTAGGAAGCGCCGTTGGTGGGATTCAGCAGCACGCTGCCGCCGTTGCCGATGGCATCCCGGGCCCGATCCTCGAAAAACACTTCCCAGGAGATCACCACGCCGAAGCGACCTAGGTCGGTGTCCAAAGTCGCCGGTTCGGTACCGGCGCGGGCGTCGCTTGTGGGCAGGCTGTCGCCCGCTAGTCGTTCAAACAGCGGCCGCAGCGGTACGTACTCCCCGAACGGCACCCGCCTAACCTTGTCGTAACGGTCGCTGATCTGACCGTCGGGCGATAAGGCGACGGAGAAGTTCAAGAACTCCCCCGGCGCGCCGTCCTCCACTACGCCCGGCACAAACCAGGCTTGCTGCTGAGTTGCTACCGCTTGGAGTTGGCTCAACTGTGGGCTGTCCAGCAGCCGGCCGTCCACGTTGACGACGTTCTCGGGCCAGAGAATCAGGTCCACCGGCTCGTCGATGGAGGCGGTGGCTTCCAGATGGCGCTGCAACACCGCTTGGGAGTTGGTTGTCTCGGCGCGGGTGCGCTGTGGGCCGCCGCCCTGCACCAGGGCCACTTTCAGGTTGCCGGTGTCGTGTCCCCTGGGCGCCTCGGCTGAGAGCACAAGCGCCAGGACAACTAGCGAGGCACCCGCTAGGGCCCCGCGCCAGCGTCGCTCTGCCAACAGCGACAACGTTACGCCGGCTGTTGCCACGAGGGCCACGACGGTCAGCGGTCCGCCGACTCGGGCGGTGGCGGCTAGGGGGGAGTCGGCTCCGCTGTGGGCCAGGGTGGCGAGGGGCACGCCGCCGAACGGCCAACGCCAGCGCAGGTAGCCGACCAGCACCAGCCAGCCCACCAGCGCCGGCCGCCGAGCTGCCGACGGGGGAGTCAGGGCGAAGCCCACGCCATAGAAGAGCGCGTAGACCAGATTCGCCACCAGGTAGCCGGCGGGGGAGAAGTCCCACATCCAGATCGTGGCTCCCAGCAGCCAGGTGGCGCTAACAAGCCAGCCGCGCCGCAGCCGCGCCGCGGGTGACTGAGCGGCTAAGAGGCGGTCCAGGATCGCCACCCCCAGCGGTGCCAGAGGCCAGAACCCCCAAGGCGGCAGCGAGAAACAGATGAGCGCACCGGCGGAGACGCACCCCGCGGCGACCCCGGCTGCGGCAACCCCAGAAGCTGCTTTGGTTCCCGCGAACCTGTGGTTCATGTTCTTGTTTGCGCCCACCTCAGCGCCCTCTGGGCAGCGCGGCGACCGCTGGCGATACATGCCGGGATGCCGATGCCCCGGTAAGAGGAACCAGCGCAGAAGATGCCTGTTTGTTCCAGTAGCTCTTCGATGCGGGCGGTGCGCTGGAGGTGCCCCACGGCGTACTGCGGGAAGGCGTCGAGCCAGCGCGAGACCCGAGCCTCGACTGGGGGCGCCGAGACCCCCATAGTGGTTGCCAGGCCGGCACGCGCCGCGGCTACCAGCGTTTCCTCGGACTCCCTGACGATGTCGTCGCCGCCGTGACGGCCCAACGAAACCCGCAAGATCGACTTGTCGGAGCTTCGGAGGTGAGCCCACTTCGTCGATGCCCACGAGCAGGCCGTTATGGAACACTCAGAGTTGGCTGGGACCAAGAAACCGCTGCCGGTAGCCGCAGCCGGCACGGTCGCTGTCGGATAAGTCAAGGTGACGATGGCCACCGACGCGGTTTCGATGCCCGCTAGCAACGTAGCGGCCTCAGGCTGCCAGGGCGCCACTAGCTGCGCCCCGGAGCGGGCGGGGAGAGCTAGCACTAAGGCGTCACAACTAAGGGACCGCTTTGGCGTCTCCAGACGGGTAATCGACTGGCCGCCGGCGCCGTCTGGCTGCACATGCAGTGCTATAGCCGGCTCTTCGAGCGCTAGAGCTGGCGCTAGCTGGCTGGCCAGGGCGTCGATGAGCTTTGCCATGCCACCCCGCAGGCCCCAGAACGCCGGCGCGGGCTTCTCGTCGGCAGTCCGCGCTTGTAGTGACGCTTGTAGTGATTTGATGAGGCTGGGGTGACTACGGGCTGCTTCGGCCAGCGCAGGAGCGGCAGCCTGCAGGCTCAGTCGGTCGCAATCTCCGGCGTTGATCGACCCTATGAGCGGGCCGACGAGCCGTTCCAGCGCCTCGTCCCCCAGTCGTTGGCGCACCAACGCGCCGATACTGCAGTCGGTATTGCAGTCGGTGGGTTCGTTCGGAGAACCGCCACTCGGCTGGCTGTCCCGAGCCATATCCGCCCGCAGCGCCGCCAGGCCCTCCGGCGACAGCAGCCTGGCATCTAGGTCAGCCAGATCTAAGGGCACGCCCGCAAAGTGGGCTGCCGGCAGCGGCACCAAAGCGCCGTCTAAGTAGACGAAGGCCCGACTGACCGCCGGTGCCACTAGATCCTCCTCTAGTCCCAGCTCGCGGCACAGCCGCACGCCGTCTTCGGCTCGGGCTAGGAAGGCATCTGCTGCCTCGTCTACGGCCAACCCGGCGAAGCGAGAGGTCCCGATGACGCCACCAGGGTGTGACGCTGCCTCCAAGACCACGAGTTCGGCGTCGGGCGTCGAGCGCCGTACCTCCCAAGCAGCGGCCAGGCCGGAAATTCCCGCGCCCACCACGCATATCCGAGTCGGCGCGGGGCAACGCAGAGCGGTGGAGTGCAGTGCGGGTGAGCGCCGCCCTCCAGAGCGCGGCGCGGTGCCGTGGCTCACGACTCGGCGGCGTGACCCTCGTGGTGTACCAAGTCGGTCAGCCGTTCCAGGATCGCCGGGTCGGTTTGGCGCAGCACGCCGTGGCCCAAGTTGAAGATGTGCCCCGTCCGCCCGGCGTTCGCTGCCAGCACGGCCCTGGCCTCGGCTGCTACCGCCTCCCACGGCGCCAGGCAGCAGGCAGGGTCTAGGTTGCCTTGCAGCGCCACTGTGTCTCCCAGGCGAGCCCGGGCGGTGTCTAGTGGCGTCCGCCAGTCGAGGCCCACAACGTCTGCGCCGACGGCCATTTCCTCCAGCAACCCACCGGTGCCGACGCCAAAGTGGATGACCGGCACCCCCATAGCGGAAACCGCGGCCAGTACCCGGCGGCTTGCTGGGGCCGCGTAGCGGCGGTAGTGGCTCGGTGACAAGCAGCCTGCCCAGCTGTCGAACAACTGCACGGCGCTGGCGCCTGCTGAAACCTGAGCGCCCAACGCGGCGATCGCCACGTCGGCCAGCGCCTCGGTGAGTTCCTGCCACAGCGCCGGATCCCCGAGCATTAGGGCTTTAGTGCGCGGATGGTCCCGGCTGGGGCCGCCCTCGGTCAGGTAGCTGGCAAGCGTAAAAGGCGCTCCAGCGAAGCCGATGAGCGGCACCTCTAGTTCGGCCACTAGCAGGCGCACCGCCTGGCTGACATGCGTCAGGTCGTCGCTGCTGGGCGGGCGTAGCCGATCTAGGTCGGCCCGGCCAGAGAACGGCCGCTCCATCACCGGGCCCACATCCGCCACGATGTCCACGCCGTAGCCGATGGCTGCCAGGGGAACCACTATGTCAGAGAACAGCACCGCAGCGTCTACTCCGTAGCGGTGCACCGGTTGCAAGGTCAACTCGGCCACCAGCTCGGGACGCTCCACGGCCTCCAGTAGAGTCGTGCCACGGCGAGCGCGGTGGTACTCGGGAAGCGAGCGGCCGGCCTGGCGCATGAACCAAACCGGCGTGCAGTCCACCGGCAGACCGCGACAGGCCCGCAGGAAGCGAGAATCCTCTAGCGTAAGCGTCACGCTGGTCACACTAGCGACGCTGTCGATGGCTTCCCGGGTAGCGGATATGTGCGCCTGGCATGCGTGTCTGACACGCCCAACTGCACGCATCGGCGGTAACGGGGAGCTAGATCTACTTGGGGAATCGCTAGGGTAAATCTCTTGGCTCCCACGAGCGAGATCGGGTTTCCGTCTTCGGAACTACAGGCCGAGCAGGCCTACGTCGATCACGCCCACGCCTGTCTTGAGGCCACCCGCCAGCGCGTACGAGAGTTCTGGGATCGCCTAGCTGCTGGCCGTAGCGGCACACACGCCGCTCGCTTCGAGCGCGACGTCATGGAGCATCGGGTTTTCCAGCGCCTCGGCCAGCTAGAGCTAGGCGGACGCTCGCTCTGCTTTGGTCGCATCGACGTAATCGACCAAGCTAGCGATCACGGCACCCCCGAGACGTTCTACATCGGCCGGATCGGGGTATGGGACGAGGATCAGGCGGCGGTGGTGTGTGACTGGCGTGCGCCGGTGGCTGAGCCGTTCTTCCGAGCCACCGGCCGGGTGCCCTTAGGCTTGACCCGCCGCCGGCGCTTCATCAGCCGTGGTAGCCGGCTGCTGGGGCTCGACGATGAGCACTTTTCGTCCGACGAACTAGCTGCCCCTGGCAAAGCGGGCGACTCGATGAGTGACAATCCGGCGCTGCAGGCGGCGCTGGAGGCCCCCCGCACTGGCAGGATCGGCGATGTTACTGCCACGATTCAGGCCGAGCAGGACGACGTGATCCGCGCCCCGCTGCCGGGCGTTCTCATTGTCCAAGGCGGCCCGGGCACTGGTAAGACAGTCGTGGCTTTGCACCGGGCTGCCTACCTCATATACACCCATCGCTTCCCCTTGGCTGGTCAGGGGGTGCTCGTGATTGCTCCGAACCCGGTCTTTTTGACTTATGTCGAACAGGTTCTGCCCTCCCTCGGCGAGGCTGGCGTACGGCTCAGCACGCTGGGAGACCTGCTTGAGGACGTGGCTGTTGGGGGCCACGACAGCGAGCCCGTGGCCCGCACTAAAGGTGATGCCCGTATGGCGACCGTGTTGCGCCGCGCCGTGCAGACCCGCCAGCGTCCCTTACAGGAGTCTTTGGAGTTGAACTACGGCCTACGGCGCCTGCGGCTCTCTACCGAGGCCAGCGCCTCCATCGTGGCTAGGGCCCGCCGCCGGGCCCGTACCCACAACTCTGGCCGCCGTTTCGTCGCTCAGGCCCTCTTCGAAGCGCTCGCCAATAGCGTCAGGCGGCCGCCGACTACTGCCGAGTTGACCGAGTCGCTAGGTGAGACCAGCGAGGTGCGCTACGCCCTGGACTGGATGTGGCCGCAACTCACACCAGCTCACCTCTTGCACGACCTCTTCGGCAGTCGGGCGCTGCTGGCGAGCGCCGGCGCTGGTGTGCTAAGCAGCGACGAGATTTCCGGCCTGTACCGCCCGCGCCAATCTCACGCCGACGCTGTGGTTTGGACTAGCGACGACGTGCCGTTACTAGACGAGGCGTGCATGCTGTTGGGTCCCCGTAACCCCCGAGCTGGCGGTAGGCGGACCCGCACCTACGGTCACATCGTGTTGGATGAAGCACAGGATCTCTCACCTATGCAGCTTCGTATGGTGGGTCGTCGTTCGCTGAACGGCTCGCTGACGCTGGTGGGTGACATCGCTCAGGCCAGCGGAGCTTGGGCTCATGCCTCCTGGGACAGCGTGGTAGACCTCCTTGCTTATGAAGAGCCACCAAACTTGGTTGAGTTGACGATCGGTTATCGGGTCCCGCAGCCGATCATGAGCTTCGCCGCGGCTTGTCTTCCTCCCGAAATGTCGAAACTTGTACCTCCGCGGGCGGCACGACCCGGCGGGGAGCCGCCGGAGATTGTGCGGCTATCGGGGGGCGACCCGAATGTGCTGGCGCAGGCCGTGGTAGCAGCGGTGCACCGCTTGTTGGGGCACGTAGGGGCCGGCAACTTGGCTGTGATCTGCGCCGACGAACAAGTTTCCGAGTTATCGGATGCGCTGTCGGATGCCGGCGTGTCTCATGGCTTGGCTGCGCGGCGCGCCCTCAGCATGCAAGTGTCGGTCTGCTCAGCGCGCACTCTCAAGGGGCTGGAAGTAGACGCGGCCGTCGTGGTGGAACCCCAGCGCATCATCGCAGAATCAGCGGCGGGAATGCGACTGCTTTACGTAGCGCTCAGCCGAGCGACCCAACGCCTCAGCGTGGTCACTAGCGAGCCCCTACCCGAACCGTTAGAGAAGGCGGCCGGGGTGATCGTTAGGTAATCTTGAGTGGCTGCCGATCCCGAGCTACTGCGAAACCCTGGGGATCTGTTGTTGCGGTGTGTCCGGGCTTGGGGTAGGGTTGCCGGGTTAGTTGCCCGCCTATCTTCCTCGAGCGAACGGGGGGGGGGGGGGGTCTGAATGTACGCTTCCGGGTCTGGTTTAGTGAGTCGTGGTCGGCGTTTGGGTCGCCGTTTGGGTATGGCTGCTGCGGCAGTTTTGTTGTTGGTGTTGGCTGTTGTTGCGTCTGTTCAGGTTGGCCAGGCGCAGTCCGATGACAAGGCGAATGCTCCGACGGGTTTGACTATTTCTACTGCTGCTGGGGCTAGTAATACGATTACAGCTACGATTAGTTGGATTCCAGGACCGGCGAATACTTGTACTGTTTCTACTTTCAGAATTACATATACCTCCGGCAGTAATATAAATTTTAAGTCGATATCGGCATCGGGTCAGACTAGACATACCACCGATATTACCGGACTTGCACTTAACTCTAATTATACTGTGACTGTACAGGCTCAGTCCCTGATTTGCGAGGAGCCTTCTGTAGGCGCGGTTCAGAGTTTTACTGCTACTACTACGACTACGACCACAACTACTACGACTACTACTACGACGACTACTACTACGACGACTACTACTACGACTACTACGACTACTACGACTACGACTACGACGACTACGACTACTACGACTACTACGACGACGACTCAGGCTGGCGCTTCTGCGTCTACTTCTACGACTGTGGCTTCGGGTGGCTCGTCGGTTACTGTTTTGCCGCCGCGGGTGGGTTTGTCTGGTGGTGTGAGTGCTACGGTGACTGACGCTCGGGTGGTGGGGTCTGGGTCGGGTGTGGCTGTGGTGCGTGTGGTTGTGGGCCCGTCACCGTCTGTGGGTGAGCCTTTGTTTAGGGATCCTGATGGCGCTTATGTGGGTTCGGGTCCGTCTGTGGGCGCGGTGTTGGCTACTACGTTTAGGGTTACGGCTACGCCGGTAGCTGGTTCTGCTGCGGGTTGTCGGTCTGTGAGTACTGAGACCACTGTGGACCGTAATGGCACGTTTACTCGTAACGATGATCGGGTTGTGGCTCATTTGAGGGTGGCCACGGAGGCGTCACCGTCGGGGGCGGTTTGTCATTATGACATTGTGACTGGTTTGCCTGAGGGGTTTGTTGCTGCTAGTGCGGGTTCGGATGAGAGTCGTGTGGATTCTTACGAGCTGTCGGAGCCGGTCGTTCTTACTCACGACGTGAAAGTGGCGGCTAGGGATGTGTATGTGACGCAGAACGTGTCCGGTGATCCTGCCGGCGGGACGGCTCGTTATTCGTTGACTGAGGGCCGGTCTTGCGGCCACGCAGTTTCGCCAGCGGTTTCTACGGTTGGCTTGCATGTGGGGAGTTTTAATGTTTCTCGGGCGGTGCTGGGGTCTGCTGGTGTTGAGGACGCGGATGGCCGTTTCGGGGCGTCGCGTTTCGTGTTGAACTATCAGGCCGAGCCGTGTGTGGTCACCGTAGAAATATCGCATCTACCCGCTGGTTGCACCACGGCCACGGAGTCACAGTCACGTGATCTAACCGCTGATGTTGATGCCGCGAACCGTGTCGTGTTCGACTTCGACATAACCTGCCCAAACACAGCTACCGACATGAGCCAAGACAACACGGGCGATATGGGCGAAGACATGCTCATAGGCCCACCAACAGACACACCCACCGGCTAACCCCAACCCCGTTGGGGTAGTGTGTGGGTATGCTTGTGACGTTCGTCGAGGCGGCTGCGCCTTCGGTGGATGACGCCCGCCGGGCGGCGGAGGCGCTGGTAGACGAGGGTGCCGAGGAGGTGTTCCTCTACGGGTCAGTAGCCCGCGGCGAAGCTACCCCGATAAGTGATATCGACCTAGTAGCACTGTTTGCTGACATCGACTACGGCGAGCGATATCAACTGACTCGTCGATTGGAGAAAACAGCATCCGAGGCAATAGCCCGCCGCTGGCCGGTGCAAGTGTTCCCCACCGACCGCCCAGAATGGAAAGCCCGCATCGAACGAGTCCCCAGCTCATTCGAGCATCGGATCAATGCTATGGGACTGGTTCCGGTGGGCGAGTCGGTGTGTCGCGGCGAAGTGCGCTGGAATAAGAGAATGGTGCGCCCCATGAGCGACCTAGAGGAGGCCCTCAAAACGTTCGAGAGCGACATTCTTGCCGAGCTTCTCGGCATGACAACCTTTACCGACGCGCACTACCTGGAGGTGGACCCAGACTACCCTCCAGAACTTCAGGAAGGTGTTCGCCGCGGGCGTATGGTTGATGTTTGCTCTAAAGCGGCCATGGTTATCGAGAAGTCGATCAAAAATTTGGCCGTCTGGCACGGTGACCCTGAACCCACCGCCGCCGAGCGCCGCCACGCTGGCCACGACATATTAGAATGTCTTAAATTGCTGCCACCAGGTTTACGCTCAGAGATCGCAGACCGGCTACAAGAACTGAACCTCAACCTGGCGACACTGTCTTCGTGGCGCGTCCGCAGCGCCTACCCCGACGACGTAGAAGTACTACGAGACACTGCGGACGGGCTCGCCGATCGCTACGTCGTCGCAGCCGTGGAACTCGCAGGCATTCTCTACTCAGACCTAGTCACCGCCGCCGACCCGAACAACAAGACGCTAAAAACCATCACAACCACATGGCAAAACCTCACATTAAAGCTCGCCAACCAGGATGTCCACACCGGCCGAGCCCGCAAACTCGACATCGACCTCGGCCCCTAACACCCCCAGAAACCCGAAACGGGCCTGCACTCACAACTCTGACCTCCGTTTCGTGGTCGAGGCCTTCTTCGAAGCGCTCGGTGAGACTTCGGTGAGGCTACGGAGGTGCGCTTGCGTATGGCGGGTCGGCGCTCGCTGAACGGTTCGCTGACGCTGAGAGAAGGAGTGAGGGTTATCGGCGGGTGCGCCTGAACGACATCCTGAGTTCTGTTGTTGCGGTGTGTCCGGGCTTGGGGTAGCATTGCTGGGTTAGTTGCCCGCCTATCTTCCTCGAGTGAACGGGGGGGGGGGTCTGAATGCAAGCTTCTGGGTTTGGTTTAGGGAGTTGTGGTCGGCGTTTGGGTCGCCGGTTGGGTATGGCTGCTGCTGCGGTTTTGTTGTTGGTGTTGGCTGTTGTTGCGTCTGTTCAGGTTAGTCAGGCGCAGGCTACGAAGCCGAATCCAGTCACTGGTTTGACTGTTTCTACTTCTCTTGCTCCTAATGACACGATGACGATCACGGTTTCTTGGACTCCGGGAGCAGTGAATAGTTGTACTGTTAATAATTACTTTGTATTCTTGACTTTCGACGCCAACCAAAATGCGCCGCCCTTGTCTAAAAATGTACCGGCATCGGGTCAAGGTAGTCATAGTACTACTATTACTGGCTTGATTGTTGGTAATCCCTATACCATTGATGTATCTGCCCAAGCCTCAAATTGTGACGATGACTCCACTGGGGAAAGTATCACTTTTACTGCTACGACGACTACTACGACGACGACTACTACGACGACTACGACGACGACTACCACGACTACGACTACGACGGCTGCGGGTGGTGTGAAGCCGGCTGCGCCGACTAATCTTGCGGTTAGGCCAGAGAGTACTGCTGCTGTCGCGACTTGGGAGGCTGGGTCGGGTACGTGTTTAGCGACTAGTTATCTTGTTGAGCTTTATACGACTGGTTTTGAGGTGGTTGCTGGCTCGCGTGACGACGGTGTGACGGGGGTGACTCATAGGTTTACTGGGTTGGATCCTAGCACTAGTTACATTTTGAATGTTCGAGGTCGTCGTGCTGATCATGGGTCGGTTGATGAGTGTAGCCATTTGCTTAGTGATGTTGTGCAGAAGACTTTTTCTACTACTGCTGCCACCGCTACTACGACTACTACGACGACTACGACCACTACTACGACTACGACTACGACGACTACTCAGGCTGGCGCTTCTACGTCTACTTCTACGACTGTGGCTTCGGGTGGCTTGTCGGTTACTGTTTTGCCGCCGCGGGTGGGTTTGTCTGGTGGTGTGAGTGCTACGGTGACTGATGCTCGGGTGGTGGGGTCTGGGTTGGGGGTGGCTGTGGTGCGTGTGGTTGTGGGCCCGGTGTCGTCTGTGGGTGAGCCTTTGTTTAGGGATCCTGATGGTGCTTATGTGGGTTCGGGTCCGTCTGTGGGCGCGGTGTTGGCTACTACGTTTAGGGTTACGGCTACTCCAGTAGCTGGTTCTGCTGCGGGTTGTCGGTCTGTGAGCACTCAAACCACTGTGGACCGCAATGGCACGTTTACTCGTAACGATGATCGGGTTGTGGCTCATTTGAGGGTGGCCGCGGAGGCGTCACCGTCGGGGGCGGTTTGTCGTTATGATGTTGTGACTGGTTTGCCTGAGGGGTTTGTTGCTGCTAGTGCGGGTTCGAATGAGAGTCGTGTGGATTCTTACGAACTGTCGGCGCCGGTTGTTCTGACTCACGATGTCAAAGTGGCGGCGAGGGATGTGTATGTGACGCAGAACGTGACTGGTGATTCTTCTGGCGGGTCGGCTCGTTACATGCTCACTGAGGGCCGGTCTTGCGGTTATGCAGTGTCACCAGCGGTTTCTACGGTTGGCTTGCATGTGGGGAGTTTTAATGTTTCTCGGGTGGTGCTGGGGTCTGCTGGTGTTGAGGACGCGGATGGCCGTTTCGGGGCGTCGCGTTTCGCGTTGAACTATCAGGCTGAGCCGTGTGTGGTCACTGTGGCGGTGTCGCATTTACCCGCCGGTTGCACCACGGCCACAGAGTCACAGTCACGTGATCTAGTCGCTGATGTTGATGCTGCGAACCGTGTCGTGTTCGACTTCGACATAACCTGCCCAACGGCATCCGCTGCTGACATGAGCCAAGACAACACGGGCGATATGGGCGAAGACATGCTCATGGGCCCACCAGCAGACACACCCACCGGCTAACCCCCACCCCCATAAGCTAAGCGATCGACAGGTAATTACCGGGGCCTCAAACGCCAGAATACTCACTAGTCTTCTAGGCCTTTTTCAGGTTCTTAGCCGACGGCTTGTCGGTAGGTTTGGAGTTCTTCGGCGGTCAGTTGGTTGGGTGGGACTAGCTCGTAGTGCTTTTCTCTGGCAATGGTGATCTCATTGTTGGATTCTTCGAACTCGAATAATGCGATCTCTTCGTTGGACATAAATTGAGCAGCAATAGGCCGCACTATGAGGTCGGGGAACTTCTGTTCGGCTACTCGGAAGTCCTGCCAGATCTGGATCACGCTAAGATTGTCTGAGCCGCCTTTGGCTTGGACTGGTAGGACATAGTGCGCGCCGTGCTCGTCTAGTCCCACGTATAGATCGTCGGTTTCGACTTGAGAGTTGCTGGTTGTGGCGTCGATAGCGTCCCGTACCGTGATGGAGGTACGCAGGTGGCTTTGCAAAGGGTAACAGGCGAGGCCGGTGAATACGTCGAGCAGGCGGTTGTAGCGCAGTCTTGAAAGTAGAGCTTGTTCATCGGTCATGGCGTACTGTTCTATTACTCCAGGGGTTGAGTCAGGGAGCCTGATGGTTCGGATGCCTTTACGGGGTTGGATGAGGTTGAACGGCACGGCCCTCAGCACGTAGACAGCGTTACCGCCGGGAAAGATTGCCCATTCCCTGTTTGGCGGTGCTGCTTCGCGCACGCTGTCGGGTAGGGAGACCCGGTAGCGCAGGGAGTAGATGATGTCGCCAAGATTCTTGGGGCGCGGTTCACCGAGCGATTCAGCGGCTGCGATAAGGTCGTCGCGTCTAAAAGCTACTTCGTGTAGACCAGCCTTGAATTTCTCAGTGAATATCCAGGTGATGATGCGCTGAGCAAGGCTTTCGTTGCTGGTGGCGCTCATCGTTTGGTCGCGCTTAGGTGGTGCCTGGCCAGCGGAGAACTAGGACTTCTTCGCGGAGTTGTTCGTTGGTGGCGGTGGCGTGGCGGGTGCGGAACAAGTCGATGGACTCGACTTCGTATCCGGCGCGTTCGGCGATTTCTGCGAGAATCTGGCCGGTGCGGATCATCACCCGCAGGTAGGAGGCTTGGTCGCCAACGACGTAGGCCAGGCGGGCACCGGGCCTAAGCACTTTGGCTAGAGAGGCGAAGTGGCGGGCCATGCCGCCGAAGTACAACTTGGTGACCCGGTGGTACATCCGCTCGAAGCCCGACTGCTTGCCTAAGGCGACGCGCCGAGCTTCGATAGCAGCGGCGATTCGCTCAACCTCGGCGTCGCCTCTGATCCAAGAGTCGTCATCGTCGTGGCGGTACACCCCGCGGGTGTTGGACCGGACGAGCCTTCGCTTCACCGCCTGAAGCTCCGACATGTCGCGGATATAGCCCAGCAGCACCGATTCGAGTCTTACTGTGCGGGAGTAGTCCTTCTCGTTAGGATACGGTGGCGACGTAATCACCGTGTCGATGCTGTTGGGTTCAATGTGCTTGTCTACCGCGCGGGCGTCTCCACCGATCGCGCCAGCCGGCGGTGTGTTCAACGCTCCCAAGTGTCGCAGGTCATCGGACATCGACAGCACGGCAGCCAGCCATCGGCTCACCACGTAGGCATCTTGTTTTATCTTCCCCAGACCGACTTCGGGGCCGAACCTGAGGTTGCCGACATCGGTGGGGAGCACTCGGGCAAGCGCGATCAACTCGTGTGCAGCGAATGCAGCGTCGTGTTCTGCCGCCAGAGCGTCTTTTAAGACCAGCACCTTGTGCAGGGGCAGAGGGCTGATTGAGTTCTTGAGTAGGAGTTTGGATGTGTGCGCCGGTAACGAGCGGAGCAATACGTCGGGCGGTGGCATATCCATCGGCTCGTCAGTGATGTCGTCTGCGGCCAACATGGCCAACGCCTTCTCTGCGACTAGCTGGGCGTGAGCGGCAAGGTCATCGGGATCGGGCGACCAGTCCACCTTTGTGTTGGCCGCTAGGCGGGAAACCGCGACAGCTTCGAGGCCGACGCTGGGAACTCCCAGCTTTTTCGCCTCTACCAGCGTCGTGCCGGTACCACAGAACGGATCCAGCAGCTTCTGGTGGCCATCAAGGGCGAAACGGCAAGCATAATCCCGCACCAGATGCGGCGGGAACGACAACACGAACCGATACCAGTCATGCGCGGGGGCATCTCGGGCCAGTAAGGCATTCATCGAACCGTTGGTCGCAGGACGCGGCGCATCAACCACGCCAGCCACCGTAGGCCAAGCACTACTGCCCGGAAGAGGAATTGGGCGAGACTCGCCCCTCCCGAGATGATTCACAACTGCTCTCACCTCCGGTTACTCTCCTCGTTGCTCTCCTCGCTGGCTATTGGTCTAACTCTAAGCAGGGGCAGTGACACTCAGGGGCCCACACGGTCAGGTGACCTTTCACTGGTTGTTGTGTTGCCCAGGATTCGGTATACGATCTAGACTGTTAGGATTACCTAACAATCTGTCGAGAAGTCCGTTTGGGCGACCCTGAATCTAGAGGAGATACATGATCAAGCTCCACCACAAAGTCGGTCTACGGGTGGGAGGCCTCACCCGTTTAGCGGTGCTAACCGTCGTCTGCGGTCTCCTGACTGCCGTTGGTCTGCTGGCGGCGGCCTGTGGCTCCGACGCCAACTCCGACGATTCCATCACCGTCTACTCGGGGCGGAACGAAGACCTCATCGGGCCACTGGTGAAGATGTTCGAAGAGGCCAGTGATATTCAGGTGGAGGTGCGCTACGGCTCCTCGGCCGACCTGGCTTTGCTGATCGAGACCGAGGGCAACTCTTCACCGGCGGATGTGTTTATCTCCCAGAGCCCGGGTGCCATGGGATATCTGGCCACTGCGGGCCGGCTGCAGCAGCTACCTGCCAGCGTGCTTAGCGCAGTCGACGAGGGGTTCCGAGCCGGCGACGGCAGTTGGGTGGGTCTCAGCGGTCGCCGGCGAGTGCTGGTGTACAACCCTTCCCTTGTCAGCGAAGCCGAACTGCCCGACTCGGTGCTGGATCTCACTGGCCCGGCGTATGCCGGTCGCGTTGGCGTGGCGCCCGGTAACGGTTCCTTCCAGGACTTCATCACGGCGATGCGCTTCCGCTTAGGCGACGACGCCACACTGGGATGGCTGGAACAGATGGCCGCTAACGAGTCTCCTAACTACGCCAAGAACTCCGCCATTGTGGACGCAGTAATCCGTGGCGAGGTGGACATGGGTCTGGTCAATCACTACTACTTGCTGCGCTTTCTGGCCGAGGATCCCACTTCTGCTGGCGTCAACCATCACTTCGATCCCAGTGACATCGGTTCGCTGCTGATCGTCACCACCGGAGCGGTTCTAGATACCTCCGATCAGCCGAGCCACGCCCAGGCCTTTCTGGAGTTCATGCTCACGCGGCAGGCTCAAGAGTTCTACGCTGCCGAGACCCGTGAATATCCGCTGGCCGCTGGGGTTGCCCCACCTAGGGAGTTGGCACCGCTAGATATTACAGATGCCAGCGCGACCATTGACTACGACGTTCTGGGCGGAGGTCTCGTGCGCACCCAGGAACTGATTCGCCAGAGCGGGATCATGCGCTAGGGCAAGCACAAGCTGCACCAATTTGTAAACGTTACCTAACGAACTAGGGTATTAGGTGTGGTTAATCCCTTAGGGGTGCTAAAAGTTGGCACGCGCCGCTGGGCGGTTTCTCACCGGGCCCAGCGCCAATCCCGCAACGGCAGCCACCACATCGGCGGTCTAGGCGAGTTCCGGGATCTGCATGTGACAGCGCTGGATAAGTCCTTCGGCGCTATCGAGGTGTTGCGGGGTGCCGACCTTTCAACCGAGAGTGGTCGCACCGTGGCGCTACTGGGGCCCAGCGGCTGTGGCAAGACCACCCTCATGCGCATAGTGGCCGGGCTAGAGGTCGCCGATGCCGGAGAGGTACGTCTCGGCGGCCGTCTGCTAGCGGGAACGGACACCCATGTAGCTCCGGAGTTCCGGCGTATTGGCCTGCTGGGTCAGGAGCGTTCGCTTTTCCCGCACCTCTCGGTGGGGGCGAATGTGGCCTATGGGCTGGCCCGTACCGCCGAGCGCAGCCAGCGGGTGGCGGAACTGCTGGAACTTGTAGACCTGGCTGGCTTCGAGGATCGAATGCCCGACACCCTCTCGGGCGGGCAACAGCAGCGCGTGGCGCTGGCGCGGGCGCTCGCCCCGGGTCCTCGCGTTCTGCTGCTCGACGAGCCCTTCCAGGGACTCGACGCCAACCTGCGGCTCGCCTTACAGCGGCAAGTCCGGGCGCTGTTGCAGACGCTCGGCGCTACCGCGGTGATCGTGACTCACGATCAGGACGAGGCTTTCGTCATGGGTGACGAGGTGGCGGTGATGGCCGACGGCAGAATCTGCCAGCGCGGCACGCCTGAGGAGGTATACGCCCAGCCCCTCACCCCGTGGGTGGCTGGCTTTGTGGGCGATGTTAATTTCCTGCCCGGAGTGGGTGCCGGTGCCGCTGCTGACACACCGCTGGGCCAGGTGGCTGTGCACGGCGGCTGCAGTGGCGAAGTCTCGGTGCTGGTGCGGCCCTCGCATTTGCACCTGCAGAAGTCCGGAGGTGATGCTGGCGCAGTCGGCACAGTAGAGGAACTCCGCCTGCTAGGGCACGCCACCGAGTGTCGGGTGCGGCTTGGCGATCTGATGCTGCTGGCCTGCAGCGCCCGGATGCCGCCGCTGCAGATCGGCGAGGAGGTCGGGATCTCCTACGACGGTCCGCCCACGATGGCTTACAGCGCCGCGCAGATGGCCGAACTGGCACGCAACGGCGCCCGCCGGCGCAATGGCTCCGCAGTTGACGACCAGGGACACTAGCCAAACCGAACCGTCGCTAGCCCACCGCCGGAAACAACATCCGCTGAAGAGGTGGTGCCGCGACGCCCCGCTGGCGGCCTTCTTCGCCGCGCCGTTGGGATATCTCAGCTATGAGAACGTGCGGCTGCGCAGCGACGTTCTGGGCGTGCTCACCGAGCGGGCCACCTGGGCGCCGCTGGGCCGATCGCTGCTGCTGGCCAGCACTGTGACTACCGCGGCCATGGTCCTGGGCACGGCGCTGGCCTGGGTCACTGTACGCGTCGATGTGCCTGGCCGGCGGCTCTGGTCGGTGCTGGCACCGCTGCCGCTGGTGTTCCCCTCGTTCGTGGGAGCGTTTGCTCTGATTGGGTTGCTGGCTCGAGGCGGACTCGCCGAGCGCATTCTCGCCCCGCTCGGCGTGGGGGAGCTACCTAGCCTCAGCGGATTCTGGGCGGCCTGGCTAGTGCTCACACTGTTTACCTACCCTTACGTGTACCTGCCGGCGCGCGCTCGGCTGCGTCACCTGGATCCCAGCTTTGAGGAGGCTGCGCGGGTGCTGGGTCGCCGGCCGGCCGGTGTGTTTGCCACGGTCACTCTGCCGGCCGTACTTCCCGCTGTCTCTGCCGGGGGGATGCTGGTGTTCCTGTACACGCTGTCGGACTTCGGTGCGGTGGACTTGCTGCGTTACGACACTCTGACCCGCTCGGTCTATGCCAACAGGCTTTTCGACCGCGCTACCTCAGTGTCCCATGGCCTGCTCTTAGGCGTGGTAGCGCTGGGCGTTGTGGCGGGCGAGCGGCTCCTGGCCCGGCGGCGGCGCGACCGATTCGCCTCCACCTCAGACCGATCTCCGGCGGTGGCGAAGCTGGGCGGCTGGCGCTGGGCGATAGCTGCGGGTTTGGCTGGGTTTCTGCTGGTCGCCCTGGCAGCGCCGCTGGCGACGCTGGGCTACTGGGCCGGGCGTGGTATTGCCAATCCCGACCGTGGCATGGGTGTGGTCGCCCTCGACGGCGCTGGCTTGGCCCAGTCGGCTTTGTCCACTGTCGCGGTAAGTGCCTTGGCGGCAACTGTGACGGTGTTGGTCATGTTGCCGTTGTCTTGGTTATTAGTGCACCGCCCGGCGCCTACCACCCATGCCGCCAACCTGGTAGTGACCGCCAGCTTCGCCCTGCCGGGTGTGGTGGTTGCTCTAGCGCTGGTGTTCTGGGCGCTGCAGGTGCCTTTCGCCGAGCGGGTTTACCAGACGCTGCCGCTGTTGCTGGCTGGCTACGTGCTGCTGTTTGGAGCGCAGGCTGTGGGTGCCGGGCGGGTGGCCGTATCGACGGTCTCGACGCGCCTCAGCGAGAGTGCCCGAATGCTCGGCGCCCGACGCTGGCGGCGCCTGCGTACCGTGGAGTTGCCGCTGATGGCTCCGGGCTTGCTGGCAGCTGGCGGTTTGGTGTTCCTTTCGGTCATGAAGGAGTTGCCGCTCACGCTGCTGCTGCGCCCCACCGGCTTGTCGATGCTGTCGGCGGATATTTGGAACTCCACCGAGTCGCTCTACCTGGCACAGGCGGGCGTGGAGTCGCTAGTCCTCGTAGGGGCCGCCGGACTGCTGACCTGGCGGCTGGTGCTGCGACGCTCGGAACTGGCCTGAGAGTCCCAGAGCCGCAGTTATGCCGCAGCTATCTGAAGTGTCCACCCCTGAGAACGGCGGCTTACAAGCCATCATCCAAGAGCCAGCAGCTATCTCACAGCTATCGGATAGCTAAGGGGATTATGCGCTATGCGCTTGCGGCGCTGCCGGCCACGACTAGTAGGCGGTCGCTGGTGTGGCGGTCAATCCGGACCAACTGGCCACGGATGTGTACGGTGATCGGGCCGTCGGGCGACTTAGCGGTCACCACTCCGCTGTTGCCCGGACACACCGAGGAGTCCTCCAAGAAGTCCAGCACTCCCTCCACGAACTCCAGCTCTTCGGTAATGCGCGAAACCACGAAAGTATCGCCCGTTTCCACCTCACTCAGTGCCACGCTCTCAGGCGGGGAGTAGCCCGAGCCCGGGATCGGATTGCCGTGCGGGCACGTGGTGGGGCTGCCCAGCATTTGGCTCATGGCCTCCTCCACGCGAGGCGAAAGCACGTGCTCCCACTTGCCGGCCTCGGCATGGGCCTCTGCCCAAGACAGCCCCAGCACATCGGTCAGGAAGCGCTCAGCCAGGCGGTGGCGTCGCACTACTTGTCGAGCCAGAGCCATGCCTTCGTCGGTTAGCTTGATACGCCGACCTGGTTCTAACAGGCCTTGGCTTTGCATCCGCCGGATCATCTCTGACACCGCCGGGCGGGAGATTTGCATCCGCTCGGCGATGCGGGCCTGGATTACGTCTAGGTCGTCTTCGGCGAGCTCGAAAATCGTCTCGCAGTACTCCTCGAAGGCGGGGTGGTATTCCGGAGCGGTCCAGGTGGCCACGACCCCAAGCCTAGCCCACGGTGATCTGCGGATTTCTTGCGCTCAGGGCGCTAGTCGGCCCGATTGGGGAGTTTTGCCGACCCTGGCGCTCTAGGCTCGCCCGCTGGACAGTTGTAGCAGCGCGTGGGGGCGTCAGTGGACCTTCTGGAACATCAGGGCAAGGAGTTCTTCGCCTCCTATGGGTTGCCCACCTCCCCGGGAGAGGTGGTCTTCAGCGCAGCGCAGGCCCAGACGGCGGCAGAGCGAATCGGCTACCCGGTCGTGGTCAAGGCACAAGTGCATGTAGGCGGCCGCGGCAAGGCCGGTGGTATCAAGCTGGCGGCAAATGCCGACGAGGTGCGCCGAGCCGCCGAGAAAATACTGGGGCTAGACATCCGTGGCCACGTCGTGCGGCGGCTCTGGCTAGAGCGGGCCGCTGACATTTCCGAGGAGTACTACGCCGGCTTTACTCTGGACCGCTCAGCGCGTCGGCACCTGGGGATGCTCTCGGCGCAGGGCGGGGTGGACATCGAGGAGGTGGCAGCCAGCGCTCCCGAGGCCATCGCTCGTATCCACATCGATCCCACCGAAGGTCTGACAGCCCCCGCCGCCCGCCGCTGGGTCACAGAAGCCCAGCTAAACCCCGCCATCGGTGAACAGGCCGTTGAGCTGCTGTGTCTGCTTTATCGGGCCTACGTTGCCGGCGACGCCGACCTCGTGGAGATCAACCCGTTGATTGTCACCGGCAACGGCCAGCTGCAAGTGCTCGACGCCAAGGTGACCCTGGACGGCAACGCAATGTTCCGCCACCCCGACTACGCCGCCTACGACGAGACCACCGAGCGCGACGAACGAGAGCAGGAGGCCCACGCCCGGGGCCTGCAGTACGTGGGGTTGGACGGCACGGTGGGGGTTATCGCCAACGGAGCTGGGCTGGCCATGGCCACCGTGGACATCGTCGACGAGGCCGGCGGCACACCTGCTAACTTCTTGGACATCGGCGGCGGCGCCAACGCCGACGTCATGGCGGCGGCCCTGGAAGTGGTGGACGGCGACCCTTCGGTAAGGGCCATTTTCATCAACATCTTCGGTGGGATTACTAAGGGCGAAGAGGTAGCCCGCGGCATTATCGAAGCGCTGGGGCGGGTGGATATCTCTTCGCCGATCGTCTTGCGGCTCGACGGCACCAACGCTGCCGAGGGCACCGAGATGCTGCGGCCGTACCTCTCAGAGAAACTACGGCTAGCCCCCGACATGGTGGCGGCCGCCCAAATGGCGGTTGGCGCCGCCGCTGAAAACCCCGAGAGGCGCACGTGAGCATCTTCGTAGACGAGCACACGCGGGTGGTGTACCAGGGGCTCACCGGCACCGCTGGGCGCTACTACGGCCTGCTGAACCGCGACTACGGCACACAGGTGGTGGCCGGCACGCATCCCCGAAAGGCCGGCAGCGATGTGGACGGTGTCCCCATCTTCGCCAACGTCGGCGACGCAGTGGCTGCTACTGGCGCCGACGCCTCGTGCATCTTTGTGCCCGCCCCCGGTGTGCCCGAAGCCGTGCTAGAGGCCGCCGAAGGTGGGGTGCGGTTCATCGTGGTGATCACTGAGGGCGTGCCCATGCATGACGAGGCACGCACATTCGCCTATCTGCAGCGCCATCATCCCGATGTGCGCCTGCTTGGCCCTAACTGTCCCGGCATCATCAGCCCGGGACGCTGCAATATCGGCATCACCGCTGGTCACATCGCTAAGCCGGGCGGGCCGGTGGGCATCGTGAGCCGCTCGGGCACCCTCACCTACCAGGCCCTATACGAGCTAAAAGAAAAAGGGATCGGCTGCACTACCTGCGTGGGTATCGGTGGAGACCCCGTACCGGGGACCAACTTCATCGACTGCCTGGCTGCTTTCGAGGAAGACCCCGAGACCGAGGCTGTCATGCTTATAGGCGAGATCGGAGGATCGGCCGAGGAGGAAGCCGCCGAGTTCATTGCCGAGCACCTCAGCAAGCCTGTCGTGGCTTATGTCGCCGGCATGACCGCACCGGCGGGCAAGAAGATGGGCCACGCCGGTGCCATCGTCTCTGGAGGCCGAGGGACCGCTGCGGCCAAGGTTGAAGCCCTCAGCGCGGCCGGCGTCCGAGTCGGCAGCAACCCAACTCAGGCTGGCGAGATCATGGCCGAGGTGGTGGCTGGCCTGTAGCTGGCTGTTGGCCCGAAAACTCTGGCCCGTAACCCCTGACCCGAAAACGCGGAAGGGCCGGCACCCCCAACTGGAAGCGCCGGCCCCTCTGTTAGATCTGACAGATCTGGCAGATGTCAGATTGTTCGGCTAGTTGCAGTTCTGTTAGTTACAGGTTGGCAGACCTTCGGTCGGGCCGATGTGCTGCTCGTAGACCTCGTCGAGTGTGCCTCGCGAGATGTAGTAAGCCAGCCAGCCGTTTAGGTACTCCAGCCAGACGACCTCGCCGCGTGGCAGAGCCCAGGCACCGTACTCAGCGGCCAAGAACGGCGAGTTGGGGTCCAGCACGCTGGTGCTGGGGTTCTCGGCCACGAACGGCAGGGCTAGATATTCCTCCACCACGATGGCGTCGGCGCGCCCAGAGGCCACCTCTAGGAATGCCGGAGCCTGATCCAGCTCGATCAGCTCTGCTTCCGGGAACTGCGTCTCGGTGAGGTTGGCTGCGGTAGAGCCGGTGAGGGCGGTCATCGTCACGTCGCTGCTGTTCAGTTGGCTCCTTGTGGTGATCCCGGAGTCGTTGTTCACGACCACAACCTGGCGATAAGGCACGTAGGGGCAGGTGAACCAGAGCTGCTCTAGACGGGGCGGGCGGCCGACCAGGCCCACCGAAACCATGTCGAACTGCCGGGCGATCAGGCCGGGGATCATCGCATCGAACTCCAGGTTGGAGATCTCTAGTTCCACGCCCAGGTCTTCTGCCAGCATGTTCATGAGGTCCACGTCGTAGCCCGCCGGGTCGCCGTTCTCGTCGATGTACATCTGCGGCTCAAACTGCAGCACCATGCCGACCTTCAGTGTCCCACGGTCCTTGATCTCATCTAACAGGTTCCCGCTTACCACAGCTTGGGCTGCCGAGCCAGACCCACCCTGGGTCAGCGCTACCTCTTCTTCAGGCGCTGGTGCTGCTGGTGCTTCCCCGCCATCACCGCCATCGCCGGTGTCGCCGCCGTCGGCTGGTGCCGGGGCGGTCGCCGCCTGAGTGGTAGTAGCCGGGGCTGCTGTCTCACCGTCATCGCCACCGCAAGCTGCGGCGACTAGCGCCATAGCTAGTACTGGCACCAGGTACTTGATCATTTTCTTCACTCTGCCTCCCTTGCGTGAGTGTTGCTTGCCGAACGGCGTTTCTTTGGTTAGGTAAACGCAGACGAGACCCGCGCCTCTACTTACCGGCCGATCGAACCTGCGCCAGGCTAGTCGCTAGCGAGCCGCCCCGACGATTCGGCGTCGCGGGCTGCTAGCACTGTGTCCTGTAGCTGCCGCAGCCGCCCGGCGCGATGTTTGGCGAAGGGGGAGCGCACCTTCGCGGTCAACACGTCAACCAGGGCGAACCGCTGCTCGATGTATTTGAACAGGAAGTACACCGCCGTGGTCAAGATGAGATATGCAATCACCGTGCCCAAGTACACCTCGAAGTAGCGGAAGGTGCGGTTTGCTAGCAGGTTGCTGACCCTCAGCAATTCCGGCACGCCGATGATGTAGACCAGCGAAGAGTCTTTGATCATGCCGATGAACATGTTGCCCGTCGGCGGCACCACGATGCGCGTGGCCTGAGGCATTATCACCCGGATAAACGTCTGGGGACGGCTCATGCCTACCGACATGGCGGCCTGCCTTTGGCCGTCTGCCACGGCTTGGATGCCGCTGCGGAAGATCTCGCCCAGCCAGGCCGAGTACTGCAGCGTGAGAGCCAAGACCCCAGCTTGGATGGCCGAGATCGAGAAGTTGAAATGGATGGCGACGCCGTAGTACACGAACAGCACGAACACCAGTAATGGGATAGCCCGGAAGATGTTCACGTAGATGGCCATAAGTGGGCCGACGATCCACGATTTGGACATGCGCAGCAGCGCCACCGCCAGGCCGAGCGCGGTGGCCAGGGCGAAAGCCACTACGGCGATGCGAACCGTCAACCACACGCCGTCCAGAAATATGTCCCGGTTGTCCCAGATGAACTCTGGCCGGAACGTGGC
This sequence comes from Acidimicrobiales bacterium, assembly GCA_964291305.2. Classification (GTDB taxonomy): domain Bacteria; phylum Actinomycetota; class Acidimicrobiia; order Acidimicrobiales; family CATQHL01; genus VXNF01. Next base: position 2,290,553 of record OZ219783.1, on the reverse strand, counting down.
CTGGGCCAGAATGCTGCCCAACGGAATCCCCATCACAGGATCGACTTCAGGAACTCTTGGGTGCGCGGCTCTTGGGCGTTCTTGTAGATCTCACGGCCGCCTTGTTCCACCACGAAACCATCGTCCATAAATATGTTCAGGTCGCCCACCTCCTCGCCGAAGCCCATTTCGTGGGTCACGACCACGGTGGTCATGCCCGACTCGGCCAACCTACGCATCACAGCTAGCACTTCACCTACCAACTCGGGGTCTAACGCCGAGGTGGGTTCGTCGAAGAGCATCACTTTCGGCTCCATCACTAGGGATCGGGCGATCGCTACCCGTTGCTGCTGGCCGCCCGAGAGCTGGCCGGGGTAGGCGCCGAGTTTGTCTAGCAGGCCCACGCTGTCCAGGTAGGTGGCCGCTCGCATCCTGGCGTCGGATTTGTTCATTCGCTTCACCCGACGCAGCGCTAGGGCCACGTTGTCCAGGGCTGTGATATGGGGGAATAGGTTGAACTGCTGGAAGACCATGCCGATTTCCTGGCGCAGCAGCCGGGCCTTCCCTTTCGGCAGGTTCTCGCCCTCGATCCCGGGGCCGTACTCCTTGCCCTCGAACCAGACCGACCCAGAGTCGGGGATCTCCAGCAGATTGGCTGTGCGCAGCAAGGTTGACTTACCCGAGCCCGAAGGTCCGAAGATGACTACGTGTTCTCCCTGGTGGACGGTGAGATCTATGCCCTTGAGCACGTGATTAGACCCAAATGATTTCTGGATCTGACGCAGCTGCACCACCGGTTGTGGGGTTGAGCCGTTAGTTGCGGTATCTCTCATAAGGTCTCTAGATCTCTCATAAGCCCTGAGGTGAGGGTAGGTTCATCTGCACATCCCTCGGTTGAAGGCACCACATTACGCCACTGTTCCCTCAGGGGCATTTTCCCAGCGAAGGTCGATGCTGGCGATGGTGGGTGGCGATATTAGGTAGCGCTGGTGGGTATAGATGATGGGTAGAGATAATAGGTCTGTGCGTGCGCTGATTTCCGTCTCGGATCGCTCGGGGGTTGTGGAGCTGGCGTCTTGCTTGGTGGCCTGCGGCTGGGAGATCATCTCCAGCGGGGGGACGGCTGGCGTGCTCCGGGCCGGCGGGGTGGCGGTGACCGATGTCGCCGAGGTGACCGGCACCCCGGAGATGCTGGACGGGCGGGTGAAGACGCTGCACCCGTTGGTACACGGGGGCATTCTGGCCGACCGCTCCAAGCCCGAGCATCTGGCCGAGTTGGCCGCGGCCGGCGGCGTGCTCATCGACTTAGTGGTGTGCAACCTGTACCCGTTCAGTTCAGCACCTTCGACCGAGCTGATCGACATCGGCGGGCCGACCATGCTGCGCGCTGCTGCTAAAAACCACGCTTACACCGGCGTAGTGGTGGACCCTTTGGACTACGGCACCGTGCTCGGCGAGCTGGAGTCGGCAGGCGCGCTCAGCGAGGCTCTGCGGCGCCGCCTGGCGCGCAAAGCCTTTGCCCATTGCTCTGACTACGACAAGGCGGTAGCGGCTTGGCTGGATGCCTGCTCTCTGGCGGAGCCGGAAACGGTGGGGGAAATACTGGGAGATTCGTTGGTGTTGCACTTGCAGCGAGCCGAGCTGCTGCGTTATGGCGAGAATCCCGATCAGAGTGGGGCTCGTTATCGCCTGGCTAACAAGACCAGCTGGTGGGACACGGCGGTACAACTCGGCGGCAAGCAGCTCTCATACCTAAACGTATGCGACGCTGACGCCGCCTGGCGCCTGGCGCACAACCTGGGGTCCGATCCGGCGGCGGTGGTTGTCAAGCACGCCAACCCCTGCGGGGCGGCAGCACACATCGACATCGCCGAGGCTTATCGCCAGGCACACGACTGCGACCCAACCTCGGCCTTCGGCGGCGTAGTGGCGCTGAACCGACCTGTCACTGAAGAGCTGGCGATTTCGCTGGCCGAGGTGTTCAGCGAGCTAGTTGTGGCACCTGGCTATGAGGCTGCTGCATTAGAAAGGCTGCAGGCCAAGCCCAACCTGCGCATTCTGCGGGCCGCTGATCCCGAGTCGCCGGAGCTACAGCTGCGCTCACTGGGTGCTGCTTTCTTAGTCCAGACCCCACCGGTGCCGGACGGGGGCTCCCTAGATGAGATTCCCGACGGCTGGAGTGTCGTGACCGACCGTCACCCCAGTACCGAGCAGTGGCGAGATTTGGTCTTTGCCTGGCGGGTGGCGGCGGCGGTTAGCTCTAACGCCGTCGTCGTGGCCCGCGACCGCTGTGCCGTGGGGATAGGCGCCGGGCAGCAGAACCGGCGCGACGCCGGGAATCTGGCTGCTGCCAAGGCTGGCCAGCGGGGCCGTGGCGGTGCTTACGCCAGCGACGGGTTCTTTCCGTTTGCCGACGGTCTCGACGGGGCAGTAACCGCTGGCTGCAGCGCAGTGGTGCAGCCCGGCGGTTCGCTGCGCGATAGAGATGTCATAGATGCTGCGAATAGCCACGGTCTAGCCATGGTGTTCACCGGCAGGCGAGCCTTCCGCCACTGACCTGATGCCCCTGACGCCACTGAGTTGTCGAGTCCGAGCCCAATGATGACAGCTCCACCATGGCAGCCCTACGACCTCCCCGACACCCTCTCCCTCGACGAGTCCGAGCCCACTCATGTCACCTCCAGTCATGACATCTGCTGGAGGCGTGAGTGGTCTGTATAAGTCATCTGCATGAGCTGTCCGGCCGGCTTCCTGGCAAACTGGGTGCGTGGCGGAGAATGTGCTTGGCGAAGAGTTGCAGCCGTGTTCTTACGACCCGCTAACTGGCTGGTTTCGGGATGGGTGTTGTAACACCGACGCCGGCGATGTCGGCGTACACACGGTGTGCGCGGTACTGACCGCGGAGTTTCTAGAGTTCTCCAGTTCGGTGGGCAACGACCTCTCCATGCCCCGCCCCGATTTTGGCTTCGAGGGGTTACAGCCCGCGCAGCGGTGGTGCCTTTGCGCCTCCCGCTGGGCCGAGGCGCTTGCGGCAGGCGTGGCACCGCCGGTGGTTTTAGAAGCCACCCACGTACGCACTCTGGAATGGGTCAGCCGCAGCGAACTAGAAGCCCACCGCTTCGAACCAGACGAAACAGACTGACTCTTAGCAAGCAGCAGTCTTCATGAGTCTTGCCCAGACTTAACGCCGAGCACCTGTCAAGCAAACGGGTGAAACCCCTATTTATAGGTCTAGATCTAGTCGGCGAGTCTGGTGGGGGCGAACGTATTGGCTTGCGATCTCTTGAATCGCGTCCTGCCAGCGTTCTGTAGCGTCTTGGAGTTCTTGGTGGCCAGGGTCGAGAGATGAGCGTAAATCCGCGTTGAACATCCCACTGAACTCGATAGTAACTGTGACGTAGTCGGCGGCTAGCTGGTCCGCTAGTTGACCTTGAACCGGCGAGTTGTCGGGGTAGGTCGCCCATACGCGCCAAGAGGAGATAGTCCAGAGGGCTATGCCGAGTTCTTTGAGGCGGTCCTCGAATTCTATGCGTAGACCCGGGGGGAGAACGTTTAGGCAAGCTTCAATATCGTGGCCGGCTTCTCTGAGCACCGCCTCGTCAGGCGTAGGGTCGGTGTGCAACACAGCCAGACCTTTGAAAGTCTTTTCGACGACCAGTGCCGCCTTAGCGCACACGCGGGCCATGCGAGAAAGGCGAACACGCTGCTGTTTCTCGTATGTTTTTGTCTGATCTAGCTCCTGTTTAATCGGCACCACAGCGGACTGCAGATCCTCTAGCTCAGGGATAACTTTGGTTTGAAAGTACCTGAGGGCTTCCTCCGGGTCGCTCATGGGCCGCTCCATAGTCTTGCTCCAGCGCACTTCGCCGCGAATTGCTGATTCGCCTACCGGAATCAGTCCGCGGGCGTTGATACGGCTTTCGAACGAGCTTGGCACCCGTTCGACGCGTGCTTTCCACTCCGGGCGGTCGGTGACGAACACTTGTACGAGCCAGCGCCGCAAAATTGCTTCTGATGCTGCTTTCTCCAGCCGGCAGGTCAACTCATACCGCTCGGCGTAGTCAATGTCGGCAAACAGCGCTACTAGGTCAATATCGCTATGCGCGGTGGCTTTGCCATGTGCTACTGATCCGTAGAGGAACACCTCCTCGGCGCCCTCGGCTAGCAGCGCCTCGGCCGCCCGGCGAGCATCGCCTATCGAAGGGGTGGTGTCCTCGACCAGGGTCACGCTCATACCAAAACACTACCCCTAGCCGTCCTCACGCTGGCCCCCGGCTGGGTTTGGGTAGTTGGGGGATATGAGTAGGCGGAGAATCGAAGCAGTTGGGTTGTTGCCGCTTTTTGTGAAGATGACCATTTCAGGGTCTTCTTGCTAGGTAATGAGTACCTACGTCTTGGCACTATTGTATAGAATGGCAGACTGGGTAGCAACAGAAAAATAGCACTTTGGTATATAAACCCCCAATCAAAATATGCTGCACAAGCTGCGATTTTGTCACTCTGCCAGTTCCTTCTCCCTCCTTCGAGCGTGAGGGCTTGGGGAATTAGATCAACGTGTGTCAGTCGCTATTTGTCTATACGTCTCGCCGTCTTAGACATTAGGTTGATGGTGTTCTTTGGTCGCTTGTTGTGGAGGGACTATCGGCCTAGTCATTCTAACCCAAGCAGATCATCCCACCAGAGCCCGCCTTTAGGTAACTCCATCGGGATACGCCGTGGCTGTTCAAGCGCGTTTTCGCATAACTGAAGCTCATAATCAAGCGCTTCAAGCAGATCAGATGCTACGCCATGTTGGCGGCCCTGTTTACCAGCGAACTTTGCGATCTCCACTGCGGCCTCAGCGTGCGCCTCTAGGTATGCGTCGTCAAATCCTTTGATTGGCCGCGCCGAGCTGTAGTTGACGCCTTGGTGCCATTTAGACAGTTCGACCAAGTCAATGTTTCGCGCCGCCTACCTAAATGCCTCAACAACCCAACTGGGCTGAGGCTCCAACAACTTATTAAGCAGGTGCGTGTAAGGCACCGGTTGCCCCGTCGAAATAACCATCATCAGCTTCGCGGCCGCCTCAAAGGTCTGATGCGCCGAACCGCACGCCCGCGCGAACCTATCCAACTCCATACGTGTCTGCTGGATCACGTTTCCGTCGCGGGCCGCCCTCCTTTCTTTTGTTGTCGGTGTCAGATTTAGATCCAGATTCGTCACAGCTCCATTGAGATCCTTAAAGCGTGACTCCATTTCGGCATGCGGACTATCCGGCATCCCAATCTCCTTATCCCAATAGACCGTACCGCGGTCGCTTGAGTCAGCCAGCCTCACCGCGGTCGGCGCTATGCCCGCCTCGAACGAGCAGCCCACCTTCTGAGTGCGCGTGGTCCACTCGGGAACATCCGTGACAAACACCTCCACCGGCCACCCCGCGACCCGACCCGCCCGCGACTCAAGATCACACTGCACACGGCTCCGACATCGATAATCGCCCAGATCATCAAAGACCGCCACCAAATCAATATCACTATGCGCTGTAGCGTCCCCACGCGCAACAGACCCGTACAACAACACCGTCCCCACACCAGCATCAACCAGCATCGCCGCCGCCCGGCGAGCATCCTCCAACGACGGCGCAACCCCCGAAACCGCTACAGAACCCACACACCCAGCCTAACCTCACCCACCCCGCCGCGACAGCAGCAGACCTTTTGGGCAGCTAGCTAACGCTCAGACGGAGTTCGGTGAGACCCCGGATTACGAAGGTGGGGTGGTAGACGGGTTCGGCGGCTAGTTCCACCTCGGGGAAGTTGGCTGCCAAGTCGCCGAGGGCCACGGCTAGTTCCTGGCGGGCTAGCGCGGCACCCAGGCAGAAGTGGATACCGCCGCCGAAGCCGATGTGCGCCGAGTCGCCGCGCCCTACGTCGAAGCGGTCGGGATCACTGAAGCGGCGAGGATCCCGCTGGGCTGAGCCGAAGAGCATGCCCACCTCGTCGCCCACCGCCATTGGCTGACCGGCTATCTCCACTCCCGGCTCTAGCACCCAGCGCTCGAACATCTGCAGCGGTGAGTCCCAGCGCAACAGCTCCTCAACGGCGCAGGCGGCGTCTACCTCGCCGTTAGTTAGCCGTCGCCACTGATCTCGTTGGGCCATTAGGGCCTTCATCCCGTTGCCCATGGTGTTTACCGTGGCCTCGTGGCCCGCCTCCATCAGCACCATCGTGGTGGAGATGACCTCGTCGGTGCTGAGTCGGTCGCCGTCGGCAGATACCTTTACCAGTTGAGATACCAGCCGGTCGTCGGGTGAGCGACGCTTGTCCGCGATGAGCGCTTTGGTGTATTCGATGTATTCGCCCGCCGCTTCTTCGGCTTGCAGCTTCACCGCCTCGGAGGAGGACATCTCGTACATCTTGACGATGGCGTGGGACCAGTCCAGCAGCGCCTGTGTGTCAGCCCGGGGCACTCCCAGCACCTCAGCTACTACGGCCACGGAGTAAAGCTGGGAGTAGTCGGCTAGCAGGTCGAAGGTGCCCAGCTCCCGGCAGCGGCCGATGAGTTCAGCGGAGATGTCGGCGATGACTGGCGCTAGTGCGCTGACCGACCGGGGCGTGAACACTTTGGAGACCAGTTTGCGGATGCGGGTGTGGTTAGGCGGTTCCAGGCTCAGCAGTGACCATTTCTCGTGTTGTTGGAACTTCGCCCAGCGCTGGTCGGGCTGAGGCTGGCCTAGTTCTTCGTAGCTGTAAAGGTGGTCGAAAGCTCTGCCCAGGCGGCGATCTCTCAGGGTTTCGTACACGTCGGAGAAGCGGGTCAGCATCCAGGTGCCGGTCAGCGGGTTACGAAAGATCGGCGTGGCTTCTCGCAACTGGCCCAGCGCAGGGTAAGGATCGGCCAGAAACGCTGGATCGTAGAAGTCCAGCCTGTCCGGGAAGTCGATGGGCGATGATGTTATAGGTTTACGTCTAGTCTGCGGGTCTGGGTGGTCCGAACATCCTGGCTAGTGATCTCCGTGATCGCGTTTTGCCAGCGTTTTGTAGCTTTCCGGAGTTCTGGGTGATCCGAGTCGAGGATTGAGCGTAGATCCGCGCTGAACATTCCACTGAACTCGATAGCGACGACTATGTAGTTACTCGCAAGTTGGTCAGATAGGTGATTTCGAGCCGGCGAGTTATCGGGATAAGTGGCTCATACCCGCCACGCGGACATGATGCCAAGGTCGATGCCGAGTTCTTTGAGACGGTCCGCCAACTCAACGAACTAGGAACTCGTTCAATGCGGGCTTTCCACTCTGGGCGGTCGGTAGCTAACACTTGCACCGGCCAGCGCCGGGCTACTGCTTCTAATGCTGCCTTCTCCAGCCGGCAGGTCAACTCGTAGCGCTCGGAGTAGTCGATGTCGGCGAACATCGCTACTAGATCAATATCACTTCCAGAAGTCGCCTCGCCGCGAGCAACCGACCCGTAGAGGAACACCTCCTCGGCACCCTCGTCGAGAAGCGCCTCAGCCGCCCGCCGAGCGTCAACCACCGAAGGCGCAACCTCCTCGACCAGCGCCACACTCACAACAACACACTACCCCAGTCGACCCACACCACCAGATAGCGGCTCCTAGTCAGAGTCACCCCATCAAATCGATGGCAGGTCCGTAGTAACCGAGTTTCAGCACCGCCCAAAAGCTCTCCAACCCGCTTGTTTACGCCTGCCCGTTTGCCCCCCAACATCGAAAGCCTGACCACACGATGCTCCTAGCCGGCTCGATGTGATCCAACACCGACCAGCGAGCGAGCTAGCCGCGTTAGGGATTTGGCGCTGGTGCTACCTCCAACACGAAGACACCAACCCCTAACCCAGATTGTGGCTCAGGTATATACCCCCCCCTAGTTTGTCCTACCTGTCGGTTGGTTGAAGCCAGCGGTAACGTGATCTGCGGGGCCAGACGGGGCAAACACAACAGCACGGGAGAGGTGAGCATGTCCGAGGCGTACATCATCGATGGAGTGCGGACACCTATGGGTCGCTTCGGTGGGGGACTCAGCGGCGTGCACCCGGTGGACTTGGGGGCGCACGTGATGCGCGGGCTGGCCGAACGCACCCCCATCGACCCGAGCGAGGTAGATGACATCGTTTGGGGGTGCGTGGGCCAGATCGGGGCGCAAGCATTCAACCTGGGCCGCAACTGCGCGCTGGTGGCCGGCTTCCCCGAGACCACGCCGGCGGTCACCATCGATCGCCAGTGTGGCTCTTCCCAGCAGGCGGTGCACTTCGCCGCCCAGGCTGTGATGTCCGGGACTATGGACCTAGTAATAGCCGGCGGTACCGAAGTTATGAGCCTGGTAAAGCTGAACAGTCAGGGCGATGTGGGCCCTCAACTAGAGATGGGCTACCCGTTCGACTCCCCTGGCTGGGCGGAGCGCTTCGGTGACGAGCTGATTCACCAGTTCCGGGGCGGCAACCTCATCGCCGAGCGCTGGGGCATTACCGCTACCGAAATGAACGAACTCGCCTTCCGCAGCCACACCAACGCCCACCGGGCTTGGGAGCAGGGACGCTTCGAGGCCGAGGTGCTGCCGTTAGGGGACTGCATCCGCGACGAGGGCATCCGCCCGAACACTTCCATGGAGAAGATGGCCGCACTGCAGCCATTCAGCGAGTTCGGCCCGCTAACTGCGGCTATGTCTAGTCAGATCACCGACGGGGCGGCCGCTCTGCTGGTGGCCTCGGCCGCCGCGCTGGAGCGCTATGGCCTGACACCGCTGGCCAGGGTTCACACCATGGCCGTAACCGGCAGCGACCCGGTGCTGATTCTCTCTGGGCCAATCCCCGCCACTCAGATGGCTCTAAAGCGGGCCGGCTTGGGTGTCGGTGACATCGACCTGTTCGAATGTAACGAGGCTTTTGCCTCGGTGGTTCTGGCCTGGCAGGCCGAAGTGGGGGCCGACCCTGAGCAGGTGAACGTAAATGGCGGCGCTATCGCCCTGGGTCACCCGTTGGGAGCCAGCGGAGCACGCATCATGACCACCCTGGTGCATGAGATGCACCGTAGCGGAGCCCGGCTGGGGCTGCAGACCATGTGCGAGGGTGGCGGCCTTGCCAACGCCACCATCCTCGAAGCGGTCTAGTACTTGTCTAAAGGAGAAATATGGGCATCCATCTGGATCACGTCTCGTTGTTGGTTAAGGACCTGGATCAGGCCGAGGCCGACTGGCGGCGCATCCTGGAGGTGCTTTCGCCGGAGCACACTATGCAGATTACCCGAGGTGAGGGCCTAGACGAGGCTGACGGCACGCCTATGCGCTGGCTTACCTTCCAGAACCCCGACCCTCGTGGTGTCTCGATTCAGCTGTGGTCACCGGCCGAGCCGGGACATTGGCCCGACAAGGTGCTGGAGCGGCGCGGCGAGTACGTGCACCATCTGGCTTTCTGCTCTGACGACTTTGACGGCATGATCCAGCGAGTACGTCAGGCCGGCCTGCCTCTGGTGCTGGAAGAGGCCAGCCATCCCAACACCCAGCCCTGGCTGCGCTGGAACTTCCTGCCGCCGTCGGTGGCTCACGGCCCTCTCATCGAACTGGCGACCCGCTACTTGGCCGTCGGTGAGGAATGGCTACCACATCCCGACAACAGTGAGAACGTCGAGCTGGCGGCAGAGTTGCACCACCGCTACGCCGGCTAGCTCGCCCGGCTACGCCCAGCGCCATGGCAGTTGCAACTTATGGCATGACCATGCCGGTTGAGGATGGTCTCAGCGCCGGGCAACTTCTTACGCTGTTTGAGGCCGCCGAGGGGGCTGGCTACCACACGGCCCTCTGCGGCGAAGTGGCCGGAGCTGAGGTGTTCTCGCTGCTGGGTATGGCGGCGGCCCGTACCAGTCGGATCCGCTTGGGCTCTGGCATTCTGGCTACCTACACCCGTCCGGCTCCGCTGGCGGCTATGGGGTTCGCCACGCTGGCCTCGGCCGTGCCGGGACGCCTAGTGGCCGGATTTGGGGCCTCTAGCCCAATCATCGTGGGCCGCTGGCACGGGCTGGAGTTCCGCAAGCCCTATACCACCACTCGGGAGTATCTGGACCTCTTCGGACAGGTAATGGCCGGTGACAAGGTCAACTACAAGGGCGAAGAGTTGCGCTGCGATGGTTTCCGACTTCAGCTGCCGCCGCAGCCTGTGCCGGTGTGGCTGGGTGCAATGGGGGATCGGATGCTGGCGCTGGCTGGCGAGGTGGCAGACGGCGCTTTCTTGGCGTGGTGTCCCCCCGGCGAGGTAGCGGCCAAGCGTGCGGTTGTGGAAGATTCGGCCCGAGTGGCCGGCCGCGACCCGGCCTCGGTGGAGTTGGTGTGTTCTTTTTGGGGTTATGCCGGCGAGCGCCACGACGAGGCGCGGGAGCGGATGCGTAGAGCGGTGCTGGCTTACGCCATGGTGCCGACCCATCAACGCTGTTTCGCTGGCTGTTTCCCGCGCCTGGCCGAGGCGGCTGAGGCCTGGGTTGGCGGTGACCGGCGCAAAGCTCTGGACTGCGTGGACGATGCGGTGGTGGACGCTACGTGCGCGGTCGGCGAGGATGCCGTGCGGCGCCGCATCGGCGAGTACCGCGCCGCGGGTATTGACACACCCATCCTGCTGCCCACCGGCGCTGCGCCGGGTGACGCCGAGGGCTCGCTGCAGACGGTGCTGCGCTGCGCCCCTTAGGCCCGAGGGTGGCCAGTCGGGCTTTCCAACTTTGTGTGTCAAACGACCGTTTGATAAGCTCGCCAATTACAGGTAGTTCGCCGGAAGTCACTGGTTCCCGGGTGGTGCCGCGGCGCAAGGAGCCCAGATGTCCAGCTACGACGTGGTAGTGATCGGCGCAGGCGCTGCGGGGCTTTCCGCTGGCGCTCTGTTGGCTCGCCAGGGCCACAGTGTGTGCGTGCTAGAACGCTCGCCTCACTTAGGTGGCCGCGCCTTGGCGGTAGACGACGAGGGTTTCAAAGTCAACCTGGGCGGTCACCTCATAGAGGACCCTGGCTCGGGGATAACCAAGATCTTTGAGTACGTAGGCGAGGAACTCGTCCACGGCGAAGTGTCCCACGACATGCCCGTCTGGGATAATGAGGCCCGACGCTGGGGCTCTATCCGAGATCGTTACCGCGGCAACAAAACCGAACTGAAAAAAGTCATCAAAGCTCTCACCGAGACCTCTTGGGAGGAGTTAGAAGCCTGGGACGACCAGCCGCTAAGAGCCTGGATCTACCAGCACACTACCGACCAGAGCGTGGTGGACCTGTTTGAGTTTCTGTCCGTGCTGGAGTGTCTTACCGACGACTGGTGGGATCATTCCGCTAGCGACAACTTGTGGGTGCGCAAGCTGCACTACAGCGAGCGGCGCATGGCCGCTTACTCGTGCTGGCCTGGCCAAGGCTGGGATGGCATGTGGCGCGACTTAGCCGGTGCGGTGAAGCGCCACGGCGGTGAGGTGCGGCTTAACTGCGCCGCCGATCAGGTGCTCATTGAAAACGGGGCGGTGGTGGGTGTGACGCTCGGGCGTCACGGCGCTGTCGTGCCCAACGATGCCGAGCCGGGGGAGGTGCTGGAGACCGACTGCGTCATCTCCACCCTGCCGGTCTGGAGCGTGTTGCGGGTGGTTCCCGAATGGGAGTTGCCGGACTGGTACGTGAATCAGGTGCGCTATTTGGCTCAAGACGCCTACCGGGTGGCCTGGCTGGGCTTGTACCTAGCAACCGAGGAGCCGGTCACCATGTTCGACCCTCGTGAGCTGTCCACTTGGCGGGCCACTCCCCACAGTCCCACCCCCGGGTTTATGTACGACCAGACTGCCATGGACCCCGACTCCAGCCCTCCGGGGGTGCACCTTTACTGCACCGGTGGCGTGATTCCCGGATCTCTTGGCCGTGACCGCCGCTATGTGAGCCAGATGTACGACCGCTTCGAGGCCGGGCTACTGGAGATGTATCCGGGCCTGAGGAACCACGTCTGGCACCGCCGCGGCCTGGTCTTCGACCCGCCCTTCGGGGTAGTACAGAAGCCGATGCTGGTGGGCAAGTTCCGGCCGCATTGGCGTGCCCCCAACATCGACGGTCTCTACTTTGCCTCCGAGACGTTCCGCAGCCGCGGTATCGGCACCGACCGGGCTGCCCGGGCTGCACTTACCTGCGTGGAGGACTATCTGGGCCAGCGCATCGCCTTCTTCGGCGACGGCTGGCGCTACTGACCGGCGACTAATCGCAGAGACACCGGCGACATCGGAGAACGGACAAAAGATGGACTTTTCGTTGAGCGACGAACAGGAACTCTTCGCCAAAACGGTGCGCGACTGGGTGGAGCGGGAGTGCCCCAAGAACACTGCCCGCGACCTGGAGATGCAGGAGTTTGAGTATCCCTTCGAGCTGTGGGACAAGATGTCGGCCGCTGGCTTCCACGCCATTGGCTTGCCCGAAGAGTTGGGTGGCGCCGGGGGTGACGTTCTCACCCAGATGATCCTGACCCGCGAGCTGGCCCGTTCCCTCGCCGGACTCACCTGGATCTTCGGCATCTCCTCCTTCTGCGCCAAGTCCATCAATGCCTTCGCTAGCCAGGAGGTGCGTAAGGAGCTAATCCCCAGTCTGGCCGCAGGTGACATCCGCGTGGCGATCTCGGTTACTGAACCGTCCGGCGGCACCGACTTGATGGGAGCCATGCGAACTCGGGCCAAGCAGGTGCCCGGCGGCTGGCGAATCTCGGGCCAGAAGATCTGGTCTACCGCGGCGCACGTCTCGGATTACCTGTTCCTCATGGCCCGTAGCTCCGACAGCCCCACCAAGGCCGCGAAGGGCGTGACGCTGTTCCTGGTGCCCAATCCCAGCGAGGGTTTGGAGACCCGCCAGATCCCCAAGGTGGGTATGCGCGCCGTGGGCTCCTGCGAGGTGTTCCTAGACGACGTGTTTGTGCCCGAGCGCTACGTGGTGGGCGAGCCCGACATGGGTTTCTACCGCATGCTTTCCACCTTGAACAACGAGCGCATCATGGTGGCCGCCCTGTGTACTGGCATTTTGGACGGTGTCTTAGAGGACGCCCTAGAGCACCTTGGAGAGCGAGAGGCCTTTGGCCGCAAGCTGGGCGAGTTCCAGGCCTTGCAGCATTACGTCGCCGACATTGCCATGTGGCGCCAGCAGGCAGAACTGCTCACCTACTACGCCGCCTGGCTCTCCGACCAAGGTCGCGACTGTTCCAAGGAGGCCAACATGGCCAAAGTGATGGCCTCGGAGTACGCCGGACAGGCCGCCGATCTGGGAATCCAGCTGCTGGGCGGCATAGGCTACGCGGCTGAGACCAACATGCAGCGCTACTGGCGCGACGCTCGCTTGTACCGCATTGGGCCCATCAGCAACGAGATGGCCCGCAACAGCATTGCCGAGTCTCTCGGCCTGCCCCGCTCGTTCTAGGAGGCTCGTCGGGTGATGTCCACCGCGGCGAACGGTGTGCTCACTGGGCGTGTGGCGCTGGTGACTGGAGCTGGTCGAGGCATCGGCGCGGCCATCGCTCGCCGCTTTGCCGTCGCCGGGGCCGCAGTGGCGGTCAACGACAGTGATTCGGCCGCCGCGGCTGAGGTTGTAGCGAGTATCGCAGCTGACGGTGGGCAGGCTGCCCAGGCGCCGGGATCGGTGGTAAACGAGGCGCCCCAGATTGTGGCCATCGCCGCCGAGCGGTTTGGCGATCTGGACATTCTGGTGAACAACGCTGGCCTAACCCGAGACTCCATGGTCCACCGGATGAGCGACGAAACCTGGAACGCGGTAGTGGATGTGGTGCTGCGGGGCACGTTCAACATGATTCGGGCTTCAGCGCCGTGGCTGCGCCGAACCGAGCAGGCCCGCATTACGGCCGAGGGCTGCAAGAAGATCGTGAACGTGGCTTCCACTGGTGGCATCTACGGCCTGGCGGCCAATGCCAACTACTCCGCTGCCAAGGCTGGTGTCATCGGGCTAACCAAGTCGGTCTCGCGCGAGTGGGCCCGAGCCGGGGTGTGTGTCAACGCCGTGGCTCCGGGCTACATCGCCGGCACCCGCATGACCAGCGCCAGCAACCCGGCTACCGGTCTCGGCATGCCGGCGGAGATTATCGAACAGATCGAAGCTCAGATCCCCATTGGGCGCCCAGGCCGGCCCTCAGACGTGGCCGAGGCGTGCCTTTGGCTGGCCTCGCCCGCTAGCGACTATTGCTGCGGACAGGTCATAGAGCTGCACGGCGGCCGCGAGTTCATCGAGTTGGTGTGAGCAGCGGAGCCCAGCGGTGCAACTGAAGCAGACCAGCCTTGCCGAAGCCGCCAGGCTGGTTAGCGACGGCGACGTTGTGGCGCTGCAGAACATGGCCACGCAGGCTGCCCCTATGGCTCTGGTGCGTGAGCTGATCCGCCAGCGGCGCCGCGACCTGGCGTTGGTCTGCTTAGTGGGGGGCATTGCGGTGGACTGGCTAGCCGCGGCGGGCTGCATGAACCGCTTCATTGGCTGCGCCGTGTCGATGGAGCAGTTTGGGCTGGCGCAGCACTACCGGCGGGCCGTAGAGGCCAGCCAGATCCGCATGGAGGAACTCTCAGAGACATCGCTGCTGGCCCGCCTCGGTGCCGGCGCTCGCAACTTGCCCTTCTTGCCCACCCGAGGTCTCATCGGCACCGACCTCATCGAAATCAACGAGAACCTCCAGCTGATTCCCGATCCCTTCGGGGGGCCTGCGGTGGTTGCCTGCCGGGCGTTGGTGCCCGACGTGGCACTAATCCACTGTCACCGAGCCGACCGTTACGGCAACGTGCAGTACGAGCCGACGGCGCTGTGGCCAGATGTCGGGATCATGCCTGCCGCAGCCCGCCGGGTGGTCGTCACCACTGAGCAGATCGTCGACAGCGAGGAGCTGCGCGCCAACCCTGATCGCACGATTCTGCCGGGGTTCATGGTGGACGCTGTGGTGGAGGTGGCTTGGGGAGCGCATCCCACTTCGTTCAACCCGTGCTACGGCTACGACGCCAGCTTGCATTTGGCCTGGGGAGCTGCTGCCGGCTCGGAGGAGGACACGGCGCAGTTTCTGGAGAGCTACATCTACGGTCCCTCAAACCACGATGAGTACCTGGCCGCCATCGGGGGTCAGCAGCGGCTAGCGGCGCTGGCCCGCTGGGAGGTTGACTGATGGCACCCCCCGAGTCGCACTCGGCATCGCCGTCCGCCGCGCCGCCGTCGACTACGCCACCAGCCCAGGATTGGCCAGCCCAGGATTGGCCAGCCCAGGATTGGCCAGCCCAGGATTGGCCAGCCCAGGATTGGACTGTCGATGAGTTGATGATTGCCGTGCTGGCCTCGTGTTTCAGCGATGGCGACCAGGCTTGCAACGGTATGGCCAGCTTCCTGCCGGTGGCTGCATTCCAGCTAGCCAAGCTGACGCACGCCCCCAACCTGGTATGGCTCGCCGGTGCTGTGGGATTAGAGCCGCGGCCCGGCCCCATCCCCGCCTCCACCCTGGAGGCCCCCTTGTGGCGCGACGCCCTTATGTACCTGGAGCAGTACGGCGACTTCTGGAATCTGGCGCTCAACGGTCGCTGGTTGGAGAAGTTCTGTGTGGGGGCAGCACAGTTGGACCGCTTTGGCAATGCCAACAACTCTGTCATCGGCTCGGACTATCACGCTCCCAAGGTTCGCTTGCCGGGCACTGCCGGATTGGGTGACATGGGTTCGATCGGCAAGTTGCTCTACTACTGGAACCCCAACCACAATCCCCGCTCGCTGGTGGCGAAGGTGGATTTTGTTTCCTGCGCTGGCTACCTGGGTGGCGGCGACGAGCGGGAGCGGTTGGGGCTCACCGGCGGCCCCGACCTGGTGGTCACGAACCTGTGCGTGATGGACTTCGAGCCGGTCAGCAAGCACATGCGGCTGCGATCGCTGCACCCGGGGGTGACGCTACAGCAGGTGCTAGAGGCCACCGGTTTCCAGCCGCTGCTGCCGGCCGGCGAGATACCTATCACCGCGGCACCGAGCGCAGAACAGGTGCGCCTCATTCGGGAAGTCATCGACCCGCACGGCATGCGCCGCCGCGAGTTCCGCCGCCGCTAGCAAACTGGCCCGATGGACATACAGTTTGGCGTACCGGGCCAGTTGATGCCCCCAGCAGACCGGGCGGTCTCTCTAGCTCAGCGCAACGAGGCTGAGGGCTTCAACGCCGTGTGGTGGCCGTGTCATCTAATGGGTTGGCACGCCGATGCGGTTTGGACGCCCGACCTCACGCCATTCGCCGAGACTCAGCCCAGCCCGCACACCTATTTCGACCCGCTGTTGATGATGGCTGCGGTGGGTAGCCAGACCAGCAGCATCAAAGTGGGTGTGGTAGTGACCGATTTGCTGCGCCGCCACCCCGCCATGGTGGCCAACATGGCTCTTACGCTCGACCACCTCACCGAGGGTCGGGCCATTTTGGGGCTGGGCTCGGGCGAGCGCATGAACGTGGTGCCCTACGGGGTGGACTTCTCTCAGCCGGTGAGCCGCCTGGCCGAAGGCATCGAGGTGATTCGGCTGCTGTGGGGCGCAGAAGGTCCGGTGGACTACGAGGGGCGCTTCTTCTGCCTGAAGCAAGCCGTGCTGGGGCTCAGTCCTTACGCCGAGCGGCCGCCACCGCTTTGGACCGCCGCCCACGGCCCCCGAATGCTGGGCATTACTGGGCGGCTTGCTGATGGTTGGCTTCCGACCAAGCTCTCGCCGGGGCGCTACGCCGAAGCCTTGGAGGTTATACGGCAGGCCTCTTTGACGGCGGGGCGAGACGCCGAGTCGGTCACACCGGGACTGCTGGCGTATGTGCTGGTAGCACCCGATGAGGCCAGCTTGGCCCGGCTGGTGGAGGCCCCTCTGGTGCGGGCGCTCATGGTGATGCTGCCGGCGGAGGTGTTTGAGTCTCTGGGCGTGGCCCCGCCGGAGGGATTCCACGAGCTGGTGCCGGCGTCGCTGACTCGCCCCGAAGCGCTACGAGTGATCGACGGCATACCTTCGTCGGTCGTGCGGTACTACTGTTTCTGCGGCACGCCCGAACAGATCGCCGAGCAGGTGGCTGACTACCACGCAGCCGGTCTGCGCCACCTGGTTATGTGGAACATCACGCCTTTCGGCGATCCGGATCTGGCCGGTTGGTCGTTCAAGGCCCTGGGGCAGATCAAAGACCTGCTGCGAGGGTCGGAATGACCTCCCCTCCGACGCCTCGCGCCGTGGTCGAGGCCTACTTTGCGGCAGTGAACGCGGAAGATTTAGACACGCTGCGGGGCCTGTTTCACTCAGATATTGAGCTGCGAGCCTGCTTGGCTCCATCCCGACATGGCGTAGAGGCCGTGATGGCGTTCTTCGGTTCGGTTTTTGCTCGCTACCCCGTCCACTCCGACATACCCACCCGCCTGATATGCCAGGGCGACACGGTCGTGGCCGAAATCCATTTCGAAGGGCGCAGCGCCACTGGGGCGGAAATCACGTTCGAGGCTGTGGACATATTCGACTTCTCCGAGGGCCGCATTCGCCGGCTTTCCCAGTGGTTTGACAGCGCCGACCTCCAGCGCCAGCTACGTTCAGGGGGCGGCGGGTCGCAGGGCGGCCAGCCGTGAGCTTTACCGAGCGCCAGTGGGTTGAGGTCACCACGTTTGGTGACCTGATCGTGCGGGCCGCCGCCCACCATTCCGGGCGCGCAGCAATCGTCTTCCCCGAGAGCCGTCACAGCTTCGAGTCGCTGCTGGAAGCGGCCGTTAGGGCGGCCCGGTCGCTGCTGGGTCTCGGCGTGCGCCCCAGAGACCATGTAGGGATCCTCATGCCAAACTGCATGGACTTCGTGGAGGTTATGTTTGGGGCGGCCCTGCTGGGTGCACCGGTGGTGCCTATCAACGCCCGCTTTAGGGGGCGAGAACTCACTTACGTGGTGCGGGACGCCGACCTGCGTCTGCTTGTTACTAGCGACATAACCGAGCAACACGCTGACTACGCGACGATCCTGCACGAATGCCTGCCGGGCCTTGCCGAGGCTTCCCTTTCGGGGGATCTGAGGCTCCAGAGCGCTCCGGAGTTACGCGCCGTGGTTCTACTGGGTAGTTCCTCGCCTGCGGGCATGATCGACCGAGCCGGCTTTGAAGCCGCCGCCGCTGGCATCACCGCTGACGCCGTGCACACCGCTCGCAGTCGGGTGTCGCTGGGTGACATTGCCATGATGATGTACACCTCTGGTACCACCGCCAATCCCAAGGGCTGCCCCCTGAGCCACGAGCAGCTGGTCCGCACAAGCTCGGTGGCCTGCGAGCGCTTCCAGCTCAGCCCCAGCGACGTGTTCTGGGACCCGCTGCCGTTGTTCCACATGAGCGCGATTTTGCCGCTCATCGGCTGCATCGAGGCCGGTGCTGCGTATGTGACCCTGCTGCACTTCGAGCCGGCGGCGGCTATTGCGCAAATGCGCGCCGAGGGGGCCACGGTTTGCTTCTCCACCTTCCCGACGATCACCACAGTGATGTTGAACCACCCCGACTGGGATACCGAGGCCATGAGCAGCATCCGGCTCATGAACAACGTAGCTCCGCCCGCGGCGCTGGAAGACATTCATCGGCGGCTGCCAGAGGTGGCGCACACCAACGCCTACGGTCTAACTGAGTGCGGCGGGGTGATGGCCTTCAGCGCCCCCGACGACCCGCCGGAGGTGCGATCCACCACCTCGGGGAGGCCGTTTCGCGGGATTGCAGTGCAGATTCGAGACTTTGAGACCGGCGAGCAGGTGCTGGCCGGCGAGCGGGGCGAGATTTGGTGCCGGGGTTACAACGTGTTCGAGGGCTATTACAAGGACCCCGCCAAGACCGCCGAGCACTTCGACGACGAGGGATGGTTCAACACCGGCGACATCGGGATGATGGATGCGCAGGGGCGTATCGGATTTCTAGGTCGGGTGAAAGACATGCTTAAGGTGGGCGGCGAGAACGTAGCCGCGGTGGAGATCGAGTCGTACCTGCAGACCCACTCGGCGGTGGCGATTGCCCAGGTGGTGGGAATCCCCGACGAGCGCTACACGGAAGTGCCGGCCGCTTTCGTAGAGCTGGTACCTGGCGCAGAGGCCTCCCCCGAGGACCTGATTAGCTACTGCCGGGGGCAGATTGCGTCTTTCAAGGTGCCCCGCCACGTGCGGCTAGTGCAACAGTGGCCTATGTCGGCCACCAAGATCCAGAAGTTCCGCCTCCGCCAGCAGTTGTGTGACGAACTGGGGCTCAGCTGACCTCACCGATTTTGTGCGGTGGTGCGGACAGCAAATCCACTGGCGAGAAATCTGACCTGCTGAACTGTAAGACTGAGCAGTCGGCTAGGCCACCCCACGGGAGGGCGAGCATCACTAATGAAGCTGACCGAACGCGATGAGTACCTCCACCTGCCGCTGGGCCGTTACCGCTGCTGATGCGCTTCGGTCTGCACTTGCCGCAGCTAGGCCACTCGGCCGGTCTGGAGCACATTCTGCGGGTAGCTCGGCTGGCTGAGGAGAACGGCTTCGACGACGTGTGGGTGGCCGATCACGTGGCTGTGCCGCGGTCGCTGGCTGGGATGCCTGCGTTCTTTCCCGAGCCGGTGCCGCTGCTGGCCGCCGCGGCGGCTCACACCAGCCGAGTTGGGCTCGGAACAAGCGTCTTAGTGCCCGCCTACCGTAATCCGCTGCAGTTCGCCAAACAGTGGGCCACGCTGGACTGGCTGTCGGCCGGGCGGACCATCCTGGGCGTCGGCGCTGGGTGGCTGGCCGAGGAGTTCGAGGCCTGTGGTGTGCCGATGCGCCGAAGGGGTCGCCGCTTAGACGACTACATCGCTGGTTGGCGGGCTGCTTGGGGCGGCGCCGAGGACTACACCAGCGAGCACTTCTCTTTCAGCGGCGTGCGGGTCAAGCCGGCCCCCTATGGGCCGGTGCCAGTGTGGGTCGGCGGGTCATCCTCGGGGGCGCTGCAGCGAGCAGCCCGCTGCCAGGGCTGGATGGGAACGTGGGCGCCGCAGGAGGTCTTCGCTGAGCGTCTCGCCGAGCTACGCGCCTACGAGCAGGGTGCTACAAGTGACTGCCGGACTATTGCCTCTATTCACATGGAGGTGCGCATCGGCTTGCCGCTAGCTGGCGGCGGTCGCTGGGGCGAGGTCGGCGACGGCTACGGCGACCGCCTGATGGCGACGGGTTCGGTCCCCGAGTTGGCTGAGCTGCTCAGCGGCTACGTGGCGGCCGGGCTAGAGCATGTGCTGTTCGTGCCGCTGGCGCGCAGCGAGGAGGAATGGGCCCATCACGTAGCGGCCCTGGTTGAGTTGAAGTCGCTGCTAGGTGGGTGGGATCAGTCTTCCGCCCACGAACCGAGGGGGTAGCTAAATGGTGCAGCTGACAACGCCGTTTCACCTGGGCGTGAGAGTCTCGAACATCCAAGAGGCCATGGATTTCTACTCTGCCAGATGTGGTATTACCTGGTACAGCTTGCAGGCGATGGGAATCGACTTCGCCCTCTAGTTAGCTCAGCCGGTTGCTCAACCGGTCGTCAGGAGGTCAGCCAACTCGTTAGCAATTGCCGCGGCGTACTTGCGGAGGTCGTCATGGTTTGCCGAGGAGATGGGGTGGGGGACCGCAGCCGACGGGTAGCCCGCTGCCCCTACGGTAGGGGCGAAGCGTTCGGCCACTGCTACGAAGGGTTCGGTCACCACTAGCGCTGCGGGGATGCCGCGAGCCTCCAGCAACACTGCGTCGTGCAAACTGCACGCCGTGCAGGCCCCTCAATCGCCGACGCCGGAGATCGCCAGATGTGAGCGCGCCGCCAGCATGTCCGCCACGTCGGCGTCGATGGGCTTGCCGGCTGAGGGCTTGGAGTGCATGTCAGTAGTGGCCAGAGGAAGGCGACTAGTCAGCTCATCGGCCAAATAGCCAAGCAGTCGGCGGGCGTTGGGCTTGCCGTTGTCGATGAGTGTGAGGTTCATCGGCTTGGCACCGCCGAGGCTGAGCCGGGGGGCGGGGAGCACGCGGCGCACCTCGCTGAGGTGATCGGGTCGGACGATGGTGACCCGTGCCACGGTCGCCAGCCTAGTTGGCAGGCAGGCCCTCACCGGGGGCTGGCACCCTGCGGGTCACTGCCAGGCTGTGCAACTTTGGAGCCCAGGCGGGGATGTAAGCCGACCAGCCGGCGCCGTGACCTCCGGCTGTCACTAGCAGCAGGTCCTCGGGATTTTGTACCGTCGGCAGCCGCCCGTCTGTTCCGGGGGTCATGTCGTGCTGGGTGTCGGTCTCTGGCAATACTCCGGCGGCTTGGATCTCCGCCAGCGTGACCCGGCTGGTTTCGGCCAGAAACTCCCGCACCTGCGCCCTCGTCCAGCCGGCTCTAACTAGCGCGGCTGTGTGCTCGGGTCCCAGCACGGCGACTGCCTGGCCGCCCTTGCCGACGGCATAGTTGGCGGGACAGCGCATGGCTGCCGCCATCGTCAGGAGGATCCCCTCCGGAGTAGGATTCAGCTGGTTGGCGACCTGCCGGGGGCCTTCGGTGCCCAGGATCGTGACGCTGGAATCCTCTAGGCGATAGCCGAGTTCGGCTCGCAACGGCTCCCAAGGGGGCGGCGGTTCGTCCTCGGCTAGACACAGCGTGATCTTGCCGGGGTGGCCGAAGGATGAGGTGTCCAACTCGCCGGGACGGGCGCCAAAAACGTTGCGTGCCACTAGCCGTAATGTGCGGCCCACCGCGGCGTTGGCGCGGTTGTCGCCGCCAAGCGCGTTGTGGCGGGTGGCCATGTGGAGTTGTTGGGTTACCGGCCCGCTGACCAAGAGGCAAAAGGCCGCCCCACCAGTGCTGGTCATCACGGCGTTGGCGTTGAACGCTGGGTCCAGCATGGCGCACAGGGCAGCCAGCGCCAGCGGAAAGTGCTCTGGGGCGCAACCGGCCATGACGGCGTTGGCGGCAGCTTGCTGGGCGCTCAGCGAGCGGCTCCGTTCGGAGATGGTTCCGAGGATCTCGGCGGCGTCCAACCCGGCGTGGGCAAGCATCGTCTCCACTCGCTCTGGTGTCGGCGCCACCACCGGTAGGCCGTCGGTCCAGCCCCGGCGGTGGAGCGCTTCGATCGGGTCGGTGTCGTCGAGGTCAATGGTGTTTAGCACCCCGCTCGTCTTGTCCACGAGCGCACGGTACCTGGCGTACGGTGCCCAGCGCATGGTAGTTAGTTGCCCCGCTCGGCCCGCTGGAGAGTTTGGCGGGCCAGCAGCAGACTTGCGTTTCAACCGTTCGTTTGGTAACTACGGAGAGTGAGCGCCGGCACCTCCAAGCAGGTCACGCTGCCCCAGGCGGCTGCTTTGGTACCAGATGGGGCCACGGTGGCCCTCGGTGGGCTGTCTATGAATAGCGCCCCCATGGCGTTCGTGCGCGAGTTGGTGCGGGCCAACAAGCGCGACCTCACTTTGGTAGCCATCGTGGCGGGCATGAGCGTCGACTGGTTGGCAGCCGCGGGATGCACAACGAGGGTGTTAGCTGGGCTGGTGAGCTTGGAAGGTTTCGGCCTGGCGCCCAACTTCCGCCGAGCTGCCCAGAGCGGCCAGCTGGTCATGGAGGAGTACTCCGAGCACTTGCTGATATGCCGGCTGCAGGCGCAGGCCCGAAAGCTGCCGTTCATGCCCACCGTTGCCGGTCTTGGCACCGACGTGCTGGCGCTGCACGCCGACTCCGGCACCTTGCGAGTCGAGCAAGACGCCGCCACCGGGCGACCTTACGTGGCTTGTGTACCGCTGGAGGTGGACGTGGCGGTGGTGCATGTTCACGAGGCAGACGAGGCCGGCAACGCCCGAGTCAACCCCAAGCTGCTGTGGCTGGACAGCGAGGTGGTCAACGCCGCTGATCGCACCATCGTCACCACCGAGCGCATCGTTCAAACCGACTCGTTTCGGGCCGAACCGCACCGCACCAGCTATCCCCGTTTTATGGTTGACGCAGTCTGCGAAGCACTCCTCGGGGCCTACCCCACCTCCTGTTTCCCCGACTACAGCCACGACGAGAGCTTCTTTGAGGAGTACGTGGCGGCGTGCGGTTCGCCGGGAGAGTTCGCCGCCTTCTTCGAGCGGCGGGTCACCGGCCCGGAGACCTGGCAGGACTTCCTGGCGGTCAACGGCGTGGAGGTTTCGCCCGAGGTAGTCGAAGGGTCGGCTTTGTGAACGCGATACCCCAGGCAGTATCGGGATACGACTGCACCGTCGATGAACTTATGGTGGTGACATTTTCTCGGGCGCTAGCTAACGACACCCGGGCATTTAACGGGGCCGTTTCGTTCATCCCAGTGTGTGCCTACCGTCTGGCGCGGCGGACTCATGCCCCCGACCTGGTGTGGGCGGCCGGCTCTATCGCGGTTGACGCCGACAGCGACACCATTGGCTCCTCCACTCTGTCCGAGGGGCTTTGGGGCGGCTCCTCGATGCTTGCCAACTCGCCGTTTGACTTCTGGAGCTACGCCCAGGGTGCCCGCTTCAACACCTTCGCCTTTCGGGGTGCCCAGATAGACGCCTACGGCAACATAAACAACAGCGTGATCGGACCTTACGACAACCCGAAGGTGCGCTTGCCCGGCGGCGGTGGCATGGCCGATCTGGGATGCATGATCCCCCGCATCTACCTCTGGAGCACTACGCACGCGCCGCGCACGTTCGTGGAACAGCTGGACTTCCGCTCGGGCATAGGCTGGGGTGACGGCGGCGATCATCGGGCTTCGCTGGGCCTTCCCGGCGGACCGCAACTCTGCATCACCAACCTGTGCGTATTCGACTTCGAGCCCAACTCCAAGCAGATGAGGCTGGCTTCGCTCCACCCCGGCGTGAGTGCCGCCGACGTGCAGGCCGCCACCGGTTTTGAGGTGCGGCTTCCGGCTGGAGAGGTGCCACCGACGCCTCGCCCCAGCGCCGAAGAGTTGCAGATTCTGCGTACTGAGGTGGACCCCACCGGCGCTCGCCGGCGAGAGATGCCCACCGGCGGGGCGCAATGAAAGTCCCGGGATCGGTGGCGCTGGTTACCGGTGGCGCCTCGGGCTTGGGTGCCGGGGTAGCGCGGGCTCTGGTGGCTGCCGGCGGCCGGGTGATTATCGCCGACTTGGCTTCGGAGGCGGGGGCGCAGGTGTCCAGCGAACTGGGCGAAAACGCAGCCTTCGTGGCCGTAGACGTCACCCGGCCCGACGAGGTGGAGGCGGCGGTGGCGGCAGCCGTAGCTGTCTGGGGTCGGATCGACGTGTTGGTGAGCTGTGCCGGTATCAGTTCGGGTCAGCGGATGCTGAGCGGCGACGGCGAGCTGCACACCCTGGAGCACTTCCGGGCACACATCGAGGTGAACCTCATCGGACTGTTCGACGTGTTGCGCCACACCGTTCAGCACCTCGCAGCCAACGAGCCCAACGCCGACGGCGAGCGGGGCGTGATCGTGAACTTGGGCTCCATTGCCGGCATCGAAGGTCAGGTGGGTCAGATGTCCTACAGCGCCTCTAAGGGAGGAATCATCGGCCTTACCCTGCCGCTGGCCCGCGACCTGGGCTCGCGGGGCATTCGGGTAGTGACCATATGTCCCGGCATCATGGACACGCCCATCCTGGCGTCGCTGAACCAGGAGCAGATCTCCGCCATCTGCGCCGGCAACGTCTTCCCCAAGCGTCTCGGCTCGCCAAGTGATGTAGCCGCGCTGGCGATTCACGCCGTGGAGAACACTTACCTAAACGGCGAGGTAATCCGGCTAGACGCCGGCATGCGCTTGAACATCTCCTAAGCGCCCCAGAGGCCGGTTGAGGTGTTCTGTGGTATATTTCTGCTACAATCGTGGCATGGCTAGACAGCGAATCAGCACGACTGTCGATGGCGTTCTCCTGGACAGGGCGCGATTGGTGGAAGATTGGTCCAGTGACGCCGCGATGTTGGACGCGGCGCTGGAGGCGCTTGTCGCTTGTCATCGAAAAGCTGAGATCGATGCTGCTTACGAGGCTTACGATCGTCATCCGCTTGATGAACCAGACGAGTGGGGCGATCTGGCGTCGTTCCTACGCGGAAACCTGCGCCACAAGTCGGAGTTACGGGCCGGGGGAGAACTCTAGTTGTGAAAGTTGCTGCGCCTTGCCGAGGTGAAGTGTGGTGGTGGGAGTCTGAGCAGGTTGGAGTACGTCCCGCGGTAGTGCTCTCGCGTGATGCTGCGCTGGAACGACTCGGTTCGGCAATCGTTGCTCCTTGCACAACCACGATCCGAAGGATCCCCAGTGAAGTTGTGCTAGAGCCTGGGGAGGACCCGGTACCGGCACTCTCCGCGGTCAATCTGGATTCTCTGGAAAATACGCCGATTGCGCTGCTGGTACAGAGGATCGGCCGTCTCAGCGATGAACGCATGCGCCAGATCTGCGCCGCGGTGGAAGTAGCCGTTGGTTGTGACTGAGCAGGCTGGGTCGGCCTCCTATGCCTTGCGGAAGCGGCGGCCGTGGAGGATTCGTCCGTAGTAGTTGAAGGTGCGGCGGGCTTCGGCGTCCTCGAAGGGGTAGTCGGCGCCGAGCTGGCGGGCCGCGGCTAGGCCGCTCACCAAGCAAGTCTCCTGGCTGTTGATCAGCGTGTGGGCGCCGCAGTGCCAGGTGCGCCGACGGCCCTGAATAAAGCGAAACAGACTGACCAGCACTGCTATGTGCTTTACGTCGTGCACGATGTGCTGGAACCACCAACGCTTGATGACCTGCTGGCTGTCAATAGCGCTGACGGCGTTGTAGGTCACTAGGCAGGCTCGATCTGAGTGCTTCGCCCACGGTTGCTGGTTGTGCATGATGTAGGTGATCTCGTAGTTGTCGGGGCGGGAGCCGTACTGCTCGATGTGGTTGCTGCGGGTCTCTAGCGCTTTCACCTCGCTGACCGGCAGCACCGAGGTATCGGAGTGCACCACCGTGTGGTTGTGCAGTTCGCTCTCGTAGCGGACCGACGAGAGGATGTAGCGCTCCAGCATGGAGGGGCTGTCCAGCATCATCAGGGTCTGGTTGGCGTTGCAGGCGAAGATCACCGCGTCGAAGCTCTCCTGCACGCCGTTGAGGTCCTCGACCACCACGCCGGAGCCTTGCCGGTAGACCTTGCGCACTGGTCGGTTGAGCAGGATCTTGTCGGCGAAATCAGCTGACATGTTCTCGTAGATGCGCCGCGTTCCCTGATCCCAGGTCCGCATGGGCGTGGCGGCTTCGATGTCAAAGAACTCCAAGTAGCGGGAGAACAACGCCGCTGGCATGTCGAACACGTTCGTCGCCATGATGAAGTTGACGAACATGGGCTTGAGGATCTTGTAGCGGAAGTCGCCTGAGAAGCCGCCCAGGTTCAGCACCGTCCCCATGCTGATGTAGTTGAACGGGTTGAGGGCGTTGAGGAACTTTGAGCGGGAACGGCTCAGCTTGCCGAACCGTTGCAGGAACGCCAGCAGTCGCTGGAACTTGGCGATCTCGTCTTGTAGCTGCCGGCGTATGTCAGAGTCGAAGTCGTGGGCGTAGACGCCACCGTGGTACTTCACGCTGTAGCTGAAACTGGTCTCTACCAGGTCGATACCAAAGCGCTCCAGCAACAGCAGCACGTGTTCGTACACCGACGGGATGCAAGCGGTGACCGAAATGTCGAAGGGAATCGTGCTGCCGTCGTCCTGGGGCATGTCGGCGGTGACGGCGTTGCCGCCGATGCGGTCGGTTGCCTCAAACAACCGGAAGTCAAACCGGTCGGGATGGTGATTCAGCGCCCAGGCGGCCCCCAACCCCGAGATTCCTCCACCGAGGATCGCAATGTTCTGCGGCATGGTGCTACTCCTACCGGTGGGGAATCGCCCACGAGTTGTGACGGCTTGGCCACAGCGAGATTAGTGCGCCCACTCAGACTTTCGTCGTAAAGGTTGCCTAACTCTCGCTCGTCTTGTAAGGTACGCTTAACTTTTGTCCATGCATTGGATATGCAAGGGCGCAGAGGAAAGTTCGGAGGTAAGTAAGGCCATGACAGATCAGCAATCAGTTCGCGCGACTTTGCGTAGCTCAAGATTCACGAGGATTACCACCTCCTTGGCGGTGGCGGTGGCAATGGTGGCGATGTCGTGTGGTTCGGGAACTGATGGTCCCGACCAGGCTGCCATGGAGGATGCAGTGTCAACCTACGCGGCTGGCGTGCACTCATCGTACGGAGCGAGTTTGGCCTCGGCGAAAACCATGGACATTGCCATTGACGATTTCTTGGCTAATCCCTCGGATGCGACCCTCGCTGCTGCTAAGGAGGCATGGCTCGCAGCGCGTGAGGACTACGGGCCAACCGAGGCGTTCCGTTTCTATGGCGGGCCGATCGACGACGAGGAGACTGGAACGGAGGGCTTGATCAACGCCTGGCCGTTGGATGAGGCCTACGTCGACTACGTTGAGGGTGCCCCCGAGGCTGGGATCATCAACGATCCTGACGAGTTCCCAACGATCGACTCACCGTTACTGGTTTCTTTGAATGAGCAGGGCGGTGAGGCCAACGTCTCCACAGGCTGGCACGCCATCGAGTTCTTGTTGTGGGGTCAGGACCTCAGCCTGGACGGCCCGGGACAGCGCCCGGTCAGCGACTACACCACGGCTGCGAACGCCGACCGTCGGGCTAGGTATCTGGGGGTGGCATCTGACCTGCTACTGGTGCATCTTTCGGAGTTGGTGGATGCGTGGGCTCCAGGCGGGAATAACTACAGAGCCGAGTTCGAGGCGCTAGAGCCCGAGGAGGCGCTACGGCTGGTCATCACTGGAATCGGTGAGCTGAGTCGAGGAGAGCTGGCGGGGGAGCGCATGAACGTGGCCTACGCCGAGCGGTCGCAAGAAGACGAGCACTCGTGTTTCAGCGACAACACCACCGCGGACATCGTGGGCAATGCCCGAGGGATCGAGATGGTCCTTGTCGGCAACTACCCTGGGGGCGTTTCCGGAACCGGGATCTTGGATCTGGTTGATGCCGCCGACTCAGAACTGGCCGAGCAACTTCGGTCTGAGGTGGCTGCAAGCCTTGCTGCGGTCATCGCCATCCCGGCGCCGTTCGATCAACACCTAGTTGACGGAGTATCCGATGATGACCCC
Source organism: Acidimicrobiales bacterium (assembly GCA_964291305.2). Taxonomy (GTDB): domain Bacteria; phylum Actinomycetota; class Acidimicrobiia; order Acidimicrobiales; family CATQHL01; genus VXNF01. The sequence goes on along the minus strand of OZ219783.1, from coordinate 2,262,529 downwards.
GGGCGTATGGCGATTTTGCATGGTATTGAAGCCCTAGAGGCCCAGACAGACACCATCGTTGCTGCTGCTAAGGCCCTCGGAGTGACAATCAACGTGAGCTGAAGTCTTGTCGCATTTGTTTAGTGGCGTCCTCCTGGTCGTGGCCGTGCTGGCGACGGCGTGCGGGTCCGGCGAAGTCCAGCTAGATGCTCGTCTGGGGGGTGACACCACCCGGGAGGACGCAAGCCGGAACTCCTTCGGCCTGCCTGCGCCGAAACTGTCGAACGAGGAACGACGGCTGTTCGAGCGCGGGGACAGTTTCTTTACTCAGAACTGGGTTACTGCACCTGCGTCGACGGATGCTCGGGATGGACTGGGGCCAACATTCAACGCGCAAGCATGTTCGTCGTGTCACGTTCTGGATGGCCGAGGTGCGCCACCAGATCCGACCGAACAGGAGCCCCGGTTGGGCCTGTTGATCCGGCTGTCGCTTCCCGGCGAGGATCCCGTGACTGGGGCCCCGCGGTCAGATCCTGTCTATGGCGGCCAGCTCCAAGACCGTGCGATTCTGGATGTGCCAGCCGAAGGTCGCCTGGTGGTGAGCTACACGACCATCGAGGGCAGCTATGGCGATGGCACGCCTTTCGAGCTGCTACATCCGAGCTACGAGATCGCCGATTTAGCGTTCGGGCCTCTGGCTAGCAACGTAATGAAGGGGCCGCGGCTAGCCCCGCAAGTCATCGGCATGGGCTTGCTCGAAGCCGTGCCCGAGGAAGCTATTCGTGCTCAGGCAGACCCCGACGATGCCGATGGAGATGGCATCTCGGGCCGGTACAACACGGTGTGGGATTCCCGGACTGGCGCCTGGGAACTGGGTCGTTTTGGTTGGAAGGCCAACGTCGCCTCCGTCGAACAACAAGCCGCTGGCGCGTTCCATGGCGACATCGGTATTACCTCTTACTTGCACCCTGACGAGAACTGCCCCGCCGCTCAAACTGCCTGCTCCGCCGCCGCGAGCGGTGGCCAGCCTGAGCTGAGCGACTCTCGTCTCGACTCGGTGGCGTTTTACCTCCGGACCTTGTCAGTACCTGCGATGCGCGATGTCGATAGCCCAGAGGTCCAAGCTGGGGCGAAGCTGTTCCACGAGATTGGCTGCTCTTCGTGTCACACCCAGACGCTGCAAACAGGGCCGTCTGATATTTCCACCCTGGCTAATCAGATCATCCACCCGTTTACCGATCTCTTGTTGCATGACATGGGCGAAGGGCTCGCTGACCGGCGACCGGACTTCAACGCTTCTGGCAGCGAGTGGAGAACTCCGCCACTATGGGGCCTCGGCCTCATAGACGATGTCAACGGACACCGTTTCTTGCTGCACGACGGGCGGGCTCGCACGATTGCTGAGGCCATCTTGTGGCATGGCGGTGAAGCTCTGGCCTCGCGCGAGGCTTTCCGCAATCTCGACGCTGACCAACGAGCTAATCTGTTGGCGTTTCTGGAGGCCCTCTAAGATGATCCGCCGCCTAATAGTCCTCCCTCTTGTTGTGGCCGCGACGGTTGCGGCGGGGTGCGGCGCAGGCACTCCCTCCCGCAGTGACGTGCTCTCCGGCTTAGCCAAAGATGTGATTGTGCCTGCTTACGAACTGTTGGCTGCTGAGACTGCCGAACTGTTCGCCGCCACTTCGACCCTTTGTGACTCTGGGGCTGCGGCGGACCTTGCCGCGGCCCGGAGAGCGTTAGCTGACGCGAGAGATGTCTGGTCTTACAGCGAGGCGTTCTGGGTTGGCCCGGTCATGGAACGCCGCTCCTGGGCAGTCATCGACTGGCCCATTTCCCAAGATGAGATCGAAGCCTTGATTGCCGATGACACCAGCGAACTGAGCGCCGACCGTCTCGGTCGGAGAATCGGTGCCGACCAGCGAGGTCTCGGCGCGGTGGAATACATCCTCGGCCACCCCGGAAACGACGAATCCGTGCTGGACGCCCTCGGCGACAGGCGGCGTTGCGAGTATCTCACTGGAGTATCAGCCTTGATTGCTTCCGAATCCGCTCTGATTCTTGCCGACTGGACGGTTGATTTCGAGGGCGAGGGTCCTTATCGAGGAGTTTTCAGCGTTGCTGACGGTGACGGGCTCGACGCCATTGTCAATGACAGCTTGTTTCTACTCGAAGCTATGACAGATCTTGAGTTGGGTGCCGCCCTCGGGGAGATGGACTTGGGCGAGCCAAACCTGGATTCCCTTGTGGAAGGCCCGGCCGCTTTGGCGGTCGCCGATCTGCTAGCGCATCTTGACGGACTTCAGGCGGTGCTGACCGGCAACCAGGCAGCGCCCGGTCTCGGGCCTCTGCTTGGCAATGACCTCAGCGACCGGCTGCGCCAGCAGTTGGAGGTAGCCCGCGCCAAGGTAGCCCTAATTGACCCGCCGCTGCGGGTCGCAACCGTAGAGCGCCCCTCGCTAGTTCGGGCTGCCCGAGACGCCCTAAAGGCCGTTCAGGTTACGGTGGCAACCGAGGTGGTTAGCCGGCTCGGGGTGCAGATCGGATTCAGCGATGCTGACGGCGATACCGGGAGCTGACCAACTTCCAGCCCAACCGTTGACATCAAGCGTCTTCAGAAAGCTTTCTCAGCAGGCGCGCCGACCGGTATCCGCGGACTCTGTTGCCGCATTTCGTATCGGCTACGGGCTTCTTGTTGCTTACAGTTCCGTCCGGTTCCTGGCAAAGGGCTGGGTGGACGCCCTCTATCTGGAGCCCCAGCATCACCTCACTTACCGCTGGTTCGACTGGGTCCAACCCCTCCCTGCGCCTTTCATGCAGCTCCACGTTGTCGCCTTGGCTATCCTTGGGGTGGGTATCGCAGCCGGCTACCGGCATCGGCTAGCTACCGCGCTGTTCCTGATTGGGTTCAGCTACACCGAACTCCTCGAGGCTTCCCTTTACCTCAACCACTACTGGTTCATAACCCTCACCGGCTTTCTGCTGTTGCTTCTGCCGGTCCACCACCACTGGTCCCTCGATGCCGCCGCAGGCCGCGTCTCATCGCATCGTTACGTAGCCGCCGGTGTGGTGTGGGCGCTGAGGGCTCAGCTGGCGGTTGTGTACTGCTTCGCTGGAGTGGCCAAGCTCAACCCCGACTGGCTGCTGCGCGCTCAGCCGATGCGATTGTGGCTCGCCGATCGGACTCACCTGCCGCTGATCGGACCACTATTGGACGAACCTGTCGTTGCGTATCTGGCCAGCTGGGCCGGCGCCGCGTTCGACTGCAGCATCGTCGCCTGGTTGCTCTGGCGTAAGACGCGCCCGTATGCCTACATGGTCCTTGTCTTATTTCACCTGGCCACGGCGGCGCTGTTCCAGATCGGCATCTTCCCGTGGGTGATGATCTGTTGTTCTCTCATCTTCTTCCAACCTTCCTGGCCCCGCCGGCTGGCCGGCGCGCGCCAAGTAGTCAGCCGGTCAACCAGCCGGCGCTGGGAAGTCACCCGGCCTGCGACTAGCCGGCTTGCTGTGGCCCTGCTCGCGGTTCTTGCGCTGGTGCAACTGGTTCTGCCGCTGCGCCACTACGCCATTGCCGGCAACGTCCGCTGGACCGAAGAGGGCTACTACTTTGCCTGGCGGGTCATGCTTACCGAAAAGGCAGGTCATGTTGACTATCAGGTCACCGATCCCGCCACCGGATACAGCTGGACAGTCGACCCGCAGCTTGTCCTCACTGACTGGCAAGTCACCCACGCGGCTACTCGCCCCGACCTAATTCAGACCACTGCCTACCTCATCTCCGACTACTACCGTCGGCACGGAATCCCCGCCGTTCAGGTTCGCGCTGACGCCTGGACCTCCATCAACGGCTATCCCGCCCGCCCGCTCGTCGACCCGACTATCGATCTCGTGGCTTACCGGCGAGGCCAGCTACCGGCAGGCTGGATCCTGGAACCCCCATGAGCCGCTGCGTAACCGTGGATTGCGGGAAATTGCTGCAAGCAAGGATTTACTGAAGATATATTGAACTAAAGCAATATACATGATATTGTGCTTTGCGGCTTCCCCTGAGCACTGCAGGCCCGGACTTTGCGCCGCGGCCAGCCGAAGGGAGAAGCCATGCCAGTGGACTCTGTAGTACCGGGAGCCCGGGACATCTCCGGTTCCGCCGAGCAGCCACCACAGGTGCAGTTGGGCCAGCTAGTTGCCACTAGAGCTATAGATGAGTGGCTGATGAGCCACGACAGCGGCAGTTGGTTTGTGCTGATGTGCCTACGGCGCCACGAGCGCGGCGACTGGGGTGTGCTCCACAGCCACGACGCCTCAGCTAACGACGCGGCGCTGTTGAACGGCGCCAGGATCTTGTCGAGTTACTCGATCCCCCAGCAACTCCTCGCTGGTTCTGTGGACGAGCGGCTCTGGATCATCACCGAGGCCGAGGACAGCCGTGGCGTGCGCTCGCACACCACGGTGCTGTTCCCCTCGGACTACTAGCCGGGTTCAGCCGACCCCTTGCGGACATAACAGGGCATGATGGGTGATTAGTGGCGCTTCACCCCGCCGTATTTCATGCGGGTGTCGCTCATAGCGGCGGCCCGGGGCTCATCATCGTTGATGCCGCCGTCTACCAGTTCGCCCACGAACAGCGTGTGGGTGCCCAGGTCCCAGGAGTGACGGACTTCGCAGTCCAGCCAGGCAATCGCCTCGGAAAACACCGGCGCTCCGGTGGTGGCCTCTTGCACCGGCCGGCCGTTCAGCGTGCCGTCGGCGTAGGTCGCCGGCTTGGAGAACTTCACAAACACCCTGGTTTGCTCAGCATCCCACAGGTTTACGGTGAACGAACCGCCCTGGCTGATCAGGCGGTGCGTCACCGCGGTGTTGTCTACTGAGACACCGATCAGGACCGGCTCCATGGACAGCTGGCTGATCCAGCTCGCCGTCATACCGTTACGTTCATCGCCCGCCCTAGACCCGATCAGCGCCAACGCGTTCGGGATCTTCCAGGTCAACCGGTTTACGAGTTCGTCGCTCAGTTCCATAACCAAACCCTAGGCGTCAGCAGGCTAAGAACGTCGCTTGAGAAACCTCCCAGCTATGGAGGTGAACTATTTGCGGCTGTGGGCTCGGACGATCGCCAAGACTGTCTCGGCGTAGTCGTTCAGTTTCTTTGTCCCTACGCCGGCGATTGTGGCCAGGTTTGAGCGTGTGGTGGGTTTACGGCGGGCGATTTCCTTTAGGGTTCGGTCGTAGAACACGATGAAAGCGGAGACCTCACGACGCCGAGCTTCCTCCAAGCGCCAGACGCGTAGCGCCTCGAACAACTCGATGTCGTAGGGCTCCTCGGCTGCTTGGTCAGGCTGGTCAGGCCGGCTCGATGGGCGCGGGAAGCGAGATTTCACGGTTTGCGGGTCTAGTTCTGCGGCTTTGGGGGCTGGCTGGGCTGGATGGCCCTCCAGCTCGGCTAAGAAGCGGGAAGGGTTGGACTCGTCGGCCAGCACCACAACCTGTTTGCGGCCGCGGGTGACCGCAACGTGCAGCACCCGGCGTTCCTCTTCAATGTCGCTTGCTAGATGGTGGGGCAGCAGGGTCCTGTCGGCGCCGAACACCAGCACCCGATCCCACTCCAGGCCCTTCACCCGGTGAATGGTCGTGAGTAAGACACCATTGCCCTCTGTGGATGTGTTCCGCAGCAGTCCCAGCAGTTGCCGCTCGAAGCTGGAGGGGTCACCGTAGATGGCAGCGGTCCGCCGCAGTGCCACCAGATCGTCAACGTGGGCCGCCCGGTCGGGGCGGGTGCGCCCAGAGTCCAGCGAGCTGGCCGCTCGACCCAGGCCCACCTCCCGCAGCAAGAAGTCCACGATCCTCCGGGAGTCGCAGCCGCCGGCGACTAGTCGGGCTGCGGCCTTGATGTCGGCCACGAAGTCGCCCCAGGAGTCCCTTTGGCGTTCGGTCAGGCCCAAGCCGAGGCCTTTCAGCTGCTGCAGCGAAAGGTCCGGAGCATCTCCCAGAAGCTCTCGGGACAGCTGGTTGATCTTCCGGCCGGGTCGGCGGGCAGCCTCTATGAGGTCGTGAGAGTTCATGGCTTCAGGCCGCAGAGCTAGCCGTATCCACGCCAGGGCAGCGCTCACCAGGGTTCGCCGGCGTAACGTGGTTTTCAGCCGACAGCGGGTAGCCACTCCGGCCTCGTTCAGCGCCGCCAGAGGTGGCAGCAGCATGGAGTTCACCCGTCCCAGCACGACGATGTCGGAATGTTCGGTACCCGCAGCTAACCAGCCGGCAACCACCTCGGCGGCCTCTTTGGCCATTACCTCGTCGGGCACTCGCAAGATCTTGAAGGTGTCGGCGTCGGGGTCAGCGATGGCCGCGGCGCGCACCGTCTTGGCAATCCGACGCTCGTTGTTGGCCAGTAGGTGCCCCACGGCGGCAACCACCGTTGGCGGGCAACGGTAAGACACCTCCAGGGCGACCTGGCCGGCGCCGGGAAACAGCCGCTCATAACGCAACAAGAACCCAGGGTCGGCGCCGGCGAATCCGTAGATGGTCTGGTCGTCGTCGCCCACGCCGAACACGTTCAGCGCCGGCGAAGCTAGTAGCCGCAGCAGCAACAAGTAAGCCGGCGTGAGGTCCTGGAACTCATCCACCAGCAGGTGTTGACAGCGTTGCTGCCAGCGGGCTCGCAACTCGGGGTCTACCAGCAGCAGCCGGATGGCCTCATAGACCTGTTCGTCGTGGTCGCAGTTGTCCCGGTCGGCCAGCGAGGCACGGTACGCCTCGAAGACGCCGGCGAACCCCGGCACGTCGTTCCGCTCGACCTCCACCCGCTCTGGGTGCTGAAGGGCGATTCTCACGTCGGCTAAGGCCTCGAGGTAGGGCGCGAAGGTGTCACGCCCGGCTTTTCGGGTGTGCGGCAGCAGCCGTTGCAGCAGGTTACGAGCCTCCCGCTCTTCGATTAGGACAGCGTCGGGCCGGCGATCGCGGACGATCCGCCAACCCAAGGAGTGGATGGTGCGGATCTGTAGCTTCGGTCGCTGCAGCCTCTGGCGCATTTCTTCTGCTGCCCGGCTGTTGTAGGCCACCGCGGTGATTAGTGAGGGCTCCACCCCACGGTCGTCAACCAGGTGCAGCAGCCGGGAGGTCAGGGTGCGGGTCTTGCCCGAGCCGGCGGGTGCCACTACCCGCAGCGCGCCCCGGGAATGCTCGACGGCCAACTGTTGGTCGGGAGCTAGCAGCGTGCCGTCACCTGTGGCAGCTACTGGCTGGGGCTGAGGCACCAGGCGATTCAAACTCAGCGACTCGGCAGCTACGACAGCCATATTCGCCTCGTCGGAGAGGTCCAGCGGTTGGCGCGGCCCGCCGTCGATCCACGCCTCGTTGCCGTTGGTCAGCATCACGTCGGCCCGCCCGCCCAGCCGCGCTCCCAGGCGGATGGCCTTGTGCGCCCACCACCACACCGGCTCCCCACTGCGGGCGTCGTAGTTGTTGCGCCACAGCAGGAAGTGCAGCCGCTCGGTCAGCAGGGAAAACTCTGCGCCCAGCAGGTATCCGGGTTGCTCGACAATCTCGGGCTCTCGCAGTGAGGCAAGCTCCTCGGCTGTCAGGTCTAGCTCCACGATCACCCGCTGTCGGCAAGCCCAAGCCCGGTGCAACTTTTCGATGGTCTCGCCGAGAGCTTGGCCAGCTAGCAGCGCGGTGTCGATCCGCACCCGCTCCCAGTTGCGCGCCTCTGCTAACTGGCCGTTCAAAGAAGCTCCAGCAGTCACCACCAACCCCCGCCCTAGTGCCTCGGGTCCCGGGAAGGTCATAGGACAGGCAGGTTATTAGCCCGCGGCCAGGTAGATAGCCCGGGTGATGTTCAGATGTCCAGCGTGGCTGGGTCTACTAGAGGACTGTGGCTACCAATGTAGGCGCGGCGCTGCGCCACGTCCGACCCCATCAGCACCTCTAGCAACTCAGCTGCAGCCTCGGCGTCGGCCAGGGTTATGCGCCGCAGCGTGCGGGTGGCCGGATCTAGCGCGCAATGTGCCAACTCGTCGGTGTTCATCTCGCCGAGCCCCTTGAAACGCTGCCAGCGAATCGTCTCAGCACCGCCGGAGCGTCTTTGGGCTAGGCGCTCGCCGATTTTGTCTCGCTCAGCGTCGCTGAAGGCTCGGAAGATCTGCTTGCCGACCCGAGTGGTGTAAAGCGGCGGCTGGGCGGCGAAGACTCGCCCTTCTTCCAGCAGCGGCCGCATGTAGGTGTGGATCAGCGTTAACAGCAGACAGCGGATGTGGCTGCCGTCCACATCCGCGTCGCACAGGATCACTATGCGCCCGTAGCGGGCGGCCCCCGGATCGAAGTCGGCGCCCACCCCGGCGCCCACCGACTGGAAAAGTGCCTGAGCTTCGGCGTTGTCCAGCACTTGGCGTAACGAGGCCTTGGCAGCGTTCACCAACTTGCCCCGCAAGGGCAGGATGGCCACATTGTGGGCGTTACGGCCCGCTTTGGCTGGCCCAGCCGCTGACTCGCCCTCCACGATTACCAGCTCGCTGTTGGGTCCGTGCACCCGACAGTCGGCCAGCTTGTCCGGCAGGCCAGCAGAGCCCAGCGACGAAGCCTTGCGCCGGTCGGCCTGCAAGCGCCGTGACGCCGCCCGGGTTTCTACGGCTGCGGTGATCTTGGCCCTGAGGGCCGAGACGCTGCTGCGGGGTCCCTCGCTGGTGAACCACTCGGTCAGCGCCGACTTGACGGCTTCGTAGACGATCGACTGCACCGCCGGGGTGCCGAGTTCTTGCTTGGTTTGGCCCCGGAACTGTGGCTCGGGCAGAACCACCTGCAGGGCGGCCACGAGACCTTCCTGAACCTCTTCCCGCCCGGCTCGCTCGCCGGAGCGGCCCCGGCGCTTTGAGCCCTCTAGCAGCACATCGTTGACCGCCCGGGTGAGAGCCCGTTCGAAGCCCGCCAAGTGCGTACCTCCAGCAGGCGTGGGGATGGTGTTGACGAAGCTCCGTACTTGGCTGGCATAACTCTGGGTCCACTGCAAGGCCGCCGACACCGAACATTCCCGCTGAACGGTGGTGAGCTTGCCATCCAGCGGCACCTTTTCTTCGAAACTCCCACCGCCGGCTACTTCGATGACGCGGGTCAAGGCGCCCTTGCCGGCTAACTCGGCTACTAGCCCGCTTAGCCCTCGCTCGGAGCGAAAGTCGAAAGGTTCGTTTTCGGCGCCGCGGCGGCGGTCGTTGAGCTTTACCCGCAGACCGGGCACTAGGTGGCACATTAGACGAACCCGCTCACGGGTGGCGGCGAAGTCGAAAGAGGCTCCCTTGTCGAAGAGTTCCCAGTCGGGCCAGAACCGCACCTGAGTGAAGCAGCGGCGGGTGGGTTTCAGACGCAGAAGCTCGTGTGAGGGTCTAAAGCCATCGTTGTTTAGCCGTCCTGGCTGCTGATTAGAGAAGTCCAGCTGCCAGACGTGGCCGTCGCGCCCCACTTCCACCCGCATCCGGCTAGACAGGGCGTTGACCACCGAGGCACCCACGCCGTGCAGCCCGCCGCTGGCGGCGTAGGCCGAGGCGCCGGTGCCGTTGCCGAACTTGCCTCCAGCGTGCAGTTCGGCGAAAACCACCTCCACTGCAGAGATGTCCCGCCCCGGAGGTTTGCCGATGGGGATACCGCGACCGTCGTCGCGCACGGTCACCGAGTTGTCGCCGCCGAAGGTCACATCTATCCGGCGGGCGTGGCCGGCCGCGGCTTCATCCACGCTGTTGTCGATTAGCTCCCACACCAGGTGCATGAGCCCGTCGCTGCCAGTGCCCCCGATGTACATGCCGGGCCGTTTGCGCACGGCCTCGAGCCCCTCCAGGGTTTGTATAGAGTCGGCGTCGTAGCTGCTGCCGGCCGGCGCTGGGCCCGCTGCCGGGTCGATCAGTTGCAGCGGTGCCTGTTCGGCCTGCTGGCCCATCCTCACCACCGTCGCTGGCCCACAGCCAGGATCGGCTTGAGACCCGTGCGGGCGACCAAGCCGCGCCGCGTCGTCGGAAAGGGAAACGCAACTGGCTCGCTGTCAGGGCTGCCGGGCCGTTCTCCGGTCAGCACGAAGACATCCACCAGTGGCCCTACGTAGGCGTCCCACAGCGACTCGTCGGCCCGCAGCGAGCAGACGCGCACCCCCATGCCACCCCGGCGGGCGGGGGAAAAGTCATCGGCGGGTGTGGCCTTGGCTGCGCCTGTGGTGGTTGTCACGACCACGTACGCCTCACCGAATAGCACGCCGGCCCTCAGCACTGCTGCACCAGGTCGCAACCGCATGCAGCCGCTGCCGCGGGCGCCGGCGCGCCGGCGCGGCAGTTCTTCAGCGGCGCTGCGAAGCACCGAGCCGTCGGAGGACACCAGCATGATGTCGGCCCCTGGCGGGCAGACGAAAGCTGCGACGACTTCATCACCGTCGCTCAGCGACAAGACCTCTCGAGCGGCGGCCGGAGCAGCCAGCGAAAGTTCCTCACCAGCTAGTCGCTTGGCGTCGCCGTTGCGGGTCACCAGCACGATGTCGCCGAAGTCCCCGCCGCTGGAGTCTCCACCGCTGTTGCCGGCAGTGGAGTTCCGCTGCGGCATGGCTACTAGACCGCGGATTTGCTCGCCACCGGCCAGCGATAAGACCTCACTAGCGGGGCCACCGCGGCTTCGTCCGGCCACTTCGGGAATCTCCGATGCCGCCACCGGCACCGCCCGCCCCCAGTTGGTTAGCCCCCAGACGGTGCCCGTCGCCGGCAGCAACACCGAAGTGCGGACCAAGTCGTGGCGACCCAGTTTGCGCCGGCGAGCGGCGCTGACCGGTGACCGGCCCACCAGGCCGCTGCTCGACAGTGTCACCAGCCATGCCTCGGCGGTGCTATCAGGATCTGGGGTGTCTAGCGAGGCCACAGCGCCCGTGAGTTCAGCCTCGCTAGCGGGCACGATCCGGCTGCGGCGCGGGCGGCCGAAGCGCTCTGCCAACTCGCCCAGTTCGGTCACCACCAGCTCTCGTCGGCGCTGCTCTGAGCCCAGCAGTTCCCGGTATTCAGCCAGGGCCGTAACTAGCTGGTCTCCCTCGGCGATGATCCGCTGGCGTTCTAGGGCAACCAGTCGTCGCAGCCGCATGTCCAGTATTGCCTCAGCCTGCAGTTCGCTGAGGTCCAACTGTTCGCACAGCGCCTCCCGCGCCGCCTCGACGCTGGGGTTACCGCGGATGATCGCCACCACCCGCTCGATGTTGTCTAGGGCGATTATCAGCCCCTCCAAGATGTGAAGCCGCTTTTCAGCTGCGGTGGCCCGGTAGCGCGTGCGCCGCACCACTACTTCCAGGCGATGGTCTATGTAGTGGCCTAGCAGGACTTTCAGCGAGCAAGTCAGCGGCACCCCGTCGGCCAGCACCACGTTGTTGAGCGCAAACGTCTCCTCCAGGGGTGCTAGGCGCCAGAGCTTTGCCAGCACGGCGGCGGCGTCGGTACCGGGACGGCAGTCCACCTGGATGCACAAACCGGTGTGGCGGTCCGAGAGGTTCTTGACGTCCTCCACCCCTTCGAGTCGCCCGGCGGCGACTACCTCCTTAATTCGCCCTACCACCTTCTCGGGCCCCACTAGGGGGGGCAGCTCCAGGACGCGGATGGCCTGACGCCGGGGTCCCACTTCGATGATCTCTGCCCGTGCCCGGACCCTTATCGTGCCCCGCCCTCGGGCATAAATTTCGGCCATCCCGTCATCTAGGACCAGCCCACCAGAGGGGAAATCGGGACCTGGCAGCACTGCTAGCAGATCCTCGACCGAAACGTCCGGGTCAGCCAGCTGCAGGCGCACAGCCTCATACACCTCGGCAAGGTTGTGCGGAGCCATGTTGGTGGCCATACCTACGGCGATCCCGCTGGTGCCGTTCACCAAAAGGTTCGGCAGCCGACCCGGTAAGCAGACCGGCTCGGAGGTTTCGCCGTCGTAGCTGGAGCGGAAGTCCACCGTGTCCTCGTCCAGCTCGTCGAGCAACTCCATCGCCGCGGCGGCCAGCCGGCACTCGGTGTAGCGGGCGGCAGCCGGCGGGTCATCGAGGGTGCCGAAGTTGCCTTGGGGATCCACCAGCGGCACACCCCGGGTGAAGTCCTGTCCCATGCGCACCAGCGCGTCGTAGATGGCGGCGTCGCCGTGGGGGTGGTAGTTGCCCATCGTGTCGCCCACCACTCGGGCGCACTTACGGTGCGGCGACTCGGGACGCAGACCCATGCGCAGCATCGAGTACAAGATGCGGCGCTGCACCGGCTTCAGCCCGTCGCGCACATCGGGAATCGCCCGGGAGCAAATCACCGAGAGCGAGTAGGCCAGAAACGACTCGGCCATCTCCTCAGCGATGGGCACCTCGAGCACTTCGTCAGCAAAAGCTGTGCTAGCCGTGGACTGCAAGGTCTGCGGGGTATTCATAGGCTGCTACTCACTGCGCGCTCTAGCGATCTTGGTTGCCGATCCGTGCGGCCGGTGACACACCTATGGTGCCTTGGCAGTCCTATTTCAGCACTCGGGCGGGCCTGGGCGGGTGATTTGCGCGCCGGAAGCTGCCAGAGTGGCACGGTACGCGCGATTATGCAGTTCCCAAGAATCTGATACTCAAAAACCTGATACATTGTAGGTTGGCTAGCGAAGTACGACGAGCTAGCTAAGCTATACGAAATTTTCCTTCGTGTCTTATAACCGAAACGATGTTCAATGAACGATAGCCAGGCTGGCAACGGTGCTTTAGGAGATGTTGCGGCGATCCAGTGGGATGCACCCAGCGGCGAATGTGCCGCAATCGCAGAGGCGTGGGCTGATGTGCGGGATCTGTGTCTGGATGAGAACCCCGAGCGGCTGGTGGGGGTGGAGGCTCGGCTGGCCCGAGAGTGGGCGCTGGAGGTAGCCGGCTCCGAGCGAATCGTAGACCTGGATAGGGGCTTCGCTTTCCGTTTGGCGGCTAACGGTTTCGACGAGGCCGCCCGAGAAGCTGCGGGTGTGGGAGATATGGAGCAGTGGGAGGTCGAGGTCCTGTCGCTGCTGCGGGACGTGGTGCTGTGGCTGCTGGACCAGTTGGACGACCAAGACGCCAGTCCGCCGGCGTTGGATTCAGCGCTGATCGCCGAACTACACCGGCGCCTGCTAGTGGTAGAGCAGTACCTACCCACAGACGAGCAGGCCGCCAGCGAAGACAACGCCAGCGACCGTGGCGACAGCAGCGACACCCTCGAGCAGCTGCAGCAGGTCGTTGATGCCATCCCCCTGCGGAGTTCTGAGCTGGCTCCGGAGTTGGTGGCGGCCTGGTTGCTGCACGCTCTTAGTCGGCTGAACTCATTCGGTCCCATAAGCGAGCTGGTGGCGAGGGCGGCGGCCTCTTTCAGCTTGATGGCGGTCGACCTCTTCCCGTTGACGGTGCGTCGGGAGGATCGCAGCGTTTACTCCGATGCCTGTTATGCGGCCAGTAATGACGGGTTACGGGCACTGAGCCAGGTGGTGACGACCTGCCAGCGCCGCAGCTTCCTGCAGGCAATCAGCGCGCTTGGCCGTGTGGCAACCGGACCTGATGATCTGCGGGGAGTGCTCTCGGTCATCTCTGATCAGTTTCGGACGGGCAACACCAGGCTCCAGCACAGGTCTGCTGACGCAGTGAACGTGGCCACCGAGGTCTTCTGGCATGCCAGAGGGCGCGTGACCGACATAGAGCAGGACTTGATCGACGCAATCGACGACGGCAGTGGAGAGCGCCGAGCCTTTGCCGACTACGCCCCGCCAAATCACACTGAACGCCGCAACTGGCACCGCAAGCAGGTCATTGATGGGGTCAGGCGTCAGGGCTACTTCGCTAACCTGCGCAACTTCAGCGCCTGGAACCGAATCGGTCTGGACTCCCCAAAGGGCCGGTCGGAGATTCTGCTGTCGTTCCACGGCGTGGGGCAGTCTTTCCAAGGCGTGGTGGCGGCGATTCTGATCTTCTACTGCAAGCAAGGCGGAGATATCTTCGACCATCAGGTGGTATCCCGAGAGCCGTTCCAGGTGAACTTCCGCGATACCGTCTCGACGGCCTGCAAGCGCTTCGACGCCTGGCTTAACCCTTCCATGCGAGCCGCCCTGGAGATCTGGCGCCGCGGCGAGTAGTCGGAGAATAACTAGAGACGGCACGGGGCGGTCACAGGCCCAGCGGAGCTGACCCGTGCAGCAATACCACTACAACTGCGCCAGCTGCCAGGAAGGGTCCGAAGGGGAGTGTTGCTGTTATATCCCGCTGGCGGATCAGTAGCGCTAGTCCCACGGCGGCGGCCCCGGCGGCGCCCAGCAGCGTACCGGTAAGCATGGCTGTGGGGCCTAACCAACCCACGAACAGTCCCAGCAGGCCGCTGAGCCGAACGTCGCCGTAACCTAAGCCTTCAGGCTTGAGGGCGTGCAGTAAGCCGAATGCGGCGTAGGCCGCGGCGGCGGTTGCTACCGCAGCGCCGAACCGCAGGGGTGCGCCGCTGCGCCAGGCGGTGCCTGCTAGCACTGCCGCCCCCACCGCGGTTGCAGGGTTCACAATGGCGGTAGGGATACGGCGCCTCCGAAGGTCGTGCCACGACAACACGGCTAGAACCGCTAGCCAGGCGGCAAAGGCGGCTTGCTCCAGGTCGGCCACTCTGGCGACCCCACCGGCGACGAGAGAACTCGCTGCGATTACGGCCCGCCATCTGAGCATGCTCTGGTATAGGCAAGATTGAACATATTTCCAACATTTTCATGTATTTAGTTGAAAGTTATGTAGGTTACATGTAATCTAGCTTTGCTTGTGAGGGTTGGTAACTAGAGGAGGTCTGGTTGGTGTCGTTTAGGAGTTCACCCCTAGAAGGGTCGTCGTTGGCGCAGCCGGCTGGCGAGGCGACCTCTGGATCATCAGAGCCCCCGACAGCCCAACAGGGGCACACCTCGACGCCGGGAATGGTGCGCCGGCGTCTGCCCGAGTTGGCGGTAGGGGTAGTCCTCATCGGGCTCGGAGCCATCGGCGCGCTGGCGCTGGCCGACCGGCAGCCGCCCCGAGCCGAAGTCCTGATCTGGGCGAACGATGTGGCCAGAGGTCAGCAGGTTGCCCCGAGCGATCTCAGCGTTGCCAGCATCGACAGCGACACTCCGGTGGATGTAGTGGAGGCATCCGCCGCTGGCGAGGTAGTGGGGCGGACTGTGGCCTTCGATGTCCCCGTCGGCGGTTTTGTCAGTAGCTCGCTGCTGCAAGTCCGCTCGGTCATCCCTGATGAGTTCGCGGTAGTGGGCTTACGACTCGGAGCCGGGAGCTACCCGGTGAGTTCTCTTTCGGTCGGCGATGTCGTGGATTTAGTCACCACCGAGCCGCTGGTCGGCTGGGAAGACCCGGTAGTAGTAGCTGCGGCGGAGGTGTTTGACGTCCTCTGGCTGGGGTCGGGGGAAGGCAGCGACGCGCTCGTTTCGTTGCTAGTACCGAGAGCTTTAGTGCCGCGTGTGGCAGCGGCCGCTGAAGCTGGCCCGCGCCTCGCCGAGGTGGCTTCGTGAGCTTGATCGTCTTCGGTTCACTCAAGGATGCCCCGGGCACCACAACCTTGCTGACCTGCGTTGGCTACCAGTGGCCGCGTCACCGTCGCCTGGCCCTCATCGAGGCCGATATCGACGGCGGCAGCATCGCCGCCCGCTTCGGGCTGCACCCTGATGCCCCCAGCCTCGTCAGCTTCGCTGCTGCGTCACGCCATGGCATCAGCCCGACGGCATTCTGGTCGGCCTGCCAGCGTCTGCCCGATGGCCCGCCGGTGTTGGTGGCTCCAGGTGGCGCTTCTACGGGGGCGGCGGTAGAGCAGTTGGACTTCGAGATACTGAGTCAGAGTCTCGTCGATACCGACCTACTGATCGATGTTGGCCGGCTACGCAGCGAAGGCCCGGCCGCGCGCCTCTGCCCTCAGGCGGATTTCACCGTCGTGCTGGTGCGCCCCCGATTCGAGAGCCTCGCCGTGCTGTTAGATCGGGCACCTGGGTTAGCGGCAAAGCGGGCGGTGGTGGCGGTGGTGGCCGGCGACGGCCCTTACCCCACCGCCGAGATCGACGCTGCGCTGCGCCAGACGACCGGTGAGCGTGCTTGGGTGTTAGGCGAGGTGGCCAGCGACGCCCGCGGGGCAGCAGGGTTGGCCAGCGAGACGGGACGTGAGCGGGCGCTGCGAAGGTCGCCGCTGGGACGAACAGTGCGACCTGTGACTGAATCGCTGGTGAATCTCTCCTCGATGGGCACCACGCCGGCGCCATGCCACTCGGTGAAGGTATGAGCGAGCAGCAGGCCGGGCCTGGTCGGGAACCCCGGCAGTCAACGTCTGTCGAACTGCTTGAGGCGCCGGGGCAACTCTCCGAGGGAATGTTGGAGGACCTACTGGAGTATTTGCGCAGCGAGTTGGCCGCTTGGGTGTCCCAGGAGAACCGGGCGGGACGGCGGCCGGAGGATTCCGATCGCCGTGAGCGGGCCCGAGAAGTCATAAGCACCTGGTTACTTGCCGATGCTCAACAGCGTCTGGCAGCCGGAACCCCCATGCTGGGCGCCGCGGCTGAGGAACGACTAGCGGGCATGGCCCTGGCTTATGCCTTCGGCACCGGGCCATGGGAGAAGTTCCTTAATAATCCCGACCTAACCGATGTCCACATCAACGGTTGCGACGATGTTTGGCTAGTGGATCGCCGCGGCAATAAGCGCCGGGGGGAGCCGGTGGCTGCCAGCAACGACGAACTCATAGAGCAGATCCGCTGGGTTGGGGCCACGTTAGATCGCAGCGGGCGTCGCTTCGACGTGTCCTCGCCGGTGCTGAACATGCGTCTACCTAACGGAGGTCGGCTGCACGCGGTTATGGCCGTCTCGTTGGTGCCGATGGTGACTATCCGGCTGCACGATGCTGACCTAGCGCGCCTAGCCCAGCTGCGGGCCGCGGGCATGTTCGACCGCGCTATCGAATCGTTCTTCTCCGCCGCGGTGCGTGGGGGATTCAACATCGTGGTGTGCGGCGGGATGGGTACCGGCAAGACGACTCTCGTGCGGAGCCTGCTGAACGAGGTCCCCTCACACGAGCGGATCATTACCGTCGAAGATGAGTTGGAGTTAGGTCTGCACCACTACGCAGAGTTGCATCCAGACATTGGCGTCTTAGAGGCCCGGGCGCCCAACGTGGAAGGTGCAGGAGCGTTCCCGCTGGAGTCGCTGCTACGGGAGTGTTTGCGGATGCACGCGGATCGCATAGTCGTGGGGGAGGTGCGCGGTCCCGAGGTGTTGGGGATGTTGCTGGCCATGACCTCGGGCCAGGACGGCTCACTCTGCACCATTCACGCCAACAGCACCTCTGAGGCCTTCGAGCGTCTCACCATGTACGCCTCGCTTACTCCCCAGCAGTTCTCACGCTCGTTCACCTATCGGCTGGTGGGCTCGGCGGTGGACTTCGTCGTGCACGTTGAAGTGATCGGCGGAACTAGGCGGGTCACCAGCATCCGAGAGGTAGTCGGCTCTACTGACACCCACGTGTTGTCCAACGAGATCTGGTGCCCCTCGCCGGCGGGTTGGGCGGTGCCCTCAGGCGAGCCGCTACGAGTAGAGCCGACGCTCAGGCGGCTAGTCGAAGCCGGTTTCGACGCCTCGTTGCTGAACCGCTCCGAAGGCTGGTGGGATCGATGAGTCGGCTGCTAATCCTCGGCTGCGGGGCGCTGGGGGGCCTGGGCCTGTGGCTGCTATTAGCCGGGCTGCGCGGTCGTCCGATGGTGCCCCGGCCCGGCTGGGGTGCCGCGCAGCGCATCAGCACGGGGACTGCGGCCTCATTGGCGGCGCTGCGGCGCGGCTCAATCGGAGTTGTGGCAGGGATTTTGATCTTCACCCTCACCGGGTGGTTTAGCGCCGGAGCACTCGTGGCGCTGGGAATCCTGCTGCTGGGCGGACAGTTCGGCAAGAACAAGGGCTTACGTACTATCAGCGAGCGCGGTGACGCCATCGCCGGTTGGATCGAGATGCTCTACGCCATCTTGGCTGCTGGCGGTGGTATCGAGCGAGCGATAGTCGGCTCGGCGTCCGTAGCACCGGCTGCCATCCGTCAGAACGTGCAGGAACTGGCTAGCAGATTAGAGGTGCGTCCCCTGCCCGAGGCCTTGCTGGCATTCGCCAAAGATGTGGCCCATCCGGCGGTGGACAAAGTCGCAGCTTCACTGATCCTGGCTTCGGTCCAGGGAGCGCAGGACTTGGTCTCACTGCTCCGTTCACAGGCGCAGGTTGTAAGGGCCGAAAGCCGTTTAGTTATAGAGGCCGACGCTGCCCGGGCGCGCTACCGCACTTCGGCGCGATTGATAGTGGGAACCACGGCGGTGATGGCCGGCGGGCTATACCTGGTGGACCGGGGCTATCTGGCGCCCTACGACAGCCTCCAGGGCCAGATTGTGCTGACCGGTATTGGCTGTGTGTTCCTCGGCGGGTTCTGGCTTCTGGCTCGCCTGGGCCGGGTGCAGTCCCCCGAGCGCTATTTCGACCCGGCGGCGCCCGGGATGACGAGGCTGGGGCGATGACCGCGTTGATTGGGGCACTGCTCGGTGCGGGCGTCTGGTTGGTGGGCCGCGGTCTGATGCGGCGCCAAGTGCCGCTTATGCGGGCGATTAGCCAGCACCACCAGCCCACTCAAAGGCTAGCTACAGACGACGCTGGCAGTTTGTCTGGCGGTTGGCGTGGCCAGGCCGAAGCGCGCTCACTGCACGTTGTGGAATCGCTTGGGTTAGACCTCAACAACCTGGCGGCAGATCTGCGGATCTTGGGTCGCAGTCCAGCCCAGCACGCCTTCGCCAAGATGGTGGGAGCGCTGGCGGCAGGCGGTGTGTTGGGTGTAGCCGGCTATCTGGCGCGCCTGGCGGGCTTAGCTCCGGCGTTGTGGGTTGTGCTCTTGCTAGTCGCAGTGGGGATGCTGGGCGGCTACGTAGGCGTTGACGGGTCGCTGCGCAAGCGGGCGGCCGAGCGCAGGGAGCAGTTCCTGCGGGCGTTCGGCGCCTACATGGATCTCGTCAAGATCCTTGTGGCGGGCGGGAGCCACAGCGACGGGGCGCTGTATCAGGCTGCTGCGGTCGGCAACGGCTGGGCGTTCGACGAGTTGAAGGCGGCGATGGACTGGAGCCGGGTCAACGGTCGGCCTCCCTCGGCGGGATTCCAGCGCTTAGCGACCGAGATCGGGGTGGCCGATATCGAGGAGTTAGCTGCCACGATTCGCCTAACCGCCGAGCAGGGTGCCAGCCCCGCCGACTCTCTGACGTGTAAGGCCGAGATGCTCAACGCCCTCGAGTTGGCCAATGCCCGAATGAAGGCCGACGCCACTACCGAACGCATGGCGGTGCCCACGGTGGTGGTGGCTATCGCTTTCGTCATGTTCGTCGGCTATCCGGCGCTCAGCTCACTGATGGAAATGTTGTGAGCAGCCCCGGCCACGACATGTATTTCGGGCCCGGCGAGGGCTTTGGCGCCGCAGAAACACCACTACATCCCCATACAGCCCAACACCCAACAACAGCCCAACACCCAACAATAGAAGGAGTAAGCCATGCAGGAAATATCCATCCGCGGTTGGATCTGGTTGACGATCACAGCCAGCGACATCAAAGAGAAGTTACGTCACGACCAGCGTGGCCTCACCACAACCGAGTGGGCGCTGCTGGTAGCCGGCGTGGCTGCCCTAGCAATCGTGGTAGTGAGCGTGGTGCGCAACCTCACCTCTGGAGTCGCCAGCAAGATTCCCCATGAGGTCAACGTAAACACTACGAAGCTCTGAACTACCTGGCCGGCGATGCCAACCGGAATAAGCGTGTGAGATCCAGAGTGCCAGCGAGGGCTCTGCCCGACGCCGCCGCCGAGGAGTCCGGCGCGGTTACGACCGAGTTCGTGCTGTTGTACGGAGCCCTCTTGGCGCTCGTCATGAGCGTGATCCACTTCGGCTTGGTGTTCAACGCTTCGCTGGCAGTGACCGACGCGGCCGACGCCGTGCTAGAGGCTGCCCAACTGGCTAGCGGAGCGGACTTCTCGCCGCAGGATCTGGCCAGGGAGGTGGTGGCCGACGAGCGGCTCGTGCGAGATCTCACCGTGGAGGTGGCTGGCACAGCTGGCGAAGTGGTGGTCACCGTTTCGGCCACCTCACCTCAAATCGTGCCTGGTCTGCCGGTGACGGTTAGTCATCGAGCCCAGGGGCCAGTGGAGCGGTTCATCCCCCAGGGCCGGAGATAAAGCCAGAGATGGAAGCCGGAGATGATGAAGTCACCTAGACGCTCTGAGGGCCAAAGAGGAGTGTTGTCCTTGGAGTTTGCGCTGGTAGTTGTCGGCGTGCTGGGAGCGCTCATGCTCCTAGCCGCTGCCTGGCGGTTGGGTCAGACGCGAGGTGAAATGCGCGATGTTGCAGCAGAAGCAGCTCGGGCGGCTTCGCTGCGCCAGCACCCGGCGGCTGCCACCGCTGCCGCCGAGCAGGTGGCCAGGGCGACACTGCAAGGGCAGCGGGTCCGCTGCAGTGACTTCAGCATTACTACCGATGTCTCGGCTCTGCGGCCGGGAGGTTCGGTAACCGTTGAGATCAACTGTCGCAGCAGGCTGGAGGATCTCACGCTGTTGGGTCTACCCGGATCGGTGTCGCTTGAAGCTAGCGCGATCGAGGTGGTCGACCGGCGCCGAGGCGGGGTCTGATGCGCAGAGTCGCAGAGCAACGGGATACGGGGGTAATCAGCCTGTTCGTGGCAGTGCTTTTCGTGGCTTTCCTGCTAATTGTCGGGGTTGTAATCGACTCGGCGGAGTTACGCGGCCAGCGCCGGGCGCTGTCAGACCTGGCGCGCCAGGCCGCACGGGCCGCGGTGCAGGAAATCGATGTGAACGCGTACCGGCTGACGGGAACGGTTCGCCTGGATCCTTCGGCGGCGGTTGCTGCCGCTAGGGCTTACGCCGGCCGATCGGGTTTGGCTGCGGAGGTCACCGTGGTAGGCGACCGTGCCGCGGTCTCGCTGAGCCGTGAGGTAGGCGTACGCCTGCTGGGCCTGGGATTAGGGACTGTGCAGGTCAACGCTGCAGAAGAGGCGCGGGCTATCTGGGGGGTGAGTGCCGGCCGCTGATGGTTGGTGTCTGCGCCCAATATCCGCGCTGTTTTCCGCTTAGGCGGGTGTTGCCGGTCTGGCCGGCCTCAGGTTCCGACAACAAGAGAGGTGAAAGTGATGTTACGTAGGGTTCGTGCAGTGGTTTCAGGCCTGGGGGCGTGTGCTGCTCTAGGGCTGTTTCTAGTTGGTGTGCCGGTCTTGCTGCTACAGCTGGTTGGAAATCCGCTGCCGGCTGAGGTGCCGGCATGGTCCTCGGTGGTCGAGGCGGTTGAATCCGCC
Source organism: Acidimicrobiales bacterium (assembly GCA_964291305.2). Taxonomy (GTDB): domain Bacteria; phylum Actinomycetota; class Acidimicrobiia; order Acidimicrobiales; family CATQHL01; genus VXNF01. The sequence goes on along the minus strand of OZ219783.1, from coordinate 2,241,217 downwards.
ACGCTGCCGCCGGGGGTGGCAAGCGGCGTTGTCGCTGTGACTGTCTGGATTTGGTGGTCGCAGGTTGTGGTCTCGCTCACCGTTGAGATTCGGGCCGCCTGCGGGGGCCGGGCGGCCTGGCGATTGCCACTGCGCGGGCTGGGCATGCAGCCGCTCGTTATGCGCCTCATAGCGGTAGTAGTGACCGCCGCAGGCACCATCGGGGTGTTGGCGCAGCCGGCAGTGGCCTCCACCGCGTCATTTATGGATATTGCAGTTCCGCTCAGCGAAGGCAGAACCTCAGACGCAAAAGTCAACGGGTCACTGCTAGCAACCCCAGCAGATGACGAGACCGATCCGCTTTCTGCTAAAGCAGGGTTGTCTCTGTCCGCCACTGAAGTCGTGACTGTTCCCCCGCCACCAGTACTGGAGTTGCCCATTCCTCCACAAGTTGATCTTTCTGTTAGCGGATCTGCTGGCGAACCACAGGCTCAGGTGGCAAAGCCTCCGGTGCTCGGGTTGCCTATTTCTCAGGATCGGGTTGAGGGAACTCTGCCGGCAGCCGAGCAGGCACTAGCGCGGGCCGAGACAGTGACAGCCGAGACAGTGATTATCGATCAACCTGCAGTGACTGAATCAGTAAATGCAGCCGACACCGAGCAGGCACTGCTTGTGGTCGAAGTGGTCGAACCAGTGTCAACCGATCAGCTTGCAGTGAACGCAGAAGTTGCAGAAGTCATTGAAGCGGCGAATGAACCCGAAGGGGCAAGCTGGATCGTGGTGAAGCCAGGAGACTCGCTTTGGCAACTAGCCGAGGAGCATTTAGGTGATCCGCTGCGTTGGCCGGAGATTTTCGAGCTGAACGCCGGAGAGTTGGCCGGTGGCGGAACACTACGCGACCCGAATCTCATCCATCCGGGATGGCGCTTGCGTCTTCGGTAGAGCCACTTCTTCAGGGCTTCAATAAAGCGGCAACCACGGCGATACCTGAAGTTCTGGTTGAACTGCGTGCTGATTGAATTGCATGCTGGCTGAACTGATGGCCGGTTTGCCTAGCCGCTTGTATGGGCGACCACTTCCCAGCGTCATTGCCGTCACCGTCTCAGCGAAGCAAATCGGCTTGCTTCTGAGCAAGGCCCGAACCGAACCAGCCGATGGCTTCACGGTCATCGACGACGGCCTCAGCTGGATTATCGACGCGGCCGACATTGCGACGGTAAATGGATCTCCTAAAGGCCAGCGTGACCTGAGTGTGCCTTGGCCGCTAATGGTGTCTATCGGTCGAGTTGCTTCAGGAGGCTCGAAAGTGATGGTCAATCTGGAGGAGTTGGCCGCTGTCGAACTCATCGGGGAGCGTTCGAACATCGTGGCCTTTTCCGAGTCTCTTGCTGGTGAGCTTGCTTCTAACTGGCACTTAGGTTGCCCGAGAGTCGTCTGCGTGGGTTGTGCCTGGGAACTTGATGCTCTGGCTGATGTCCGAATCGTGCGGTCTCTCGGTGGTGTCTTGAGCGAAGCTAAGCAACAGCGTAAGCGGCTCGATCTGGTGACAGCTAAGCAAGGTCCGTTACCCGAGCAGCGTCGGCACGGCTTGTCTGGACTGCCGCGCCCGTTGGTGATTATCGATCCCCACGGCCATGATCCCCGAACTCTGGCACATCTGAGAAGGCTGGCCGGTCCCGGACTAGCGCTGGTAGCGGCTTGGCCCGGCCGCCTTCTGGGCCCGAGGTCTGGTTCGCAGCCAGCGGAAGCGGGTTGGAAGTTGTGGGTCTCTGCCCGGCGGCTCCGCTGGGAGCCCGTAGGAGTCGATTTGCAACTGGAGGATCCTCCGAGGCTGCCAGCTTCGAGGCAGCTGCAACGCCAGCGGCTGTCAAGGTTGGTCCTGTTGGAAGAGACCGCGGAGATGACAGACAGCTTGACAGTCCACGATCCGAAAGGCGGCTCGACGGCAGGGCTCGCAGTCGAGAGTCAAATAAACGGCCGGCCTACGAGTTTGCTCGATGCACCGTTGCTCGACCATCCGTTGCTCGACGCCCCGACCGTGTTGGCTCCCTGTCCGGGCATCGTGGGCTTCGGCTGGGCGGACGAGGCCCCCGACGCTCAACTCCCTCAGGCCGTTGAGGGAGCCTCCCCTGGGCCGGTGGAGTTGCAAGTACTAGGCGTGGTGCAGGCGGTTGGCGCTGCGGCGCCGTTCACTTCGCAACGGGCGCTTGACCTGGTGTGTTACTTGGCTCTACATCGGGATGGAGCGACTGCTGACACGCTCCGCTACTGGCTCTGGCGTCGCAGTGAGTCGCCTCCAACTTCGAAAGCGTTTGCCAACGTGGTGTCACGGGCACGCCTCTGTTTGGGCTATGACACTGAGGGTGACCCCTACCTTCCCTACGTGGGCACCGAGGGCGTTTACCGGATCTCACCGGAGGTGACTACCGACCTAGAGCGGTTCGCCGCTTGGCTAAGCCTCGCCGAGCGGGTGCCACCGCAGCAGGCCCTGGAGTGTCTGCGAGCGGCGCTCTGGCTGGTGCGGGGCGCGCCGTTCAGTGGTGGGACAGGCGGAACGTTCTCCTGGGTTGACGCCTCGTGGCGCGGCCATGTGGAGTTCCTAGTGGACAGCACGGCTCACAGGCTGGCCGATTTGGCTCTGGAGTTGGATCGAGTGGAGGTGGCACGCTGGGCTGCGCTTCGAGGGCTGGTGTTCACACCGAACTGTGACCAGTGTTACCAGCGTCGTATAGCCGTAGCCCGCCGCTCGGGACATCAGAGAGAGTTGGAGCTGGTACTGGCGGAATTAGAACGACTCCAAAGCGAGCCCCAACTAGATGACCTACCGATAGATATGTTTGACGCGACGTTGGATTAGAAGCCGGTCACCGACCTCTAAGTACTGGGCGACGTTTCTGCCAGTTCTTTAGTGATAGATTGAGCGAAGTACCTGTGCTTGGGTTCTAAGAGATGGCTGGGCCACGCACGCTGGAGCAGATATAGCATGTCTCCGAGGTCAGTTATCCCGGTGTTCTGGGCGAGAAGGCACGCATCTTCGACGTCGGTCTCTCTTGCTGCAAATAGTTTGGTCGCTAATAGGTACTCGTTGTCTGGCGCGTAGACCCAAAGACGGTTGCCTTGGTAAAGAATTGTCAGATCAGGATCCAATTTCGGTACAGATATTCTAGCGGCGTCGTTAAGCCAGTTTTCCTCAACCCCGTGCTTTCGCCCAACCTGCGCAATAGCTTCTCGCACTTCCGGCGTCAGGGACTTTGAGATGACATCAACATCGTCGGTGCCACGATGCCTCCACTGCGGTATAACAGCCGCTCCGCCGACGATCACTATCTCAACAATAGGGCCCCTTGCCAGTTCCGCGTCCAACGCAGAGTACAGAACAAAAAAGTCTGGGGCGAAAATCGTCCCCTCTTTAAAAGCCGCGGCTTCTAGAGGGTCGCTCACCGGTCTAACGTCTCGATTTCAAAGAACACGCCGTACGTCTCGCAGACCTCAGGGGATCGAGAAACGACGTACCGCGTGAACTCGTCCTTGATGTCTCTGCCGGAAATTGTTTTAGGCGGGGAAATCCCCGTGCCCTCCACCCACGGCGGAATATCAAATCCGTCGCGTTCGCACAACGCGTGCACGACCACACAAGTGGCGGCTACGTCAAACGGGTCGCCGTGCAGCGGGACGGAGGTGACAAGCATCTCCTCGCGGTGCTGCGGCCACCTGTTCCAACACTTGATGAACTGCAGAATTATCCGATCGCGACGCGGGCCTTTGTCCTCAGCTAAGGCTGCCAACACGCCGGCCACCGTAGACAAGCGCGGCCTATTCGTCTTCTGAATTGTGGGGCGCTGAGCAGGAGCCGGCGGAGGCAACGCCCCAGCTGTCTCGGTTTGCGGTCTGCTCATGCCACTCACGCTACCCAAACCCAGCCGAAGCAAGGATGTGACCGTAGAAACGATGATCACCTCGACTTCAAACCTCACGGGTTTATGAAGAACCCCCGAGGCGTACCCAGCGTCCGTCTATAAAGCGCAACCCCACGCCCGCTAGCCGGGCCACCATGAAGACCACCAGTGCTCCCCAAAGCCAGCCGATGCCAGCATCGGCGAGGCGCACGCCCACCGCTAGGGGCACGAAGACCCCAGTGGCAGCCACCATGGCGGCGGCCAGGTAGCGCAGATCTCCGGCGCCGATCAACACCCCGTCGAGGGCGAAGACCAAGCCGTTGATCGGCAGCATCAGCGCTAGGTGCAGCATCAGGAACCCCGCTAAAGACACCACCGCAGCGTCGTTGCTGAACAGCCGCGGCAGCACGGGATGCAACCCCACCGCCAGAGCCGCTGTCAGCAGCCCAAACACCAGCCCCCACCAGTTGACGCGGCGCCCCACGCTGCGGGCTCCAGCGGCGTCGCCGGCGCCTAGCAGCGTGCCGATCAAGCCTTGGGCGGCGATGGCCAGGGCGTCCAGCGCTATCGCCGTGAAGTCGAAAAGTTGGTCGACAATCTGGTGTGCCCCCAGGTCGGCAAGGCCGGTGCGGGCGGCAACCGCAGTGGCTACCACGAAAGCACCTTGGAGGGCGCCGGTGCGGGTGGCCAGAGCGCCGCCAGCGCTCAGCAGCCGACTCAACACCGCAGGATCGGGCCGCAAACTGTTTACATGCGGGCGGGCGGCCCGCAGCACCCAGTAGACGTACATCACCGCGCCAGCCCATTGGGCTATCACCGTCGAGGTGGCTGAGGCGCCGATGCCGAACCCCAACCCGTAGATCAGGAACAGCTCCAAAATCAGGTTGCCCGCCGCGGTAAACACGGCCACCTTGAGTGGGCGGGCCATGTCCAGAGTGCCCCGCAGAAAGCCCACGCCAGCCAGGGTGATCATCATGGCCGGCATCCCGGCCAGGCTTATGTGCAGGTAGATGCGGGCTTGTGCCAGCACTTCCCCTTCGCCGCCCAGCAGCACCAGCAGCGGGTCCGCCAGGCCGTATAGCGCTCCACCGGCAGCCACCCCAACCACCAGCGCCAACAGCAAAGCCTGCAGCCCCCAACGGGCGGCGTCGGCTTCCTGGCCGGCCCCCACTAGGCGCGCTACCGCAGCAGTGGTGCCGTAGGCCAGGAAGATGAAAAAGGCGTAGACACTCCATAGCAGCTGCCCGGCCAGCGCCAGGCCCCCGAGTTGTGGTGTGCCTAAGTGTCCGACTACTGCTGTGTCCACCAGCAGGTACAACGGCTCTGACACCAGCGCCCCGAAGGCGGGGATCGCCAAGACGAGGATCTTGCGGTCCCAACCACGACGGGCGTCGGCCGCATCGGCGGGCGGGGATGCGCTCAAGGGCTACCTCCGGGCCAAGGGTTCTTGCTACATATCAGTAATTTTGTAGCTTTAGGCTGCGCGGAATAGTAGAGAGGAGCTCCTAACGGTGCGACCCGTTCAGCTGGAGCAGCCGTGGCCGGCGAACTGAGTTCTAACGGCGTCGGGCCGGCTAAGCGCCCGAGGCCAATCTCAGATGAGGCCATCGAGGCCATCGAGCGGTTCGCCGACATCGATGCCGTCATGGCACGAGCCTCGGGCGAGAACTTCCCCGTGGCGCTGGCGGTTCTGCCGCGTCGGCTGCGTAATCACCTCAAAGCGGTCTATGGCTACGCCCGGCTGGTTGACAACCTGGGCGATGAGTATCCCGGTGACCGCTCAGTTGCGCTGGACTGGCTGGATCAGCAGATCGATAGCCTCTACAAGGGCACGCCACGCCACCCGGTGTTTAAACGCCTAGCGGTAACAGTCAACGACTTCGACATCCCACGCTCACCTTTTGACCAGCTGCTGGCAGCCAACCGCTTAGACCAGACCAAGCACAGTTACGCCGACTGGGACGAGCTAATGAAGTATTGCGAGCTGTCGGCCACCCCGGTCGGGCGCTTGGTGTTAGCTATTTTCGAGGTGTCGACTGCGCCGCGTCGGGCTGCTTCCGATTCCGTGTGCAGCGGCCTGCAAGTGCTGGAGCATCTGCAGGATTTGGGCGAGGATGCCGCAGCCGGGCGTTTCTATCTGCCAATAGAAGACATGGAGCGTTTCGACTGCACGCCTGCCGACCTGTTAGCTCCAGTGGCTGGAGGCCCACTGCGCGAGTTGGTGGCATTCGAGTGTGGCCGGGCGCGGGAACTGTTAGCTCCCGGCAGGACGTTGGTGGCTTCGCTTGGGGGCTTCGCGCGCCTAGCCATTGCTGGCTTTGTAGCGGGCGGCCTGGCCGGTCTGGACGCCATTCAGCAGGCGGAATGCGAGGTTCTGAGCGCCAAGCGGACCGCCGGTGCTGGAGGCCTGCTGCGCTGCTTCTTGCCGTTGTACTTCCAATCTGCGTGACGCCAGGGCCTTCCGTGACGGCACTCACCGCCGAGCAGGCGTATCGCCGCTGCGAGGAGATCACTTGGTCGCAGGCGCGCAACTTCGCTTACGGCATTCGCCTGCTGCCGGCGCCCAAGCGCCGGTCGATGGCGGCCCTTTACGCCATGGCCCGACGGATCGACGATGTGGGTGACGGCGACTGGCCGGCCCACCGCAAGCTGGCATCGCTCGGAGAGTTGGACGCCTCCATTAGTGCCTTAGAGGCCGGCGAGCTGGCCCACCCGACAGATGCCGTGTTCGTAGCTCTCGCCGACGCCGCCGATCGCTATCCGATCCCGCTGGGCGTGCTGCACGAGATCGTCGAGGGTTGCCGACAGGACGTGATCGGCGCCCGCTATGAGACCATGGAGGACACGGTGCGCTACTGCCGCCTGGTGGCCGGATCGGTGGGTCGGTTATCCCTGGGGGTATTCGGCACTAAGGGTGCCCGAGCGGCTACCCCGGGTGTTGTCGTAGATGGCGAACCGGTTCGCCTGGCCGACGAACTGGGCGTGGCGCTGCAGCTCACCAACATGTTGCGCGACATTATCGAGGACCACGGAATGGGGCGCATCTACCTGCCCGAGGAGGACCGGGCCCGCTTCGGTGTCCGGCCCGGAGAGTGGGCTCCGACCGAGGGGACCGCCGCTCTGGTGCGCCATGTCGGCGAGCAGGCTTTGACCTGGTTCGAGCGGGGACTTTTACTGCTAGATCACTTAGACCATCGCAGCCGGGCTTGCACCGCGGCCATGGCGGGCATCTACCGCCGGCTACTTCAGCGCATCCTGGCGCATCCCGAGAGGCTGCTCAGCATGCGCGTCCGCCTCCCCGGGCCTCAGAAGGCCCTAGTGGCGCTGCGCAGCGGCGCGGGGCTGCGGCCGTGATAGAGCGGCCTGGCATCGCCGGCGCCCGGATCGTGGTGGTCGGCGGGGGCCTCGCCGGCCTGGCTGCTGCCGTCTGGGCGGTCGACGGCGCAGCGTCGGTCACGCTGCTAGAGCGGCGGCCGCGCCTGGGCGGGGCCACCTGGTCTTTCGAACGCCGCGGCATCTCCTTTGACAATGGTCAGCACGTTTTCATGCGCTGCTGCGAGGCTTACCGGGGATTTCTGGAGCGGATCGGATCTGGCGGGAATGTGTGTATGCAGCGCCGGCTGGAGGTTCCGGTGTTGCGTCCAGGTGGGCGGGCCGGGGCCATCAGACGTACCGCAGGCCCCGCGCCGCTGCACCTGCTAGCGGCCGTGGCTACCTACCCGCATCTGAGCCGCCGACGCCGGCTGGCTGTTATGCGTGCCGCGCTAGCGCTACGCCGACTGAACCCTAACGATGCCACCCTCGACAGGTTGACCTTTGGGGCCTGGCTGGCCGACCGAGGCCAAGACGCTGCCACCATCGCCGCCTTTTGGGATCTAATCGTTTTGCCGACGGTGAACGTCCCGGCGGCCGAGGCGTCGCTGAAGCTGGCGGCCATGGTGTTTCGAACCGGGCTGCTGAGTCGTGCTGACGCCGCTGACATCGGCTGGGCGACTGTGCCGCTGTCGGTCTTGCACGGCGATGCCGCTCGTCGAGCTTTGGAGGCTGCTGGAGCCGAAGTGCGCACGAGCGCGGCGGTACGGGGGGTGCGCGGCGGGCCCTCGGGGCGTCCCGTAGTCGAACTCGACAGCGGGACGCTGGAGGCCGACGCGGTCGTGCTAGCAGTGCCGCACGATGCTGCCGCTGCGCTGCTGCCGCCAGGCAGCGTGGCGAACCAGGAGCGCCTAAACCAGCTGGGTACGTCGCCGATTGTGAACGTACACCTGGTGTATGACCGCCCAGTGACAGAGTTGCCGTTGGCTGCGGGGGTAGACAGCGATGTGGAGTTCATTTTTGATCACACCGCCGCCGGGGGTCTGAATGACGGGCGCCAGTGTCTCACGATCTCGCTTTCGGCGGCAGAGCGCTACATCGGGCGCCGTTCGGCAGATCTCGTGGAGCACTTCGGAGCCGAGGTGGCCCGTCTGATTCCGCCCGCCGCCTATGCCCGCATCACCGAATCTATGGTGACTCGCGAGCGGGCGGCCACCTTCGCTGGTATTCCCGGGTCCCATGCTCTGCGGGCCAGCGCCCGCACCGCCCTAGGGGGTGTCTTCTTAGCCGGCGCTTGGTGTGACACTGGCTGGCCAGCCACCATGGAAGGAGCGGTGCGCAGCGGTCAACAAGCGGCTCAGCTGGCCGTCAATGTCGTTGGCGCAGCTTCGCCGAAGCCCCAGCCGGCGGTAGCGGCATGAGTCGAAATCCCCCCGCAGCGCTGGAGTGGGCCACAGAGGTAGTTCGGCCATCGCTTTTCGAGGCAGTGGACAGCCTGCCGGACGAGCTGGCCGTTGCGGTGCGCTACCACTTTGGTTGGACCGACGCTGAGGGCAACCCGCTGCCGGGCGGCTCCGGTGGCAAAGGTGTGCGCTCTACCCTGGCCGTGTTGTCGGCCGCGGCCGCAGGAGCAGCCCCCGAGGTGGCCATCCCGGGCGCGGTGGCGGTGGAGTTGATTCACAACTACTCCCTTATCCACGACGACATCGTGGATGGCGACGCCGAGCGACGCCACCGGCCCACCGTCTGGAAGGTCTACGGCACCGACAATGCTGTCATCATCGGCGACGCGGTGATGGCTTTAGCGTTCGATGTGCTTCTGGGCGAGACGACACCTGCCCGAGCCGCGGCAGCTGCCGACCTGTCCCGGGCCAACGCCGCCATGATTGCAGGCCAATCACAAGACATGACCCTGCACCGACGCCCCAAAGTCAGCGTTGCCGCCTGCTGGGAGATGATCTCGCTAAAGACGGGGGCGCTGTTGGCTCACGCCAGCGCCGTGGGTGCCATCCTGGCTGACGCGCCCGTTGGAGTGGTGCAGGCGCTGCGTCGCTACGGCGACGAAGTTGGTCGCGGCTTTCAGGCTGCCGACGACTTGTTAGGCATCTGGGGCCGCCCCGAGGTCACCGGCAAGCCAGTCGGCAACGACCTACGGGAGCGCAAGCGGTCGCTGCCGGTCACCGTGGCCTTGAACTCTGAACATGCTGCGGCAAGCCAACTCGCAGAGTTCTACAGCCGAGCGCACCTAGATGAGGAGGAGTTGGCGCAGGTGGCGCAGCTCATCGAAGAGCTAGGTGGCCGGGATGTCACCAGGGCTGCCGCACGGCGCTGTGTGGATAACGCCATGGCGGCGTTGGCGTCGGTGGACTTGGACGTTGCGGCGGCGTCCGAGTTGCAAGAGTTGGCAGCGTTCATTGTTGAACGGGAGTATTAGGGCCGGGAGTTGACTGAACTTACGGAGGTGTGCCATGACAGCCGGTAGCGGTTCCCTGGTCCCCCACCTCTGGCGCGCCCGGGCGGCGGGGGCGGGTGAGCTAGAGCATGAGGCGGCTGAGGCGTTGAGTCGATCAGCCGAGGCGCTGTTGGGACTGCAGGACTCTGCCGGCTGGTGGAAGGGCGACCTCGAGACCAACGTGGCCATCGAGGCTGAGGATCTAATGCTGCGCGCTTTCCTGGGAATCGGCGACGAGGAGACCTTGGCTCTGACTGCTAACTGGATTCGCTCCAAGCAATCCCCCGACGGGGGTTGGTCTAATCGCTACGGCGGCCCCTCGGATTTGTCGCTGGCCGTGGAGGCTTACGTGGCGTTGCGCCTAGCTGGCGACAGTCCCGATGCCAGCCACATGCGTAAGGCGGCGGAGTTCGTGCGCGACCTAGGCGGTCTGGAGAGCACCCGGGTGTTCACCCGCATCTGGCTGGCCCTGTTCGGGCAGTGGTCTTGGCGGGATCTGCCCGCCATGGCGCCAGAGTTGATCTTGCTGCCCCGCTGGGTGCCGCTGAACATCTACGACTTCGCTTGCTGGGCCCGCCAGACGATCGTGCCGCTCACCATTGTGGGTACTTACCGGCCGCAGGTAGAACTGGGTTTCGACCTGGAGGAGTTGCGCGCCGGCGCGGTGCCGCCCGAGCAGGTCCGCCGGTCGATCTTTTCTGCCGCAGGCTGTTTCCAGCGCTTCGACAAGATGCTGCACAAGTTCCACGACCGGGCCCCTTGGAGGCTGAGGGAAACCTCCATGAAGCTTGCCGAGCAGTGGATCATCCGCCGTCAGGAGGCCGATGGCTGCTGGGGCGGGATCCAACCCCCCTGGGTGTATTCGATTATCGCGCTGTATCTGCGGGGCTACGCCCTGGACCACCCGATCCTGGCTAAGGCGCTGGCCTGCTTCGAGAGCTTCGAGGTGCGCGAAGGGGATATGCGCTGGATGGAGTGCTGTCAGTCCCCCGTGTGGGACACCGCGCTGGCAACTGTGGCCCTCGGTGACGCCGGGCTGCGCCGCGACCACCCGGCGATGGTGGCCGCGGCGGACTGGCTTTTAGACGAGGAGGTGCAGGTACGCGGCGACTGGGCCGCCCGACGCCCCGAGTTGGCCCCGGGCGGCTGGGCGTTCGAGTTCCACAACGACAACTATCCCGACCTGGATGACACTGCGGAGGTGGTGCTGGCGCTGGGCCACGCCCAGGCCACCGATTCCGAGCGGGCGAACGCAGCGATCGCCCGTGCTGTTGCCTGGGCCGAGGGCATGCAGAGCAGCGACGGGGGCTATGCCGCCTTCGACGCCGACAACGTGCGGCACCTGTGTGAGCAGTTGCCTTTCTGCGACTTCGGCGAGGTCATCGATCCGCCAAGCGCTGATGTCACCGCGCACGTGGTGGAGATGCTCTGCTGGGTGCGGGCACACACTGACATTCCCACTGACGCCAGGCGTCTGCGGCGCGCGGTGGACTGGCTTTGGCTCGACCAGGAGCAAGATGGATCCTGGTTTGGGCGCTGGGGTGTGAACCACCTCTACGGCCTGGGTGCGGTGCTGCCGGCGCTGCGCGCTGTCGGGGTGCCGCCCAGCGATCGACGCATCCGCCGCGCCGTGCGCTGGCTGCACGCTACTCAGGGTCCCGAAGGAGGCTGGGGCGAGGATCTGCGGTCATACGAATCCGACAGTTGGCGAGGCCGCGGCGACCCGACGGCGTCTCAGACCGCCTGGGCTCTGCTGGCGCTTATGGCCGCCGACGAGTTCGGCGAGCCGACCCGCCGCGGGGTGGCGTGGCTGGCCCGAACCTGCCAGCCCGACGGCACTTGGGACGAGCCTCAGTACACCGGAACGGGGTTCCAGGGCTACTTCTACATCAACTACCACCTTTACCGGCAGGTCTTTCCGACCATGGCGCTGGGCCGCTTCCTGCGGGCCACCGTCGGGGAGGCGTCACCTAGGTGAGTCTGGAGTTTTGGTGCCCGCTGCGCCTCGAGGCGGCTGCAGCGCGGCGCGGCGCTTCTGGCGCGACGGTACTGAGAACCGGTTGCGGGCCTCGCCGCGCCGCCGCGTTCGCGGACCGGCAGCTGTCCGAAGGTGACCGTCCTGGCGCTGTCGTGTTGGGTCTAGCGGGGGCTGTAGAAAGTTCGCTCGTGCCGGGGGACGTGATCGTGGCCGACACTGTGCGCGGGCCCGGGTCTGATCGCTCCGCTTGGGGTCCGGAGGCGGAGACCATAAGGGTGGCGCTGGGGCAGGCGGGCATCGGCGCTCGGCGCGGTGGGGTTACCTCGGTAGCCCGAGCGGTGCGCGGGCCGGGTCGCAGCCGTCTCGCCGCCGACGGATCGCTAATCGCCGATATGGAGTCGTGGTGGTTGCTGGCGGCCGATCCGCCACCTTTGGCCGTGGTCAGAGTGGTTTGCGACACGCCAACCGCTGAACTCGTCTCGTTCTCGCTACCGCGGCGAGCGTGTCGCGCCATCACAATCATCTCCCAGATAGCCGCGACGCTCCAAGGCCGCGAGCCCGAAGACCAAATAGGAAACTTGCGTAGCCAAACAGCCAGGTTAGAAGGCTAGAAAGGCGTACGCGGCTAGTCGATTTCCTCGATTGAAGATTCACCCTCCGGTTGCGCGTCGCCTTCGAACCGCGGGGCCGATGGCTCAGTCATGCTCTAGGCAGTGCAGGCGCCCTTCTAGCATCCTCGATAGCTTGTTCTATGGGATATTCACTCATCGCATGCCGCAGGTGCCTGCCGACATCGAACCAAGCTCCTCGGATCAGATCAGCGGGGTTGCTGGGCTCTACTGGGACTAGCTCCTGAAAGAGCACTGTCATCATTTTGGAGATCTCAGCCATCAGGGATTCGTCTCCGTGCCTAATCGATACGAGCATCGCTCGTTCGCGCATCCCTACCTCTCCTTCTTCGATGGCTCGTTTGAGCATAGCGATTTGACATTCCGGGGAATAACCAAGGGCGGGGTTCCGTCGGGGTCAGGCAGGTCGCATCATCAGGATTGACTCACGGATCTGTTGGATCGTCTCTGAGTTCTTGGCTCGCGCGGCTCGCTGGATCAGGAAAAGGTCGATGAATGCCCAGATGACTACTCCGCCGAGCGTAAAGAGTTTGGCGAATCCGAGCCCGGTGTCGCCGATGTAGAACCGATCGACGCCGAGTAAGCCCCAGAAGATGCCGAAAATGAGCGCGTAGGTCGGGTTTTTCCGAGACGCGGCGAATTGGAGATCGAACTGTATGCGCTCTTCGTTCGTAAGGTCTTGTTTTGCTTGGGCCAGTTCTTGCATTTCGTGTTGATCGGCCATGGTGCCTCCTTGGTTGGTTAGGGGTAGGTCGGCAGCTAGATGCACCCCCTAGGGCAGCTGTTCGGGTTCTGCGGTTATCGTTGACGGCCCGGTTGGGAGATCTGTTGCCGAAACCAGTATCCCGCGAGGGTGTGACACAGTTGGCCGTCCGCTGAGTGAACGCGCTCCTCGCGTGGCTATCGTGCGAGCTAGGCACCGAATCGTGACAGTTGTCGAGGGCTGGTGAGAGCAGCCCCTGGAGGTAGTTCCTGATGGCCATCCCGCTGCGACAGGCCGCCCGGGTTGGCGCCTACATGGTGGCTAACAAGCTCCGGGGCCGTCAGAAGTACCCGCTTATCGTGGAGATGGAGCCGCTGTTTGCCTGCAACCTGGAGTGTCCCGGCTGCGGCAAAATCCAGCACCCCACCGAGGTCTTGCGCAAGCGCCTCAGCGTGGAGGAATGCGTCGGCGCAATGGAGGAATGCGGCGCGCCGATGGTTTCCATCGCTGGTGGCGAGCCATTGCTCCACCCGCAGATCGCCGAGATCACCGAGGCTCTCATCCAGCGTAAGCGGTTCGTATATCTCTGCACCAACGGCGTGCTGCTGCAACGCAAGATGGACAACTTCAAGCCCTCGCCCTACTTCTCCTGGGCCGTGCATGTGGATGGTCTGCGAGAGCGCCACGACATTGCCGTAGCTCGGGAAGGCGTGTTCGACGTGGTAGTCGAGGCGATCAGAGAGGCCAAGAGGCGCGGCTTTCGGGTCACCACCAACAGCACCTTCTTCAACTCCGACACCCCCGAATCGGTGCGCGGGGTGCTGGACTTCCTGAACGACGATCTGGGCGTGGACTCGCTCATGGTCTCACCGGGCTACGCCTACGAGAAGGCCCCAGATCAAGAGCACTTCCTGCAGGTGGCCGAGACTAATCGCCTCTTCCGCGAGGCCTTCGCCGACGGTCGCCGCAAGAAATGGCGCCTCAACCACTCGCCGCTTTTCCTGGACTTTCTCGAAGGCAAGGTGGACTTCCAGTGCACCCCGTGGGGGATTCCTAGCTATTCGGTCTTCGGTTGGCAGCGCCCCTGCTATCTCATGGCCGACGGATACGCCGAGACGTACCAAGAGTTGATCGAGACGACCGACTGGGATCGTTACGGCCGCGGCCGCGACGAGCGCTGCTCTAGCTGTATGGCGCACTGCGGCTACGAGCCTTCGGCTGTGGTTGCCACCGCCGGGTCGCTGCGCCAGTCGCTGCGCGCTCTAGTGGGGAGCTGAGGCCCCAACGCGACAGCTAAGTAGCGTGCGCGGACGCTTAGGGGTCTTAGTAGTCCTGACGGCGGTGCTAGTGGCCGCTGCTTGCTCCGACCAGCCGGCCGAACCCGCTTCGGGTGGGAACAGGGTGCCGGAGGCCGAAACAGCTGTAACCGTGGCCGACTCCACGAGTCCTGGTGATACAGCTTCATCGCTACTCGCTCCTGCAAGGAGCCAATCAGCCAGCAATACCGAGCCAGAACCGGTGAAAATCGGCGTGATTATGGCCACCGGTGGCCGCCTGGCAGGCCACGACGGCCCGGTGCTCGACGCCCTGGGCTACGCGGTGCAGCAGGTCAACGCCTCGGGGGGCCTGCTGGGAAGGCCGCTGGAGTTGTTGTTCGAAGACTCCGACTCCGAACTCAACACGGCTTATGAAGCCGCAAGGCAGCTCTTGGAGCAGGGAGTCTCTGTGCTCTTCACCTCCTGCGACCCGTACTTCAACCGCCCGGTCCGCGAAGCAGCTCACGAGGCAGCAGTGCTGGTGATTGTGCCGTGTGGGCCCGAGCCTCCACCGACTGAGGCCGCGGGGCAAGCCCTGGTGTTTTCAGCGGGTACCCCCGCGGCTGCCTACGGCCGGGCGCTTGCCGATTACGCTTTCGACGCGGGCATTGCGTCGGTGGCCGCCCTGATCGAGCGCGACCGGGCCGAGGCCAGCCAGATGTGTGACAGCTTCTACCAACGTTTCGCCGAACTCGGTGGTTCGGTGGGGTTCTCTCTGGCGTTCGACAGACAGTGGATCGCCGACCAGGCAGTTCTGGGAGCGCGGGCTACTGCCGCCGCGCTGGCGCCAGCCTCTCGCTTCCCAGCGGTGGTCATCTGTGCCGCTATCGCCGGACGTGGCATTCAAATGTTTGAGTTGCTCCGCTCGGCGGGCGTGGAGTCGCAGGTCTTAGCGCCGGCAGCGCTTGACGGAGTCGCCTGGCAGCGCGGCGTCTTTGGGGTCGAGCCGCTGGTGGTTATCACCGAGGCCTCCACCTTTGGGGACGATCCCAGCGCGCAGGTGAACGCCTACTTCGCCTCGATCATCACTGGCGACCTGCGGCGAGAACGAGAGAGCAGTGGCCAGGTCAACGGTCCCGGCGGTTTGGCCGAGGTGGAGGATCGTGTCGGCTGGGGCGTCACCGGTGCGGAGGCTCTTTGGATCTTCATTCGTTCCGTCCTGCGCACGGAAAGCCTGGCCCCCGAGGTGCTGGCGGCCGACATCGAACAATTCCAGGAAGTTGAGTTGTGGAATGACTCAGCTTCCTTCGATCCCTCACGGCACATCGTCGGCGGGCGGACGTTGCGGGTTATCCGCCACGACGGCGGTGCTAGCCGCCTGGTGGAGTTGCGAAACCCGACCGAGCCCTGAGTCGGTCCCACGAGGCTTGGAGGTTGGCCTAGTAGCCGAGGGCGGGGTGCACCGGTCCCAGAAGTGGCTGGTCTGAAGCGAAGCGGCGGACGTTCTCGGTCACCCGACGGTTCAAAAGTTCGAGTCCCATCTCAGGGGTGTTGCCCACATGTGGGGTGATGATGCAGTTTGGCAGTTCCCAAAGCTGATGGCCTTCGGGCAGAGGTTCCGGATCGGTGACATCCAGGGCAGCCCCGGAGATCTCCCCTGCCGCCAGCGCGGCCACGAGATCGTCGGTCACGACGTGTTCACCGCGGGCCACGTTTACTAGCCAGCAGTGCTGGGGCATGGTCGCTAAAGCTGCGGCATCGATAATGCCACGGGTCTCGGCGGTTAGCGCCAGTGCCACCACTACCGCGTCCGCACTGGCGAGCGAATCCGCCAGAGCAGTCGGGCCGACGACGTTTACTCCCGGCGAGCCCACATATTGTGCGGGGTGCCGGCGCAGAACCGTGACCTTGCAGTCGAATGGCTCTAGCAGTTTCAACAACTCAGCGGTGATGCCCCCGCCGCCGAGGATCGTGACCGCAGAGCCGCGCAGGTTGCGACCCTCGGGACCTAACCAGCGGCGGGCCGGCAAGTAGGTAGCAAGGCCGCGCATCCCAGCCAGCAGCATGCCCAGCGCCAACTCCGCCACCGGCTCGGCGTAAACACCCTTGCCGCAGGTCCAGCGGCGTTCGTTGTCCAGCAACCCTTGATAAGGCTCGATGCCCGCGTAAGGGAGTTGAATCCAGCGCAGTTGCGGTGCGGCCTCCAGCACCGGTCCCAGCAGTTTGGGGTTCTGGGGGTCGGCCCAGATCAGCGCCTCCGCCTCGCTGGCTGGCACCACTGTGCCGCCCCCGGCCCTAACGGCTGCGGCAAGCGCTGACCGGCGCCAGCAGTCCGGTTCGACGGCCACCATCGGTTGGCGGGTCATGGTTGCTCCTGAGTCTTTGGGTTCATTGTTCCGGCACAGATTCTCGTCCAGCGAAGTCCAGCAGAAGGCTAGATTGCAAGGCCAGCTGCGAGCGGGGAGGGCGTATGAAAGTACCGTTGACCGTGGGAGATTTTCTGGATCGGGCGGCCCACGTGTACCCCGACCGGCCTGCGCTGATCGACGAGCCGAACCAGCCAGCGCCAACTTGGGGGACCATTAGCTACGGCGAACTGGCGGCCCGCACCCGGGCGCTGGCGGCCTCTTTGGATCGCTTAGGGCTCGACTGGGGCGAACGGGTAGCCATCGTGTCTCACAACTCTGCTCGTCTAGCAACGGTAATGCTGGGCGTGAGCGCCGCGGGGCGCATCTCGGTGCCGGTGAACTTCCGTCTCAAGGCCGCTGAGGTGCAGTACATCGTGTCCCATTGCGGAGCCCGGCTGCTGCTGATCGATCCAGAACTAGCCGACGAGCTGGCCTCAGTGGAATGCGAACACCGCTTCATCCTCGGTCCCGAGGCTGATGAAGCACTGTTCGCCGACCAATCAGCCCAGCCGCGACCCTGGGAGCCCGACGAGGACGCTACTGCTGCTATCAACTACACCAGCGGAACCACGGCGCGGCCCAAGGGGGTGCAAGTCACTCACCGCACATTGTGGCTCAACGCTGTCACCTTCGGCTGGAACGCTGGGGTGACCGATCGCGACGTATACCTCCACACCCTGCCCATGTTCCACTGCAACGGCTGGGGCATGCCGTACGCGCTTTGTGGTGCCGGTGCTAGCCAGGTAGTGATTCGCAAGATCGACGGCGCCGAGATCCTGCGGCGAGTTGAACGCCACGGCGTCACCTACTTGTGTGGGGCGCCGGCAGTGGTTGCTGCGGTCTTGGCGGCTGCTGCTAACTGGCCGGGGCCGATCCCCGGCTCGGGCACGGTCCGCATGACGGTGGCTGGGGCGCCTCCGCCCCGGAGGGCTATCGAGCGTATGGAAACGGAGTTGGGCTGGGAGTTCATGCAGCTATACGGGCTAACCGAGACGGCGCCTTATCTCACCATGAACCGAGCACGCCCCGAGTGGGACGACCTGACGGCGGCCGAGCGGTCCGAGCGGTTGGTTCGCCAGGGCGCGCCAGCGCTGGGCGTAAAGCTGCGGGTCTCCGCCGAGGGGGAAGTGCAGGCCAGGGGTAACCACGTCATGGAGGGCTACTGGGGCCAGCCCGAGGCCACCGACGAAGCCCTGGCTGAGGGCTGGTTCCGCACCGGCGATGGGGGCTTCCTAGATGCCGACGGCTATTTGGTGCTGACCGACCGGCGTAAGGATGTGATTATCAGCGGCGGCGAGAACGTCTCATCGATTGAGGTGGAGGACTGCCTGTTCGCCCACCCGGCAGTAGCTGAGGTGGCGGTGATCGGCGTGCCCCACGAGCGCTGGGGCGAGACTCCCAAGGCTCTAGTTGTGCTGGCCTCCGACGCCGAAGCCACCGCCGATGAACTCATTAGGCACTGCCGGGCCAATCTGGCGCACTACAAGTGCCCTACCTCGGTGGAGTTCCGCGACGCCCTGGCGCGTACCGCCACCGGCAAACTCCAGAAGTACAAGCTGCGCGCCCCTTACTGGGCCGAGCAGTGAGACCGATTAGTGAGCTGCGGGGTTACTCAGCGGCGGATTCTGAGCGGCTTGGAGACCTGAGCAAAGAAGTCGTTGCCTTTGTCGTCGATGACGATGAAGGCGGGGAAGTCCTCCACCTCGATACGCCAGACGGCTTCCATACCTAAGTCGGCGTGGTCGAGCACCTCCACCGCCCGGATCGAGTCGGCGGCCAGGCGGGCACCGGGGCCACCGATGGAACCCAAGTAGAACCCACCGTAGCGAGCACAGGAGTCGACAACGGCGCGAGAACGGTTGCCTTTGGCCAGCATGACCAGGCTTCCACCAGCGGCCTGGAACTGCTCCACGTAGCTGTCCATGCGCCCCGCCGTGGTAGGACCGAACGAGCCTGAGGCGTAGCCGCTGGGGGTCTTGGCCGGCCCGGCGTAGTACACGGGGTAGCGGCGCAGGTATTCCGGCATTTCCTCGCCGGCGTCCATGGCCGCGCGGATGCGCGCATGGGCGGCGTCACGGGCCACCACCATCGTGCCGCTCAACGCCACCCTGGTTTGCACGGGGTGCTTGGACAGAGTTGCCTGGATCTCACTCATCGGTCGGTTCAGGTCTATAGCCACGACATCGGTCGAAAGGCTCTCGTCGCCGGTGGTGGGGAGGAAGCGGGCTGGGTCGGTTTCTAGGGCCTCTAAGAAGACTCCGTCAGCGGAGATGCGCCCCAGCACTTGGCGGTCCGCCGAGCAAGACACCGCAATAGCCACCGGGCAGGAGGCGGCGTGGCGGGCCAGGCGCACCACGCGCACGTCGTGGCAGAAGTACTTGCCGCCGAACTGCGCCCCAATGCCGAGTTGCTGTGTCATTTGCAGGATTCGGTCCTCCCAGTCCACATCCCGGAAGGCCCGGCCGCCGGGCGAACCCTGCTTGGGGAGGTGGTCCAGATAGCGGGCTGAAGCCAGCTTGGCGACCTGCAGGGTGTACTCGGCTGAGGTGCCGCCGATTACCACGGCTAGGTGGTATGGCGGACAGGCGGTGGTGCCGATCTGGCGCAGCTCCGCGTCTAGGAACTCGCTGAGGCTGTCGGGGTTCAGCAGCGCCGGCGTCTTCTGGTACAGGAAGCTCTTATTGGCCGAGCCGCCGCCCTTGGCCAGGAACAGGAACTTGTATTGCTCACCCGGCACCGCCTCGATAGAGATCTCCGCCGGCAAGTTGTTGGCGGTGTTCTGCTCTTTGAACATCTCCAGGGGGGCCAGTTGCGAATAACGCAGGTTGGAGGTGCGGTAAGTGTCGAAGACTCCTCGAGAGATGGCGACTCGGTCGTCGCCGGAGGTGAGGACATGTTGGCCCTTTTGGGCTTTGATGATGGCGGTGCCGGTGTCCTGGCAGCCGGGCAGCACCCCGCCGGCCGCGATGTTGGCGTTGCGCAGCAACTCGGTGGCCACGAAGCGGTCGTTCGCCGAGGCTTCGGGATCGTCCAGGATGTTGCGCAGTTGCTGCAGGTGCCCTGGACGCAGCAGGTGGGCCACGTCACGCATGGCCTCGGCGGTCAGCAGGCGGATGGCTTCGTCGTCCACCTCTAGGAAACGTCTCCCGGCCGTCTCCACTAGCTGCACACCGTCGGTGGTCAGCAGCCGGTAGGGGGTGTCATCGGGGCCAGCGGAGAGAGTGTCGGTATAGCTGAAGTCCATGAGCGCCTCGGGTGACGGTACCGGGCGTGCCGGAGATCCTCAGCCGCCGGCAGGAGTTCCGGCGTAGGGGGCCGGGTCCTCGCGGGCGGGGATGGTGGGCTTGCTCCAACTCATTGCCTTGGCCAACCCTTTAGCTACTGTCCGCCAGGCCTTCGGGCTCCAACCTTCGGCCGCACCGACCACTCCTAGGGAGTGGTTTAGGTGCACGATGGCTGGCAGATGCTCAAGCCCTAGCCCTTGCACCATCTCCCGATCCGGATCGGTGAAGGTCAAAAAGCGGTCCGCCCATTGCCCCAGGAACTGACGCGCCTGATCGGGGGTGCCACACACCAGCCAGCCCACCCGGCAGTCGGCACCGGAGAAGTTGCCCATCACCCTGCCGGCTGTCGGCAGGATCCAGCCGCTCTCGTAGGTAAAAGGGTCTAGTGCCACTAACACGAGATGAAACGTGGTAACCCATTCCTCAACCGCCCGAGGCTTGCCCGTGAGTGGCTCTAAAATCAGATCTGGCGCCGGTGAGGTGGCCACGGTTCTGAAGCTAGCGCCCCACAGCCGACTCCCGGCGTTGGTTAGGCGATGGAGCCCCGGAAGGGTTCCATGCCCTGCACACCTAGCTGCACCCGCAGCAGGCGTTCAGGCCCCGATGGCGTGGTAGCCGCCGTCGACGTGCAGCATCTCTCCCGTGGTGGCGTCCAGCCAGTCCGACAGCAGCAGTACGCATGCCCGGGCCACCGGGCCGGCGTCCTGGACATCCCAACCCAGCGGGGCGCGCTGTGTCCAAGCCTCCTCGAACGCATCAAAGCCAGGGATCGAACGTGCTGCCATGGTGCGTACCGGGCCGGCGGCCACCAGGTTTACCCGTATGCCCCGGGGCCCCAGATCGCGTGCTAGATAGCGGGCCACCGACTCCAGCGCCGCCTTCGAGACGCCCATCCAGTCGTAGACCGGCCAAGCCACCGTGGCGTCGAAGTCCAGCGCCACCAATGAACCGCCGGTGTCCATGAGCGGTGTGACCACATCAGCCAGCGCCTTTAGTGAGTACGCCGAAATCTGAAGCGACAGCGACACGTCGTCCCAGTCGGGGACCATGAAGTCGCCGCCTAGGCAGTTCTGCGGGGCGAAGCCGATGGCGTGAAGTGCGCCGTCCACTCGGCCCCAACGCTCGGTCAGCGCCTGGCGCAACGAGGCCAAGTG
Source organism: Acidimicrobiales bacterium (assembly GCA_964291305.2). Lineage (GTDB taxonomy): Bacteria > Actinomycetota > Acidimicrobiia > Acidimicrobiales > CATQHL01 > VXNF01. Next base: position 2,220,166 of record OZ219783.1, on the reverse strand, counting down.
CTCGGGCTGAGTTACGTCGAGTTCCAGTACATCGGGGGTGGGGTCTAGCTTGCGGGCGGTGCGCTCGGTGAGTCGCAGGCCGCGCCCGGCGCCGGTGAGGATTAGCTCCGCTCCTTCTTCGGTGGCTAGCTGGGCCACGGCGAAAGCCAGCGAGGCGTCGGTCAGCACGCCGGTAATCAGTAGTCGTTTATTCGCTAAGAGGCCCATCGGCGTCAAGCTACCCTAGGCCCCATGCGCATTGGCATTCTGGGCGGAACAGGCCCCGCTGGTCGGGGCCTCGCTGTCCGGCTGGCAAGTGTGGGCTTCGAGGTGGTGCTGGGGTCACGGTCCAAGTACCGAGCTATGGAGGCGCGCGACAAGCTTCTGGAAGTCTGGGCAGGCCGAAGTCTGCCGATCGACTCCGGTGACAACGAGGTGGCGGCTGGCTGTGACCTGGTGGTGTTGGCTACGCCCTGGGACGCCGCCGCCGCAAGCGTGAAGTCCGTGGAGTCGTATCTGGCGGGCAAGGTAGTGGTATCCATGTGCAACGCTCTGGCCCGGGTGGCGCACGAGTTCCAGCCGCTGGTGCCGCCACGGGGGTCGGTAGCGGCCAGCGTGCAAGCTGCGGTACCAAAGGCCAAAGTCGTCGCCGCCATGCACCACGTCCCTGCCAGAGAACTCGGCGAGATCGACCACGACGTGGATTCTGATGTGCTTATTTGCTCTGACCACCCCGAAGCCACGGCAGACACGGCTGCTTTCGTCGCCCAGATCCCGCGCCTGCGCCCGCTCGATGCGGGAGAGCTGTCTAACGCGGCGCCGATAGAGGCGTTCGCCGCGGTGCTGCTGCAGCTCAACGGCCGATACAAGACCCGGGTAGCGCTGCGCTTCACGGGTCTCAACGACGAGTGACGGCCTTGCTGTCGGAACGGCCGGCCAGAACCCCGGCCCGAGCGATGAACATCTACGACACCCTTGCCGGCGAGGTGGTGCCCTTCGAGGTTGGCCCGGTGGTCACCATGTACACCTGTGGGATCACCCCCTACGACGCCACCCATCTGGGTCATGCCGCCACTTACCTCACCTACGACGTGTTGCAACGGCGTCTGCGTGACCGTGGCCATGAGACGCGCTGCGTGCGCAACGTAACCGATGTGGACGACGACATCCTGCGCAAGGCCCGCTCGCTGGGCGTGCATTATCTTGACTTGGCGGCAGCTGAAGTGGCCCGTTTCGATTCGGACATGACCGCACTCGGCATGCTGGCTAGCTGGAGTGAGCCACGCGCCACCTCGGCCATTTCCGACATCCGCGGTTTTATCGGCATGGTGCTAGAGGGAGGTCATGCTTACGTATCGGGTGGCGCCGTCTACTTCGAAGTGGCCAAATATCCTGGCTTTGGCGAACTCTCCAAGCTAGACCGAACCGAGATGTTGGTGCTAGCGGCAGAGCGGGGCGGCAATCCCGATGACCCGGCCAAGCGAGACCCGCTGGACTTCGTGCTCTGGCAACCCTCTGAGCCCGACGAGCCGGAGTGGGGGTCGCTGTGGGGTCCCGGTCGGCCAGGATGGCACATCGAATGCTCCACGCTGGCTATGCGCGAGCTGGGCACCACGATCGACCTGCACGGCGGCGGGTCAGACCTTGTCTTTCCACACCATGAGTGTGAGCGGGCGCAGTCCGAGGCGGCCACCGGCGAGCCGTTCGCCCGCCACTGGATGCACCAGGCCATGGTCCAACTGGACGGCGAGAAGATGTCCAAGTCGCTGGGAAACCTGGTCTTTGTGAGCGACCTGCTAAAAGACCACGACGCGCGAGCGGTGCGGCTGGCGGTGCTGGCTCACCACTACCGGGACTCCTGGGAGTGGCGCCCGGAGATAATGGCCACCGCCAGCGAGCGTTTAGAGCGCTGGCAGTCGGCTGCGTTCGGCGAGGGCCCGCTCCAGGAGGTGCGCGCTGCCCTCGACAACGACCTAGACACGCCAACCGCGCTCGGCTGCATCGATGCCGCGGTTGGCACTGGCACCGGAGTAGCTGCCGCGGCCATGCTGCTGGGGGTGGACCTGCGGGCCGACGAGGCCCTAGGTGACGAGGCCCTAGGTTCGGCCGGCAACAGCTCCGCCTGCGATCCTTCCGCTGCTCGCCGCTAGTTTTTCCATATGGTTCGTGTGCTTTTGCCAGACGGTTCGGCGCGCGACCTGCCCGACGGCGCCACCGCTGCCGATCTGGCTGCCGCTATCGGCCGCCGCCTGGCCCGCGACGCGCTGATTGCCGCCTTCGACGGCGTTGAAGTAGACCTGTTTACACCGCTGGTGGATGGCGCGACCGTCGAAGTCGTGACCGCTGGCAGCGAGCGTGGTCTGCACACCTTGCGCCACTCCACGGCACACGTCTTAGCCCAGGCGGTCCTGGGGCTATATCCGGGCGCCACTTTTGCCATTGGGCCGCCAGTAGCCGACGGCTTCTATTACGACTTCGAGTTGCCCACCGGCGGCACTTTTGCCGACGCTGACCTGGAGCGCATCGAAGCGCAGATGCGGAAAATCATCGCCGCCGACCAGCCGTTCGTGCGGCGGGAGGTGGATGCTGGCGAGGCGCTGGAGATCTTCGCCGAGCACCCCTACAAACGCGAGATCATCCAGCGGGTCAGTAGCAGTGCCGAGGATAACCCCGAAACCGACGCCGACCTAGCCGGCGAGGCCACAGGCGACGGTGTTGTGAGTTGCTATGCCAACGGCGAGGACTTTGTAGACCTCTGCCTGGGTCCCCACGTCCCTTCTACCGGGCGCCTGGGTCACTTCGCCCTGCAACGGGTAGCGGGCGCCTACTGGAGAGGCGACAGTGACCGTCCCATGCTGCAGCGGATCTACGGCACGGCCTGGGCTAATGCCGCCGACCTGAAGAGTCACCTACACCGGCTGGCCGAGGCCGCCAAGCGGGACCACCGGCGGCTAGCCCGCGAGTTAGACCTAGTTTCTTGGCCCGAGGAGCTAGGGCCAGGACTGGCGGTATGGCATCCCAAGGGGGCTTTGGTGCGGCATCTCATGGAGGACTACAGCCGCCGCCGCCACGCCGCCGGTGGCTACCAGTTCGTGTACACCCCGCACCTGGCCAAGTCCAACCTCTGGGAGACCAGCGGCCACTTGGACTTCTACGCCGAGAGCATGTATCCCCCCATGGAGCTGGATGGGGCCTCGTACTACCCCAAGCCCATGAACTGCCCATTCCACGTGATGATCTATCGCTCTGGTCAGCGTTCCTACCGTGATTTGCCGCTGCGCCTGTTCGAGCTGGGGGCCGTATACCGCTACGAGTTGTCGGGTGCGGTGCATGGCTTGCTGCGCTCCCGGGGTTTCACCCAGGATGACAGCCACATTTTCGCTACCTCAGAGCAGGTGCAGCCCGAGATGGCTTCGCTGCTGGACTTCGTGCTGTCTGTGCTGCGAGCTTTCGGGTTCAATGACTTCCAGGCCAAGCTCTCCACCCGTCCGGCGCGCAAGGCGGTAGGTCCAGTGGAGATGTGGGATCTAGCCACCGAAGGTTTGCGAGCTGCTTTGGAGTCCGCCGGGCTGGACTACGTCACCGACCCTGGCGGCGGCGCCTTCTACGGCCCCAAAATCGATATCGACGTAACCGACGCCATCGGCCGGGCCTGGCAGCTCTCCACGCTGCAGGTGGACTTCAACCTGCCGGAGCGCTTCGACCTGTACTACACGGACTCTGATGGCCAGCGCCGTCGGCCGGTGATGATCCACCGGGCGCTGTTCGGCTCGGTAGAGCGGTTCTTTGGGGTGCTTCTGGAGCACTACGCAGGAGCTTTTCCCACCTGGCTTGCCCCGGTGCAGGCCTGCGTGCTGCCGGTGGCGGCCGATCACGCTGACTACGCCGCCGAAGTGGTTGTGGAGTTGACTGCCGCCGGGCTGCGCGCCGAGCTGGTGGCCGCGGACGAGCCTCTCGGACGGCGGGTGCGCGCCGCCAAACTGGCCAAAGTGCCCTACGTGCTGGTCGTGGGGGCTAAGGACATGGCGGCGGGCACAGTCGGGGTTAACCCGCGAGACGGCGACACCGAGCGGGATGTGCCGCTAGCGGAGGTGAAGGCTCAGATGCTGGCCGAAGCGGTCCCGGAGGAGATGAGCGTGCGCCTATGAGCGATCTGGGTCGGCTCTGGGCTGGCTGGCGCGCCGACTATGTGAGATCGGTAAGCGCCGCAGATACCGACGCCAACGAGTCCTCCTCGCCTTTCGAGGCCATCGGGCGCGGCGAGTTGCCCGACGATGAGACGTTCGTGGTTTGGCGCGGGGAGCACACTTTCGCCGTACTGAACGCCTACCCGTACACCACCGGTCACCTGCTAGTAGTGCCCTATGTAGCCGCCGCCGCGCCCGACGATCTGAACGACGCTACCTGGGCCGAACTGTGGCAAGCAGTTCGTCTAGCGGTGCGGGCGCTACAGACTGCCTACAACCCCGACGGAGTTAACGTAGGGCTAAACCTAGGGCGGGCGGCTGGTGCCGGCGTGGTTGGCCACATCCACATCCATTGCCTGCCCCGCTGGGCGGGCGACACCAACTTTATGACGACTGTGGGCGGCACCAGAGTGCTGCCCGAAACTCTTGGAGACACCTGGCGCAAGCTGCGGGATGCCTGGCCGGCTGCGGCCGATAGCGTCGGAACGTGAGCCAAGAAACTTCGACCGGGGAGTCAACCGAACCCGCAGGCCAAGCACCCGCCGGTGAAGATGTTGCCGATGTGCTTCCACCGGAGTTGGATGTCAGCGGTTACGTCGGTCCGTACGTCTTTCCTAACAACAGTCGCCGCCGCGTGCCTGGAGCGCTCTACGCCTTTATTGGCGTGGTGTCGATTGCTGTCTGGGCCTTGACCCTCAGTCGCGACCCTAACATCGTCAACGGGGGCTTCCTGGCGGCAGGGATTGCGTTGCTAGTGCTGGCGGCTTATCACTTCCGGGCTGGCTGGGAGCTACGTGTCGAAGAGACCGATGCTCTGCTTGAGGCAGTCCGAGCAGTTGGTTTCCCGGTGGGTCATGCCTCGGCGCAGATGGGCTGGAGAGGGTGGTTCTCCCGTCCCACCTGGCGAATCCTGGTATTTTCAAACGAGATCCGGCCGTTGCGGCGCGGTCTGGTGCTGGTGGACGGAGTGGAGTTGAGAGTCCTTGACGTAATCGTCGAGGACAACCCTGAGGATTGGTCAGAGCTGGCTGTTGGCGCTATCGATGGGTCTTCGGACTGACCAGCCGGCCCGCCCCGGCGACGACTAGCAAGCCGGCGGGATCGTGTTCGACGGCCGCTGGCGGGTCGGCGTAGACCGTGTGGTCGTCCCAATCGGAAAGACGCTGTGGCGCCTCGGCGTGCGCGCTGATCACGTCACGCTGTTAGGCGTGGCGGCCTCGGCGACCACCGCGGCCATGGTGGTGATCGACCGGTTTGGGCTGGCGTTCAGCTTTATCGTGCTCTGTGGCCTCGGCGACTTGCTAGACGGTCCGGTTGCGAAGGCCGCCGGCACAACCAGCACTCGCGGTGCCTTCTTGGACTCGGTGTCCGACCGGATTTCGGACACGCTGATCCTTGGCGCCCTCAGCTACCGGTTGCTGGACGACGGCGTGCTGGCAATGCTGCCTGTAGCCGTGCTGGCCTCGGGTCAGTTCGTTTCATATCTGAGGGCCAAGGCTGAGTCTTTGGGGCTCGAAGCTCGCGGCGGTCTAATGGAACGCGCTGAGCGGTTCGTGGTGCTGTGCTTTGGACTGCTGATACCTGACTGGCTGGCATATGTGTTGTGGGTGCTGCTAGGTCTTACTTTGGTCACGGTCGTTCAGCGTTTCGCCAAGATCTGGCGACAATTCTGAGCCGAGTCGTTCTGAGTCCAGTCGTGCGCCTCCTTGTCGACTTGCGCAAGCGGCTACAACAACGCCTGGTGCTGGAGCAGTACCGCCTTGGTGCGACCTTGTTGCCGCGCCTGCCGGATTGGCTAGTCAACGGCGGCACCCGCCTGCTGGCTGGTGGCTTGGCGCGCCGGAACAGCCAGCAGCGCCTGATTGTGGAGCGCAACTTGCGGCGAACCGCTGCCGGTGCAGCGCCGCTCGATTCCGCTGCGCTGCGTCGGGCCGTGCGGGACACCTTCGTGGCCTACGGCCGCTACTACGTGGACTGTGCTCGTCTGGCGGCCGCTTCTCCCGAGCAAGTAGACGCCGGTTTCACCTTTGAGGGGTACGACAACATCTCCGATGCCCTGCGCGTCGGACCCGGCGCCATCTTGGTTTTACCGCATGTTGGCAGCTGGGAGTGGGCAGGGGTGTGGTTGGCCGAGCGCCCCGGGGTCAAGGTCACAGCGGTGGTGGAGCCAATTCAGCACCCAGAGCTTTTTGCCTGGATGCAGCGGTTCCGTCGCCGGATCGGCATGGAGATTGTGACGGCGGGACCTGAGGCGCTCGGTGCTCTCACGCAGGCACTCCATGAGGGCCACGTGGTCTGCTTGCTCACCGATCGGGACATCGGTGGAGGTGGTGTGGAGGTGGATTTTTTCGGCGAGCGCACCACGCTGCCGGGCGGAGCCGCAGTGCTAGCTCGGCGCACCGGATCACCCATAGTGGGTGTGGTTGTGCACAGCCGTAACGGTAAACACCACGCTGTCACCTACCCGCCAATAGTGGTTCGCCGGGACGGTCGCCTGCGCCAGGTGGTGGCTGAGACCACCCAAGAAGTGGCACACTTGCTCGAGGAAATGATCCGACCTGACCCCACGCAGTGGCACCTTATGCAGCCCAACTGGCCAAGCGACCGGGCTGCGGTAGCTCTCTTCGCCAAGCGGTCCTTAGCCTCAGCCGGCACGCTCTCCCGCTAGCGTGAACTCCATGCGCGTGGGGATGATCAGCCCCTACAGCTTCACGCTTCCCGGCGGTGTGCAGATGCAGGCTTTGTACCTGGCACGCGCTCTCCGGCGGCGGGGTGTGTCGGTGAGTCTGCTGGGACCCTGCGACGGCCCGCCGCCCGAGCCTGACATCATCCCGATCGGGAACTCGTTGTTTATTGCCGCTAACGGTTCTTTCGCTCCGATCGCCTTCGACATCCCTGCGTTTCAGCGCAGCTACGCCGTGCTGCGAGATCAGCGCTTCGATCTGCTGCACGTGCACGAGCCGTTGGTGCCCGCCCCCTCTCTGGCAGCGCTGGTGTCCAAGCGCGCTCCGCTGGTTGCCACCTTTCACGCCGCCGGCGGGTCGGTGGCCTACGAGAACGTCTCGCCGGTGCTGCGCTGGGTCTGCAACCGCTTGGATTGGCGAGGCGCGGTGTCAACTGAGGCTGCTAACTTGGCTCGCCGTCACTTGGGTGGTAGCTACGAAGTGCTGTTCAACGGCGTGCCGGTTGAACGTTTTCGCCAGACCAAGCCGCATCCCACGCAAGGGCCCACGATCTTCTTTGTAGGCCGCCACGAGCCGCGCAAAGGGCTCGCCGTGCTGCTAGCGGCTATGAGGCGCCTGCCGGCTGATCTGGTGCTTTGGGTGGGGGGCGAGGGGCCGCAGACCGAGACTCTGAAGCGGCGCACAGCGGGCGACAGTCGCATCAGGTGGCTAGGCCGCCTCAGCGAGGAGGAGAAGATCAGCTACCTCCGCGGGGCTGATGTGTTCTGCGCCCCGTCGTTGCGCGGAGAGTCCTTTGGCGTGGTTTTGCTCGAGGCGATGGCTGCCGAGACGGCCATCGTGGCTAGCGACATTCCGGGCTACACCCGGGTGGCGCGACCGGGGATAGAGGCCTCGCTGGTGCCCGCCGGAGATGCCGAGCGCCTGGCCAGCGCGCTCCGGTCGGTACTTGCCACCCCCGGTGACTTAGTAGCTCGTGGCATCGAACGAGCAGAGCAGTTCTCTATGGATCGCCTGGCCGAGCGCTATGAGGCCGTTTACTCCGAGGTTCTGCAGTGATGACGCTAATCGTGGTTTTGGTAGTCCTAGGCGCGTTGATATTGCTGTTCACAGCTGGCGCTTTGGGGGCGGGCCGCCTCGTGACCGCTCTGGCCGGGGCGCGGCCTCCGGCGTCAGCAGAAGCCGAACGCGCAGAGGTGTATTTAGAGGCTTTGTGTCTCGGTGCCGGTCTGTCGGTCCCGCAGTTGGCGGTGATTGACGACGAGGCGTGCGGCGCACTGGCCTACGGGCGAGGTCCTCGCAGTGCAACCATTGCTGTTACCTCTGGTTTGCTGGCCCAGATGGCCCCCACCGAGCTGGAGGGAACCCTGGCGCACCTGCTGGCGCGTATCGCCGACGGTACCGCTCGCCGGGACACCAATCTGTGTGCTTTGGCGCTGCTAGGCGGCCCGGTGGGGGCAGTATGGGCTTCACGTCGACTGGACGCTGCCCGGGTTGTGGCAGTTGATGTCAGCGCGGCGAAGCTGACCCGGTTTCCGCCGGGCTTGATGGGCGCGCTGGCGCGCATGGGTGAGAGTGCCGCGGGGCTGCGCCGTCGTTCACCGGCGATACGCCACCTCTGGATGCATGAGGCTCTCGGTCCGGGCAGTCTGCGAGTACGCCTCGAGGATCGAATCACCTTCCTGAGCGACCTCTGAGTGGGTGGGCACCCGCCGCTGCCCCAGCGGCATATTGTCCCTAGCCTTGTCCCTCGCCGCCCGTGACCGAGGCGGCGGGTCATACACTTGGCCTATGACCTCTGCAGCCATCGATCCCGCCGAAGCTTCCACCCATCTAGCCGAGCCGCCGCAGGAGCGTGCGCAGGGCACCATGCGTGTCAAGCGCGGTCTCGCCGAGATGCTAAGGCGCGGCGTCATCATGGATGTTGTCACTTCCGAGCACGCTCGTATCGCTGAGGACGCTGGGGCGGTGGCGGTCATGGCGCTGGAGCGGGTACCGGCAGACATTCGCCGCGATGGCGGCGTGGCGCGCATGAGCCCCCCGGAGATCATCGAATCCATTGTTGAGGCGGTCACCATTCCAGTCATGGCCAAGGCTCGCATCGGCCACTTTGCCGAAGCGCAAGTGCTAGAGGCCCTCGGCGTGGACTACATCGACGAGAGCGAGGTGCTGACGCCTGCCGACGAGGCCCACCACATCGACAAGTGGCAGTTCACGGTGCCCTTCGTGTGCGGCGCTACCAACCTCGGCGAAGCCCTCAGGCGGATCTCCGAAGGCGCAGCCATGATCCGTTCCAAGGGTGAAGCCGGGACGGGCAACATCATCGAGGCGGTGCGCCACCTGCGCTCCATCACCGGCGACATCCGCCGGATCACCACCGCTGACGGCGCTGAGTTGTACGACTGGGCTAAGCGGCTGCAAGCGCCGGTGGCGCTGGTACGCCAGATTTCCGAGACTGGCCGCCTGCCCGTGCCGCTGTTCTGCGCCGGCGGCGTGGCCACGCCTGCTGACGCCTCGTTGGTCATGCAACTGGGGGCAGAGGCCGTATTCGTGGGCTCGGGCATCTTCAAGAGTGACAATCCGTCGGCTCGAGCAAAGGCGGTCGTAGAGGCGACCACCAACTTCGACGATCCCGCCATCCTGTTGAAGGTCAGCCGCGGGTTGGGCGAAGCAATGCCGGGTCTAGAACTCGGTGGCCTGGAGACTCGGCTGGCCGAGCGGGGTTGGTGAGAGGACGCCGGTGTCCGTCGGCGTGCTGGCGCTGCAGGGCGCCGCTGATCTTCACCTCACCGCGCTAGGTCAGATTGGGGTAAGCGCTGTAGCGGTGCGACGTCCCGGCGAGCTAGACGGCGTAGACCGCCTAATCCTGCCCGGCGGCGAATCCACGACGATGTCGATGATGCTGGATGCTGCCGGTCTCGCCGAGCCCTTGGGCAAGCGCCTGGCTGCTGGCATGCCAGTGCTGGGCACCTGCGCCGGGCTGCTGCTGCTAGCGGCTGAGATCAGTGACGGGCGCGCCGATCAGCGCTGCTTCGGCGCTTTGGACATCCGAGCTCGCCGCAACGCCTACGGACCCCAGACCGAGTCTTTCGAGGCCCCGCTGGCGGTGGCTGCTCTCGGCCCGCCGCCTATGACGGCGATCTTTATCCGTTCGCCGATTGTGGAAAACGTCGGAGCCGGTGTTCAAGTCCTTGCCAGCTTGGACGGCCATCCGGTTCTGTGCCGGCAGGGTCACGCCTGGGGCTGTACTTTCCATCCCGAGTTGTCGGGCGATCTGCGCCTGCACCAGTTGTTCTGCGAGGAGAGTTCGTAGTGTCTGGCCACTCCAAATGGGCCACCATCAAACACCGCAAGGGCGCCGCTGATAAGCGCCGGGGGAAGCTCTTTGCTCGCCTCATCCGGCAGGTAGAGGTAGCTGCCCGTGCCGGCGGCGGCGATCTGGACGCCAACCCCACGCTGCGAACCATGTACCAGAAGGCGCGCGACGCCTCAGTGCCGCTGGAGACCATCGAGCGGGCCATCAAACGCGGGACGGGGGAGCTGGAGGGGGTCGCCTACGAGCCGGTTACCTACGAGGGCTACGCCCAAGCCGGTGTAGCCCTGTTGGTGGAAGTGCTGACCGACAACCGCAACCGCACAAGTTCGGAAGTTAGAGCCCTGTTTCGCAGCCACGGCGGGTCGCTGGCCGAGCCGGGTGCAGTTGCTTGGCAGTTCCGCCGCAGCGGGGTTATCTCGGTGTCGCGCTCGGTAGATGAGGAGCAGTTGATGTTGGCAGCCTTAGAGGCTGGCGCTGAGGACATCCTCGATGAGGGTGACAGCTGGCGAGTCACCTGCCCGCCGAGCGACTTAGCTCAACTGAACGCAGCCCTAGCCGAGGCCGACATTGAAGTAGAAAGCGCCGAATCCACCATGCTGCCTACGCAGGTAGTGCCTGTTGCATCGTCGGAGCAGGCCCGGGCAGTGCTAAGGCTTTTCGGCGAACTAGACGATCACGACGATGTGCAGGACGTGTTCGCCAACTTCGATATCTCTGACGAAATCCTCGAGCAAGCGGCGGCAGCGGTCTAGTCTCATACGAGTGTTTGTTCTTGGTATAGATCCCGGACTTTCGCGCTGTGGTTACAGTTGCCTGGCGGGGAGTTCCACCCCCCGGGCGCTGGCCGCTGGTGTGCTCACTACCACTCCGGGCGAGCCAGTTCCTCAGCGCCTGGCGACGCTACAGCTTGAAGTCCGAGGTCTGCTAGCTGAACTGACCCCGGCAGTGGTGGCGCTGGAGCGAGTGCTCTTTCAGGTCAATGTGCGCACGGCGATGGCTGTGGGGCAGGCTGCCGGTGTGATAATGGCCGAAGCGGTGGCCGCTAGCTGCGAGGTGGTGGAATACTCGCCCAACCAAGTCAAACAGGCTGTCTGCGGGGACGGAGCGGCCACGAAGGAGCAGGTGACACAGATGGTGCAGATGCTGCTGGGCCTAGCCGAGCCGTTGCGCCCCGCCGATGTCTCCGATGCTGCCGCGGTGGCGCTGTGCCACCTGGCGCGCTCACCATTCTCGGCCAAGTTCCAAGCGGCGCGGTGATCGGCTCGCTTCGTGGTCGTCTGCTGGATCGCCACCTCAGCGAGCTGCTCGTGGAGGTGAGTGGTATCGGCTACCGGGTCACAGTGGGGGAGGCCACGCTACGTACCGTTGGCCAACTGGGCAGCGAGGTGAGGCTATTCGTGCATCACCATCTGCGCGAGGACGCTGAGACGCTGTATGGCTTCTCGACACCTACCGAGTTGCGCTGCTTCGAGGCAATCCTGGGCGCCAACCGCGTGGGGCCCAGTCTGGCGCTGTCCATTCTCGCCACCCACGACCCCCTAGCGCTGCAGCAGGTTCTGGCAAACGGCGACATTGATGCGCTCTGTATGGTGCCCGGCGTCGGAGCCAAGACTGCGCAACGGCTGCTAGTTGAGCTTCAGGCCCGTCTAGGGGTATCAGAGTTTGCCGCTACCGCTGCGCCAGCCGGCGGCGAGGAGTCCGCCGGGGATGTCCACCGCGACTTGCGGGCAGCACTGGGCCAGTTGGGGTATCGCGACGATGAGGTAAATCGCACGCTGGCAGGCCTGCCAACACAAGGCGATGTTTCGGAGCTGCTGCGCCAGGCTCTAGCGCGGTTGACCGGCTCCCGTTAGCAGGACCAGGCGATGCGGACCGAGGTGCTAGCGGCCGAAGCTGACGCTGCCGAGCGGCACCAAGAGGATGCCGACCAGTTGGGTATCCGGCCGTCGCGGCTAGCGGACTTCGTGGGTCAGACCGAGTTGAAGCGTCATCTCGGCATCATCTGCGGTGCCGCCCGCAAACGGGCTCAGACCACCGAGCATCTTTTGTTCGCTGGTCCGCCGGGTTTAGGCAAGACCACCCTGGCCGGGATTGTGGCTACAGAGATGGGAGTGGTGCAGCAGACCACCTCGGGTCCGGCGTTGGAGCGGGCGGGCGACCTAGCAGCGATCCTGACCAAACTCGGCGAAGGCGACATACTTTTTATCGACGAGATTCACCGGCTGAACCGAGCTGTGGAGGAGGTCCTCTACCCCGCGATGGAGGACTTCAGGGTAGACATCGTGCTGGGCAAAGGGCCGGCCGCCCGTTCGATCCCCCTCGCCCTGCCTCGTTTTACCCTGATCGGCGCCACAACTCGGGTCTCTATGATTACTGGCCCACTGCGCGACCGTTTTGGTTTCACAGCTCGGCTGGACTTCTACCCTCCCAGTGAACTCCAACAGATTGTGGTGCGTTCAGCTGGGATCCTGGGGGTGGACATCACATCAGGTGCCGCCGCAGAGATCTCCCGACGAGCTCGTGGCACGCCTCGGATCGCCAACCGCTTGCTACGCCTAGTGCGGGACTTCGCCCAAGTTGAGGGCGATGGCAGGATCAACGAGGAAACCGCCAAAGCAGCGCTGAAGGTCTTTGGTGTAGATGAGCGAGGGCTGGATCGCCAGGACCGGGCAGTGCTAGAAGCCCTCTGCCAGAGTTTCGCTGGGGGACCTGTTGGACTCTCCACGCTGGCTATCAGTGTCAGCGAACCGCCCGAGACCCTGGAGGAGGTGTACGAGCCGTTCCTGATTACCCAGGGGCTGATAATGCGTACCCCGCGGGGTCGCGTGGCCATGCCGGCAGCCTGGGAGCACCTAGGGCTGGAGCCGCCCAGCGAGCAGCCTCCCGCTGGAGGGTTCAGTGACGCCGCGGAGGATCCGAGAACCCAACCAGAGAGGCCCCCTGGCCTGTTCGACTGATGCGAACTGGCAAACTTGACTACCCGCTGCCACCAGAGTCGGTAGCACAGGAACCCGTCGAGCCTCGCCACGATGCCCGGCTGCTGGTCGACGGGGCTAACGGCGACGAGGTGCGGCATTGCAGGGTGCGGGATCTTCCCGATCTGCTGTGCGCCGGCGACGTGGCGGTGGTCAACGACAGCCGCGTGGCCGCGGCCCGTCTGCGGCTGCGCAAGTCGACAGGGGGACAGGTGGAGGTGTTAGTGACTACCCCGGGTCCGCAACTTCGGGCCGAAGCCCTGGTGCGTCCCGGCCGTCGGGTGCCTCCGGGGACCATGCTTTTAGACGGCGCCGGGCGGGAAGTGCTGCAAGTCGAGGACGCCGACCCCGATGGCCGGCGCCAGGTAACCGCTTTGGCTCATCGGAGCATCTTGGAACTGCTAGAAGAACTCGGCGAGGTGCCTTTGCCGCCCTACATCCACCGCCCGGTAAACGCCGGGCGCTACCAGACTGTCTATGCCCGGCGCCCCAGTTCGGCGGCGGCCCCCACCGCGGGTCTGCATCTGAGCCAGCAAGTGTTGGCGGATCTTGCCGCGGCGGATATCACCGTGGCACCGCTAGATCTGGGAATTGGTGTCGCTACCTTCCGCCCTATTACTGCCGAGCGGCTCGAAGATCACGTGATGCACTGCGAGCGCTACGAGATTCCGCCTGCAACCTGGGCGGCCTGTGCTCGGGCCAACCGGGTGGTGGCGGTTGGCACAACGGTGGTGCGAGCCCTGGAGACTGCGGCGGCATGTGGCGAGCTGAGCGGATCCAGCGATTTATTCATCCGGCCTGGCTACACCTTCGAGGTCAGTGACGTACTGCTCACCAACTTCCACATGCCTCGTTCTTCGCTGCTGAGCCTCTTGGCGGCGTTCGTGGGCCAGCGCTGGCGCTACCTCTATGAGATTGCCCTGGAGTCGGGCTACCGGTTTGGTTCTTTTGGTGACGCCATGCTGGTAAACAGGCTCTGAGATTGGGTACTGAGGTAGTACTGCTGAGGTTTTAGCGATGCTGAGCTTTCACGAGACCGCCCGCTGCGGTCGGGCTCGCGCCGGACGGGTCCACACACCGCGAGGATCCTTCGCCACGCCGACGTTCATGCCGGTAGGTACCCGCGGGGCCGTGCGCACGCTCACCAGCACCGATCTAGAGGACATAGGAGCCGACGTGGTGTTGGCTAACACCTATCACCTGATGCTGCGCCCAGGCGCTGAACTGATCGCTGAGCGCGGCGGCCTGCACCGGTTCATGGGCTGGTCGGGGCACATTCTCACCGACTCCGGCGGCTACCAGGTCATGAGCTTGGAGCCCAAACTGGACGACGCGGGAGCCACCTTCCGGTCCACCTACGACGGCAGTACCCACCGGCTTACCCCCGAGCGGGCTGCCGAAGTGCAAGTGCTGCTGGGCTCGGATATTGCCATGGTGTTGGATGTGTGCCCGCCGCTGCCCTCGCCGCGGTCTGTCGTGCAGGCTGCAGTTGAGCGCACCGCAGCCTGGGCGACTCGCGCCCGCGCCGCCTTCGGTTCGCTAGAGCCGCCCGCCCAGGCGCAGTTCGGTATCGTGCAGGGCGGCCTCGAGGTGGATCTGCGCCTAGCCAGCGCGGCTCGGACTGTTGAGATCGGATTTGACGGCTATGCCATCGGTGGGCTGTCGGTGGGTGAGCAGCGCCACGAGCGGCTAGAGCCGCTGCAGGCCACCGCTGAGGCGCTACCCGCCGACCTGCCCCGCTACCTAATGGGGGTGGGTGACCCCTTGAGCATCCTGGAAGCCGTCGCTTGCGGGGTAGACATGTTCGACTGTGTCCTGCCGACCCGCCTAGCTCGCCACGGCACCGCCTTGACATCTGAGGGTCGCCTGAACCTCACCAACGCTCGCTTCGCCCGCGACGACGGGCCGTTAGATCCAGCGCTGCCAAACGACCCGGCGGGCCGCTGGTCGCGGGCCTACCTACGCCACCTGCTTTCAGTCGGCGAGACCGCGGCTAGCCGGATCCTCAGCCTGCACAACCTGGCCTGGCTGTTCAACTTCATGAACACAACCCGCCGTTGTATCGCCGAGGGCCGCTTCGAGCAGCATGCAACTGAAGTGCGCGCCGTCTGGCAGAGCTAAGGCTGGCCAGCAGCTGCAGCGGCTCGTATCGTCAGACGAACCACTACGGGCTAGCCTAGGACACCGCGCCCGGTTGTCTCCGGCGTCGACGCGACCAAAACCTAACCACAAGGCGGGTGACGTGCGCAGCTTTCTATTCCTTCTGGTCCTGCTTGTCGCGCAGGCCTGTACCACGAGTACCGAAGACGGCGGCGGCAGCGGGCTCACCGGCTTCCTGCCGCTGATAATCATCATGGCGCTGCTCTGGCTGGTGTTGCTACGACCCCAGCAGAAGCGGGCCAAGAAACGCCGAGAAATGCTCTCAAAGCTGGAAGTAGGCGACGAGGTGCTGATGTCCAGTGGGGTATACGGTCGGATCAGCAGCTTCGACGAGCAGACGGTGTTCGTGGATGTGGCCGACAACGTGCGCATCAAGGTGACGCGGGATTCCATCGCCGAGCGGATCACCTACCACGATTGGGAAGCCGAGTCGGACTGATCTCTGCACGGGTGAGACGTTGGTTAGCGTGGCGTGCGCGCCTACCCCACAGCTACCGATGGTGACGCCAGCTGAGGCCTGGGGGCCCAGTGATGGCTGAGACGACCGCACGCCGCGTCTCTTGGCTGCGCCGCTACCGGTCCCTGCTGGCACAGCTTCGGGCGGTATTAGCCAGACTTGTTCAACGCGTCTCTTGGCTACGCCGCTACCGGTCCCTGCTGGGCATCCTTATCGTTGCCGTCGGCTTGCTCGTCGGGAACTTGGTAACCCACCAGCAGCCGCTGCTAGGCCTAGATCTGCAGGGCGGCGTGGAAGTAGTGCTACGCCCCGTCGCCGACCGAACCGAGCCCACCCCCGAAGCGTTAGAACAAGCCTTGGAGATCATCCGCAACCGGGTCGACGGCCTCGGCGTGGCCGAACCCGATATCACCATCCAGGGCGGCAACATCGTGGTGCAGTTGCCAGGCGTGGACGACCAGGATCGGGCTATCCAGCTAGTAGGCAAAACGGCCGAGTTGCGCTTTCGCCCGCTGCTAGCCCAGCCGGTGTCCCTCGCCGAAATCGAGTCTTATAAGGCCGAGCAAGCGGAGGCAGAGGCAGAGGAGTCGGCCGCCGACGAGGTGACCGATCCCGACGATGGCGCTCTCGGGGTTGAGGATCTCTATGAGGGCGCGCTCACGCTTCCCGCAGACGACGCCGCCGAAGCCACGGTGATCTTGCCCAGCAGACCTGAATCCGGGCCAGTGCTCCACTTCCTGCTGGGCCCGGCGCTGGCCACCGGAGCGGCACTCGAAAGCGCTACGCCGGTGTTGGAATTTGCCCAATGGAACGTGCAGGTCACCGCCCGCGAGGGAGCCGAGGGCATAGACAAGTTCAATGCTGCCGCTCGCACCTGTTACTACGAGTCGCCCGACGCCGAAATCTGCCCCACGGGCCAGCTCGGCATCGTGTTAGACGGTGCCGTCGAGTCGTCGCCGACGGTGAACGCTCTGTCCTTCGAGCGAGATCGCATCAACATCAGCGGCGCTTTCAACGAGGCCGAGGCCCGCGACCTGGCGCTGGTCTTGGACTACGGCGCCCTGCCGATGGACTTTGAGGATCCTGCAGCGAGCGGTTCGGTTCGTAACGTTTCAGCCACCCTCGGCCGAGACGCCCTGGTCGCTGGGCTCATCGCCGGGATCGTAGGTCTGGGACTGGTGGCTTTGTACATGCTGGTGTATTACCGGTTCTTGGGCCTAGCCGCGCTTGGCAGCTTGGCGGTTTCGGGCGTTCTGCTGTGGGTGATTGTGTCGTTCCTTTCAGAGACGCAAGGCCTGGCTTTGACCTTGGCCGGCGTGACCGGTCTGATTGTGTCCATCGGTGTGTCGCTGGACTCCAACGTGGTCTACTTCGAGCACCTAAAAGAGGACTTGCTGCGCGGCCGCACGCTGCGCAGTTCGGTAGATCAGTCTTTCCCGGTGGCGTTCCGGACGATCTTCTGGGCGAACTTGGCCACCCTTATCGGCGCCGGCATTCTCTGGTATCTCACTATCGGTTCAGTGAGGGGTTTCGCTGCCATGCTGGCCATCGCTTCCATCTTGGACCTAGTCGCCACCTACTTCTTCCTGCGCCCGGTAGTGCGTGGCCTAGCCCGCCGTAGCTCGCAGCGCCCGGGACTGGTTGGGATGGCGGCGGTGGTTGCAGCGGCCGCTGCTGGGGGTGAGGAGCAACCATGACCCGCCAGCGGGAGTTTCGAGGCGGTCTGCGGCGTATGTACGCCAACCAGGTCAACTTGAACTTAGAGCGGCTTTGGCGCCGCTCGGTAGTGCTGTCTGTGGTGGTTCTGCTAATAGCCGGAGGAGCCTGGCTGTTCAGGGGCTTGAACCTGGGAGTCGAGTTCGAGGGTGGAACGTTCTGGGAGGCTCAGTTAGGCGACTACTCCACCGCTGAGATCCGCGATGCGTTGGCAGCGGTAGGCCAGTCCGACGCCCGTATTCAAGACCTTGGCGACGGGGTGGTGCGGGTGCGCGCTGAAGTAGTCCCAGGCAACACCGCCGAGGTAGCCGCGGTATCTACAGCGCTGGCCGAGCTAGCCGGCATTAGTCCCAACGACATCTCGTTCTCGGCTGTGGGTCCATCTTGGGGAGATGAGATCACCAGCAAGGCGCGCTTGGCGCTCATCGTGTTCTTCATCGTGATCGCGGTTTATATCTGGCTGCGTCTGGAGTGGAAGATGGCGCTGTCGGCCCTAGTGGCCGTAGGTCATGACATCTTGGTCACCGTTGGTTTCTACGCTCTGTTTGGCTTCGAAGTGACACCAGCCACGGTGATTGCCTTCCTGACCATCCTGGGGTATTCGCTGTACGACACGCTGGTCGTATTTGACAAGATTCGTAGCAACGACCGGATCCACAAGGAGCCCTACTTCCAGGTCGTCACCCGCTCGGTCAACCAGGTGTTTATGCGCTCGGTCAACACCACCGTGACATCGGTGCTTCCGGTGCTGTCGCTGCTGATTATTGGGCGCTTCGTCCTCGGCGCGGTCACCCTGCAGGAGTTCTCTATTGCCCTGCTGGTTGGCTTGTTGGCTGGAACCTACTCGTCGCTGTTCGTGGCGGCGCCAATGGTGGCCTGGCTGCATGTTTGGGTCACGGGCGAGCAGCCAGGCCAACAGCAGGGTCAGCGGACGGGCCAGCAACCGAAAGCTGAACGCCGACCGGCAGCCGCCCCAGCGAGACCTAAGCGGGCTGGCAGCGGCCCCATAGCGCGCTCGGGCGTCACCACCAGTCGCAGCCATCCCGCACGCCCCGCCAAGAAGAAACGCAAGTGAGCTAGCCGGTGGTAGCTGGCGCTGAGGTTGAGTAACGGCCATGAGTCCGGTCGAAGCCGAGGTGCTATGGCGCAAGCTGGTCCGGGAGATCCCTGACTTTCCTGTAGCTGGGGTGGGTTTCAAGGACATTACGCCTGTTTTGGCTCACCCGGAGGCGTTTGCCGCCTGCGTCGACGCTCTGGCGGAACGCTTCGCCGCAGACGGAGTCGAGATGGTGGCCGCGGCCGAGGCGCGTGGCTTCATCTTCGGTATCCCCGTGGCCGAACGCCTTGGCGTGGGCTTCGCCGCCGTGCGCAAGCCGGGCAAGCTTCCAGCGGAGACGGTGGGAGTGACCTACGAACTGGAGTACGGCAGCGACCGGCTGGAGATGCATGTGGACTCTTTCGCCCCCGGGGCGAAGTTGCTCCTCGTAGACGACGTGTTAGCGACCGGCGGCACTGCACGAGCTACCTGTGACCTGATCCAGCGTGCCGGGGGGAAAGTGGCCGGCTGCGCCTTCTTTGTCGAGCTTGCGTTCCTGGGCGGGCGCCGGCGTCTAGAGGGGCTGCGGGTGGAGTCGTTGGTCAGCTACGAGTGAGAACCCACGAGTGTTATCTCTCCGGACCTGAGATGATACTGAAGTGAACTGCAGGTCCAAGGCGGAATGACGGCCGAATGTCAGCGGTGAGTACCAGCGTTGGGGACCACCTCTCGGTGGTAGCCGCCGACGAAGCCGGCACGCCTCCCTGGGGCCAACTGCAACCCTGGCGGGGCCATCCCGCTGCCGGACCAATCACATTGCTCCTAGAGGAGTACTCCGCTAACTTCAGCTCAGGCGACACCCAGCTGATCGAACTTGCCTACGCCTGGGCCGCCAGCGCTCATAGCGCCCAGCGACGCAAGTCGGGTGAGCCGTTTGTGGAGCACCCCCTAAACGTGGCGCGCGTCGTAGCCCGTCTAGGTCTCGACGACGTGAGCGTGGCGGCGGCTCTGTTGCACGACGTCATAGAGGACACCGACCGCACGCTTGCCGACGTGGAGGCCGACTTCGGCCCCGAGGTGGCCAAGATCGTGGACGGTGTCACCAAGTTAGACCGGGTGGAGTTCACTACCCGGGAGAGCCATCAAGCTGCCTCGCTGCGCAAAATGCTGGTAGCGATGGCCAAGGACCTGCGGGTTCTCATCATCAAACTGGCCGACAGGCTGCACAACATGTCCACCTTGGCGGCGCTCTCGCCGGCCAAGCAGCAGCAGGTAGCTCGAGAGACCCTTGATGTCTACGCCCCTTTGGCGCACCGGCTCGGCATGCAGGACCTCAAGAGCCGGCTGGAGGACCTGGCTTTCGCCGCGCTCCACCCCAAGTGGTACGCCCAGATAGATCATCTGGTGGCTGAGCAGGATCCCGAACGTGATCTCTATCTGGCGCAGCTGCTGGTCACCGTGGAGGGTCGATTGCTGGAGTTGGGTATTGGCGCCGAAGTCACGGGTCGGCCTAAGCACCTCTGGAGCATCTACGAGAAAATGGTGCTCAAGAACCGCGAGTTCAGCGACATCTACGACCTGGTGGGTATCAGGGTCGTCACAGAAGATGTGCGTGACTGTTACGCCGCCCTAGGTGCGGTACACGCCATCTGGAAGCCGCTCCAGGGGCGCTTCAAGGACTACATCGCCATGCCTAAGTTCAATCTCTACCAAAGTCTGCACACGGCAGTGGTAGGGCCTCAAGGCAAAGTGGTGGAAGTACAAATCCGTACCCGGGAGATGCACCAGCGAGCCGAACACGGGGTGGCCGCCCACTGGGACTACAAGGAGGACAGCAACGACGATCTGGCCTGGCTAAGCCGGATCATCGACTGGTCCGAGGAGAGCGACGACCCAGAGCAGTTCCTCGGGAACCTAAAGACCGAGTTTGAACAGGACGAGGTGTTCGTCTTCACGCCGCGGGGCGATGTCGTGACCCTGCCAGTAGGGGCAACCCCGGTGGACTTTGCCTACGCCATCCACACTGAGGTGGGTCACGGCTGCATCGGTGCCCGCATAAACGGTCGTCTTGTAGCCCTCACCACCCAGCTAACAACCGGCGACACCGTGGAGGTGATGGCCTCAAAGGACCCCGAAGCCGGCCCGTCGCAGGATTGGCTGCAGGTCGTCGTCACCAGCCGGGCCCGGGCGCGCATCCGCCAGTGGCACATGCGCGAGCGCCGGGTGGAGGCGCTCAACCGTGGGCGCGACGAGATCACCGCCGAGATGCGACGGGAATCACTGCCTATCGCCCCCGTGATCCGCTCCGAGACGTTGCACGAGGTGGCGCGAGCCTTGAACTACGACGACACCGACGCCCTGTTTGTGGCGGTTGGCGAGCGTCGTCTGTCGGCCCGTACCGTGATTGAGAAGGTCGCCCGCCGACTACGCGGCGAGGACGCGGAAGGGCTGCAACCCAGCGAAAGGGTCTCCACCACCGCACTGGCGCCCCGACGTTCCCCCCACAAGCGATCAGGCGGGGCCGGCGTACACGTGGAGGGTCTTGGCGACGTGTGGGTGCGCCTAGCTCAATGCTGCACACCAGTTATGCCCGACGAGATCATCGGTTTCGTTACCCGGGGCCGGGGTGTTTCGATTCATCGGGCAGACTGCGCTAACGCCGTAGCCCTCGGCGAAGACGGCGAAGCGGCACGCATCATCGACGTTGAATGGGAGGAGGGGGCCGCAACGGTATTCACCGCGGCAACCGAGGTGCGAGCTCTGGACCGGCCGCACCTACTACGAGACGTGACTGTGGCGATCTCGGAGCAACAGGCCAACATCACCTCGGTGAACGCCCGGGCAGGAGCCGACGGGGCCTCCATCATGCGCTTCGAGCTGGAACTCTCTGATGGGGCGCAACTCTCTTCGGTGCTGCATGCGGTGCGCCGGGTAGACAACGTCTACGACGCCTACCGAGTGCTGCCAGGAGGTGGCCGAGGCTGACTTGGGTGGGGCCCCGGGCCACCGGGGTGCGCCCTGGCGCTTATTGGCCTAGGGCTGAAGCTAGGCCGCTGGCTATTTCTTGATGTTCGAACTTGAAGCCGTCGTTTTGTAGGGCTTCTGGGATAACCCGGGCGCTTTGGGTTAGTCCCGCTACGGCTTCTGAGCCCAGCAGGAGGCTCGGTATTAGTCGTGGCACTGGTAACACTGCGGGGCGATTTACTGCTTGGCCTAAGGCGCGGGTGAAGTCGGCGTTTGTGACCGGGTTGGGTGCGGTGAGGTTCACTGGGCCGTTCAGTTCGCTTCTCAGCAGGTGAATGATGGCGGCGACGGTGTCGCTCAGCGAAATCCAACTCACCCAGCGACCTGCCGGCCCCAGACGTCCGCCTAGCCCCAACTTGAACAGCGGAAGTTGTCGGCGTAGGAACGGCCCGTCGGCTGCTAGCACTACGCCAGTGCGCAGCAGCACGGTACGCACCCCGGCCCCGGGTTGGGCAGCTGCTTCCCACTCTTGGCACAACTCGGCTAGGAAGCCTTTGCCTGCTCTGCTGTTCTCGGTCAATATGGCGTCGCCTCGCTCGCCGTAGAATCCCACGGCCGAGGCGCTAATAAACGCCTCGATCGGCTCGGCCGTGTTGGCGACTGTGTCGGCTAGCAGCAACGTGCTGCGCACCCGGCTATCGCGCAACAACTGCTTGCGGGCTGCCGTCCAGCGTTTGTCGCCGATGCCTGCGCCCGCCAGGTTGATAACTGCTCCAGCGCCCTCCAGAGCCGCAGCCTCAAGGGTGCCGCTGGTGGGATCCCAACTGACCTCGTCGGGGGCGGATGCCGGCCGGCGGACCAGTCGGCGCACTATTGACCCTTGTCGGGTCAGTTCAGCGACTAGCGCCCGGCCAACGAGCCCGCTGGATCCGGCAATCAGGATTGGTTTTTCTCCCCAGTTGTTCACGTCACCACCTCCAGCGGTCGCCGAACTTTGTGCCAGCCACGCTAAGAGGTAGGCGGCCGGTAGCGTCGCCCGGGTGAGCACAAGGATGCTTATTGTCTTGAGCCTGCTGTGCGGGTTGGCGCTCTTGGCCGCGTTTGCCTTCCAGGTTCTTATGCGCTGAAGCCCTACCGGGGTGCCTGCTTGCCGCCTATTGGAACCCAGAGCAGTTGTTTGCTCGTGCGCCGGCTTATCTCCACACGTTGGGGAGCGTGGTTGAGCGTTGGTCATAGGTCAGACTGTTCGGATGGTTGTAAGATTATTTCTTGCTTTGACACGTACAGGCATTGTGTTTTTTGGTTTGATTAGTTAAGCTTCCTGTTACCGGTCGCTGGCTCTGGTGTTGTGGGGTTGGTGTTGTTTGTCCGGCTTGTCGGCTCGGCCGACCGAAAGACGACGGTTCACACACTGTGTTTGGGGAGGTGAATTATGACTTTTGCGACTCTTTTCGACGACCCGGCTGTTGGGGTTGCTGTCGCTGAGGCCAAGAGCGCTGTTTCTGGGCGTGCTGCCGGGGGCGGCACTGATGGGGCCAACTGCGCTGCTGGGGTTGCTGGGGCCGACGGTGCTGCGGGGCACAACGGCACCACTGCTGCTGAGGCCGATGGTGCCGCTTCTGGGGTTGCTGGCGCCGACGGTGCTGCGGGGCACAACGGCACCACTGCTGCTGAGGCCGCCGGTGCTGCTTCTGGGGTTGCTGGGGCCGACGGTGCTGCTGCTGGGTGCGCTGGCGGGGGTGCTGCTGGGCACAACCGCACCGCCGCTAGTGGAGACAACGGCGCTGCCGCTGGGGTTGCCGGCACCGCTGTCTTTGGGTCTACCGGGGCCGCTGGGACTGCTTTCTTTGGGTCTGCTGGGGCTACTGACGGGGTTACCGCTGGGGCCGCCGGCACCGGGACCCGGGCTGGCGTGTCCGGTCTTGGCGCGGGGTTTGATGTTGAGGGTTTGGTTGGTTTGTTTTCCTCGGATTTGTTGGTTGGGGGTTTGGCTGATGGGGAGTTGGAGGCTCGGTTGGTGTTGGTGGGCCGGTGTGAGTCTCGTTTGGCTGCGGTGAAGGCTGAGATGGTGGGCGAGTTGGCCCGCCGTCGGGGTGAGGGGCATGCGGCTGATGTGCTGCGCGACGGTTTGAAGCAGTCACGCGGTCGGGCTAAGCAGGACATGAAGCTGGCCGAGCAGTTGGGCCGGGCGCCTGGCACGGCTGAGGCTTTGCGCTCTGGGGCTATCACTGCGAAGCAAGCCAAGATGATCGCCGAAGCCGTGGAGCAGGCCTCGCCTGGTGATCCGGGTGGTGAGGCTGGGTTGTTGGAGTCTGCGGGGCGGGAGTCCGAGGACCAGTTCAGCCGCACTGTCCGCGATTACATGAACGAGCAGACCCGGGACGATGTTGAGCAGCGGCGGGCGCGTCAGCGGGAGCGGCGCTATTTGAACATCAAACAGGAACCCGATGGGATGTTCTCCCTAATGGGCCGGCTCGATCCGGTGGCGGGTAGTCGCATAGAGACCGCTCTCACTGCTACAGCTAACCGGCTGTTCCACGCTGAGGATGCTAAACGTCGGCTTTCTTCGGGTCAGCGCATGGCTGACGCTCTCGAACAGCTCGTCACCAACAGCGGCGGTGCTGTTGGGAAGGCTGGTAGGTCTGCGGGCACAGTCCAGGGTGTGGACCTGTTGGTGGTCGCCGACTACGACACCATTGCGGGCCAACTACGTGACGCCCGCCTCTCTGATGGCACTCCGCTGTCGGTCGAGGAGCTTCTCGGTTTGGCGTGCGATGCGAGAATCTTGCCGGCTGTATTTAGGGGTAAGAGTGAGCCTTTGTGGCTCGGCCGGGGGAGACGCCATGCTTCTAGCCGCCAGCGCGCGGTGTTGGCTGTGCGGGATAAGGGTTGCGTGGGTTGCGGGGCTTCGGCTAACTGGTGCCAAGCACACCACATCGTCCACTGGGAACACGGAGGCACAACCGACCTCGACAACCTCTGCCTACTCTGCAGCCACTGCCACCACCACCTAGTCCACACCAAAGGCGCCAAAGTAGTCCGAGACGCCGACGGCAGGTTCACGCTCCGACAGCCCGACCAGCGTGGCAACACCCCACCCGCACGGCGCAACACCCGGACCGCCTACAACCACGGGCTAGCGGGGAAAATCAACATCACCAGCGCTAGCAAACCACCGTTAGTGAACCTACCGACCGTGAACCCGCCCCTAAGACGCTAAAAATCAGGCTGAGCCGATCTCCTGCGGGCGGGTCTTCCCCCTGTTTGCTTGTCAGGTGGTTGGGGGTGGGGGGTTGGTGTGATGCTAAAGCTGTCCATGTTCGGGTTAAGACCTCAGATAATTCAGATGATGCTCAGATAATTCAGATGATGGCGGTCTCTAGGAAGAGCAGCCAGGTTGTTGGCCAGGATGCTGATGGTGCGCCTCAGATAATTCAGATGATGGCGGTCTCTAGGAAGGGCTCGCCTCGGGCGATTCGTTCGTAGCCCAGCGGTGTGAGGTCGAGGGTTCGGTATTCGCCGTAGCTGATTAGTTCAGAGACGCCGCGCCCCATGGCGGGTGACTGTTGCATGCCGTGGCCCGAGAAGCCGTTGATGAATATGAAGTTGCCTACTTCAGAGTGGGGACCGACAATTGCGTTGTGGTCTAGGGTGTTGTAGGCGTAGTGCCCAGCCCACTGGCTCCGCACTTTGGCGCGTTCGAAGGCGGGTATGCGGTGCGCCAACACCGGCCAGATCTGCTCCTCCCAGACATCGGAAGCCATCCTAAAGTCGTCGAACGGCACCGCTGGGTCGATCTCGGGGGTAGACCCGGCCACGTAAGCGCCGCCGTCTGTGCGCACGTGCACGCCGGTGGGGTCGATGGTTAGCGGCAGCGCCCGGGGCAGCGGCTCGGCGGCATCGAAGACAACCGTGTAGCGCTTGCGGGACTCCACGGGTAACTCCAGCCCAGCCATCTGGGCTGTGACAGCGGCGCGGGGTCCCGAGGCGTTGACCAGGGTGCCGCAGCCGATGGTCTCGCCGCTCGCCAGCTGCACGTTGGTTACCCGCCCGTTGGCGAGCCCGATCGCGGTGATTTCACCAGTCAAGTACTCCACGCCGCCCAAGCGGGCCTTGCGCCGCCACCAATCGAACATCGTGGCCGAGTCGAACCAGCCCTCATTTGTAGTGTTATGGCTGCCGCAGACGATGCCGTCCAGGTTGTAGAAGGGATATTCGGCCGCGATCTCGTCGGGTGTCATGATCACGGTGCCAGCACCCAGTGACGATTGCAGTCTCTGGCTGGCTTGCAAAGTGGCGGCAAAGCTCTGGTCGCCAGCCAGATACATGTAGCCGAAGTGATGTACGGCAAGGTCGGGCACTTCGGGATCTCCACCCATGTGCTGCCGGAAGTCCGCCACGTACTCGGCGCTGAACTGGCTTATCCGGATGTTCAGCTCGTTGGAGTACTGCTGACGCATGCAACTGTTAGTGCGCGCGGTAGAGGTGAACTCATAAGACGGGTCGCGTTCTACCACTAGCACGCTGCCGTCGAAATCGGAGTTAGCTGTCAGGAACCAGGCCACTGACGAGCCCATGACGGCGCCGCCGATGATGACGACATCGTAGGACTGTCGGAGGGGTGCGGTGCTCAGCGGCAGCACCGCCGCGGCGGTGCGATCCACGGGCCGTCTACCTCAGGTCACGTAGCCTTGGAGCCGGTCGTTGGCGACCGCCTCGGGGTTCCGCTCAGCCGGATCGCCGAATCCTCCGCCTCCAGGCAACTCCAGGATGAGCCGCCGGCCGGCGGGAACAAGATGGCGTCCCTTGGCGGCGAGAGGTGTGCCGTCGTCTAGGTAGACGCGCCCGGCAGCGGCGTCGGCACCGCCGGCTCGGCCCCTCGCCGGGTTGTCGACGCGGTCGAACATGGCTGAGAACTGGAACATGTAGCCGTCAGTCGGACCCACTTCGATGATCTGGCCCAGCCCGCCACGCTGGCGGCCGTCCCCGCCGCTGCCCTCCCGGATCTCCTTGCGCCAGATCACGATCGGTCCCACCTGTTCGGTGGCCTCGGCGCTCATGGTCATCACTCCCGATGGGAAGGCGGTAGCGGTCAAGCCGTCGAGGGCGGGGCGAGCGCCGGTGCCACCGCTGTTGAACATCAGGATCTCCACCGGCGCTTTGGGCGTAGCTCCCTCGGAGGTGCGGGCACTGGCCTGGAAGTTCCAGATAGCGCCGGATCCCTCGGCGGGAACCACCTCGGGAAGGGCCTGGGCCAAGGCGCCGAGACAGAGATCGGTAACGAAATGGCCGATTACGTGGCGGACTGCTACAGGAGCCGGTTCTGTGGCGTTGAGGATGACATTGGCCGGTGCGCTCACCGTAAAAGGCAGCAGCGAAGCGAAGTTGTTGGGTAGTTCGGGGGCTAGTGCCACCAGCATCCCATAAGTGAAGTATGCCTGGGCGTAGGTGATGGGCACGTTGATGCCGAGGGGGCTAATAGGCGACGTGCCGGAAAAGTCAGCGTGCATGCCCTGAGTTGTCACGGTGAGCGTCACTGCCAAGTCCACCGGTTCGCCGTAGCCGTCTACTCGCATCTGGTTGCGATAGGTGCCCGGAGGCACTGCTTTGAGCGCGTCCAAAGTGGCCTGGCGTGTGCGGTCA
Source organism: Acidimicrobiales bacterium (assembly GCA_964291305.2). Lineage (GTDB taxonomy): Bacteria > Actinomycetota > Acidimicrobiia > Acidimicrobiales > CATQHL01 > VXNF01. The sequence goes on along the minus strand of OZ219783.1, from coordinate 2,193,052 downwards.
AACACGAAGTCGGCCACTTCGCTGAGATCGCTAATGCCGAACTCGTCGAACATGGCGAGCAGACGTCGGCGTCCGATCTCGTTGCAGGCGGCCAGGCCGTGCAGGTCGCCGATCACGTAGTCGGCCGAGCGCACGTTGTGGCGCAAGATGTTGACGAGATCGCGGTTCAGCCTGCCTCGGTCGGTCCAGCGCATGATGGGGACTCGCAGCCCCTCTTCGTATACCTCGCGGGCGTCGGGGCCCCAGCCTCTGCCACCCACGTCCACCACGTGGGCAGTGGAGGCAAAGAAGCCGATGAGATCGTCGCCCACGAACACCGGGGTGGTGATGGTGAAGTCGTGCAGGTGGCCGGTTCCCTTCCACGGGTCGTTGGTGATGTAAATATCGCCCGGGGCGATGTTCTGAGGTCCGATGTCGGCAATGAAGTGCCCCACGGCGGCGGCCATCGTGTTGACGTGCCCGGGTGTTCCTGTTACGGCCTGGGTGATCATGTGGCCCTGGTGGTCGAACACCCCCGCCGAGAGGTCGCCCGCCTCTCGCACCGACGTGGCGAAGGCCGTGCGGACCAGGGTGCGGGCCTGCTCCTCCACGACCGAGATGAGACGGTTCCACATCACCTGCAGTTGCACCTCGCCTGGGTCGCCAACGGAGGCTTGACTGGTTTGGACCTGGTCGGCGTGGGCCTGGCTGATACGACCCTGGCTGTGGGCTGCGACCTCCCGGCGGATGATGAGCGTCCCGTCGGTTGCCACGACCGCGCTGTTGTGAGGCCCCAGCACCGTAGTGGTCTGCTGCTCCACAATCAGAGCTGGTCCTCGCACCTGCTCGCCTGCCACCAAAGCGGCCCGTTCCACGATGCCTGCGGTCAGTTGCTCGGCGGTCGCTGGGTCGTAAACCCCCCGACGGGTTGATGGTGTGACTGCAGCTGCAACAGCGGCGGGGGACACGCAATCGGGAGCTGCCTGCTGTGAAGCCACCCGCACCGACCAGCTCACCGCTTCGATGGTGAGGTCCTCGATAGCGCGGCCGAAATGGGCCACGTAAGCCTCGTTGAAAGCGCTGCTGAGCGCCTCGGCAGTGACATCACCGACGGGCAAGTCAACGGGGATCTCCCACCCTTGACCCCGGTAGCGCATCGAGGCTTGGCGTTGAGTGATGAGCGGCGCGTCGGTTCCACGGCGGACAAATGTTTCGGCCTCAGCGGTGAGTTGAGCCAGCGTGTCGTTGACCGCCTCGGCGTCGAAGTCCTGAATAGTGGTGTAGAAGCTGCGTGAAGCCTCGTAAGAGAACGGCGCCAGCAGGAACCCAATGGCAGAGCCGACGCCGGCACCGGTGGGTACCAGCACCTCGCTGAGGCCCAGCTTGTCCATGAGCCGGGTGGCGTGCACGGGCGCACCGCCGCCGAACGCCACCAGCGAGTAGCCGCTGAGGTCCTTGCCGTGCTCCACGGCGTGCACCCGGGCGGCGTTGGCCATGTTCTCATCCACCACCTCAGTGACACCAACTGCGGCCGTGACAGTGTCCAGCTCCAGAGGTGAAGCAACGGCCTGCATCGACTCGGCGGCTAGGCGGGGCGAAAGGGAGATGTCTTTGGCTCCGAAAGTGTCGGGGTGTAAGCGGCCCAGGCAGACATCGGCGTCGGTCACGGTGGGGTTATCCCCGCCGAGGTCGTAGGCGGCGGGGCCGGGCTCGGAGCCGGCGCTGCGCGGCCCCACGCGGATCTGTCCCAGCTTGTCCACCGACGCAATAGAGCCGCCGCCGGCGCCGATCTCCAGCATCTCAATAACCGGGATCGAGATGGGCATGCCGCTGCCCTTCTTGAAGCGCTGCGTGCGGGCCACCTCGAAGCTGGAGGCGGTGCGCGGCTCATAGTTCTCGATGAGGGCGATCTTGGCGGTCGTGCCACCCATGTCAAACGAGCAGATGCGGTTGCGGCCGTGACGGGCAGCCAGGTCGGCGGCGAATACGGCACCACCCGCCGGCCCCGACTCCACAAGCCGCACCGGGAACGCCGCAGCTACTTCCACGCTAAGTAGCCCGCCGCCGGAATGGATGAGATGCAACGGGCAGGCGGCGCCGAGCCGGCGCAGCTCTGACTCCAGCCGCCGCAGATACGAAGCCATAAGCGGCTGCACGTATGCGTTGGCGCAGGTGGTGTTGAACCGCTCATACTCCCGCATCCGTGGCGAGACTTCGCTACTGAGCGACGTAGCCACACCCGGCGCCGCCTCGTGCAGCAGCTCACGGAAGCGCTGCTCGTGCGCTCCGTTGCGGTAACTGTGCATAAACCCCACGGCGACCGACTCGTAGCCGCGCTCCAGGACCTCCGCCACGACGGCTCGGGCGCCCGCCTCGTCGAAGGGCACTAGCACTTCTCCCCGGGCGTTCAGGCGCTCGCTTACCACGAAGCGGTCCTTGCGTTCGATCAGCGGTGTCGGAAGCACGATGTTGAGGTCGTACTGCTCGAACCGGCTCTCGGTACGGGTCTCGATTACGTCGCGAAACCCGGAAGTGGTGACGAAAGCGGTGCTGGCGCCGGTGCGCTGGATTAGGGCGTTGGTGGCGAGGGTGGTGCCGTGGATTATCTGATGCACATCGGCCAAGTCCACGTCGTTGCCCGCTGCTAGTTCGGTCACCGCTGCTAGGACGCCCTCCTCGGGCCGGCTGGTCGTCAGTACCTTGGCCGAAACGAAGCGGCCGTCGTCGCGTTCCAGCACCACATCGGTAAAGGTGCCTCCCACGTCGGCGCCGATGCGCAGCGGCACGGTCATACCTCCGCGAGCGGGGGGAAGTTCTCGGGCGGCATGATGTCCACGGTCGCCGAGCGTTGCTGGGCGAGCATGCCGCCGTCTACCCGCAGCACGTCACCGGTGATGTAAGCGGCGTCGTCGGAGGCCAGGAACAGGGCGGCGCCGGTCATGTCATACGGTTCGCCTATGCGCCCCAGGGGTAGGTTCTCGCCGCGTAGCGCCCGTGCCTCAGCACTCATGCCGACAGTGTCGATCGTGCCCGGCATGAGAGCGTTCACCCTGATGTTGTAGGGCCCCAAGTCCAGCGCCATTGCCCGAGTTAGGCCCTCCACACCGCCTTTAGCGGCGTCGTAGGCGGTGAAGCAGCGGTGAGCTCTCGTGGCCCCGCCAGAAGACATGTTGATGATGCAGCCCCCGCCCGCCCGAGCCATGAGGCGCGCCACCGGGTGAGCTACCAGGAAGTGTCCGGTGAGGTTCACGTCCACGATGCGCCGCCACCAGGCTTCGTCGGCTTCGAAGAAGTGCAGCATCGGCCCGGTTAGGCCGGCGTTGTTGACCAAAACGTCAATGCGGCCGTGCGCCGCCACAACGGCCTCGATCATGGTGTTCACCTGGGAGCTGTCAGCAACATCCGCCGCGGCAGCCATGGCGTTGCCGCCGGCGTCGCGGATCTGCTGTACTACCTCTTCAACGGTGGCCAGGTCTACGTCGTTAACAGCTACCACCGACCCTACAGAGCCAAACCGCTCAGCGATGGCCCGCCCAATACCGCGTCCAGCACCGGTGACGATGACTACTTTGCCCTGCAGCGACTCGTGCATCTGACCTCCCGGTTATAGACGCTTAGGCGGTACCAGAGCCTGCGGCGACGAGTCGCCCCCGCCATCGCAGTGGCCACTAAAAGGCTACGTCACCTTCTTCTGAAATTGCAGCGCGTTACGTACATTTCACAGCTCGCATCGCAGCAGCCATCACAGGTCGGGTCGGCTCTACTGGGTGTCTCCCTCCCCTAGGGGAATCGTGCCTGTTCACTCAGAGTCCTAGATGGAGTCGGAGCGCTTCGTCGAGTCGCCATGGTTACAGCTAACCGGCCCAACTAACCTGATTCGTCGTGATTAGCACGCGCTCCGCAACTACCGGGATGTCGTCTGCGGTTGTGAAGGTGTCGCTTAGCGGTGGCCTGTCATGAAGGATCGGGCTTGGGGGTTTCGCACTCGGGCGTTGCATGCAGGTGGGCGTCCCGATCCTGGGACTGGGGCGCGCACCACTCCGATCTATTACACGTCCGGCTTCGTCTTCGAGGACACCGCCGACGCGGCCGACCTCTTCGCTTTGCAGAAGTACGGCTCTATATATTCGCGAATCTCGAACCCCACCAACAACGTGTTCGAAGAGCGGATGGCGAACCTGGAAGGCGGCATCGGGGCGGTAGCTACCTCCAGCGGCCAGTCGGCCGCATTCCTGGCTATTGCATCTCTGGCTGGTGCCGGCGATCACATCGTTTCCGCCGCCGGGTTATACGGCGGCACGTACACGCTGTTCGACGTGACGCTGCGCCGCCTCGGTATCGAAATCACCTTCGTCCCCACTACCGACGTTGACGACTTCGCTGCGGCCATCGGCGACGACACGAAGCTTCTCTACACCGAGATCATCGCCAACCCTTCGGGCGAGGTTGCCGACCTGACCGGCCTCGCCGAGGTAGCTAGGGCGCACCGACTGCCGCTCGTGGTGGATTCCACGTTTGCCACCCCCTACTTGTGCCGGCCCCTGGAGTTCGGCGCTGACATTGTCTTGCACTCGGCCACGAAGTTCCTCTGCGGGCACGGCACCACTATTGCTGGAGTAGTAGCCGAGGCTGGTCGCTTCGACTGGGGCTCGGGACGGTTCCCCAGCTTCACCGAGCCGGTGGCGAGCTACAACGGCCTGCGCTGGTGGGACAACTTCGGCGAGTACGCCTTCTGCGCCAGGCTGCGGGCCGAGCAGATGCGCGACGTGGGTGCCTGTCTGTCGCCTTTCGATGCTTTCTTCCTGCTGGGCGGCTTAGAGACGCTACCTCTGCGTATGGAGGCCCATGTGGCTAACGCCCGCGCGGTTGCAGAATGGCTTCAGTCTGATGACCGAGTGGCCTGGGTGCGCTGGGCCGGTCTCCCCGATCATCCACACCACATTCGGGCGCAGCAGTACCTGCCTAAGGGTCCGGGCTCCATTTTCACCTTCGGCGTCGAGGGCGGCCGGGCGGCCGGAGCTAGGTTCATCGAGGCCCTGCAACTGGTATCTCACCTGGCCAACGTCGGTGACGCCAAGACTCTCGTCATCCACCCGGCCTCCACTACCCACCAGCAGCTTTCCGAGGCGGATATGGCCGCCGCCGGCGTGTCGGGCGACATGGTGCGGCTATCGGTCGGTCTCGAGGATGTGGAGGACATCATCTGGGACCTCGACCAGGCGCTGGCAGCCGCTGCGGTTCATGCCTGAATATCCCCCAATCCCAGGCTGGACGCCGCCCGACGCCGGACAGCGGTGGGATATTATTCGCCGGTCGCGGACGGTGGCGGTGGTGGGCGCCTCCTCCGACCGGGCGCGGGCCAGCAACTTCGTGGCCACCTACCTGCTGTCGTCGTCGACGAACTTTGAGGTGTATCTCATAAACCCCCGCCAGCCGGAGATCCTCGGCCAGTCGGTCTATCCCTCGCTGGGGGCCTTGCCAGTGGTACCCGACATCGTCGACGTGTTCCGCCGCTCTGAAGACTTGCCCGACGTTGCAGCCGAGGCCATCGCCGTCGGCGCCGGGGTCTTCTGGGCGCAACTAGGGCTCTGGAGCCCAGTAGCCGCCCTGGCCTGCCTGGCCGCCGGCCTCGACGTGGTAATGAACCGCTGCTTGAAGATCGAACATGCCCGCTTCGCCGGCGGCCTGGCTCTTGCCGGCTTCGACACGGGCGTCATCTCGTCTCGGCGCCATCTTTGAACTCACGACAGGAGCAGTCATGACACATCCATTTCGGTTCGGCGTAACTCACAACGGGGCTTTCGATTACGACGAGTTAGTGGCACAGGTCCGGCGGGCCGAGGACATCGGTTACTCGTGCTTCAACATGACCGACCACCTCGACGAGCGCAACGCACCGCTGGCCACTATCACTGCCGCAGCCCTGGCTACGTCCTCGCTGCGGGTCGGCACCCTGGTGCTCTGCAACGATTTCCGTCATCCCGTGGTGCTGGCCAAGGAACTTGCCCAGATCGACCATATTTCGGGCGGACGGCTGGAGGTCGGCCTCGGTGCTGGCTGGAAGACGGCCGACTACCAGGAGGGTGGTATTACTAAAGAAAGTGCTGGGGTGCGGATTGCTCGCCTGGCCGAGGCCACTTCGGTGATCGAAGGCTGTTTTTCCGATGGTCCGTTCGACTTCTCCGGCGAGTACTACACCGTCAGGGGGCTTGACGCTTGGCCCAAGCCCATTCAGCGACCCCGTCCGCCCCTAATGCTGGCCGGCGGAGGTCCGAAAATGCTGACTCTGGCAGCTCAGCGAGCCGACATCGTGGCAGTCAACGTGAGTCTGCACGCTGGGGTTTTCGACGAGCGTGTAGCCGCTGATGCCACGGCAGAACTCAACGACGCCAAGGTAGCCCTGGTGCGCGACGCCGCCGGCTCTCGGTTCGACTCCCTCGAACTGAGCGTCGGCGTGTTCATGGTCTCCATCACCGACGACCGACAGGGCTTCGCGACCGCCCTGGCCGATGGCTTCGGGCTCAGCGTGGAGCAGGCTCTGGCCTCGCCGCACGCCCTCTTCGGCACCGTCGACGAGTGTGTGGCCATGCTGGAGGAACGGCGGGAACGCTGGGGGTTCTCTTACATCACCCTGCCGATAGAGAACTTGGAAGAGATGGCCCCAGTGGTAGAACGCCTAGCCGGCCGCTAGCACGGCGAGACCAGCGCTAACTGCGCAAAAGTGGCACTTCTAAGTGTTCAGAGTTGATACTGCTATCTGTGCTAGCTGTGCACTATTGAATATGCAGAATAGGTAGTGCTAGCTGAGCAGACTACGCACTATCAGATATGCAAATTCAGTACTATCAACTGCGCAAAATAGGTATCATTAGTAGTGCAGTAGTAGTAGTATTATAGTCTCGTGACTGATTACCTGCCGCGGCTGGTGGATCCGTGGATTGCCGAGGTTTTGACCGCGGCGCCGGCAGTGATGATCACCGGTGCCAGAGCCACAGGCAAGACCACGACGGCGATCCGGCATGCTGCCAGCGTTGTACGTCTCGACAACGAAGCCGAAGCGGCGCCGTTCCGGTCGGACCCGGACGCAGCATTACGGAGCAGGCCAGAGCCGGTTCTCCTCGACGAGTGGCAGGAATGCCCCGGAGTGCTCGGTGCTGTGAAGCGGGCCGTCGATTCCCAGCGCCGGCCGGGCCGTTTTGTCCTTACCGGCTCGGTGCGCGCTGACATCGATCCGGTCTCGTGGCCAGGCACGGGCCGACTCATCAGGGTGACTATGCACCCGCTTACTATGCGTGAGCAACTTGCCCGCCCGGATCGCCTGTTTCTGGATGGTTTGCTCACTGGTGGGCTCCCAGAGCCGCCGCCGAGCGCTCCCGACCTACGGGACTACGCTGAGGTTGCCCTGCGGGGCGGATTCCCCGAACCAGCCATCAATCTCCACGGCCGGGTTCGCGACGACTGGTTGGCAAGTTACGTCAAGCAGGTCACCCACGGCCGGCCGGGCCCGCCCCAGGGGCCAGATCCAGTGCGGTTGGCGGCATTCCTCCGAGCGTATGCACTTAACTCCGCAGGAGTCGTCAATGACGCGACGCTCAACCAGACAGCCGCTATCAACCAACGTACGGGTCGCGCCTACATAAAGTTCCTGAGTGATATAGGCGTAGTTGCGGAGTTGCCTGCCTGGAGCAGTAATCGCCTAAAGCGCCAGACGAAAGGTCCAAAGCGCTACATCGCCGACACAGGAATTTGGGGGGCGGTAGTAGGGGTTGATCTGGACGTTGCTATGAGTAACGGCGACCTCTTGGGTCGTCTTATTGACACCTTCGTCACCAACCAACTCCGTGCCGAGGCTACCGTTGATCCCAACCGGCCAAGTTTTCACCACCTGCGCGACCGTGAAGGGCGCCACGAAGTTGACCTCATCGCCGATCTCGGAGCGCGCGGGATTGTCGGGATCGAGATCAAGGCGCACAGTGCCCCATCTCACCGACACGCCCGTCACCTGATCTGGCTGCGCGACCAGCTTGGCGATCAGTTCAGGGCTGGAGCGCTCCTACACACCGGACCAGCCCGCTTCCGGCTAGACGAGCGCATCGAGGCCATACCCATCTGCACGCTCTGGAACTAACGGCCGCCCACTCCGAGCATGGCAAACATGATTTTGAATCCCAAGGCGACAGGCTCGGTCCCACATTCTAGAGGATCAATTACAATTGTCGAGGGCTTTACTATTATGTCGCTGCCAATGTCGCTGCCACTGTGAATTATTGGATCGACATGTTCTGCATCGGTGAAGTTATCCCTCCAAGATGAGCTTGAATGATACTTCCACCTGATCGGTCAGTGCCCATTCTTGGACAGCTTCGACCAGATGATTGAGCACATCGGCGCCACCGGTGAAACCAGAATCGCTTTCAGCCCACCAGCGAGTTCCAGGAACCCCGGGATCGGAGTGCAGATGAATTCTAACCTCGTCTTTCATTTCACTCTCCGATCAAAGTATGAATTCACAATAGCTCGGCAATTTCATCGAGAGCCATCGAGATCCTATTCCCGACACAGCGATCGATAGTAGCTAGATGAAACTCATAGAGACCATGCCCTCTGCATGTTCTGAAAATTACTGCCCTCGCTCCTCGGCGGGTTGGCTTCTACGCTCAGGGCCGTGGTCGGGGGAGAGTCACCAGTGTGTAGGTTCCCGAGGCTTGCGGTATGACGGGGGTGGAGCTTCCTCTGCTGGGGGTTTTCGGCGAGCGGCAGTTTGTTGAGGCATTCTCGGCCGACCGGACGGTTAGAGCCTGGCTGGCCGTGGAAGTCGCCCTGGCTCGTGCTCAGGCCGAGCATGGGGTCATCCCCGCATCGGCGGCCGAGGCAATCCAGCGGGAGTTGGAAGTCGTCGAAATAGACCACGACCTGCTCAAAGAGGGCACCCGGCTGGTGGGGTATCCCATCTTGCCGCTGCTGCAGCAACTGGGCAGCACCAATCCCGAGGTGGCGGCTTGGCTGCACTTCGGCGCCACCACGCAGGACATCATGGACACGGCTCTGGTTCTGCTCCTGCGAGAGGCATGTGCCGACATCGCCACCCTCGGCGTCGAGTTGGGCGACTCCCTGGCGGCGCTCGCCGAGGCTCACCGAGCCACCCCGATGGCTGGCCGAACCCACGGTCAGCAAGCCGTGCCGATCAGCTTCGGCATGAAAGTCGCCGGCTGGCTCGAGGAGGTCGGCCGCTCGCTAGTCCGCCTCGGTGAAGCTCGGGAAGCTGCTGGGGTGATTCAGCTGTATGGGGCTGCGGGCACCTCCGCGGCCTACGGACCCCTCAGCGCCGAGACTCGCCGGAGAACGGCGGAGATCCTGGGCCTCGCATGCGACGACGTGCCTTGGCATAGCGTCCGGGATCGCCTGGCGGCAGTGGCCAAAGCTCTGGGCGTAGCGGCCGCGGTGCTGAGCCGGATCGCCCTTGAGGTAATCGACTTGGCTCGCAGTGAGATCGCCGAAGTACGCGAAGGGGGAGGCCGACTGGCTGGCGCCTCGTCCACGATGCCGCAGAAGGCGAACCCCATTTTGTCCGAGACGATCGTCGGCCTCAGCGGCATGGCCTGTGCGCTAGCGGCTGTTCCGCTGCGGGCTATGACCGGCCGCCACGAGCGTTCGGCGGGGGAGTGGCAGCTGGAATGGGACTCGCTGCCACTGCTGGTGGCGTATGCGGGCAGTTCGTTGGCCCGCTGCGGCGACCTTATAGCCGGCCTTCAGGTAGACGCCGAGCGGATGGCCGCCAACCTGCAGGCCGATGGCGGCCTGGTCATGGCCGAAGCTCTCATGATCCGTCTAGCCCCGCTGCTGGGGCGCCAAGAGGCCCACGAGGCGGTCTACGACCTGGCTGCTGGTGCCCGAGCCTCCGGCGTGCCGCTGGCGGAGGCGGCGAAGTCTTTCCTTGCTGATCGGGGCCTAGAAGATCAGGTTGATCTAGAGCCGGCCAGCTACCTGGGCGAGGCCGAGTCCATCGTGGAGTTGGCCGTCAAGCGCTGGCGGACCACCCATCGCCAACGGCTATGACCGCCAACCGGCAGCAGCGATGATCCCTGTCGCCGCTCGCCTTCTATTCAGTGGCGTTAGTCGGTGGCGACCTCTACCACGACTTCCCCGGCGGCTTCCACGATCGTAGTCAATAGGTCGATCACGGCGTACGAGCTTCCTTCAGAGATGGCGTCAAGCGGCCGTTGGCCTTTGAGTTTGGGCTGGGGTGAACGCAGCCAAGTCCGGGCCTTGCGGTCGGGCATGGCTTTGCGGGCTAAGTCCACAACTGCCCGCAACTCTAGGAGGCGCTTCTCGGTTTCCTGGCGGACGGTGGCGCCCCGGTAGCGCCAGCGGACAACATTTCGCCGAGTAGTTCGGGTGACCTGGGCCAGGTCCCCCACCGTCAGCACGCCTCCAGCGCACACTTGGTCCAGCAGCGACTTGATCGTCGTCATCGTGGCAGTGCTCCTTCCGTGTACCGGCAATCCCTGGGACATACGTTGGCACAGATCCGCCCAAGAGGTGTCGCATCCCGCGGGCGCCCGCTGGTCGTATAGAGAGTTGATGTGACCTTTTACGGTTGCAGGGCTTCGATCTGCTCAGGGAGATTGGGCACCGAGGTGAACACGAACTCCTTGCCTTCTTGCGAGCGCTTTAGTAGTCCGAGCTTCTCCAACCCCAGCAAATCGGTGCGAGCTGATTGGTAAGACACCCGTTGGGAGCGCTGATGGCTTTTGATTGTGAATTGTTGAGCCGGCTCTCGAATTGCTCGACTCAAGAGTTCCAGTTGCCGGTGATTGAGCCCCGATTGGCCTCGTAGAAGGGTTTCCACGTTCCCGACTTGGCGGATCTTTTCTGCGACGTATTCCCTCAAGGCCGCAATCGCCCGATCGATCACCCGTAGTTGATAGATGATGAAGTAGGTGAGGTCATTGCCGTCGGTCTCGGTGTATAGGTATGACCGGGCGTACTGAGCCGGCGCCTTCAGCAGGATGCTGGAGATGGAGATGTACTTCGCCAACCAATAGCCAGATCGCAGCATCGACCAGTAGAAGAGAGCCCTAGCGGTTCTACCGTTACCGTCAGCGAATGGATGATCGTAGGCCAGCCAGAAGTGAACCACGATGGCTCGGACGACCGGGTGGATAAAGCCTTCACCCGATTTTCCGTTAGCGAACTCGCATAGTCGAGCCAGTCTCGCCGGCAGCTCTTCGGCCGGTGGGGGCCAGTGGACGATGGTCTCCTCCCCTGGCCAGAAAACGGCTACACGTTCTTCGTCCGGCGTCTGCAGGCGGCCTGCCTCATCTGGGTTATCGAGTGTCCCGTCTGTGACGATGTAGTGGATGCGGAGCACATCTTCGGTCGTGAGTTCCGTGTCGGCGTGCGCTAACCGTTCCGCTGCCTGCATGGCGAGGTAGTTGTTGACGATCATGCTCTCCCCGCGGTCGCGGGGACGGCGTCCGGAGCGCAGGAGTTCCCTGGCCACGCGCCTTGTGGTGCTGGCTCCTTCTAGCTGGCTGGAGGTAATGGCCTCTTCCACCAGCGAACTCACCAGATAGCGCTCGCTAGACCGAGCACCAGGTAGCTGCTCGTCCATCAGGATCTGCCCGCTGGCGTGCTGATCGATTTGGTGGACCATTTCCTGAATGCTGTCGACATTGCTGAATCGGAACGGGCTCCCCGCTCGATCTACTGGAGGTAGCCCCCTGGCTATTGCCCGACGGCTGGTGGCGATTCCCAGCCACCACTGTTCCAGAGTGAGGCCATCCGGCGGTGTCCGGTGTCGAATCTGGTCCCAGTGCAGGTAGCGGCCATTGCAATCCACCGGGCGCCCCCTCAGGACGAAGTCAGCGATCGAATGCGGATCGCCCGAAGTGGCCTGATTAATGAGTTCGCCGAGTTCTGGAGGGCTCTGGGGACGCTTCATTCTTTTCCAAGCTTTCGCATCACCTACAGAAACTACCAGCTAGAATCAATTTTTGTTACTAATTTAGTAGATATTAGTAGTAAATTAGTAGTTGGGAATAGGCCGCTAGCCGCTGGTCGGGCGCCTCGGTCGTAGGTAGCTTCTAAGCTCGTCGTTCGTGGCTCGGTTGGAGGATCTGCGCAAGGGCGTGCGGGTGCGGGGTGTGTCTCCGACTGGGTTGGTGACCGTCATCGATGCTGACTGGCTTGGTGCCGACGCTTTGACGCTTACCTACGAGGACGGCGTAGGTAACACCGACCGTGAGGTCCTCTACCGCGCTAACGAGGTCGACCTGGCTTTGGTCGACGGTAGCCGTCCCTGGTCGTTGGACGCAGATCCCGATGTGTTCAAGCTGGTGGCCGAGGCGAAACGCATTTCTCTCGCCTACCTGTTCGACCCATACCTAGCCACCGAGACCAGCAACATCGAGGTGCTGCCCCATCAGATCGAGGCGGTTTACGGCCACATGTTGCCGCTGCGACCGCTGCGGTTCCTGCTGGCCGACGACCCCGGCGCCGGCAAGACCATCATGGCGGGTCTGCTTATCAAGGAACTTATGGTGCGCGGCGACTTGGATCGCTGCTTGGTGGTGGTGCCCGGTGGCCTCGCCGAGCAGTGGCAGGACGAACTGGGCGAGAAGTTTGGTCTGGAGTTCGAGTTGCTGAGTCGCCAGATGGTGGAGGACTCTCGTTCCGGCAACCCGCTGGCCGAGCGCCCGATGTTGGTGGCTCGCCTAGACATGCTGGCCCGCAACGACGATCTACAGGCACGCTTGGCGCAGACCGAGTGGGATCTGGTGGTAGTGGATGAAGCCCACAAGATGTCGGCGACCTTTCAGGGCAAAGAGGTGCGCGAGACCAAGCGCTACCGCCTGGGACGGCAGCTAGAACAAATTGCTCGTCACTTCGTGTTGATGACGGCCACCCCCCACAACGGCAAGCCTGAGGACTTCCAACTGTTCATGGCGCTGCTGGACGCCGACCGCTTCGCCGGGAAGTTCCGCAAGGGGGCACATAGTGACGAACCTCCCCGAGATCTCATGCGCCGCATGGTCAAGGAGGATCTGCTTCGTTTCGACGGCACCCGCCTTTTCCCCGAGCGGGAAGCCACCACGGCTAAGTACCCGCTGACCCCCGCCGAGAAAGAACTTTACGACCAGGTCACCGACTACGTCCGCAACGGTATGAATCGGGCCGAGCGGCTGCGTGCCGAGGGTCAGGGGGGTCGCTCGGCAGCGGTTGGTTTCGCCCTCACTATCTTGCAGCGCCGTTTGGCGTCTTCGCCGCTGGCAATCTGGCGCTCGATTCAGCGACGCCGGGGCAGGCTCAGCACACGACTCGTCGAAATGAGAGATTTGCGAGCCTCCCCGGAGGTGGTGCAAGTGCCCGCCGGCTATCGAGTCGAAGACTTTGAGGACAGCCTGGACGACGCCTTCGACCCAGAGGACCGGTTCGGCAGCGAACTCGAGGAGGTTGAGGACGAGATCCTCGACGCGGCGACCGCGGCGCGCACCGTAGAGGAGTTGGAGGTAGAGATTTCCGACCTGGCCCGGCTTGAGGTTCTTGCCGAGCAGCTTTACCGCTCGGGGGTAGACCGCAAGTGGGAGGAGCTGTCCAACCTGCTGCAGAACACGCCCGAGATGCTGAACGCCGAGGGGCGTCGCCACAAGCTGATCGTCTTTAGCGAGCACCGCGACACGCTGGAATATCTGGAAGAAAAACTGGCTCGACTGCTTGGCAAGCCCTCGGCGGTGGTCTCGATTCACGGCGGGGTCAGGCGGGAGGAGCGCCGCAAGGTGCAAGACCAGTTCACCCAAGACCCCGACGTTTCGATCCTGGTGGCGACCGACGCTGCCGGCGAGGGTCTCAACCTGCAGCGTGCCCACCTGATGGTGAACTACGATCTGCCCTGGAACCCCAACCGCATTGAGCAACGCTTCGGGCGCATTCACCGCATCGGCCAGACCAATACCTGCCGCCTCTGGAACCTTGTGGCTGAAAACACTCGGGAGGGTCAAGTATTCGAGCGGTTGCTCGCCAAGCTGGAGGAGCAGCGCAAAGCCCTCGGCGGCAAGGTCTTCGACGTGCTGGGGGAGGCCTTCTCCGACCGCTCGCTGCGGGAACTGCTCATCAAGGCCATTCGAAGCGAAGACCCGACGCTGGAGCGCAGGCGCATGGAGCAGGTGATCGACGGCACTGTCGGTGCAAGGACCCAGGAACTCATCGAAGCCCAGTCGCTGCTAACCGATGTGTTGCCGGCTGATCGCACGGCGGACATCCGCGACGAAATGGAGCGCGCTCGTGCCCGGAAGCTGCAGCCCGGTTTCGTGCGCAGCTTCTTCGAGGCTGCCTTTGAGGATCTTGGCGGCCGGATTGCTAAGCGCGAGCCCGACCGCTTCCAGATCACCGGCGTTCCTGGGGCTCTGCGCCGCTGGGACCTGCAGAGCCGCCGCGGTCGCCTGCTGAGGAACTACGAGCGGATCTGCTTCGAGCGCAGTCACGTAACGGTTCCTGGCCGGCCGCTGGCCGATCTCGTGGCTCCGGGGCACCCGCTGCTGGACGCCACCATTGGCGTGACCCTGCAGCGCCACGGCGCCTTGCTGCAGCAGGGCACCGTCCTGATTGACCCTCAAGATTGGTCCGATACGCCCCGACTTCTGGTCTTCTTAGAGCACGAGATCGTCGACGGGACCACGGCAAGCGACGGGCGCCGCCGAGTGGTTTCCCGGCGTTTTGAGTACGTGGAAATCAGCGAGGCCGGTGACGTAGCCGACGCCGGAAGAGATCCCCACATAGACCTGCGGACCCCTAACGCTGAAGAGCGGGCGTTGCTGGCGCCGTTAGCAGACGCCGACTGGGTACGCGCCGGCCTCGGAGTGACTGCCCTGCGTCACGCCACCGAGCACAACGCTCCCAAGCATCTCAGCGAGGTGCAGGCGGGGGTGCATAATCGAGTAGACAAGACCCTCGAAGCTGTCGAGCGCCGGCTCAACCAGGAGATCAGCTACTGGGATACCGAGGCCCTGCGGCTGAAAGACAAGGCGTCGGCCGGCGATAGTGCTGCCCGGTTGAACTCCGATAGGGCTAGAAGTCGGGTGGCCGAGGCGGAGGAGCGCTTACAGCGCCGTCGAGCCGAGCTGGCGGCGCAGCGCAAGCTCTCGGTGCGCCAGCCCCGCGTCGTGGGCGGAGCCCTAGTGGTGCCCGAAGGACTGGTAGCCAAACTGGCAGGTAATGCCGTGCCTAACCTTGCCCGCGACACAGCGCGAACCGAGGAGCTTGCCGTGGCCGCGGTGCTGGCTGCCGAGCGGTCACTGGGCAGAGAGCCCAAAGAGATGCCCCACAACAACCCGGGCTACGACATAGAAACCCGAGCCGACGACGGCCACCTGTTGCTTATTGAGGTCAAGGGACGAGTAGTCGGTGCCGACCGCTTCACCGTCACCAAGCGGGAACTCATCTGCGGGCTAAACAGCAAAGACAAGCACATCCTGGCCCTAGTGCGAATCGACGAGAGCGACACAGCCACCGTGCGCTACCTCTACGACCCGTTCAGCGAGAGCGAACCGCTACCCAGCGCCGCCGAGTTCGACCGCCGCCTCTCCTGGGACACCTTCTGGGACCGCGCCCAGCCGCCGAGATGAGTTCTCGGTGTGGCGTGGGGGCGGTCTGCCATGAGGGAGGATTAGGGGGAATCCAGTGACCGTTCGGCGTAAGAAGTTGATCGAGGTGGCGTTGCCGTTGGATGCGATAAACGCGGCATCGGCTCGGGAGAAGTCGATCGTTCACGGGAATCCGTCAACTCTGCACCGCTGGTGGGCTAGACGCCCGTTGGCAGCTTGTCGGTCGGTGCTGTTCGCCCAGCTTGTTGACGATCCATCGGCGCTCCCGGAGAAGTTCCCGACAGTTGATGCGCAGGACGCTGAGCGTGAGCGGCTATTCGGAATTATTGAGCGAATGGTTCTCTGGGAGAATAGCAACGATGTTGCTTTGCTGGCTGAGGCACGAGAAACGATCTATGAGAGTTGCGGTGGTGAGGTGCCAACGGTGCTTGACCCGTTTGCGGGGGGGGGGGGGTATCCCGCTGGAGGCTCAGAGGCTGGGATTGAAGGCGTGTGCGTCTGATCTAAATCCAGTGGCTGTACTGATTAACAAGGCGCAAATTGAGATCCCACCAAGATTTGCAAACTGTCCTTCGGTGCACCCTGATCAAGAGGGCGCGGTGCAACTACGCAGTTGGTCAGGCGCGCAAGGCCTGGCTGCCGATGTGCGCTATTACGGTAACTGGATGCGCGACGAGGCCGAGCGGCGTATTGGCCACCTATATCCGAAAGCCACCGGTCCCGGCGGGGAAGGTCCACTCACACCTATCGCTTGGATCTGGGCTCGCACGGTGTGTTCATCGAATCCAGCGTGGGACGGTCATGTGCCGCTAGTTGCGTCTTGGACGCTTGCCAATCGGCATGGCAAGCCCAAGGTTTGGGTTGAGCCGATCATCGACCGGAAGAGTCAGAAGATCAGCTACGAAATCCGTGAGGGTGGCGAGCCCACATTCTCTAGAACTGTTGCGCGGGGTCATGGCACCTGCATTGCAACTGGAGCCACGATTCCCAAGTCGTACATTAAGGCAGAGGGCGTGGCTGGCCGAATGGGTCAGTCGCTCATAGCTGTAGTGGCCGAGGGTATCTCCGGTCGTGTTTACTGCTCGCCCACAGATCTGTGCGAATCTGCCGCCCAATGCGAACTACCTAAGTGGTTCCCTAAGGGGTTCCTCGCCAATAACTCCCAATATATGGCAGCGCCGCTCTATGGCCTCGACGAGTGGTGGAAGCTGTTCACTTCGCGGCAGCTCTTAGCTCTCACAACTTTTAGCGGCTTATTGAAAGAAGTTGCTACCATGGTTGAGTTGGATGCGCTGTCAGCGGACATCGTGGGTGATGGACTGCGCCTGAACGACGGCGGTCGAGGACCCCGCGGTTACGCGGACGCGGTTATTACATATCTGGCTTTCGCCGTCGACAAGTGCACCGACTTCTGGTCAACTATCTGCAACTGGCAAAGTTCAATCGAGAATGTTCGTAACACGTTCGGTCGCCAGGCGATTCCGATGAACTGGGATTTTGCGGAAGCCAACCCTTTCTCTAGCTCGACGGGTAACTGGATGTCGATGATTGATTGGATCTGTAAGGCTGTCGATCACTTGCCAGCCTTGACGTTGGAAGGTAACGCGGTGCAGATGGACGCTAGGGAGCGGGTGCAGAAGGATTCCAGCACTGTAATCTCGACCGATCCGCCCTATTACGACAACGTCCCATACGCCGACATATCTGACTTCTTCTACGTCTGGATGCGCAAGAATCTCTCCGACATTTGGCCCGATGAATGCTCAACGTTACTAACTCCCAAAGCCGAAGAGTTGGTTGCTAACAGCGTCCGAGCTGGCTCGAAGCAAGAGGCGGAAGAACACTTCGAGTCGGGCATGGCGGAGTTTATGAGAGCAGTCGCGGCTAGAAATTCAACCGACGTTCCTGCAACCATCTATTACGCGTACAAGGCCACCGAAACTAGCGACGGCGATGTTCGGTCCACTGGCTGGGACACTTTCCTACAAGCCGTTGTCGATGCGGGTCTTCAAGTCACCGCTACCTGGCCTATGCGGACGGAAATGTCTAACCGGCATCGCGCACGCGGATCCAATGCGCTGGCATCCTCTGTG
Organism: Acidimicrobiales bacterium; assembly: GCA_964291305.2. Taxonomy (GTDB): domain Bacteria; phylum Actinomycetota; class Acidimicrobiia; order Acidimicrobiales; family CATQHL01; genus VXNF01. The sequence continues at coordinate 2,175,378 of OZ219783.1, read as the reverse complement.
GTGCTGGTCTGCAGGCCGCGGGAAACTACCGCCCCACTCGCGTCTCGGCGGGAGTTTTTGGGTGCTCTCAAGGCGGAGTTGCCTGGGGCTTTGCGTTTGTTGCGTCAGGGTGGGATTGCTCCCGTGGATATGGCTCAGGCGGCTATTGGGCCGGGTATGGCTGTGTTTTCTCGTTATGAGCGGGTTATGGAGGCCAGTGGCGAGTCCATGCGGGTGCGCACGGCGTTGGAGTTGATTAACGAGACTCTGGATGAGGTTACTCGGGAGATTGATGCTGATTTCGATTATGACACTCGTTGGGCGGTGAGTTGGTTCAGCGAGTATGGGTTCGAGGAGGGCGAGTTCGGTAGGGCTGAGTTGTTGTCTAAGTCTCGTAACACTTCGGTGTCTGGTCTTGTGGAGGCGGGCATCGTAGAGGCTGGTGCGGGCAGGGTGCGTTTGCTTCGTCTGGATGAGTTGGATTTGGAGTGGGATCCGGCGACCGACGACCGGTTTACTGTTTGGGAGGTTGCTCATCATCTCATCCGTCGTATTCACGACCTGGGTGAGCAGTCAGCGGCAACCCTGCTGCGCGCGGTGGGCGGCCACGGCGACGCGGCTAAGGAACTCGCCTACCGTCTTTACCTCATTTGCGAGCGCAAGGGCTGGGCTGCCGAAGCGCTCGGCTACAACAGCCTTGTCACCTCCTGGGCCGAGCTAACCAAACTCGCCGCCCAAGCCCCCGCCACCGCCGCCACGCTGTTGTAGCCAGCACAAGCGTTTTGCGCCGCCGGGTCTTGCGGATCGCCGATACGGTCACTCTGTCTGGCCGTCCTCGAGTTCTCACAAGCGTTTCTGCCGCCGGTCTTGCGGAAGCCTGAGTCTCCTAGGTAATCTGTTAGTCCACCTTCGGGTGCTCGCCTCCGCCCGCTCGGCTGGGAGGCCCCTTTCCTGAGACTTGGCTGGCTCAGCCGGCCCGCTCGATTCCTTGGCGCATAAGCGCACTCCTTCAGCCCATCGGGCCACTAGGCCCGAACGCGACGACCCCAGCCGACGCGGGAATCAACCCGGTTGGCTAATATGGAAGGCGAACAGTCATGGAACAGGCAATCATCAGTCTTGTCAGCTTTGGGCTGATCCTCACGCTTTACCTAGACCGCGGCCACCGCGCCAACTTCCGCCAAATTAACCAGCGGTTGACGGAACTCGAGACGTGGACGGATCAGCGGTTTAGCGAGTTAGAGGACAAGTTCGACACGAAGATCGACAAGCTGGACACGAAGATCGATGAGTCGGTGAGACGCCTCGACACGAAGATTGATGACTCGGTGAGACGCCTCGATGCGAAGATTGATGACTCGGTGAGGCATCTCGATGCGAAGATTGATGAGTCGGTGAGATATCTCGATGCGAAGATCGAGAAGTTGGATACGAAGATTGATGGGTCGGTGGGTCGCCTGGACACGAAGATCGATGAGTCGGTGAGATATCTCGATGCGAAGATCGAGAACTCGACGAGATACCTCGATGGCCGCATCGCCGAAGTGAACAGCACTGTCATCCAACTCGCCCAGAGCGTCGGCCAGGCTGAGGGCCGCGCCGAAGTACTAGCCGCCTTGAAGTAACCGAATACTCAGAGCGAAACCGCGCTGGCAGCAAACCGGGTTGTTAGGGCTCCGGTTGCTTGGGCGACAGGCTGAGTTCAGCCAGATACAGAGACCTGGTGGCCAGAACCTCGCGGGCCTCATCGGTCATGTCTTCGTAGAAATGCTCCCGGTAGGTCCGGTCGGTGACCGATGACACGGCGAACTGAAGGGCGGACAAAACGGCAATGAAGCCCGACACCGCCAGGAGTTCTAGGGTGAAGACCAGTTCGTGCCCCAGGAAGCCGAAACGGGCCAGCGGATCCACCGATTCCGACGCCACCCAGGACACGATGGTGGACTCCCGCACGGTCAGCAGGCCGAAAGCCACGTAGAAGCCTCCGATCACCAGGCCGACTAGCACTACCCGCACCGCCTGGGCCACGAACATCAGTAGTCCTAGGTTCAATCGAGCCCGGCGGTCGAGAGGGGGAATCTCCGAAACTGCGAAACCGGCTGGTGGCTCGGCCGGTGCCAGCGGAGAGTCGCTGCCGTCGATCATCTCGCACACCTGCTCCCAACTCTCGAAGCGGGCCAGACCTACTAGCTCCGAGGGCACCCGCACCGCCACCGAACCGAGGCTGATGACAACGATCACCCCGATCACCACGGTGTAGTAGGGCCAGTTGATGTCGTGGGCCACTTGCCACACTTCGGCGTTGAGAAACAAAAAGGCGCTGAAAAGCAGTAGCAGGGGCAGGATGCGGCCCACCAACCGACCGATGAGGGTGATCTGACGTCCGGAATACGCTCCGGCCCAGGCCACCATGGGCAGCAGACCGAAGCTGACCACCAAGTACGCCCCTACCAACAGGCCGACATTAATCAGACCCAGAACGATGGCATCCGACCACGGATTTTCGGAGAACAGGGCGGGCAGTATGGGAGGTACCAGTACGAACACCGCCAGCTCTACCGTGCCCACCCGGTCGGGTAGCTGCAGCAGTCGCCGTCCCCGCAGCCGGTTAACCGCGCCCACCACGCTCAGAGCAATGGCCACCCCGGCCCAGAACACGCCGAACTGGGCCCAGCCGCTGAACCGATCCCCGAAGGATGCGAACAGCTCCAACGCGAACACCAGCGCTAGGAACGGCAACGCCCGGGTGAAGACATCGGTGGTCGCCCGGTACTCGTGGATGACGTGGGGTACGCCCCGCCGGATGAACCAGCGCTCGACGGCTTTGCGACGGTTGGTCATGAGCGCCGCCGGTTAGGCCCCCTCTGGCATGGTGGGCACTTCAACTACGGTACCGCAGTAAATGAAAGGTTAGAAACCAGCTCCGCCCAAGCCGGCCGGGGTTTCCCCCTTGGCCAGACCGGCAACCGGCAGTCATGGCCGAATCGGTGGGGACGCGGCGGTTCGGGGTTCGAAAGCGCTGATAGATCCGGATGTTTGCAAATTGGAGCGGGGGGGGGGGGTATTGTGTTGGGCCGTGCGTGCCTGTGTGGTCCGTTAGCACAATGGTTCGGTTCTGAGAGCTTGGGAGGTTGTCGTGTTTGACGGGAGTTTGGTTCGGGGTTGGCGTCGTGCGGTTTGGGTGGCTGTGGTTGCGGTGGCTGTGTTGGCGTCGGTGTTGGTTGGTTCGTCTGCGGGTTCGGCTCGGGGGGCTGTTTCGGATCTTGGGGCTTCGGTTGAGTTGACTGTTGTTGCTGGTAGTGATTCGGTGGTTGTGTCTTGGACGCGTGGGTCGGATCCGTCGGGTGTTGTGGATTGTCCGACTTCGCGGTATTTGGTGAAGGTGTTTTATTATGTTGATGGTGGGTCTGTTGATGTGGTTAGCGAGTATGTTTATGTGCCGGTTAGTAGTTTGAGGGTGGAGGGTTTGTCTCCGGCGAGTGATTATGTGGCTCAAGTGTGGGCTGATTCGGAGAGTTGGGAGAGTTGTGATGTCGAGTATTCGGGTGCATCGTCTTTTGAGTATTTCACGACGTTGGCTGCTTCTGTAGCGGATGAAACGCTGCTTGTTGGGGTTGTCGAGTCTACTCCAGTTGAGGAGCCAGCTCTAGCTAGAGAGGTCGCTACTACGACTACGACTACGACTACTACTACTACAACAACAACGACTACGGCTACCACCACCACTACGACTACGACTACGACTACGACTACGACGACTACGACTGTTGCTCGGGTTGGGGTTCTGGTTCCTGGTGTTGATGCTCCGATAACGGCTAGGGCTGTGGCTTTTAGTGATGGGTCTGTGTTGTCGTGGTCGCATGGTGGGGTGTCGGGCGGGGTTTCTGATTGCCCGGTTTCGAGTTATTCGGTGGGTGTGCATTATTTTGGTGGTGGTAGGTATGTGACGGTGGCGGAGAGGTATGTTGATTATCCGGCTGTTAGTTTCCAGGTGGGCGGTTTGCAGCCTTCGACTAGGTATGTAGCTCGGGTTTTGGCTTATTCGGAGAGTTGCGAGAAGTATGCGTCTAATGGCGGTGTAACAGTATATTTCACGACTACTGACAGCTTCGCCTATGGGGCGTCCGAACCAGACGACGATGTTGAAACCAACCCAACGACGACTACCACTACTACTTCAACAACGACTACTACCACCACAACTACAACTACTACAACAACTACCACTACCACTATTGCCACTCCGATCGGTGGGTCTCCGCCTAGGTGGCGTGAGGGTGGTAGGCCTATTTGGCCCAATGGTAGGCCTGAGCTAGAGATTGTTCCTTCAAGCACTGGGGCGGTTTTGAATTGGACGTATGAAGGGGTGACTTGGACGTATGATAAGTGGAGGACGGACGATAATTTAGGTCGTGTTGTAGATGGAGATTATGTTATAGAGAAGGATGTTATGGAGGGTATTGATTGTAGTCCTCCGCTGCATTTGGTCAGGGTATGGGAAGTTTTGGTCTCCGATAATATGTATAGAGTCGATGCTGACGGTAGCATAATTTACGCAAATAGGGAGATTGTTATGGATCCTGATAATCCCGTTAAATCTTTGGTTGTTAGTGAGTATGTAGAATATCCGGCGGTGACAACTTTTGAAGTTAATAATTTGAAGCCGCTCACCCGTTATAGCGTCGATTTGTGGCCTCTGCCATCACAGTTCGTTGGGAAAGGAAAGTTGAATTGTCGTCTAGGTTTCCTCTATACCTCTTTCATGACTGACGAAAGTGTCCCGGTTGGAGAGTCGGATAGTGGGTTTGTTTCTGTGTCTGCAGGTGGGTCTCATTCCTGTGGGTTGCGTTCTGGTGGGACTGTTGGTTGTTGGGGTGGTGATAATCGGTTCGGTGAGGCTGATGCTCCTTCGGGTGAGTTCATTTCGGTGTCGGCTGGTTATCAGCATTCGTGCGGGGTGCGTGTTGCGGGCGCTGTGAGTTGTTGGGGTAGGAACCAGCATGGTCAGTTGAGTGTTCCCTCGGGTGGGGATTTTGTGGCTGTGTCGGCTGGTAGGTATCACAGTTGCGCGGTTGATGTTCATGGTGCGGTCGCTTGTTGGGGCAGGAACCGTGATGGTGAGGCCGACGCACCGTCGGGTGAGGATTTCGTAGCTGTGTCCGCGGGGCGGCGGCACACGTGCGGGGTGCGCGCTGATGGCTCTGTCGGCTGTTGGGGCAATAATCGTGATGGTCGGGCTGACGCTCCGTCGGGTGAGTTCGTTGCAGTGTCCGCTGGGCATCGGCACTCGTGCGGGTTGTTGACCGATGGTGCGATCACTTGTTGGGGAAGTAGTCGCGGGGGTCGAACCGATGTCCCGTCGGGGCAGTACAGCGAGGTTTCGGTGGGTACTTGGCAGTCGTGCGGGTTGCGCGCCGATGGCACTGTTGCTTGCTGGGGTGACGGTAACTACGCGTTCGGCGAGTCAGACAAGTCCAGGCAATATAAGGCCGTGTCCGTTGGCCATCGGCACAGCTGTGGGATAGACAGAGAAGGCACCTCCCATTGCTGGAAACAAAAATAATGTTCCAGGGGGCTCACAATCGCATCAACCGAACGAAATCCCGCTCCCTCGCGGATCGGCCGCTAAAGAAGACATACCAACCCAACAGCAGTTGAGTCTCATATGGCCCCTAAGCTTTGCCGCTTCGGGTTATCTGAGGCCATTACAGGTCTAGGTCGAGTCTGCTAGTTTCGCCGGTGCGAACATCTAGGCTTGTAATGTCTGAAATGGTTGCCTGCCACTCCATTGTGGCTTCTTGCATCGTTTCGAACCAAACTCCCGTCAAACACGACAACCTCCCAAGCTCTCAGAATGACGAACTAACCAACACCGACGCCAACACAGTCACCGCAACCACAGCCACCCAAACCAGCCGGCGCCAACTTCGTTGTCCGAGCCGATAGCTGCGCGCAGGTCAGAGCACAGCATGCCCGAGAACTCAACGGCAGCAGCAACGCAGTTAAAAGCCAGGTCGTCTGCCAGTGGTCCCAGGGCTAGTAGATTGTCGGGGTAGCCGGCCCACACTCGCCACGAAGACATCGTCTCAAAGTCGATATTCAGCGCTTTCAAACCGTCTGAGATCTCTGAGCTTAAACCTGGTGGCAGCAAGCTAAGGCAAGCTGATATGTTGTGACCCGCAGCAAGGCGCGCTCGGTCGTTGGGCTTAAGTTAACTATGTAGCGCAGCCAGGTTCTTAATTGACTTTTCGACAGCCATGGCCGACTTAGCGCAGACGCGGATCATGCGGTTAAGGCGTGCTTTTTCTTGCTGTTCGGGAGAGCGCATCGGGTCAGACTCTTTCGGACCTGGCACGACAGAGGTTTGTAGGTCTTCTAGTTCGGCAACGACTTCATCCTCGAACTTTTGTAGAATCTCCTCTGGGTCGCTCATTGGGCGTACCATAGCTTTGCCCCAGCGCACTTTGCCGCGACATGATGATTGGCCTACGGGGACCAGTCCTCGGGTGCTGATGTGGCTCTCGAACGAGCTAGGCACTCTTTCGGTGCGGGCTTTCCATTCTGGGCGGTCGGTGGTGAATATTTGCACGGGCCAGCGCTGGGCTATTGCTTCTGATGCTGCTTTTTCCAGTCGGCGGGTTAGCTCGTACCGTTCGGAGTAGTCGATGTCGGCGAACAGTGCTAATAGGTCAATGTCGCTATGCGCGGTGGCTTCGCCGTGGGCTAGTGACCCGTAGAGGTACACCTCTTCGGCGCCCTCGGCTAGCAGAGCTGCCGCCGCCCGGCGGGCATCTTCCACCGAAGGGGCAGCGCTTTCAACCAGCGTCACGCTCACAACGACACACTACCCCCCGCCGCCCCGGCAGCACTGTCGGTGGGTATCGCTACGCTGGCTTCATGCTTGCTGTCGTTTCGCCCGAAGTCTCAACCGGAGGCTCGTACCTCGGACGGGGAATCTACGACGTTGCCGAGGTTGCTCGTCTACTGGGCAGGTCGCGCTACAAGGTTGAGGGGTGGACACGGTCGGGCCCGGGAGCGAAGCCGCTTTTGATCGGGGAGTTGGCTGGTCTCTTCAGCTTCTGGGATCTTATGACTCTTCGGGTCATCGCCAGGTTGCTTGACCAGGGGGTCAATCGAGCACAGATCCGCACCGGGGCCGAATATCTGGCAAAGCGTCTGGGAACGAATCGGCCATTCGCTCACGAGAGCCTGGCAAAGATGGGAGCTAGTTTCTTTGCAGAGATAGAAACGGCCTTGGGTTGGGAAAACGTAGGCCAGGGAGGTCAGCTTTCGTTCCAGTCCGTAGTAGTGCCGCTGCTGGACCTAATCGAGTTCAACGACGACGGCATGGCGGCGATCTGGCGCCCCCGCGAAGGAGTCTGGATCAATCCCGCCGTTCAGGCGGGCGAGCCTTGCGTCGACGGAACGCGGGTACCCACGGAGCTTATTGCCCGCCTGCTTGCCGCCGATGAGGATGAGTCGCCGTCGGACGATGATCTAGCTGCAGTATCCGGGGATTATCGGATTACCGTCGAGCAGGTTCGGGCCGCGCTCGAGTTCGAAAAAAATCAGCTCGGCGAGAAAGCCGCGCAAGCGGGCTTACCCGGTTGGTCCGCTTTTCTCACCAGAGGGATGGGCCGTTAAGGAAGAGATGCCAGCCCAACAGCAGTGACTGGGAGGTCTCCACGGTAGTTAGGCATGGCAGTGCTGAGGCATCCGATAAACACCGGCGCTTCAGCTGGGTTGGATTAGTGCCACTATGTCCCCGCCGCCTACTAGGTCACCTGGGGACACCCTCACCTCCTGGACGGTGCCTTCGCAGCCGGCGAGGAGGTTGTTTTCCATTTTCATGGCTTCTAACACCACGACGGGGTCTTCGGCCGACACGGTGTCGCCCTCAGCTACTAGCACCTTTACGACGGTGCCCTGCATCGGGGTGCGCACTTCGCCGCTCCCAGCGCCAGCACCGCCTCCCCCACGACCCCCGGAAGTGGTGCGTCGCGGTCGGCGGGAGGGCCGCTGTTCTGCTGCCGGCACTGTAGCCCCTGGCGGTAACCACAGTTTCACCTTGTAGCGCTTGGAGTTGACCTCCACATCGATGGTGTGATGCACCTTCTCGTCTTCGTCGTTGAGCGCCAGTTCCTCCGCTACCTGCATAGGCATGAGTCCCGAGAGGTCTAATTCGTCGGTCACCCAGCGGGTGGAGTGCGTCACGGAAGTGAAGTCCGGGTGGGAGAGGATTACCTCGTCGGCAGGAATGGTCGTGGCGACACCTTCGATTTCCATCTCTCCGAGTGCCCGCAGAGTGCGGCGTATGGCTGCGGGTCTGTCGGCGCCCCAGCAGATGAGCTTGCCGATGAGGTTGTCGTATAGCGGGCTGATCTCGTCTCCGGCTTCGTAGCCCGTGTCGAAGCGAGTGCCGAAGCCGTCTGGCACCACAAGCTTGGTGATTCGGCCCGGCGAGGGTAGGAAGTGCCCACCGGCAGGATCTTCAGCATTGATGCGCACCTCGATGGCGTGGCCTCGCATCTCCACGTCGGACTGATCGAAGCCCAGCGGCTCACCGGCCGCCACCCGGAGTTGCTGTTCTACCAGATCCAACCCGCAGACCAACTCGGTGGCGGGGTGCTCTACTTGTAGGCGCGTGTTCATCTCCAGATACCAGAACTCGCCATCTTGGTAGAGGAACTCCACAGTGCCGGCGTTCACGTAGTCGCAGCCCTGAGCCACCGTCACCGCAGCTGACCCCATAGCCGCGGTCACCTCGGCGGCAATGTCGGGGGCGGGGGCCTCCTCGATCAGCTTCTGATGGCGGCGTTGCGCCGAGCAGTCACGGGTTCCGAGGTAGACGCAGTTGCCGTGGGTGTCGGCCAGCACTTGCACCTCTACGTGGCGTGGACGGGGCAGATAGCGCTCTAGGTACAGTTCGTCGCGCCCGAAATAGGCCAGTGCCTCGCGGCTAGCCGAGTCCAGCGCCGCCTCTATCTCGCCTGCGGCGTGTACCACTTTCATGCCGCGCCCGCCACCGCCGTAGGCGGCTTTGATGGCTACCGGGTAGTCGTGTTCGCCAGCGAAGGCCTCTACGTCGCCGGCGGTCTCTATCAGCAAAGTTCCCGGCACGCTGTGTACTCCTACACCTTCAGCGGCCCGGCGGGCGGAGATCTTGTCGCCCATCACCTCGATGGCACTCGGTGGCGGACCAACGAACACCACCCCCATGTCCACGATCCGCCGAGCAAAATCGGCGTTCTCGCTAAAGAAGCCGTAGCCGGGGTGGACTGCCTCGGCACCGCCGGCCTCGATCGCAGCGAGAATGGCAGGCACGTTGAGGTAGCTCTCCTCGCTGGACTGACCTCCGAGAGCGTAAGCCTCGTCGGCGAGACGCACATGCAGGGAGTCCCGGTCGGGCTCGGAGTAGACGGCGATCGACTTTATGCCCAACTCCCGGCAAGTCCGAATGACCCTTACTGCGATCTCGCCCCGATTGGCGATCAGGACCGAAGAAAACACGCCATATCGTGCCAGATCGTGGCGCAGAATACGCGTACAACAGTGATAACCCCGGTTCCGGGCCTTATCGGCTAGCTCTACGGTTGCGGGCGATGACCCCTGAGGAGGTGGCCGAGAAGCTCTCGGGGACGGTATTCGGCACGGTGCGGTTCGTGACCAGCACCGGCTCGACCAACGCCGACTTATTAGCGGCCGCCCGCCTGGGTGCGCCGGAAGGGATCGTCGTTGTCGCCGACCATCAGACCGCCGGGCGGGGGCGGCGCGGCAGAACCTGGGTGGCCCCAACTGGTGCAGCGCTGCTGGCTTCGGTGCTGCTGCGGCCGCGGTGGGCGGACTCTGCTACTGGGGCTGCTACTAGGGCTATTGGGCTGCTGTCACCGGCGGGAGCGCTGGCGGTCCGCGCCGCCTGCGCCGAAGCAGGCGCGGACGTAAAACTGAAATGGCCCAACGATGTCATTACCCAAGTGCCTAGCGAAACTACCGATCCCAGCGAGGCGAAGCTGGCTGGCGTGCTGGCAGAGCTGTACACCGATCCCGAAGGTGCTGCTGCGCCTGCCGTGGTGCTGGGTTTCGGCGTGAACCTGCGTGCTCAGACGGCGCTGAGCGAAGCCCTTGCGGCCCTGCCCACCAGCGAGGGAGCTGATGACTTCCGGCCGCTGCCGCCGGTAGCGCTGGAGACCGTGGTGGCCCACCTCCCGAGCCGTGATGAACTGCTGGTCTCGGTGCTGCGACACCTGGACGCTTATTACAGGCGCCTGCAGGAGCCTGACGGGACAGCCGACTTACTTGCCCTGCTGCGCTGCCACAGCGCCACGCTGGGGCGGCGGGTACATCTGCTCACCCCCGACGGCACTGTTACCGGCACCGCCGAGGATTTCACCGACGATGGCAGGCTGGTGGTGGCGACCTCCGCTGGTCGAGTTCTGGTGGCGGCCGGCGACTGCCACCACCTCCGCTCCGAACGCCGCTGAGCGCCCACTACCGACGATTTTCGCTGCCGTCGTCATTTGCTGCCGTCGTCATTTGCTGCCGTCGTCATTTGCTGCCGTCGTCATTCGCTGCCGTCGTCATTCGCTCATCCGCTGCCATCATTCGCTGCCGTAGACACGCTGGGCTACGATCCAAACAGATTCTCCCACCGATTGTTAGAGGTTCGCGGTGATCGAAGCTGCCAGAAACAAAGGGTTCGGCGCGCCAGCCGGTGTATCCGAAGTCGCCGCCGTCTGACGGCGACAAATCAAGCGATGTCAGCGTTCGATTCGGCTGAGTTCAGGCGAGTTCTGGGCCATTTCCCCACTGGCGTTACTGTGGTAACCGCCGTCTCCGACGCCGACCCGGTGGGCCTGGCCATCGGGTCCTTCGGTTCGGTCTCGCTAGACCCACCCCTGGTGATGTTCTGTCCCGGCAAGTCGTCCACCAGTTGGCCGGCGATTGAAGCGAGTGGCAGCTTCTGTGTCAACGTGCTGGCCGAAGACCAGGATGCTGTGAGTTCGCGGTTCGCCGGCAGGGAGGCCGACAAGTTTGCTGGAATCTCCTGGGACACCCGAGTCACGGGCTCGCCAGTCATTCAGGGCTGCCTGGCCTGGATCGACTGCACCATCGAAGCGGTCCACGAGGCGGGCGACCATTGGATCGTTGTAGGGCGAGTCGCCGACCTGGGCGTTGAGCGCCCCAACGGTAGGCCACTGATCTTCTTCAAAGGTGGCTACGGCGCCTTGCGTCAGGCCCCCGGCTAACAGGAGAGGACTCCCATGGCTATCTACGCCCTCGGCGGTCTAGTGCCTCAGATTCACCCTGATGCTTATGTGCACCCCGAAGCCACCATCATCGGTGATGTCACCATCGGGGCCGACTCGACGGTGTGGCCGCAGGCGGTGCTACGCGGCGACGACGGGGCGATCATCGTGGGTGAGCGATCCTCTATCCAGGACGGGGCCGTGGTCCACACCGCCCCCGTGTGCCCCACGAGGATAGGTAACGACTGCACCGTGGGGCACTTGGTGCACCTGGAGGCCTGCACGCTGAGAGATGGCTCCCTGGCCGGCGTCGGTTCGGTAATCCGCCACGGTGTTGTAGTAGGGGAGGGGGCACTGGTGGGCGCCGGGGCCGTGGTGCTAGACGGCACCGACATCCCGCCGCAGGCCCTAGCCGTTGGCGTGCCGGCCAAGATCCGTCCCGGCGCCGCCGCTGGCGCCAGGTTGGTCGCTGCTGCTGCCAACTACGCGGCCCGTGGCCGTCGCTACAAAGCCGATCTGCAGCGCCTGGACTGAGCAACCGGCGCTGACCCTGAAGCATGGGCGTGGCTGGCCGGTAGGCTAAGCCCATCAAGTCCGCCACAGGCTGGGGAGATCTCATGACCACAACCAGCAACATCGGCGTCGATCTCGGCAGCTACGCCCTGGGCTGGAGCGACGAAGAGGATTACGTCTTCAAGCCCCGGCGTGGGCTAGACCGTGACATCGTGCGCGAGATGTCGTTAATGAAGCAAGAGCCGGAGTGGATGTTGGACTTCAGGCTCAAGTCGCTCGACCGTTTCGAACGGCGGCCGCTGCCCACCTGGGGTGGCGAACTCGGCGGCATTCAGTTCGACAACATCTACTACTACATCAAGCCCACCGAGGAGCGGGTAAGCGAGTGGGACGACGTCCCTGAGGGCATCAAGAACACCTACGAGCGTCTCGGGATCCCAGAGGCCGAGCGCAAGTACCTCGCCGGCGTGACCGCCCAGTACGAGTCAGAGGTGGTCTACCACCGCAATCGTGAGGATCTAGAGGCACAGGGCGTCATTTTCAGCGACATGGACTCCGCGGTGCGAGAGCATCCCGACTTGGTCCGCAAGTACTTCGGGCGGGTGATTCCGCCTAACGACAATAAGTTCTCAGCGCTCAACTCGGCTGTGTGGTCGGGGGGATCGTTCATCTACGTGCCGCCCGGCGTCAGCGTGGAGTTGCCGCTGCAGGCCTACTTCCGCATCAACGCTGAGAACATGGGACAGTTCGAACGCACCCTGATCATCGCCGATGAGGGTTCCCAGGTGCATTATGTGGAGGGTTGCTCAGCACCCGTATACACCAGCGATTCGCTGCACTCGGCTGTGGTTGAGATCGTGGTAGCCGAAGGTGCCAGAGTTACCTACACCACCATCCAGAACTGGTCCAACAACGTCTTCAACTTGGTCACCAAGCGGGCCAGGGTCCAGGCCGAGGGCCACATGGAGTGGATCGACGGCAACATCGGCAGTCAGCTCACTATGAAGTACCCAGCCGTGGTGATGGTGGGCCCCAAGGCCTCCGGCGAGGTGCTCTCGGTGGCGTACGCCGGTGATGGCCAGCATCAAGACACCGGTGCCAAGATGACCCACGCAGCCCCCGAGACCACATCCAAGATTGTCTCCAAGTCCATCTCCAAGGACGGCGGGCGCACTAGCTATCGCGGCCTGGTGAGGGTGGAGCCGGGCGCTACCGGCTGCAAGAGTCACGTGCAGTGCGACGCCCTCATCCTCGACCCCGACAGCATCTCAGATACCTACCCTTACATGGAGGTTGGTAGCCAGGATGCTGTCATTGGCCACGAAGCCACAGTGTCTAAAGTTGCCGACGAACAGCTCTTCTATCTGATGAGCCGTGGCCTCAGCGAGGAGCAGGCCATGGGGATGATCGTCAACGGCTTCGTGGAGCCCGTGACCCGCACGCTGCCCATGGAGTACGCCGTGGAGTGGAGCCGGCTTATCGAGTTGCAGATGGAGGGCTCGGTCGGCTGAGGTCCGCCCCGACCTCCCCAGGTCGTCCATCGCATTCTCCCGCAGTCGCCCAAAGCCCAACCGGCGCCGAGGGTGCTCCCCGTAGACTGGTTGAGCCATGCCGATGCGTCAAGACTGCAAGCACTTCGAGAGTCGCACGTATCCCAACGGCGACACCGTGCGCAAGTGCGACCTAGATCTAGCTCCAGAGGCACCTTGGCGCTGTCCGGAGAACTGCGAGGCGTACACCCGGCGCCGAGCCGACGTGAACTGGTCCTACGGCACCCTCGTCACGCCGAAGACGCCCGACGAGCCGGCGTCGCTGGGCAGCGACGACTCCATCGCCGCGCTGTTGGATGCCGCTGAGGATGTCGTGAACCAGGCGGGCCAAGAAATCATGGCCGACCTAGACAAGGCAAATCGGCGCTCTGCTAGCCGGCTGGGCCGGACGCTTCGCCGCCGCGGCAAGGGCCGCGGCAAGCGCAGTTAACCGGCTGAGCGGATGGCCGACTTTCGCCAAGTTTTCTCCGTCGCGCACGCCGAGGCTCTGGGGGGTCCTGCCTGGCTGCGGCAAAGGCGGCTGAAGGCCGCTGAAGCCGTCAGCAGTGCCCAGCTACCGTCACCCAGTGAGGAGGTGTGGCGCTACAGCCCAATCACCGAGTTGCGACTTGAGACCTACCAGCCCGCACCGGCCGCCGGCGCTAACGGTGCGGTAAAAGAACCGGACGCCTTGGTTCGCGGAGCTGGCGTCGATGATCTGCTCGGCTCGTTGCGAGACCGTCTAGGGGAGCTGAGCGCCCTGGCGGTGACCTGTGACGGACAGCTCGCCGGAGTTGAGATCTCGCCAGAGGCCGCCGACGCCGGTTTGGTAATCCGCCCCTTCGGCGAGGAGTCCGAATCGGCGGTTCTGCTAGGTGGCGTGCAGGGTGAGCCGGCAGACGTTTTTGGGCTAATGAACGACGCGTTTTGCAGTGAGCCCATTTTGTTGGAGATCCCCCGCGGGGTGCGTATCAGCGATCCCGTAGCTGTGGTGAACCTGGTGCGCACACCGGCGCTGGCGATCTTTCCCCGCTTGGTGGTCGTTGTGGGTGACGGCGCCGAGGCGCAGGTGGTCAACGCCTTAGTTTCTGGCGAGGGGGAGGTGTTAGTGGCGCCGATAGCCGAAGTGGAGGTAGGCGCTGGGGGCCGTCTGCAGTACCTCACACTGCAGGAACTCGGGCCTCAGGCCACCGGAATCGAGCAGACCGCAGCGACGGTGGCCTCCCAGGGGCACTTAGCCATAGGATTAGCAGCAGTCGGTGGGGCCTATGCCCGCTGCCGGGTGGACTGCACGCTTTCGGGCCGGGGCGCCACCGGTGACATGTCGGCCATGTACTTCGGTGACGGTGAACAAGTTCTGGACTTCCGCACTTTCCAGAACCATCTGGCTCCTGACACCAACAGCAATCTGCTCTTTGTGGGGGCGGTAGAGGATCGAGCCCGTTCTATCTATTCGGGCCTCATCCGGGTAGGGGTAACGGCCCGAGGCACCGACGCCCAGCAGACCAACCGCATCTTGAAGCTCTCAGAAGAGGTTTGGGCAGACTCGGTGCCCAACTTGGAGATCGAGAACAACGATGTGCGCTGTGCCCACGCCAGCTCGGTTGGACCGATCGACGCAGATCATCGCTTCTACCTGGAGAGCCGGGGCGTCCCCCCCGATGTGGCTGAGCGGCTCATCGTGGAGGGGTTCTTCTCCGAAGTGCGCAACCGGCTTCCGGTTCAGTCGGTGGCGTCGGGTTTCGACGAGATGGTGCGCGCCAAAATCGGTCCCGATCGATGACAAGAGATAGATGACGCACGAGGAGCAGCGATGAACCAGGAGAGCACTACGAGCCCGGTGCGCTTATGCGACTGGGAGGAGCTAGCAGCCGGCGAGGCTCGCTGTTTTGTGGTGCAGGGCCGGCGGGTGGCCTTAGCTCGCATCGGCGAGGAGTTCTTTGCCATCGACGACACCTGTAGTCACGCCGACTTCTCGCTCAGCGAGGGCGATGTGGACGTGGCTGAATGCGCCTTGGAATGTTCCGCCCACGGCAGCCTCTTCGACTTGCGCACCGGCGAAGCGCTCACCCTGCCAGCAGTTGTTCCGGTGGCGGTCCACCAGGTGGAGGCCTCCGAAAAGGGCGTCTTCGTCTCTCTTTGCGAGAGGTAGCGGCGTGAGCGAGCTGATCGTCGAGGGCGTGCGGGCTGCGGTGGCTGGCGAGACCATTCTGCATGGCGTAGACCTGCGAGTTGCCGCTGGCGAGGTGCATGCTGTCATGGGCCCCAACGGTTGCGGCAAGTCCACCCTGGCACATGTCCTAGCGGGAAGGCGGGGTTACACGATAACCGCCGGTCGGGCACTGCTAGACGGGCGTGATCTGCTGTTGCTCAGCCCTTTCGAGCGGGCGCAAGCGGGACTCTTCTTAGCCATGCAGTATCCCACCGAAGTCCCGGGGGTGAACCTGCGTGACGTTCTCGGGGCGTCCCTACGAGCCGGCGGGCGTGACCCTGACGCCGACGGTCTAGATGCTCTACTCAGCGCCGAGGCTGAGCGCCTTGGAGTGCCCGCGGCGTTGCTAGAGCGGTCGGTCAACGTGGACCTATCGGGCGGTGAGCAGAAGCGGGGTGAGGCGCTGCAACTCGCAGTGCTGCGTCCACGGATTGCCGTGCTAGACGAGATCGATTCGGGACTAGACGTCGATGCTCTGCAAGCCGTGGCGCGGCGCATTGAAGATGCGACCGTCGAAGGCCTTGGGGTGCTGGCCATCACGCACTACACCCGGCTGCTCGGCGTCTTGCGCGCCGATCACGTGCACATCATGATTCGCGGTCAAATCGTTGCCTCCGGGGGGCCGGAATTGGCCGACGAGCTAGAGCAGACGGGCTACGAGCGCTGGGACCGCCCCGCCCCCACCGAGGTGGGCGTCACCCTGGGCCGCCGCTTCTAGTCGCTCTGGCTAGTTCTGCCCGGGCATTGGGTACCGTTGACCCATGAGCAACACCAACGATCTGATCGATCTCGCTGCCGTAGACGCCCGACTCGGCGAGATCCCCGGCTGGCAGCGTCGCGGCAACTCGCTGCACCGCGACTTCGAGTTCGCCGACTTCACGGCCGCCTTTGGGTTTATGGCTTCGGTGGCCTGCGTGGCCGAGCGGCTCTTCCACCACCCCGAATGGTCGAACGTCTGGAACAAGGTCTCCATCGACATAACCAACCACGCCGCCGGCGGTATCACCGAGAAGGACTTCGATTTCGCCGCCAGGGTCAACAAACTCCTCAGCTGACGAGACTCAGCAGTTCAACTTTTGAGACTCTCGCTAAGGGTGTTCCAGCACAAAGTGGCGCATTTGATGCGCACTGGGAACTTTACGACGCCCCGAAGAGCCTCGAGGTCTCCGAGGTCAGCGGCTGGCGCTACGCCGTCGCCGTCGGTGACGATCGACATCATCGACTTGAAGGATCGCTCTAGCTTCTCTACCTCGTCGAGGGTTTGACCTTTCACCGCCACCGACATCATCGAGGCCGTGGATTGGCTGATAGAGCAGCCATGGCCGCCGAAGCGCACATCGCGCAACACGCCGTTGGAAACATCGGTGTAGACCACTATTTCGTCGCCGCAGAGCGGGTTGAAGCCCTCGGCTCGGGTGGCGGGCGGGCACGGCAACTCACCGCGGTTGCGGGGGTTGCGGTAGTGGTCCAAGACTATCTCGCGGTAGAGATCCTCGAGGCCAGCCATAGTGATTTCTGAGGCTATTGGGGCCCGAACAGATCGCCCACGCGGTCCAGGGCCTCGGACAACTGGTCGATGTCGGACTCGTCGTTGTAGATGTAGACCGACGCCCGGGCGGTGGCGACCACTCCCAGGCAGCGCATTAGTGGCTTGGCGCAGTGGTGCCCAGCCCGCACGCACACGGCGTGGGTGTCGAGCACCTGAGAGATGTCATGCGCGTGCACATCGCCGTATTCGAAGGACAGCACACCGCCGCGGTCGGCCGGCTCGGACGGGCCGTGGATGCGGAGACGTTTTCCGTGATGTTCGGTGAGCGTGCGCAAGGCGTATGCGGTGAGCGAGACATCGTGGCGGCGTACTGCTTCCATGCCGATGCCGCTGAGGTAGTCCACCGCTGCACCTAGCCCCACCACTTCGGCAATTGCGGGGGTACCGGCCTCGAACTTCCAAGGCAACTCGTTGGCTAGAAACCCCTCGGTGGTGACGTTCAGGATCATCTCCCCGCCGCCTAAGAACGGGGGCATGGCCTCCAGCAACTCCTCCCGGCCCCACAGCACGCCGATGCCGGTGGGGCCACACATCTTGTGGCCTGAGAAGGCCAGGAAGTCGCAGCCCAGCTGGGACACATCAACGGGCACGTGCGGCACGTACTGGGCGCCGTCTAGCAGCACTAGAGCCCCGCGCTCGTGGGCCGCGTCGACGATATGGCGAATCGGAGGAATCGTGCCCAAAACGTTAGACATGGCGCTGAAGGCCACTAGCCGCACGCCGTCTAGCAGCCGGTCTAGCTTGCTCAAATCCAGCCTGCCAGCTGCATCTAGGGGTAGCCAGCGCAGCTCGATACCCCGATCGGCGGCCAGCATGTGCCAGGGCACGATGTTGGCGTGGTGCTCCATGTGGGTTAGCAGCACGGCATCGCCGGCAGCCAAGTTCGTGCGACCCCAGCTGTGGGCTACCAGGTTTACGGCCTCAGTGGCGTTGCGACAGAAGATGATCTCACGGGCCGAGCCGGCACCGATGAAGTGCTGCAGCTTGGCTCGTGACTCCTCCATTGCTTGAGTAGCGATGTCGGCGATGTGATAAGCGCCTCGATGGACGTTGGCGTTCGCTGTGCGGTAGTAGGCGTCCATGGCGTCTAGTACCACTGCAGGTTTCTGCGAGGTGGCCGCCGAGTCCAGGTACACGATCGGCTTGCCGTAAACGTCTCGGCTGAGCAGCGGGAAGTCGGCCTTCGTGGTGGGGGCAAGGCTGCTCATCGTTACTGGTCTCTCAGCGCCAGGCGTTGTAGCCCTGCGCCTCTAGACGCAGGGCTAGAGACATGTCTCCCGAATCCACGATTCGCCCGTCGATGAGGATGTGGACATGGTCGGGCACCAGGTAGTCCAGCAGTCGCTGGTAGTGGGTTATGGCAAGCGTGCCCATCTCGGGGTTCTCCTCGCGCACTGCGTGCACGCCCGAGGCCACGATCTTGAGCGCGTCGATGTCTAGGCCCGAGTCGGTCTCGTCCAGCACGGCCATTTGAGGGCGCAGGATGGCCATCTGCAATATCTCGTTGCGCTTCTTCTCGCCGCCCGAGAATCCTTCGTTCAAGAAGCGGTCGGCAAAGCTGGGGTCTATGCCCAGCCGGTCCATCCAGTCCATTATCTGCATGCGCAGCCTCAGCACGCTGATCTCTTCGCCGCTCCGAGCGCCCGCCGCCTGGCGCAAGAAGTTCAGCACCGACACTCCCACTATGGACTGTGGGTACTGGAAAGCCAGGAATAAGCCGGCTTTGGCTCGCTCGTCGGTACTCCAGTCGGTGATGTCGTCGCCGCGGAAAAGCAGCCGACCAGCGCTTACGTTGTACTCGGGGCTTCCCATCAGCGTGGCGGCCAGGGTGGACTTGCCAGAGCCGTTAGGGCCCATGAGCGCATGGATCTCTCCAGGGCCGATCTGCAGGTCCACGCCCCGCAGGATCTCGGCATCCTCGCTGCCGGCGTGCAGATTCTCGATGGCAAACAGCGGCGCCGAACTCACGTCCCAGAGTCTACGGTCGCCCTCTGCCTGTCAATCCGGTTGCCCTAGAGTCTCTCGCGTGCTTCGGGGCTACCAACCACGGTCGACCCACTCCTCGAGGTGGGGGCTCTCGCGGCCGATGGTCGTGTCGTCGCCGTGGCCTGGCATCACGATGGTTTCGGGTGCCAGGCGCGAGAAGAGCAGCTTGTCAATCGATTCGATGATGGTGGCGAAGTCTCCGCAGGGGAACTCTGCCGGCGGCGGCTTGCCCTCGCGGAACTCGTAACCGTCGCGGGTCAAGCCAGGGCCGCCAGGGAAGAGCGTGTCGCCGGTGAACACCACAGGCGAGCCGCCCACTTTGAAGCAGATCGACCCTGCGGTGTGGCCGGGCGTGATGGTCGTGAGCAGGCGCAGTTGTCCCACTTCCACCGCCGAGTCGCCTTCTAGGATCTGGTCGTATGAGGGCAGCATGTGGGCGTCGCCGGCGGTTACCGCCACGTCGTAGCCGGCGTCGCGCACCTGCGGCACGGCTCCTATGTGGTCATGGTGGCCGTGGGTCTCAAGCACGGAGCGCACGCCAAGCTGCTGACACAAGTCCAGCAGCAGCTCGTGCTCATTGGCAGCGTCGATGAGCACGGCCTCGCCGCTGGCGCGACAGCGCACGATGAAGACGTTGTTGTCGAAGGGTCCTACTACAACCCGGTGGATCTCCATCTGCGTGTCCCGGTAGTGCAGCGTGGGCCGGGCGTCGGTCGCCTGCTTCTCGAAGGCGTGTTGTGGCCAGCAGTAGTGGTCGATGCCAGCGCGGTCTGCGTGTACGGCCAAGTCGCTCATAAGCGTGTCTCCTAGGCGGGCCGATCTCCCTTGTCGCCCCTTACTGCCTCGATGTATAACCGTTCCAGCCGCCTACCGCACCTTGGAACTGAACTATCATCTGGCAGGCGCGCTGGTCGCTAGGCCCTCTGTGCGGGGCGCGGGCCGGGCTGGTGTTGTTCGTAGTTGGGGTTGTTGTGTTGTGTGCTGGCTTGGTGTATCGTCGTGGGGTTCGTTGTCCGCTTTCTTCCTCTGAATAACGGGGGGGGGGGGTACGAATGTTCGAGTCAAGTTCTGGTTTCAAGTTTCAACTGCGCAGGCGTGGTGTCCGTGTGGGAGCGGCGGCTGTTGTAGCTGGCTTGTTGGCGGTGGGCCTGGTTTTGGTCCCTGGTGTGGCCACTGGGCAGGGTTCTACGCCGGCTCAGCCTACGGGTTTGACTGCTACGCCTACTAGTAGTTCGGTTACGGTTTCTTGGACTCCGGGGACGGCTACTAGTTGCCCTCATAGTCGTTATGAGGTGAAAATTGAACTTCGGGGTAGTGCTAGTGCGATCGGGGGGGTGCAGACGGTTACACCGCCGGGTCCTTATACTGCTACGGTTACTGGTTTGACGTCTGGCACTAATTATCGTGTGAAGTTGGATGTTGTGGGGACTTGTGGGAGGTGGGCTAGTTCTGTATATAAATTGTTTACGACTACGGGGACGGCTCCGTCTTCTACTACTAGTACTACCCAGGATGATAGTTTGCCGGCTCAGCCTACGGGTTTGACTGCTAAGTATACTAGTAGTTCGGTTACGGTTTCTTGGACTCCGGGGACGGCTACTAGTTGCCCTCATAGTCGTTATCAGGTGGAGGTTCATCTTCAAGATACTACCATCCCGATTAGGGGGGGGCGAGCGGACGGTTTCACCGCCGGGTCCTTATACTGTTACGGTTACTGGTTTGATGTCTAGCACTAATTATCGTGTGAAGTTGGATGTTGTGGGGACTTGCGGGAGGTGGGCTAGTCCTTTATATAAATTGTTTACGACTGCGGGGACGGTTCCGTCTACTACTACTACTACTACCCAGGATGATAGTTTGCCGGCTCAGCCTACTGCTCTTAGTATTGCTCCTTCTGGTACTCAGGCGGTGATTTCTTGGACTCCGGGGACGGCGACTAGTTGCCCTCATAGTCTTTATGAAGTGGAGGTTAAAGCGGAGGGTTCTGCCACTGTGATCGGGGGGACGCGGACGGTTACGCCGCCGGGTCCTTATAGTGTTACGGTGACAGGGTTGACGACTGGTACTGCCTACAAAGCGAGGTTGGATACTGCTGGTACTTGTCGTCAGTGGGCTGATAGTGTGGAGCAGCGGTTTGTTAGTGGTATGCCTTTGAAGCCGTCTGGCTTGTTTGCCAGGGCGTCAGGTACGGAGGGGAATGTGCAGGTGCTTTTGTCGTGGGAGAATCCGGCTAATTATTCGATCTCTGGTTACGAGTTGCGTCAGAGGGTGGGCACCGGTGCTTGGGGTGCTTGGACGGCTGTTTCTACTGTTCCTGCTGTTCCTAATTCGCTTGTAAACGTCCGCTTATCTCATACGGTGTCTGGTTTGGAAGTTGGTTCGACTTATGGGTTTCAGGTGCGGGCTGTGAATTCTGCGGGTAAGGGCCCAGAGTCGGACACGGTGGAAGCCCGATTCAACATTTTGCCGGCGAGGACTCATTTGCCTGGCGAGGTGGTGCCGGAGACGTGGATGGTGAAGTTCCGTTCGGCTGCGCTGGTGGTGCCTGGTGTTTATAGGGTGGGCTGGTCGACGGTTGGGGGTTGTGATCCGTCGGAGCGGTCTGCCACGAGTTTGGGGGCTGTTACCACCGATCCGGGGGTTGGTTCGAGGTCGAGGGTGGTGGATGTTCCTGAGGGTGCGCCTGATTCGGCGACTGTTAGCTCGCTTGGGGTGCGCGTTGGTGGGTTTGAGGTGGATGTTTCAGCGGCTACGCGTTGTGTTTATGAGTTTAGTGTGTCGTATGAGTCGAATTTGTCTGGTGATGCGGGTAAGGGTTGCACGGTCCGCGTGACTGGTGTGGGCAAGTCGGGTGATGAGTCGGGTTTCAGGGTTTCGTATAGTGCTAGGACTGCTGGGAGTGTTTATAACCTGGTTGTGGATACTGGTGATTGCGCGGAGATGGCAACAATACGCGTAACCTTGGGCCCGGCACCCTCGGCTGGTGGGCCGGCTTCGTTTAGGGATCCTGACGGCACTTATCTGGACTCTGATCCGACTGTGGGCGCGATACTCGCCAAAGCGTTCAAGGTGACGGCCACCCCAACAGATGACTCGGCTGCGGGCTGTCGAGCTGCTAGCGCGCACACCAGAGTTGATCCTAACGGCACGTTTACCCGCAACGACGACGAGGCTTTCGCCCTTTTGAGGGTGGTCAAAGAAGCGAGCCCCTCGGGGTCGGCCTGCCACTACAACATCGCGACTGTTTTGCCCGCAGGGTTTGTTGCTGCTAGGGCGGGTTCTAATCAGAGCCGTGTGGAGTCTTATGTGTTGTCTCCGGCTACCAAGCTGGTCGCGGATGGTTCTGATAGTGGCACCGCGCCCGATGTTGTGGGCACCACGGCGGCTGATTGCGGGGAGTCTGTTACTACTGGTCTGGGTGCTGATAACCGGCTGGGCAGCTCTGATGACACGAAAGCCACCGTCTCCGGCTCGCTGTGTCTAACCCACAGTGTGAAAGTCGCGGCCAGGGATGTGCACGTGACGCAGAACGTCACCGGCGGCGACCCCGCCGGCGGCACAGCCCGCTATTCGTTGACCGAGAGCCGGTCCTGCAGCGGCCGGGCGGCACCCAAAGCCTCAACCGTGAACCTGCACGAGGGCAACTTCAACTTTGCCACCCGTCACGCGTTGAACTACCAGGCCTCACCCTGCCTAGTCACCGTAGCAGTGTCACACCTACCAGCCGGCTGCACCACCACCACGGCACCACAAACAATCAACCTCGCCACCGCCGATGTGGACCGGGTCAACGTGAGCTTCGACATAACCTGCCCAACAACATCCGGCGCCGACATGGGCGAAGACATGCTCATAGGCCCACCAGAAGACATCCCCACCAGCTGACACACCCCTCCCCCCGCCTCGTGTTGCTGGAAACGCGGCGGGGGCCGCTGGGCTCTCTGTGCGGGCCGGGTTGCGGTTGTTGTGTTGTGTGCTGGCTTGATGTATGGTTATGGAGTTCCGTGTCCGCTTTCTTCCTCTGAATAACGGGGGGGGGGGGGGGTACGAATGTTCGAGTCAAGTTCTGGCTTCAAGTTTCAACTGCGTCGGCGTGGTGGCCGTGTGGGAGCGGCGGCTGCGGTAACTGGCCTGTTGGCGGTGGGCCTGGTTTTGGTCCCTGGTGCGGCTACTGGGCAGGATGTTAAGCCGGCTCAGCCTACGGGTTTGACTGCTACGCCTACTGATAATTCGGTTGTGGTTTCTTGGACTCCGGGGACGGCTACTAGTTGCGCTCATAAGCGTTATGAGGTGGAGATTCAGCTTGGGGATGATACCACCCCGGTCGGGGGAGTGAAGACGGTTACGCCGCCGGGTCCTTATACTGTTACGTTTACTGGTTTGACGCCTGGCGGTGATTATCGTGTGAAGTTGGATGTTTTGGGGACTTGTGGGGAGTGGGCTGATTCTGTATATAAATTGGTTATGACTACGGGTGGTACTACGACTACGGGTGGTACTACCCAGGATGTTGAGCCGGCTCAGCCTACGGGTTTGACTGCTACGCCTACTGATAATTCGGTTGTGGTTTCTTGGACTCCGGGGACGGCTACTAGTTGCGCTCATAAGCGTTATGAGGTGGAGATTCAGCTTGGGGATGATACCACCCCGGTCGGGGGAGTGAAGACGGTTACGCCGCCGGGTCCTTATACTGTTACGTTTACTGGTTTGACGCCTGGCGGTGATTATCGTGTGAAGTTGGATGTTGTTGGTGTTTGTGGGGAGTGGGCTGATTCTGTATATAAATTGGTTATGACTACGGGTATGGCTCCGTCTACTACTAGTAGTACTACTACTACCCAGGATCAGAGTTTGCCGGCTAGTCCTACTGGTGTGAGTATTGCTCCTTCTGGTACTCAGGTGGTGATTTCTTGGACTCCGGGGACGGCGACTAGTTGTGCTCATAAGCGTTATGAGGTGGAGGTGAAGCAAGGGGATAATCCCACTATAATCGGGGGAATTAAGACGGTTACACCGCCGGGTCCTTATAGTGTTACGGTTACTGGTTTGACGCCTGGTGCTGATTACAGTATGAGGTTGAATGTTCTTGGTGTTTGTGGCGAGTGGTCTCCTAATTGGAATGCACTGTTTGTTGCTGGTTTGCCTTTGAAGCTGTCTGGGTTGTCTGCTAAGACGGAAATTACGACGGGGAGGAAGGTGCAGGTGGTTTTGTCGTGGGAGAATCCGGGCAATTATTCGATCACTGGTTACGAGTTGCGTCAGAGGAAGGGTAACGCTGCTTGGGGTGCTTGGAAGGCTATTTCTACTGCTGTTGCTGTTCCTAATTCGTTTGTACGCGGTCCCTTCTCTTATACGGTGTCTGGTTTGGATGTTGGTTCGACTTATGGGTTTCAGGTGCGGGCTGTGAATTCTGCGGGTAAGGGCCCAGAGTCGGACACGGCATACCGATCCGGCATTTTGCCGCCGAGGACAGATTTGCTTGGCGAGGTGGTGCCGGAGGCGTGGTTGGTGAAGTTCCGTTCGGCTGCGTTGACGTTGCCTGGTGTTTATAGGGTGGGCTGGTCGACGGTTGGGGGTTGTGATCCGTCGAAGCGGTCTGCGACGAGTTTGGGGGCTGTTACCGCCGATCCTGGAGTTGGTGACCGGTTGGTGGTGGTGGATGTTCCTGAGGGTGCGCCTGATTCGGCGACTGTTAGCTCGCTTGGGGTGCGCGCCTCGGGGTTTGAGGTGGATGTTTCAGCGGCTACGCATTGTGTTTATGAGTTTAGTGTGTCGTATGAGTCGAATTTGTCTGGTGATGCGGGTAAGGGTTGCACGGTCCGCGTGACTGGTGTGGGCAAGTCTGGCGATGAGTCGGGTTTCAGGGTTTCGTATAGTGCTAGGACTGCTGGGGGTGTTTATAACCTGGTAGTGGATACTAGTGATTGCGCGGAGATGGCAACAATACGCGTGGTTGTGGGCCCATCGCCGTCGGCTAGCGGGCCGGCTTCGTTTAGGGATCCTGACGGCACTTATCTGGACTCTGATCCGACTGTGGGCGCAATACTCGCCAAAGCGTTCAAGGTCACGGCCACCCCAACGGGTGATTCTGGTGTGGGCTGTCGAGCTGCTAGCGCGCACACGAGAGTTGATCCTAATGGCACGTTTACTCGCAACGACGACGAGGCGTTCGCCCTTTTGAGGGTGGTCAAAGAAGCTGGACCCTCCGGGTCGGCTTGCCACTACGACATCACGACTGTTTTGCCCGCAGGGTTCGTTGCTGCGAGCGCGGGTTCCAATCAGAGCCGTGTGGAGTCTTACGAGCTGTCTCCGGCTACCAAGCTGGTCGCGGATGGTTCTGATAGTGGCACCGCGCCCGATGTTGTGGGCACCACGGCGGCTGATTGCGGGGAGTCTGTCACTACTGGTCTGGGTGCTGATAACCGGCTGGGCAGCTCTGATGACACGAAAGCCACCGTCTCCGGCTCGCTGTGTCTAACCCACAGCGTGAAAGTCGCGGCCAGGGACCTGTATGTGACGCAGAACGTCACCGGCGACCCCGCCGGGGGCACAGCCCGCTATTCGTTGACCGAGAGCAAAGCCTGCAGCGGCCAGGCGGCGCCCATGGTTTCAACCGTGAACCTACAAGAGGACAACTTCAACTTTGCTACCCGTCACGCGTTGAACTACAACGCCGAGCCCTGCCTAGTCACCGTGGCAGTGTCACACCTGCCAGCCGGTTGTGCCACCACCACGGCACCACAAACACTCAACCTCGCCACCGCCGATGCGGACCGGGTCAACGTGAGCTTCGACATAGCCTGCCCGACAGCATCCGGCGCCGACATGGGCGAAGACATGCTCATGGGCCCACCAGCAGACATCCCCACCGGCTAACTAAACCCCCCCCTCCCCCCGCCGCGCCCCGTATTGTGGCGAGCGCGGCGGGGGTCGCCGGGCTCTCTGTGTGCGGGCCGGGTTGGGGTTGTTGTGTTGTGTGCTGGCTTGGTGTATGGTTACGGAGTCCGTGTCCGCTTTCTTCCTCTGAATAACGGGGGGGGGGGGGGTACGAATGTTCGAGTCAAGTTCTGGTTTCAAGGTTCAATTGCGCCGGTGTGGTGGCCGTGTGGGAGCGGCTGCTGCTGTAGCTAGCCTGTTGGTGGTGGGCCTGGTTTTGGTCCCTGGTGCGGCTACTGGGCAGGATATTACGCCGGCCCAGCCTACGGGTTTGACTGCTACGCCTACCAAGAATTCGGTTACGGTTACTTGGACGCCGGCGGTGACGCAGACGCCTGGTTGCCCTCATAGTCGTTATGTGATGGGGGTTCAACTTCAGGATACTTTCACCCCGATCGGGGGGTGGCGGACGGTTACACCGCCGGGTCCTTATACTGTTACGGTAACTGGTTTGACGCCTGACACTAATTATCGTGTGAAGTTGGATGTTGTGGGGACTTGTGGGAAGTGGGCTAGATCTGTATATAAATTGTTTACGACTGCGGGGACGGCTCCGTCTACCACTACCCCTACTGGGCAGGATCTCTCGCCGGCTCAGCCTACGGGTTTCACTGCTACGCCTTCTAATAATTCGGTTGTGCTTTCTTGGACGCCGGCGGTGACGCAGACAGCTGGTTGTGAGCATCAGAGGTATGAGGTGGAGGTGCTGTTTAGTGATGATCTCATTCCGATCGGGGAGGCGAAGGAGGTTACTCCGCCGGGTCCTTATAGTGTTACGGTAACTGGTTTGTCGCCTGGTACTGATTACCGTGCGAGTTTGGATGTTAGCGCTGTTTGTGGTTGGGGTGATAATATACTGATTGAGTTCACAACTACGGCTCCCGGCGCGACGACAACTACGACAACTACGACTACTACGACCACGACTACTACGACCACGACTACTACGACCACGACTACTACGACTTCTACGGCTCCGTCTCCTACTAGTACGCTTCCGCCTGGTTTGTTTGTTTGGGCTAAGAATGTGAGTTTGGCCGAGGGGGATAGTGGTAGTAAGAACATGGAGTTTGTTGTGAGGTTGAGTGGTTCTCCGAGTGCTCGGGTGGTGGTGCAGGCTACGGCTTGGGCTAAGCCTGCGGGTGATGAGGCTAAGGGTGGTCGTGGCGCGGGCCGGGATTTCTTGGCGTTTCAGCGGCGGGATTTCGTGTTCGAGGCGGGTGCTACTGGCTCGGCTTTGTCGAAGACTGTGTCGGTGAAGGTGTTTGGTGATGAGGTGGATGAGGCTGATGAGACGTTCACGTTGTTGTTGAACAACCTGCGAAGCGAGGATTCTCGGGTGAGGTTCTTGAGCGGGGACACGAAATTAACAGTGAAGGGCACGATCGTTGACGATGATGACGGGACTGATACTGGGCATGTGATCAGTGCTGCGAATGTGAGTGTGACCGAGGGGGATAGTGGTAGCAAGGACATGGATTTCACTGTGACGTTGAGTGGTACGCCGACTCATCAGGTGCAGGTGCAGGCTACGGCTTGGGCTAAGCCTGCGGGTGATGAGGCTAAGGGGAGTAGTGGAGTTGGCCGGGATTTCTTGGCGTTTCAGCGTCGGGATTTCGTGTTCGAGGCTGGTGCTACTGGCTCGGCGTTGTCGAAGACGGTGACTGTGAAGATTCTCGGCGATCAGGTGGATGAGGATAATGAGACGTTCACGTTGTTGTTGAACAACATTCGAAGCCAGGATCATCGGGTGGTGTTCTCTAGCGGTGGGACGAGTCTAAGAGTCAAGGGCACGATCACTGACGATGACAGCGCTGGGGATACTGGGCATGTGATCAGTGTTGAGAACGTGGCCGTGGCTGAGGGGGATGATGGTGATACTACGATGAGCTTTACGGTCTCGTTGAGTGGTTCGCCTAGCGCTCGGGTGGAGTTGCGGGCTAGGACTTGGGGTCTCGGTTTGGGCGCGGGGCGGGCTTATTTGACTCCGAAGCCTTCGGCTAAGGGCGGCAAGCGGTGGCCTGATCAGGATTTCGAGCCTTTCGAGGACCAGGCCGTCGTGTTCGAAGCTGACGCCACAGGCGCGGCACTATCGAAGACGGTCACGGTGACAGTGAAAGGCGACACGAACGTCGAAGGTGACGAAACAGTGGTCCTGGAGCTCAACAACCTGACCACCACAGACCACCGCGTGCACTTCCAAGGCAAAACCAAACGACGCGCCACAGCCGTCGGCACCATCACCAACGACGACTAACCCACACCCCCGAAACGAAGAGCAGCGAGACCGGCCATTTACCTGAACAGCTTCATTAGGAGTGAGCACCTGGAATGCGACCGCGTGGGTCGAGGAGAACTGTGCCAGTACTTCCGGGGTGCTGAAATAAAGCGCGTCTACGACTAGTGCGACGCCGGCGGGGGTGTGTCCCGACCAGGTGGTTGGTTCGCATCAAACGGGCCACCCGCCGGCGGCTGACGCGCCGACCGCGCTCGCGGAGTTGTGCGCAGATTCTCGGGCGAGCCGTAGGTGCACCGCGATAGGATCGCCGGCGCGCTCGCGTCGCTCACGATCAGCTTTGACCCAGTTCCACAAGGTCGTCTCACTGACCCCCAACGATCGGGCCACCGAAGCAACCGAACGACCCGACGAGGCCACCAAACCAACAGCCTCACCCCGGAACTCAGACGAATACTTAGACACACGACCTACAAAGGCCTCCTTCCCCGAGGGCTAACCCCCAGAATCACGTGCCCACAAAACCGAAGCAACTCCAGGAGGAAGGCCCGGTAGTGTGTGGGTGTGAGTGTGACGCTGAGCGGAGAGGTTGCGCCTTCGATTGTTGACGCCCGGCGGGCGGCGAAAGCGTTGGTAGACGAGGGTGCCGAAGAGGTGTTCCTCTACGGGTCGGTAGCCCACGGTGATCCAGGGCCGCTAAGCGACATCGACCTAGTAGCACTCTTCGCTGACATCGATTACAGAGACCGGTATCAATTGACTCGTCGTCTAGAGAAAGCAGCATCAGAGGCAATAGCCCGCCGCTGGCCCGTGCAAGTGTTCGCGACCGACCGCCCAGAATGGAAGGCACGCGTTGGGAAAGTACCTAGCTCGTTTGAGCACCGGATTAACGCTTTGGGGTTGGTTCTGGTAGGCGAGTCGGCGCTTCGCGGCGAAGTGCGCTGGGGTAAAGCTATGGTGCGGCCCATGAGCGACCTGGCGGAGGCACTCAAAACGTTCGAGAAGGAAATTCTCACCGAACTACGGCGTATGGTAGCCGACACCGTGGCACATCAAGTCGAATCAAGCCCCAACTACTCTTTTGAACTCCAAGAAGATGCTCGTCGTGAACGCATGGTTGATGTCTGCTCTGAAGCAGCGATGGTTATCGAGAAGTCGATCAAGAACCTGGCTGCCTGGCACAGTGACCCTAAACTCACCGACGCCGACCGGCGGCGCGCAGGCCATGACATATCCGCATGCCTTGAATTACTGCCAACAGGTTTACGCTCAGAGATTACAGACCGGCTAGGAGAGCGCAACATTGACCTAGCAACGATGTCGTCGTGGCGGGTCTACAGCACCTACCCCGACGATGTGGAATGGCTAGAAGACACCGCAGACAGACTCGTCCAAAGCTACGTGGCCGCCGCCGTCGATATC
The DNA here is from genome assembly GCA_964291305.2 of Acidimicrobiales bacterium. Lineage (GTDB taxonomy): Bacteria > Actinomycetota > Acidimicrobiia > Acidimicrobiales > CATQHL01 > VXNF01. The sequence goes on along the minus strand of OZ219783.1, from coordinate 2,145,770 downwards.
GCGGGCATTCTTTACTCAGACCTAGCCGCGGCCAGCGACCCAGAGAATCAAGCACTACAAACAGTCACAACCAAATGGCACACCCTCACATCAACGCTCCCCGACCAAGACATCCGCACCGGCCGAACCGGAAGACTCGACCTCGGCCCCTAACCCCCTCAATAATTCCCATTCGTACTGTTTGTTTGTCAGGTGGTTGGGGGGGGGGGGTGATGGTATTCGTTTTCGTATTGGTTGGGGGTGCGGCTGTTGAGGGTGGTGTGGATTCTGTGGGTGTTGTATCTGGTTAGCCATTCGAATATTGATCGGCGGGCTGTTGCCCGGTCTGGGTAGTGGTGTTGGTTGGTGTGTTCGCGTTTGAGGGTGGTGAAGAACGCTTCGGCTACGGCGTTGTCTGCTGAGGAGCCGACTTGTCCGACGGATTGGGCTAGCCCTCAGCCTTTGAGTGTTCGTTAACGAAGGGGTGTTATATACCTGAGTGGCAATTTGGGTTAGGGGTTGGTGTCTTCGTGTTGGAGGTGGCGCCACTCGCCGGGACGCTTGGGGGGCGTGTTGAGGATGGCGCGCATGACGTTCTTGGGTGTGTCGGGGATCGGCTCGGGCATGGGGCGTTTGGCGTGGCGTCCACGGCGGCGTTTGGACATGGTCTCAAGGTAGCGTGGTTCGGGTGAGCAGCCGCGGTCTGGCGTGTGAGGTCGACTGGGGTAGTGTGTTTGTTGTGAGTGTGACGCTGGTGGAGGAGGCTGTGCCTTCGATTGTTGACGCCCGCCGGGCGGCGGGGGCGCTGCTAGAAGAGGGTGCCGAGGAGGTGTTCCTCTATGGGTCGGTAGCCCGCGGTGAAGCCAGCGCGCTAAGCGACATTGACTTGGTAGCGCTGTTTGCCGACATTGATTACTCCGAACGGTACGAGTTGACCTGCCGGCTGGAGAAAGCAGCCTCCGAGGCAATAGCCCGCCGTTGGCCGGTGCAAGTGTTTACCACCGACCGCCCAGAGTGGAAAGCCCGCATCGAACGAGTGCCTAGCTCTTTCGAGAGCCACATCAGAGCCCGGGGACTGGTACCGGTAGGCGAATCATCTTGTCGCGGCGAGGTGCGCTGGCGCAAGGCTATGGTACGCCCCATGAGCGACCCGGAGGAGGCCCTCAGGTACTTTCAAACCAAAGTCATCCCCGAACTAGAGGACCTGCAGTCCACTTTGGGGCCGATAAAACAAGAGCTAGATCCTACGAATACATACGAAGAACAAGAGCGTGTACGCCTTTATCGCATGGCCCGTGTGTGCGCTAAAGCGGCACTAGTTGTCGAAAAGTCATTCAAAGGTCTAGCCGTGTTGCATACCGACCCTACACCCGACGAGCTAGCGCGCCGAGAAGCAGGCCACGATATCGCAGCCTGCCTGAGCGTCCTCCCCTCGGGTCTACGTACAGAGTTCGACGACCGGCTCAGAGAACTCGGCATAGCCCTTGACATCATGTCCGCGTGGCGCGTATGGGCCACCTACCCAGACAACTCACCGGCCCGACTGCACCTAGCCGACCAACTCGCCGACAACTACGTCGTCGCTGCCATCGAGTTCAGTGGAACGCTCAATGCAGACCTTAGCTCAATACTCGACCCCGACCACCCCGAACTCCGAAAAGCTACAAAAAGCTGGCGAAACGCCATCACAGAGATCACTAGCCAAGATGTCCGCACCACCCAAACCCGCCGACTAGACCTAGACTAATAAACGGGATTATATCGTTGACTAAGCAAGTGAGCTAGTTTTTGTGCCTCTGATCGGCGCTGTCGAATTTGGGGATTGGTATGTTTTGCCAGGGGTAGGTATGAAAGTGTCGGTCGCTTTTTCGGGTGCTGCGAAAGCGGACCGCTAGCCGGTCGGAGTTGATTATCGCGGTTAGGTTTTTGCCAATTCTTCCCATCGGTAACAGCACCTCGCCACGCGCCACCACCAGAAAACTGAATCTGCTCAGCAGACTTTCTCCTACGACTATCCACATACCGACACGACTGCTCAAACGCCGACTCGTTCCCTGAGAACCAGTCCCCGGCTCGTACGGGTTGCTTGCGGATCATGTCACGAATAGTGGTGGCCATCATTTGTTCGGTGTCCATGCAGCGGCGGGAGTGCCGTCCAGCGAACTCTGCGACATAGCGTCCCAAATGCTCGGCGCTGGGATGGTGGAACGTGCCGTGGTATCCGCGTTTCAGGCTGGCCCAGAAACTCTCTACGCCGTTCACGTGTGCTTGATCCCGCACATACTCGGCTCCACCGAATGCCGAACAGTCTCATGGCCCAGCAAGCCTTCAGAGCCGCGATGGTCGTCGGTGTAAACCATCGCCCCTTCCGCCACGTGCTCAGCTACGAACCCTTGCAGGGTCGCCTTGTCGGTGTTAGCCACGACCTTAGCCGCGATCCCACCCGACCGGCGGTCCCTCGCAGCCAGCACCGCCGTCTTACCCACACCACCACGGCCAGAGATGCGACGCGCCCTCTCACGGGCGTGCATGTTCTTAGCCTTGCTGCCGAAATACGCCTCGTCCACTCCGGCGCGTTGTTTGGCTTGCCAAGCGTGAAACCCCTGAAGGGTCACACCCGCAACCCTGGCGCACATAGCTGTCGGGAATCCTTCGGCCTTCCGGGCCAGGGGTCACTCGTAGCGGGTCACTGTCCGGGTCGTTCACCCAAAAGGCTGTCGCTCGTTTGAGCAGATCACGCTCCATTTTGAACTGCTTAGAGAACGACCTCTTCGACTTCGACCGGCCCGGCGGCAACACCGGAGCCGACAAACCCGACTCTCTCATCCCTAGCATCACTACCTCCCAAACGAAGCGTCAAGCAAACAGGGGTAAGCCCCGGCACCGCTGGCTAGGGTTGGTGTTTGGGTCGTTGTTTTTGGTTTGGGTGTGGTGTAGTGTGGGTGTGCTAGGTCGGTCGAGTCTCCTCCACCCTTCCCGGAGCCACGGGGGGGGGGGGGGGGGTGGGAGATAAGAAAATGTTCTTCTCATCAGGTTTCGGTGCTGGTGTTCGGGTGCCGGGTCGGCGTTTGAGCGCGGCGTTGGTCGTGTTGGTTTTGTTGGGGTCTGCGGTTGTGGCGGTTTCTGTTTCTCAGGCCGCTTTGGCGCAGTCTGGGAAGCCGGCTCTGCCTACGGGTTTTACTGTTACGCCTTATGGTACTTGGGTTGAGGTTTCTTGGACGCCGGCGGTGACGCAGACGCCTGGTTGTCCTCATAAGCGTTATGAGGTAGAGGTTCAGGCTTTTGCTGATCCCGATGATGGCATTGAGACTGATATCAGTCCGATTGGGGGAGTGAAGAATGTTACGCCGCCGGGTCCTTATAGTGTTGTGGCTACTGGTTTGACGCCTGATACTAAGTATCAAGTGAAGTTGGACACTGTGGGTACTTGTGGGTTGTGGACTAAGTCTTTGTATAAGGTGACGGCGACTACGAATGTGACTACTCCACCCCCTACGACTACGACTACGACTACGAATGCGGCTACTCCACCCCCGACGGCTACGACTTTGGCGCAGTCTGGGAAGCCGGCTCTGCCTACGGGTTTTACTGTTACGCCTTATGGTACTTGGGTTGAGGTTTCTTGGACGCCGGCGGTGACGCAGACGCCTGGTTGTCCTCATAAGCGTTATGAGGTAGAGGTTCAGGCTTTTGCTGATCCCGATGATGGCATTGAGACTGATATCAGTCCGATTGGGGGAGTGAAGAATGTTACGCCGCCGGGTCCTTATAGTGTTGTGGCTACTGGTTTGACGCCTGATACTAAGTATCAAGTGAAGTTGGACACTGTGGGTACTTGTGGGTGGTGGACTAAGTCTTTGTATAAGGTGACGGCGACTACGAATGTGACTACTCCACCCCCTACGACTACGACTACTACGACTACTACGACTACTACGACTACTACGACTACTACGACTACTACGACTACTACGACTACTACGACTACTATTCCGGCGCCTGGTCAGCCGTCTGGTTTTTCTGTTGCGGCGGGGAATATCTCGGTGAGGTTGTCGTGGTCTGATCCTGGTGATGATTCGATTTCTGGGTATCTGTATCGTCAGAAAGAGGATAATCAAGATGAGTGGGGGCCCTGGACTGATGTTCTGGGTTCGGATGCTGATACTGTTTCGTATACGGTTTTTCCCTTGCATAGTGGTGTGAGTTATTGGTTCCAGTTGTTGGCCCGGAATGCTGGCGGTGATAGCCCGCAGACGGATGCGGTGAAGGCTACGGTTATTCTTCCGCCTGGTACTACTCCTCCGCCGACGAATTTGTCGGTTGTTCCTTATGGTACTTCGGCTGTACTTACTTGGGGGCCTGGTTTGGCGGATAGCGACTGTGCTGATATTAATTATAGTGTTCGCGTTGCCCCGGTTATAGGAGGTAGGACCTTTACAAATTTTGGTATCTCTGACTTTGTTGCGGCTACAGCTTCGGGTAATCCGAGTTATACTGCTACTGGTTTGTTTGCTAACCAGGAGTACGAGATCATTTTGGCTGGTTACAGTCGCGATTGTAGTGGTTGGGGTACTAGCGTGTATAAGAGGTTCACGACTAAGGCTGCTTCTGTTATGCGGCCTACTACGACTACGACCACGACTACGACTACTACCACGACTACGACTACCACGACTACTACGACTACTACGACTACTACGACTACTACGACTACTACGACTTCGTCTACATCGACGACTATTAGTACAGTTACTACTCCGACTTCGTCTACTTCTCAGCCGGGTAGTGGTCAGGTTGGGGCTGGTTTGGTTGTTTCGGCTACGAATGTGAGTTTGGCCGAGGGTGATAGTGGTAGTAAGAATATGGATTTTGTTGTGAGGTTGAGTGGTACGCCGACTCATCAGGTGGAGTTCCAGGCTGCGGCTTGGGCTAAGCCTGCGGGTGATGAGGCTAAGGGGGGTCGTGGCGCGGGCCGGGATTTCCTGGGCTTCCAGCGTAGGAAGTTCGTGTTCGAGGCTGGTGCTTCTGGCGCGGCTTTGTCTAAGACTGTGACTGTGAAGATTCTCGGCGATGAGGTGGATGAGGAGGATGAGACGTTCACGTTGTTGTTGAACAACCTGCGAAGCGAGGATTCTCGGGTGAGGTTCTCTAGCAATGACACGAAATTACAAGTCAAGGGCACGATCGTTGATGATGACAGTCCTGGTGATGCTGGGCATGTGGTCAGTGCTGAGAATGTGAGCGTGTCTGAGGGGGATAGTGGCAGCAAGGACATGGTTTTCACTGTGACGTTGAGTGGTACGCCGACTCATCAGGTGGAGTTCCAGGCTGCGGCTTGGGCTAAGCCTGCGGGTGATGAGGCTAAGGGGGGTCGTGGCGCGGGCCGGGATTTCTTGACGTTCCAGCGTCGGAAGTTCGTGTTCGAGGCTGGTGCTACTGGCGCGGCGTTGTCGAAGACGGTGACTGTGAAGATTCTCGGCGATGAGGTGGATGAGGATGATGAGACGTTCACGTTGTTGTTGAACAATTTGCGGTCTAGTGACTCTCGGGTGAGGTTCTCTAGCAACGACACGAAATTAACCGTGAAGGGCACGATTATTGACGATGACAGTCCTGGGGATACTGGGCATGTGGTCAGTGCTACGAATGTGAGCGTGACCGAGGGGGATAGTGGTAGTAAGAATATGGATTTCGTTGTGACGTTGAGTGCTACGCCTAGTCATCAGGTGGAGTTTCAGGCCGCGGCTTGGTCTAAGCTTGCGGGTGATGAGGCTCAGGGGGGTCGTGGCGTGGGCCGGGATTTCTTGACGTTCCAGCGTCGGAAGTTCGTGTTCGAGGCTGGTGCTACTGGCGCGGCGTTGTCGAAGACGGTGACTGTGACGGTGCTTGGCGATCAGGTGGATGAGGATGATGAGACGTTCACGTTGTTGTTGAACAACCTGCGAAGCGAGGATCATCGGGTGATGTTCTCTAGCAAAGACACGAAATTAACAGTCAAGGGCACGATTATTGACGATGATGATGAGAATGATGTGGGGCATGTGATCAGCGTTGAGAATGTGAGCGTGACCGAGGGGGATAGTGGTAACACTGCGATGAACTTTACGGTCAGGTTAAGTGGCTCGCCGAACGCTCGGGTGGAGTTGCGGGTCACGGCTTGGGGTCTCGCTAAGGGCACGAAGCGGGCTTATATACGAAATTCTTCGCCTGGGGTTCCCTCGGCTACGGGCGGCCGGAATAAGCCCGATCATGATTTCGGGAATTTCGCTAACCGGGCCTTGGCGTTCGAGGCTGGCGCTACTGGCGCGGCACTGTCGAAAACGGTGACGGTGATAGTGAAAGGCGACACGACCCCCGAACCTGACGAGAAAGTAGTCCTAGAACTCCACGACCTGACCACCACAGACCACCGCGTGCACTTCCAAGGCAACACCAAACGACGCGCCACAGCCGCCGGCACCATCACCAACGACGACTAACCCACACCCCCGAAACGAAGAGCAGCGAGACCGGCGAAAACAAACCGGACCCGCTGCTCAGGTCGGTGATGGGTGAACCCCGGTTAGCTGCGGTGCCCGTTGGAGTGTCCGTACACTTAGCCGGGATGTCGCCGTCTGCTGAAGGTTCGGGGAGCGCTCCGCTGATTGGTGTGCCGGGTCGGCGTTGTCGGGCCGAGAGTGTGCAAGGGCTGCTGGCCACTATGGCCCAAATGGATGTGGAGATTTACTTCCGGGACTATGCCAGCGCGGTAGCTGAGGCGGGTGGTCTGCCGGTCTTGCTGTCGCTGGAGACCCACCCTCAGCAGATCGTGGAACGTCTCGACGGCATCGTGCTGCCCGGCGGCACCGACGTGAATCCAGCGCTGTATGGTGCTGAGGCCGACGCCGCCCTGCTGGACATAGAGCCCGAACGCGATGCGTTCGAGTTGGCACTGCTCGAAGAAGCTGCGGCAGCCGAGGTGCCGGTGTTGGCCATCTGCCGGGGGCTGCAAATGGTGAACGTGTGGCGGGGCGGCACCCTGCATCAACATGTCCCTAATCACGGCCGGTTCGAAGAGCCGCCCGATCGCTTACAGCACGAGGTTGTTCTCACTCAGGGCTCTTTGTTAGAGCAGGTCTACGGCACCTCACTGATGGTCAATTCGCTGCACCATCAAACCGTCGACCAGCTAGGTGCCGGCCTGCGTATAACCGGCGAGGCGCCAGACGGCACCATCGAAGGCATCGAGACTGCCGACGCCTCGGTCGTGGCAGTCCAGTGGCACCCCGAGTTGCTCCCCCAGCCCGACCCCATCTTCGGCTGGTTCGTGACCCATACCGCCAGCAGTTAGCCCGCCCTCTGAGTAGCCGGCCTCAGGCCAAGCCGAACTGCCGGTCGCCGGCGTCACCGAGACCCGGAACGATGAAGGCCACCTCGTTCAGGTGGCTGTCCACCGCCGCGGTGTAGATCTCAGCGTCGAAGCCCTTAGCGCGGAACGCCTCTATGCCTTCGGGGGCGGCCAGCACGCAGACCACCGTGATTGGTCCGGCATTGGAATCCACCAGCAGACTGCAAGTGTGGATGAGCGAGCCGCCAGTGGCCAGCATGGGGTCTAACACCAGCACCGGATGCCCCTCTAGGTCTTCGGGGACGGTGTTTACGTAGGCGTCTGGTAGCAGGGTTTCCTCGTTGCGCTTGGCGCCCACGAATCCCACCCGGGCGTTCGGCAGCATTTGCAGGGTGGCGTCGAGCATCCCCAGTCCGGCACGAAGCACGGGCACAACCAGCGGCGGATCGGTGATTTGTACACCGGTGGAGGGCGCCATCGGGGTGTCAATGTGCACCGCTGTAGCGGGTTGAGTTCTCAGCGCTTCGTAGACGAGGAACGTGGACAGCTCGGCGAGGTTGCGCCGGAAGCCGGCCCGTTTCGTCTCGGTACGACGCAGCCGAGTCAGCCTCTCAGCTACCAGTGGATGATCGATGATGGTGACGTTCACGACCCTCAGCATGCCCGATGTGGTTCGGGCGCGCGCCACTAGCGGACCGCCCCCATATCCGCGCCCATCTCTCGGAGTGTCCGAAGTAGTGCTGTGGGCTCTAAGGTCAGGCGGGTGAACAGCCTGGCCACGCGGGCGACTAGCTCGCAGATCCGCCCGCCCCACAACGCGCCCCACAACGACGACGTCACGCTGCCTCAGCCCTTCTTGGGCTTGCCGATAACACCCACCGACGCGGTCGGGCTGACCGAGCGGGCCGACGGGCTAGCCAAACGTTCGATCAAGACAACGGCCAAGCGTGCCGCCCTCACGCTGGCGGTGCGCTGTATGGATCTCACGACCCTCGAAGGCGCTGACACGCCCGGGTTGGTGCTGTCGCTCTGTGCGAAGGCGCTGCGCCCCGAGCCGAACGACCCGGCAGTGCCCCCGGTTGCGGCGGTTTGCGTGTATCCGGAGTTGGTGAGTGTTGCCGCTGATGCCCTAGCGGGTACATCGGTAAGGGTTGCCAGCGTGGCGGGTTCGTTCCCTGCCGGGCTGGGGCCGCTAGAAGTGCGACTCAGCGAGATCACCGAGGCGGTAGCTGCCGGAGCCGACGAGATCGACATCGTGCTGAACCGTTCGGCCTTCCTAGCCGGACGCTACCGGCAGACCTTCGACGAGGTGGCTGCCTCCAAGCAGGCGGCCGGCGGTGCGCATCTGAAGGTGATTCTGGAGATCGGCGAGTTGGGCTCCTTCGACGCGGTGCGCAGGGCGTCCATGTTGGCGATGGCGGCGGGGGCCGACTTCATTAAGACTTCCACCGGCAAGATCGGCAGTTCGGCCACCCTGCCGGGGGCTTTGTGCATGGCGGAGGCCATTAGAGACTTCGCCGACGCCGAGGGACGCGCGGTTGGCTTGAAGGTGGCTGGGGGTATTCGCACGGCCAAGCAGTCCTGGCAGTATCTGGTGGTGGTCAGCGAGACGCTGGGGCGCCAGTGGCTACACCCCGAGCTGTTCCGTATCGGAGCCTCCAGCCTGCTGAACGATGTGTTGCTGCAGCTGGATCGGCTGGGCACGGGCCGCTATCCACGCCCAGATAAGACGGTGGTGTGAGCCGGTGAGCCGCAGCGACGAAGAGCATCCCAAGACCATTTCCGGGCCTGGGAATGGCGAGCCTGGGCAGGTTGAGCAGCACGAGCACGAGACGGCGTTAGCCGACCTGGCTGACTTCGGACCGGGTGCTTATGCCCCAGCACCGGAGAGCACCGACCTGGTGCGCATCGACGGGGAGTACGGCCTGTTCATTGGCGGCGAGATGATGCCGGCCCGCAGCGAACAAATGGCACCTACGGTCAACCCTGCTACCGGCCAGACGCTGGCGAACTTCTCTGTTGGGGGTCCTGCGGATGTGGACCGGGCAGTGCTGGCCGCCCGGGAGGCCTACGAGTCCTGCTGGCGTGACCTGCCGGGGAAAGTGCGGGCTCGCTACCTCTACCGGATCGCTCGGCTGTTGCAGGAGCGTTCAAGGGAGTTCGCCGTGTTGGAGACCCTCGATGGGGGCAAGCCCATCAAGGAGTCGCGCGATGTCGATCTGCCGCTAGCGGCTGCGCACTTTTTCCACCACGCCGGCTGGGCCGACAAACTGGATTACGCCTTCGCCGGCGCCCAGGCGTACCCGGTGGGGGTGGTGGGCCAGGTCATCCCTTGGAACTTCCCGCTGCTAATGGCTGCCTGGAAGCTGGCTCCCGCGCTAGCGGCCGGCAACACCGTCGTGTTGAAGCCAGCCGAGACCACGCCGCTGACGGCGTTGCTGCTGACTGAAGTACTGCGCGACGCCGATTTGCCGCCGGGGGTGGTCAACATAGTCACCGGCGACGGCGCTACAGGTGCCGCCACGGTGGGGCATCCGGGTGTTGACAAGGTGGCCTTTACTGGCTCTACGGCGGTGGGCAAGGAGATTCAGAGCACCCTGGCCGGTACTGGCCGGCGGCTCACGCTGGAACTCGGCGGCAAGGCCGCCAACATCATTTTTGGGGACGCGGCGCTGGATCAGGTCACCGAGGGCATCGTCAACGGCATCTACTTCAACCAAGGTCAGGTGTGCTGCGCTGGTTCGCGCCTGCTGGTGCAGGAAAGCGTGGCCGACGTGGTGGTCTCCAAGCTGCGCCGCCGTATGGACACGCTCCTGGTCGGCGACCCGCTGGATAAGAACACCGACATCGGGGCCATCAACTCAGCTGCCCAGCTACAGAAGATCAGCGAGCTGGTGACCTCCGGGTTGGAGCAGGGTGCTGAGTGTTATCAGCCCTCTTGCAGTCTGCCCGAGGAGGGCTGGTTCTTCCCGCCGACGCTCTTCTGCGACGTTTCGCCGTCGCATCGGATCGCCCGGGAGGAGATCTTTGGTCCGGTGCTTTCGGTGCTGACGTTCCGCACCGCCGACGAGGCGGTCGCAAAAGCCAACAACACCTCCTACGGCCTCTCGGCGGGTATCTGGACCGAGAAGGGTTCCCGGATCCTCTGGATGGCCGAGCGGATGCAGGCTGGGGTGGTGTGGGCTAACACCTTCAATCGTTTCGACCCGGCCAGCCCGTTTGGCGGCTACCGCGAGAGCGGCTTCGGGCGCGAGGGTGGTCGCCAGGGCTTGTTGCCGTACTTGGAACTACAGGGATAGCTGCGATGAGTGATCCTCTCGGGGTCCCCAAGACCTACAAGATGTACGTGGGCGGTGCCTTCGTGCGCTCAGAGTCGGGTCGCTCGTATCCGGCCTGCTCGGCAGCCGGCGAGTTGCTAGCCCACGCCGTAGCCGGGTCGCGTAAAGACGTGCGCGACGCCGTGCGCGTGGCACGCGGCGCGCAGGCGGCTTGGGCGGCCCGCACCGCTTACAACCGAGGCCAGATTTTGTATCGGATAGCGGAGGTCGCTAACAGCCGCCGTGCCGAGTTGATAGACGAACTAGCTCGGGCTGTCGCTGGCGGCGAGGCGGCCATAGATCCGGCCGCCGAGGTGGACGTGGCAGTGGACCGCTGGGTTTGGTACGCCGGTTGGTGCGACAAGTACCCTCAAGTCTTGGGCGGGGCGAATCCTGTGGCCGGGCCATATTTCAACTTCACGATTCCCGAGCCTATGGGGGTTGTAGGCCTCGCCGCCCCTGACCAGGCGCCGCTGCTGGGGCTCGTGTCTCGTCTCGCCCCGGCGATGGTGCCGGGAAACGCCGCCGTGGTGCTGGCCGGTGAGCGTTTCCCGCTGGTAGCGGTGACGCTGGCGGAGATCCTGGCCACTAGCGACGTACCCGCCGGTGTGGTGAACATCCTCACTGGGCAGCGGGCATCGCTAGTTCGGGCCTTGGCTGGCCACGGCGACGTGGACTGCATAGATCTGACCGGTTGCGAATCGGCGGCCGACGCCGGCGACGAACTAGCGGCCGAGGCCGAGCGGCTAGCGGCGGAAACCGTGACTCGGGTGGTAAACGCTTCGCAAAAAGAGCGCTGTTGGTTAGATTCGTCGGCGCAGAGCCCGTATGCCATCTCCGCTTTCTGTGAGTACAAGACGGTGTGGCACCCCAAAGGCCGCTGAGCCGTATCGTGCAGAGAATTCCGCTGCTTTACCTGCCGCGCCCGAGAGTTATACCCTGCGCAAACATGCCATCAATATGAGCGCAGAAGATCAGACGAACGATCAAGCCGACGAGCAATTCGTTCTGGGCGTCGACCTCGACGGCGTCTGTGGTGACTACATGGGTTCGTTTCGCCGGATCGTGGCCGAACGCAAGGGCGTCCCGCTGGAGTCGCTAACCACCGAGGTGTCCTGGGGATGTGAAGAGTGGGGTATCAGGAGCGAGGACGAGTTCGACGAGTTGCACCGTCACGCCGTGCTGGAGCGCGGCCTGCTACGCAACATGGACAAAATCCCTGGCGCGGCGGAGAGCCTCTGGCGGCTTTCCGATGCTGGTGTCTGGATACGCATCGTCACCCACCGGCTTTATGTCAACTGGGGGCACGCGGTGGCTGCCCGCGACACCGTAGAGTGGTTAGATGAGGCTCGCATCCCTTATCGGGACCTCTGCTTTATCGCCGCTAAGTCCTCAGTGGGGGCACACGCCTTCGTAGAGGACGCCCCGCACAACATTGTGGACTTGCGGGCCAAAGAGAACACGGTGATTATCTTCGACGCGCCCTACAACCGGCACCTGCCCGGGCTTCGTGCCGCCACCTGGGGCGAGGTGGAGGACTTGGTACGAGACCTCGTCGTGGAGCGCGCCGGCAGCTACCCAATGCAGCTACCGGGCTTCGACTCGGGGGCCGACCGCCTTGCCCGCCGGCTCTATCGCCACCCGTCGCGGCTCGGCGAGGGATAGCCAGAGTTTCCGGGAGCTGGTTTGAGGGCGTTCGTCACGGCTCCGCTGGGCGGGTGTGGCTTCGAGGACTTGCAGCAGTTGTGCGAGGTGGTCTACGAGCCCTGGCTGGATTACGTCCCTATCCGCCTCTACGACCCGCCCCGGCTAGCCAGCCGACTAGCCGAGTTGGGTGCCGACTTGCTGATCTGTGAGGCCGATTTCTGCAGCGGCCCGGTGATGGATCTGCCGCTGAAGGCCATAGTGGCTGCCCGCGGCGATCCATCCAACGTGGATGTAGCTGCGGCTACCGCTGCTGGCATACCGGTGCTGCACACCCCGGGGCGTAACGCAGAGGCCGTGGCCGAGCTAACTGTGGCGCTGCTGTTTGCTGTGAACCGGTGGATAATTCCCGCCGACCGCGACGTGCGCACCGGGCGAGTCTTTACCGAGACGTTGCCTTACCAGCGCTACCGTAGCGAACTCCTAGCAGGGCGAACCTTTGGGATAGTTGGCTTGGGTGCGGTGGGCCGGGCGGTGCGCCGACGGATGGAAGGTCTTGGCCTACACGTGATTTCGCACGACCCGTATGTTGAGGTGGCGACGCACAGTTTTGCAGAGTTGCTGGCCGAAGCCGACATTGTGTCGCTGCACGCGCCGCCGAGTGCTGAGACCGTGCACATGATGGGCGCAGCGCAGTTCGCCGCCATGCGGCCGGGGGCTATTTACCTCAACACCGCTAGAGCGGTATTGCACGATCTTGCCGCCCTGGTGAAAGCGCTGGAATCCGGACACCTGAATGGTTGCGGGATTGACCACTTCGAAGGTGAGCAGTTGCCTGAGGGACATCCGCTCTGCGAGCGGGACGACGTTGTGCTGACACCGCACATTGGTGGGGCCAGCTACCACACCGAGCAGGTTCAGGCGTTGATGATCGCCAGTGATCTGCGGCGGCTAATCAACGGCCAACGCCCGGTCCACATTGCTAACCCGGAGGTCCTCCCGTGAACTCAGACAAAGCCGCCCGCCCGCAGGCCGCGCAGGCCGTGCTGGAAACTGCCCAGGCTATGTACGCCAAAGGACTCGTGGAAGGCACTGCGGGCAACGTCTCGGCCCGAGTGGGTGACGGCACCTTCTGCCTTACCCCGTCCTCGCTGGGCTACCAGGCGATGCAAACCGATGATTTGGTTTTCGTGGATACAGCAGGCGACATAGTGGCTGGTGACGGCCATCCCTCTAGCGAGAAGTCTCTGCACTTGGCCTGCTACCGGCGCTGGCCCGAGGTGGGCGGAGTGGTTCACTGCCACCCGCTGTACGCCTCGATGTTCGCGGTGGCCCGCCAAGTGATCCCTGCCGCCATAGAGGAGGTCGTTGTCTACATCGGCGGTGATGTGGAGGTGTGTGATTACCATCTCACCGGCAGTCCCGAGTTAGGCGAGGCGGTGGCGGCAGCGCTCGGCGAGCGCAGCGCCGTGTTGATGGCTAACCACGGCTTAGTGACGGTGGGGCGCGACCCGGACGATGCGCTCCACGCTGCACTCGTTGTGGAGCGCACTGCGCAGATTGTTTGGGGGGCGAGGCTGCTTGGCACTCCTGGCAGTGTGCCCGGGAAGGTGAATCAGGACTTTGCTGGCGTGTATCGCTGGGTCCGCCAGTCAACCTGGGGTGTGGAAGGCATCGCTGGCTAGGGGTTAGGCGTGTCGGCGTTGGGGTTGTTGTGTTGTGTGCTGGTGTGGTGTATGGTTGTGGGGTCCGTGTCCGCTTTCTTCCTCTGGGTAATGGGGGGGGGGTACTAATGTTCGAGTCGGGTTCTGGTTTTATGGTTCAGTTGCGCGGGTGTGGTGGCCGTGTGGGGGCGGCGGTTGTTGTGGCTGGCTTGTTGGTGGTGGGCTTGGTTTTGGTGCCTGGTGCGGCTACTGGGCAGACGCCGGCTCAGCCTACGGGTTTGACTGCTACGCATACTAGTAATTCGGTTGTGGTTTCTTGGACGCCGGCGGTGACGCAGACGGCTGGTTGTGCTCATAAGCGTTATGAGGTGGAGGTTAAAGTTGAGTTTTTTGACGATCCGATCGGGGGAGTGAAGAGTGTTACGCCGCCGGGTCCTTATACTGTTACGGTTACTGGTTTGACGCCTGGCACTAATTATGATGTGAAGTTGGATGTTGTGGGTACTTGCGGGGCGTGGGCTAATTCTGTGTATGTAACGTTTACGACTACGGGTACGGCTCCGTCTACTACTACTACTACTACTGCTACTACCCAGGATCAGAGTTTGCCGGCTAATCCTACTGGTTTTAGTATTGATCCTTCTGGTACTCAGGCGGTGATTTCTTGGACTCCGGGGACGGCTACTAATTGTGCTCATAAGCGTTATGAGGTGGAGATTAGAGCGGAGGGTTCTGATACTATAATCGGGGGAGTGAAGACGGTTACACCGCCGGGTCCTTATACTGTTACGGTTACTGGTTTGACGGCTGGTAATCGTTATACTGCTAAGTTAGATGTTATTGGTGTTTGTGGCCGGTGGGCTCCTAGTCAGCAGGGTAGTTTTGTTGTTGGTATGCCTTTGAAGCCGACTGAGTTGTCTGCTAGGGCGGAGAGTACGGCGGAGGGGAATGTGCGGGTGGTTTTGTCGTGGGAGAATCCGGCTAATTATTCGATCACTGGTTACGAGTTGCGTCAGAGGACAGGCACCGGTGATTGGGGTGCTTGGACGGCTATTTCTACTGCTCCTGCTGTTCCTAATTCGCTTATAAACGTCCGCCAAGTTCATACGGTGTCTGGTTTGGATGTTGGTCCGACTTATGGGTTTGAGGTGCGGGCTGTGAACCCTGCGGGTAAGAGCCCAGAGTCGGACACGGTGGAGGCTGGTATTTTGCCGGCGAGGACGCATTTGCCTGGCGGTGTGCCGGAGACGTGGATGGTGAAGTTCCGTTCGGCTGCGCTGGTGGTGCCTGGTGTTTATAGGGTGGGCTGGTCGACGGTTGGGAACTGTGATCCGTCGGAGCGGTCTGCCACGAGTTTGGGGGCTGTTACCACTGATCCGGGGGTTGGTTCGAGGTTGGTGGTGGTGGATGTTCCTGAGGGTGCGCCTGATTCGGCGACTGTTAGCTCGCCTGGGGTGCGCGCCTCGGGGTTTGAGGTGGATGTTTCAGCGGCTACGCGTTGTGTTTATGAGTTTAGTGTGTCGTATGAGTCGAATTTGTCTGGTGATGCGGGTAAGGGTTGCACGGTCCGCGTGACTGGTGTGGGCAAGTCTGGCGATGAGTCGGGTTTCAGGGTTTCGTATAGTGCTAGGACTGCTGGGAGTGTTTATAACCTGGTAGTGGATACTAGTGATTGCGCGGAGATGGCAACAATACGCGTAACCTTGGGCCCGGCACCCTCGGCTGGTGGGCCGGCTTCGTTTAGGGATCCCGACGGCACTTATCTGGACTCTGATCCGACTGTGGGCGCGATACTCGCCAAAGCGTTCAAGGTGACGGCCACCCCAACAGATGACTCGGATGCGGGCTGTCGAGCTGCTAGCGCGCACACCAGAGTTGATCCTAACGGCACGTTTACCCGCAACGACGACGAGGCTTTCGCCCTTTTGAGGGTGGTCAAAGAAGCTGGACCCTCCGGGTCGGCCTGCCACTACAACATCACGACTGTTTTGCCCGCAGGGTTCGTTACCGCGAGCGCGGGTTCTAATCAGAGCCGTGTGGAGTCTTATGAGTTGTCTCCGGCTACCAAGCTGGTCGCGGATGGTTCTGATAGTGGCACCGCGCCCGATGTTGTGAGCACGACGGCGGCTGATTGCGGGGAGTCTGTTACTACTGGTCTGGGTGCTGATAACCGGCTGGGCAGCTCTGATGACACGAAAGCCACCGTCTCCGGCTCGCTGTGTCTAACCCACAGCGTGAAAGTCGCGGCCAGGGAACTGTATGTGACGCAGAACGTCACCGGCGACCCCGCCGGCGGCACAGCCCGCTACACGCTCACCGAGAGCAAAGCCTGCAGCAGCCAGGCCGCACCCATGATTTCGACCGTGAACCTACACGAAGGCAACTTCAACTTTGCCACCCGCCACGCGTTGAACTACAACGCCTCACCCTGCCTAGTCACCGTAGCAGTGTCACACCTACCAGCCGGCTGCGCCACCACCACGCCGCCACAAACACTCAACCTCGCCACCGCCGACCCGGACCAAGCCAACGCGAGCTTCAACATAACCTGCCCAACAACATCCAGCACCGACACGGGCGACATGGCTGAGGACATGCTCATAGGCCCACCAGAAGACATACCCACCAGCTAACTAAGGGGATTATATATTTGGCTAAGCATTAAGGGTTGTTAATAGGCGGAGGATTTGGTCCTCGAATTCATTGATTGAGTGGAGTTGCTCTGGCCTTTTGGTCAGTTTGTGGGTGGCTGCGGTTCCTTTGTCCATGTTGACGAGATGTCCCGCTTTGTTGGTGGTGACTTCTGCTTTGGTCCATGCGCCCATGCGGATGGCGTCGGGTGATATGCCGATGCACAAGAGTGCGTCGTACTCACGGTGATAGCGGATGTGGTTGAACTGGAAAGATCTGTTTACGTCTTCGGTGGCGGTTTTGACTTCAAAGCTGGCACCCTCGATTTGGATGTCCCAGGGATGTTGCCTGAGCCGCTTGCCGCGAGGGTCACGGGGCACTGCGATATCGAACCCGATCTCGGTGCATAGACGTTCCACGAAGGTTTGCCCTACGTCTCCGACCTTGGTGTTGGAGATACGTTTGATGTGCTCGAATGGCTGGCCGTCCCATTTGTCTGTGTCTTTATACTCTGCGAGCACTTGCTGTAGGATTATTTGCGGGCTAGGCATCCGTGAAACCATGATCGGTGAGTGCTTGTCGGATGTGATACATTGAGATATGACGGCAGTTGTGTGCTGCGAGATTCGAGTAATCCCGCCAGTTGATGCTGTTCAGGCAGGCTGTCACCGCTGCGTGGTCTTGCTTGATGATCACGCCGTACCCGCAGACGTAGCGGACATCCGCGAAGTCCGCTACTAGCTCAGGCGGGTCGCCGTAGAAAGTGCGCTGCAGGAACCAGTCGGCGTCGGCGAGTTTTGCTTGCCCGCACAATCGCTCTTTGCGCATGTCGACTGTGAACAGTTCAACCCACTGATCGCATGTCGCGGCTGGTGGACGGTTGTTGACGCCGCGACGCCATACCTGCCATAAAGCGTTCACCGAAACCGGGCGACCGTCCTCGTCGGTGAACGCCCATTGGGGCAGGGGTGATTGATGGATGAGCTGCGCGCCGTTGACCCGATGCTTCGGGCTGCCCTTGCCGTCACTTTGGAACGCCATCGGCAGGATCAGCCCGATGTAGTCAGCGAATGCCGCGGCGTGGTTAACGAACGCCAAAGCGAGCCATGCGCGATAGCCGAACGGCGGATTACCGACCACCGCGATACGGCGACCTGCAGGCGGCTGCCATGACAGGAACTCAGCGCACTCGAACTCTGCACGGCCGCGCACGATCTCAATCCCGGTGCGTCGTCCTGGGGGCAGAAGGTCGTAGAACACGCCGTCGCCGGCTGAGGGATCAACGAACCAGTAGTCGTCATAGTCGGCGTAGTCGTCAGTCATCCTGTCCTGCAGTGACTGCCAACAGTCCGCGGCGACCGAGTGGGCTGTGAAGAACCTGTCCAGATCCACCTCGACAGGGTCAACCCACGACGGCACCAGCGAGTTCCCGGCCCAGGCAGCGTCGCGGTTGCGGCGCGCTTGAGCGAGCGACATTTGCGGAAACAGCCCCGCTGCGATCCGTTCGGGCGGTGTGTCGATGACGGGCAGGGTGATCTGTTGCTTCATCCCGGGCTCCTCAGGTTAGCACGGGCGCCAAGCTCCGAGGGTGCCAACGAGAGCACAGAAGCTGTCAGAGCTGCGTAGGTGAGTCGCTTGCCGACCATGCGAACCACAGTCTCACCCATGATCGCCGCCGTGTCCCGACACCGCAGGTTGTGGCGGGTAGCGAACTCGCTCACGTACCGCTGCAGGTGCTTCGGCGAGATGTGATGGAACGTCCCGTGGTAGCCGCGTTTGAACGCCGCCCAGAAGCTCTCGATCCCGTTCGTGTGTGCCATCCCATCAACATATTGGCTGACAGAATGCTTCACCGTGCGATGCGGGTGGGGGATGCCCCGATAGCCGCGGCGCTCGGCGGTGGTCGCGCATATTCTTGGCCTTCCCCCCGACATAGGTCTCATCAATCTCTACAGGGCCAGCCATGCCACCGCCGCTCCTCGAACCAAGCCTCCGCCATCGCGTCGTCGGGGAACAACTCAACGATCTCGATAAGCGAAATACCCTTACGGAAACTCTTACCCGGCGCGTTCGACATAACACCATTATCGCAAAGAGGTGTGACACCCACTAAGCACCCATGCTTAGTCAAATATATAACTCCCCTAACTAACCCCTCCCCCCGCCGCGCCCCGTGTTGCGGCGAGCGCAGCGGGGGGGGGGGGGCCGCTGGGCTCTCTGTGCGTGTCGGCGTTGGGGTTGTTGTGTTGTGTGCTGGTGTGGTGTATGGTTGTGGGGTCCGTGTCCGCTTTCTTCCTCTGGGTAATGGGGGGGGGGTACTAATGTTCGAGTCGGGTTCTGGTTTTATGGTTCAGTTGCGCGGGTGTGGTGGCCGTGTGGGGGCGGCGGTTGTTGTGGCTGGCTTGTTGGTGGTGGGCTTGGTTTTGGTGCCTGGTGCGGCTACTGGGCAGACGCCGGCTCAGCCTACGGGTTTGACTGCTACGCATACTAGTAATTCGGTTGTGGTTTCTTGGACGCCGGCGGTGACGCAGACGGCTGGTTGTGCTCATAAGCGTTATGAGGTGGAGGTTAAAGTTGAGTTTTTTGACGATCCGATCGGGGGAGTGAAGAGTGTTACGCCGCCGGGTCCTTATACTGTTACGGTTACTGGTTTGACGCCTGGCACTAATTATGATGTGAAGTTGGATGTTGTGGGTACTTGCGGGGCGTGGGCTAATTCTGTGTATGTAACGTTTACGACTACGGGTACGGCTCCGTCTACTACTACTACTACTGCTACTACCCAGGATCAGAGTTTGCCGGCTAATCCTACTGGTTTTAGTATTGATCCTTCTGGTACTCAGGCGGTGATTTCTTGGACTCCGGGGACGGCTACTAATTGTGCTCATAAGCGTTATGAGGTGGAGATTAGAGCGGAGGGTTCTGATACTATAATCGGGGGAGTGAAGACGGTTACACCGCCGGGTCCTTATACTGTTACGGTTACTGGTTTGACGGCTGGTAATCGTTATACTGCTAAGTTAGATGTTATTGGTGTTTGTGGCCGGTGGGCTCCTAGTCAGCAGGGTAGTTTTGTTGTTGGTATGCCTTTGAAGCCGACTGAGTTGTCTGCTAGGGCGGAGAGTACGGCGGAGGGGAATGTGCGGGTGGTTTTGTCGTGGGAGAATCCGGCTAATTATTCGATCACTGGTTACGAGTTGCGTCAGAGGACAGGCACCGGTGATTGGGGTGCTTGGACGGCTATTTCTACTGCTCCTGCTGTTCCTAATTCGCTTATAAACGTCCGCCAAGTTCATACGGTGTCTGGTTTGGATGTTGGTCCGACTTATGGGTTTGAGGTGCGGGCTGTGAACCCTGCGGGTAAGAGCCCAGAGTCGGACACGGTGGAGGCTGGTATTTTGCCGGCGAGGACGCATTTGCCTGGCGGTGTGCCGGAGACGTGGATGGTGAAGTTCCGTTCGGCTGCGCTGGTGGTGCCTGGTGTTTATAGGGTGGGCTGGTCGACGGTTGGGAACTGTGATCCGTCGGAGCGGTCTGCCACGAGTTTGGGGGCTGTTACCACTGATCCGGGGGTTGGTTCGAGGTTGGTGGTGGTGGATGTTCCTGAGGGTGCGCCTGATTCGGCGACTGTTAGCTCGCCTGGGGTGCGCGCCTCGGGGTTTGAGGTGGATGTTTCAGCGGCTACGCGTTGTGTTTATGAGTTTAGTGTGTCGTATGAGTCGAATTTGTCTGGTGATGCGGGTAAGGGTTGCACGGTCCGCGTGACTGGTGTGGGCAAGTCTGGCGATGAGTCGGGTTTCAGGGTTTCGTATAGTGCTAGGACTGCTGGGAGTGTTTATAACCTGGTAGTGGATACTAGTGATTGCGCGGAGATGGCAACAATACGCGTAACCTTGGGCCCGGCACCCTCGGCTGGTGGGCCGGCTTCGTTTAGGGATCCCGACGGCACTTATCTGGACTCTGATCCGACTGTGGGCGCGATACTCGCCAAAGCGTTCAAGGTGACGGCCACCCCAACAGATGACTCGGATGCGGGCTGTCGAGCTGCTAGCGCGCACACCAGAGTTGATCCTAACGGCACGTTTACCCGCAACGACGACGAGGCTTTCGCCCTTTTGAGGGTGGTCAAAGAAGCGAGCCCCTCGGGGCCTGCCTGCCACTACAACATCACGACTGTTTTGCCCGCAGGGTTCGTTGCTGCGAGCGCGGGTTCTAATCAGAGCCGTGTGGAGTCTTATGAGTTGTCTCCGGCTACCAAGCTGGTCGCGGATGGTTCTGATAGTGGCACCGCGCCCGATGTTGTGAGCACGACGGCGGCTGATTGCGGGGAGTCTGTTACTACTGGTCTGGGTGCTGATAACCGGCTGGGCAGCTCTGATGACACGAAAGCCACCGTCTCCGGCTCGCTGTGTCTAACCCACAGCGTGAAAGTCGCGGCCCGGGAACTGTATGTGACGCAGAACGTCACCGGCGACCCCGCCGGCGGCACAGCCCGCTACACGCTCACCGAGAGCAAAGCCTGCAGCAGCCAGGCCGCACCCATGATTTCGACCGTGAACCTACACGAAGGCAACTTCAACTTTGCCACCCGCCACGCGTTGAACTACAACGCCTCACCCTGCCTAGTCACCGTAGCAGTGTCACACCTACCAGCCGGCTGTGCCACCACCACGCCGCCACAAACAATCAACCTCGCCACCGCCGACCCGGACCAAGCCAACGCGAGCTTCAACATAACCTGCCCAACAACATCCAGCACCGACACGGCAGAAGACATGCTCATAGGCCCACCAGAAGACATACCCACCAGCTAACCAGCTAAAAATAACCACCCAACCTCGCCACTTGGGCACCCGCCTAACGGGTGCTCAGAGTGTTACGTTACTACAGAATAACCGCTATCGAATAAAAGTAGTGTAGACCAACGAGGTGCGCGGGTTGGCATGATTTGGGTGTTCATTGCCTTAGCTGCCTTGATCGTGTTGGCGGTGGCTTGGTACACGGTTGCTGCGGTCAGCTCTCGCTTGGCTAACACCGAAGCCGTAGCGGTTTACGACCTGCGTGCCGCTACGGAGTTTGTACACCGCGATCTTCCCGCCGAGAGCGCCGAGCGCATGGGGTCTGAAGCGGTGGCGCTGCTGCTGGCCTGGCACCTGGACCACCTGAGGCGTAGAGGTGTGGCCGCCTTCGGCAGGGCCGATGCTATGGCTGGCGGATTCGTGCGCACACCCAGTCAGAGTGCCCCCGAAGAGGCTCTGGATGAGTTGCTGCGGCGGGCTGCAGCCGAGGGCATAGAACTCGAGGCGCTCGACGCTGTCGTCGTACTAGAACTGAACGCGCAGTATCTAGCATCCATTGGAGCCGTCGGCGAGCAGGCCGCCGGCGGCTAATCCAACGGCACCCCGGGCGCTCCCGAACGCAACTGGGCCTCTAGTTCTCTGAGGTAGCCGGCAAACGCCTCCAGTTCGCTGGTGCGCAGCCAGCCCAGGCAGGTGAGCCACCGGTCTAGATGCTTGGCCATAAGCCCATCGATGAGTTCTTGGCCCTCGCTGCTGAGCCGCGCCAGCATCCCCCGTCGGTCATCGGGGTCGGGCACTCGCACCACCAGACCAGCTTGCTCCAGCTGATCTAGCCTCCCAGTCATTCCGCCAGAGGTCAGCATCACCGTCTCGGCAAGGTCGCTAGGCCTTGCTTGGAACGGGGCTCCCAGTCGTCGGAGCGCTGCCAGTACGTCGAACAGTCCCAGCGTGAGTCCGTAGGGTCGTAAGAACTCGGCCATAGCCTGTTGGAAGAGGCGATCTATACGCGATATCCGCCCGAAGATGCCGATAGAGGAGGCGTCCAGTTCGGGACGCTCGCGTGCCCACTGAGCCAGGATTACTTCGACATGGTCGGCGCTCACGCCAGTCCTCTCACTTCTCTGTGGATGCCGACAGCCCGGTTATGAGCGAAACCAGCTGCTGAGCTTCGGTTTGATCGGCTTCCAGCAACTCAATCAGCTGGCCACGGCGCATTACCGCGATCCGGTCAGCCAGCCGGAACACCTGGTCGAGGTTGTGGCTTACTACCACGATCGTCAGCCCACGTTCTCGCAGAGTTACGATTAGTTCCTCTACCCGGGCCGTCTCGGCTATGCCAAGCGCTGCGGTGGGCTCGTCCATGACGATCACCTCGTGGCCCCAGTTCATAGCCCGGGCGATAGCGACCCCCTGGCGCTGGCCGCCGGAGAAGTGCTCAACCGGGATGCGCACCGACGGAATCTTGATGTTGAGTCGACGGATGATGTCGCTGGTGTTACGGCGCATGGCCCGGCTTCGCAGGAACGTGAGTGGTCCCCACCCCACCTTCAGCTCCCGTCCCATGAACAGGTTCTGGGCGGCGTCCAGGTTGTCTGCTAGGGCGAGGTCCTGGTAGACGGTCTCGATTCCGGCGGCCCGGGCGTCCTCGGGTGAGCGGAAACGCCGCGGCTCGCCATGCAGGATGATGCTGCCGGAGTCGGGCTGCTCGGCGCCGGAGATGATCTTAAGCAGAGTGCTCTTACCGGCGCCGTTGTCTCCTACGATGGCTGTGAGCGAACCGCTGGGGAAGTCCAGCGATACGTCTCGAAGCGCCACGACGCCGCCATAGCGCTTGCGGATCCCCGCCACTTGCAGCACCGCGTTGCTCACGACTGGCTCCGGCGCAACTGCTCGAAGACATACATGGGGCTAGCAGGCACTCTGTCGATCTGGGTGCCGAGGTCACAGAGGGCGTCCTCGATGGCGTTGGCGATCGCCGCCGGCGGTGAGATGGCCCCGGCTTCTCCCACCCCTTTGATGCCCAGCGGGTTCAAAGGAGACGGGGTCTCGATGTGCGCTACCTCTAACAGAGGTATCCCGCTGGCGTCGGGCACCAGGTAGTCCAAAAGGGTGGGGTTGAGTGGTTGGCCATCGGCGTCGTAAGTCACCTCCTCGAAGAGGGCGGCACCGACCCCCTGGGCCACCCCGCCGGCGATCTGACCGTCCACGATTACCGGCGCCAGCAGCGGACCGGCGTCGTGGACGACCACATAGTCCAGGATCTCCACTGCGCCGGTGGACTCCTCGACGGCTACGCGGGCCACGTGGGAGCCGTTAGCGAAGGTAACCGTAGGGGGTTCGAAGCAGACCAACTCAGCTAGCTCGCCGACGTGGCGGCCAGCGAAGACGCCACCAGGGGCGAATCCGGCAGCCACGTCAGCCAGGTACATGCGCCGCGTCGGCATGCCGGCCAACTCGACGGTGCCGTTGCGGATCCTCAGGTCGGCAGCCGAGACCTCCCAATGATCCGCCACCGTCTCCAGAATACGGTCGCGTACCGCAACGGCGGCGATCCAGATGGCGCTGCCGGCCACAACCGCGCTCCGGCTGGCCAGAGTCCCCCAGCCGTACGGAACTGCAGCGGTATCCCCACCGGTGACGGTGACCCTGGCGGGGTCGGTTCCCAGGGCACGGGCGCACAACTCGGCGAACACGGTCTCGTGGCCTTGTCCCTGTGAGCAGGCCCCTGTGGCTACCTCAACATGGCCTGTTTCGTCGAGGCGTACCAGCGCGCTCTCGAACGGACCCACGCCGGTGCCCTCTACGTAGGTAGAAACCCCGAGGCCGATCCGGCGGCCCCTCTCGTCAACCGCCCCGCCTCGGCGCTCGAGATCGGTTCCCGCCATAGCCAGAGCGGTCTCGAAGCAGGCGGGGAAGTCGCCACTGTCGTAGCGCATCGGGGTGCCGTCCCGATAGTTGATCCCTACCTCGTATGGCATCTCGTCGCTGGGCACCAGATTTCGGCGCCGCACCTCCAGCGGGTCAAGGCCCGCCTCCCGTGCAGTGATGTCGATAATCCGGTCCATGGCGAAGACTGCCTCGGGGCGCCCGGCGCCTCGGTATGGCGATAGCGGAGCCTTATTTGTCACTACCGCAGTGGCTTCTACAGCCAGCGCGGGCACCCGATAGCAGCCGCAGAGATGGGCGAGCGTGTTGTAGGGCTGCACGACCCCCAGAGGGTTGGCGGAACCGGCGTCCACCAGAATCCGGTCGCGCACTGCGAGGATTCGTCCATCGCTGGCAAGCGCCAGTTCGATTTCGTGGATCTGGTCCCGGGACTGGATCGCACTGGTGCCGTGCTCGCGGCGCTGCTCTAGCCACTTCACCGGCACGCCTAGTTCCATTGCTAGGAAAGCCACGACAAACTCTTCGGCGTAGGGGAGCGCCTTAGAACCGAAGCCGCCTCCCACGTCGGGAGCCACAACCCGCACCCGGTTTGCGGGTAGCCCTAGAGACTTTGCCAGCGCGGAGCGGAGCGGGTGAGGAATCTGGGTGCTGCTCCACACGGTTAGTAGATCTGTTCGGGCGTCGTGGTGCGCTACCACGCCGCGCGGCTCGAGGGGATGGCAGGACAGCCTGGCCGAGTGCAGCCGCCTCTTCCCAATGTGGGCGGCACCCGCGAACGCCGCTTCCACATCGCCGAAGCCGGTGGCGATGCGCAGCGACCGGTTGTCGGGCCAGTGGTCGTAGAGCAGCGGCGCTCCGGAAGCCAGAGCTGTCTCGGGGTCGGTCACAGCCGGTAGGGGGGCTAAGTCGGCATGCACTCGCTCGGCGGCGTCGGTGGCCGAGTACGGGTCGGCGGCCACGACCACCGCAAGCGGATCGCCTACGTGGCGGACCCGGTCGGTAGCCAGCAACGGCCGATTTTCGTGGCGTACGAAGATCTGCTCGTCGCCGAGGGCACGAATTAGGCGTTCCTCGAAGACGCCGCCGTCGGCCTCGTTGGGCGCCATGAGCGCCAGCCGCCCGTCCAGGGTGCTGCCCGTGAATCCCTTTATCCCAGGGGGAATTTCCACGCCTTCCACGGCCGCATGGGCCAAGTGGCTTCGCACGAAGACGGCGTGCTGCATGCCCGCTAGGTGGATGTCGGCCACGTAGCACCCGCCACCGCGCAGCAGTCGAGCGTCGTTGCGTCGTCCACCCCCACCGCCGCCGGCGGCCATTACGACACTTCCATGGCCCAGTAGTCCCACTGGGTGTGGGTGTACTCCTCGAGGCTCAGACCGTGGGTTAGCAAATCGTCGTTGAGTTCGCCGCGGTCGATCGCTGCCACAGTGCCAAGACCTTGGGCCATGATTTGCAGGCGCGCCGAGCGTTCCAAGTTCACTGCGCTCACCGTGGCCTCCTCGATAGAGGAGCCGACTACAGCGAGTCCATGTCCTTGTAGCAGGACGGCTTTGTGATCTCCCAGCGTGGTTGCTACGGCGCGACCTCGCTCGATGTCGTCGATCTGCACCGCCGAGCGATGCACGGGGATGCCGTCGGCGAACAGAGTGCAAAGGTGCCAGATAGGTTGCAGCGGAACATCCGTAGTGGAAAAGGCAATGCAAGCCATGGGGTGGGCGTGCACGACCGAGTTGACATCATCTCGGCGTCGGTAGATCTCAGTGTGCATGAATCGCTCACCAGGGGCTTCCATTGTGCCCTCTACAACCGATCCGTCTAGGTCCATGATCACGACATCATCGGGGTTAGTGAGAGCTAGGTCTTTCACGTTGTCGTGTGTGTGGCCCAGGACTGCTACCAGGTCGGTGCCCGGAACCCGCGCTGACGGATGCCCGAAAGGCCCGATCAGCCGTTCCCTCACGAGGATTCGGGTGGAGGTGGCAATTTTGACCCTGAGGGATTCGCTGCCGTTGGTTCCACTTTCGTGGGTCCCGCGGTCGTTGTCGGCTTTGAGGTTCATTAGTGCTCTCCAATGTCGAGGATGTGTACGACCTTGGTTCGGGTGTAGCTCAGCAGCGAATCCATGGAGCCCTCTGATCCGAGCCCCGAATCCTTGTAGCCCCCGAACGGTGTTTCTAGAAAGTGTTGGCCTCTCCCGTTGATCCAGACACACCCGGCCTCTAGGCGCCGGGCGGTGTCCACGGCCCAGTCGAGGTCACCGGTGATGATGTTGGCGGTAAGCCCGTAGCGGGTGGCGTTCGCCGAGGCAATGAGTTCGTCACGGTCGCGCCAGCGCAGAACCGACAGCACCGGGCCGAAGATCTCCTCTTTGGCGATGGTGTGGCTGTCTTCAACCTCGTCAAAAAGGGTGGGCTGCAAGTAAAAGCCCCCCAAATGCACATCTGCGGGTCGCCCGCCGCCACATACCAGCCGGGCACCCTCTTGGCGGCCGGTTGCCACGAATCCCGCTACCCGCTGAAGCTGCTCGGCAGACACCAGGGGCCCCATAGTGGTGTCGGCTGCGAGAGGGTCGCCCACGGTGATGTTCCCGAGCCTCGCCGCCAGGGCGTCCACCACGGCGTCGTGCAGGTCGTCCGGTACGTAGAGGCGGGAGGTGGACCCACAGGATTGTCCCTGGGAGGATTCGAAGTTCATGCCCCGCACGGCCTGATCGGCTACGTAGTGCGGGTCGGCGTCGGGGCCCACCAGCAGCGGGTTCTTGCCGCCTAGCTCCAGCGTTACGTGTTTGACGTGGCCCGAGGCGGCCGCTGCTTGCATTACTCGCAGGCCGGTGGCGCCGCGTCCTGTGAAGCCGATTCGGCCGATCCCCCGATGCGCTACTAAGGCCTCGCCGGTGGTGGCGCCGTCGCCGGTCAGCACGGTCAAAACGCCGGGGGGCAGTACCTCGCCAGCCAAGTAAGCGATCTCGAGCGGTGAGATCGGGGTTTGGTCTGGCGCTTTCACAATGACGGTGTTGCCGGCAGCCAGGGGAGCCGCCGAGTGGAACAATGTGAACATCAAAGGGTGATTAAACGGCAGGATGCGACCCACCACGCCGTAGGGCTCCCGCAGCGTTAGATGCAGTCCGCCGGGGGATGCCGGAAGAGTCTTGCCGTGCAGTTCTCGGGCGATGCCGGCGAAATAGCTCAGGGCTTCGGCTCCGTAGCTCAGGTCTAAGCGCATGGCGGCTAGCGGGTTGCCGCTGTCGAGTGCGTCGATGGCGGCGAGCCGCTCGGCATCGGCCCGGACCGCCTCGGCGAGGCGATAAAGGTAGCGGCCGCGCTCGGCCGCACCCAGGGCGGCCCACGCTGGCGCAGCCGCTCTGGCGGCCCCGACCGCGGCATCCACCAACTCAGCGCCTGCTAGCGGCACCTCGGCCACCTGCTCGCCGCTGCCAGGGGCCACTGCTGGCAGCCAGCGAGAAGAAGTGTCGATTCGGCGGTCTCCCACTAGCAGCGGGTAGGCGTCGCGCAGCGAGACCGAGGTGGCGCTCACGGCGAAATCACCGGTTTCATCTCGACTCCGGCAGCCATGGCGGCGAGGGCGTCAGCTATGTCCTCGAGGCTGTAGCTGGTAGAACAAACAACCGTTTCGAGGTCTAGTTCGCCCGCGTGGCGCTCCAGAAAGCGCAGCGCTTCGTGGTAATGAGAGATGTCCGCCGAGAGCGAGGTGAGCACTGTTTGCTGGCGCACCTTCAGGCTGGTTATGTCGAGGGGCACGGTCTGGTCATGAGCCTGGCCCACGACCATTAACTTTCCGCCTCGGCGCAGCATCTGGACGCCCTCGTTGAATGCGCTGGGAGGCCCGGCGCATTCCAGCACCAGGTCGGCGCCCCGGCCTCCGGTTAGTTGCCGCACCTGTTGGATTCGTTCCTCCGGGGCGGTGCTCTGGATGTCGATCCGGGCGGCCAGGTTCCAGCGGTTCGTGGCTGCCAAGCGGCTTGTAGGGGCCCCGATCAGGATCACGTTATGCGCGCCGGCCGCTAGCGCAACAGCCGCGGCCAGCACACCCACCGGCCCGGCGCCCAGCACCACCACCGAGTCGCTGAAGCGGATACGCCCACTGCGTTCAAAGGCGTGTATCACCGTGCGCAGAGCGCAGGTGGCCGCCGAGGCTAGGGGGCCTGAGACACAGGAGGGCACTCGCAATACCCGGGAGTCGGCCGATACGTGCAGGTGCTCGGAGAAGGTTCCGTTTTTGGCCGTGCCGTCGTAGGGCCCCCAGCCGTAGCCCATGGTGTTCTCGCACAGGGTCGGCTGCTTGGCTACCGCGCAGAAGTAGCAGCGGCCGCACCAGTTATGTGCCCAGACAATCCGGTCGCCGGGGCGCAGTGGTTGGCCCAGGGCATCCCGCTCAAGTCCCAAACCCAGTTCTAGGACCGTGCCCGCACCCTCGTGTCCCATCACCAGAGGAAGTCGGGCCAGATGAGCAAAAGTCCCCGAGGCGATGTGGACATCGGTACCGCAGACGGTGGCGGCCTCGATTTGCACGAGTGCCCCGCCCTCCGGGGGCGGTCCCACCGGCAGATCCACCACGACTGGGCCTTCCGCGTAGTCGGCGAGCAGCACGGACCGGCTCACGGTGTCTCCCGGAAGATGGCACCGCGGGCCACCACTGGGTCGAGTAGACCTTCGGCAACCCAGTCGGTGTAGGCGTAAGGGTCGTAGGTCTTAGCTACCTGTCCGGGGTATCCGATGCGCTGGCGCACTTCTGGGCACAGGTAGTAACACGCCGCTACTACAGTTGTCAGAGCCGAGTAGGCCTCCTCATCGGCGTGACGGTAAGCGTCGAGTTGGTCAAGCGAGAAACCCGCCGGGTCTAGCGCGGCTAGCGCACGCCCCAGAGGTATCTGCAAGTCGGGTCGCCACGACAGCACGCTGTCTAAGTGCGAGGTAACTGCGGCCACGTCCCCAGCAGATGGCATGCCGTGGGCTGCCGGCAGCATCACGTCCGCTAGCTGGCTGAGGCGAGTTGGGTCGATGACAGCCCCGCAACTCACGCCGGCACTTTCTGGAAGCGGCGGCTGCGCACCAGCAGGTCGGCGGTGCGCAGCGCCAGGGCGCTGATTGTGCACGTGGGGTTGACGCCCGAACTCGTGACGAAGACGCTGCCGTCCAGCACATACAAGTTGGGCACGTCATGAGCCCTACCAGCAGCGTTAACCACAGAAGTGGCGGGGTCGGTGCCCATGCGGGCGGTGCCCATCAGGTGCCAGCCGGAATAGGGGATCAGGCTGGCCACGTCGACCGCCTGGCAGCCAGAGGCCTCCAGAGACTCCGCGGCCCGAGATTCATGAAAGGCCATCAGGCGCCGGGAGTGCCCGGAGATGCGGTAGTGCACCCGCGGGATGGGAATGCCCACGCCGTCGCTTTGGTCGGGGTCTAGTTCCACCCGGTTGGATTCCTCGGGTAGGTCCTCGCCGAAGATAGCCCAGCTAGCGCCGCGCCCGAAGGTCCGCGCCATTAGGTCGTGGTGGTCGGCCCCCCACACCTCACTGCCGGCGCGGAGCGGAAGGATGTGGTTCAGCGGGCCGCCGACCGGAGACAGTGCCCACTTGGCCCCGCGCAGGAATCCCCGCTCAGGGTCGGTCTCGTAGAACTGGTAGGTCGTGATGCTGGCCCCGAACTGTCCCTGCCAACCTTCTACAGAGTCATCCCACCAGCCGGTAACCACCGAGAAAGGGTGCATCATCAGCCGTCGGCCCACGAGGCCGCTGGAGTTGCCCAGCCCGTCGGGGCAGTAGCGGTCGTCGGCGGACAACAGCAGCAGGCGGGCGGTGCCGACGGCGTTCGCTGCCAGCAGCACTACATCGGCCCGCTGGTGGTGCTCCACACCGTCGCGGTCCAGCCAGTTGGCACCGGTGGCCAGCCCGCCGGCGCCGACGGTGATGCGGCTTACCCGCGCCCCGGTAATAAGCCGGGCGCCGGCGGCGAGAGCTCGGGGCCAGTGGGTCAAGTCGGTGGAGGCTTTGGCCCCCTCGGCGCAGCCCGAGGTGCACACGCCTCGCTGAACGCACGGCCGGCGGCCGTCGTAGGGGGCCGAGAGGATGGCGTTGGGTTCGGGCCACCAGTGCCAGCCCAGCCGGTTGTGGCCCTCGGCCACTCGGCGCCCGGCGATGCCCAGCGGTAAAGGCGGCAGCGGGTAGTCGGCATGCGGCGGGTAGGCCGGGTCACCAGCCAAACCCGACACGCCGATCTGTCGGTCCACGGTGTCGTAGTACGGCACCAACTCGTCATAAGAGATCGGCCAGTCGTCAGCCACGCCGTCCAGCGTGCGTACCCGCAGATCTGAGGGGAGCATGCGGGGCCAAGTGCCGGCGTAGATGATCATGCTGCCGCCGACGGCGTTGTACATGAGCGGTTCAATTTCAGAGTCGTCGTGGTTGACGGGGTAGTCCTCGGGCAGCCGTCGCACGTTGGGGCTCATGGCCCAGCGCTGGCGGATCGCTAGCTCCCAGTCCGGCCGGTTGCCGGGGAATGCGGACCGATCGGGCCAGTCTCCCTGCTCGAGGCACACCACATCGAAGCCGGACTCGGCGAGGTGGCGCGCCGCCACCCCGCCAGATGCTCCGGCACCGATGATCAGCGCGTCGGCCCGATCGGTCATTGACTTGGCTTGGCTCTGCTAGCGCAGATCTTCGTTAGTCGTGCCCTGGATCGAGTTGGCGTCCACCACCAGCGTTGGTGCTTGGATGAAGTAGTCCTGGCCGGTGCTGCCGCTGGTCAGGAAGGCGTGGGCCACCTCGGCGGTCTGGGTACCCCAGGCGTAACCGCGCAGGGCGATGGTCATGTCCACACCCGTACCGGCGCGAATCTGGTCGAACACGGCTGGCTCACCGTCGGTTCCCGAGATGAGAATGTCAACCTGGTCCAGGCCGGCCTCGTCCACGGCGGTTGCGGCGCCGAGGGCCAGAGCGTCGCTGTCAGCCCAGATACCGTCCAAGTCGGGGTTGGCTGTCAGCGCGTCCTGAGCGAGCCGCAGGCCCTCCTCCTGGGTGAAGCTGTTGGCGCTCTGGTTAAACACGACCTCGATACCGGGGTTGGCGGCCATAACCTCCTCGAAGCCCTCCTTGCGCTTCTCGACGTACTCGCTAGCGCCGGGACCGCCGATACGAGCGATCTTGCCCGATCCGCCCATCTCTTCGACCATCCACTCGCTCTGCTTAGTGCCCTCAACGTCCCAGTCCGTTCCGATGAAGCCAATCTCTAGGTCGGGGTTCCGCAAGCTGTCGCCGGTGGACAGAATTGGTATACCTGCAGCCGAAGCTGCCTCGTAGGCCGGCACCAGGGCCTCGCGGTCGCCGGGTGAGGCGATGATCAGGTCGACGCCCTGAGTGGCGAAGTCCTCGATCTGGGCGACTTGGTCTTCGATTACGTAGGCGGCATCGGCCGCGGCGAAGTTCCAACAATTGGCGTCGCCGAAGTCGGCCAGACCCGCTTCTAGGTCGCGGAAGTACAGGATGAAAGTCGCCAGGTTGGCGTAGCGCACCTCATATCTTTCGGTACAGCCGTCCGCATCGACAGCTGGGGCAGGCGGCGGTTCCGGCGCTGCAGGCTCGTCGCTATCGCCGCAGGCGGCGGCTACAAGCCCGAGTACTAGCAGCGAGGCCAGCAGTCGGAACTTAAGTTTGTTCTTGTTCATTTTCTTCCCTCCGGGTTGTTTAGCTGCTCCGTCGACTAGCGGACCGAGTCTTCGGCCTGCTCGATGACGCGGAGTTCCTCGTCGAGTTCGTGCTCGACTTCGACTTCTATGGCGCTGTCCTTGTCGCGGTTCGCCCAGCGCTCGAGGTAGCGGCGGAGGAACTGCGAGGTCATGGCCAGTACGAACACCACCCCAAGCCAGACATCTTGCATGTTCGAGGAGACGTTCAGCAGGTTCAGGCTGTTGCGGATGACGCCGATCAGCAGCACCCCAGCCACCGTGCGGGGAATGGAGCCCTTGCCGCCGAAAAGGTTGGTCCCGCCCAGTACCACGGCGGCGACAGCGAATAGTTCGGTGAGCACCGCTGCGTTTGGCTGCCCAGCGTTGACCCGACCAAGCAGCGTGAAGCCTCCTACAGCCACGGCCGCTCCGCCCAGCAGAAATACGGTAAGGCGTACCCGGGTCACGTTGATGCCAGCGCGCCGAGCTGCCTCGGCGTTGCCTCCGACGGCGTATATCCGCAGCCCGAATCGGGAGTAGCGCAGGATGATGTGGTAGGTAACGGCGAGGCCGGCGGTTACCCAGATCGGCATCCGGAGACCAGCGAACTCCGCACTCCACCAGGCTTTCCAGCCGTCTGGAAGACCGCCCACGGTATTGCCGGCGGTGATCTCGCGCGCAAGACCCCGGGCCATGATCAGCAGTCCCAGCGTGGTGATGAAAGAGGGCACCTTTAGGACCGCGGAGACCACGCCGTTGAAGAGTCCCGCGGCTAACCCCACGCCCAGGCCGGCCAACAAGCCGAGCAGTATGTTGTCGTTGCGTACCATAGTCTCGGCGGCCACCACACCGATGAGTGCCAGCACCGAACCCTGTGATAGGTCTAGTTCGGCGGTGATGATGATCAAGGTCATCCCGAACGCCGCGCAGGCCAGGAACGATGTCTGCAGCAGGATGTTCTGGATGTTCCCAGCGGTGAGGAACACGTCGGACTTGAAGCTCATCACGGTTCCCAGAACCAAGATGACGATGGCGGCGAAGCTGCCCTCGATGACGCGCGGCAGGTTGAGAAGGATCCGGTTGAGTTGCGCGGTGCCGCGATCGGCGGTCATAGGTGACCAGCGCGGTGCGTTGCGATGCCGCTGACCACTAGGTCGGTGAGCGCCTCTAGGTATAAGTGCCCGGCTGCGGCGTCGGCGTGGCGTGGATCGCCGATGATGCCTACTGGTGATAAAGCGTGCATACCCTTTTCGCGCAGGATGTCGCTGGCGGTCTCGGGTTCGCCGATGTGTCCGGCGACGGCAGCAGCCATCTCCACGGTCTCTGGGGCTATGGCCAGCAGGATGCTCGTCTCGAAGTGGCCGGCGTGGGTGCCGCAGGTTGCTCGGTCTAATCCGCAGTGGAGTTCGGCGACGCGGTGAACGGCGTCGCGCTGCGCCGGCCAGTTGTCGAACGCCACAACCCGGTTACTGAACTCTGAGTCCAGAGATTTGCTGGCCTCGGCCATGGCGCCGACGTTGCCGGCGTGGCCAGTAACGATGTAGGCGCTGCGGAGCCCGTGGCTCAGCAACGTGCGGGTTAGCTCAACCAGAACATTGGTCAGAGTCGGTCGTGTGAGGCTAGCGGTGCCGGGGAAGGCGAGGTGGTGAGCTGAGGCTCCGACCGTCTGGCAGGGGGCCACGACGCAGTCGCCGGCGCGCTCGGCGGCTCGGTCCGCCAGTGCCGCAGCGATGCGACTGTCGGTGTCTAAGGGGAGGTGCGGGCCGTGCTGTTCTAACGCGCCCAGCGGCACGATCACGTCTAGGGGATTCTCGTCGAGACGTTGCCGCAGCGCCGTCCAACTCAGCGAGCCCAGGTCCACGGCCGCTCAGATCAGCTGCTGCCGGCGGAGGTGACGGGCAGGTCTCGACAACTGTCCCGGCGCGCTGGGTGTAGATCAGAGCGCATCGAGTGCCGGATCTAAGTATGTGGGCTTCTGCGGGCGACCGACGCCGATGATGACCTGCACGAGAGCCTCGCTGTCGCTGTGGTTGCGCAAGCCGTGCATGATGCCAGCCGGGCTGTGGAGCATCTCCCGCTCGCGGAGAACGGTCTCCAGGATGCGACCATCCTCAGACTCCCACCAGGCCGTTAGCTCGCCCTTGAGGACGAAGAAGACCTCCTCTACCTCGTGGGCGTGGGAGGGTGCCTCTCCGCCGGGAGGCATCATCATTACCGACAAGGTGAAGCGGTCGGCGGTTATGGTGCCGGGCTCAATGTGCTTGCCGGTGATGCTGGCTCCCACCATGCGCACGTGTGCCCGCCGGTATTTCTCGGCGAAATCTCCCTGCTTGGCGAAGGGCGCCCAGTCCAGTTCCTTGGCTCCGAAACGCTGAATGTGCTCGGAGAACTCCGCCTCGGTGAACTCGCTAGCCATCGCTGCTCCTGTCTCTGTCGGGTCTTGCTGGAGCGGATACATCGACAGCAAGAATCTTAGGACAAAGTTTCTTGCTGTCTAATCGCTTTCTGCTTCTGCGATGGCACCGCCCGCTTCGAGCACTAACGGCGCCCCCGGTATTCCCGAACGCAACTAGACCGCGAAGCCGACCGATCCGCTTTAGCATCGTGAACGTGTATCAACCCAAGGGAACCGCTGGCCACCGCTACGTCGGCGACAAGCGCTCCGGTACCGTCTATGACCTGGAGTCGGTGCCCACCGACGACTCGCCGGCGGCGCCGGGACAGACACCGCGCGCTGTTATCGATGAGTTGCTGGCCTCGGGGCAGTACTTGTGCTTTGCCCCCGACACGCTGGCCGAGGCGCGCAATCGGGGCTACCGCCTGCGGGGCGGGTGAGTGGAGCAGATCCTCGCCGGCCCGCTGAAGCTGGCGGGCTACCTGGCTCGGCCGCTTCGCTCCGACGGCGAGGTGCTGCGCGAACCTCGCCCCGCTGTGGTCATCTGCCATGGTCTGCCGGCCACGACCGGCGGGGCTGTCACGGCGGGCCGCTCGTACCATGTTTTGGCGGACCGCGTCGCCGCTGAAATGGGCTGGTCGGCTTTGGTGCTCAACTACCGGGGCTGTGGTCGCTCCGAGGGTGACTTCTCGCTGCTGGGTTGGGTGGAGGATGTACGGGCAGCCGTGGAGCACGTGTCAGCTCGGACCCGCGCCAGGGGGGTGTGGGTCTCTGGGTTCGGCACCGGGGGTGCCATAGCGATCAGAGCCGCGGCCGACACGCCTGCGGTGTTGGGGGCGGTCTCGGTGGGAGCGCCGGCCGACTTTTTGGACTGGGCGGCCAACAGTGAGCGGTTGCTGCGCCACGCCCGCGAGTCGGCCATGGTGCGCAGCGAGTCGTTCCCGCCCGACCCGAAAGCTTGGCGAGACCAGTTCGCTATGTTCAGTGCCGCCGCTGCGGCCGACCGCCTAGCGCCGCGCCCGCTAATGGTCGTGCACGGCTCCGACGACGAGTTGGTGTCGTCTCTGGATGCCCGAGCTATTGCCGATGCCCACGGAGCGGCCGACCTGCGCATAATCGCCGGGGGCAGTCACCGGCTGCGTTATGACCCCCGCTGCATCTCCCTAGTGCTGGGCTGGCTAGACCGCCATGGCCACGTTGCGCTGGAGGGTTCCAAATAGGCGCTAAGCAGCTCGGTCAGTTGGCAGCGATGCCAGCCAGACCGATAAAGACAAAAAACAGGATGATTAACAGAATTCCGACGCAACTGATACAGATTCCAGCAATCGCCAGGCCACGATTGGGAGCGCCGCTATTGTTCGCCCTGCTGAGGCCGATCGAGCTGAATACGACGCCGCAAATCCATAGAATTATGTTCAAGACCGGGATTGGGATGAGGGCAAGTAGCGAGCAGATGAAGCCTGCGATGGCCATGGGGTTGCCTTGCTGCGGCTGACCCGACGCCGACCACGAGGCGGTGAAACGGCCCGAGCGAGGGTCATTCATGGGGTCATGCGTGGAGCTTCCTCGTGGGGGTTGATCCCACCCCGAATGTGATGTTGGCCCCGGGCGATCCCAGCCGGTGGTACCGCCGCTTTCGGCTGAACTAGCGGCATCTCTCTCCCAGGGGAAGTCCTCTGGTGACTCCTCTTGCTTGCCCCGTTGAGGCTTCTCACCGGTGTCGTATTCTCGTTCCTCGCGGTTGTAGCCGTTCATGATTACTCCGTTGCCAGTGCAGACCGTGTGACCTGCTCTGTCAGGTTAGTCGTAGCCTGTGACGCGATTCGGACGCTGGTCTTAGTCCTCGTCTAATCCTTAGTCTTGCTTAGAGCGGCCGGCGGCCTTCTGCTCCTTTTTCCAGGCGCGTACTTTGGCTAGAGCTTCGGGGCTGTCGATGTCGGCGACCGAGCGAGGGGTTTCGTCAGCAAACGGGCCGGCGTAGCGTTCCCAGCCGCCGGGTCGCACGCCGAAGCGCTTAGCCAGGATGGCTAGAAAGATCATAGACTTTTCGTCGCCATAGCCCGGCAGTGCTCGCACCCGGTCGTATAGCTCGTTTCCGCTGGCAGCGGTGCCCCAAAGCGTGCTGGCGTCGCTGTCATATTGCGCCGCGATGTGACCGCAGAGTTCGTGGGCTCGGCGGGCCATCGCCGCCGGGAAGCGGTGCAACGCCGGCTTAGTGCTGAAGGCTGTTTCCAAATCGGCCGGCTCCATGGCAGCAATGGTGCTGGCATCTAGCTTGCCGCCGAGCCGCTCGGCCAGCCTGTAAGGGGACTTGAAGGCCCATTCCATGGGGATTTGCTGATCTAGCAACATGGCCAGCAGCAGGGCCAGCGGATCGGTGTTTACAAGCTCGTCAGCGGCGTCGTCGCCCGTGACAGCTAGCGTTCCAACGGTCATATCCCGAGCGTACCGGCCATGCCGTGCCTGCGCCTCACCCCCAGCTGGGAGGCAATGGTGATGAACCCCCGCCACCGCCGGCGGCCACTGGCAGGCTCGTCGGTTTCGGGGAATCGGCCAGACGGGGCTACACCAGAGACGCCCGAGGTGTCGCGGCGGGCTTGGGTGGTGCTGGCGGTGGTGTGCGTGAGCATCTTCTTAGTGGTGATCGACGCCTCTATTGTGAACGTGGCGTTTCCCACTATCGGCGCCGACCTCCAGACGACCGACGCTGTGCTGTCGTGGATCCTAACTGCCTACAACGTGACGGTCGCTTCGTTGTTGCTGCTGGCGGGCCGGGTAGCCGACAGGCTGGGCCGCAAGCGAGTCTTCTTAGTCTCTGTGGGCGTCTTCACGCTGGGGTCTCTGCTGTGCAGCGTCGCCCCCAACTCCGGCTTGCTAATCGCCTTCCGGGTGGTGCAGGCAGTTGGTGGCTCCGCCATATTCCCGTCGTCTTTGGCGCTGGTGCTGACGGAGTTCCCCGTCCAGCGGCGCTCCCTGGCCGTGGGCATCTGGTCTGCGGTGGCGGGGTTTGGTGGGGCGGTCGGACCATCGGCGGGAGCGCTGCTGATCGAGCTTTTCGGCTGGCGGGGAATCTTCTGGGCCAGTGTTCCCTTCGGCGCGGCGGTTGTGATTCTGGGCCGTAGCACCCTCACAGAGATGCGCCTGCCCGCTACCGAAGGGCGACTCGACGTCATCGGAGTGCCGGTGAGCGTGCTGGGCGTGGCGCTGGTGCTGTTGGCCGTGGTGCAGGCTGAGCACTGGGGTTACACCAGTGCCCGCACCCTCACGCTGGCGCTTGTCGGGTTGCTGTTGCTGCCGGTTCTGGTTTGGCGCTCGCGACGCCATCGGTCGCCGGTGCTGGACCTTTCGTTGTTCAGAGTTCGCACCTTCCGGGTGGCCACCTACGCCACACTCTTCTTCGGCTGCGCCTTCCTGGGGGGATTCTTTCTGAACTCGTTACTGTTGCAGCGTCTCTGGGAGTGGCCCGTGTGGCAGACCGGCCTGGGCCTCAGCCCCAGCCCGCTGATGTCGGTCATAGCCTCGTGGTGGGCAGGCCGAGCAGCCGACAGATTTGGACACCGCTGGCTGACCGCGGCGGGCTGCGGGCTCTGCGTGGCTTCGTTCGGCTGGCAGTACTGGCTTGTCGAGGTCACCCCGAACTACCTAACGGACCTTTTGCCCTCCATGCTGATGCTGGGTGCCGGCGTGGGACTCACGATCACCTGCATCACCGGAGCCCCTCTAGCCGACCTGGGAAGCGAGCAGTTCGCTATGGGAAACGCCACCGCCCGCACGGTTCAGCAACTCTGCTACGCCGTGGGGGTGGCCGCGGTGGTGGCCTTGCTGGGCGACGGTGGTGCTGCCGACCTGGCTCGTTACCCGCGTGCCTGGATTTGGCTCATCTGCTCCTACGGCCTGGCGGGGCTGACTATGGCCCTTTTCTTCCCCTCCGGCAGTGCTGTTGGTCGGGCACAGGCGGCCGGTGACACTGCGCCGACTCCGGCTAACCCAGCGGGCCGCACTCGTACTCAAAAGGATTGACGGCCTCTGGGTCCACTCCGAAGCGACTAATAGCGTCGGCCACCGCCGAGGCAGCCATCTCGCCGGTAGCCACGAGCCCGGCCAGGACGGCCACGGTGATATGACCGGCGTCCACCTCGAAGAAGCGACGCAGAGCGGGCCGCGTGTCGCTGCGGCCGTAACCATCAGTGCCCAGCACCGAGAAGTTGCGGGGTGTCCAGCGGGCTATCTGGTCTGCCACCAGCGTGAGGTAGTCGCTGACGGCCACTATCGGCCCCTGAGAGCTGGCCAGCTTGGCGGTCACCTCCGGCACGCGGGGCGCCTGGCTGGGATGCAATCGGTTCCAGCGCTCGGTAGCTAGAGCCTCCTCCCGCAGCTTCTTATAAGAGGTGGCGCTCCAGAGTTCGGTGCCAGTGTCGTAGTGCTCGGCTAACGCCGCCTGAGCTTGGCGGGCCGCACCCTGAGCCGGACCAGAGAAAACAATGGTAGCCCGGTGGCGCGTGCCAGCCGGCCCGGGATCCCAGCGGTACAGGCCGCTCATGATGTCGCTGTCGCTGACGTGGTCGGCCCTTGCGGGTTGCCGATAGTTCTCGTTGTAGATCGTCAGGTAGTAGAAGACGTCGTCGCCATGAGCTGCTCCCTCCGGGGGGTACATGCGCTCTAGCCCGCAGGCGACGATCGTGGCCATCTCGTAGGCGAAGGCTGGGTCATAGGCCTCACAGGCTGGCACCGCGGTGGCCAATAGGTGACTGTGGCCGTCCTGGTGCTGCAGCCCCTCGCCCGGGAGGGTTGTGCGACCGGCCGTGGCTCCCAGCAGGAAGCCGCGAGCCCGGCTGTCAGCCGCCGACCAGATCAGGTCGCCCACCCGCTGAAAGCCGAACATGGAATAGAAGGTGTACATCGGCAGCATCGGCACGCCCAGGTTGGCGTAGCTGGTGCCTGCGGCGATCCACTCTGCCAGCGCGCCGGCCTCGGTGATGCCCTCCTCCAGGATCTGACCGTCGGTGTCCTCGTTGTACGACAGCAGCAGATCGTGGTCCACCGGCTCGTAAAGCTGCCCGCGGGGCGCGTAGATTTCGAACTCCCGGAACAGTGAGTCCATACCGAAGGTTCGAGCCTCGTCGGCCACGATCGGAGCGACCCTGGGGCCGAAGTCCTTGTCCCGCATCAGCGACCGCAGCAAGCTCGTAAAAGCCACCGTGGTTGAGACCTCCCGGTCGCCAGAGCCTTCGTCAAAGGTAGCGAAGAGCTTCCGGTCGGGCAGCTTCAGCCGCCTACGGTGTCGCACGATGCGCGACGGCAGTGGGCCGTCGAGCGCTTGGCGGCGCTGGTACATGTAGGCCATCTCTTCGGCGTCGGCCGGCGGCCTGTAGTACGGAGGGGAAGCGTCGTCCGCCAGGGCGCTCTCGGGGATCTCGTCCCAGAGTCGCAGTCGGTCGCGCAGGTCTAATAGTTGCCGCGTGGTCATCTTCTTGATTTGGTGCGTGGCGTTGCGGCCTTCGAACCCTTTCCCGAGGCTCCAACCCTTGATGGTCTTAGCCAAGATCACCGTGGGTGAGCCGACGTTCTCGGTCGCAGCCTTGTAAGCGGCGTACAACTTCTGGTGGTCGTGGCCACCGCGGGGCAGGTTTGCCAATTCCTCGTCGCTGTAGTCGGCGACCATGTCTCGCAGTCGTGGGTCGGGGCCAAAGAAGTGCTCGCGGATGTAGTCCCCCGACTCGGTGGCGTAGCGCTGATACTCGCCGTCCACGGTGGAGTTCATCTTGTTCAACAGCAGGCCGTGGCTGTCCCGCTTCAGCAGATCATCCCAGCGTGACCCCCAGATCACCTTGATGACGTTCCAGCCAGCACCGCGGAAAAGGCCCTCGAGTTCCTGGATGATCTTGCCGTTACCTCGTACCGGTCCGTCGAGGCGCTGCAGGTTGCAGTTCACCACCCAGATGAGGTTGTCCAGCTCGGAGCGCCCTGCCAGGGAGATTGCTCCCAGCGTTTCGGGCTCGTCCATCTCGCCGTCGCCTACGAAGCACCAGATGCGTGACCGGCTGGTGTCCTCGATGTGCCGATGCTGCAGGTAGCGGTTGAAGCGGGCGTGGTAGATGGAGTTGATGGGTCCGAGTCCCATGGACACCGTGGGGTACTCCCAGAAGTCGGGCATCAGCCGGGGGTGTGGGTAGCTGGACACGCCCCGGCCGCCGATCTCCATGCGGAAGTGGTCTAGCTGCTCGGCGCTGAGCCGTCCCTCGAGGAAGGCCCGGGCGTAGATGCCGGGAGCGGCGTGGCCCTGGAAGTACACGTGGTCGCCCGGCTGACCGTCTTCTTTCCCTCTAAAGAACCAGTTGAAGCCCACGTCGTACAGCGAGGCCGAGGAGGCGAAGGTGGAGAGGTGCCCGCCGATACCGTCGGCTGCCTTGTTGGCTCTGATTACCATGACCGCGGCGTTCCAGCGGATGTAGCGGCGGATCAGCTTCTCTAGGTGCTCGTCACCTGGGAAGAACGGCTGGCTGTCGGCAGGAATAGTGTTGACATACGGCGTGGTGACGGTGGCGGGAATACCCACATCTAGCTGCTGTGCTCGCTCTAGCAGCCTGGCTACAACAAGCCGGGCTCGCTCGTTGCCTCGGGCGTGGACCAGAGAATCGAATGAGTCGATCCACTCGCTGGTCTCGCTGGGGTCAGTATCGGGCAGTTGGTGCGAAAAATGGCCACGCATCAGGTCTGAGTCTCGCACCTTCGCGGCATATCCGGCGCTCCTTCACCACAGATTGTTGCTAATGCTGCAGAATCTCCGAAGATCAGCCAAGATCTGCAGCCAAGATCAACTGCGACTGCCAGCAGGCGCGCGAATATGAGCGGCGTGATCCAACCCGCGAACCCTCAGCCGTGCTTGACCGTTGTCTATACCGACGGCGCCTGTCGGGGGAACCCGGGTCCTGGGGGCTGGGGTTGGGTGGTGCCTAACGGCCCCTGGGCGGCCGGCGCCGCCGCCGAGACGACCAACAACCGCATGGAAATGCAGGCCGTGCTGGAAGCGCTGACTGCTCTGG
This sequence comes from Acidimicrobiales bacterium, assembly GCA_964291305.2. GTDB lineage: Bacteria > Actinomycetota > Acidimicrobiia > Acidimicrobiales > CATQHL01 > VXNF01. The sequence continues at coordinate 2,104,405 of OZ219783.1, read as the reverse complement.
AGGGCCGCGACCCGCTGGAGGTGGTGACCGACTCCGGCTACATCGTGAACTGCTTCAAACAGCGCTGGTGGGCAGGCTGGCAGCGGCGTGACTGGCGCAACTCCAAGCGAGAGCCGGTGAAGAACCGGGACCTCTGGGAGCCGCTTATCTCCCAGGCCCTAGCGCGAGATGTGGCATTCCGCTGGGTGAAGGGACATGGCACCGACCCCTGGAACCATGTTGCCGACCTCTTAGCAACGCAGGCAGCCGACACTCAGTGCGACACTCGGGGTGAGCGCTGGCAGGCTTTATGAGCTGGCAGTGTGGACTGGCAGCTAGCTGAGAAAAAAGTTTTTCCGGCATTTGTCAACGGAACCGGCGGCTGAGGCGTCTGTCACGCAAAGAACGCCGGGATATTCCAGATGTCCGCAACCCGAGCAGTTGGAGCAGCAGGGTTGCGGCAAGTTGAGCAAGCGGGTTCGGACCTCTTGGAGCAAGGTTCGAACCCGCTTAGTGCATTTTGCCCGAGGTCATTGTGCCCCTACACGCGTTGACGGCCCGACACCCCGACGATCATCATTGCTTGATTGCTTGGATTCATTCCCCGAAGTCATTGTGCCCGGCATCAAATAGCCGACCGGGCTGCCGCAGAGGCGGATCGGACTTGGTCCATGATCTCTGGTCGCTTGCCCGGCATCAAATAGCCGACCGGGCTGCCGCAGAGGCCGTGGTCTGCGACACTGAGGCGATGCCCGAACGCTCGCAGACTACTAACCGCCCGGCCTTTGGCCCGGAACCCCTAACGCCGACGCTGTTCCTAGACCGAAGCGCGCACGTCTTCGGCGACAGGCCGGCCTTGATCGACGGCGACCGTGCTTTCACCTACTCCCAGTTACACCAGCGGTGCCAGCGGCTGGCAGGCGCGCTGGCAGCAGCCGGCGTAAAGCCCGGTGACCGTGTTTCCACTCTGGTTCCCAACACGCACGTAGCGCTTGAAGCCCACTTCGGCGTGGCCTGGGCTGGTGCCGTGCTAAACGCGCTGAACACCCGCCTGGCCCCGGGCGAGTTGAGTTGGATTGTGAACCATGCGGGCTCTCGGGTGCTGATATGTGATCACTCGCTGGCTTCGGTCGGCGAGGCGATAGTGGCGAATGCCGATCATCCTTTGCAGCTGATCACCTGCGGCGAGCCGGAAGACGAGTACGAGCAGCGCCTCGCCACCGCCGAACCCCGCCAGGTGGATGTATCCGACGAGTGGGGCATGCTGAGCCTCAACTACACATCAGGAACCACTGGGCATCCCAAGGGTGTGATGTACTCCTACCGCGGTGCCTACCTGCAGTCCCTAGCTATGGTTGCCCAGGGCGGTCTAGATGCTGCCAGTGTGTTTCTCTGGACGCTGCCGATGTTTCACTGCAACGGTTGGTGCTACCCCTGGGCCGTCACCGCTGCCGGCGGTGTGCACGTGGGGCTGCGCCATGTCCAGCCCGAGGCGGTCTGGTCGGCGATACACCAGAAGGGCATAACCCACCTAAATGCTGCGCCCACCGTGCTGACCATGCTGGCTGCCGACCCAGAGGTAACCCCGGCGGCGTCTCCGGTGCACGTGGCTGTGGGCGGTGCGCCGCCCTCGCCCAGCTTGCTGGCCCGTCTCGCCAAGCTGAACCTCCACGTCACGCACCTTTACGGGCTGACCGAGAGCTACGGCCCAGCGGTGATATGCGACTGGCGGCCGGAGTGGAGTGCTTTAGAACCCGCCGAGCAGGCCCGGCGCAAGGCCCGCCAGGGTGTCGCCAACGTAGCCTGCTCGCCGCTGCGGGTTGTAGACGCCGAAGGGCGGGACGTGCCTGCCGACGGCGCCACCCCAGGTGAGGTGGTGCTGCGCGGCAACGTGGTGATGCTTGGCTACTACCGGGACGCCCAGGCCACTGCCGCAGCCACCCTGCAAAGGCCCGACGGGGCCTGGTTCCGCACCGGTGACGTTGGCGTCGTGCACCCCGACGGCTACATGGAGGTACGCGACCGAGCCAAGGATGTCATCGTCAGCGGCGGGGAGAACATCGCTTCCATCGAAGTAGAGCAAGTCTTGGCCCGTCATCCCGGTGTGCTGGAGGTGGCGGTGGTGGGAGCGCTCGACGAGGTCTGGGGTGAGGTTCCAGTGGCGTTCGTAGCGCTACGCTCGGGGGCCTCACCGACTGAGCAGGAGTTGATCGAGTTCGTTAAGGGCGCCATTGCCCGGTTCAAGGCTCCTAAGAGGGTGATCTTCGGCGACCTCCCTAAGACCAGCACTGGCAAGATCCAAAAGTTCGTACTACGGGAGCGCCTGCGGACTCCCGGCAATGAGTAACCCCGCTGGGATGGTTGGATCTTCAGTTGGCTTGTGTGTCTGTTGTAGGTGGTGCTTCGGCGACGAGTAGTCCCGCTGGGATGGTTGGATCTTCAGTTGGCTTGTGTGTCTGTTGTAGGTGGTGCTTCGGCGACGAGTAGTCCCGCTGGGATGGTTGGATCTTCATTTGGCTTGTGTGTCTGTTGTAGGTGGTGCTTCGGCGACGAGTAGTCCCGCTGGGATGGTTGGATCTCGTGGGGGCTGGTCGCGTCGGCGGGCTGCGGACTCCCGGCAACACCCCGCCGGGTGTTGGCACAACGCGCTTGCACCTCACGCTGTTGATTCCCACCTGCGCGCTTGGCGGCCCCCGGTCTTGATGCTGGTGAACGGTGACTCGGCCAGGCGCCGGCGATTGGACTGCTTTGCTTGGAATGTATTCGATTTATTTCTTCGAGATAGCATACAGGCGTTGTGGTTTTTGGTTTGATTCGCTAAACTCACTGTTACCGGTCGCTGGCTCTGGTGTTGTGGGGTTGGTGTTGTTTGTCCGGCTTGTCGGCTCGGCCGACCGAAAGACGACGGTTCACACACTGTGTTTGGGGAGGTGAATTATGACTTTTGTGACTCTTTTCGACGACCCGGATGTTGGGGTTGCTGTCGCTGAGGCCAAGAGCGCTGTTTCTGGGCGTGCTGCCGGGGGCGGCACTGATGGGGCCAACCGCGCTGCTGGGGGTGCTGGCGCCGCCGGCGCTGCGGGGCACAACGGCACCACTGCTGCTGAGGCCGCCGGTGCTGCTTCTGGGGTTGCTGGGGCCGACGGTGCTGCTGCTGGGTGCGCTGGCGGGGGTGCTGCTGGGCACAACCGCACCGCCGCTAGTGGAGACAACGGCGCTGCCGCTGGGGTTGCCGGCACCGCTGTCTTTGGGTCTGCCGAGGCCGCTGGGACTGCTGTCTTTGGGTCTACCGGGGCCGCTGGGACTGCTGTTTTTGGGTCTGCCGAGGCCGCTGGGACTGCTGTCTTTGGGTCTACCGGGGCCGCTGGGACTGCTGTTTTTGGGTCTGCCGAGGCCGCTGGGACTGCTGTTTTTGGGTCTGCCGAGGCCGCTGGGACTGCTGTCTTTGGGTCTGCTGGGGCTGCTGACGGGGTTGCTGGGGCCGCCGGCACCGGGGGCCGGGATGGCGGGTTTGGTCTTGGCGCGGGGTTTGATGTTGAGGGTTTGGTTGGTTTGTTTTCCTCGGATTTGTTGGTTGGGGGTTTGGCTGATGGGGAGTTGGAGGCTCGGTTGGTGTTGGTGGGTAGGTGTGAGTCTCGGTTGGCTGCGGTGAAGGCTGAGATGGTCGCCGAGTTGGCCCGCCGGCGGGGTGAGGGGCATGCGGCTGATGTGCTGCGCGACGGTTTGAGGCAGTCCCGCGGTCGGGCCAAGCAGGACGTGAAGTTGGCCGAGCAGTTGGGCCGGGTGCCTGGGACGGCTGAGGCTTTGCGTTCTGGGGCTATCACTGCGAAGCAGGCGAAGATGATTGCCGAAGCTGTGGAGCAGGCCTCGCCTGGTGATTCGGGTGGTGAGGCCGGGTTGTTGGAGGCGGCGGGGCGGGAGTCCGAAGACCAGTTCAGCCGCACTGTCCGCGATTACATGAACGAGCAGACCCGGGGTGATCTTGGGGAGCGGCGGGCGCGTCAGCGGGAGCGGCGCTATTTGAACATCAAACAAGAACCCGATGGGATGTTCTCTCTAATGGGCCGGTTTGATCCGGTGGCGGGTAGTCGCATCGAGACAGCGCTTACTGCTACGGCTAACCGGCTGTTTCATGCTGAGGACGCCAAGAACCGGCTTTCTTCGGGTCAGCGCATGGCCGACGTGCTCGAACAGCTCGTCACCAACAGCGGCGGAACCGGTAAGGCTGGTAGGTCTGCGGGCAAGGCTCAGGGCGTGGACCTGTTGGTGGTCGCCGATTACGACACTGTGGCGGGCCAGCTGCGTGATGCTCGTCTTGTTGATGGCACTCCGCTGTCGGTCGAGGAGCTTCTCGGTTTGGCGTGCGATGCGAGAATCTTGCCGGCTGTATTTAGGGGTAAGAGTGAGCCTTTGTGGCTCGGCCGGGGGAGACGCCATGCTTCTAGCCGCCAGCGGGCGGTGTTGGCTGTGCGGGATAAAGGCTGCGTGGGTTGCGGGGCTTCGGCTAACTGGTGCCAAGCACACCACATCACCCACTGGGAACACGGAGGCACAACCGACCTCGACAACCTCTGCCTACTCTGCAGCCACTGCCACCACCACCTAGTCCACACCAAAGGCGCCCAAGTAGTCCGAGACGCCGACAGCAGGTTCACGCTCCGACACCCCGACCAGAGTGGTAACACGCCACCCGCACGGCGCAACACCCGGACCGCCTACAACCACGGGCTAGCGGGGAAAATCAACATCACCAGCGCTAGCAAACCACCGCCAGTGAACCTGCCGACCGTGAACCCGCCCCTACGACGCTAAAAATCAGGCTGAGCCGACTGCCGGGGGGGGGGGGGCCGGTTGCGGCGTGGAGGAGTTGAGCCGGGTGATGCTGGGATGGGCTCGCGCCGACTACCGGAGAGCAGCGGCCGAGGCGTCGGGTGTCGATCCTATGACCTTTGCCGGGCCTTCTCCACCAACGGGCCGAGCCCGAAAAGGTGCGAGGCGTCGGGTGTCGATCCTATGACCTTTGCCGGGGCGGTTGTAAAGCGAAAGACGCGATGCGAGTGGTCGAGGCGTCGGGTGTCGATCCTATGACCTTTGCCGGGGCGGTTGTAAAGCGAAAGACGCGATGCGAGTGGTCGAGGCGTCGGGTGCCGGCCCTATGGCCTTTAGCTGGCAGCCGTAGACGACGCACTTCATCTGGCTCGGCTGGTGGCGTCGGGTTTCGGTCCTATGGCCTTTAGCTGGCAGCCGTAGACGACGCACTTCATCTGGCTCGGCTGGTGGCGTCGGGTTTCGGTCCTATGGCCTTTAGCTGGCAGGGATGAGCGCGCTGACCGTAGCTAGGCCAATTGTGGTCTCTTGCGTTAAGGAGTAGCAGGTGTTCCAGGCGTCGCTGACGGTGGCGTTGGGAGGCAGCGGCTCCGACAAAGCGCAGAGTGTGAAAACCACGCGTTCGCCTGGCTCCGGATAGCCCGGCCAGACGAGTTCGCCGCTGGAGCGGGTCAGCGCTCGTACCCCCGGCGGTGGTGTCTCCCGGAATAGGCCACCGCTGGAGGGCGAGAAACCGGCTACTACCCACAGCAGTGAAGGAATATCGGGATCGAAGCCGGTCACGAGTACTACCAGTTCGCTGGTGCCGGCAGGAATGTTCTGCCACGCTAGGGTTGGCAGCTCGCCGGTCTGCACGAGTCCTAGCGGAAGTTCCCCACCCGGGGTGAATTCCAGGCTTTCGACGAGCATCCCCCCTGGCCCTTGGCTCTGATCTTCGGGCACGAAGCGAGCCTGATACCCAACAGGTATTACCGCGCTGGCCGTAGCTAGGCCAATCACATTGTTCGAGTTGTCGGAGTAGCAGGCATCCCAGGCGTCGCTGGCTATGGCGTTTTCAGATAACGGTTCTGCTAAGGCGCAGAGTGTGAAAACCACGAGGCTGCCTGGCTCTGGATAGCCAGGGAAGTAGAGTTCGCCGTCTGCACGGGGCAGCGCTCGTACCCCCGGCGGTGGTGTCTCCCGGAATAGGCCAGTGCTGGAGGGCGCAAAACCGGCAACAACCCACATCAGCGGCGTTTGGTTGGAATCATCAGTATGCACAAGTACTACCAGTTCGCTGGTGCCGGCAGGAATGTTCCGCCACGCCAGGGTCGGCAGTTCGCCGGTCTCCACGAGCCCTTGAGAAAGATCACCACCCGGTACGAACTCAGTGCTTTCGACGAGCATCCCGCCCGGCCCTTGGCTCTGATATTCGCCCACGAAGATGTCCCGCTCGGCCACGAGGCCATCCTGCTCGGATACAAGTCTTGTAGGCGGCTGCAACTCCCGGCCCGAAGTCCCGCACCCAATAGCTAATAGCGCAGCCGCTGTCAGAGCAGCGACGGCGATGCGGGCTCTACTGGTGCCCCTACGGTTAGGTCTAGAGAAGCCGATCCTCATGGTGCCAGCGTATGAAGTACTCGGAGCAAGTAGGTGATTAGTCGCAAATGTCTTCGCGTTCCTGCACGCTAGGGGAGACTAAATCCTAACTCGGCTCCGGGAGCGCGGCATGGACCGAACCTTCCCGCTGCTGGCGAGGTTCCGTCCGCGGCGCGCGCCAACCGAGCGGCGCGCACTAACCGAGCGGCGCGCACTAACCGAGCGGCGCGCACTAACCGAGCGGCGCGGCCTGTCCGGCGCGCTGGGTGGGTTGGGTGCTCAGAGTCTTGTAGCGCTCGGTCTGCTGGCTGTGGTGAGCGTGGTTGTAGGGATCCTGCTGGGGGCCAGCGCCGACCGCCTAGAGCAGCTCGGTGGGTTGTTGCTGATGGTGCCGGCCGCCATTGCGCTTCAGGGCAAGATTTTTGGGGGCCTGGGCTCGCGTCTCGGCACCGCCATCCACACCGGTACCTTCCGTCTGAGTCTGCGCCCCACCACCGTCGTGGGAGAGAACATTCTCGCCGGCCTGGCGCTGAGCATTGTGTCCTCGGCGATGCTGGCCATGTTGGCGAAAGCCACAGCCGAACTGTTCAACATCCCCGTACCTATGAGCTTGGCAGCCTTCGTGGTTATCAGCACTCTCGGCGGTGTGATCTCGTCGCTGTTCGTGCTTGTAGTGGCGTTGGCGATGGCGACTGGATCGGTGCGTTTCGGCTGGGACCCCGACAACGTGACCGCCCCGCTGGTGACCGCCGCGGCTGACGTGATAACGCTGCCCGTTTTGCTGCTAGTAGTGCCGCTGGCGGAGTCCGAAGCGGTCGTCGGAACGGTCGCCATTGTTTGCGGCGCCGCAGCGGTTGTGGTTGCCGTGAGCGTTTGGCGGGCCGGGGGACAGTCGCTCCGTTCCATCCTGCGGGAGTCTTTCGGTGTGTTAGTGATTGCCTTGCTGTTGGACTTGGGCGCGGGATTGATTATCGAGCAGCAAGAGGCGTTCTTAGGCCGCCTGCCGAGCTTGCTAGTGCTGCTGCCGGGATATCTGGCCGTCGGCGGCGCCCTCGGCGGGATCCTCTCTAGCCGGCTGGCTTCCAAGCTGCATCTTGGCCTTATCGAACCCTCGGCGATGCCCGGTCGGGACGCCCGGCAAGAGGTGCGCAGCACTTTCGTCATGGGACTGCCGGTGCTGGCGGGCACCGCCGCCTTGGCCTATGGGGCCGCCCAGATCGCCGGTCTACAAGGCCCCGGAGCTGGCCAGATGATCGGCGCGGCGCTTCTAGGTGGGCTGGCAGCCGTGGCTGTTGCGACTCTCGTGGCCTACTACGGCACGATCCTGGCCGAGCGCTTCGGTCTGGATCCCGACACTTACGGCATCCCAGTTGTCACCTCGGTAATGGACCTGGTAGGCGCGCTCACGCTGGTAGCAGCGCTAGCGGTGCTGGCGATCCTGTGATGAATGCCATCGCCGCAGCGCGGCCGCGCTAGCCTCGCTAGGACACCGATGGACGATCGCCCCCGAAATCTGCGTTCGATGCTCGCCGAGGCCAAAGACCTCAGCGAGTTGATGGTCGACTTGGCGTATGCCTCGGTTTGCTTCGGTCACCCCGAGCTTGCCAGCGAAGTGCGCGCCCTCGAAGAGCGGATGAGCGATCTGGTGCACGAAATGCGGGCCGTCTGCGTAAAGGCCGCTCGCCGGCCCCGCGACGCCGGCGGCATGTCCTCGGTGCTGCAGGTTGTGAGTGCCATTGAGCGCATCGCCAACTCTGCGGTGGACATCGCCCGGGTGGTGACACATCAGTTAGGGATTCCAGTCGAGTTGGTCGTCTCGTTGTCCGATGCCGAGGAAGTGTCGCACCGCGTGCAGGTCGCCGAGGCGTCCGCTATGGCCCACCGGCCGGTGGGTGCCTTAGAACTACCCGTGGCCACCGGCACGCGCATTATGGCCATCCGCCGGGGCCGGGACTGGATCACCGGCGTGGGCGGCGAGGACCTGCTGATGCCCGGCGACGCCCTGTTTATGCGGGGTTCGCCCGACGGCATCCCCCGAATTCGCGAGCTGGCCGGGGCCGAAGCCTGGGTACCGCCGGTGGCGCCAGTGGAGTCCTCTCTAAGCGACCTGGATAGGGCTGCCGACCTGCTGGTGGAGATGAAGAACTTCTCTGAAGTTTCGGTGGATTTGGCTTATTCCACGCTGGTGCTGGGCGACCCGGGTCTAGCTGCGCAGGTGCGCCTGTTGGAGTCTCGGCTCGACGACATGCACGACCAGCTGGAGTTGTGGGTGCTGCGAGCGGCCGCCGGTCATGCCGATCCGGCGCCTCTGCGGGGATTGCTGCACATCTCGAATGCGGCCGAGGACCTTGGCGATCAGGCCTGTCAGATGGTGTGGCTGGTGGAGAAGGGCGAGGATGTTCACCCCATCTTGGAGATCGCCCTGGGCGATTCTGATGAGGTAGTAGTGGACTACCCGGTGTCTGAGGGATCGGCAGTCGATGGCTGTTCGCTCCGCCAGTTGGGTTTGAATATCGAGCCCGGGTTCACTGTGTTGACCATCGTGAGGGGAGAGCGGTATCTGTACCGCCCTCGGGGCGGCACCGTGTTGCAGTCCGGCGATGTGGTGATCGCCTCAGGTCCCGATGAGGGCCGTGTTGCCTTGGCGTCTTTGCTGGGATGGCTGCTGGAGCGCGACCTAGAGACGGGCGCGGACCGGCTTTTGCCCCAGGCCGACCTAGTCGGCTCACGGATCTGAACTCACCGACTGGCTGATAATGAGCGAAGTGGCTGCCGCTGGCGCGCTTAGTGCAGACAAGCTTGATGTAGACCAGCTTGATGTAGACCAGTTGCGCTTGCTGACCGTGCATGCCCATCCTGATGATGAGTCCTCCAAGGGGGCGGCCACGGTGGCTCGCTACTCCGATGAGGGGGTGCGTGCGGTGCTGGTCTGTTGCACCGGCGGTGAGGAGGGTGACATCTTGAACCCTGCGGTCGACCTGCCGGGCGTGCGGCAAGCTCTAGCTGAGGTGCGACGTGCTGAGCTGGACAAGGCGGCCGCCATCATCGGCTATCACGAGGTGCAGATGCTGGGTTACCGCGACTCGGGGTATCCAGAGGCGCCTGATGTGCACGACGAGCCCGCCGATCCCCCAGAGTTGCCCGAAGGCTCGTTTGGGGCTGCGCCGCTAGACGAAGCCACCGAACGTCTTGTGTCCATCCTGCGAGCCGAGCGTCCCCACGTGGTCATCATCTACCCCGACGACCAGCAGGGATACCGTCATCCCGACCATCTGCGGGTGCACGAAGTGGGAATAGCGGCCTATGAGGCGGCTGGGGACCCACAGGCTTACCCAGCTGCGGGCCCTGCTTGGCGTCCGCCGAAGCTCTACTACTCCCTCTGGGCCAAGGCCCGAATTGTGGCGCTACACGAGAAGTTTGGCGAGTTAGGCCTGCAGTCGCCGTATGAGAGTTGGTGGTTTGAGCGGCCTTGGCAGGATCACCGCATCACCACTCGCATCGAGGTGGCCAAGTGGTACGACCGCCGCTGTGATGCCCTGCTAGCCCACGCCACCCAGGTGGATCCCAGTTCGCCTTTCTGGTTTGGGCTTCCCCGGCAGGTAGCGGCCGAGGTCTACCCGTGGGAGGACTACATCCTGGCTTCCTCCGATGTGGTAACCCAGCTTCCCGAGGACGACCTTTTTGCTGGGCTGAGGGGCCCGGTCAGCTGAGCCGCACGGTGGAGAACTTGGAGCGCCCGGAGAACGTGGAGATTTTCAAGAACCCGGACTGGTTGGCAGCCGTGCGGGCCGCGGCCGAGGCGCTGCCCGAGGTACCGGGTTGCAGCGTGTGCGCCTGTTTGGAGGTCTCCGGCGGCCCGGGTGTGCCTGGCCGTCTGGGGGTAGTAATCCGCGACGGGCGGCTGGTGGATTTGAGCCCCGGGCGCCCAGCCGAGGCGGATTGCGTAATCTCAGCCAACTCGGCCGATACCCGCGCAATTCTTAGCGGCCAGCTAGATCCTGCTGTGGCTTACATGCAGGGAAGGCTAAAAATCGAAGGGGCCTACGAAAATGTGCTATTCGGGCTGCGGCCCGTGCTCCGCTCCGAAGCGTTCAGCGCCTTTGCTGCCCAAGTGATAGCTCTAACCAACGGGGAACTGCCTAGCTAGGGGGGGCTCATGTCGGAAGATGCCATCACCGACATTGCCGGCAAAACTAGTTCTTTGCTTGACGCTGCGCTGGCCAAGCTCGAGGAAAACGCGCAGCAGCATACTGATGGCCGCTGGTTGGAAGATCTCACCGTGGATGTGGCACCGAACATCCTTGATTGGAACGTTGAGTTCTGTTGGCGTTGGGAGGACTGGCCCGACCGCGACGAGGTGATGCCTGAGGGCACTCCCGCTACTGATGTCGGGATTGATCTTGTGGCCCGCCGCCGTGACGACAGTAGGTGGATCGCGATTCAAGTCAAGGCCCGCAGACTCAATCACTTGAGTGAGGGTGAGCGGGTCACCTCGGACGAGATGAACAAGTTTCTAGCCGCTGCGGCGAACGCCGAGGTTTGGGCCGAGCGCTGGATGGTTGTCAACGGTGCTGTTCAGTTGGGCGGGCATTCTCCCGGCAAGGTCAAGATGTCGGGAGCTGCGGTGAAGGTGGTAAATGTTGCTCAGGCTGTTGAGTCGCAGCGAGCTGTGCTGGCGGCTGGTAGCGAGGACGACCTGTGTCCGCACTGCGAGACCGGCAGCGGCGCTGCTGCCATGTACGGCGAAGATCCTGTCGTGCAGACGCGTTCGTGTATGCAGGGCGAGGCGGTGGAGACGGCTGTGGCTCGTTTGCGCGCCCACGAGATGGCCGGGGATGAGGGCATCCCGCGAGGTGAGGCGCGTGGTCGCATTGTGTTGCCTTGCGGTACTGGTAAGACGCGTATCGCGTTACGGATCGTGGAGAGACTGACTTTTCCAGGCGAGTTGTCGGTGGTTTTGTGTCCGTCGATTGCGTTGGTTGCGCAGATACGGCGGGAGTTCCTCCAGCACACCAGCGTGCCGTTGAGGGTGATGGCTGTTTGTTCTGACAAGGGTGTCGCTGCTAACGAGGAGAAGGTTGCTAACAAAGATGATTTCACCCTCGATAGGGGAATGACGACGACCGAGGAGATCAAGGGGTGCCCGGTTACTACTGACGCTGGGGAGATAGCCGACTGGATACGGCAGCGGCGCGAGTGGGGTGCGGTGAGCGTGATTTTCGGCACGTATCAGTCGGCGCGGCGTGTTTCTGAGGGGATCCAGCGGGCTGAAGCCGCGGACGCGTTCAAGGTGTTGGTCTGCGACGAGGCGCACCGCACCGCGGGGGTGCGTCGCCGCAAGCGCGGCACGGCTGGCGAGGAGAGGTTGCGCGAGTTCACGTTGTGTCACGACCGCGATGCTTTTCCGGCGACATATCGGGTCTATCAGACCGCCACGCCGCGTATTTATGGAGATATTGCTTCGGCTCAGTTGGCGGGTCGCGCTGACCGTGCCGATTTCTTGGTTCGCGAGATGGACGATCAGTCCATTTTTGGCGTTGAGTTGTATCGCCGGTCATACGCTGAGGCTGTTCGTAATGGTTGGCTGTCGGATTATCGGATTATTGCTATGGCTGTCGGCGGGCAGGAGGCCACTGATATTGCCAACGAGTTGGTCCGCGAGGCCGACGAGCAGGCGGAACGCGATGCCGCCGCCGCAGCGCGGGCTGCAACCGGATGTGGGCAGAAGGCCAAGGCTCCCGCCCGGCTGCCTAGCACTGGCGACTATCTCAAGGGGATGGCGTTTGCGCTGGCGATGGGCGGCGCGGCGCGAGCAACGTCGGGGGGGGGGGGATCGTGTGCCTTTGCGGTCTTGTATCGGCTTTCTGAACACTATTGCCCGCAGCAAGGCAATGACCAATGTGTTGCAATCCGAGCCGGTACGAGAGTGGGTTAGCAAACAAGCCGGCGAGCCCGCGCCCAGTTATCGGTTGGAGCATCTAGACGCGTCTTCGCCGGTAGCTCGGCGCGACGAAGCCAAGCGCAGGCTTGCTGCCGCCGATGATGACGAGCCGCACGGCGTGCTGAATGTCGGGATCTTCGGCGAGGGCACCGACTCGCCGTCGCTTTCGGCGGTCGCGTTCTTAGAGCCTAGAAAATCGCCGATTGATGTGGTGCAAGCAGTGGGTCGGGTGATGCGCCGCGCTGAAGGTAAGGCGCTCGGCTACATAGTCGTTCCGGTTGTTATCCCGCCCGGCGTGGATGCCGAGCGGCATCTCGCTGTGAGCGATAAGCACGAGGGCTGGCGCGAGCTTGGGGACATACTCCAGGCGTTGCGCGCCCACGACAAGCGCATCGAGGATGCTCTACCGGAGATGTTGGCTATTCAGTTGCCGCCTGAGCCCCAGTCGGATGTGGATTTGAAGACTGTTGTGGCTGTCGGCAGACCTGACAGGACAAGGTTGGAATACGCCGTGGTGACCGGCAGTCGGGAGCGCGCCGAGGACGTTGCCCGCATTGCGGTGAAAGAAGACCGCCCCCTGCTGGAATACGAAAACACTGAACCGTTCGATGCAGCTCAGTGGCTAGCGCTCCAAGACGAACCAACCTCGCTGATAGTCCACGCTAAGCGGCTTGATGGCAGCACAGTGACACGCGAGGACTCGGTGGTTCGCTATAAGCCGAAAGCTAACCAGCTGCAGGGGTCGGTAAACGAGAGGCAGACTAAACGGCGAGCCGGTCAGGTTGCTAACGGTGAGCGCGGCCGAGACCTGCAGGACCCGGCCGAGCGCGCCCGGCGGCGCGCCGAACGCGAGGCCGAAAGGCAGGCCGCGTTCGAGGGCCACGTTCAGGGCGTGCTACTAGATCTCTCGGACAGGTTGGGCGGGGCTATAGCGATGAACCTGCTAGAGAAGTCCGGCCTTACGGGCAACAAGGTTCAACGCGATCTAAACCTGCTGGCTGATGCGGTAGGCGAAGCATCACGCCATTTGCACGACGAGGCGGGCCTCGCCGCCGAACTGGACTCCCACTTCAGGCTCGACCGCTTATCTGCTCCAAAGGTGGGCAAGCCCAGAGCCGACGGAGCGACGATAGCGGCGCTGTTGTGGATGAACGCGGCGATGCTGCATCAGCGCGTCCACGCCGGCGGTTGGCTCGGGCGCAGGGGTATAGACCCGCTTGCAGACATCAAGTCCTCTCCCGAACCCGAAGAAGCGCTGCGTGATTCTTGGAATGCGATCACCCGCCAGGACTTCCTGCCCGTCATCGAACCGGCAACTGAGGCGTTGAAAGCGGCGCGCCGCACAGGCCGGTTGGGCGGGCTGCGCCGCGCTTTGCGACATATCGCAGCCGAAGCCGAGCTGATCGCTGAGACTTACGCCGATATGGGCACCGACCACGCCGGCGCCCTGTTCAACAAGGTCATGGGCGACCAATCCTCCGACGGGGCGTTCTTCACCCGCCCACCGGCGGCGGACATCGCCGCCAGGCTCGCGCTAGACGCGCTGGACCCCGACAACGCGCTGGACTGGTCCAATAGCGACGTTTGGCAACACCACAAAACCGTGGATCTAGCGTGCGGTTCGGGGACGCTGCTTGCAGCGGTTATGACCGAAATGAAACGCCGCGCCGCACAACACGGCGCAGACTATGACCAGCTAGCAGAGTTACAGAAGGTCGCCGTCGAACAAATGTTGAAAGGGCTTGACATCAACCCCGTGTCGCTCCAGTTGGCCGCCACACAGCTAATGGCGGGAAACACCGACGTGAAGTATCGCAAGATGGGGCTCCACCTCATGCCCTACGGGCCACAGCCAGACGGCACTGTTGCGGCCGGGTCGCCGGAACTGTTCGGCTGTGAGAACATCGTTGCGGGTCGCCTGTTCTACGATGCCGCTGAGTCCACCAGGATCAAGACCGGCGCCGAACGCATCGGCACGCTGGAGGGTCCCGAGATGGACGATGCCGCCGCCGACGCCTGCGATGCCCGCATCGTCATAATGAACCCGCCCTTCACGAACCGTACGAAAATGGGCGAAAAGTTCGACGAGAGCACCCGTCAGGCACTCCGGCGCAGAATGGACACCTTAGAGGGATTCCTCAAGAGCGCGGACTTGCCCCTAGCGGAGTTTTTGGACAAGAACTCACTAGGACCGCGATTCGCGGCCCTAGCAGACCTCTGCCTCAACCGCTCCGAGGGGGTGTTCGCTACGGTTATACCGACCACGGCGCTCACCAACACGTCGGGACTGCCCGAGCGTCTAGAACTCGCCAACCGGTTCCACATTCACACCGTCCTGACCTGTCACCAGGCAGAAGATGTGGGACTCAGCCAGCACAGCAGGATCAGTGAGAGCATCGTCGTGCTGCAACGTCACTCCCCGAGCTTCAACGCCCCCCTCCCAACCCGAATTGTCTCGCTCGACCGGTTGCCTGCCGACCAGAACCAGGCCGATCAGCTTTTCGATGTTCTAGCCGGCTGCGAGTCCGGGACATTGCCCGACGGCTGGGGTGAAGTGTCGTCGTGGCCTGCTGAGCGGGTCGCCGCGGGCGACTGGACCGCGGCCATGTGGCGGTCTCCGGCGCTTGCGGAAGCCGCCGCGCGGTTGGCCGGCGACAATGCGTTGAGGCCTCTTGCCACTGTTGGCCTGTCGGGGCACTCGACAGGCCAACAGTTGAGCAACGGCTACGCCTGCTCAACTGTCGGCATAACTGGAGCGTTCCCGATACTGGACAGCAAGGGCGTAGATGTCCAGCAGGCAATAGAGGGTGCACCCGACGAGCACTGGGTTTGGCTGGGGGAAGGCGCTGCCCCCATCCTGTCCAAGGCGGGATACCTGTTCCTAACAACCGGCCAGTGGATGCCGGCGACCCGCTTGACGGCTCTGGCCACG
This sequence comes from Acidimicrobiales bacterium, assembly GCA_964291305.2. Lineage (GTDB taxonomy): Bacteria > Actinomycetota > Acidimicrobiia > Acidimicrobiales > CATQHL01 > VXNF01. The sequence goes on along the minus strand of OZ219783.1, from coordinate 2,089,148 downwards.
ACGAAGGCATATGTCGGTCGAGGTTGGCGTCCGGTCACAGGATCAACCCCCCAGCAGGCACAAGCGCTGGCCGTGTTCATCAACTCCACCGCCGGTCGATTGGTGCTTATGCGCCTGGGGGGACGCTTCCTCCACTTTCCGAACTACAACACCGCAGCAGTCAACCTGCTGCCGATACCCGACATCAACGACGACGCCTGCTTAGAGCATCTTGCTGAGTGCTGGCAAGCGACCCGCGGTGAGGTCATCCCGCAGTTTCGCGACGGCTACACCCAGGTGCGCCGCCGCTGGGATGCCACAGTTTGCACCGCTCTGGGCTGGGACATCGACGAGATCACAGAACTAGGGGAGATGCTCGCACGCGAGCCGCGCGTCAGAGGGGTCGCCTACGGGCAGTGGAAAGAATAAGCGGCATCGGTCGTTGGCGGCTTGCTCAGGTGCCGTAGCGACGGGTGCCTGGTGCCACCAGGCTTGCCAGCGACGCGGCTAACTCTCCCGGCTGTGGGAACCGGTCGGCGCAGGCGTGCTTGGAGAAGATTGCGGCTCCGTCCACGGTGACATCGAAGACGCCGCCACCGCCACCGATGATCCTCAACTCTTCGATGACGTGCTGGTAGGCGCTGAGCAGTTCCTTGGCCGCGCTCACGGCGCGGTCGGAATAATCTCAAGCAACGCAATATGTGATGGTGATTTGATGCTTCATGATCTGGGCTTGGCTCCTAGTGCTTGGTTCCTAGTCATTGGCCGATCTTTGGCCCCGGCGAGCTAGCCGCCAGCCTAGGCTCTGACACATGACTAGAGAGACCGAAGACCTGAAGATCCGCAGCCACGAGGTGACCACCGGCCCGGAGCGGGCTCCGGCTAGGGCCATGCTCCGGGCGGTCGGGATGACCGATGACGACTGGTCCAAACCGCAGGTGGGGGTGGCCTCGTCGTGGAACGAGGTTACGCCCTGCAACCTGCCGCTGGCTCGCCTGGCGCGCCGCGCCAAAGAAGGTGTGCGGGCTGCTGGGGGTTTCCCGATCGAGTTCAACACCATCGCGGTGAGCGACGCCATCTCCATGGGCCACGAAGGGATGCGCGCCTCGCTGGTGAGCCGGGAGATCATTGCTGACTCGGTTGAGGCGGTCATGCACGCCGAGCGGTTCGACGCTTTCGTTAGCTTCGCTGGCTGTGACAAATCGCTGCCGGGCATGCTGATGGCGGCCGCCCGGCTGAACCTGCCCAGCGTTTTTGTCTACGGCGGCTCCATCCGGCCGGGCACGCACCGAGGCCGTGCCATCGACGTGGTTAGCGTCTTCGAAGCAGTGGGTGCTCACGCCGTGGGCTCTATCGACGCCGACGAGTTGGCGACCATTGAGCGCAACGCCTGCCCCAGCGAAGGTTCTTGCGCGGGAATGTTCACCGCCAACACGATGGCAGCGGTAGGGGAAGGTCTGGGCATGTCGCTGCCCGCCAGTGCCTCGCCGGCTGCGCCGGACAGCCGCCGGGACGACATCGCCCGCGCTAGTGGAGAAGCCGTCATGGACTTGCTACGCGCCGGTATCCGACCCCGCCAAATCATGACAAAGGGGGCTTTCGAGAACGCCATAGCTCTGGTTATGGCACTCGGTGGTTCCACCAACGCGGTGCTGCACCTGCTGGCTATCGCCTACGAAGCGCGAGTGGAGTTGGAGCTAGACGACTTCAACAAGGTGGCAGCGCGAGTGCCCCACCTGGCTGACACCAAGCCGCATGGCCGCTACCACATGGCCGACATCGACCGGATCGGGGGCGTGCCGGTGGTGCTGGCGGCCTTGTTGGAGGAGGGCCTGCTGCATGGCGACGAGATCACTGTCACCGGGCGCACTATGTCAGAGAACCTGGCCGCGCTAGCTCCGCCCGGCCCCGACGGCGAGGTGGTTCATCGGTTCGAGGATCCCATTCACGACATCGGCGGCATTGCGGTGCTGGCCGGCAGCTTGGCCCCAGCAGGATCGGTAGTGAAGGTGGCCGGCATCGATGTGGACCGCTTCAAGGGCCCGGCCCGGGTGTTTGACGGTGAGGACGCCGCCATGGAGGTAGTGCTGGCGGGCGGCATCAACGCCGGTGACATTGTGGTGATCCGCTACGAGGGCCCCAAAGGCGGCCCCGGCATGCGCGAGATGCTGGCCATCACGGGCGCTATGAAAGGAGCCGGGCGGGGGGGCGATGCCGCTTTGATAACCGACGGTCGGTTCTCGGGCGGGACGCATGGGTTCTGTGTGGGTCACGTGGCCCCCGAGGCATCCGACGGCGGACCTATTGCTCTAGTGGAAGAAGGCGACCAGATTCGTATCGACGTGCGCAGCCATCGCATAGATCTGCTGGTGTCCGAGGACGTACTAGCTAAACGTCGCGCTGGCTGGAAGCCCCCAGCACCCCGCTACACCTCGGGCTTCTTGGCGAAGTATGCCCGACTAGCTCAAGGAGCCGACAAGGGGGCCATAACTGAGGCCTGACGGCCTGGGGCTAGCCGGTGCGGCCAGGTCGGGCCTAGAGACTTAGGGGATCTACGGGGTCTAGGAGACCTAAACAGGATCGATGAGGTCTAGAGGCTCAAGTCTCCGGGTATACTCACAGCGATGACGCGGCGGAACCAGCTCCTCGTATCTCGCTGAGCGTGCAGCTCTGCTGCGCGCTCCTTCGGCCTCCCGTCCGGGAGGCCGTTGACATTTTGCAGGCGGGTACAAGTGCTCCGCTGAGTAAAGCGGGTAAACCTCTGGATCGACCGGGAAGAAGGCGAGATATGAAGATGAACGGCGGACAGGCCCTCATGCGCAGCCTGGAGCGTCAAGGGGTCGAGATCGTATTCGGGCTGCCGGGTGGGGCGATCTTGCCGGCATATGACCCCCTCATCGATTCCAGCATCCGCCACGTATTAGTGCGCCACGAGCAGGGTGCCGGCCATATGGCCCAAGGATACGCCCAGGCCACCGGCCGGCCTGGCGTGGCCATCGTCACTAGCGGCCCTGGCGCTACCAACATCGTGACGCCGCTGTGCGACGCCTACATGGACTCGGTGCCGCTGGTAGTTATCTCTGGGCAGGTGCCTTACGCCGCCATTGGGACCGACGCCTTCCAAGAGTGCGACACCACGGGCATCACCATGTCGGTGACTAAGCACAACTTCCTGTTGTCAGATGCTCAGGATCTGCCGCAGGTGATTCATGATGCCTTCCATATCGCTAGCACCGGGCGCCCAGGGCCGGTGCTCGTGGACATCCCGAAGTGCATCGTGGACCCACAAAACCCGCGCTCGGCTCTGGAGTGGTACGAGCCCACCGGCCACAATCTGCCCGGTTATCGCCCCAGCACCGAGCCCGCCCCCGAGGCGGTGGCCGCTGCCGCCGAGTTGATCTGTGCCGCCCGTCGACCGGTTATCTACTCCGGTGGCGGGATTCTTAAGGCACGCGCTGCCGATGCCCTGCTGCGGTTCGCCGAGTTGGTGCAGATCCCCGTGGTCACCACCTTGATGAACCGGGGTGGCTTCCCTGACGACCACCCGCTCTGCCTGGGCATGCCCGGCATGCACGGCAACTACACCGCGGTCACCTCTATGCAGCAGGCCGACCTGCTAATCACCCTAGGTGCCCGCTTCGACGACCGGGTTACCGGCAAGGTTGGTGCCTTCGCCCCTGGGGCCAAGGTGATCCACCTGGATATCGACCCTGCTGAGTTGGGTAAAGTCCGCCAGCCCGATGTGGCCATTGTCGCCGACTGCCGCCTCGGCATTGAGGCGCTAACTGAGGCTGTGGCTGCCCGAGGCGGGGCCGAGGCGCAGCCCGACCGCCAGCAGTGGCACGAAACCATCGCCGACTGGCAGCGGCGCTACCCGCTGGTATATGAGACAAGCCAGCCCGGCGGGGTGCTAAAGCCGCAGTTCGTGCTGGAGCAGTTGCGTGATGCCACGCCCGACGACACCATCGTCTGCGCCGGCGTGGGTCAGCACCAGATGTGGGCTAGTCAGTACTGGCACTTCAACCACCCCTACACCTGGATTAACTCCGGCGGCTTGGGGACCATGGGCTTCGCTGTTCCGGCCGCTATCGGGGCTAAGGCCGGGCGGGCTGACCGTATGGTCTGGGCGGTGGACGGCGACGGCTGCTTCCAGATGACCGCACAGGAACTGGTAACCGCTAACACCGAGCGCATCCCCATCAAGGTGGCCATCTTGAATAACTCCTACCTGGGCATGGTGCGCCAGTGGCAAGAGATGTTCTACGACGAGCGCTACTCCGAGGTGTATCTCTCACAGGACCTACCCGACTACAAGGGCTGGGCCCAGGCCATGGGCTGCGAGGCCATGCGCATCGATAGCCCAGAGGAGGTGAGACCCGCCATTGAGAAGGCCAACGAGATAGATGATCGCAGCGTGGTTATCGACTTCCGGGTTGATACCACCGAGAAGGTGTTCCCGATGGTGCCGGCAGGTGCTTCCAACGACGACATCGTGCTGGACCCCTGCCAGCAATCCCCGTCCCGCTAGGCGCACCTCCAGGTACTGCTCATGGCCGAGACAAAGCCACATCACACTCTGGTGGTGCTCGTGGAGAACAAGGCGGGTGTGTTGGCCCGGGTGGCGGGCCTGTTTGCCCGGCGGGGCTTCAATATCAAGTCCCTGGCGGTGGCGCCGACCGAGAATCCCGATCTCAGCCGCATCACCATGGCGGTTGACACCGAATCGGCCCCGCGTGAGCAGATCATCAACCAGCTAGACAAGCTCATCAACGTGGTGAGCATCCGTGAGTTGGCACCGGATGAATCGGTGGAGCGGGAGCTGCTAGTGGTGACGGTGCGCTCCGACGCCGAGACTCGCGGCCAGATCATGGACCTGGTGCGCATCTTCGACGGGCGAGTATTGAACGTCGGCCCCGACAAGCTCATGGTCTCGATGTCCGGCGGGCCGAATCGGGTAGACGACTTCGAGAGCCTGTTACGACCCTACGGCATCGTGGAATTGCAGCGAACTGGAAAAGTGGCCCTGCCTCGGCTAGCCAAAGCCGGCGGGGAGGTCGGTGAGTTCTGAAGCCCACCGTACTGGCGCGAGACAATCCGCGAATAATCCGCCGCAAGTAATCGACGGGAAAAGGAGTTCCGATGGCCGCAACGATGTACTACTCCGCTGACTGCGACCGCAGCTTCATTGCCGACCGCAAGGTGGCAGTTTTGGGCTACGGCTCACAGGGCCATGCCCATACCCTGAACCTCAGAGACTCTGGTATCGATGTGCGGGTGGGCCTACGCCAGGGCTCGGCTTCTGTGGCCAAGGCAACCGAGGCCGGCGTAAGGGTGCTGCCCATGGCTGAGGCTGTAGCTGAGTCAGACCTAGTCATGATGCTGCTACCCGACACCCTGCAGGCCGATATCTACGCCGAGCACGTGGAACCGCACCAGGACCCTGGCGATGCGTTGTTCTTCGCCCACGGGTTCAACATCCGCTTTGACTGCATCGTGCCGCCGGAGGGGATAGATGTGGCCATGGTGGCGCCTAAAGGGCCGGGACACCTAGTGCGGCGTACTTTCACTGAAGGCGGCGGTGTTCCGTGTCTAATTGCGGTAGAGCAGAACGCCAGCGGACATGCCCGGGACATAGCCCTGGCTTACGCCGACGCTCTCGGCGGAGCGCAGGCGGGGATAATCGAGACGACCTTTACCGAGGAGTGTGAGACCGACCTATTCGGCGAGCAGGTGGTGCTATGTGGTGGCTTGACCGCGCTCACACAGGCTGCTTTTGAGACTCTGGTTGAGGCCGGTTACCAACCCGAGGTGGCCTATTTCGAATGTCTGCACGAGTTGAAGCTGATCGTGGATCTCATGTACGAGGAGGGAATCGGCGGCATGCGCTACTCGGTGTCAGACACCGCCGAGTATGGTGATCTGACCCGCGGGCCCCGGGTGGTGGACGACCACGTGCGGGCCACTATGCGCCAAATCCTCAGCGAGGTGCAGTCCGGCGCCTTCGCTACCGAGTGGATTGCCGAGAGCCGCACGCGCCAGCGCTTTGAAGCATTAGAGGCTGCCGGGCGCCAGCACCAGATCGAACAGGTAGGCAAGCAGCTGCGGGCAATGATGCCGTGGATCAGCGCCGGCAAACAGTCGGTGCAGGAAGCGTCGGGCGGACAGGGATGATGCCTAGGCTCGCAGGATGGCCCGCACTGGTCGGCGACTAGCGCAGGTTCTGGCCGCGTTTGCGGTGGCGGCGCTGCTTGTGGCCTGCGCCGAGCCCGATCTGACCCAAGGCGTACCGGACACTTCCGCCACGGCTCTAGCGCCGACGCGGGTGAGCGAGCCCGCCCGGCTGGCAGACGAGGAACCGCCGGTTCCTGAGCCTGAGGTCGACATCGGAGCGCCACCGCCCGCGCGGCCTGGCCCAGAGCCGCCTAGCAACCCGGAGCCGCCGGAGGGCCTAGATCCGTTGCCGCCGCTGCCGCCCGAGCCTGCGGTTAGCGTCGAGCCTTCCGCCGAACCAGATTTGCCAGCCGACCCTGGTCCGCCTGCAGGCTCTGACTCGCCCGCTGACCCAGAGCCCACTGACCCTGGGCCGCCTGCCGACCCCGAGCAGCTGCCACCAAGCGGTGCCAGGTTCCGTGGTTTAGATGCCGAGACGCTGCGTCTGGCCGTCATTGCCGACGTAGAGACCGGGGGTGTGGCCGACGACCGATCTGTCTCGGTGCACCGAGCCATGTTGGCCTGGGCCGAAGCGGTGAACGCCGCCGGTGGCTTGGCCGGGCGCAGGGTGGAGCTAGTGCTGCTAGACGCCGGTCTGTTCGGCCACGAGTCCGTTCTAGCGGAGGCCTGCTCGGGTGACGTATTCGCCTTAGTCGGCAGCGACGCGCTGCTCGACGACGAAGGGGTCGAGCTTTTGGCCAGCGCGGAATGCGACTTGTTGGACTTTCCGGCGCAGGTTCACTCGCCCCGACGCGCTGGCGCACCGCGCACTTTCCAGGCGGTGCCGATTTCCAATGACTTTGTGAACGTGAGCGCCCTGCGTTGGATGGCCGAGCGCCTGCCGGTGCGGATCCGCTCCACAGCCACTTTCTTCTTGGACTTTCCTGTCACCGTTATTGCGGCCGAGCGAACCGCTGAAGCAGCCCGCGGCCTGCAGTTTGAGTTGATCTACGAGCCGTCGGTGTCGATCGCCGATGACTTCGATTCGTTCGTAGCGGAAATGGCTGCCGCCGAAGTGCTCCACGTGCTGTGGGATGGTGACACCCACCGCCTCCTGGACCTGTTGCAGTCACTGCAAGCGGCCGACCTGGCCGTCGGCGTGAACTGCGGCACGGCCTGTAACAGCGCCCTTTTCCTCGAAGCTGCCGGTGCCGCGGCCGAAGGAGTTTTGATCTCTAGCCCCTACCTGCCACTGCGGGAGGATGTCTACAGCCCCGAACTAGCTGCTTACCGGGAGTGGCTAGCCGTGGTGGACGCCGAGGCCAGCGCCGATCTGCAAGGTGTCGCTGCCTGGGCGGCGGGACGGCTGTTCGAGGAAGCTGTACGGCGGGCGATTGGGGCCGGCACTCCCAGCGAGGATCCCGCGGCGCTGAGTCCTGCCGCGGTGGCTGCAGCTGCTTCCGGGATCGTCAACTGGCACGGACACGGGCTGCACGCGCCCAGCAATCCCGGCACCGGTGAACCCAGCCCTTGCAGGGTGGTAATGGGAGCCTCGAATGGGGAACTCTTCCGGTTCTACCCAGCAAACCCAGGCAGCTTTGACTGCTCGCCCAGCAACCTTTTCGCCCTTGAGGCCACGGCACAGTTGGGTCTAGAGCCTCCAACCGAGCCAGCGGCGCCCCCCGGAGGTCCTGCGGAACCTGCGACCGACATCCCGCCGGAGATCGACGAATAAGCTCCTCAGCGGAGGCGTTGCACGATCATCGCCATCCCCTGACCGCCGCCCACGCACATGGTTTCCAAGCCGATCTCGCCGTCGGCGTCCTCCAGCCCGTTCAGCAACGTCCCCATGATGCGGCTACCGGTCATGCCGAAAGGATGACCCAGCGCTATGGCACCGCCGTTGGGGTTCAGCTTCTCCCAGTCGATCCCCAACTCGTCTGCCGAGGCAATTACCTGGACGGCGAAAGCCTCGTTGAGTTCTACCTGATCGATGTCGTCGATGGTCATGCCGGCGCGTGCCAGTGCCTGGCGTGACGCCTCTATCGGCCCGAGACCCATAATCTCGGGGTTCAGGGCCGATATACCACCAGCGATGATTCGGGCCAGCGGCGTGACTCCCAGCTCGGCGGCTCGCTCGGCGCTGGCGACTAGCACGGCTGCGGCTCCGTCGTTCAACGCACAGCAGTTGCCGGCGGTGACGGTGCCTTCGGGCCGGAACACCGGCAGCAGGTCGGCCAGGCGTTCTAGCGTGGTGCCGGCGCGGATGCCGTCGTCGTTGTGGATCAGCCGACCGTCGGCCAGCGGATAGGGGGTTATCTCCCGCTCGAAGAAGCCGCGGTCTCGGGCTGCTTCAGCGCGGTTCTGGGACATGCAGGCAAACTCGTCCTGGCGCTGACGGGACACATCGCAGAGTTCGGCCACGTTTTCGGCTGTCTGACCCATGCTGATATAGATGTCTGGTAGGTGCTCGGAGGGTGTCCAAGGGCCCTGTCCGCCAGCGGAGCGATCTTCGCTGTGAGCTTCGGCGGTAGCGAACTGGGGGTTGCGGGTTTTGGGCATGTCGTCGGCCATGCCTGCCGTGAAGCGACTGATGGACTCCACGCCGCCGGCCACGAAGCAGTCGCCCTCACCGGCGGCGATGGCGTGGGTTGCCATCCGAATGGTCTGCAGCGAGGAGGAACAGTAGCGATTTACCGTCACACCAGGGGCTTGTAGGCCCGCCAAGATGCTGGCTACCCGGGCGACGTTGTAGCCGGACTCGCCAGCCGGCTGCCCGCAACCCCAGATCACGTCCTCAACCGTGGTGGGGTCCACCTCGGGCACTTTCGCTAGTAAGTCGCGGATCACGAACGCCGACAGATCGTCGGGCCGCTCTTCTACTAAGGAACCCTTGAAGGCTCGGCCGATTGGCGTGCGGGAAGTGGCGAGAATAACGGCGTCACGCATAGGGACCTCCTGGGAACCAGGTGCCGGGTGGATTCTCCGGTCTGCTCGGCGAGTAACGTCCCAGGCTAACGGAGGTCCCAAGCGAGCGCGACCTTCAGCCGGTAGCCATGTCGCGCATTGGCTCCTCGTCGTCCTCCATGTCCATATCCGTCTCGTCGTCGGTGTGCTCGTGCTCGTCGTCCTCCATGTCCATGTCTTCGTGCTCGTCGCTGGAGTCCATGTCCATGTGGTCATCCATGCCGTCAGAGTGCCCATGGCTGTGCTCGCCGCTGTCGGCGAGTAGTTCTTCGGTGGCGTCGAGGATGAAGCTTGTCTGGATGGGGGATCCTTCGTGGGTCAGCGGAGCGTGGTCGTTACCGACAAGCGCCACGGTGATCTCATGTTGTCCCACCTCAAGGCCCGTGATCTGGGTCCACTCTTCGTAGATCCGGGTGACGTACTCACCGTTCAGGTAGAGGCGGGCGTGACCCTCGCCGTCCTCCGGTGCCCGTGATGCCTTGACTGGGGCTAGTTCAAAGTTGTCCAGCTCGATCTTCAGGTTGAACCCACCGGCTGGGTCGTGCGCCGCCTCTGCGCTGATCGTGGGAATCGGCTGTTCTGTCGGGACCTCTCGGGGCTCGGGTGTAGCTGTAGGTTCGGCGGGCTCGGGCTGTTCGATCGTGACGGTTTGGTCTAAGACGTGGTCGCCCACAATCAGCGGCGCGTGGTCATTCTGAGAGAGTTCGATTCGGACCTCGTGCTCGCCGGGCTCTAGATCACCCAGGTAATGCCACATGCCGTAGATTCGGCTGACCTTCACCCCGTCCACGTAGATATGAGCGTGACCTTCTCCCTCTACGTGGCCGGTGGATACCCGCTCGGGGGCGAAGATCATGTCGGTCGCGATTAGGACATTCCAGCCCTCCACTGGATCGCGCAGCACCTGCACCTCGAAAGACGGACCTTCATGATCCTCCTCGTGGCTCGACACCGTTGAGGTCGCTAAGAGCCCAACCAGGCCAGCAATGACAAGACCGACAAATGCAACGACGAGTCGGCGATGCTTCCAGAACATGGTCTTGCCTCCGTGCGGTTTTCGGCCGATTGAAGCATAAGTATCCGGAGATTTTTTTCGTTAGCGATCAAGACCAATCGGGTGGGGTGTCGCCTTCTGCGAGAGATAGCAGCTTGGATTGCGCCTAGTGCCAATCCACGGTGGCGCTCAGCCGGAGATACGGGCGCGGGCTTTTGTGAGTTGGGCCCCGACGGCGCTCTGAAAAGTGGGAACGTCTATGAGCACGGTCATGAGCCTGAAGCCCTCCTCTTGTCGCCTGGCCGCCAGGTCTACGTTGGTGTGGATCCCCGGGACGACACCGTGTTTTCGGCAGCTCGCCACTACGGTTGCCAGAGCCTTGCTGAAATCGGGGTGATCGTTGTGCAGCCCCGGTCCGCCGAGGCCCAGAGACACGGCCAAATCTGAAGGGCCGACATAGACGGCGTCGATTCCGGGGACGCTGAGGATGTCGTCGATGTTGGCGATGGCCTCGGCGGTCTCGATCATGGGGATGCACAGCACGTTGTCATCCGCGCTAGCGAAGTAGTCGGGTTGGCCGATGCGGATGCGGGTAGGGCCGACGCTGCGGCGACCGGCGGGGGCGTAGCGGCAGGAGGCTACGGCCGCCTCGGCCTCGGCGGAGTTGTTGACCATGGGAATAATCACCCCGCCAGCGCCAAGATCTAGCAATCGTCCAATGATCCCCGGCTCGTTCCAAGTAGCTCGAGCAAACGGCACGCTGTTGCCAAGTTCGATGGCCTGATACATGGCTAGGGTGTCGGCGTAGTCCGCCATGCCGTGCTGCAGGTCGACACAGGCATAGTCAAACCCGGCGCGCCCGATGATCTCTGCTGTCACCGTCGAGGGGATCGAGAGCCACGCCCCGATAGCGCATTCGCCGTTCTGCAGCTTTGCTTTGACCGGGTTCATATGGAGTGACCTTTCTCCGTGTCGGCTCTAGGAGGCGTCTATTCGTGTCGGCTCTAGGTGTCGGCTCTAGGGGCCGGCTGCTGCTTGGGCGTTGCGCAGGGTGCGGTAGCCGATGCGCTTGACGCCGGTTCGTTCCAGCAGCTTCGGGATCGATGCTGCATCCACCAGCAACTTGTGCTGGGCCACCCAGTCTCCCCAACTGCTATGGGCCGCCCGCAGTTCGGGGGTCTCGATACCGGGGTTTACGGCCAGCTCGGTGACGCCGGGAGCAACCTCAGCGAGTGCTTCTTCCAGCGCCTCAGCAGTACGGGGACGCAGCACCCGATCAGGGCTCAGCACGCCGTGCTCGGCGGCGCGCCGGCGGAAGGGGAAGCCGTAGGTTGACTCGTTCTGTCCGCTCAGCAGGCGCAGCGGCAAGTTGAACTCCACGGCCAACTCCAGGTAGACATCGAAGAACTCGGGCCGGGCGTTGAGGGCATCTAGGTGTGAGCCGAGGTGGTTCACGTCGAACCCCCAGAGGATGGCCCGCTCGATCTGCGCCCGGCACTCACGGCGCACTTCGTCGGTATCAGCGTGGTCCCAAAGGTCGTTATTGGTGCGGGGGAACCCGCCGTCGCCGTCCAGCAGCGAGGGAGCCAGCGTGATGGGCCCCCAGCGGTACTTGTCGAACGGCGAGTTAAGCGTGAGGTTGACTCCTACGTCTTCGCCCCGGTAGTCGGCAGCTGCTTCCCTAGCCCAGGGGCAGGGCACCATAAGCGAGGCGCTGGTACCGATGCCGGCGCGCAGCACGTCGTAGGCCCCCACATTGGTGGCGTGGGCGCATCCCAGGTTCTCACACGTAATGATCAGCAGCCGGGCATCGGCGGGGTAGCCGAGTCGTTCGACTAGGGAGGCCTCCGACGCCACATCTGCGACCCTATCCGGCGGCTCCTCTACCAGTGTGGCGAGCACCACCGCGTCAGGCACCTCCGACGCCACGTCTGCGACCCTATCCGGCGGCTCGGCTCTGCGGATACCTGCTTACATATTACTCTTGGTAACTCTTGGCCTAGATCTAACTCTTGGCCTAGCTCTCAACTCTCGACGGGTGTGTCGGGTCCGCCGCAGGCCGCCCAGAGCCCTAGGTTCTCAGCTCTGGCTGCTGCCACGGCCGCGGCGAACTGTGCCGAATAGTCGGTGTTGGGCGCAATGGAGAGTGTGTCGGCGTAGCCCTCTCGGGCCAGCGCCATGTTCACTAGCAGTCCGTCGGTAGCTCGGTGAACGTACGCCAACAGTCGGTCGTAGATGTCGCGTGGCTCGGCGCCTCCGGTCAGCAGGACTGGGGTGCCCGGGGGTAATAGGGCTTCGGTGAAGGCCGTGGCCTCGGCTCCGAAGCACTCCGCTGGCAGGTAGCCTCCTGGTTTTTCGGGCGTGTCGATGCCGATGAGTCGGACGTTCTCGGTCTGCCCTCCAGGGAAGGTTGCCGCCACGGTGTCGCCGTCGATGGCCTTGTGGATCTCGGCTCGAGCCGCCGCCGGCGGGACATCGAACAGCGATGTCGGATGGCGTGCCCTAATCGCTGCGACATCAAGTTCGGCGAGTACGACACTGCTGGTAGCCGTGCTTGTTGGGCTGACGGCCGAGCAGCCGGCAAAAACCCCGACCGCCAGCAAAACAGTGATTGCCTGAGTCGTAGCGATTGCCCTAGCTGCAGCGACGGTCCGAATCGCCATTGCCCAAGCCGCCATTAGCCGAGCCGTCACTAGCTGAGCCGAAGCGACGATCCAAGTCGCCACTGCCCGAATCACCATTAGCTGAGTTGTAACTAGCCGGATCTCAGCGACGGCCCAAGTTGCCAATGCCCGAATCACCATTAGCTGAGTTGTAACTAGCCGGATCTCAGCGACGGCCCAAGTCGCCACTGCCCGAATCACCATTAGCTGAGTTGTAACTAGCCGGATCTCAGCGACGGCCCAAGTCGCCACTGCCCGAATCACCATTAGCTGAGTTGTAACTAGCCGGATCTCAGCGACGGCCCAAGTTGCCAATGCCCCAGTCGCCACGCGCGTTGACTGGCAAGGAGTGGTAGCTGCTCGCAGCATCAGCAGGTGAGATCGCCTATCGCGCCAGCAGGGCCAATCGGCCCGTCGGTGCTGGTTTGTGATTTCGTAAGTCGGCAGCGCCCCCGAACAGGCATCGGAACCGCCGGGCACTGGGGATCGGATCGTTTCCGGAGACGGTCGTCTTCGACCCGAACAAGCATCGGGCCGGCCGGGTACTGGGGCCGGGTGCTGGAGCGGCCTTGCGGCAGGTCAGCAGCGCCAACTCACGCTGCCCCAGAGTCCACTCGCACCAGGCGAGGCCCCATAGGCCTTGCGGCAGGTCAGCAGCGCCAACTCACGCTGCTGGCTGCGCACCAGACCGCCTCAGGCTGGCCCGCTCGGCGTTTGCTCGCCGGGCGCGCAGGATCGCACGAGCTTCGGCGACGTGTTGCAGCCCAATAGCCCGGGTTTCTTCGTCGAGCACCCATGACGCCTGCGGAAGTGCCCGCTGGGCGACAGTGTTCTGAGGCGCCGGTTCGATGAAGAGAGGTAGCTGTGTGCTCATGTTTTTATTCTGGCCAAGGGGTGTGACACTGCTCCCCAAGCCGTACTGGCGCCGACGGAGCGGTTGCCAGAGCGCAGGTCTCTTCGGTCATTCCTTACGTCGACGGTGACTAGACGCCTCCGCTGCTGACACTCGTTGCGAGAGCGCAGGTCCCTTCGGTCATGCCTTACGTCGACGGTGACTAGACGCCTCCGCTGCTGACACTCGTTGCGAGAGCGCAGGTCCCTTCGGTCATGCCTTACCCCGTTTACTTTCAGGTCGATGATTGTACCCTAATGCATATATTGAAGCTATTAGAATTAATATAGATAATTATTATTTATATCTGTTATTTTGTGTCTAAGTATTTAGGTTGCCACTTGCCCTCTGTTCTGGAAGGGTCAGCGTCAGGGGCTGTCACACGACCGAATAAGACCTTTTGCGAACGAGGCCACCGACCTGTTCTGGAAGGGTCAGCGTCAGGGGCTGTCACACCCCTCTGCCAGAGTGGGGGTATGGCAGAGATACATGTTTGGAGGTTCGCCGAGGCGGGTCGTTGCATGGCTGCGGCAGCCTCTGCTTTGGGGGTGCAGGCACCCTCGTTTCGCACTCCACCACGAGTGGCCGGCCTGGATCGCAGTATCCGAAGGGCTAACGACGGATCGGTGCTGGTGTCGGTGCGTAGCCGGGGTCGAGCCTGGTCGGCGGTGTTGGCCGACATGATCGAGGGGGTGATTTTCGCCAACGACTTGGCACCGCGAGAGGCGGCCAGGCTGCGTCACGAGTTGTGGCAGGCCACCGCCGATATCGGCGTCGACGTAGATGCTGCAGCAACCGCGCCGGCGGCGAGTCTCCGCTTGTCACGGCCTCAACAAAGCGAAGTGGCCCGAGCCGCCTGATCCCGAACTGCCCTGAGGAGCTGGCCATCAGGCTGTGGGGGACCTCGCTCGGGTGCCGCCTGCTGACGTGATGCCGGAGTCCGTGCCGTCTGCTGCCGTGATGCCTGCGTGATGCCTGATCGTATGGCAACTGTTGAACGCAACCGGTCCGAGGTGCAGGTGGCGGGGTTCCTTGGGTTGACCGCGCTGCCTGGTTGTGCGCTGGTTATGCGCTGACTGTGCCCGTACCGCTGGGGCTGCGGCCCGTACCGGCGGGTAACGTGAGTTGAGGCCCGGATGGCGAAATGGCAGACGCAGAGGGCTTAAACCCCTCGGTTCGAGAAGAGCGTGTGGGTTCGAATCCCACTCCGGGCACGGCCGGCAACCCGCGCAGCAAAGCCCCCAAGAGATTGGCTCAGAGTTATATCTCTGCGAGGGCGGCGTGAACTTGGGTGGCGGTTTCTTCCAGGGGGATGTTGGTGGTTTCGCCGCTGGCGCGCTCGGTGAACTCCACTTCACCTTGGGCGAGCCCACGGGGGCCAACGGTCACCCTGTAGGGGATACCCACTAGCTCAATGTCGCTGAACTTCACGCCCGGCCGGGCATCGCGGTCGTCGAGGATCACCTCTACGCCCAGCTCGCGCAGGTCGTCGTAGAGGCGCTCGGCCACCTCCCCAACTGTGGCATCTCGGCCGGCGAGGGGTACCACTGCCACCTCATACGGCGCTACGGAGACTGGCCAACAGAGGCCGCGCTCGTCATGGTGTGTCTCGGCTACAGCCGCCACAGCTCGACCGATGCCGATGCCGTAGCTGCCCATCGTGAGGACCCGGGGAGTGCCTTCGGCATCCATGACGGTGGTCTCAAAGGCCTCGGCGTAGCGTCGGCCCAGTTTGAAGATGTGGCCTGTCTCGATGCAGCGCAGCAACTCCAGCGGACTCCCGCAGCCGATGCACGGCTCGCCGTGGCGTACCTGGCGCAGGTCCAGCCACTCATCCACACCGATGTCGCGCCCGATGTCCACTCCCCGATAGTGGAAGTCGTCAGCGTTGGCACCGGTAGTGAGGTTGCGGCGGCCCTCCAGGGCTCTGTCGGCAAGCACCGGCAGGTCGGCAACGCCCACGGCGCCCAAGCTGCCGGGGGAGGCTCCCAGGGCGGAAATGCACTCCTCCGCAGCCGCCGGGCGAGCCTCCAAGGCGCCGGTAGCGTCCAGCAACTTCTGGACGCTCAGGTCGTGATCGCCGCGTAGCAGCGCCAGCGTCACTTGGCCGTCCAGCAGGTAAACCATGGTCTTGATCTGGCGATGTGGTGGAGCTTCGGCCTCGGCTTGCGCCAGTGCCGCGATGGTGCGGATGCCCGGAGTCCCGAAGCGCTCTAGGACGCCGCCTGCGGGATCCTCCACCGGTGCTACCGCTGCCAGAGCACGTTCCACATTGGCGGCGTAGTCACAGTTGGTGCAGCGCGCGATGTCATCTTCGCCGGCAGCTGAGGGCACCATGAACTCCACGCTGGCGCTGCCGCCCATGGCCCCCGAGGAGGCTTCCACCGCAATTGCCGGTAGCCCCATTCGCTGGAATATTCGGGTGTATGCCGCGTGGTGCAGGTCGAATGCCCGGTCCAGGCCGGCGTCGTCTATATCCAAGCTGTAGGAGTCCTTCATGGCGAACTCCCGCACCCGCAGCAGTCCGCTCTTGGGCCTGGGCTCGTCGCGAAACTTCCACTGGATCTGATACCAAATCTGGGGTAGCTCGCGGTAAGAGTGGATCTCCCTGGCGTGGAAGGCGATTACCTCCTCGTGCGTCATGCCGAGGGCGTTTATCGCCCCCTTACGATCGGTGAGGCGGAACATCTCCTCGCCCATGGCGCTCCAGCGACTGCTTTGCTCCCACAGCCAGGCCGGATGCATAGCTGGCAGCAGCAACTCCTGAGCGCCGATGGCGTCCATCTCTTGCCGCACGATGTCCGCCACCTTTTCGTGCACCCGCAGGCCTAGCGGAAGCAGCGAGTAGTGACCCGAGTGCAGCTGGCGGATAAACCCGGCTCGCAGCAGCAGGCTGTGGCTTGCTACTTCGGCCTCTGCCGGCGCCTCGCGCAGCGTGGGGACGAACAATTTTGACCAGCGCATAGCTGCCTCCTCGGATGCCGCCTCAGCCTAGAAGCGCGGCGCTGGCGGGCAAGATTTCAGGTCATGGCGTCTACCGCGGCGACTATGGCCTCGGCGGTAGGCAGGTAGGCATCCTCCAGCGGTGGGCTAAACGGCACAGGGGAGTTGGCTGCGGTAACCCTGGCGACTGGATGACTGAGAGAGTCGAAAGTGTTCTCGCTGATAACTGCGGCTATCTCGGCGGCCAGACCGCAGCGGCGGGGACTCTCTTCCACCACCGCGGCCCGCCCGGTACGCGCCACCGATGCACAGATAGTCTCGGTATCCAGCGGGGCGATAGTGCGAACATCTATCACCTCTGCCGAAACGCCAGCTGCGGCCAGTTGCTCGGCAGCTGATAAGGCCCGCAGCGTGCACTCGCCGACAGCCACGAGGCTCACGTCATCGCCGGGCCGTATGCATGCAGCCTGACCTAGCGCTACCTCGTAGGCCTCTTGCGCTACCGGCCCCCGGGTGCGATAGAGGCCCATGTGTTCGAGGAACACCACCGGATTGTCGTCGGCAATGGCTCTTAGTAACAGCCCCTTGGCGTCGGCGGGCGTGGCCGGCACCACCACTTTCAGCCCCGGTATCCCGGCGAAGACGGAGTACAGGGTGTCGGAATGCTGGCCTGCGGAGCGCAAACCGGCACCTACGGCCATACGCAGCACCAGCGGCACTGAGGTCTGACCGCCGAACATGTAGCGCATCTTGGCGGCCTGATTAAATACCTGATCAAAGCACAAGGCTGCGAAGCTGGCCCACATTACGTCTACCACTGGGCGCAGCCCGGCCAGGGCGGCACCGGTGGCCGCACCTACGAAGCCCGCCTCAGAGATCGGCGTGTCGCGCACCCGCGCCGGGCCGAAAGCCTGCAACAAGCCCCGAGTCGCGCCGAAGGTGCCTCCCATGGCGCCCTCGTGTTCCCCGCCGAGGCCAGCGCCTCCGGAGATGTCCTCGCCCAGCAGGATCACCCGAGGGTCGGCTTGCATCGCCTGGTGGAGGGCCTCGTTCACCGCCTGGAGGAAGGTGATCTCCCGTTCGGCTGGGGGTGCGGTCCTCGGCGCTTTCTGCGGCGGATCGGGGGCGTAAACGTCTCGCTCTACGGTGGCGACATCAGGCCAGGCGCCCGCGGTGCCCGACTCGAAGGCGGCGTCGATCTCCTGCCCCACGGCCGCGCGGTGCGTCGCCACGTCCTCACCGAGGCGCTGGGCTAGCAGCGCCACCGGGTCGCGCTGGCGGGCCTCCTGGCGCTGGCTTCGGGGCCTGTACTGTTGGGGGTCACCGATGAAGTGGCCGCGAATACGCGCCAACTGCACTTCCAGCAAGGTGGGTCCCTCGCCTGCTCGGGCGCGACGGACGGCCTCCCCGGCTGCGGTGTATACGGCCTCGTAGTCCTCCCCGGAGACGGTCACGCCGGCGATGCCGTAGGCGCCAGCCCGGGATCCGATGTCGCGGACGCTTGTGGAATAGCTCACTGGTGTGGATTCGGCCCAGCCGTTGTTCTCGCACACGTAGATCACCGGCAGGCGCCAGATGGCTGCCAAGTTCAGCGACTCGTGCAGCACCCCCTGGTTGGCGGCGCCGTCGCCGAAGAAGGCCACCGCCACCCGGCCGTCGTCGAGCACCTCAGCGGCCAGCGCCGCACCCGTGGCCAGGGCGATGCCCCCGCCCACTATGGCGTTAGCGCCCAGCATGCCCCGGCTGAAGTCGGCGATATGCATCGAGCCGCCCCGACCAGCGCACAGACCGGTCTCCCGCCCGTAAAGTTCGGCCACCATGCCGTCGAGGTTGCAGCCTTTGGCGATGCAGTGTCCGTGGCCGCGGTGTGTGCTGGTGATCAGATCCTCATCGTTTAGGTGGGCACATACGCCGGTGGCTACTGCCTCGGCACCGTGGTAGGTGTGCACGAACCCGGGCATTTCGCCGCGGGCAAACTCCCGCTGCACCCGGTCCTCGAAGCTGCGGATGCGCACCATCATCCCCAGACCGGCTAGCAGTACCTCCCGTTCGGTGGGCGACGGGGTAGCGGAATCCACGCGGCCTGCGGTCTGGTTTACGGGCTGCACAGGGCGGCGCGTTCCTGCTGGGTCTCAGCAATGGCACCGATGCGGGTACCGATCGGCGCCTCGAGACCCGCCTCGGCCTCTTGGTGCAGCCAGCCAGCGGTGTCGGACTCGATCTCCAACTCGATCTTCTCAGATTCCATGAGGAACAGCGGATCGCCGACGGATACCTCGCCGCCTTCGGGGACCAGCCACTCGATGAGCGTCACGTCGCCCTCGTATATCCCTGTCTTCGGGAGGATTACTTCGAGCACCGCACGGACGGGGTTTGGGTCGCCTGGACTCCGACCCTAACCAGAACGATGGGTGGACGGGGCTTGGCGAGTTCGTCTGGCGTGTCTGGCAGGGGTTAGGTGCTAACTCAGGGGTGCTAACTCAGGGATGCTCGCTGTGAGGGACATAGCCCTCCAAGGGTTGGATGAGGATTCCGCCGTCAACCGGCAGCAGCACCCCGGTCACGAAGGCGGCCATGTCTGAAGCCAAGAAAACCACTGCCCGCGCTACGTCGTCTACCTCGCAGAGTCGTCTGAGCGGAGTGCGATCTACGATTCCATCCCATTGGGCTTCCACATCGATGCCCGTTTCCTGCCCTCCGGTCAGGATCTCCACTGCCCCTTCGGTCATCGCCGCGCCGGGGCATACAGCGTTTACTCGCACCCCCAGCGGTGCTGCTTCCACGGCGAAAGAGCGGGTCATGCCGGCGATGGCGTGTTTGGAGGTGGTGTAATGCGTCAGCCCCTCTGCCGATGTAGACAAGGCGTCCACCGAGGCCACGTTGACGATCACACCTCGACCGGCGGCCCTCATCTGCCCCAGGGCAGCCTTGGTGCAGAGGTAGGCACCCCGCACGTTGGTGCTGAGGATTCGGTCTAACTCGGCCACTGGCATCTCATGGGCCAAGTGGTTGGAGAACACGCCAGCGTTATTCACGAGGATGTCGATGGTGCCCCAGGTGTTATGCCAGCCCTCGAACGCCTTGGAGATAGACATCTCATCGGTCACGTCTAGCTGCTGGGCGACACAGGGGGCGCCGGTGCGGTCAACTATCCGGTCTGAAGTGGCTTGGGCCTCCTGGAGCCGCAAGTCTGCTAGCACCACCGTGGCCCCAGCTTCGGCAAGACGATCGGCGATGGCGGCGCCGAAACCCCGGGCGGCTCCGGTGACCACAGCCACCCGGCCACTGAGATCGGCCAGTTCGATAAGCGACGGTCGGTCAGCGTTCATCTCGGGTATATAGCTGAGATGTGTAGCGGCGAGCCTGCTCGAAGCGCTGCCGAACCTGGTTGGAGCGCCCCGATGGGCTGACCTCCACCCCGGCTTTGACGACGCATAGCAGTCGCGAGCGGTCGCCGAGGATGCGCACGTCGCTGTCGGGGCTGCCGTCCACCACCAGCAGGTCGGCATACTTGCCGGGCGCCAGCGTGCCTACCATGCCCCGATCCCGGGGCACCGACAGCGCCGCGTTTCGGGTCATGCACAGCAGCGCCTCCATGTCGGTCATGCCCAGATGGCTCACAAACAACTCCATCTCCCGGGTGTGCCACTCACCGTAGGGGGTCATCGCGAAGCCAGTTTCGGAGCCGGCGATGAGCGTGGCGCCGGCCGCGTGGGCCTTGGAGAGAATCGTCACAGCGGCGTCCAGTTCGTGCTTCATGGCGTCGGCTGCGAAAGGGCGAACTTCGGGTGCCTCCAGGCTGTTTACCAGCAGCGTCATGGCAGGCAGTAGCGGGATCTGCTTCTCCAGTACTACCTCCAAGGTGGCAGTATCCATATAGGAGGCGTGCATGATCCAGTCCACTCCCACCGCGGCGGCGTCGGCCACCGACTGGCGGGAGCGGGCGTGCATAGTCACGGGTCGGCACAGCCGGTGCGCCTCGCTTACCGCCAACGCCAACTCGTCGCGGCTGAAGGCAGCGAACTCCGTGGTGCCCGGGCCCGAGCCGGCGATCTTGATGAGATCCACGGTGTCCTTCACCTGGTTGCGGATCTCCTGGCGGAGGTCGTCGTTGCTGGTCACCAGGGCGCCGAAGGAGGACTCGTGCACATCCACCCAACGGGGCAGCGTGTCGCCTATGCCCAGTTGCGTGGTGATCTGGCGTCCCGCGGCTGAGAGTCGGGGACCTTGCACCAAGCCTCCGTCTATGGCGTCGCGCACCGCCGGAGCTACGCCGTTGGGGCCGCCAGGGTCGCAGGCGGCGGTAACCCCAGCCAGCAGCACCTTCTCGGCGTCGATGGCGGCCCGGATGGCTCGGTAAGGCGCCGGGGTGTAGATAAACAACTCCTCTTCGGTGCGCGGTTCGCCGAAGCTGATGTGCATGTGACCGTCCACGAGGCCGGGCATGATCGTGGCCTCTCCGTTGTCGATCACCGGGACCGCCGGATCCCGATAGGCCACCGGGAGTTCGGCTCGGGCTCCTACCCATTCGATGAGGTCGTCACGTACTACGACGCTGGCATCGGTCAACACCGTGTGATCCTCGCAGGGGAGCACACGGGCGGCGTCGAACCGCCGCAAGCCATCGGAGCTACCGCCGGGGCTGAAGGTGGGGTGGTGGATCATGGGATTCCTCTCGGGGCTCGTGGCTGGGCCTCAGAAGGGGATGACAGGGAAGTAGCGGCCGCCGATCGGGTCACCGGGGGCCAGGCCGACCTCCTCGTCTGTGTAGTTGTACTCGTAGCGCTGAGCGCCCAACCAAATAGTGCCGTCGGCTACGTAGCGCACCACCATGGCGCGGCGACCCCGATCAGAGCGGTTCGGGCCCGAGGCGTGCCAGGTCAGCGCCGAGTGCAGCGACACCTCGCCAGGGGATAGTTCTACAACTTCCACCGGCAGCCCTAGCGCCTCGGGGTCCCCAATCTCAGCGACGCTGACTGGGCGGGACTCGCGCAGGTAGGAGGTGCCAGTGCCGAACACCACCGGCAGTCGCTCGCCGAGATGGTGGCTGCCGCAGGCCATGAGCATCGCACCGTTGTGAGCAGTGGTGTGATCCAGGGCTACCCAGCCGGTCACGGCGTTGGCTTGGGCGAGCGGCCAGTAGGAGTAATCCTGGTGCCAGCGCAGTTCGTGTGGGCTGGGTGCCTTGTTTAGCGCGTTGTCTTCCAGTAGTCGCACGCTGGTGGTGCCGAGCAACTGCGCTGCCCAGCGAGCCATCGTGGGGTTGAACACGGCGGCTCGAAAGTTGTCGTCGGTGAGCCACAGGTTGAACAGGAAATCAAAGCTCTGTTTTGGGTCACGGGGAGCCGGCGACGCTGGGCTGCTGGCCTCAACCGATTCACCCTTGCTGTTTTTCGCGGTGCTGTTTTTTGCGGGGCTGTTTTCTGTTTCGGGGCTGTTTTCTGTTTCGGGCCGCTTCACCTCGGGCCATAGGGCTGGGTCCAGCAGGTCGTAGCGCCGTCCGGCCTGCTCTTCCTGGTGGGTTAGGCGCCCGACGAGGTCACGCAGCGACTCCACCTGTTCGTCGCCGAAGATCCTGCCCGGCCGGAGGTAGCCCTTCGTGTAAAAGCTGGTGATCTCCTCGGCGGTCAGCGGAGAGGTGCGCACAGCAGTGGCGCTGTCCTGATCTCCGGCAACGTGTCTCGGGCTGTGTCCCGGAGCACTCTGAACCGCTGTTGTGTCGCCGTGGCCTCTCACGGTTCTCCTCCTGGCAGCCCCCGGGCAGTCACAACCATAGTTCTATACTTCGCCCATGGCCCGATGTGATCCGCTTGAGTACGTCGTCCGGGCCGACACCACGCCGCTCGACGACCTCACGGGCACCGCATTCGACCACCTCGATGTGCGCACGCTGGTCTCCGACGCTCGGCAAGGCTCGGAGAAGGTGATGGTGGGGCAGACGGTTTACCCCGGCGGTGGCGGCACCCACGAGCACCACCTGCACCCAGATGCCGAGGAGGTCGTGATTGTGCTGTCGGGCCGGGGTTGGCACCGAGTGGGCGACAAGTATTACTCCATAGGACCGGGCGATGTGATCTTCGTTCCTGTCAACACAGCCCACTCGGCCGGATCCATCGGCGAGGAGGACATGGTAATTCTTTGGGTCCTAGGCGGCGTGCCGTCACTGGACCGGGCCGGCTACCAAGCGGTGCCCGAAATCCCAGGGATTCCCGCGGTCTGACCCCGGCACCCCCTGGCATGGACACTTCCGGGCTCTCGGTTGCGCAGCTTGGCGCCTTATACGCCGCCGGCGAGACGGACCCTTCGGAAGTGCTGGCGGCCACGCTGGCGAGAGTCGAGCGCCTGGACGGGAAGCTAGGAGCATTCGCCGAGGTTGCCGCCGAGCAGGCGACGGCCGAGGCGACCGAGCGAACCACCGAACTGCGACGGGGCGAATCCCGCGGCCCGCTGCACGGCGTGCCGGTGGCTATCAAGGAGCTGTTCGACGTGGCCGGCGCAGTCGGCGACTACGGCTCGGACGTGTTAGCAGGCAGAGTTTCCGACACTGACGCCGAACTGGTGCGGCGCCTGAGGTCGGCTGGTGCGGTGATTGTTGGCGTTACTCGCTCGCATGAGTTCGGTTGGGGGATCACCTCGCAACACCCCCATAGAGCCAGCCCGCGCAACCCGTGGGATATCAATCGAGTGCCGGGTGGCTCCAGCGGGGGTTCGGCGACGGCGGTTGCCGCCGGGATGGTTCCCGCAGCGGTGGCTAGCGACACCGGAGGTTCGGTGCGTATCCCTGCGACCTTCTGTGGTGTGGCAGGCGTCAAGCCCACCTTTGGGCGAATAAGCCGGGCCGGCGGCGCAGCTCTGGCGCCAACGTTGGACACTCCGGGCGTGGTTGCCGGCCGGGTGCAGGACCTGTGGCCAATGCTGGCTGCGATGTGCGGTCCACATTCGGGTGATCCAGCAACGCTGGCCGATCCGCTGACCCCTGGGCCTGGACCTAATCCCGCTGGTTTTGACAAAGGCGGCGAAGGTCTGGCCGGTGTCCGTGTGGGTATTGCGCCCGCGTTGGACGGCTCTGTGCCTTGGGGAGAGTCAACCACTGCCGGGTTTGATCGCACCTGTGCGGTGCTGCGAGAAGCTGGCGCGGTCATTACCGAGATCCATCTACCAACTTCGGAGGACATGCTGGCCGCGTTCATTCCGTTGCAGATGGCCGAGGCGTATGACGTGCACAGCCGGCAACTTGGTCTGTTCCCCGAGCGTGCTGAGGACTACGGGGCCGATGTACGCCGACGCCTCGAGCTTGCGTCTGAGGTGACCTTGGGGGCCTATCTGGCATCCCGCCAGCGCCGTAGGGAGTTCATCTGGGCGTTCGATCGAGCCTTCGAGTCGCTAGATGTGCTGCTCACGCCGATCTCGGCTGTCGGACCGCCGGCGGTGGGAGATCCGGACGCGGTGATGGTTGATGGTCAGCGGCGGCCACTCCGGGAGGTGGTTATGGGATTTACCGTGCCGCAGAATCTCACCGGGTTGCCCACTGTTGCGGTCCCAGTTGGTTTCGACGCTCACGGCCTGCCCGTGAGTATGCAGTTCACCTCAGGGCGCCGGCGGGAAGACGTAGCCATACGCGTGGCAGGCGTTGTCCAGCACGTGTTGGGAGCCGAGGCACCGATTGTGCCGATCACACCGAACCTAGAACCCCGAACCTAACCGAACCTAGAGGAATAAGCCATGCCGCACGCCACCGTCAGAGACGGGACCAGCATTTACTATGAGAGCCACGGCGATGAGTCGCTGCCGACGCTGGTGCTTATCCGGGGTACCGGCGCCGACGGTACCCGCTGGCTGCCGCAGGTTCGGGCTTATAAGCCAGAGGTGCGCTGCGTGATCTTCGACGGTCGGGGGGTAGGGCGCAGCGAAACCACCCCGCCTCCTTACACCGTTGAGAGCATGGCCAGAGATACCTTCGATCTTATGGACGCCCTTGGTGTCCAGGCTGCGCACCTGTCGGGCTCGTCGCTAGGCGGCGCCATTGCTCTGCGCATGGCGGCCGACATCCCCGATCGGGTGCTATCGCTTCAGCTGCACTCCTCATGGCTGGGCACCGCTGGCTTTAGTGAGTTCTCCCTCGGTCTGCTAAAGGCGCACCTGGTCAGCGGTGGGGTGGAGCACTACTACGCCGCCACGCTGCCGATGCTCATCAGCCCTAGCTTTATGTCCGGTAACTTCGAGATGCTCATGGGGATCTTGGACCATATGCGGGCCAACGCCGCTAGTTACGACGGCTTGTTGGGCCAGATCCAGGCGAACCTCTCCTATGACATGCGGGCCGAGGCCCACAAGGTCTCTGCCCCCGCCCTGGTGACTGTTGGCGAGATGGATGTCGTGTTACCGGTGCAGTGCTCAGAGGAGATCCACCAGGCTCTGGCGGGCTCGGATTTCCATATCTTTGAGGGCGCCGGGCATCTCTCGGGCATGGAGCGACCCGACGAGTTCAATCGAGTCACTCTGGAGTGGCTACGCAGGCAGCTTCATCTGCGCAGATCCCCAGATGGCAGATCCCCAGATGGCAGCTGAGCAGGCGGCGCCAGTCGACGGTGAGCATGGCCGGGGGCCGTTAGCGGATATTCGCGTAGTGGACATGGCGACGGTGATCGCCGGTCCGGGTGCGGCTCGACTGTTCGGCGACTTCGGTGCCGATGTCATCAAGGTGGAAGCGCCGAGCGGTGATTCGGTCCGCCGACTGGGGTGGCGTCCGCCCGATAGCGACCCGGATTCCTACTTCTGGAAGCTGGCAGGGCGCAACAAGCGGTCCGTGGTGCTGGACCTCAAGACCCCCGAGGGGCTAGCGGCCATGCTGAGACTGATCGATACCGCCGATCTGCTGGTGGAGAATCTGCGGCCCGGCAAGTTGGAGGCGCTCGGCCTGGGGCCTGCCGTGCTGCACAAGCGCAACCCGCGCCTGGTGATCTTGCGCATATCCGCCTTTGGCCAGAGTGGCCCCTATGCCCAGCGGCCCGGATTTGCCACTCTGGCCGAGGCGCTGAGTAGCTACGCATCGATCAGCGGTGAGGCCGACGGGCAACCGCTGCTACCGCCGGTTGCGCTCACTGACGAACTAACTGGAACGCTGGGTGCCTTTGGTGCTCTGGCGGCGCTGTGGGAGGCGCGCCTCAGCGGCAGGGGACAGGTGGTGGATCTCTCGCTGGTGGAGTCGGTGATGCACATCATGGGTCCTCTGCCCTCGGCGTTCGCCCACTTGGGCTACGAGCAGCCTCGCCTGGGTGCCGGCATTCCTTACTCGGTGCCCAGGGGCACCTACCAGTGCAGCGATGGCGAGTGGGTGGCACTCTCGGCCTCAAGCGACACCGTGGCGAATCGGGTGCTGAACCTCATTGGCGCGGGCTCAGATGAGCGGTTCACGGACTTCACTAGACGCTTCGAGAACCGCGAAGCTCTGGAGTCGCTGGTTTCGGGCTGGATTGCTGAGCGGCCCTCGGACGAGGTGATCCGGCTATTCGAGGAGGCCGACGCGGCTATTGCGCCCGTCTACACGATGGCCGACCTGTTTGCTGATGAGCACTTCCGCCAGCGCGGGTTGTTCACCACCGTTGAAGACATCGTGATGCAAGCTGTGGCGCCACGCCTGTCACGCACACCCGGGCAAGTGTCGTTCGTCGGACGCCCATTAGGAGCCGATACCGCCGAGGTGTTGGCGGAGTTGCCAGATGGGGACCAACCGGCCGGCTACCGGGAGGAGACCAGCAATGAGTGACCCAGGTGAGTGATCTAGGTGTGTGATCTAGGTGAGTGACCTAGGTGAGTGACCCAGATGAGTGACCCAGGTGAGTGACCTAGGTGTGTGACCCAGGTGAGTGATCTAGGTGAGTGAAACAACCGAGTATTTGGTTTATATCCAGGTCAACTGGCCGCCCGAAGGCGATCCCACCAGGCGCGACGAACTTATTTCTGCCGAACGTGCTCGTGGGCAGGAGTTGGTAGAGGCGGGTGTCATTCGTCGGTTGTGGCGGGTGCCGGGGCGTTGGGCCAACTGGGGACTGTGGCGCGCCGCTTCACCCGCGGAGTTGCACGAAGCCTTGGCCTCGCTGCCGTTCTTCCCCTGGCTCGACATCAAAGTCATCCCGCTGGCGCACCATCCCAACGATCCTGGCTAAGGGTTCGCGTCGGCTAGCGAGGCCGCGGCTTGGAGGTGGCCGGTGAGTTCGGCCAGGCTGCTTTGGGCGTTGAGGCCGCTGGTAGAGGGCATGAGGTAGGCGGGCCGGCCGCCGATACTGCGGGGCTGGGTACCGGTGGTGGCTCGGCGGTCTACCGCAACCCGCCAGCCGGCTAGGCCCACGAAGCACACCACGCCGGGCTGGAGCCGCTCCGTCAGGCGCTCAAGGCGCCCCAGACCCTCTGCGTACTCAGCGGTGCTCAGCTCTGCGGCCCGGCGGGTGGGCCGTTTGACTAGGTCGGTCATGCCAAGATGGTGGGCTACTAGGGCGTGGCGGGGATCCCGGTCGCGGCTCACCAGTCCGGCGGCCAGGGCGGCTGGCCAGAACCGGTTAGAGCCGCTGGCGAAACCCACGCCTGCCTCAGCGGCATACAGGCTGGGATTCAATCCGCAGACCAGCATGCGCATTCCCGGCGCCACTGTGTCGGCCAGAGTGTGCAGACGACGGGCAGCTACCAGCAGAACCTCGCCGCGCTGCTCGATCCCCTCGACGGCGAGGCCGGCACCCACCAGCACGTCACGGAGCCACGCCTCGGGCCAGCAGGAAAACCGCCGACCCGGGAAGTCATCGTCGGGTCGCTGTTCCCATTCGGAGTCGCCAGCTAACAGGTGCAACTCCACGGCGGCATCGGGAACCAGAGCCCGGTGGAGGTCAGCTAGCGCTAGGGGCAGCTCGGCCCGGGCCAAATGGATATAGGAGCGCGAGGCCCAAGCGGCTCTCAAGCAGCGGTTCCGCAGCGGCAAAGCCCGGAGGTCGGCGGCTACTCGCATCGCCCCGGTGACCGTCTTTAGCATTGCTCGGCTGGCGTCTAGTGCCAGCACTGGCTGCGGCAGTCCAGCCACGTGCCATCCCGGCCCGCAGCCCAGGTCGGCAACCGGCGGTTGGGTCGCCAGAGGCTTGAAGCCAACAGCGGGTTCGTAAGCAGGTCCGCGAGCAGGTTCGCGGCCTGTAGAACCGGGGTTCCTAACTTGGGCGTTCTCGTGCCTCTCGCTTGTTGCGCCGGCATAGGGATCGGCACCGGCATCGACTTTCAGCCGGGCGGCGAAGCGCTCCAGCCGGTCGACGTATTGGCGCGTGCGCAGTTGCGTCCACTCTTGAGCCCGAGATTCGTAAACGGAAATGCTCGGCTCTCTGCCCATGTCGTACCCTTGTCCGATACTGTGTCACTAGAACCCTAGAGAAGGACAGCCAGGACCCCCGAAGTCATCGGAACCGGATGGTCGCCGACCTGTTGCGGGCAAGCGCTGGCCGGCGATATCAGCGTTGCCGGTGCGAGACGAGAGGATCGGATCATGCCCAAAGTCGCCACGCCCAAAGTCGTAACCCCCGACACCGAGTCCTCCGCTTCTGAGGATTCCACCAACACCGCCCAAGCTCTGGCGCTCATCGACGGCAAGCTGGGCGAGATCGGCATGCGCGAGTTGGTGTCGCGCACCGAGTTCACAGACCTTCTGCTGGACTTGCGACTGCTCTTGTCGGCCGAGCCCGAGGAGGTCTTGGTCAACTGACTGTCCCGTACGCCGAAGCGTTTTTGGTTACTTCGAATAGCGGCAAAGCGCCGCGCGATCTAAAGAAGATGTTCCTAAAGTTATGCCCGCCCGATGAGCATGATGACGCTACTCGCACAGCGGCGGCGGCGTTCATTGTTTGCGCCCATCAAATGGGCTTTGATGCTGACATCCCACCAGTCCACAACTATGCCACCACGTACGGCGAAGATTACGCCAAGCAAATACGCCAGGAACGAAGCGACCCTGACGCCATAGAAGAAGCCGCTATGAACATACTTGGGTCTTTAGGTGACGGTACGGCTAAAGGCAGCCTTAGACGTGACTACGAAAAGCTATGCCCTAAAGCTAAGCAAAAAGACCCGTGGTGGCGCGCCTACGCTGCATTCAATCTGGCCGCCCAACAAGCCGGCTACGACACCGACGATCACGAAAACATAGGCCAATTCGCTGACAACTTCGCCGACAACTACGAAGACGCTTTACGGCAATAAGTGGAATGGCTTTAGTGCTAGTGGTAGTGCTAGTGGCAGTAGTGGTTGGCAGTTTAGCGCTAATCGTTGCTGACACTGTTGGCGCTAACCGGCAACGGCAGCGGCAGCAAGCCGAAGCCATAGCCGAAGAAGCTGCCCGCAAGCAGGCCTATGAGGCTTGGCGGCGCGAAACGCCTAACGGGCCGCCAGGGCCTATGACGGGCGGCGATGTAGTAGCCCTAGAACGGCAGGTGGACAAGTTCCTAGCCGACCCTGGGCGGGCCAAGAAGTACGGCAGGGAAGTAGCGGAACGTTGGCGGGAATGCCGCGAAGACTACGCCCATTCCGGCGGGCGCGAATACGGCAACCGCAAAGCCGCGTTCTTTGTGCTAGCCGAAGCCGCCGGCTACGACTTAGATCTAGCCGACGATGCTGGCCGCGACCCTATGGATCACGCGGACAACTACGGCTGGCAATGGTACGTGCCGCAACAGTGACGGCTAGCCGATGACGTGGCACGTGCTGGTGGTTGTATTGGCTAGCGTTCTAGTTTTCACCGTTGCTTGCGACCGCGACTGTCACACTGCTATTCGCCTATTGGCGTTAGCCGGCGCTGGCGCGCTGCTGGTTGTTCCTATCCAACACTGGACAGCCGGCGACGATAACGACAACAGCACGCTTGCGGCGATAGTCCAACCAACCCCCGTCACAGCCACGCTGGTATACGGCCAACGCGTAGTCATACCACCTACCACAACAGCCGCAACCACCACTACTACCACTACCACGACTACGACTATTCAACCGCCAGCCGCCATAGAACTATGCAATGTAGCCGCCGTGCAGATAACGCTCGCCGAAACGTTGTGCCTGCTACGCCATAACTTTCACCACAACCACGAACTACATATAGACCACCGCAACAATGTCTGGGTGGTCGATTGCACTACTTGCCGGCGCTTGCATTAGAACGCCCAGAATGGCAATCCTAGCGCCAACCCCTACTACCCCTAGCCCTAGCGCCCAGCGTGGCGCTATGGGCGTATTCGACGCCAATCGTGGCAACTAGCGACAAAGGAGCAAACATGACGCCAGACACTAAGCGCCCCTTGATTGAAGTACGCCGTTGTGGCAGCGTTGGCCGTGCTGATCACGCTTGCCGTCACCGGCGAGCTGGACGGCAGCAACGACCGGCGGCTAGCTGAAGTCAAAGAGCTGTCACAACACAACTACAACGCGTGGGTCGATACTGAAGTGGCGCTACAAGCAGCCCGCGCAGAACTAGCCACCTTGCGCACCGGCGCGACGATGGGGGCTATCGAAGCGTGCAACATAACCAGCTGGCAGGTAAGCCCCGCCGAAGTCGCTTGCCTTGATCGACACAACTATTCCTACCCCCACGGCATATGGGTGAACGGTTTCGGCCGGATGTCCCTCCTGCCTAGCGACGACCCTGATTTCATCAGGGACAACGCTACGGGCCTAATAAGCCCCAGGTGGGGATTAGGCAGCAACTAGCGACAAAGGAGCAAGCATGACGACAGCACTAGACCTGCCAACCGGCCTATACCTACCACCACAAGGCGCCTACTACGCCACGCCCGAACGGCCAATCCGCATCTACTCGCCGCGCTGCACGCTGGACATCTACCACCCCGGCGGCCAGCGTCACCATCGACGCTGAAGCGAATACGATTACCGTCACACCAACCGGCGGCCAAGCCTCCGCCATGCCACTAATACCCGAAAAGGCGGCTGTCCCGCCTGCGGTGCCACCGGTCGTCTTGACACCAGTTGTCCTCTATTGTTCCTGGTAGGCGCCGCCACCTAACGCGCCACGCTGCCAGCGGTCGGGGGTCAGCACTAGAGCCCGGGGATAGTCCTCGAACAGCCAGCGGGCAAAGTTGCGGCGGGTCCAAGGTGTTGCCCCCGAGAGCCGGACCGCCACGTTGCATCCTGCCGGACTGCGTAGCGCCTTGCCCAGCCAGCGGGCGAAGCGAAAGTCTCGCTGCAGATATCGGGCGACACCCGAGCGGTAGTGGCTGCGGACGGCTGCCTCGTCTTCTGCTCCGGCGGTGTTTAGGGCCTCGGCGGCTAGCAGCCCGCTTAGCAGAGCCTGGCCTATGCCCTCGCCAGTCATGGGGTCGCCCATCCCTGCGGCGTCGCCGCAGAACAGCACCCTCTTATTGGCTAACGGCAAGTCGCCGAGGCGGGTAGGGATAGGCCAGGCCCGGGGCCGGTCAGCGGGCGTGGCTTGGGATCCCAGCGTGGCGGCGATATGGGGGCGACTGCGCAGTTGGTCCCAGAGGCGCGACAGGCTGCCAGTTTGGTGAGTAGAGCGGGAGACGCCAAAGCCCATGTTGGCCAACCCACCCGGCAGCGGGAATGCCCAGACATAGCCCGGCAGAATCTCGGGTTCAAACCACACTCGCAGCGTGGTTGACAACTGGGGGTCTACGTGGGTGTAGTACTGGCGGAAGGCATGCCAGTCTCCCCGGTAGGCCGGCAGCGATAAACCTAGCATGCGACGCACCGGTGACCACATGCCATCGGCGGCTATGGCGTAGCGGGCTTGCAACCTGCCAGATGTCGCCAGCTTCAGCACCACCCGGTCGGCGTTGGTGGTGAGTCCCTCGCAGGCGCAGCCCTCCAGCACTTCGGCACCCGCCTCGCGGGCCAGCTTTACTAGAGCCTCGTCCAGATCCCAGCGCTGGGCCGTGGCGGCGAACTGGCTGCGCCGGCTGAACGGGTAGCTCACCTCCAAGCCCCCCGGAGCCCGGATCACAAGGTTCGAAGCCGCCTGCCAGGAGGCGATCGAGCTGGGCTCCAGGCCGAGGTGCTCTAGCAGCCGTAACGCTCCAGTAGTCAGCCCGTCGCCACAGTACTTATCTCGGGGGAACGAAGATCGATCCAGTAAGACGACCCGGCGACCGGCACGTGCCAGCGTGATGGCCGCAGCGGTACCAGCGGGGCCGGCTCCTACCACGGCTACATCGGCGCTCAGCGGCTTCATGGCTTGTTATTTGGGGTTACTGGGGAAGCCTCCCCGCTCCCCAGACCGGAGCAAGACACTAAAACCCGCGTTACTAGAGTTACTAGCGAAGCCGCCTGCCCCTGGACTGGCTTGTCACGCGGCTCCGGTGACCGCCGGGTTGCCAGGGGCTGAGGTCTCGTCTCTGTTGTCTTAGCTGTTCTCGTTGCTGTCGTTTTCGCTGTCCGGGTTGCTGTCGTCTTCCAGAGGGATTGCCTCGGTCTCGGCGGGATTCTCGGCGTTTTCATTGTTGGCGTTCTCATTGTCGGCGTTCTCGTTGTTGGCCGGTGGCTCGGCGGAGGCTGGCTGGCGGGGAACGTCCTCGGATCGGACACAGTTGCTGAGCGCGTCTTCGTCATCGCCGGGGTCGGTGGGTCCACACAGCGGGACGCATCCCGGGACTGTCTCGCCCCCAGGCTCCGTGCTGCACACTGGCACGCAGTTCCCGTCGTTGTCGGCTACCGACCCCGCCGTGTCTCCACCGGCGGTCGCCGGCACTGGGCAAAGCGCCCTACACGACTCCACCCAGCCGTCGTTATCGCTGTCCACTGGTCCCTCGCCGGGGGCGCAGTCCGGCGGGGCCACGAATGGTAGGCCCTGGCAGTTCAGGCCCTCAGCTGGCTGGTATAGGGCCTTGACAATGTCGGTGGTGGAACTGCCGTCGTCGAATGTGCGCGTGCGCTCGGTGAATACCTCCAAGCAGCGGTCCCGCTCTTCGGTCCACTGGTTGCTCTGCTCCACGGTCATGTGGCGGGTGCTGTAGATCTGCACGGTGACCGAATCCTCAGTCGAGGTGGGCCACAGCAGCACCGAATAGGGAGTGTTGTTTATTAGCTGCAGGTCTGGGTGTGGATAGGAGATCGTGGCCTCGCGCCCGTAGGGGTAGCGGCTGAGGTAGATGGAGTGAGCCTGGTACTCGCCGAAGTCCAGCCCGGCGAAGAAGGCAGCGTTGAACAGGGTGGTGGCGAACTGCGACACCCCGCCGCCCACATCCTGCTGGAACTTCCCCAAATAGATAACGCCGCCGGGCACAAATCCTTTAGCTGTGGTGCGGCGTCCCACGTAGTCGTTTACCGACCAAGTTTCGCCAGGGCTAATGATCGCTCCCTGAACCAGCTCGGCAATGCGGCGGATGTTGGTTACCCGGGTCTGGCCGGGGGTGTAGTGAGTGGTGAACTCGCCCACTAGCTCGCGGATTCCGGTCTGGGCTATGAGGTCGCCCTCGCTGTCGGCTACGTCGGCTAGGTGCAGTCGGATCTCGTGGAACCCTGACTGCAGAGCACTAAGGACCGTCTCGCCGGCTTTGGGGGCACAGCAGCGCCGGCCGGGCCGGGTGTCGACTGCTACTGGCGCTCCGTCCACGATGTCGAACCTGCCAGGGTCGCCGGCCACGGCAATGTTCGCCAGTCGGGATTCGATTACCTCGGTCACATAGTCAGCGTCCAGGTCGATGACCGGCGGGTCGGCGGGTGTAACGGTTAGCCAACTGCGCACTTCGGCAGGTAAGAAGTCCCGAATCGTATCCTCGACGTACACGGTGATTCCCCGTGACGTGCGGGCATTGATGTCCTCGGCGATGGCCTGAAGGTTGAAAAGGGTGCCCGGCGGCGCAGTCGAGGAAGGCTCCACGATTATCACCTCCGGGAGCGTGCGCGCCGCGGCCGCCTGTCTGATCGCCTCCCTGATGTCGTCTGGGGTGACCTGCAGGCCGGTGACGCCTGGCTTTGCTACGAAGACGCCGTTTTGTAACTCCAAGCTGGCACCGACGGACTCGCGCACCACCACCGGCTCTAGCTCTGCGGTGAACTGCTTTGCTACCGGCTCATCCCAGTTCACGGTGGCGTTGAGGTTGTTCTCGCCGAAAAACGAGGAAGCCCAGGCGATCGGGGAGGCCCCCTTCTGCCCAGCCGCCAGGGCGGCGCTCACGTTGGCCTCCACATCTAGGTTGAATCCCAGCTCGGCAGCTGTAGCGGGAATGGTGCCAGTTGGGGTAAGCAGCGGCAGGCTGCGGTTGTTGAACTCGACCGCCAGTTTCTGGACCTCGCTACGGATCTCCGACTCCGACAGCCCACCTACGTCGACGCCCTCGAGGGCCACATTTTGCACAGATCGGCCCGATCTCACCACTACATCGGCGATGTAAACCCCGAGAAATCCCATCGCTAGAGCACCCCCCAAGATGGCCAGCAACCGGCCCCAGCGAGGGCGTTTGCGTTTCCGTCGATGGCCGTCGGAAGGCCCCCGTTCTGGGTTCGGGTGTTCAGGTGTGGCTATGTCCTAAGAGTACCCCCCTCGGCTGGTCAGAGAACGGGTTAGAAAAGTCTCAGATCCTGAGGTTGATCGCTGCGCAGGGCGGTGTAGTCCACTACCTTGCATTGGATGCCCCTAGCTTTGGCCAGTACCCGGGCCTGTGGCCTGATTTCCTCGGCCACTAGCAAACCTCGCACGGGGCGCAGCGCCGGGTCGGCGTTTAAGAACTCCAGGTAGCGGCTGAGTTGCTCCACGCCGGCGGTCTCGCCTCGCCGCTTCACTTCTACCGCTACGGCCACCCCGGCTACATCACGACATAACAGATCTACTGGCCCAACGGCTGTGGGGTACTCGCGCCGCACCAGCTTGTAGCCCTCCTCCAGCACCGCAGGGTTAGCCGCTAGCAACTCTTGCAGGTGTGACTCCACACCGTCCTTGAGCAGCCCCGGATCCACGCCGAGGTCGTGGGAGATATCGGAAAGCACCTCAGCTAGGTTGATGACTAGCTTCTCGCCTCGGGTGTTGGTGATCGTCCAGCGGTCGGATTCCTCGCTCAAGGTATTAGGTGGGTTCATCCAGTTGAGGGGTTTATAGGCGCCACCGTCGGCGTGAACGGCAATGCTCCCGTCGGCTTTAAGCATTATGAGGCGCACCGCCTCAGCCAGGTGGGCAGCTAGACGCCCCTTGTAGTCCACGGTACAGCGGGCTACAAGGATGCGCATAAAACTCAGGTCTCGACCTAACTCAGTCTCGACCTTGAGAACCCGGCTCTAGCAACGGTTCACGTTCCCTCTGGCGATCTCCCGATTGATGTCTTGCTCCTCGACCTTAAGAACCCGGCTTTAGCAACGGTTCAACGGTTGCGGCCCTGGATAGTTCGCAGCTTGCATAGTTTGCATAGGCGGCGACTACCTCCTCGACGATCTCTGGGCGACACACCAGCAAGTCAGCCACGATAGGGTCGGCCTGGTTGTACCGCAGCGGCCCTCCGTCGAGGCGGGATGTGTGCAGTCCTAGCGCCCGGGCCACGGCGACTGGCGCCGCCGAGTCCCACTCGTGGTGGCCTCCAGAGTGAATATAGGCGTCGGCGCGCCCCCGGATCACCTCGGCCACCTTGGCACCGACCGATCCCAGGGAGTTCAACTCGGCGCCGAGGGCGGCGGCGATCGCTGCAGCATGTGGGTTAGGCCGGCTCCGGCTGGCTACCAATCGGAGACGAGGCCTGTCGCCACCGTCTGCCAAGGCCAGCGCCGTCGGATCTGTCGGTGAGGCCTGCTTAGCCGGTGCAGCTGGAGGCATAGTGCCGCTGTCTGAGTAGTTGCTGTCTGAATATTCGCCAGCTTCGTAGGTCCGGCTCGGCGCGCGGATCCCTTTCAGGCCAGCGCCTGAAGACGGCGACGCGCAAATAGCTGTTGCGTAGGGCCGGCTCGGCGAGCGAATCCCTTTCAGGGGATTAGTCATGTCGCTGGTCGAATAGGTGACAGCCTCGGCGGGCAGTGCTATCGCACCCGCAGCCGGAACGCCGCCTATTACCAGAGCTACGTGCACCGCCCAGTCGATGCGTCCAGACTCGCCGTACTGGTTGGTGCCGTCGAGAGGATCGATAATCCAGACCCGCTCGGTGCTAAGGCGGCGCCGGTCGTCGGGGGCCTCTTCGGACAGTAGGGCATCGGCCGGGCGAGCCTCTGCGAGTTCTGCTGCTAGGAACTCGTGGGCGAGGCGGTCACCCTCGGCGCGCAGCGAGTCGGCGATGGTCTGGTCCTCGGCGCTCAAGGGTTCGCTGCTCAACCGATAGCGCTGCCGCAACTCAACGAGTAGAACTCCAGCCCGGCTAGCGAGTTCGCCAGCCAACCGATGATCGTCCTCGGTGGCCTGGTCGGTAGCCGGGGGCGGGTTGCCTTCGACGGACATGGGCTAACCCTAAGCGAACTCTAAGCTAACCCTAACCGCATCGAGGACCTCGCCGGCGAGGAACTCTGGCCTAAGCGAACTCTAAGCGAACCCTAAGTGCTCAGCGGCGGCGGTTGGCTCGGGCTACGGCAGCTTTGGCGGCTTTATCTGCGGCCTGCTCTAGTTGGTCTTCCAGCGGATCCAGGTCGAAGCTCCGGCCATAGCGGTGCTCCAGCGCCCAGCTCAGCAAAAGATCGGCTAGCCAGGGATTTTTCGGCAGTAGTGGGCCGTGCAGATAGGTGCCAACGGTGCGGTTGGCTACCGCCCCCTCGCTACGGTCGCGGCCGTTGTTGCCGTGACCCACCAGCACCCGCCCGAGTGCTCTGGCGCTTTCAGCCAGGGTGGTGCGCCCGGCATGGTTCTCGTAGCCGACTAGCTGAGCTGGTTGGTCTCCGGGCCCTAGGTTGCTCTCTAGCACGATGTCGCCGATCAGTCGGATTGGCTCGGCTGTGGTTGTGATGTCTAAAACGCCTAGACCTTCGACTGTGCAACCCTTGGCGGCACTCCCGGCGACGCTCTTGCTGATATCCCCTTCGGTACTCCTGCTACCCCCTCTGGTATCTCTACTGGTAACCCCGGCGGTGCGGTAACTGTGTCCGGCGAGTTGGTAGCCGCCGCATACGAATAGCCCCACGGCGCCGTCGCCCAGCAACGCTCGTAGGTCGTGGCGTTTGCTGGAACTCAAGTCGGAGGCCACGGTCAGCTGGTCTCGGTCCTGGCCGCCGCCGAGGTACACCAGGTCAACCCCACCTTTGGGAATAACTTCGCCCGGTCCGCCCTCGTATAACTCCAGCTCAAAGCCGCGCCAGCGCAGCCGACTTGTTAGCACGGCGATGTTGCCCCGGTCGGCGTAGATGTTCATCTCCCGCGGGTACAGGTGCCAGAGCCGCACGGTGGGGATGGTCATTGTTCGTGCCAGAAGTGGTGGGTGTGGCGGCGGTGCACCAGTTCGGTCCGGAGGTCCAGCAGGGCGGTATAGGTGGGCAAGGCATACAGCACTCCGCCAGGCGGTGTGGCGGCCACGGCACTGTCTAGGGCCTCGGGCAGGTTTTCGCAGACCTGGAATCGGTCGGGGCTCAGCCCGCCGTAGGAGAACCGCAGGGCTAGCTCCCAGCAGCGATCACCTGCCAGAGTCACGCGGCCGATGTGGCCCCACAGCGCCTCGAAGTCCACGTCCCAGATCCACGACGGGTCGCGCCCGTCAGCGGTTCGGTCGTTTAGCACCACCAGCAGCTGCAGCGGCGCTGGCTCGGCCAGCAGGCATTGGATGTTCTCATTAGCACCGGTGGGATTCTTGGCTAGCAGCAGGCGGAGCGTGCGGCCCTCCAAGGCGACCTGTTCGGCCCGTCCGAAGGCTGCCTGCACGCCGGCGATGCCTATCCGAGTGGCTTCGGGCTCCACGCCTAAAGCTGCTGCTGCTGCCGCCGCCGCGGTCACGTTGTAGGCGTTGTGCAGGCCTCCGAGGCCGGCGCTTACCTCCAGGTCGGCGCTGTCTGGTCCGTCGATGCCGGTAATGGTCAGTGCTAGGCGATCTAGGCCCTCGAGGTGCACTCGGCGGGCGCTGATGTGGGGCTGGGGTCTACGCAGGCCGCAGTTCTTACAGCGCCAGTGCCCCAGGTGCCCCACGGTTATTAGGTCATAGCTCAGCGGGTCTGTGCAGGCACCACAACGCACCGTGTCGGCAGCATGGGGCAGGTCGGGGCGTCCAATGGAGGGGTCGTCAATGCCGAACAGCACCACGTTCGGGTAATCCGTGCCGAGGTGGGCCAGCGCTGGGTCGTCAGCGTTGAGCAGCAGAGTAGCGTTCGGGCCCAGGCCTTGGTTGCGTCTGAAGCCGGACCCACGGCGGGTTACCCGACCCCCGGGCTGGTTGGTGTTGGGGCCCAGGTTCTGACTGAGGCTGCTTCGGACTAAACCTGCCCAGCGTTCAGCGATGGCCTCCAGCTCGCCGTAGCGGTCGAGTTGATCCCGGAATAGGTTCATTAGCACCAAGAGACGCGGTCTTAGCTCTCCGACCAGGGGCACCAGCGCCGCCTCGTCTACCTCAAACACGCCGATGCCTCCGCAACCCGATCCCGGGCCGGTGCTCCTGTTCTGGTCACATCCGGCGTTTTTTGCTTCGGCTGCGGCCTGATCGTGACTGTCGGAGCTGCTAGGAAGCCTGTTCTGGTCACATCCGGCGTTTTTTGCTTCGGCTGCGGCAGCTCTAACGGCTCGGCTGATCCGTTGTCTGCGTCGCCGGCGCTCGCGGGCCAGCAGAGCGGTGGTCACCCCGCTGGCCAGGTTGGCTCCAGCGGCGTTGGCGGTGACATCGCGACCATCAGCGCGCAGGCAGGCGCTCAGCAGGCGGGCCGTGGTGGTCTTGCCGTTGGTGGCCGAGATGTACACGGCGCCGCCCCCCAGCTCACCGCCGAGACGAGCCAGCGCGCTCGGATCTAGCTTGTTCAGCATCAAGCCCGGCAGGCTGGTGCCCCCGCCGCGCCCGGCGGCCCGGGATAAGGAGCCGGCCGAAGCAGCGATCAACTCGGCGAAGCGACCCACGCACCGCAGCGTACCGATGCCTAGTACTTGCTCTGGGTCCACCCGCGAGCGCCGCACTAATCTTGGACGGTGACCTCAATTCTTGGTCGGTGACATCTATGACCGTCTATGACCGTCGTGGGCTCTGCTGACCTGGCCCCTCCCACGCTGGCCGACGGCGACGAGGCGGTTGAGCAGGCATTGCACCCGCCGCTGTTTACCACCAACCCCTATTCCGTTTATGCCCGGCTTAGGTCTGAGGCGCCTGTCTACTGGAGCCCCTACTTCGGGCAGTGGCTGGTAAGCCGGGGTGAGTTGGTCGTCGAGGTAGCCCGCCAGTGGGAGATCTTCTCTAGCGTCGGCTGGGACAGTTTCTTCCTGAGCCAGTTGCCGTCCGACTTGCGCCCGGAGATCCCCACCGTCATCGACCATTTCCAGACGGTGAACATCTCCACCACAGACCCGCCGGTGCACACCCGCCTACGCCGACTGTTGTCGAAGGCCTTCACCCCCCGACGTGTGGCCATGCTCGAGAACCGGATACGTGGTATCACCGAACGTCTGCTGGATGAGATCTGCCAGGGCAGCGAGAAGGCCAGCAACGACCCCGAGGGTAATGACAGGCGTAACGCCGCTGGTGAGGTGCACTTCGACCTCATTGCCGATTTGGCTTATCCGCTGCCGGTAGCGGTCATCGGCGAACTCTACGGGGTGGGCGCCAGTGACTACGCTGACTTGAAGCGCTGGTCGAAGGCAGTGGTGGCCTATACGGGGTCGTCGGTGGCTCGCTCTCACCTGGCCCTCGAACTCGACGGCGCTCTGGCGGAGTTTCGGGCTTATCTGCGTGTGCTGGTGGCCGAGCGTCGCAGGCAACCCCGTGACGACCTGCTGAGCGATCTGGTGGCGGCGGTCGACGAGGACGAGCGACTTACCGAAGACGAGTTGGTGGCCACTTCCATCAACTTGCTGTTCGCTGGCCACGAGACCACTACCAACCTCATAGGTAACGGCACGCTAGCCCTGTTGCGTCATCCCGATCAGCTAGCCCTGTTGCGTGAGTGCCCTGATTTGCTGCCTGCTGCGGTGGAGGAGTTGCTGCGCTACGACAGTCCCGTGCAGCGAGTGCGCCGCATCACTACCCGCGACATCCTGCTGGGCGGTCGGGAGATCCCCCAGGGCACACCGGTGACCGCCTTCTTGGGCTCAGCTAACCGTGACCCCGAGCTGTGGGGCCGGCCCGATGCCTTGGACGTGACTCGTCCCGATGTGGCTCCGCTGAGCTTCGGCGGCGGACCGCATTATTGCATCGGAGCTGCCCTGGCTCGTCTGGAGAGTCGGGTTGCCTTTGAGATGTTGCTGGACCGCTTTAGCGAACTGCGCCTGTCGGAGTGCTTCGAGGATCGCTGGCACCCCAACGTGGCGTTCCGTGGCCTGGTGGAATTGCCGCTGTGGGCACAGCCGGTGGGCTAGCTAGGTGAGTCCCGTGAGCTAACGACCTGTCAGCATCCTGTCAGCATCTCGATGGCGTCGCGGGAAGCGAAGGCGGCATTGAGCAGCTGAGCCTGTTCTTGCAGGTGGATTTGGTGCGAGCCGGTAGCGGGACTGGCCGACTCGGGGCGACTCACACAGGCCAACGGGACATCTCCAAGTGGCTCGGACAGACGGCTTCGGGCGAAGTTCCAGGCTCCCATGTTGCGCGGCTCGTCTTGCACCCAGACAAACTCGCTTGCGTTGGGATATCGGGCCAGCACTCCGGCTAGTTCGGCTGCCGGCCACGGGTAGAGCTGCTCTATGCGCACCACCGCCACAGGTGCCGCCAGGGAATCACGCTTAGTCAGCAACTCATAAGCCAACTTGCCGCTGCAGAGCAATACTCGGTCTACTTGGCTCGGAGGTGCTGGGTCGTCTAGCACCGCCCGGAAGGAATCTTCGGCTAGGTCTCCCAGCGGCGACCGGGCCATCTTGGCTCGCAGCAGGGACTTAGGGCTGAACACCACCAGCGGTCGTTGCATCTCTGCCAGCACCTGGCGCCGCAGCAGGTGAAAATATTGCGAAGCGCTCGTGGGCTGCACCAGCCACATGTTCCCCTCGGCTGCCAAGGTCAAGAAACGCTCAATGCGAGCTGAGGAGTGCTCGGGTCCCTGGCCCTCCAAGCTGTGAGGCAGCAGCAACACCAGCCCACTGCGCTGTCGCCACTTGTCCTCGGCGGCCACGATGAACTGGTCGATGATGATCTGCGCCCCGTTGGCGAAGTCCCCGAACTGAGCCTCCCAAAGCACCAACGCCAGGGGATTAGTCAGCGAGTAGCCGTACTCGAAGCCCAAAGCGGCGTACTCCGACAGCATCGAGTCATAGATCCACAGCCCGCTGCGGGGGGCGCACAGGCCCGATAGCGGAGTGTGCTCTTCGCCGGTGAGATGGTCCACAAAGGTGCTGTGGCGCTGAGAGAAGGTGCCTCTCCGGGAGTCCTGACCCGAGAGCCGCACCGAGACCCCCTGCTGTAGCAGCGTGCCGAACGCCAAGGTTTCCGCTAGCGCCCAGTCCACCTCTTCGCTGGCGAACATGCGGTCGCGGTTCCCCAAGTGCTTGGCAACCCTCGGGTGCACCGCAAAACCCGCCGGCAAGACGCTGAGGCGGCCGTAGATGTCCTTCAGCACGGCGGCTTCGACGGTGGTGTCGACCTCGGGCAGGCTGTCGGAGACCTGCTTGGGCGGCAGTGCTAGGGAGGGTTCGCTGGGCAGTTCGGCTCTGGTTGCCTCGAGGGCTTCGCTTAGCCGGGACTCGAAGTCGTCAAGCGTGGCAGTAGCGGTGGAAATGTCGAGTTCGTTCTGCATCACTTGGCGCTCTACGTAGCTCTTGCGAACCGGGCGGTGCTCGGCGATGCGGCTGTACATGATCGGCTGAGTGATGCTGGGATCGTCGCTCTCGTTGTGGCCGTGGCGTCGGTAGCACCACAGGTCGATCACCACGTCCTTCTGCCAACGCTGTCGGTAACGAAACGCCAGTCTTGCGGCCCGTACGCAGGCCTCGGGGTCGTCGCCGTTGACATGCAAGATGGGTGCCTGGATCATGCGGGCCACATCGGTGGGGTAGGGGCTAGAGCGGCCCTGGTGGGCAGTGGCTGTGAAGCCCACCTGATTGTTGATGACCAAGTGGATGGTGCCGGCGACTGAATAGCCGTCGAGCTGGGACATGTGCAGTATCTCGGTTACAACCCCCTGGCCGGCGAAGGCGGCGTCGCCGTGGATCACCAGCGGCAAGACGCTATTGGCGATGTCTTTTCCTGGCGCTTCGGCCGTTACTTCCTCGGCGTCGTCTTCGAGAGCCTGATTGGCGGCGTCTTTTCCTACGTGGATGTCCTTGATCGAGCGCTCGACGAGAAGCGAGTCTTCGGGAGCCTGATTGGTGGCGTCTTTTCCTACCGCTTTGGCTGTTACCGCTAGGCGATCCATGCGGGCCTTGGCCATGCCCACCACAACCGGCCCCACCGCTTCTAGGTGTGAAGGGTTGGCTGCTAGATCTACCCGCAGCGAGTTTCCGGCCGGGCTCGTGAACTTGCCGCTCATCCCCAGGTGGTATTTCACGTCGCCCGAACCCTGCACCGCGTCGGGATCGGTAGCACCCTCGAACTCCCGGAATAGCTGGCCATAGGACTTGCCCACGATGTTGACCAGTACGTTCAGGCGCCCCCTGTGGGCCATGCCCATGATCGCTGAGTGCATGCCGGCATCGGCGGTCTCGCTCAAGATGGCGTCGATGGTGGGAATGACGCTTTCGGCCCCCTCAAGCCCGAAGCGTTTCTGGCCCACGTAGCGGGTTCCCAGGAATGTCTCCAGCGCTTCGGCAGCGTTGAGGCGGTCCAGGATCCGCAGCTTGTCCTGGCGGCTCAGCGTCGGCTGAGGTCCTTCTACCTCCTGGCGGATCCAGCTTTTCTCACTGGGGTCCAGGATGTGGGTGTAGTCCACACCGAGTGTCCGGCAGTAGGCGTTGCGCAGCAGATGCAGGATCTCCCGCAGCGGCAGGCGGTCACGCCCCCCGGCGGCCGCCGCCAGACCGTTGGACTCGCTCACCTCGAACTCCCGGTCGAGGTCCCAAATGGTTAGCCCGTGTCCGGCCGGGTCGAGGTCCTGAAACAAGTAGGGCTCGTTTAGCGCCAGCGGGTCCAGGTTGGCAATCAGGTGGCCCCGGTCGCGGTGGGCGGCGATAAGGGCGTCTACCTGCGACTGCTTTATTGCCATAGCCGAGGTGGAGTCAGTACCTATGACGTCGCGTCTCCACTCCACCTCCTTGTAAGGCACGTCAAGGTCACGGAAGATGTCGTGATAGAAGCTGTGCTTTCCGATGAGCAGGTCATGAACGGTGGTCAAGAAGTCGCCTGACTGGGCTCCCTGGATGATTCGGTGGTCGTAGGTGGATGAAAGCACCACCACCTTGGAGATGCCCCAGCCAGCGAGGGTGTTGGGGTCAGACCCCTGGAACGCCGCTGGGTAGTCGATGGCTCCCACGCCCACGATGAGGCCTTGACCGACCATGAGCCGGGGCACCGACCAGCGGGTGCCCAGCATCCCCG
Organism: Acidimicrobiales bacterium; assembly: GCA_964291305.2. GTDB lineage: Bacteria > Actinomycetota > Acidimicrobiia > Acidimicrobiales > CATQHL01 > VXNF01. The sequence continues at coordinate 2,046,032 of OZ219783.1, read as the reverse complement.
GATTGGTAAGCGTGACGGTGGTGCCGACGAAGTCGTCGGCGGTTAGGCGGTTGGCCCGAGTGCGCCGGATCAGTTCGTCGTAGGCCTCGGTGAAGTCTCGGAAATTCAACTCCTCGGCGTGTCGCAGGCAGGGCACCAGCAGCGTGCGGGTGCCGTCAGAGCGCTCGTGGTCCACGGCCAAGCCAAGGCCTATGTGCGGGTGGTGGACCATTCTGGGATGGCCTCCGGGGTCACTATGGAACGAGGCGTTCAGCGCCGGGGTGTGCTCGGCGATGGCCCGTACCACGGCGTAGGCGATTAGGTGGGTGTAGCTGACCCTTTCGCCCCTTGTGCGGCCGAGGTGGCCGTTGATGACCATGCGGTTGACCTCGAGCAGCTTGGCCGGGATCTCCCGGAAGCTGGTGGCTACCGGCACCGCCAGGCTGGCCTCCATGTTGGCGGCGAGGCGGGCACCGGGACCGCGTAATATCTCCCCTTCCGGCGCTGCGTCGCTGACTGGGGTCAGGTCGCTGCGGCTGGGCACCGCGGCGGGCCCGGCAGGCGGGGTCAGAGACTCAGCTTCAAGGGGTGCCGCTTCGGGCATGTGCGAGCGGTAGTCGGCGAAGAAGTTGCGCCAACCAGCGCTTACCGATTCGGGGTCCGCCTGGTAGCGGGCGTACATCTCCTCGATCAGCCAGGCGTTCTGGCCGGTCGGGATGTCTACCGGTGGAGACTCACCCGAAGGCACAAGCCTAAGTCTACGAGAGTGCATCTAGGAGATTAAGTCGAGAGCAAGTCGAGCGTAAGTCGACTGGGGGTTTCTATCTCAGCTTGGGTTGGTTATGGCGGGCTAGTCTGCGGCTGTGCGGCTGGCGACCTGGAATGTCAATTCGTTGCGGGCGCGGATGGATCGGGTGGAGCCCTGGGTGACTGTCGCTGAGCCCGACGTGCTGTGCTTGCAGGAGACCAAGCTGGCTGAAGGCGATTTCCCTCATCTGGCCTTCGAGTCGCTGGGCTACGAGTGTGTTCATCACGGGGAGGGGCGCTGGAACGGGGTGGCCATTTGCAGTCGGTTAGGCCTTGAAGATGTCACTTCCGGGTTTGCCGACGGGGTTGGCGAGGACCGCGGCGCTCGCATTGTGTGGGCAAGCTGCGGTGGGGTGCGGGTGGCTAGTGCTTACGTGCCCAATGGCCGGGAGGTGGGCCACGACCACTACTACTACAAGCTGTCCTGGTTGGGCCGGCTGAGAGGCCACCTAGAGGCCACTTGTGATCCGGCCCATGAGGTAGTGGTGGCCGGTGACTTCAATGTGGCGCCTGAGGACCGGGATGTCTGGGACATTGAGGTTTTCGCCGGAGCGACCCACGTCACCCAGCCCGAGCGAGAGGCTTGGCAGGCGGTCTGCGATTGGGGTCTGGTGGATGTTTTTCGCCGTCGCTTCCCGGGTGTCGCTGGCCTCTACACCTTCTGGGATTACCAGGCGGGCCGTTTCCACAAACGCCAGGGCATGCGAATTGATCATGTGCTGGCTAGTGAGTCCCTAGCTGGCAGAGCCGGCGGAATCATCGTGGACCGAAACGCCCGCAAAGGCACCAAACCCTCCGACCATGCTCCGCTTGTGGTGGACTTCGACCTATGAGGACCTGGGAACTCGTCTCCGCCCGCGGAACTGGCCTGGCTGATTGCCAATAACTTGCTGAATATTTGGCCAATAATTCTCGCCTGATGCTCGCTTTCTTCTCAGATGACGTTCGATGAGACGTTCGATGGCATGACGCTCGATGATGCTCGCTGCCACCGCTGATCTGGCTCACGCCGAATACGACCTGCTGGTCTTTTGGGTTCAGTTGCTGGCCTTGGTGGTCGGTGCTCGAACCTTGGGTTGGGTGATGTTGCAGTTGGGCCTGCCGCGGGTCATCGGCGAACTGGGGGCTGGGGTGATTTTGGGCCCGTCGCTGTTTGGTCACTTCTGGCCAAAGCAGTTTGAGTGGTTCTTGCCTGCCGGCGGCGAGCAGGCCGCCGCCTTGTTGACGGTCAGCTGGATTGGTGTAGCGCTGCTGCTGGTGCTGGCCGGTTTCGAGACCGACTTGGGGCTAATCGGCAAGCTGGGGCGCCCGGCGGTGCTGGTGGCGGTGGGCAGCATGCTGGTGCCGGCGGCGGCTGGAAGCCTGGTGGGTTGGCTGATCCCGGCGGAGTTTCTAGGTCCGGAAGCCAGTCGCAGCACGTTCCTGCTGTTCGTGGCGCTGGCGGTGAGTGTCTCGGCTTTGGCGGTGGTGGCCAAGATCCTCTCTGACCTTGGGCTTATGCGGCGTGACTTCGGTCAGATCACCGTCGCGGTGGGTATGGCTAACGATGTCGTGGGTTGGGTGCTGCTGGGCGTGCTGACCGGCCTGGTGGCCTCCGGGGGAGTTTCCGCTCTGGACATAGTGATCTCGGTGGGTGGCCTTCTGCTGTTCTTGGTGCTGGCGCTAACGCTGGGGCAATGGCTAGTGGACCGTTGGCTGCGCCGTACCCGTCGGAGCCTTGACTCTCTGGGTGCGGCAGTCACGGTTTCGGTTGTAACGATGCTGGGCTTTGGGGTGGTGACCCAGGGTCTTGAGGTAGAGGCGGTGCTGGGGGCGTTCGTGGCGGGCGTGGTGCTGCACCGTTCTCGCTTTGTTGACGAACGGCTGGAGCACTACATCGAACGACTAACTTCGTCGTTCTTCGCTCCGGTGTTTTTTGCCACCGCCGGCCTGCAGGTGAACCTGCTGCTGCTGGAGGATCCCACGATCTTGATTTGGACCATCGTGCTGGTGGCGGTGGCGATAGTTTCCAAGTTTGTTGGTGCCTACGGCGGAGCCCGGGTGGCGGGGCGCAGCCACCGGGCTGGCCTGGCCCTCGGGGCGGGGCTCAATGCCCGGGGCACCCTCGAGATCGTCATCGCTTCGGTGGGTCTCAGCCTGGGGGTGTTCAACACTGCCTCGTTCACGATCATCGTGCTGGTGCCGCTGGCTACGTCGATCTTCGCCTCAGTGGCGCTGCGCGTCGTGGTCTTCAACTGGAGGGGCGACGCGGCTGAGATCCGCCGGCTGGAGCAAGAGAAAGCTCTTAGTCACAACCTGGTGGTGCGCACCTCCCGGCTGCTGATCCCTTCGCGGGGTGGGCCGGCGTCTATCGCTGCCGCCCAGTTGATGCACTACTCATGGCCCCTTGAGGCCGAGGTGACAGTGTTTACCGCTGCCGACCGTCGGGCGGCATTCGACTTCAGGCCGCTGGAGAACGTGCTGTACGAGCGGGAGGTGGACTTCGAGCGAGTGCGAGAGCGGGATGTGGCCCAGTCGCTAGCCCGGGAGGCGGAACTGGGTTACGGGGCTATCGGCATTGGCGTGGATAGTACCGAGGAGCTAGGCCAGGTGATCTCACCGCTGGTGGACGAAGTGCTGCGGGTGAGCCCTATTCCAGTGGTGGTGGTGCGCCGGGCTCGCAACCGGGATCGGCCCTTGCCGGGGGCCTATGCCAAGGCGCTGGTGCCGGCCTCGGGTGGGCCGGTCAGTCGTGCGGCTGCGGAGGTGGCTGCCAACTTGAGTTCACAGCTAGGCACACAACTCGTGTTGGCTCACATTCTGGGCTCTGGCGATGCCATGGCTGGTCTGCGAAGGCTTCCCACTACCGGTGCCGCGATTGGCGGCGAGACCCAGCCGGACCTAGGGGTTGGGGGTTCTGGGGGTGCTGGCGGGGGCGAATCCGCGGGTTCGCGAGCGCGATGCTCGCCGGCTGGGGGTCCAGAGGGTTCTGTTGGGAGTGGTTCTGTTGGGAGTGGTTCTGTTGGGAGTGGTTCTGTTGGGAGTAGTTCTGCCGGGAGAGGTTCTGTTGGGAGTAGTTCTGCCGGGAGAGGTTCTGCCGGGAGTGGTTCTGTTGGGAGAGGTTCTGCCGGGAGAGGTTTAGGCGAGGCGCAGCCCCACCAGGCGGGAGTCGGTGATCGGCCTCACCAGCCAGCCGAGGAACCTGGTCCCGGAAGTCCTGGCCCCGGGAGGTCTGGTGCGGGTAGTCCTGGCCCCGGGAGGTCTGGTGCGGGTAGTCCAGGCCCCGGGAGGTCTGGTGCGGGTAGTCCTGGGGCCGGGGGTTCTGATGTCGGGGACGCCGATGAGACTGTAGGACCTACCCCAGGGGAGCTGGCGGCCGAAAGACCTGTGCCTGAGGAGACTGTCGGCCGCATAGGTCCGGTGTCTGTCTCGCTTGAGGCGATGGCGCGGGCTGTCACCGCGCTGCTGCAGGCTCCCTTAGACCTGCTAAGGCCCCGGCGTCTGGCCATGCTGCGCTCGCCGGCGCGGGCCACCGGGGTCGGCCAGCAAGTGCTGAACCAGGCGGCGCAGCTGGTCGGCGGCCTGGGGGTGGAGCCTGAACTGGTCACCCGCACTGGCACGTCAGTGGCGGCTGAGCTGTTGAACCTGGTCGAGGAGACAGAGGCCGATCTGGTGGTAATGGGCGCCAACCTGCGGCGCCTGCGCGATCGCCCGTTCCTAGGTCACACCGTCGAGACGGTCTTGCGCCGCTGTGATGCCACAGTAGCCCTAGTGCTGGTGCCCTTCGACCTGTAGTGAGTCTAAGGACGCTTGCGCGGGCGGTGCAGCATCGCCCTAGCCCTAGTGCTGGTGCCCTTCGACCTTTAGCGAGCCTAAGTCTAGGCAGACTCGGCGATCAGTATCGCCAGATGAGCCTCACGATTGACGGCGCCCTTCGACCTGTCCTTCAACCTGTAGCGAATCTAAAAGTCTCGGCAGACTTGGCGATCTCTAATCCCTGATGGGTAAGAGTTCGATGTCTGGGAGCCCTTGGTGGGTGCGAACTCGATGTCCGAGTCGGTCCAGAAGCTCGCGTGCATCCTGCCCCTCGCGGCCGGCAACTTGGTGGGTACGCGCTTGATGTCCGAGTCGGTCCCGCCAATCGGAGTCTCAAGCCTCGGCAGACTCGGCAATCCCTAAGCTCTCGGGGGGGGGGGTGTTGGGATTTGTACCGATGCTCAACATCTCAGCGGTTGTTTGATGACGGTTTTGCTGGTGCCTTGGCTGGCGTCGCAGGTGCTGTAGGCACTACTTGTATGGCTTATACGGCCTTTCGGGCTTTTATTGCCAATGCGAGCCTTGCGGGCGCGGGCCTTACCAGCTCGAGCCTTGCCGCTGCGCCCCGCCAATGTTGTTTGGTTAGGTGCGGGCCGGAGGGTGAAAGTACCGTCTGGGCTGCGGACTAGCTTGGCGCCGAGTTCGTGGATTTGCTTGTGATGACAGTCGCCGCAGAGCAAGCAGAGATTGTCTATATCGGTGGGCCCGCCGTTCTCCCAGTGGACTATGTGATGGGGCTGGCAGTAGCTATGGGAGGCGCCGCAGACGGCGCAGCCTCGATCGCGGGCGGCGAGCGCAATGCGTTGGGCAGTGCTGGCGTGTCGGCATTTATGGCCTAGCCAAAGCGGTTGGCCCTTGGTACCAAAAACGGCGGGCAGGATGTTGGCTTCAAGCGCTAACTGCAGGAGTTCACTGGGGGCAAGCGGGGTGCCGTCGACCTGGCGAGGGTTAGCCAGTTGACCAGCTAGTAGGTCGTAGTCAGCGATCACCAATAGGTTCGTGCGTTGTGCCTTGGGAACGCCGGTGCCAGAGGCTTGTTGCGTGATTAGCGCCTCAAGCGCATCGGCGTACCTCTGGGCTGTTGTGGCGCGGTTCTTAGGGTCTTCGGCTTGCCAGCGTTGCTTCGCCATCGCCGCCAGTGCGGTTTCGATGCGGGCACCCGCCAACGGATCGAATGTGCCGAACAGCTTGTACATGCCGTCGGATTCCTGTTTGATTTTGGCTTCCCGCTGTGACCGCTGGCGGCGGCGACGCTCCTCAAGGTCTAGCTGCCCGGTGCGCTCGTTGACGTGATCTCGGACGGTGCGGGCGAAGGTATCGGCAGGCTTGGATTGGGCTGCGTCTAGCAACTCGGCCTCGTCTACGGGGGTGTGGGCTGCAGCATCCGCAATCGCCCGAGCAGCCTGCGGTGTTACGTCTCCTGTGGCTAATGCCTTAGCCGTCTTAGGAAGGTCGGCGAGTCGCTCAGCGAACTGGACTTCCTTCTTGGCACCGCCGCGAGACTGCTTCAAACTGCCCCGCAGCACCGCCGCGGCGTGTTCCTTGCCGCGCCACTCTGCCAGCTCGCCGACCTTCTGAGCCTTCACTCCGGCGAGACGGGCCTCAAAGCGCCCGATGAGGCGCAGGCACTCCTCCAACTGCACACCCACCAAGCCACTAAGAGCGTCAACTAGAGCATCTAGGAGTCCAAGCAGATGCTCTGAGGCGTTTTCGTCGCGGCCAGGCTTGCTGGCAGCTGAGGAGGTTGGCTCCGCCGGCGCCCCTGGCTGGTGGGGCCGGCGCTTAGCAGCCGGATCAGCGCCAACAGAAATGGCAGCCGGTGGAATCTGTTGGGGGAAGAGACTCAACTCGGTCATGGGTGGCTCCCTAGAGAGGACAGCGTTGTCGGGTTCGGTTCGGCTGAGCCGACAAGCCGGTGGGGGAAGCTGGACCTCAGCCGAAGCAGAGGTCATCGACCGGTACCAGTACTCTACTCAACCACTGAGACAGACACAACGTGCGTTTGTGGTATTTTTGGGATTGGCTGAAGATTTGGGGATAGGGTCCAGACGAGTTTGCAGTCAATTGGATTCCGACCTCGGGACGCGGGAGAGACCCGTTCGTGAAATTATCCCGTCGGGATCCTCGATGACGTTGATCACATAGCCGAGGTTGAGGAGGCCGGCATTGAGCTTTCCCCTCACGCTGGAGTAGCGCAGATTGCAGCGGTCACCCTGCGAGCAGAAATCCGCGGTCGGTGGCGTCGTGGGCTCTAGTGTCCCACTTAGAGACTTTGAGGGCCGTCAAGAGGTTGACTGTCTATGGAATCCAAAGACGAGGTGCTGACGCCGGATGAGGCAGCTCGGCTGCTGAAGGTGTCAAAGAAGACGCTGCTCCGTCACGCCCGAGACGGACAGGTGCCGGGAGTGAAGCTAGGTCGGGTATGGCGTTTCCGTCGGAGCGAGTTGCTTAATCTGATTACAACTCCGGAGGCGTCGTGAGGGAGGTGTACCTCGACTACAACGGATCGTCGCCTCTAGATCCACGTGTAGCTGATGACATGATTCCTGTCCTCGCCGGAGGTGTCGGAAACGCTTCTTCTACTCACCGCTTCGGTCGGCGACAGGCCGCAGCTGTCGACGAGGCCCGCGAGCACATCGCCGCCCTGGTTGGGGGGCGTGCGTCGAACGTGGTTCTCACTGCCGGTGCTACGGAGGCCAACAACCTTGCACTACGTGGAGCAGTTGAAGCCGCCCCTGCTAACCGACCGCGAATCCTGATCTCGGCGGTGGAGCACGCCTCTGTCCAGCGCACTGCCCGGTGGCTCAATGAGCAGGGGCAAGTGAAGCTCGGTGTCATTCCGGTGACTAGCGGGGGCTTCGTCGACCCGGATGCAGTGGAGGCTCTGATTGATGACGATGTGCTGCTGGTATCGGTGATGGCTGCGAACAGTGAGACTGGCGTGCTCAACCCGGTAGGGGAGATCGCTGAGCGAGCGCATGCGGTCGGCGCGTTATTCCACTGTGACGCCACCCAGATGGCGGGAAGACTTGCCTTCGATCTGGATTGGGCAGGTGCTGACCTTGTGTCGGTGAGTGGCCACAAGATCTGTGGCCCCGGTGGCGTGGGAGCATTGATCGGCACCGGCCGGAGTCTCCGGCGGCTGAGAGCGCTGATTCAAGGGGGCGGGCACGAGAGAGAGCTGCGGTCGGGCTCGCTCAATGTTGCTGGTGCGGTTGGCTTCGGTACTGCTGCCCGTATCGCAGCGGAGGAACGGGAGACCGAGTCTGCCCGTGTGGGGCCACTCCGGGATCGGCTGGTGGCTGATCTCAAGGACAAGATTTGCTGTACGCACGACATCGGCGACGTGACCCGCCGCCTTCCCAACACGGCGAATCTCCGATTTGAGGCTGCCGACGCAGAAGCAGTGGTCACGAACATGGACCCTGTGGCAGTGTCGGCTGGCAGTGCCTGTAGTTCCGGCGCGATTGAACCGTCCGAGGTCCTACTCGCGATGGGCTTTCTGCGCGACGCCGCCTTCGAGGCGGTCAGGTTCAGTCTGGGACGGTTCACCACGGGAGAGGATGTCGACGCTGCGGTTGAGAGGACTGTCACAGCAGTTGAGTACGTTCGTGCAATGAGTGAGGAGCGAGGTTAAATGCGTTTGGTCGATGCAGCCGAGCCGACTTTTGCTCGGCATGAAACGTTCCACCCTCGGTACGGCTGGTTCCGCAAGGCCTATGCCGTGGCTGCGTCGGATCCCCACATATTCACCCAGGAAGATGCCCCGGTAATGATCGGTGTGGGGAAAAACATGGTGCGAGCGATCCGGTTCTGGGGTCTCGCGGCGAAGCTGATCGTCGAGGATCCACATTCCCCAAACCCTCGCGCGCCAGGTGTGGTGCCGACCCGTATCGGCCACGCTCTCTTCGGTGAGTCTGGCTGGGACCGCTACATGGAGGATCCGGGCACGTTGTGGTTGTTGCACTGGCTGCTTCTGGCTCCTCCGTCGCGACTACCAGTTTGGTGGCTGGCTTTCAACGAGTTCAACGCTGTCGAGTTCACCGACGATGATCTCGAGGTCGCTATAACCATCCAGCTCGATGCGGTCGCCGAATGGACCAATCCACACCCGTCATCTCTTAAAAAGGACATCAGCGGCTTAATACGCACATATGCGCCGGCAGAACGGTCGAGACGCACCAGAATCGATGATCTTCTGGACTGTCCGTTTAGGGAGCTGAACTTGATTGGTCGCTCTGCTGCGACCGACCGGTACCGCTTTACGCTTGGGCCGAAAGCAACGCTGCCGGCGCCGATCGTGGCTTACGCCCTACTGGACTACGTGTCTCGTGCCGGAACGGGTGGCAACACCGTCACCCTCAGCCGCCTCGCTCATGAGCCTGGAGCTCCCGGCCAGGCCTTTAAGCTCACCGAAGTTGAACTTCTCGCCGCTCTCGAGCGGGTCCTCGAACGGACCGAGGCGCTCAGCCTCGCCACACTGACCGGTGCCGCACAACTTGCCTGGTCTCAAGCCCCGGCCATAGTCGCCACAGCGATTCTCGATGACTACTACTGCTCGACGGCCAGCGATGTTCGGGCGGGCCAAGTTGGAGATCAACCCGTCGATGACGATCTTGTCGAGGCGCTTGGTCTGGGTCGGGAACCCGGTAATACGCTTCGGCGTTTACACGCAACAGCAGGGGTGTGGTGATGACCACCCTCGCCGATGTCATAGCGGTCGAGGATCGGTTCGCCCGCTCAGCCAACCTCGAGCGCGATCTCGCCCGACGCGAGCCCCTCGACGGGTATGTTGTTACCGCCCGCGCTCTCGATGTTGTCGAGCGGATCATGACGACCGCGGCTGAGGGGCCCGCTGGGGGAGCGTGGTCGCTTACTGGTCCCTACGGGTCAGGGAAGTCATCGCTCGCCCTGCTGCTCGACGCCACCCTCGGTGAAGCCAATGAGATCCGGACTGCCGCTCTAAAGCTAATTGACGACGCCTCCCCAGCGATAGGTGAACTGGTACGTCGAGCCCATCAACGGTATGGCACTCACGAGTCGGGTTTCCATAGGGGCCTGGTTACCGCCAACCGCGAACCGCTAAGTCACACAGTTCTCCGGGCACTCCACAACTCAGTGCTTCGCAGCTACGGCAAGGTCCCGGGCTCTAGCCGATTCCGCGCAGCGAAGACACTGCGGGGTGCGCTCGAAGACGCGTCAACGGACGATCCTCGCCGCACCGGCCCTTCTCCGGCCGCCTTGGTCGAGATCACCCGCTGCCTGGCGGAAGATGCACCACTGTTCTTAGTCATCGACGAGTTCGGCAAAAATCTCGAGACCATCCGAGATGGCGGCGCTTCAGACCCTTACTTATTGCAGCAACTTGCTGAGGCGGGCCAAGGTTCCGGCCTACCCATCTTCGTGCTGACGCTGCAGCACCTCTCATTCGAGGACTACTTGGCGGGCACGGATGGACCTGAACGTCGCGAGTGGGCCAAGGTGCAAGGTCGCTTCGAGGATGTCGCGTTTGTCGAGTCGGCAGCACAGACTCGGGCGCTTATTGGGACCGTGTTCGAAGTTACTGATGATAATCTTCAGGCCCGAATCGACCGCTGGGCGAAGTCCCATGCGAAAGACATGCGCGTGCTCGGCATTGCTGACCTTGCAGATCCTAAGGTCTTAGCTAGCTGTTACCCATTGCACCCTCTGGCTACATTGGTGTTGCCCGAAATCTGCAACCGCTACGGCCAACATGAGCGCACCCTCTTCTCATTCTTGACTGGGCCAGACCCCTCAAGTGCCTCTTCCTACCTGGCCGCAACGAATTTGCGTTCGCGAGGACCCTTGCCGTCGCTGGACCTCGAGACTATCTATGACCACTTCGTTGATAGCGGAGCACTCAACGTCACCATGTCTAGGCATTCGACCCGGTGGACCGAAATCGCCACCCGGCTACGAGACTCTCACGGGCTCTCGACACTCCAACTGCGACTCGCCAAGGCGATAGCTCTTCTCAATCTGGTGGCGAACACCGGAACCGTCCGAGCCTCCAAGCAAGTAATCAAGCTCATCGACACAGACAGTGCTGACACTCTCTCTGAACTCGAGAGCGCCGGAGTCATCACCTACCGGGACTTCGCCGATGAATACCGGATCTGGCAAGGAACCGATGTCGACATCCGCGGCCTTCTTAACACAGCTTACGAGCGGGTCCAACGCCAGCCGCTTGTCGAGCTGTTGTCCGCTATCGATGACCCCCAGCCGGTAGTCGCCGCGCGGCACAGCGCAGAACACGACGTTTTGCGAGTGTTTACGAGACGCTATGCCGATGGCAACGATCTAATCGAACCTCTCGGCGCCTTCTCCCCATATGACGGCGAGGTGCTGCTGGTGGTAGGGGAGGACCAGACTGTACCGAAAGTGGCCCGGTCAGGTGATGGGACTAAGCCAGTCGTCGCCGCAATCCCCCATGACGTGACCGTGCTTTCGGCAGCCGCTCGCGAGGTCGCGGTCGTTACCGTCGCGCTCGACGCTACCATCGTCGCCGACGATTGGGTTGCAAGGCGTGAACTGGGTGAAAGACTAGCCCAATCACGAGTGGCTTTAGAACACGCCCTCGTCGGGGCCTTCAGCGCCGATAACTGCAGTTGGATCCTGCTCGGTGCCGAGAACAACACTGAACTCCCGGGGGGACGGGGCCGGGCAGCGCTCTCGGCCGCTGCTGACATTGCTTACCCATCCACACCCACGGTCCGCAATGAGATGCTTAATCGCACGGACCTTACCTCGCAAGGCGCCAAGGCCCGCCGCCGCCTCCTAGAGGCCATGATCGAACACGGGACCGACCCATACCTCGGGTTCGAGGGGTACGGGCCGGAGATGGCCATGTACCGAGCGTTCCTCGAACGCACGGGACTCCACGGCGGCGACGAACGTAACAACACCAAGATCTTTCGCACTCCGACCGACCCGTCGCTGCGGCCAGCCTGGGATGTCCTCGAAGCTGAGTTCAAACGAGCCAAGACCCGCCGGCTCAACCTCAACGACATATACGCGGCGCTGCTCTCACCGCCGATCGGGATGAAGGCGGCAGTCGTTCCTGTTTTCGTCACGGCGGGGCTGCTCGCCTTTGCCGACGAAATTGCTATCTATGAACACGGCACGTTCAAACCTCTCCTCAGTCCCGAAGTTTCCGAGCGGATGGTGCGCAACCCTGGTCACTTCGACATCAAACACTTCGACAACACGACCGGCGCCCGGAGGCAAGTGGTAGACCTAATCGCAAAGCGGCTTGAAGTCCGTCCAACGTTCCGCAAGCAGCGGGTCGCCAACGTGCTCGCCATCGTCGGTCACCTCGTCTCCCGGGTCAGCCAACTCGACAACTACACACTCCGCACCAGAAACATCAAAGCAACTACTGGGAGCGCACGGGATGCCCTCGTGGCCGCTGTCGAGCCCGATGAGCTGCTCTTCGTCACGCTGCCGAAGGTTCTCGGATTCGAGCCTGTGCCGTCGGCTACTGAGACTTATCCCAACGCCCGTGCCTACGCCGCCGGTGTAGGCGATTTGATCGACGAACTCACCGTCTGCTACCAGCGACTCCTCAAAGATCTTCTCGAGTTTCTCCTCGCCGAAAGTGCCGAGACCAGTCGTCTGGCCGTCACGGGCCAGGCAGCCGCCCTAGAGGACGAGGTCCTTGACCCGGCAGTTCGAGCGTTCGTCCTCACCCTGGCCAACGACCTCGTGGACAGCGATCTTGATTGGATCAATGCAGTCGCCACCGTGGTCGTCAAGAAGGCGGTGGCGGAGTGGACCGACGACGACCTGCGCCGTTTCCGGCGGGAACTGCCGGAACAGCTCGCCGCATTCCAACGCCTAGTGGCCCTCCACGCACAGCAGCGTGCGGATGGAGGAGGACCATTCGATGCTCTCCGTGTCACGGTCACCCGTTCTGATGGCAGCGAACACGTCCGCCTCGTTGGCGTCGACCACAATCAGCGACACCACCTAGAACAAGCTCTAAACAGCCTACTCGATGAACTGGGCGAACTCACCGGCTCGCCGCAGCGGGCACACCATGCCTTGCTAGCGCTCCTCGGTGAGCGGCTACTGCCCGACCGGAGCAACGAAGAAGAACACATCGGGATTCAGATCGACCTCAACGAAAAGAGAGCACACAGTGGCTGAAACCACCCGACATATCTGCGGCATCTCTGGCGGCAAGGACTCGAGCGCCCTCGCCGTCTACCTACGCGACAAGGTGCCGGGGATGGAGTACTTCTTCTGCGACACCGGTGCCGAACTCCCGGAAACCTATGAATACCTCACACGCCTCGAAGTGATCCTCGGAAAGCCCATCGTCCGACTCAACGCCTCCCGCGGGTTCAACCACTGGTTTGAGGTATTCCGTGGAACCCTACCGTCACCACAGATGCGTTGGTGCACCAAGAACATGAAGATCAAACCAATCGAGGAATGGATCGGCAACGAACCAGCAATCTCCTACGTGGCAATTCGGGACGACGAGTCAAATCGAAAGGGCTACATATCCACCAAGCCCAACATCGAGAGCCGGTTCCCGTTTATCGAAGACAACATCGACCACGACGGAGTAATGCGGATCCTCGAAGACGCCGGTATTGGGCTACCTGCCTACTACGAATGGCGAACCCGCTCCGGCTGCTACTTCTGTTTCTACCAACGTAAGGCAGAGTGGATCGGCCTTGCCGACGAACACCCAGAACTCTTCGACCGAGCTGTGGCCATCGAACAGAAGGTGCTCCGAGACGCAGGCGTCGACGGCGACGCCGACTTTGGTGACCGAGCCATGCGCGGCCGCCAATACACCTGGTCCGGTGGCGAGACCCTCCTCCAACTCCGATCCCGCCGCGACGAAATCCTCGAACGTCACGGACTCGCAATAGCCCGAGCCAACAAGACCAGAGCCAACGTTCCTCTTATTGAAGCCCTCAGCGAAGCCCTTGAGGAGGAAGACGACACCCTGCCATGCACGGTGTGTGCACTTTGACATGGAATTATGGGCTGCGGCGTCGCGACTCAGGCTGCTCGATGACCGAAAACCTACCTGGCGCCGTCCAGATGACGAGGTAGTCGAAGACGTAATAATCCCCGCGTTACAGGTTGCAGACAGGTTCGACTGCATGGTCGGTTACTTTGGGGGAGCTGCCCTTCGCGAGCTATCTCACGGTCTAGCGTCCTACATCTTGCGAGGCAACCAACCGCTCCGTCTACTTGTTAGTCCGGTGCTGTCGGACTCAGATCAAGAGGGGATTCGACTCGGCACCCGGAGCCCAAAGGGGCTAATCGATGGCGCGATCAAAGCGGCTTTCACAGACGAAACGGCCCTGGCAAGCGCTTTGGCTAATCACACAAAGCAATGCTTCGCCTACCTGCTCTCCACGCGGCGCCTACTCATGAAGATCGTCTTGGTACAAGATGCGAAGTTCCACATCAAGGAATGGATCTTTCGATCCGGCCAAGACATCGCAGTTTTGTCCGGGTCTGCAAACTTCACCGGCCAGGCCCTTCTCGGCAACGTGGAGCGACTCAATCTGCACCGCAGTTGGCGCGGTGGAGATAGCGAGACGGCGAGCCGAGAAGCGGTTAACGAGTTCGGGGCGTACTGGTCGAACTCCAAACCTCACGCTATCGCCGTGGATCTACCCGTTGCGCTGCGAGAAGGTCTCATCGAATCCTACGACACAAGCCAGCCGCCAACCGAAGCGGATTACCGAAAAGCACTAGAACTTGAAGGCAAGCTGTACCGCAGAGAACTGGGTAGCTCCGTTGAACCTAGCCCCAACCGAGATCGGTTTGTACCGCCCTCCGGACTCGTGTGGGAGGCGGGTCGGTATGCTCACCAAGGAACTGCGGTACTTCGGTGGGAGGGGGCCGGGCGGCATGGGATTCTCTCAATGGCCACCGGCTCAGGTAAGACCTTCACCGCGCTGCTCTGCGCCTGGCGCCTCTGGCGCGAACTCCGCCACCTCGTCGTATTGGTGGCCGCACCAACTCGGGTGCTCGTTACCCAATGGGCCGATGATTGTCGAGACTTCGGCCTTGTCCCATACCTTGCTGGCAGCCATGAGCGCCCCCGGCGTTTTCGCGAAATTGATGAGAGGCTTCAACGCATTGAGCTGGGTAAGTGTGGTGTTGAGACTCTCATAGTGACAAATGACTTGTTGAACGACGCAGAATTCCGCGCACTCATAGACCACTACGAGGGACCACTGATGCTCATCGCCGATGAAGTCCACAATCTTGGCGGCGGGACGTACCTCTCCACACCTCCGCTTCAGATCGCCTACCGCCTTGGGCTATCAGCAACGCCCGAACGCCAGTACGACCCGGAAGGCTCGGCTAGAATCACTGATTATTTTGGCGAGGTGGTGTTCGAGTTCGGCCTCGAGGAAGCGATCGGCGTCTGCCTCGTGCCCTACGACTATTACATCCATCCAGTGGATCTAAGCTACTACGAACTCGACGAGTACCGGCGGCTTAGCAACAAGATCCGCAGGCTCATTCTCGCCGCTGGAGATGATCCAAGTGTCGAAGAAGATGAGCGACTTCAGCTTCTTCTCAATAGACGCCGACTCATTCTCGAGGCCGCGGCCGGTAAGCTCGAAATTCTTAGAGTACTACTCGGGCAAGATTCACCACAAAATGTGCGACACACACTGGTGTACGCTACTGACAAGGATCCCAACCAGCTTGACGCCGTGAATAGGATCCTTCGATCGTTGGACTTGAGGTTCCACCAGATTACTGCTGACGAGACTGGAAACGTAAAGCTAGTGGGCTCGGTGCTAGATGCCTTTCGAGATGGATCCCTCAAAGTGCTCACAGCCAAGCGCGTTCTTGACGAAGGACTAAATGTCCCTGAGATTTCGACGGCGATTATTCTGGCGAGCACTACCGTTGAGCGCCAGTGGGTTCAGCGGCGCGGGCGGGTGTTGCGAATGTGCTCTGCGATTGGGAAGGAGTACGCTACGATTCATGATTTCATAGTCCTTCCACCGCCCGGCGAACCCAGAGACGAAGATGTGAAAAGGCTGATCGTAGGTGAACTCGCTAGATGTAACGAATTTACACGTCTAGCGCGGAACCGCGCCTCTTATGGAGGACCGCGAGATGTGCTCCAGGATGTCCGGCTGAAATACGTCGTATGATTACCGATGCCAGTTGGAGGTATGCAGAATGACGGTCAGCCATCAAAAGTGGCTCAAAGTCCTATTAGACCAAGTTGATCAGATCTCCGACCGCGTGCCTGACTACCGAGAAGAACTCTTCGAGACATCGTTCCAGATTGTACTTCTTGAGATGGAACATTCCGCTCAGGCGACCCATATCCAAAAGAAGGTCAACGCTAAATCGCAGGAATTAGCTAAAGTTCTAATTGAAGTCGGTTGGGAACCGGATTCATGATTAAGCTGATCTCGGCCAAAGTCCGCAACTTCCGGCAGCTTCGCGAAATCGAGTTAGCCTTTGCCCGGGAGCCCAAGAGTCCTCTAACTGTGATCCGAGCTGAGAACGGTACCGGAAAGACTACCCTTCTCGCTGCGCTCGCCTGGGGCATTTTTGGCGATGACGGCCTGCCTAGCAAGAGACATACCTACCGGCTTCACCCCCTCGACTGGGACACCGAGCGCGACGGCAAGGTCTGCACAACCGAAGTGGCGATCAGGTTTGCAACCATCGATGACCAGACCCAGATGGAACGTGCCTACGAACTTGTACGCACCACGAAAGAGCGACCGATGAACGCCGGCCGCTTTGCTTTGGATAGTTCAGAGGTTCTGACGCTCTTTGAACAGAGGCCAACAGGCGACAAACCTGTAGACAATGCTAACGCCTTTATTGAGAACCGCGTACTGCCAAAGAGCCTCAAGGATGTGTTCTTAATTGACGGAGACCGTGCACTCGCCTTCATCGAAGCAAGCGACGAACGCTCAGCGAAACGTGACCGTGTAGAACAAGCTGTGCGACGGTTGTTGGGGTTGGAGTTCCTCGAGAATGCTGTGACCCACGTAAACAAAGCCCGAAGAGATGCAGTCTCCGCGAGCAGAAAGGACGCAGTCGGAACCGACTTGGAACAGCTCGCAATTCAAGAAGACGAACTGAACGATCAGCTTCAGGAACTCGAAGACAAAAAGGAGCAGATCGATAATGACAGCCGAGCCACCGAAACACGTAAGCACAAGGCCGCCGATGCACTCCATTCAGCGCTTGCCGCAGCCGGCAGTGCAGATCGTCGACAGCTGGAGTCAGACCTCTCGGATCGGACTAAGCAACTAGACGATCAGCGAGAACGCTACGACTATCTGGTCCGAAAACAGCGCGCCCTCATCAACAGCTCCGACGTGCTCGCACGAATTGGTGGAGAACAGATCCGCCAAGCCGGAGAGATTCTGGCCCAACTCGAAACCGACGGGGTTATTCCGAACACCCTTCCCGACATAGTTCGGGATCGCCTCAGGCGAAAGACATGTATCTGCGGCCGCGACATATCAGAAGGGACGGATGGACATGCCGCACTCTGTGAATTGCTCGACGAGGTCGACCAACTTGAGGAGAGCCAGTATATCCTCCTTCACCTCAGCGCCGCGGCAAGGTTACGCGATACCTCGACTGGCGGCGACGATGAACCTGATTCTTGGGTTTCGCAGGCTGAGGGTTCGCTCAAGGACATCGTTTGGTGTATCCAAGATCAGGGACGACTCGAGAGGGAGGTCGCCGAACTTCGAACCAAGATCCGCGGCATACCTGAACAGGACATCAGAGAACTCGAACGGATGTTAAGCGAGGAAGAGGCCGAAGCGAAGCGCCTAACTAGCGCTTCGGTGAGAGTCGACGAGCAGATTCGGACGCTCAAGCGGGATCTAACCGAAGTCGTCAAGAAACGCCAGGCAGCCCAGAAGAAGGAGGAGAAGTACCGGCGAATACTTGCCGAGGAGATCGCCACCAAAGACCTACTCAACGTGCTTAAAGGTACCGTATCGACCTTGCAGAGCGAAACAGTTGACGAAGTCAGTTCTACGATGAGTGAGATTTTCCTCAATATGATTGTTGCCGACCCAGACACCGGCGGCCTCATCAAGCGAGCAGAGTTGACACGAGATTATGACATTGTCGTGTTCAGCTCTGATGACCAACGATTGGACCCTGACAAAGATCTCAGTGGAGCACAACGACGAGCACTAACACTGGCCTTCATCCTGGGGCTCGTCCGAGTTAGCGGCGTAAACGCTCCGAACTTGGTTGATACACCTCTCGGGATGACGAGCGCACTCGTGCGGAGGTCGCTGCTCGAATACGCGGCGGAGAACTCAACGCAACTTGTCATGTTCCTAACAGGGAGCGAGGTGCAAGGCGTGGAGGACATCCTTGATCGATATGCGGGGCGGGCTTACACGATGACCTTTACCGAGCACTACCCAAAACAACTGGTCAACGACCCGGGGACGGGGCGACTGGAGACGTTGCTGTGTGACTGCAACTACCGCTCATCATGTCGTATCTGCGA
Source organism: Acidimicrobiales bacterium (assembly GCA_964291305.2). GTDB lineage: Bacteria > Actinomycetota > Acidimicrobiia > Acidimicrobiales > CATQHL01 > VXNF01. Next base: position 2,027,926 of record OZ219783.1, on the reverse strand, counting down.
GCGAAAGGTTACGCTCTAAGAATGGCGATCTCACAAGACTTCAACCCGTTTGCTAATCAAGCAGTCCACGTTCCAAAAGCTTACCATGAGGATCTAAACCTCTACAGCACCACCTTCGGCTCGGCTCACGGAAAATCTAAAAATATCGAAGAAGCTCCCTTCAAGCGCTACGTCGATTTCTGGCTCTTCGCTGCCGCCGTTGGTGCCTCACAAGGCCAATTTATGACAGTGGACTCCACTGAACGACATGAGTTCATCACCGGTGTCGTATTTCAACGTGACTTGGCCACCATCGAGTTCCTATTCCTGCTGGCCATAGCGCACACGAAGGACCCATTCGTGGTGAGCGACACCAGGCAGGTCTTGGACATAGCCGAGGGCTACGCGGCTGCGGGAATCCCTCTAGTCAAAGAAATGATGACAGCGGGACATCTCCCAGCGCTTCAGAACCTCACTCGCAGCCTAGTAAAGTCGCTCTCAGCTGCTGATAGCGAATAAGTCACCTGCAAGACTAGGAATTCTGAGTGAGCTAACCGGCCATTCGCTATCTCTAAATTACTTTGGATTGTCTTTGAAGGTGTCTTCTTTCGCCTGAACCTGCTGTTCAGGAAGATATTCGGCAGTGCCGTTAGTGAACTACCTCCGGATCAGCCGCCGCGCACCGGGGTCGTAGCTTCGTCCGGACCGGCGCGCGAGACTGGGCTACTATGGCAGACCCGAGCGACACTAACCGCATCTATCTGCGTGACGCCCAGTGTCAAGACTTCGCTGCAGCGGTGGTGGCAGTCGACGAAGCTGGTCGGATAGCACTGGATGCCACAGCGTTCTATGCCACTGGAGGCGGACAGCCGCATGACACGGGAACCCTCACCTGGGATGGTGGTTCGGCGGTGGTGGTGGATGTTCGGGGGCATGGCCCCGTGGTTTGGCACACGCTGGAGGGGGATTCCCCGTCGGTCGGGGTTCGGGTGCGCGGCACGTTGGACTGGGAGCGGCGCTATGCCCTAATGCGGACTCATACGGCCCTGCACATCCTCTGCGGGGTGATCTACAACCGCTGGGGGGCCGTGGTGACTGGGGGGAACATGGAGCCGCTACGGGCTCGGATGGACTTCGAGTTCGGTCCACTGCCTGAGGGTTTCGGTGCTGAGGTGGCCGAGTTGGTAAACGCCGAGATCGCCGCCAATCGACCGGTGGAGGTGTCATTCTTGCCGCGGGCTGAGGCGTTGGCTGACGCGGACCTGATCCGCACCAAGGTGAACCTGATCCCAGAGTCGGTGACCGAGATTCGGGTGGTGGACATCGTGGGTCTAGACCGACAGGCCGACGGCGGCACGCACGTAGCCGCTACCGGGGAAGTAGGCCGCTTCGAAGTCACCAAGACCGAATCAAAGGGCAAAGCCAACAAACGCCTACGAATCGCCCTCAGCGACAGCTAAACGACAGCAGTGGGGCTTAGGGCCTAGACATGCGGGCCTGTGGGAATCAGATCATCGCTAGGCCGGGGGTGGTTGGCCCAGTGGCGTCTAGGGTCCTCGCCGCGGCACCAAACTGAGTTGGCGTTCCAGCCGTCGTAGGCGTGTACGTCAGCTGAGAGATAGCGCATCGCCAGGCCGCAGCGGCGACGTTTGGAGTTGTTGGGCTCCGAGCCGTGCAAAATCCAGTCGCTGTGCAGGGAGATCTGACCGGCCTTCAGCTCTAGGGATACCGGCGGGCTTCCCCACGCCTCGGCGTCGCGCACCGTTTGGGATAAGACGTTTTGTTCGTCCTGGCTGCTGTCGTGGAAGGCCAACTGGGCATAATGATGCGAACCGGGAATCACCCGCATGGCTGAGTTGTCTACGTCCACATCGTCTATAGCCAGCCAGGCCGACACCACCCGACTGGGGGTAAGTGGCCAGTAAGAGGCGTCCTGGTGCCAGCTGATCCGCTTAGGGTCGCCGGGCAGCTTGGCGAACAGGTGGCTGTGACGTAGCACCACTGAGTCGCCTAGCAGGTCAGCAACCACGTCAACGATGCGGGGCTCGGTCACGATGTCCCAGATTCCCCGGCACGTCTTGTGCCAGTTGACCACTTCGTAGTTGCCCCAGCCGGCGTCTAGGGCTTTGCCCACAAGGTCGTCGATGTAGGTCCTGATAGCGGCGATCTCGTTGGTGGAGAAGATGTCGATAGGGGACAGGAATCCGTCGGCGTTGTATCGGTCGATCTGGGTGGGGGTCAGCACCTTCGGATCGTCGCAGCCGAGAGGGATGAAGCGCAGGTCGCGCTGCAGTTCCGGGAATGAGTTGGTGTGCCGCGCCATTGCACCTCCGAGCGATCGGTGCCGAGACCAACTTAGCGGACCTCGCTCTGGCCTAGAGCGGTCACGCGCCTGGGTCGTTGGTGTCAGCGGTCGTTGTCGGCTTGGTCTAGGTACTCCTGGCCCTCGGAGCATTCATCCAGGATGTTGCACCAGCGGCACGGCGGTCCCGGCCGTTTGATTGGTTCGGGCGGTGGGCCCAGGTGGCCCAACAAGCTGGCATATCGCTGTATGCCGTCGACGGCGCGGTGCAGCGCTACCTCCAGGAGTGTCTCGTCTACCTCCTCGATGTCCAAGGTGGCGGACTCCAAGTAGTAAGTCACCAGAGTGCGCGGCGGGGTGCCTAGCTTGAGGGTCTCCAGCAGCGCGTAGAACCGCAGGTCTTCCAGGTGCACGGGGGTTGCTGGGCGGCGCCCGGCCTTTAGGTCCACGATGACCTTCCTGGCTCGCTGTCCCTCCGGAGAGCCGAGCGTGAGGTCGGTCTTGCTGTTGAGTTGGATGCTGCCGCCGCAGAGTTCCACCTGGCAGCGTTGCTCGGTCGTGGGCTTCCACTCGGGCGGCAGCGGTGGCCAGCCTTCCTGGAAGGTGGTCACTCGGCTTACGGCGAGGCTGCGCAGCTCGGCCCGCTCCAAATCACCGCAGCCAAAGAGCCAGTCAGCTAAATGGGTGTCAGCGGCGATTAGCGAATCAAAGGCATTGTCGACGAGTAAGGCGGGAGCTGCTGGTGCGTGCCAGTTGATGCCCAACTCGATGGCTTTATGGGCTACTGAGCCGGTGGCGATGTGCGGGTTCCAGGAGAACGGCTGCTCCTCGTCGTGGAGGAAAGACGCCTCACAGCCGAACACCCTGGTAAGCGTGTGCTTATTTACGTACAACGTTGACTGGCCGAGCGCCTCCGCCACGCGGCCAAGTTGATCCTGGAGTTCATCTCGCAGGCGGGCGCCCAGGCCGGCCTCGAAGGTGGGGCAATCGGAAGGCTTCCGCCCCAATCGATCAATAATCGCCTGCTGGGCGGCGTTCAGTCCCAGCTTAGGTCTATAGTCAGGCCCAGCATCAGGCCCATAGTCCTCAGGCCCAGCATCAGGCCCAGCGCCAACCATGCAACTAAGTATGGCTTAGCGGTATGACAGCCGCTGTAGGGTCAAGATTCTGAACACCATGCCCGCAGCGCCTATCCGCAAGCTGCTTGTCGCCAACCGCGGCGAGATAGCCATCCGTGTCTTCCGCGCCGCCACCGAGTTGAGTATCGCCACTGTCGCGGTACACACTCGGGCCGACATTGGCAGCCTGCACCGCTCCAAGGCCGACGAGTCCTATGAGATAGGGGCACCGGAAAATCCGCTGCGCCCCTACCTGGACATCGACACCATCGTGCAGGCGGCATTGGCCTGCGGGGCCGACGCCGTGCATCCCGGTTACGGCTTCTTGTCTGAGAGCGCCGCGCTGGCCCAAGCCTGCGCCGAGGCCTCGCTGACCTTCGTAGGCCCGACGCCAGCAGTGCTAGATCTGGCCGGTTCGAAGATCGCAGCCCGCGTCGCCGCTGAGGCGGCCGGCGTGCCGACGCTTCGCCAATCCCCAGCGGTAACCGGCGACCCCGAGGAAACCCGGTTAGCGGCCGGAATCGGCTTCCCGCTGTTTGTGAAAGCGGTTTCTGGCGGAGGCGGCCGGGGCATGCGACGCGTGGAGCACGACGAGGATCTACCAGGGGCCGTGCAGGCGGCCCGACGCGAGGCAGAGTCGGCTTTCGGCGATGACGCGGTATTCCTCGAGGAGGCCCTATCGAGCGTCCGCCACATCGAGGTGCAGGTGCTGGGTGACCACACCGGCGACGTCGTGCACCTCTTCGAGCGGGACTGCTCGGTGCAGCGACGCTTCCAGAAGGTCATCGAATCGGCCCCGGCCCGCGACCTAGACGAGACAGTTAGGCAGCGGTTGTTGAACGATGCCGTGACCTTCGCCCGCTCTATCGGCTACACGAACGCCGGCACCGTGGAGTTCCTGTTGGATCAGTCGGGTCGCTACGTCTTCATCGAGATGAACCCCCGTATTCAGGTGGAGCACACGATCACCGAGGAGATCACCGGGGTGGACATCGTGGCGGCTCAACTGCGACTAGCCGGCGGTGCCCCGCTGAAGGAACTGGGTTTGTGTCAGGAGCGCATCACTGCCGACGGTTACGCCATCCAGACCCGAGTGACTGCCGAGGATCCCCGAAACGACTTCCGGCCCGACACTGGGCGGGTGCGGGTGTATCGCACGCCGGGCGGAGCTGGGGTGCGGATCGACGACGCCGTCTACGTAGGTGCTGAGGTCACCCCGTACTTCGATTCGTTGCTAGCCAAAGTCACCTGCCGGGGCCCGGACTTCCATACCGCCCGGCGTCGGGCCGTTCGGGCGGTCGCCGAGCTGCGGGTGCGGGGCCTGGCGACGAACCGGGCGTTCATCCGCACAGTGCTCAACGACGAGGACTACTGCGCCAGCGCCGTGTCGACCGATTTCGTAGACAACCGGCCGCATCTCACGACCCAGAGCCGCAGCGCCGACCGAGCAACCCGGCTGTTGACTTACCTAGCCGATGTGTCGCTGAACCGCCCGCAGGGTCCTGTGCCAGACATTCCAGACCCCGCCACGAAGCTGCCGCCGCTTCCGTTAGGAAAGCCACCAGCAGGATCCCGCCAGCGCCTGGCCGAACTAGGCCCAGAGGGTTTCGCCCGCTGGATGCGCGATAGCAGCGAAGTGCTAGTCACTGACACCACTTTGCGCGATGCTCACCAGTCGATCCTGGCAACACGGGTGCGCACTATCGACTTAGTGGCCGGCGCCCGTCAGCACGCCCGGGCGATGCCGCAGTTGTTGAGCCTTGAGTGCTGGGGTGGCGCCACGTTTGACGTGTCGTTGCGGTTTTTGCACGAGGATCCGTGGCAGCGCCTAGAACGCATCAGCGCCGCGGCCCCAAACGTTGGCCTACAGATGCTTTTGCGGGGGCGCAACACCGTCGGCTACTCCCCCTACCCCGACCTGGTCTGTGAGCGCTTTGTGGCCGAGGCCCGTCGGGGCGGCATCGACATTTTCCGGATTTTCGATGCGCTAAACGATGTGGGTCAGATGCTGCCGGCTATTCGGGCCACCCGGGAGGTGGGCGGCCTGGTGGAGGGCACGCTGTGCTACTCCGGCGACCTGGCTAACCCCCACGAGCGGCTCTACACGCTGGACTACTACCTGCATTTGGCCGAAAGCCTGGTGGAGGCTGGCTCTCATGTGCTAGCGGTAAAAGACATGGCCGGTCTGCTACGGGCACCGGCCGCGTCGGTGTTGGTGGGCGCTCTGCGGGAGCGTTTCGACGCCCCGGTGCACCTGCACACCCACGACACCGCCGGGGGCCAGATCGGCACTTACTTAGCGGCTATAGAGGCCGGTGTGGACGCCATCGACGGGGCTATTCCGTCGTTGTCGGGGATGACCAGCCAGCCCTCCTTAGGGGCCATCGTGGCGTTGACCGATGGCGGGTCGCGCCAGACCGGGCTGTCGGCAGCAGAGATTAGTCGTTTGGAGCCCTACTGGGAGGTTGTGCGGCGTCTCAACGCCCCGTTCGAGGCGGGCCTGCTGTCGCCGACCAACGCTGTGTACCATCACGAGATCCCCGGCGGGCAACTCTCCAACCTGCGATTCCAGGCCTCGGCGCTCGGGTTGGCCGAACGCTTTGAGGAGGTGGCCGAACTGTATGCAGCTTGCAATCAGATCTTGGGACGACCTCCGAAGGTGACGCCTAGCTCGAAAGTTGTCGGCGATCTGGCGTTGCACCTGGTGTCCACCGGCACAACACCGCGCCAGCTAGCGGAGAATCCCGACGAGATAGATCTGCCTGCCTCGGTGGTGTCGTTCCTGCAGGGCTCCCTGGGAGTGCCGCCGGGGGGCTTCCCCGAGCCATTCCGGAGCGCCGCGCTGGCCGGCCGGCCCGAGGCTCCTCCGCCGCCCGAGCTAAGCGCCGCCGCTGAGCAGCAGCTGTATTCAGCCGACGCCCGTGAAGCGCTGTCGGCGCTGCTGTTCCCTGAACCTGCCCGCTCTCACGCGGCAATGCGTGACCGCCACGGTGACCTGTCGGTGCTCGGCACGAAGGAGTTCTGGTATGGCCTGGAGGAGGGAGCCGGGGATGTGCTGGTGGAGTTGGAACCGGGGCAGCGGATCAGCGTTGGCATTGAGGCCATCAGCGAGGCCGATGAGTCTGGTTTCAGTTCGGTCATCTTTCGTTTGAACGGCGAGCTTCGCCCCATCAGTGCCCGGCTAAGAGACGCCGGCTTGCCGACCGCTGGCGCCGAGCAGGCCGACCCGTCAGAGCCGGGCCACGTGGGGGCGCCGTTCCGTGGCGTGGCTGAGTCCTACGTGTCCGCTGGCGAGGTGGTTATCAAGGGCCAGGCGCTCGCCACGATCGAGGCTATGAAGATGGAAACCCGGGTCACGGCTCCGGTGGGTGGAACGGTAGCTCGTCTCTGCATTGAGGGCTCGGCGGCGGTGGAGGCAGGAGACTTACTGTTGGAGATCGTGCCCGGCGGCCCTGCTCCCGACGCCACGGCCACGGACGCCACGGATTAGCTGACGCCACGGACTAGAAGTGCTAGGGGCCTAAGTCGGCGGGATTATCTGCCGGAGCGACGCTGACGGGGCAGTGCTTGGCGACGAGACCGACGATTTGTTGCCCGAACCGGTCTAGGCGTGAGGCACCAAGCCCAACCACGATGCTCAACTCGGTGACTGTGGCCGGCCGGCTTTCGGCGATGGTGGCTAGATCCTGATCGCTCAGTACTGCCCGAGGGACGATACGTGCCGCCCGCGCAACCTGTTCTCGCCACACCAAAAGGGCTGCCAAGAGCGGCTCGGCCACCGAACTCATGGACGGCGGGGGTAGGCCGGCTGGGCGTGCAGCTGGCCTGCTTGGGCTGGCAGGTGTGCCGGTGCCGGCGACCTCGGCCAGCGTGGCCAGCCAGCGGCTGGGCCTGCGCTCGACGGGCTGGTTGGGGATATCCCGCTGCTGAGCCCAACTGAGCCGTATTTGGCGGCGAGCTCGTGTAAGAGCCACGTAAAGCAGGCGGCGCTCCTCGTCCAGAGATCCGCCCCGCTCGGCACCGGCGACAGGCACAAGCCCTTCCTCGAGCCCGGCTACGTGCACTATTGGCCACTCCAGCCCTTTAGCGGCGTGCATGGTAGATACGCAGACGGCGTCGGCTTCGGTGGGGTCTGTCTCGGCGTCAGGGTCGCCGACGCGGACTGGCACCCCGGCAGCTTCCAGCGCGGCGGTCAACTCGGCAACCTGCCGGCGGGTCCGCACGAGTACCGCTTGATCTAACCAGCGGTCCCCCGGCACCCGGGCGCTGCGCACCGCCTCGGCTATTCCCGCCGACTCAGCAGCGGCACTGGCGTACTTTACGATTAGGGGAGCGGGATTGCCGTACGGGTCATCGGTGGCCCCTCGGACCTGGGAGTCACCTGTATTCGGCTTCCCATCGTCACGCAGCAAGCTCGACAGGGCGACAATCCCCGGGCTGCAGCGGTAGTTCCGGCTCAGGTCTAAGATGGTGGCACCGGCAAAAAGCCTGGCAAAGTCATCCAAGATGCCTGGATCGGCACCGCTCCAGCCGAAAATGGCTTGATCGGGATCGCCAACAGCGCACAGATCGGAGCGGTCGCCGATCCAGGCCCGCAGCAGACGGAACTGAGCGGGATTTAGGTCTTGCAGCTCGTCCACAAAAAAGTGTCGGCGTCCCCAGCGCCAGGCCTCGGCCACGGCGCTATCGCGTTCTAGCCGCTCCGCCGCCAGCCGCAGCAGGTCGCCAAAGTCCACGAGACCGAGGCGTTGCTTCTTGCGCTCGTAGGCGGTGAGTAGTTGGAGGAGGCGGCCAGGAGCCAGCGGCGTATGGCGGCCGGCGGCTGCGGCTGCTTCGGGGTAGTCGGCGGGGCGCAGACTCTGTGCGGCGCACCAGTCCAGCTCGTTACGTACTGCAGTTGGAGATTCGCCCGCGCGCAGCAGATCGTCAAGCAACCGCAAGGGGTTGGCGAGGATGTCGGGGACCGTTCGGCCGTCGTCGTTGGCGTGCCGGCGGAGTTGGCGGGCTGCCAAGCCATGGAACGTGCCTACGGCTACCCGGTCGCGGATTCCCAGTTCAGTCAGGCGATCTCGTAGTTCGGCGGCGGCTCGCCGGGTGAAGGTCACCGCCACCGAAAAGCGAGCCTCGCAGTCGGTGGTGGCGATGCGGTAGGCGATTCGCCGGGTCAGGATCCTCGTCTTGCCGCTGCCTGGCCCAGCCCGGATGCACAGCGGGGCAGCCGTAGAGGTGACCGCCAGGCGCTGCACCTCGTCAAGGTCGGCGAGCAGATGGGCGACATCGTCAGCGTCATAAGGTCTGCCGTTGTCCTCTACCGCTGAGCCTGTAGCGGCCGAAGGGCGGTCAGATGCGAAGACGCGGCTCACGGCCCGGAGGTTACCTAAGCCCTGTGACCGCGTCCGTCGCTAGCGTGGCACTGCGATGACCTCAGGAGCGGTGCTGGTAGCGGTGGAGTCATGAGCAATCGCTATGACGTGGTTGTGGTCGGTGCGGGCATCGTGGGGCTGGCCACGGCGCGGGCCCTAGCCGCCCGACTGCCGGATGCGGCTTTGGCAGTCATCGAGAAGGAAAAGACGGTTGCCTCCCACCAGACGGGCCACAACAGCGGCGTCTTGCACACCGGCCTCTATTACACGCCCGGGTCGCTGCGGGCGCAGCTGTGTGTGCGGGGGCACCGGGCCATGGCGGAACTCTGCGGTGAAGCGGGACTTCCGTTCCGCGGCAGTGGCAAGGTGGTGGTCGCCACGAGCGAGACGCAGATTCCCCGGCTGGAGGAGTTGCATCGGCGCGGCAGCCGCAACGGGGTGCAGGGTCTGCGCCGCATCGGCGCCGAGGAACTGCGTGAACTGGAGCCACACGCCACCGGCACCGCCGCCCTAGCGGTGCCCGGGGCGGCGGTGGTGGATTTCGCTGCTGTGGCTCGACATATTGCCGCTGAGCTGCCCGCCGACTTGCACACCGGAACTCCCCTGGAGGCAGTCGAGCTAGGTGAGCGTGTGCGGCTGCACGCTGGAGGTAGTAGTTGCGAGGCCCGCTTGGTCATCAACTGCGCTGGCCTTCACTGCGACCGGGTGGCTCGCCTGGCTGGCGTCACGCCGGAGGTGCGGATTATCCCGTTCCGCGGCGAGTACTACCGCCTCGGTGAGCAGGCCGCGCCGTTGTGTCGATCGCTCATCTACCCGGTCCCCGACCCGGCCTTCCCCTTCCTGGGTGTGCACTTCACCCGCCGCGTGGACGGCACCGTAGAGGTTGGCCCAAACGCCGTGCTGGCGCTAGGCCGTGAGCACTATCGGGACGGCCGCCCCAACGCTCTTGACGTGGCCGAGATGTTGCGCTTCGGCGGTTTCTGGCGCCTCGTGGCCCGACACTGGCGGGCCGGCAGCGCCGAGCTATGGCGGTCACGCATCCGCTCGGTTTACGCCCGCTCGGCCCGGACGCTGGTACCCGAGGTCGGCTCGACCGACCTGCTACCGGGCGGGGCGGGAGTGCGGGCCCAGGCGGTCGGCGCCGACGGTCGGCTGCTAGACGACTTCTGCATTCAAACTTCGCCGGGGTTCATCCACGTGCTGAACGCTCCCTCCCCGGCGGCGACGGCCTCCTTGGCCATCGGCGAACACTTGGCCGAGCTGGCAGTCAAGCGCCTGCAGGCTTAGCCGTTTGGTACCCGAGCCGCCCTAGGGGCAGCAGCACGATCTCCGCAGCGGACTCGCAGGCTTAGCAGTTTGGTGCCCGAGCCGCCCTAGGGGCAGCAGTCGAGGCGCGGGCGCGCAGCTCAGTTGGGCAAAGGTGGTCGCCTGTGTCGTAGTTCCGATCGGCTATCAGCTTCAATGCCAATTCACCTGCCTCGAGGCCAACCTCCATGCCGGGATAGACGAGCGAGGTCAGCGGCGGATTCAGGTGCTCGAGAGCTTCGGAGTCGTTATAGCCCACCAACGAGACATGTTCGGGACACTCAATGGAGTGATCTCGGAACACGCTCAGCGCGCCCAGCGCCATTAGATCGTTGTGGGCGAACACAGCCGTAGGGAGGTCATTTCCATGCAACTCCAGCAGCAGCCTGGCGAGTTGTTCGCCGCCGGCGATAGTCGGCCGAGGGGCAGTAGCTGGAAGTTCAACCAACTCCACGCCCTGGGACTTGCACTCCTCGCTGAATCCGTTGTGTCGGTACATGAAGTTGCTGACATCCGCAGGGCCTCTCAACTGGGTGACACGGGTATGGCCCAGTTCGGCTAGGTGGCGGGCCGCCAACACTCCGCCGCCCCGATCGTCGTGCAGCACCTGCGGAATCAGGCTCGAAGGTATGCCGCGGGCGGCCAGGAGGACGGGCGCGTCGCGGGCGGCGTCCTCAAGCGCAGCCTGATCGGCGAAGCGTGCTGCGGCTACGACGATGGCGTCGGCTCGCCGGCTGAGCAGGTGGGACAGGCAGGCGTCAATTCGGGCGCTCTGGTCGTCGGTCTCCACGACCATAGCCAAAATGTTGTGCGGTGCTAGGGCCCGGGCGATGCCGTGGATGATGGGTGTAATGAACGGATTAGCGAGGTCGGCCACTATTACACCCACTGTGCCGGTAGCACCACGGCGTAGGGCGCCGGCAACTCGGTCGCCGCGGTAGCCCAGCCGCTCAGCGGTCTGGCGTACGAGCGCAGCGGTTTCTTTGCGGACTAGATGGCTTTTAGAGGGGTCTAGGGCGCGCGAGACGGTGGAGGCGTTGAGCCCCGTGGCCTGGGCGATGTCTTTCAGGGTGATGTCTGCGATGTGGGTCTCTCCGCTGGGGTGGATAATGGCGCCCCGAGGCGCAGCTAACGTTTCCGTCAATTCAAGCTATTTTGATTTCATCTGATTGATTTAGTACTAGAAAGGTTGGAAGACATCAGGTGCTGTCTCTCGAATGCACTACATCAGGTGCTGCCGCGCAGGTGCACCGCAATTTGGCCGATGTCGGCGTCTCCTAGCCCTCCGGCCGAGGCAGCTCGCAACACCGCCCGGGTGGTCTCAGCCTGTGGCATGGGTGCTCCGAGTGCACTGGCCAACTCCAGCGTTAGGTCCAGGTCCTTGATTGCGAGATCCAGCGCGAAGCTGACCGGAACCTCCAACGGCGTTTCGAAAACGGCACGCCGGTACTTTACGACTGGTGCTGCCACTGCGGAGTTGGCGAAAACCTCAAGCGCAAGTTGGCGCGGCACGCCAGCCCGCTCGGCGAGCACCAGCGACTCCCCGACTGCCTCCATGATGGCGTAGAGCACCGAGTTGACTGCCAACTTCAAGGCGGCCCCAGAACCCGGTCCGCCAACATGCAGCACTCGTGAGGACATGGCTGCCAGAACCTCTCCAGCCGCCGCCGCGGCCGCCTCGTCGCCGGCGGTCATCACCAGCAGGGTGGCTGCCTCGGCTGCCGCGGTGCTGCCAGACACCGGCGCTTCTACGAAATGCCCCCCGGCCGCTTCAACGGTTTGGCGTGCCAGCTGAGTGTGCTGGAGTCCAGTAGTGCCCATGTCTACGACGATGTCGCCGGGGGAGAGTCCTGCTGCTATCCCCTCGGGTCCTTCCAGCAGATCTCGCAAAGCTGGTCCGTCGGCCACCATCGTGATGAGGATCGAGGAGCGCTCGGCCAGCTCCCTACCGCTGGCGGCGACCCGGGCATCGGTCTCGGCTGCGAACGATTCTGCCTTTGAGCGGGTGCGATTATGCACTGTGAGGTCGAAGCCAGCCGCTGAGAGATTGGCTGCCATGAGGCGTCCCATGCGCCCCAGGCCCGAGAAGCCAACGCCAACGTTCGAGGGTTCGGTGCCACCAGTGCTGCCGGGCGCCGGTGCTGAGTCGGTGGATCTAGCAGAAGCAGCAGTGCTGGCCATGGTGTTCTCCCGTTTTCTGGGCTCGATATGGGCAGGCTTAAGCGGTGTTGGGCTCAGGAGGTGACCGTCGGTCGGGGGGAGTCGATCCTGGGGTCGAGCAGGGTTTTGATTGGTGTGGGTCCGCCCTCAACCATCGGCAGCAGGCCGCTAGTGACCAGGTCCTCCAGGGGCAACACCGAAGGTGCTACGAGTTGCCACACTTCCCGGCCTGCCTCCAGAAGTTCCACAGCCTGTCCGAAGTCGCTGCCGAATACGTGTGCCAGCGTGCCGATCAGTTCTTTCTCTTTTATCGCCAGCGATAACAGGTCCACCGGCACAGGTGCTTTCTGCAGACCCACTACTACCACCCGACCGCCGGGAGCGACTAGTTTGATAGCCCCTTCGATCATCGCCGCGGCGCCGGTGCATTCCAACACCACTGACGGGTTGGCATGGGGGATCAGGTCGATCAGGCGTACGTCGCGCTGGGCCGCCACGGTATTGGCGGCGCCGAGGGCGGCGGCTATCTCAAGGCGTCCAGGGTCTAAGTCCACAGCGGTTACCTCGGCGCCTGCTTGAGTGGCGGCGTACACCACAAATGCACCGATCCCGCCGGTTCCCAGCACGATGACACCCTCGCCGGCCGTGACGCGCCCGCGGGACACCGCGTGCACCGCGATCGACATGGGCTGGGCCATAGCCGCTACGTCGGGAGCGACGGAATGGTTGCGCAGGTTGATGCAGGCACTGGCAGGGACGGTGGTGAACTCAGCGAGGGCGCCGTTGCGCTGCAGGCCGACGGTGGAGTAACGCAGACACAGGTTGCTGCGGCCGGCTTGGCAGGGTTTGCAGGCACCGCAGGAGATGCCTGCCCCCGAGGTGATCAGATCTCCCTCGGCGAATCCCGAGGTGCGTGGTCCGGTGGCGGCCACAACTCCGGCGAACTCGTGGCCCGGCACCATCGGCCCGCTGTGGCCGGTGACCGGATCGGTGTGTTGGATGGGGAACATGCTGGGGCCTCGGGCGAACTCGGTGGCGTCGGTGCCGCAGATGCCTACGCCGGTGACCTGCACGAGCAACTCACTGTCGCTGGGCTTGGGACACGTGATGTCTTGGAAGCGGATATCTCCCTGCCCGTAGTAGACGGCTGCCTTCATCAGCATTCCTCTTGCGCGCTTGCTCTAGCTTGCGCACTGTGCAATCGATTGTTACAGTCTGCGACGCTTATGCAATCGATTGTTGCATACCCTGTTATACGGGTCAAACAGACCGAGGGGCGATGTTGCGCGAGCTACGCGGGTTAGTCGTGTCGGGTCTGAGGGCGTTCTCGGAAGCCGTAAGGGGTAAACGGTGAAGGCCTTATTGTTTGCCGAGCCCGGCGTGGCGGAGGTAGGCGAAGTCAACGAGCCGCGTATAGGGCCGAACGAGTTACTAGTGGCGCTTCGGCAAGTGGGCATATGCCACTCCGACTTCGACCTGTTGGCGGGCCGTTACATCATGCCGGTGAAATTTCCCATCATCCCAGGCCACGAGTGGACCGGCGAAGTGGTGGAGGTGGGTGCCGAAGTGCGTCGCTTCCGGCCCGGGGACCGGATCGTGGGTGAGTGCACCGTCAACGGCGGCAGCGACCATTTCGGGTTCTCTATCAGCGGTGCCGCCGCGGAACTCTTCAAGGTCCGGGAGGACTGGGCACACAAGCTGCCCGACGAGCTGACCTGGCAGCAGGGTGCAACCGTGGAGCCTTTCAGTTGTGCCTACCACGCACTCGGCACAATCGGGGGAGCCAAGCCCGGTGAGGTCACCGCTGTGCTCGGCGGCGGCCCCATAGGTCTGAGCGCTACGGCGGCGGCCGCAGCCATGGGCGCCCGCGTGGTTCTGGTAGAGCCCACCGCTCAGCGGCGTCAACTGGGACTGCAGTTGGGCGCCACCGAGGCCGTAGATCCCACGGAACACCCCGCCGGCGATCAGCTGCGTCAGCTCACCGACGGTGCCGGAGCAGACGTGGTAGTCGAGGCTTCAGGCAACCCGGCAGCCATGGCCTCGGCATTCGACATCGCAGGCTTTGCCGCACGCCTGGCGTTCATCGGCATCAACGTGGGTGGAGCGGCGCCGGCAGCTCTAGGGCTGATCCAGTCCAAGGCGCTAACAATCACCGGCACGATTGGCTCTCCAGACATCTGGCCAGAGACGATTCGCTTCCTTACTGCAACCGGATTGGATCTCTCGCCGATGGTGACAACCACGTTCGACTTGGCGGATGCGACCAGCGCACTGGCGGCATCCGAAGATCGCCGGCGCAACATCAAAGTGCAGATGGTCAACGGCCAAGGTGCCAACTCGTGAACCAGCCTCCCGCTGGCCGAAGGTTCGTACCGGTGGGAGCTTAGGTCGTGCGTCTGCCATCGTATTTGTCTCGCGGCCTGGTCACCGTCTCGCTAGCCGTCGGCCTGCTATTCGCCGCCGGGGCACTGTTTGCCCCTAGCAGCATCAGCCGAGGGGCCGTGCTGGGAATGCTGCCGTTCGCCTCGGTGCTGGGGATCATCGCTCTAGGCCAAAACTTGGTCATCATGCAGGGCGGGATCGACTTATCGGTCTGGGGTTCGGTATCGCTGGCAGTGGTGATCACCACCCACCAGGCTTACGGCGACGATTCGCTCCTGCTGCGGTCGGTGGCCTACGCCCTAGGGGCGGCGGTGGCTGCCGGCATTGTCAACGGCATCCTGGCCGGACGGTTGGGCTTGAACCCCATCGTGGCGACGCTAGGTACAAATACGTTGCTGCTGTCGGCCGTTTTCGGTGTCTCCGGAGGCATACCTCGGACGACGACCGATCTCCTAGAGAGCATCGCCGCTGGGCGCACCGGTGGCATCCCACACTCGGTCTTCTTCGCCGTAGGTGCCACCATCTTGAGTTCGATAGTGGTGAAGGCCACCGTGAGCGGGCGCCGCTTCGAGGCAGTGGGGGCGAATCTGCGGGCCATGCGCGCCACTGGTCGGCCCATTAGCCGCCACCGCATCGGCGCCTACATCTGGGCACAGGTCTTCTACTGGCTGGGTGCCGTGCTGCTGGCGGGCATCCTCAAGCAGCCCACCGCTTTCCAAGGCGAGGAGTTCTTGCTGCCTTCAGTAGCCGCGGTGGTACTCGGCGGCACGTCGTTGCTCGGCGGGCGGGGCCACTTGGTGGCCACCGTCGTGGCCGCCTTGTTCCTCGAGCAGCTGAACCAGTTCGTGCTTGCCCTCGGGGTGGGCTTCGCCAGCCGCACGCTCGTGCAGGCCGGCGCTTTGGTTATCGGAATTGCTCTCTACACCTTCGACTGGAGTTCACTGCGCCGCCACGGCGCGCACGATTCGGAATCCGACCCGTCTAGTCCCGTCCCGGCAACCCCGGTCGGCGCGGCAGAGGCGACGGCCGGAACCGACTGAGGCAACAACACCAACACGGGAGGATCCCAGACAATGAGAACCCACAGATCCAAGTGGCTGGCAGCGCTAGCCATCTTTTTCAGCCTTGCGCTCGTGGCCGCTGCCTGCGGTAGCGACGATGATGACAGCGCACCGGCGCCCGCGGCACCGCCGCCAGAACCTGCCGCCCCGGCACCCGCTCCAGAGCCTGCCCCAGCTCCTGCCGCGGCTGACGACGCGCCCTCTTGGTGCGGGCCAAACGAAATCAGCCTGGGCTTCACTGACGGCTTTGGCGGTAACAGCTGGCGTCTGGTGACGACGGCAGCCGCCCGCAACGAGGCCGAGAAGTGCCCGCGGGTGACCTCCATCGACTATGCAGACGGCCAGGGCGACACCCAAAAGGCCATTTCGGATATCCAAGGCATGGTCTCCCGGGGCGTGGATGCGCTGGTGGTATTCGCCGATGCTGGCGAGGCCATGCTGCCGGCACTGCGCAGCGCTTACGAGGCCGGCGTCGTGACCGTGCCGTACCGGGTTACCGCCGGCGGCGAAGAAGGCGTGGACTTCGACAAGTACATAGGTACGGACTTTGTTTTGGCAGGAGAAAACTGGGGTGAGTGGATTCTGGAGAACCTGCCCGACGGCGGCAACGTATTGATGTTAAGCGGCCCTCCGGGTAACAGCCAGGGTGTCCTGGAGGCCGAGGGTCTGGCGTCTGTGCTAGAGCCAACCGGCAAGTACACCATGATTGGCGAGCAGCCGTTCGCTCCCACGAACTGGGATCCTGCTGAGACTCAGCGCGTGCTTACCGCAGCCATAGCCCAGTTCTCTCAAATCGACGTGATTGTCTCGGACTTCGGTCCGTCTCTGGTCGGGGCGCTGCCCGAGTTCAACAAGAGCGGCCGGTCGATTCCGTTGCTGGCGACCTCTGACGGCAACGTGCTGGCTTGCTTCTTCCACGAGGTCAAGCCCGACAACCCAGACTTTGAGTTGATGACGGTTTCTACGCAGAACGACCACGCCCGCCTGGCAATCCAGTGGGCTGTAGCCCTGGCCAGCGGGGGCGAGGTGCCGGAAGACGAAGTTTACCCAAGCATCGTCTTCGAGGATTCCACCGACAATGACCCCAATCCCGTTACCTGCCGTGAGGACCTGCCCGGTGACATCTACCTGTCAGCGGAGATGTCGGGTGACGAGCAGGCTGAACTGCTGAAGTAACCCTCGGGAGCCGGCGGTTATCGCTCGAGCGAGGGCTGGGTTAGCACCCCTCCGACTCGGCCCTCGCTTAAGCCCGCCGTCGATCCGCCGGCCTAGGTAGCTGAATCCCAAGTAGCTGAATCCCAGATAGTCGAATTTCCCGATCGCGACGCGGAAATGCGGAATCCATGACCCCTGTCGAAAGCGCCACTGACGCCACAGCACACAGCATGCCGTTGCTGGAGATGGCAGGCATGTACAAGCACTTCGCCGGTGTCCAAGCACTGGTAGACGTGTCCTTGACCGTGCTGGGCGGCGAGGTGCACGCGCTGCTGGGCGAAAACGGAGCGGGCAAGTCAACGCTCATGAACATCGCCTCGGGCACGTTGCAACCCGACGAGGGGACGATGCGCTTTGGCGGCGAATCGGTCGAGGGGCTAACGCCAGCAACCGCGGCAGAGTTGGGTATTGCCATCGTGCACCAGCACCCGGCCCTGCTACCGGACATGACGGTGGCGGAGAACATCGCTGTGGGCGTGCCAGCCCGCTTTCTGAACGGGCAGGGCGGAGTCCGAGCCACCATGCGCGCCATGCTCGACGATGTCGGCTTTACCCCACATCTTGAGGATCGCGTGGACGCGCTCACCGTGGCGCAGAAACACCTGCTGGAATTGGCCAAAGCACTAGTGGTTCAGCCGCGACTGCTAATCCTGGACGAGCCCACAGCGCCGCTAGACCAGGAAGCGGTAGACATGCTCTTCGACCGGGTGCGCCGAGTAGCGGCGGCCGGCTCGGCGGTCATCTACATCACGCACCGTCTGGCGGAGGTTCGCCTAGTGGCCGACCGGGTCACGGTGCTGCGGGATGGCCGAGGCAGAGGCACCAGCGCGGTCAGCGCCATCAGCGACGACGAGTTGCTGCGCCTGATCATCGGCCGGCGCCTAGAGTCGGCCTTCCCGGCAAAACTGGCGGCCGAGCGTCTCAGCGACGAGCCGCTACTGGTAGTGCGTGGGTTGGGGGGTCAAGGGTTCCACAACATCGATTTGTCAGCTCGGCGCGGCGAGATCGTAGGTATCGCCGGCGTGGCCGGGAACGGTCAGAGCGAACTACTCAGAGCCCTTAGTGGCTTGGACCGCTTCAGCGGGCAAGTCGAGGTGGGCGGCATCTCTCACACTCCCAAGTCGCTGCGCGCCAATGCCGCCTACATGACGCCTGACCGCCATGGCGAGGGTTTGCTCTCCAGCCTGACTGTGCGAGAGAACACCGTTGTCACGGCGCTGCAGCGGCTACGGCGCCACTTCATCGTGGACCGACAGGTCGAGCGCAGCACAACTAAGCGGTCTTTAGCTGAACTCAACACCCGTGCTCCGGACATAGAGGCACAAGTGACCACCCTTTCCGGCGGCAATCAGCAAAAGGTTCTGGTGGCGCGCGCCCTTCTCTCTGAACCACAGATCCTGCTAGCTGATGAACCCACGCAAGGCGTAGATGTGGGTGCCCGCTCGGAGATTTACCGGATTTTGCGCGATGTCTCAGCCGGCGGCGTTCCGGTGATTGTGGCCTCGTCGGACTTTCTGGAACTCGAGGGCCTTTGTGATCGCGTGTTGGTGATGTCCCGCGGCTCTTGCGTGGCCGAACTCACCGGTGACGACGTAACCGAAGAGGCCATGATTAATGCGGCGATGCGTGCCGCGGGAACCCGGCACTCCTCAGATGCCCCCAGCGGACGCCCCATCTCCACCGCCACTAGTCGCTTCATCCGCGGCGACTACGCCCCGGTGGCCGTGCTCGTGACGGTCATGGTGGGTCTCGGTGCTTATATATATTCCCGCAACGACCGGCTCCTCTCGGACTTCAACATCACGTCGGTGTTGCTGTTGATTACGGCACTGGGGCTCATTGCCTTAGGCCAGACGATCGCGTTGCTGCTGGCCGGAATTGACTTGTCTGTGGGGCCGCTCTCGGGCTTTCTGGTTGTCGTGGGCTCGTTTTTCCTTACTGACGACAACTCTGGCGGCGAGTTTTTCCTGGGTTTCTTGCTAATGGCCCTGGCGGCGGTGGCGCTGGGGCTCATCAACGGAGCGCTTATCAGGTTCCTGCGCTTCACGCCTGTGGCGGCCACGCTGGCTACGTTCATCGGTTTGCAGGGGATGAGCTTCGTGCTCCGGGATGTACCTGGTGGTCTCATCTCAAGGGACTTGAGTACTACCATCACCGCGAAGGTGGGCCCCGTGCCGCTGGCCTTTATTGGTTTCGTTTTGCTGGGCCTGGGGATGGAGCACGCCCTGCGGCGCAGCGGCTGGGGGCTGCGGCTGCGGGCGGTGGGTTCGCACGAGGAGTCGGCCCGCAAGGTGGGCGTATCTGTTACCTCCACGGTGCTGGGCGGCTATGTAATCGCTTCGTTCTTCGTGTTCCTTGGCGCGATCATGCTGCTGGCTCAGTTGGGCATCGGCGACCCTGCTCAGGGCGAGGGTTACACCATCAACTCTATTGCCGCGGTGGTGTTGGGTGGTACCAGCCTGCTTGGAGGGCGTGGCAGTTTCATCGGCACGCTCTTTGGTGCCGGTCTCATGATCCAGGTACTCAACGGGGCTGCTCTGCTGGGCCTCACACAGACTTGGGAACTCCTCTTCCAAGGTCTGCTGATTGTTGCCGCGGCAGTCGTCTACAGCCAGATCCGCCGTCGGCAGGTAGCCGCGTGAATGGCCGCGCCGCAACACGGCCGTAACCGTCGGTTCCCAACAGAAATTCCCAACAGATAAGGAGTTGCTATGCAACACGCCATCCAACTAAAAGCCGTCCACCACACCGGGCTTGTAGTGCGGGACTTGGACCGATCAATTTATTTCTACCACGACCTGCTGGGCCTGTCGTTTGCCAACGAGCCCACGCCCTGGTTCTCAGGGCCGCATTTGGAGCAGGGGGTCAACGTGGCGGGCGCCACGCTGCGGCAAGTCAGCCTTTGGGTGGGAGAACACACCACGCTGGAGTTGATCGAGTACGGCAACCGGCCCGAGCACAGCGATGCTCCGGTTCCCAACAACTACATGGGCGCGGCACATGTCTGTTTCGAGGTTGATGACATCTGGGCTACCAAGGCCGAGTTGGAGTCCAAGGGCGTGGAGTTCTACTCCGACGTGAACGTCGTGGACGAGGGTCCGTTGGCGGGTTGGCGCTGGTGCTACTTCAGTGACCCTGATGGCCTAGCCCTGGAACTCGTACAGGTGGCTTACTACCTAAAAGAAGAGCGCCAAGCTGCCTGGGAGGAGTACCTGCGCACCCGGCCTTCCCGCCTGGATGTGGGGGTCACGCTGGGTTGAAGCAGAACTGGCCGCTCGACGCCACAGCTTGCGCGGCGGATGGCGCGTTTTAGGGATCGCTTGAGCTAGAGCTAAAGGAGCAGAAATGGGCATACCTACTTTCGGACCAAACACTGTCGATTGGGAGCAGCGCATCGACATGGATCGGCTGCGCCGCCAGCGCCTGGCGCGACTGAAGGGGGTGCTGGAGGCCTCGGAGTGCGGCTCGCTGTTGGCCTTCGACTACAACAACATCCGCTACATGACCTCCACCCACGTCGGCACCTGGGGGATCGACAAGTTTGTGCGGTTCTCCCTGCTGCCACGTGGCTCCGAGCCGATTGTCTGGGACTTTGGCTCGGCAGCCCGGCACCACCAGTTGTACAACCCTTGGCTGGACTACTCCACCGCCCACGCTGGCACGCCAGACGACTCTTGTCACCGCACCCATGGGTCGCGCCCGGGACTGTCCACCTTGCGTGGAGCCATCCCACCCGCTGCGGGGCTGGCCGACGACCTGGCTGGAAAGATCTACGAAGTGCTAGCCGCCCACGGGCTGCAGAACGAGCCCCTGGGAATTGACATCGCCGAGATGCCGGTGCTGGAAGCACTGGGGGCGCGTGGTATCCGCGTGGTGGACGGCCAGCAAGCGTTCTTAGAGGCCCGACGCATCAAGACCGCTGATGAGATCTTGCTGTTGACTCACGCCTGCTCCATGGTCGACGCCGCCTATGAGCAGCTGTATCAGTTCCTGCGCCCCGGCGTTCGTGAGAACGAATGCGTTGGGTTGGTCAACAAAGTGCTGCTGGATCTGGGATCAGAGTTCGTGGAGGGGGTAAACGCCATCTCCGGGGAGCGTTGTTCGCCTCACCCCCATGTCTATAGCGACCGGATAGTGCGGCCTGGCGATCCGGCATTTTTCGACATTCTGCACAGCTACAACGGCTACCGAACCTGCTACTACCGCACCTTCGCGGTGGGCAGCGCCTCGCCAGCTCAGCGAGACGCCTACAAGATCTGCCGGGAGTACATGGATCGCGCGATTGCCATAGTGCGTCCGGGTGTAACCACTGCCGATGTTTGCGCCCTTTGGCCGAAGGCCGAGGAGTTTGGGTTCGCCGATGAGATGGCGGCCTTTGCTTTGCAATACGGCCATGGGGTAGGCCTGGCCATCTGGGAGCGACCCATCTTCAGCCGTCTCATCTCCTTCGATCATCCCGAGGTGTTGGAGGAGGGCATGGTCTTTGCCTTGGAGACCTACTGGCCGGCCTCCGATGGCTGGTCGGCTGCCCGCATTGAGGAGGAAGTGGTAGTGACAGCCGATGGCTGTGAGGTGATCACTCGTTTCCCCGCCGAAGAGCTCTTGGTTTGCGGGACTCGCTACTGGACGATGAGCGGGCCGCTACCGACGCTGCGGGAAACGCAGTCCCACCTAAACACGGCCGCTGGCACTGGGACCTAGAACCTCGGAGGCTGAGGCGTGAAGGCCGCCGTCTATCACGGGCGGGGGGACATCCGCGTCGAGCAGGTTGCCGACCCTGCGGCGCCTGGGCCCGGCGAGGTGCTAGTAGCACCGCTGTGGTGCGGGATTTGCGGAACCGATGTGCACGAGTACACCGACGGGCCAATCGTGACCTGCCCGGAGCCTCACGCTCTTACAGGGGCCACCCTCCCGCAGATCCTCGGCCACGAGTTCAGTGCTGAGATTCTGGAGTTGGGGGCAGGTGTTACTGGACTCCTGCGCGGTGATCGGGTGTCGATAATGCCCTTGGTGACCTGCGGGTCTTGTCACTGGTGCGTGGCGGCACAGAATCAAATGTGTAGCTCAATGGCCTGCACTGGGCTGAGTTACGCATGGGGCGGTCTTGCGGAGTTCGCAGTTGTGGCTGCATCGCAGGTAAGTCGGCTACCCGAAGAGGTGGATTCTCGCCAGGGAGCGCTGGTGGAGCCCTTAGCGGTGGCAGCTAGGGGCGTGGATCGGGCGGGTATCGGACCGGGCCAGTCTGTGCTAGTTGCTGGTGCTGGTCCTATCGGCTTGCTCGCCAGCGAATACGCCCTGGCTCGGGGGGCAACCACGGTGATTGTCTCTGATCCCAACCCGCTGCGACGACAGGTAGCTGAGAGCCTCGACGTGAGCGCAGTGCTGGATCCCAGCGAAAGTGACGTGGTCGAAGAAGTGCGGAGGCTTACTGGGAATCTCGGAGCCGATGCTGCCGTGGAGTGCTCCGGCAAAGCTGCCGGGCTGGCGGACTGTATTGCCGCAGTGCGCGCTTGCGGGACGGTTGTCCAGACCGGATTACACACCGCACCGGCGCCGATCGACGCCTTCGAAGTGGCTTTGCGAGAGATCACTATCGCCGGTACTTGGTGTTATCCGGTACGGGACTGGCCTCGCATCATCTCGCTGCTAGCCACCGACCGAGTGCGTGGCTTGTCCGCCGTGACGGCCACCTTGGCTATTGAGGACACCGTGGAGGGATTCGAGCGGCTAATCGACCCGTCCGGCGGGGATGCCAAGATCCTGATCGGTACGGGAGCCTGAAACTATGAGTTCTTCTAGTCCTTCAGGGCTTGTGGGCTGTTCTTCAGAGCCGGGTGGCCCGGCAGTGTCTTTTGATGTCTGGTACGACTTCCGTAACCCGCCGCAGTGGCGGCGCGAACCGGCGAGCCTTTACGCCGAGACCCTCGAGCAGATCACCTGGGCTGACAGCCTGGGTTTCACGACGGCCTGGCTTTCTGAGCATCACTTCACCGAAGAGGGCTACCTACCGGCGATGATGCCGATGCTGGCTGCTTTAGCCATGCGAACCCAGCGGATGCGCCTGGGCACCGCTGTCCTGCTGGCACCTTTGTATCACCCGCTGCGGCTGGCTGAGGAGGCCGCGGTGGTGGACATCCTCTCCCAGGGACGCCTGGACTTGGGTTTGGCTCCCGGCTATCGGATCAGCGAATTCGAGGCCATGGGCATTCCCCGGCGGCAGCGTGGCCGGCGTACCGACGAGACCATCGAGCTGCTGCAGCAGGCTTGGACGACCGGCCGCGCGAGCTACCAGGGGCGACACTTTTCCTTCGAGGACGTAGCCGTAGAGCCCCGCCCTTTGCAGCAGCCTCATCCACCGCTGTGGGTGGGTGGCTCCACGCCGGCGGCAGCCCGTCGGGCGGGCCGCTACGGCTGCCACTTCATGCCCGATGGAGGTTCGCCCACCGAGGTCTACAGCATTTACCAGCAGGAGTTGGCCCGGGCCGGCCACGAGGCGGGCCACATTGCCACCAACCTCGTGGTGTACGCCTGCGACGATCCCGAACGCGGCTGGGAACAGGTGAAGGATCACTTCTTCTACGTTTATATGTGCTACCAGCGCTGGTTTGCCGAAGCTGGCGATCTCATCCAGGTAGACGATTCGGTCAAGACGCCAGATGACCTATCCCGCTCGTTTCATGTGGTCGGCACTCCCGAGATGGTTATAGAGGCTATTGAGGACCGTCAGCGTGACCGCGCCTTCGACCGGGTCATCTTCTGGGCTCGCCCGCCGGGAATGGACATTGAGTTGAGTAACCGCTCGCTGGAACTCATGGCCAGCGAGGTGCTTCCTCATTTCGCGAGATCCCAGACCTCAACCGGTGGCTAGCCAGAACACGCGCAACTGCCAGGCCAGCGCCGGGAAGATACGGGAAGATACGGGAAGATAACTGTCAATGCTCAACCCAGCGAGGTGAAATATGCGAATGGAAGGTAAGTCGGTTGTAGTCACCGGCAGCGCCCAGGGAATCGGCAAAGGAATCGCCCTGCGCCTGGCCGCCGAGGGGGCATCGGTGATGATCGCCGATCTCAACGGTGCGGGAGCGGCAGAGGCGGCTAGCCAGATCGTTGCCGCAGGTGGGCGGGCGATCGCCGCGGCCACCGATGTTGCCGACCGTGCCCAGGTGAGCGCTGTTATGGATGCCACCCTCGAGGCTTTCGGCAGCCTCGATGTCGTGTTCAACAACGCCGGGTTCAACCGTCCGATGAACCTGCTAGAGGTAACCCGGGAGAACTGGGAAGCCATCATGGCTGTCAACGGCTGGGGGGTGCTACTGGGCACGCAAGAGGCCGCCAAAAGGATGATCGCTAACCGATCCGGCGGCAAGATCATCAACACAGCTTCGATAACGGGCCGCCAGGCTTTCCCCACTTTCGCCCCCTATTGCGCCTCCAAGTTTGCCGTCATCGCCTTAACTCAGGCTGCGGCCAGGGGCTTAGCGGCTCATGACATCACTGTCAACGCGTTCGCTCCCGGCGTGGTTGACACACCGCTGTGGGAGAAGCTGGATCAGGATCTCATGGAGATCGGTGCCTCGGAGCGCCCCGGTCAAGCCATTGAGGAGTTCTCTGCTGGGATCCTGCGAGGCCGCGCCGCCACGACTGAAGACATAGCCGGCACTGCTTTGTACTTGGCGTCATCAGACTCGGACTACATGACTGGTCAGGTGGTGATGATCGACGGTGGCATGGCGCTCGTCTAGCCACCGCCGCCGGCGCTTGAACCGCCCGGGGCCGGCCCACCGTTGGCGGTTAGCTTGGCCCCGTGGAGGTGTCACCGGAGCGTTTTGAAGCCCTAGTGGCCGAGGTGCTGGACCAGATTCCAGAGGAGTTGAGCGCCGCCATTGACAACCTTGCGGTGTCTGTGGTGGACCGCTCGTCGGTGTGCCCAAATCTGTTGGGACTCTATGAAGGCATTCCGCTGACCGAGCGGGAGCACTACAGCGGGATGATCATGCCCGACCGCATCTTTATCTATCGCCAAGCGATCTGCGCCCTAGCCAAGGACGAGGACGAGATTGTTAATCAGGTCCGCATAACTGTGATACACGAGGTGGCCCACCACTTCGGCATAGAGGACGACCGTTTAGAAGAACTCGGCTGGGGCTGAGCTAGCTGGTGCCGCGGCACTCTCCCAGCGGCAGTGGCCTGCTCGGTACGATGACAGCGTGCCGTTTCCCGTCCGGCTGCTCTCGGTAGACGAGAAGGTGGCAATCGAGACCCGGCCACACTGGATTTACCTGTTAGCGCAGCTGACCGTGTTCTTGGCAATGCTGGCGGCGGTTATTTCGGTCACCGTGGGGTTAGACGACTTTCCGCTACCGGCGATTGTGGTAATCGGGGCGGTGGCGGGTTTATCGGCCGTGGCTTTAGGTATCCGCCTGATCCGCTGGGCCACCACGTACTACCTGTTCTCCAACCATCGGATCATCTACTGGAAGGGTTTCCCCCGCTGGCGGGGCATCCAACTGGAACTCGAACTGGTAGAGGAGATCGAGGTCATCCAGACCTTCGGTCAGCGTGTGCTAGGAGTCGGCAAGCTGGAGATCCGCTCGATCATCGACGACCACGTGCGCACCTTCGCCTCCGTGCCGCGACCCGCCAGAGTGCGCGAAGAAGTTCACCAACTGCTGCGCCAGCCCGAAGATCCGAGTGCGCAGATCTCGCTGGGGGGTGAGTCGGCTATCTCAGCGGCTGGCGAGGAGGATCCAAGCGCCTCGCTGGACATCCCCGATCAGATCCGCAAGCTCTACGAGTTGGTGGAGTTGGGCATTCTCTCCGAGGCGGAGTTCCAGGAGAAGAAGCGCGACTTGCTGGGTCGGCTCTGAGCGGTCGCTCCGTAGCCTGAGCGTCGTGGCAACCCTGGTCTGCTTTCATGCTCACCCCGACGACGAGGCGATCGCTACCGGTGGCACCATGGCCAAGGCTGTTGCAGCAGGACACCGGGTGGTGCTAGTGCTGGCCACCCGCGGCGAGGAGGGCGAACAGGTGCCCGGGGTGGTGCCTACAGGCGAGGACTTAGGA
Organism: Acidimicrobiales bacterium; assembly: GCA_964291305.2. GTDB lineage: Bacteria > Actinomycetota > Acidimicrobiia > Acidimicrobiales > CATQHL01 > VXNF01. The sequence continues at coordinate 2,001,978 of OZ219783.1, read as the reverse complement.
GCGGTGCGCGAGCGTGAAACTCGGGCCTCGGCCGCACTACTGGGGTGTCATCGGGTGGAGTTCTTGGGCTACCGAGACTCGGGTATGGCGGGAACCCCGGCTAACGATGCCCCGGAATCATTCTGGCAGGCCGACCTGGACGAGGCAGCGATGCGTCTAGTCGGGATTCTGGCCCCCGAGCGCGCTGATGTGCTGACGATCTACGACCCCCACGGGGGTTACGGGCACCCCGACCACATAGCAGTGCATCGGGTGGGCACTAGGGCTGCCGAGCTAGCTGGGGTACCACGGGTGTATTGGGCCACGCTCAATCGCGACAACATCAAAGAGATGTTGGAGGCAGCCGAGCGTGCTGGCACCCCGGTGGACGCTGAGCGCACCGAGCGCAGCCAGAGCGAGGACTTCGGCATGGCCGACGCTGACATCACCCACGCGGTGGATGTGCGAGAGGTGCTCCAACTGAAGCGGACGGCGATGGCCGCGCACGCCAGCCAGATCTCACCCGAGTCGTTCTTTCTTGCCCTGGGTCATGGAGACTTCTCCGCCGCTTTCGGCACTGAGTGGTTTGTACGCCCCGGGTTGCGCCGCAACGGTCCCCAGGAAACCGACCTCTTCGCCTGAGCGTGGTCGCCGCTGGTTGGCGTCGCTGAGGCTGCTAGAGGCGAGCTTGTGCTAGCGGCGGTGCACAGCACGCTTGCTTGGGTTGTGCTGGCCGCCAACGGGGCGGCGGCGGTGTGGGCTCTTCTGGCTCACCGCCTAAAGCGGCTGCAGGGGCGCGCCCTGTGGTGGTTCGTAGCCACGGCACAAGTGTTATTGGTGGCCGAGATCGCCGTTGGGGTGGGGCTCATGGCCGGCGAGGGTAGGGAGGTGGGGGGTGTACACACCTTCTACGGCTTCGTGACCCTCGTGGCGCTGGGCATCCTTTACAGCTACCGCGGCCAGCTACGCCAAATACGGCACTACCTGCTCTACGGCTGGGGAGGGCTGTTTGTCACCGGGCTGATTATCAGGACCATGACCATCGGCTGAAATGCTCGGATCTTTCCCGCCGCTGGAGGTCTGAGGGTTCAGGCCTCCAGCCGGCGTTCCAGCGCCGCCAACTCTTCCCACAAGGCAGCAGGCAGGTGCTCACCAAAGGAGGCGAAGTGCTCTCTGATGAGTTCCACCTCGTGGCGCCAGTCCTCCCGGTTTACTGACAGCAACTCCTCCACGTCAGAAGTGGGGATCTGCAGCCCTGAAAGGTCCAGAGCACTCGCTAGTGGGCTGAATCCCAGAGGGGTCTCAATGGCTTCTGTGCGCCCCTCTACTCGCTCAACAATCCAGCGCAGCACGCGGCAGTTCTCGGCGAATCCAGGCCACAAGAAACGCCCGTCAGAGCCGCGTCGGAACCAGTTCACCCAGAAGATCTGGGGAAGTCTGTCAGGGTCCCTGACGGCGCCGAACTCCAGCCAGTGGGCTAAGTAGTCGCCCATGTTGTAGCCGCAGAAGGGCCGCATAGCGAAGGGATCGAAGCGTACTCTGCCGACGGCCCCGCCGGCGGCAGCGGTGGTCTCCGAACTGAGAATCGAGCCCAGGAACACTCCGTGGCGCCAGTTGCGGGCAGCGGTGACCAGCGGGGCATTGCGCGCCCGCCGTCCGCCGAGGACTATGGCCGAGATTGGCACACCAGCTGGGTCTTCCCACTCCGGGGCGATTGAGGGACATTGTTCTGCGGGTGCGGTGAAGCGGGCATTGGGGTGCGCTGCCGGCTGGGACGAGCCAACTTCGTACGGCAGACCGTGCCAGTCGGTCAAGCCCTCGGGAGCTGTGTGTGTGAGATCCTCCCACCAGACATCACCGTCAGCTGTGCTGGCCACGTTGGTGAAGATGCAGTTACCCCACAGGGTTTCGATTGCGTTGGGGTTGGTTTGGCGCGAGGTGCCCGGAGCCACTCCGAAGAAGCCGTATTCGGGGTTGATGGCATACAGTCGTCCGTCGTCGCCGAAGTGCATCCAGGCGATGTCGTCGCCGATGGTCTCCACCGTCCAGCCCGGCAGGGTGGGCACCAGCATGGCCATATTGGTCTTGCCGCAGGCTGAAGGGAACGCCGCTGCCACGTAGCGCTTCGGCCCGCCGGGAGGGGTAACCCCAAGGATCAGCATGTGTTCGGCCAGCCAGCCCTCATCGCGGGCCATAGCCGAGGCGATGCGCAAGGCGAAGCACTTCTTGCCCAACAGCGCGTTGCCGCCGTAGCCCGAACCGTAGGACCAGATCTCTCGAGTCTCGGGGAAGTGGGCGATGTATTTGTGGTCGGCGTCGCAGGGCCACGGATCATCAGGCTGTCCGTTGTTCAGCGGGTGACCCACTGAGTGCAGACACGGCACGAAGTTGCCGTCGTTTCCGAGTTGAGCCAGCACCTCATCGCCGATGCGAGCCATAATCCGCATGTTCACCACCACGTATGCCGAGTCGGTGAGTTGCACGCCGATCTGGGAAATGTGCGAACCCAGCGGACCCATGCTGAACGGGATTACGTACATCGTGCGACCCACCATCGAGCCACGGAAGTGCTCGAGCAACTCAGCCTTCAGCTCTTGCGGAGCGCGCCAGTTGTTGGTGGGTCCCGCATCCTCGGGATCGGTCGAGGCGATAAAGGTGCGGTCCTCCACCCTGGCCACATCGGCGGGATCAGACCGCGCTAGGAAGCTGTTAGGGCGCAACTCGGGGTTTAGTCGCTGGAAGGTCCCCGAAGCCTCCAGTTCGGCACAGAGCCTCTCCCACTCGGCCTCGCTGCCGTCGCACCAATAGACAGCGCCGGGCTGGAGAACCTGTCGGCACTCCTCCACCCAGTCCAAAAGGCGCCGGTGGCTAGTGGTGATCGTTCTCAAGTCGGTGTCGGTCATGACTTTTCTGAGAGTTCGTAGTCGGACAGCTCAGACGAGGTGAGGCGGGGTCCCCATATCTACCTCGCTGCCGAGGCGCAGGGCGGTGGCCCGACCGTCCGCGTCGAGGTCAAAGATCACCCGCTGACCTTGGCGCAGAAAGCGAAAAAGCGAGCCCTCAAGGGCATCGTTGGCCAGATCGCACTCGATGAAGTCGGTGTCGCGCACCACCACGCCGTCACCTGTTACTGGGTCGTAGGACTTGATGACTCCCTGCATGTGCCTCTCTCCCCGGAATCGCAAACATAGATCGCAAACGGTGGACGGTATTCTCGCCAAGCTTGTCTGCAGGGTAGTCGTATTCGCATCGGCGCAACACGGTCCGCGGCGGAGCGCGCTCACTGATCGGGCAATCCCTGCTGACTAGTCTTTGGCGCGTGGTTTCTCAAGAATCGCTGGCGGCAGCAACAGCGAGTAGCTCGATGTCTAGCGACGTGGCTCCTCTGGATCTGCTGGCTGCCGGTCACGTGCAGCTACTGATACGCCGCTACAGCGAGGCCTTGGTAGCTCACCAGTCCGCTATCAACGCTCTCAATGTCTACCCGGTACCGGACGGCGACACCGGCACGAACATGGCCAACACGCTGCAGGAAGTGACCGATGCGCTGCCCACTAACGGTGATATGCGGGAAGTCTGTGAGGCTATTTATGGCAGCGCCCTGAAAGCCGGCCGTGGCAATTCGGGAATCATTATGTCGCAGTTCCTGCGGTCCATGGCGGGTGCCTGGCGAGATGTGGAGACCATCGACGTAGCTGTCCTAGCCGACAGCTTTACGGCGGCTTCGGTGGCGGCCTATGGGGCCGTGGCGCGACCGGTGGAGGGAACGATCCTGACAGTGGGCCGCGACGTGGCTTCTGCAACTGCTGCGGCGGCCCGACGGGGGGCTTCGCTGGTGCAGTCGATCGATGAGGCCATCGAATCTGGGCGACAGAGCCTGGAGCGCACGCCCGAACTGCTGGAAGTGTTGCGCACCAGTGGCGTCGTGGACGCCGGCGGCAAGGGTCTGCTGTTGCTGCTAGACGCCCTGGCGAACGTAGTAGACGGCCGCCCGCTGCCCCAGCCAGAAGAGGTAAGCGCTCCGCAGCTCACACAAGACTTCCACGGAGGCCTTACCGGCGACTACGACGTGTCCGACCTGCGCTACGAGGTGGTGTTCCTGCTGGATTCCAGCGAGGACCGAGTTGCCGCCTTTGAGGGTCGCTGGCATGAGATCGGAGACTCAATCGTGATCGTCGGTGGAGACGGATTGTGGAACTGTCATATCCACACTGACGACATAGGCGGAGCTATCGAGGCGGGCATCGAAGCTGGTCGACCGCACCGCATCCAAGTCACCGACCTAATCGATCAGGTGGCACACGTGGAGCAGGTAACAGCCCCGGTGCGTAGTACCACCGCGGTTGTGGTGGTAGCCAACGGCGGTGGCGTGCGGCGACTCTTCGCCTCGCAGGGAGCGGCGGAGGTTGTGAGCGGTGGCCAGACCATGAACCCTTCGGTGGGCACGCTGCTAGAGGCGGTGGAGCGCGCTCCTGCGGAAGGTGTGGTTGTGTTGCCTAACAACAAGAACATCCTCCTGGCTGCCCAGCAACTGCCCGAACTCAGTGACAAAGAGGTGGTGGTAGTGCCGACGGCCAGCATCTCCGCTGGGCTTAGCGCCATGGTGGGGTTCGACCCGGAGGCCGAGGCGGCTCGCAACGGAGAGGCTATGGCGGCCCTTGCTGACGAGGTGACCGCCGGAGAGGTGACCCGAGCCGTACGAGACGCCGACACACCGGAGGGGCCGGTGGCAGAGGGTGACTTTATGGGCCTCAGCGGCGGAGATGTGCAGAGTGTGGCCCAGGATGTGACCCAGGCCACCTGCGGTCTGCTGGAGCGGATTGTTGACAGCCAACACGAACTCATCACCCTCATCTGTGGTGCTGAAGCTGTCGAGGAAGAGACGGCTTTGGTGGTGGACTGGCTGGCGGAGAGGTGGCCCAGCTTGGAGCTGGAGGTACACCACGGCGGCCAGCCGCTTTACCACTACTACGTTGGAGTTGAGTAGGCCCGTCGGTCGGGGACACTGTGGGATTATGACTGCGGGATTGTGACTGCGGCGCACGGCCCGCTGACTTGGCGGGATTTGGCCGAGATTGGCTTGGAGCGACTGAAGGGCGGAAGCCGGCGGCGGGTGCGAGCCTTGGGCGAGTTGGGGGTTTCGCACCTGGGGGATTTGCTGAGCTACTACCCCCGGCGCTACCTAGACCGCAGTCGAGAGGCAACTGTAGGCGAGTTGCAGGTGGGCGAGGATGCGACCGTGCTGGCCACCGTGGAGCAGATCCGCACAGTGCCCGGGCGGAACCGCCGTGGCAGGGTCGAGGTGGTAGTACGGGACCGCGAGGATGTCAGGTTGCGCTGCGTGTTCTTCAATCAGCCGTGGCGCCAAAACCAACTGAGCGAGGGCATGGCGACACTGCTGTATGGGCGCCTGGAGATGTTCCGCGGCAGGGTGCAGATGGTCAACCCAGTAGTGGACTTGATGGGCAACCGCACCGGTGGCATCTTCGCCGTCTACCCGCTGTCGGCGAAGGCGCCCATCACCACTTGGGAGATAGCCGACCTGGTGGACGAGGCGCTGCGCCGCTGCGAGCCACGCGGGATAGCCGACCCGGTGCCGGCAGAGCTGCTAGCGGCCCACGGGCTAACCCCCCGCTATGAGGCTCTTCGGCTGATCCACAATCCCGAGTCTTTCGCCGACATGGCCCGTGCCAGGAAACGCCTGGTGTTTGACGAGTTGCTGCGTATGCAGCTGGTGCTGGTCCGACGGAAACGAGATCGTCAAGCGGCCGGCGATGGCATCGCCCACGAGGTGGATAGCCAACTGCTGAGGGGATTCCAGCAGCGGTTGCCTTTCGAGTTGACTGGCGCCCAGAGCCGCGCTGTCGGGAAGATTCTGGCCGACCTAGCCAAGCCCTGGCCGATGCATCGGCTGCTGCAGGGCGAGGTGGGTTCGGGTAAGACGGTGGTGGCGCTGATGGCAATGTTGGCCGTGGTTTGCGGCGGGCGCCAAGCTGCCTTGATGGCCCCGACAGAGGTGCTGGCCGAGCAGCACTTCTTGGGTCTCAGCGAGTTATTGGCGTTGCTTGGCGGCGGTACCGGGGGCTTCACTGGCGCCGGTGGCAGGCTGGCGCTAGGCGGACAGCCGCCGGTAGAACTGGAGTTGCTGACAGGTCGTACGCGAGTGCGCGAGCGAGATCGCATCCTGGCTGGCCTGGCCCGAGGCGAGGTGCAAATGGTGGTCGGCACCCATGCGCTCATTAGCGACCCGGTGGCCTTCAAGTCCCTGGGTTTAGCTGTGGTAGACGAGCAGCACCGCTTCGGCGTGGAACAGCGTGCCGCGCTAAGGGCCCGTAGCACCGACGGCGGCCTGCCGGATGTGCTGGTCATGACCGCCACACCTATTCCCCGCACCGCCGCGATGACTGTCTACGGCGACCTGGACGTTTCTCGGCTAGACGAGCTGCCCGCCGGCCGGGCCGGTGTCACCACCCAAGCGGTGACCAACCCCCTAGAGCAGCCCGACGTGTGGCAGCGGCTGCGCCAAGAAGTAGCCGCCGGTCGCCAGGCCTACGTGGTCTGCCCGCTCATCGAGGAGTCCGACAAGGTGGAGGCGGCCGGCGCCGAGGCCACCTACGAGGAGCTGCGCACTGGTGAGCTGGCGGGCCTGCGGGTGGGGTTGCTGCACGGGCGCTTGTTGGCCAGCGCCCGCGAACCCACCATGGCCGAGTTCCGGCGCGGTGAACTGGATGTGCTGGTAGCCACGACGGTCATAGAGGTGGGAGTGGATGTGGCTAACGCCACCGTAATGGTGATCCTCGGCGCCGACCGTTTTGGCATCGCCCAGCTGCACCAACTGCGCGGCAGGGTGGGACGCGGCTGTGAGCAAGGCTGGTGTTTCCTGGTGAGTGAGAACCCGACCCCCACCGCCCAGTTACGCCTGCAGGCCCTGGTGGACAGCACAGACGGATTCGAGTTGTCGGAGACAGACCTGGATTTGCGCGGCGAGGGCACCCTTATGGACTCCCGCCAGACCGGCCGTAGCGATCTCAAGCTGGCCTCGCTGCGCCGGGACCGTGACTGGATCCCAGCGGCGCGCCAGGGGGCCGAGGCGATCTGTGACGCCGGGGGTCCCGATGCGTTGCTGACCGACGAAATCAGCATGCTGATGAGTGACGCCGACATCGACTATTTCGACAAGTCCTAGTTGTGAAGTCCTAGTCGTGTCGTGCCCCTAGTCAGGGCCTAGGAAGTGTCCCGGGCAGACTATGGCAGTGAGCGAGCAAAGACGCCCCAGCGAGCTAGCCCGGCTGCAGGAGATCCGCCGGGTGGGCCGCGAGCGGACTGCTCAGGTAGCCGCCACGCTGAGTGAAGCGTTTGCCGAAGATCCGCTCATGGCCTGGATTCTCAAAGGTGTGGCACCTGCCGAGCAGGCAGCATCTCGGACAGCGTGGTGGAGCTTTATGCTCAGCCACGGCCCCCCAGGTGCCGAAGTGCACGTCACCGGGGACTCTTCGGGCGCCGCCTGCTGGCACCCACCGGCTAGCGGCAAGCGCCCCGCAACTGTTGTGGCGGAGTTCGCTCGCTTGGTTTGTGAGTTGGCTACCGATCGCGCTCAGGTGGTACTTGAGAGCTTCGCTCGGATCGCCAGCCGGTCCCCGGCGGAGCACCACTGGCATTTAGCGGCGGTGGGAGTGCTGCCGGAGCGACAAGGCGAAGGCCTCGGTGCCCGGCTGTTGGCCCCAATGCTGGCTCGCTGCGATCGCCTGGATATGCCGGCTTACCTGGAGTCATCCAACCCCTGCAATTTGGGGTTTTATGAGCGGCTGGGGTTCACCAAGGTGGGTGAGGTAGAGACCATCGACGAGCAGGTCGCTCTCACGCTCATGTGGCGCCCGTCGGGCAAGGCCAAGTGACCCGGATCATCGCCGGTGAGGCCAAGGGGCGCCGCTTGAAGGTGCCACGCGGTGACCGGGTACGCCCCACCACCGACAGCGTGCGCGAGTCCATATTCGCCGCGCTAGGCAGCGTTGCCGACCTCACAGGAGCGGTCGTGCTCGACGCCTTCGCTGGCAGCGGCGCGCTGGGGCTTGAATCCCTCTCCCGAGGCGCGGCCCATGTCACGTTTGTGGAACGGCACCGCCCGACAGCCGCGATCTTGCGCGCCAACATCGCAGAGCTGGGCTTTGAAGCGCGCTGTCGCATAGTGAACGGGGATGTCCTTCGCTGGCTGGGATCTAACGAGGCATCCTTCGATGTGGCCTTCTGCGACCCTCCTTACGACTTTGCCGACCATGTCTGGGATCGGCTGTTGGGGTGCTTGGACTCCCTGATTGCCGTGACCGAGTCCGACCGTCCGGTGTTGGCGCACGCGGCGTGGAAAGTCATCTCCGAACGACGCCGGGGGAGTACCGTTGTGCAAATGGCCATTCGTAGAGTCGCTGAGGAGGTTGATCCCTCGGTGGGATCAGTTGAACGAGCTTGACGTGGTACGCGTGCTCTACCCAGGTTCGTTCGATCCCGTGCACAACGGCCATGTGGAGATCGTGGAGTTAGCAGCAGAACTGTTCGACGAGGTGATCGTGGCAGCGATGCGCAATCCACAAAAGGGCGAGACCCTATTCGGTATGGATGAGCGCGAGGCCATGCTTACCGAGACGTTTGCCCATTTGGCGAACGTGAAAACCACCATGTTTGGAGATTTGGTGGTGAACTTGGCGCGCCGGGAGGGGGCGGACTTCATAGTCAAGGGCCTGCGGGCTGTGTCTGACTTCGAGAGCGAGCTGCAGATGGCCCAGACCAACCGGGCGGTGGCTGGAGTGCACACGGTGTTCTTGCCGTCTACCTCAGCCCGGTCGTTTATTGCTTCGAAGTACATCAGAGAGATTGCCCACTTCGGCGGCGACGTGGAGTCGATGGTGCCGCCAGCTGTGGCGCAGCGCCTCCGGGTTCGACGACAGGACTCATGAGCTATTTCGACGACCCTTTGGGGTTGCCTGGGGATACCGCACGGGAGGCGCCGCCCGGTGGTGCCGCTTCGTTCGACGCCGATCCCCCTAGCGCCCCCGAGGTGGTTGAGGATGTGGATGCGGTGCTGGGAGACCTCGAGCGTTACGTCCGCGAGGCGCGCGGTTCGAGCATGTCCACGCAGGTTCGTCTGGACCGTGACCACATGCTGGAACTCATCCGTGTCGCCCGGGCTCGCCTGCCGGTGGCGCTGCGCAGCGCCCGCTGGCTTATCAAAGAGCGCAACGACTACTTAGCGCGCGCTCGGCGTGACGCCGACGAACTAATGGAGGAGGTACGCACCGAGGCGGCGCGCATGGTGCACCGCACTGAGGTTGTAAAGCAGGCCGAGGTGCGTGCCCGCCGAATTGTTGAGGCGGCCGAGGAGCAGGCTCGACGCATGCGTCTAGAGCTAGAGGACTACTGCGACGAGCATCTCGCCCGTTTTGAGGGGGCCATGGAGCGGGCGCTTGACAACGTGCGTGCAGGGCGTCGGAAACTGCAGGGGTCTGTCCCGCCCGAGCCCCCCGTCACGCCGATTCCCGTCGAGGAGGACGAGGCGCCCTTCTTCGACCAAGACCAGGAGTGACTGAGTCTCTGTCGGATCAGTGCCCGATGCTGGTGCGCGTAGCCGACCTGCTAGCCAAGCCGGGTCAGCGCCGAACTCTGGAGGGTCGGAGAGTTCTAGACGATCTCACTGTCGGCGCCGGGGGCATCACCGAGGATGCAGTAGAACTACAGCTTCTGCTAGAGGCCCAGGCCGGGCGCATCATCTGCTCGGGAGAGTTGCGGGCCAGTTGGGAGCTTGAGTGCCGCCGCTGCCTGGGGCCGGTGCGAGTTCCGGTGACACCGACGGTGACCGAGATATTCGAGACCACGCCGGTCGAGGGTGAGACGTTCCCGCTTACCGGCGAGATCATCGATCTGGCGCCGATGCTGCGCCAGATTGTGTTGCTAACACTGCCGCTCGCTCCCCTATGCGACGAGATGTGCCGTGGACCCGCCGCCGGAACTTACTACCAGGCGCCTGGGGTTGAGGGGGACAGCGACGCCGAAGACCCTGCCAGCCGGCGCGATCCGCGCTGGGCTGCTCTGGATGACTTCCAACCCTGAGGAACCCGCAGCACAGACCGCTACCGTCACAGCGTGGCTGTACCCAAGAAGAAGACCTCCAAGTCCCGCTCTCGCAGCCGGCGCGCGGCTGCCTGGCAGCTCCGTTCACCTGCCCGATCGTCGTGCTCCCGCTGCGGCGCGGCCAAGCTGCCGCATCGGGTCTGCGGACAGTGTGGTTGGTATGCCGGCCGTCAGGCCGTCGAACTGGGCTAGTTCTCTCCAGTCCGTGAGCCGACCCAAGGGGATTCGGCCCAGAACGCTGGATTCGGCCTTTAGTCTGCTGTGAACCCGCTGCCGGTGGCTGTTGATGCCATGGGGGGCGACAATGCCCCTGAGGTACTTGTAGAGGGTGCCCGTCTAGCAGCGGGAGCCGGCCTCGAGGTGGTGCTAGTAGGTCCGCCCGAGCAGCTTTCTGCCAGCGGACTGGAGGTAATCTCGGCGCGAGAGGTTGTCGGCATGGATGCCGACCCCGGTGTCAGTGTCCGACGCCTAAAGGACTCCTCGGTGGTGCGGGCTGCCGAAGCAGTGCGCGACGGCCGGGCCTGCGCCATGGTCTCAGCCGGCAATACCGGTGCTGCCATGGCGAGCGCACTGTTGCGCTTTGGCCGGATTAAAGGCGTGGCGCGTCCGGCGGTGGCCTGCCCGTTCCCGGTCCCGGGCCGGGAAACGCCCACGGTGGTGCTGGATTGTGGGGCCAACTCCGACTGCACGGCTCCATGGCTGGTTCAGTTCGCCCGCATGGGCGCGGTCTACAGCCGGGCAGGTTTCGGCGTGACTCAGCCCCGGGTGGGACTGCTGTCCATCGGCGAGGAGTCGGGTAAGGGATCAGCGCTGGTCAAGGAGGTATTCGAGCTCTTGGATGACGAGGCGTGGCAGGTGGCCGCTGGTGCGCGATTCGTGGGAAACGTGGAAGGGCGTGACCTACTGTTGGATTGCGCGGATGTGATCGTTACCGACGGTTTCACCGGCAACGTCGTGTTGAAGACAGCCGAGGGTGTGGCCGCCGTCATCGCCGAGCAAATCATCCGGTTGGCTGATAGCTCCCCCGAGGCGCGGGCCGGTGCTGATCTATTCTTCCCGGCGCTAATGGGCCTCTATGAGTCGTTTGACCCCGAGAACACCGGGGGTGCAGTGCTGCTGGGGGTGCGGGGGGTTTGCACCATCTCGCATGGTTCCTCGAGTCCGAAGGCCATCGCCAGCGCCATAGGCGTGGCTCATGGGCTGGCGTCCGCCGGCGTCGTCGGACAGATCGGCCGCGCGGTAACCGGATAACATCGGTGTTCCCGAATTAGGTGCCACTCGAGGGTGCCAGAAGGAGGCAACAAAAGTGCCGGCGGAGACCCATGTTTCGCAGAGTCCGATGCCACGGTCAGAGATCCTGGAACTGATCTGCGGCCGGCTGGCTGACATTCTAGAAATCGATCCGGCCGACATTTCTGAAGGTGACTCTTTTCTCGACGACCTAGACGCCGACTCGCTAGCGTTGATTGAGTTGGTAGAAGCCCTCGAAGAGGAGTTTGGCGAGCGCACCGTGGGGTTCCGGATAGAGGACGAAGACCTGCAAGACTTGCGGACGGTCCGCGACGCGGTCGACTACGTCGAGGCACGACTGGGTTGAGTGTCAGAAGACATTCTCTGTGACCTGACCGAGCGCATCGGCTATCGGTTCGAAGATCCGGCACTGGCGGAGTTGGCGCTCCGCCACCGCTCGTGGGTTACTGAGCAGCGCCCGGTAGCGGGTGTCAGCTTGGACTCCAACGAACGTCTGGAGTTGCTCGGCGACGCCGTGTTGGACGTGATCGTCTCCGAGCACCTTTATGGCTCTTACCCAAACCTGGATGTGGGGCAGCTAGCTAAAGCACGGGCTTCACTGGTCTCCTCCGACAGCCTGGCTGAAGTGGCTGCCGAGATACGACTCGGTGAGGAACTGCTCATGGGGCGCGGGGAGGAAGCGGCGGGCGGTCGAGACAAGCCTTCCATCCTGGCAGACGCTACCGAGGCGCTCATCGGTGCCGTATACCTGGACGGGGGCTGGCAGCCAGTACGGCGGCTGGTGCTGTCGCTGCTGGGCGAGCGCATCGCCGAAGTAGCGGCGGATCCTGGGGGGGATGACCACAAGACGGTCCTGCAGGAGCGGACGGCACAGGTTCAGGGTGTGGCGCCTAGCTACAGCCTCACTTACACCGGCCCCGACCACGAGCCGCTCTGGCGGGCTGACGTCTCGGTTGCGGGCACCCCCTACGGCAGCGGCGTGGGTCGCACGAAGAAGCAGGCCGAGCAGGCTGCGGCGGCTGCAGCGCTGACCCGCTACCCACCGCCGGCGGTTTTAGGTGAGCCATCCCCGGAGGTTGCTAGTGCGGTGTCGGGGTAAGGGGTGTCGTAGGTTTTCTCGGTGCGGGTGGGCGCGGTATGGAAGCCCCGCTCAAGTGGCAGACCCGGCAGCGGCACGCGGTCGTAGAAGCCGTTGCTCCACTTCGCGGCTGGCTCGGGCTGGTGCGTGCTAACCGCCGCCACAAGAATCTGCTCCTGCAGCGCGCCATCACGCCCTCGAATTGAGCACGGATGGGCGATTACGATTGCAGGTGTGGTTCCGACCCCGGCTAGCTCAACCTCCCTGAAGATGTCGCCGGTGAAGATCGGACGCGCCTTGTTGACTTCTTCACCGACTGCCAAATAGAGGCTGTCAGGTTCAGCGGCAGGCTCTAGGCTCACTCTGTTGGGTCAGCCGCCTTGCGCCGGATGGCTTGCTCACCGTCCCCTGCTTTGAACACCTCAAATCCGTCAGAGAGTTCTTCGCGCCAACCTGGAACTGTCTTGTTTAAGAGTTCCCTGCTATCAAGTTTCTGGCCGGCGTACTCAAGCAGGTTTCCAATATTTCCTGAGGTGTAGAGATCCAGTCCCGTGAGACTCGTTCCGGCTAGCGGAATATCAAGCCAAGAGGCCACATCAGCGATGAGGTGGTCCTCCATAAGTACTTTGACGAACGCGACGATCTGAGCTAGCTGATGCCGATTTGTGCCGGAAGGGGCTTCGCCTTGGCGCCAATTGCGGAGCCCCGGGACTGAGACTCCAACGAGTCGCGCGATGCCTGTCCAGGAAAAGCCGAGCGAGGCCAACTCGTTGAGCAGATCAGTCGGCGCGCGTCTAGCGGCCTCGCTGGTTCGCTCTTCAAGCTGCATCAGAAGCGACTTGCTATGCAAATTTGCGACATCGTGAGAGAGCACGATAATTTCACTGCGAAGCGCACCCGCCTCCTTCGCTAACACGTCTGACGACAGTCTTGTCGGCTGTAAGAGGTCGGGCTTAATTAAGCTGTCAAAGAGGCCGCGCAACGGGGCTCGGAGACGGTCAGCTGCGGTAACGATGCACTCGGCAGTGAATGTCGGGATCTCGCTCGGTTGCCATGAGCTGTCAAAGTCAAGCATGAAGACCGGACCCGTCGGTGTCTTGGGTCTCCGGAGGTGTTCAGTCGGGGATACAACCGGACTAGCCGACGGGCCATAGCGTCACGAGACGCTGCATGAAGCCCATTGCATCATTGATGGCGAACCGAGACAGCTGACGCCTGCTGTTCGCGAGCGTTGACCCGACGTTCAATGTGATTCTGCGTACTTCGCCCTGAGCGCGGGCGACTCGTCTGGCGGAGCCGGCGTGGGACTTTGACGCTTGCAGGCTGTAAGGCGGACGATCCGGCACTGGGCGGCACTACTACGTGTTTAGAAACGCGTCCGGCCGCCAGGATCAGGCTCGACTGGTGGCTGCACAAGCCGGAGTACCGACTCGTCATCGAGCGTGAGTTCGACGGAGAGCGAGCCACTCGTGTCGACGGTTAAGTCCACGATCGACCTACCCACGGCGGCTTCGATGCTCTCAGCGACCTCGACGGTACGAAAGGAGTCAAAGCGCGCAATCGCATAGCGAAGGCGGTCGCGAGCGAGCGGAGTGAGACACCATTGGCGCTCCGAGATCGCCTTGCGGTCGATGGTGCACCGATACGTGAGGTCGACGACGGACTCAGGGAATGAGCCATCCGGGGGAGAGGGCAGTAGCCCACGACTCGGCCTGATTCAGTGGGCCGTCTGCGTCCTCGTAGCAGTCCTCCGTCTCCATCTAGATGCCTGACCTAGATGCCCTTACGTCTGGGCTTCGCCGGAGGGGCGGCTGCGGATACGGCCTTCGACAGGTCCTGCTCGTAGTCAGCGTCCGGCCGGGGTTCTCCCGCTCGGGTCGGCAGGTTCCCCTTCCCATGCCACGCACTGGTTGCCTTCAGATAGAGTGGCTCCTTCTCCGTCTCCCGGACGCGAGCCTCGATCCTTATCTGTGCAATGACTCCGGCGCGTTCCGCTGCGGCAAGGAGTTCGCGACGGAGATCAGTCGCACCCTTCGCGATCAACAAGAGCGGCGAGCTGTCTGGATCGGGACCCCGCAGGACTTCGCGCGCGTATTCACCGAACTCGTTCGCCGACCAGTCGGCGGTGTCGGCCAGTACCCGCAAGGCCCGCAGGCGCTCTTCGGTCGGGCGTATCTCGCCCGCCACGAATCCTGACAGCGAGCGCCGGTCAACTCCTATTGCTCGCGCAATCTCCTGTCGCGTCAGCCCGGAGCGCGAGACGATCCGGTCGCGGAGTCGCTCCACCTCGGCAGCGGGCGCTCTCAGCATTGTCCGGCCAGTCGGGAACCGAGTCGGGCTCGCGAGGTCGGGCGTGACGTGGCATGAAGCTGCGAACCCGATGTGGTCGCTCGTTCCGAAGGCGTCTTCATTGAAGAGTATGGGCGCGAGGAGCGTGAACTTACTCGCCTCGTCCTTCGTGTAGATGGGGGCGGCCGATGGAGCAGTGGTGATGGTCACGACTCGGCTCCGAAGGTCACGAGGAACTCGTCGGTTGTGGCCCACCGGAAGTAACGGTGGATGCGGTCCGAGAAGAGCTGAACCTGGTCCTGGATAGCAATGGGGTCGAATGGTCGTTCACCGTGTGAGGCGTCGAGATCGAGGAACCAGGAACTGCTCTCGATCGGATCGATCGCAGGATCGAACGTTGCCTTCGGCGGCAGGAAGCCCCATCGGGCACGCATCGCCGTCTCGTCAGAGAACTGGTACTGGCAATCGGTCAGGCTGTGTTGAAGTTGCACGTCGGACGAGTCCGTGACCGTCATGGGACCGAGCACCTCTGGACGTACTAGCTGTCCGATCGAATCGAGGTGCTCTTCTTCCACGCGGTCGATGTAACGAACGCCAAGCCGTCGAACCTTGCGAGGGTTGATCCAAGCGCCTAGCGCTTCCAGCAGGACACCGAGCCGGCCGAGAAAGTCCGCACGGTCCGTGTAGCTGTTCGTCGCCAACGCGAGGAACTCAGGGGCAAGCGCAACCTCCCAGTTGTCGTCGTCGTCGGTGAATCTCCAGACGATGCCTGGTTGCTGGGCTTGGACGCCAGCGGGTCCGATTGTCAACTGGCTCTCTTCCTCCCGGCGCAGGTCGGAGTACGTGTTCCGGATCCTCTCCTGGAAGGGGCCGACGAACGCCTGGTCGGCGATCGAGGCGACTACCGGGAACCGGACCTGTGCCACCACGAAGCTGAGGGGTGAATTCGGCAGCGGGACGGAAGGGATCGCCGGGCCGAAGGGCTGGTCTACCATACTTCTCATCTTACTTCCCATCGGCATAAATGGGAAGTAAGATGAGAAGTAGCGTCAAGGTTGGTGCTGTTGCCACCGCGGTAGGCGGATGGCCGTCCTCTCGGTTCGCACTCACGAGTGTCGGCCTTCATTCCGCCATCTGCGAGTACCGAGGCGGAAGGGAGGTGATGAACGATGGCGAAGAACACTAGACAGACCGGCAAGAAAGCCGCGTCTTCTGCCGGGAAGGTGCTTGCGAAACTCCACCCGGACGGTGCCGAGGTAGGAGGTCGAGACGTTTGTCCCGGATCGGTTTGGAACCGTATCTTGATCACGACCAACCGCAGCTACCGAAGGAATAGGCAATCCCCATGACCCCAACGCTCTACCGCGACACCGGCTACTCCCTCACCCACTTGGTGGAGGACATCAAGCACGGCAACATTGCCCTGCCCGACATCCAGCGGCCGTTCGTCTGGTCGGCAGCGAAGACACGTGACCTCTTCGACTCGCTCTACCGCGGGTACCCGATTGGCACCTTGATGTTCTGGGAGACCGGCGCGAATGTTGGCACGCGCCAGGTCGGTGGCGGCGAGAACGATAAGGTCGCCAAGCTGCTCATCGTTGACGGCCAGCAACGTCTCACCTCCCTGTATGCGGTCCTCACAGGCAAGCCCGTTCTCACGAAATCCTTTGAGGACAAGCGGATCCGGGTTGCGTTCCGGCCCAGCGACGAAACGTTCGAGGTCACCGACGCAGCCATCGAGAGGGACCCGGAGTTTCTCCCCGACATCACGGCCCTCTGGGACGACGGATACCGGCCCACCTTGCGCAAGTTCCTGGCGCGGCTCGCCGACGGTCGCAGCGTCGAGCTGACCGAGGAAGAAGAGGACGAGCTGGAGAATCGGATCTACCGGGTGTACAACCTCCACAACTTCAGGTTCCAAGTGGTCGAACTCAACGCCGGTGCCGACGAGGAGCAGGTGGCCGAGATCTTCGTGCGCATCAACTCCGAGGGGGTGAAGCTCAACCAGGCCGACTTCATCCTGACGCTGATGTCGGTGCACTGGGAGAAGGGGCGACAGCAGCTCGAGCAGTTCTGCCGGGACGCAGTAGATCCGAAGGTGAGTGGTCCGTCGCCGAAGAACGCCTTCATCGACCCCAGCCCCGACCAGCTGTTACGAGCCGGAGTGGGTCTGGCGTTTCGTCGCGGACGTCTCCAACACGTGTACAACATCCTCCGGGGCAAAGACCTCGAGACAGGCGATGTCTCCTCCGATCGCCGCACCGCCCAGTTCGACGAACTGCGACGCGCGCAGGACGAGGTCATCGATCTGACGAACTGGCACGAGTTCCTCAAGTGCCTGACGCACGCCGGGTTCAGAAGCCGCCGCATGGTCACCTCGGAGAACGCGCTCATCTACACCTACATCCTGTGGCTGATCGGCAAGCGCGACTTCGGGCTCGACCTCAAGACACTCCGCGGAGTCATAGCCCGCTGGTTCTTCATGGCCCATACCACCGGCCGCTACACGTCGTCACCAGAGAGCCAGATCGAGGGGGATCTCGGCCGGGTTGCTGATCTCAAGCCTGGCGATGGCGAGGCCTTCTGCGCAGGGCTCGACCGCATTGTCCGGTCGAACTTCACAGGCGATTACTGGGCTATCTCGCTGCCAAACCGGCTCGACACGTCCTCTGCCCGTTCTCCGGTTCTGTTCGCCTACTGGGCGGCGCTGAATCTGCTCGACGCAGAACTCTTGTTCAGCGACTTGCGAATCCGTGAACTCCTCGATCCGAACATCACCGCACCGCGCTCGATCGAACGCCACCACCTGTTCCCAAAGGCATACCTCGCGGCGAGGGGCGTGACAGGAACGAGGCAGGTCAATGCGATTGCCAACAGGGCCTTCCTGGATTGGCCAGAGAACGCAACGATCAGCGCCGACGATCCCCTCGAGTATTGGCCGGCGATGACCGACTCAGTCGATGCAAACCGCATCAAGCGTCAGACCTACTGGCACGCGTTGCCAGTTGGCTGGGAGCAGCTCGACTACCCGACCTTCCTCGAACGCCGCCGCGACCTGATCGCCCAGGTTGTGCGGGATGGCTTCGATCGGTTGTGGGACGACAAGGGCAGTTCTGAGCCGTCGACCACTCTCGCCGACCTGCTCGCTGTGGGTGAGTCCCAAACCGTCGAGTACAAGTCGACCGCTCGGTGGAACATGCACACGGAACAAGCCGACAGGAAGATGGAACACGCCATCACCAAGACGGTGTGCGGGTTCCTCAACTCCGAGGGCGGAACGCTGCTGATCGGCGTCGATGACGATGCGAACGCCCTCGGCCTCGCCGACGACATGCAGACGCTCGGCAGCAAGGCCAACCGGGACGGCTACGAGTTGTTCCTGCGCCAGCACCTCGACAACAACTTGTCAATCCAGACCGCCGGGATCGTTCGCATCAGCTTCGAGCCTGTCGGAGACGCCGATGTCTGTCTAGTGTCCGTCGCAGCGTCGGGCAAGCCCGTCTTCTCGAAGCCCCACGAGGGCGGGCAAGGGCCGACCGAGTTCTGGGTTCGAATCGGCAACGCGACAAAGCAGCTCCACGGCGACGACATGGTCGAGTACCAGTCGAGCCACTGGGGCTGAGAGCGGGTACCTGAGTTCGACGCGAACACCCGCGCCTGCACCGTTGCCGTTGCGCCAGTCCGACTCGTTTGCCTCCAGCGCGTCGATCGCTCGGAGATGACGGGGGAGCGGTGGCCGGTGGCCAACCACATCGTCGTCGCTCTCGACATTGCCCAGGACCGTGCCCGCGGCCTCGAAGCTCTCGAGCAGTGGCAGCCCGAAGGGATCGTGCGTGCCTGGTGCCCCGATCATCCTCGAATGCGTATGTTCCCTGACGAGATTGCCGCTGAGGTGTGGATTGCGGGGGTTCGTTGGCCTGATGGGCCGGTGTGTACCCGTTGTGGGTGCGGCAATGTGCAGCACCTGACGGCTCATAGGACTATGCCTTATCGGTGTCGGGGTAAGGGGTGTCGTAGGTTTTCTCGGTGCGGGTGGGCGCGGTGATGCAGGACTCCGAGTTGGGTTACCAGGAGTGGGTTGTTGCTGTTTATCTTTGTAACACGAGCCTCATTGACTGCGCTTTCGACGGTGCTCTCTGTTTGCAACTCGATTGGGGCTTATATCGGATAGTGCCCAATAGTGCTTTGAGCTGGGGGGTATGGTGGCTTTCATACCCTGTGATTAGTGTGGTGGTGTGAGCAGATGTGCGGGGATGTCATCGTGCGGGTCGGTGTGGGGGGTCGTTGGTG
This sequence comes from Acidimicrobiales bacterium, assembly GCA_964291305.2. GTDB lineage: Bacteria > Actinomycetota > Acidimicrobiia > Acidimicrobiales > CATQHL01 > VXNF01. The sequence goes on along the minus strand of OZ219783.1, from coordinate 1,982,972 downwards.
GAGTTGGTGTGGTTGTTCCCGTGTGTTGCGGCGGCGGAGGGTTGGCTGTTTGAGCGGCGGGGTTGGTGGGCTGGGGTGTCCGCGGTGTTGGTTGGTGAGCGTGCAGGAGAGTGGGTGAGGTTAGGCTGGGAGTGTGGGTTCTGTAGCGGTTTCGGGGGTTGCGCCGTCGGTGGAGGATGCTCGCCGGGCGGCGGCGATGCTGGTTGATGCTGGTGTGGGGACGGTGTTGTTGTACGGTTCTGTTGCGGGTGGGGACGCTACAGCGCATAGTGATATTGATTTGGTGGCGGTCTTTGATGATCTGGGCGATTATCGATGTCGGAGCCGTGTGCAGTGTGATCTTGAGTCGCGGGCGGGTCTGGTCGCGGGGTGGCCGGTGGAGGTGTTTGTCACGGATGTTCCCGAGTGGACCACGCGCACTCAGAAGGTGGGCTGCTCGTTCGAGGCGGGCATAGCGCCGACCGCGGTGAGGCTGGCTGACTCAAGCGACCGCGGCACGGTCTATTGGGATAAGGAGATTGGGATGCCAGATAGTCCGCATGCCGAAATGGAGTCACGCTTTAAGGATCTCACTAGAGCTGTGACGAATCTGGATCTAAATCTGACACCGACAACAAGCGAAAGGAAGGTGGCCCGCGCCGGAGACGTGATCCAGCAGACACGTATGGAGTTGGATAGGTTCGCTGGGGCGTGCGGTTCGGCGCATCAGACCTTTGAGGCGGCGGCGAAGCTGATGATGGTTATTTCGACGGGGGAACCGGTGCCTTACACGCACCTGCTTAATAAGTTGTTGGAGCCTCAGCCCAGTTGGGTTGTTGAGGCATTTAGGTCGGCAGCGCGAAACATTGACTTGGTCGAACTGTCTAAATGGCACCAAGGCGTCAACTACAGCTCGGCGCGGCCAATTGAGGGATTTGACGACGCATACCTAGAGGCGCACGCTGAGGCCGCAGTGGAGATCGCAAAGTTCGCTGGTAAACAGGGCCGCCAACATGGCGTAGCGTCCGATCTGCTTAAAGGGCTTGATTATGAGCTTCAGTCATGCGAAGACGCGCTTGAGCAGCCGCGGCGTATCCCGATGGAGTTGCCTGAAGGTGGACTCCGGTGGGATGACTTACTCGGGTTGGGATGACTAGGCCGAGCTGTCTTTTGACTGATCCGCAGTTCGCGGTGCAGTTTCATGCTGCTCACCCCACCCAGACTGGTCAACAAGCGGAACGGCATCGACGCATGCGCCGCACTCTTCTGCACGCTGATCGACCCGCACCGCGGACATGCCAGCCCGCCAGGCCAGCGCCGAGCGACTAGGCAGCCCTCCTCCGCCGCATACATGCTGTCGGGACTGCGGCGCGAGAACTGCAGGTGCGGCTGCATGGCGCGCTAGGCAACGAGTGCTGCCCAGGTGAGACGCACGCCAAAGGCGCGAGCGATCATCAATCGACACACTGCGCGCCGGACGTTTTTGCGGCGAACTCGGCCTGTGAAGGAAGACCCGGCAACGCAACCGTACCACGCTACGTTGAGGCCATAGCCAAACGCCACAACGTCAGCCTCGCCAAACGCCCAGCCCCTAACTTAAATTGTCACTCAAGTATATAATCCCCCAAACTAGTAACTGGTTCGGAGCGAGCTGTCGACGAGTCTGCAAGAGCATTAATGACAGCATGATTGAGTCACCAGAGCTAGTGGCTGGTTCGGCGCGAGCTGGCGGCAGGTCTGTAGGGACTGCAAGGACAGCATGATTGAGTCACCAGAAGTAGAGGTCGTTCGGCGCGAGTTGGAACGCGAGATTATGGACCGTCGGGTGAAGAGCGTGGAAGTGCTGTCTGACAATGTCACGCCGCACAGCGCCGAAGAACTAAACGAGCGGCTTGGTCGGGCCAAGGTCATCGGCGAGATTGTCCGCATGGGACTGCTGCTGCTGGTAAGTTTCGACAACGAGGAGACCTTGGGGATCAACCTCGGCGCGGGTGGCCAGCTTCGCCGTCAACCCATCCGGGATCCCCTAGATGCCGCGACGCGTCTGGTGATTACGTTCACCCAGTATGGGGGACTGCGCCTGCTGGACTTCAAGGAAGGAGCCCGATTACGCCTTTTGAGCCCCGAGCAGGTGGCCGATCAGCAGCCGGTGGGTATCGACCCGCTCACCGCGCCGCTGGCGTGGACGGATTTATCTAATCTGCTGGCTGCTCAGCCCAGGCCAATGTACCTGAAGGCCTTCTTGACTAGGACTTCCACGATCGTCGGTGTGGGCGACATGTACGCCGACGAGATTCTCTTCAACGCCGGGTTACGCCACGATCGGATGACCGACTCGTTGGGTCGCCAAGAGGTCCGCCGGCTGTCGCGCGCCATCGTGGAAGTGCTCCACGACGCCGTGAAATATCGGGGCTCGACGCTAAGAGACAACCACTTTCTGTCGCCGTCGGGCGAGCCCGGCTCCTATCAGAACCATCACAACGTCTACCGCCGGCACGGCAAACTGAGCCCGCGCTCGCGCCGGCCGATTGTGCGGGTCAAGTACAGGGGGCGCTGGACTTACTTCTGCGAGCAGTCACAGGTTTAGCTGTGTACCTCAAGTCGCTAACCCTGAAGGGGTTCAAGTCGTTTGCGCAGACTGCCAGCATTGAGTTTGCTCCTGGCTTATCGGTGATCGTGGGGCCCAACGGCAGCGGCAAGTCGAACATCGTAGATGCCATCAGTTGGGTGCTGGGCTCGCAGTCGCCGACGGCTTTGCGGTCCCAGGTGATGGACGACGTTATCTTTGCCGGGAACCCCGGCCGGCCGGCCCTAGGGCGGGCGGAAGTCACGCTCACCTTCGATAACGAGGACCGCCGCCTGCCGTTAGAGCTAGATGAAGTAGCCATTTGCCGCACGCTGTTCCGCAGCGGCGACAGTGGCTACGCCATCAACGCCACTCCGGCTCGTCTGATCGATATTACTGAGTTACTTTCCGCTGCCGGTGTGGGGCGGCACCGGCATGTCATCGTCTCACAGGGTCATATAGACGCCGTGCTTCGGGCCAAGCCCGCTGAGCGGCGCGCCATACTCGAGGAAGCTGCGGGCGTATCGGCTTTTAGGCTGCGCAAAGAGAAGGCGTTGCGACGTCTTGAGGACACCGAGGCAAACCTGGCGCGGCTGGGGGATCAACTGAACGAGATGAGGCGGACGCTGCGGCCCCTAGAGCAGCAGGCCTTAGTGGCTCGTCGCCATGGCGCCTTGGCCGCGGAGTTGGCGGCTTGGCAGGTTCACCAGCTTGGGGTCGAACTGATCCAGTTGCGCCAGCGGCGCCGCGACGCAGCGGCTCGGCGGCGCGACTTGGCTGATCGCCGTGCTGGCACTTTGCGTCAACTGTCCGCTGTCGATGGGCAAATAGCTGAGGCCGAGGCACAGTTGTCAGCGGCTGGCCACGTGGCACTGGCCGAAGCCGCCGAGCGACTCGGTCGCCTGGAAGACCTCGCTCAGCAGGTACAGCGGGCGTTGAGCCTGCACCAGCAGTCCTACGAGCGGCGCCGCCAGGAGCGCCTAGCTAACGATCTGGCCGCCTCCCTAGGTGACGAGTTGACCCGGATCGAAGCAGCTATAGCCGAACTGGGCGATAGTGAGACGCATCTGGCGGCCGAGCGGGAGCGACTCAATGCCGCCAGCGTCATGCTCGAGGATGAGGCCGCGGCACAGGCGTCGGACGCTGCCGGTTCCAGCGACGCCGATCCAGCTGCGGCCGCCCAACTGCGGGGGCGCCTGGCGGCGATGCGTGACATCGCTGAAACTCTCGAAGCCGAAGTGGCCGACCTCACAAACAAGGCCGACCAACTGGATCGCCGGCGCGGCGCCGCAGCCGATCAGGCTCAAGACGTGGGCCAAGAACTGGCGCAGCGCCGATCCGTAGAGCAAGCAGCCAGCGCCGCGCTCGAGGCCGCCGAGCGGAATCAGGCGGAGGCTGCGGCAGCTGAGGCGGATGCTCGAAGTGCCCAGGCAGCAGCTGCTGCCGAGCACAACCGCTGGCGGGCACGGACCGAGGCGTTGACCCAGGCGATGGGTGACGTGCGCGCACGCTCGGGGATGGAGATTCTCGCTAGCAGAGTTGGTGTTTTGGGAGCGCTAGGGGATCTGGTGGCGGTGGAGGAAGGCTGGGAGGTCGCCTTCGAGGCCGCTGCTGGTGACGCTCTAGCCGCGGCGGTGCTAGAGGCCCCGGCCGCCGCTCGACCTGCCCTGGAGGCGCTAGTGCGGGCGAAGGTAACAGGAGCGGTGCTGACGGCGGTCGCCCCGACAGCTGTGGCACCGCCGTTTGGAGAGCCGCTGCGCCCACACGTGCGCGGGCGTAGCAACGGAGTAGATGAGGTACTTGACGGGCTCATCGGCTCGGTCGTGGTAGTGCCTAGCTGGCAGGAGGCCTGTGACGTTCTCGCAGCGCATCCCCAGGCCACCGTCGTCACACCGGCAGGGGATTGCTTCTCCCGCAGCGGCTGGCGGGTGGGGGTGGACCGCTCGGGTGCCACTGGCGAGGCGTTGGTGGAATCTCGCCAGCGACTGGGTGAAGTCGAGCGGTCTCTGGCGGAAGCCGAACGAGCTGTCGAAGAGGTGTCGGCAAGCGCAACCAAGGCAAGTACTGCCTACGCCGCCGCGCTCGAGTCCCGCCGGGTGGCTAGCCGGGATCTGGCCGAAGCCGAACGAAGGGTTGGGGCAGCAGACCGCCAGGTCGAGGCGATTGTGGCCGACGCAACGGCGACTGGCAGGCGACTTACGGAACTCCGCCAACGGGCGACCGAGCATCGTCGGCTCGTGGACGAGGCGGCCGGACAGCTAGCAGATCTGCAGCTGACCATCGAGACTGCGACAGCGAGGGCTGCGGACCAAGCCGCGGAGCTGCAACTTCGAGAGGCAGAGCTACAGGCCGAGCTACGATCGCTGGAGTTGCGCAACTCGGAACTGACGGCGCGGCGCACAGTGTTGTCAGAGCGCCGGGCCGAGATCACCGCCCGCCTGGCCGGGCATGAGGTGGCGCTGGCGTCGGCCGAAATCGATGCTCGGCGTAGTGCCACCCTAGGAGAGCTAGCGGAGCGGATGGCTGCCAGCGCTCGAGGGTGCCGCACCGGTCTGAAGCGACTACGAGCCTGCCAGAGCCAAGCGGCCACTGCCGGCCGGCGCGCGGCGGCGCGGCTCGCAGGTGACCGTCGCCTCCGGGCTGCGCTGGCCGCCTCGCTGGAGGAGACCAACGAGGAGTTGCTCGGCGCACAACGCAGTGAGGATGAAGTGGCTTTGCGGCTTGAGACAGTTCTGGAGACCTTGAGCAGCCAGCACGGCTGCGACGAAATCACCGCTACTCAGACCCCCCAACCCGACCTTCCGGAAGGCACCAGCGCGGTTCAGCGCATCCAGGAGTTGGAACGATTGCTGCACGGCATCGGTCCGGTGAATCCACTAGCGGTGTCCGAATATGAAGCTACCCGAGAGCGACACGACCAACTGGTGTCACAGATCGAGGATGTCCGCAGCGCCCGCCGGGACCTATCCAAGCTGGTTGCTAGCGTGGAGCGTGAGATTCTGGAGGTCTTCTCTCGCTGTTACCAAGAGGTAGCAGCGAGTTTCGAGTCGATCTTCGGCGTCCTCTTCGAGGGTGGTGGGGGCCAGCTTTGCCTCACCGAACCCCACGATCTGCTCCACTCGGGAGTGGAGATAGAGGCGCGTCCGGCAGGGAAGAACCTGCGGCGACTTGCGCTGCTGTCGGGTGGCGAGCGTTCCCTGGCGGCTCTGGCATTTCTGTTTGCCATGTTCCGCTCACAGAACTGCCCGTTCTACGTGCTCGACGAAGTCGACGCCGCTCTCGACGACATCAACCTCCACCGCTTCCTGAAGCTGGTGGAAGACTTCCGATCCAGCGTGCAACTCGTGCTGGTTACCCACCAGAAGCCCACTATGGAACTCGCTGACAGCTTATATGGCGTGACGATGCGGCCCGGCGGCACCAGTGTGGTGATCGCCGAGCGTCGTCAGTCTGCTCACCAGTGGTCGCTGGCAACTGCCGGGGGACTATCTGCCAGCTAACTCGGTCCCGCTAGTCGAGTTAGCCGGCAGAGCCAGACTTGGCTACTGTCTGGGGCAGTGCGCGTGCTCGTGGCCGACGACGAGGAGGATCTGGTACGGGCGATTGCCCGCGGCCTTCGTCGGGAGGGGTATGCCGTGGACGAGGCGTTCGACGGGGCCGAGGCCCTGGCTAAGGCCTCAGCGGCGGCCTATGACCTCATCTGCTTGGATCTCACCATGCCGGCTGTCGACGGCCGGGAAGTGTGCCGTCGTCTACGCGATCCCTCCTGGAGTAGTCATCGCCCGCGCATCTTGATGCTGACGGCACGCGACAGCCTGGAGGATCGTGTTTCCGGCCTAGACGAAGGGGCCGATGACTATCTGGTGAAACCCTTCGCCTTCGGCGAGCTGACCGCGCGCATCCGTGCGCTGCTGCGGCGCGATGCCGGGCGCGGAGGGTCCCGGCTGGTGGCCGGTGATGTCGAGATGGACCTAAGCCAGCACGCCGTATGGCGCCAGGGCCACGAGATCCTGCTGACTCCTAAGGAGTTCACTCTTTTGCGTTACTTCTGCAGCCGACCCGGCGAGGTGATCTCACAGGAGGATCTGCTAGATCATGTCTGGGATGAGCACACAGACCCGTTCACTAACACGGTTAGGGTGACTGTCGGGACGCTACGCCGCAAGCTGGCCTTACCCGGCAGTCCAGCACCAATTCAGACGATTGTGGGTACTGGTTACCGGCTAGTCGTCTCAGGAGGTGCCGGTGCGCCCGATACGTCACCCTCGGGTCCCGAAGATCCGTTATGCGTGCTCGGCGACGTGGCTTTGCCCGACTCGCCAAGTTCGGCTCCTTACCCCTGAACTAATCCTTGAGTTAATTGCGCGGCGTAGGTCCTGTGGGAGGCTGAGTCCATGAACCGTGCCGGAGACCTCGCACGGCTGCGTTTGGGCCTCCGCCGCTTGCTGGGCTCGGTTCGGTTCCGCCTGGCCCTGATCTACAGCGTGCTGCTGTTCGGCCTCGGCGCCTTGGCGGTCGGCGGCATCTACTGGGGTCTGGCCCGCAATCTCGACGATTCCCCGCTCTCGGAGTCGCTCAGCCTGACCGAGATGAACGCCGCGAGTCCCGGCCTGGCAGAGCAGGAGAGGTCGATCAGAGAGATGCTGGAGGCTATGGAGAGTGACGCCAACGAGCGCGCTATGCGTTCGATGCGAAACTACTCGTTGCTAGCCCTAGCTGTGCTGTTCGGCGGGAGCCTGGTTGCTGGCTGGTCGCTTGCCAGACACGTGTTGAAGCCTGTAGGTCGCATCATCGAGGTGGCACGGCGTATTAGCGCTACGGACCTCTCTCAGCGCATTGCCCTGGACGGTCCACCCGACGAGTTGCGTCGGCTAGCTGACACCTTCGACGACATGCTGGATCGTTTGGACCGATCCTTTTACTCCCAAAGAGGTTTCGTGGAAGATGCCAGTCACGAACTACGCAACCCCCTAGCGGTAATCCGGAGCAACTTAGAGACGACCTTGGCCGATCCTGACGCAACTGTGGAGGATTACCGCGTTGTGGCCGAGCAGGTGAGCCGATCGGTGGAACGAATGTCGCGCGTTGTGGACGACCTAGTTACTTTCGCGCGGCACGAAACGCGCCCGCAGAATCTGACGCTGGTGGATGTTGGGGAACTCTCGCTCTTGGCAACTGCCGAGTTCGAGGCCTATGCCGCTAACCAGCGTGTTGAGCTGACCCATCACGCGCCCAGTGGGCTATTAGCCCTAGGCGACGCTGGCAGTCTCCGTCAGGCGCTGGCGAATCTGCTCTCTAATGCGCTGAGCGTGGCGCCCGCCGGAACCGAGGTGCGCATCACAGCTGGGGGTGAGGGCGCCTGGATCTGGGTGGCGGTCGAGGATCAGGGGCCTGGTATTCCCACCGATGAGCAGGATCGCGTTTTCCAGCGGTTCCAACGTGGCAGTCAGGCGTCGGCCGACGGACGGGGCTTAGGTCTGGCCATCGTGCGCCAGATAGCCGAGTCGCATCGCGGCGAAGTGCATCTGAGGTCTAAGGTGGGTTGTGGTTCCACCTTCACGATCCTGGTGCCGGCGACGGGGGCTAGCAGTCCGGGAGCCCGGATAAGACGCAGTGGCCGCCTAGCGGAACACGCCCCGGCTGCTCCATAAGTCAACCTCTCCATAAGTTGTAGTTGTCGGAGGTGTCGTGGCGGCGTGCGACGGCAATAGCGTGAACATGGCTCGGCTGGCTGCTGGGGCCTCGGACACGGAGTTCACATGGCAACTGATGAACACACTCGAACGGAGGGATTTGCTGAGGATCCGCTCCAAGACCCACTAGGTGATCCGGCTCAGGGTCCCCGTGGGGCTGAGGAGTCCGAAGCCGGTGTCGCTGCTTCAGGGAGTTCCTGGCCCCGCGACTACGACCTGGCCTGGACCATTGGCTGGGAGGACCAAGGCCAGACTCCTCCCCACCGCCGTCCGGCCCGCCGACGGTGGCGTTTCAGCCCTCAGGCCTTCGCCGTCCTGATCAGCCTGGCGGCACTGGCGGTGAGCTTGACGGCGGTAATTGGCTCGACCGACGAGCCGTTAGAGACTGTCCGTTACGTACCGGTCAGGGCCCCCGAAGTCGTGGGGCCAGCACCAACCCCAGGCGCTATTCCTGCCACGGTCCCGCCGTCGGATCTCGAGCCAGCCACGCCGGTGGCACCCCCGGTGACTCTTGAGCAGCCCGTTGAGCCGGAGAGCACCGGCGAGGCAGCTCCTCCGGCGCCGGCGCCCGAGCCACCGCCGCCGACAGTTAAAGCACAGGAACCGGTGGTTTACGCCGCCAGCCAGGTGGAGCCTTCGGTAGTGCTGCTGCAGACTACGCAAGGGCAGGGATCGGGAATCATCTACGACGAAGCCGGACTCGTTCTCACCGCGGCGCATGTCGTCGACGAGGCCGAACCCCTGACCGAGCTGTTCGGAGGCGGCGATTCCGGCGAGGCTGGCGCTGCCGCCGACCCGAACACTGAGCCCCCTGGCGGTCTGGAGTCGTTCGAGATTCCCGAGGTGCTGAACGGCGAGGTGCCCGATGTGATTGTGCTCTTGCCCAGTGGTGTCCGAACCAGTGGCAAAGTGGTGGCCGCCAACAGTGAGTTGGACGTGGCCGTGGTGCAGATCGATCCCGCGCTCGACTTCGCGGTGGCGAAAATCGGTCCGCTGTCGACTGTGCAGGTGGGTCAGACCGCCGTGGCGGTAGGGAGTCCGTTCGGCATGGAGAACGTCGTGACAGTCGGCGTAGTGAGCGCCCTTAACCAGGTGTTATACGATGAGGCCCTGCCGCCGCTGGGCATGATCCAGACCGACGCCCCGATTAACCAAGGCAACAGTGGTGGTGCTCTAGCCGATTTGGAAGGGCGCGTGATCGGGATGAACGTGGCCATCCAGTCCACCTTCGGCGGCGGCAACATCGGGGTAGGTTTCGCCACGCCCATCGAGGTGGCTATCCGGATTGCCGAGGAACTGCTAGCCGGGCGCGAGGTTCGTTTCGGCTTTTTGGGGATCACCGGTTACACGCCACGGCTGGGGGAACCGGGGGCGATTGTGGCCTCGGTCGCTGAGGGCGGACCGGCCGAAGCGGCCGGCATGCAGGTCAATGACCGCATTGTCTCCTTCGACGGCCAACCGGTCATATCGATGGGCGAGTTGACTGTGGCGGTCCGGCTGCGGGCGCCGGGAACCGAGGTTCCAGTGGAGGTGGTCCGGGGCGATCAGCTGATCCGCCTGTTTATCCCGCTCGGCGACCGGGTCGCATCGCTTGAGGAGGAGTTAGATACCTCCGACGAGGATCTGGGTCCCGACGTGGAGCCGTAGGCGGCGAGGTAACGCTAATGGCAACAGCACAACAGCCTCAGCAGGTTCCGCGCTGGCGCGCCCGAATGGCCAGGGCGCGATCGTCGCTGGGCGATCGTCTCGGTGCTGTTTTGGCGCGTCCCTCGCTGGACCCTGGAACCTGGGAGGCAATGGAGGATGTCCTGCTGGGCGCCGATGTAAGCCTGGCGGTGACCAGCGAACTGCTAGAACGCTTGCGCTTCCGGGCTGCAGAACGTCATATCAGCGAACCGAGTGAGTTGCGCGGGCTTCTAGCAGCCGAGGTGCGTCAGCTTATGGAGGCACCCGATGCAGGGTTGGATCGCTCGGGTGCTCCTACGGTCTGGCTGTTTGTCGGGGTCAACGGTTCGGGCAAGACCACCACTGTTGGCAAGCTGGCCCATGCCGAGGTGGCGGCGGGCCGGCGCGTGGTGCTAGCCGCGGCTGACACTTTCCGAGCTGCCGCCACCGAGCAGTTGGCTGTCTGGGCCGAGCGGTCCGGGGCAGATCTAGTGCGAGGCAACCCGGGGGGTGACCCCGCGGCTGTTGCCTTCGACGCCATCTCGCATGCGGCCGCCCGCGGCGCGGACCTGGTGCTAGTAGACACTGCAGGACGACTTCACACCAACCACAACCTCATGGGCGAGCTGGCCAAGATCCGCCGGGTCGCCGAGCGGGCACCGGGCGAACTGTGTGAGTCACTGGTGGTCCTCGACGCCACTGTAGGTCAAAACGGTCTCGCGCAGGCTCGGCTGTTTGGCGAGGCGGTCGGCGTGACCGGGGTAGTGCTGACCAAGCTGGACGGCTCCGCCAAGGGTGGCTCAGTACTTTCGGTGCGCACCGAGTTGGGCGTCCCAGTCAAACTGGCCGGGCTAGGCGAGGATCTGGACGATCTAGTCCCATTCGACGCCGCGGCTTTCTCGGCCGCCCTGGTGGAACCGAACGGGAGCCACTGATGAGAGCTAACGCATGTTCGAAGCTCTGACCGGGAACCTTGGCGCGGTCTTCGACCGGCTGCGCCGCAAGGGTCGCTTGCGACCGGAAGATGTCGACGAGGCGCTGAGAGAGATCCGCCGAGCACTTCTAGCAGCCGATGTGGCTGTTGAAGTGGTTGGTGAGTTCAGGGAGCGGGTACGTAACCAGGCGCTTGCTCTCGAACTGAATCGCGCGCTCAATCCAGCTCAGCAGATCGTGCGGATTGTGCACGCCGAACTGGCCCGCACCCTCGGCGGTGAAGCCATGACCATCAGTTACGCCTCTCGTCCGCCCACGGTGGTGCTGCTGGCGGGCCTGCAGGGTTCCGGCAAGACGACCGCCGCTGCCAAGCTGGCTCGCTGGTTCCGCAGCCAGGGGCGCAGCCCGATGCTCGTTGGTGCCGATCTCAGTCGCCCCGCCGCGGTCGAGCAGCTGCGCGTGCTGGCTGGCCAGATTGGCGTACCGGTCTTTAGCGAGGCAGAGGATCCTGTGGCGGTGGCGGCTGCGGGGCTGGCCGAGGCCAAACGACTTGGTCGGGATGTGATGGTGTGTGACACGGCTGGGCGTCAGGTGGTCGACGATGCTGCTATGGCTGAGGTGCGGGCCATTGGCGAGGCGATCCGACCGCACTACACGTTCCTAGTACTAGACGCCATGGTCGGTCAGACCGCCGTGCAGGTGGGGCGCCACTTTCACGAGTCGGTGGCGTTAGACGCCGTGATTCTCACCAAGCTGGATGGTGACGCCCGTGGCGGGGCAGCGCTGTCGGTGCGCCAGGCAGTGGGGTGCCCGGTGGCGTTCGCTTCCACCGGTGAGCGTGTTGGCGACTTCGAGCGCTTCCACCCTGACCGCCTAGCGGGACGGATCTTGGGTATGGGCGACCTGCTCTCTTTGGCGGAGAAGGCCGAGACAACCGGGGGCGCCGAGGACACTGCTACCGCCGAGCGGGTCCTGACCGGTGATTTCACTCTTGACGATTTCCTGGCTCAGATGCGCCAGATGCGCAAGCTAGGGGGATTGGGTGATGTGCTGTCCCACTTGCCCTCGGCTCAGGCTGCGCAAGCCGCCAACGCCGGGGTGGACGAGCGCCGCATGGCAAAAATGGAAGCCATCATCTGCTCGATGACACCAGCCGAGCGGGCCCAGCCGGCCATCATCGACGGATCTCGCCGACGCCGGATTGCTGCTGGCAGTGGTAGCACTAGCGCCGATGTCTCCGAGCTACTTCGCAACTTCAATGCGGCACGCAAGCTGGTGCGTAGTGCCCGCCCCGCTCCGGTTCGGCGGAAATCCAAGGGTGGCAAGCGCCGCAAGGGCTCCCGGGTCACCCCTGGCGGCAGCGCCCGCGACCGACCTGCTGCCGACCTCCTCCGACAGTTGGAGGAGCTGGAGTCTCCGGGCCGAAGCGGTGCCCAAAAGGCACCCGGGATCGACCCGCAGTCCCCCGGCCCGCTGGCCTGGCCGGGACGCTGACCGTGCCAGCCAGCATCTTTTTGCACTCAGAAGATGGAATGGTGATGATTCCAGGGCAGACTGGGGCATTGATGTCGCGGCCAGAAGGGCCCGACCTCCAATCTCCGCTAAAGGGGTAAGAAACGTGGCAGTGCGGCTTCGCTTGATGCGCAGAGGGAAGAAAAAGCAACCCACCTACCGGGTGGTGGCGGCCGACGGGCGGTCGGCCCGCAACGGGCGCTTCATCGAGTCGATCGGCTACTACGACCCTCGCCAGGAGCCATCGGTTGTGAATATCGACAATGAGAAAGCGCTGAAGTGGCTCCGCAACGGCGCCCAGCCAAGCGAAAGGGTCGCGAAACTGCTCAAGATCTCCGGCGCCTGGGACGAGTTCAAGGGCACTAGCTCGCAGCTTGAGGCTCTTGAGGTAGTTGAGGCGGCTACGGGGGAGGCATCCTCATGAGCGACGCAAATAGTGACAGCCCGCCAGACGCTCCTTGCGCCCGCGCTGTGCTCGAACACATAGTGCGATCGGTGGTCGAGATGCCCGAGGCGGCTCGGGTGACCACCAGCGCGGACGGCGACGAGGTCCACCTTGATGTCCACGTAGACCGGGTGGACATCGGCCGGGTGATAGGCCGGCGTGGTCGTGTGGCTAACGCCATCCGCACCGTCGTGCGGGCGGCCGCGGTTAACGACGGCCGTAGCGTCAGCGTCGACTTCGTCGAGCCCTAGGCGGCCGTGGCGCCTGCGTTGCGCCCGGCGAGAGATCTGCTGGAGGTCGGGCGCGTCGATCGGCCACACGGCATCGGGGGTGAGGTGGTCGTATCGCTACTAACCAACCGTACGGAGCGGCTTCAACCCGGCGCTGAACTCCAGACCGCAGACAATGCTCTTACGGTTCAACGGTCCCGCCGCTTCGGGAAACGCTGGCTGGTGGCCTTCCAAGGCTACGACGACCGCGATGGCGTCGAAGGGCTGCGCGGTGCGACGCTGCTGGCGGTACCGCTAGAGGATCCCGATGAACTTTGGGTGCACCGGCTCATCGGCTGCGAGGTTGTCTCTAGCGACGGCGTTAACCGAGGTCGGGTTACCGCCGTGGAGTCCAACCCGGCTAGCGATCTGTTGGTGCTTGACGGCGGCGCGCTGGTGCCGCTGACCTTCGTGGTTTCGCTGACCGAGGCCGACGGCAACTGCGGCCGGATCACCGTCGACGCCCCGGCCGGACTCTTCGAGTTGCTTTAGGACCTGGTCAGGACCTGGGCCATGAGGATCGACATTCTCTCGATCTTCCCCGACATGATCAACCAGTTCGCCGCGCACAGCCTGCTGGGCAAAGCTCGTCGGGAGGACGTTTTTCAGCTACGGGTACTGGATCTGCGCTCGGTGGCTAACGATGCTCATCGCTCGGTGGACGACGCCCCCTTTGGCGGAGGTCCGGGCATGGTGCTAGCACCCGAGCCCATCTTCGAAACCGTTGAGCAAGCCGGGGTAATGCGGCCGCTGATCCTGCTATCGGCTTCGGGTCGCCGGCTGGCCCAGCGCACCGTCGAGAGCCTGGCCGCAGGCGAGGGGTTCTCGCTGCTGTGCGGCCGCTACGAGGGTGTCGACGAACGGGTGCGCTCGGCGCTGATAGACGATGAGATCTCAGTGGGGGATTTTGTACTAGCCGGAGGCGAAGTGGCGGCCATGGTGATCTTAGAAGCGGTTGTGCGGCTGCTGCCGGGGGTGATGGGCAACAGCGCATCGGGAGTTGGCGACTCCTTCGCCAGCGGCCTGCTCGGCTACCCGCAGTACACCCGGCCTGCTCGTTACCGCGGTATGGCGGTGCCGGAGATCCTGCTTTCGGGTGATCACCAGCGGGTGGCGCGTTGGCGCCGGGCACAGGCTCTAGCGCGCACCCAGCGGGATCGTCCCGACCTTATTTCCGCCCGCGGCGGTCTCAGCCAGGCCGAAATAGTGCTGCTGGAGGAATTCGACCTGCTGCCAGAAGGCTGAAGCCGCTCGCCCTGGTGGCGCTAGGGGACTTCGGCCGTATCCTGCAATGTTCCGCTTCCCCCGCCCCAGTTCCCTCGCCCCAGTTGACCTGTATCTGATTGGAGACGGCCATGCAGCCCACCGACCTAGTCGATGTGCAGAGCCTGCGAACCGACATTCCGGAGTTCCGCCCGGGGGACACTGTCAAGGTACATGTCCGGGTAACCGAGGGCAGCCGAGAGCGAATCCAGATCTTTCAGGGTGTCGTGCTGGCCCGGCGGGGCTCGGGCGTGCGCGAGTCCTTCACGGTCCGCAAGGTGAGCTTTGGGGTGGGCGTCGAGCGCACTTTCCCGCTGCACACCCCTGGCATCAAGCAGGTGGAGGTGATCTCTCGCGGTCGCGTGCGGCGGGCCAAGCTGTACTACTTGCGAGACCGGATCGGCAAGGCAGCCAAAGTCCCCGAGCGGCGCATCGTCTGATCTGGTTGCTGCGGTCTATGACCGCCGCTCGCCAACGACTGGGCCGCTGGGGGGAGGACAAGGCGGCAGCCTGGTACCGCCAACGGGGTTGGGAAGTGCTAGACCGCAACTGGCGCGGCACCGGTGGTGAGTTAGACCTGGTGCTAACTCTGGGCGGAACCGTAGTGTTCTGCGAGGTCAAGACCCGATCAACGGCTGCCTACGGTCACCCCGCTGAGGCGGTGGACCAGCGCAAGCAGCAGCGCATACGTGCTTTGGCCGTCCAGTGGCTGCGCCAGTACGACGAGCATCCCGCTGAGTTGCGATTCGATGTGGCCTGCGTGCTGAACGGCCGCTTAGAGGTGCTGGAAGGGGCGTTCTGAGACTTTGACGCCGGTACAGTTAGACACCTTCGGAACGGGCTGTGGCGCAGCTTGGTTAGCGCGTTGGTCTGGGGGACCAAAGGTCCCGGGTTCAAATCCCGGCAGCCCGACTCTTAGTCTCGGTAAGTCTTGGTAGGCTCCTAGGCAATATGCAGGGGCCAGTGAGGTACGCCAGTTAGGTACGGAGGTAAATAATGCCCACGCCACAACCCGCAATCTTTGCCGAGATGGGTCAGCACCAGTGGTACGTGCACCTGAGCCGGGTGAACGGTGCCGATCTTGAGCACATCAAGAGCGTTCTGACCGACACACGGGCCGCGGCCACCGCAGCTGGTATCCACCTCGTGATTGGCTTGGGTCCGAGCCTGCTGGCCGACCTGAGCGACGAAATGCCGGAGGACTTCCAGGATTACGTGACCATTGAGTCCACCGACGGCAGCGGGCGCCAAGCCAAGGGTACCCAGGAGGAGTTGTTACTCTGGCTGAACAGCCCCGCCAAGGACAAGGTCTGGAAGACGCAGTACGACGCTCGTACCGCGCTGGCCGGCCACATGGCCGTGGCGCGGGAGACGCCTACCTTCATCTATGGCGACTCGCTTGACATGACCGGCTTCATCGACGGCACCGGCAACCCCGAGCCCAGCCGGGAGCCCGAGGTAGCAATCGTGCCCGATGGATCCCCGGGCGCCGGCGGCAGCTTCATCCTCGCCCAGCGCTGGGTGCACGACCTCGACAGTTGGAACCAGATGAGCGTCGAAGAGCAGGAGAAGGTCTTCGGCCGCACAAAGGCTGAGAGCGATCGCCTCAGTCCGCAGGAGAACTTCTCCCACCTGAGCCACGTAGAACTCCGTGAGGGCGCCACTGCGGACGACTCTAAGCCCAAGCGCAACGAGATCGCCCGTCGCTCCACGCCGTATGCCTTCCATGATGGCACCGTCGGCCTGTACTTCATGGCGTTCTGCCGCGAGCAGGCCCCGTTCCGTGAGCGCCTAAGGGCCATGTACGGTCTCGACGATGCTGAGGTTCGTGATCGACTGGTTGACTTCTCCAATCCTGCCTCGGGGTCTTTCTACTTTGCCCCGTCGGTGGAGGCGCTGAACGGCATGCTGGCCTAGCGCGCCCAACTAAACAACTTGCAGTTTTGACGCAACCCCCGTTGACCCGGGACTAGGTGGCGCCCGGCTACAAGCCACTTCGACCGGTCGCGGGCAGGTAGCGTGGCGGCATGTGCGGGCGCTTCGTCTCGGCTACGTCGGCTGAAGATTTGGCCGCCTATTTCGGGGCGGAGTATGACACTGGCGCGCTACTGGAACCCAGCTACAACGTGGCGCCCACCAACGACGTGTACGCGGTGCTGGTAAACGAGGGGCTGCGGACGCTGGACACTCTGCGCTGGGGGCTGATCCCGTCCTGGGCTAAGGACCACAAGATCGGCAACCGCATGATCAACGCCCGGATGGAAACCGTTGCGGAGTCGAAAGTCTACCGCCGGCCCTTCAAGGTGCGCCGCTGTATCATCGCCGCCGACGGTTTCTACGAGTGGGCGCCGGTGCCCGGCGAGCGCCACAAACAGCCCATGTACATTCGCCGCAGCGATAGCGAGCCGCTGGCGTTGGCGGGACTGTGGGATCGTTGGCAACCACCCGAAGGTGATCTCCTGCGGTCGACCACCATAATCACCGGACCCGCCAACGATTCAATCTCAGCGGTGCATGATCGGATGCCGATAGTGCTACCACCTGCGGCCTGGGATCGCTGGTTGGACCCCGGCGTTCAAGACACGACCGACTTGCTTGGCCTACTGGTACCTGCCCCGTCGAAGTTGTTCACTCTCTATCCGGTAAGTCGGGAGGTCAACAACCCGCGGCGAAAGAGTGCTCACCTAATCGAACCGCTCGCTCTCTGAGGGCACCTGTGGCGCTAGCGCGAGTCTCCGGCTCCTCTGTCATCGAGCGGGCGTATTCGGCACAACTGGACTGGCGGTCCCGGCTAGAGCGGGCCACCCTGCGCTGGCAGGCACGCCTGGACACCGCTGCGGTTGACAACTTGCTGCCCTGGCTCATGGCTCTGGCCGGAGGCGGCGTGTTAGCTGGTCTGGCGCTAGCCCGAGCTCACTCGCTGCAGGCAGGATCAGAATTGGCGCTGTTCAACCAGAGCATCTGGCAGGTAAGCGGTGGGTTCCGGCCTAATTCGACCCTGGTCGGGGGCGACTACTTGGCCCGCAACGGGGCTTTTATCATCTACCCGCTTTCTTTGCTGGTGCGCTTGCTGCCGGTAACTCCCACCATCTTGGTGGTTCAGGCCTCTGCCCTGGCGTTGGGCATAGTGCCGCTGTGGCGCATCGCCCGTCGCCGCGCCGACCTAAAAGTGGCGCCAGCGGCGGCGGTGGCGTTCGCCTACGCCAGCTACGCCGCGTTGCACAATGCCAACCTCGCAGGATTTCATCCCGAGACGCTGGCGCTACCCGCGCTGCTTGGTGCTGTCTACTACGGACTTGCTGCCCGCTGGGTCCCATTCGGTGTGCTGGTTGCGGTGGTGCTGGCCTGCCGCTCGGATCTTGGCTGGGTGGTGGCGACCCTTGGCGTGGTCCTGGCGGTGGAACTCCGTCCGCGCCCTGTTGGTGGTGAGGAGCCTGAGGGTGTGGAGTCGCTATGGCGAGCTCCGGCGCGTGTCGGCCGCTCGCTGCTAGCGATCTCTGGTCGACACTCTCGCACTGCGCTGATCTGGGCGTTTGTGGGTCTGCTGTGGTCGTTGTTGGCGATCGAGACCATCCAGCCACTGCTTGGGGACGGTGAGTTCCCGCACCTCGAGCGCTACTCCGAATACGGAGACTCCAGCACTGCCGATGTCATCTGGGGGATCCTGCGCCATCCACACGTGTTCCTAGGCAACCTGGTGACCCAGGAAAACTTCCTGGTCGGAGTGACTTTGCTGGCGCCAGTGTTGTTCCTCCCGTTGGTGGAGTTGCGCTATCTCATGCCGGCGGTGCCGTTCTTCACCGTGCAACTGGCCTCGGAGGCTCCGACGGCGCTGCTGGTGGAGACCCTGCCTGTGGCGGCGTTCGTTCTGGTGGCCACGACTTTTGCGCTGCGGCGAGCGGGTGCAGTCCTGGTGCGGCAAGTGCGGGTCAACCGCCGATTGGTGATCACGCTGCTGCTCGCCTCGGCCATCTTTTTTGTCCGCGATGCTGCTAGCTCGCCTTTCCACAAACCCTGGCTGTGGACACGCGACGCTGCTGACGCAGATCGGCTAGCCGCGGTGGAGCAGATCCCCGAGACCGCCGCAGTGCGAGCCTCGCCCCACCTGCTGCCGTTGCTAGCGGAGCGGAACGTGCTTTTTGAACTGGATGCCGACGGCTCCTCGGCGCGTGAAGATGCTCAGATGGCCGTCGAGGGCGTCGGATGGATCGCCTTAGATCTAACCTCCGCCGGCCAGTGGGGCTCGGACTCGCTAGAAGTCGAGCGGTTCGATACCACGCTGCGTCAGCAGGGCTGGGAACGCGTCTTCGCCGCCGAACAGGTACGGGTCTATCGTTTCGCCCCCTCCGGCGCCGTCTCACTCAGCGCCGCTGCCGAGCCCTAGGTTCCCAGGGCCAGGCGCAGTAGCGCCGCATTAGCTGCCAACTCTGTCTGCTCGACGCTGACCGCTGCTTTGGAGAAGTCCAGGTCAGCCATGGAGTTGGCGCCGAAGACATGCAGGTGCACGTGGGGTACCTCGAAGCCCGCCATCACCGTGGCGACCCGTTCGGTACCGAAAGTCGCCATGATGGCTATTCCCACCTTGTGGGCCACCGCGGTCAGATGCTGATTGGTCTGGACATCCAGATCCAGCCAGTGGTCTACCTCGGCTAGCGGGACTACCAGGGCATGACCCGCGGTGAGCGGGTTGATGGAGAGGAATACGCCGCAGCGCTCGTCGCGCCAGATCACATGGCCGGGCAAATCGCCACGCAGGATGCGGGTAAAGAGCGTTGCCATTGGTTCTCCCGTGTGAGTGGGTCGACTCTGGCACTGCACGGTACTCTCCTGCCGTGTCTTCGGCGGGTCTCAGAGGTCAGATCTGGACTATCCCAAATCTGGTCACTGTTCTGCGGCTGGGATGTATTCCGATCTTCTGTTGGCTGCTTTTTGGTCTCGACAGCCGCTTAGCGGCGGGAGTTTTGCTGGGAGCACTCGGAGCGAGTGATTTCGTAGATGGCTATCTGGCCCGACGGCTAAACCAGGCAACCCAGCTGGGGGCCATTCTGGATCCTGTAGTTGATCGGTTGATGTTCTTCGTCGGCGTTATCTGTCTGCTCGTCAACGGCGATGTGGCCTTGTGGTTTGGGATCCTCACGCTCGTCAGGGAGTTTGGGCTCTCTGTCGGCACGCTGGCTTTGGCGGCGAGGCGCGTGGGCTGGTTGGGCGTGAACGCCTGGGGCAAGGCGGGCAGTTTCGGCCTCATGTTTACCTTCCCGCTGTTCCTGTTGGGCCAAGCCGGCATTCCCGGGGCTATGGCCTGGACGGTCGCCGGCTGGGTGTGCGGCGTTCCCTCGCTCGCCGCTGCCTGGTACGGCGCTTACCTTTACGTGCTGGCGGGCCGGCGGGCTCTAGCCCACCAGGCGTAGGCAGCTGCAGAGTGGCGGTAACTCCGATGGCAGGTAGCAACTAGCCATTCGGCTAGCGTAAATCCGATGGCGCAGCGGACGCGGCGATACGTGAATCTCTGCGAGGCCCGGTGAACGTCCCCGAAACGCTCCGGTATTCGGAGGACCATGGTTGGGTGTCCGAAGAGGGCGGGGGGTTACATTCGTTGGTCCGCCTCGGTCTGACCGACTTTGGCCAGGACCTGCTAGGCGAGGTGGAGTTCGTTGACCTTCCCGCTCCGGGCGCCAGCCTGGTCGCCGGCGACCTAATGGCTGAGATCGAGGCCCGCAAAGCCACCAGTGAGTTGTACGCGCCGCTGGCAGGACGTGTCGTGGCCGTAAACGAGTTGCTAGCCGAGACGCCTCAGACGATCAACACCGATCCTTACGGGGACGGCTGGTTGTGCCTCTTGGCGCCCGACGACACGACCCAGATTGGGGAGTTAATGGACAGCGCCGCTTATGTGAGGTTCGTCGGTGGCTGAAGAGGAACGCCTAGTGGGGATAGGCGAGGTGGTGGATGGGCTGCTTGGAGATTTTCCCGAAGTCTCGGTCTCCAAGCTGCGTTTCCTCGAGAGCCAGGGGCTAATCACGCCGCATCGCACTGCCAAGGGATACCGCAAGTACTCTCGTGTTGACCTGGCCAAGCTGCGCTGGATCTTGACCCAACAGCGAGAGAACTTCCTGCCGCTGCGCGTTATCAGGGAACGCATGGCCGGAGTGGAGTGGAGCACTCGTGCTGACGAAGAGGCCAACCGGCTGCCCGACATGGATGTCAGCGACCGGGTCCGCCGGCTCGCCCCATCTCCGGTTTCTGAGCCCGAGCCTGAAGGCAGCGGGATGACTTTGCCGCAGCTGGCTAAAGCCAGCGGTTTGAGCCTTTCGCAGGCGAGGGAGTTGACGCGCTACGGCCTGATGGTGCCCCGCCCTGCCGCAGATATTGATTTTTATGACGCGCAGGCGCTGGAGGTAGCACGCATTGCCCGCCAGATGTTCGATCAGGGACTCGAGCCACGCCACCTGCGCGTCTTCAAGGCATCGGTGGATCGGGAGCTGGATTTGTCTATCCCAGCGGTTCAACGGCTGCTGCAAACTGGAGGGCCAGGTGCGATGCGCAAGGCTAGGGAGTTGCTGGCCACGCAGGCCGCGCTGGCCTCCTCGCTGCGCGAAGCGCTGGTGCGACGCACTCTGCAGAACCTCAGCTGATCGTGCCGCGGTCGCAACCGTCGGGCAACTCGGGTGCCGCGATTTATTGCGCAAACACGATTGCCGAGCGAGTTGCTGCGCTCGGTGCTGCTATTACCACGGACTACTCGTCTCGTCTCCCGCCGGGGGATGCGCTGGTGCTGGTCGGTGTGCTGCGCGGCTGTCTGCCGTTTTTGGCCGACCTGGCTCGTGCCCTGCGGGTGGAGTCGGAAGTGGACTTTCTAGCTATATCCCGTTTCGCCCCAAACTCAGGGCGGGTACGGATAACTCGAGATCTGGACATCCACATAGCCGGGCGCCACGTGCTGGTTGTGGAGGGAATCGTTGACAGCGGCCTCAGTGTGGGTTTCCTCAGTGGTGAACTGCGGCGCCGCTCGCCCCTAAGCGTAGAGATCTGCACGCTGTTGGACCGCCAGGATCGCCGGGTGCTGCCGCTGGAGGCCCGCTACGTGGGCTTTACCGTGGACGACTCCTTTCTAGTGGGTTACGGACTTGAGTTCAGGGGTCGCTACGGGAACCTTCCGGAGTTGCGAGTTGCCGATCGTTGCTCGCTAGAAGGGGAACCGGACGCCTACGTGGATTCCTTCTACGGGTTAGACGAGAGCCGCTAGCAGTAGGCCAGCCCGCGGGTATGCCGGTCTTGGCGGCTATTGTCAGGGTGTGATCGAGATGGACCTTGTGGGCGTGCGCATCGAGTTGCCCACCAACGTGCCGATCCTTTTGCTTCGCGAGCAGGCTCCGGATCCCCGACTGCTGCCGATCTTTATCGGGGCACCCGAGGCGACGGCCATTGCCCTAGCTCTGGAGGGCGTAAAAGTGCCTCGCCCCATGACACATGATCTGATCAAGGTCATTCTTGAGGATATGGGCGTGGCGCTGCTGCGGGTGCTGGTGACTGAGTTGCGCGATAAGACCTTCTATGCCGAACTCGAACTCGCCGAGAACGGTGAAACCCGCCGAGTATCTTGCCGCCCGTCGGATGCGATAGCGGTGGCGGTCCGTTGCGGGGCGCCCATCTTTGCTGCCGAAGAGGTGCTCACCGACGCTGGCTACCGGGAACGCCGTGGCGACGAGGATCCAGAGGAAACGCAGGATCCCGACGAGGTGGTAGAGCAGTTCCGCGAGTTCATTGACACTGTCCGGCCGGAGGACTTCGAATCCTAAGACTCCCGACCCGCCGCCGGCCGAAGACGAGAGATATCCCTAGCCCGGCCAAATTGCACTAGAGTAGTTACAGCTTTGGCCGCAAACTTCCGGAGAGATGACTCCCGGAAATGGCTATGGGAAAAATGGCTATGGGAGAGATGACTGGGAGATGACTACTATGAGCGACAACGTCGTACGCAGCTACACCTCGAAGCAAGCTCACGAGATCGCGGGAGTTAGCTACCGGCAGCTCGACTACTGGGCGCGAACTGAGTTGGTGCGGCCGTCGGTCACGGCGGCGGAGGGGAGCGGCTCGCGCCGTGCCTACTCCTACGGCGACCTGCTTAAGCTAAGGATCATCAAGGATCTGCTCGACAGGGGAGTCGGCCTGCCGCAGATACGCGATGTGTTCAAGAACCACAGGGACATCCTCGGGGAGGATTTGGCTGGGGGCAGGCTGGTCATCAGCGGCGACGAGGTGCTGTTCATGACTGCGCCGGACGAGTTGGTTGCGCTACTTCAGCGCCCTGGACAGCAGGCTCTGGCCCTCATCATGCTCGAGGTCGAAGGGATCATGCAACAGCTCGACGGGGCCATCGTCAGCGAACTAAGCCGTGCGCAGAAAGGTGCAGGGCACCAGGACACTGGTCAGGACACTGGGCAGCTGCCGCCAGCGGAGGTTGGTGAGGCTAGCGCCAGCTACGGAGTCTGAGGAAACCTGAGGTCTGAGGCTACCTCAGAGGGCAGAAGCGGCGTGCTGGTAACCGAGCAGGCTGTTGGCAGTAGTCCGGCCTTTGCTCACTCCTCCGAGCGGGCGTTTAGTGAACTGCTTGACTTCTACGGGGTGTCGTGGGAGTACGAACCCACCACCTTTGTCCTAGAGCGAGATGCTGCCGGGCGCGTCCTGGAGGCCTTTACCCCGGATTTCTACCTTCCTGGCTACGGCGTGTATGTGGAGTTGACGACTCTCAAGCAGAAGCTCGTTACCAGGAAGAACCGCAAGGTACGGAAGTTGCGAACGCGTTACCCCAATGTGCGGGTAAAAGTGTTACACCGCCAGGCCACGTTGGGCCTACTAGCAAAATACTCCTAAGCGTCGGTGGCGAGTCGTTGGCTGGCTAAACAGAGCTACTGCGGCGAGTTGAGTCCGCGGGTCTGTCGCGGATCGCGGTGAACTTAGATCTCAGCGGCCTTAGCCAGTACCTCTTCTGCGTCGATGCCGCCTAGGCCGCGCTCGACGACTTCCCCTGAAGGTGATAGCAGCACCCAGGCGGGGTGGGAGACGATGCCCAGCAGGGCGGCCGGAGCGAAGGTCTCGCTCCATACCATGGGGAACGATTGGACTCTTGTTGCTGCCACGAAATCAAGCGCCTCAGCCAAAGAGTCGGTTACACCCAAGCCCACGACTTTCACTGCATCGCCGTTGTTTCGAGCCAACTGCTCGATACCGGGGGCTTCCCGGTGACAGGTCGGTCAATGAGGTGCCCAGACCCATAAAAAGATGGGTCGGTCGGATGGAGCAAATGAGGCCAGCAAGACACTCTCGCCGCTGAAGAGGTCAGTCACATTCAAGTTGGGCAGGTCGTTAGGTCCAGACACCTCAGGCGGTGCCGGTTCAGTGGTAGCAGGTGGTGGCGGTGGGGGCTCGGGCGTTGGGGCGGTTTCGGGCGGAGATGCTGCTTCAGTGGTAGCAGGCGGGGGCGGCGGAGGCTCGGGTGCTGGAGCAGGTTCGGGTGGCGGGACTGCTTCGGACACCTCAGGCGGCGGTGTTGTTGTTTCGGACACCGAGTGTGGCGGCGCTGGCAGCTCGGGAGCAGGCACCGATGTTTCAGGCGTGGGTGTGGCCGACGGCTGAGCAGGGCTCTCGCTGACAGTTGACGGCTCCGGATCGCTAGAGCTGGTGGTCACTGCTGCAGCTGGCAGGGGCGCCTCACTAGTGGTCGCAGCCTGGGCTGTGGTCGTAGGGCTGACCTGCGCAGCCTCGTCTCCGCCGCAGGCCGCTGTTGTTGCAGCTGTCAGAGCCAGAATGGCCACTGAGCACAGGCTCAAGCCCGCTCGTGTCTTTCCTGTTCGGCTCATCGGGGCCAAATTCTGATGCTCCACAGTGATTAGGACAGTGATTAGTAATCTAGCGCGGCCGAGGTTTCGGTCAGCTGCTTCCTGAGCCGGGCAATCCCAGGGGGCTAGTAGCGGTCCCAGATCACCTCGATGCCAGCGATACGGGGAGCCTCAGGCAAGAGGAAATCGAAGATCACGCTGATCTGTGCCCGACGCAGTTCGGGCTGCAGCTCGTCGTCTTTGAATTCCTCTTCATCCTTGGTGTCTTCGCTGTCGTTGGAATCGAAGTATTCCTCGTCGCCCGGCATTGGCAGGTTGGGTGGCAGCTCGGACCACTCGGGTTCCTGCGTCGAGCCTTCGGCTATGGCGGGATCTAGTTCGCTCACCGACGCCAAGCTTGCTGCGGTCGGCTGGAAAATAGAGACATAAGCCAGCGAGGCAAAGTCGCTGTGTGGCTCGCCCAGCGGGCCGGGAGAGTTGATCGTGAATACAGCATCCTCGTCGCTGCGGTAGATCCACAGTAAGTCGGCGAGTGAACTTGCCGATAGATCGTTGCGTAGCGGTGCCGTTTCCAGCGGGAGGTGCCACCAGTTGCTGTCGATTCCCTCGGTGGGGGTGATGACGACATCGCTGGTGCCGGCTCCCCAGCGCAGCATCAATCCGCTAGGCAGAAAGTTCGCTGACCCCAAGCTCGGTCCGGTCGTTAGCTGGCGTGCCAAGCTCTCCATCGCCCCGGCCGCGCTGGCGTCAATCTGGAGGGGTTGCGCCACGATTGTCTTGGTTGAGACCCAGCCACTGTCGCCGGTGCTAGTGATGACCTCGGCCCAAGTTGAGCCGTTGACTGTGGCACGGCCGGAGGTGAGGCGGGAACCCTCGGGCATAGGACCCACTTCGGCAGCCTGCTCATCGGGTTTAGTCAGGATCACTGAACTCACCGAGCCGATGTTGTGGGCAGTCAGGACGCTGGTTTGAGTTTTGATGTCGCTGACGTTGCTGTCAGTGCTTGCTTCGCTGACGTTGCTGTCGGTGATTGCTTCGCGGCTGTCGGTGCTTACTTCGCGTATGTGGATCTGGCAACTGTCATTAAGCAGGGCTCCGAAGGCTGCACAGTTGCCGTCGATGCGGTATTCGGCAACGGAAAACTCTGGGAACTGGAAGACCGTGGCGTTGAGTTGGGCCACGAGTTGTTGGGCTGTGATGCCGCTGTCATCGACACTCAGCGCTTCAACGATTCCCCCTGGAAGGTCGATGGTCACCCACATGTTGTCTGTTT
The DNA here is from genome assembly GCA_964291305.2 of Acidimicrobiales bacterium. GTDB lineage: Bacteria > Actinomycetota > Acidimicrobiia > Acidimicrobiales > CATQHL01 > VXNF01. The sequence continues at coordinate 1,957,538 of OZ219783.1, read as the reverse complement.
TCGTAACCGCTGTGCCTACAGCACCGCTTAGTCCGCTAAACCCTGCCGAGCTGTCGGCCTCGTCCGGCCCGCCGAGCAGGACTTCGAGCGCGGTCGTTAGGTCGCTGCTGGTTGCAGGGCGCAAGCGCGGCACCGCGTCAACCCCACCACAGGCGAAGTAAACGGTGACCCAGTCGGAGGGATCGTCGGTCTCGTCGGGGCGCTCGGGTTGAGCAGAACAATCCGCTGCCGTGACATCCGCTGCTGTGGCATCCGCTGTCGTGGTGGTTTCCTCTTGGATCGTGCCAGAACCGGTGAACGGTGTGGAGGTGGCTGGAGACGAAGGCTGAGGTGCAACCGGCGGCGGGGGCTCAGTAGTGATCTGCCCATCCCCGGGAGCCGTGGTCGGGGTTGGGGTTTGAGTCGGCTGCGGGGCGGGCGTCGTCGGCTCAACCACCGGGGACTCTGCAGGGCTTGCCAAAGGTGCTGCTGTTTGCACGTTGGGCCCAGAATCTGGCCGGGTGACCGAGATCGAGACCGCAACCGCGACTGCGGCACAGGCTGCTGCGGCCAAAACCAGTGCCGGTCGCAGGCGAACCTCGGGCATTCGCCGACGGCGGGCGACGCGACGCTGGATCTCGAACAGAGCGCCGGGGGTTACCTCGACATCCTCGGTTCGTTGAGCGAAAGCTCTCCGGAGGCGATCTTCGAGGTTCACGAAGTGCTCCCCCCCGCCGTCAGCTTGCGCTCCAGCGCGGCCAGACCACGACTGGCATGAGTCTTGACCGATCCCGGGGAGATGCCCAGCGTCTCGGCGATTTCCGATTCGCTCAGATCCAGGTAATAGCGCAACGTGAGCACTTCTGACTGCCGGCGCGGCAGACTGCGGACGGTGTCGATGAGGGCTTCACTTTGCAGCCGGTCGAGCGCGCCCAGCTCTGCGCTATCGGTGGGTGTTTGCGGCTCGGGCAGGATGCGCTGGCGCACCAAGCGTCTGCGCATGCGTGAGCGGGCACCGTTCATAACCATGCTGCGCAGGTAGGCCGGTTCCTTGCCGGGCTCTGGGCGGTTCGTGAGGGTGTGCAGCTTTACAAAGGCGTCTTGCACTACTTCCTCGCAACTTCCCACATCGTCTAGCAGCAGCGAAGCGAGACGCACGAGATCTCTGTAGTGGTCGGCGAACAGCCGGACCAACAAGTCATCGTGGGTCTCGCTTCCTCTTAGGCCGCCTCGCACCTGTCGGGCGCTCATGGCCGCTGGCTCATGACTTAAGATCAGGTCCTAATAAACCTGCACACACACAGACGCTTGAAGTCGTGCTCGCGTTGACAGCGTTAGCAAAATAGTTTCCCAGTTTTCATAGCGATCGCCGACCAGTTCCACCTGGTGGAGCTAACGGGACTCGAACCCGTGACCTCTGCCATGCCATGGCAGCGCTCTAGCCAACTGAGCTATAGCCCCGGCGAGAGCAGGCTACCAAGCAGCTTGCCGTCTGCTTGCGCCCGAGAGAGTAACTCCTAAGAGGCCGGAAGCGTGATTGGGCCATCTAGCATCGAAGCGTGCAGGACGGCTATGACGCCGTGGCGATTGAACGGCGCTGGCAGCAGCGCTGGCGCCACGACGGCACCTACGAGATCGAAAACGACGATCCACGCCCGCCCTACTACGTCCTTTCGATGTATCCCTACCCCAGCGGACCCGCTCACATGGGTCACGTCCGGAACTACACGTTCGGGGATCTCCTAGTGCGATATCGCACGATGCGCGGGGATGGGGTGCTGTCGCCGATTGGTTTTGACAGCTTTGGGTTGCCAGCGGAGAACGCCGCCATCCGCACTGGCGAGCATCCCCGCAGCTTTACCGAGGATCGCATCGCCGAGTTGTCCTCCTCCTTGGAGCGCATCGGGGCTGTTTACGACCTGCGGCGGGTAATCCGCAGCCACGACCCCGAATACATGCGCTGGACACAGTGGATCTTCCTGCAGTTCTACCAAGCTGGGCTGGCGTACCGGGATCTGGCGCCAGTCAACTGGTGTCCTAGTTGTCGCACCGTGCTGGCCAATGAGCAGGTTCTTCCTGATGGGACGTGTGAGAGGTGTGGCGACCTGGTCGAACAGCGAGAGCTAGCCCAGTGGTTTTTCCGCATAACCGCCTACGCCCAGCGCCTGCTGGACGATGCAGCCCAAATCGACTGGCCCGAGCGGGTTAAGAACATGCAGCGCAACTGGATCGGGCGCTCGGAAGGCGCCGAGCTGGGGCTCCCCATCGCCGACAGCGACGGTCGGCCCCGCCGCGACGTTCCGCCTCTGGAGGTCTTTACCACTCGCCCCGACACCGGTTTCGGGATCACCTACGCAGTGCTTTCCCCCGAGCATCCTCGGGTAGAGGAGTTGACCGCTCCGTCGCAGCGGGCAGTGGTGGAGGAGTTCCGTCGCGCAGTGGCGGACCAAACCGAGATACAGCGACTCTCCACCGAGGGCCGGCTCGACAAGCGGGGGGTGGCGTGTGGCACTTCTGTGATCAACCCCTTCAGCGGCCAGCCGGTCCCGCTGTATCTGGCCGACTACGTGCTCATGACCTACGGCACCGGGGCCATCATGGGCGTGCCCGGCGAGGATCAGCGCGACTGGGACTTCGCCGCGGCCCACGGCCTGCCCATCATTCGGACTGTGCAGCCGCCGGAGCGCTTTGACGGCGAGGCCTACAGCGGCGAGGGACCCTCGATCAACAGTGACTGGCTAGATGGGCTTTCAGTGTCTGACGCCATTGAGCGGGCCGCCGACTGGCTGGAGTCCTCGGGCATGGGGCGGCGGAAGGTTAACTATCGGCTGCGTGATTGGCTGGTGTCGCGCCAGCGCTTCTGGGGATGTCCTATTCCTATGGTCAGTTGCGGCTCTTGCGGATACCGACCGGTCCCCGAGTCTGAACTTCCGGTCTTGTTGCCCGACGATGTGGATTTCCTGCCCACCGGGCAGTCGCCGCTCAACGCCCACGAAAAGTTCTTGGCTACGACCTGCCCCGACTGTGGCGGTCCAGCCCAACGTGAGACCGACACCATGGACACCTTCGTGGACTCGTCCTGGTACTACTTGCGTTTCGCCGATCCCACCAACGGCGAGGCACCGTTTTCCCAAGAAGCTGTGGCCCGCTGGCTACCGGTGGATCAGTACATCGGCGGCATCGAGCACGCCATCTTGCATCTCATGTACGCCAGGTTCGTCACCAAGGCCCTTGTCGACATCGGCGTGGCTCCGGCGGCCCTGAGCGAGCCCTTCGCTCGGCTGTTTACCCAGGGCATGATCCGCCTCGGCGGTGCCAAAATGTCCAAGAGCAGGGGCAACCTTGTGGCACCGGAGCAGATTCTGGATCACCAGGGCGCCGACGCCTTGCGCCTGGCTCACCTACAGGTGAAGCCACCGCAAGACGATGTGGACTGGGAGGACTTCGGTATCGACGGATGCGCCAAGTTCCTCAGGCGGGTCTGGCGGCTGGCCAATGGCGAGGTGCTTGTTGCTGAGGCGATGCGCTCTGGAGATCTGACTGCCGCTGACAGCCAGATGGAGCGGGCGTCTCACCGCCTGGTAGATCGGGTTACCCGGGATTTCGAGCGTTGGTCATACAACACTGCGGTGGCAGCCTGCATGGAGTTCACCAACGAGTTGTACCGCTACGTGCAGGCGTCCGAGGGTCCGCACCGGACGCTGCTAGGCGAACTATTGGACCGGCTGCTGTTGGTGATGGCACCGATGGTCCCCCACATCACCGCTGAGTTGTGGCAGCGGCGCTACGGCCGGCACATTCACGCCGAGAGTTGGCCCAGCGTGGACGAGGCGAAACTGCATGAGGAGCGGGTAACGCTGGTAGTTCAGGTGAACGGCAGAGTGCGTGACCGGCTAGATGTGGACGCCACTATTAGCGAGTCCCAAGCCGTGCAGCAGGCTCTGGCCTCCGAGCGGGTGCGACGCCACCTGGACGGGGGCACCCCGCGGCGGGTTGTCGCTCGGCCTCCTACGCTGGTCAACCTGGTCCTCTAGCGGCTCGGAGCCCGAGTATCGCTCAACGCGTTACGCAACTCCGCCAGTAGGGCACCGGCTTCTGCGGAGCCGACCTGGCTGGATTCGCCGGGCGGCGTCACCGCCAGCGTTAGGCGGTCCACCATGTCTCTGTAGCGGTCTGTGAGGATGCTGGCGGCCTCGGCAGGGGTTCCAACGGCGGCGATGGTGTGCAGCATCTCGTCGTCGATAACGCTGGCCATATCGTCCCAGCGACCCTGCATCGAGAGCGCGTGCAGTTCGGGCTGGGCGTCTCCCCAGCCGTGATGCTCTAGCACCCCCCGATAGGCGGGCGTGGATCCGTAGAAGGCGATCTGTCTCCGGATCGCCGCGCACTGTGCTTCTAGGGCTTCGGGGGTCTCGGCAGCCGCGGTCATCGCCAGTAACGACACCGCGACTGCATCCCGGCTCCGGCCAGCGTCGGCCTGTCCGCAGCGCAGCGCCGGCAGCGTTACTTCCCGTAGATAGTCGGCGGTGGTGAAGCCGTGACACAGCAGCCCGTCGGCTACCCGACCCGCGGTCCTGGTCATGAGCGGTCCTACCGCGGCTAGGTAGATCTTGGGGCGGCCGTGTGCCTGAGGCGGTGGGACAAACATGGGGTTCGTGAGGGTGTGCTGGTAGAAGTCGCCCCGGAAGTTCAGCCGCTCGCCGTTCTCCCAGGCATCCCAGATAGCCCCGAGGGCCCTGATGTACTCCTCCATTCGAGCCGCTGGACGTGACCAAGCCATGCTGAAGCGGCGAGTGATGTGAGCCTTGATCTGCGATCCCAGCCCCAAGATGAACCGCCCCTGCGACAGCAGTTGCAGGTCCCAGCCCAAGTGAGCCAGGGTCATGGGGCTGCGGGCGAACGCCACGGCGATATTGGTCCCCAACTTCACCCGGTCAGTACGTGCGGCAGCCAGCGCCAGCGGAATGAACGGATCGTGATTGGTTTCACTCGCCCAGCAGCCGTCGTAGCCCGCGGCTTCCAGGCGCTGGGCCTGATTCTCTGCTTGAGTTGGATCTGAGCCGAGAACACCATCCAAACGCATGGCTGACTCCCTTCGGGCGCGGTGCGCTAGCGGGGTTGGCTGGCTCAGGGCACCTGGGCCGCGTGGTGGGCGGCCCGGGCCAAGAGCCCGTCGATACGTCCCGCGAAGCTCTCGATTCCCTCAAGCGGGGCCTTGTGGCCCATGGCACCGGCTAGGTAACGTGCTTGCACGCCCAGCAAGATGCAGGCCAAGCGCCAGGCCCCCCAAGCCAGATAGAAGTCAATCTGGGTGAGCGATCTGCCCGAGGCCTCAGCGTAGGCCTCTAACAGTTCGTGGCGGGAGCAGAAACCTTCTAGCGCGGTCGGGGGGTTGGCTAGGGCTTGGTGAGCTTCGCCGGGTTCGCTCCAGTAGGTCAGCAGCATCGCCAGGTCGGCCAAGGTGTCGCCCAGGGTGCACAACTCCCAGTCCAGCACGGCCCGCACCTGCCCGTCGGCGCTAGTGATGCAGTTGTCTAGCCGAAAGTCGCCGTGCACAATCCCAGTCGTTGCTTGTTCGGGAATTCGCGCCGCTAAGTGGTCGTGCACGGCGCAGATCTCGGGGCGAGCGGCTAAACCGGTTTCGCTGGCCTGGCGGAGCCAGCGCCTTAGTTGCCGCGCCATGTAGCCCTCGCGGCGACCCAGGTCAGCCAAACCCACTGCTGCGATGTCCACGCGGTGCAGCTGGGCTAAGATGTCTATTAGCGAATAGCTGAGTGCTCGGCGGGTCGGGATTTCCAGGCCGCGGGCCGAGTCGGCGTCTCGGATCACCTCCCCTGCTACGTAATCCATAACGTAGAAGGGGGCGCCGTTGACCGCGGTGTCACGGCACAACCCCAGCGGTCGCGGGACGGGAAAGCCGGTTGGATGCAACGCGGCTATTGCCCTGTGCTCACGCTCCATGTCGTGGGCGGTGGCTAGAACGTTGTGCAGCGGGGGACGGCGCAGTACCCAGCGCTGGGCGGTGGCGTCGCTGACTACGAAGGTCATGTTGGAGTGCCCGGCCTCGATCAGTGAGAACTTCAGCGGTGGGCTGATCTCGGGAATGTGGGCTTGCAGCCAGGCCGTCACAGACGCGGCGTGGATGCCTTCGGGTACTAGGGCGGGGCCGGCGGCGGAACTCATGGGATAGCCGCCACGTTACCGCCAGCCGATACGGCGAGCGGGCGACACCGTGTTGCTAGGTGAGCCGCCACGCTGCCGCCGCCCAGGAGGCACACTATTCATAATAGATTATAGCATTTTATAGTAATAAATAACCTGAAATATACTAATAAAGTTGTAAATATATCTATGATAGATGTATCTGTGATAGACGAAATGAATTACAGGATGAATGACGGGTGGGAGCAGATTCGTCAGCGGTTGGAGTCGTTTCCCTGGCGGGTGGTTGCCGGGGTGGCTGCGGTAGTCGCAGTGGGGATCGGAGGTTGCCTGGCATTGCGGTCCGAGGAGCGCCCTGCCACCATCGTGCTCCCGCGGGCCGCTCCAGTGGCGCCGGCAACGGAAGCTCTGGAGGTTCAAGAGACCTCAGAGGCTGAAATTGTGGTGCACGCCGCCGGCGCGGTGGCGCATCCGGGTGTCTATCAGCTTGACGGTTCGGCTCGGGTGGCTGATCTACTAGAAGCCGCTGGCGGTCCAGATGACGCTGCCGACTTAGCCGGCATCAACCTGGCGGCACTGCTAATAGACGGGGCGCGTGTCTACTTCCCGCGCGCTGGAGAGGAGCCGCCGACCGAGCTAAACATCATGGAGGTCCCGCCGACTCAGTTAGCCACCTCGCCCGACGGAGAGAAGACGACTGCGCGGCTCGACTTGAATTCGGCCAGCGCCGTCGAACTTGAGACGCTTCCGGGTATCGGCCCGGTGACCGCCGCGGCGATCGTGAGCTACCGGGAGCGGGTGGGGCGGTTTCAGTCGGTCGAGTCGCTGCTGGCAGTGAGCGGGATCGGTCCGGTAAAGCTCAGCCGAATCCAGGATCTCGTCACGGTAAAACCGTGAAGTGGTCGGCCCGCTCCGACCAGGATTCCGACGGCGGGTTCTTGCCTAGACAACGCCCAGAGGTTGCAGCGGGCACTAGACGGTACATGTCCGATCGCTGGACGTACTTCCTGGCCGGCTGTGTGGTGCTCGGTGCGTTGGTGGCAGCCCCAGGTCCGCGTTTGGTGGCGTTGGGCGCTGGGATAGGTGCCCTGGTGTTGCGTCACCCGTTGTTGCTCTGTGTCGCTTTGGGGCTGCTGGCGTCGTTCTCGGCTGCGGCCACCCAAGCGCAACTAGCTGCCGATGTCGCTTCCGTCCGGGCCGGTCCGCTGGAGGGCCGCATCGTCTTGCTGGCCGATCCCACCGAGCGCAGACCGGCTACGCGCACACTGGCTCAGACCCCTCAAGGGCCCATGGAGGTGTGGGCTTGGGGAAGGGCAGGGGCTCGCCTGTCGGAGCTGCAGGCCGGTGAGGTTGTGGAGGTGACCGCCAGGGTTATGCCGGCAGCGAGCGACGCGAAACACAGACGCCTACCTGCAACCGTCGGTCGTCTAACCCTCAGCGAAGTTGGCGAAGTGCATCCTGCGGCCATCCACTATCGGGTAGCTAACTCGCTGCGGTCCGTGCTGGCGAGGGGGGTGGCGTCGCTGCCCGCGCCCCAACGAGCCACCTTCAGCGGCCTCGTGCTGGGTGACGACCGGGATCGCTCGCCTTTGACCGCTGACGACTTTCGCGGGGCTGGGCTAACGCACTTACTGGCTGTTTCTGGTCAGAACGTGGCCTTCGTGCTCTTATTGGTACAGCCTTTGGTGGTCCGGCTGGGGCTCTGGGGCCGGTGGGCTGCGATCCTGGGGGTGCTAGGTCTGTTCGCCACCGTTACTCGCTTTGAGCCCTCGGTGCTGCGAGCGACGGTCATGGCTGCGATTGCTGTGAGTGTCTGGTTGGCTGGGCGTCAGCTTTCGGGGCGCCGCATCTTGGCGTTGACGGTGGTGGTGCTCGTGCTTTGGCAGCCACTGCTGGTCCACTCGCTGGCGTTCCGGCTGTCGGTTGCCGCATCGGCGGGGATCTTGTTCTGGGCGTCGAGCCTGGCAGAGCGAATCGGTGGACCGCGACCGTTGGCGAAGGCCTTGGCGGTTACGACGGCTGCGCAACTGGCGGTGGCACCCCTAGTGATACCCATCTTTGGCGGCCTCCCCGTGGCAGCCCTGCCGGCCAATCTGCTGGCTGTACCAGCGGCCGCCGGGGTGATGATGTGGGGACTGACAGCTGGTTTCTTGGCTGGACTGGCCGGTGAGCCAACTGCCACCGTGCTGCACCTGCCCACCCGGGGGTTGTTGGCCTGGATTGAGGGGGTGGCGGCGGCCTTTAGTCAAATGCGGCTGGGGCAACTGCGGTTGGGCCACGTGGCGCTGCTGGGTGTCGCCCTGGGAGTTGTGGTGATCGCCAGACGGCGGCGTGGCATCGTCCTGGTGGCCTGGCTGGCGGTAGCTGCCACCCTCGCAGCGCCGCTGCTGGCCGAGCGATCCCGCACCGCCTCGGTACCTCAGGTGCTGGCTGTGGGCTGGGAGTCCACGCTTTGGTGGACATCCCGTAGCGCGGTACTGGTGCTGGGCGCCGGCGAGCAGACTGAACGGCTGCTGGGGGATGTCCGAATGGCAGGACCCCAGCGTTTGGATCTCATTGTGGCTACTTCCGGCGGCACCTCTGTGGCTGCTGTTGTTGCCGTCTTGCAGCAGCGCTACGGGCCGGCAACGGTTTGGGCTCCCGCCGGAAACCGAATCGCCGCGGCGGAAGTGCCCGCCGCGGGCAGCGTGGTCACCGTCGGCGACTTCACCGTGCGGCTAGTGAACTCGGGGTCGCGGCTGCAGGTTCATCTCAGCAGTGCCACAGGCGGCAGGTAGCGTCGCGGGCGTGCTGTTGGAGTTGGGCGGAAACCACTACGACCTCGCCGAGCGTCCGCTGGTGATGGGGATCCTCAACCGCACCCCCGACTCCTTCTTCGACGCCGGGGCTTACTGGCGCTTTAGCGACTTTCTAGCTAGGGCGGAGCAGCTATGGGCCGAAGGCGCAGACATCCTGGATGTGGGAGGCGTGAAGGCGGGGCCAGGCAGCGAGGTGAGCCCTGGCCAGGAGATGGATCGTGTCGTGCCTGCTATTGAGGCCCTAGCGGCCCGCTTCGAGCTACCTCTGTCGGTGGACACTTGGCGGGCTTCGGTAGCCGAGGCGGCCTTCGGCGCCGGTGCTGTGCTGGGCAACGACATCAGTGGCTTCGCCGACCCCGACTACCTCCATGTCGCCGCCGCTGCCGGAGCCGCCGTAGTGGCATGCCACGTGCGACTGGCGCCCCGCTATGCCGACCCTGATCCCTCATATGAGGACCTTCTCGGTGACGTTAGGAGCTATCTGACGGAGCGGGCCTCGTGGGCGGCCTTCGCCGGGCTGGCGCCAAGCCGAGTGCTATTGGACGCCGGACTAGATCTAGGCAAGACCCCGGCCCAATCTGGCGAGTTGCTGCGCCACAGTGAACATCTGGCGGCCCTCGGGTACCCGATCCTGCTCTCAGCCTCAAATAAGGGGTTTCTGGGTTGGCTCTGCGGGGCCGAAGTAGGCGAGCGGCGCATCGCCAGCATCGCGGCTCACGCGCTGGGCATCTTTGGTGGCTGCGGGGTTATCCGGGCACACGACGTGCGCGGCACCCGGCGTGTCGTGGAAGTGGCCACCGAGTTACGTCGGCGCGGTCTGGGGCAGGCAGCTGAATCGACTAGGTCCGCCGCGCCAGACTCCAGGGTTACTGCTGGAACGAGTGCATGAACCCAGCGGGAGCCTCCGCCGGCTCGCAGGTAGCCGGTCTCGTCGAGTTGGTGTCCAGTGGTGACTCTGTGGCACTGCACCGGATGGTGGCCGATTCACTCACCCGGCTCCTAGGGGATGCCGACAGCTCCCTTGTAGTAACCGAACTAGGGGAGGAGGACTACGCCATTGGCGATGGCTCGCTGGCTGTCTCTGTGGTTGTCGACGCCGCGCAGACTCCCCCCATGTTGAGCGACTATCGGGTTGTGGTGGCCCGTCATCTGGGTGTGTTCTCGGCCTCGGAGCTTGCTCCCCTGATCGAGTACCTGGCGGCCCCGCTCGAGACCACACGGCTATTGCTTGTCTGGGAGAAGGGTGCCTCGCAGACCCAGTTGCGTCCCTTGCCGACTGTGCTCACCGAGGCGGTCGAGGCGGCCGGAGGCTCCTGTCGGCGAGTCCAAGTAGGTCGGGGTCGGGCTGGTCAGGCTTGGCTCATCGAGCAACTAGCCGATGCCCCGGTGAGCTTGGACCGTGCCGCTACCGAATTGCTAGCTGAGCATCTCGGCGAGGACCGCACACGTGTCTGGGCGGTCCTGGACACCCTCGAGGGAGCCTACGGCTCGGGAGTTCGCCTCGGAGCTGGCGAGGTAGCGCCCTTCTTAGGTGAACGCGGGACGGTGCCACCGTGGGAACTAACCGATGCCATCGGCAAAGGCGACATCGGCGGCTCGCTAGCTTGCCTCCAGCGCCTCTGTGGACCCGAAGCTATGCACCCCCTGCAGATTCTTGCGATCCTGCGCAACTATGTAGACCGCCTGTTGCACCTCGACGGGGCAGGAGCCCGCGACGAGGCTGCGGCTGCGGAGGTGCTGCGCCAGGCGGGCCTGATGCGCTCGGGAGGCTCCACCTTCGCTGCCCGCAAAGCGCTTATGGCGGCCCGCCAACTGGGTTCGGGGCGGATCCGCCGCGCAGTAGCGCTACTGGCTACTGCTGATCTGGATGTTCGGGGCCAAACCGCGCTGGAACCCGAAGCAACCCTTGAAGTCTTAGTCGCCCGACTTAGCCAACTGCACCGTTGACTAGGTGGCGCTCAGCCCTCCTCGCCGGCGGTTATGCGGGCGATTCGGCGCGTCAGTCGTGACTTCTTGCGGGCGGCGGTGTTGGCGTGTAGGACGCCCTTGGCGGCTGCTGTGTCGATCCGCTTGATGGCCAGTTTTAGCTTCTCAGCTGCGTCGTCATCGCCAGCTCTTGCCGCGGCGGTGGCTCGGGCACTGCGCGTTTCCACTTCGGACCTCACCGACCTGTTGCGCATCCGTCGCTTAAGGTTCTGGCGGTTTCGCTTGATCTGGCTCTTGATGTTGGCCACGTTGTTCCCTCGCGATCATTGGTGGTCGATCACTGTCGGTTGGTCACTGTCGGCTGGCGGAGCGGCTGCGCCGGCACACCTTGGAGGGTGCACACGAATCGACCAAGCCATGCTAGCGACGCCCGGCCGCATCCGGTGCTGGATCGCTGTCGCCTAGCCGGAGGCCGGTAACATCGAGGTTACGAATCCTGGGTGCCTGCTCTGGCGCCCGCCGGCGTGCCCGCCGAATGCTCGGTCTGGGCTCCGGTGCCACCGCTGGTGAGGTCATGGATCAGTCCCGCATACGCAACGTGGCGATCATCGCCCACATAGACCATGGGAAGTCAACGCTCGCTGACCGGTTCCTGGAGATCTGCAAGGCGGTCGAACCCCGCTCTATGCGCGCCCAGTATTTGGACTCCATGGACCTGGAACGCGAGCGCGGCATCACTATCAAGCTGCAAAGTGTGCGACTGGCTTACGGCCGGTGGTTGATAAACCTGATCGACACGCCCGGGCACGTGGACTTCGGCTACGAGGTGTCACGCTCGCTGGCGGCGTGCGAAGGGGTGATCCTGCTGGTGGATGCGGCTCAGGGGATCGAAGCGCAGACCCTGGCAAACTGCGCGATGGCACTTGAACACGACCTTACGATCGTGGCCGCGCTCAACAAGGTGGATTTACCAGCGGCCGACCCCGACGGCGTGGCTGGCGAGATCTCCCAGGTTCTGGGGATTCCCCCCGCTGAGGTTCTGCGTATCTCGGCTAAGACCGGAGAGGGCGTACAGCAGCTGCTCGACGCCGTAACCCAGCAGGTGCCGCCGCCCGCGGGGGATCCAACAGCGGCGCTCCAAGCCCTCGTCTTCGACTCACACTTCGATCAATATCGGGGGGTGGTCAGCTCGGTGCGTGTGCTGCATGGCAGGTTGCGGAGCGATGCACAAGTCCGTTTCATGCAATCCGGAGCCACTCACGAAGCTCAGGAGATCGGGGTGAGAACCCCGGCCACGACACCTGTAACCGAACTAGGCCCCGGCGAGGTGGGGTATCTCATTGCCGGGGTGAAGAACACCGCCGAGGCCCGCGCCGGCGAGACGGTCACCGATGCCCGCCGGCCTGCGGCAGCCCCGCTGGTGGGCTACCGAGAGCCCAAGGCGATGGTGTTCTGTGGCCTGTATCCCATCGACGGCGATGAGTATCTAGACCTGCGCGACGCGCTGGACCGGCTGCGGCTAAATGACTCCAGCTTCAGCTACATGCCCGAGACTTCCACCGCCCTGGGCTTCGGTTATCGCTGCGGGTTCTTGGGGTTGCTGCACATGGAGATCATTACCGAGCGGCTTGAGCGGGAGTTTGGTCTGGACATCATCGCCACGACTCCTTCGGTGGAGTACCGGGTGCGCACCACGGCGGGTGCTGAGGTAGCAGTGGATAGCCCCAGCCGGCTGCCGCCAGCGGGCGAGGTGACCGCGATTGCCGAACCGTTCCTGCTGCTGACCATTATTGCTCCAGCACGCCATACGGGCACGCTTATGGAGCTCTGCCAAAAGCGCCGGGGTGCTCTGCGGGGTATGGATTATCTGTCGCCGGAGCGAGTTGAGCTGCGTTACCGGCTGCCGCTGGCCGAAGTGGTGACCGATTTCTACGATCAACTCAAGAGCCGCACCCAGGGCTATGCCAGCCTGGACTACGACACCGACGGCTATGAGGATTCTGACCTGGTGAAGGTGGACATCCTGCTACAGCATGAACCCGTGGACGCCTTTAGCTCCATCGTGCATCGCACGACGGCTTACAGCTACGGTCGGCAGATGACGGCCAGACTGGCGGAGTTGATCCCGCGCCAGCAGTTCGACGTTCCAATCCAGGCGGCTATAGGCAGCCGCATAATCGCCCGTGAGACGGTGAAGGCTTACCGTAAGGATGTCACGGCCGGGCTCTACGGCGGTGACGTCACTCGCAAGCGGAAGCTGCTGGAACGCCAAAAGGCGGGGAAGAAGCGGATGAAGTCCATCGGACGGGTGGAGGTACCGCCCGAGGCGTTCGTTTCGGCGCTGCGCCTGCCCTCGTCCTAGGACAGCTAGCCAGCAAGGTAGTATCGGATTGCCATGGGAACTGGCGCCAATGTGCTCTCACAACGCAAGGAGGAGATCCTGCGCGCTGTGGTGGAGTGCTACATATCTAGTGCCTCTCCCGTGGGGTCGGGAACTGTTTGTGACTCGCAAGACTTCGATGTCTCCCCGGCCACGATTCGCAAGGAGATGCTGGCGCTGGAACACGCCGGCTACTTGCACCAACCACATACCTCCTCGGGCAGAGTGCCCACCGAGTCCGGGTACCGCTATTTCGTGGACTCGCTCATGGAGCCGTACAGCCTGGGACCAGCGGAGGGTCGCCAGATAAGCGAGTTCTTCGCTCATACCCACGGCGAGTTGGGGTCGGTTCTGGCCTCGCTCTCTTCCTTGCTGGCGGAGGTCACCCGTTGTGCTGCGATTGTGGTGGGTCCACAAGTCGCCACTGCGGTGGTCCGCTCGGTGCAGTTGGTGGATCTTTCCAGCCATGTGGTGCTAGTGGTGGCTGTCTTGTCAACCGGCGCCGTGGAGCAGCGAGTCCTCGAGTTTGATACCCCCCCAGAGCCCGCTGACATAGATTTTGCTGCCGAGGTCCTTGCCAGATCACTGGTGGGTAGGCCGGTCGAAGCCGAAGTAGTGCTCGAGGGATTGCCCGCAGCGGCCGCCCGGGTGGTCACCGCGGCAGTAGAAGCTCTGCGCGGTGCCTCTGGCGGTCTGGCCGAGCACCTCTTTGTAGGTGGTCACGCTACGGTGTTGCGGTCGTTTGACGCCATCGAGACCGCGCAGCAGATACTGGTTCTGCTGGAGCGGCAGTACGCGGTGATAACGCTGCTGCGGGACATCATGGATCGGGGTATGGAGGTAGCCATCGGCGGAGAGACAGGGCTAGTGCCGCTCAGCGAATGCTCGGTGGTCGTGTCGCCTTACCTGGTGGAGGGGCACCGTGCAGGGTCTATTGCGGTGCTAGGGCCTACGCATCTCAACTACCCCCAGGCGATGGCGACCGTGGCGGTGATCAGCCGACAGCTCAGCAGCATGCTGAGTAGCGGCTAGGTCTAAGTCTTCTTCAAGCCCATGGCCGGTCGCGACTACTACGAGGTGCTTGGCGTGTCTCCCCGGGCGACCGCGGAGGAGATCAAGCAGGCCTACCGGCGTCTAGCGCGAGAGTCTCATCCCGACCGCAACCCCGACGATCCCAGCGCCGAGGAACGTTTCAAAGAGTTAGCGGCCGCTTACGAGGTGCTCGCCGACCCCGAGCGGCGAGCCAACTACGACCGTTTCGGATCCGCAGAGGCTCCTTCCAACCCCTTCGACATCTTCGCCGCGTTCTTCGGCGATGGGGGTTTGGGTGGCTTCGGCGCCCCCAGCCGAAGCGCTGCGGCCGCCGGCTCGGATGTGGAGGCGGTGTTGGAGTTAGATCTAGCCGACGCCGTCTTCGGCGGGAGCCACCAGGTGACTGTCACGCTGGCTGTGGCTTGCGGGGACTGCGAGGCCACGGGTGCTGCCGCCGGAACCGATGCGGTGACCTGTCGTGATTGCGGTGGCAGTGGGCAGGTCCGCCAGGTGCGCCAGTCTCTGCTGGGCCAGATGGTGACAGCGGGCACCTGCCGCCGCTGCTCGGGTCTGGGTCAGTACGTCGAGAGCCCCTGCCGTGCCTGCCGGGGGCAGGGTCGGATCAGAGGCGAGGAAACTCGTGAGCTTGAGGTGCCGGCCGGTGTGGACAGCGACACCATCCTGCGCCTGAACGGCATGGGCGGTGTAGGGCTGCGAGGCGGCCCCCGAGGCGATCTTTATGTACATGTACGGCTCCGCCCACATCCCACGCTGCAGCGCCACGGCGATGATTTGCTGACCACCGTGGAGGTGCCGATGACGCTGGCCGCGCTGGGCGGCCGAGTGATGGTCGAGACGCTCGAGGATTCGCAGGAGCTAAGGGTTGCCGCCGGCACGCAGTCTGGTCATACGGTGCGTTTGCGTCAACAGGGAGTTCCTAGGGTGCGCGGCAGAGGACGGGGTGATCTTCTGGTGGAGATTGTGGTGCAGACTCCAGAGCAACTGAATGGCGAGCAGGCCGACCTTTTGCGGGAGTTAGCCCGAATGCGGAGCGAGGAGGTTGACGCCGGCGGCCTACGCAGCAGGCTGCGCTCTAGTTTAGGTTCTTGATCTTTGGGTTTATATCTAAAGCGGGGGTGGCTTTGGGTAATGTGTTGTTGTGAGTGTGATGCTGGTCCAGGATGTTGCACCTTCGATAGGTGATGCTCGTCGGGCGGCTGAGGCGCTGTTGGCGGAGGGTGCCGAGGAGGTGTTGCTTTACGGGTCGGTGGCTTGTGGGGAGGCCACGGCGCTAAGCGACCTTGATTTGGTGGCGTTGTTCGCTGACATTGATTATGGCGAGCGGTATGAGTTGACCTGCTGTTTGGAGAAAGCAGCTTCGGAGGCGATTGCGCGGCGCTGGCCGGTGCAGGTGTTTGTCACGGACCGCCCGGAGTGGAAGAAGCGTGTTGAGAAGGTACCCAGTTCGTTTGAACGCCGAATCAGCGACCGGTGGTTGGTTTCGGTTGGCGTGTCCGCTTGTCGCGGCGAAGTCCAGTGGGACAAGGCGATGGTGCGGGCTATAAGCGACCGGGAGGAGGCTCTTCGTCTGTTTGCCGAGGAGGTACTGCTTAGCTTAGATGCTTTGCAGGTTGCCACTTCCGCGGGTGCGAGAGAGGAGTCTTGTTCGGTTTTACCGGAACAGCGGGAAAAGGCTCGGCTTAGACGTATGACACGCGTGTGTACGGCGGCGGCGCTAACTGTCGAAGTGACACTCAAAGCGTTAGCGACTTTGCATTACACCCCCACACTTCCTGGCTTTAGTCGTTTTGGTGCCGGTCATAACGTTTCAGCTTGCCTGGACTTGCTGCCGCCAGGTAAGCGGGCCGAGCTTGTTGATTGTCTCGAAGAGTGGAACATTGATTTGAAAGTTATGTCGTCTTGGCGGGTTGAGGGTACATATCCTGACGACTTGACGATCTCTTGGACAATCGCAGATGATCTCGCAGTTGATTACGCTGCTGTGGCTGTTGCAGTTACCAAAAAACTGGTTGATGACTTGCGCGCTGTTGTGGAGCCTGGAAACAAGCTGTTTCAAGAAGTTGTGGCTGACTGGGAGTCGGTTGTTGCATTTATTGCTGGCCAAGATATCCGCAGCGGGAAGCCGCGTAGTGGCAATCTAGGCTCCGACTTGTAAGCCTTTCAACACGCTGTTCTGTTCTGGCTCGTTTCGGCTGGTAGTTGTGTGATTTTACTCGCACTATCCGAGGAGTATAAGTCATGTTAGAAAAGTGATGGCTGGGCTGCGGGCGTCGGCTCGACAGACTCAGCCTTAGGCTCAGGCGAGGTTGTTGGGGGATCTTTTAAGGCGCTTTCGGCATCTTCGGTTGATGAAATAACCTCCGCATCATCGTCCGACAAAGTAGCCATCTGCTGGCCGACCGGATCAGACCGTTCGCTGAACGGCTCCGCCTCCGTATCATCGTCCGACGAAGTAGCCATCTGCTGGAGCACAGTTTCGAGATCGTCGATTGACGAGATAGCTTCCGCGCCTTTTGCGATGAGTTCCTGGTTGCCGACCCCTTCGCCTTTTCCTCGCCACACGACCACTCGCCCGTATTCGTTGTTTAAGGCTTCGACGGCTCCGGCCCATGTTCCGCCCTTGTCGTGCTCGCTGGCGATTACCAGCGTGATTAGGGAAAGTGCATACACGAGCTTGTTTCTGCCCATACGCATTCCCACGTTGAAAGGCGCATCAGGGTTGTAGGGCGTACACATGGCCGCTCTGCCGTCGTGGATGGCCCTTCGCACATCTGGACGCCTGAGCCTTCGCAGGAATGAATCAGCGAGGATGCCAACGACGCTCCCACCTGCCTCTAACGCAGAGTCCATGGCTATCTGGTCCACACCCCGCGCGCCCCCGGAGATCAGCACATAGCCGTCGAGTTGAGCTGCTCGCTCCGCGGCCTCCTCTGCTCTCTCAGCACCATCCTTATTTATGTCACGGCTCCCGACGATCCCAACCCCGGGGCGCTGGAGGAGGTCAAGATCACCGGCCACGTAAAGAAGCGGGGGTGATTTGTCTTTGAGCTGCTCGCGCAAACGCTTCGGATAGCAGTCATCAAAAGGAGTGAGCGTTTTGATGCCCTTTCCATGCAGTTTCTTAATCTC
Source organism: Acidimicrobiales bacterium (assembly GCA_964291305.2). Classification (GTDB taxonomy): domain Bacteria; phylum Actinomycetota; class Acidimicrobiia; order Acidimicrobiales; family CATQHL01; genus VXNF01. The sequence continues at coordinate 1,940,111 of OZ219783.1, read as the reverse complement.
AGAATCTATTGCTTTGGCGTGATCGTTATCATTGAGCAGGAGCGCGATTTTGTCCGGTAGTTTGTGGTCGGATTTCTTCCAATAATAGTTTTTCGATAGCTCTTCAGCGCTCTGTTCGAACAACTCCTTCGGCCCTTCCGACAACTTATCACAGAGCTCCCAGTACTCCTTTGGCTTGAGCGGTTGGATTTTCTTATCGTTCTTGTCGCAGAGTCGGCTTACCAGCGAGATCGTCGCCAGGGAATCGAGGTTCCTCATGTCACCGACCTCCCTGACGTGTCAGTCAGGGCGAACGGGTAGACATGTGAGACGCCCGCTGCTCGGAGCTGCCATCCGATGGCGGTCAACGTCCAGCGCGAATCAACAATGTCGTCGACCAGTAACACCCCGTCTTCTCTCACTGGGGCACGAACCTCAAACGCCTTTCGGACGTTGGTGTACTGCTGTTGACTGTTCTGCATCGTCTTCTGTGGCTGGGTTTCACGGACCTTTACGACTACATCTTCGCAGGGCAAACCAAGCGAAGCGGCTAGACGCTCGGTAAAATCTGCCACTAAATTGGGATTTCGCCGTGATGGCACGTAAGACACCCATCTAGGTGTCGGGTCGGGACACCAGCGTGCTCTGATCAGGTCAACGGAAGCCTCAACGAGTTGGTCATCGAATCGACCCTCAACTTGCTTGCCGGAGGCCACAAGGCTCCCCCAACCCCCATCCCTCCATAAAGAAAGGGCTCGTCCGACTTCGAGTCTTTGGTCATATGGGATGCTGGTGAGATCTGGCCATTTTTTCCGGGGTTCAATTGCTAGTTTCGCCGATCGGAGGAAATCCACAGCTCGTTGCACCTGCGACGGTGACGCTGAGAACTTGAGGCTTGCACCTGAGCAGTTGTCACAGATTCCACATGGCTTGTTGGCGGGATCATCCAAAAATCCCCGCAAGAGCTGCATTCGGCAACCCGTCGCGTGGATGTATTGCTCCATCTGGTCCTGCTCTATTCGTCGTAGCGCAGTGACCGACTCTGCCCGGTCGTGATCGTAGGCCCACGGGTTCAGCGTGCGTAGCCAGCGACCATCCACGCGTTCTACTGCTCCCTCGACCTCCAGAATCTTCAACAGAGCCTCGAGCTGCTTGGGTCGCACGTTGATAGATGCAAGGATTTCCTTACGCATCGCAGGTTCGGAAAGATCTTGCAGGAACGCCAAGACCTGTTCGGCGATATCCGGTTGAGGGAATGCCGAACGAATGAAGTAATCCTGGATATCGCTGTCCTCAGTTCCACTCAGCAGAATGCCCCAGGACTTGGTCAGAGCCCTACCGGCGCGGCCCACCTGCTGGTAGTAGGTGATCGGTGAGCCAGGTGATTGGTAGTGAATGACAAACGCCAGGTCGGGCTTGTCGAATCCCATCCCCAGAGCCGACGTTGCCACTACGACCTTAAGTTCGTCCGCTAGTAGGTCTTGCTCAATTGCGACCCTCTCGGCAGAGTCAACCTCACCCGAGTACGCGATCGCAGGGATTCCATTGGCCCGAAGCCACTCGGCAACCCGCTTAGTATCAGCAACCGTCAGGCAGTAGACGATGCCTGTACCTGACAACTTGGGGACTTTTTCGGCAAGCCACACTAGGCGATCCGCTTGCCGAGGAATTTTCAGGACTACGAGACTGAGACTTTCGCGTGCAAGTGGCCCCCTGACAGGTTCTAGACCGGATTCGAGCCGGTCATTTACATCATCTACCACACGATTGTTCGCAGTGGCGGTACAACAAAGCACAGGAATCTCGGGAAGCAGTTCGAGCAATTGACTGATTCGCCGATAGTCCGGTCTGAAGTCATGACCCCAGTCGGAGATGCAGTGCGCTTCGTCGATGACTAGGAGTCCGCTTCGCTGAACTACATAGGGAAGGATGTCTGAACGGAACTCCTGGTTCGCTAGACGTTCCGGTGAAATTAGAAGAAGGTCAACCTCGTCCGATTTAAGTTGCCGCTGGATCGATTGCCAGTCCTCAGGGTTATCGCTATTAATCGTCTCTGCCCGAACACCCATGCGTTGAGCTGCCTGGATCTGGTTGCGCATGAGTGCCAGGAGGGGTGACACCAGAAGCGTAGGTCCAGCACCTCGGTCGCGCAGCATCCGAGTTGCGATGAAGTAGACGGCGCTCTTACCCCAACCCGTCCTCTTCACGAGGAGCTTTCTGCTGCGATCTTCAACCAACGAACGAATTACATCAAGCTGATCCTCACGAAAGACACTCTCGGCATCGCCGGTGAGTCTGCGTAACAGGACTAGCGCCTCCGCGCCAAATGAATCACTCATGAGCTTTAGGGTTTCGTTAGCTGGTCCTCTTTCGATAGAGGCTTATATCGCATAGTGCCCAAAGTCGTCCGTGCCCAGTAAGACAGCATTATTAACACTGTTGTATATTGGAGGTTATATAATCGCTTGTCATAGCACGCTCTCCTATCTGTAGGTACGCTGACGCTATCTAGCATAGATGTTGGCTAAGACACTCCGTGATTATCTCCGCTGCGACTCTCCGAACGTGCGACAGAGCGCAGCACGCTGCTGCGCAGGAACTCCGTGACAGTGACTCCTTCGGACTCCGCAGCACGCTCGATGCGAGTCCGTTCGGACTCTGCTAGACGGAACGACACGTAGCGTTTCCGGCCTTGCGGATGATGCGCAGTCACTGTCTTAGTAGGGGAGCGTTCCGAGTTGGAACGTCGCAGGGTCGAACTGATCTCCTCGGACTCCTGGACTGTCTTCTCCGACATTGATTAGGAACGCTTGGACGCTGCTCGTGGCTTCGTGGTCGGAGCGTCTGCGTGCGAACTCTGCTGCTGCGCGCCATAGATCGTACGGATTCACGCTGCGAGTGTTGATCGTCAGGTGCGCCGCGTCGATCCACACGTGCGCTGCGTGTCCGTCCGGATCCGACTCCGGATTCGTGGTGCGGAGCTTCCCGTCGGCGTGATGCTGTCCGCACGCTTGCGGACACTGACACGACTGCGCTGCGAGCGCTCGCTCTGCGACAGCATCGACTGTCGCAGTGACTCCTGCTGGCAGCACGTCCACGCTCCGAATCTTAGTCGTGGAACACTCCGAGTCGCTCAAGACACGCTTGCTGCGCGAGCGTCAGATCTATCGTACGGACATCGCATATCTCTAACGGAGAGCGTGGATCGACTGTCGTCGGAACTGTCGGCCAGCTCCCTTTTTCTACGAACGCTTCGCCCCCTCCGACTCCGACTGTCGTCCAATCTAGCGTCCACACGAAGGGGATCAATACACATCGATCCGGACTGTTCGGGGTCAGTCCGAGAGAAACATGAATGTCCGCTTCGTAACGTCCGAGTGTTCCATGTTTGTCTCGTGCTCCGTAGTCAATCGCTATGAATGCTTTTGTCGACGGGAATGAACTCACGCCCCCAATGTTGCGATGTAGATTCTCACGGACGTCGTAGATGCTCAGACTCTGCGGATCGACAAGAAACTTGCTCAGCTCCTCGACTGCGCTTAGAACGTGATCTCCTGCTGCGAGTTCTTGCGAGCACCACGGATCGACTGTCGTCGGAGTCGTCGCAGTCGTGGATGACTGTCCGAACGCTGCGCAACTCGACGCAGCGAACACGACTAGCACTGCGACTCTGCGTCGGAGACAGCTAGACCCGCGATTTTCGGGGTGTGCTAGTCGTGGAATAGTCGCTGCTCCTGGGCTTCTGTCTCGACTCTGTGCGCCCCTGCGATGTCCGCGAGCGTCCACGCTGGGTTCCTGCTCAGAGCGTACGATTCCGCTTCCTGCGTTAGCTCTCCGGAGAGTTCTGCGTGCTCCCAGACGCTCGTCCGGAGCACGTATCCTGCTGCTTCTCGGAACGCTTCGATGCTCTCGTCGATTGATCCTGGACGCTGCGTCAGCAAGTGCGTTCCGCAGCGTCCGCTAGCAAAAGCGCAGACGCAAGCTCCTTCGCACTGAGTGGCAATCTGGGTTAGGGGTTGGTGTCTTCGTGTTGGAGGTGGCGCCACTCCGGAACGCTTAGGGGGCGTGTTGAGGATGGCGCGCATGACGTTCTCGGGTGTGTCGGGGGTCGGCTCGGGGATGCGACGTTTGGCGTGGCGTCCACGGCGGCGTTTGGACATGGTCTCAAAGTAGCGTGGTTCGGGCGAGCATCCGCGGTCTGGTGGTGTGAGGTCGACTGGGGGAGTGTTTTTGTTGTGAGTGTGGAGCTGGTGGAGGAGGCTTCGCCTTCGATTGTTGACGCGCGCCGGGCGGCGGGGGCGCTTCTCGACGAGGGTGCCGAGGAGGTGTTCCTCTATGGGTCGGTAGCCCGCGGTGAAGCCAGCGCTGCGACATTGACCTAGTAGCGCTGTTCGCCGACATTGACTACTCCGAACGGTACGAGCTGAACTGCCGGCTGGAGAAAGCAGCATCCGAGGCAATAGCCCGCCCTGGCCCGTGCAAGTGTTCACCACCGACCGACCAGAATGGACCGCCCGCATCGAACGAGTGCCCAACTCGTTCGAGAGCCACATCAGCGCCCGAGGGCTGGTCCCGGTAGGCGAATCATCGTGTCGCGGCGAGGTGCGCTGGGATAAGGCTATGGTGCGGCCCATGAGCGACCCGGAGGGCCCTCAGGTACTTTCAAACCAAAGTCATGCCCCAACTAGAGGACCTGCAGTACACTATTGAGCATTATCTGATATAAGCTCCGATATAAGCCTCTTTATTATTATAAGTTCCGGCTAATCTCGCTCGCTGCTTCGCGCTGCCGCCTCAGTCCGTAGGACTCGGCAGGGGTAGATACCAGGTTCCGGCGGGGTATGTCACGCGGAGTTCGTGGCAGGTGCCGCGGGTTACTGGGTTTAGTTCCGTCGGAGGTGGAAGGTCGGCAACCAGCGTTCCTACTAGGGGCCGGTGTTGCGGCCAACTGGGAAAGAGATAAACCTGCCCCCCGGGCTGGACGAGGGCCACCGTGGCCACGCCGTCGCAGTCCCAGTCGCCCACTGCTATTTGGTCGCCGGGAGCGCCGACGGGATAGCGGACATCGTCAACCGACACGAAGCCTTCGGAGATTTCGATCTGCTCGGCGCAGCCGTCGCCGTCCACGTCGCGGGCACCCACAGCCGGCGCCTCGCAACCGGCGACCAAGTCGAGTGCCTCCGGCTCCTCGGGTGCTGCCGTTGGCGGGGCGGGCGAAGCGATCGCAGACGCCGCTGGGTCTGCGATGGTCGGCTCTGGCGGGGGTGTCTCACCACCGTTGCTGCCAGGCGCTCCAGGGTTATCGCCGCGACCGTTAGCCGGCGTTTCTACAGTCACCGCCGTGGCTACGGGGGTAGCCGATCCGTTCTCATCGCCGAGCTGTAGCACCATCAGGGTGCCGGCGGCGCAACCCGCGCCCACCGTAGCGACGGTGAGCCAACGCCTTCGCTGGCGACGCCCTCTGAGCATCCAAGCTGGGCGGGCTAATCGCCCCCAATCTGGCGCAAACAACTGCGGCCTGACGGTGGCCAGCGGTCGCACCCTTTCGCGCCGCCGCTCGCTGGTGTCGTCGGGGGTTCGGGGTTCGCTGGCTGTATCTCTCAGGCGGCTGGCTAAGGCTTTGGCGCTCGGTATCCGACCGCTGGCGGCCGACTGGGCGACCGATCGCAGACGGTCGCATGCTCGCTGCTCGTGGCGTCGCAAGCCAGGGCGCGACTGCCGAGCCTCAAGGCGCTGGAGGGTGGCTAGAAGGGTCTCGCCGATTGCTGTCACGTCGGCGAGCTGGTCAGCTACCCCCTCGGTTTCATAGTGGCGAGCAGCAGAGAAGCCGCACAGCTGCGGGCGACGCAGCCCGTCGATTACAACGTGGGCCGGCCGGATATCCCCGTGGAGGATCTTTCGTTCGTGGAGGTAGCGGATTGCCTCGGCGAGTTCTTCGGCAACCCGACGGAGTTCCTCTAGACGCTGGGGTTGCCACGTGGCCAACGTCTCCCGGCCGGCGTAGCGAGTCAGCAGGCGCAGCGACTCGTCGTCTCCGGTCAGGGCTACGAAGCGGATGATTCCCGGGTGGTCGAGATCGGCAAGTAACTCGGCCTCATGTCGCAAGGCCTCAGCGGGCTTACCTTCCTTGACCGCTACTAACTCCTGTCCGTGAAGCTCGGAACTAAGCGCCATATTAGAAAGATTATCGAAATAACTTGAAAATAGCTAATACAAGATTAAAAATCCATCGCAGCTACTAGCTCGACGGAGGTTCGCTGGCCGGTACACCTAGGCTGGCGGGAACTAGCCGAGGCATTGAGGTGTGTCGAGTGCGGTCATGTGATGTGGTCGTCGTTGGAGGCGGTATCGCGGGTGTATCCGCGGCTTACTCACTCTCTAGTCGGGGTGCCGAAGTCGTGGTGCTAGAGCGGGAAGAGTCCCTAACGGCACACAGCACGGGCCGCTCGGCTGCCCAGTACATCGAGACCTACGGTGGGCCGGTCAACCAGGCACTCACCGTGGCCTCCCGAGACTTCCTGCTCGGCGCGGCCGACGGTTGGGCAGACGCGCTGCTACTAAAACCCCGCTCGGTGCTGTGGGTTGCCGCCGAGGGGTATCTCGACGAGCTGAAGCGCCTGCGGGATGAGATGCTGCCACTATCGCCTCATTTGGCGCTGCTAGCCGACGGCGAGGCTCGCGAGCACTGCCCTGTCCTGAATCCCAGTTGGGTGGCCGCAGGACTGCTCGAGGAGGTGAGTTACGACATCGACGTGGCTGGCCTACACCAAGGATTCTTACGTGGCGCCCGCCAGCACGGCACCAGCATTGTTCGCCAAGCTGCGGTCACCGATATGGCACACGTAAATGGTCGCTGGGAGGTGAGGTCGGCGAGCGGAAACTTCGCTGCTCCGGTGGTGGTCAACGCGGCGGGGGCCTGGGCCGATGAGGTAGCTCGCTGTGCCGGTGTCGCACCACAAGGACTGGCGCCCCTGCGACGCACGATCTTCACCTTCGCTGCGCCTGGGGACCATGAAGAGGAGGAAGTGTGGCGCTGGCCCCTGGTGGCTGACATCGCCGGCAGCTTCTACTTCAAACCCGAGGGTCCCTCACAGCTGCTGGGCTCACCGGCCGACGAGACGCCCGATACTCCATGCGACGCCCGGGCTGTTGAGTTAGACGTGGCGCGGGGTATTGACGCCGTGAACACTGCCACGACACTGGCAGTGAGAGCCGTCCGCTCGGTGTGGGCAGGTCTGCGGACCTTTACCGCCGACCGGCACCCCGTGGTGGGCTTTGACCAGCACGCCGAAGGGTTCGTCTGGTGCGCCGGTCAGGGAGGTACCGGCATTCAGACCTCCCCGGCTATAGGCGAGACCGTCGCTTCGGTCATCTGTGGAACGCCGATGCCCCCAAGTCTTGTCGGGATTATGGAAAGTCTTTCGCCGCAGCGACGGCGTGTTCGGCAATAGCTTCTACGCTGTCGGCTAGCCGCGGCGGGCGGTGGATTGCGACAGTTTCGAGGTCGGTGATGAGACGGTTCCTTCTGCTTCTGGTCAGTGTTGCGTTGCTGGCAGCAGCCTGTGCGGGCGACGAATCGGAGACATCGAGCCCGCCGACTACGGCAACCATCGAGTCGGCGGTTACCGAGCCGACACCACCGCCGGAGCCTGCGCCCGAGACGCCGCCTTCCCCGGAGCCACCACCACCAGCTGCCGAACCGCCTCCGCCTCCGGAGCCTTCAACCGAGCCGCCGCCAGCCCCGGAGCCAGTTGCCCAGGAGCCCCGCGAGGACACAGCCGAGGAGGAGGAGCCGGCAGTTGAGGAGGAGACAGCCGAGAAGGCCACTCCGCTGCCGGTGGACCCCGAGGTACTAATCGGCACGTTGGAGAACGGCCTTACGTATTACATCCGAAACAACGAGAAACCGGGTAGCAACCTGTCGCTTCGTCTGGTCGTGAACGCCGGATCAGTAAACGAGCCCGAACCAGGGCTGGGAGTGGCTCACTTTCTCGAGCACATGATGTTCAACGGGACCGAGGCGTATCCCGGCAACGAGATCGTGGACATGCTGCGCGAACTCGGGGTGGAGTTCGGGCCAGATATCAACGCCCACACGAGCTACGACTCAACGGTCTACGAACTCGATGTAAGCACTACGAAATCTGGCGCGGTAGAGGCCGCTTTCGAAGTCCTATCACAGTGGGCAAATGCGGCCACGATCACCGAGACCGATGTCCTAGAGGAGCGCGGCGTCGTCCGGGACGAGTTGCGAGTGCGCTATGAGACCGGCGACGGCATCATCAATAGCGTCTTCGACAAGGCCTATGTGGAGGGAACCCCCTACGACGGTTACCACCCCATCGGCACAGCCGAGGCCATTGAGGCCATGACCGCTGAGACACTGCGCGACTTTTACGAGACCTGGTACGTGCCGGCCAACATGGCGCTAGTCGCCGTGGGTGACCTGCCCGTCGACGACTTAGAGCTAATGGTAGAGGAGCGCTTCGGTGACATTCCCGCAGCCGAGGCGCCCTCCCAGCCGGATGTCTACTCGCCAATCAACCAGGGCGCGGTTTACCGCTTAGCCACTTCGCCCAGCCAGGGCTACTCGTACATGTCGCTGGACTTGAAAATTCCCTCATGGGACGGCGGAACCGCTGAGGGGCAACGCTCTAGGCTGATTGAGTCCCTGCTAGCGCTCGTGCTGGAAACTCGCCTGAACGACGCTTACGAGCAGGGCTTTCTCTCACAGCTAGACCAGGCTAAGTGGGATTCCTTTAGCTACACCGAGGGCATTCGCTTCTTCGGCACGAACCTGCGCGCTGACGATCTGACCACCGCGCTAGGCGACTACTGGTCGATGGTGCTGAGCCTCGCGGCCGCAGGCTTTACCGCCGAAGATCTGCAATATGCGGCCGAACTTGTTCAAACCGAGCTGCAGGCTGAGTTAGACAGCCTGGGCACGGTGCAGGACCGCCAATGGGCCGATCTTTACGCATCGCACTTCGTCTACGGCTATGACATCGACACCGTGGCTGGGCGCGCCGCGCGGGTAGACGCGCTGCTGCAGGAGGTGCAGCCCGAGGAACTAACCGAGTACTTCCGCTCGGTTTTGCGCGCGGCCGCCCCCATTGTGATTGCGGTCGGCGCCGAGGCAGCCGAGGTGCCCACCGTGGCCGAGCTGCGGGCAGCCATAGAGGGCGCTGAGCCTGGCCCCGTGCCCGAACGGACCGCTAAAGCCACTGCTCTCATGGAAGCTCCCGAGCCGGTGGACGCAGTAGCTGAAGGTCCGGTAGAGGCCATCGACGACGCTTACGAATGGACCTTTGCCAACGGTGCCAGCGTGGTGTTTGTGCCCTCGGAGATCGCTGAGGCAGAGGTGAACATGCTGGCCTTCTCCCAGGGGGGTTGGTCGGCCATGGAGCCGGGCGAGCGCTCCCTGACCGGCCGGCTGGCGATCAGGGCGGTGGTCAACAGTGGCCTCGGCGACCTGAGCCCGTCCCAAGTGAAGCGGCTGTTAGATGACCAGAACGTCAGCGTTGCGCCCTTTATTGGAGAAGCGGAGGAGGGCTTTGCCGGCTCGGCCACGGCAGAGGGCATCGAGAGGATGTTCCAGATGATGCACCTGCTAGTGACCGCCCCACAGGTTGACGATCAAGCCTTCGCCGAGGCGCTGCAGGTGGGCAACATCCTGCTGGCTGTGGCGGAGTCCGCACCCGAGTGGATGACCTGGATCGCCTATGAACAGGCGCGCCACCCCGACTCCTTTGGCTGGTTCAACCCGGTCCCGTCTGCCGAGGCGCTCGCCGCTCTCACGCCCACGACGCTCTTGGACCGCTACCGGCAGCGCCTCGGCGATGTGGACGACCTGGTCGTGGCTGTGGCAGGTGATGTAGAGCGGGACACCGTTGCCGAGTTGGCGCACCGCTACGTCGGCACGCTGCCAGCCGGAGAGTCCGATACGTTCGCTAACCGCCGATCGGCCGAACCAGACGGCGTTGTGCAGCGCCAGGTCATTCTGCCCCCCGACAGCCAAACCACCGGGCTGGAACTCTACTTTGAGGCGCCGCGCCCCCAGGTTGATGTTGCGCTGAAGGTGGCAGCGGATGCCCTTACAACCATCCTGAATGCCCGATTAGTAGCTCAGGTCCGCGAGGAAATCGGCGCTAGCTATATCACTGGCAGCAGCATCGCGCCGGTTTTCACTCCCGAGCCCAGGGTCGTGGGGCAAGTCGTGGTCAGCGGAGACCCACAGTACATCGAGCAGATCCAGACCACCATCTTTGAGATTCTGGACGACCTGGGGGCCAACGGCCCAACCGAGGAGGAGTGGGCAGAGGCTCTGGCCTTGCTAGTCGGCGAGTACACCTATGTGAGCAACTCCGACTTCCTGACCGCCGTGCGCTGGCGGGCCTACTCTGGCGACGAAGAGTTGCCGACCTCTAAGCGGCTTTTCGAGGAGGTCGCCAACTTGCAGGCCAGCGATGTGAAAGCCCTGGCCGCGGAACTCTTCGATCTCGACCAGCACATCGACATCATCACCGTTCTGGAGTGAGATTCTGGGAATAAGGCGGTCGGGGGAGCCCTCAGCCGCGCTCGGCTAGCGGAACGTAACTCCGTTCGGGGTGTCCCACGTAAAGCTGGCGAGGCCGGGCGATGCGGGAATCCTGTTCCAACATCTCGTTCCAATGGGCCAGCCAACCGGCGGTGCGGGGGATAGCAAACAGCACCGTGAACATGTTCGTGGGGAACTTCAGAGCCTCGTAGATCAGACCCGAGTAGAAATCCACGTTGGGATAAAGGCGCCGGCTGCTGAAGTACTCATCCTCCAGCGCCACCTCCTCCAGCTTTAGCGCTATGTCCAGCAGCGGGCTACGACCAGCCAGTTTGAACACCTCGTCGGCGGCTTCTTTGATTATCCGCGCCCGAGGGTCGTAGTTCTTGTACACGCGGTGGCCGAAGCCCATAAGCCGGCATTTGCCGGCCTTCACGTCGGCGATGAACGGATCCACGTTCTCATAGCTGCCGATGTCCCGCAGCATCGCCAGGACTGCTTCGTTGGCGCCGCCGTGGCGCGGTCCGTAGAGGGCGGCGCAGGCGGCGGCCACTACCGAATAGGGGTCGGCGTGGGAGCTACCCACGACTCGGGCTGTGGTGGTGGAACAGTTCTGGCTGTGGTCGGCGTGAAGGATGAACAAGATCTCCATCGCCCGGTGCACCGCCGGGTGGCAGTGATATCGGGGCTCGGCAACCCGGAACATCATCGACAAGAAGTTGGAGGTGAAGTCCAGATCGTTATCTGGGAAAACGAACGGCATACCAGTGGAGAATCGGTGGGCGGCGGCCGCCATTGTTGGTACTTTGGCGATTAGGCGCACGATCTGGCGCATCCGCACCTCGGGATCTTCCACGTCCTTGGCCTCGGGGTAGAAAGTCGAGAGGGCTGCCAGCGACGCCACTAGCACCCCCATAGGGTGAGCGTCGTAGCGGAAAGACTCCATGAAGTGCTTGCGGAAGTTCTCGTGGATGTAGGTGTGGAGGGTGATCTCCTGCTCCCAGGCGTCGAACTGATCGGGGGTGGGCAGTTCACCGAATAGCAGCAGGTAGGCCACCTCGAGATAGTTGGACCGGCGGGCTAACTGCTGAATGGGGTAGCCGCGGTAGCGCAGGATTCCCTCGGCTCCCACAATTTGCGTTATGGCGCTCTCGCCGATGGCGGTGTGGCTGAACGCCTCGTCGGAGAACCAGATGTTGCCGAGCAGCTTGGCCCAGCCGCCAGAGTCCACGCCGCCGTCGAGGATTGGGATCTCGACTGATTCGCCCGTGCGGTTGTCGGTGATCGTGATCGACTCTGTCAAGCTCCGCTGCCTTCCGTTTACGCGGTCAGGCGCCCACTTCGCTTGGCCCAGCAGCCCCATGGCCGCAAGGCACCCCTATGGTGGGAGCGTAAACGGCCGCGCTAGCTCACCGTGGGCGTCCAAACCTCGCCGATAATACCGAGATTTCGAGTCTTAGGGTAAACCGCAGGAAGCAAGCCTAAAGCGGCGAGTTGTCGTGGCGGTTGTGGGGAATCTCTTCTCGCTTGGAGTACAGCAGCGCCAAGGCAGCGGCTACTTCCGCACGGGTGTCGGCGGGGTGGATTACCGCGTCCACTGAACCTCGCTCAGCGGCCCGGTAGGGGTTCATTAGCCGTTCGGCGTAATCCTCTTCCAGTGCGATCCGCTCGGACTCCGACGCCTGGCGATGCAGTATCTCCACGGCTCCTTTGGCGCCCATGACGGCGATCTCGGCGGTAGGCCAGGCGAATGCCACGTCGTTGCCCATATAACGGGAATCCATCACGATGTAGGCCCCGCCGTAGGACTTGCGCAGCGTGACGCAGATCCGGGGAACGGTGGCCGCGGCGTAGGAGAATGCCAGCTGCGCACCGTGGCGGATCATGCCCCTCCATTCCAGGTCCTTGCCCGGCTGGAAGCCGGGTGTGTCTACGAAGGTCACGAGGGGCAGGTTGAAGGCGTCACAAAACGACACGAAGCGTGCCCCCTTCTGGGAGGCGGCGATGTTTAGCGTGCCGGCGAGGTGCTGGGGTTGATTAGCCACGATCCCCACCGGGTAGCCGCCTATGGCGGCCAGCGCGGTTACCAGGTTCTCTGCCCAGCCGGCGCGCAACTCGATAACCGTACCTTCGTCAGCTACTGCTTCCAGCACGGCACGCACGTCATAACCACCAGTGGCCACCGAGGGGATTACCTCTGCCAGCTCGGGTGTGGGGCGGTCGGGTGGATCTCCCGTCGGAAGTGTCTCTGGGATCTCGTCCACGTGTGGGGGTAGGTATCGCAGCAGGTCTTCGACTGCCCGAGCGGCCGCGTCGTCGTCGGCGACAATCAGCGAGGCCACGCCGCTGCGACTGGCGTGAACCGAGGAGCCGCCTAGGTCAAGCGCCGCTACGGGCACGCCGGTGAACTGCTCAACCATGGCCGGGCCGCTCACGAAGGCGCAGGCGTCGGCGACCATTACCACAAGATCGGCGATGCCCAACAGCAGCGCCGGTCCCGACAGCATGGGTCCGGTCACACAGAGAAGGATCGGCACTACCCCCGAGGCCGACACCAGGGCGCGGGCGGCGATTCCCCAGCCGTGCACCGATGTGATGCCACCGGCGACATCGGGGCCAGTAGCCGACACGAAACCCACAATCGGCAGGCGCTTCTCTAGAGCTAGTTCCACGGCCGCCCTGATCGACTCTCCGGCGTCGCTGGTAATGGCGCGGTGAGTTTCATCGGCGCCTAGGTGCACAACGACTGCTGGTCGCCCAGCTAACTCGGTAACCGCCGCTAAAACGTGGGTGTGGGAGCGGGAGCGGGCGCGCAGATCAACCGATTGCATAGGGCTCTCTAGGAGGCTACCGGTGCGCCTAGTCCGGCAATGATCGGCAGGGGGTGCGCCGGCTCTCTAAAGTCTGGGATCTGCACTTCGACGAGAATGGGGCGGTGGAGCGGGCCGTGACGGCGGATTCACGAATCAGCGACTGGTTGGTTCAGCGCATCGTGCGCCGCGTAATGGGCCCTCTAGTTCCACTGACGGCGACGGTCGCCGCGCTGCTGGTCGGCGCCGCCATGGTCTGGGGCTTCGGCGGCGATCCGGTGGAGGGGTACCGCGCCATGTTCAGCGGTGCTTTTGGCGGGATCAGCGAGTTCGCCGACACCACCGTGAAAGCCACGCCCCTGCTGCTCGTGGGTGTAGGTATTTGTATTGCCTTTCGAGCCTCGGTTATCAACATCGGCGGAGAAGGGCAGATCATCGCCGGAGCGCTCTTGTCCACGGTGGTAGTGCTGGCGCTAGGAGACCTGGACCGCTGGCTGCTGTTACCCCTGGCGTTGATCGCCGGCGCAGTCGGCGGTGCCTTCATGGGATTCATCCCTGGTGTGCTGAAGGCCTATGCCAACGTGAACGAGATCCTCTCGACGATCATGCTCAACATCGTCGCCGGTTACCTGATGCAGTATCTGCTACTGGGTCCGATGATCGACAAGGCGGCGGTAGAGGCGGGTAACCACATCGCCCAAACCAAGCGGTTGTCGCCGAACTCCGATCTGCCGATCCTGCTCGGGGGTACCCAGATGAACCTGGGCATCGTGGTAGGGGTTGTGGTGGCTATAGCCGTCTACTTTCTGCTGTGGCGCACGTCGCTCGGCTACGAGATCAGAGCCGTGGGGGGTAGCAGGGACGCCTCTCGCTATGCCGGCATGAAGGTGGAGCGCAGGATCGTTCAGGCGCTGACCCTAAGCGGCATGATGTCCGGACTCGGCGGTGCAGTGTTGGTGTTCTCCTCCGTTGCCCATCGCCTCAGCGTCGAGAGCGGTCCGGCGGGGTTCACCCAGCTGGCAGGGTTTAACGGAATCGTGGCGGCATTGTTCGGAGCGCTGCACCCGATTTGGACCATCCCCGCCGCCATCCTCTTTGGTGGCTTGCTCGTGGGAGCGAACGCGCTGCAGCGCGCGGTGCAGGTGGCGACTCCGCTGGTAGTGGCGCTTAGCGGTCTCGTGGTTGTGTTCGTGGTAAGCAGCGACCGGGCAGTGCACTGGGCGCGCCGTATCGTGGAGCGATTCGAGGCGCGTTCGGAGCCGGATCAAGAACTACCTGTTAAGGATGCGCCCCAGTCAACAGACGCACGGGTGCCTCCAGCTGCCGAAAACGCGGCCCAGTCATGATCCCGAGTCTTGGGGCGCTCGACATTGCCTCCGTAGAGGTTCTGGCGGCAGCCCGCAGCGGCTGGAGTGGATTCTTTACGCTGGCTACGTTGGTGGCAACGGTGGCGGCCGCTATCAGGCTTGCCACGCCTTATCTCATTGCCGCGGTCGGCGAGAGCGTGGGTCAACGCAGCGGGGTGCTGAACCTCGGGGTCGACGGGGTGATGCTGCTGGGGGCCTTCGGTGCGTATTACACCACGGTGCGCACCGGCCAGCCCACCTATGGCCTGCTGGTGGGCCTGGGTATCGGCCTTTTCATGGGGCTGGTCTACGGATTCATCACCGTGACACTGCAGGCCCAGCAGGGCATCAGTGGCATCGGCATCTACCTCTTTGGCCTGGGTTTTAGCGACTTGCTCTTCCGCCAGTTGGTGGGAACCCCGCGCCCGATCGGTGGCTTTGATGGCGTGTTCGACTTCACCCTCCCCGAGGCTCGCCCAGATATCCCCTACCCCGACCTTTACAACCACAGCCTGGTCATCTACTTGGCATTCCTGCTGGTCCCGGCTGTGACCCTGCTAGTCAATCGCACCACTTTCGGACTAAACGTCCGGGCGGTGGGCGAGACGCCCCAGGCTGCTGACAGCCTGGGTGTGAGCGTGGCCCGCACGCGTTACGGCACGATCCTTATAGGCAATGCTCTAGCTGGCGGCGCAGGCGCGGTGCTGGCACTGGAGAAGGGCATCTTTATCCAGAACATGACCAACGGCATGGGGTTCATCGCCGTGGCGCTGGTCTACTTCGGAGCGTGGCGGCCGCTGGGTGTTCTGGCTGGTTCCCTGCTGTTCAGCCTCGTGACTGCCGCCGTGCTGCAATGGAAGACGCTGGGCATTCTCAGCGGGGCGGCAGCGCAACTCACTGAGATGGCACCGGCCGCGGTGACGATCATCGCCTTGGTGGTGGTTACACACCGAATCGGCCAGCCGGCGGCCCTCACTCGGCCTTTCCGGCGAGGTTCGCAAGATTAGAAGGCTGAGATTAGAAGACTGACTGCCAAGATCTTCGACTCTCAAGTTTCCCCCGGGAGTTTTGGCGTAGTATCGGCTTATCGGCGAACTCGGTAAACACCTACCGGACACGCATAGGACTATGAGGGGTCAAATATGAGAACATCCACAAAGCGCGGCAAGACTTTTGGGGTATTCGCAGTTGGGCTAACGCTGGCACTGCTGGCTGCGGCCTGCGGCGGCGACGAGACTAGCGAGCCGGCACCCCCGGCCCCCGAGCCTCCCGCCGCCACCGAGGCACCGCCGCCGGATCCCTCAGGCTCGTCTGGGCCGTTGCGGGTGGCTGTTGTGGCACCTTCGGCGTCGAATGATTTGGCGTTTACGCAGAGCATTGTGGACGGTGTTGCGGCGTTTCGCCAGACGCGTGAGTTGGATGTGGAGATCACTGACGGGACTTTCGTTGTGGAGGATGCCGCAGTGGCGATCCGAGAGTACGCCGAGGCTGGGTTTGATTTGGTGATCGCGCATGGTTCTCAGTACGGAGGGTCGTTGCAGGAGATTGCCCCGGACTTCCCGGACACGTCGTTTGCTTGGGGCACGTCGGTGGACACGTTTGGTTTGCCGAACGTGTTTGCGTATACCACTGCGGCAGATCAGGGTGGTTATGCGCTTGGTGCGATGGCTGCCGAGCTGACGGAGTCGGGCGTGATTGGCGTTGTGGGGCCTATTGAGGTGGGTGACGCCAAGTTGTTTGTGGATGGTTTCGTTGCTGGCGCGGGTGCGCAGGATCCTGGCGTGGATGTGAATGTCGTGTACACGGAGTCGTTTAGTGATGTGGCTAAGGCGGCGGAAACGGCGGAGGCGCACGTTTCGCAGGGAGCGGACGTGATGTCTGGCACCGCCCAGATGGTTGTGGGCGCTGTGGGTGTGGCTCAGCGTGAGGGTGCGGCTTGGTTTGGCACGCAGTCTGATCAGAGGTCTTTAGCTCCGGAGGTTGTGGTGGCTTCCCAGGTGTATGAGTGGGAGGTCGTGTTGAGGCAGATTGCTGATGCGATTGATCGTGGTGTGTTAGGTGGCGAGGCGTACACGTTGACGTTGGCGAACGGTGGTTTGTCGATTGCTTACAACGACGGTTACGACTTGCCGGGCGAGATCCGCCAGATCGGCGACGACATTGTGGCCGGCATCATCGACGGCACTATCGACACCGGTTCCTAAGGTCGAGGCAAGAGCCCGGGTCATATCCCCTGACCCGGTGTTCTTAGGGACGCTAGAGACCGAGCGCCGGTGAGGCAGCGATCCGCCAAATGAGTGCCACTCCGCCGCTGCTAGAGATGCGCGGGATCACCAAGCAGTTCCCGGGTGTGCTCGCCAACGACGACGTCAACTTCGATCTCCAGGCCGGCGAGGTGCACACCCTGCTGGGGGAGAACGGAGCGGGCAAGAGCACGCTCATGAGAATCCTCTACGGCATGTACCGGCCCGATTCCGGCGAGGTGCTGCTAGGTGGCGAGCCCGTAACCGTGGATTCCCCGTCCGCTGCCATTGAGTACGGCATCGGCATGATCCACCAGCACTTCATGCTGGTGCCCACGCTCACTGTCACCGAGAACGTGGCGCTAGGCCTGCGGTCGCGCCGCCGCCCTCTGACCGACCTGGCGACCGTGGCGGCCCGGATCCGTGAACTTTCCGACAGCTACGGACTGCGCGTTGACCCTGACGCGCCAATCTGGCAACTAGCGGTGGGGGAGCGCCAGCGGGTGGAGATCCTCAAGGCACTTTATCGAGAGGCGAAGATCCTGGTCATGGACGAACCCACCGCGGTGCTGACCCCTCAGGAGGTCGACGAGTTGATCGTGGTGTTGCGTCGTATGGCCGCCGACGGCCGGGGGCTGGTCTTCATCTCGCACAAGCTGCACGAGGTGATGGCGGTATCGGATCGGATCACCGTGCTGCGCGACGGCCGCGTGGCTGGCGAAACCAAACCGGCAGATACCAGCCGCGCCAACCTCGCCCGCATGATGGTCGGCCGGCCGGTGCAGATGATCCCCGACCGTCCCGATGTGCAACTTGGTGCTCCGCTGCTAGAGGTGCGAAACCTGCATGTGCAGAGCGACCGAGGTGACGAGGCCGTGGCGGGTGTGTCTTTGCGGGTTCATTCCGGCGAGATCTTGGGTGTCGCCGGCGTGTCCGGTAACGGCCAGTCCGAGTTGGCCATGGCGATCTCAGGGTTGCGAGAGGTGCAGGCTGGCAGCGTTTATATCGACGGGATCGAAGTCACGGGACAGCACCCACGCCGGGTACGCGACGCTGGTCTGTCCTACGTACCTGAGGAGCGTATGCGCGACGGCGTAGTTGGCATGTTCTCGGTGGCTGAGAATCTGGTTTTGCTGAACCAAGCCAGAGAGTTCAGCCGCCGGGGGTTCCTGCGCCTCGGCGCCATCCGAGAGCATTGCAGCGAGCTGGTAGAGCAGTTCAACGTCAAAACCCCCAGCCTGGATGTGCCGACCTCGAACCTCTCTGGGGGCAACATCCAGAAGCTCATCTTGGCCCGGGAGTTGTCGGCGGGGCCGAAGGTGATTGTTGCCGCCCAGCCCACTCGGGGCGTGGATGTCGGCGCCGGGGAGTACATCCACGCACAGCTCGTGGCGCAGAAGTCCACCGGGTGCGCCACCTTGCTGATCTCAGAGGATCTCGACGAGGTGCTGGCGCTGTCGGATCGCATCGCGGTGATGTACGAGGGTCGCGTTATGGGTGTCTTAGACCGGGCGGAGGCCACAGTGGAGCAACTCGGGCTTTGGATGGCAGGCGTGGCCAGCGGAGCCGCTTGAATAAGATCCTTGAATAAGATCTCTGTGGGTCTGAGCGCCTAGACGGGACGGTTGCGCTCACCTGGCCCTGATAGCTCCATGGCGTTGAGGTAGTTGTAGATGGTGATCCGGCTAACTCCCATACAGGCCGCTACATCTTCTACGCCCTTGCGCAGCAGAAAGGCGCCCCGCTCGTTCAGTAGCCGGACTGCTACCTGCTTGTTGGTGCGAGACAGGCTTGCTAGGGAGTCCCCCAACTCGCGTTCTACTGTCTGGATGAGACGCCCGAGTGCGCCGTCGAGGCCGTGTAGGCGCAGCACCCCAATCGTGTCGCCCTCGAACTCCAGGGGGATGTCGCCAGGGGTCTGCTCGGTGGGCGGCAACAGCTCGCCGCCCACGGCGGCTGCCACCGGTCGCAGCGTCTGCCAAAGCGGGTGCTCTGTTTGATCGCTCATCCGTCGCTGGTCGGCGCTGGCTGCTCGGGGCGCTCTAGACGCAGCGCGATCCGCGTGGCTCCAGCCTCGAGGGCGTCGCGGATCATGGTCGCCGCCCCCTCTGCCAACTGCTCGACATCGCCCGATGCGGTTGTGCCGAACGGCCCCACCTCCGTAGTGACGCCGAGCCTCTCGAAAGCGGCTATCGCCGCCGCTACATGCGGGCCGGGGGAACCCTCGGAGAAGGGCTCCACGAAGAACTCAATGTGCACGATTCCCATGGCAGTGCCAATCGCCGGGTCCTGTTGGGGTCGTTGACACCCCCCGCCACGTCAGTGAGCATAGACGCGTGAGCACTTACAGATGCCTTGCGGACCTGCGGATCAACGTCGAGCGCCTCCTCGGTCGCCTCGAGGCCCTGGGGCAGATCGGTGACACTGGAGACGGCGGGAACTGCCGCCTGGCCCTAACCGACGAAGACCGCGATGGTCGGGATCTGGTAGTGAGTTGGATGCGTGATCTTCAGCTCGAAGTGACGGTGGACACCGTCGGCAACGTGGTGGCTGTCTACCCCGGTCTAACTAACGGCCCGCCGGTCATGACCGGCAGCCACATCGACACCGTCCGCACCGGCGGCCGCTTTGACGGCAACCTGGGCGTGCTGGCCGGCCTGGAGGTGATCGAGACGCTCAGCACGGCCGGCGTGCGACTGCAGCGCCCCCTAGCGGTGGCGTTCTTCACCGACGAAGAGGGCTCGCGCTTTCCTCCCGACATGCTGGGGAGCCTCACCTTTGTGGGGGGTATGAGCGTCGAGGAGGCTCTCGACGTGACCGACAGCGAGGGCATCTCGGTGGGTGCTGAACTCGACCGGATCGGCTATCGGGGAGTCGCCCCGTGTCCCGCCCCGGCGCCGTTTGCCTTTGTGGAACTCCACATTGAGCAGGGACCAATCCTGGAGCAGGAGGGCGTCACGATTGGGGCTGTCACCGGTGTGCAGGGCATTTCCTGGAGCGAAGTGACTATCGAGGGGCAGTCCAACCACGCCGGCACGACGCCGATGAACATGCGACGAGACGCTGGTCTCGCCGCTGCCCGGGTTGCGGTTGCTGCCCGGGAGATCGCTAGTGGCATCGGCGGCTACCAGGTCGCCACGGTGGGGGTCTTAGATCTGCACCCCGATCTGGTGAACGTGGTGGCTGGGCGAGCGCGGCTCTGTGTGGATCTGCGCAACATCCACGAAACCGAACTCCAGCAGGCAGAACAGCTCATGGCTGCCAGCATGGAGCAGATCGCGGCCGCCGAAGGCGTTTCGGTCTCCACCCGTTCCCTGGCCCGCTTCCAGCCGGTTATCTTCGACCTTCCGCTGGTAGACCTGGTGGAAGCCACCGCTCGGCGCTTAGGCCACAGCGTTAAGCGGCTGCCGTCAGGCGCTGGGCACGACGCTCAGATGTTGGCTCGGGTCTGTCCCTCCGGGATGATCTTCGTGCCGAGCCAGCAGGGTATTAGCCACAATCCGGCGGAGTACACCGCGCCCGGCGATCTGGCTGCCGGGGCCGATGTGCTGCTGCAGGTGATGATCCAACTTGCCTCTCGGGACGGCGAAATCCCTGAGGTGTCACCCACCGGAGGCCAGTTTCAGCGCGGCCCCCAGGGAGTCGGCTCAGCGCAAGACTAAAGATACTTAGCGTCAGTGCACCTCGCTGAGCGCCCCGGTATCCACGTCGTAGATGAATCCCCGCGTAGAGATCGACTGGTCGAGGTGCTCGCTGGCCCGGATACGCGCCACATCGTCGCGCACACTCTGCTCTAGGTCGCCGAAGGGGAGAAAGTCGATATCGCTGGCGTCGCTGCCTCGCTTCTCAGCCAGGATGCCGCGCAAGTCGTCGTTGGAGAAGGTGAGCATCCCACAGTCGGTGTGGTGCACCACTAGGAACTCCCTAGTCCCCAACAGAGTGGAGGAGATGATGAGCGAGCGGATGGCGTCGTCGGAGACGCGCCCGCCAGCGTTGCGGATTACGTGGGCATCGCCGAGGTTCAGGCCCAGCATCTCCGCTGGGTGGATGCGCGCGTCCATGCATACCACCGCAGCCACGGAGCGGGCAGGGGGCATGGGTTTATTTCCCTCGCTGAAGCCGGCGACGTAGCTGGCGTTGGCTTCGAGCATCTTGGCTGTCTCGGACATGGGTGGCCTCCAATTCAGAGTGCGGTCGCTGCGCCGACCGCGGGTCGACCAAGTCAGGCTAGAGGATTCCCGACAAAAACACTCAAGAATATGAAGGGGGCTTATGCCAGCATCCCACCGTCGATCACGAGGGTGGCGCCGGTGATATAAGAGGCGGCGTCGGAGGCTAGGAAAGCCACGGGGCCGGCCACTTCGGCGGGTGTCGCCCAGCGGCCCAAGGGGATGGCAAGTTCGGAGGCAGCGGTGACCTCGTCGCGGTCGAAGGCGTCCCAGCCAGAGGTGGCCACATAGCCAGGAGCCACCGCGTTGACCCGCACGCCGAAAGGTGCCCACTCGCGTGCCAGGGCGCGGGTCTGGGCGAAGAGGCCTCCCTTGGCCGAACTGTAGGCCGCCATGTTGGCCAGGTGGCGCAGACCTGCCACCGAGCCGACGTTCACGATGGCCCCACCGCCCCGATCTGTCATCGGTCCGCCGAAGGCCTGCGCGCAGAGAAACGGCGCGGTGAGGTTGAGGGCGACCGTCTTAGTCCAACCGCTTTCAGCCACTTCCAGCGCCGGAGCCAGGAAGCGGGCCCCGCCTGCGTTGTTCACCAGGATGTCGATCGGGCCAAGTTGCTCAGAGGCGGAGGCAGCTGCGGCCTGCAACGTCTCGCCTTCGGTTACGTCCACCGCTAGCGCGATGGCATTGCGTCCCAGGGCGCGGATCTCGCTAGCTAGGGTTTCTAGACGTTGGCGCCGGCGGGCGAGCAACGCCAAGTCTGCACCAGCGCCAGCGAGGACCAAGGCGATGGCTCGTCCGATGTCACCGCTGGCCCCAGTTACCGCGGCCCGTTTGCCGGCGAGGTCTAAGAGTGGGGCGGCGGCGCTCACACTGCGGTTCCCTCGCAAGGCGTGTAGGACACGCAGAACGAGGACATTCCCCGGCTAATGAGCGTGGGTTGCCACTTAGGCCCCTCGGCGCCCGGGCGCAGATCTGGTAACCGTCTAGCTAGTGCCTCGAGCGCGATCGATCCCTCCAGCCGGGCCACGGCGGCGCCGAGACAGTAATGCAGCCCGAAACCGAAGCCCACGTGATCGGTTGGATTGCGCTGGAGGTCGAACCGGTCTGGGCTGGCGAACACCTCAGGGTCGCGGTTGGCCGCTGCCTGTACCAGGTAGACCATGTCGTGCTGGCGAATCAGCTGATCGCCCACGGAGATATCACTAGCGGCCATACGGACCTGCATCTTGGATGGGCCGTCGAAGCGCAGGATCTCCTCGATGGCTTGCCGCAGGTATTCGCCGGTGCCGCCGGCGCGCAGCCGTTCCAACTGGTCGGGGTGAGCCAGCAGAGCGTGCATCCCGTTGCCGATGAGGTTGGTGGTGGTCTCGTGCCCCCCAAACAGCAGCAAGATGCAGGTGCCTACGATTTCGTCGTCGGTGAGCGTGTCGTCCCCTTCCTGAGCCCGAATGAGGGTGTGAATGAGGTTCTCTTCTGGCGCGCTGCGGAACCGCCTTACCAGGCCGCCGAGATACTCTGACAACTCCAGCAACCCACTCTGGGCACGCTGGCGACGTCCGGTGATACCCCGGGCGCCGAACACCAAAACCATCAGGTCGTCGGACCAGTCTTTGAATAGGTCCCTATCCTCCGGCGGCACCCCCATCATCTCGGCAATCACCACCGCCGGTAGCGGGTAGGCGAAGTCTCGAATTAAGTCCATATGACCAAGTGGGGCCAACTCGGCGATGAGGCTGTCTACCACCTCGATGATGCGGGGTTGCCACAGCGAGATTGCCCGCGGCGTGAAAGCCCGACTGACCAGCTTGCGTAGCCTCGTGTGATCTGGCGGATCGCGGAACACCATCCACTCGCCGAGGATCCGATAGGTGGGGGCACGTTCGCGGCGCTGATCCTCGCTGAGCTTGTGCTCGAATACCGGCCGGATACGCTCGGAGGAGAAACGGGGATCCTTTAGCGCTGCTAGCAGGTCGTCGTGGCGGTGGATGAACCAGGCCCGGTAGTGCTCGTTGTAGCAGATCGGCTGCTCTTGTCGCAGTTGGGCGAAAGTGGGGTAGGGGTCGGCCACCCTCTCAGGGGTCAGCAAATCCACCCCCACAGCGTCACTCTGGTTGTTCACCGCCGTCCTCCCGGAGCCTCTAACACTGCTACCACACAGGCGTTGCCGTCAATGCCGGCGGTGCCTCCGCCCATCGTCTCCACGACGCCGATCCGGGCTCTGTCCACCTGACGATCTCCGGCGGTGCCGCGCAACTGCCAGACGATCTCGGCGATCTGTCCCAGCCCGGTGGCACCGAGGGGGTGGCCGCGGGCCAGCAGGCCGCCGGAAGGATTTACCGGCTGGGCGCCACCGAGGCTGGTGTGGCCCGACTCCACTAGGGCACCACCGGCTCCTAACTCACAAAGCCCTAACGCCTCGGTGGTGACTAGCTCGCCGATGGTAAAAGCATCGTGTACTTCAAATACGTCGGCGTCAGTTGAAGCGATACCGGCCTGCTCAAACGCCGCACCGGCGGTGTCAGCAATGAGCTGCCAACCCCAAACCAAATCGCAGGTGTGGTCCCAGGCTCGTCCCGAAGCTAGAGCAGAGGAACGCACCGCCACGTCGGAGTCTCTACCACCGGCACCCACAGGCCGCGCTGGGCCCAGCACCGCGGCGGCCGCCGCGTCGCTGATGTCACAGCATTGCAGCAGCGTCAGCGGATCTGAGATCGGTCGCGAATCTAGGATCTGCTCAACAGTGAACTCTCCGGCGTGCTGGGCACGTGGATTGCCTAGGGCGTGGCGCCGGTTCTTAACCGCAACCAGCGCCATCTGCCGGGGCGTGACGCCGTGGCAATGCTGATAGCGGTGTGCCGCCATACCGTAGAGGCTGGGCATGGCGAAGCCCTGGGCGCCCTCGGGATCGGAGGACAGCGGCTCAATCGGTCCGTCGAAGATCGCCGTCATCGTCTCGATACCGAACGCCAGCACCGTCTCGTAGCGCCCTTGACTTACTGCTATTTGCGCTTCGTGAAACGCCGTAGTGCCGCTGGCGCAGGCGTTCTCCACGGTCACTACCGGTACGCCGGTGATGCCCAGGTGTTGCAAGGTTCGGGTGGTGACGCCGGGGTCGCCGAACACCGTGGCGGCGTAGACGGCCTCGACTGCCACAGGGGCTAACTCGGCGTCTGCCAAAGCTTCGCTGACTGCCTGCCAGGCCAGCTCCCTTGGCGCGACCATGGGCTGGCGGGCGAATCGGCTAGTGCCCACGCCGCGCACCACCACGTCGCAACTCACGGCGTCACCTCACCGGCGGCAACCGCCACCAGTGCCACAAGTGGGTCACCATGGTCGTTGCGGCCTTGAAGTCGCACTCGTGTTCCAGGTCTTAGCGGCCGGTCCTCAGCGGTATCCACGTGGGCCAGTATCCGAGGCCCCTGGTCGAAGTCCACGTAGGCGAGTACGGCGGGCGGGGTGCGCCCGGCGACGCGCACCCGCAGCACAGTAGAACTCCAAATCACCCCACCTGGTCCGAAGACTGCTTGTTCTACGTTTGGACTGCCACAGCTGGGACACAACGGCGGTAGATACAGCATTGGGTACCCGCAGCGGCTACAACGGCCACCGTGTAGGCCGTCGGGTGCTGTGATCGGTCTAGGGTCGGGCCTGGAAGCCGCTGGGCTTGCCCCGCTCACGCCGTCGACGCTCCCGGATATTGCGGGCTTCCCACATCTCGGACTGTACCAAGCCAGTAGCCCCGTCAACCGTTCGTTTGGTACAGTCCTGCGCCAATCGGATTACTAGGCCCAGTCCCAGAAAGGAACCAGAATGAGCATCGAGGGAATGCGCTTTGTCATCACCGGCTCCGCCGCCGGCATCGGCGCCGCCACTGCCCGCGTCGCCGCTTCCAAAGGGGCCGCGGTGATGGTTAGCGACCTAGCCTCATCTGCCGAGGCTGGCGAGCAAGTCGCTGCGGGCATCAGAGCAGCCGGGGGTGAGGCCGACTTCTTCGCCTGCGACGTGACCGAGGCCCAACAGGTAGAGGCGCTCATGGCCGCAGCTGCCGAGCGCTTTGGCGGCATCGACGTGCTGCACAACAACGCTGGCGTACACGAGACGGCCCGCGCCGGGGAGAACACCACGGTGGAGACCATGCCCATTGAGGTGTTTCGCTGGGTTGTGGAGGTCAACGCCGTGGCGCCGTGGGTGTGCGCCAAGTATGCGGTGCCTTACCTGAAGCAGAGCGAAAACGCTTCCATCATCAACGCTGCTTCTACCGGCTCGCAATCGGCCTATCCCCGTAACTCCGCCTACGGCACCTCCAAGGGAGGTATCCGGCTGCAGACCCAGAACCTGGCGGTAGATCTGGCGCCCTACGGCATCAGGGTCAACTGCTATGGCCCTACAGCTATTGCTACTGAAATGGTTACCAGGTTTGTGCAGCAGGCTGAGGATCCCGAGGCATTTGAGAAGGCCCTGACCAACACCAGCCTTATCCCGCGTCTCGGCCTGCCGGACGAAGTGGGGGAGTTGGTCTGCTTCCTGGCCAGCCCGCAGGCGTCTTTCATCAACGGCGCTTACATTCTCATCGACGGCGGATCGCTGGCCTGGCGGGGAACCGTCGACCAGCTCGGCCTGGACTAACCCCGGAGTTGACTAGCCCTGGAGTTGCTGCAACCGACCGCACCCAGATCCACAATCAACAATCGAAGGAGATTCTCATGGCTGACAAACTGGCGATCACTGGCCTGATTAACCAGGCCGGTACGGCGTACGACACCGGCGATATTGAGTTCATCATGAACTTGTTCAGAGATGACAGCGTCTTCGAGTTAGAGATCGCCGGTAATGAGCCCATGGTCTTCGCCGGTAAAGAGAACATTCGCGCCCTATTTGAAGGCGCCCACGAAACCCAGACTGACCAGCGACGTCACTGCATTACCAACGTCTACTTCACTGATGAGACCGATACCTCAGTGACTGCGGTCTCAAGCCTGATCCTCATATCGGTTGAGAACGGTGCCCTGACGGTGCTGTCGAGTGGCGTTTACACCGACAGCGTGGTGCTCGTGGGCGGTGAGTGGAAGCTGCAGCGCCGCCACCTGCACTTAGATCTGCCCTACTGAACTATGAATATCGGTCAGATCCCGGCTAAGTGGGCGAGGCAGACGCCCGACGCCACCGCCATCGTGGATGCCACGACTGGCCAGCGGGTGAGCTGGGCCGACTTCGACAACCATGTGCGGCGTCTGGCCAACGGCTTAGTAGGCCTCGGACTCCAGCGTGGTGATCGCGTTGGGATGCTCAGCCGCAACTCGGCGGAGTACGCCGCCCTGTACTTCGCCTGTGGGCGCACCGGCCTAGTGGCACAGCCGATGAACTGGCGTCTGTCAGCGACTGAACTCAAGAAGATCGTCGACAACGGCGAGCCTCGGGCCTACATCAGCGGGCCCGACTACCACGCAACCGCTACCGAACTGGCTGCCATGGTTGACAGCGTGGAGTGGTGGCTGCAGTACGGCTCCGAGGGCGACGGCAGTTACGAGCGCCTAGTGGAGAGTTCGCCCGACGACGAGCCAGCCGGATCAGCCGACGTGGGCGGCGACGATCCGCTGTTCATCCTCTACACCGGCGGCACCACCGGCGAGTCCAAGGGGGCGCTGCACAGTCACCGCAGTTGTTGGTTCGGGATGCTGAACCAGACCGTGGCCGAGCGAATTGTGCCCAGCGATGTCTACATGCTCACCGGCCAGATGTTCCACATTCCCGTAGTGCTGGCCATCAACTACCTAGCGCACGGCTGTCCTCTGGTGCTTATGAACTTCGACGCCAAACTGGCCATGGATCTGATTGAGGCAGAGCGGGTGTCGGCCTTCCTGGGCGTCACCACAATGCTGAACTGGATGATGGCGGTAGAGGGCTTCGATCGCTACGACATATCCAGTCTGCGAAACATCCAATACGGGGGCGGCCCGATGCCATCACGGGTGATCACCGAGGCTTTGGAGCGGTTCCCCTGCACCCTCATACAGGGCTACGGCCAGACCGAAGGCACCACCATGTGCTTTCTATCGCAAGAGGACCACCTGCGGGCCATCCGCCAGGACTACCGCCCCGAGCGGTTGCGCTCTTGCGGGCGGGAGGGTTTTGTGACCTCGGTGCGGGTGGTGCATCCCGATGGCAGCGACGTGCCCACCGACGGGGCCACGCCCGGGGAGATCGTCGTGCGCTCTGAGGCCAACATGCTGGGCTATTTCCGCCGTCCCGACCTAACAGCTCAGACAATCCGCCAAGGGTGGATGTGGACCGGCGACATCGCTTGCTGGGACGACGAGCGTTATGTGTTCATCGTGGACCGGGCCAAGGACATGATCATCTCCGGCGGCGAGAACATCTACTCAGTCCAGGTGGAGGAGGCCATCGCCAAGCACGCCGCGGTGCTGGAGTGCGCCGTCATCGGCGTGCCCGACGACAACTGGGGTGAGTCGGTGAAGGCGTTCGTGGTGCTCAAGCCGGAGATGCACGCCGACGAGGAGGACATCATTACCGCAGCCCGCCAGAACCTGGCTTCGTATCAGAAGCCGCGCTCGGTGGAGTTCGTCGCAGAGCTGCCCAAGGCCCCAACGGGCAAGATCCTGAAGCGAAAATTGCGTCAGCCCTACTGGGAGGGCGCCGAGCGGCAGGTCTGAGGCGGAGATCTGAACGACAGCGGGCTTGCGCTGCAAGCATGGTTCTATCAAACTATCGTTTGATATTCCCGGGAAATAGACTGCCCGACCGGGCGAAGGAGGGGACAGATGTCCAACCGGAAACGAATGCTCTGGCGGCTTATGTCGCTCGGCTTGGCGCTGTCGCTGCTGGCGGCAGCCTGTGCCGGAGATGACGGGGCTGCTGATGTGGCCGCGTCAGCCCTCTCGGAGGCCAACGCCGCCTCCAACGAGGCCAGCGCGGCGCTAGCTGACGCTTCGACCGCAGGTGCGGCGGCTGAGGCGGCGCTGAGGGCTGCAGAGGCTGCGCAGGCTGCCGCCGAGTTGGCTCAGGCCACCGCTGAGGGCAACCAGGAAGCCGTTGCCGCCGCTGAGGCGGCTCTCGCCGAGGCTCAGAATGCCGCCTCGGCTGCCCGTGACGAAGCGGCCTCTGCCCAGGCCGAAGCAGACGCAGCGCGTGAGGCCGCGGTAGCGGCCGAGGCCGAAGCGTCGGCTGCCGTTGCCGCAGCGGCCGCAGTCGAGTTGCCACCGCTGGTGGACAAGCCGGAGGGTTGGGTCCCCCCGGAGGCTTCGACCGATAACGCTCGCGCCTGGCCAACTGGCCCGGCGGCAGAACTCCCACGGCTCACTATTGGCTACCTGCAAGTGCTCGGTGCCTCAGAGGCCGCCCAGCGCCTAGAGCTGACCGCCAAGGACGCGGTGGACTATCTCGGCTGGGATTGGGAGTATTGCGACGCCGAGGGTGTACCCGATGCCATGCAGACCTGCTTGGAGGGCTTGATCAACTCTGGCGTAGACGCCATCGTGACCGATGGAACCACTGTTGAGGTGATTGTGGAGGGCCTGGCTCGGGCCCGCGCCGCTGGCATCCCGTTCGTGAACTCGGGCGGGACGCAGAGCTTCTACCACCTGTATGCCGCCTCCTTCAACCCCAACGACGCCGCGCTCGGACGTGTGCTGGCGGAATGGATGGTGGATAATTCCGAGGGGGACGGGCCGGTGCAGATCTCAAGCGCCGCCTTCGCCAAGTGGGGCACCGACCGTGAAGATTCGC
Organism: Acidimicrobiales bacterium; assembly: GCA_964291305.2. Taxonomy (GTDB): domain Bacteria; phylum Actinomycetota; class Acidimicrobiia; order Acidimicrobiales; family CATQHL01; genus VXNF01. The sequence goes on along the minus strand of OZ219783.1, from coordinate 1,911,284 downwards.
TGCGTGCCGCTATTGAGGGTACGGGTATCACCACCGGCGCGGAAGAAATGGTGGACTTCGCCGATGTGGTCGGCACCGCCGCCGACGCCGCGGCCAACTGGCTGCTGCAGTCCCCAGACTCGGTGGCTTTCTGGCTCACCTTCGACCTAGCTGCACTTGGTGTTGGCCCGGTCATCACCGAGAGGTTCCCCGGTATGTCGCCGCCGGATCGCCCGATGGTGCTTACTTTCTACGCCAACTGCACCACCCAACAGCAGATGCTGGCAGGCGGCGTGGACGCCTCCGCCGAGGAGAACCTAGAGTGGGGTAGCTACGTGGCAATGGACCAGATCGCCTCTTACTACGCCAAGGGCATGCAGTTCTCCGAGGAGTTGCGGCCGTACTACCTAGACGCCGACGGTGATGCCGTCCAGTTCTCGGTGCCGTTCATCGTGACGCCAGAGGACCTTGAAGACGAGTGCACCCCAGGTCGCGGTCCCTACCCAACGCCAACCGATCCGTCCTGGCGGGACTACGTGGCCTTCTTCGAGGCTCGCTGGGCGGCCGAGTACAGCAACGTCGGTTAAGGCGTAAACCGACAGGGTCAAGCGGTAGCGGGCGACTGCAACCGCCAGGAGACACGAACGGAGGGGGACGTAGCCAAACCGGTTGCGTCCCCCTCCGCTGTTTCTGGGGGATTAACCCTCTACGACTAAGTTCCACAGGCCAAACGACAACTAGGAGCGGCCGCGGTGGCAGACGAATCGAGCATTGACAGCGGCGAGTCAGAGCCTCTAGCCGGAGCAGTCAAGGCTGCTGGGGCCTTAGCACGGGTGCGCCGGATAAGCGGGCGCGAGTTCTTTGCCCGCTACGGGTTGTTGGTGGTTTTCGCCATCGTGGTGGTGATCTTCAAGGTCCTCGACCCGGAGATTTTCCTTACCCAAGATCATGTGCAGAACGTGCTGCTGCTGCCATCGGCGTTTGTGCCGCTGCTACTGCTATCGACGGCGCTCACGTTCGTGCTGGCGATGGGCGACTTCGACCTGTCTTTCGGCAGCATGGTGGGCCTAGCCGGTGCCACCGCGGTGGCCCTCATGGTCAACTTCCAACAACCTGTTTGGGTAGCGATCCTGGCTGCTCTGGGGGTGGGCGCGGCGGTCGGCCTGTTCAACGGCTACATCATCTCCTACGTAGGGGCCTCGTCGTTCGTCATAACCCTGGCCGGACTGGTGGGACTAAAGGGCATCGAGCAACTCTGGACTAGCAACCGGTCGATCACTATTCCTGTCGGCGCCCAACCCTTTTACGTGGACTTGGCCCGCAACGTGGAGTTCTGGGACCTGCGCCGGCCGGTTTACATTGCTTTCGCCATCGTGGCGGCTGCTTGGATCATCATGGACCGCACCGAGATCGGCCGCTACATGTACGCCATCGGCGGTAATCCTGAGGCGGCCCGACTAGCGGGGATTCCCGTCGCCCGAATCAGGGCTCTGGGGTTCGTGATCGTGGCGCTGCTTGGTTCTCTGGTGGGAATCTTGCTGACCGCCGGCATCTCGGGTATCCGCTTGAACTTGGGTGACGCCTTCCTGCTCGACGCCTATGCGGCGGTGTTCTTAGGTGCCGCCGTCTTTCGACCCGGGCAGTTCAGCATCCCCGGCACTGTTGTGGGCGCGTTGTTCCTGCGCGTCATTGAGGTGGGTCTGCTGTCGTTGCAGATCTCTAACGCCTGGATCAACATCGCCAAGGGGGTGATCTTGGTGTTCGGCGTGTTAGTCAGCCAGATCATGCTGCGGCGCAAGTAGTCGAGCGCTGCGATGAGCGCCGCGGCCACCGCACCGGCCATAGCTGCCGATGCCTTTCTGGAGATTGAAGGGCTAGTCAAGAACTACCCGGGCGTGCGTGCCGCCGACCACGTGTCCCTCTCTATCAGGCCAGGCGAGATCGTGGGGCTGGTGGGCAAGAACGGTGCCGGCAAGAGCACCGTGATCAAGATTCTGGCCGGCGCCACCGCCCCCGACGAAGGCCGGATTCTGCTGGATGGGGCTGAGGTCAAGCTCCAGAATCCTCACGACGCCACTCTGCTGGGCTTGTCGTTCGTGCATCAGGAACTCTCGGTGGTTCCCGAGCTGTCAGTAGCTGAGAACGTTGAGTTAGGTCTGGGCTATCCCCGAAGGGTCGGCGTGCTGGTGGACTTTGCTCAGCTGCGCCGACAGTCCAGCCAGGTCCTAGCCCGCCTTGGCGGTGAGATCTCCCCTGAGGTAGCGATCCGCACATTGCCAGTGGCGCAGCAGCGGCTTGTGATGATCGCCCGGGCGCTCGTGACTCAGGCACGGCTAGTAGTGCTGGACGAACCGACCGGGTCGCTCACCGACGAGGAGATCAACCATCTCTTTGGGGTTATCCGGGATCTTTCGGCGGCCGGCGTGGCGGTGATCTACGTGTCGCACCGTCTCGAGGAGATCTTGCAGGTAACCGACCGCGTGGTGGTGATGCGCGATGGCGCGGTGGTGGATGATCGGCCCACCGAGGCCTTCGACGCCCGCACCCTCATCGAAGAGATCACCGGAGAGGACGCCAGCGAGACCGCGCTGCAGCGCCGCCGCAGTCACCGCATCGGCGGGCCGCCGGATTCGCCGGTGGTGCTTGATGTGGAGGGGGTGGAGGTACCAGGGCTCATTCACGATGCCAGCTTCAGTGTCCGAGCGGGCGAGATCCTGGGCGTTGCCGGTCTCATGGGGGCCGGGCGGACCGAGCTGATGCGAGCCGTTTTCGGGGCCGATCAGCGCGCCGCCGGGGTGATCCGGCTGCACGGCAAAGAACTAGCGATCCGCAAGCCGGCCGACGCCATCGCCGCCGGGATGGTGCTGCTGCCCGAGGATCGGCGCAATCAGGGTCTTATCCAGGACTTCAACGTGCGACGCAATATCACTCTGGGCACGCTGCGAAAGTTCCGGGTGGCGCGACACCTGCCCGTTCCGTCGGGGTCGAAGGAACGTGAGGCTTCGCGGTCGGCGGTACGCGACCTGGACATCAAGACCCCATCTGATCTCACGCCAGCTGCCTGGCTCTCGGGCGGGAACCAGCAGAAGCTTGTGCTGGGCCGCTGGTTGCGCTCGGGGGCTTCGGTGCTGATCTTTGACGAGCCCACTCACGGCATCGATGTTGGCGCTAAAGAGGAGGTGTACGGCCTTATGGAGCAGATGGCTGCCGAGGGCAGGGCGGTGGTGTTTATCTCCTCAGAGTTCGGCGAGTTGGTAGGGGTCTGCCACCGGGTCATAGCAATGCGGGAGGGAGCAATTGTGGGCGAGGCTGTCGGCGATGAAATCACCGAGGCCCGCTTGTTGGAGCACTGCTACGGCCACAGCCCAGACGCATCCTTGGCCGGTACCGACGAACTCTGATTCGCTTCGGACACATACTTCGGACACAGATCAGCAAGTCAGCGAGGTGGTTCCTTTCCAGCAGATGCTTGAACTCGTCGGGCGCAAGCTGCCTGGAGGCTCCTTCCAGTTAGAGCACTACCGCAACTGGCTAACCAACGATGTGATCGGCTCGCCGCAGCGCGCCGACGATCTGGCACATCCGATGTTCTGCTACTACGCCGCCATGGGTGGCATGGGTCTGTCGCTTGACCAACTCTTCACTCTGGTACATAGCAGCGCCGAGGATGGCGCAATGTTTGGGGAGTGCGACATGGAGGTACTGATTCCGCTGCGCAGCGGAGTTACCTACGAGGTGCGTGGCGAGATCACAGACGCGAAACGCAAGCAGGGCGGGGCCATAGGCACGTTCGATCTGTTGACGTTCCGCTTGGAAGTAAGGGCACCGGAGGGCCAGATAGTCGGGCGGTGCACCAACTCGTTCATCTTGCCGAGGAAGCCGTGAACGCCGCCAGTTCCGGCGACGTTAGTGTGGGCGACGAGTTGCCCCAGCGGATCGTCGAGTCGGTTAGCGCGGAGAAGATGAAGACCATGGCAGCGCTGTTGGGCGATCCCAACACCATCCATTGGGATGTCACAGATGTGCGGCGGCTAGGTCTGGGAGACCGGCCGGTCAATCAGGGCCCAAACAACATGGGCTATGTGATCGACCTGCTGGCGGACTGGGCCGGTGGGCCTGCCAACTTCCGCCGCCTAAAGGTGCGATTCCTGGGCAACGTGTTCGCCGGCGACCGGCTAGTGGCCGGCGGCACGGTAACCGCAGTCCGCCCCAGCCCCGAGGGCCGACTTGTGGACTGTGAGGTGTGGCTTGCCCGCGACGACAGCCAACTCGACGACACTCAACGTGAAGACACTCAACGTGACGGCAGCCAACGCGATAGTAGCCAAAGAGTGCTGGTTGGCACCGCCACGGTCCTGCTTGCCCACTAGCGCTTAGCAGTTAGTTCAGGCACACCTCAGGGGTGGTGTAGGGCAGGCTCAGAGACTCGGCAACGGCGGGTTCGGTGATGCAGCCCCGGTAGACGTTAAGGCCAGCTCGTAGGCCGGGATCGGCTCGCATAGCCGACTCCGGACTCTCATCGGCGATCCGCAGGATGTAGGGAAGGGTGGCGTTGTTCAGCGCCAGGGTGGAGGTGCGCGGCACGGCTCCGGGCATGTTGGCTACGCAGTAGTGCACGATCCCTTTGGTCGTAAAGGTGGGATCTGCGTGGGTGGTGGGGTGCGAAGTGGCCGCGCATCCGCCCTGGTCGATTGCCACGTCCACGATGACCGCGCCGAGTTTCATCTGCTTGACTAACTGCTTGGTGATTAGTTGTGGCGCTCGGGCACCCCGCAGCAGCACCGCCCCGATGACGAGGTCGGCGCCGGCAAGAGCCCGCTCTAGGGCGGCCGGGGTGGAGTACAAGGTCCGCAAGGACGGACCGAAGCGCTGAGCCAACTGCTCTAGAACCGCGGGGTTGCGATCCAACACGGTGACATCCGCGCCAAGCCCCAGCGCCATTTGGATGGCATTACTGCCTACCACACCGCCGCCGAGTACTACTACCGGTGCGGCAGCCACCCCAGGCACGCCTCCTAGCAGGACACCTCGGCCGCCGACGGGACCCTCTAGGCAGTGGGCGCCGGCCTGGATGGACATGCGGCCCGCTACTTGTGACATGGGTGTCAACAGCGGCAGGCGGCCGCTGCTGTCGGTAACCGATTCGTAGGCAATGGCCGTGACGCCGCTTGCCAGCAGCTCTGAGGCCTGGGTGGGATCGGCCGCTAGGTGCAGGTAGGTAAACAGCGTGTGGTCGTGTCGCAGGCGGGCACGCTCTACAGCTTGCGGTTCCTTTACCTTGACGATCAACTCGGCAGCCTCGAAGACGCTGTCAGCGCTTGACAAGATCGTCGCCCCGCCGCCGGCGTAGTCCTCGTCGTTGAATCCAGCCCCGGTACCTGCGTGACGCTCGACGAAGACTTTGTGGCCTCGAACGGTCAATTCATAAACGCTGTCGGGAGTTAGTCCGACGCGCCGCTCTTCGTTCTTGATCTCCTTCGGCACGCCGATCCGCATGGTCACCTCCTTGTGTCCTAAGTGGTAAAGATAATGCTTGGCGGCAAGGGCCATAGGGCGGCAAGTGTTATAAGGCTGACTTCAGCGACAAGGTGGCGGATCGGTTTATCCTCACCCCAGCATCCGGCGCCCGACCTAAGGAGTGGTCATGATCCGACACTGCGTGCTGTTCAAGTGGAACGACGAGATCGACGAGGCCAAGCAGACAGCCTTTCTTGAGGGGCTGGTGAAGCTGCTAAAGACGGTCGAAACCGTTCGTGCTTACGCCTACGGTGCCGATGCTGGCATCAACGCTGGTAATCACGATTTCGCTGTCACCGTGGATTTTGACGACGAAGCCGGCTTCGTTGTCTACCGCGACCACGCCGACCATCAGGCGTTTATCGCATCTACGGTGCGTCCCATTCTGGAATCCCGGGCTGCAATACAGTTTGAATACTGAGGCAGCGCCCTGAGGCGCACATCTGCCCACTGGTAGGCCCTGTCCATAGCATCAGCCCGTTTGAATACTGAGGCAGCGCGCCGTAGGTGTACATGTCGGCGCACATACCGGTAGCTATATCACTGCGGGGTACCTGTGGCCTGTGGTGCTAGTGTTGGCAATGATGGCCAAGTCCACTTCGGCTGCCAGCCGTTCTGGCGCGCCCGCCCGCCGATCTGCTTCACCGCCGGGGGATGCGAAACCTCTGGCGCGCCGCCCTGGAGCTGCCGCTGAGCAGTCGTCGGTGTTAGCCGGTTTCTACCGGGCGTATCGGTCTGAGATTTGGGCGCTTTGGGCCTTCGTCTTGGCGCTACTGTGCGCCCTCGGTATCTACGGCGGCTTGGGCGGTCCCCTCGGGACGGCGTTCCGTCGGGCTTCGGGGGTGAGCTTTGGTTGGGGGCGCCTGCTGCTGCCTCCAACTCTGGCGGCGGCTGGCGTGATGCTGGTCGCCGGTCGTTTCCGTGAACCCGCCGAGAGTGACCGTCAGCCCGCCGTGCGCCTCCTGGGCTCTGGTCTGCTTATAGCTGTCCTGGCTGGCATCTTGCACTTGACGGCCGGCCGTCCGACCTGGGGGGATGCCTTCGGCGAGTTCGAGAGCGCTGGGGGTTATGTGGGATTCGCTGCGGGTGGGGCGCTGGCGCTGCTGGCCGGGGTGGCGGGAGCGTTTGTCGTTCTGTCGGCGCTGGGCCTTCTGGGGTGGCTGGCGCTTAGTGGCATGTCTCTCAGCACAGTCGGCGCTGGCATCTGGAGGGTTATGCGGCGGGTGTGGCTGGGGGTGCTGGCTTTGGGGCGTTTGGTGGTCGCCGAGAGGCACCAGGAGATCGATGCAAAGCCGACCGCCGATGAAAGCTCCGAAGATGGCACCGATACCTCGACAGACAAGGTTTCTTCCGGGCGGTTCCCAGCAGAGGTGCTTGGGGTTCCACCGGTGGCGCAGCCTGCTGCCGCTCCACTTTCGGCTGGCCCTCAACCCGCCCGCCTCAGCGCGGAGGCCGACACCGCTGATGCAACCGCAGTTACCTCAGCGGTTCCCGAGCAGACTCCGGCGCCTCGTCCTAGGCGAGTCTCGCCTAAACCTGAAGCCGAGGCAGCAGCTGCCGGCGGCGACAGTGGCCAGTGGCGTCGCCCCAATTTGGGGATTCTGAAGCTGGCTGGCAACCAGGAAGTAGACCGACGGCTCGTCACCGAGCGTGGGCAAGCGCTGGAGGCGGCCTTGGCGTCCCATGGCGTGGAGGCCAGGTTGGTGGATGTGGTGGTGGGGCCAACGGTTAGCCGCTATGAGCTTGTGCTGGCCGAGGGGGTAAAGGTTGCTCGGATAACCGCGCTGTCTCGCGATATCGCCTACGCCCTGGCTTCGACCGAGGTGCGCATCCTGGCCCCGATCCCGGGCCGGCAGGCTATCGGCGTGGAGGTGCCTAACACGGCGCGTCATACGGTGACCTTGGGCGACATCTTGACCTCTGCCGATGCCAGCAGGGCTAGTCATCCGCTAGACGTGGCTATTGGGCGCGACATAGCCGGCCAGGCTGTTATGGCCAACCTTGGGCAAATGCCGCACATCCTTATCGCCGGTGCCACCGGCTCGGGTAAGTCGTCCAGCATCAACTCGATCATCAGCACGATCCTCATGCGCTGCACGCCCGAGCAGGTGCGGCTGATCCTGGTGGATCCCAAGATGGTAGAGATGCGGCAGTACGCCAACGTGCCGCATTTGCTGACTCAGCCTGTGATCGATCCTAAGAAGGCCGCTAACGCGCTCGGCTGGGCGGTACGTGAGATGGAACGGCGCTACGAGTTGTTGTCCAGGGTGGGTTGCCGCGACATTTCTGGCTACAACCAGATGTACGAGGCATCCCTCGCAGCCGATGGCGCAGGCACAGCGGCAGACCAACCGCCCGACGACGAGCCGCCGGGCGTCGAGGAAGACGAGGCCCTAACACGGTTGCCGTTCATCGTTATCGTGGTCGATGAGCTGTCAGATCTCATGATGGTTGCCCCTCGTGAGGTGGAGGACGCGATCTGGCGCTTGGCGCAGATGGCTCGAGCCGTGGGGGTGCATCTGGTGATTGCGACGCAACGACCATCCACCAACGTCATTACCGGGGTCATCAAGGCCAACATCCCGGCTCGCATGGCGCTGTCGGTGTCGAGTCTCACCGACAGCCGGGTTATCTTGGACCAGGCCGGTGCTGAGCGGCTCGTAGGCCACGGGGACATGCTGCTGCTGGACGGAACCGCGGGTACACCGCAGCGCATCCAGGGAGCCTGGGTCAGTGAAGAGGAGATTCGCCGCGTCACTGCATTTTGGCGCCGCCAGAACGTGCGACAGCACAAGGCCGAGACCATCACGGCGGAGGAGCTAGCCACGCCGACGCTTCTAGGCAGTCGAGACTCGGGCAATCCCGACGACGACGAGTTGCTAGAGGCGGCCATGGAGTTAGTAGTGGACAGCCAACTGGGTTCGACATCCATGCTGCAGCGGAAGCTACGCGTGGGGTTTGCCCGAGCCGGGCGTCTCATGGACCTGCTAGAGCAGCGAGGCGTTGTTGGCCCCTCAGAAGGATCCAAAGCTCGCGAGGTGCTAATGACGCCACAAGAGTTCGCCACCGAGCAGGCGGCGGAGCACCGCAACGGCGCCTGAAGCGCCCCGAAGCTTCCCAGAGTGCTGCTAAGATTAGTTACATTACTTTCTAATGTATTTAAATTTCACCTAACCGGCGATAGGCTGAGACGATGAGCAAGGCTGTTGAGCGTTTCGTGGCTGCCGCGGCCGATCTGGGTTTTGAGCCGCAAGTCACCCGATATCCAGCCGGAACCCGCACTGCCCGCGCTGCTGCCGCTGCGGTTGGTTGCCAACTAGCTCAGATCGTAAAGTCGCTGGTATTCGTGGTGGGTGATCAGGTAGTCGATCAGGTTGTAGTGGCTCTTGTTTCTGGTGCCAACCGAGTGGATACCGAGCGTCTGGCGGCGGCGGTGGGCATGTCCGGAGCCCGCCAAGCCCAGCCTGATGAGGTGGCTGAGGCCACCGGGTTTGCCGTCGGCGGCGTTCCCCCGTTCGGCCACACTCGCCGGCTGCAGACGATCCTGGATCCAACGCTGCTGGACTTCGAGCAGGTCTGGGCCGCAGCAGGTACCCCCGATGCCTGTTTCTGTATCTCCCCAGGCGAACTAGCGCGCATTACTGATGCCACCGTGGCCCAGATCGTCACCGGCGCGGTCAGTACAAGCACCACTTCGTAGACTCCAACTTAGCCATGGCTATTCTCGACAAGCTCCTCCGCACAGGCGAGGGGCAGAAGCTCAAGGCCCTAGCAGGGCTCGTTCCCCACATCGGTGACCTGGAATCAGATGTGCAGGCACTGAGCGATGAGCAGCTGCAAGCCCGCACGCCCGCTCTCCGGGAACAACTCGCCAACGGGGCCGACCTCACCGACATCTTGCCGGAGGCTTTCGCCGTAGTGCGAGAGGCTTCTTGGCGCGTTATTGGTCAGCGTCACTACGACGTGCAACTCATGGGGGGTGCTGCGTTGCACCTGGGTTGGGTGGCGGAGATGCGTACCGGCGAGGGCAAGACGCTAGTTTCCACGCTCCCGGTGTATCTCAACGGCCTAGCTGGCGAGGGCGTCCACGTGGTCACCGTCAACGACTACCTGGCCAGCCGGGACGCCAACTGGATGGGCCAGATCTACCGCTGGCTGGGCTTAAGCGTGGGATTGGTGATTCCTGGCGAACGAGATCAGACCTTCAAGCGCCAGCAGTACGCCTGCGATATCACCTACGGCACTAACAACGAGTTCGGCTTCGACTACCTGCGGGACAACATGGCTCTATCGGCCGCCGAGCAGGTGCAACGCGGCCACCGCTACTGCATCGTGGATGAGATCGACTCGATCCTCATAGACGAGGCTCGTACGCCGCTAATCATCAGCGGACAGGTGGCCGAGGCTGCCAACACTTACTACCGCTTCGCCTCCATCGTGCGCCGCCTGGTGCGCGACGAGCACTACGAGGTAGACGAGGAGAAGCGCACTGTGGCTCCTACCGAGGAGGGGGTTCACGCCGTGGAGCGGGCACTGGACGTGGAGAACCTCTACGACTCAGTGCAGGTCAGCTACGTCCACCACTTGGGCGCCGCCCTGCGGGCCAAGGAGCTATACCGCCGCGATAAGGAGTACATCCTGAACGACGGCGAGGTGAAGATCGTAGACGAGTTCACCGGCCGAATTCTGGAGGGGAGGCGCTGGTCCGACGGTCTGCACCAGGCCATCGAAGCCAAAGAGGGGGTCAAGATCCAGGAGGAGAACCAGACCCTCGCCACCATCACCCTGCAGAACTACTTCCGGCTCTACGACAAGCTGGCCGGCATGACCGGCACTGCCCAAACCGAGGCCAGCGAGCTGCACAGCACTTACGACCTGCAGGTGGTCTCTATCCCCACGCACAAGCCGATGATCCGCGCCGATCAGCCCGACTTGGTGTTCCGCACCGAGGACGCCAAGTTCGACGCCATCGTGGATGACATTGCTAATCGGGTGGAGCAAGGCCAACCGGTGCTAGTAGGCACTATCTCGGTAGAGAAGTCAGAAAAGCTCTCGGGGCACCTCACTCGCCGGGGTGTAGCGCACGAGGTGCTGAACGCTAAGCAGCACGCCCGCGAGGCTGAGATCATTGCTCAGGCGGGCCGCCTAGGGCGGGTCACGGTGGCTACCAACATGGCCGGGCGCGGTGTTGACATCCTCCTCGGAGGTAACCCCGAGGCTCTGGCCCGGCGCGATCTGTTAGCCGACGGCCAAGACCCGCAGTCCAAGGATTTCCGCAAGGCGTATCCAAAGCTGCTGGAAAGTTATTCCGAGCAGTGCCGCGCCGAAGGCGAGGTGATCAAAGAACTCGGCGGTCTTTATGTGGTGGGCACCGAGCGCCACGAGAGCCGCCGTATCGACAACCAGTTGCGGGGGCGTTCGGGCCGCCAAGGGGACCCAGGAGAAAGCCGCTTCTACCTGTCTCTCGAAGACGAGCTGATGCGCATTTTCGCCACCGGCGCCATGAACTGGGTGATGTCTCGCTCGTTGGAAGACGACGTGCCCATCGAATCCAGGATGGTTACCAAGTCGGTGGAGCGGGCGCAGACAACCGTGGAGCAGCGCAACGCCGAGACCCGCAAGAACGTGCTGCGCTACGACGAGGTGATGAACAACCAGCGCAAGGTCATCTACAAGCTGCGCGGCCAAATCCTAAAAGGCGCCGAACTGCGAGAGCAGGCACTAGAGCACCTACAAGAAGAAGTACAGGCCATCGCCGGCGACCTACCTGAAGACGAGCCCTGGGACCATCGCGGCATCCTCGTGACTGCTGGGAGCCTGTGGCCGACCGAACTAACGCCAGAGGACCTTGCTAACGAGAAAACGCCGGAGGCGCTAACTGGCCGGCTGCTGGACGACGCCACGGCGCTATACGCCAAGCGAGAGTCCGAGATCGGCAGTGAGGTTATGCGCGGTCTGGAACGGCAAGTGATGTTGCGGGTCATAGACCAGCACTGGCGCACTCACCTTTACGAGATGGACTACCTAAAAGAGGGCATTCACCTCAGAGCGGCCGGCCAGAAAGACCCGCTCATCGAGTGGCAGCGCGAGGGCTTCGAAATGTTCGGCGACCTCATGCAGCGCATCCGGCGGGACTTCGTGCGCATGATTACCCACATCCAGGTAGTGAAGCCCGAAACCGAGCAGGCCTCGACGATGCGCAACGTTACCTATACCGGCCCGACCGATCCTTCCGAAGCGCCCAGCGCGCTGGCGCAGGCGGCGGCCGCCGCGGCCGGCGTGCCGTTGGCTGGCTCCCGGGCTGGTGCCACCGCTAGCACCACTGGGAGTTCCGCCACTGGCACCGCCACGCTAGTACGCAGCGCGGCGGAGAAAACAGGCCGCAACGCGCCTTGCCCCTGCGGTTCGGGCAAGAAGTACAAGCTCTGTTGCGGTCGCTGAGCGACCGAAGACAAAAGCTCTTGCGCTGCATCTCGTTGCTTGCCTTAGCCCCCTGCCCCGGCCCACTGACGTGCCCGTGAACGAGGACTTCAGCGACGATCTGAGCCAGCTGCAGCAACGTCTGGAGCAGTCCGAGCAGTATCTGGGTATCAGCGGCCTGCGGGCTCGCCGCCCCACCTTGGAGGCAGAGGCCGCTCACCCGGAACTATGGGAGGATCCCGAACGGGCACGGCGGGTCTCCCAGGACTTAGCGGCAGTGAACGACGACATCGAGTGCTTCGAGCGGTTGCAGTCGCGGCTCTCCGACGCCGACACGCTTTGGCAGCTGGCCACCGAGCTAGAGGACGATTCGGTCCTAGCAGAGATTGCCGAGGCGGTGGCTTCCCTTCAAGCCGATTTCGATGCCCTGGAACTGCGCTCGCTGCTAGCGGGTAGCTATGACGAGCGCGACGCTGTGTGTCACGTCCAGTCGGGTGAGGGCGGAACCGACTCCCAGGACTGGGCTTCCATGCTGCTGCGAATGTACGGCCGCTGGGCCGAGCGTCGGGGGCTTGACTTCGAGGTGGAATCCCTAACCGAGGGTAAAGAGGCCGGCCTCACCTCGGCGGAGTTCATAATCAAGGGGCGCCACGCTTTCGGTCTGCTGCGTAGCGAGCACGGCATCCACCGTCTGGTTCGCATCTCGCCGTTCAACAAGGAGGGCAAGCGCCAGACGGCCTTTGCCTCAGTAAAGGTAGTGCCCTTCTTCCCCGAGATGGCCAAGGAGGTGGAGATCGACGAAAGCGAGTTGCGCGTCGATACCTATCGCTCCTCTGGCGCCGGCGGCCAGCACGTCAACGTCACCGACTCGGCCGTGCGTATAACCCATCTGCCGACCGGCATTGTGACCTCCAGCCAGGCTCAGCGCAGCCAGCACCAGAACCGAGAGCGGGCCATGCAGATGCTGGCCGCCAAGTTGCTAGACCTCGAACGCCGCAAGCGGGAGGACGAGGTTGCCGAGATCGCTGGCGTTGCCCAGCGGATGGGCTTCGGCAGCCAGATTCGCTCGTATGTGCTCTATCCGTACCAGATGGTGAAAGACCTGCGTACCGAGCATTCCAGCTCCAATACCGAGGCGGTCCTAGACGGCGACATCGATGACTTCGTGGCTGCCTACCTGCGCTGGCGCCGGGCTCAAGAGGTCGCTGCCGGCTCCTGAACCTCCCTAAAAGCAAGAGAGGACAGGCCCTGGCGGCCCGCCCTCTCGCTTGGTTCTCTAGTTCAGTGTGGCGGGGTTATACCCGCCTTAGTTCTGGCTTAGGCGGCGTCTCTCGCGGCGTTTAGCCACTCGTCCACCACGTCCCGGTTGGCTTCGATCCACTCGGCAGCGTGTCGGTTCACGTCGTCGGTGGTGTTCTCGCCTCCGTCGAAGCGGACGTTCTGCAGCGCCACATCCACCACGGAGATCTTGACACTCTCGAAGAGCGACCTAGCCGCCGGGTTAGCAGCCAGGAAGTCGGTGTTAGCTACAACCCTGATATCTGCAGCGGGCCAGCCGGTGTAGCAGGGGTCACCAGTGCAGAACTCGGGGCCGAGCTTGGCCGGTGGTAGGTCGTTGAAGTCGAAGCCGTCGCTTGTGGAGCCGTCCAGCACGTTCTCAACTTCTCCTACTGAGAGCCAGATGGCGTTGTCGCCGGGGATCAGCTGGGTGAGATACCCGCTGGGTGACCACGAATAAGCAATAAACGGCTTATCGTCCTCGAGGTTGGCGACAGCGTTGGCGAACATGGCCTCGTAGCCGGCAGTCACCGCTTCGAGGTTCTCCCAGCCGTTGAACTCGATGGTCTGGGCGGCGATCTTGGCGCAGTTCCAGGAGTCGGGGCATGACCCAACCTGGATCACGCCGTCACCGGGCGTGATGTCTGCGGCGTCGTAAAGCTCCACTAGTTCGGGGGTGTCGTTGATCTGCCCGAGCGAGGTGATGTCGTACTCCTCCGCAATTGACTTGTTGGTCAAGAAGCCTTCGAGCCCCGCTGCTGCCAGCGAGGTGCCGACCAACTCGAGGTGGTCGCCGATCAGGGAGCCGTCAGAGAGTTCGTCGTCCCAGAAGTTGAGGTGGTTGGGAATCCAGCCGTTCACCCAGAAGTCCACCTCGCGCTCGGCGGCAGCCACGTAGAAGATGTCGTTAGCTAGTTCCGCGTCAGCCGGTTCGCTGACTGAGTAGCCCAACTCTTTGAGCAGCTGGTTATAGATGGCGGCCTGCATGTAGCCCGTCGACCAGGTTGCGCGAGCTTGCGTCACCGATACGCCCTCGCCGGGGTGCATCCACGCCTCCGCAGCGGCGGCTTCTATCTCATCCAGCTGCGCCTGAGCGGAAGCGGCTTCCTCTTGGGCTGCAGCAGCTTCGGCCTGAGCAGAAGCGGCTTCCTCTTGGGCGGCCGCTGCTTGCATGCTGGCTTCCTCGGCGGCTGCCTGAGCGTCGGCCAGCGCCGCCTCGGCCGCGGCGATGGCATCGGCGCTACCCGATGCTGTGGCTTGAGCCAGTTCAGCTGCAGCCTGAGCTTCCGCCGCGGCCGCCGCGGCAGCTTCAGCAGCCGCAGTTGCGGATTCGGCTTCCGCCTGTGCTGCACTTGCCTTGGCGTCGGCGGCGTCGGCACCAGCCTGCGCCCCAGACGCTGCGGCCATGGCAGCTGCAGCGTCTTCCATCGCGGCATCGGAGTCGTCGCTGGCACAGGCTGCTGCGAGCAGCGCCAACGCTCCAATTAGTGCGAGCACACTTGCGCCGCGTGTTTTTCTAATACGTGTCATGGATTTGGACCTCCCCAGGATGGTCATTTGTTCGAAGAGCGAGACGCGTTAGCGAACCGCGGATACCACAACCGTAATCAGGCTGTGACCGCGTGTGTTCGCGCCCCCTTGGTATTGGAATCGGCGGCCGAATCTGCGTCCGCCGATTGATTGACTTCCGCATATACCTCGGTACGGCGAAACTCGCCAAGTACCGAGCGCGTAGTCATTAGCAGCATTATACCGGCCACCAGGCAGAGGAAGGCTCCCGCGCCCGTGACTAGCTTGGCGTCGGCCACTCGGGTGAGGCTGCCGATCCAGTTGAAGCCGATAAGCATCAGCCCTGCCGAGGCTCCGGCGGTGGTCGTGCTCCAGATCCACTTGCGTCTCTCGTCGTGGCCGAACAGCCCCGACGCTAGCAGCGCACAGGCGACGCCTACCCCCGCAACGATCAGAGCCAGATAACCAAATCGCGGGCCGCTGTCGGAAAAGCCGTCGGTCACGATCTTCTCTGTGCGCTGGGCCTCGTTGATCAGCGCGGTCATCTGCAGTGTCGCCTCGCTGCTGCCCGCAGGGTCTTCCTCAGCTTGGCGCCGCAACTCCTCGATTTGGGCGGCGAGTTCTGGGGTAATCACTGACTCGGCCCGCTCGTCAAAGGTCCACCCGGAGAAGCCGGCAATGACTGCAACAGCCGCGGCGGCGGCAACCCCGACGATCCGACCCGTGGCCACAACCGGCGGCAGCGGCCGTCGAGCGGAAAACGGAGCGGCCCGCAGCCAGCCGATTGCGCCCACGGTTGCCACTGCCATACCGACGAGCGCCAACCAGGGGCCAATGCCGTCGCTATAGCTGGCATTGGCCCCATGTGGTGAGGCCCAAAGGTAAGCAACCACAGAGGTCACCCCAGCAACGGCGAATATCAAGGCACCATCGGCGCTCAGCCAGCGAGCCCCCCAGCCCGCTCGGCGTAGCGTCACAAGCGCGGCGGTGATTACCAGCAGGCTTACGGCCAGCACCACGTAGCCATAAATCGAGCCCCCGCTGGCTGAAAGACCGTTGAAGCTCTGCCCGGTCAGATCTTGGTCGGCGAATCGGCCGTAGCCGGAGATCAAGCCAGAATCGGAGCCCCAGGCGAGGAACACCGAGACGATGCCGACGACCGCTCCAGCTAGAGCTACGGTGGCGCTGCGCCGCTCGGCGGGGTTCGCCGGCGCAGGCCGAGCCTCTGTTGCCGCCACCGCGCCGATGGTGGCGGCCTCGGGCAGCAAAGCCTCGGGATTCAGGCGATGCCGCCAGGCTTTGCGAATGCGGGTAAACAGGTATTCTCCGTCGCTGGCCTCACTCTGGGAGATGCGGTCCAACACCACTGCCACGATGAACAGCGCCAAACCCGACGAAGCGGCCTGTGCCGTATCCAGATTCTGCACCGCTTGGAACACCGGTCGCCCCAGACCGCCCGAAGCCATGATGGCGGCTATGCCCAACATGGAGATGGAGAGTAAGAGCGTCTGATTTAGCCCGGTCATGATGGCCGGGCGGGCCAAGGGGAGTTGTACGTCGCGCAGCACTCGACCTTCAGAAGCGCCGTAGGCCCTAGCGGCCTCCACCACATCGACGGGAACCTGGCGGATACCCAGGTTGGTGAGCCGGATGAGTGGCGGAAGGGCGAACACCATCGTCACCATCGTGGCCGGCTCGGCACCAATACCAAAGAAGAAGATGATCGGCAGCATGTAGATGAACGGGTGAACCACCTGCATAGCGTCCAAAACTGGCCGGACCACGTTCCACGCTCCATCGAAGCGACCGCACACGATTCCCAGGGGGATCCCGATCACGGCACATAGCGCCACGGCCACGACGATGATCCCCAGGGTGATCACCGTCTCTTTCCAGTATTCGGTGCCGAGGATCCCGCAGAGGGCCAACGCCAACGCCACCGAGATGCCCACTCTGAGGTTGCGAGTAAACAAGCCGATGATTAGGAATAGAGCGCACACGGCGATCCACGGCATGTCGGCAATCTCCCACCACGGGTGGTGGCCCGGGCCGTTCACGAAGTTGCGGAACAGGAACGTGAAAGGCCACTCAATGACATCTAGGAGAGGGGCGAGGTTCTGATCGATCCAGCTGACCATCTGAGTGATCCACGCCCCAAACGGGACATCCCACTGATCTAAGACGCGGTTGTCACCTACGCCGGGATTCGACACTTGGGCGAGGATGCTCACATGTATACCTCGCGCTCGAACTTGTCCGCCAGGCCCTCAACGCGCCCCATCTCTTCCATGATGAGACGAGGATCCAGGTTGCCGACTAAGGCGCCCGATTTGTCACAGGCCGCGATCGGCAGCCCTCGGCCGGCCAGGCCGTAAACCTCATTGAGAGTGTTGTCGCTAGAGCAGGTAGCGAAGTCGGTTCGCAAAGCAGCGGCCATGTCGGTTGCGCCGTCTGCGGCCGCGCGCACGGCGTCGGCGACGGTCAAGACGCCCGTTGGAACACCGCGCTCGTCTACCACGAAGGCGCCTGCTCTATCGCCCATGGCGTTCAGCGCCGAGTCCAGGGTGCTACCGGCGGCCACGGGAGCCGGTGGGAGCATCACCTCTCGCACCAGGATCACGCGACCCTGATCCACGTCCTGTACGAACTCAGCCACGTACCCGGTGGCGGGCTCGGTGAGAATCTCCGTAGGCGTCCCAACCTGGACGACGGCACCGTCTTTCATGATGCACACCCGGTCGCCGATACGCAGAGCCTCGTTGAGGTCGTGGGTGATGAACAGGATCGTCTTGTGGAGTTCGTTCTGAATCTCCATCATCTCGTCCTGCATCTGGCGCCGAATGAGCGGGTCGAGTGCGCTGAAGGCTTCGTCCATTAGCAGGATGTCAGGGTCAGAGGCCAGGGCTCGGGCTAGCCCCACGCGTTGCTGCATCCCACCCGAAAGTTCGGCGGGCATGTTGTAGGCATAGGGGCCCAGCCCTACCAGCGATAATGCTCGCATTGAGGCCTCGTCGCGCTGATCGCGCGCTACCTTCTGCACTTTCAGTCCGTAGCCCACGTTGTCGATGACGTTGCGGTGCGGGAACAGCGCGAAGTGCTGGAAGACCATGCCCATGTGAGTCCGACGGAAGGCCTGTAACTCCGAGCCCTCAAGTGCCTGGACATCGGTGCCGTCGACTGTCACGCTGCCGGCGGTGATACCGATCAGCTTGTTGACTGTGCGGATCGCCGTTGACTTACCCGATCCCGACAGCCCCATGACCACAAAGATCTCGCCCTGGCGAACCCGAAAGCTGACGTTGTCGAGCCCGACCACGTGGCCAGTCTCGGCTTGCACTTCGTCCTTGGACATCCCCGAGCGCAGCAGGTCGAACGCTCGCCCACGGGGCTGGGGGCCGAAGATTTTATAGACGCCTTCTAGGACTATCATCCCGTCGTCGTCAGACACGGACATTTAGTATAGGCAAGACTCGGGTGCGGGTGCAGGGCGGCCCCGGAGCCAGGCACCTACCCGGTAATAACTCTGCTCGTACCCTGGCTGCCCACGCTGGGTGGCGCGGACCTTTAGGGGCGCGGTGGTAGCGTAACTTGGCCGGTAAATCTCCGGCGATGCAGCACCGCAGAGAGCGGAGATCGGTGGACGGAGTGCAGCAGGCCGGTGTCTTATGATCGAGTTAGATCAGGTCATCAAGATCTACAAGGGCGAGGTGCTAGCGCTTTACAGCGTGTCCTGCAAGATCGCCAAGGGCGAGTTCGTCTTCCTGGTAGGGCCGTCTGGGTCTGGTAAGTCCACCTTCTTGAAGTTGCTGAACCGCCAGGAGACCGCCGACCAAGGCTCAGTCTGGATCGCGGGCAAGGAGGTCGGCGCCCTGCCCCGCTCCAGCGTGCCTAAGCTGCGCCGGTTGGTGGGTTGCATCTTCCAGGACTTCAAGCTGCTGCCCAACCGGACCGTGTACGAGAACGTGGCCTTTGCCCTTGAGGTGACTGGTCGCAGCCGCCAGCAGGTCCGCACCCAGGTGCCGTCGCTGCTGGAATTGGTGGGGCTCTCCAAGAAGACCTACAGCTACCCGCACGAACTCTCCGGCGGCGAGCAGCAGCGTGTTTCCATCGCCAGAGCCTTCGTCAACCGACCGCCGATCCTGCTAGCCGACGAGCCGACAGGAAACCTCGACGGTGACACCTCTAACGGGATCATGCGGCTGCTGGCCGAGATCAACAAGCGGGGCACCACTGTGGTGATGGCTACCCACGATCAGCACATTGTGAACAAGGCCCGCTGCCGGGTGCTGCGGTTGGACAGAGGCCGGCTCACCGCCGACGAGGCCCAGGGCCGCTACTCCTAAAGCACGTCGTGGCACTCTCTCTTGGCTACGTCTTTCGCGAGACGCGGGGCAACCTGCGCTGGAACGTCACGCTGTTCGCGGCCACGATCGTGGCCGTCTGGGTGTCGCTGACCCTGTTCGGTTCGTCATTGCTGATCCGTCAGGGAGTGGAGCAGGCCACCGGGCGCTGGCAGGGAGGCATCGAGTTCATTGTGTTCATGAACGCCGACGCCACAGAATCCCAGCACGCTGCCATTAGGACTGCCCTCGACGAAAACCCCGAGATCGGGGGTTACGACTTCGTCGACCAACTTGGCGCCTATAACGAGTTCATTACTGAGTTCTCTGACCGTCCCGAACTCGTTGAGAACGTCACCCCGGAGATCCTGCCACCCTCCTACCGGGTGAAACCCACAGTCGGCGACGCGGACGTAATCGAGGCCCTAGCGGCCCAATTCGACGCCCGTCCCGGAGTGCGGCAGGTGACGCTGCCGGTAGAGGTGATCCGCACCTTGCAGCAGAACAGCCAGAAGGTAAGCGTGTTCGTGCTGGTCATTGCCATCGTGGTGCTGCTAGCGGCGCTGATGCTGATTGCTAACACCATCCGCACCGCCATCTTTGCCCGACGCCAGGACATCGAGGTGATGAAGCTGGTGGGAGCTACCAACTGGTATGTGCGGCTGCCCTTCATGGTGGAGGGCACAGTCCAAGGTCTCATTGGCGGGGCGCTGGCGATCCCGATGTTGTTCTTGATGAACAACCTCATGGCGGGTTTCGTGCAGGACGACTACCTAGAGCTGCTGCGGTCTTTGGTGGTGGACAGCGCCGTCGTGTGGAACACCTCGCTGCTGGTTACCGGCATTGGGGCGGCGGTGGGGGTTCTAGGCTCGCTCTTCGCGGTAGGTCGCTTCCTCGACGTCTGAGCAGGCGGCGACGTTCGGCGGCATTGTTACGGGTCGTTCTGCCCCAGTCTTACCGTAGGACTAATCTGGCGGTGGTTGACCAGGAGTCGCTAAGGGAGGCCCCCAATGGTTCAGAGCGTGCGTGGTGTCATTGCCCGGTCGAAGGGAGCGCCGGTTGAGCTTCAAACCGTGCTGGTTCCCGATCCAGGTCCGGGAGAGGCTCTGGTAGAGATCCAAGCTTGCGGGGTCTGCCACACCGACTTGCATTACCGCGAAGGTGCCATCAACGATGACTTTCCGTTCCTGTTGGGCCACGAGGCGGCCGGAGTCGTCGAGGCCGTTGGTCCGGACGTCGATGAGGTTTCCCCCGGCGACTTCGTGATCCTCAACTGGCGAGCGGTTTGCGGCCAGTGCCGTTCTTGTGCTCGGGGCCGCCCTCAGTATTGTTTCGCCACCCACAACGCCCAACAACAAATGAGCCTGACCGACGGCACCCCCCTGTCGCCGGCGCTGGGCATTGGGGCGTTCGTGGAGAAGACCCTAGTAGCGGCGGGTCAGGCCACGAAGGTCTCGCCGGAGGCCAGCGCCGCGGCGGCTGGCCTGCTGGGCTGCGGGGTCATGGCCGGGCTTGGTGCTGCGATGAACACCGGCGACGTGGGCCGCGGTGACTCGGTGGCCGTGTTCGGCTGCGGCGGCGTGGGCGACGCCGCCATCGAGGGTGCCCGACTGGCCGGCGCCTCGACGATCATCGCCGTGGATATTGACGACCGCAAGCTGGAATTGGCGGGGCAGTTCGGGGCTACCCACACCGTCAACAGCCGCGAGACCGACGCCGTGGCGCGCATCAAGGAGATCACCGGCGGCCACGGCGTGGACGTGGCCATCGAGGCCATCGGCCTGCCGGAGACGTATAGGCAGTGCTTCGAGGCGCGCGACCTGGCTGGCACTGTGGTGCTGGTGGGCGTGCCGAACCCCACCGCCACCATCGAGTTGCCATTCATCGAGCTATTCGGCCGCGGCGGTGCGCTGAAGTCCTCCTGGTATGGGGACTGCCTCCCGAGCCGCGACTTCCCCATGCTCATAGAGCTGTACTTGCAGGGTCGGCTGAACTTGGACGGTTTCGTAAGCGAGACCATCGCGCTCGACGAGGTGGAAGAGGCATTCCACAAGATGGAGCGCGGCGAGGTACTGCGGTCTGTCGTGGTCATGAACTGAGGCCTGCACGGTGATCGCTCAAGGGGGAGGATGATTGGCATGACATCGATCGTTAGGTTCGTGGATACCGCTGCGGGGTTGGCTCGCCCCGGCGTGCTAGATGATGAGGGAGTTCATCCGATTCAGAGCGTGGGAACTCTGGCCACGCTGCTGCACTACCCGCTTGAAGAGATTCGCCAGCAGGTCGAAGCCGCGCTTGGCAACCCACCCGTCGAGGGGATTCCGCGTCTGCTGAGCCCCATCGACGGGGACACTCCGGTCTGGGGTGCCGGGGTGACCTACCGCGTGTCGCAGGAAGCGCGGATCGAAGAGAGCGGCGACGAGGATGTCTACCTAAGGGTGTACAACGCCGAGCGCCCGGAACTCTTCCTGAAATGCGCAGCCCACGAGGTCGTGACCGACGGCGAGCCAGTAGGACGCCGCCCAGACTCCGCCAACGACACGCCCGAGCCGGAGTTGGCGCTGATGCTCAACGTAGAAGGCGAGATCGTGGCCTACGGCGTGTGTAACGACATGTGTGCTCGCGCCATCGAGGGCGAAAACCCGCTATACATCCCGCAGGCCAAGATTTTCGCCGCCTCTTGCGTTCTAGCTCCCACCATGCGCCCTGCTTGGGAGGTGCCCGACGCCTACGACCTGACGATCCGGCTGCGGCTCAGCCGCGGTTCTAACGTGTTGTTCCGCGGAACTACCTCAACTTCCGAGCTGGCGCGCACGCTCGAAGATTTGGTGGGCTGCCTGTTTTGCGCCACGGCGTTCCCCGACGGGGTGGTGCTCTCCACCGGCACCTGTCTGGTACCGCCGCTGGACTGCCCCAGCGAGGTCGGCGATGTGGTCGAAATCGCCATCGACGGCATTGGCAGCATGCGCAATGTGGTTACCTCCACCGACGACATTAAGCCGTGGCTGCACCGCCGTCACGCCGACCCACTGGCACCGTACGGAGTTTGATCAGACCAACTGGCTGATCAAGAGGGACAAACCGCCGGCTAGGGCGACGCTCAGCACGGCTGGGCGAAACCAAGAGCGGTCCAGCATCGGCCGCACCAACCGCGAGATGGCGAGTCCGATGAACATCCCCGGGACCATGTAGCCCACCAGCGTCAGCTCGTGCAGGCCGAAACGGCCCCGCGCCGCTAACAGTCCGATGCCCACGACGCCAACGATGCCGATGTACAGCGACGAGGTGGAACGCAGCACCGTTGGGCGCATCTCGCTGAAGCAGATCCCCAGCGGCGCGCCGGGCAGCGAGGCAGCCATGCCCCCGAAGCTGCAGGTCAGACCGCCGGCGATTTCGCTGCGGCGGGTTTGCCGCAGGCGGAACCCGGCTAGCAGCACCAAAGCCGATACGGCAGTTAGCGCCCCAACCAGGATGGCTAAGATCCCCACGGGCACCAACTCCACCACCGCCAGCCCGCCCGCTATCCCCAGCGGCAGCCCCCAGAGTGCATGCCGAATGGCCCGCCAGTCGATGTGCTTGCCCTCCACAATAATGTGCCGGATCCCGACGATCTGGCCGACGATCAGCAGCGGTCCAGGGATGAACGTTGGATCGATGGTCACCAGTGCCGGGGCGGCCACCAATGACAACCCCACACCGACCGAGCCCTGCACGATGGCACCGCCCGCCACCGCGGCGATGGCCAGGACGATCTCGCCGGCACTCACGGGCTGTCGGGAGTTCCCGGCTCCGCAAGCCGAGCCCAGATCTTGCCGGCTTCCTCCCGGCAGGGATAGACCTGGATGTCACTCTTGCGGTTGCGACGTCCGTCGAAACTCTCCTTCCAACCCCGGCCATCGGTGCCGAAGATCCAAAAATGTGTCAAGCAGACGATTTCCTCGCCGGCTACCGCCCCGGCGGCGCCGAGGTGAGACCACTGGTGCGGACAGCGCGCTTCCATAACGCAAGGGACACCGCCGGTAGTTCGCCACACCACCACTTCGACTCCCTCAAGGGTCGCTTCTACCACCTCGCCTGCTGTTACCGCGTCCGCCGAGGCGACCGCCACCCAGTTGCCGGAAGAGGTGGTGTCGGGGCCGGGGTCGTCTATGGGGTTACCCGATCAGCCGCTGCGGTTTCAGTCCGTAGCGTCGACCATCTCGACGATGCGTTCGGGGGTTGCGGGCAGCCGGCGGATGCGAATGCCCAATGCGTCGTCGATAGCGGCACAGATGGCCGAAGGAGCCATCATGCGTCCGGCTTCGCCGCCGCCTTTGATGCCGTAGGGCGTGTAAGGCGATGGCGTCTCGTTGTGGCCGACTCGAAGGGTGGGGGAGTCCAGGGCGGAGGGGATGAGGTACTCGGCGAAGGAGGGCGTGCGTAGCACTCCGTCGGCGTCGTAGAGAAACTCCTCATACAGGGTGGTGCCAAGACCTTGGACAGTGCCCCCGATGACCTGACCGCCGACCGAGCGCGGATTCACTACGGTGCCGCAGTCGTGCACGGCGGTGTAGTCCAGGAACTCCACGCGGCCGGTCTCGGGGTCAACCTCCACTACTACTACGTGGCTGGCGTGGCCGACGAAGGGGTAGAAGACGCCTAGGTCGGTGCGCTCAGGGTTAGGCATTGTGGTGTAGGGATGGTCTTGGACATGGCTGGCTTCGAGGCCGGTTTCGATCTCTTCGGGCAGCGAGTGTTTGAACATGTGCGCATGCAGGCTGATTTCGGCCAACTCCTTGCGCTGGTCTGGGCTGCCGCGCACGGCGAAGCCGCCGTTCTCCCACACCAGGTCGTCCTCGTTGGCTTCCAGCAGGTGGGCGGCGATCTTGGCGGCCTTGGCGCGGATGCGCTGGGCGGCTACCTCCACGGCCCCGCTCACCATGATGGTAAATCGGCTGCCGCCTGGTCCCGTAGCCGGCAAACCCTGGCCGGAGCTGCCGTAGACCACCGTCACCTCCGCCGGGTCTACGCCCAACTCCTCGCCGACGAACTGCGCCACCATGGTTTCGGGACTGTTCCCCCAGGAGGCGTTGGAGTACAGCGTTGCGGTGACCGCGCCCATGGCGTCGACTCGCAGGGTGACGCTCTCGGGAGCGCTGGTGACTGGCGCCGCTACGGGTTCGTCGAACCAGAACCACAACTCAGTAGCGCTGAAAACGCTGCGCTCCTGGCAGGTGCATACGCCGATGCCGATGTGGCGGCCCTCAGCGCGCATCTCGGCCTGGCGCTTGCGCCAACCCTTGTAGTCCGAGAGTTCCATCGTCTTGTTCAAGACGGCCTCGTAGTCGCCGCTGTCGTAGCAGTTGCCGGTAGGGATGAAATAGGGGAACTGGTCGGGCTGGATGAAGTTCATGCGGCGGAGGTCCACCGGGTCCATCTCTAGCTCGGCAGCTAAGAGATCCACCATGCGTTCCAGGATCCAGTTGCCCACCTCGGAGCCGAAGCCCCGGTAGGCACCCTGCTGGCACTTGTTCGTCAGCACGGCTGTGAGGTCGTAGCCGACGCTGTTCATGGCATATGGCCCAATGGCTTGGGCAAGAGAGTTGCCATGCTGGCCCACGCCGAACTGGATGTAGGCGCCGTAGTTGTCAACCACCTTGTAGCGCACGCTGAGCATCGTGCCGTCGGACTTTGCAGCCAGTTCCATCTCGTAGTAGCGATCCGAGCCGTGGTGGTCGCCGTTGGCAATGTTGTCTAGGCGATCCTGCATGAACTTCACCGGACGGCCGGTAACCCGGGACATCATCCCGGCAATGATCCCCGTCTTCACCTCCCAGAACTTGGCCCCGAAGCTGCCGCCTGCGGGGTGAGGATGCACATCTAGCTTGTTGCTGGGCACTCGTAAGGTCTCGGCCACTAGGAAAAGAAAGTGGCTGAAAGTCATGGAATTAACGTGGATGGTCATCATACCCGTTGCGCCGTCGTAGGAGGCCACCGCCCCTACGGTTTCTAGCGGCTGGCCCCCCGAGCGCCCCCAGTACAGCGTGTCCCGCACAACTACGTCAGCGGCGGCGAAATCACCTTCCACATCGCCGAAGGTGAAGGCGCGGTGGAACGGTATGTTGGAGCCCAACGCCTCATGCACCAGAGGCGCGTCGTCTTCGAGCGCGGCAAGCGTGTCGATGATCGGCTCGAGTGGCTCGTACTCCACCTCGATCAGCTCGGCGGCGTCCTCGGCAATGGCGCGCGACGTAGCGGCGATAGCGGCGACGCCTTCGCCCATGTAGCGGACCTTGTCTACCGCCAAGCAATACCAGGTGTGCTTATCTGGCGAAGGCCCGAAGTCCGGCATGGGGTTGACGTAATCCTTGACGTTTTCGCCGGTCACGATGGCTACTACGCCCGGCAGGGCTTCGGCGGCGGAAGTGTCGATGCTTACGATGCGGGCATGCGCCATGGTGCTGCGTGCCACGGCCACCTCCAGCATGTTCGGCACCTCGTAGTCGTCGATGTAGTTGCCCCGGCCTCGCAAGAACTTTGGGTCCTCGACTCGGGGGATCGACTTGCCCACCCACTCCAAACTCTCGGGGTGTTGGCGAACCTCAGGAACGGTCATTTCAATCCTCCTCCGTGCCACCGATGCTCTCGCCGCGCATTTCAGCGGCGGCGTCGAGCACCGCGTCGACGATGTACTGGTAGCCGGTGCAGCGGCACATGTTGCTAGAGATGCCCTCGCGGGCCTCTTCAGCGGTGAGATTGGGGTTGTCGTTGATCAACTCCAGGCTGCGCAGCAGCATCCCGGGCGTGCAGAACCCGCACTGCAGACCCTGATGGCGCCGGAAAGCTGCTTGCAGCGGATGGAACTTCTCACCGGGGGCCAGGCTCTCCACGGTCTGGATGTCGGCACCGTCGGCTTGCACCGCAAACATGATGCAAGAGCGAACGCTGCGGCCGTCCACCAGCACCGTGCAGGCACCGCAAGCTCCTTGTTCGCAGCCGAAATGGGTGCCTACCAGTCCCAGATCGCGCCGTAGGAAGTCTGCTAATGATCGGCGCGACTCCACGGTGCCGTTTGCTGTCTCACCGTTCACAACCATAGAAATGTCGTGGCTGTTCATGCCTCACCTCCAGCACGCTCAGAAGCCGCCGCTAGCGCCCGCCGGGTCAACACCCGTGCCAGCTTCTTGCGGTAAGCGCCCGAGCCAAACGAATCCGACAAAGGCTCTATCCCGGCGGCCGCCGCTTCAGCCGCTTCAGCGAAAATCTCTGCGCCCGGGGCGGACCCCACCAGAATGGCTTCGGCCTCGGGGCGGCGCAGCGGCACCTCGGCCACCCCACCCAACACAACCGACGCCTTGTCGATCACTTCAGCCTCAGTGTGAACTAGCACCGCCGCCAGCGCGATGGGCCAACTCTCTGCCGTCATGCTGAACTCCATGAAGCTATGACCTGTGCCATCGGGCCACGAATTCACCGTTACGGCGGTCACCAACTCACCCTCGGTCAGCGCTGTCGTGAAGTACCCCTCATAGAAGTCCTCAGAAGCAATTTCTCTCGCCCCGCCGACACCCTGCACCGTGACTTTGCCGCCTTGGGCTTTGAAGGCGGCAGGCATCTCGGCGCTGGGGTCTGCGTGAGCGATGCTGCCCACCACAGTGCCTTGATGGCGCACCGGCACCTGACCCGCATTGGCAATCGCATCGGCCAGCAAGGGCGCCACCGTCAGCGTGTCGGCATGTAGCTCTACCGCTCGCTGTCGCGCCGCCGCACCCACACTCAGCCCGGCCCCGTTAGCACCGCAGCGGTCTAAGTCCTCAGCCCGGGTGATGTCCACCAAGAATCTGGGTGCCGCCAAGCGCAGGTTCATCAGCGGGATCAAACTCTGGCCCCCCGCCAGAATCCGGGCCTCGGACCCTAGCTCGGCTAGCAAACTTGCCGCCTCTGCGGCCGAGCCCGCCCGGTGATACTCAAACGGTGGTGACTTCATAGGCCCCTCCTCCGAAATGCTGGTGGGAACCTAGTTCCTTGGCACCAGTCGTGCCAAAGCTCCGACTCGCCGGTGACAGCGGTCCTGTGAGCGTGAACTCAGCCCCGAAACTGCCTCGACAGTAGCATTCGCGGGTTTCTGCACTATCCGGGGCGGACACGAGAGTCGCTAGCAGCCCCGCCGTAGGCTGACTGCATGGCTCGGCCGATGCTCCGGGGTATGCGATGAGCGACTTAGCGCGGCGGTTGGCGGAGGCGCTGGCGGCTACCGAAGAGGCCAGCGAGGCGGGCGCTGCCAAGCTAGCCCGGCAAAACAAGTTGTATGTGCGCGACCGCTTGGCCCTGCTGTTCGACCGCGACACTTTCGTGGAAGACGCCCGGCTGGCTAACGCCACCGCGGCAGGGTTACCCGCCGATGGCGTGATCACCGGCAGGGGTCTAGTGGAGGGCCGGCCCGCGGTTGCCGTCGCCAACGACCCGACGGTAAAGGCCGGCTCTTGGGGCGCTCGCACGGTGGAGAAGATCGTGCGAGCCACCGAGGTAGCACTAGCCAAGGAGCTACCGATTTTCTGGTTGGTGGACTCGGCGGGGGCGCGAATTACCGATCAGGTGGAGTTGTTCCCTGGCCGGCGCGGCGCGGGGCGCATCTTCTACAACCAGGTGCGGCTCTCGGGGCGAGTGCCACAGATCTGTTGCCTATTCGGCCCGTCTGCCGCAGGCGGTGCCTATATCCCGGCATTCTGCGACGTGGTTTTCATGGTAGAGGCCAACGCCTCCATGTACCTGGGGTCGCCTCGCATGGCCGAAGTGGTAATTGGCGAGGTGGTGTCGCTGGAGGAGATGGGCGGTGCCCGCATGCACGCCACCGTCTCGGGCTGCGGCGACAACTTGTTTGCCGACGACGAGTCGGCCATAGAAGCCGCTCGGACCTGGTTCTCTTACCTGCCCACCTGCTGGCGAGACCCTCCGCCGCTGGTGCACGCCGAGCCTCCGTCGCGAACCTTGGATGGCTCTGCGATCCCCACCGAGCCGACCCAGGGTTACGACATGCGGCGGGTCATCGACGGGCTCGTGGACGCCGACAGCTTCTTCGAGCTGAAACCCCACTTTGCTCCCGAACTAATCGTGGGTCTAGCCCGCCTAGACGGTAACTCGGTGGGCATCTTGGCCAACAATCCTGCGGCTAAGGGAGGGGTGCTGTTTAGTGACTCCGCTGACAAGGCGGCGCGCTTCATCTGGTTGTGTGACGCCTTCAACGTAGCGTTGCTGTACCTCTGCGACGTTCCGGGGTTCATGATCGGCACCGAGGTGGAGCGCGGCGGCATCATCCGCCACGGTGCCAAGATGATTACCGCCGTGTCCGAAGCCACGGTGCCTCAGGTCTCGGTCATCGTGCGCAAGGCCTACGGCGCCGGCCTTTACGCCATGTGCGGCCCCGCTTTCGACCCCGACGCCTGCCTCGCTCTGCCCAGCGCTTCCATTGCTGTGATGGGGCCCGACGCCGCCGTCAACGCGGTGTTCGCCAACAAGATTGCCGCTATTGAGGATCTTGCCGAGCGAGAGGCCTTTATTGTGGCCCAGCGCGCGGCCTACGAAGCCGATGTGGATTTACTGCGCCTAGCGTCGGACTTGGTAGTCGACGCCGTTGTACAGCCCCAAGACCTGCGCCAGGAGGTCATCCGCCGGTTGGCTCTGGCTGCCGGTAAGGACCGCCACTTCTCCCACCGCCGTCACGGAGTACCCCCCGTCTGAGAGCTGGCCTAGCACCCCACCTGTCTGCCGGCCTGCTAGCGGGCAAGCGGCTAGGGGAGATCCGGCAAGGTCTCGTCGTACAACCAGGACTCCACTAGGTCCACGGCCTCAGGTCCGGCGAACTCTTCCACGATCCCGAGGAACTCCTCGGTGTTGGTAGTGCCATCGGCCGAGCGTTCGTAGTGATTTCGCAGGATCTCGAAGAACGCTTCGTCGCCTGCGTGCAGACGCAGGGCGTGCAAGGTCATGGCGCCACGCAGGTACACCGCGGGGGAGAAGAGTTGGTCAACGCTGATCGCCTTCGGCGGCTCCCCACCGACGATGGGGAGCACGTTGGCTAATTTTCGCATTTCTTCGTTTAGGTCGTTGCCGTAGTAAGTGGCTTCGAACATGTAAGCCAGGTAGGTGGCGAAGCCCTCGTTCAACCAGATGTCGCCCCAGTCCTCCAGTGTTACCGAGTTGCCTAGCCACTGGTGTGCTGCTTCATGTGCAATTGTGGTGATATCTAGCAATTCGGACCCATGCAGGGACAGGGTCTGGTTCTCCATCGCCAGTTGCAAATCGAAGGGCAAAACGAGCGTGCCGTAGGCGTCAAACGGATACGGGCCCAGAAAGCCCTCCAGGAAGCGGAGCACGTAAGGAGTTATCGCAAGCTCGTGGGTGACTGCCAGCGGGGCATCAGGGGGTACGTAGTCGCGCAGCAGCGGTCCGTCGGAATCCAAGCGACCACCCTCGATGCGCTCGAAGTCGCCGACGTAAATTGCCGCCAGGTACGTGGCCATGGGCTGGTTCATCTGCCAGATGCTGGTGGTGCGTCCGTTGGCGGTGGTCTCTTCTACCAGCAGACCGGTGCCGGCCGCGGTGACCGAGGCCGGCACAGTGATATGAAACTCGAAGGTCGCCTTATCGGATGGATGGTTGTTGGACGGGTACCACGTCATAGCCCCCGACGGCTCGCTCAGCGTGTAAATCACGCCTTCCTGATTGTGCCAGCCCAGCCCCCCGAAGAGCGGCCATCCGGGATCGTTAATTAGCTCTGGTTCCCCCTCGTAGGTCACCTCAACTGTGAACTCCTCGCCGGCGGTCACGGACCTCTCGGGTTGTACGGTCAGCTCACTCCCCGAACGCTCGAAAGCTGCATCGGTACCGTCGACGGCGACGCGCTGCACCTCCAGACCCGAGAGGTCCAGGTTGAACTCAGCTAGCTCCTCTGTTGCCAGCGCTGAGATGGTCGTCAGCGCCGTAATGCTGTTGGCGACCGGGTCGATGTCCAGTTGGATGCGGTAGTGCTCGACGTCGTAGCCGGCGTTGCCGAGATGCGGGTACAAGCTGTCGCCCAGGCCAGCCGACTCGCTGGCCGTGTCGCCCGGTTGATCGCTTGTAGTGCCACCCGACCGTACGGTCGTCGTGTCGCCCGGTTGACTAGCTGCAGAGTCGGTGTTTGCTCTCGGCTCGTCGTCGGCGCCCCCGACCCCTTCACCGTCGGCCCCTTCACCCCCGGCCAGCGAGGGGGTCGTAGCGGTCGCCGGGGCTGTTGTGCTGGTTGTCGAGACGGTTGTACTGGTGACAGTTGGCACTGCCGGGGTTGCGGACACGACCGTTGTAGCACTCGCCGGGTTTGTGGGTGTGCTGGTTGTAGTCGTGGGTTCCTGAGTGGTGGCCGCTGTGGCGGCTGCAACCGAACTGGAAGTGGTCGTTGCAGTGTCGCTGACACTCCCGCAGGCGGTGCCAATGATGGCCATTGCCGCCACTCCAGTAGCCAGGCACCTGTACACCACCCCAGCTTATGGGCACTACCGAATCGGCGCCCGGCGCGCCTAATCTCGCGCCTGCGGGTTAGTCCAAAGGAATCTAGAGAGGTCTACATGAGCAGTGACTCCAGCCCAAAGACAGTCTTACTTGTGGGTGCGCTGGACACCAAGGGCGAGGAGTTCGCCTTCGTGCAGCAGATCATCCAGGCCGAAGGGCTGGAAACACTTGTGGTGGATTTCGGGACGATGGGTGCGCCCTCACTTCAGCCGGATGTCACGAGAGCTGAGGTAGCAGCCGCGGCGTCCGGCGACATTACATATCTCTCCTCGGGCGGTCACAAGGACGAAGCGATGCAGACCATGGCAAGGGGTCTAGCGGTCGTGGTCGGCGAGTTGTACCGCCAGGGGCGCTTCAGCGGCATCTTTGGCATGGGCGGCTCCGGCGGCACTCACATCGCCGCCACCGCGATGCGCGTCTTGCCCGTGGGTGTGCCCAAGGTGATGGTGTCCACAGTTGCCGGTGGTGACGTAAGCGCCTACGCAGGTACCAAGGACATCACGTTCATCCCGTCGATCGTGGACGTAGCCGGCATAAACAGCATCAGCAGGGCCATCTACGCCAACTCAGCCGGCGCCATTGCCGGCATGGTGAAGGTGCAGCGGCCGCCGGCCAGCGAAGAGAGACCGCTGGTGACAGCGTCTATGTTTGGCAACACCACCACATGTGTTGATCGCGCCCGCGGCGTCGTGGAGCGAGGCGGCTACGAAGTCCTGGTATTTCACTCCACCGGCATCGGAGGCCGCATCATGGAAGATCTCATCAGCGACGGCTACATCGCCGGATCCCTAGACATCACCACTACCGAGCTGGCCGATTACGTGTGCGGCGGGGTCCTCAGCGCCGGGCCAGAGCGCTGCCAGGCGGCTTCTGTGGCTGGCATTCCCGCCTTAGTGGTGCCTGGATGTGTTGACATGGCCAACTTCGATTCCATCGACACCGTTCCCGAGCGCCACCGAGGTCGGAATCTCTACCAGTGGAACCCAAACGTCACCTTGATGCGCACTAACGTGGAGGAGAACGCTCAGATCGGTCAGCTCATTGCTTCGGCCCTCAACAAGTCAAAGGCGCCGACCGTCGTGCTGTTGCCCATGCGCGGCGTGTCAATGCTCGACAGTGAAGGTGAGAGGTTCTGGGACCCCGAGGCCGACTTGGCCTGCTTCGACGCCATCCGCCACAACCTCCGGCCCGACATTCCCGTCCACGAGGTAGATAACAACATCAACGATCCCAGCTTCGCCGACGCTGCGGCGGAGAAGTTGCTAGAGCTAATGCACCAAACCGGCAGATAGGAGCAGTTCAGTGTCACTAACCAGGGGCCAGATTTTAGAGCGGCTGCGGACCGAAGTCGCCGCCGGCAGGCCCATAGTTGGTTGCGGTGCCGGCACCGGCATTTCTGCCAAATGCGCCGAGGCGGGCGGAGCTGACCTCATCATCATCTACAACTCCGGCCGCTATCGCATGGCGGGCCGCGGTTCGCTAGCCGGTCTCATGCCCTACGGCGATGCCAACGGGATTGTCGTGGAGATGGCCGCCGAGGTGCTTCCGGTGGTGGCCGACACGCCAGTCCTGGCCGGTGTCTGCGGCACCGATCCGTTTCGTCTAATGCCGGTTTTCCTCAAGCAACTGCGCCAGATCGGCTTCTCAGGGGTTCAGAACTTCCCGACTGTCGGGATTATCGACGGGTCCTTTCGTAGGAATTTAGAGGGCACCGGAATGGGCTACAACAAAGAAGTCGAGGCTATTCATCAGGCGCACCTGCTGGGCATGTTCACCTCCCCGTATGTCTTCGACGAGCGACAGGCAGTGCTAATGGCCGAGGCAGGTGCCGACATGCTTGTTGCCCACATGGGGCTGACTACCTCGGGCACTATCGGTGCCACCGATGCCTTGACCCTCGACGATGCCGTCGAGCGTGTGCAGGCGATAGCCGAAGCAGGACGCGCTGTGCGTCACGACATCCTGGTCATCTGCCACGGCGGACCCTTCGACGAGCCAACCAACGTGGGGGATGCGCTGGCACGCCTGCCTACTAGCGTCGGGTTCTTCGGCGCTTCAAGCATCGAGCGCCTACCCACCGAGCGAGCCATAACCGACCAGGTAAAGGCGTTCAAAGCCCTAATTCCCTCACACTGATTCTAGTACTAACCGCACCGATCAGTCTCGCATCTGGTGGTGTAAGGCCGACCGGGGTAGTGTGCGGTTATGAGCGTGAGGCTGATTGAAGATACCGATCCTTCGATATCCTACGCCCGTAAGGTGTTAGCCAAAGTGGAAGTGGATAGTGCGACATATACGACGTAATATACTACGTGGCTATTCTATGATGTTAGTGGTCGTACTGGCAGCCGGCTGTGCCGATAGCTCTAACCCTGGGGACGGCGGCACCGCCACGGAAGTCACTACGCCGGCGACGACCGAAGTACCGGAGTCGCTGTCGAGTACCTCCGAACCTGTAACTTCTGATACGATCCCTGCTGGGCTGGCCGAGTATCTGGCCGCTGCTCCCGAGCTAACCATAGGCATCGTGCTGCCGGAGACTGGATCACTCAGCTATCTGTTTCCGCCCGAGAACGCGGGCGCGAACTTGGCTTTAGAGGATATCCGAGCGGCTGGAGGTCAGATCAATGTGCTACGCGGCGATTCGGGTACCGACCCGGATATAGCGGGGGAGACCGTCAACCGACTGTTGGGAGAAGGAGCCGATGTAATTTTCGGCGCGGCGGCATCAGGGATCTCCCAGTCGTTTATCCAAACCTTGTACGAAACTCAAGTAGTTCAATGCGCGGCATCTAACACTTCTCATCATTTCAGCACCCAGGCTAATGCTGAGTATTTTTTCCGAACCGTCTCTAGCACCGAAGTAGACGCTCCGATTATGGCCGGGAACATTGCTCGGAACGGGGGCACCATGGTTGCCATCCTGGCCCGATCCGATGATTGGGGTCAGTCCCTAGCCGAGCAGTTGGAGATTTGGTTAGCTAAGAGCAACATTGTTTCCGAGGTTGTGTTCTTTTCTCAGGATGCCTCCAACTTCCAGGACACCGCCTTGGTGGCAAAAGAGGTAGGGGCAGACACCGTCGCGGTGCTGGCATTTGCCGAAGGAGCGCAGATAGTCCGGAGTCTGTTGGAAGAAGGTGTCCCGCCCAGCGCTATACACGGGGGTGCGGGGATGTACGACTTGGAGTTGCCCTCCCGAGTGAGTCCGGGCCGCCCCGAGGCGCTGGATGGTTTCACGGTCTACGCCGCTTCGGGCAGCCAACAGTTCAACCAGCGGTTGTCGGAGTTCGTAGGCGGGAACATCGTATTTGGTGGTCAAGCCTACGATTGTATAACGGTGCTGGCCCTGGCCGCCCTGGCTGCTGGCACCACCGCCGGCCCTGAGCTGATAGCCGAAGTTTCGGGCGTAACTCGAGACGGCCAAAAGTGCACTTCTTTCGAGGTGTGTGCTACTTTGCTAAGCCAAGGTCTGGATATCGACTACGACGGTGCCTCTGGTCCGTTAGAGTTGGACGATGTGGGCGATACTACAGTAGGTCGCTATGCTATTGCCGAGGTGCGTGATGGTGCTATCGAGGTAGTCAGGGTCGAGGATTACTCGCCCAGCGACTCGTAAGTATGATGACTTAACCGACTTGGTTCTAAGGCTGGTTTAATGCAGAAAAGAAATACAAATACACTTCTCAGCTTAGTTGTATTGGCAGTGGTAGCTGCACTGTTCGCTGCTGCCTGCGGGAACGGTGACACTGACTCGGCGGAACCTATGGCTACGACATCCACGACCGAGGAGTCCGTGGCCGCTCCAGCCCCGACCGAAGACAATGACCCCACGGGCGATGACGGGGAGTTGGTCATCGGTCGAGCTCTCCCCGAGACCGGCTCTATTGCTTTCTTGGCACCGCCGATGGTGGTGGCCGCCAGGCTAGCGGTCGAGGATATTCAGGCTGCGGGTGGGAACGTGAGGATGCTGACCGGCGACACCGCCACCGACCCGGATGTAGCTCCTGAGACGGTCAACCGTCTACTAGGCGAAGGTGCCCACGTGATTCTGGGGGCGGCCGCTTCGGGGGTTTCGCAGTCGTTTATCCAAACCCTGCACGATGCCAAGATCCCCCAGTGCTCGCCCTCAAATACATCTCCGTCGTTCAGCACCCAGGACAACGCCGATTTCTACTTCCGTACAGTGCCTCCCGATGATGCAGTCGCACCTCTGATGGCCAATAGAGTGGCCTTAGGCGGAGCCACCAACGTGGCTATTGTGGCTAGAGCCGACGATTACGGTAACGCACTGGCCAAGCTGGCTGAGTCCAACCTGGCCGATGTCGGGATCGATTCACGGATTATCTCCTACGACGAAGACGCAGGATCCTTCGACGCCACCGTTGAGGAAGCCAACGGCATGGGGGCCGATGCGATTATTCTTATCAGTTTCAGCGAAGGCACTCAGATAATTCGAGGCTTGCTGGAAGCTGGGGTGCCGCCCAATGCCATTTATGCGGCGGACGGTCTTTACGATCCCGACCTGGACGAGCAGGTGGACCCATCAAATCCTAACGTGCTAGACGGTATGATTCTCTTCTCCGCTGCCGGTGGGGAGGAGTTCAGCTCTCGTGTCGCTCAAGAAACCGGCAACAAGGTCAGCTTTGGCGGTCAGTCCTACGACTGCGTAGTGGTGCTGGTACTGGCTTGGCTGGCCGCTTCCTCTACCGATGGTCCGGCCATCATGGCAGAGGTTCAGGGTATCACCCGGGATGGGACCAAGTGCTATAACTACGAGGAGTGCGCCGCTCTAATTGCCGATGGTGTGGACATCGATTACGACGGAGTGTCGGGACCGCTGGAACTAGATAATGTCGGCGACCCCACCTGGGGACGTTACATAATTGCCGAGTTCCAAGATGGCGTACTCGTTCCTATAGACAGCCAGGACGTGGACCTGTCCAGCATGAACTGAGTCTCTACTCTGGTTCCTGATCTTCCTTTTTCTTCTTCTTGCTCGGATTAGGCAGCAGGGTACCCAGATAGAGGCTGACCACTTTAGGGTCATTAAGCAGTCCCTGGCCGGTGCCGGTGTAGGCATTGACTCCTTGGTCGAGAACGTAGCCTCGGTCACAAGTCTGCAGGCAGCGGTGGGCGTTCTGCTCGACCATGATGATAGATATGCCACGTTCCGCGATTGTGGTCATCTTTTCGAACACCTTGTCTTGGTAAATGGGGGAGAGGCCGGCAGAAGGTTCGTCTAGCAATAAAACCGTGGGGGCCATCATCAGTGCTCGGCCGATAGCCACCATCTGGCGTTCCCCTCCCGATAGCCCGTCAGCCCGATGAGCACTGCGTTCGGCCAGCATCGGGAATAGCTCGGTAACCATCTCTAGGCGGGAGGCGAATAGTTGGGGAGTTTGGAATATCCCCATCTCCAAGTTCTCTCGGATGGATAGCCGAGGGAACACATTGTCGGACTGTGGAACGAATCCGATGCCTCGAGCTACTAATTCGTGGGGGTTCAGGCCAGCGATTTCGTCCCCGTCCAGGCGGACGCTCCCCTCCCTAATCTCCACCAGCCCGAAGATGGCTTTCAGCAACGTAGATTTGCCTGCCCCGTTCGGTCCGATAACTCCTACGATTTCTCCCCGGCGCAGTTCCAGAGAGCACCCATTCAAGATGTTGATACCCGGCAGGTAGCCGGCCACCACGTCATCGACCGATAGGAGCAGGTCGGTTTTGTCCATAGTTAGCGAGGCTTCTTTCGAGCTTTGCTGTCCCTTTCCGGTCATGGTCTCTCAGCATCTTGTTGTCGGCCTAGGTAGGCATCTATGACTTTTTCGTCGTGGATTACCTTCCACGGACCTCCCTCGGCTATCACCTTTCCCTGGACCAGCACGACTACCCAGTCACTGATGCCCGACACCACGTCCATATCGTGCTCTATGTAAATCACGCTCACCCCGGTCATGGCTAGTTGGGTTATGTGACCCATAAGTGACTGGGCCAGGGCGGGGTTGACTCCGGCCATGGGCTCGTCCAGCATGATGAGCGCCGGTTTAGACATCAGCGCCCGAGCCATCTCTAGCAGCTTGCGCTGACCCCCCGACAGGGTTCCGGCCAGTTCGTCGCGCTTGTGGGCCAGGTTGAATTGTTCTAGCAGCTCTTCAGCTCGCTCGGTGTTGGCCTGCTCCTCGGCCTGCCACAACTTGCGGAACGGGGCGGCCCATAGCCGCTCACCGGTCTGGTCGGGAGCGCCTAGCAGCATATTTTGCAGCACAGAGAGTTTGGCCAGCGACTTGGTGAGTTGAAAGGTACGGACCATGCCCAGGCGGGCAAGACGGTCAGGGGGCAAGGATTTAGCTGGTTTACCGTTGAACGTCCAGTGGCCGCTTTCGGCCTGGTTGAAGCCGGTAAGCAGGTTGAACATGGTGGTTTTACCTGCGCCGTTGGGGCCGATCAGGGCGGTGACTATCCCCCGTTCGAACTCGAGATGGTCCACATCCACCGCAGTTACCCCGCCGAAGCTCCGTTTTAGCCCCTCAATGGTCAAGATGGGGTTGGGTTTAGCCACACCGGGTACTGGGGTGACGGTCAGAATAGGTTCCGGCTCGATAGTCATTGTCACCGCCGAGGTAACTTCGGGGACCATGTCATTGGGCATCGAGTTGCATTTCTCTGCGGTTACCCACGATTCCTTGGGGTCGGAACACCATAAGCACCACCAGGGCCACGCCTACCAGAGCCACGCTAATGATTCCCTCGGAGCCATCGAGGAAGTCGGCCACCGGATTGGGCATCCAGCTCTCGGCGGTCAGTTGCCGCAAGAACGATTCGATCCACTCCCGCAGGAACCAGAACAGGACTGCCCCCAGTACCGGTCCCAGGTAGGTCGCCGCCCCTCCTAACAACAAGGCGGTGTAGGCAAAGAAGGTAACCTGCGGGCGGAAGCCGTTGGGGTCAGCCCCCGAGGTCTTGATGGCATCTATGACTCCGCCTAGTCCGCCGATGACCCCACCGATGATCAGGGCTTGCATTTTATAAATGAACACGTTCTTACCCAGACTGCGGGCAGCGTCTTCGTCCTCTCGGATGGACTTCAGCACCCGCCCCCACGGGCTTCGCACGATCAAGAACACGCCCAAGCTGATGAGCGCCACTAGAGCCCACCCTACGGTTATGACCCACATCTGTTGCCCGGTAAACGAGAAGGTGCCGACGCCGTAGCGATCCTGGGGGCCGTCGGCGTAGGGGTTCAGATCGAAGAATGCGCTGGCGTCGAAGCTCACGCTGAGCGGCCCACCGGTCAGCCCAATGGCATCGGTGGAGCCGATAAGGATACGAATTATCTCCGCGCTGGCAATGGTGACGATGGCGAACATCACCGGGTGAAGCCTCAGCGTGGGGATCCCCAGGGCCACCGCCAAGGCCAGGGACAGGAACAGAGCTATGGGGATACCCAACCACAGTGACCAGCCGAAGGTGGCCACTGTGACGCTGGTGCCGTATGCCCCCAGCATAAGAAATCCCACTTGCCCGATGTTCAGCAGGCCACCGAAGCCGAAATGCACGTTCAGACCGATAGCGGCCAAACACAAGATCACCGCTTCGGGCCCTAAGGCTGCTCGGGCGGCATTACCGAAAATGATGTCGAAGTCCATTTAGACCGCCTGCCCTGGTGTCGGAGCAAGACTCATCTAACCCACCCGCTCCCTGATTCCAAACAAGCCCTGGGGGCGCAACAGCAGAACTAGGATGAGGGCTGTCAGTGGGACCACAAACTTGAGTTCCGGCGAGATCCAAAGTGTGCTGATCTCGGTTAATAGGCCAATGATGATAGAGCCGATCAGCGCGCCGTAGGCCGTGCCCATTCCGCCGAGTTCCACTCCGGCGAAAATGAGTAGAAGGAGTTGGAAGCCCAGGAAAGGGTCGATGTCGGAGTCCAACCCCACGAACACTCCCCCCAACCCGGCCAGAGCTGCTCCTATCACCCACACTATGAGCACAACCCGGTTCACGTTTATTCCCGACACCGAGGCCAATTCGGCGTTGTCGGCCACCGCTCGAGTGGCTTTCCCGAACCGAGTCCGCTGGAGCATCAGCCCCACAATTATCAGCACTACGAGAATGACCGCGACGGTGGTCAGCTCTCGAGGGGTGATTGCCCACGGTCCGAACTCCCACCGTTTTTGCACCTGAAAGTCGCGGTAGGGCAAGGGTTCGGCCCCGAAGAAAAGTTGAATGAGCTGCCGAATCAGTAGCGACAAGCCGATTGTGACGACCACAAACTGGAATATCGCCAGCTTCCGCGCCCGCAGCGGGCGAAACAGTCCCGACTCCAGTCCAGCGCCCAGCATCCCGCACACGACCATGGCCAGGATCGCGGCGAAGATCAGGTTTAGGCCTCCCCAGGAGCTATTGAAGTACCAGGCGATTACCGCTCCGAAGGTGACCAGCTCACCGTGGGCGAAGTTCACCAACCCGGTGGTCCCGTAGATCAGCGACAAGCCGACCGCGCTCATGGCGATGATCAGACCGAATTTGAAGCCGTTGAACACCGTCTGGGCGAACCGTTCACCAAAAGGAGTGCCTTTCGGTGCATCGCCTACCGCGAAGACCACCCCTAGAGACTCTCCGGCGTCAACCGTCACTTCGGCGGTAGGTTCTTGATTACCGCGCAACCCGATTCCCTCGGGGAGGGTGTTCTCGTTCAGGATGACTTTGTAGGTCCCTCCAACAGGAACCTCGACCGCCCACTGCCCGTCGGAGTTGCTGGTGGCCTGCCCCACCCGGGTACCGGACGAATCCTCGACCGTGATTTCCACGCCTGCGAAAAACTGGTTGAACCCCAGCCGCAAAGTCCCCTCCAGCACGGTCGGCGGGGAAGTGCCCGGATCATCTGTAGTTTGGGCTGCGGCGTTGGCTCCCCACAGCAGCAGGAAAAGAAGCACAGCGGGGAAGACAACCGCGACGCAGCGACGCATCATCAGCAACCTACCCGCTGGCACCGCCATTTTTTACGGGCACGTATTCGCTCCTGCACTCCTCACGCAGACAGCGTTGGAGCGAGTTGCGGCGAATCGAGATTTCGGGAGGTCGCGCAGTAACACCTGACCGACAAACCCGATTCTCTCATCTCGGGCATGACTACCTCCTAACGACGAGACAAGCGGGGGAAAAGCCCCGAGACAGCTTTTAGGTGGGATGGCACGGTTGGCGCGCGGCTAGTTTGTTTTAAATCCTCTAAGTGTGTTCTGACGTGGTATAGGATTTCGGGGCAGATCAGCTGGGTCTCCTCCACTCCCTGGAGCGACGGGGGGGGGGGTGGGAGTAAAAACATATGTACGTGTCAAGGACTGGGTTTGAAGGTCCGGTTG
Source organism: Acidimicrobiales bacterium (assembly GCA_964291305.2). GTDB lineage: Bacteria > Actinomycetota > Acidimicrobiia > Acidimicrobiales > CATQHL01 > VXNF01. The sequence goes on along the minus strand of OZ219783.1, from coordinate 1,871,356 downwards.
GGGTGTCGGGTGGTCGTTTGGCCGCGGCGGTGGTTGTGGTATGCGCGTTGGTGTCTGCGGTTGTCGTGGCTTCTGCTTCTGGGAACGGTGAGGCGCAGAGCGCGACGGTGCCGGCGATGCCGTCTGGGTTGTCTGCGGTGGTGGGGGGTAGTAGTTCGGTGGTTTTGTCGTGGTCGGATCCTGGTGATGATTCGATTACTGGGTATCAGTATCAGTTGAGTAAGGGTCCTACTAGTTTGGGGAGTGCTGTTTGGGGTAGTTGGACTAGTATTTCTGGTTCGGGTGCGGGTACTGTTTCTTATAAGGTGACTGGTTTGGATAGTGGGACGTATTATTTGTTCCGGGTGCGGGCTCAGAACGCTAATGGTAACAGTAGAGCGTCGGACGCGGTTTCGGCTTTTACTACTGCGACTACTACTACTACTACTATGGCGCTGCCGGCGATGCCGTCTGGGTTGTCTGCGGTGGTGGGGGGTAGTAGTTCGGTGGTTTTGTCGTGGTCGGATCCTGGTGATGATTCGATTACTGGGTATCAGTATCAGTTGAGTAAGGGTCCTACTAGTTTGGGGAGTGCTGTTTGGGGTAGTTGGACTAGTATTTCTGGTTCGGGTGCGGGTACTGTTTCTTATAAGGTGACTGGTTTGGATAGTGGGACGCGTTACTTTTTCCGGGTGCGGGCTCAGAACGCTAATGGTAACAGTCAGGCGTCGGACGCGGTTGCGGTTTATACTACTACTATGGCGCTGCCGGCGATGCCGTCTGGGTTGTCTGCGGTGGTGGGGGGTAGTAGTTCGGTGGTTTTGTCGTGGTCGGATCCTGGTGATGATTCGATTACTGGGTATCAGTATCAGTTGAGTAAGAATCCTGTTAGTTTGGTGGGTGCTGTTTGGGGTAGTTGGACTAGTATTCCTGGTTCGGGTACTGTTTCTTATACGGTGACTGGTTTGGATAGTGGGACGCGTTACTTTTTCCGGGTGCGGGCTCAGAACGCTAATGGTAACAGTCAGGCGTCGGCCGCGGTTGCGGTTTATACTACTACTCTGGCGCTGCCGGCGATGCCGTCTGGGTTGTCTGCGGTGGTGGGGGGTAGTAGTTCGGTGGTTTTGTCGTGGTCGGATCCTGGTGATAATTCGATTACTGGGTATCAGTATCAGTTGAGTAAGAATCCTGTTAGTTTGGTGGGTGCTGTTTGGGGTAGTTGGACTAGTATTCCTGGTTCGGGTTCGGGTACTGTTTCTTATACGGTGACTGGTTTGGATAGTGGGACGCGTTACTTTTTCCGGGTGCGGGCTCAGAACAGTAATGGTAACAGTAGAGCGTCGGACGCTGTTTCGGCTGATACTAATAATCCGGGTAGTCGTGATGGAGTTACTCCTAATCCGGTTGTGTTGCCCCCGCGGGTGCATTTGCCTGGCGATGTGGGTTCCTCGGCTACTGATACGCGGGTGGCTGGGTCTCGGTCTGTTATGGCTGTTGTGCGGGTGGTTGTTGGTTCGTCGGTTTCGGTTGGGGGGTCGTCTTGGTTTAGGGATCCGGATGGGGCGTATTTGGGTTCTGATCCGAGTGTGGGCGCGGTGTTGGCTACTTCGTTTAGGGTTTCAGCTGTTCCGGTGGATGGTTCTGCTGCGGCTTGTCGTTTTGTTAGCACGCGCACTCGGGTGGAGGGGAATGGTACTTTTACTCGTAATGATGACAGGGTTGTCGCGTATTTGAGTGTGGTCAAGGAGGCGGGACCGTCGGGGCGGGTTTGCCGCTACGATGTTGTGACTGGTTTGCCTGTTGGGTTTGTTGCTGCTAGTGAGGGCTCGACAGAGGGTCGTGTGGGTTCTTATGTGCTGTCGCCGGCTGCGAAGCTGGTGGCTGGTGGTGTTGTGGCTACTTCGGCTGCTGATTGCGGCAAGCGGGTCGTTGTTGGGTTGGGTGTTGATGGCTGGTTGGGTAGTTCTGATGATGTGAAAGCAGTCGTGGCGGGCCCGTTGTGTTTGACTCATAGCGTGAAAGTGGCTAAGAGGGGTGTGTATGTGACGCAGAGCGTTACCGGTGATCCTGGCGGCGGGTCGGCTCGTTATTCGTTTACTGAGGGCCGGTCTTGCGGTACCAGCGGCCACGCGACATCGCCATCGGTGGTGACGTTGCATGAGGGGTATTTCAATATTTCTGAGTCGGTGCTGGGCACAGTCGGCGCTGAGAGCGCGGATGGCCGCTTCGGAGCCGCCCGTCACGCGTTGAACTACCAAGCCGAGCCGTGTGTGGTCACCGTAGCGGTGTCAGACCTGCCCCAGGGTTGCGCTACTGCCGCGGCTACACAAAAACGCAACCTCGCCACCAGCCAGGACGCCGAGAACCGTGTCGTAATACGGTTCGACATAACCTGCCCAAACACCGCCATCCACATGACCGAAGACACCCACACTACCAAAAACACGGTCACAGGCCCACCAACCGACACCCCCACCGGCTAAAGCAACTTCCCGGGACTGCGTTGGCGTAACCCCCTCGATCTGAACCAAGAGACGCGCTGACCGTCTAGCTGCTGTCTTGACATCTCCTATTTGTAAGGTAGTGTTACTAACAATATGACGAAGGCGTCGGGATCGGCGATGTTACGGCTGCTGAGTGGGCAGCGGATTGCTGGTGTGCTGTTTGATTCTCATCCGGGGCTTATTTCTCGCGCCGAGATTTCTCGTGCTACCGGGTTGTCGAAGCCCACGGTGTCGGCGCTAATGGCGGACATGGAGTCGGCGGGGCTGGTTCGTCTGGCAGAAGCCAGCGACCGTTCGGGATCGATTGGACGACCTGCGGCGCTTTACGAGTTGGTGCTATCGGCCCGACACTGCGTCGTAGCCGAGGTTGGCGCTACGAGACTGCTAGTAGGCCTCGCTGACCTGCTGGGTAACGTGGTCACCGAGGTCGAGGTAACTACCGGCCCTGATGCGCTCTCGGCCCTAGAGCAACTGGTCGAGGTAGTCTCGCCAATGCTGGCGGCGTCGGGTTCGACGTGTCATGCAGTCTGCCTTGGGGTGCCGGGAATCTACCGGCCCGAACTAGACCGGGTGGAGCAGTCCTTGAGCCTGCCTGGCTTCGACGACGTGGCAGTGGCGCAGTTTCTCAAAGAGAAAGTCGGCGCTCCGGTGTTCGTCGAGAACGACGTCAACCTGGCCGCGCTGGGCGAGTTGACCAGCCTCAGCGAAGAGGATGGCAGCGGAGATTTTGCCGCCGTGTTCGCTGGAACCGGCATCGGCCTGGGCTTGGTGGTCGGGGGGACTTTGTATCGCGGTGGCACTGGCTCGGCAGGCGAGTTGGGATCGTTAGTGGTGTCGATGCCAGCGGCCGGTAAGCCGCCGGTGACGCTTGAGGACATGGCGTCGGCTCCGTCGATCCGCAAGCGTCTAGGCAGCGCCATCGAGGAAGGCCACGAGTCCAGCCTGGACTCTGGCGCCGGGGTTCGGGAGATCTTCGCCGCGGCGAACCGTGGCGATTCGGCGGCAGCGGCGGTCTTCAGCCAGGTTGCTGATGCCATGGCGTTGGCAGTGTCGCATCTCTGCCTGATTGCCGACCCGACTCGAATCGTTTTCGGCGGTCCGGTCGGTGCGGACCCGCTATTGGTAGACGCTATAGGTGAGCGTCTCTCAGGTCTGCTGGCGATCGTCCCAGAGTTGATGGCGTCAAGGCTGGGAGAGCGGGCGGCGCTCATCGGCGCAGCGTCGATGGCGCAGCGGTACGTGCGTGAGTCGCTCATATCCGAAGTGCTCGGAGCGCAGCAGTGAGCCTGGCCACCGAACGCGCCGCAGCTGAGGTAGATGGCGATGAAGTCGTCCGGCTCGTGCGCCAAGCGGTCGGCATTCCGAGCGTCACGCCGAACGAAGAGGCATTTGGCCGCTGGGTGCTGGACACCATGAATGCCACCGGCGGATTCGACGAAGCCGATCTTGTGGAGTTCGAGCCGGGTCGGGCGAACGTCTGGGGCACTGTAGGTGGCGACTCGGGCAGGTCGCTGCTGCTAGCCGGTCATCTAGACACCGTCACAACCGAGGACTGGCCGCAGCATTGGCAGGGCACCGATCGGGCGGACCCGTTCGGCGCGCACGTGATCGAAGGCGAGATCTGGGGCCGCGGGGTTGCTGACCAGAAGGCAGGCATCTGTGCAACCATCGAAGCCGTCAGCGCCGTTCGGCGCGCCGGGTTGAGGCCTACAGGCAAGGTTTCAGCACTGTTTGTGTCCGACGAAGAGTCGGGGCAGCCCGCTAGCGGAGTCTCCGCGGGAATCCGGGCAGCGGTAGAAGGGCGTAGCGGTCCGCTACCGGCGGCCGACTTTGCCATCTACACCGAGCCGACAACCTCGGCGATCTACACCGCGCAGATGGGCTTTCTGATTGCAGATGTCCGCTACATCGGGGTGTCGGCCTACTTCGGCCGCCCCGAGTTGGGCGTGGACGCCTTGAGGGCGGGCCATGAGCTGCTTGGGCGCCTGTGGACCTATTCAGACACTTTGCGCCGCGCAGTTCCAGCCCACGAGTTGCTAGGCGAGGCGTTCTTGCTGGTCACCTCGGTGAACTCTGGTGGCAACATCGCCGTGCCGGGACGCTTCGAACTGTCTCTGATCCGCAAAGTGCTGCCCGGCGAGAGCCTGGACGACGCGGCAGAGCAGATCCGCTTTCTTGCTGAGGAGGTCGCCTTGGGCCACGGCGTGGAGTGCGACGTGTGCTTTAGTGCCTCTCGGGATCACCCAGTGGGCGGCACTCCCGACGAGGTGACCGCCGACCATCCCGGCGTGAAGGCCCTTGCAAGGTCTATCGAGGCCGTTAGCGGACACCCAGCGCGCATTGAAGGCGCCCCCTATTGGTCCGAGAAGCCATTCCTGCGTGACGCCGGCATTCCCGGTGTCTATTTCGCTCCTGGTGACATTTCGCATTGTCACACCCCATTCGAACGGCTCGACATCAAAGAGCTAATAACGGCCACCCGGACCCTGGCGTATTTCATTGCCGAGTGGTGTGAGGCCACAGATCTGTAAACAACACGGACCCTGGGAGGGAACATGACCAAAAACAAACGGGCATCCAAGCTTCTGCTGTGGCTGTCGCTGCTGGCGGCGTTCGTCATGGTGGCTGTGTCATGCGGCGATGACGACGGCGATGCGACTCCGGTGACTACTGCTGAAGCACCGCCACCAGCACCTGCGCCTGAACCGGCCCCAGAGCCCCCGCCGGCGCCTGCCCCCGAACCAGCAACCGAGCCCCCGCCGGCCCCAGAACCGGCGCCTGCCCCGACACCAGCACCAGAGCCAGAACCGGCGCCCGAGCCGCCAAAGACCCAAGGTCCCGGCGGCGAGGAGGCGGTGCCTTCCAGCGAGGTCAGCTTGAGCGACTCCGAAGTTGCCGAGGTCCAGGAGGGCGACTACACCGCCGCGCTGCTGTGGCACACGGCTGGAGCGTTCACCGACGCGGTCAGCCAGGGTGCACGCGACGCATTCGCCGAGCTGGGGATCGAGGTGATTGCCGAGACGAACGCCAACTTCGACGCCGCGCAGCAGGCCAACGATGTCGAGACAGTTATGGCACAGAATCCCGACATCATCATCAGCCTTGCAATCGGTCCCGATGCCGGCGCCGAAGCGTTCCGGCCTGCAGTCGAGGCGGGTGTGCAGCTTGTGTTCTTGTCCAACATCCCCCAGGGGTATGTGCACGGCGAGGACTACGTGGGCATCGTCACCGACGATTTAGCAGCTATGGGCATTACTGCAGCCGATCTTCTGGCCGATGCGCTAGGCGGCGAAGGCGAGGTGGGATTCATCTTCCACGACGCGGCCTATTACGTCACCAATCAGCGCGATCAGGCGTTCAAGGCTTGGATGGAGATCAACTACCCTGGCATCACCATCGTTGCTGAGCAGGGCCTGGCAGACCCAGCGGCGGCTGAGGAGATTGCCACGGCCATGCTGACACTCCATCCCGACCTGGACGGCATCTACGCGCCGTGGTCCGCTGGTCCGGCCGACGGCGTGCTGGCGGCGTTGCGAGCGGCGGGTGCTTCCGATGTAGCGCTCGTAACCATGGACCTAGACACCAACGTCTCCTTGGACTTGGTCGAGGGCGGCAACGTTGTGGGTATCGCGGCTGATGAGGCTTACAACCTCGGACGCACAATGGCACTAGAAGGCGCCTACGGTCTGCTGGGTAAACCGGCGCCAGCGTTCGCCGTAGTGCCTGCTATCGGCGTGACGGCAGACAACATCGTGGAGGGCTACCAGCAGTCGCTTGCTGCTGATCCGCCCGAAGAGGTGCTAGACGCACTGGGCCGCTGAAGTAATAGCTCTCCCCGTGGGCTCGCGTCCCGCTGGCGGAAGTCGTCGGCGGGACGCGAGGATTCACTCGTAGCCCCACGACTGAGACCCCACGATTGAGGTGCGGTCACCCTGTTGACTGAGTCTGTGATCAAACGATTCCGGCGCTGGCGACTGGCAGCTCCTCGCCAGTACGTGGTGTACGCCGCGGCTGTGCTGATCTTCGTTCTGTTCGCTGTCTTGTTGCGAGACAACGGGTTCGTTTCCGCTTCGAACTTGTTGAACATCGGCCGCCAAGCGGCACCAATCGCCGTGATGGCAGTAGGTATGGCGTTCGCTTTGGGCGCAGCAGAAATCGACCTTTCGATCGGATCGGTAGCAGCGCTGTCGTCGCTGGTGGTGGCTGAGACCGTAGGCAGCTTCGGGTTCGCCGGCGGGGTTGCCATTACTCTGGCCGTCGGTCTCGGCATTGGGGCTTTGAACGGGTTTATTTCCGTCAAGGTCCGTATTCCGTCGTTCTTGGTCACCTTGGGGATGCTGGGTGTAGTCAGTGGTATTGCACGCAACCTAAACAACTTGCAGTCGCTGCCGATCCGCAATGACGCCTACCTGGCTGTGTTCGGCGCCGGCTCGGTGGGCCCGATCTCATCACTGGTGATCTGGACCGTTGTCATCGGCGCTTTCGGGCATCTGGCTTTGCATCAGCTGCGCTGGGGCCGCCACGTGCTCGCCGTCGGCGCCGATCGTTCCGCCGCCTCGGCGGTGGGCATCAACTCAAATCGCATTCGCATCACCGCGCTGATGGCCAGCGCCTTAGCGGCATCGCTTGCGGGGATGCTGCTCGCTGGCCGCCTGGCGATCGGCCGCCACGACCTCGGCGAGAACCTACTGCTGACGGTGATCGCCGCAGTAGTGATCGGCGGTACCAACCTGTTCGGCGGGCGGGCTTCGGTCGTGGGTGCTATAGCTGGCTCGATCGTCATGGCCATGCTCAACAACGGCCTGATCCTCATGGGCTTGCGAGTTGCGGACCAGCTCATCGCCAGAGGCGCAATCATCATTCTTGCAGTGGCATTGAGCATGCGAGAACAGAAGGAGACCTGAGGTGTTCCTGAGATCGCTACTGCGGCGCAACCCCAGATTCGTCCAAGCGGCTGTCGAACTGCACCAAGCCGGGCGGATTCCGGCTAACAGCTACGTGGTCGATCTCGACACCATCAGGGCTAATACCGAAGTTCTCTGCCGTGCCGCCAGCGACTTGGGTCTCAAAGTGTTTGCGATGACTAAGCAGATCGGTCGGGGGGCCGCGGCGCTGGACGCCATAGCCGCTGGTGGCGTCGACGGCTTCGTAGCCGTGGACATGGCCTGCGCCCGACCGATTGTCCGCGCTGGTCACAACTTGGCGCACCTTGGGCATCTAGTGCAGGTGCCGCACGGCGAGGTCGCCGAAGCAGCCGCCCTGGCTCCCGATTACTGGACAGTGTTCTCGCGCAACAAAGCGGCCCAAGCGTCAGCAGCTGCTGCTGATCGGGGTCTCACTCAGCGGTTGCTGGTTCGAGTCTTTGACGACGCCGACGAGTTCTACCCCGGCCACGAAGGCGGCATTCCGTTGAGCGAACTCCCGGCGATGATCCGCCATATCGGCACCCTCCAAGGGGCCGCATTTGCCGGGCTCACCACGTTCCCTGCGCTGCTGTACGACGAAGCCTCTCGGCTGGTTCGGCTGACTCCTAACATGAACACTTTGGTCCGCGGCGCTGAAATCGCCCGCCGCCACGGGGGCTATAAAGAATGCCCCGAAGAGCTGCAGCTCAACGCACCCGGCACCACATCAACTCAGGTGCTGGCGCTGCTGGCCGAAGCGGGCGCAACCCAAGTCGAGCCAGGCCACGGTCTCAGCGGCACCACCCCGCTGCATGTCCACGACGACCTACCCGAAGTGCCCGCCGTCTGCTACCTCAGCGAAATTGCCCACCTCCACCATGGCCAGCCCTTGTGCTTCGGGGGAGGGTTGTACATCGACCCGGTGTTCAGCGACTATGAGGTGCGAGCGCTCGTTGCCGAGGACCCATCGCAGATTGACACCCCTCCCGTGCCCGTGGAGATGCCGTCTCCTGCGGCGATCGACTACTACGCCCGGCTCACACCGCCGGACCAGCGCAATCTTGAGGAGGGCGCCAGCGTAATTTTCGGCTTCCGAATCCAAGCCTTCGTAACCCGCGCCTTCGTCGTAGGACTCGCCGGAGTAGCTACTAGCGACCCCCGTGTTGCTGGCATTTGGAACTGTTTTGGCGACGAAGTGTCTTTCGGACCTAAGTCATGAACGCCGCTGTGCCTGCCCTAGCGGTTGAAGGCTTGAGCAAGTCGTTTCGTGCGGTTCAGGCCCTTGATCAGGTGACTCTCGCTCTCCACTACAACAAGGTGACGGCCCTGCTGGGCGACAATGGCGCTGGCAAGTCCACCTTCGTGAAATGCGTCGCTGGCGTTTACAGACCCGACGGCGGCATCGTGCGAATCGACGGCGCTGAGACTGCCGTTACTTCCCCCGACGTGGCCCGAGAGCTGGGCATCGAGACTGTCCACCAGACCCTTGCGGTCATCGACACGCTGGATGTTGCAGAGAACCTCTTCCTTAATCGCGAGCACACTCGCGGCGGCCGAATCGGAGCCTGGCTGGGGGTGCTCGACAAGAAGCGCATGCGTGCCGAGACCGAGCACATACTCGACCGGCTCGGAATCCGTATCGCTTCTCTGCGCCATCCCATGGGCACACTCTCGGGAGGCCAGCGTCAAGCAGTCGCAATCGGACGAGCTTCGGCCTGGGGCCGGCAGATCGTCATGCTCGACGAACCCGCGGCGGCCCTCGGCGTGGAACAGGCGGCACGGGTTTTAGAGCTAATCCGGAATCTGCGCGCTGGTGGAGCGGCTGTGCTGCTCGTCACCCACAACATGGACCGGGTCACCGAGGTCTGCGACCGGGCTGTGGTTCTGCGCCAAGGACGCAAGACCGCCGAGGTTGATGTCAGCGAGGTGACTAAGGACGACCTGGTTGCTTACATCACCGGAGCCAAGTCTCAGCAGGCCGGCCTATGAGCGGTGCGTATGAGTAGTATTGGTCCCGAATCCGACCCGGTGGCTGCGTTTAGCCGAGTTCCCCTCGCCGGCGATCCCGGGCCCCAGATGCAGCTTGGCATCGATGTGGGCGGTACCAGCATTAAGGGTGCCATCGTGGATCTCCGCAGCGGACAGCTCGCCGCACCCATACATAACGTGCAGACACCCGACGCCGCCACACCAGAGCAGGTAGCGGTCCTCGTCCGCCAGATCGCAGCCGCCGAGGACTGGGCGGATGGCGTCGGCATAGCACTCCCGGGAGTTATTGCCGGGTCGCACCTGCGTCATGCGCCGAACTTGTCGGCTTCTTGGGAGGTCTCCGGCGCCCTGGACTGTCTACGCAGCGAAAGCAACGGTGCGGCCGTGCTTATCAACGATGCCGACGCCGCCGGACTCGCCGAACTGCTTTACGGCTCTTCGGAACTCACTGACGATGGCCTCACCGTCGTGCTCACCTTCGGCACCGGCATCGGAAGCGCCTTACTCCACAAAAGAGGCCTTATCAGGGACTCCGAGCTGGGCGGAATCGCCAACCAGGCGGGCCGATTCGAGGATGTCGCCTCGGGCCGGGCCATCTCTGCCGATGACCTCACACCTGCTCAGTGGGCCGAACGCGCTCAGCCCTATTTTGACCAGCTCGAATCGCTGCTCAACCCGGCCCGGTGGGTTTTAGGCGGCGGTATTACCGAGAAGTTCCAGCAATACGCCTCGCGGCTGAAGCTTTCCCAGCCCGTGAGCCCGGCACATTTAGGAATCCACGCTGGAATCGTCGGCGCCGCGGCCGCAGCTGGAAGGCTCGCCCCGTAGTTCGGCTGGCTATTCAGCCGCTGGCGCGGCCGTGAACATCCTCCGAGCCCCCGACCGGGCCGCAGTAGCCCAGCTCACGGCCGATCACATCGAACGCTTCGTCAACCAGGCAGCGCCTGCCGTACTGGGAGTCGCCACCGGCGCCACGATGGAAGAACCCTTCGCCGAAGTGGTGCGGCGCTGCCAAGCCGGCACTTTGAGCCTCGCCCGCACCGAGGTCTACCTGCTCGACGAGTACATCGGCCTCCCCTCAGGCGATTCTCGAACGTTCGCCAACACCGTCGACCGGCTGCTAGTCCAGACCACCGACCTCTCAGCGGGCTCGGTGTTTGCCCCGAACCCGCACTCCCCAGACCTAGCTGCCGAGTGCGCCAACTACGAACAGCGAGTGCGCGAAGCCCACATCGGGCTTCAACTGCTAGGCATCGGCACTAACGGACACATCGCTTTCAACGAGCCAGGATCTTCCTTAGCTAGCACCACGCGCGTCGTTCAACTCAGTCAACAGACACGCCAAGACAACACCCGCTTTTTCTGTGACATCACGGAGACTCCCAAAGCGGCCATCACGCAAGGAATAGCCACGATCCTCGCCGCGGCCGAGTTGCTGCTAGTCGCCTGCGGACGGCCAAAGGCCCACGCCCTAGCGCAAGCCCTAGAGCGGCCGATAACCGAGTCGGTGCCCGCCTCCGCTCTGCAACTGCATCCAAGGCTCACCGCCATAGTGGACCCCGGCGCCGCTTCCCTGCTAGGGGAACGTTCAACCAACTAGCCGGCCGGCCGCCTCAATCGCCCAAGTGGCCCAACCGCGTCAGGAGAGATCAAGCGAGTGGTGAATTCGTTCCTTTGGCAAGAATCTAGAAGCACAACTCGAGCCGGCGCTCGCTCCTCCGCGCATCGCTTCGCTCCAGCGAGAGGCTTTCCCTTGATTGCTTATCGGGTGGTTGAGGGTGACGTGTTCGCAGTACCGGCCACGGAAGCCTGATGTTTGGAGGCGGCTGTTATTCGGCGGCTGCGAGTGCTTCTTCCCGGCCGATACCGAGTGCTTCTTCCCTGCCGATGCCCTTAGCTAGTCCGATGACAGCGTCGGCAAGCTTGTCGATGCGTCTGTTCACCGCGTCGAAGCGTCTGTTCACCGAGTCGGCGAGTTGGTCGACGCGGCCGTCGAGTCTGTCGACGCGGCCGTCGAGTCTGTCGACGCGGCCGTCGGTGTGCCTGGCCGATTCCTCGATCTTCTTGTCGACTGCCTCGAACTTCGCATTGACCTCGGCTCTGAACTCTCTGAACTGTTGGTCGATCCGTTCGAACCGCTGCTCCATCTGTTGACCGAACCGTTCGAACTGTTGGTCGACCCGTTCGAATTGTTTATCGGTCCGTTGTTCGGACTGGTCGAGCCGGGCTACGTTTCGGCGGTCTAGGTAGATCATGATTGTTAGCCCGGCGGTGAACCCGAAGGTCAGGAGTCCCAGGATTGCGTATTCCATGATTGCTCGTCTCCCATATTAGTCGGCGGTTTGCTTGCTGGCGGCCCGGGCAGCCCGGCGCTCCCACCCCAAGCAGAGTGATACTACATAAAAATATATTAAATATCCTAATATTACCTGTAGCCGCGTGGTTTGGTTGGGTAGCCCAGTCGAGCCTCCACCGGCGTAACCCACACCCACCGGCCACTCCCGCCCCCGCGCAAGATCGGTCAGACCTGGCGTGGCGTGGGCGGCCACGGTCGTGCGCTTGACTCGCCAGCGTTGATAGGACTCGCCGCATCCCAAAGACCACGCAACCGACGCAATCGACCGGTCCTCAACTAACGCAGGCGCCACCGAGTCAACTCTGAACCGCTCAGAAAACGACCCCTTCGACCAGTCCGGCGGCAACACCAGACCAGACAACCCCAACTCTCGCATCGCCGATATGACTGTCTCCTAGGCGAAGTGTCGAGCAAACGAGGGAAGGCCCTCGCTCGATACCCAGCCAGCAATCCGCCCCACGCCTAGCGCCAGCGCCAGAATCAGCCATTTATAAGAATCTGCGGCGTTTATAAGCTATCCTCTTATAAACTCTGTAAATGCCTATAAACTCTAGATGTGGACCCGGTGCGCAATCCTTACAGCCCAGGGGCTGGGAATCCTCCGCCGGCGCTGGTCGGCCGTGACGCTGACCTAGAGACCTTCGATATCGCCGTCCGCCGACTGTCGATCGGCAATCACGCTCGCAGTGTCGTCTTGACCGGTCTGCGAGGTGTCGGCAAGACCGTATTGCTAGGCGAGTTTGGCCGTATTGCCGAGGGGGGAAAGTGGGTTCATGAGCAGCTCGAGGTATCCGAGGAAACCCAGTTTGTTTCTGTTGCGGCAGAGTTGGTGCGGAGAGCAATCTTGCGCCTTTCGCCGGGGAGGCGTCTTCGTGCTGGCCTAGCGCAGGAGGCTCTGCGGGCATTGCGGTCATTTCAGGTCCGCTGGGAGGTGCCCGGCGGAGGGGAGCTAGCGGTAGGACTTGAGCCGGAAGTAGGTACTGCAGATTCGGGACTGCTAGACCGAGACCTTACTGACCTTTTTGTAGCAACAGGGAAACTCGCCCAACAGCAAGAGCGCGGCGTTCTGTTAACCATTGATGAGATGCAATTCCTCGGCAATGAGCACTTGACTAATCTCATCGTGGGCCTTCACCGAGTATCCCAACTAGGACTTCCCTTTGTGGTCGCAGGCGCCGGGCTTCCCTCACTCCCAGCGCTTGCCGGGGAGGCTCGCTCCTATGCTGAGAGATTGTTTGATTTCCGCACTGTTGACCGTCTCGATGACGCCGCTTCGGCAGCCGCCCTCGCCGAACCTGCGAAAGCCGAAGGTGTCCAGTGGACCACAGACGCCCTAGCCCGAATCAAAGAGCTAACTGACGGCTACCCGTACTTCTTGCAGGAGTTTGGCAAACAGGCTTGGCTTGCTGCCGAAAGTGATGATGTCATCAGCGTTGAGGATGTAGAAGCGTCAATTCCCTTGGCAATCGATGAGCTAGACAACGGGTTCTTCCGAGCCCGATTCGACCGGACGACCGATGCGGAACGTGCCTATATGTACGCGATGGCCAGCCTCGAGGTCGGGGCAGGGGACTACGCCTCTGGAGAAGTAGCCGCAGCTCAAGGCAAGAACACCACTCAAGTCGGCCCGGTGCGCGATTCTCTAATCCGTAAGGGCCTGTGCTACTCGCCACGCCATGGGGTGATCGCCTTCACCGTGCCCATGTTCGACGAGTACCTGCGACGACGCACCCGCGTCTCATAGCGATGAACATCGACACCACCTTCCTGCGCCGTTGCATCAATTCGCTCCAGCGAGCGGCTGAGGGAATCGAGCGGCACGGTGATGACGACGAAGTTATGTACGACATCTACCGAGCTGCGTGTGTCAAAGAGTTTGAACTTGTGTTAGCGCAGTCGGGCAGTTTGCTGCGCAAGGTGCTGGCCGACTGGTTCGCCAGTAACAGGATGGCCGACAGTCTTCAGTTCAAGGACCTATTCCGCCACGCAGCGCGTCACGATCTCATCTCGCCGGAGGCAGTGGAGCGGTGGTTGGGCTACCGCGACAGCCGCAACCTTACGGCTCCCAACTACGGCCAGGATTTCGCGGAAGCCACGCTCGGGCTGTTGCCAGCCTTTATTGAAGACGCCTGTGCTCTCGCCGACATGATCGAGCGGACCAACGATGACTGACCAGTTGCACCTTGCGACTAGGCACCGACGCATCCTGACGACGTTGCTGCGGGAGCACCTGCCTGAGGCCGAAGTGTGGGCTTACGGAAGTCGGGTGAACGGTCGGAGCCACGAGGGCAGCGATCTCGACCTCGTACTGCGGGGTCCCGAACTCAAAGAGTTACCGATTGCTCGACTGGTGGACTTCGAGGAGGCGGTGCGAGAGTCCACTATCCCAATCCTCATCGAGGCGCGGGACTGGGCGCGAATACCCAAGCGGTTCCACAAAGAGATAGAGCGGGAACACGTGGTGCTAGCGATGCCAGACCACACTCCAGAGCACCAATAGCAATACTAGGTACTAATCGGAGCGTACTTTTCCTAGCACCTCGCTCCTTCACACTCGTGGGTAAACCGCTTTTCGGGGCTTCTCCCCGTTTGCTTGTCAGGTGGTTGGGGTGTGGACCGGGAGGTCGGCAGTGGCGGTGTCTAAACGGCTGCACCTTGCGACGCAAGGATAACAAGCCCTACTGCTAAACTGCGCTAACTCCTCCCCGTCTGGCCGGTTCTACCGGGCATGGCGGGGTTTATCTTCTCGAGAAATTTCGCGTATTTTTCCCATGTCGCTGAGTCTGTGGCTGAGGGGGCGGGTCGGGTGTTGCTATTCGGGTCGGCGGCTCCTGGCGAGGCCCACGCTGATAGTGATATCGACCTGGTAACCAGCTTCAACCGCCGACTGGACCGCTGCCGCGCCGTTCTCGGACCTGTACGCCACCAACGAGCCCAGACATCGACATCGAGATGATCAAGTCGCTCGAGAGGACATCAGAATCCGAATAGTATTGCTGTAGGCTTGTTATCGCGAGTTTATTGCGATAAATTAGCTGTGATGAATGGTTTGGCAGCTTCAAAGCCCTCAGCGCTCCTACAGTTTCGAGCAGTCAACGCTCGATCATTCCGGGACGAGTTTGAATTCTCGATGCTCGCCACCCGGTTGTCCGAGGATCGCGTTCCTCAAGAAGTCGAGTGGCGCGAGGGCGGCACGCCGATCCGCGTTCTCCCGGCTGCTGGGGTGTTCGGGGCCAACGCCTCGGGTAAGAGCAACCTCTTGAAGGTAATGGCTGACATGCGCGCACATGTCGTCTACTCGTTTCGACGGGGCGATCCCGATGGTGGCATTCCCCGTCGACCGTTCCTCTTGGATCGGTCACGGCGAGAAGAGCCGTCCGAGTACGAAGTAGACCTTGTGCTCGACGGAGTCCGGCACCTGTATGGATTTAGCATTGATGACAATCGAGTAATCGAAGAGTGGGCGTACCGGTACCCCAAAGGTCGGCCGGCTCTCATCTTCCGGCGCGATAGCGCGCAAGTCCACGCTGGCAGCGTCGAGCGACAGAAGACGCGGGCAGTCCAGGAACTCCTACGACCAAACGCGCTCTTCCTGTCGGCAGCAGCTTCTGTTAACCACGCGGCGCTGCTTCCGCTATATAAGTGGTTCAACCGCAATCTCCTTCTTGCCGAGGCCGACTCGCGTCAGTTCAGACAACTCCTGACGATCGAGATGCTGGACGACCCAACCTATCGAGATCGCGTGTTGGCTCTTCTACAGGCTGCGGATCTTGGGATCACCGGCGCTCGCAAGCAAGAACTCGACCCAGTCATAAGGGAGCGATTGCGGCGAGCACTCCGGATTATGCGGGGTGCTGACGATCAACCCGATCATGACGAAGGTTCAGCATTCGAGGAACTTGGCATTCGTTTTGTTCACGCTAGTGAGGATGACGAGGACGTCGAGCTTGATCCGCGAAACGAATCTCTTGGCACCCGTGTGTGGTTCGGCCTTATCGGCCCGGTAGTTAATGCTCTCGAGCGCGGATCGGTCTTGCTGGCAGACGAACTCGACGCAAGCCTCCATACGGAGCTGGCGACTGAGTTGGTAAACCTTTTCCAGGATCCGATTACCAACCCAAGGCGATCTCAGCTGATCTTCAACTCGCACGATGCCACACTACTCGGAGACGCCGCTGGCGACCGACTGCTTGGAAGGGATCAGATCTGGTTCACCGAGAAACTCAACGACGGCCGAACACGTTTATACCCGCTTACAGATCTTGAGCCACGCAAGCTTGAGGCGATCGGTAAGAGGTACTTGGATGGCTGGTACGGGGCGACGCCGATTCTGTCTCGTGGGGAACTCGCATCGGCTGTGGCATTTGACTCTACAGGCGACCTTTGAGCAGAAGCACCTCTGGACAGCCGCGCCGGGCGACAGGTAGGTACGTCGACAAACGCAAGATTCTCCTTTTTGCTGAAGGTGAGAAGAATGAAGAAGGGTACTTGACGTTATGGCGTCGGAATTACCGGGACACGGTTTCGTTAAAGATCGATCGATATCATGGGGCACCTTTGTCGTTGGTAAAGAGGGCCGTAGATGCCAAGAAGCAAGGGGAACGCGAGGAGAAGCGAGGTAGAGGTCGGGCACACGACGAGATTTGGTGCGTCTTCGATATTGACAAACACCTCAATGTTCAAGAGTCCATAAATCTGGCGACTGCTCACCAAATTAGTTTGGCGATTTCAAACCCGTGTATCGAACTTTGGTTCATCCTCCACTTTCGGGATCAGACAGCTTTCCTGAATAGCCATGAGGCGCAGTCAGCTGCAAAAAAGCTCCTAGGCTGCGATAAGAGTCTTACACTTGAAGCACAAGCCTATTTATTTAAACGTTATGCTGATGCGCGAAAGCGTGCAAAGTATCTCGATACAAAACACAAAGGAGACGATTCACCACCCAGGTCAAATCCTAGTTCAAGCGTGTGGCGCCTGATTGAATCTATAACAAACTCTCCCATTGCAGATCAAGCTGGACCGTGATCCCCGCAGGCCGCGCTCGGGTCGGTCGCCGCTAGGCATGGGGGCTAGTGGTCTGATCGGCTATTTGGTCGAGGTCGTGGCGCAATCGGTCGTAGTCAACGGGCGCAGCGGTTCGGAAAAGTTGGAGAGCAGCTTCGGATCGCACGAAGCGATGGCGGCGTAGTGGGGTCAACTCGCCGATTGGTTCACCGTTCCGAGTCATGGTGAAGGTCTCGCATGATGAGGTCGCTGCTATTCCGAAACTCCCGCTGGTTGATTTCAGAGTTCATCATCCAGATTCTAGCACAGCGTGCTACGTCGACGTGGGTCAGGCTACACTCGGACTGCGGCCCACCTTTATCGAGGATGTCTTTGCTGTCGCCGACGTGATCCGGCGCTCCAACGATGTTGACTGGCTGTACCTTGAGATGTACGGATACAAGACCTCTACGGTAAGGGGGGTATACAGCCCAGCAGTGGATCTAGGCGAATACAGCGAGAGTAGCACGCTTGTCTGTGTGCAGAGCGCCAGCGCATAAGTTGAATTGAACCTCGAAGAGTATCAGAGGATGCTATCTTAATTAGCAATTGGTGCATATATCGGATGGTGTCCAATGTGGGATCGGGTTGAAGAGGTCGCCTCAGGGTCTGGGTTTGGCCTGGAGATTGTTTGTAATGCTCTGGCTTGTTATGTGTCGACGCTTCGCGACGCTGACGAGGAGATGCGTTTGCGTTGGATTTTGCACGATTTCGGCATGGTGTACCAGCACGCCACGCCCGCCGAGCGTGTTTATTTGCTGGCGGAGGAGCCGGAACCGTTCGATTCTCGCTGGGACGCATTTTTGGGGGCGTATGCGGAGCATCTTTGTCGCCGCGGCGGCGTGGAGCCGCCTGCGTGGGCGTTGGCGCCGCGCCGGTACTTGCGGGATTTTTGGTTTGCTGGTAGGCGGTTCCCGAGTGAACGCCTTCGTGTCTTTCTGACCACGCCGGCTTATTTCGAGGCTCACGGCATTTGGTTCCCCGAACGTGAACTGGAGGTTGTTTAGTGGAACCGTTGCCGGTGTCGGTTTTTCGGCAGGCGTTATTGGAGGTAGCCGAACTGTTGGAACGCGAAGGCGAAGGAGCGCGACTGTACCTGGTTGGTGGAGCTGCGATAGCGTTCGCCTATAACGCAGATCGACTGACCCGAGACATGGACGGTTTGGTCACAGTCGGTCATGGCTCTTTTATGCGAGCTGTGCAAAAGGTCGCTCGGTCTCGCGGCTGGCCGACCACCTGGATCAACGAACAAGTATCGTCGTATCTGCCGCCGGCGGAGGATACTCAGATTCGGACGGTGTTCGACCATCCAGCGTTGCAAGTTGTTGTGCCGTCCCCTCGTCATCTGCTTGCAATGAAAGCAATTTCATTTCGCGCCAGCGATATAAGTGATTTGCAGCTAATGATGCGACTCGCGGGAATAGAGTCAATCTCCGATGTCGAGGAGATTGTAAGCAGCGTATTCCCGGGAGTGAGACTCACTCCCGCGCAACGCAGCTGGGTCGCCGACGCTTTAGCAGATACCCCCGACCCTTCAGACGCAGACCCGCCGGCGATCGAACTCTAGATAACCATGCCTAAATCGGAAACAGGCGCACCACCCCCAACCAACGAGACACCCCCGCGATACGGGGCACCGTCCAATCTAAACCCCTAGCAATTTCTTGAAGAGCCTGGCAGTCATCCGTGGTTTGTGTGCACTTGCTGTCAGCCTTTTGGCGGGTGAGGGTCTTTGCCGTAGCTGTTGCGTTCACTGATCGTACCATCTTGTCGATGGATGATGTGTTCGACGCCCTCTCTCATAGCCGTAGCGCGTCCGGCTGCCTGAGCTTCTGCCTTGGTAGAGAATTTCTTACTTATTCGATTTGAGTCTTCTCGCCTGTTTGCCCAATCCTTTCCATGGGGCACTGTGTTCACGGCCTTTTTGCTCATATCTGCTCCTTTCGAGGATCTAGGTTGTGGTTGCTAAGTATATAGCTAGCAAATTACGCAGATGTAACTTGTCTTGCGGAGACGGCATAGCACCCGTGGGACATGGTGGCCTTCTTCAACGGTCTCGGTGTCGGTATTCTCCGGGTGTGGCTGCTACGGACTTGGCTGCTGCTCGCCGTGCTGCTGATGTGTTTGTGGCTGCTGGGGTGGGCCGGGTGTTGCTGTTCGGGCCTGTGGCGCGCGGCGAGGCCTGCGCTGACAGTGATATCGACCTGGTAGCCATCTACGACGACCTCGACTACTCGGAACGCGCTGAGCGACGCTGTGCACTCGAGTCGAGCGCGCGGACCGTGGCGGGTTGCGACGTTGACGTGTTCGTGACCGATGCTCCCGAGTGGGCAGTTCGCACAAAGCTGGTGCCGTGCTCGTTGGAAGCCCGTATTGCTGCCGAGGCGATCGAGTTGGTTGATGTAGGTGAACACTTCGGGATCGACTGGGGAAAGGAGATAGGTTTGCCCCGCGACATAGCTGGTGAACTGCAGAACCGCTTTATTGACCTGTCCAACGCTGTGGTGCGTCTCGAGAGCAGTCTGCGCCCATCTCAGGCTGAAGCCGACGCCGCGGCTGACGGAGACGAAGCAGAGGTAACTGCTTTGGAGGACATACGGTTCGCGACAGTGATGGGGGAGGTGCACATGCTGGTGGAATGTGCCGCCAAGGTGACTCACATCGTCAATGTCGGCACCACGCCGCCGCATTCGTACAACATTCTGATGCTGCTCGCCCCCCAGCCGCCAGAACTGCGAGAAGCCTTTGACAGGATCGCCGGCAGTTCGGTGAACCTCGGCGAATTGCATCTGTGGCGGCAGGGAGCGACCTATACGGCGGACCAACCCGAGGCGCGTTTCGACGAGGCGACATTGCGCACGTATGCCACTTTCGCACTTGAGATCGCCGCTCTAGCCGCCCGCGAGTGCACCCACGAGGGCATATCTGAACTCGTCCTGGCCAGCTTCCACCGCCGAGCAGACCGCTGCCGCGCCGCTCTCGACGGACCTGTACGCCACCAGTGAGACTCAGACTCGGTATCGAGATTGAGAGTCATCCGGGCGATGCCAATCTTGGCACCAGTGGAATTCGCATCGACCGGAACGTTTGAGTCTGTAGGCGACTGTTGAGCAGGGAATTCACTAGATGTAGCGCGCATCGAGTTGCGCCCAGTGAACACCGTCAGCTACACTCCACGTATTCCTCCCCGCCTGGCCGGCTCTGCCGGGCATGGCGGGGTTTATCTTTTTCTCGATGAATTCCGCGCAGCCTTCCCGGGTCGCCGTGTTCTTGGACTATGAGAACGTCCGCCAAGGCGCCAGAGATGTATTCGGTAACCGAGAGCGGGAACCGCCGACGATGGGTCACGTTCACCCAGATCGAGTCGGTGAACTGCTTTGTCGACTTGGTCTAGCTGTCGATGAGTCTCGAGTTCTTGGCATGGTGCAGGTGTATCGGGGCAAGCCGGGATGGAAGAGCGCCCAGGTACTGAGAGTGTCGTGGGATCGGCGGACTGCCCGATGGCGAAAGTTGCCTGGGGTGCGAGTTCAAACCAGGAACATGCGGTATCAGCCGGAGGAGGATCCGACGAGCGGTGAGATTCGCCGCTGGGTCGGTCAGGAGAAGGGAATCGACGTGCTGCTGGCAGTCGATTTGGTTCGCGGCGCTTACAACAACGATTACGATATTGCAGTCGTAATGTCTAGAGACTCCGACCTGCTGCCGGCTTTCGAAGAAGTGCTTAGATTGGGCAAGCGGGTCGAACGGGCTGTGTGGTGGACACCTCCGCAGCCCAAAGGGAAGCTCGTTGTTGCTGGCCGCTCATTGTGGACTCACTATCTGGACGAGGATAACTTCAATGCACTCCGAGATGACACCGACTACAGCTTGTAGCCCCGAGGAGAGTGAGGCCAAATCCGAATTTGATGAGGTCGTCTAATATCCGGAACGCGTGTGATCCTTGGCAGTGATCAATTCGCTGGCCGATGAGGAATCATACAACCGGGCGCCGAGTTGGCTATAGCGGAGTTCTGCAGCGATCGAGCCAATCGGCTTGCACTTCATCTCTATTCGGGAAGCTAAAATGAGAACTAGTACTGTATTCTACTGCTACTTACTCTTACATTTCCGCTTGTAGTATTGTTTCTTGACCGTCTCGATATCGAGACCCTGATCTAAAGCTCTGCGTCCTAAGTAGATCGCGCGTGCGCTGAGGCCCTGGTAGCGAACGTTACCTCTTTCGGTCGTTTCGATGAAGTAGGCGCGCTGATCATCTTTTAACTTCAGGTGCCAGATTAGGGCATAACCTTCCTGTTGATTTAGGCCTAGCTTTTCTCCGAACTTTGATAGCTTGATATTGAACTCCTGGAATGTGTTCCGAACTTGATAGGCGAGAGCCGGCTGATCGGGAGCGGCTCCCCGAACCGGAATGCCGTGATCGCTTCGTTCGACGCGTAATGAGATTTCCTGAGATCCAGGAGTTGGTGTCGCTGAGAGAGTAAGCCGCGTAAGCCCTGGGAATACCCCTTCCCAATCGTGGCCGGCACGGAGCTGCTTGACAACTCTGTCTACTTCGGTGTCTGCGGGTATCTCCTCTCGCCCTGTGACACTTCCATCAAGAGCGAGCAGCAGACGGAGACGTGCTTTCGCTTCGTCTCCGCGCCGAGTGTTTGGAGCTAGAAACCCTTTAATGTCCTGCAGTTCCCGTTCTATGATGGCGACTGGATCACTCGGCGGGAGTGCAGCTATGGGCACAACCCGAGCCGGGACTAGATCGGTGAGGTCGCTGTTGAACTGGCGCTTGAGGACTCGACTGAATACCGTTACCGCCGACCGAATGTGCAGCCATAGCAGGTCATCACCGATGGCTACGGTGTCGTGAGTCGCAATATCTCGGAACTTTTTGATATTCTCGAGGACAGTTCGATCGTCCTCGTTGATAAGCTGTAGGTCGGAGTACGCGATGTTGATCGTGCGGGTGAACCCGTAGTTTTTCGAGTCTCCGACGTTTTGGATATTGCCGCGCTCTTGGTATATGACGGCTTTGAGCAACATCTCGAAAGCATGACCTAGAAGCATCAGGACTGAGCTAACTCTAGCATTGGGAGAGGGCCTGTTGAACAGCTCGACTGCAAGGACCAGCGACTCCACTCCAGTGGATTTGAGCAGAGTCGTTTTTCTGCGCTCTCTCTTTCGGACTTTGGTATTAGGTTTCGGCACTTGCTGATTGTTGACATTCTCGGAACAGACCCTCTATGGGTATCCCGTCAAATGGTGAGTATTTGGAGTCGATTCTTGGTGGTGGAGGTGGTGGCCACTAACTGTCTCTTTAGTCTTGGAGATTGTAATTCGTTAAGGGTGGATTTCTTTCATAAGTCTTATAGAAAGTAGTGCTGATCAGTGCTAACATTCGTCGCCTAGGAACTAGCGATTGACAACTTATTGATTGTCAGAAACGGAGGCACTGTTGCTGCGTTTGGGGCTACTCCTGCTATTTGGTAGGTTTCGTTTGGGGTGAGTCTGGATTCGTATAGTGCCTTGACCATGCGGTTGACGAGGGATGGCACTTCTGGGGTGAGTTCATCGCTTAGTGGTTCTTTGGTGCGCCAACCTCGTTTGCTGAGCGCCTTGTAGAGCGATGTCCGCTTTTCTGAGCTGAGCGTGCCAAGTCGGTATGCCCGTTCGATAAGTGCTTGCATCGAGACGCCCCATAGACGCTTGAGGCGGGATAGCCGCCCGAGGTCGAGGTTTCGCAGGTCGGGTCGGATGGTCGCTGCGGGCATGAGGAACTCCGCAGCGAAAGCGTTGGCTTCGACTTCGGGGTCGTCTCCCAGCTCTCCGCTGTGTAAGCAGATGTGGCCCAGTTCGTGTGCGAGTGTGAGCCGTAGTCGGTCTGTCGGCGCCCGTTCGTTGATCAGCATTATCGGGTAGTCGCGTGACCACTGTGACAATCCGTCCACCCGGCCGCCACCCGACATCTCACCGAAGTCCTCAGCCACAATCAAGCAGCCCGCAGATTCGAGCCAACCAGCCAACCCACGCACAGGACCTGCAGGCATGCGCCATTGCATCCGCACCATTAGAGCCGCCTCATCTGGCGAGTACTCCAGGGGGTCAAACTTCGGAAGTCCAAGCTTAGGAACTATTTCGACGGACTCCGAGATGGATTCGAGGTGCTGCCTGTAGACATTCAACTTAGCCTCAAGCCTTCGCCAGACAGTCGGCCTAGCGGTAGCTCGGCGACGCATGTGCGCGTCGATCATGAACGCGCCCTCGTTCCGTTCGGATCGTTCGAGGAACTTTGGTGTGACGCCGAGCGGTTCTGCGAGTTTGGTCACTGCGGTTTGGTCGGGGGTTCTCAGTTCGTTCTCGTAGCGGGATAACGCCGCTTGGGTGATCCCGGAGGCATCCGCCAGATCTTTCTGAGTCAGGCCGTGTGCTCGGCGGAGTGTGACGAGAGCTTCTCCCAGACTCATTTTTCTTGGACTTCCGGAGCTTCGTTGCTACGGCGCACATACTCTGTCCGTACCTGGGTGTCGTCAGGTTCACTGCGAGGAGGAAGTGTCGTGACCGAGGGCGTGACACCGGCGGCGTCGGCTTCGGGAAGTTGATAGAGCCACAACACGTTGTCTTTCCCGCCCCTCAAGGAAAGCACCGCGTGCCCAATCTGGGCTCGGTCGTCGATCCACTCGTAACCGGCAATGAGATTGATCTGTTCCAACCCTTCAAGGACAAGTTGTTCAGGTGCTTGGTTCATGAACTCGAGTGCTGTCTGCGTGGGGTATGTAGCGACCTGCGCCGGTGGCTTGTGCCGCTTCATCCGGATTCGATAACGGTCTCTGTACACAATTTCCCTCGTCGCACCACTTTCGACGAGAAGGACGCCGTCAACATCCGCTAACAGTTCGCTCAAGTGGCGCCAAAGTCGGTCGTGGATCCAGTTAGAGAGCCCTCGCTGGCTAGCTTGAGCCACAAACTCCGGGAACATCGTTTGGTATCGCCGAAAATCCTCGCGCGTGCGAGCGACGCTCAAAGCTATTGCCTCGAGCACCTTGTCGCCTAGGTCATCGAGGATCAGTTCTTTATCGAAGGTTCCGTTCATCTGCCCTCCTAGTGCGAGGAAATTGCTGGCGATAATATACCAGTAAATATACCACTGGGGTGGATGTACGGCAGGAGCGGTACTAAAAGATGTACGGCAGGAGCGGTACTAAAAATTGCGCGAATTGGCTGCTCGCAGCGCGGGCGACGCGGATCGTGAACTGCGCCCGCTGGACAGCATCCGCCAGCTCGCGGCGATATTGACGGCAGTTCACCGTCGATGGGGTCTTGAGTGCGCCACGCCCGGGGTGGCGAGGGTTGAGTGTGGAGCTGGGGGGAATCGAACCCCCGTCCGTTGAGCGGTTGCCGGCTCCGCTACGACCATTCCCGATTAGCGCTTTGCGGGTTGCGTGCCTTCGGGTCGGCTACCCCTGGGGGTTCCGCCGGATCTTTCTCCGGTGTCAGCGGTCTTTCTCGCCGTCAGCGGTCTTTCCCGGCCGTCCTCCTCTGCTTCTGTTGCCAGGCTGCAGCGGACTGGCCCCGCGTGCCCCCCGGTGGGGGGTCGCAGTCACCTCAGCGTCCGACCTTACGATCAGGCGGCGAGGAGCACGGGTTCATCATTGCCGTGTCTATTGGTGCCCCGTTTTTGGAGTCTGAGCAACTCCGGTCGCGTAGCACGGTTTCCGGTCTCAACGTCGAAACCGATCAGCCCCTTGTCAATGTGCGGTACGTCTCACTGTATCGGACCCCTGTGACAATGCTCCGGAAAGGGCGGCGGCACCCCTACGAGCGGGCGTGGGGGCACATCGCCGCCTCGGACTGTGACAATGCCCTGGAAAGGGTGGCGGCGCCCCGCCCAGACACCTCCCGCGGCCGCGGGGATCGCCGAGAGCGTCGAGGAGCCGGAAAGGGCGGCAAGCTCCCCCGCCCAGACACCTCAGAGCCCTTGCCGGTCTTGATCTCTTGCCGCTTCGGAGAGGGCGCGGCGGGCCTCTAACTCGGCCTCTCGGCGGGCCAGGATCGTGCGGCGGTCCACCTTGCGCCGCCGCCGAGCCAGCGCCATCTCCACCTTGGCGCGCCCGTCGCTAAAGTACAGCGACAGCGGGATCAGCAGCAGGCGGTCCTGGTCCACTCGGACACGGAGACGGTCTATCTCGGCCCGGTGCAGTAGCAGCTTGCGTGGCCGATCGGGGTCGGGAGCGAAGGTCTTAGGGGTGTTCGGCTGCGGCGGCACGTGCATGGAGTGCAGCCACACCTCGCCACCAGCTACCCGCCCGTAGGCTTCAGCCAGGGTCACGGTGCCGTCTCGCAGCGACTTCACCTCGCCGCCGCGCAGCACCAGCCCACACTCATACGTACCGAGGATCTCGAAGTCCCGCTGGGCGCGCCGGTTGCGGGCAACCACCTTCACGCCGGACCGGTCCATGAGCGCAGGCTAACTAGCCACCGTGACAGGCTGGCTAGATCCTGGTCGCGCCGCCAATTACAAGGCACCGCGCAAGGTAGGAATAGAAGGGACTGGGACAGGCTAGCTAGATCCTGGTCGCCGCCGTCTGCGGACTAGATCCCCTGTCATCGTGGTTCCGACTGGGCGTGGTGACGATATGGGCCGCCGAAGGACGGAAGGGTGACGGTGACGGCAGCGTTGATGATGGGTACGCCGAGGTCAGAGCTGGCCCTGCGGGGGGGGGGGCTCTGTGACGATGACGGCAGCGGTTGGCGATGGTTACGCAGGGGGAAGGGGAGTGGGGAGGATCGCCTCGTCTTCGTCGTCCGCTCTGACCAGGTTGGCGATGGTTACGCCGGCGGGAAGGGGAGCGGGGTGCCCTACGCTGACGGCCGTGTTGACTTTGCGCCGCGACGTTTACGACGCGATGCTGGCCCACGCAGTAGCGGGCCTACCGCACGAAGCCTGCGGGCTGTTCGCCGGGGCTGCGACCGCGACCCCCGCCGCAGCTTCCACCGCCGCCGCAGAGGCAGCCGCCGTAGAAGTTTTCTACCCCATGGTCAACGCTGCTGCCTCGGAGATCATTTACGAGTTCGACGGCGCCGAGCACCTAGCTGTTGAGCAGCGGGCCGAGGCAGCTGGCCTCACCGTCATCGGCGTCATGCACTCCCACACCCGCACCACCGCCTACCCCTCGCCTACCGACGTAGCTCAGGCCACCCGCTTCGACCCCCTCGGAGTCTGGCACTACGTCATCGTCTCCCTAAAGCACCCCGAGCCGGCCTTGCGTAGCTACCGAATCGTCGACGAGCGCATAACCGAAGAAGAGGTTCAGATCACCTCCTAAGGCCACGCCGCCGACCCGCTGCCTACCCCAATCTCGCCCACCACGCCGCCGACCCGCAGCTCAAACCCGCCCCGCCCAACACACCACGCCGCTACCGACCCGCCGCCAGCCGCCTAACCCGGCCCACCGCCCCGCCTCCGCTCAACCCAGCCCAACCCAGCCCCGCCGACCCGCAGCTCAAACCCCGCCCCGCCCAACACGCCTCCGCCCCCCACCCCACCGGTAGAATCACTAGTGAATCGGTCAACAATTCTCCCGGGACTTTCATGCCCATTTTCGCTTCGGTAATCGACTGCATCGGCAACACGCCGCTAGTGGATGTCAGCAGTATCAGCCCCAAACCAGCGGTGCGTATTCTCGCCAAGCTGGAGGGTCAGAACCCCGGCGGCTCGGTGAAAGACCGGGTCGCCCGCTCCATGATCGAAGCAGCCGAAGCCGACGGCACCCTGCAGCCAGGCACCACCATCCTGGAGCCATCCTCGGGCAACACTGGCATCGCCCTGGCGTTAATCGCCCGGCTGCGGGGTTACCCCGTCAAGATCGTCCTGCCGCAGAACGTCTCCAGCGAGCGCCGGGACCTGCTAGAGATCTACGGAGCGGAGATTATCGATTCCCCCGCAGCCGAGGGCTCCAACGGGGCGGTGCGACGGGCCGAGCGCCTAGCCGCCGAGCACCCCGAGTGGGCGTACCTCTGCCAGTACGCCAACGAGGCCAACCCCCAGGCGCACTACCGCACCACCGGCCCGGAGATCCTGGCCGACTGTCCCGACATCACCCACTTTGTGGCCGGCCTGGGCACCGGCGGCACCCTCATGGGCTGCGGCCGCTACCTCAAAGAGCACAAACCGGGCGTGAAGGTCTACGCCGTGGAACCCCCGGCAGGGGAGAAAGTGGAAGGCCTGCGAAACCTTGACGACGGCTACATCCCGCCGGTTTACGAGAACTGGGGCGGGAACCAGCTCCTCGACGGCAAGCGAATAGTGCGCCCTCGAGAAGCGCTAGAGTACACCCGCCGGCTGGCTAGCGGAGCCTCGGTGTTCGCCGGCATCTCTAGTGGGGCAGCCCTAGCTGGGGCGTGCCGAGTGGCTGAGCGCATCGAGTCGGGCGTCATAGTCTTCGTAGCGGCCGACGGCGGCTGGAAGTATCTCTCCACGAGGGCTTGGACCGACCCACTCGACGAGGTAATCGAACGGGCCGAACGCATTATCTACTTCTAAGCCGTCTACTTCTAAGCCATAAAGGCACCGGCCCCGGGCGTAAACCCAGGGCCGGCACAAATCAGGCGTTGCGGCAGATCAGCCGGTGGCCTGTTCCATCGGCGGGCCGTCTTCCATGTCCTCGTCCATGTCGTCTTCGGTGGAGCTGTCCTCGTCCATGTCCTCGTCGGAGGTCATGTCCTCGTCCATGTCCTCGTCGGAGGTCATGTCCTCGTCCATGTCGTCGTCGGTGGAGCTGTCCTCGTCCATGTCATCGTCAATGGCGCCGTCTCCCTCCATGTCCTCGTCAGCAGAGGAGTCGATGATCGTGACGCGGCCTTCGCCGCCGATCGGATACTGTTCGGCCGTCACGACACCGTCGAGCCCTTCGCTGAGGTAATCGGCCAGCGTGCGCTGGTCGGTGATACCCAGTTTGGTGTGCGGCAGGTCGTCAGCCGGGAAGCAGTCGCCACCGCCAGCAAACCAACTCACGGTGGTCATCACCACCGGATCACCCGGCACCACTTCGCCGTCTTCCACGATGACGGTGCCGTCGTCCAAGACGATGCTGCGCACCCGGGAGCCTTCGTGGCCGATGTTGGAACAGTCGCCGTCACGGTCGGTCTCACGGGCCGGCATGCCCATGTCGATCACCAGCTTCATGCCCGCCACCTGCGAGAACTGCCCGCAAGTGCCTGGAATGCAGTCATAGGAAACCTCCATTGCTTCCTTCAGCCGCTCCCGAGTCATCTCCAGGGTTACCACCACGTTGCCGAACGGCGAAATATCCCAGGTGGTGGACTCGGTCAACTCGCTACCGGCGGCGAGGATGGAGTCGTTACGGATGCCGCCGCCGCCTTGGAGGGCAATGTGAGGGGCGGATGTGCCGTGCTCTTCCGCCCGCTGGGTGCCCACCCAGAGCGAAGCGTCGGCGACCAGGTTGCCCTGGTTGGTCTCACGAGTGCGGATCTGCGAACGGCGGCCGTCCAGGTCCACCTCGGTGGTAGCCAAGATGTTGGCGTCCAACTCCTCCAGAGCCGCTGCCAGCGGTTCCTCTACCGCTGCTAGCACTTCGGCGTTCGGAGTTTCGTCGAGGCTCACGCCAACCGAGCGGCCTTCGGTAGAAAGCACGTTGCCGTCGGCGTCGAAGTTCACGACCAGCTCGCCAATGCAGCGGTAGCCGCCGGGTGCGGTGATTACCGGCACCGTCTTGCCGTCGGCGTCGGTTGCGCTCAGCGGATACGGGCCGGCTGTTTCCTCCTCCGGCAGGCAGGTGCTGTCGTCGCTGCGCAGCATCTCGTCGCCGCCACCGCCGATCGCCACGTCCACGCCCGAGATAGAGGCCAACGCTTCCACATCCTCGCTCACCTGCTGCAGGTGGCTGATTAGGACGATCTTGTTGACGCCCGCTTCGGTGAGTTTGGCTACTTCGGCGTTGACCGCCGCGGCTACCTCGGACACGACGGCGTTGCGCGGTGTGGAGATCGCTCCCAGCATCGGGGTGATAGCACCGATGACGCCGACTTTCTCGCCCCCGGTCTCCACGACGGTGCTGCGGGCTAGGCGACCCGCTTCCACCATCCTCACCAGTGCCGGCTCGTCCGAAACGTCCAGGTTGGCTGAAAGGAAGACCACCGGTGGATCAAAGCCGCCGAAGAAGTCCGCTGCCACTTCCGGTCCGAAGTCCATGTCGTGGTTACCGACCGCCATGGCGTCATAAAGGCCGCTGAGGGCTATCGAGTCGAAGAACGGAGCACCCCGCTCGAGGCTGACGTTGAACTCTTTGGACGCCAGGAAGTTGTCGCCGGCCGTAACGGTCAGGACGCCGTCGGTTGTGGCGCCGTCTTGCAGGTTCTTCATGGCGGTCACGAACCGAGCGATACCCGGGAAGCCGCTGTCAGCGCTGTGCAGCAGCTTCGACTCACCGTCGTTGTTGTGCAAGATGGTGAGCGAGTAAGCCGTGTTGTCCTGGGCACTGAGTGCGGTTGGTGCCAGCGCAGTGACCGACATTAGGAGGCCAAGCGCCGCTAGCACGACGGCTAGCTTGCGCCATTTGGTTCGATGAGAGCTTCCCCTCTGGGGGAGACGTTCTTGTGTCATGGCGCTGACTATAGACCTGCCCCGTGAACGCTGCTTGCGCGACGGATGGCGCGGCGGCGATGTGCTTGTGTCATAGCTGACGTCGAGAGTTCGAAGGTGACGAGGGAGTAGCGGATCGACCTCCGGCGTAGCCTCGGGAGCCGGCTTGCATAGGAAGGTGAGGCGGTGGATAAGGCACGAATTGATGGACGGCAAGCCGCTGACTTGCGCCCGCTGGCCTTCGCTCGCGACTACACCGAAATGGCTGACGGCTCGGTGCTGGTGAGTTTGGGACGCACTCGAGTGTTGTGCACTGCTTCGGTTAGCGAGGAGGTGCCGCGCTGGCTCCGCGGCCAGGGAAGCGGCTGGGTGACCGCCGAGTACTCAATGCTGCCGGGTAGCTCCGGTGAGCGAATCCGCCGGGAGGCTCGGGCTGGCCGCCAGTCCGGTCGCACTCAGGAAATCCAGCGCCTGGTGGGTCGCTCGCTTCGGGCGGTTTGCGATCTGGGTCGCCTCGGCGAGCGGGCGGTGACGGTGGACTGCGACGTGTTGCAGGCCGATGGTGGCACCAGGGTGGCGTCGATCTGCGGGGGCTACGTGGCCCTACATGACGCCCTCAGCCGTCTCGAACTCGCCGGGCCACACCCACTAGTAGACGCCTGTGCCGCGGTGTCGGTAGCGGTGCTGGGCGACCTACCAGTTCTAGACCCGGACTACCGCGAGGACGTAACCGCGGATGTGGACATGAACGTGGTGATGACCGGTTCCGGCGATCTCATCGAGGTGCAAGGCACCGCTGAAGGCGCCCCTTTCGGCCGACCAAGACTGGACGAGCTGCTGAACCTGGCGGCTGGGGGCATAGCTGAGATAATGCGTCATCAGCGAGAGGTGCTGGCCCAACCGCCGCCACCCCGCCCGGCGTCGTGACCGCCCAGCGAATAGCTCTGCAGGTATTTGTCGCCGCTACCGCCAACCCCCACAAGCTCAACGAGATGAGCGCCGCTCTAGCAGGGGTGGTCACGCTGTTGCCGCGACCCGCCGGGTTGGGCGAAGTACCCGAGGACGGCGACACTCTAGAAGCCAACGCCCGCCTCAAGGCGACCGCAGTGGCGGCCTTCGCCGGCGCTGCCGCTCTGGCTGACGACACCGGGCTGGAAGTGGACGCCCTTTCCGGCGCGCCGGGCGTGCATTCGGCGCGCTACGCCGGGTGGCCCGCCGACGACGCTGCCAATGTCGCCAAGCTGTTAGCGGCTCTAGCGGGTGTGGCGCCAGAGCACCGAGGCGCCAGCTTTCGCACCGTGGCACTGGCACGCTGGCCCGACGGTCGGGAACTCCTAGCGCACGGGGTAGTAAGGGGCACCATCGCCTTGGAGCCACGCGGCAGCCGGGGCTTTGGCTACGACAGTGTGTTTGTGCCCTCGCCCGGCAGTCTCACTTTTGCCCAGATGAGCCTGGAGGCCAAAGGCGCCATCAGTCACCGCGGCCGCGCCCTGC
Source organism: Acidimicrobiales bacterium (assembly GCA_964291305.2). Taxonomy (GTDB): domain Bacteria; phylum Actinomycetota; class Acidimicrobiia; order Acidimicrobiales; family CATQHL01; genus VXNF01. Next base: position 1,840,498 of record OZ219783.1, on the reverse strand, counting down.
GAGCCCTGGCGCAGCAGCTGGCGCGGGTGGAGTGACAGTCCGTATGGAGGAAGGAGTGCGCCAGGTGGGATTCGAACCCACACGAGCCGGAGCTCACAGGGACCTAAACCCTGCACGTCTGCCAAATTCCGCCACTGGCGCGGACGTGGGCGGCGTCCAGAATATCGCTAGCCTGCGCGCAGGACTTCCGGGAGGTTTGCCGGTGGAATTGTCAGACCTGGATCTGCCAGCCGCGCCCGACGCTGCTGGCGACGGCGAGGATGCCAAGCGTGACGGCTCTAAGGACATCTTCCAGCAGTTACTACGGCAGCGGATCGTGTTTCTAGGGCGCCCCGTCGACGACGAGCTGGCCAACTCCATCTCCGCCCAGTTGCTTTACCTCGAGGGTCAGGATCGCAACCGGGATATCTGGCTCTACATCAACTCGCCCGGCGGCTCGATCACCTCGGGCATGGCCATCTACGACACTATGAAGTTCGTGACACCCGATGTGGGCACTATCTGCATGGGCCTTGGCGCCTCCATGGCCCAGTTCTTGCTTTGCGCCGGCGCCCCGGGCAAGCGCTACGCCCTACCGCACGCTCGCATCCTCATGCACCAGCCCCACGGTGGGGTGCGGGGTCAGGCTTCCGACATCGCCATCCAGGCTGAGCAGATGACCTACATAAAGAAGGTTCTAGCGGAGCGCATCTCCGAGCACACCGGCCAGCCGGTGAGCCAGATAGAGGCCGACTTCGATCGCGACCGCTGGTTCACCGCCGAGCAGGCCAAAGAGTACGGCATAATCGACGAGGTGATCGCCGACCGCGGCGAGATCCGCTAGAACTGGCGGTCACACAGCCACAGCAGACGCTCAGCCGGGGCTCGCCGCCTCGGCCGCTTGACGCAGCTGCGCCACCGCTGCGGCCAAGCCTTCAGGGTGGCTGAAAACGGCGCTGCCGGCCACGAAGACGTTCGCTCCGGCGGCGGCCGCACCGGAAATAGTGCTCGCCCCGATACCGCCGTCCACCTCTAAGTCAATGGCCCGGCCGCAGCGGCTAATAAGCTGGCGCACCTCAGCGATCTTGGGTTCCATGCTGGCTATGTACTTCTGGCCACCGAACCCGGGGTTCACCGTCATCACCAGCACCATGTCGCTGAGATCCAGTACGTGTGCTACTGCTGAGGCGGGCGTGGACGGGTTCAGCGCCACGCCTGCGGCTACCCCTAGCGCTTTGATCTGCTGCAGCGTGCGGTGCAGGTGCACGCAAGCCTCAGCGTGGACAATCAGTAACTCGCATCCCGCCTCCACGTAGCGGGCAGCCAGCGTCTCAGGTGCCGCCACCATGAGATGCGCCTCAAACGGCAGTGAGGTATACGAGCGGCAGGCGGAAATTACATCGGGGCCGAAGGTGAGATTCGGCACAAACACCCCGTCCATGACGTCCCACTGGATGCGGTCGGCTCCCGCTGCCTCCAGGGCGGCGCAGTCTTCGCCGAGTCGGCTGAAATCGGTGCTGAGGGTGGAAGGCACAATGCGTATCGGCGGGCTAGTCGTCATGGTGAGTCGGGTTCAGGGGAGGACAGGGCGCCGACAGGCTACTTCTCGGTCGCCCGCACCCCGGACAACAGCGGCACGAACGCCACCGGCAGCAGGTCGGCGCGTCGCCTAGCTCCGGCACCACCCTCGCCCGAACTGGGCTTTTTGTATTGTGCCAACTCCTGGTGCCGAGCCACGCTAGCGACTGGCGCCACTAGCCGCCCTCCCGGGGCTAGTTGCTCAAAGAGCGCTTGGGGAACCTCCGGCGTGGCGGCCGAAACCAAGATGGCGTCATACGGCTCGCCCGGTGGGTAGCCCTGTGAGCCGTCGGCCCATACCACGGTGACGTTTTCGTAGCCCAGATCGGCCAGGCGTGCCCGGGCGTCGACGGCCAGCGCCTCGATCCGTTCCACGGCTATCACCTCGGCGGCCAACCGGCTGGCTACGGCCGCGGCGTAACCCGAGCCGGCGCCTATCTCTAGCACCCGGTCGCTGGGTTCTAACTCCAGCGCCGCCAGCATCACGGCCACCACGTACGGCTGTGACACGGTCTGGCCGAAACGCAACCGCAGCGCCCGGTCGGCGTAAGCGCTGCGCTGCTGGGTGGTCGGCACGAAAGCCTCCCGAGGCACCACGCCCATGGCTTCCAGCACCCGCGGGTCGCGCACGCCGCGCCCGAAAAGGTCTCGGCGGACCATCTCCGCCCGTCGGGTATCGAACGGCGGTACTGGTCTGGCTCTCACGGCGGCTCTACCCCCTTAGGTGAATGTAACCCGGCTCAACGGTCCCGAGAGAGCCAAACCAGCGTTCCCGCTCGGTAAGGGGTGCCGTAGCATGGGTTCTCGTGGCCGATTCTTTGCGCGGGCCGAAGATTAGGCCGCTCGACGGCTACTATCCCGGGCCGGGGTTCGACGAGGCCTTCACCCTCGACGGCTCGGCCCGCCCGGCCTACGGCAGGCTCGTGGAGCGGTTCGGCGAGCTGGACGCCGAGGAGTTGCGCCGCCTGCAACGCCTCGTGGCCGGCGAGTTCCGCCGCCAGGGCATCACCTTCACCATCTACAGCGAGGAGGAAGGCACCGAGCGCACCTGGCCTATGGACATTTTCCCGCGCCTAATCCAGGCGGCAGAGTGGGGCGAGCTAGAGCGAGGATTAGCCCAGCGAGTCGAGGCCCTAAACCGCTTCCTGGCCGACTTGTATTCTGGCGAGTGCGCGGCAATCGCTGACGGGGTAGTGCCCCGCTGGCTGGTTACCTCCTCCGGCGGCTTCGAGCGCAACGCCATGGGCATCCAAGTACCGCACGGGGCGCACTGCAACGTGGCTGGAATCGACATAGTGCGTGATGCCGAGGGCCGCTACCGAGTGCTGGAAGACAACTTACGCAACCCCAGCGGCATCTCGTACGTCATCGAAAATCGGGCGGCTATGGCCAAAGCCTGCAGTTGGCTCTTCGACAACCACGCGGTGCAGCCAGTGGAGCAGTACGGGCGCATGCTGCGCGCCACCTTGGAGTCCATGGCCCCCGTCGGCGTGGACTCCCCGCACGTCGTGGTACTGACCCCGGGTGTCTTCAACTCGGCATACTTCGAGCACGCCTTCCTGGCTCGTTCCATGGGGGTGGAACTGGTGGAGGGTCGAGATCTGGTGGTAGACGATCAGACGGTCTACGCCCGCACCATTGAAGGGCTAGTGGCTACAGATGTCATCTACCGGCGCATAGACGACCCCTTCCTAGATCCGGTGGCTTTCAGGCCCGACTCGGTGCTGGGCGTGCCGGGGCTGCTAGGGGCGCTTCGGGCCGGGACGGTCACGGTCTGTAACGCCGTAGGGAACGGGGCCGCCGACGACAAGGCCGTATATCCCTACGTGCCCAAGCTAATCCGCTACTACCTGGGTGCTGAGCCGATCATAGACAACGTCTTTACCTACATAATGTGGGATCCCGACCAGCGCGCCGAAGCCTTGGGGCGGCTGGAGGAGCTGGTAGTAAAGCCGGTGGGGGGTTCCGGCGGGCACGGGGTCTTGATCGGCCCTCACGCCAGCGAGCAGCAACTCGCTGCCGCCCGCGCCGCCATTACGGCCGAGCCCCGTAACTGGATCGTGCAGGAGACCGTGCAGCTCTCTAGTCTGCCGTCGTTTACCGGCGAGCGGCTGGAGGCCCGCCACGTGGACTTACGGCCGTTCGTGCTGGCGGGCGAGCGCATCGAAGTGTTCCCCGGCGGCCTCACCCGCGTGGCGATGCAGCGCGGGTCGCTAATCGTGAACTCCTCTGCCGGCGGCGGCTCCAAGGACACCTGGGTGCTAGCGCCCGGGGACGCTTGATGCGCCAGAGCGGGCTCGGGCGATGATCTTGGCACGCCACGCGCACGCCCTTTTCTGGGTGGGCCGCTATTTGGAGCGGGCTGAAGCCACGGTCCGCTGCCTGAACTACGCCGCTAACTCCATCATCCATCTGCGCTCCAGCGAGGCCCGTATCGAGGCTGAGCAGCTGGTCAAGACGCTGGGCCTGGAAGCTGAGATGGCTGCTTTCGGACCTCTCGAGGGGCGCCGAGCGCTTGTCAGCTTTCTGCTTTCTGATGCTGACAACGCCGGTTCGGTGGTTTCGGCCATCAGCGTGGTTCGGGAGAACTTGCGCGCCACCCGCGACCGCATACCCATAGAGCTGTGGGAGGAGGCCAACTCCTTGTACTTGAGGATTCCCCGCATCGACCAGGCGGACCTCCCTCCGGGGAAACTGCATGAGGTGCTGCGGATGGTGCGGCGGGCTTGTCTAGCCATGAGCGGAGTGCTGAACGAGGGCATGCGGCGCGACGAGGGCTACGACTTCATCGTGGTTGGCCGCATGTTAGAGCGCGGGGTCTTCACCGTGGGGCTACTCGGAGCCAGCTACAGCGACCCCCGCGGCACCATGGACGCCACTCGGATGCTGCGTCTAACCAGCTCCCTGCAGGCCTACCACCGCCGTCATGGCCACGGACCCGACCCAGAGGGTGTGGTGCGCTACCTGTTGGTTGGCTCCGACTTACCTCGCTCGCTGCTGTCGTGCCTGCTGCGAACCGAAGACTGCCTACGAGCTGTCAGCTCTGTGGCGCAAGCTTTGGGTGGTCCGCGCCGGAGCGCTGGGCTGCTGCGTGCACGCCTAGAGCTAGGCGAGGTTGAGGCGGCGATGGCCTCGGCGCCGTTGCCAGTGCTTTCGCAGCTACAGACAGAGCTGTCCGCATTAGCCGGCGAGGTGGAGACAAATGTGGTGCCGCCAATAGCTATGCCCACAGTTCGTTCGCACTATCTGAGACCGGGCGAACCCTATTCAGGGTTACGGTAATGGGTGTTCGGTCGTGAGGCTCGACATCACCTACCGAATGCACTTCCGGTACTCCAAGCCGGTGCGCGAGTCGCAGAACGAGGTGAGGGTGCGCCCCCGCCACGATCGCTGGCAGCGAGTGCTGTCGTCGGGACTGGCTGTACAACCCGCAGCGAGAGTGCTGCAGGCACACGACTATTGGGGCACTTCCGTCGACCACCTGGGCATCAGGACCGAGCACCCTGCGCTGGAGCTGGTCGCCGAATCGTCGGTAGAGACGTTGCCCCGGCCGACCCCTGCTGCCGACGCCCCGCTCGCAGCTCTGGCCGATTTCGACTTCCGGTCGGCGCACTTTGAGTATTTGGAGCCGTCGGAGCACGTGCGCTGGTGGCCCGGGGACGGGGTGGCCGAGCGGGCCGCGGCAGCCGCTAAGGCGGCGCGCTCGGCGAGAGAAGTGCTTGCTGCGGTGCAGGCGGAGGTGCGAGGTGCTCTGCGCTACGAGCCCGAAACCACCGACATTGGCGTGTCGCTAGCCGATCTTTTGGCTGGAGGGGTCGGAGTATGTCAGGACTTTGCCCACTTGGCGATTGGTATGCTGCGGTGCTCTGGCGTGCCAGCCCGCTATGTATCGGGTTACTTGTTCGCAGCCGACGAGACCTCCACCGCCCAGGAGACCGCCGAGGTGGTAAGCGTGCAAACCCACGCCTGGGTTGAAGCGGCGTTACCGGGAGTTGGCTGGTGCTCCTTAGATCCTACTAACGGTGGTCAGGTAGGGGAGCGCCACGTTGTTATCGGCCACGGACGGGATTACGGCGACGTGCCCCCGGTGCGGGGTGCTTTCATGGGCACTGCTACCGCCGAGGTGGAGGCCGAAGTGGTCATCGGCAGGCTCCCCGAGAGCGAACCTCAGGCGTCCGCTGGCCCCAACAGCCGCCCACGCGTCTTGGTGCAAGAACCCGCGTCGGTTGCCCGAAGCAGTCAGTTCCAGCAACAGCAGTAGCTTCGATGTCGAAGCGGCGGGCGTTTTGATCATTGTGGCGTGGTGGTGTTTGGTGTAGGGTTTTAGGGTTCGTTGTCCGCTTTCTTCCTCTGATAATGGGGGGGGGGGGTACGAATGTTCGAGTCAGGGTGGGTTTTCAAGGGTTGTTTGCGGCCGCCGGGTCTTCGTGTGGGCGCGGCAGCTGTTGTGGTTGGTTTGTTGGCGGTGCTCCTGGTTTTGGTTCCGTCGGCCATTTCTGGGCAGGGTGGTTCGGCTCCGGCGAAGCCTTCGCGGCCGTGGGTGGCGGTGAGTAATTCGGGTTTGGTGGATGTGTTTTGGCTTGAGTTGGGGGATAGTTCTGTTACGAGTTGGGAGTATCAGTATGCGGGTGTTGAGCCTACTACTCATACTTGGAGGACGATTACGGGTTCGGATGCTTCCACTTCGTCGTTTCAGTTTACTGATACGTCGTTGAGTGTGTATTGTGTTCGGATTCGTGCGGTAAATTCTATTGGTGCGAGCGCGGGATCGACTCACACTTGTGATAGTAAGCGTACTAATCAGATGACGCTATCTGTTACTGATGCTACTGTTGTTGAGGGTAATTCTGGGCATACTGATGTGACGGTGTCGGTGGCATTGTCTGATGCCGATGCATTGCCTAAGGCAGTTCCTACGGATGGGTTGCCATTTAGTGTGGATTTCTCGGCTCTTGATAGGTATGGTTCTGCTTCGTTCGCTCCGAGTTGTTCTAGTCCGGGTTCTAACGATTTTTGTATTGTTGACCGGCGTAGTATTAAGATTGCGGGCAGTGCGACTTCGGTGACGTTTAAGGTGCGTGTGTTTGGTGATACTGTTGAGGAGTCGGATGAGACGATTTTGCTTACAGCTGGTCGTTATTCGAATATTTCTCATAGGACTACTAATTCTGAGGGTGTGGTTACTAAGTTTTATGGTGATGGCCAGAATCTGAACGATTTGGGGTGGTCTGCGAATGCGATTAGGTTGACGATTACTGATGATGACGGTACGACAGCTACGACCGCGACAACCTCCTCAACCACCACTACTACTACCACTACTACGACGACTACTACGACTACTACTACGACTACTACTACGACTACGACGACGACTACTACTACTACGACTACGGTCGGGTTTCCCGCGAAGCCTTCAGTTTGAGATAATTGCTCATAACATACGTGGCTGGGGAATCGGCTCCGATCCCGAAACAGTAACTACGAGCAGTACGACTACTACCACTACCACAACAACGACTACTACTACTACTACTACGACGACGACGACGACTACTACGACGACGACGACTACTACGACGACGACGACTACTACTACGACTACAACCACTACTACTACGACTACAACCACTACGACTACGACGACTACTACTCAGCCTGCTGGTCCTCCGAGCGCTCCGACTAATCTCGTTGTGACTCGTGCTGCTAAGTCTGTGACTGTGGCGTGGGAGCCTGTGATTGGGGCGTGTGCTCCGACGCGGCATGATGTTTCTCTTCTGTTTTTGACTACCACGCTGAAGAGTACGATGGTGGATATGCCGGGCAAGACGGTTACTTTTACAGGTTTGCAGCCTACGCTTGCGTATAAGATTGGGATCGTGGCGTATGGCGCTGGTTGTGTTTCTAAGTCTAGTCTTGGCGTGGAAGCTAGCGTATCCACCTATGAGGCCGCACCAATCACTACAACCTCGACCACTACGACGACCACTACGACGACCACTACTACTACGACTACTAGACTACGACGACTACCACTACTACTACGACTACGACGACTACCACTACTACTACGACTACTACTACTACGACGACTATGGTTGTGGTGCCTGGTCGGCCTTCTGGTTTTTCTGTTTCTGGGGGTGTTGGGTCGGTTGTGTTGTCGTGGTCGGATCCTGGGGATGATTCGATTACTGGGTATCAGTATCGTCAGAGGAAGGGTAACGCTGGTTGGGGTTCTTGGGTTGATATTCCGAGTTCGGATGCTGATACTATTTCGCATACGGTGTCTGGTTTGGAGAATGGTGCGAGGTATCGGTTCCAGATACGCGCTAAGAATGGTGGGGGTAACAGCCAGAATACGGCTACACAGGAAGCTACTCCAGCCACTACTACTACGACCACAACCACTACTACTACTACAACCACTACAACTACAACCACTACGACTACTACGACTACTACAACAACGACTACTTCGACTACTACGACTCAGGCTGCGGGTGCGACGACTACTTCTACGACTTCGGTTTCGGGTGGCGCGTCGGTTACTGTCTTGCCGCCGCGGGTGGGTTTGCCTGGCGATGTGAGTCCTACAGTGACTGGCACGCAGGGGGCGAAGTCCCGGCTTGGGGTGGCTGCGGTGCGTGTGGTTGTGGGCCCGTCGCCGTCTGTGGGCGGGTTTTTGTTTAGGGATCCTGATGGCGCGTATTTGGGTTCGGATCCGTCTGTGGGCGCGATTCTGGCTAGCACGTTTACGGTTACTGCTACGCCTGTGGCTGGTTCGGCTGCGGGTTGTCGGCCGGTTAGCGCGGAGACCACGGTGGATCGGAATGGCACGTTCACTCGTAACGATGATCGGGTTGTTGCTTATCTGGATGTGGCTAGACAAGCAAGCCCTTCTGGGGTGGCTTGTGAATATCAGGTCACGACTGGTTTGCCTGCGGGGTTTGTTGCCGCGAGCGCGGGTTCGACGCAGAGCAGTGTGCGGTCTTACACACAAACGACTACCACTTTTGTCTATAATGTGCGGGTGGCGGTTAGGGATGTGTATGTGACGCAGAACGTGACGGGCGATGCCGGCGGCGGGTCGGCTCGTTATTCGTTGACTGAGAGCCGGTCTTGCGGCGCCCAGGCGGGGGCGCCTAGAGTTTCGGTTGTGGGTTTGCATGAGGGTGGTTTCAATGTTTCTCGGGCGGTGTTGGGGCCGGCTGGTTCTGAGGACGCCGACGGCCGTTTCGGGGCGTCGCGTTTCGCGTTGAACTATGAGGCTGAGCCTTGTGTGGTCACCGTGGGAATATCACATCTACCGGCCGGTTGCGCTGCTGCCACGACGACTCAGACACGTGATCTGACAACTGATGTTGACGCTGCGAACCGTGCCATACTCGGCTTCCACATAACCTGCCCAGCCGCACCCGGCATTGATATGAGCCCAGACAACACCGGCGAGGACATGCTCGTGGGCCCACCAGCCGACATTCCCACCGGCTGACCCGAATCTCTAAGCGCCTCCGATAGCTACATCACATTTCGGTCGGCGCACTTTGAGTATTTGGAGCCGTCGGAGCAAGTGCGCTGTTGGCCTAAACGGGTCGCGGTAGCTGCTGAGGGGCTGCTCGGCGCTAGAAGTGCTTGATGCGGTGCAAGCGGTTGTGTGAGAGGTGCTCTGCCTGGATCGTTGTCTGGTGGCCGGGTGTGATGGTGGAAGGATCCGGGTGATCCTTCGATAATTCGTTGGGAATATCGACAAAGGGCGGTAGTTGCTGACCCTTGGAGTTGGACTGCCATACCCAATTCGGACGCGAATACTACTGAATTCAGCTATACTAGTAGTCCAGGGAATGCGCTTGTGCAGTTGCGTGCTGTTAATGATAAGGGGCTTATGTCGGATAGTGCCCAATAGTGCTTTGAGCTGGGGGTATGGCGACTGTCACACCCTGTGATTAGTGTGGTGATATGAGCAGATGTGCGGGGAGGGCACCGGGTCGCGCAGGGCGGTTTGGCGTTCCGTTGGTCGAGTCGGCGCGCTTGTTTCCAGGTGATGCGGCGGCGGAGGGCTGCCTAGTCATCCCGGCCCGAGTAGGTCATCCCACCGGAGCCCGCCTTTAGGTGGTTCCATCGGGATTCGCCGCGGCTGTTCAAGCGCGTCTTCGCATAACTGAAGCTGAAGATCAAACCCTTCAAGCAGATCAGATGCTACGCCATGTTGGCGGCCCTGTTCGCCAGCGAACTTTGCGATCTCCACGGCGGCCTCGGCGTGCGCCTCTAAATATGTGTCGTCAAATCCTTCGACCGGCCGCGCCGAGCTGTAGTTGACGCCTTGGTGCCATTCAGACAGTTGGACCAAGTCAATGTTTCGCGCTGCCGACTCAAATGCCTCAACAACCCAACTGGGCTGAGGTTCCAACAACTTATTAAGCAGGTGCGTATGAGGTGCCGGTTCCCCCGTCGTAATAATCATCATCAGCTTCGCGGCCGCCTCAAAGGTCTGATGCGCCGAACCGCACGCCCACGCGAACCTCTCCAACTCCATGCGTGTCTGCTGGATCACGTTCCCGTCGCGGGCCACCTTCCTTTCGCTTGCTGTCGGTGTCAGATTTCGCTCCAGATTCGTCACAGCTCCAGTGAGATTACTAAAGCGTGATTCCATTTCGGCATGCGGACTATCTGGCATTCCAATCTCCTTATCCCAATAGACTGTGCCGCGGTCGCTTGAGTCAGCCAGCCTCACCGCGGTCGGTGCTATGCCCGCCTCGAACGAGCAGCCCACCTTCTGAGTGCGCGTGGTCCACTCGGGAACATCCGTGACAAACACATCCACCGGCCACCCCGCGGCCCGACGCGCCCGCAAGCCAAGGTCACGCCGCACACGGCTCCGACATCGATAATCGCCCAGATCATCAAAGACCGCCACCAAATCAATATCGCTATGCGCTGTAGCGTCCCCACGCGCAACAGAACCGTACAGCAACACCGTCCCCACACCAGCATCAACCAGCATCGCCGCCGCTCGGCGAGCATCCTCCAACGACGGCGCAACCCCCGAAACCGCTACAGAACCCACACTCCCAGCCTAACCTCACCCACCCTGCTGCGACAGCCACTCTTGATCCCTAGACTCCACAAAAAAGCACCCAATATGCCGTCAGTTAACATAACAGCTAGTTTGTCCGCCACGCCCTGGTACCCGGGGAAGCTTGAACCCAACAACTTCTTCCCCGTTCCCGCCAGCGTCGTGTTCGCCGCAACCGGCCACGGACCCGCACGGTTCAACAGCACCCATCAGCCTTTGCGCAGATGTCCGACGCCAAGCCGGTATGGCACTTTCGTATATAATCCCCAATGATAACGGTAATGGCAGAAGCTCAGGAACAGTCACTACCACAGTATACGAAAAATATGTTACGCTTTCAGCGTCTCCTACTACCGTAACCGAAGGTGGTGCTTCGGAACTCACTGCTGTTACGATTACGGCGACTTTGTCTGAGAATGCGCCCTCTGGTGGTCTGACATTTAGTATCGATCCGTTATTGGACTCCGATGACTGGCACGCAGGGGGCGGCGAGGTCTCGGTTTGGGGTGGTTGCGGTGCGTGTGGTTGTGGGCCCGTCGCCGTCTGTGGGCGGGTTTTTGTTTAGGGATCCTGATGGCGCGTATTTGGGGTCGGATCCGTCTGTGGGCGCGATTCTGGCTAGCACGTTTACGGTTACTGCTACGCCGGTGGCTGGTTCTGCTGCGGGTTGTCGGCCGGTTAGCGCGGAGACCACGGTGGATCGTAATGGCACGTTTACTCGTAACGATGATCGGGTTGTTGCTTATTTGGATGTGGCTAGACAAGCAAGCCCTTCTGGGGTGGCTTGCCATTATCAGGTCACGACTGGTTTGCCTGCGGGGTTTGTTGCTGCGAGCGCGGGTTCGACGCAGAGCAGTGTGCGGTCTTACACACAAACGACTACCACTTTTGTCCATAATGTGCGGGTGGCGGTTAGGGATGTGTTCGTGACGCAGAACGTGACGGGCGATGCCGGCGGCGGGTCGGCTCGTTATTCGTTGACTGAGAGCCGGTCTTGCGGCGCCCAGGCGGGGGCGCCTAGAGTTTCGGTTGTGGGTTTGCATGAGGGTGGTTTCAATGTTTCTCGGGCGGTGTTGGGGCCGGCTGGTTCTGAGGACGCCGACGGCCGTTTCGGGGCGTCGCGTTACGCGTTGAACCACAAGGCCGAACCCTGTGTGGTCACCGTGGGAATATCACACCTACCGGCCGGTTGCGCTGCTGGCACGACGACTCAGGCACGTGATCTGACAACTGATGTTGACGCTGCGAACCGTGCCATACTCGGCTTCCACATAACCTGCCCAGCCGCACCCGGCATTGATATGAGCCCAGACAACACCGGCGAGGACATGCTCGTGGGGGGCCCACCAGCCGACATTCCCACCGGCTGACCCGAATCTCTAAGCGCCTCCGATAGCTACATCACATTTCGGTCGGCGCACTTTGAGTATTTGGAGCCGTCGGAGCAAGTGCGCTGTTGGCCTAAACGGGTCGCGGTAGCTGCTGAGGGGCTGCTCGGCGCTAGAAGTGCTTGATGCGGTGCAAGCGGTTGTGTGAGAGGTGCTCTGCCTGGATCGTTGTCTGGTGGCCGGGTGTGGTGTAGGGTTTTAGGGTTCGTTGTCCGCTTTCTTCCCCTGGTGAACGGGGGGGGGGGGGGGTACGAATGTTCGAGTCAGGGTGGGGTTTCAAGGGTTGTTTGCGGCCGCCGGGTCTTCGTGTGGGCGCGGCAGCTATTGTAGTTGGTTTGTTGTCTGCTGGGCTCAGTTTGGTTCCGTCGGCCATTTCTGGGCAGAGTACGAGTTCGACTCCAGCGAAGAAGCCGGATGTCCCGGATGTCTATGTTTATTCGGGCAACAGAGAAGTCCATCTCGTGTGGAAGGATCCGGGTGATCCTTCGATAATTCGTTGGGAATATCGACAAAGGGCGGTAGTTGCTGACCCTTGGAGTTGGACTGCCATACCCAATTCGGACGCGAATACTACTGAATTCAGCTATACTAGTAGTCCAGGGAATGCGCTTGTGCAGTTGCGTGCTGTTAATGATAACGGTAATGGCAGAAGCTCAGGAACAGTCACTACCAGAGTATACGAAAAATATGTTACGCTTTCAGCGTCTCCTACTACCGTAACCGAAGGTGGTGCTTCGGAACTCACTGCTGTTACGATTACGGCGACTTTGTCTGAGAATGCGCCCTCTGGTGGTCTGACATTTAGCATCGATCCGTTATTAGACTCCGATACTAATTCAGTAGGTTCGGCTCAGGGCAACTTCGCTAATTTCGGGTGTGACACCTTACTCCCGGGTGTAGACTATTGCTGGCCGCTTAATAGAATTGTGACAGTTGCTGAGGGTACAAAGGCGAAGTCAATCACATACAATATAGTTGGTGATACCGATGATGAGGATGATGAGACATTTTATGTTGGGGTCACCCATGACGGACTCAGTCAGTGGAGCGACGGCAAGCCGCTGAAGATCACGATTGCTGATGATGACACCACAACGACTACTACTACGACGACTACTACTACGACTACAACCACTACTACTACGACTACAACCACTACTACTACGACTACAACCACTACTACTACGACTACAACCACTACTACTACGACGACTACTACTCAGCCTGCTGGTCCTCCGAGCGCTCCGACTAATCTCGTTGTGACTCGTGCTGCTAAGTCTGTGACTGTGGCGTGGGAGCCTGTGATTGGGGCGTGTGCTCCGACGCGGCATGATGTTTCTCTTCTGTTTTTGACTACCACGCTGAAGAGTACGATGGTAGATATGCCGGGCAAGACGGTTACTTTTACAGGTTTGCAGCCTACGCTTGCGTATAAGATTGCGATCGTGGCGTATGGCGCTGGGTGCGTTTCTAAGTCTAGTCTTGGCGTGGAAGCTAGCGTATCCACCTATGAGGCCGCACCAATCACTACAACCCCGACCACGGCTGCGACCACTACGACGACCACTACGACGACCACTACTACTACTACTACTACGACGACTACTACGACGACTACTACGACTACGACTACTACGACGACGACTACTACTACGACAACGACTACTACTACGACTACGACGACGACGACTACTTCGACGACTATGGTTGTGGTGCCTGGTCGGCCTTCTGGTTTTTCTGTTTCTGGGGGTGTTGGGTCGGTTGTGTTGTCGTGGTCGGATCCTGGGGATGATTCGATTACTGGGTATCAGTATCGTCAGAGGAAGGGTAACGCTGGTTGGGGTTCTTGGGTTGATATTCCGAGTTCGGATGCTGATACTATTTCGCATACGGTGTCTGGTTTGGAGAATGGTGCGAGGTATCGGTTCCAGATACGCGCTAAGAATGGTGGGGGTAACAGCCCGCAGACGGCTTCACAGGAAGCTACTCCAGCCACTACTACTACAACCACAACCACTACAACCACTACTACAACAACGACGACTACTACGACTACTACTACAACAACGACGACTACTACTACGACTAGTACGACTAGTACGACTCAGGCTTCGGGCGCGACTACGACTACTTCTACGACTTCGGCTTCGGGTGGGGCTGTTACTGTTTTACCGCCGCGGGTTGGGGGTGTGGGTTCTTCGGTGACTGACACTCGGGTGGTTGCGGTGCGTGTGGTTGTGGGCCCGTCGCCGTCTGTGGGCGGGTTTTTGTTTAGGGATCCTGATGGCGCGTATTTGGGGTCGGATCCGTCTGTGGGCGCGATTCTGGCTAGCACGTTTACGGTTACTGCTACGCCGGTGGCTGGTTCTGCTGCGGGTTGTCGGCCGGTTAGCGCGGAGACCACGGTGGACCGCAATGGCACGTTTACTCGTAACGATGATCGGGTTGTTGCCTATCTGGATGTGGCTAGACAAGCAAGCCCTTCTGGGGTGGCTTGTGAATATCAGGTCACGACTGGTTTGCCTGCGGGGTTTGTTGCCGCGAGCGCGGGTTCGACGCAGAGCAGTGTGCGGTCTTACACACAAACGACTACCACTTTTGTCCATAATGTGCGGGTGGCGGTTAGGGATGTGTATGTGACGCAGAACGTGACGGGCGATGCCGGCGGCGGGTCGGCTCGTTATTCGTTGACTGAGAGCCGGTCTTGCGGCGCCCAGGCGGGGGCGCCTAGAGTTTCGGTTGTGGGTTTGCATGAGGGTGGTTTCAATGTTTCTCGGGCGGTGTTGGGGCCGGCTGGTTCTGAGGACGCCGACGGCCGTTTCGGGGCGTCGCGTTTCGCGTTGAACTATGAGGCCGAGCCTTGTGTGGTCACCGTGGGAATATCACATCTACCAGCCGGTTGCGCTGCTGCCACGACGACTCAGACACGTGATCTGACAACTGATGTTGACGCTGCGAACCGTGCCATACTCGGCTTCCACATAACCTGCCCAGCCGCACCCGGCATTGACATGCGCCAAGACAACACCGGCGAAGACATGCTCATGGGCCCACCAGCCGACACGCCCACCGGCTGACCCGAACCCCTAAACGCCTCCGACAGAGCTACATGAGAACCCGTATCTGCAGCTAGCACACGCTTATGGTGCGGTCGTTTGAGACTCAGCTGGCACTGTCAGCCTCCATGCAGAGCGCTGAGGCGGAGCCGGTCGGCTTTTCCGCTGAAGGTGCGGGGGAATGCCGGGAGGATGTGCACCCCGGTGGGCACCAACGGCTCCGGCACGCCAGCCTTGATGAAGTCGGTTAGTTCGTCCTCGTTAGTGCTCTCGGCCACGGAGAGTTCCACGAAGCAGCGGAGTTGGCCGAGAGCATCCACTACGACTGCGGCGTGGCGCACCGCGGGGTGGTCGTAGGCCACATCTTCTACCTGGCGCAGGAAGCCACCCCGACGCTCGGCTGATTCCGCCTCTTGGACTCGGCCTAGCACCTTGATGTGGCCCTGCGGCGCGGCGATGCCCAAGTCGCCGGTGTGCAGCACGCCCCCCTGGGTGGTTTTAGCGTACGCCTCGGGCTTGTTGCGGTACTCGCCGAAGAAGCCTTCGGCTACCACCACCTCGCCGACTTTGCCAGTTGGTAGTTCCCGGTTGTCCGACCCGGCCACGTAAGCCAGCCGGTCCGGCAGCGGTCGCCCAGCAAACCCTTCTGGGGCTGATTCGTCGCCGGGAGTTCCTAGCACCATAAAACCGCCGAGTTCGCTCTGGCCGTAGCTCTCCGCGAGAGGGATTCCCAGGTGCTCCAGGTAGTCCCGCTTGATGCGAGGCGCCAGCGGTGAGCCGCCGGAAAGGGCCAGGCGTAGTCCGTGCGTAGGACCCCTCTCCCGCGCTAGGCCGACCACGTCGGCGAGGGTGAGCGGGTAGGCCACCAGCACAGAGCCGCGGTGGGTGTCGATGTCGTGCCAAACCTCTCTGGGGGAGTGGCCCGCCGCTAGGACTACCTGCGCGCCAACGTGCAGCGCCGGCATGGCACTAGCGACGAGCTGGAAGCTGCTAGCCACCGGCGTCGTAGCCACCAACACGTCGTCCATCTGGTAGCCCAGCCGCTCGGCGATGCAAGAGGTCCCCAGCGTCACCGGCCCGCTAGTAAGCACGACACCCTTAGGGTCGCCGGTCGTCCCGGAGGTGTATGAGAGAAACAGCGGGGAGGATTCGTCGTGCGCCCGCGGAACGGTCGCCGTAGCGCCATCGGCGACTTCTTGTAGCGGTGCAGCGTCGATTCCCAGGAGGTTGGCTAGGCGGGGGCGGTTCTCCTCATCGGAGATGACGAGGGCGGCGTCCATGTCGCCCACGAAGTAGCCCAGCCGGTCGTCGGGAGTGCGGGCGTCAATGAGCGCTGGCAGCGCACCCAAGTGCCAGGCGGCGAAAATAGTCAGCCACGCTTCGATGCTGTCGGGACTGCATACGCCGACGGTGCTTCCCTGCGACACGCCCAGCCTCGCCAGCGTGCCCGCCACAGCCGGCACCCGTTCCCCGACTTGGGCGTAGCTGATCGTGGTTGAGTCCCTGCTGAGCGCCGGCCGGTCAGAGTGCCGCTCGCAGGCCCGTTCCAGAACCGTGACAATGTCCATGTGGTTTCGTCTCCCTTATAGGTCGTAGCGGGTATTAGCGAAGTCTGCCCTTGCTAGGTAGCTGTCGATGACATCCATCGCCTGGTGGCGCAGAGCCTCGCTGTCGAGGTCGACGAACTCGCCGTCTTCGATGCGCAGCTCGCCGTCGGTTATCACGTGGCGGACATCGGCTGCGGCAGACCGGTGCACCAGGCTCCAGGCCGGGTCTAAAACCGGGCCGAACCCTAGACCGTCGGCCCCCACGCAGACCAGGTCAGCCAGTGCCCCAACGGAGATCTCGCCGAGCTGACCGCCGTAGCCGACCGCTTCAGCTCCATTGGCGGTGGCCATACTCAGGGCAACCTCCGGAGAGATAGCTCCGGGATTGTTGTGGTGGATCGATTGCAGCAGCACCTCTTGGCGCATCTCACAGAAGATGTCAGACATCTGATCCACGCCCAGACCGACGTTCACTCCCTCAGCTAACAGATCTGTAACGCGGGTGAAACCCTTGGCCAGTTTCATATGGTTGCTGGGGCAGTGCACTACGTGGGTGCCAGTGCTGGCTAGCACGCTTATCTCGGCGTCGGCCAGCAAGACGCAGTGCACAAGTGTCACGTCGGAGCCACAGAACCCCAGCTGGTGGAGCAACTCGATCGGCCGACAGCTGTATAAGGCTTGAATGCTGGCCACTTCAGCGGCTGTTTCGGCGACGTGCGTGTAGAGCCGAAGGCCGTAAGTGTCAGCAAAGTCACGGGCAGCGCGGTAGTCCTCTGGAGAGGCCTGACGAAACGACACGGGTGCCAGCATGATCCGCTCGGCGTCCACACCGTCGGCTAGCAGGGCTCCGATCCGTTCTAACCCCAGCGACAGTGGTTCACAGATGGGGTCGTGGCCTTTGGTCATCAGCCCGCGGGCCAGAAACCAGCGAATCCCGCTTGCCTCGTAACCGGCAATCGTGGCGGCCTCCAGACCGGGCCGGTGGAAGGGGTAGACGTGGTCGACGACGGTGGTCACGCCCGCCGCCAGCAGGCGTGCGGTGCTGTAGGCCGCCATCGTCTCGTACTCCAGCGCTCCGGCAGTCTCGTTCAGACGCCAGTAGAAGCGCAGCATTTCGTCTAACTTCAGTCCCTCACCGGCGCTGAGTCCCGGCGTCATGTCTCTCAGGTGGTCGTGCAGGTTCACCAGACCGGGGATGACGATGGTGCCCGAAGCGTCCACGTCGCGGCGGGCCCGACGGGGCGGGCCGCCGATGGCGAGGATGCGACCACCGGCTACATAGATGTCGCCAGTCGTAACGTCGCCCGCCTTGTTGCAGGTGACGCAGAGTCCTCCCCGTATGGCGAGGTCTACCTCGGAGCCACCGATTACCACCAGCCCCCCTCGGCGGCGGCCCGGAGCCCGTCGGTGCCGGCGCCTTCCAGTCCCCAGTCGGCAAGGGTCTTGCCCACCGAGCCGTAGTCTTGCTGCGATGCCACCGAGGCCACCACGATGAGGCTGTCGATCACTGGTGTGGCGATCCCAAGCTCTCGGCCCAGGGAGGACGCCAAGACCAGCGAAAACGGCACGTCCTCGGAAACGAAGCGATGGTCCAGCGCACCGGGGCTGCAGCGGAACTCCAAGGTGGGCAGCAGGCTGGACTGAAGCGTCTCGTGCAGATTGACGCCCCGCCGGGGGGCGAGCCCCTGATCCACCAGATAGTCCTCGTATGGTGTGTCGTTGGTGATCCCCAGGGCCTGGCGCATCGCCAGGTACTCTCCGTCTAGGGCTTCGATGATGTTGACCACGCCAGGCGTTCCGCCGGTGCCCCAAAGTCGGAATGTGCCCTCTGGCTGCTGGATGGCCCCCAGGTTGCAAAGCATGGCCGGGACGTGGTCGATGGCGTTGAAGTTCAACAGCAGCGTCTCCCAGACGTTCTCCGCCGGAGTCACCCAGGGCCACAGCGAGGCTGCTATTGCCGCTACGCTGTCGAGCCGGCTGCTGGGCAGGGCGGCGACTAGAGTGCCGCCGGTCTTGCGGATTGCACCCACCTGTCCGGGACCGACGACGAGGGCTCCGTAGTAGGGGAGTGTGTTGGTGTCGCCGAGGGTGATGTCAACACGGCGGCCGATCCGTTGCAAAGCTGAAACCGCGGCGAACGCCCCGCCCGGCTCTCCGACCCAAAGCACCGTCTGGCCCTCTTCCCAGACCGGTGCTAGCAGGTCGGCTAGCGGTTCGTGCCCAAACGCCGGCACGCAGACGACCACCAAGTCAGCCCCGGCAATGGCTGCGGCAGGGTCCGCTGATGTGGCCCTGACAGGGGCGAGTTGCGCCTGGCCGCTGGTGTCGGTGAGAGATTTGCGGAAGGTCACCTCAATGCCACCAGCCGCCTCGACGGCTTCCAAGGCGTTGCTGAACTGGGGCTGGTCTGCTAGCAGCACCGGCTGGCCGGCGAGTCCTGCTTCGGCAGCGATGGTGAGGCCACCACCTCCAGTCCCTACAACGACGATGCTGGCGGGGGTGCTCATTGCGGTTCTCCTTGGATGATCGGGCCGAGGGTCGGCAGCAGAGCTTTGGTTGCCGGTAAGTTGCTCTGGTCAAGCTTCAGGATCGCCAGGTTTACCCCCAGGGCG
Source organism: Acidimicrobiales bacterium (assembly GCA_964291305.2). GTDB lineage: Bacteria > Actinomycetota > Acidimicrobiia > Acidimicrobiales > CATQHL01 > VXNF01. The sequence continues at coordinate 1,821,265 of OZ219783.1, read as the reverse complement.
CGGAGTTCGCCGAGGCGAGGTGCCACCGTTTCGGACGTGCCGCCGATGGCGAAGGCTTGGACCATGTCATCGGTTACATAGCGGTCCTCGCGCTTGTCGGGATCGTTGAGAGCGCTGCGCAGCCTAGCGACGGCAGCGGGATCGAAACCGTAAACGGGGATCAACTCGTCGGCGTAGCTGCCGCCTGCCATGAGAGTGCAGCGCGGCCGTAGACGGTCGATTGCTTCGGCCTCTTGGGCTTGGATCTCCACATCAAGCATGACTGCCAGTTGACATTCGGCAGGGTCACGGCCCACCCGCCGAGCGCCGGTAGCTACGCAACCCTTGGCGTAGTCGAGGAATTCGGGCTGCACTCCGTGGATGATGACCCCGTCGGCGATCTCGCCGGCTAGCTCCAACATGCGGGGGCCTCGGGCCGAAAGATATATCGGCGGTGGGTTTACCTGCCAGCCTAGCTCCGAGCCGTCTGCGCAGAAGTACTCGCCCCGGAAGCGAGCTGGCCCCACACTCAGCAGCCGGATGATCTCGACCGCCTCCCGCAGCATGGTCAGCGGGCTCTTGGGGCGCATCCCAAACTGGCTGGGAAACTCGTGACCTCCCGGGCCGATGCCGACTACCGCTCGCCCTCCCGAGCACTCGGCAATGGTGGCCGCGGCGCTGGCGATGAGCGCCGGGTGGCGTAGTTGGACGGCGGCGATGCCGGTAGCTAGTCGCACCGTCGTGGTGCGGGCAGCGATAAGAGCCTGAGCCACGTACACGTCACGCAGAAAGTAGTGGTCTGGCAGCCAAACGTCGGCAAAGCCCGCTTCCTCAGCGGCGACAGCGAGTGCAGTGACCGAGTCCAGCGGCTGGTCTAACCAGATCGTCAGTCCGAACTTCATAGAAGCACCATCTGCTGGGTCTCCGGGTTGGGCGGCTGTCTTGCTTTTATTCTAGGAAGGTCTCTAAGCTGGAGTTCTGTTACTATTAGCATCAAACTCGAAGAATACGCTAACTTCCCCTACAAATAGGGGGAGCGTCGAAGTGCAGCCAAGTTCCGGAACTAGCCCCAAGGTCTGGCTGCATACAACTGCCCGATTGCTGAGCGCGGTGTTTGTGACGGTCGGCGTGGTGGCCGTAGGCATCGTTGTTGTACCCCAAACCACGCGGTCTCAGACCACCACCCCGACGACCGCCGCTGCTGAATTGACGATTTCAGTGGCGGATGTAAGTGTGTTAGAAGGAGACAGCGGTCTGACAGACATGGTATTCACCGCCAAGCTTAGCGGTTCGCCTACACATGAGGTCAGGATTCACGCTACGGCCTGGAGAAGGCGCTGCGGTACGGCGATCGGGGGCAGCGGTCCCACCCAGGACTTCCTCGGCTTTCGAGATCTAAAACTTGTCTTTCCGGCGAACGCGTCTGGGACTGATCTGAGTAAGACGGTGACAGTAAAAGTAAAAGGTGACCAAGTTGTCGAAGGCAACGAGACGCTGACTTTTCTGTTGAACAACTTGCGGACCGAAGATCCCCGCGTGGCCTTTGCCGTGGGCAGGACTCGTCGCCCTAGCAGATCTCACGTTGAATCCGTCGGTACTATCATTGACGACGACGCCGATGGGGTGGTTATTTCAATGGCTGATGCGTGTATTCTTGAGGGTGCTCGGCGTATCGGTGAAATCGGCGAAAAGGAAATGCCCTTCACTGTGACTTTGAATGGTACGCCTACACATGAGGTCAGGCTTCGCGCTGCAGCGCGGGGCGTTACCGCAACCGGAAGCGCCGGTGCTGGACGCGACTTCATTGAGTTCGAGAACCGAAATGTTGTGTTTCCGGCAAACGCTTCGGGCGATGATTTGATCCAGACGGTAACGGTTACGGTTCTGAGCGATCTGATTGACGAATCAGACGAGACATTTACTCTGTTGTTGAACAATTTGCAGACAGACGACGCCCGTGTGGCCTTTCACGGCGGTGGTAAGAGTCAACTTGAAGCTTCTGGCACCATTTGGGATGATGACGAACCTGGGGCTAGCGGCAGATCTACTACTGTGGCGCCTACTGTATTGCCCCCGCGTGTGCATTTGCCTGAGGTGGTCCTTCCGGTAGTGCCTGATACTTGGGTAGTTAAGTTCTGGTCGGTTTCGGCTACTACGCCTGGTGTATATACGGTGGATTGGGTGACGGTTGGTGGTTGTGAACCATCTCGGAAGTCTGCTAGCGGTGTTGGGGGTGTTGTAGCGGATCCGCGGGTGGGCTCGCGGTCGGCTGTGGTAGCTGTCCCAGCTGGTGTCGCCAGTTCGGCTACGGTATCTTCGCCCGGTGTGGCTGCTCCTGGGTTTGAGCTTGCTTTAGTGGCGGCTACGCACTGCGACTATAAGTTCAATGTTACGTACGAGTCGAACTTGCCAGGGGATGCGGGTAAGAGCTGTGTTGTTCATGTAACTAGCCCAGCTAAGCCTGATGGCAAAGCTAGTTTCGTGGCTACGTATAGAGCGAGGACTGCTACCATTGGGTATAACCTGGTTGTACAGACCAATAAGTGCACTGAGATGGCTGCTATTCATGTGGTTGTCGGCCCATCGCCTTCTACTGGCGAGTCGGCTACGTTTAGGGATCCTGACGGCGCTTATCAGGTTTCTGATCCGACGGTGGGGGCAGTTTTATCCAGTTCATTCTTGGTTTCTGCTACCCCGATTATGGGCTCAGATGAGGGTTGCAAGCCTGTTAGCATAGAGACTCAGTTTGATAGGAACGATACGTTTTCTCGGAACGATGATAAGGTTTTCGCTTTGTTGAGAGTGGTTAAGCAGACACTGCCGTCTGAGTCGGGAGCCATTTGTCAGTATGCTGTCGTGACAGGTAAGTCTGGTTTGCCTGTCGGTTTTGTTGCTGTTAGCGCGGGTTCCACTGAGAGTATCGTTGAGGCTTACCAGATAACTCCGACTGCCAAGATAGTTCCGGATGGCCCCGACAGTGGTATTGCTCCTGACTTTGTAGACACTTCAGTCATGGATTGTGGTAGGTCTGTTGTGACTGCTGTGGGAGCTGATAATAGAATCGGCGGAGCTGATGACACGATGATGACTGTTTCCGGTCCAGTGTGTTTGACTCACTATGTCAAGGTGGCGAAGAGAGATGTGTATGTTACACAAAGCGTTATAGGCGACTCTGGTGGTGGGAAAGCTCGCTACTCGTTGACCGAGAGCAAGGACTGCGGTCATGCTACTTCGCCTTCGGTTTCTACGGTTGCGCTGCACGAGGGTAGTTACAATGTTACTCGCACGGTGCTAGGTCCGACTGGTTCCGAGGACGCGGATGGCCGTTTCGGGGCTTCGCGTTTCGCTTTGAACTCCCAGGCCGAACAGTGCGAGGTCACGGTTGCGGTGTCACACCTGCCCGCCGGCTGTACCGCTGCCGCGACAACACAGCAAAGCAACCTCGCCACCGATGTCGATGCTAAGAACCGTGCGATGATGCGGTTCGACATAACCTGCCCGGCTGCATCTGGCGGTGACATGGGCATGGAGCCACCCGCGGACGTGCCCACCGGCTAACCCAAACCCCAAAACCGCCCTGGGTGCTCTCTTGGCGCACCTAAGGGCTTATTCCGCCTGTCACTCTGAGTGTCGTTGGGTAGGGTGATTGTGTGATCGAGCGGGAGTTGGCACCGCATTTGGTGCGGAAGTTTGAGTCGTATCCGTTTGTGACGGTTATGGGGCCGCGTCAGTCTGGCAAGACCACGCTGTGCCGCAGCACGTTCCCGCTTTTGCCGGTTGCGGATTTAGACCTAGATGAGGTTCGCGATTTCGCCGAGAACAACCCGAGAGAGTTTCTGGCTCAGTACCCCGATGGAGCGATAATCGACGAGGTCCACCGAGCCGGCCGGAACCTGTTCGCACATCTGAAGGTCCTCGGCGACAACGCCAACCGTAACGGCTTGTTCGTTTTATCCGGCAGCCAGCAACAAGCGGTGCTAGCGCACGCCAGTCAAACGCTGATCGGACGGACAGGGTTGCTGCGCTTGTTGCCTTTCACATTAGCCGAGCGGCGACAGACCGGAGCTAGCGGAAAAATCGAAGACATCCTTTACACGGGATGTTACCCACGTATCGTTGATCACGGACTAAACCCGACCGAGTCCTACGGCGAATGTTTCGAGCTTTTTGTTCAGCATGACGCTCGCGTTGGCAACAATGATGCGACACTGGACTTCGACCAAGAAGTTGAGGATCTTAACAAGTTCGCGAGACATTGCGCAGCTCGAATCGGTCAATTGTTAGAGCTAACTACTTTAGCCTCTGATGTCGGCGTGAAGCGCATAGTTGCTAAGAAGTGGCTTAACGACCTCGTTAGAAGTGACATTATTTTTCTTTTGCGACCGTATCTGGTGAATCCGAGAAAACGACTTGTGAAGACACCAAAGCTCTCACCAAAGCTCTATTTTCACGATGTTGGACTAGCTTCCTACCTGCTCGGAGTGACGGATCCTGCTGGATTAATCGACGACCGCTTTCGTGGACCGCTGTTTGAGAATCTTGTCATCACCGAAGCTCTGAAACACCGTTATAATCAGGCGAGTGACAATAATCTGTCTTACTATCGAGACAAGAACCGTATCGAGTGCGACCTAATCTATGAGCGAGCAAACCGTAATGCTGCTATCGAGATCAAGTCAGGAACGAATGTATCTGTTCGCTGGTTCGATGCTCTCAAGAAAATCAGCCGAGACGACGACGAAATCGGTCCCACCGCCGTCGTCTACGGCGACAACGAGCTTTCAGAGCACTCGCGGGGATCTGTCATACCATTCACACAGTTCAGGTCTTACCTAGACGGTATGGACGCAACGCTCAACCAGTCGGCTGCCGGGGCAGATCAAGTCTAAGAAACTTCGTCTCCGAATCTCCGAGGTGCTAGTTTGCTGGTTTTGTGGATGACTTTCTGATTGACCGGAATCCCACTGCTTGGACAGCACCAGTGGGGTTCCCGGGCGGGCTGGTTCCGGCGGGCGTGTTTTTCCAAGAGGCGCAAAGTGGGTTGGAGGTGGCGCTGGTCAAGTCCTCTCGCAAGCCCTCGGCCGTAGATATCCGCCAGGGATGGTCTAAACGGCGGGACGGGCGGGCCAGCCCGGTTCTGCTGGTGGCTTGCTACCCCGATGCCGCTGGTAACAAGGTGGCCTTGTGCGGTCCGGTGGGTGAGCGGCCGGTGGTGCATCACGGCGTTGAGCTGGCGCAGGCGGAGCGGCTGGCGGATGTAGCGCTGAGCGAGCCCAGCCACCATGCCGCTACCCGATTTCTGCTGGCCGCGCTGGCCGAGTTGGACTCTTCGTTCCCTGGACTGCGAAACGTGGGCCTGTTAGCTACTCAGGAACTCAAAGCCGGCGTACCGAAGCGGACCGACTGGGCCGCAGCTAGTCAGAAAGCCCAGCCTTTGCTAGCTCAGCGTAGGCGAGGTCGGCGCCTTATCGAAGACCTGGGGTTCAGCATCCAACTCCTGGCCACCAACGCCTCGAAACTCACCGTCGGGGGGCGCGACCGGGCTGTGGCGGTGTTCTGCGACGACGACGAACCGTTTGAGGCTCCGTCGCGGCGATTCGACCGCACTTCGCCAGTCTCTAGGGCTTTGGCGCTAGCCGATCAGGAGAAAGTTGACTGGGCGATTCTCACCCGTTCTTGCGAGATTCGCCTCTACAGCGCCAAGCCCGACAAGGGCGTGGGCGGCAAAGGCCGAGCCGAGACTTTCGTAGAGGCGAACCTGTCGCTGTTGCCCAGCGAATTGGCCGGATATCTTCATCTGCTTTTCTCCGCCGAGGCTCTGGCCCCTGACGGCACCATTGAGGAGATACTGCACAAGTCCGCCGACTATGCCGCCGACCTGGCGGTTCGGCTGCGAGAGCGGGTGTACCGCCAGACGGTGCCGGCGCTGGCTAGAGCGGTAGCCGCCCGGCTTACCCGTGACCGCCCCGACGGCGAGCTAGCCGAGAGCGATCTGGCCGATGCCTACGAGCAGGTCATGGTGATTTTGTTCAGGCTGTTGTTCGTGGCCTACGCCGAGGACAAAGACTTGCTTCCTTGCCGCACCAATCACGCCTACGCCGAGAACTCCTTATCGCGGATGGCCCGAGACTTGGCCAGGCAGTCACGGCAGGCCACTAACCACTACGACCCAGAGTCGACAAAACGATGGAGAGACGTGGTCCGCCTTTGGGAGGTGGTGGATGAGGGTGATTCTGGGTGGGGGGTGCCTGCTTATAACGGTGGTTTGTTTAGTGCTGATCCGAAGGTCAGCGAATCGGGCGCGGCGATTGCGGGTCTCATGCTGACTGATGCCGAGTTTGGGCCAGCGTTGGAGGCGGTATTGGTGGATGAGGGGCCGGAGGGGTTGGGGCCGGTGGATTTCCGTTCGTTGTCGGTGAGGGAGTTCGGCACGATTTATGAGGGTTTGTTGGAGTCGAAGCTGTCGGTAGCTCAGGACGATTTGGCTGTGAAGGTCGCGAAGGGCGAGGAGCGGTTTGAGCCCGCCGGTGATGGTGACGTGGTGGAGGTGCCCGCCGGCGCGGTGTATTTCCATCATTATTCTGGTGCCCGCAAGGCGACTGGGTCGTATTTCACTAAGCCGTTTGCGGTTGAGCATTTGTTGGATCACGCGCTGGAGCCGGCGCTGGAGGATCACGTTGCCCGGTTGGAGGGGTTGCGCCTTAAGGGTGACAGCGCGGCGATGGCTAGGGCGTTCTTTGATTTCCGTTGCGCCGATATTGCTATGGGGTCGGCTCATTTCTTGGTGGCCGCGGTTGATCGGATCGAGGCTCGGCTTTCGGCCTGGTTGACGTTGTATCCGGTGTCTGCTGTTACTTCAGAGTTGAACCGTTTGCGTAGCGCCGCGCTGGCGGCGTTGGGTGATTTGGCTGATGGGGTGGAGGTAGAGACCAGTTCGTTGCTGCGCCGCCAGGTGGCTCGACACTGTGTGTATGGAATTGACAAGAATCGGGTAGCGGTGGAGCTGGCCAGGCTTTCTATTTGGATTCACACTTTCGTGCCGGGGTTGCCGCTTTCGTTTCTAGATCACAATTTGGTGCACGGGGATTGTCTCACGGGGGTGGCTTCGGTCGAAGACGCTGCCGAGGCGCTGGACCCGCGAGCAGCAAAGAAGCGTGAGAGTTCGGCCGGGCCGTCGTTGTTTACTTCCCGTTTGGAGCAAGACTTGGAGCGCTGCAAGGAGCATCTGGCCAGTCTGGGGCGACTGAACGACGCCAACAAGGCCGAGGTAGATGCCGCGAGAGAAGCCCATGAAGCTGCCCGCCGGGCGGTGGAGCCGGCTCGGGCGGTGTTCGATTTGGTGACCGCGGTGCGGGCTGGGGTGGTTGAGATTCAGAAGGACTTCGACTTCGCTCCGGAGAAGTTGGCTGCGCTGGCTGGTCGGTCTGAGGTGCGGGAAGCGGTGGAACGGTTCACTCCGGTTCATTATCCGGCCGTCTGGCCCGAGGTGTTCGCACGGGAGGAACGCAGCGGCTTCGACTGCTTGCTGGGCAACCCGCCGTGGGAGAAGGTTGTGGTGGACCGCAAAGTGTGGTGGGGGATGCATCTGCCCGGCGCACGGTCGCTGCCCGTAGCTCGCCTGCGCGCCAGGATCGATGCTCTAGAGACGACACGACCCGATCTGGCTTTAATGTTCGAGGAGGAGAAGGATCGGGCCGAAGGGCTAAAAAAGTTGCTGCGGGCCACGTTCCCCAAGTTGGGCTCTGGCCAGACCGATCTGTATAAGGCGTTCTCGTGGGCCAACCTGGCCCTCTGCCGGGTGGGAGGATATATAGGGATCGTGCTACCCCGAACTGCGGTAGCGGACGCGGGTATGGCTAACTGGCGCACCGAGGTAATCGGGGCACCGGTGGGCGCCGAAATCACCCGCGGGGGGGGGGGGCGAACGCTTGTCGGTGGCCACGCTCATCAACCACAAGGGCTGGGTGTTCGAGGGGGTTCACCACTCCTACACCGTGGCGCTGGTGGCGGTTACCCGGCGTTGTCGGTTGCGACCTGTCTCAACACCAAACAATGGGCTTTCGACGGTGTCGACGGCCGTTACACCTTCGCCCTTGTCTCAGCCAACAAGCGCAATCCTCGGAACCAACCCAGGAGGTGGCTTTGACGGCGACCCCGATGAGCCCTCTGTAGCCATATACCCCGGCCCGGCTAGCTCACTAGCTCATTTCCGGGAGTTGGTGGACGGCAAGCCAGAGCTAATACCAGTATCGGAGTTTGTCGGCTGGTCAAACACCGCGGCGTTCCCTCTAGTACCTTCCCGCCCGGCGTTCGGTGTGTGGCGCAAGATCAAGCAGCATCCCCGCTTCGACGGGGAGGATCTTCCAGCACCCAACGAAGATCTCTCTCTCTCTCTCTCTCTCTCTCGGATCCGGCGGTGGCGTCTACGACCGATCCAGGGCGACTTCAACACGACCACCGACCGGCATCGGTTCCGCAACGACGATGGCTCCTCCGCCCGGTCGCAGAGTTCCACACAACCCACGACAGGAGTCGATTCTTGAACGACGATGGCTCCTCCGCCCGGTCCGCGAGTTCGACACCACCTACGACCGGGGTCGATTTGTGAACGACGACGGTGTATCCGCCGAGGTTGGTGCTGAGCAGCCTGGAGGGGCCAGGGTGTGGCCTGTTTACACCGGCAAGTCGTTCAATCTGTGGCAGCCTGACACCGGCGCGTATTACGACAGTGCCGACGCTGCGAGCATGGTCTCCCAACTTCAGGAGAAGCGGCTCGCTCAACACAAGACTCGCCGCTCAGCGTTCGCCGAGCAAGATGAGGAAACGGTCAACAACCCGGCCACCCTGCCTTGCCGTCACCCGCGTATTGCCTTCCGAGACGTAACTAATCCGACTAACACTCGCACGCTCATCGCTGCGCTAGTGCCGGGCGACCGTGTGATTGTGCACGCGGCACCCTTTCTGTTACTGGTTGAGGGCACCGCAAATGACGAAGCCTTTGTGCTGGGCGTGCTGTGCTCGATGATCTGCGATTGGCAGGCTCGACGCACGGTAGAGCTGCACATGACGTTCGAGCAGTTAGACACTCTTTCCATCCCCGATCCTGGGGCTGGGCATCCGGTGCGGGATCGGGTGGCGGAGATCGCCGGGCGGTTGGCTGCAACCGACGATCGGTTCGCCCGCTGGGCCTCAGAGGTTGGGGTGCCGGTGGGGTCGGCCAACGACGAGGCACAGAAGCAAGACCTCATCGCCGAACTCGACGCCGGGGTCGCCCTGCTTTACGGCCTCGACGAGTCCGACTTGCGGGTGATCTACGACACGTTCAGTCAAACCGTGGACTACTCACCCCACGCCGCCGCGGTTCTAGAGCACTTCAGGAGGTTGCGTGAGCAGCTTTGAGAAGCCAGAGCTGGCGGTCAACCGGCGTGAGCAGACGGTGGCGAGCGCGCTGAACGGTTTCATCTCCCACGCCACCGCCGGGTTCGTGGGCGGAGCCGGCGTGGACATCGCCACTGCTTACTTCAACTTGGGGGGCTACTCGCTGCTGGCCAACTCGCTAGAGCAAGCCAACAGCGTCCGACTACTGCTAGGCGCCGAACCCGCCCCGGCAGAAAACCGACAACGAGATCTGAAAAACCACCCGGTGGACCCAAAGCGTGCAGCCCGGGTTCGGCTGCGCAAAGCGATGGAGAGCCACGACCAGAACCTGCGCATCGAGCGGGATCACCTGGGCTTCACCCTGGAGGCCGACACTTCGGCTCGCCGGCTGGTGCGGTGGTTACGCTCCGGAAAGGTGCAGGTGCGCCGGCTAGAGCGGCGGTTCTTGCACGGCAAAGCGTTTCTGGTGGGCGACCGCTCGCACGGGGTGGTAGCCGGATCGTCCAACTTCACCTACGCCGGTCTCACCACCAACCTGGAGCTGAACCTGGGTAACTACTCGCCGCACGTGGTGAGCCAAGTGCGCGAATGGTTCGAGGAGCTATGGGCCGAGGCCGAGGACTACGACTTGGCAGCTTTGTTCGAAGCCCGGTTTGAGCCTCACGCCCCGCAGCTGGTCTATCTGCGAATGCTGTGGGAGCGCTACGGCAGCGAACTCTACGAGGAGGCCGCAGCCGACGGAGCGCCGCAGATCCACCTCACTGCGTTCCAAAACGATGGCGTTTGGCGGGCTCGCCGCGTCCTCGACCAATACCACGGAGTGCTCATCGCCGATGAGGTGGGCTTAGGTAAGACCTTCCTGGCAGGAGCGCTGATTGAAGAAGCAGCCATGGAGCGCCGCCAACGGGTGCTGGTTATCGCCCCGGCCACGTTGCGTGACGGTCCATGGAAGGCTTTCCGATCCCAGCAGAACCTGCCGATGGAGCTACGGTCATACGAGGAGTTAGCGGGCGACTTCCGCTTGAATCCAGATCGCGTCGGTGCCAAGAAGCTCGACGCCAAAGACATCAACGATTACGCCTTGGTGGTGATAGACGAGGCCCACAACCTGCGCAATCCCTCCACACAGCGAGCGCAAGCCATGCGTCGCCTGCTGGCCGGGCCGGGTCCGCCCAAGAAGTTGGTGATGCTCACCGCTACGCCGGTAAACAACAGCTTGTGGGACCTTTACCACCTGTTGGGTTACTTCCTACGCAACGATGGGGTGTTTGCTGACGCTGGTGTTCGCTCGCTGCGAGAACACTTCGGCCAGGCGATGAAACTCAACCCTAACGACCTCACTCCCGAGCACTTGTTCGACGTTCTAGACACCGTGGCGGTGCGCCGCACCCGGTCGTTTGTGCAGCGCTTCTACCCCAATGACAAAATCCGGGTGGGCGGGCAGGAAATGCAAGTCGAGTTTCCCACTCCGAGGGTAAAGAAAGTCACCTACGACTTAGACGCGGTGATGCCCGGCTTCTTCGACCGGTTCGCCCTTGCGCTGGACCCTGAGGCCGCCCCGGGCGAACTCGACGCCCTCACCCTGGCTCGCTACGCCCCGTCGCAGTATCTGCTTCACGAGCAAGCCGAGGTCTACGAGGTGCAGCTGGCCGGGCTGCTGCGGTCTGGTCTGCTGAAGCGCTTCGAGTCGTCACCCTACGCGTTCGCCGAGACCTGCGAGCGGATGGCGGAGAGCCACGACGCCTTCTTGAAACTGCTGGCAGCCGGCCGAGTGGCGACCGGCGAGGCGCTGGCCGATTGGATAGCCACTGACTCCGACGAGTGGGACGACGAGCAGCGCGACGCCTATTTAGGCCGGAACCTCGGCTTCACCGAAGACGCCGAGCGTTATGACGCTGAACGCCTGCGAGCTGACGTGGACAGGGATCGACAGTTGCTGAGAGCGTTTGCCGCCGAGGCCCGTACCGTCACCCGACCGGATGACCCCAACCTGGCAGCGCTGGTCGAAGAGCTAGCCGACATTGCCGCCGAGGCCCGCCGCGAAGGCATTGGCCCCGACGACATCCGCGACCGGCGCAAGGTGCTGATCTTCAGCTACTTCACCGACACCGTGGACTGGATCTTCCAGCACCTCCAGAGTGTCGTGGCAAACGATGATCGCTTAGCCCCTTACCGCGGCCGAATCGCTTCGCTTACCGGCTCCTCAAGCACTAGCAAGGATGCTGTGCTCTGGGGGTTCGCGCCCCGCACCACCGATGCTCCCAACGGTTTTGCTGAGGACCGTTACGACATTGTGGTGTCTACCGACGTTCTGGCTGAGGGGGTGAACCTCCAGCAGGCTCGCCACATCATCAACTACGACCTGCCGTGGAACCCAATGAGGTTGGTGCAGCGTCACGGGCGAATCGACCGCATAGGGTCGAGCCACGACGAAGTGTTCCTGCGCTGCGTTCTGCCCGACAGCCGCCTTGACGACCTGCTGGGTTTGGAAGAACGCCTACACCATAAGATTGCCCAGGCTGCGGCCAGCGTGGGAGTAGCTGAAGTGCTGCCCGACCAGGCCGACCAAACAGACATCAACTTCACCGAGACCCGGGAAGAAATCGAACGCATCCGCAACGAAGATGCTGCCTTGTTCGAGCGGGGCAGCACCACTCGAGGGGCGCTGTCAGGCGAAGAGTTCCGTCAAGAGTTGCGCGCGGCGTTTGAGGATTCAGGTCTGGCCGAGCAGATCAAATCGTTGCCGTGGGGCTCCGGCTCTGGCATGGCTGTGAGAACTGCCGGGAAGCATCCGGGATATGTGTTCTGCGCCCGGGTGGGTGACCACCCCCGGCCACAGTTCCGCTTCGTTCCCGCTGACGGGGAGGCTGACCGCAGCGAGATCATCGAAGAGACCCTGGCATGTCTAGCTGCCGCTCGACCTCACGAAGGCTTCGACACACCTCGCCGGCTAGGGGACGCAGCCTTGACTGCAGCGTTCGCAGCTTGGGCCAAAGCCCGAGACGACATCGTGGAGAAATGGAACTACCTGGCCGACAAAGCCAACTTCGAGCCCCGCGTCCCACCCCGGCTACACCGGGCCGCCGAAGTGCTGCGAGATCACCCGCCGCCGGGTAAGAACCAGGAGGATATAGACCGGGCCATTGACACTATCCGCGCTCCCTACCCCGAGCGGACCATCCGCACCTTCCAAGCGGCAATGGCTAACACCGAAGACCCGACAGAGCAGGCCCGCAAAATCATGGGCGTGATCGAAGACCTGGGACTGCAGCCCTACCAAGCACCCCAACCCCTACCGGAAATCGCCCCCACCGATGTAAACCTGGTCGCCTGGATGGTGCTGTTAGCGGAGTGACTCTGATTGATTGCTCTTAGTGTCCTTTGGCACCGGGACCCGGGCTGGCGGGCGGCGGCTGGTGGTACCCCCCCTGGGATTTGAACCCAGAACCTGCGGATTAAGAGTCCGTTGCTCTGCCAATTGAGCTAGAGGGGCATGCCGCGGGCTCGGCCGGGGCCGGCGGCGGTTGACCGAGGGGATTTGAACCCCCGACCTCCGGGACCACAACCCGGCGCTCTAACCAACTGAGCTACGGTCAACAGGGCAATCCAGCATAAGGCCGCCGAGCTGGTGCGCCACACGCAAATCGCAGCAAATTGCCCCAGGCCCGGGTGAGGCTCCCTGGTCAGGGCCAGTATGTGGTGCGCCGCCCGCAAATGGTAGCATTTTCTCCCGGAGTGGTGTAAGTTACGGCGGTTGGTGTCCACCATCCTCAGCGAATAACGGGGGGGGGGGGGTCTGTATGTACAAGTCAAGATCCGATGCCGAGCGTTGTCTACGCCGTTCAGGTGGCCGTCTGAGCGCGGGGCTCGCCATGCTCCTCATGTTGACGCTGGCTGTCGCCGTGCCCGTCCAGCCCGGTCAGGCGCAGTCAGCTACGAAGCCGCCCGCGCCTACGCGGTTTTCTCACTCTACTACGACGACTACGGCTACGGTTACTTGGTGGCCGGGGGCGGATAATGGCTGTCCAACTAGTTCCTACAATGTAGTGCTCTCAATATTTAATGGCGCACAAGTGACTACTCGCACCGTTGTGCAGCCGGCTTCGGGCAAACCGAGCACTACTTTTACTGGATTGACTGCTGGCACTAAGTACCAGATTTCAATTTCTGCTTACAGTAACTCTTGCAGCGCCTGGTCTAATCCTCGGACATATAACAATTTCACTACTTCCGTTGCTGATCAGCTATCTATATCAGTAGACGATGTGACTGTTATTGAGGGAGATAGTGGCGAGACGGATATGGTGTTTACGGTAACGCTTAGTGGTTCGCCTAATAAACGTGTCCGGGTTACTGCTAGAGCGCAATCTCGGGTAGATGTTGGTGATACTGCAAATAATGCCGCGGGCAGCGGTCAGGACTTTAAGGGTACCCGTCAGCGATTCGCATTCGCGGCGAACGCGTCTGGGGCTGCCTTAAGCCAAACGGTAATTGTGAAGGTGTTGGGTGACGAGGTTGAGGAAGAAGACGAGACGCTGACTCTGCGTTTGGACAATCTAACAACAAGTGATACTAGGGTTAAGTTAGCTGGCGGCAATAACGCATTACAAGCCACTGGTACCATTATCGACGATGACGGCCCCCCGCCAAAACCTAGCGGCTTGTCTGTCAGGCATAGTGAAACTACGGCAACGGTCAGTTGGGTTCCGGGGACGGAGTTTACTGGCTGTGCAACTACTCTTTTCCGCGTAACGGTATTAACAAGCGGTACTGAAATTGCCAGGCGCGCGGTTACATCGCAGATTTCGAGTAATCAGAGCATTACAATTACCGGTTTAAATGTTGATACCGAGTATGATCTTGTGTTAGCTACCTACGGTAGTTCTTGCGATCGATGGGCTGAGCAGCTGCAAACGAAGTTCACTACTTGGTTAATTTTGCCGCCTCAGGTGCAGTCGCCTGAAGATGCGGTTCCTGTGCCCGATACGCAGACGGTTTGGTTTAGGTCGGGTTCGGTTGCGACGCCTGGCGTTTATACGGTGGATTGGGCGACGGTGGGCGACTGCAACCCAGCTAAGAGTTCTGCTGGCGTGGCGATTGTGACGGATCCTGCGGTCGGTTCCCAGTCGGTTGTGGTAGATGTCCCTAGGGGTGTTGCGAGTACAGCGACGGTTGCTTCGCCTGGCGTGCGTGCTACTGGGTTCGAGGTGGATGTCGTTACCGCTACGCACTGTGCTTACGATTTCAATGTTACGTATGTGTCGAACCTGCCGGGCGATGCAGGCAAGAGTTGTGCTGTGCGTGTGACCGGTGTGGGTAAGTCTGGTAATGAAGCCAGTTTCAAGGCTTCCTACAGTGCTGGACTTGCTGTCGGCGTGTACAACCTGACTGTGAACCCCGATGAGTGCTCTGATATGACTACTGTGCGTGTGGTAGTTGGCCCGTCGCAGTCTGCTGGTGGGGTGGCTTCATTTAGGGAGCCTGATGGCGCATATATAAATTCTGATCCTACTGCGGGAGCGGTGCTGGCCAGCACATTCAGGGTCACAGCTACGCCGGTAGACGGTTCGGCTGCTGACTGCCGGGCTGCCAGCGCTATGGCTAGGGTGGAGCGTAATGACACGTTCACTCGGAACGATGACCTGGTTGTGGCTCATTTGAGAGTAAACAAAGGGACATTGCCGTCGGGGTCAGAGACGGAGGGGAAGGCTTGTCATTATGACATCACGACTGACTTGCCTGACGGGTTTGTTGCCGCGAGTTCGGGTTCGACTCATAGTACTCTGAACTCTTATGAGTTGACTCCGGCTACCAAGCTGGTTGCAGACGGTTCTGACAGTGGCACTGCTCCCGATGTTGTGGCCACTTCGGCTGCGGATTGTGGTGAGTCGGTTGTGGCCGATTTAGGTGCTGATAACCGTCTCGGCAGCTCTGACGACATGAAGAGTATCGTTTCGGGCCCGCTGTGTTTGACCCATAACGTCAAGGTGGCGACGAAGGATGTGTATATCACTCAGAGCGTTACGGGTGATTCTGGCGGTGGGAAAGCTCGCTATTCGTTGACCGAAAGCAAAGCCTGCGGCGTCGGGTTGGCTTCTATGGTCGAGCTGCCTGAGGGCAGTTTCAATGTTACTCGGACGGTGCTGGGCCCGACTGGCACCGAAGACGCGGATGGCCGTTTCCGGGCTTCGCGTTTCGCTCTGAACCACCAGGCTGAACCTTGCGTGGTAACCGTAGCCGTGTCGCACCTGCCCACTGGTTGCGCAGCCGCCGCAGCGTCACAGAAACGTGACCTTGCCACCGATACCGATGCTACGAACCGTGCGGTGATGCAATTCGATATAACCTGCCCAGCGGCTGCGACCGCGGGCGCCGACATGTTGGACGACACGGGCACGGACATGCTCATGGGTCCGCCAGAAGATATTCCAACTGGCTAGCGGATCTTGGCAAGGCGCTGGTGTATGAGCAAATCATGGCGGTTCGTCTTAGCGTTAGGTAGTGTCACCTGGTTAGTTGCCCGCCAATCTTCCTCGAGTGAACGGGGGGGGGGCAGGGTTTGGTTTAGATGTTCGTGATCGGCGTTTGGGGCGGGCGGCTGGGTGTAGTTTCTGTCGTGCTGGTTGGGGGTTGTTGCTTGTAGCTGGTTTGCTGGTGACAAATCTTGGTTTGGTTTCCACAGCTGTTGGCCAAAGTGGTGCTCCACATCATGCGACGAATATTGTGGTCACTCCTACCAGCAATTCTGCTGTTGTGACTTGGGATGCTGGTACTTCGGGTGGTGCTTGCCCTGCTACGAGTTGGGTTGTTCAGGTAAATTATCGTAACAGCATTCGGGTACCCGGTGCCAGTACGCGTGCGACGGTGACGGCGCGGACTCATACTGCTACTGGGTTGCCTGCTTCTGGGCAGTACACGGTTCTGATTAGTTCAGGCAACGCTGACTGGCGCAACAACGCTTGCACCCAAGAGCATTCTCTATTTGCGCGCAAGGATTTCGCTACGCTAGCTACCGCTACCACGACTACGACTACGACGACTACGACTACGACTACGACGACTACTACTACGACGACTACGACTACGACGACTACGACGACTACGACTACTACGACGACGACTACTTCGACGACTCAGGCTGGCGCTTCTGCGTCTACTTCTACGACTGTGGCTTCGGGTGGCTTGTCGGTTACTGTTTTGCCGCCGCGGGTGGGTTTGTCTGGTGGTGTGAGTGCTACGGTGACTGACGCTCGGGTGGTGGGGTCTGGGTTGGGGGTGGCTGTGGTGCGTGTGGTTGTGGGCCCGTCACCGTCTGTGGGTGAGCCTTTGTTTAGGGATCCTGATGGCGCTTATGTGGGTTCGGGTCCGTCTGTGGGCGCGGTGTTGGCTACTACGTTTAGGGTTACGGCTACGCCGGTAGCTGGTTCTGCTGCGGGTTGTCGGTCTGTGAGTACTGAGACCACTGTGGACCGTAATGGCACGTTTACTCGTAACGATGATCGGGTTGTGGCTCATTTGAGGGTGGCCGCGGAGGCGTCACCGTCGGGGGCGGTTTGTCATTATGATGTTGTGACTGGTTTGCCTGAGGGGTTTGTTGCTGCTAGTGCGGGTTCGGATGAGAGTCGTGTGGATTCTTACGAGTTGTCGGAGCCGGTTGTTCTTACTCACGACGTGAAAGTGGCGGCTAGGGATGTGTATGTGACGCAGAACGTGTCCGGTGATCCTGCCGGCGGGACGGCTCGTTATTCGTTGACTGAGGGCCGGTCTTGTGGTTATGCAGTGTCGCCAGCGGTTTCTACGGTTGGCTTGCATGTGGGGAGTTTTAATGTTTCTCGGGTGGTGCTGGGGTCTGCTGGTGTTGAGGACGCGGATGGCCGTTTCGGGGCGTCGCGTTTCGTGTTGAACTATCAGGCCGAGCCGTGTGTGGTCACCGTAGAAATATCGCATCTACCCGCTGGTTGCACCACGGCCACGGAGTCACAGTCACGTGATCTAGTCGCTGATGTTGATGCCGCGAACCGTGTCGTGTTCGACTTCGACATAACCTGCCCAAACACAGCTACCGACATGAGCCAAGACAACACGGGCGATATGGGCGAAGACATGCTCATAGGCCCACCAACAGACACACCCACCGGCTAACCCCACCACCAAACCCCTAAACAATCAGAACTTCAGCGGGCAGATAGGTTCGTCGAAGCGCCAGCCGGCAGCGTCGAGAGCGCTGAGCACGGCGTCTAGGGCGGCCAACGTGTTGGAGCCAGTGCGCTCGTGCAGCAGCAGAATGGTACCCGGTCGCACGCCTTGAAGTATGCGTTGGGTCAGCTTGTCGATCCCCGGGTGCTGCCAGTCCAGTGGGTCTACGTCGGCCCACAGCACCACCTCAAAACCCTCCTCACCGGCCCACTCGAAAATCTCCTCGCTGGTGATGCCGTAGGGGGTGCGTAGGCAGTTAGTCCCCAGGTTGCCGAATAGCTCGGCGCTGGCCCGCAACTCCTGGCGGAACAGATCCTCGTTGTAGAGAGCTGCCTGATCGTGGGACCACAGGTGGACGCCGATGGTGTGTCCCCGAGCGCGGATCTCCTGGATGAGATCGAAGTTCAGACTGGCGTAGGCGCCAACAGGAAAGAACGTAGCTCGGGCTCCGTAGCGGTCGAGCAAGTCCAGCGTGGGCCGGGTCCAGCTCGGGCTGGGGCCGTCGTCGAAGGTGAGGTACAGGCGAGGTTCGCCCGGCTGGCCGGCAGGACCCCGAACGATTTTGCGGGCTGGGCGCCCCAGTGGCTCGCTGGCCGGCTCGGCTACTGGCGGACTCGCCTCGATCAGCTCGCGCTCCTCTTCGGTGAGTTCTCGGTGCTCCTCATCCACGATCAGCAGCCAGTAGCAATCCACACCAACGGTGTAAAGGCTGAAAAGCGGATCAGAGGATTCGGGGCAGATGGCAGGGATCGAATCGGGCTGCGTAGGGCTGTCAATCAACGACGAGTCATCGGACATCCCGGCGGGCGTTACGGGGAACTCGGCAGAGCCGGAAGCCGCCGGGTCGCCACCGTTGGGTCCCGAGGCAGCAACCGGTCCGCTCGGCCCAGAATCGCCATCGTGGCGGGAGGTGGGGTCGATCCCCGCGGCGACAGGTGTCGCCCCGCCGTTGGCTGCCACGGCGCTTAGGTCCTGCGAGACGGTTTCGCTGCCCGAGTCGAGGACGCTCGGCGACGAGGCCGAACTCAGCGTACCTAGGAGCACACCAGCGACCGCCAAGATGCCAAGAGCCGCCAGCGTGGGACGCCACCTCACCGACGGTCATCCTCCCTTAGCGTCCCCGGTGCCCCCAGAGGCTCCGATCGGCTCTCAAGCGTGGGACCGACCAGGGCCGACGCGCACACGGTTTCGTCGCTTACGAACCACATCTGCAGCGTGCCGTTTGTGGTCTGCGAGACGGGGGTGCTAAGTGATTGCCCGGCGCTGGCCGCGGCGCGGTGCTCCATTTCGGCTCGATATGGGGGGCGCAGTTCCCGCCTCGCCGCTTCTTCCACCACCACCGTCCAGTATGCAGCATTGTTGACGTGCCCCAGCACATCGAGGTCGCACCAGCGGGGAATCCAGGTGGAGGTACCGGCACCGTTCGCCGGGAGTGGGTGCAGCAGGGTGGCGCCCACCCGGCGCCCCGCGGCGGAGGGGCCGAATTTGGCTTCGAACTCGCTGGAGAGGCGACGGGGAATGCCACTGGTGGGATCCACGTGTACCCACAGAGCCACGGCATCTAGCTGTGCTCCGAGGGCACCGCGCAGTTGTGTGGAACGCTCGGCCCAGCGGCCTCCGAGGCCAGAACACCAGGTTGTGAGCGTTAGGGTCTCGTCGAAGACCGCGGGGGAGTAGACAGCCACGAGTAGGCGACGCAGCACCCAGGAACGGTCGTCGCCGAAGCCGGCGTCGAGGTAGTCGTCGGTGGCCACGTCTTGCAGGTGGCAGGCCAAGGCATCCAGACGCAGCAAACCGTCGGGTCCGGCCTCGTCAAGCCGCACCCGACGGGTGGCGCTGAAGCTACGACCGGTCGCCGGCAACGGCTGCAGGCTGCCGGCGCCAACGACTCTGGGCACAGATCGGACAGTAACACCGGTGCCGGTGCTGATCGCGCAATCCGGTGATTATGGGGGATTTAGTGCGACCGTTAGACGGCGTCTGCGCCTTCCTCGCCGGTGCGGATTCGGACGATCCGGTCAACCTCGGTTACCCAGATCTTGCCATCACCTATCTTGCCGGTGCGCGCCGCCTCGACGATGGCCTTAACTGTGGCGTCAAGATCTTTGTCGTCTACCACGATGTCCATGCGCGACTTCGGGGTGAAGGAGATCTGGTATTCAGTCCCCCGGTAGGTCTCGGTGTGACCTCCCTGGCGCCCATAGCCCTGCGCCTCCGAGACGGTCATTCCGTGGATGCCCACGGTGTTGAGAGCAGCCTTGACGATGTCCACATGATGGGGTTTGATCACCGCGGTGATCAGTTTCATTGCGCACCTCCTGGATGCCCCCGAGTGCAACTCCGGGCGTCTGGCGCTGGTTGTTTCCCGCCGCCTTGTGAGGCAAATTCACCCCGGCAGCGACGGTCTCAGCGTAGCCGGTCTGTAAGACTGTATTACCGGCATTACCGGCGCGTCTGGCTAAGTAGGACGCCTGTGAGTGTGCGAAAGTAGCAGAACATGTATTTGGAGTTAGACCTCAGCAGCGGCCGGCGCCGCCTCTGCCAAACCGAGGATTTCAGCCGCTTCCACATCCAGGCCAGCGGCGACCGTCACGACGTGCTGCGGGTGCTGGGGTCAGAGGCCCGTCTGGGTCGTACCCACCACCTGTGGTGGTCTATCGAATCGGTGAGGCGGCTGGCACCGGCGGATCGTGACTCGGCTTGGGACGAGCGTTTCGCTGCCATGATGGCCTGGGCAGCCAGCCAAGGGTGGATCGATGAAGCCGGCACTCATGTCCAGGTGCACATCCAGACGCCTAGCGGGTTCATCGTCAAGACTCGCTGAGCATCACGGCGGCGCGGGCAATGGCGGCGGCGCAGCGGGCGTTGTTCACCACAAGCTCCACGTTGGCATCTACCGAGCGGCCCTCGGTGGCCTCGTCGATAGCGTCGAGGACGTAGGGAGTGACCGCGCCGCCGGAAATGCCGGTCGCCTCGGCGCGGGCCAGCGCACTCGAGACGGCGTCTTCGATGACGGCTCTCTCTACAGCCGCTGCGGCTGGGGGTGGCAGCGTGAAGAGCACACCGGTGCGGCCCATGGCAGCCACAACGGCGGCAGCCTCGGCGGGGGAGTCCACCCTGTAGGGCAAGTCCAGTCCGCTGCTGGTGCTCCAGAAGGCTGGTAGCTCGCTACAGCCGTAGCCGACTACCGACACGCCAAGAGATTCGAGGCGTTCGAGCGTCTGCGGTAGGTCCAAGAAGGCCTTGGCACCGGCGCACACCGTGGCTACTGGGTAGCGGGCGAGAGCCTCTAAGTCGGCACTCACGTCGCCGGTCTCGGCGCTGTTGCGGTGTACGCCGCCGATGCCGCCGGTGGCGAAAACCTTGCAGCCGGCGGCATCGGCCAAAGCCAGCGAAGCTGAAACGGTGGTAGCTCCGGCTGGCCAGCGCCCGGCGATTGCCAGAGGTAGGTCGCGCTCGGCCAGCTTCGCCTCGCAGTCCAGGACGACCGCGTAGCCGTTAGCGTCGAGTCCCACTCGTGGCACCCCGTCAATCACCGCTGTAACCGCCGGCGTGACACCCTGGGATTCGATGACTTCTAGGCAGCGGTGCAAGGCCTCGGCGTTGCGCCCCGACGGAAGCCCTAAATGCGAATAGACGGTGGACTCCAAGGCCACCACCGGGCGTCCGGCTGCTAGGGCCTCGGCCACCGGGGGATGCAGCAACAGCGACTTCTTCAAGTTGAGTTCACGTTTCTCTCCGCGTGTTCATTCGAGGTGCTGTTTGCTCTGAGCCCACCTCGCCTGTGACCCTTGTCGGACTGTCGCTGTCTGCACTCTCTAGCTGGGCTAGGGACTCGAGATGGGCAGCAGCTACCGCTTGGGCCGCAACGGTTGCCTCGTACCAGGTGCTGCCGGTCAGTCGGGCGGCCAGCAGACCGCCAGCGAAGGCGTCACCCGCGCCGGTGGTGTCGGGGGCCTCAGCCAGAGGTGGCGGCACGATGGTCTCGTCATCGAGGCCAGCGCCGTAAAGTCGCGTGGGGCGGGCACCGTCCTTGACGATTACCAAATCGGCGAGTTGGCGGTAACCGCCGGTGGCTTGCAGCAGGCGGGCTTCGCTGGCGTTGCACAGCAGCAAGTCGGGGGCTACCGCGGCGAGCGTTTCCCTGAAAGCCTCGATACCGGCGTCGCTGATGGCACCCACCGAGCAGGCGTCCACGCTCACGGTGCCACCGTCGCGGCGGACCGCGTCGATCATGCCCAGCGCGGCCGCTCGGTAAGGATCTTCCAGCAGGGCGTAGCCCGTCACGTGCAGGATTGCCAGGTCTTTTGGCCATGACGGCTCGAAGTCGTCTAGTTCGGCGCAGGCACCCCGGTCGGTGAGCATGGTTCGCGTGCCGCCGTCGCCTAGGAGTACCACCACGGTGCCACTGCGGCCGCCGCGGCGCACGCAGGGCTGCACCCGTTGGGCGGCCAACTCCTCTAGCAGGCGATCCCCTAGGGCGTCCTGGCCGACCTTGCCGTAGAAGCGCACCAGTCCAGAGCCGAGCACGCCGGCGGCGGCCACCGCCGCGTTCGCCGCGCTGCCGCCTCGCCGGCGTCGGATGATGCATGGCGTGTCGGTGTCGGTCCTCACTTCGCTTCGACGATAAACCACCACGTCCTCCAGCAGGTCGCCGAGGAAGCCGAGCATCGCTGAGGATCCCTGGAGTTGTGTTCAGCTAAAGATCTTCAGCTGAGAGTCTCGCAGAGTAACGCCATGAACGCCTCCGGTGGAACGTGAGTTACCACTGAGGCGTTAGCTGGCTTGCCGGTAACGCCGTGATGGTCGAGGATTGTCTGACCCCTAGACGGGCCGTCGCCGGAGACGACCTCTACGTAGAAGTCGGAAGTCTCGGCGATGGTGGGATCCAGCGCTACTGCCATTGCTAGCGGATCGGGCAGGTCGAAGCCGTTTTCGCCGGTCATTTCTGCTACGAACTCAACCAGGGTCTGCTGAATGTCGCAGGTGAACTCTGCGTAGGGGGTGCCGATCTCCCGCAGCCGGGCCTGGCCCTCGGGGCCCACGAATGCACAACTCCAGGACACGTCCCAGCCCACCATGGTGATCGGCATGCCCGACTCGAAGACGATGAGGGCCGCCTCGGGGTCGGCGTGAATGTTGAACTCAGCCGCCGGTGTGATGTTCCCGGGCAGCTGGCCGGTGCCGCCCATGATGTAGCAGTGCTGCACAGCTTGGGCCAGTTCGGGTTGGCGCAGCAGCGCGGTGGCTACGTTGGACAACGGCCCCAGAGTCACCAGGGTGATCTCGCCGGGTGACCCGCAGATGGTCTCCACCAGAACATCTACCGCGTGGCCGTCGGAGGCGCTGCGACCGGTGAGATCTAGCCCGATGTCGCCGAAACCGTCGGCGCCGTGCACGATCTCGGCGGACTCCAGCTCGCGGAACATGGGCCGCGCTAGACCGGCGTGAACCGGCACCGAAGATCCGCACAGTTCGACGGTGTAGAGGGCGTTTTGGACGCAGCGGTCTAGCGGTACGTTGCCCGCCACGATCGTTAGCGCCTCCACGGTCACATCCGGGGAGCGCAGGGCCATTATCAGCGCTACGGCGTCGTCGGAGGCCGTGTCGGTGTCGATCAAGAATCGGCGCATGGTCTGCTCCTCGTTGTCGGGCGGCTCAAGCGGCAGCTAAATCGGCGAAGCCAGGCTTGATTACTTCGTCGATCAAAGCCAGCCGCTCGTCGAAAGGGATGAATGAACTCTTCATGGCGTTAATCGTGAGCCAGCGTAAGTCAGCCATAGACCAGCCGAAGGCCTCGGCGCAGAGGTGCATTTCCTGGCTGAGACAAGTGTTACTCATTAGCCGGTTGTCGGTGTTGATGGTGACCCGGAAGCGCAGGCGGCGCAGCAAGTCGATGGGATGGCTGGCAATAGAGGGCGCCAGGGCGGTATGCACATTGGAACTGGGGCACACCTCCAGGGGAATGCGACGGTCTCGCACGTAGGCGGCTAGAGGCCCCAGCCGGGGCGGTGCCTTAGGGTCGTAGGGGTTTGGGTGGATGTCCTCGGTGATTCTCACGCCGTGGCCCAGTCGCTCGGCGCCGCAGTACTGCACGGCCTCCCAAATAGACGGCAGGCCGAAACCTTCCCCAGCGTGGATTGTGAAATGGAAGTTCTCTCGCTGCAAGTACTGGAAGGCGGAGAGGTGGTGGGTGGGCGGGTAGCCCGCCTCGGCGCCAGCGATGTCGAAGCCGACGATGCCGTGCTGACGGTAAGCAACTGCTAACTCGGCTACCTCGCGGGCGTGAGCTGCACCCCGCATGGCGCAGAGCAGCCCCACCACCTGGATGTTTCGCCCATGGCTGCCAACGGAGAAGCCTTCCAGCACGCTACTCACCGCCTCGTCCATGCTGAGGCCGCCCTGGGTCAGCAACTCGGGGGCGAAGCGCACCTCGGCGAACACCACGCCGTCAGCCGCTAGGTCCTCGGCGCACTCGGCGGCTACCCGCACAATGGCGTCGGCGGTTTGCATGACCCCCACAGTGTGGGTGAACGTCTCCAGATAGGCCTCCAGGCTTTGCCCCGAGGCTGCCTGGTTGATCCAGCGGGCTAGCTCGTCCGGGTCGTTGGTGGGCAGGTTGCGGTAGTTGCCCTCGGCGGCCAACTCCACGATGGTGCCAGGTCGCAGCCCGCCGTCTAAGTGGTCGTGCAGCAGCACCTTCGGCGCCCGCCTGATCTGGTTTAGCGTTGGTGTGGCCTGGTTCACGTCCGCCTGCCGGCGGCAACTCGTTCCAGCACCAAAGGCCGGGGCGGGCCGGCCTCGGCAACTACCTCAAAGCCGCCTTCGAGGGCGGCAAGGGCGCCCGGCAGCAGCGTCTCGTCCTCAGTGTGTAACTCCAGCAGCGGCTCGCCGGCTCGCACCGTCTCACCCTCGGCTGCCAAGCACACCACGCCGGCGGCGGCGCTTACTTGGTCCTCCTTGCGCACCCTGCCAGCTCCCAGGCGCCAGGCGGCGACTCCCACCGCCATAGCATCCAGGCGGCCCAGAACCCCGTCGGCTGGTGCCGGCACCGTCTCGACTATCGGTGCCTTGGGCAGTTCGGCGTCTGGGTCACCGCCTTGGGCTGAAATCATGGCCCGCCAAACGTCCATGGCGGCACCCGAAGCTAGAACTTCGCTGGGATCGGCGTCGAGGCCGGCCAGCTCCGCCATCTCCCGGGCTAGGGCCAGCGTGACCTCCACCAAGTCGGCGGGTCCGCCACCTGCCAAAGTCTCCACCGACTCCCGCACCTCCAGGGCGTTGCCGGCTGTCAGGCCCAGCGGGGTGTCCATACCTGTTAGCAGGGCGGCAGTGCTAACACCGTGGGCTTCGCCGAGGCTGACCATAGCTTCGGCCAGATGGCGGGCTTCCGCCTGGGTCTTCATAAAAGCGCCCGAGCCCACCTTCACGTCTAGCACTAAGGCTCCGGTGCCCTCGGCGATCTTCTTGCTCATGATGGAGCTGGCGACCAGCGGGATCGAAGGCACCGTGCCGGTCACGTCGCGTAGGGCGTAGATGCGCCGATCGGCGGGTGCCAGGCCGGACCCGGCGGCGCAGATCACCGCACCCACGTCGGCGAGTTGGGCAGCGATCTCGGTGTTGGATAGCTCGGCGCGCCAGCCGCTGATGGCCTCCAGCTTGTCCAGCGTGCCTCCGGTGTGGCCGAGCCCCCGACCCGAGAGCTGGGGAACCGCTGCCCCGCAGGCCGCCATGAGCGGTGCTAGCACCAGTGAGACCTTGTCGCCTACGCCGCCGGTGGAGTGCTTGTCCACGGTGGGCCGGTCGAGCCCCGTGAGGTCTAAGCGCTCTCCGGAGTCGATCATGGCCTGAGTCCAGACAGCCAACTCGTCGGGCGCCATGGACTGGAAGTAGATGGCCATCAGCAGGGCGGAGGCCTGCTCGTCGGGGATGAGGCCAGCGGTGTAGCCCTCAATGAACCAGGAGATCTCTTCGGAGTTCAGCGCCCGGCCGTCCCGCTTGGCGCAGATGATGTCTACTGCGGAGAATTTGCTCACAGGTCGTCGGGGCCGAAGGCTTCGGGCAGCAGGTCGGCCAGCGTGCTGTCTCGGTTGATGACCAACTCGGGGCCGCCCACTTCGTAGAGCACTTGCCGGCAGCGCCCGCAGGGTTTGCCCGGCGGCAGATTAGCGAGGTCGTAGCCGCCGACCACTGCCACTGCCACTAGGCGTCCGCCGCCGCTGGTGTGCAGAGCGCTCACTAGAGAGCACTCGGCGCACAGCCCCAGCCCGTAGGAGGCGTTCTCGGCGTTGCAACCCAGCAAGATCCGCCCGTCGTCTACCAACCCTGCGGCGCCCACGTGATAGCGGGAGTAAGGGCAGTAAGCGTTGGCGGCCACCGTCCGGGCTTGGCGGAAAAGGTTGTCCCAGTCGGCTTCTGCCGCGGTGACCGAGCCGCCGGCGCTCACTGTTGCTGGCCCCGCCGGTAGCGCATGCCGTCGGCGGCGGGCATGCGCAGTTTCGAGGTGTAGAAGAGCAGCACCAGCAGCACAGTTATGTAAGGCAGTGCCTGGGGGAACTGCTTGGGGACTGTCTCGGTGGTGTAGTGCCACACGGCGAAGCCGGCGGCGGCTACGGCTAGCCCGGCGGCGGCCCGGTATCGCCGGCGGACCAGGAACACCAGCGTCATTAGGCCCAGAGCTAGCATAACCAGCAGCAGCAGACCGTGCACCGCGGGCCTGTCACGCAACTGCAGGGTGTCGGTAAAGCCGAACAGTAGCCCGCCCAGAGCAGCCCCCACTGGTCGCCAGTTGCCGAAGATGGTGGTGGCTAGGCCGATGAAGCCGCGACCGGCGGTCTGGCCCTCTCGGTAGATGCCGGTCAGCTCGATTACCAAGAAGGCTCCGCCGTAGCCCGAGAGCGCCCCCGAAATGACGACGCCGTAGTACTTGTAGCGGTAGACGTCCACACCGAGGCTGTCGGCCGCTACCGGATGCTCGCCGCAGCTGCGCAGGCGCAGACCAAACGAGGTGCGCCAAAGCAGCCAGACCGAGATCGGCACGAGGGCGTAAGCCACCAGCGTCAGCCAGGACACGTTCCACAGGAAGCCGCGGAGTATTCCGGCGGCGTCGGAGACCCAGAACCAGTCCCAGCTCTCGATTCGTCCCAGCGCATCGGCGGTGCCGGCACCCCCGGCCAGGAACGGGATGCTGAAGGAGTCAACGCTCTCAACTCGAGGTGACTGCGTGATGCCCCCGCCGGGGCGGCCCTCGAACACCTTGTCAGAGAGGAAACGGGCGATTCCGGGGGACATGACCAAAATGGCGGCACCGGAGATTATGTGGTCAACCCCGAAGCTCACGGTGGCAATGGCGTGCAGCAGTCCGCCGATAGCGCCGCCGGCAGTGCCGACGAGGATTCCCCACCAAGGCCCAAACTCCAAGGCCCCCCAAGCCCCGAACCAGGTGCCCAGTATCAGCATCCCCTCCAAGCCGATGTTCACCACCCCCGCCCGCTCGGCGAAGATGCCTCCCAGGGCGGGCATCAGCACAGGTACTGCGTAGGCCAGGGCAATCGACCAGGTAGTGCTGAAGGAGAGTTGGTCGGTGGCGGGCCGGGCGAACTGCTCTGTAAGGGCTAGCAGTGCCACCCCGATGACGATGAAGACCGTAATCCGCAGCCGCCGCTGATATTGCTGCTCCTGCTGGGCGCTGGACGGCTTGGGATACCAGGCAGGCGGGCCGGCGAAGCGTCTGAACGGTTTCCAGTCGCTGGGCTGGCTGCCGCTGGAAGTGGTTTCAGATGGGGTGCTCATGACGACGGGTTCGCCTTGGACTCAGGGCTCGCGGAACGCTCGTCTGGCGCATGCTCGTCTGGCGCATGCTCGTCTGGCGTGGCTGCATCCGGGCTGCGGGGGGCGTTACCTGGGCTGCTGGGGACGTTTCCGCCCGGCGAATCCGGGTTGTTAGAGGCCATGGCCAGGGACGCAATACGTGCCTCCTCTGCCTGGCGCCGCCGTTGCACTACCACGTAGACGATGACCGCGGCGAAGATGATTATGCCCTTCATGATCTCGACGATCTCTTGCGGGGCGTCGCCGTGCACATCCAGAATGGGCGCCGCGCTGTCTAGGAAGCCGAACACCAGGGCGCCGATGGCAATTCCTGCCGGATGATTTTGCCCAAGCAGCGCTACCGCAATACCGGCAAAGCCCAGCCCTTGAGTGAACTGCAGACCGTAAGCGAAGTCGCGTCCCAGTATTTCGGGCAGACCCACAAGGCCGCCGGCCGCGCCGCTGAGAGCCATAGCCACGACGACCATGCGCTTAGGGGGAACGCCCGCTGCCTCGGCGGCTAGGGGGTTCAATCCCGAGGCCCGCAGGTCGTAGCCCGGCCGGGTCCGAGCCACGTATAGCCAGTAGAGGATTCCGATGATGATCGCCACGATCACGAACCCCCACAGCACCCGGCCCTTGCCGATGTCTCGGGTGAATAGCTCTACGAAGCCGTTTAGGTTGGGCATGCGACCCGAGGGCGCAATCTCGGCGGTCTCCTGGTTGAGGCTTTCGTCGGGCACGTCCCATTGGCGGAACAGCATCGCCACCACGAACTTAATGGCGATGGCGTTCAGCATGATGGTGGAGATCACCTCGTGCACTCCACGGGTAACTTTCAGCACTCCGGCGATGAGCGCCCAAGCTGCGCCGGTGGCCATAGCAACTAGCACGATGATCAACAGGTGCAGCGGAGCTGGCAGGGAGACTTCGGCTGCTACCTGCGCCGCGATGATCGAGGCCAGGATGTACTGGCCCTCCACGCCGATGTTGAAGAGGTTCATGCGGAAGCCGATCGCTACCGCCACCGCCGAGAGGTACAGCGGTGTAGCCCGATTCACCATGTCTACGAGGGTCTCTAGCTCGAAACCGAAGGAGAACATCCGCCCGTAGGCCGGGAACGGGTTGGTGCCGCCGGCCACGATGGCCAGGGCGGCGATCAAGAGCGAAAGCACCAGCGCAGCTAAGGGGGCGGCCATCGCCAAGGTGATGCGCCGCTGAAGCGGTAGCCGGTACGACGATGCTGAACTCATGGTCGCTGAGAGTGTTCTAGCGGCTCAGCCTGACGCCGGGGCCTCATGCGGGCTGCACTTGCTGGACGTCGTCCTGCAGCTCGTCGGCCGCACCGGTCATGTGGGCGCCCAACTCCCGCGGCGTGACGGTCATGGGGTCGAGTTCGGCGGATATTCGTCCCCGGAAGATGACTAGTAGGCGGTCGGAGAGTCCGATGAGTTCGTCTAAGTCGGCGGAAACCAGTAGCACTGCTAGCCCCTCTTGACGCGCCTGGCGCAGGGTCTCCCAGACGGCGGCTTGCGCACCCACGTCGATCCCGCGGGTGGGGTGGGCGGCGATGAGCAGGCGGGGAGCCATGATCATCTCTCTACCCACGATGAGTTTTTGCTGGTTGCCACCAGAAAGGGCGTGCGCTGCCACGTCCGGACCAGGCGTACGTACATCGAAGGCCGCAATGAGTTCGCGGGTCTTGTTACGCGCGCCTTTGGGGTTTAGCCAGTAGTGGTGGCGGCTGTAGGGCTCCTTGCCCTGGTGACCGAGCATGGCGTTCTCCCACAAAGGTGCCGGGAGGAGCAGACCGCGACGGTGGCGATCTTCGGGGATGTAGCCGACCCCGGCTTCGCGTCGGCGGCGAACCGGCCAGTCGGTGATGTCCTCGCCAGCTAGGTCCACGCGGCCCGCCGACGGTTGGCGGATCCCCAGCAAGGCCTCCACAAGCTCCAGCTGCCCGTTGCCTTCCACGCCGGCGACTCCGACGATCTCGCCCTTGTGGACCTCCAAGTTTACGTCGCTGACTATCTGGCGATTGCTGTCTTCCCCAGAGATGACACTTAGGTTCTGGACCTTTAGGGCGACTGCTTCCTGAGTAGTTGTGGTCCGGGCGCCGGGCGTGGGTAGCTCCGAGCCGACCATGAGTTCTGCCAGGTCGTGGGGGGTGACATCGGCGGGCTTTACCGTTGCCACGGTGCGACCGGCTCGCAGCACCGAGATTGTTTCGGCGATCTCTAACACTTCGTCCAGCTTGTGGTCGATGAAGATGATCGTCTCGCCGCGGGAGCAGATTTCGCGCATGTTGCGGAACAACTCCTCGACCTCGTGGGGCACTAGCACTGAGGTGGGCTCGTCGAGGATGAGGATGCGAGCGCCCCGGTAGAGCACTTTGATGATCTCCACCCGCTGACGCTCGCCGACTCCGAGGTTCTCTACCGGCTCGTCAAGGCCCACTTCTAGTCCGTAGGCCTCGCTGAGTTCGGAGATGAGGCGTCGGGCGAGGGCAAAGTCGATGCGCCCAGCCCCCCGAGTGGGTTCGTAGCCCAGGATTATGTTCTCTAGCACCGTCAGGTTGTCTGCCAGCATGAAGTGCTGGTGCACCATGCCTATGCCCACGGCTAGGGCATCGCGGGGCGAGCGGAATTGCATCTCAGTGCCGTTCACCAGGATGCGGCCCTCGTCGGCGGGCAGCATGCCGTAGACGACATTCATGAGCGTGGACTTGCCGGCGCCGTTCTCACCGCAGATGGCGTGGATCTCGCCCTTGGCCACCGTGAGGTTTACCCGGTCGTTAGCCAACACGCCGGGGAAGCGTTTGGTGATGTTCTCCAGTTGGAGCGCCGGTGCGGTCACGAGGGTTGTAGACCTCCTGCGTATGATCGGTGCTTAGCTTGGCACAGCGCTGGTGCCGACGGTGGGTCTACGCCGCCGCGGATGCCTGTTAGCGAGATCCTGAGTAATCTGCTCAACGTTGGTGCCGGCACGGTTTTTTGGATTCAGTTCGGGAACCTAGTGCCGGCACCACGCCGGTGTAACTAGCCAGTGGTGTCTGGGACGACGATGTCGCCTCGGATGATGGCCTGCTTGAACTCCTCAATCTGCGGGATGATGTCGTTGATGAAGCCACCCGAGATGGAGTAGCCCACGCCGTCCACGGCCAGATTGAATACCGTGGTTCCGCCGGTGAACGTGCCATTCACTACCGCTTCGATGGCGCTGTAGACGGCCACGTCCACTCGCTTGAGCATCGAGGTGAGGATGTACGGTCGCACCGCCTCAGCCGATGTCCAGTACTGGTCGGAGTCCACGCCGATGGCCCAGACTTTGGAGTCGCCGCTCTCGCTGAACTCTTTGGCCGCCTCGAATAGGCCTGCGCCGGTGCCGCCGGCTGCGTGATAAATGACATCGGCGCCTTCCTCGTACATGGATTGGGCGATGATCTTGCCCTCAGCGGGCTGGAACCAGCCGTCAAAGTCGGGCGGCTCGGTGACATAGGAATCCAAGATCCGAATGTCGGGGTTGACCGCCTTTACGCCTGCTTCGAAGCCGGCGTGGAAGCGCCGGATGAGCGGGATGTCCACCCCGCCGATGAAGCCGACGGTGCCAGTGGTGGACTTCAGCGCGGCGGCAACACCCACCAAGAACGAGCCTTCGTGTTCGGCGAAGACCAGTCCGGCCAGGTTGTCGGTGCCATCGGGGGCGCTGTCGATGATGGCGAAGTGGGTGTCGGGGTTGTTGGCAGCTACCTGCGTGATGGACTCGCCGAAGAGGAAGCCCACGCCGATTACCAGGTCGCTGCCGTCGGCGGCGAGCTGCAGCAGTTCGGCCCGGTTAGAACCGTCGGGGTTAGGCGACGCCTCTGTGGTGTTCACCCGGAGGAAGTCGGCCGCTCGGTCCAGGCCGGCAGCTGCGGAGTCGTTAAACGACTGGTCACCGCGGCCGCCGATGTCGAACACCAGCGCTGCGGTTATGTCCTCACCGCCGCCGCGCTCGGTGGTCTCGGGCACGACAATGCTGCCGCCCACGATGGCCTGCTTGAACTCCTCGAGCTGCGGAATGATGTCGTCAACGAAGCCACCGCTGGTGGAGTAGCCCACGCCGTCCACGGCCAGATTGAATACCGTGGTTCCGCCGGTGAAGTCGCCGTTTACTACCGCTTCGATGGTGTTGTATACGGCCACGTCCACTCGCTTGAGCATCGAGGTGAGGATGTACGGTCGCACCGCCTCGGCGGACGTGTGGTACTGGTCGGAGTCCACGCCGATGGCCCAGACTTTGGAGCCGCCGGCCTCGCTGAACTCTTTGGCCGCCTCGAATAGGCCTGCGCCCGTGCCGCCGGCTGCGTGATAGATGACATCGGCGCCAGCCTCGTACATGGATTGGGCGATGATCTTGCCCTCCGCGGGCTGGAACCAGCCGTCAAAGTCGGGCGGCTCGGTTACGTAGGAGTCCAGGATCCGGATGTCTGGGTTGACCGCCTTTACGCCTGCTTCGAAGCCGGCGTGGAAGCGCCGGATTAGCGGGATGTCCACCCCGCCGATGAAGCCGACGGTGCCGGTGGTGGACTTCAGTGCGGCGGCGGCGCCGACGAGGAACGAGCCTTCGTGTTCGGCGAAGACCAGTCCGGCCAGGTTGTCGGTGCCCTCGGGGGCGCTGTCAATGATGCCGAAGTGGGTGTCGGGGTTGTTGGCCGCTACCTGCGTGATGGACTCGCCGAAGAGGAAGCCCACGCCGATAACCAGGTCGCTGCCGTCGGCGGCGAGCTGCAGCAGTTCGGCCCGGTTAGAACCGTCGGGGTTAGGTGACGCCTCGGTGGTGTTTACGCCCAACTCAGCCGCTGCCCGGTCCAGGCCGGCAGCTGCGGAGTCGTTGAACGACTGGTCGCCGCGGCCGCCGATGTCGAACACCAGTGCTGCGGTGAGGTCCTCGGCGCTTGGCGGCGGTGGAGGAGGCTCAGCGGGTGCTTCCGCTGCCCCGTCGTCGGCCGGCGGCGCCGGGGCTGGCTCGGTTCCCTCTCCGGGTGCCGCAGTAGCCGGCGTAGTATCGCCTGTGGTGGTGTCTGTGTCGTCGCTACCACACGCTGCCGCCACCATCACGGTGGCTAGCAAGATCGCTAGCAGCCCGGTAATTCCTCGTCGCATGTTGACCTCGTTTCTCTCAGCGGTTCTCAATCGGGACACTTGCCCGCTCCCGGTGTACGGCGGGTTGCGAGACCTTTACCCCTAAGGGGGATCTCCCGCGCCCCTGCTGTTTTCCAACTAGATCGCAGCTTGCCGACGGGGGAAGACTAGTCGCGGTTGTCTCGGCTCGCAGTCGTCTCGATTGGTGGCTCTCACCTGACCTTGCGGCATAGGTTCCCGCAGCCCAAGTCCAGAGGTAGTCTTCACTCCTAAGTCCAGCGCTAAGACAGCTGGGACGACCAACCCCGGCAGCCTGCGCTACCTGTCAGCGAGGGCGATTATTTTGAGCACCGAGCATCGCAGCGACGCCGCAATCCTCGGCCGGATTTCGGTCAACGATGTCGACACAATCCTCGACATCTGCCGCGCCAATCCCTACTCCACCGAGACCACTCACAGCGTGTCCGATGCCTCGGACGCCTTATTTACCTGGGATTACGACAAGGGTGCTCGTCCTAAGCTGGAGAAGCTGTACGAAAAGGGCAAGGCGTCGCAGTGGAACGCTAATGACCTGCCCTGGCATCTTGAGGTGGACCCCAGCTGTATCTTCCGGGTCGGCGACGCCCTGCCGCCGACCCGCGAGGACTTGGCCGCCGACCCATCCTCTCCGCTGCACAACTGGAGCGACAAAGAGTGGGCGGAGTACCGCGCCGAGGTCATCGCCTGGCGGCTCAGCCAGTTTTTGCACGGAGAGCAGGGGGCGCTGTTGTGCACAGCCAAGATCGTCGAGACTGTGCCGTGGATCGACGCCAAGTACTACGCCGCTACCCAGGTGATGGATGAAGCCCGGCACGTGGAGGTCTTCGGCCGCTATCTCCGCACCAAGCTAGACAGCGAGTATCCCATCAACCCGCACCTGCGACTGCTGTTAGACGACATAATCAACGACAGCCACTGGGACATGACCTATCTGGGTATGCAGATCATGGTGGAAGGTTTGGCTCTGGCTGCTTTCGGGTTTATGCACGCCGGCACCGAGGAGCCCTTGCTGCGGCAGTTGTTGCGCTATGTCATGGCCGACGAGGCTCGTCATGTGGCCTTCGGTGTGCTGAGCCTGCAGGAGTACTACAGCCAGCTCACAGTCTCGGAGATTCGCCATCGGCAGGAGTTTGCCTTCGAGGCGGCTGTGCGAATGCGCGACCGGTTTCTGGGACAGGAAGTGTGGGAGCGGCTCGGCGTGCCGGTGCGGCCGATGGTCGAACTACTGCTGAACCTGCCGCCCGAGCGGACCGTTTTTCAGAAGATGCTCTTCTCCAAGATCGTGCCCAACTGCCGCAAGCTTGGGCTACTAGATGCCGGCGATGGCTGGTTGCGTGACCGCTTCACCGAGATAGGCGTCATCGAGTTCGAGCACGCGGTTGACACCTCCGAGGAGTACGAGGAAATCGTCGCCGTCTAATCAGATGTAGCCGTCTAATCAGAGTCCTAAGTCGGGGTCTGGTCGGGGCCGCTAGTCCAACAGGGCGGGGCCGCCGCGGCTGGTCTTCCTCAGGCAGTTCTTGCAGCCGAGGCGGTTGCGGTTTCGGGCGATCAGTTTGTAGACGCCGGCTGCTAGAAGTGAGATTCCCGGCCAGGTGAGCCCCCTGCCGAGGCGGCCCCAGGCTCCCCCGCAGGCTTGTAACGAGGCGGCTACGGCTCGATGGCCGCGGTAGCGGTCGCCGTTGCTGCTTATCCACCAGGCGGCGTCGGCTGCTTGTTGCGCGCTGAGGCCAAGGAGAGCTAGGTCGGCTTGCTGCGACGACACCAAAGAAACGCCGGCAGGCAGCCTGGTTCTGATCCAAGCGGCGCAGCGGCGACAGAAACCGCAGTCGCCGTCGTAGACCAAAGTTGGGCCGAGAGTTTCGGCGCGTCCTGGATCTCTGTGGCCTGGATCTCTGTGGCCTGGATCTCTGTGGCCTGGATCTCTGGGGCCTGGATCGCGGTCTGCGGGGGTTGGCTGCAGTGTCAAGGCGAGAGCGAGGCGGGTTGCTGGGGGGTGTGGCGCGGCTTGCCGGTGAGCGAGGCGGGTAACCGGAGCGCGGCGTGCTGGCCGCGGGGCTAGGAGTTGCGGCCCAGGTTGGGCTTACGCCCGTGGTTGGCCTTCTTTCGCCGGGCGTTGGCCCGCTTGCGTTGCGTGCGCTTAGACATGGGTACCTCCCAGCGAGAATCTTACCGTTCACGGGCCGGCAGCCGGCCGAGGCGGCCCTGGTTGCAGAAGTTGTCGTCAGTAGTCGCCGGCGGGAGGGTCCCTAAGTGATCCGGCGGGAGGGTCCCGAAGTGATTATCCGAAGTGATTATGGGCGCTGGCACGGGGCTGGGTCTGGCTACGCTCCGCCAGAGTGCAGCGTTTCGGTCTTTTGGGCCTGCCCAACTCTGGCAAGTCTTCGCTTTTCAACGCGCTTGTCGGCGGCGACTCGCCGGTGGCGCCTTACCCCTTCGCCACTACCGGAACACACCTCGGCGAGGCCAAAGTCGCCGATGAGCGCCTAAATCGGCTGGCGCAGATGAGTGAGTCGGCCAAGGTAACGCCGGCGAGCGTGCAGTTCAGCGATATCGGCGGCCTTGCCGCAGGCGCCTCCGGGGGTGAGGGTCTGGGCAACCGATTCTTGGGCGGCATCCGTGAGGTGGAGGCGTTGGTGCTGGTGCTGCGCGCTTTCGACAGTGACGAGGTGGAGGGGGTCGACGACCCGCTGGAATCACTGTTGACCCTTGAGCTGGAGCTGAGCCTGGCCGACCTGGAGAGCCTGGAGCGCCAGGTGGACAAGAAGCGGCGGCAGGCCAAGGGCGACGCAACCGTGGGCCCCGAGGTGGCGCGCATGGAGCGCGCCGCCGAAGTGCTAGCTGCCGGCACACCACTGTGGCGCAGCGAGCTACCGCCCGCCGAGCGAGAGCTGCTAGCACCCTGCTTTCTGCTCACCAACAAGCCTGTGGTGGCCGTAGTGAACGTCGCTGAGCGCTCAACTGACGCCGCCGTCGAGGCAGCGGTGGAGGCGGTTTCGGGGGCACTTGGGGGAGCAGAGACGCTCGCTGTTTGTGCCCTGCTGGAGGCCGAGGTAGCTGAACTGCCCGAGGCTGAACGCGCCGAGATAGCCGAAAGCTTGGAGCTTGGCCAGGGGGCTCTGGCACGGCTCGTTGCCGCATCCTTCCGCACGCTCCAACTGCGGACTTTCTTTACCACAGGGCCTAAGGAGACGCGGGCGTGGTCCTTCCCAGCTGGGAGCACCGCAGACGTTTGCGCCGGGCTGATCCACGGCGACTTCCAGCGGGGTTTCATCCGCGCCGAGACCATCCAATGGGTCGAACTGCTAGAGATCGGTTCGTGGGCTGCAGCTCGTACCGCGGGGTGCCTGCGCGCTGAGGGTCGTGGCTACATAGTGCAAGACGGCGACGTGCTGGAGATCCGCTTCAACGTCTAGCCGGATCGTCTAGCCGGATTTGGGGGCGAAGTAGCGCCCTGGCCCTGTGGACAGCACTCAGCGGCGCAAAAGTCGGGCCAAGTACCTGCACTGCCGAGAGATTGGCGCGGCCTGGTTGGGTCTAGCCGCTCGCGAATCAGCTCTACGATCATCTGGATGTAGGCCGGATGGGTGCCCACTGTCGCCGAACGGATCAGGCGGATGCCAAGAGCAGCAGCTGCTTCGGCTGCCTCTTCGTCTAAGTCGTGGATTACTTCCATGTGGTCCGACACGAACCCCAGGGGGACGAGCACCACCTCGGTAACACCGTCGGCAGCAAGAGCGGCGAGGTGGTCCACCACGTCTGGCTCTAGCCAGGGAACCTGCGGCGGTCCGCTGCGGCTCTGGTAGACGAGGTCCCAGGCGGGCGGCTCGCCGGGCCAGTTGGTGGGGACGCAGCGCTCAGCGATCAGCGAGGCCGCTTCTGCTAGTTGCCTTTGGTAGGGAGCGCCTGTGGCCATGACTTCGGGGATGCTGTGGGCCGAGAAGACCAACCGTGCCTGCCCCGCAGTTGCCTCACTAGCCAGGCGTCCGAGGGCATCCCGGACCCCTTCTGCCATCGGCTGAATAAAGCCAGGATGGTTATAGAAGAGCCGCAGTTTGTGAATCTCTGGAGCGTCGCTACAGGCGGCAGCGGCTGTGGCAATGTCTTGCTGGTATTGCCGGCAGCCCGAGTAGGAGCCGAATGCCGAGGTCACAAACGCTAGGGCCCGGCGCACGCCGTCGCGCTGCATTTGTGCCACAGTCTCGTCCAGCAGCGGGTGCCAGTTCCGGTTGCCCCAGTAGACGTTCAGCTCTAAGCCGTCTCGGCGCAGCGCTGACTGCAGCGACGCCACCAGCGCGCGGTTCTGATCGTTGATTGGGCTGCGACCGCCGCGGCTCAGGTAATGCTCGGCTACTTCCTCTAAGCGGCTTTCGGGCACGTTCCGACCACGCGTCACGTTGCGCAGGAACGGCATAACCTCCTCAGGCGCCTCTGGACCGCCGAAGGACACGACGACGACAGCGTCGAAGTCTCCAAGATCTCTTGAGTGGGGAGTCATCGACAACACGGTAGGCAAGTGCTTCCCGTAGCGGGCGTTGTGGCGGCGAGAAACCTGAGGTGGGAAGTGCTGAAGGCGCGCTGGATTTGGACTTGACGAGTTTCACGCGGTAAGGGAAGTGCACCGATGTACACGAATCGCAGGATGCTTGGCCCCGGGCTATGGGGCTGGATCGCCGCGCTAGCGGCGCTGTTCGGCGTTGTTGCGCTGGCTCCCGGCGCCGCGGGCCAGGAACCGAGGAGCGGTAGTCAGCCGCCCTATACCAACCCCCGGTTGGCGCAGCAGGATCTGGAATGGGCGCAGCAGAATTTTGAGGCTGCCCGGCTTCGGCTAGCACAGCGCACCGAGGAGTTTGACAGGCTCGTAAGCGAGGCCTCAGACCTAGTAGGGCTAGAGCAGAACTTGGTGAATGACCTGGTAGAGGCGCGCGACCAGGCCTCGGAGTTCATCGTGGCCTCCTACGTGACCGGCCGCTTCGGTGCTCTCAGTGCCGAACTGCTGGCTACCGACCATCTCCTGGACGCCCTGTACCTCCAGACCCTGATAGCGGCGCGGGCGGGCACGGTTGCCGAAGCCTTCAGCGAGTACGAGATGCTGTTGGCAGAGGCGGGGGACCGTTTGGTGTTCGTCTTGGATCGGATCGAGGTAGTGCACCGCGACATCCAACTGGCCCACCGTGACATTCCTCTGCTGGAAGAGCGTCTGGCCGAAGCTAGTTGGGTGGTGTCGGTGGCGTCGATCCACGCCGAGGCGGAAGTCGAGCTAGCCCGACGCCGTCGGATCGATCCCACTCAGGCGCAGTGGGAGGCCCTACGACATTGCGAGTCTTCGGGTAACTACCGGGTCAACACCGGCAACGGCTACTACGGCGCCTACCAGTTCGACCAGACCACCTGGGAGTCGGTAGGCGGAAGCGGCCGCCCTCACTGGGCCGAGCCCGAGATGCAGGACGCCCGGGCACGTTTGCTGTACGCCCGCCGGGGTCCGCAACCCTGGCCCATCTGCGGCCGCTATCTACCCTGAGCCTCTGGGCTAGGCCCCGAGGTTCTCACGGTCGGAGCCGGGCACTGCAGCACCAGGGGGTACCGGTCTCTACCTTTCGATATCCTGGGTGTCGTGAGTACTGAGTCAGCCACCATCTCCAGCGACACGATCCTGAACGTCACCGACGAGGCTGCTGAAGTAGTGGCCGGCGCGCTAGCCGAGGAAGCCGACGGTGACAGCTTGGGGTTGCGGGTGGCCATCTCGGGTACCGAGATGTCTCCGTCTATGACTTTTGAGTTCAGCTACGACTTATCGCTGCAGGAAATAGCCGAAACCGACGCTAGCGACACCGTCTACGAAACCGGCGGGCTAACCGTCGTTGTCCCCGAGGATTCCGTTGCCAACCTCACCGGGGCCACTCTGGATGTCCCCAGCAACCCGCTTCAGGGGGGCCTGGTTATTCGCAACCCCAATCGGCCCGACATGGACTCCCGTATCGACCTTTCGGAGGGTGGTTCGGTAGCAGAAAGGCTGCAGAACCTGCTGAACAACCACGTCAACCCCTCCCTGGCGGCACACGGCGGCTATGTAGAACTGGTAAAAGTGGAGGACGCAAAGGCGTACTTGCTAATGGGCGGGGGTTGTCAGGGCTGCACCATGAGTGCGGCCACGCTGCACCAGGGAGTCGCCACGATCATCACCCAGCACGTGCCGGAAATCCTCGACGTGATTGACGTGACCGATCACACGGCCGGCGAGAACCCCTTCTACCAGTAGTTCCCGTCTATCGGGCTCTATCAGTCGAGGGCTTCCAACGCGGTAGCCGCGATAGAGGCGGCGTCGAGGCCGCATGCTGCCAGGATCTCGTCGGGTTTTCCGTGAGGCAGGTAGGTGATCGGAATCCCCAGCACTCGAAGCGCAGGCGTGGCTTTCGGCCCGTCCAGGTTGCTCAGCGCCGTGGCGATGCCCGCTCCGGCGCCACCCTCGCGGACCCCGTCCTCGATGGTGATGACGAGCGCATGCGACCGGGCGTCAGTCAACATCGCCTCGTCCAGCGGCGTGACCACCCGCACATCCCAGACCGACGAAGAGACGCCGTGGCCATCTAGCAACTCGGCCGCCCTTTCGGCTGTCTCTAGCATCTTGCCCACGGCTAACAGGCATACGGTCTCGCCGCTGCGCACCTTGCGCCCGGCGAGTCCCTGGCCCACCTCGTCCTCGGCAACCTGGCGGGCCGCGGTCTTGGGCCAGCGAATGGCTACCGGACCATCGGTCATGTCCAGCGCCTGCGAGAGCATGACCTCTAGCTCCTGGTAAGAGGACGGGGCCATCACGCACATACCGGGCACCTTCGTGAGCAGCGCCATGTCTAAGACGCCGTGATGTGAAGGCCCGTCGTCGCCGGTGATGCCGGCGCGGTCGATGCAGAACACAACCGGCTGTCGGTGCATCCCCACATCTAAGTTCACCTGATCGAAGGCTCTTGTGAGGAACGTGGAATAGATGGCCACGACCGGGCGTAGGCCGCCCATTGCCATACCAGCAGCCGAAGTCACCGCGTGCTGCTCGGCTATGCCCACGTCCACGAACCGGTCGGGGAAGCGATCCTTGAAGCTCAGCAGGCCCGTGGAGTCGGGCATGGCGGCGGTGATGGCTACGAGGTTCTGACGCGACTCAGCCTCTTTCACGATGGCGTCGGCGAAGGCCTGGGTGTAGCTGCCCAGCTTGGTCTGGGAGGTGTCGTGCATTCGCTTGATGGGGTCGCGCTCGGCGGGTGCGTAGCCTCGTCCCTTGTCGGTCAGCACGTGCACTACCACCGGCCCCTTCAACTCGGCGGCGTGACTTAGGCTCCGCTCCAGCTTGCGGATGTCGTGGCCGTCGAATGGCCCGGTGTAACGCACGCCGAGGTCGGAGAAGAACGAGGGCGACTCCGAGAGTTCCCTGACGCCGGCTTTTACCGCATCCACTACCCGGTCTACGTGCTCGCCCACGAGCGGTAGATCGCCCAGGATCCGCTCGACCCGCTCTTGGTGGTGTACGAACGCCGGGTTGACAGCCAGCCTGGCGAGCCGTTCGCTTAGCCGGGAGACTGTGGGGGCATAGGATCGACCGTTGTCGTTAAAGATGATGACTACGTCCAGGTTGGAGTGGCCCAGGTTGTTGAGGCCCTCAAACGCCATCCCACCGGTCATCGAGCCGTCGCCGATAACGGCGACCACTCGGCGGCGGGGAGCGCCTTGCTGTTCGGCTGCCCGGTAAGCCAGCGCCAAGCCGTGGGCGTAGCTCAGCGAGGTGGAGGCGTGGCTGTTCTCTACCCAGTCGTGCTCGGACTCCTCTCTCGAGGGGTAGCCCGACAGCCCGCCCGGCTTGCGCAGCTCGTCAAACATGTGGGCTCGACCGGTGACGATCTTGTGTACGTAAGCCTGATGGCCGGTGTCCCAGATGATGGCGTCGGTGGGGGAGTTGAAGACGCGGTGCAGCGCCAGCGTCAACTCGACGGCACCGAGGTTCGACCCTAGATGGCCCCCGTGCGTAGTGACTGCATCCACCACGAAAGCCCGGATCTCCTCGGCCAGCGAGTCGAGTTCGTTGTAGTCCATTGCTCGCAAGGAGGCAGGCGTAATCACGCTATTGGTAAGCATTGTGGAGCCTTTTGTGGAGCCTGGGGGCGATCGTCAGCGGGGACAACTTGTGGACACCTTAGTGACAAGCCATGGCGCTATGCAGTAGCTGCAGCATTTTGGGGGCGGGTTTTGGGGCGGGTGGCTCATGTTCCAGCTTGTGCTGGTTGCTCTAGCCGCCGAGCCCGCCGTTGCTGCAGCCAGCGCACCAGCGGCGTGGCCCAGGCCAGAGCGATCAGGACACATACCGCACCTGCCGCGGCATCAATCCAGTAGTGGTTGGCAGTAACCACCACGGCAAACAGCGTGAGCAGCGGGTAGAGGTACAGCAGAAAACGCCCCCAACCACTTCGCACCTGGCCGCGGAGCGCTAGGAAGCACCAAAACGCCCAGGCGAAGTGGATACTTGGCATGGCCGCGTACTGGTTGGAGACGTTCTGGAAGGCGCCCGAGTCGAACGACCAGAGGCCCCCGTAGTGCATCATGGTGTCGACGAAACCGGCGTCTGGCAGGCAGGCGCCGTAGGGTCCGCAATCGCCGAGCAGTCGCGGCGGCATAAGCGGGAAGAGGGCAAAACCTACGAGTCCCAACCCGGTGCACAGCAAACCGGTGGTCCGCCACCGCTGGTATACCTCGGGGAACTTAAGGTAGAGCCAAAGCAAGGTGAAGAACGTCACCGTGAAATGCAGTAGCCCGTAGAACACGTTCCAGGTGGAAATGAAGACGTCCCAACCCAGGAACCAACCCTGCACGACAGCCTCGTTGTACAGCCCGAGTGCCCGCTCCAACTCGATGACGATCTCGGCGTTGTTGTAAGCGTGGACGGGTCCCACCGCCGCTGACCCAAACCTGTTCCGGACCAAGCTGTAACCGAAGACGAACAGGCCTATTAGCAGTACTTCTCGCCACCAGCGGATACCCAACTGGCGACGCACGCTGCCTTGCGGGCCGCTTCGGCTGTTGAGCAGCTCCTCTAGCCGTTGGAGTATCGGCGAGCGTTCCCGATCCTCTCTCCGCCCCAGCCTGATCCGTGAGCGGGAGTGAACCATGTCGGTGATCATGACGATCTCAGACGAGCGCCTCGGCTCGTTCCTCGTCTCGCTCCGGCGGATCCTCTTTGACGTTCCGGCGGCCGAACAGCCGGTTGCCGAGTAGCACGGCTGGCAGGCCGGGGAGGCTGCAAAGCAGGATCAGCAGCCCGATTAGCAGTCCCAGGGAGAACGCCTGCTCTTCGGGCGCGCCGATAGCGGTTAGGAAGAACACCAGCGAGGCTTCGCGCACGCCGAGACCGCCGATGCCAAGTGGCAGAACCTGCAGCATCAACACGGCGGGGAAGAATGCCATTAAGGCGGTGAAGCCCACCTCGTCGATACCCATCGCCTCGGTAGCGCAACCCACGGCCAGTAGGACCGATAGCTGGTAGCCGAACGAGGCGACCAACAGGCGAGCAGCTGCCCGGGGTTGCGCTTTTAGGGCTTCTAGTGCCAGATGCATGGCGTTGAAGTAGCGGCCTACGCCGGTGCGACCTTCCAGCCAGCGGCCGGTGGCGTTGTGGCCGACCACGTAGAGCAGGCCCCCGAAGGTGGCGAGCGTGATGCAGGCCAACCCGATGGCAGTGACCGAGGATGCGCCCAGGCTGGCGAGCGGAGTGTTGAGCATCAGCCCCAGGAAGGTGAAAACTGGAAGCACTAGCCAACCCGAGAGCCGCTCGAAGATCACCGAGGCGAAAGCTGCTGGATGATTGCCGGTATCGCCGCCGAGCCGGGTGACCCGCAGCACGTCGCCGCCGATAGTCGTAGGCATCACGTTCGACACGAACTGCCCGGCGATGAAATGCGAAAGGATCCCGCGCAGCGGGATGTCTAGCCGCAGTGCCTCGGTGACTTGTCGCCAGCGGATGGCACCCAGCACCAGCGAAAGCGCTGTCAGGGCGAAGGCCCCGAACAGCCAGAAGGGCGTCCAGCGGTTCCAATCTGGCAGCAACTTGGAGGCGTCTAGGTTTGGTCCCTGAATAATGAGGAACGCCAGCAGGCCACCGCTGATACCCAGGCGAAGGGCGAAGATGGTCCGAGTGCGCTTGCGGTCCATGGGTTCCTTGTAGGGGGCTTGTTTGGGTGTCGGGATGGCTAGCTCGTTACGCCAGCGCCGCATGCTTGGCACCTCTGGCAACTCTGGTTTCGGACCAGAGCGCCGATTGCCGGAGCGCCGATTGATCACGTCAAGGTTACCCGTAGGTCATATCGGTGTGCCTGTTATGCATCGGGCGGAGGCTTGGCTAAGGCGATTGGTACCCTTGGTGGCGGACCCGCCGAGGCGGCCGCG
Source organism: Acidimicrobiales bacterium (assembly GCA_964291305.2). Classification (GTDB taxonomy): domain Bacteria; phylum Actinomycetota; class Acidimicrobiia; order Acidimicrobiales; family CATQHL01; genus VXNF01. The sequence goes on along the minus strand of OZ219783.1, from coordinate 1,778,315 downwards.
GAACGCCGACCCGGCGAAGAAGGAGACCCAGATGACTAAAACCATGCCGGACCCTGAGCTACTCAAGGACACGCTGCAGGCGGCTCTGCGTACCGGTGGTGACTTCGCCGAGGTATTTGTCGAAGATCGCCGATCCTCAAGGGGCCTATTCGATGACGGCAAGGTTGAAGAGTTGGTCTCCGGTCGACTCAGCGGCGCCGGCATTCGGGTTCGATCGGGTTCCTCTGTTGGTTTCGCTCACACGGCTGACCTGACATCGGCTGGTCTGCGGTCCGCCGCTCAGACTGCCGCCGCGGCCGCTAGAGCTGGGGGCTCAGCGAGGCCAGCGGGCAAGTTGACTTCTCAGCAGGCTCCGGTACCAAACGAGGTGATGGTGGCTCCCGATGCGGTCGCCAAGGCACGCAAGGTTGCGCTGCTGGGCGAAGCCGATGAGGCGGCCCGCGCCGAGGGGGCCGCCATCTCGCAGGTGGCCTGCCTCTACGGCGACAGCCACCGTTCGATCCTGGTGGCTAACAGTGACGGGTTACTTGCCAGCGACGAGCAGGTGAAGACTATGTTCTCGGTGTCGGTGGTGGCCGTGGGGGACACCGGCATGCAGACCGGCCGGGAAACGGTGGGTCGCACCGTGGGCTTTGAGTTGTTCGACTCGGTGGATGTTCGAGACTTAGCTCGTACTGCTGCCAGGAGGGCGCTGCTGAAGCTGTCGGCCCAGCCAGCGCCTAGCGGGACCCTGCCAGTCGTTATTGGCCCCGGCGGTGGGGGAGTGCTGTTTCACGAGGCCTGCGGGCACGGCCTAGAGGCCGATCTAATAGCTAAGGAAGCGTCGGTGTTCGCTGGGCGCATAGGCCAGCAGGTGGCGAACCCCATGGTGACCCTGGTAGACGATGGCACTATGGCGACCGAGTGGGGTTGCTATGCCATCGACGACGAAGGGCGGCCAGCGCAGCGCAACGTCTTAATCTCCGACGGCATGCTGGTGGACTACATGTGGGACCGTCTGCGAGCCGACCGGGCCGACCGAGGGCCCTCTTCGGGTAACGGCCGTCGGGAGAGTTATCAGCACCTTCCGATGGTGCGCATGACCAACACCTACATCGCTAACGGGGACAGCAATCCCGACGACATCTTGGCCGACACCTCTAACGGCGTCTATGTGGCGCATCTGGGTGGGGGGCAGGTAAACACTGCAACTGGCGACTTCGTGTTCGGCATGACCGAGGCCTACCTCATCGAGGATGGGCGCCTAACTGCGCCTATCCGCGAGGGCAACCTCATCGGTAACGGTCCCGAGGTGCTGATGCAGATCGACGCGCTGGGTAACGACTTAGCCATGGGATCGCCCGGCACCTGCGGCAAGGACGGCCAGGGGGTGCCGGTGGGCGACGGGACTCCGACGCTGCGGGTTCCGCGTCTAACCGTCGGCGGGACCGCCACCTGATTTAGCGCCGCCGTCTGAGTTAGCCCTGAGCGCCGCCCCCGCCGGAAGTCGCTGTGCACGACGCTCAACTGACCTGCGAAGCACTGTTGGCACTCGGTGACCGAGTGGTGGCTCAGGCTGGCGCTGGCGAGCAGATCGAGGTGGTGCTAGTCCATACCCGCGAGACCGAGGTCCGCGCCTGGGATGGCGAGGTGGAGTCCTTCGCCTCGGCTACTGACCACGGCGTCGGCATCAGAGTGGTGACCGATCAGCGGCAAGGTTTCGCCCACGCCGGTAGCCACGACGAGGCTGTCGTGGCCGAGACCTTGGCGGCCGCCCGCGACAACGCCGCCTTTGGTACCCCCGATGAGTTCTTGGGGGTGGCCGAGCCAGACGGCGTGGCGATCCCCGACATGGATCTCTGGTGTCCAGGGCTGGCGGCGGTGGACCCGGACACGAAGATCCAGCTGGCGCTGGAACTGGAGCGGGCGGTGCGGGCCGGAGATCGGCGCATCAGCGGCGTGGAGTCTGCCGACTACGAGGACTTGCTCTCGCTGGGAGCGGTGGTTACCTCCACCGGCATCCGGTCGGCGGGTCGATACTCCAGTTGCCATCTTTCTGTCTACTCGCTGGCCGCTGAAGGCGATGAGACCCAAACTGGGTTCGGTTTCAGCGTTGGCCGCGCATTCGAGGATCTAGATCTGCAGCAGGCGGCCGCCGACGCTGTCGAGCGAGCAGTGCGCCTGCTAGGCGCGGGTAAGCCGGCGACCCAGCGAACCACGGTGGTATTCGACCCCCGGGTGACGGCGCAGTTCCTAGGCATTGTGGGGGCCACCCTGTCGGGCGAAGCGGTGCTGAAGCGCCGCTCGCCGTTCGCCGACCGGCTAGACGAAAAGGTGGCCGCACCCTGCTTCACGCTGATCGACGATCCCACTGACGCCGCTGCCTTCGGGGCGACCGAGACTGACGGCGAGGGCCTTGCTGCTCGCCGTAACGAGCTGATGTCTGGCGGTGTGCTGCAGCGCTTCCTGCACAACAGTTATACGGCTCGCCGCTCTTGCACTGCCTCCACTGGCTCGGCGGTGCGGAGCTACGACAGCACTCCCGGGGTGGGCTGTATGGCTCTAGCCGTGACGCCGGGAGAGACCGCACCTGAATCGCTGATTGCTGGAATCTCCGACGGCGTGTTGGTGCAAGGCGTTAGCGGGCTGCATTCGGGCGTGAACCCGGTTAGCGGCGACTTCTCGACCGGTGCGGAGGGGTTGCGGATCCGTAACGGCGAGCTGGCCGAACCCATCAGGGAGTTCACGGTAGCGTCGACGCTGCAGCGGATGCTGCTGGATGTGGCGGCGGTAGGCAACGACCTCATCCGGCTGCCGACGACAGCGGCGGGTGTCACCTTAGTAGTGGACGACGTGACGGTGTCAGGGGAGTGAGTGCCCCACCGGGTTAACTGGCGCTCTGGGTGTCGTTGCTCTGGGTGCCAACGCTGTAGGTGATTCTCCATGTCGGTTCTGCAGGCTTTGCTGCTGGGCATCCTCCAAGGGTTGACGGAGTTCCTGCCGATCTCCTCCAGCGGCCACCTGCAACTCGTTACTTGGTTGGCCGGCTGGGAGCCCTTCGGCGGCGATAGCAAGCTCTGGACCGCCTTCGAAGTGGCCTTGCATGTCGGCACCCTCGCCGGCGTGCTGACGTGCTTCGGCCGGGAGGTGGGCCGGCTGTTGCTGGCCGGGCTCCGCCAGCTTGCGGGCCGACGCAGCCCAGAGGGCCGGCGAGCTTGGCTGCTGGTGTTTGCGACCGTGCCCGCGGCGATTGTCGGCGTGATAGCCGGGGGAGTGCTAGAGCGCAACGAGCGCGTCTGGGTAACTGCTTGCACGCTGGTGATTTTCGGGGTGTGGCTGTGGTGGGCCGACCGTTGCAGCGAGACCCGGCCCGGGACTGTGCTGGGTAGTGGCGACGCCCTTGCGCTGGGAGTTGCTCAGGCTCTGGCCTTGGTGCCCGGCGTGTCCCGATCGGGCGCGATCATGACCGCGGCGCGCCTGCGGGGTTTCTCGCGGCTGGAGTCAGCACTGGTCGCCATGCAGATGAGCGTGCCGGTAATCGCCGGAGCGGCGGTCTACAAGCTGATCGACATGGGTGGTTGGTCTGGTATCGGTGCCGACGCCCAGGCCGCGTTTGTCTGGGGAACCGTGGCCGCGGCATTGTCGGGTTGGGCCGCGGTGCGACTGCTTTTGACGCTTGTTCAGCGTTTGGACTTCGCCCCCTTCGCTATCTATCGAGTGGTCCTCGGCCTTTCTGTCCTGGCCCTAGTAGCGGCCTCGTTCCGCAACGCCGCCTGGATCTGACCGGCCAGCTAGCACCCGAGACCAACTCTCAGCCGGCGACGGCGACGATAGCGACGGTGCCCCAAACCAGCGCTGACACGGTGGCCGGGAGTTCGTCCTCTCCGATTGCCACCGTCACGGCCTCTTCAGCGGTCTCCAAGACGGTGGCACGCCGGGCCACTGTGCGTGCCTGGGGTGCCGAGGTAGCTGCGAAGCTCTCCACCACGGCTATTAGGCGAACCTGGTCGCCCGGGCGCACCGGTGGAATGCCGAGGCTGGTGGGCACCGACACGGCGGCGACGCCCAGCGGCAGTTGGCTGCTTAGCCCTCCGCCCTGGCCAGCTACCCGCTCTCGGTGCACTACCTCACCCGGGTAGATAGCCGCAGCTGCCACCTGACCCTCGCCGAGGTTCTCCAGAGCGCCGGGAGGCACGCCGGCTGCAGGTCGTTGCTCCCAGCGCACCGTCTGGCTGTCTAGGGCCTCCCCAGGTCGAACGAGAGTTACCGCTACCGGCACCCGGCGCAGCTGGCCGTAGTTAGCCTCTAGTTGGCGCTGTCGGTCTGACTGGCGGGCCGTAGCCACCAGGGTGAAGGCCACCAGCAGAGCTACGGCGCTCCAGTAGACCAGAGGTCGCCGCAACCAGCGGAATAGCTGCGAGCGTTGCCAGGTCGGGGATTCGGCTCGGCGGCGCAGCGGGGACGTGGTCGGCATAGCGGGCTTCCTCTCGCCGGTGGGACTTGGGGGAAGCCACGCCGGCAGAGCCGACGCCACATTTCAGACTATCGGAGGGCAGGCTATCGGAGGCTATTGCTAGTTATCTAGGGGATCGTAGGTTATTGCTGGCCCGGCGCGTTCGGCGCAGCAGGCCGCCTGACTACTAGGCAAGTCTGCTATCAGGCGCCCGATAAGACTCCGCACGCGAGCCAAGTTCGCTTGAAATACGGCCAGCACCTGCTCGTGGGTCACGGCCTCAGAGTTGTCTTTGGCCGCCACTCCGGCGTCGAAGTCGGTGACCAGGGCGATGCCGGCGAAGCACATGCCAAGTTCGGCGGCCAGAGGCGCCTCGGGCACTTGGGTCATGTTCACCACATCGCCACCGAGGGCCCCAAACCAGGCCGACTCAGCGCGGGTTGAAAAGCGCGGTCCCTCGATTACCACCACAGTGCCCCCATCATGCACGCTGATCTCCTCGGAGCGACCCGCGGCCACGGCACTGCGCCGCAGCTCCGGACAGTACGGGTCGGCGAAGGTCACATGGTGAACTTGCGGGCCGTCGTAGAAGGTCTGCTGTCGTCGCTGGGTACGGTCCACGAGCTGGTCTACAACGACGAACTCGCCGGGCGCGATGTGTGGTTGCAGCGAGCCACAAGAAAACGGGGCCAGCAGAGTCTTTACGCCGAGCGACCACATTGCCCAGAGGTTGGCCCGGTAGGGCACCTCATGGGCGGGATATTCGTGCTGCTCGCCGTGGCGGGCCAGGAAGGCTACTTCCCGGTTGGCGAAGCGCCCCACCCGCAAAGCCGCCGAGGGAGGACCGTAAGGAGTTTCAACTTCTACCGGACGTAACTCCTCGGCCAGGGAGTAGAAGCCACTACCGCCCAGGATCCCGATCTGCGTCTCGCCGGCTGTCACCGTGTCGGGCACGATGTCTGTCACGGCACCGCCGCTTCAGTCCCACGACGAGCTGGCGGTCTCACGACGAGCTAACGCTCTCACGTCGAGGCGGAGCTGGGTTCCGGTCACTGGACTTTGCCCCGCCGCTATCTCCTCCGGACTCTTTGGCTGCGGACTTTTTGGTACCGTCGGAGGTCTCTCCCGAGGTCTCTTTGGCGGACCCGGCGGCCTCTGAGGCGCCGTCGCCGGACTTCTTAGCCTCGGACCCGTTGGTAGTGCGAGTGGACCCCGCGCGACTGTCGGTCTTGTAGAAGCCGTCGCCCTTGAAGGTGATAGACGGCGCGCTGAAGACTTTACGCACTTCGCCCTCGCCGGGAGCCATGCAGGCCGCCGGGCTCTGTTGGGAGCCAGCCGTTGGGCAATGGGTCAGGCTGTCTTCGCTAAAGCTCTGCTGCAGTTCGAAGCGGGCGTTACAGGTTCTGCAGCGGTATTCGTAGGTGGGCATGTGCTCCTCGCCTTCGATGTAGGCGGGCATCGGTGGCTGGCAGTGGTCGCTGGTATCGGTCCGCTGACATTGGTGGCTGGCATTAGTCGGCAGTCGGCTGGTATCGGGATAACGGCTTACGGACCAGTTTGTAACCCTATAGCTACCGTGGTTTGCCGCCACGCCCGCGGCCTTAAGTCACTGGAGTCGGCTTGGTCATCTAGCGATGAGACAAGACGAAACGTGGTCCTACCTCAGCTCTTAACGTAGGGGCGAGGACTGATCTAATATGTGGCTATGAGCGCATGGTGGCTGCTTGTACCCATCTCATATCTGCTGGGCACTTTCCCGACCGCGCACCTGGTCGGTCGCCTCGTCGGCCACGACCCCATGACCGAGGGCTCGCGCAATCCCGGTGCGACCAACATGTACCGGGTGGCTGGTAGAGGTGCTGGAGCTTTGGTCTTACTCGGCGACCTGGTGAAGGGCCTGGCACCCACGCTGACGGCGTTGCTGCTGGCTGGCCGGCCGGTGGCTACGGGCTGTGCCATAGCGGCCGTATTGGGCCACATTGCGCCGCTAACTCGTCGCCTGCGCGGGGGCAAAGGCGTCGCCACCTACGGCGGGGCTTCGCTGGCGCTTTGGTCGTTCGCCGCTGTGGGTGCTGTCTTGCTGTTTCTCGTAGTCACCAAGTGGTCGGGGCGCCCGTCGGTGGGTTCGATCGTGGCCGTACCGCTGTTGCCCGTGGGGGTCGGCGTTCAAGTGGCGTTCGGCACGGTGGGCTGGTGGGAGCCGGTGCTTTTAGGGGTGTTGGCGGTAGTGATCGTGGCGATGCACTGGCGCAACATTGTGCGTCTCTCCAGGGGAGAAGAATCCCGGCTCCCCAACGTCTTCACCCGCCGGCGCGCCGCGACTTCGTGATCCCCCTCGCTGAGGCCCAGCGAGTCGTAATCGACCGCTGCGCACCGCTGCCGACTGTCACTCTGCCACTAGTCGAGGCGCTGGGACACGTTACAGCTCACGCTGTCACCGCCGGCGAGGCGGTCCCCGCCTTCGACAACACGGCCATGGACGGGTACGCGGTCCGCTCGGCGGACACCACAGCCGCGCCGGTGACCTTGGAGGTCGTCGGCACGCTGGCTGCCGGGAAGGCACCCGAGATGGCTGTTGGCCCCGGTCAGGCGGTTCGCATCATGACCGGCGCACCCATACCGCCGGGTGCCGACGCGGTGATCATGGTGGAGCGGACCCGCAGACTCGAGGATGGCGCCCGGGTAGTGGCCGAGGTAAGCGTGCCGGCTAGCAACCACGTGCGCCGCGCTGGAGAGGATCTAAAGGTTGGCCAAGTGGTGTTCGAATCGGGCGAGGTTTTGCAGCCCGCCCATGTGGGCGTACTTGCCGGCCTGGGTATCCATGAGCTGAAAGTGGTACGCCGCCCGAGGGTTGGGGTTATCTCCACTGGCGACGAGTTAGTAGACGGGTCTAAGCCGCTGGCTTTGGGGCAGGTGCGAGACTCCAATCGCTATTCGCTGCTGAGCCTGGTGAGCGAGGCCGGCCTGGAGGGGGTGGACTTGGGCCTGGTGCCCGATGACCCGGAAGTCATCAGATCCACCATCGCCGGTGGCGTAGCGACCTGCGATGCCGTCTTGACCAGCGGCGGCGTCAGCATGGGCGACTACGACTGCGTGAAGCTGGTGCTAGACGAGATGGGCGACATGTCTTGGATGCAAGTAGCCATCAAACCGGCCAAACCGTTTGCCTTTGGGTTGGTGGCCCAAACGCCAGTGTTCGGCCTACCTGGCAACACGGTCAGCTCCATGGTGTCGTTCGAGCTGCTGGTACGCCCGGCGTTGCGCCGGATGATGGGCTATACCCAACTGCACCGTCCCCGCGTGCAGGCCACAGCCGCAGCCCCGCTGCAGCGCCACCCCGATGGCAAGATCCACTTCGCCCGTGTTGTGTGGAGCTACCGCCAGGGCCGCTACGAGGTCCACTCGGCGGGCGGGCAGGGTTCGCACCAGCTCTCGTCGCTGGCGGCGGCCAACGGTTTGGCGGTCCTGCCCGACGGCCACGGTGTCGACATCGGCGAGCAGATGGAGTTGATCCGGCTGCACGAAGCTCGTCGGGAGGACTAAGGCCCCATGAAAGTCTCGGTAGCCTGAGGCCATGGCGGAGCAGCTTGGGGAGCAGTTTTCGGAGCAGCTTGTCGATACGTTCGGTCGAGTGCACCGCGATCTGCGGATCTCTGTCACTGATCGCTGCAACTTCCGCTGCGGTTACTGCATGCCACCTGAAGGGCTTGAGTGGCTGCCCCGGTCGGAGTTGCTGACTTTCGAAGAGATTCAGCGGGTTGCTCGGCTGCTAGTAGAGCGCTTTGGCGTGCACAGCATCCGCCTCACCGGCGGCGAGCCCACGGTTCGGGCGCGCCTGGCAGACCTGATAGCCATGCTGAAGCCGCTGGGGACCGACCTAGCTCTTACCACTAACGGTGCCACGCTTGGTCTCCTGGCCGGTGACCTAGCCGCTGCCGGACTGAGCCGAATCAACATTTCTTTGGATTCGTTGCAGGCCGAGCGGTTCCGGGATTTCACGTTGCGGGACGAACTTCACCGGGTGCTCGACGGTGTGGATGCCGCGCTCGCCGCGGGACTCGAGCCGGTGAAGATCAACGTCGTGGTCATGCGCGGGCGGAACGACGATGAACTCCTGGATTTCGCCGACTTCGGCCGCCGAAAGGGTGTAGAGGTTCGCTTCATCGAGTACATGCCCCTAGACGCCGAGGAAGGTTGGCGTTCCGGAGCGGTAGTCGGACGTGACGAGATTGCCCGGAGAATCGGAGAAGTGTTCCCCTTCGAGGCACTCCGACAGGGCAACGAACCCGCTAGTCGCTTCCGCTACCTCGACGGCGAGGGCTTCTTTGGAGTGGTTGCCAGCGTAACTCAGTCGTTCTGTGGAGCTTGTGATCGCATTCGCCTCACTGCCGACGGCCAGTTCCGCAACTGCCTCTTTGGGCTAGAGGAATACGACTTGCGCGGACCTCTGCGCCGCGGGGCGACCGACGATGAACTAGCCGACATCGTGCTCGGCGCCGTGAGGGACAAGTGGGCAGGCCACAGCATCGGCAAAGTGAACTTCATCCGGCCCGCCCGCTCTATGTCGCAGATTGGCGGCTAAACGGCGCCAGTAGGCTCGGTGCTGTGAGCGACCTGGGGTTTACCCATCTGGATCCGCTGGGTCGAGCCCGCATGGTGGATGTCTCGGCTAAAGATCCCACTCACCGGCGTGCTATTGCGCGGGCCAGGGTGAATATGACCTCCGAGACCGCTTCGGCGGTGGCCCGCGGCGCCATAGGCAAGGGTGACGTGCTAGCGGTTGCCCGTGTGGCCGGCATCCAGGCTGCCAAGCGCACGCCCGATCTGATCCCGCTCTGTCATCCGCTGCTGGTTGGGTCGGTGCTGGTCAACTTCAGCATTGAAGATAGCCATATCGATGTGGAGGCGGAGGTGGAGACGCTGGACCGCACCGGTGTGGAGATGGAGGCGATGGTGGCCTGCACTGTTGCCGCGCTGACTATCTACGACATGTGCAAGTCGCTGGACCGTTCTATGGTGATTAGTGACGTGTGCCTCTGGGAGAAGACTGGCGGGCGCTCGGGAACTTATCGCCGAGACGGGGCTTCCTAACTTCCTAACCCATTAGACAGATCGCGACTCTTAGCGATCTCTTATAGGGCTCTAGCTGGCGGTCTGAAGCTGTGCCAGAAAGATATCCACAACTTAGCAGTGAATAAATGACATACTTGTAGTAGGAGACCTGGTGCCTACTATTGTGACATTCCTGATCCTTGCAGCCTTGTGGTTGGCCGTGCTCGCGCCAAGGATGTTACGGCGCCTTTCCCAGTATCAGACTGAGAGAAAGTACTGGTCTGATACTCCGCTGCTTTCGGGGCTTTCTCGCTACACGAATGTTGTCCCGCTGACCAACGTAACCCAGCTTTCGCCGCCAGCTCGTCCCGCTCTGGTTACGCCGGGCGTGGGTGTAGATCGTGAGGGACTGGCCCGACTGCAGCGCGAGCAGGCTAGAGCGCGGCGGCGGAAAATTCTTGTCTGTCTCTTGGTTTTGGCTGTCGCCACCCTAGTGGCGTCGGTAGGCGTCGGCGGCGTCATGATCGGCGTACACCTGGCGGTCGACATTTTGCTAGTGGGCTACGTCGGGGCGCTCGCTACCCGCCAACGCCGGGTGCTGGAGCGCCATGCCAAGGTCACTGACATCTCTTCGGCTCGTGGGGCGGTGTATGCAGCGAATAGGTCGGTGCAATCTCCAGCTCAGGAGGCAGCGGTCAGCTTCATCGGCGGCTCACGCGGCTGGCGCTAGTTCTGCTCCGGCGGGTAACTCCGCCGGCTAATCGGCTGTCTAGTCATGGCGGCGGGAGGCGCGCACGAGCGGCCTGAGCACAACTAGCACGCCGACTACGAACAGCAGACCCGCAATTAGCGACACCACATCACCGTCGCGGGCCGCAACAATGGCGAACAGCAAGCTTCCGACTGCCCAAAGGCTGTAACCCAGCACGTTCCACCAAAGGTCGGTAATGCGGCGCACCCGCCGCAGGCTAGGTGTTGCACAGCCGAGGCCAACGTGGCGAAGTAGCCGTTGGTTGCCCCGGTACACTCCGTAGCCCGTTAGGGGGTGTAGCTCAGCTGGCTAGAGCGCTTCGTTCGCAACGAAGAGGTCGGCGGTTCGAGTCCGCTCACCTCCACGCTGGGGAATCAAAAGTCTCAATCGCCGCCTACTCGTCTTTGCTCGGACCGACGGCTGCGTCGGGTTCGTAGCCCGGCAGGCCCGCTTCTACCCATTTTTGAAATGCCCAATCGTGTCTCTGGTCAGCTGTTGTGGTGCGGAAGTGGAGGTAGTCGCAGAACTTCTGAATCGGGTCGGCCAATGAGTCGAGTTGGCGGATGCGGGCGAGGGTTGGTTCCAGAACTTCTACTCGCCACAGCACGGCGGCAAGCGGCTCAGGGGTCGGTTCGCTGGCACCCAGGTCGCGTGCGAACTGCTCCAGGTCGGCGAGGATCTCTGCAGCCTGGGATTCTGACGCTTCGATGCCGGTTATGTCGAGCAGTCTGACGCGTCGAAGGTTTCGAGCTGTTACTAGCGGTCGGACTCGGACGATGTCGGAGCCTGGAATCGTGTCGAAGTCGAGTTCTTCGACTGAGAAGCCGAGATTGTTCAAGTGTGAGACGTGATCGGCAATACGGAATCGTTCATCGGGGCGAACCTCGATTACATCGGTGGCTTGGTCCCAGAGCCAGTTGTACCAGGAGGTGATCTCTGGGCCGAGACTGGCGTCGGCCTGCTCGATAGGGAGGCCCTGAGATGCTGCGATGTCGCACATCCCGCCCATGATGTTGGTCTCCATGATGATTAGGTCTTCGTGGCGTTGACCGTCGCTGAGTCTCGGGTGCATGGAGGCCGTTTCGGCGTCGACCATGATTGCTTCAATCGCCATGGCGTCATAGCGGTAAAGCACATTAGAGAGACTGCAATCGCCCCAGAAGCAGCCGGCTAGGTGAAGATCTACAAGGAGTCCCGCGAATGCGCCAAGCATCTGGCGGCGCCTGCGGCCGAATCCTCGGCCTTCGAGCAACTCCCGATAGGAAAACGAGTAGTCAACGTACTTAGTTATTAGGGCTGCTGACTGTTCGTGTCCGGGGTCTGAGTGGCGGTCTTCGATGAGCGCCACAGGCGTTACGGCGGGGGCGTCGATTCGCTCGAGTGCCCGCAGGATGGAGTAATCGTTGCGGGCGGCCTTAGTGGGGATCTCTTTGACTGCGTATATGCCTTGTTCGTACGCAACGAAGCGAACTTGGTGCCTGCTGATTCCTTTGGGGAGATCGACGATGCGTGGGGAAGTCCATTTAGTGATGGATGTTGTCCAGTCGAGGTCGAGAAAGTCGGGATGGCCGGTTCGAACGGTGAACGAGGGTGATGGTTGGTTCAAAAAGCTCGGTAATCAACCTTCTGTCAGCTGGTGAGCAGCCAGATTCCGACATCGCTGGGTAAATCACCGCCCTCGACGGGCTCGGAAGAGAGAATAACTCGCCCCTCAGGTAAAGGTAACGGTTGGGTTGACATGTTCACCATGCAGCAGAAACCGCCAGAGCGCTCGAACGCTAGGACTCCTGGGTGGGTGTCCAGCAGCCGGAAATGCGGAGAGGGGCCAATTACCTCTCGTCGCAGGCGGATGGCTTTGCGGTAAAGCTCCAGCATTGACTTGGGGGAGTCTTCCTGTCGGTCAACCGCCAGTTGTCGGAAAACATCAGGTTGTGGCAGCCAGGGTTGCGCTGGGCCTTGCGAGAAGCCGCATGATTGTCCAGAGGCAGTCCAGGGGATGGGTACCCGGCAGCCGTCCCGACCCCGCTGGGTAAAGCCAGAGCGTTCCCAAACGGGATCCTCAAGAGCTTCTGCAGGAAGGTCCCAAACGTCGGGAAGCCCTAGTTCCTCGCCTTGGTAGACGTAGCTGGAACCCGGGAGGGCCATTGTGATCAGGACGACCGCACGGGCGCGGCGATCTCCAAGCGACTGATTAAGTTCCGAGGCCGAACCTTTGAGGTGCCAGGCCCGCCAGTCAGTGTCGGCTGGGAGGCCGTACCGCGTGGCGTGGCGCATGACATCGTGATTCGACAAAACCCAGGTTGATGATGCGCTGACTTGCTGAGCGAAGTAGCAAGACTGCTCGATGATCTCAGCCATTTGGCTTGCGTCCCACGGCGACTCGAGCAGATCGAAATTGAAAGACTGGTGATATTCGTCGTCACGCAGGTACAGCGTCAACTCGTCAGAGGGCAGCCAGGCCTCTGCGACCATCATGCGGTTGTCGTATTCGTCTAGAATTTTCCGCCAGCGGCGGTTTATCTGGTGAACTTCTGGCCGATTCCAGTGGGGATGGTTGGCCCCTTTGCCTCGTCCCAGTAGTTGAGTTGAATGGTCAATGTCAGCAAAGCCGGTACCCGGTCGCAACTCTGAGCCACACGATGGAAGCAACAGTTCGGCAGGTTCGTATATGTCCGGAAAGCTTGTGTCTTTGATCATCCCGTGGGCGACATCGATTCTGAATCCGTCGACGCCGCGGTCGAGCCAGAATCGTAAGATCTGGTCGAACTCAGCAACTACTTCCGGGTTATTCCAGTTGAGGTCGGGCTGGCTGATATCAAACAGGTGCAGATACCACTCGCCGTCTCCGGTGGGTTCCCAAGCTGGCCCGCCAAACACTGACTCCCAGTTGGTGGGTGGCTGGTCGCCTTCTGGGCCGCTTCCGGGCCTGAAGATGTAACGTTCGCGGGCCTTTGAGCCAGGACCGGCGGCCAAGGCTTCTTGGAACCAGCGGTGATCTGAGGAAGTGTGGTTGGGGACAATGTCGACGATCACCCGAAGCCCGTGGCTGTGGGCGTTGAGGATTAACTTCTCAGCCTCTTCAATAGTTCCGAAGCGGGGGTCGATATCGCGATGGTCGCTCACGTCATAGCCGCCGTCGCGCAGCGGTGACGGGTACCACGGTGTGATCCAGATGGCGTCGATGCCAAGCTCAGACAAATATCGAAGCCGTGAGCTGAGACCCTTAATGTCGCCGGTGCCGTCGTCATTACCGTCGGCGAAGGACCGGATGTATACCTGGTATACCACTGCGTTCTGCCACCAGATATTGGTCTGCGGGTCGTCAGTCATTTCTGCTCCTCTCAGAAGCGCTTGATTTAAGCGAGTTCATCGTTCTTCCTCAAGTTCGAGGATCCGCCACGTAGGCCCGGAGGTGTCGAGCAGGATCTTGTCTCGGCGAACAGTTACTGGTGCGCCGGCGAGTCGCTGCACCTCAGTTGCTGCGAGGTCGGCGAGGCTGATAGCTAAAGGTTGATGGTCGCAGCGCGCCAGATGTACCAACAGCCGCTGCGCGCGACTTTCGCGGAGGTACACCAGGTGATCATCGCCAATCGACACCCAGCGCATACCCCCTACGGCTAGAGCTGTCGAGGTGGATCGCAGCCGGATCAAGCTGCGATAGGTGTCGAGCAGATCAGTGTCCCAACTCCCACGGTCATGCCACGGAAACGGAATGCGGGCTGTGACATCCCAGCTGGCGTCGCCGCCCAAGCCAATTTCGTCGCCGTAGAAAACCAACGGCGACCCGGGCCAGGTGTACAGCATCGCCGCGCCGACGGCGTTTCGGCTCGGAGAGCCCGCAGCGTGCGCCCACCTGGGCGAGTCGTGCGATCCCAGCAAGTTCATGTTGGTCAACGCCACGGAATAGGGAATGCGCGCCAGGAACGCACGCGCCGATCTTGCCGTGTCGTAACCGGAGCGTCTCGGCATGGGGCCGGGCTCGCCCGGAGACTGAACAGCAATGTCGTGGCGCCGTAGCCACCCCCAAGCTGGCCGGGTGAACCCTGAGTAGTTCATCACCCCGTGCCAGCCACCCCCGTCTAGATCGGCTGAGGCATCGCCCGTGTACTCGCCCATCAGCCAAGCTTTAGGTTGCACTTGGCGTATCGTCTCCCGCAAGCCCTGCGCACAAGTCCGGTTGAGGTCTACGTCGCCAAGTCGCCCGGTCATGTTGGCTACATCGATGCGCAGCGCGGCAAGTCCAAACTCCTCGCCAATCAGTCGGCCCGCCACTGAATCCGGTCCTTCGTAGAGGGCACGGCGTAGCGACTGGGATGTGTGATTGAACTTAGGCAACGACGGAAGGTCTAACCAGCATTCGTAGGACCCATCATCTCGCCACGAGTAAAAAGTCCTTGTCGGAGAGGTCTCATCGTTCAGCGCGGATCTGAACCACTCGTGCTGAGCTCCTGAATGGTTGGTGGTGAGGTCGGCCATGATCCTTATGGCTCGCTGGTTAGCTAGTTCCACGAGTTCGCGCAGGCCATCATTTCCTCCGAGCAGTGGATCTACCTCATCGAACGTGGCTGCGTCGTACCTGTGGTTCGATCGGCCTGGAAAGAACGGACAGAGATAGAGCCCTGTGACACCCAACTCGCTGAGATAGTCCAGTTGGGCTGTGATCCCGCGGAGGCTGCCACCGTAGATCTGGGTCATGGCGTCTGGTAGCTCGGTTGAAAGCAGATCGTCCCATTCGCTGCGCCAGGCCCAGGTAGGAAGTGGCGCATCCAGTTCGCCGCTGGTGGGGCGCGCAAAACGGTCGGGGAAGATCTGGTACCAGACAGTCTTATGTACCCATTCCGGGGGTTCGTGTTGTGTGGATATGCGGAAGTCTGAGACATCGGTAACGTCCCAGCGATGTATCCCCTCGCCGTTCAACCAGGCGGACTTCCTGGCTCGGTCGGTGAGGTGGAAGCGGTATGAGGTGATGGGGTTGTGGGCAACTATCTCGACTTTCCACCACTGTTCCGTGTCGCTGGCGCGGTCTAGCTGTGCCTCGGTCCAGTTGGCGCCACCATCGTGTAAGTGGCGGAGCACCACACTTTGTACGTCAGCAGCCAGCGGGACCCGCATGAATACGGTGACCGTCTCACCCAGGTCGGGGTTTGGGTTAGAAATGTAGGTTTCTGAGCCGTCGTGGTGAGCGTCGAGCACAATCGGGGATTTCATAGTTCCATCAGCTCTTGACGGCACCTTCGGTCAAACCGCTCGTGAAGTACCGCTGCAGATACTGGAACAGCAAGACGACTGGGATGGACAACAGCAGCGAACCCGCGGCGAACGCTCCCCATTCCTGGGCGAACTGTTGGCCGAGGAATCGCTGCAGGCCGACCGCCGCCGTCCTGCCGGCCGGGTCTGCTGTGCCGATCACGATTGATGCGATCACGATCTCGTTGATGGCGAAAACGAAGGCAAACAGGAAAACCGTTGCCAGCACCGGTGTTGCTAGCGGCAGTATCACTCGGTAGAAGATCTGGTTGGGAGATGCTCCGTCGATACGTGCCGCCTCGTCGATGCTCATGGGGATAGTGTCGAAAAAGCTCTTGATCAACCAGGCGTTGATTCCCATAGAACCACCCAAATAGATGATCAGCAGCCCGCCGATGCGTCCCAGTCCGACCACTGGGATGGCTTCCCGAAATGCTTGCATGATGTTGAACAGGGCTGTGATAGCTACTGCGGAAGGCAGCATCTGCGACAGCAGCACTACCAAAAGCCCCGCTTTGCGGCCTTTGAACCTCAGACGGGCAAACGCGTAAGCGCCATAGGCGGCGATGAAGACTTGTAAACCCCCTGCCACAGTGGCCACGATTAGCGTGTTGAGAACCCAGCGGACGAATGGTGCTTGCTCGTTGTCAAAAAGTTCGCGGAAGTTGTTGAGCGAGATGTCGTCGAATCCAGGCGTAAGGTCCTGATTGTTTAGGCCACCCGACTTAGCGAAGGCTGCAGTAACGACCACCCAGATGGGGAACAGCGCGATGAACAGCACGGTCAGGCCGACGAGGTGTCGCCAACCAGTGTCGCGGAACCACAAGCCGAGCGATCTTCCTAGCCCCTTGGTTTCACACTTGGAGCCGGGTATATGGATTTTGGTCATCGCATCGTCCTCATTTGATGCTCTTGAAAGCTTGGGAGCGAATGAACCCGACCGTGGTGATGCCGGCGACGATTATGAAGATGAATACCGAAACGGTCGCTGAGAAAGCGAACCTAGAGCCCTCGACAGAGTTCGTCGCCAGGTTGAAGGCGAACGTGATCAGGATGTCGGTGTGACCGGCGTCTGATGTCCCCCGGATCACCGGATCTCCGCTGGTCAAGAGTTCGACGGTGTTGAAATTATTGAAGTTAAAGGCGAATGAGGCGATTAGCACCGGTGTCATCGCCACGAAGAGCAGAGGCCAGGTGATGCGTTGGAAGATCTGTCGAGGCGTCGCGCCGTCTACCTTTGCTGCTTCGGTAAGTTCGGTAGGCATCGTCTGGAGGAAGGCAAGCGAGATGACGAAGAAGTAAGGGAAACTCAACCAAACGTTTGTGATCAAGATCGCTAGCTTTGCCAGCCACGGGTCGCCGAACCAGTTGAACTCTAAGAGATCGGGCAGGACTCGGGCAAAGATGCCGTCACCTTTGCGGAACATGCCCCGCCACACGAGTGCGGTAACGAAAGTCGGGATTGCATAGGGGATGATCAACAGCGAGCGGTAAAAGCGGATGCCCTTCATCTTTTTGTGATTGAGGACAATTGCAACGAACATCCCGAACGCCAGCGCACCCGCAACCGTAATGAAGGCGAAGGCCAAGTTCCATAGGAATATCCGGAAGAAAGCATTGCGCACTGATGAGTCAGCGGCCAGTTCGTCGTAGTTGCCCCAGCCAATGTCGGCGCGGTAGCCCGGTGTCAGCTCACGACCGTCAGGCGAGGTCCAAGTACCGTCGATCTCCCGGTAGATCGTGCCGTCAATCCTTGAGATGAACGTGTTGTTAGCCTCTTCGTAGTCCAACGTCGGCGTTCGGACTACAGCTTGCTGGCCGTTGAGGGTGCTCACCACACGACCGTCGGCGAGCGGCACTGCCATTGACAGCAAATCGTCCTGTACCCGAGCCAGGTCGATAAGTCCGAGGACCGTGTCGCCGTTAACCTCTGCGACTCGGCCGGATTCGTTGCGCACCAAATCGCCAGAGCTGATTACCACCGCGCCCTCGGCGCCGCCGTAAAAAAACCTGCCGTCGGTGTCTTCGAGGAGCCAGGCGAGCGAGCCGTCTTTGCGCTCGGTGACCGAGAGGGAAAGGCGGCCAGCTTGCTCGTCGATGGTGAAGCTTGTGGCGACTACCTGAGCGGCGGCCTGCTCCTGAGACAGAATGTGTCCGGTGCCGTAGTTAGTGGACGAGATAAAGACGGTGTAGATAGCAGGCCAAACCACGAAAATCACCAACAATGCCACACCCGGGTAGAGGAACTTGTAGCCGTGTGCCCGAGGGTGCAGGTACAGCGCGTTGGCACCCACCAGCACGACGACGAGAAACCATGCCAGGCCGGTCTCGCCGGCCTCAAAGACGTTGCGGATGAGGACGGCCCCGACGATGTCGAGGGATAACAGCGCCAGGAACTTAAGCAGCAGTCCCGGTTGATTCCTGGCCGCACCGATCTTGGCTGACCGCCGGCGAGTCAGTTCTACCGTTGTTCCGTCCTTATCCGCGAGGTGGTGGGTACTCCCTACCCTGTGCTACTCCGTGATGGCCTCGAAGATAAGGTCTTGTGCTTCTTGGAAAGCCTCAGCTGGATCAACGCCGTCCAGGATGAGTTTGTAGCCATTAGCCAAGTTGCCCCAGACAGCGCCCATCTCTGGTATGGCGGGCAGCGGCTGCCCGGCTGCACCCGCGGCACCAAATCCACCCAAGTCGGCATCAGCAGCTGCCGCCTCGATCAGCGCCGCCGTGTGTGCCGGAGCGCGGCCGCCCAACTCGAACAGCTTTAACTGGGCGTTTTGCGTGGCCATGTAGTCGGTGGCAAACGCTTGGGCCAGCAGCGCGTTTTCGCTGAATGAGTTCACCATGATGCCCTGCACCCCTACG
This sequence comes from Acidimicrobiales bacterium, assembly GCA_964291305.2. Classification (GTDB taxonomy): domain Bacteria; phylum Actinomycetota; class Acidimicrobiia; order Acidimicrobiales; family CATQHL01; genus VXNF01. The sequence continues at coordinate 1,759,971 of OZ219783.1, read as the reverse complement.
AACGGAGCACCTTGGGTACCAGCGAGCGTCGGGAAGGCGTCGATAGCGAAAGGAATACCAGAGTCCCGAAGATCCGCAAGATTCCAAGGACCGGTGATGTAGAACGCCGCCCGACCTTCGGTGAAGGCTTGTTTGGCGGTATCGGGATCCAGCGTCGCATCGATGATGCCGGAGCCGTTCCATTCCTTCCATGCTGCGGCGTAAGCCTTGCCGGCGTCGCTGGCTATGCCAAGGTCGGTTGGGTTATATGTGCCGTCGGCGTTGGTCCCAAAGATGTAGCTGCCGAACATCGTCTGCAAGGGGTAGTTGTGGTAGACGTCGGGGTCGGGTGTATTCTGAACCGCAACGACGACATCGATGGCCCCCTCGTCTAGCAGGCCGCCTCCGATGCTTATGAGTTCGTTCCAGTCTGTCACCGGTTCGGGCACTAGGTCGGTGTTGCGGAATAGCCCAATGTTCTCAATAGCGACGGGCACACCGTACAACTGGCCCTCGAAGGTGAAGGCGTTGAGGCCGACTTGCTCGTATTCTGCAGAATTCGGCAGATCTATCGGTGCTACTACACCAGACTGCACGAGTTCGCCTAGCCAGTCGTGCGCTCCGATGATTATGTCGGCTCCCTCACCGGCCGCAGCTTGCTGGACGATGTTCTCTCGGATCTGGCCAAATTCCACCTCGACCACTGTGACTGGGACACCGGTCTCGGCAGTGAAATCCTCGCCGAACTCTGCAAACACCGGAGCACGCGTGTCGTCAGCCCAGATCGTTATGCCTTCCACAGCTGGAGTGTCGCCAGTTGGAGCCTCGTCTGTGGGGACCTCTTGGGCGGGAGTCTCCTCTGCTGGAGCTTCTTCGGGGGGAGCCTCTGTGGTGGCGGGTGCGGGTTCAGCGGCGGGTTCTTCGGTGGCAGCTGTGGTATCGGTTGTGGCGACATTGGCCGAAACGTCGTCGCTGTCGTCGTCTCCGCAAGCGGAAGCGAGAATAGCGAAGACGGCGAATACTGCGAGCAGGAGCTTGAAATTCTTCATTGGGAAACCCTCCATGCAGGGAACCGGGCCATCCGGCTCCTGTTCCCGAGCAAGTTAGTTTCAGTCTGTCAGCAAGTCAAACGCTAATTTTCAGAAATATTCTGTAAACCTGCGGTTGCGGTACCATTGCGAAGGTATGAGACTTAGATTGCCCCGACGAAACTGTGCCTCTGAGTTCAATGACTAGGCCCCCGCTTCGTGAAGTCGCGCTACTCGCCGAGGTAAGCCAGCCGACCGTCAGCCGGGTCTTGAATGGCCGGCCGGGAGTCGCAGCCGCTACCCGCGACCGGGTGCTGCGAGCGATCACCGAACTCGGTTATGACCAGTCGATCGCACAGACCCGTCCCAAGACCGGTGTCGTCGGAGTCATCACCCCAGAGCTCACCAATCCGGTCTTTGCCGCGTTGCTGCATATCGTCGAAGGTCGGCTCGCCCGCTACGGCTATTTGGCCCAGGTCGGAGTAGCAACAGCGGAAACGGCTACTGAGACGCGTCACGTCAAGAACATGGTGGGCCAGCAGTTCGAAGGCATCGTCTTCATCGCCGGTCAAAACACCGACACCAACGTCGGACTCGAGAGTTACGCCGATCTGTATTTGAAGTCGATCCCGATAGTGCTGATCAACGGTCGCGATACCGGGCTCGATGTCCCACACCTCTACACCGACGAACGCCAAGCGGCCGCGCAAGGCGTCAGCCACCTGCTCGACCTCGGACACGAGCGCATCGGCTTAGTGGTGGGTCCGAGGAACTTCGTACCTACTCAACGGATCATCGACGGCTACCGATCCACAATGGACCAACACGGGCAATCGGCGACTGACGAGCTGGTTGTCGAGACGCTCTTCACCGTCGAGGGTGGACAATCCGCCGCAGTAGAGCTGCTCGAGAGCGGTGTCACAGCCATTCTGGCGGGCAGCGACCTCATGGCTCTGGGCGTTATCGGATCGGCCCGCAGGCTTGGCTTAGACGTACCAGGCGATGTCTCAGTAGTCGGCTACGACGGCACCGCTATCACAGCTTTCTTAGACCCCCCATTGACGACGCTGCGACAACCAGTCCTCGCACTGGGAGAACTCGCCGCCGACGCCATGGCCAGCGAAATCGACGGCACACGCCGCCACCGCGGAGTGTTCACCTTCACCGCCGAACTCGTAGCTCGTGCCTCAACAGCTAGAGCACCGGAGCGAAACTCGGCTTAGCGACTCAAGACCAAGTTCCCTGTTCTGCTGCGGCTGAGTGTCTTATATGCCAGGGGTGTCAGGGGCTGTCGGAGCGGCTGACGCCTAGGTGGAGTTCTTGAATATCGGTGCGCTTAGCGAACTCGCCGGTGGCCATGTCCGCCACGATGGTGCCGCGCACCATCACCATGATCCGGTCAGTTAGGCGCAGAGCTGCGTGCAGGTTCTGCTCTATAACGAGTATGCCGATTTCGCAGCTCGCTACGAGGCTCAGGCAGGCGTCCACAAGGGCGTCCACCACGACGGGAGCCAGACCTTCTGATGGCTCGTCCATGATGAGCAGTCGGGGACCGACGACTACGGCGCGGGCGATGGCAAGCATCTGTTGCTCGCCGCCGGAGAGGTGTTTCCCGAGGTGTGTGCGACGGTCTCCGAGGCGGGGAAATAGTTCAAAGACCCGCTCGATGGGCCAGTCCTTTGAGCGGTGCGGGCCGAGCATCAGGAAGTGTTCGGTCACTGTAAGGCTGGCGAAGACGCGCCGGCCCTGGGGTACGTAGCCGATGCCGGCGCGGCCGATCTGGGCGGGTTTGCGGCCCAGGATCTCTTTGCCGCCGAAACGCACAGAGCCCGAGGCGTCTCGGTGTAGGCCGGTGATGACCTGGCACAGCGTGGACTTGCCCATGCCGTTGCGTCCCACGATGCCTAGCGATTCCACTCCGGCGGAAAAGTTGACCGACTCCAAGACCGCCGCAGTGCCGTAGCCGGCGGAAGTAATAGCTACCTCCAGCAGTGGGGCTACGGGTCTGGTTACGGGTTTGTCGCAGCGTTCAGCCATGACCACGGGTTTCGTGCTGCTCACCGAGGTAGGTAGCCAGCACAATCGGGTCGTTCTCGATCTGCGATGGGCTGCCCTCGGAAATGATCTGGCCTGACTCCAGCACGATGACCCGCTCGGCCACAGTCAGCGCCACGTCCATGTCGTGTTCGACTAATACGACTCCGATGCTCTCGTCGAGTTGCAGCAGCAGTTCGGTGAGCTGGCGACGCTCGGCCAGCGCCAACCCGGCCGCCGGTTCGTCTAGCAGGATGATCGTGGGATCGGCCGCCAACGCCATGGCGATCTCCAACCGGCGGAGTTCGCCATGGCTGAGTCGCTTGGCGAGTTCGTCGAAGCGGTCCCCGAGCGACATCTGTTCGGCGTCTCGGCGGGCCTGTTCGGTCAGTCGCTGACGCTCGGGGCGGTTACGGACGGCACGCAGCCGCCGGGGCCGGGGGCCGCGCTGGGCCAGCACTAGGTGGTCACACACGCTGAGGTCGGCGAACACCGAGGAGGTTTGGTAGGTGCGGGCTAAGCCGCGACGGCTCCGATGGTGGAGGGGGAGCCTTGTTACGTCCTCGCCTCGTAGCACCACGCGGCCCGAGTCCACGCTGATGTCCCCGCAGACCAGGTTGAACAACGTGGACTTGCCCGCACCGTTGGGGCCGAGGACGGCGAGGCGCTCCCCGGCTTGCAGCGTGAAGCTGACCTGATCCACAGCCTGCAGGCCACCGAAGTTCCGCGAGACTCGCTCCACCTCAAGGGGAGCGACCTCCGGGCTGTGATTAGGTTCACTTTGCTGCATGCCTGGGAGCTACCTCGCTGTTACCGGCAGCTAGCCGCAGGAGGGGTTATCTCGGCTGAAGCTGCCCTTAGCTACGTACTCGTCGCGGTCGAAGCCCAAGGTGGAGTTGACCTGTGGCAACGTCTCAATGGTCTTCTGCGCGCCACCTTCGACTCGGCGGAGGTACATATCCACGACCGCTTGACGGTTGTCGTCGAGATACACCGGGCCGATGGGAGTCTGCCAGGACTGCTGGGCTAGCGCCGCCTGGAACGCCGCGCTGTCGTCACTGAGGTCTCCGCCGACTGCCTCAAGCGCCTGCAGCGCCGACTTAGTAGCGATGTAGTAGTAGGTGTTGAAAATGTTCGGGGTCTGGCCAGGGAACACCTCATCTAACCGAGCGGCGAAGGCGTCGAACTCGGCGAGACCCGAGTCATCCACCACCGGGCCCGAGGAGATCAGGCCCTCAGCCCTGTCGCCAAGCTCGGAAAGCACCGATTGGTCCACTGCGGTGGGTCCTCCGATCAGCGGTATGGCCTGACCGGTGAACTCGTCGTATTGCTTAACGAAGTTGATGGCGTCGGTGCCGCCCATGGCGAAGAACACAGCGTCCACGTCGCTGGGGATCTGTGCCACGAACGACGAGTAGTCCTGAGTCCCCAGTGGCACCCAGATCCGCTCGGCGACGGTGCCGCCCAGCGCGCAGAACTCCGAGAGCACGGCGCCGACCTGGTCGTAGGGGTACGAGTAGTCCTCGGCCACGGTAGCGATGCTGCGGTAGCCGAGCGTCTCGTAGGCGTAGGTGCCGACCCCGTAGGTCCACATGGCGCCGTCGCCACCAAAGCGGAAAACGTTGGGTGCAGGGTCTCGAAGCGTGAAGTCCTGGGCCGCAGATGTGCCGTTCACCAGCGTGACTTCGGGGAAGTCGCGGATGTAGTCCTTGAGCGCTAGGCCTTCGTCGCCTGAGAGCGGGCCGATGATGATGTCGGCGCCGTCTTGTTCCACCATGCGGCGGGTCGCCTCGACGGCCACATCGGGCGTAGCGTCGGAGCCTTCGATCTCGAGTTCGATGTCTACTCCGGCGACCGAGGCGCCGGTAACGCCGTCACGCGTGTCAGTGCCGTCGAGTTGGCCGCCGTACTCCATTAGCGCCAGCTTCACGCCGTGCAGCGAAAAGTCCCCGAGCGCGGCGAACGGTCCGTCCAGGGTGGAAATCGCCCCAATTGTGATGCTCTCGGTGGCTCTTGCAGCCGCATCCTCGGCGCCGGTCTCGGCGGGTGCGGGCGCAGGCTCGGGGCTAGGTGGGGCGGGTGCCGGCTCGGGAGCCGTGGTGGTCACTGTCGGGGCAGCGTCATCGCTGTCGTCACCGCCGCACGCCGCGGCGATCACAGCCAGCGTGACTAGCACGCCCAGAAGCCGCCAGATTCCTGTGGGTTTGCGTCGTCTCATTTGGATGGTTCTCCCTCTGTATTAGGGCCGGTGCGTTATGCCCGACCCGCCTGTGCTGTGGTTACCGGTCTGCTTGTCCGGCTACCGTTGGCCTCCGCCGCCGTCGGTCGCGGAGGTTCTCGAGCACTTGCGGTGCCCGAGATTTGGTTTCGAGCCAAAGCCCGAGAATCCCGTGGCGCGAGAACAGCACCACCAAAATGAACGCCGCCCCCACCAGCGTCTCCACGCGGTTCGTGAAGTCGCTGGCGAAGTTCCGCAGGAGGGTCACGGCGAGCGCCCCGAGGAACGCCCCCTCAATGCGGACGGCACCGCCGATCATCACCACCACTAGCAATTCGATGATTCGGGCCAGGTCGATCGACCCGGGCGAGATGGCGCCGTTATACCAAACCGAAAGAACCCCGCCGATACCGGCGGCCACACCGGAGACACAGAAGGCAGCGGCGGTCACAGCGCCTGGGCTGTAGCCGAGCGCTGCCAGCCGGCGGCGGTTGTCCCGCAGCCCCCGAAACGCCAGTCCGGCGGGCGTCCCCATGATGTAGCGCAGGAAAACCACGACTAGCACCGCGGCGATTGCCGTGGCGTAGAACAGCGGGCGGCGGTCGTTGAAGTCGATGCCGCCGATGACCGGCGACTCGAAGCCGTTGAAGCCGGTGTGGCCGCGGGTGATGGGCTGATACTGCTGGCCGAAGAAGAAGGCAAACACGCCCACGGCCAAGGTCAACATCATGAGGTAGAGGCCCGAGGAGCGGCTGCTCACGAGGCCCACCAACAGCCCGGCCACGGGTCCGCTGATGACCGCACATGCCACCGCCAGCCAGATGTTTACGCCATAGCTGAGAGTGAGGATCGCTATCATGTAGCCAGAGGTGCCGAATATGGCGGTCTGGCCGAGGGAGATAAGACCGGCCTGGCCGATCAGGAACGCCAAGCTGGCCCCGGAGATGCCCAGCCAGAGCGACTTGATGACGATCTGCAGCAGCACGAAGTCCGAGGCCAAGATTGGGATCACAACAATCCCGACCGACGCCGCTACCAGCGGCAGCACGACCTGCCGTCCGGTGTCAGTGGCGCGCATCTAACGGTTGTCCGAAGAGTCCATGCGGGCGCAGCACCAGCACCGCGATGAGAGTGCCGAAGGTAATAAGCACGCTGAGAATGGCGTGATGCGTCTGGGCGAAGGCCTCGACGAGGCCCACTAGCACCGAGGCTGCAGCAGCGCCGCGCAGGCTGCCGAGTCCGCCGGCAATAACCACGATCAGCGAGGCCAACAGAATGCGGTTGTCCTCGCCTTGAGCGAGTGAAAGGTAGGTGCCGCCGGCGACGCCTGCCATGCCGGCCAGGCTTCCGGCTAGCACAAAGACTGCGCAGAACACCAGTTCCACGCGAATCCCCGCTATCGAGACCATGTCTTGATCGTCGACACCGGCGCGGATGATCATGCCGAGACGGGTGCGGTAGAGCAGTAGCCACAGCACCAGCCCGGCAATCACTGCCAGCCCGATCACGCCGAGGCGGAACTTGGGGTACAGCAGCGGCGAGCCGGGCAGCGGCAGCGATCCTTGCAGGAACGCCGGCGGGTCGAGATCCGAGGGGACGCCGCCCCACTGCGCTAAGGCCTGGTCGGCCATGACGATGGTGGCGCCGAGGGTGACCATCGTCTCGCGCAAGCCCTCGCCGCGCAGTCGCCGCAGCAGCAGATAAAGGGCAATGCCGATTCCACCGCTGAACAGAAACCCCAAACTCATCGCAGCTAGCCAGTTGCCCGTGGCCCGCTGCACCGACAGCGCCACATACCCGCCGAGCAAGTACGTTCCACCGTGGGCCAGGTTCGTCACCCGCACGACCCCGAACAGCAGCGTGAACCCGCTGGCCATCAGGAAGTACAAGGCCGCGGCAGTCAGCCCGTTCAACAACACCAGCAGCGAGCGGTCGCTGATCTCGATGGACTTGACCGTGACGTAGTAGACGAGCAAGCCCCCGAGGGCCACTTGGGTGGCTAGGCGCGGCCCTACCACGTTTCCTGCTTCGGTCCGGCGAGTCAGGGTCAGGGGCCATATCAGTAACCGGGTTCTGCCGGATACTGCTGTGGTCCGCCGGTCCGTTGGCATCGGGGATGACTCCTGTCGGGCCGCCGGCAACCTCAGAGGTGCTGCTCCTCGCTAACCGCTTGGAGGTACGCGTCTCGGGCCTCGCTGGGGGCGCTCGGCAGCAAGGGGAAGTCCCACCAGCCCACCACCTCGGCGGCGGCGATGGAGGCGTCACGGGTGATCAGAGTCTCCACGAGCGCGGGCTCGTTGGACTCCACGGCTCGTTTCAGGGCGTCGTGCAGGTCGGCAGGGTCGCTGACGGTCTTGGCCTGCGAAATACCAAAGGACTTGGCCAGCGCGGCGAAGTCCACCGAATACTCCGGACCGCTAGTGCGGTTGAACTCCGATCCGATCTGGCGACCCATGAGGCCGTGCTGGCCGTCCCGGATAGAGATAAATCCCCGATTGTTGAGGATCAGGAACGTCACCGGCAGGTCGTGCATGGCGCAGATCGCCAGCTCTTGCATGGTCATCATAAAGTCGCCGTCGCCGACGATGCAGACCACCGGGGTATCGGGCTTGGCCAGCTTGGCGCCGATAGCGGCGGGCACTGCGAACCCCATGGGCGAGAAGCTCCCCGAGGTGATGTGGGTGCGGGGCTCGTAGACGGGGAAGGCTTGCTTGGTGGAGGACTGGGGGTGGCCCGAACCCACCGTGACGATCCCATGCCGGGGCAGCACTTGGCGCAGTTCGTGCAGTACCCGCAGCATCGTCATCGGCGAGCCGGCGTGGTGACGGCGCCGGGCGAGGGCGTCTTCCCAGCGGGCCTTTAGCGCTGTCAGTTCCGCGAAGTAGCTATCCCGGGAGGCCAGCGAGCGTTGGGCTTCGGTCTCGCCGATGGCGGCTAGCAGGTCGACCAGCGCCGAGCGCACATCGGCCACGATTCCTACCTCGGCCGGGTAGTTCTTGCCGATCTCCGCTGGGTCGATGTCTACCTGGATCAGCGACGCCGGCGGGAAAGAGAAAGTGGCCCCCTTACGCCAAGACGACGCCGACCAGTCAGTGAACTTGCAGCCCAGTGACAGCACCACGTCGGCGTTGGCGGCGGTGGTGTTGCCCGCCAGCGTGCCCGGCCAGCCGGCGGTGCCGGCGTTCCAGGGGTGGTCGTCGGGAAACGCTCCTTTGCCGTTCCAGGTGTAAACGACGGGGATGCCCAGGCGGTCCACGATCTGTGCCAACTCTGCTGCGGCGTTGGACATCACCGCCCCGCCGCCTGCGACGATGCAAGGTCGCTGGGCTGAAACCAGCAGCTCAGCCGCGGCAGCGATGGCGTCTTCGTCGGCTCTTGGGCTCCCGATTGGCAGCCGGTGTGACAGCTCGGCGATATCCACCTCTGCCTGCTCTACTTGCACATCCAGCGGGATTTCTATGTGCACTGGCCCGCGCCGGCCGGTCAGCATGGCGTTGAAGGCCCGGTGCATCAGGAATGGGGTTTCCAGCGCTCGCACCATCTCGAAGTGGCGTTTGGTGACCGGCGCCACCACCGACGGAAAGTCAGGCGAGTGGAACCGATCTAGCTCCTGCATGACGCCGTGGTTGCGCATGTGCGTGGCCACCGAGCCGGTCAGCAGTAGTAGCGAGGTGGAGTCTGCGTAGGCGGTGGCCAGGCCGATAATCGTGTTGGTAGAGCCGGGTCCAATGGAGGTAGTCGCCGCGATCGGCTGGCCGGTGACCCGGTAGTGGGCGTCGGCCAGGTGAACGGCGGACTGCTCGTGGAACACCTGGACGAAGGGCAGCTTGCAGTCGTCATCCAGGAATGCGTCTAGCAAGCTCCAGTTGCCGTGGCCGGGAAGGCCGGTCACATACGGCACGCCATAAGACTTGAGGCCCCTAGCGATTAGCTGTCCAGTCGTAAGCAGCACCTGCAAGCTCCTTTCGTGCGGCGTAGCGAGCATCGGATAGATCGATATCTCGCATACGAATGCGCATAGTTGCAGAGTAGACGCAACCTAGGGAGTATGCAAGAAAGAGTCAGTCGAGCCTGCGGTAGAGGACCTTTAGATCAGCTATAAGCCCAGATAATTCGAGCTATGATCGGATCGAGGTGGCCAGCGGGCAATGAGGAGCAACTACATGCAATCTTGCATTTCTGTCCAGATGGCACCACAATTGGGCACATCAAACGCACATAATGCGTAATGATCTGTGACCCTCGAAGGTCGACGAGCGGTAACGTGGTCGGTTAACTAGATGGACTCAAACGCAACAGCTATCGCTAAAGGGTCTTCGGTATCCCGGGTCACTAGCCGTGATGTGGCGCGCGCTGCCGGTGTGCACCAGTCCACGGTGTCGCGGGCGCTGCGCGGCGATTCGGGCGTTTCGGACTCCACTCGCTCGATGATCGAGGAGTTGGCGGAATCGCTGGGATACGTGCCGAACCGCTCGGCTAGCAACCTGCGGGGCCAGCGCAGCCGCGTGATCGGCGTGATGGTCGAAAACCTCGACAATCCCTTCTACCACCTGCTGCTCTCACACATCCATCGTGAAGTCGCCGAGTCGGGCTACTCCACGGTTCTGCTGGTGGATCCCCTACACCGACGAGCGGACTTCGCCCGGCTGAAGAACCTTCTCGACACTTCGCTAGACGGCCTAGTGGTTGCCACCGCCGCGCTCGACAGCGACACACCCAGCCGGCTGGTGGAGCAGGGCATTCCGATCGTATTGGCAGTGCGATCGGTGCCCGGCCTCGACGTAGACATAGTGGAACCCGACAACCTGGCCGCCGGCCGAGAAGCAGCCCGGCACCTCATCGATCTGGGACACCGATCCATCGCCGTGATCATGGGCCCGTCGGTCGTCTCTACCAGCGCTAGTCGCCTGCATGGCATACTCGAGGTAGCCGGAGACGCCATCGACCCGCATAACATAATTCACGGTCAGTACAGCCACGACTCGGGTCATGGGCTGCTGCAGCGGGTCATGCAACGCGATAATCCTCCGACGGCGATCATCGCTGGCAATGACATCATCGCCTTCGGCGTGCTTGACTCGGCGCGGCGTGCCGGGATTCCTGTGCCCGAAGAGCTGTCGATCATCGGCTTCGACGACATCCCTATGTCGTCATGGCACTCGATCCGCCTCACCACCGTGCATCAGGACATTCAGGGAATGGCCATTCAGGCGGCCCGTTGCCTCATCGAGAGTATCCAAAACCCCGACCACCGGCCGGCCCACTACAGCTATCCGGCCAGCCTTACCGTCAGAGACACCACCGCGCCACCCCGGTAGGGGTTTAGCGGTCTTTGAGTCGTTCCAGGTCCCCCACCGCCGAGCCGACGAGCACCGTCACCACCCCGGTAGGGGTTTAGCGGTCTTTGAGTCGTTCCAGGAGCTTTATCAGCACATCAGGCTTGTCGAGGATCGATCCGATTATCCAGCCCAGCGCGCCCAAGCCGATCATGATGCCGACAGCTGGACCGCCGAGTGCAACCCAGATGATCGCGATCACGACACCGGTGAGCGCACCCCAGAATGAGCGTTTCTTGGTGAGCATGTTCACGTGCCTTTCTGGCTACCGCGTTCGTGGCGGGTTCGGATGGTGGGTTATCAGCAGGTGGACGCCAAAGTCTGCGAGGCCAAGGTTGATCCAGAACTCGTGGCCCAGGCGGTTCCGGGCCTCGTTCTCGATGTCGGCGAGATTTGCGCGGTCATCGATTCGGAGCGTGAGGTAGATCCGTTTGGAGCGGATCCGCCCGTCCACGCCAACGACCCCGTCGATGTTCTCTACTTCGTGGTGTGCGGCTCTGATGGCGGCTCGCCCTCGGATGCGGGTGTCGCCGTCAGGGGCGCGGTATACCTCGAACAGCCGGGAGAGTCCCTTAGCCGGCCTCACCAGTTGCGTCGCAACCAGGATCACTCCGAGCAGGGCGAGGCCGGCGCCGACGAGTCCGGAGATCCAGAGGCTCCAGCCCGGGAATGCGGCGGTTTCGATGGCGTCGGCAAGTTCGTTCCGCCATTGCCGGTCGATCACCCCGGTGATTTCGAAGATCAGTAGCAGGCCGGCGGCGCCTACAGCTGCGGTTCCTAGCAGACTCGCCGATCTGCGCAGCAGCGTCATAGTTAGCGGACCTTGCGGCGCCAGTTCATGCGCCTCGGCACCGTTGCCTTGATCCGTCCGGACCGGCACGGCAGCGCCCGCTCGGCGCAGTGATCATCTAAGGCGTCGCGGATCTCCTGCGCTGGACCCATAGCTGACGGGTCGGGTGTGACGAGGCGAACGTTTACCCGGCCACGGCGAGTAATGCGCACGCGGATGTCGTTACGGCGGTCGAGGGCCGCTAGTCGCCTCTCGAAGGTGTCCTCCAGCGTGGTTCTGTCGAGTTTGGTCCAACCCCGCCGCCGGCGAGTCGTCAGCACTCGGCCGCCAGCACCCAGTAAACGGCCATACATCCACAAGCCCACGAGTGACGCTATTACCAGGGCGATCCCGCTGAGGATGCCTGCACCCGTCGATGGGTCTCCCTGAATCCAGCCGGTGAGTCTGTGGATTGCTTCACGGGAAAACAGGGGATCAATCTCGAAGGAGAGCATCAGAAGTTGTGCGGCTGCTATCACAACCACCGCAGCCACCGCTAGGCCGAGCACTCGCATGATGATCGTGGGCACCTTCGAAGCGTTGTAGATGCTCATGAGCGGCGCTCCCGGGCAGCTATTGCTGTGAGCCGAGTTGAGTGGGTGGCCCTACTGGACGCGGGTCGAAGGATCGGGCTCCTCGTTGAACCTAAGGTCGTCAACTTCGATGTTCACTTCCTTTACTGAGAGGCCGGTAACCGACTCGACTTGCGCGATGACATTTTCTCGGACCTCTTTGGCGAGCGCCGGGATGGAGTGGCCGTACTGCACGACGATCACGACATCGATGGCGGTCTCTCGTTTGCCGACCTCCACGTGGACGCCTTGCGAGAGCGGTTCCTCGCCAAGCCGGACACGTCCCAGCAGGCGCCGGAAGGTGGCTCCCATCCCGGCAACGCCGGCGATTTCACGGCAGGCGTGGCCGGCGAGTTTTGCCACGACCTCGTCGGCGATGTGGGTGACGCCCCGGGGGGTCTCGAGTTCGAGGCCCGTGGTGATCGGCGAGGCCTCGGTTGCAGTGGTCTCGCTAGTGCTAGCGGCGGTTTTCGCAGCCATGAGTTGCTCCTGATTCTCGTTTGGGCAGCGGTTTACCTGGGATTATACCTTAGGTACAACTGGTTTGCCTGCCGATACCCAGGATAAGCAGCAGTTTTGCTTGGCTGTCCTTTGTCGGCTGGTGGCGGTTTGGGTTGCCAGCCCGTCGGTCTCCGCCTTTCGGCTACTCGACGCCGGCGAGCGCTTCGACGCGTCCTTCTACCCGACCGACGCTTTCGGCGAGTCTGATGACCGAGGTATTGACTTCGGTGATGCGCCCGTCGAGGTGTCTAGCAGAGCCATCGATCCTCTCACCGAGGTCTCTGGCGGTGTCGTCGATTTTTGTGTCGAGTTTGTCGATTCGTGTGCTGAGGTCTCTGGCGGTGTCCTCGATTTTTTGGTCGAGTTTGTCAATTCTCGCGTCCAGGCGATTGGCGGTGTCGTCGATCTTCTCACCGAGGTGTCTGGCGGTGTCGTCGAGTTTCGTGTCGAGTTTGTCGATCCTCGCGTCGAGGCGATTGGCGGTGTCGTCGATCTTCTGGTCGAGTTTGTCGATCTTCTGGTCGAACTTGTCCTCGAACTCTCTGAACCGCTCGTCGGTCCGCGTCTCGAGTTCTCTGAACCGTTGACCCATCAGTTCGAACTGCTGGTTCACCTGCCTAAAGCTGGCGCGGTGGCCACGGTCTAGGTAGAGCATGAGGACCAGCACTAGGCCGACGAGACTGATGATTGCCTGTTCCATGACTGTTGCTTTTCACGTTAGCCGACCAAGTGGATCGAAGGTGGGCGCTGATTCACCGAGGCTCAAAGTGGTGGACTGCGCCGATCCCCCGAAGGACACGCTACCAAGATGAACCGAAAATCAACGAAACAAAATATAAATCGAATCCAACTTAGAAGGTAGAGTCGGGGCGTCACTCCCGTGGCGGGTCTAGCGCAGTGCCAACCTCGTAGTCGAGGCCGCTGCGGTACTTGCCAATGCCGCATTAGCGGCGGACGCGTCTGCGTCGCTGTACCTCATGACTCCTCCCCCAGTCGCCAACTTGAACATTACCGGGAGCCTGCGGCCGGGATCGCCCAGCCTGGTTGTGTTATCGCTGTGATACCGTCGGGGCCTGTGGCGATGACCTTGCGTTTGACCGATGAGGAGCATCAGGCCCTGCGAGAGCGCGCCGCCCTAGACGGTGTGTCGATGCAGAAGGTGGCGCGCCTTGCGCTGCGCGAGTTCTTGGCGCTTGACGCTCCCCAGGACCGCATTGGTGACATACCGGGGTCGGTTATTCTTAGACATGGCGAGGCATTGCGCCGTTTGGCGAGTGAACCGTAAGGTTGAGTCCCTAGACACCGACGACCGAATCAACTCGACCGGCACCTCCTGGAGATCCGCCACCGATTCGAGATGTCGGGTTGCTCGCGGCAGCAGCGACAGACTGCCGCCGACCACGTCTCTCTGGAAGAGATCGCCAGCCGGCTTCGCCAGCTTTTGACTTCCCCAGGGTCGAACTGGCCACACCGCTGAGCCCTGAGCAAAGCCGCTAGATATAAGTGGTGGCGAGGACTGACCAGAGTAGGGAGCAGTAGTGTCGTTAAGGGAGTGGGCCGGACCCGACGAGGATTTAGGTCGCTATATCGGCGAGCAAACCCGCCGGACGCTTAAGGCGTATCGTGAACAGCCAAATATTGTTCAACGAGACGCGAACCAAGAGGAGGATATAGCGCACGGGGGTTACCAGCACAGGCAGCTAGTAGAACTAGTCCAGAACAGTGCCGATCAACTCTGGTTCGACGATAGCGAACAGAGGAATGACGACAATGTCCCGAAGCGGAATCGCGGGCGTATAGAAGTGCGCCTGACGGAAGGTTGTTTCTATTGTGCGGACGACGGATACTCCTTCCATATCGACGGGGTTAGGGCGCTCATGTTTCGGCCTTGGTCGCCCAAGAGGAGGACTGACCAGATCGGCACGTTCGGTCTTGGATTCGGTGCCGTTCTCGGTGTTAGCGACACCCCAGAGATCTACAGCCAGAGCGGCTCGTTCCAGTTTGACCGTACCCGTGCCCTCGAGCGTATTCGAGAGGTCGTTCCAGAAGCCGAGCAATGTCCTGTGCTGCCGTTGCCGGAGCCAATTGATCCCACCGAACGCTGGAACCACGACGGCGTGCTGCGCGATTTGATGACTTGGGCAGTGAACATCGTACGATTGCCGCTGAGGCCCGGAACTCGGGACTCTCTCCTAAGGCAGATGAGCGAATTCCCTGCCGAGTTACTTCTGTTCGTGCCACATGTACGTTCGCTCGCGCTGGTTGACGATTTGGGTTCGTTGAAAAGCTCACTGGCGTTAGAGAGAGTTGACAAGCAGTATCAGCTCACCGAAGGTGACAAGAAAACACGGTGGTGCCGGTTCAAGAAAACGCACCCTCTGTCTAGCGATGCTCGAGCCAATAGGCGTCGCGGCGACGATCGCGACGATGTGTGCATCTCGTGGGCGGTGCCCGTTGATCGGCTTAGCCAGTCAAACGGGTTCTGGACGTACTTCCCGACTCAAACTCAGAGGGGCTTATATCGGATAGTGCCCAATAGTGCTTTGAGCTGGGGGAATGGTGGCTGTCACACCCTGTAAATAGTGTGGTGGTATGAGCAGGTGTGCGGGGAGGGCTCCGGGTCGTGCGGGGCGGTGTGCTGTTTCGTTGGTCGAGTTGGTGCGTTTGTTTCCGTCTGACGCGGCGGCGGAGGGTTGGCTGGTCGCTCGGCGTTGGGCGAGTGGGGTGGTTTGTCCGCGGTGTGGGTCGGTGAGTGTGCAGAAGGGTGCGGCGCATTCGACGATGCCGTTCCGGTGCCGCGACTGCCGGCGCAGGTTCAGTGTGAGAACTGGGACGGTGATGGAGTGCTCGAATCTGGGCTATCAGATCTGGGTGTTCGCGATCTACATTTTGTTGACCAGTTTGGGTGGGGTGAGCAGCATGAAACTGCACCGCGACCTGCGGATTAGCCAAAAGGCGGCGTGGTTTCTGTTGCACCGGCTGCGCGAGGCCATGGCCGAGGGGGATGTCTTGTTCGCCGGTCCGGTGGAGGCTGACGAGACTTATGTGGGCGGGGTGGAGCGGAACAAGCACCAGCGCAAGCGCATAAATCCCGGCGGTGGTGGTGTGGGCAAGGCTATTGTGGTGGGCGTGAAGGATCGGGCCACGAACCAGGTCGCCGCCAGGGTGGTTTACGACAACACGGCTAGTTCGCTTGTTGGGACGGTTATGGATCATGCCGAGCCGGGCGCGGTGGTGTTCACCGACGAAGCATCCGGCTACCGACCGCTCAGAGACTGCGGGTATTTGCATGAGGCGGTCAGACACTCGACGGCGGAGTATGTGAACGGCCAGGCGCACACGAACGGCCTGGAGAGCTTCTGGGCGATGCTCAAACGCGGCTACCACGGCACCTACCACCAGATGAGCCCTCGGCACCTGCACCGCTATGTTGCCGAGTTCCAACACCGCCACAACACCAGGTCGTTGGACACGATCGACCAGATGGGTCGACTGGTCAGGTGTATGAACCGTAGGCGGCTTACCTATCGGGGTTTAGTGGGCCGTCGCAGTGTTGGCGCTGTTTTGGCTTTCTAGCGGGTTTCTGTGATGTTAGATCGGATAGTGGCCGGTGATGCTCGGGGGGTGTTGGCTACTTTGCCTGAGGCGAGTATTGATTTGAGCTTGTGGTCGCCGCCTTATTTTGTTGGCAAAGAGTACGAGTCGAGCCTTGAGACGTTCGAAGATTGGTGCGAGCTGGTTCGAGGTGTACTGGCTGCGCACACCCGGGTGATCCGTCCGGGCGGTTTTGTGGCGGTAAACATTGGTGACATTCTTTGTTTCCCTGACGCTGAGATGCCCCGCTTTCAGGCGGACAACATAAGCGGCAAGAAACAAGCTGTGACTCGTGCTGATGTGCTCGCCGCTCAGCAGACGCGCCCGGGGGCGTCTCGCTACGAGCTGGCCGGGATGTTGGGCTGTAGCGAACAGACAGTGCAGCGTCGCCTAGAGAACAACAATGTGCGAGGCGGGAAGCAGCAGTGCGGCACAAAAGTTCTGCTTACTGGGTGTTTGCTCGCCGAGTGGGCCGAGGTCGCTGGCCTGTATCTCTACGACCAGCGGATTTGGCATAAAGATCCATGCTGGGCGAATAGTCGGTGGCATTCAACGTCTTACCGAGCAGTCGACGAGTTTGAGCACCTCTATGTGTTCTGGCGGCCGGGTATTACTACGTTCGACCGAAACCGATTGACTGGCGACGAGTGGTCTGAGTGGGGATCGCGCGGTGTTTGGCGCATACCGTCAGTGCGCCGCAACTCCCGACACGAAGCCGAGTTCCCCGAAGAGCTGGCAGCCCGAGCAATCAAACTGCTCACCCCGGTCGGTGGTGTGGTGCTAGACCCTTTCGTGGGTTCAGGCACCACCACAGCTGTGGCGAAACGACTCGGTAGGCGCTGGCTGGGCATCGACCTTGACAACCACTACGCGACCCTGGCGGAGACAAGAACTAATGACGAACCCACGGCCAACACGCCCGAACCCCAGAACAAACGGCACCTCTTCGGGAATGGCGCACGCACAGCTAGAACTCTTAGAGCAAACAGTGTTGGCAATGGTGACCCAAGCCTTGCGGGACTATTTGCCAATGGCCACGACAATCTTCCGCGAGGACACTGACCACCCTCAAGACATCGCCGAAGACGTGACCCGCGAAGCCATGCAAGTCATGGCGCTGCCAGGATTCGCTGAGCGACTATACGGCAAAGTCGACTACAAGAAAGCGATCTACGCGTTCACGCCCGCCCCGCATCCGGTAGCGCTGATGCTCGACGCTAAGGCCGAAAAACATAACGGCGACCGCACGGCAACGATCCAGATGTCCCAAACCTCGATGCGGGTACGGCTAATGCGCCGAAACCAGCCGCTAGACGAACCCGGCGGACTCGAACCCATCATCAAGCGTAACAACCGACGACTCACCGTCGTCACAATCATCGCCAAATTCATCTACACAGAAACCACAGCTCGCCAGCTCTACCAGATCGTCCTCGCGTGCATCCCCAACGGGCAACTCCAAAACACCTACAACCCCACAGCCACAGACACCATCTGGCGCGTCGGCCGAGACGCCCCCACCCTCGGAGAAGACTTCAGAGTACGCCTCCACTACGACGACCTACGCAAAAAAGCAGCATGGCGCGTCACAACACTCAACATCCCCAACAACAGCTAACGCCCTACCCCAGCCCAACTTGGGCACTATCCGATATAAGCCCCAACTCAGAGCCTAGTTTCTGGCATCCTCAACGCTCCCTGGAAGACGAATGAGGACCGCCAAAACCTCCTCGACGGCCCCTACAACAACGAGTTGATTGAAGCCGCGGCATCTTTGATTGCCGAGTCGCTTACGGAGATCAAAACGAATGATGACCCCGCGCGCCACTTAGACGTGCTTCAGCACAAAAAAGGGACGGGTAATTATAGCCATGCTGACTCACTAAGGAGTCAGCTCCTTGCCGAGTTAGCTGAGCGAGCGATAGTTCCCGATCAAGAAGGGAAACTCCGTCGAATTCAAGAAATTAATTATCCACCAAGGGAACTGACAGCTGATGGGATAGAAGTCAAGCCATTCGAGCGATGGTCAGCGTATCCGAATCGGCCGAAAGACTGGTTGCACAAAAAAGCACTAAAAAGGCCAAGACTCACAGCCATCAACTGGCTGTTCGAGGCCGCCAATGGAGAGGAATCACGGCCACCGCGAAAATCGATCGCCGAGTGGCTTGAAGCTCTTGTGCATCACTCTGCGCCAGGCGAAGAGGTCAGTGCATCGATGGCTGCGATCCAAACCGCCGCTCTCATTTCCGACGAAAGGAGAAAGGGTACCACCCTCGGTCGGATCGTGCTAAACAGTCTGGGGAATGGAGTAACCCTGACCCAAATCATCTTTTTCTCCCGACGGATTCCGATGTTGTTCTCGACATGAATGCTGAGAATTCCACCGTCGATACGGATTTAGTGCAGGATCGGGATACCCTAGCGGGGCTGAAAAAACTCGGCCTCAAGCTACCATCCGCTGAGCGTAGATTTAGGAATATCGCAGATAGTCTATTGGTTCATAGATACCGTCCTAAGCCCAACCACAGTCTGCTCGAAGAGTTTTGGCAAGCATCACGAAACCTCAGTTCTGAGGATGCCTTCAAGATCATTGATGAGCATCACGACTGGCGGCACAGCCTGCAATTACGAACACGTGCTGGGGATTGGAAACCACTTAACTGTGTCTTACGGCCTGGCGCCATTGTTCCTGGCGACGACGGTCGAGATAATAGCTCAACCGTTGACACTGAATTCCACGAGCTTGACGGGGAACTTCTATGCAAGATGAAAGTAAGCTCTGGACCTTCCGTCGAATACGGAGTAGTTGGGGAAAATCTATTCTCAGAATATCGGCATAATCAAGCAAATGTATTTAAGGGACAACCTGGTTTGCCGCATACTCCCCAATCCGCCTCCCTGGATTTTGTAAAAAAAAGTGATATCGGCCCTCTAAGTATTTTGCTGCAGCTATCAGAGGAAGCGGCCGCTGCCTACACCTCTGCTCTCCTAGAGTTGGACGGTTGCTTTGAGCCGTGGGTTATGGCCCACACGGGGACGAATCGAACCTACCGCGAGAAGTTCGACCCGATGGAGTGCGATTCGCTTCCAATTTACCTTCTCAAAAAGCATGGGAAGGTCAAGACGACTTCAGGGATCGTACCGCTTGCAGCCGCTCTTAGCCCACAGCCCTCGAGTTCTGAGGCTCTAGACGAGCTGCTTCAGCATCCGAACAATGCGAAAATCAAAAAGGCGTTCAAACTGTCTGATCCGGTTCCGGACTTATTCGACGACGGAGATCCGACACCTCTGACTGACATTTGGCCTGGGTTGCAGGAACACCTACAGGGATCCCAGAGAAACGCCAACCTCGTTACCTGTGAGCGAATACGCGTTCTTGGTGAGAATCGCCTATGCATTGCTCATGCCAATGATGTCTATCTAGTTGTCAGTGTCGAGGATGACGAGAGGGCTGCGCTCGAACTAGTCACGGAAGTCCTCAACATCGAGTTAGAGGGCTCCGAGATCTCAGTAATCTTGAAGCGCCAAACGCCTGCTGAAATTAAAAAGAGGCGAGAAGAAGTAAGGCAGTGCTCAACTGATGCCGAGCGTCTTCTGGCAGCGGTGGGCGAGGAGAATCTACGAAACCGTCTTCCTCGGTCACTCTTGAACTTGCTGGTAGAGGGCGACGAGCCGCTGACAGCGATCAGGATCGCTGAGGCGGCGGTTGCTCTCTACCAATCCGATACCCTTTGGGAGTTCAGGTCGGCTCTGGATGACCTCGGTCGGCCAAGAAAATGGGCCGGTTCACCGCGTGCTGTGGCTTTCGTCCGCTCTTTGGGTTTCGCCGATAAATGGGCAGGGGAGCAGCAGCGTAAGCGTCCACCCTTCGAGGAGGTCGAGGGTCCCCTATCGCTGCCCGCCTTGCACCCCTATCAAAAGGTCGTCGCTGCCAACGTGCGCCAGATGCTTAGATCGGATAGTAGCGACATTCACCAGCGGCGTGGCATGGTCAGCATGCCCACTGGGTCGGGGAAGACCAGGGTCGCGGTGCAGGCGATTGTCGAAACCGTGCGGGACGACGGATTTAGTGGGGGCATTCTTTGGGTCGCAGATCGCGACGAACTCTGTGAGCAGGCTGTCGAAGCGTGGGTGCAAGTTTGGCGGAGCGAGGGGAGCGAGGCTGAGCAACTCCGCATCTCGAGGATGTGGAGCGGACAGCCCCCGCCGATGCTGACGACCGAAAGACATGTGGTTGTTGCCACGATACAGACGCTCAAGTCGAGGCTTTCCTCCCGGCCAGAGGAATATAAATTCTTGAAGGACTTCAGGCTCTTGGTTATCGATGAGGCGCATGGATCCATCGCTCCGACGTACACATCGGTCATGCAGGAGATCGGGTTGACGTACCACCGACGCGAGGACGAACCCTTCCTCCTCGGTCTCACGGCTACGCCATACCGCGGACACGACAAGGAGGAGACCAACCGGCTTGCGAGTCGCTACGGAAGAAACCGACTCGATAGAGGCGCGTTCGCGCACGATAATCCAGAGATGGTCGTCAGAGAATTGCAGAAAGATGGGGTACTAGCTCAGGCCGACCACGAACAAATCCAGGGCGGAACGTTCCAGCTAAGCCCTGAGGAGCGGGAGGAGATTTGGCGGTTCACGAGAGATCCGGAGCGAGGAGAGCATCTGCTGGCTTGGCTGCCTTCGTCTGTGGAGAATCGAATCGCTAATAGCACTGAACGCACTCACAGCATCCTCAACGCACACAAAATGCACATTCAGTCGGATTGGCCGACGCTGATTTTCGCTACCTCAGTTGAGCACGCTCAGACTCTGGCCGCACTACTCAAGCTTGAGGGAGTCAATGCGGCGGCAGTCACCGAAGAGACCAAACCGACGGCTCGCCGACGCGTGGTCGAAGATTTTCGTAAAGGTCAGATCAAGGCACTCTGCAACTACGGCGTATTCCGCGAGGGGTTCGACGCGCCGAAGACTCGAGCGATCATCGTCGCCCGCCCCGTATACAGTCCGAACCTCTATTTTCAGATGATCGGGCGAGGCCTCCGAGGTCCACTCAACGGCGGCACCGACCGGTGCCTCATCCTCAACGTTGAAGACAACATCGAAGACTTCGGCCACTCGCTCGCCTTCGCGGATCTCGACTGGCTCTGGAGCTGATAGGTGGAGTATCTGTAGCTGGTCGAAACCAGCCTGCTGCCGCACACCACTGATCGCTCCTCGCTTCACCACGACCGGGCTGCCAGGTGGCTGACAGAGGTAATGAGCGGCGATCGTCGGATGAGGATCCCCTAGCAGTCGCTGAGAGCGTTTTCGCGCATAGCCACCAACCCGCGGGTTTACGCACATCCTCTAACGACCCAAACATGTATAGAATTGCAGCATCACAATTGTGTATTTTCCTGATAGTTCAACTAGACAAGAATGAGATCAACCTGTAAAATATGCCAATGTCCAGAGACGACAATCAGGCATAGTGCATATGAATCATAGAGAACAGAACGACCTTGAAGAGAGTCGAGGAGCGCAAGAAATGAAACCTCGACTAGTCCCTCGGTTAGTAGCTGCAGCAGTCTTAGTGGTGTTTGTTGGACTGGTGATTTCTTCCTGTGCAAAAACTAGCGATTTTAGGGAATTGCCCGCGCCCGGTCCAGAAGCTCCTATTTCGACTGAGTCAGCTAACGTGGCCGGAACGGAGGATGAGGTTGGCGAGTCCGACACAGTCGGTGAATTAGAAGTCGTTGCGGAAATTGCAGAAGGTGCGGGAAATGTTCTTCGAGAAATCGATGAACTCCCAGCATTATGGGCTGATGCGCAGGCTGCGCAAGTGCGAGCTATAGGAATGGGGACTTTTGGGGCATGGCAAACGGCATCGGAGTCCTTGCGCTCTCTTGCCGCCGCTCTCCGTGACGCGAATTACCTGGAGGAGGCTTCTTATGCTGATGCTGAA
Source organism: Acidimicrobiales bacterium (assembly GCA_964291305.2). Classification (GTDB taxonomy): domain Bacteria; phylum Actinomycetota; class Acidimicrobiia; order Acidimicrobiales; family CATQHL01; genus VXNF01. The sequence continues at coordinate 1,737,924 of OZ219783.1, read as the reverse complement.
GCCGCTGAGGCATATGCTAGCGCTGCTTCAGTGGAGGCGGTATCTGTCGGTACTCCTGAGGCACATCTAACTGCAGCAACGGCATTGCGAGCTGCTGCTGACGCGTTGCGAACCGTAGCCGCTGAGCTTGACTTTAACAGCCACATGTTGGCTGCTCATACCAACGCTCGCGCTGAAATGCTTGACGCCCAAGCAACCCAGTCGGTTGCGTACGCAGTCAACACATCGGAGACCTGGGCAAGTGCAACTAACGCATGGCGGGCGGCTGCCGATGTGTGGCGGACTGCAGCCACCTCATCTCGTAATGACGGCGAAGAGGTTTTTGCCATATGGGCAGAAGCAGCAGTAACCGAAATGGGAGCGAGGGCCGCGTATACAAGTGCTATAGCTGAAAACACGCCAGAGGCTTGGGAAACTGCAGCAAATGCACTGCGGGCGTCTGCACAGGCGTGGTCTGCCGCTGCAGATGTGGTAAGGGCAAATCGAGACCGAACCGATGAGTGTGGTTGGATCCGTGACCCTGATTTCGCAGAAGTCTTAGCAGAAACATATTTTTCTGACTTTCTCTCGTGCTTCCTTGCGGAAAAACTCTCCATTACCGCTGACGCCAACGCGGTTCGGACCCAAGTGTCGGCTGTTTGGGCTGATGCGCTGTTGGCCGATCTTGTTGCTGAGAATATCAATACGTCTGAGGCTTGGGGGGATGCTGCTGAGGCTTGGCGGGTGACGGCTTCTTTGGCGCGCGATGCCGATCTTTCGGAAGATGCCATTCGGGCGGATGCGTTGTCTGCATACGCTGACGCGTGGAGAGTGGATTTTGCCGCTCAGGATTTAAATACGTCTAGCGCTTGGGGGAGTGCCGCTGAGGTTTGGAGGTCTGCGGCTTCTGAGGCGCGTGCTGCCGGTTTATCAGATTTCGCTGCGGAGGCGGAAGCGTGGGCTGTTTGGGCTGATGCTCTGGTCGCCGGTCTTGTTGCTGAGAATATCAATACGTCTAGCGCTTGGGGGAGTGCTGCTGAGGCTTGGCGGGCTGCGGCTTCTGAGGCGCGTGCTGCCGGTTTATCAGATTTCGCTGCGGAGGCGGAAGCGTGGGCTGTTTGGGCTGATGCGCTGTTGGCCGATCTTGTTGCTGAGAATATCAATACGTCTGAGGCTTGGGGGGATGCTGCTGAGGCTTGGCGGGTGACGGCTTCTTTGGCGCGCGATGCCGATCTTTCGGAAGATGCCATTCGGGCGGATGCGTTGTCTGCATACGCCGACGCGTTGAGTGCCTTGATCCTGGCTGAGAACATCAATACGTCTGGCGCGTGGAGGAGTGCTGCTGAGGTCTGGCGGTCTGCGGCCTCTGCAGCGCGCAATGCGAACCTCTCGGAAAACGCTGCTTGGGCTAGTGTTTTGACTGACTACGCCGAGGCCTGGGTCGAATATTTCATCGCTAAAGGTGTTGGCACGTCTGAGGCTTGGAGTGGTGCAGCGGAGACCTGGCGTTCAGTGGTCTCCAGAGCGCGTGTTGTCGGTTTGCCTGAGATTTCTGCTTCTGCGGCGACGTGGGCTGCTTGGGCTGACTCTTGGAGCGCAATTATCATTGCTGAGAATATCAATACGTCTGAGGCTTGGGGGGATGCTGCTGAGGCTTGGAGGGTGACGGCTTCTTTGGCGCGCGATGCCGATCTTTCGGAAGATGCCATTCGGGCGGATGCGTTGTCTGCATACGCTGACGCGTGGAGAGTGGATTTTGCCGCTCAGGATTTAAATACGTCTAGCGCTTGGGGGAGTGCCGCTGAGGTTTGGAGGTCTGCGGCTTCTGAGGCGCGTGCTGCCGGTTTATCAGATTTCGCTGCGGAGGCGGAAGCGTGGGCTGTTTGGGCTGATGCTCTGGTCGCCGATCTTGTTGCTGAGAATATCAATACGTCTAGCGCTTGGGGGAGTGCTGCTGAGGTTTGGAGGTCTGCGGCTTCTGAGGCGCGTGCTGCCGGTTTATCAGATTTCGCTGCGGAGGCGGAAGCGTGGGCTGTTTGGGCTGATGCTCTGGTCGCCGGTCTTGTTGCTGAGAATATCAATACGTCTAGCGCTTGGGGGAGTGCTGCTGAGGCTTGGCGGGCTGCGTCTTCTGCGGCGCGCGACGCCAACATGCCAGAAACCGCCGAAGTGGCCGACGAACTTGCCGCTATTGCTGAAGAACTAGCCGGATTACTAGATAATTAATTTTTGCCTCTGAATTTGGCTGGGTGGATCATCTATTAGGCCTTCTATCACGGGCCTTTCCTTCCCTCGCGGCGTTTGCGCCGGCTTTTGATGGTGTCCCTGATGGTCACAACTACGAATATGGGTATGCCAATGGCCCCTACTACGGCCCAGACAAAGGCTGTTTTGGGCCAGTCGAAGGGGTTCATAGTGTGCCTTTCTGGTGGGGGGGGGGTGTCATGGCTCGTCACGCGGGGTTGGGGACGACTTCTTGTCTGACAGGTGGGTCTGTCATGCGCGAAGAGCTTCCTCGGTAACGGTTCTTACGGGGTCTCAGTCGCCGACGTGGCGTTCTAGGAAGCGTTCGGCAGTCTCGGCGGGGATCAGATATCCAAGGTCACCGCCTTGTCCGCCTTCCGCTGTGCTGCCGCCGGTTGGTACACCTATGAATACGCCGCGCGAGTCGAACGCGGCCCCCCCACTGTTGCCGAAACTCGTAGCGGCATCGGTCTTTAGTGCATCATGACCGTCAATTTCAACAATGCCTGCGTATACGCCGCGGACCAGCGTGATCGTCCAACCTCCAATACCTGGGTAACCCAAGGCAACGATCTCCTCGTTGAGTGCTAGCTGTTGTGCGGTAACAGGAATACTGGGCCGATCAACTCGGCGACTCAGCTTTAGTAATGCCAAATCCGGCAATGTGAAACCGCCCTCATCGTTTAGCCCTTCCCACTCGGCTGCCACTACGGTGGCGTCGACCCACGTGGTTGGCCTAACCTCCGCAGTCCTGATAAATCCGACACTCAGGTCTGTGCATACTTTGCCAGAATCTGACATCACAACGTGACCGTTTGTAAGTATGTATTGTCCTTCGAGAACTAGAGTGCCCGAACCGCCCTTATCGCATCCTTTGGCCCAGACCTCGACGATTGAGAGAGCGATCTCGTCCCAATCGGGCGCAGGTGGAGGTGGAACGGTGGTTGGGGGCGGAATGGTTGTCGGAGGGGGTGGTGCGACGGTCGTTGTTGGCGGCGGTGGGGGTTCTGGCTCAGTCGTCGTCGGCGGCGGTTCGGTTGTCGGAGGGGGTGGTGGTTCTGGTTCGGGCGGTGGCGGGGCTGGCGCGACGGTCGTTGTCGGCGGTTCGAGTGCGGCTGTGGTTGGTGGCGGTGGAGCGGTCGTTGGCGGGGGTGGGGGTTCTGGCTCAGGTGGTGGCGGTGGGGGTGCGACGGTTGTTGGTGGCGGGATTTCTGGCTCGGGTGTTGGTGGGGGATTAGGAGTGGTGCCTGATCCGTCCGTCGGAGCGGCTGGAGGGCTCTGTGGCTCCGGGACTTGGGTGTCTAGTGCTTCGGTGTCTGAACCATCGTCCGGCGGCGACGGTGTTGGAGTTGGTGTGGTGGCGGCAGCTTCGTCCGCTGGTGATGAGTCCTCTGGGGGAACTGACGGTAGCGGGGCGACCTCGGCCACCACCTCGACAGCCTCATCTGCCGTTGCTGGCACGTCGTTGTCGCTTCTCCCAAGGGTTAGGGCGAGTGGGAGAGCAACCGACAATGAGACGACTATTGCCGCAACGACGCTTAGCGATATATGGCCTCGCAAGCCGGTGAGCCGCGCTGAGACTCCGGCGAGCCGACCACTCAGGGTGCCGGTGCCAAATCCAGAGCTTCCGTAGCGTCGCTGTTGAGCGGCGACGCGTTGGCGCCTAGTGGAGTCGTAAGGGGATTGCGGGATGGGTCTTCGTGTTCGGCCAGTTCGGCTGGGTGGCGTTCGGAGCCCTGGGTCAACCGGTTGCCTGCGGGGCGGTGCCTCTGGTGACCCATCCGCTCTCCTCGATTGCGAGTCATCGGATCCCGGACCGGGCTCGCGGTCCGGGGGGCGACGGCGATGGAGTGGGCTGTCGGCCACAGCTCTCGGCGTGTCAGCCCAGCCCGGCGGCGGGGTCTACGTAATCCGGGTCATTGTCAGCGGTTGCTAGGTCATCGTCGTAGTCCGACGATGGCGTTGAGCTTCTGCCGATCTGGTTCTCCAGAATCGGATCGGAAATCTCAAGGCGCACTGCGAAATAAGAGTCTTCGTCGGCCGACCGGATCACTTCAGCTGGCCTCGGAGGAGGAACAGAATCTGGAGCCTCAGCGCCGTCAGATAACCACCAGATGCTGTCCAAAGAGACGCGCCCGAGATTGGCTGCAACGGAGCCGAGCAGCCCGACAGGCAGCGTCGCCGAAGCAACCGGGGAGACCTCGTTCAAGAAGGTGACCTCAGCATCCTCGAGTGATCCGCTGCCCGAATCGCCACCTAGAACGTCATCGAACTCGCCGGAATGGAGTCGGCTAGCGAATTGCCAGCGCAGGTCGGGGCCGGGTGCCGCCAGCAGATCACGCTCCATGCTGCTGACCATCGTGCTGGTTTCGGGACGACTGGAATCTCTGCTACCTGCACGTGCCAAGCGTTGAGCGTTCGCCTCAACAGCTGCCTCATACTGGGCGTAAAGCCAGCCGGGCTCCGGCGGTGGGCGGTACTTGGCGCGATAACGCACCGCGAGTCGATGCAGCGGTGAGCGAAGTTCACGAGACGCACGGCCGGAAGCCGACCCTGCGGGTACGTTACGTTCCAGCACATGGTGTAATGCGGCCGCCGTGCCGAGCCAGTTGATCCTAAGGCCCTGCAAAATCGGCAACAGTTCTATGCGCTTAAGCTCACTTTGAAGTTCAAGTATTCGAGACCGAGCGCGCCTGCGCCGGCGCTCGTTGCCTCCATCGCTTACAGTCATCATGACAAGAGCAAGTAGGAACAAAAATCCGGCCACTGTGACGGCTGCGTACCTTAAATCGCGGCCATATTCTTCAAAGAAGTTCTCCATAAGCTCCCAACGGACGAAGATCGACTGGTCTAAATGGGAGTAGAGCAAAATGCCGGCGATGATAAAGCAGATCGTCCACACCAGAGCTAGGGCTCGGCTTGCCGGTCGTCCTTGTGCTGTCGCCGACGATATCACTCGCCAAATCAGCCAAAGCGTGCCGACTATGGCTACGAGAGGTACAAGTTCCGGTCCCGGAGCGTCAGTGGACAAGTCCGAGAGAGGCTTGGCAAAGATGATTGCCAGCGCCGCAACAACGGCCACTATTGCAGCGGATTTCAAGTAGTAGGACTGGCCGGCGCGCGGGTCGTAACGCTGAGGAATAAGTGGGTACAGCAGTACCAGCCAAGTGAATGATGTGGCTAAAATAGCAAGACGTGTTCGAACGATTGTGTCGAGGGTGCCGATATCGAAGGTATCCAGTAACAACACGTAACTTGCGATTACAGCAAATGCGATAACAAAGAAGGCCATAAATGTGTTACGCAAAGCTGTGGGAGGATCAAACTCTTCGGTAGATTCCACTAACTCGGTCAGGCTTTCAAGTTCGGCTTGCTGCTCTCTGCGCCGATTTTCGGCCCGGGAGATCTCGTTGCGGAACTTGTCGTCAAGGAGCGTCAGAAGTGCTCGGGGGCGACTTGCGGTCTTTGCGAGGTCGGCATCACCGGCGATCGCAGTCTGGGGAGTCGGATCTGCGTCAGCCTCGGTTGTTGATTCAGAAGCCGTTTCGTTGTCCTCTTCGTCGGCTGTATCGGTATCTGAAGAAGCCAGGTCGCTTTGGGATGTTCCTAGAGTGGTTTCGTCGTCCACTTCGTCGGCTGTATTGATATCTTCCTCGGCTACGGCGATATCATTTGTAGCCGCCTCGATATCTTCGCGCTGTCCACTAAACCTCCTCACCCTTTCCTCGAGTACATCGTCAATCAGACTCTCCGGCGAGACGAACACGTACTGTTGGTGCCCGGCTGCGTCGCGCGCTCGGATTGCGTCGGCGCCTCCGCCACCGTCTGCGACCCCCAACACATTGCGCACAAGGTTGATCCATACGCGCGGATCAAATCCTTTGAGAACGACAGCTGCATCGTCAGCCGAATCCGTAGATAGTGGAGCAGTTGGAGTTTGTTCGCTTTCGTCGGGCTCCACCTCGCCGCCGAGAGCTTTAGCAAACTCTGTTTTGAGCATCTTGCCGAACCCTTGAAAGCCGGCCGCTAGCGGGGGGAAAACGCGGCCGACCGCAGCGCCAAGCAACTTCATTACGCCGCTGCGCTCGCTGGAAGCGCCTGGTCCAGCCACTTGGTTGTCTAGCCGGAAGACTTGCGGATGTAGCGTTTCAGCGGTTCGAGTGATCATCTCAGGAACAGGCGTAGGAGAGAAGCCATCCGGTACGGGAATAAAGTCCTCGGTGGTTGGTTCGCGCCGACGGATCATCACGAGCCTGGCCGCAGACCGGATAAACCTGAAGGCGTAACCGGCTACTCCGGTGGACCCAATCTCGGGCCGCCACGGGCTGTCGGTAGTGGCGCGCCAGGCCGATGTCAGCGTGGCAATCTCTAGTGCGGCGTGCCATGAGGCCCTGGATAGATCGTCGAAGTCGATGGCAGCTGCCATGCCGGTGACGAACTGCCAGTCCGTCGGTAGGGCGACGAAGTTGGCGGTCCGGGCCGAGAAGAATCCTTCAGCCGGAAGGATGCTGTCGCCCTCTCGCGATTCCGGTACCGCCAGGCAACTCGAAACGACCGGAACGCCGGCTAAGTCCATAGCCCGATCAGCAATGCGGTCGAGAGCCTGGGCCAGCGCAAGCTGCGCCTGCGGCTCTAGGGCAGTAGAGGCCACAGCGGTCATGACGTGACTCTCTGTTGTCTGATTCTGCGCAAGCGCGTCAAACAATCCATCTTGCGTTTCGTCGCCGGATCGCATGCACTTAGCGAGTGGATTATCCAGCGACGCGCCATCTCCTATCGGCACGAGCGCAAGGTCGTTTACTAGCCCTTGAGACGAGAACTCTCGGAGCACCTGCGTGGCTTCGAAGATGACAGCATCGGCCTCGTGATAAAGAATAGTGATCATGCGTTTGCTCCTGACCCCATAGGTAGCTGACGAATCACCTAGCCGAGTCCGTCGTCGGGGAAGTGGGCTTTAACGGCCTGGCTGAGCCGTTCGACTTCGTCGCCAAGCAGCGGCCAAAGCCCTGTCCACAGCGGGGCGCGTGACCGAAGGCCGGGTTTAATCTCCCAGTCCTTCCGCAACTTTTCGTATTCGTCTCGGTAGCCCCTATAGACATCATCAAGTACTTCGGCAATAGCTGTGGCACGATCCTGCCAAGTAGCCGTGTCAGATAGGTTGCCCAACCGAGCTGGCTTCAAGCCGGTCAGAGCACCCTCAACTGGCTGGCCGGATTCGATCCAAGTCGCCAGTCTCTGGTTGATGCTCTCGTAGTGCAAGATGCCGCCGTCGCCAGACTTGCCCAGTTCGAGCAGGCTGACGTAAGCTTCAAGCGGCTCGAGGCTGCCGCTTGCCGCCGCTTCCACGTAGGCCAAACCAAGAGATTCCAGCACCGGACCTAGCCGGTCATAGCGATTCTCAACGCGTTGTATCTTCGATAAAAACGGGTTTGGGAAGGTAGCTGGGTGCTTGCCATGTCGGGCTATTTGAATAAGACCATTGGTTCCGGCAGGATCTAGCAGTCCGAGCATCTGTGATGTGAACCAGCCGCGTACCAGGCAGCGCAAATGCGCCTGAGGGCAGGGTACGAATCTCTGCAAGTACTGTGCGCGACGATGTTGCCAGAACTGCTGTATAGCCACTTCACCTATGGACTTTTGCTGATCCCAGTCCTGGGCGATCGGCGCCAAGACGGACTTCAGGGCTAATATGGATTGCGGCGCGGCGAGTTGCGAAGCCACGTCAATGTGACGTGCGTGCTGGTCGGGTTTCATGAGTTTGCCTACCTGCTCTGCGCCGATGATCGGGGCAAGCTCTGATGACACTTTTTTCTCCATGGGATGAGCACCGTCGGGACCAGGACCGAAAGGTAACTTGCTAAAGTGCCAAACTTTCGCTTTGCCGGGCTCGTTGCCGACCAGACCCGCCAGCGCCGGGTTAATGTCAACTAACGGAGCAGCAGTAGCAATTGCTGCATCGAGGCAGGCCATAAACCTCTTCTGATACACCTGTCGTTCGGCCGCAGTTATGGCTGTGCCACTGTCGGCGCCGGTGTCTAGAGCACTTCGGAGGCTGAGCCCAAGAAGTTCGCCGAACGGTCCGCCGCCGTTGTTAAGCCAGGCGGTGGCGCTGTTTGCTAGGAGTTCTCTAGTCGAACCGACGGTTATGTCGATATTCGCCGGCGAGTCGCTCCAGCGCGCACTAGGACTCCAACCGCGTGCTAGTTCTACGAATGTGTGGCCAGACTCAGGGTCGACCTCGTTGCAGCCGATGACAGCTTCTCGCAGACTGGCATAGTCTTCGCTACCAAACGTCTGTCGAAGTAGTCGATCGAAGAGATCCTTGTACTCGTGCTTTTCGATTAACGAGAACTCATTAGCGGGCGGTCCAAACTGGAACGATGCAGGGTCTTCATCGACGCGGAGGCGCCTAAATGCGTCGTCGATTGCCTTCGTTAAGGGGTCGAACAGGCGGTCGGCAGCCTCTCTAGCCAGTTCCGCGGCCCTCTCGGCGACAAGCGCGTCGGCCGCGAAAGCGCGATAGTGAATAGCCAACTCAACGTAGCTACGGATCCGTGTGTCAGAGTGCCGCAGTTTACCGCTGGCACCGGCGAGTTCTTGCGAGGCTTCGTCCCGCCAGCTGTCGGCCCACTGTCTGAGAACCGGTATAACGTCGCTGCGAATATTGTTGACGACCGTAGTCCGCAGGAAGGTCGCTGTGTCCGAGCAAAGGCGGGCAGCAACCCTAAGTCCGTACTTGGATATTGCGGTTCGGACGGTTTCCAGCGCTCTTTGTTGGACTGCTTCGACCCATTCGCCAGACTTTTCGTTGAGTTCGTTGCGGATCTGCTGTTCGAAGGCAGCGAAGCGATCCTCAACCGCAGGGTCGATGAGGTCGCGCCACCCGCTTGCTAACCGGATGCCACCAACGTCTAGGGAAGCGTCCTGCTCGACCTGCTCCTGGTACTCCTTACATGCTCCCCCTAGCCGGTCGATGCTCCCCGTAGTGGGCCACAACTCGCATCGGAGGGGTCCTGCCTTGAAGTTGATCTCCTCAACTTGTAACTCGTTGCGGAACCAGGCGCCGTAGTTTTGGGCGAGACGCCCCACGATGGCCGCCGGATCGTCTTTGCTGATTGACTTAGCGGCCTGTTTCGCGTCAGGCGAGTTGGATTGGTACTCGACAAGGTGCCGGTAGCAATCGCGGACGACTCGATCTACGGCGAACCGCTCAAAGTGGTCGGTGCCCAGAGAGACACGCGCAAACCCAAGCGCCGAAAACGGTGGTAGGCCAATCGCCTCATCCTCGCCAACATCCACCAGCGCTCTGCCACGGATGTTCTTGGTAGCTGCAGATTTGAAGTTGGCGATGGTGTAGGAGATAAATGTGCCTGATACCTCTTCGTCGGTAACCCACGAAAGCAATGCACGTCCTACCCCCTCGAACAGAGAATCGGAGGTGCCGAAGTTAACTCCCTGCGAGTTCTGCAGACCGACGAGGAACGGGTACGAAGGGCCACTGTTGTTCAAAGTTCCGCCGACTCCGCCGGCTTTCAGGAACTGATCTTCGATGGGTTTGACAAAGTTCTCGTCGTCGGACCTTGGATTACCGTTCCACCAGAAGCCGTTGAGCAATTCGCAGACGGCAGCAAGGCCGTTCCCGTGAACTCCCGCCTTTGTTGCTGCAGGCAGGACATTGAACACTTCTGACGTGTAGATGATCCCAAAGATTCCTCTCGCGCTAGCTACGTCCATTCCTCGGATCAGATCGCATACCGTGTTGAAGAGGCCGGCACCCGTCCCTCCGGCGAGTGAGGAAATAACGAAGATGTTGGTCTGCACCTCGCCTGCGCTTCTCGGAGCGCCGCTTGTGCCCTGGGCTTTTGCATAGGCTAAGCCCAAATCTTGGACCGCTTGACCCTCGTTTAGCCGGTTGTTCTTTTCCTCTATCCGCTTCTTGATGCGGTCAACATGGAGCTTTCCGATAGAGGATCCAACTGCCCGATACTGACCAGCCCCAGCCACGATGGGGATCTTCAAGCCGGTTGGCTCCACTCTCCAGGTGCGGAGTTCTTCACGTCGATCAGTTGCTGCGTCAAGATTAGCTGCTGCGTCGAGTTCAGCCTGAACATCGTCGAAGGTGACGCCGGCATTCACCAGCCCGAGATACTCATCACCAGCCAGTTGGGGTACGAGGTGGTTGATTTCGTTACCGTCGGGTTGTGATGGCACATCGATGTGGAGGAACTGCCAGCCAGAGGGGATGTTGTCGCCTTCTAAGCCGTGATCCTTCATCCAACGGCGAATCTGATCTTTCAGGAAGCGGAGTGTTTTGCCACCCGAGCCGCCCAGCCCAATAAAGAGAAACTTGTTGTACATGTTGGTCAGCCTTTCGGTGGTGAAGAAATTGCAGAGACAGTCGGTTTGCTGAGGAGTTGGCCGAGTTGACGCAGTGCAGCGTCAAGGTTCTGCCTAGCACTCCGCTCGGTGGAGTCTTTTGCTGCTCTGGCACGGAGCAGGATCCAGACGTGGCCGCTGTGTTCGCTGCTTTGGTTCTTTGAGCCGGTCTTTGGTCGGTTGATTGCCACGACTACAGCTCCGTCGGTGAGGCTGACCGGCAGGCAATCTGACCTTTCAGACCCTTCCGAACGCGGGGATACAGCCACGAGCGGATCTCCGAGATTCCGCGGAACCGCCCTGGCCCGACCCCCGCTAAGGACATCTCTCAGGTTCCACCAACGCACCGTGGCGCGGATTGTGAGGCCGGCGGCCTGTAGCCGCGAGCGGCGACCCTCTAATGGTTCTGAGGCTCTGGCGATAGCTGAGGCTGCATCAAAACCGGGCACCTCCGGGCGACCGCCAGGCGTGACGCTTATTTTGACTTCCTGGTACACCAATCGGTACTCGCCGGGCTGGGGTGGGGTACTAGCTCTCCGTCCTACGTACCAAAGTGCTAGCCAGGCAATTGCTAGGCCAGCCAAAACAAGTATCACTGCGATCAGCGCCGCTGTACCGGAGTTAGGTCGTGCCCGTAGCGCCACCGCTACTTCCGGAGACTCCTGGTCGGGCAGGGGGTGCTCTCCGACTCCTTGTTCGACGCCGTTAGGAGATCGCCACTTTGCGGCAAGGGCAAACTCGGCCACGGTCTCATAGCGCTGGTTAGGTAGCGCACCGTCGGTCTCTATAAATATTGGGAGGTCGTCGTCGCCGGGACTAAGCGGGAGGTCTCCGGCAACACGCCAAGGAGTATCGCCAATGTCACCATCGACGCTGACGGTCACCGTTCCCGCTTCTTTAGGTGCTATCAGGGTGCAGCCGGTGTCTACTACCAGTGGCTCGTCGGGTACTTCGATGGGCGGGTTCAGGATTTCCGGCGAGCCGGTGCAACGTATCCGTATCCGCGGTTGGAGTTGTACCTGTACTTCTCGAAGCTTGCGGTCGGCAGGAGGCTGAGAGTCATTCAAAGTCAGAGTCGCCACCAACTCGAAACTCGCATCAAGATTGTGCAACTCGTTCGGCAGCACGCCTGTTGTTTCGATGGTAATTTCTTGGTTGGGGTCACCCGGTGCTAGGAGTACCTCTTGCGGAAGTCGCCAAGGCATTCCAGCGACGGCGCCTTCGACAGTTAGCGTGACCGTTCCGGCCTCCGGTGCTTGTAGCACGCACCCGGTGGTAACCCGTAGCTGCCCCTCAGGTACCTCCTGCCATAGTTCGATCGTCTGTGCCGGCTTTTCGCCTTCACAGGAGAGATGCTCGGGTGGAATATCAGGAATGCCCACCACGACACGCCGAGGACGACTCTCCGAGATGTAGTCCCGATCCGAGGTCCAGATCACCTCAACGTCTATGCCTGCTTCTATTGCGTAAACCAGCTCCGGCGGCAACGGCCCCGCCCAGGCGTCGATAGCAGTCTGCGGCTCCTCGGCTTCGAAGAACAGAACATCTAACTCGCCTCTCTCATCTCCAGGACGAACTGGATACCATGACACGTCGAAATCCTGCGTGGCATCGGTGAGGCGAACTTCGAGACGGCCGTTCGGCGGCGGATTGATCTCACAGATGGCTCGTAACCGCACAAGCCGATCGGGTATGGATCCGTCGTCTGGCACTTGAGTAACTCGTTCGCCCTCGACCCGATCTACGCATTCCGGTGAGGGCAGGTAGAGTGCCGCCCGCCTTTGCTCCTGCTGCGGTTCTCGTTCGTCGATTCCCTCGCCCGACCAGCGGGCTATAAGGTTGAACTCGGCATAGGCATCGGCGAGCTTGACCAACTCGACACCTTCAATCTGCACGAAGAGCCGACTATCACCGTCACTAGGCGTCAGAGTCTTCTTATCGAGCGTTTGCCAGCCAGTTTCTTCGGCTGCAGTCGGATCTGCCAGCTGCCAGCGCACACCTTCGAGGCCACCAGAGACCGTGGCCGTCACGGTGCCTCGGGGTTCGGGAGACAGTGATTCGGGAGACAGCAGGGTGCAGCCGGTGTCGATCACTTGCCAACCGAATCCATTCGGATTCTCCCCGGCATGGGTTACCTGTGCTTCGCTTGTGCACTCCAGCGGGTTGACCCCTAGCGAGCGCACCCTGATCTCCACGTCTACTAGTGGCTGCTCCTCCAGCGGCCACAAAAGCTTTCCGCGTGGCGAGCGCCAAATCAACTTGACAGCGATTTCATCGGTGAAAGACTCGTCAAGGACTTCCTCGCTTGTGGGAGGATCCGAGATAGCCCCCAACGAGATGGTCTCATCACCGGGCTTGAGGAGGATGGGTTCGCCACGTGGCTGAACGACGGGATCACCGTTGCCAACAGAGAGTGTTGCCGACCACAACAGACGGTTGTTGTCAGATGGCTCTAGGGCAATCTCGAACTCGCCCGCCAGCGGGGCCTGCAGTTTGCAAAACGGTTCTACTTCCGCCCGTTTGCTACCGTCCACCTCCAACCATGTCGCCCGACTAAAAACTAGACAATCATCGATTAGAGGATCGATCTCTTGCTGCTCGCGGTCCGGCAAAGGAAATCGAACCGGTGTCGCCTGTCTCGCTTCAGCGGGCTGGCCGGGCAAGTCACCAAGTTGCGAATCCTCGACCGACCAGATTGACCAGACCTCGACTTCTGCTGCTGAAGGGCCTACAGGTTCTTCTGTCGGCAGCTCCCTCGACACGATGTTGAAGGACAAACTTGGGTCCCCGGCGGACAACCTCCTGCGGTTTGACGCCGGCTCGTTGCCGTCGTCGATCAGCCACTCCAAACCGGCACCGTCATCCCTGTCCGTGAGAACCAAGGTCGTGGAGCCAACGAGGGGAGCGGTGACGGTGCATAGTGGCCGGTCCCTTAGAGGATCTCGGGCCAGGAGCGAATACGGCCACTCGCCGACCAGCTCAGCTTCGGCTTCGGTTGTGCAACTAACCCGGGACTGAAGCAGACCTAACTCGAGGTCGAGGAGGACCTTTATCAGCTCATCGGTCAGCTCTCCGATGTCCTCAATGTCGATGACCTTGCCGGCACGGTTCTCCGACCAACTTTCGCAACCGCCAGCTGCTTCCACTCCGTCGAGCAATGGCGAATCGCCGTGGCCGGTCAGAGCCAGGATCGCCTGCTTGGAGGCACGCGCCAGGAAGTCAAGGTGCGTGTTACCCGTACCCCGTTCGAAGTTTCGTCCTCTCAGGACGGCGACATAGGTCGATATCCCGAGTTGGTTCATCCTTTGCCGGTAAGAGCCGGTTTCGGAGTCTGGGACGCACAAGTCCGTCAGCAGGTTCGCGACGTGCGATTCGGCCGCTTCTTCCTGCCGAAAGTCCTTGAGACCAGTGGCTGTGTCGAACGGATCCAGAATCCCGTCGGTGAAAAGGACGAGAATGCGGCAGGTTGCGTCGTCATCATTGCTCGACTCGAACTGTTCCAGCGCCTCTTCGATGGCTGGGCCATAGTCGGTGTCACCGCTGGTGGAGATCGCCCTTGCAATATCTTCGTCAGACGGATTGTCCGGTCTGACCCGACTGAAGCCGGAGATCAATTCGGCTGAGTCGTTGAAGGCAACTACCGATACGTCAATCTCGAACCGAGATCCGGTGGTGATCCTGCTGAGGAGTCGGGTTAGCCGATCTTGCAGGTCGGTGAGTTCTCTGCGGGTGTCTTCGAGCGCGCCGCGGCGCTTTGTGCCACCTGGATCCACTCCCGCATCTTCAAGCGAGCCGGAGCGATCTAAGGCGAACAAGATCTCAGCCCGCTCGATTCGGCCGCCCCCAGTCGTCTGGCCGCACGGCTTCCAGTCGTCGGAGTCCGCCTGGGCATGTACTGCCCCTGCGGCCACGATCATGGGCAATCCTGCTGTTAGTAGCAGCAGAGTCCAGAAGACGGCGAGAGCGCGACGACGCATCAGCCGGCCTGCCAACGGGTTATCTCTTTGGCAACGAACCAAACGTGGGCCACACCGGCCCCCCAACCGGCCATCGCCACCACCAAGATGGTCAACTGACTAGGCAGGAATCGCCAATCGCCAAACGTCCCCCCGCGCTTTCGGCTCTCGTTGGTTACAAGAAATAAGACCAGCAGCAGCGGGCTGGCTAGAGCCCCGACCAGCGAACCGCCGACATTGCTAGAGACACCGGCGAACTGGAGAAGGGCCAGAGAGCAGGCGGTCGCCGCAGCGACCAAGAGCGCGAGGATTAGGGGTGGTCGTTCGGCTGACCCAATCGGCTGAGCGGTTCCGGGCGGTCGGGGCCTCTTAGACCCGGTAACCGGTGGCTTAGGTCGGTTAGGGGGTTTGGGAGGTGGGGGCCTGCTACTGCCTACCGGTTGCTGGCGCGGAGGAGCTGGTCGGCGGGGGGGGGGGGGCGTGCTCATAGCCTGACGCCCTTCAGGCGAATGCGCTGAGGCTGCGAAGTGCCGCGCGGCCGCGAAGCACTAAGGGCTGATTGATCGTCTCCAGCCGAGGCACCACCGCCTACCACCACCCTGCAGAGCATTGACACAGGAAAGTACCAAATGCGACAGCCGTTCGCTACTCAGCCAAGTCAACCCCCCCCCCCTCATCGAAATGTTAGCTGACCTGGGCTAGAGCTGAACTTGACGATGTCTAAAGTCTTGGTGTCAGCCCTTCCCGCTCCGCTAATACGACATGCCCTGACTCAATTTGCTCGCGGAACGAATCCGGCACTTCATCCCAGACGAATAAGTCCACCCGAAACGGCAGGTTGCTCTCTTCGAACGCTTCCCGCAGATCAGACACGGCTCGCTGCTGCTCTGGCGTGGCAAACACCACTATGTCCAAGTCGGACTGGGGTCGGGAGGTCCGCTTAGCACGGGAGCCGTACACCCAGGCCTCGGTACCCGTCAGGTACCTGGCGAGAAGCGCCTCCACGACGTCCCGCTGCGCGGGCGTGAGGTCCACAGCGTTGCTCAGCGCCATGTCTTGCCGCTCATGCTTTCGTAGAGAGCGATACTGTCAGCGATGAAGTTAGCCACGATTTGCAGGCATGCCTTGGCTTTCTCTCCGTCGTAGTCGTGCGACGTGTCGGTCCGGGCATCGGCATAACGCAGCCATTGTTCCACCGGCGTCGAGAGCAGCAGGTTTTCATTCGCAATACGAAACAACGGCTTGGGGCTGTTAGGCGGGTCGGTAACGCCGAGACGCTCGATCAGATGACGCTTCAGCACTTTCCACAAGCAGTCGTAGCAAGTTTCGAACCGCTGGATCACGGACTCGGCGACCCCCTCACGGTCCAGACCCGAGAGCGCCGGATTCCCACTTAGATAGTTGGCGTGCTGCTCCTCGAGTCGTTTCAAGGAAAGTTCAAGTTTCCCAAAGTCGATCACGATCAGCCCTTCCGCGCCACGCACCAAGATGAGTGGTCCAAGATCAGAGTCTCAAGGTATTAGCTGCTACCACCTTTCGGGCACGTTCGGCGCTGAAGTCGACGGCGGCTAGAGCTTTGCAGACCTCGTAGTCGAGGCTGCTGCGGTACTTGTCCGATAACGCGTTTGTGGTGGACACATCTGCGCCTATGTACCTTATGGCTCCTCGACCCGACTGACGGTCGCGCAGGCAACTCCGCGGTCATATCGCGGCTGTTCACATTCGACTTCGGACTTCGTCGGCGAATTGGGGTACTCCAGCCAGGGTGAGAGCTTCCATCAGGGCATAGAACGTCTTTGGTTCTTTCCGGTTGGCGGCTGCCTGCTTGCTGAGTTCGTCCATCACGTCCCTGGAGGACAGATCAAGCAGGTCGAGGAGAAAGGCGTCGGGATGGATGACATCTACCTTGTACAGATCGACGCTTTCGGCAGGGAAGTCGCTGGTGTTGAACGTGAGGATGGCTGATGCATTGGTTCGGACTGCTGCGGCGAGGACGTGGCGATCCTTCTCGTCGCAGGTCATCGCGGATATTAACGGCCGGTATCCCCGGACCTGGGCGCTGGGGAACGCTTGCTGCATTTGGGCGAGGATGTGGTCGATGGATGACTGTGTCAATCCGCTCTCGGCGAGGCTGCGGCGGAGTTCGGCGAGGATGTCGTCTGACCAGTAGGCCTGGTAAAGCCCGCGTTCGGCGATACGGAGCAGGCTGTCCCGCAGGTGCATTGGGTAGAGAACGCAAGTGTCGAGGACGACGGCGAACGCCATGAGTTTTGCTCAGCGCGTTCTCTTCGGTGTTGCCGTGAACTCGTACGCCCCGCTCTCATGCGAGATCTCGACCAAACGATCTAGCGCCTCGCGAGCCTGTACGGATTGTCTCTTGCGGTAAGCGAGCACATCGGAGAGCAGGACTCGGCGATGTCGTCCGGGCTGTTCGTATGGGATCTCGCCGGAATCCAGAAGCTTCACGAACGTCGGGCGGCTGACGCCGAGCAGGTCGGCCGCCTCCTGGGTGGTTAGGCGCTGATGCACCGGCGCGATGGTCACTGCCTGCCCTTGGGCCATTGCAGCTACGACATCGCGCAGCACTTTGAACACTTCAGGAGGCAGAACGAGGTGCTCGCCGTTAGGGCCAGTAAGTGTTGTCGATGGCGTTTCGCCTCCGGTAAGTGCCGCGAGCAAGGTGTCGAGTGGCTCCTTCGGTGGGAGAACTGTACGTTCACGGGTCAAGGTGGTCATTGCTGAAACTCCTCGCGTCGAACCTCAATCTTAGAGCAATTCGGAAAAATCGCAAGAGTTTCCATTCGGGAAGTCTGGGAGCGAACCTCACGGGTCGTCGAGACTCAGGATCCGCGGCTCAGTCAGATGCCGGGGATGATTCGGTAGGGCACTCGGGCTTTGTATTTTGCCCAGGCTCCGGGGCCGTACTTTTGGGCGCAGTGCTTTTGTCGGCTCTTTGGCGCCAGGTAAAGAAGCCGAAGATGGACAGAGGTAACCCAGGATTGCTTCGGTGCCGGATAACTCGACCAGGTGCTGGATGCCGAGCTGATCAGCCATGGCTACAGTCCTCCCTTCGGCGGGGCCGCCAGTGCGGATGTTGGGAACCGGGGAACTCGCTAGCGCATCGGCGGCGCGCAAGACGCAAGACCCCCGTAGGCCATCCCCGTTAGCCATGAGACTTTGGGAGAGGCGGCATTGCCTGGCACACTGGGGTGGTGAAGTTCTTCGTAGTCTCAGCTCTGGTGGTGACACTGGTGCGCTGGCTCCGCCGGCGCAGCCAAGCCAACCTCTAGCAAACTAGACCGCAGCGGGCGCAGCTATTGCAGCCGGCGCCGCTGTTGGCAGTCCTGGCGGCTCAACTCAGTCGGCGGGGTTAGGGCCGGGGCCGTGGTGGCGGGTGTTGATTAGGCGAACCGTGCCCGAGCGCGAGCGCATGACCAGCGACTGGGTAGAGATGCCCCACGGATGAAAATCCACCCCCCGCAAAAGGTCGCCGTTGGTTACGCCGGTGGCGGCGAAGAAACAGTTATCGCCCGATACCAGGTCGTCGATCCCCAACACGGCGTCGAGGTCGTAACCGGCCTCTAGGGCGGCGGCTCGCTCGGCGTCGTCTCTTGGCCAGAGTTTGCCTTGCATGTCGCCGCCCATGCATTTCAACGCGGCGGCTGAGATTACCCCCTCCGGCGTGCCGCCGATGCCGAACAAGATGTCGGCGCCCGACTCTGGCCAGGCGGTACTCAGCGCGCCCGCCACGTCACCGTCGGGGATCAGCCTGATTCGAGCCCCAGCCTGGCGCACCTCGGCGATGAGGTCGTCGTGGCGGGGACGGTCCAGGATCACCGCGGTTAGGTCCGAAATCTGCTCGCCGGTAGCGGCAGCCACCCGGCGTAGGTTCTCGCTGGGGGAGGCCTGAATGTCGATAACCCCCGCCGCTTGGGGGCCCACGGCGATCTTGTTCATGTACACGCAAGCGCCGGGGTCGTACATGGAGTTGCGATTAGATACCGCAATCACTGCCAGAGCGTTGCCGCGGCCCAGCGACACGAGGGTGGTTCCGTCCACGGGGTCCACTGCCACGTCGCACGGCGGTGGCGAGCCGTCACCCACCCGCTCGCCGTTGAACAGCATGGGAGCCTCGTCTTTCTCTCCCTCCCCGATGACCACGATGCCGTCCATGTGCACGTCGCTGAGCGCCCGGCGCATGCCATCCACCGCGGCGCGGTCAACTCCGATCTTGTCGGATCGGCCCATCCAGCGGGCCGCCCCGATGGCTGCCGCCTCGGTGGCCCGAACCAACTCAAGCGCCAGGTTGCGTCCAGGCTGGAAGTCCACATCAGCAACCTTAGCGACCCTGTCTGGCTTAGCTGGGGGATCGTGGGGCCGCCACGGCGCGGGGGAATGCGTTGGGGAATGGCGCCCGGTGTGTCAGCATGGAGGAATGGTGGTGTGCAACAGCAGTCCAGGGACCCCCGATCCGCAGGCGTGGTGCTTCCAGTGCGGCACCGGCTACGCAGCAGAGGTGGCGGCCTGTGTGGAATGCGGCGTGGCCACCGTCGACCAGCCGCCCACCGACGCGGCCGATGTGGGCGAAGCCGGCGAGGATCAGCTGGAGTACGACCTGCACGAATACTCTTCGGAGTCGCGCTCGATGATGGAGAGCTTGCTGCTGGGGGGCGACGTGGCGCACGCCTGGCAGGGCGCTGTGCTGGTGGTGAGAGAGGTCGACGAGGAGCAAGTGGACGAATTTGTAGCAGCAGTGCAGCGAGCCGCGGCGCCGGTGCTACCCCCCGATGAGCCTCGAGTGGCCTACGAAATAGCCGGCTTCGATGACGACTATTTAGGCCGGCTCACAGATGCCCTCGACGCCGCCGGCATCGCCTACGGGTACGACGATGAAGGCGACCTAGAGGTAGCTGCGGCCGACGAGGCCCGCGTGGATGGGCTGTTCGACAAGCTCGCCGGGGACGACGGCGCCAAAGAGCCAGGCGAGTTCGGAGTCGGACTCCACGGCGTGGACGCCCACGAAGTGCTCTCCCGGCTTTTCGTGGCCAGCGACAGGCTCCAGCGGAATCCCCGCGACCGCAAAGGTAATCGCAACTTGGCCCGCGGCAGCGGAGAGATTGTGCAGTTGGCTTTGCCGTTTGGCTTCGAGGCTCGAACCTGGCGGGCACTGCTAGACCAAGTGCAGGCTCTGAACGACATCCTGAACAGCGACGCCACGACCGATGAGATCGCCGAGGTGGCCGCCGCCACTCGGGAAATTCTGCATCGCTTCGTCTAGCTTGAGTTTCTTGGGGGTTAGCTTGAGGCGGTGATTCTGGCCGAGTTGGAGACTTACCACTCCCGGGCGGTGGTGCCCACCCGGAGAGTGGCTGTCGGTGAAAGCAAGCTGCCGCTAGAACCTCCGCTGCGTCCAGGCGCCGTTTTGCTGGCCGGTGTGGTGGGGCGCTACCTGGAGGGACTCGACGACGACAGCCGCGACGATCTTGCGCTGCTGATCGGCCAGATTGCCCGTGGCGAGCGCATCCGCCAGCCCCGCCTGCGCCACCGGCTGCAGCAAGATCGCATCGGCCTAACCCGCAGTCGGCACCGTCTAGTGCGCCTGCTGGACGGTCAGACGGCGTTTGAGTTCAGTGACCGGGGTGGCTCGGCGGCGCAATATGTGCTGGGGGCTGTTTATGCCGCCCAACATCTGTCCGCTGAGCTGCGCCGGGAAGTCTTGGGTACCGTCCGGCGTGCCCTTACCTGGCCTGGTGGCACTGATGGTGAGCTGCTGCGCTTCCTGAACGGTCATTTAGTGGCGCCGCCGCTGCCCGAGGCGCGCCTCTGGGCGCTGGGGATCTTGGAGCTGGAATCACTCGATGGGCTAGTGGCTGCCGATGTGCAGCGGCGCTTTCGTCGGCTGGTGGCCACGGCGCATCCAGACACCGGCGGTGCCGGCGGCGAGGCCGGAGCGCGCATCAGCGACCTGCTGGAGGCCCGGCGCATCTTGCTTTCGTGAGTTCGCTGGGGCCGGGCGTCGGAGGGCTGCTGCTTTTGGCCGGCGCCGGCGGCGACCCGGACCATCACACCTTGGTTGCCCTGGAGCAGGCGCTGGCACCACTTCCGGTGCGGCGTCCGGCCTATCCGCACCGCTCAGAGGGTCGCCGAAGGCCACCTCCTCGGGCCGAGCGGCTGGTGCCTTTTGTGGCTGAGCAGGCGGCGGCCATGTGCGCCGAAGAGACCATCGAGCCGGCGAGCCTGGTGCTCGCTGGGCGCTCCATGGGCGGGCGTGTCTGCTCGCTAGCAGTGGCCGATGGCTTGCCTGCCGCTGGGCTGGTTCTGTTGAGCTATCCGCTGCATCCGCCCCGGCGGCCCGAGAACCTGCGGGTTGCCCATTTCGGTCGTCTGAAGGTTCCGTGCCTGTTCGTGGGCGGGGATCGGGACCCCTTCGGCACGCCCGAGGAGTTCGCGGCTCAAACCAGTGCCATTGTTGGCGAGGTCACCCAGGTTTGGCTACCCGGCGGTGGCCACGACACCCGGCCGGCTGACGACGGCTTGGTGACCGAGGCGGTGCTGGAAGCGCTGCGGGGCTGGTCTGGCTTGGGCTTAGGGGTTAGGGGCTAGCAGGATGGCAGCCTTCGGGGTCAGCCAGTTGGGGGGTGATCTGCGAGGTCTTCGGGGTTCAGGTCTTCTAGCTCGCGTTGGGCGGTCTCGGGGAAGGCGAACAGCAGCAGCAGCGCTACCAGCAGCGGAGCCGCGGCGATCATGGCGAATATGTGACCGAACTCGCCGCCAGCGTCGGTGAAGCGGCCCACGATCTGCAGCCCGATCATGGAGCCGATCACCCCCATGAGCGTGATCAGGCCGTTAGAGCCTGCCCGATTAGCGGTGCCGAAGAGTTCCGCTCCGAAAGCCCCCATAACTGGAACGCTGAGAGCGCCGAAGATGCTGGCCAGGACACCCCACATCCACATTGGCCAGCCGCCCTCGACGTAGCGCAGCACGGTGCAGGCGGCGCCGACGGCTAGTCCTAGGGCACCAATTCGTCGCCTTCCCCGCACATCGGAGAAGCGCCCGCCGATGAGCACGCCGATCGCTGCTGGTGTGTTGATAGAGAGTTGGAAGACGCTGATATTCCCAGCCGAGAAAGACCGCTGGCTGCGCAGGAACTCGTTTAGAAACTGCGATGCCGGGGCTGCAAACAGGCTAAACAGCAGCGCCCCTAGCCCCAACAGCAGCAACCGCCTAGAACGTCGCCGGCGTCGTTCCAACTCTGCTGTTGAGGGCTGGGTGAGCTTTGCTGTCCAGCTAAGAATCCCCTTGGTGGGGGCGACCGACCCGGAGGCAGGCTTGGTAGAGGCCGAGGAGGGAGTGAACCTCCTGCTCTCGGGCAGGCGACGAGCGCAGAAAAATATCAGCGGCAGTGCCAGCAGCGGGGCCAGGAACAGGATGCGCCAGGCTCGAATGCCCAGGTCGGCCAGGGGTAGCAGCCACACCACCATGCCCGATCCGAGGCCCGCTGAAAGCGTCAGCACCGAAACTGCATAGGCACGAGACCCAGCGGGAACCTCCTCGGCGGCGATCACTAGCAGTAACACCAGCATGGCTGTCGAAAGGCTGCGCGAGATCGTCTGGCTGGCGCCGTAAGTCCAAACACCCAGCGCGGCCGCGCCCAGCGCGGTCACGAGGCAGCCAGCAATGGCGCTGAACAGCAGCATCGGTCGCCGGCCTCGCCTATCGGCCAGAGCAACCAGCGCTAGAGCCAACAGCACCCCCACCCGCACCCCAGTGAGGGTGTTGCCCTGGGTTGCCAGCCCGGCGCCGAACTCGTCGAAGGCGAACGTGATGGTCTGGCTTAGCAGCGTCCCCAGGTAGCCGGCCACTACTGCAAGCAGACATAGCACCCCCAGCACCTGTCCGGCTCGGGCATCTAGCCGCTCGGCTGGTGCCCAGAAGGGCTGGCTGCCGTCAAGGCGGGGCCGGCGCATCTCCCGGTTCGCCAGCGGCGTCATGAACCAGCCCCAGACCGGTACCGAGAGCCGATAGTGAATGTGCTGGCGCACCAAAACCCGCTCTTCGTGGCGTTCGAGGATGTGCACAGTGCGCCGATATTCCCGAAAAGGCCCGTCCACTGCACCGAATACGGCCTCGGGGGGTGGAGATTCGGGACTCTCGGTGACGGTCTCGGGCGGTTGGAGTTCCTCGACGACTACGTCAAAGCGAGGCTGAAGCAGGCGCAGCAAATCCTCCGGACTGCACTCTTCGGTGCAGGTCACACGGGGCAATGTGCCCCTATCGGCAAGATCCGGGCATGTTCGGAGCATACTTGAGGAGATGGATGCCACCGGGGAAGAGAATCGCGCCCCAGTTCCTGGCACCCCAGTTCCGCCTGACGGGGCCGGACAGCCAGACACTCTCGCCGGTGCTGAACAGTCGGCGATCATCCGGGTTCGCCCGGGTGCGCCTCTGGCAGGTGAGTTAGAGATCGCCGGCGCCAAGAACAGCGTGCTGAAGCTGCTGGCGGCCACCACGCTGGCCGAAGGTCGCTTCACGCTGCACCGCGTTCCCCGCATCGCGGACGTGAACACAATGATCGAGCTGTTAGCCAGCTTTGGCTGCCGGGCCTGGTTCAGCGATCGCCACGTGCTGCAAGTAGAGGTGCCGGAGCGGCTGGAGCCGCACGCCTCCTATGACTTGGTAAGTCGGATGCGGGCTTCTATTGCAGTGCTCGGCCCCCTGCTAGCTCGCTGCGGTGAGGCGATGGTGGCGCTGCCGGGCGGCGACGACTTCGGCTCGCGCCCTATCGACATGCACCTTTCGGCCCTTGAGCGCCTCGGCGTAGACCTCGAGGTGAGCCACGGCTACGTGCACGCATGGGCTCCCAGGCTCAAGGGGGGCGACATTACCCTGCAGTGGCCCAGCGTCGGTGCCACTGAGAACATCATGATGGCCGCCACCGCGGCGGAGGGTCGCACGGTCATCGAGAATGCCGCGCGGGAGCCCGAGGTTGCCGACTTGGCGGCTTTCCTGAACCGCATGGGTGCCAAAGTGCTCGGCTCCGGAACCCCGACGATCACCATCGAAGGCGGCGGCGCGTTGGGGCCGGTGGATCACGTGCCGGTGGTGGATCGCATTGAGACGGCGGTGTTCTTAGCGGCGGTGGGCATTGCCGGCGGCGAGATCACCTTGCGTGGCGCGCAGCCCGGTCACCTACGGATGCTCTGCGACAAACTCGGCGAGATGAACCTGCGGACTTCCACGGTTAAGGGCGGGTTGTGGGCCATGGCACCGCACCGGCTGCGTGCCACGGAAGTAGTGACTTTGCCATACCCGGGAGTTGCCACCGACTACCAGCCGCTGCTGGTAACCATGATGAGCCTGGCGGAGGGTGTCGGGCTGGTAACCGAGAACGTCTTCGCCAACCGCTTCCGCTACGTGGGCGAGTTAGTGCGTATGGGGGCCGATATTCGCGTCGAAGGTCGCTGCGTCATCGTGCGAGGCCAGGAGCAGCTCTCAGGCGCCCCGGTGCGGGCTACCGACATCCGCGCTGGGGCTGCCTTAGTGCTGGCAGGACTGGGCGCCGAAGGCGAGACGGTGGTGCGTGACACCCATCACATCAGCCGCGGCCACGAGGATCTGGTAGGCAAGCTGCGGGCTCTGGGTGCCGATGTGGCCTGGGTGGACGAGGCCTAAGTTCGCAGACCTAGGTCGGGAGCTTCAGCTCCAGCTGCTTTAGTCTTGGGCTGCTTTGCTGGCGGCCGGCTGGGGAGCGTTCTCGCTGTCTTTGGCGGGCTTAGCCTCGTCAACTTCCTGCGATTCTCGGTGCAAGCGGCGGCGCACTAGGGCCACGACCCCCACGATGGCTGCGATCGGGCCGATGATGATAAGGATCTCGTCCCAACCCCCCTGATGAGCGAAAATCGAGTTGGCGATCATGGGCGTCTCCGCAGCTGTCCGGGGCCAGCTCTCACTGTAACCGCCGCCTGCGGCCCGGCGGTGCGGTACGGGAGCGGCCTAAGGGGGCCGATAGCGTGATGGGGTGAACGACCGGGCAGGATCTGAGTCGGTCTGCTATCGGCACTCGAACCGTTCTGCCGGGGTTCGTTGCCAGCGCTGTGAGCGGCTGATCTGCTCGGACTGTCAGTACATCGCGCCGGTGGGGTTCCACTGCCCCGAATGTCTGATGGCTGCTCGTCGAGGGGTTGTGGTCGTGCCTCCCAGTGGTCGAAGGAGTGTGGCTCCGAGGAAGCGTCGGGTGCAGCCGACGGTGATCTCTGGCCCTGCCGCCTTCAGCGTCGCCAAACGTCCGGCGGTGCTGACCGGGGTGTTGGTGGCGGCCAACTTGGTGCTGTTTGTTATCTCGGCTACCGGCCAGCGGTCGGTGTGGCGGGGCTTGGGCGGCCTAAACGACATCATGGGCAACGGCGCCCTGTGGGGGCCGGCGGTGGATCTGGGCGGTGAGTGGTGGCGCCTGCTAACCAGCGGTTTTCTGCACGCCAACATCTTGCACGTGGGCTTCAACGTGCTGCTGCTGGCCCTGCTGGGATTTCCGCTGGAGCGACAGTTAGGAACCGTGCGGTTTGCCGTGTTGTACCTGGCGGCGCTGCTCGCGGGCTCGCTGGGTGCCCTGCTGGCGTCGCCGCAGGCACTCACAGTCGGTGCTTCGGGGGCGGTGTTCGGCCTGATGGGAGCACACCTCATGGCTTCTCGGGCTGTGGGTGGACGGGCCCGAGACTCGGGGGTGTCAGGTCTGCTGATGCTGAACCTGGTGACCACGTTCCTGGTTCCGAACATCTCTATTGGTGGCCACATAGGAGGTTTGGCCGGTGGTCTGGTAGCCAGCTGGGTGCTGTTGGCGCCCGACCGCAAAGGCCGGGTGCCGCCATGGCTGGCTTCGCTGGCTGGCTTGGGTCTGACCGGCTTGTTCTTCTTCGTTGGACTGCTGGCTGCTGCGACTTGGCGCAACCCGATCTTCTAAGCCCCGCCGGCGTCTGCTTCTATCCGGGACTTGAGTCGGGCGAGGTTCCCTCGCCAGATGCGTCTTAGTATCGGGCGCGCTCCGAGGGCACCAATCGGTCCGCCCAGCCACCACGGCAATCGCAAGCTTTCTACCCACACCATCTTGGTGGTGTCGCGGTCAGGCCCTAGCTCGGTCAACTCAAAGCGCCCCTCACCCGAGACGGCCCCGCGGTGTCGCACCCCCATCAGGCTCGGGGGTGACCAGGCGGTGATCTCCATGATGTCGGTGGTGTGTAGCGGTCCCACGCGGGTTTTGCAGGCGAAGCGCGTGCCGACACCGGTGCGCTGAGAACTCAGGAAATCGATGGAGACGGCGTCGGCCATCCACTCCACATGCGAGCCAATGTCTTCTAGGTAAGCCCAGACTTTCTGGCGTGCAGCGGCGATGGTGGTCTCGACCTGCAGCTTCACCCGAAGAAGATTATCGGTGTCCTGACTGACGCGGGTCTTAGCCTGGGAACATGGCCACTGTTGCCTACTTCGATCATGCCGCCTCCACGCCGATGTACCCCGAAGTCACCGAGGCTATGCGGGAGTTCTTCGACGTCTGCTACGCCAACCCCACCGGGGCGCACCGCATGGCCCGCGAAGCTAGGCGGGCCAGCGACGACGCTAGAGACATTCTGGCCGAGGCGCTAGGTGCTCGGGCGGGTGAGATCGTGTTCTGCGCTGGGGGCACCGAGGCCGACAACCTGGCGATCTTCGGCGCCGCTGGCAGCTCTGGCGGCATGGTGGTTTGCAGTGCGGCCGAGCATCCGGCGGTGCTGCGCCCGGTTGAGCGACTCGGCGGGCGCTTAGTGGGAGTGACGCCAGAGGGAAAGCTGGACTTGGACGACTTAGCGGCGGCGCTGGACGGCGATGTGCGGCTGGTGTCGCTGATGCTGGCCAACAACGAGACCGGGGTGGTGTGGTCGCTGGAGGAGGTGGCGGAGGTGATGGCCCGCCACGCACCCGGGGCGTTGTTACACACCGACGCAGTGCAGGCCTTTCCGTGGCTAGACGTGGCTACAGAAGCGGTGCCTGCCGACCTGATATCGCTGAGCGCTCACAAGTTCGGCGGCCCCAAGGGCGTCGGCGCTTTGGTGGTGCGAGCGGGCGTGGATTTGCAGGCCCAGATCCTGGGTGGGGGCCAGGAGGCGGAGCGTCGCAGCGGCACCCCCAACGTGGCCGGTATTGTGGGAATGGCCAAGGCGGCTGAGATCACCGTGGCTCGTCGTCACGAGGTGGTCGGGCGAGTTGGACGGCTGCGGGACCGCCTGGCCGATGGTCTGCGGGCGGCCGTTGACGGCATCGTGGAGTCTGGCGTTTACCCCGCCTCTGGCTCGGGGGTTCCGGTAGACCGGTCGGCCAAGCTGGCCGGCTCGTGCCATTTGTGCTTCGAGGGCATTGAGAGCGAGGCGCTGCTATTTCTAGCTGAGCGGGCTGGGGTGTATGCCTCGGCTGCGTCCTCGTGTGCCAGCGGGGCTGAGCATCCGTCTCACGTGCTGGCTGCGATGGGTTACCCTCGTTCGCTGGCGGGAGGTTCGCTGCGCCTTTCGCTTGGTGCTACTAGCCGCGAGGCCGATGTAGCAACGGCGTTGGCGGTGCTACCCCCGGCGGTTGCCCAGTTGCGGCGGGCGGCGGCCTAGCAGGGTTTAGCGACGGGAGCGGCCCATGCAGGTTTTAGCGGCGATGTCTGGAGGCGTGGACTCCTCAGTAGCGGCGGCTCTGCTGGCCCAGCAGGGCCACGAGGTGGTCGGCGTGACGATGAAGCTCTGGGGTGGACCCTCGGACACTGGCTGCTGTTCGGTCGCCGACGTGATTGACGCCCGGCGGGTGGCCGACGCTTTGAGGATTGACCATCACGTCTTCAACTTCGGGGAGGATTTCTCTGCCCGGGTGGTGGAGCCGTACGTGGCTGATCACGCTGCTGGCCGCACCCCGAACCCGTGTGTGGAATGCAATCGCCACATCAAGTTCGACAGGCTGCTGCGGCGGGCTGAGGCGTTGGGATTCGACGCCGTGGCTACTGGCCATCACGCTCGTCTAGTGCGCCGATCCGACGGCAACCGGCGCTTGGCGAGAGGTGCGGATGCCGCCAAGGATCAGTCCTATGTTCTCTACATGCTGGACCAGGAGTCTCTGTCTAGGGTGCTGTTGCCGGTTGGGGAGCTAACCAAGGACCGAGTGCGGGCGCTGGCCGCCGAGTTAGGTCTCCGCACTGCCGCCAAGCCCGACAGTACCGACGTGTGCTTCATCCAGCGTGGCGCCCGAGGTGAGTTCCTAGCCGACCGGTTGAAGACCACCCCGGCCAGGGTGGTGGATGTGGCCGGCAGACAGCTGGGCGAGTTGCCGGCCGTTCAGCTGGTGACTCTGGGCCAGCGCAAGGGCCTCGGAGTAGGTGGGCGAGAGCGCCCCGTCTACGTCGTGGGTACCGACGTGACGGCCGGAGTGGTAACCGTGGGAGATCGAGCTGATCTGCTAGTTGACAGTCAGGCTGTTGGCGAGCTGAGCTGGGTTGGCGAGCCGGCGACGGGCTCAGTGCTGGTGCAGACCAGCGCTCACGGCGTGGCACGACCGGCTACCTTCGACGGCGTCCAGGTGCTCTGGCAGACCCCCCAGCAGCGCGTGGCCCCCGGCCAGAGCGTGGTGTTCTACGACGGTGACGAGGTGCTCGGCGGCGGTCTTGCAGCCTGAGTCCTAGGGCTGCGCGGCACCGTCTGATCCAGGCGTGGTGGGGATACGACGCTTGCGTGCCTCGGCTAGCACCGCGGCCGGCCGGGTGGGGGCTACCAGCAGAGAGCTGACCTTCTCCGATGTGCTGCCTCGACTGGGTTTGAGGTTCACCGGCTGAACGAGGCTCAGCCCTAAGAGCAAACCGGCGGCGCCAGCGGTGAAGTCGCGAGCGCCGCTGTCGGCGGGGGCCGGGCCGAACGTACCGATCAGCGGGCGCCTGAACAGCGTGGGCTCGGCTAGCACCAAGCGATCGTGCAGCACCAGCCCCGCGGGGACGTACACCAGCCAACGCCTGGCCAGACTGTGAAGCGAGCGCATGCCGGCCAGGGCGATCAACCAACCACCAGCGGTGACTAGCGCTCCCAGCAGCCAGTGGCCAGCCGCCAGCAGCAGCGGTCCGGCCGTCATGCCCCCCAGCGTCAGCGCCCAGATAGGCGCAAGAGCCCAGGCCAGCACGGCCGCCGGGGCCCTTAGTGCCAGGCGTCGCTCGTGGCCGTAGCTGGTGGCGTCGATGAACCGGTCACCCACTAGGGGTGACAGGGCGCCGATAGCCAGTGCGACGCAGCAGGCCAGTGCGATTGCCGCGGTAGAGGTAGCGCCAACCACGGCTGCTGCCCAGCCGGCCGCTGCCAGGGTTCCGGGTGCCAAAATCCGCAACGCTGTCAGCGAAACTGTGTGGGGTATCAGCAGGGCGGTGAGGCCGACCGCCCAGAAGGCCCAGGCGCCTGCGCCGGCCACCGAGGTGAAGGTTGCCGATGCGCTGTCTAGTGCCTCAGCTAACAGTCGGCCGGCACTCCAAGGCAACGAAGCCCAAAGAGCCCGCAAACCGCCCAGCCAAATCTTCGTGGCCATCGCTCCAGCCTGCTACGTCGCAGGCTGTCAGTACAGTTCGGGGCTGATGAGCGAACAGTCGCCGCAGGGGGTAGCGCTGGGCCTCACCGACGAGGCGCGTGCCAGGGTTGACGAGTTGCGCAGGCAGTTGCTCTACCACGCCGACCTCTACTACCGCCAAGATGCGCCGGAGATTCCCGACGCCGACTACGACGACTTGATGGCCGAGTTGCGGGCGTTGGAGAAGCGGCACCCGGAACTGGCCGACCCCGACTCGCCGACTGGAACCGTCGGCGCTGCTGCTTCAGAGCTGTTCGCTGCTGTTACCCACGACGTGCCCATGATGTCGTTGGACAATGCTTTCGACCTCGGGGAACTGCGAGCTTGGGATGTCCGGGCAAGCTCTCGTCTTGGGGGTTCCGCCGGCCCGTACGTGTGCGAGTTGAAGTTCGACGGTTTGGCCATCTCGGTGCGCTATGAGGTTGGTCGCCTGGTGCGAGCCGCCACCCGCGGCGACGGGAAGGTAGGCGAGGATGTCACCCACAACGTGGCCACCATCGGCGATGTGCCGCGCCGACTGGGTGCCGACGCGCCCGAAGTGCTGGAAGTGCGCGGCGAGGTTTACATGACGCTCTCAGCGTTCGAGCAGCTCAACGCGGCGCGGGAGGTAGCCGGAGAGGCTCGATACGCCAATCCCCGCAACACCGCCGCGGGGTCGCTGCGCCAGAAAGATCCCACTGTCACCGCTAAGCGGGAGCTGAGATGGTGGTGCTACCAGCTGGGCAACATGAGCGGCGGGCCGAAACTCCAGCGCCACAGCGAGGCCCTCGAATTCCTTGCCGGCCTGGGTTTGCCGGTTAATGAGGCCTGGCTGCTAGCTGAAGACCTGGCTGCCGTAGAGAGCTATATCGCTAGCGCCGAGCAGAGTCGCCACGATCACGACTACGAGACCGACGGAGTGGTCATCAAACTGGACGACTTTGGCCGCCAGAGAGAGTTGGGTTCTACCAGCCATCACCCCCGCTGGTCGATTGCCTACAAGTTTCCGCCGGAAGAGAAGAGCACCAAGCTGCTGGCCATCCAGGTCTCTATCGGCGGCAAGGGCAAGGCCACACCGTTTGCTGTGTTGGAGCCGGTGTTCGTGGGCGGCTCCACGGTGCGGATGGCCACCTTGCACAACCAGGACCAAGTGCGGGCCAAGGACGTGCGTCCCGGCGATGTGGTGGTGGTACGCAAGGCCGGCGACGTGATCCCCGAAGTGCTGCGCCCGGTGCTGTCGGAACGCCCCGAGGGGTTGGCCGCCTGGGAGTTTCCTGAACTCTGTCCGTGTCCCAACCAGTCGCCGTTGCTGCGGGAAGGCGACGATGCTGCCCACCATTGCCGTCACCCGCGCTGCCCCGCCCAGCAGGCCGGCGGTATTGAACATTTCGCCTCCCGTGGGGCAATGGACATAGAAGGTCTCGGCGAGAAGAACGTGCGGCTGCTGATCGAGGCTGGGCTGCTGTCCGACGTGGCTGACATCTACGCGCTCGACGCCGAGACGGTGGCCGCTGTGGAGATTCGAGGTAGCTACGGCTCTGACAGGGCCGAGTGGCTGCTGGAAGCCATCGAGGCCTCAAAAAGTCGGTCACCGGTGGACCTAGTTTGGGGCCTGAAAATTAAAGGCGTCGGCAAGGTGACGGCGCAGAAACTAATAGCGAGCTTGGGGAGCCTGGCCACTCTGGTCTCGGCCAGCGAGAGTGAGTTGGCAGCGGTTCCTGGCGTATCGCAGAAGACGGCAAGTTCGGTTCGCCACTTTTTTGCCGAGCCGTCCAACCTGGCTCTGCTGACGGCGCTTGCGGCGGCGGGTATTGAGGCTGCCGCCGGTGTGCCGATGCCTGCTGGCTCGGCAGTGTCGGCTATGGCCCCAGATGTCGAAACGGCAGCTAAACGAATTGCGCGGTACGCCGAGGCGATGAAGATCCGCATGCTCGGCCACCAGAAAGCTGTCACGCTCGTCGAGGCAGGACTGGCGTCTAGTCCAAGCGACCTCTACCAGCTGAATATTGCCGACTTGGCCCAACTTCCTACGTTGCGCAGCTTTGGCACCGAGAACGCCCGCAATCTCATGGTCGGAATTGAGGCTTCCCGTCAGCGGTCACTGGGTCGGCTGCTATTTGGCCTGAACATTCGCCACCTGGGCACGGCGGTGGGGGAGTTGCTGGCCGGTGAGTTTCAGGATCTGGACGACATCATTGCCGCGCCGGTGGAGCAACTAGCCGAAGTGGATGGGGTGGGTCCCACGATTGCCGCCAGCGTGCGAGCCTTCTTCGATGACGAGGCCAACTTGGCTGTCGTAGAAAAGCTGCGCGCCGCTGGGGTGAACTTCGCCGGTGCGGTGCCTGCAGCTGACACCGAGGCGCTGTCGGCCACGCTGGAGGGTCGCTCGATTGTCGTCACCGGCACGTTGGAGCACTACAGCCGGGATGAAGCCACAGCGGCTATTTCCGCTCGCGGCGGGCGGTCTCCCGGCGGCGTGTCCGCTAGTACCACGGCACTGGTGGTCGGAGCCAGACCGGGTGCCTCCAAGCTCACGAAGGCCACCAAGCTGGGTATTCCCATCCTCGACGAGCAGGCATTTGAGCACCTCTTGGGAACCGGTCAGATCCCGCTGCAGGACTAACAGGGTTGCTCGGCAGGTCTAACTCAGGCAGCTCTGAAGCACCAGCGAACCTCGCCGCGTCGAGGCGAGCTAGGACCTTCGGCTAGTGGGTAGAAGACCGCTCGGGCGCAGTTCTCCCCGGCGCGCAGCTTCTCGACCGTGCGCCCCTGCCCCGGCTGATACAAGGCGCGGTTCACCGACGTGGCCTGCACGGTCTCATCCTCGGGCAGCCGCTGGCCGTTTAAGAAAAGCTCGATGACGTAGCGGGGCGTATCGGTTAGGTCGAGCCCGAAGGACTGTTGCGCTAGCACCTCGCTGTCGGGTGCGGGGATCAGCTCCTCCACCCGGGAGTCGGTGAGAGGGCCGCTGTCGCCGTCGCGCACTAGCACAGCGGCGGTGATAGCGGCGATCCCTGCGGTGGCGATGACTGCGGCGATGAGTGCCTGACGACGAGGACTCAGAGCCACGCAGGTCAGGCTAGAGGCGGTCCGCTCGCCAGCCGCGGCGGTAATCTCGGATCTCGTGGAAAGCTCAGCCGACGTGCCGCCTGACAACAACGGCGAGGATCTCCTAGCGGAGTCCTCTGAGCCGCTGGGGAGCGGGCCCGCGGTTAGTGAATCGGTGAGCGAAACACAGCCGTTAGTCGGCGACCGTTACTACCTCGGCGAGTACCTGGGTGAGAGTCGGCTGGGGCAGACCTATCAAGCCCACGACAGCGAAACCGATCAGACTGTTGAGTTGATGTTCCTCGACGGCGAGCTGATTGGGGACATCGAGGCCGCTGATGCCCGGCTGCAGCGACTGGCTAACCTACCTCACCTGCACCTCTTGCCGTTGTTGGACTGGCAGTTAGACGACGCGCCCTATCTGGTCTATGCGGCTCCCGCGATGCGCCTCGACCGTCTCGTGGAGTTCGGCGTAGCCCTAACTCCGTCGCAGACGCTACTCATTGGCTTACAGGCAGCCGAGACGCTTCACAGCCTCCGCCAGCTGGGTATTGCCCACGGGGCTCTCGATTTGTCGCATTGCTGCGTCGATCTGCGAGGCAAACTCCAGCTAGCCGAGGTGGGAGTGGATTTCCTACGGCGCTCGCCGCGTCCAGATGGTGCAACCGGTTACGACGGCCCAGAGGCTGTCGCGAGCTTGGCTGACCCGGTTAGCAGGGCAGCCGCGGCCGATGTTTTCGGCCTCGCCACGCTGCTGGCCGAGGCGGCTGTGGGACGCCCAGTGGAGCTTGGAGAGGTCAGCCAACTTGGGCGCTCGGTGGTTCCAGCGGATGCTGGGGCGGCAACGACTAGGAACCTGGCTCTCTTGGCCCCGCTGTTGGCGCAAGCCTCGGCGACTAGGCCCGAGGACCGTCTGGAAGTCGACGAACTAGCGCTGGCGCTGCGGGCCACCGCCGAAAGGTTCCCCCCGCCGACTCGGCTCGACGAGGCATTCCAGCGAGTGGAGGAACTCCAAACCGCAGCTACAGCCGTACTGACCACGGCAGCGGACGAGGCGCCCCAGTCTGCTCGCCAGCGCGCTCCAGTGATACGCCTGGCAGCGGCTGCCGCAGTTGTCTTGGCGGGAGTGCTGCTGGTGATCCTCACCGCGCCGGGCGGCGGTACCCCCAGTCGCGTAGTCCCTGACGTTGTGGGTATGAACTGGCCTCAGGCCTCGGAGACCCTGGAGGAGTTGGGCTGGGGGGTACGCCGCCTGGAGGTAAGGGTCCCCGGCGTGGCGCCCGAAGAGGTCGTAGGCCAGCTGCCATCCTCGGGCGGCTTGCTAGATGAGGGGCAGGTAGTGAAAGTGCAAGTGACCCTCGGCGAGCCGCTGGTAGTTATTCCCGCGGACATCGTGGGAATGACCGTCGAGGAGGCCGGTTTGCGGCTGTCTGAAGCCGGGCTCACTCTTGGTTGGGTGGAGATGCGCCGAAATGACACCGCGCCCGAGGGCTCGGTGTTGGCGGTCTCCGAAATGCTGCCAGAACTGCCGCGCGGTGGGGAGGTAGATCTGGTGGTCTCAACCGGCGGGTAGCTTCCAAACCGTGACCCGACGGATCTCCCGCGAGGACGTAGCACACGTGGCTTGGCTGGCCCGACTGCAGCTAAGTGCCAGAGAACTCGAACGATTCACCTCGCAACTCGGTGACCTGCTAGACCACGCAGCCGATGTGGAGGCTCTGGACCTCGAAGGCGTGCCGGCCACGTCGCATCCCTATCCGGTTGGCAACGTGTTGCGCGACGACGTTGCCGAACCCGGCTTAGACCGTGCCGAAGTGCTGGCGCAGGCCCCGGAGTCAGAGGCGGGGCAGTTTCGTGTGCCTCCAGTGCGGGGTGAGTCGCCGTGAACGTCGGCGGGCCAGCAACTGCTATCGCCGCGGCGGTGCGCGCCGGCGAGCTTTCCGCGGTCGGGGCAACAGAGGAGTCCCTCGCCGCCATCGCAGCCGGCAGCCACTTGGGGGCGTTCAACACCGTGACCGCCGACAAGGCGCTCGAACGCGCCGCTGCCATTGATCGCGCCGTGGCGGCGGGTGAAGATCCCGGCCCTCTCGCCGGTGTGCCAGTGGCGCTGAAGGACAACATCTGCACCCGCGGGGTGTCAACGACCTGCTCCTCCCGGATGCTCGAAGGCTGGGAACC
Organism: Acidimicrobiales bacterium; assembly: GCA_964291305.2. Taxonomy (GTDB): domain Bacteria; phylum Actinomycetota; class Acidimicrobiia; order Acidimicrobiales; family CATQHL01; genus VXNF01. Next base: position 1,703,560 of record OZ219783.1, on the reverse strand, counting down.
GCCTTACGACGCCACCGTCGTGGGCCTCCTGCAGGCCGCCGGAGCTGTCGTAGTGGGCAAGACCAACATGGACGAGTTCGCCATGGGCTCCTCCACGGAGAACTCGGCTTTCGGGCCCACGCGCAATCCACACGATCACGAGCGGGTGCCGGGAGGTTCCTCCGGTGGTAGCGCCGCGGCGGTTGCTGGGGGGTTGACGCCGCTGGCGCTGGCTAGCGACACCGGCGGATCGATCCGCCAGCCCGCAGCGCTGTGCGGCATCGTGGGGATGAAGCCCACCTATGGGCGAGTCTCACGCTACGGCCTGGTGGCGTTCGCCTCCTCGCTGGACCAGATCGGTCCGATGGCCCGCACCGTGGGTGACGCCGCCCTGCTGTACTCGACCATTGCAGGTCACGATCCACGCGACTCCACCTCGATTCCCGAGCCGGTGGGCGACTTGGCCGGGGTGCTGTCAGGCGATGTGCAGGGTCTGCGGGTGGGCGTAGTCAGCGAGCTATGTGGGGAAGGGATCGATGGCGACGTGCTGGCTCGGCTAAACGCCGCCGCTGAGGCGCTGGTTTCGGCGGGGGCCGAGGTGGGCGAGGTGAGCGTGCCCGCGGCGGTCTTCGGTCTGTCGGCCTATTTCCTCATTGCTCCTGCTGAGGCTTCCAGCAACCTGGCTCGCTACGACGGCGTTCGTTACGGCTTGCGGGTAGGGGCGCCAGGAGCGGTGGACATGAACGTGGCTACCCGCACCGCTGGATTCGGCGACGAGGTTAAGCGGCGCATCATGCTCGGCACTTTCGCCCTTTCGGCGGGGTACTACGACGCCTACTACGGCAAGGCGCTGAAGGTACGGACTCTGGTGCTGCAAGACTTTGCCGCCGCCTATGAACGGTTTGATGTGCTGCTGTCACCCACCTCTCCCACGGTGGCGTTTCGCTTCGGTGAGCGCAGCGACAACCCCATGGCCATGTACCTCTCCGATGTCTGCACGGTGGCGTCGAACCTGGCGGGCCACCCTGCCATCTCGGTGCCTTTTGGCAGCGGCGCTGACGGCCTCCCTGTGGGGGTGCAGATCATGGCTCCGGCCTTGGGCGAAGGCGAAATGTTTCAAGCCGCAGCTGCGCTGGAGCGAGCTATGGCCCCAGCTTCCCTACCAGGCGTCGAAGCAGCCGGGGTGTCGAGGGCGCGGTGATGAGCGATCTGCCTGGGCTGGGTGCTGACATGGTCTGGCAAGCGGGGTCGCCTGGACTAGGCGCGCCGGCAGGAACCCAATGGGAGACGGTGATCGGCCTGGAGGTTCATGCCGAGCTGCTCACCCGCTCAAAGTTGTTCAGTGCCAGCCCCAACTCTTTCGGCGGTGAGCCCAACACGCATATCGATCCCGTCTGTCTGGGACTGCCGGGCAGCCTGCCGGTGCTGAACCGTCGTGCTGTCGAGTTGGCCATCAGGGTGGGTCTGGCTCTGGGCTCGGAGGTGAAGCCGTCGATCTTCGCCCGCAAGAACTACTTCTACCCCGACATGCCGAAGAACTATCAGATCAGCCAATACGACCGACCCATAAACGCCGGCGGCAGCCTGGAGTTGCCTTCGGGCAAGGTCGTGGGCATCGTCCGGGCGCACCTGGAGGAGGACACCGGGAAATCTACTCACATGGGAGGGGCGGGACGGATCGACGACGCCGCCTGGTCACTGGTGGATTACAACCGGGCTGGGGTGCCGCTGCTGGAGATCGTCAGCCAACCCGACTTGCGATCGGCCGACGAGGCCAGGGAGTACGTAGCTGAGTTGCGGGCAACGCTGCTGGCTGTAGGCGCCTCAGACGGCAAGATGGAGGAGGGTTCGCTGCGGGTGGACGCCAACGTCTCGGTGCGACCGGTGGGGTCTACTGAGCTGGGCACCCGCTGTGAGATTAAGAACCTCAACTCGCTCCGCTCGCTGGGCCGTGCGTTGGAGTACGAGGCTCGCCGGCAGATCAATCTGCTGAGCGCCGGCGAGCGGGTTACCCAGGAGACCCGGCACTGGAGTGAGGACACTAGCCAAACCTCGCCGTTACGCACCAAGGAGGAGGCGACCGACTACCGCTACTTCCCCGAGCCCGACCTGGTTCCGCTGCGGCCAGACCCTAGCTGGATCGAACAGATCCGTGCCGAGCTGCCGCTGCTGCCCCGCCAGCGCCGACGGCGGCTGGCCTCCGCCTCGGGGCAGCCGACGGCCCGGGTGGCGTTACTCGTCGAGCGCGGCCAGGATGACTTGGCGCTGGGCGCCATCGAGGCTGGGGCCGCACCCGAGGCGGTGATGAAACACTTAGAGCAGAACCTGGCTGATGGTGCCGGCAAGGTGACCGCGGCCGGCCTAGCTGAGTTGATTGCCATGGAGCAGCACGGCGAGTTGAACTCCAATCAAGTAAAAGAGGTCTTAGCCGAGATGGTGCGCAGCGGTGAGAGCCCTGCGTTAGTGGCCCAGCAGGCCGGGTTCGAAGCCGTGGATGCCGGCGCGCTGGCCAGCCTGGTGGACAAGATCATCGAAGAGCACCCCGAAGAGTGGCAGCGCTTGCGCCGCGGCGACGACAGAGAACGCAAAAAGATGCAAGGGTTCTTTACCGGCCAGGTGATGCGCGCCACTAAGGGCCAGGCCAACGGTCGGGATGTGGCTGCGCTGTTGCAGGAGCGGCTAGGAGCGTGAGCTTTTGCCGCGGTGTCTTAGAGGGAGGCTTGAATCAGAGCCATCACATCGCAAGTGCGGAATCTGATGTACCCGTCCAACCGGTAAGCGGGCAGCTGGTCGTTGTTCACTAGTGCCAGCAGCTCGGCCTCGTTGACAACTAACATTTCGCAGGCTTCTAAAGGTCCTACGAGATCGATGTCGGATTGGTCCGCAGCGAGAGATGGTCGCTCCGCAAGGGTGGTAGTCAGCATTGTCATTCTGAACTCCTTGGTAAATTTCTCCGTTCTGTTGATAAGGGTGTTCGCCCGCGACTGCGGGGTTTCGGCGGGCGACCGCTGCGATATTTCCAAACTGCTTCCTCGTCACAACACCCTGATATGCACATTTCGGATGTGAATATTCGCGTAATCGGTTTCGAGTTGAGGCAAAGGGAGTGGGGATTAGCTCTTAGATCTTGCCCACGCCCTAGCCCTAGGGACTTTTACTCGAGGCGTAGGACAGTGTCGATAGCAGAACCGATCTGGTAGACCTACGCCATGCGAATGGCAGCAATCAATCATCGTGCAGTGGGTTTGAACGGTCAACGGGCCTGGGACATCGCCGAGGCCTCCGACGGCTCGTTCGGGCCCGACCCCATGCAAGTTCTGGCCAAGTGGGAAGAGTTCCTGGCGTGGGCGGCTGGCAATGCCCCCGAGGGCGGTGAGCCTTACCGTGCCGACGACCTAACTTGCCCGGTCCCGCGACCGCAGCAGGTGTTCGGCATAGGTCTCAACTACGCCGATCATGCTGGCGAGTCGGCGATGGAGATCCCCGAGGACCCGCTGGTGTTTACCAAGTTCCCCTCCTGCTTGGGCGCGCCGAACTGCGACATTCCGCTGGTGCCCGGTAACTGCGACTGGGAGGTGGAACTGGTGGTCGTGATTGGTCGCGCCGGGCGGAACATTGCTGCTAGCGACATCGCCGATCACATCGCCGGCTTCACCGTGGGTCAGGACGTGAGCGAGCGGATTGGCCAGTTGTTCGGGGAGGTGCCGCAGTTCAGCCTGGGCAAATCGCATCGCAACTTCGCGCCGATCGGCCCGGCGGTGGTGACTCTGGACGAGTTGGATAACCCGTGGGATTTGGGGCTGACTTGTGAGCGCAACGGAGTCAGGATGCAGAACTCCCGGACCACGTATCTCATCAACGACATCCCCCGCCTAATCAGCTACCTGTCCTCGATCTGTGAGTTGTTGGCTGGGGACATCATCTTCACCGGCACGCCGTCGGGCGTGGGCATGGGTATGAGCCCGCCGCAGTTCCTAAAGCCTGGTGACCTGCTCGTCTCTGCCATAGAGGGCCTTGGCGAGATCACCAACCGGTGCGTCTAAGCACGCTATGAGCGACGAACGTTTCCTTATCACCGGCGCTATGGGCTGCATAGGCGCCTGGGTGGTGCGCCACCTGGCGCGGGAAGGCGTCGAGATGACGCTCTTCGATATCAGCACCGACGACAAACGGCTGCGGCTCATCGTGGATGAGGACGACCTAGCCAAGCCGCGGCGCATCCAGGGAGACCTGACGGTGACCGAGCAGGTGCTGGCTGCTGCCGAGGGTGCTACCCACATCATCCATTTGGGTGCTCTGCAAGTGCCGACTTGCCGGGCCAACCCGCCGTTGGGCGCAGCGATAAACGTGGCCGGCACCGCCAACGTCTTCGAGGCAGCGCAGAAACACGGAATTAGCAACCTCGTCTACACCAGCACAGTAGCCGTCTACGGTCCGCCCGACATGTATGAAAGCCACATCCTGGCTAACGACGCCCAACGGGCACCTACGACGCATTACGGGGTGTACAAGGTGGCCAACGAGGACACGGCCAAGGTGTACTGGCACGAGAACGGCACCCCCAGTGTGGGCCTGCGACCCCACACCGTCTACGGGCCGGGGCGAGACCAGGGAGTCACCTCCTATCCCTCCCAGGCGCTGCTAGCGGCCGTGCGAGGCCAGCCCTATCACATTGAATACGGCGGCTGGATGGCGTTTCAGTACGCCTCAGACGTGGCCCAGATCGCCATCGCCGCGGCGCGGGCTACCCCCGGCGGCTGCGACGTTTACAACATCGCCGGCAGTGTGGCGACGGTGGCCTCGTTCGTCCAAGCCATTGTCGGAACCACCGACTTCGCCGGTATTACCCACGGGAGCGACCAGCTGCCGTTTCCTCGCGGGATGGATGACAACGCGCTAGTGGAGCGATTGGGTTCGGTGCCGCACACCCCGCTGGAGGAGGGTGTGGCCGAGACCGCTGACTGGTTCCGCCGGGCAATCAACGACGGCCGCCCCCTGCCCCCGCCTTAGAAAGTGCTGGCGGGGACTCCTAGGCGGTTCAGTGTGGCCTGTTGGGCTTGAGCGCTGGTGGCGAGCAGAAAGATGTCAAGCGGCAGCCACCCGATTCCGGACTCAGCTTCGCTGGCGTGAAGTACCGCGTTCTGTGGCGCAACCAGATAGCAGTTGCCGCGAAAGATGGGGTATTTCCGGATCAGAGCATTGAGGCCGCTGAGGCTGTGGTTGGGCGACGAAGCGATCTCGAACGCCAACGGTGAGCGGGGATCATCGTAGATGAGGTCCACTTCGTGGTTGCCGTCGCGCCAGTAGTGCAGCCGCACGCCGGCATGCACGGCCAGCGTGTGGATCGAAGCCGCGGCGAGGTTCTCTAGCAGCATCCCCTGCTCGTCTGGATCCGACAGTGGTGCTAGGCCTCGGTGTAGCGCGGCGTTGCGTACCGCACTATCGGTGAAGTAGAGCTTGCGGCCCCGTCGTTGCACGCCGGACTCGGAGCCGGAGTAGTTCGCAAGCCGAAACACCAGGTAGGCCTGCTCGAAGTAGGAGAGGTAACGATCAAGCGTCGGCTGGGCGATGCCCAACTCCCGGCTCACCTTCTGGGGTGACAGGATTCCGGTGACCTGACCCGCAAGCACATACAGCAGACGTTCGAGCATCAACGGGTTCTCTACTTGGGACGCCTGGGGGATGTCCTTATAGACGGCGCGCTCCACGACATCGCCGCGAAGCACCCGCTGAGACTCAAGGATATGGTTCATAATGTCGCGATCTGGATCATCGGCCGACTCCGGCGACGGGTACCCCGTGAGCAGTTCGGGGAACCCGCCGACTAACATCAGCAGCATCCGGTAGAACTCGAGTCGGGGACTGTCATACCTGCTTACGGGCAGCGAGTTGAGTGTCTCGGCCAGCGTGTCGGTAGACAGAATCGGCCCGCTACTCAACTGCTCAGGCCCGGGTTGGCTCTCCGCTGGGGTGTCGCTGCCGGGCGGTAACTCTTGTGGAGTCGAAGCCAAGTTGAGGCACTCTGCAAGTTGGCACGCCAGGAGATGGTGCTCCTCCCAGCGGCCGACCCCGCTCTCGCGTCGCTGTCTTCTCAGTACTGCGGTGCTGCTGGAGGTGGCGGCGATCCGCACCGGCCAGTTCTCGTCATGGAAAGTCTTGAGCCACAGATCCCAGTCGCTGGCGTACACGATCTCGTCCAGCATCAGATACAAGGGTGTGTCCTCTTCGGAGCCGCATGTATCGAGTAGGGCCCTCACTAGGTCGCCGAGGTTGACCTGAAGCAGAAGCGGATGGTCCATACGTAGCCACCAGATCCGACTGGGGGCGATGCCGTAGTCCATCAGATGTTGGACGGTCTGGTACAGCACAGTCGTTTTGCCCACGCGTCGAGGCCCGAGGATCACCTGGTGCCTCCGGGGCTTGTTGTGGACGAGTAGCCGCCACAAGACGGGGGCCAAGGATCGTTCGGTAGGCGGTGCGAGGGCTGTCGGCACTGAGCCAGACTGAAGCCAGGGGTTCTGTTCTCTGAGGATTCTTAGGAAGTCGTCGTGCCGAAACTGCCAGCTAGCCATCGCGGAGCGCCTCTCGTGTTGCTTATTAGTGAAATAGCATATTGCTGCGATATGTTGTCGTGCAAACTACATATATCAAGACGAGAATTCGTGTGTTAGCGTTAGCCGCTGTGAATAGTCCTGCATCATGTCATCGTTGGGGCGGGCAGCGCGCGAGGTGACGGGTTCGTTGAGTTGTGAAGTGGCTCGGTAGCGCGAACTACGCTTGAGTACGATTCCGCGTGAGTCCTCAAGCAACCGGGAGGGACAATGGCCCACTACTCGATTCCATACGAGTCGCTTGACCCGTTGACGATCGGCGCTGCCGACGATGAGACCAAGGTTTACCGGGAGACCCTCGAGCTGGAGTTTCCCGACGAGAACCTGCTGGCTGCTGTCTACCCCGAAGAGCCGCCGCCAGTGGCCAACGCCACCGAGGCCGCCCGGGCTGCCCTGGAGAACCCTCACAGCGGCCCGCGTTTCAGCGAACTCTTAGCCGGCGCCTCCAGCGTGGCGATAGTCATCGACAACCAGTTCCGCCCGACGCCGGTCTCTAAGCTGCTGCCGCCGGTGTTCGACGCCATCGAGGCCGCCGGCGTTAGCGACGCCCGGGTGGTCTGCGCCAACGGCAAAGTCTTCCCTATGTCCGACAGCGACATCTCTCAGAAGCTCGGCGACGAAAATCTGGCCCGCATGGAGCGACTAGGTATCGGCTTCTTTCAGAATGAGCCTCGCAACGCCGACAACTACAGCTTCGTGGGTGTCACCTCCCGTGGCACGCCAGTGTGGTTGCACAATGAGGTGTTCTGCTCTGAGGTGATTATCACTATCGGCCACGCTCAGGCTAACCACTGGGGTGCCGGGGGTGGCGGCAAGCTGATTCTGCCGGGTGTGGTTTCCGACGAGACCGTGGAATCTAACCACTGCGCTTTCGTGCCGTCGCCGCAGACCCACTACGGGGCCTACGCCGGGCCGATGCGGGCCGACATCGACGAGACCGCCACCATGTGTGGGCTGTCGGCCACCATGAACGTGCTGCTAGACACTCGCGGCAGGGTCATCGACTGTATCTACGGAGCGCATCCCGACGCTCATGTCGAGGCGATCAACCGGTTCAATGACATCTACGCCTACGACAACCCGGTGACCTCGCAAGGGCCGGCGGATATCGCCGTGTGCGGGGTTTTCGCTCCTACCGACCACTTGTTCTTCCACACCGGCTGGGGTTGCATGTCCTCGGACCTGGTAGTGCGGGAGGGTGGAACCATCATCTACTGCTCGCCGTCGCCGGGCGTTTCGACCGCTATTGGAGATTTCCCCGGACTGGCGCTCATGGACTTGATGAAACCGTATATGCCGCCCTCGCCGGAGAACTACCAGAAAGTGCTGCGCGATATCCACGGTCGCAACATCCAGATGTGGGCGGGGTGCATCTGGGTGCCGATTTACGAGGTCATGACGCGCAAGCACCTCACGATGGTCACCCTGGAGGAGAACCTGGAGATGGCGGAGGACATCGGCCTCGACGCTACGACCAGCCTCGACGAGGCGTTCGGAGCAGCCATGCAGCGCCACGGTCCCGACGCCAAGGTGATCGTGCTGCCGTTCGCCCGCTACCAGCTACCTCGCAACGCCATCCGTATGCACTCTGAGGATGTGCGGGTGCTTGAGCAGGTGCGCCTCTGAATCCGGAAAATGCATCGGTCACGGTGCGCGGCGTGCGCGGCCGCGGAACCGAAGGGCCTGTGGGGCCACCGGCAGATGCCCGGGAGATCAAGGCCAAGACCACCGTTGTAGAGGTTCTGCGGATGTTCCCTAATGGCGAGGCCGCCGGGTTGATGTCGCGCCTGAGTTGGCCCTGTGCTCACTGTGGCGGGGCTTTCCACGAGCCCTTAGCAGTTGCCGCCAAACGGCACCGCAACTCGCCGCAGGCGGTGTTGGAGGCGTTCCGGGCGCTCTGCGACCCCCAGGGACCAAGTGAGGAACTAATCCAACGGGCAGCTGTAAAGGCCACGGACCGTTGAAGGCTCCCCTGCTGGCTGCCGCGGCGGGTCGCCTGGGGCGCCGGGCTGGGCTTGACGCCTCTGCTGAGGACCCTGACGCAGCCCTGGTAGCCGACCTGCAGGCGGCCATCGGTGCCGAGGCGGTAAAAGCCGACTCAGCTACCCGCTATCTGGTGTCCCGCGACGCCTCCATTTTCGGTGATGGGGTTGCCGGGCCGCTCTGCCTGCCACAGAGCACCCAGCAGGTTGCTGCCTGCATGCGGATCGCGGCCGATCACGGCCGGGCTGTGGTACCCCGAGGGGCGGGCACGGGGCTGGCCGGCGGGGCGGCCCCGCTGGGTCGGCCGGTGGTGCTGTCGCTGACCCGCATGAACGAGTTGCTGTCGGTAGACCTAGACAACGGGGTGGCCTGGGTGCAGCCGGGCATGGTGAACCTTGAGTTGTCGCGCCAGCTGACCCCCTACGGGGTGCACTACGCCCCCGACCCTTCAAGCCAGCAGGTCTGCACTATCGGCGGCAACGTGGCTACCAACTCTGGCGGGCCTCACTGCTTGGCATACGGCGTTACCAGCGCCCATGTCGTGGCGCTAGAGGTGGTGCTGTCGGATGCCTCGGTGGTGCTACTCGGCGACCTGGCAGCCGAACCCGCCGGCTATGACCTCCGCGGGGCGTTCGTGGGCTCGGAGGGAATGTGTGGAATTACTACCGCCGCAGCCGTTCGACTGACCCCCAATCCAGCGGCGGTGCGCACCATGCTCATAGCCTACGACGATGTAGCTTCGGGAGCTGCAACGGTGAGTGCCATCATCGCCGACGGCATCGTGCCGGCTGCTATAGAGATGTTGGACCAGTGTTGCATCAGCGCCATTGAGGACTTTGCTAAGGCTGGCTACCCGCGCGACGCCGCCGCGGTGCTGCTAGTAGAAGTGGACGGTCTCCCCGGCGGGGTGGCTGCCTCGGCCGAACGAGTAGCGGAGATCGCCGTTGCCAATGGGGCGGTGAGCGTTCGGGTGGCTGCCGACGACGAAGAACGGGCACGACTCTGGAAGGGTCGCAAGAGCGCCTTCGGGGCGGTTGCCAACATTCTTCCCGACTACTACTTGCACGACACCGTTGTGCCCCGCAGCCGCTTGGTGGAGATGCTGGAGCAGGTCTACGAGATAGCCGATCGTTACGATCTAGTTGCGCTGAACGTGTTCCACGCCGGCGATGGCAACCTGCATCCCATCCTGGCTTTCGACGCCCGTGTCGAGGGCACCATGGAGCGGGTGCACGCTGCCGGCCGAGAGATCATCGAAGCCTCGCTAGCGGTGGGCGGGGCGCTCTCGGGCGAGCACGGCATCGGAGTGGAAAAGCGCGACTACATGGAGCAGATGTTCAGTGACGCTGACTTGGACCAGCAGAGCCGGCTGCGAGCAGCTTTCGACCCTCACTGCCGACTGAACCCCGGCAAGGTGCTGCCGAGTGCCCACAGCTGCGCAGACATCGCCTCGCTGCGAGCCGCCGACGGCCAGATCTGGGGCTGAAAGAGCCTGGCTGTGCTGACGGCGACAGGAGCGATCGACCAGGCCTTAGCCGACTTTGCCGCCGAAGTTGGCTCCGAGGGGCCAGTGTGCGTGCGCGGTGGTGACACTCGCCGACATATTGGAGGAGAGCCGGCAGTCGGCACGCGGGAAGTGCAGGCGCCGACGGGCATCGTGGCGCTGGTGCCAGCCGAAATGACGGTGCGGGTGCGCGCCGGCACCACGGTGGCAGAACTGCATGAGGCCCTAGCGGCCGCGGGACAGCGCACAGCCCTGCCTCAGCGACCTGGCGGCACGGTGGGCGGGGCGCTAATGGTGGGGGAGTCGGCCATCACCCGACTGCGGCTAGGGCCGGTGCGGGAAGCCTTGCTGCAGGCTCGCTACGTGTGCGCCGACGGTCGGGTGGCCACCGGTGGTGCCGGCACGGTGAAAAACGTCAGCGGGTTCGACCTCTGCCGGCTGCTGGTGGGTTCGCTCGGCACGCTCGGCTTGCTCGGCGAGGCGTTGCTGCGCACGCTGCCGATTCCTGAGTCCGAGAGCTGGTTCTGCTTACGCGGCGGCGATCCCCGGGAGGTCTGGCGGCGCTGCCGCACGGCCAGTTCGATCCTGTGGGACGGATCGACGACCTGGGTGCTGCTGAGCGGCTACGCCGCAGACACCGACGCCGAAGAGGCAAGCCTGGTTGAGCTTGGCGAGGTGACCGCTGCAGCCGGCCCTCCAGCGCTGCCGCCACACCGCTGGTCGTGTACGCCAGCGGAGGCTGCAACCTTCGGCAAGGGCAACGGCTCGGCACCAGCTGGCTCCGGCGGGGTGGAAACCTTCGTGGCCGAGATCGGTGTCGGCGTGGTGCATGCCGCGGTAGCGCAGCCGGCTCGTCCGGTGGCTCCCGGCGTGGCCGCGTTGAACCGACGCATGAAGCAAAAGTTCGATCCCAGCGGTCGGCTAAATCCCGGGCGCGACCCACTCTGGCGGCCGTGACGCAGCTAGGTCTGGACGACGACGAGCTGGCCTCGTGCGTGGCCTGTGGCCTCTGCTTGCCGCACTGTCCTACGTTCGTGGTCACCGGTCGGGATACTGAATCACCGCGGGGTCGAATCGCTCTCATGCGCGCAGTGCAGCTGGAGGGCGCGCCGATCACCGACGAGGTGGTGCGGTCGATGGAGACCTGCGTGCAATGCCGCGGATGCGAGACCGCCTGCCCCAGCGGGGTGCCGTTTGGGCACCTCATGGAAGCCACTAGGGCCAGTTTGGCTGCTGAGAGGCGCATCACGCCTTGGTGGCAGCGTCTGGGGCTGCGCCTGCTGCGACACCGGCGGCTGCTGTTGGCGGGCTCCACCCTGCTGGCGACGGGAATCCGACTGGGAATAGTTCCGGCTCGCCGGTTGGGGTTGCCGGAGCAGCTGCCGTTGCGAAGGGGTCGACTGCGCGCCTCGGGCAATGACGTTTGGCTCTTCACGGGCTGCGTGATGGACGCCTGGCAGCGTCACACCCATCTAGCTGTCCAGCGGGTGCTGGAAGCGGCCGGGGTGGGGGTGACCCCCACCGCGGCGGCAGCGCCGTGCTGCGGGGCGCTGCACACCCACGCCGGCTTGGAATCCGAGGCCGTAGCCATAGCCCGGCGGGTTATTAGCGACCTCTCGGGGGATGAACGGCCAGTGCTGGTGGACTCTGCTGGCTGCGGGGCGGCACTGAAAGACTACGGACGCTTGCTGGGCACTGCCGAAGCCCAAGCCTTTGCCGGCCGGGTGTTTGATGTGCACGAGTGGCTTGTAGAACGGCTTGAGGACCTGGTTGTGCGCCACCCGGTGGCGCCGCTGGAGTTGACCGTGGCGGTGCAAGATCCCTGCCACTTGCGCCACGTACAGCACAGCCACGAAGCTGTTTCGGCGGTGCTTCGGCCGTTCGTGAAGCAGGTGGTAAGCCTGGACGACGATGGCTTGTGCTGCGGCGCGGGTGGGGCCTACTCGCTGCTGGAGCCGACGTTGGCAGCCGCAATCAGGAGCCGCAAGACTGCGGCCGTGGCGCGGGCGGGGGCTTCGCTGGTAGCGAGCGCTAACCCCGGCTGCTCGTTGCACCTAAACGCTGCCGGTCTGGATGTGCGGCATCCGCTGGAACTGGTGGCGCAGGCCCTCAACTCTGCGGAGGGATCGGCTTGAGCGGCTGGATCGGGGCGACCCCTCCGCGAGTCGAGGATGAGGCGCTACTGCGGGGCCGTGGGCGATTCATCGACGACCTCTCGCCGGTGCCGGGGGCGATGCACTTGGCGTTGGTCCGCTCGCCTTTCGCCCACGCCCAAATCCGCCAAATCGACACGGCAGCGGCCCTGGCGATGCCGGGTGTGGTGGCGGTGCTGACCGGTGCCGAGTTGGCTGCAGCCGGTCGGCCCCTCGGCGCGGTCATCGGTGGGGCTACCGATCACTACGCTGCCGCCTGCGACGTGGCCCGCTACGCCGGCGAGCCGGTAGCGGTGGTAGTAGCGCGTGACCGCTACCTAGCCGAGGACGCCGCCGAGCTAGTGGAGGTGGACTACGAGCCACTAGAAGCCATAGTGGACCCGCTGGCCGCGGCGGAGGCGGGCCAAGTGGTGTCGGACCGGTCATTCCGCTACGGCGATCCCACCGCAGCATTTGCTGACGCCGACATCACAGTGGCGGGTCGATTCCCGTTCGGACGCTGGGTAGCCACTCCGGTGGAGTGCTTCGGCGTGATAGCCGACTGGGATCACGCCAACGACTCGCTCACGGTTTGGGCCAACTTCCAAGGTCCGTTCACGCTTCACACTGTGGCTGCCGGGGCGCTGGGCCTGCCTGCGGCTCGGCTGCGCCTGCTCACGCCGCCCGACAGCGGCGGCAGCTTCGGGGTGAAAGCGGGAGTGTTTGGCTACGTGGTGCTGGCGGGCTTGGTCTCCAAGCTCTGCGGTTTGCCGGTCCGCTGGATCGAAGACCGACTAGAGCACCTTGCAGCCGCCGGGTCGGCTACGCACCGAATCACCGAGGTGGAGGCCGGATTCGCCGCCGACGGCGAGTTGCTGGCGCTGCGCTACGACGTGATCGAGGATGTGGGGGCCTACCTGCGGGCGCCTGAACCAGCGACGCTCTACCGGATGCACGGCTCGCTGACTGGGGCCTACACGGTGCGTCACGTGGAGGTGCGGAACCGGGTGGTGAACACCAATCGCTGCCCAACCGGCCTAAACCGCGGGTTCGGCGGACCCCAGTTGTACCTGGCGTTGGAACGCATCATGGCGCGGGGCGCTGCCCGGCTGGGTCTCGACCCCGCCGATCTGGCTCGCCGCAATCTCGTTGCCGCCGAGAGCTTCCCCTATCGGACGCCAACTGGCGGGCTCTACGACTCGGGCGACTACGCCGCCTGCCTGGAGGATGTCTTGCAGGCCTCAGATTACGAGGGGCTCCGGCACCGCCAGGCCGATCAGCGGTCGGCCGGCGAGCCAGCGCGCCGCCGGCTGGGGGTCGGCCTGGCCTGCGTGGTGGAACCGTCGATCTCCAACATGGGCTACATATCTCTTGCCGAGACACCCCAAGAGCGCGCCCGAGGCTGGCCCAAGTCTGGCAACGCCGAGGGAGCCACGCTGGCTATGAACCCCCTCGGCGGCGTGACTGTGCGCCTCTCGACGGTGCCCCAAGGTCAGGGCCATCGCACCGTGGCTGCCCAGGTGGTTGCCGACGTTCTGGGGCTGCGGCCCAGCGATGTTGAGGTCCAAAGCCAGATGGACACCCACGTCAACGCTTGGACAGTGTCCTCGGGCAACTACTCTTCGCGCTTTGCCGGGATTGGGGTTGCCGCTGTGGCCGAGGCTGCCGGACAGCTGGCCGAGAAGCTGAGCCATATCGCAGGCGACGTTTTGGAGTGCTCGCCAGCCGACGTTGAACTGGTCGGCGGCCAGGCCCGCGTCGTGGGGCAACCAGACCGGGGCTTGTCGCTGCGGCGCCTTGCCGGGGCAGCGCACTGGAATCCCGAATCGCTTCCCGCCGGTGTGGCACCGGGCCTGGCGGTCACCGCCTACGTTTCGGCGCCCAACCTAGATCCGCCTAACGAGGCCGACGAGGTGGCGTCCTCGGCGGCGCACGGCTTCGTAGCCGACGTAGCGGTGGTGGAGGTAGACACCGTTACCGGCGAGGTGGACATATTGGACTACGTAACGGTGCATGATGCCGGCACGTTGCTGCACCCCCGGCTGGTGGACGGTCAGATCCTGGGCAGCTTCGCCCACGGCCTCGGCCCCGCCCTGCTGGAGCAAACCGTCTACGACGACGACGGGAACCTGTTGACCGGCAGCTTTATGGACTACCTATGTGCAACCTCTACCGAAGTACCTCCGCTGCGCATCCAACACCGCTGCACACCTTCGCCTTTCACTCCGCTGGGGGCCAAAGGCCTGGGGGAGGGCAACACCATGAGCGCTCCCGCAGCGCTGGCTAACGCTGTCTGTGACGCCCTTGGCGTAGACGACTTAGATTTGCCGCTCACTGCTCCCCGCGTCTGGGAGTCCCTGTCAGCCGGTACCGAGAGCGAGAGTGTGGTCGCCCGATGAAGCCGCCGCCGCTGCGCTACCTGCGTCCAGAGAGCTTGGATGAGACGCTGGCGGTGCTGGCCAACTACGGCGACGAGGCCAAAGTGTTGGCCGGCGGCTGCAGCCTCGTCCCCATGTTGAACATGCGCCTAGCTCGCCCAGAGGTGCTAGTGGACGTGAACCGTCTGGCCGCTCTGGCCCAGGTAAGCCGCCACGACGGCGTCGTCACCACCGGAGCCACGGTGCGCCAGATAACCCTTGAGCGGTCAGCGGAGCTGCGCCAGGCGCTGCCGCTGGTGGCCGCGTGTACGCCCTACATCGGCCACTTTGTGACCCGCAACCGGGGCACGGTAGGTGGTTCGCTGGCCCATGCCGATGCCCGCGGCGAGCTGCCGTTGGCGCTTTTGGTCCTCGGCGGCTCGGTGCTGGCCCAATCTCAGCGCGGTGAGCGCAGCATCGCCGCGGAGGACCTGTTCGTCTCCCACTTCACCTCGGCCTTGGAGCCTGACGAGTTACTAAGGGAGGTCTGCTGGCCGGCGGCGGGTCCGGGCTGGGGCTACGGCTTCGCCGAGTCAGCTCAGCGGCACGGCGACTACGCCCTGGCCATGGTGGCCTGCGCGTTACGGCGCCAAGCTGGCACAGTGGCAGAGGTGCGCCTGGGATTGGGGGCGGTAGCCGATCGGCCGCTCCTGGCCGGCGAGGCGGCTGCCGGACTCAGAGGACTCAACCTCGACGGCGCCGCCGGCGAAAAGGCGTTGCGTCAGGTGGCGCAGCAAGCGGCTTTCGCAGCTGAGCCGTTGGAAGACCTGCACGCCTCGGTGGCCTACCGGCGGCACCTGGTGCGCGTCCTCAGCGAGCAGGTGATCCGCCAGGCCTGGGATAACGCGGGGGAGCCCGGGCTGTGAGCACCTCCCGCGAGATCGCTGTCACGGTGAACGGGCGCCAGTACCACGAGACCGTGTCCGACCGGCTGCTGCTGTCGGATTTGCTGCGCCACCGACTGGGTCTCACCGGCACGCATGTGGGCTGCGAGCACGGCGTGTGCGGCTCCTGCACAGTGCAGTTAGACGGTGCGGCCGTGCGCTCTTGCCTGCTGCTGGCGGTGCAAGTCGAAGACGCCGAGGTGCGCACCGTTGAAGGCCTAGCTCGCGCTGGCCCGCTGCATCCACTGCAAACAGCGTTCCGGGAGCACTTCGCCCTGCAGTGCGGCTTTTGCACCCCGGGCATCCTGATGGCAGCCCTGGACTTTCTGTCGCACAACCCGGCCCCGACCCGGAGCCAGATCGCCGAGATGCTTTCGGGGCATTTATGCCGCTGTACCGGCTACGCCCCCATCATCGACGCCATCGCCGCTGCAGCTGAGGTAACGGCAGCCACAGCCGAGGCCCCGGAGCTTTCTTGAACCTGGGCCTCTCACTGCTGTACGCCGCCGAGCGGACGCCGGAGGCTGATGCCTTAGTGTACTGCAGCTCTCGGCTGGACTACCGCGGCTTGAAGCAGACTGCGGTAACAGTTGCCGCTGGGCTGGCATCGCTGGGCGTCAACCGCGGTGACCGGGTGGCTCTCGTGCTCAAGAATCGCCGCCAGGCCGTCGAGCTGTACTGGGCATGTCAGTGGCTTGGGGCTGTCGTCGTGCCGCTTTCGTGGCGGGTTGCGGCCGCCGATGTGGCCTATTGCGTGTCCGACTCCGGGGCGAAGGTGGTGGTATTCGAGGAGGTCAGCCTGCAACACGCCCGCGCCTGTGCAGCTACCGCTGAACGTTTCGTGGCGGTCGGGGTAGCCGGCACTGAATCCTCGGCTGATCTGGCGACCCGATTCGGCTCTGGGCCTCTCGACGGAGCCGGTGAAGGGGTGAGCTTAGAGCCGTGTGAGACGTACGAAAGCCTGCTGGCAGCTGGTCGGGCGAGCCAGCCTCTGGCGCCGCCAGCCGACCTGGATGATCGTGGGACTTCCATCTTCTTGTACACCTCAGGTACCACCGGCCGGCCCAAGGGTGTGCCTCGAAGTCACGCCGCCGAACGGGCCGGCGGAATCTCACAGGCGCTGCACCAGAGCTACCGCCCCGGCGAGCGCACCCTCGGGGTGATGCCGCTGTATCACACTATGGGCATCCACACTCTGCTGGCGGCTCAAATCACCGGCGGCTGTTACGTCTGCCAGTCCGACTGGGATGCGACCGAGGCGCTGGAACTCATTACTGCCGAACGCATCGGCTCGCTGTATCTGGCTCCGACGCTGTTCCACGATCTGGTGTACTCGCCCGGCGTGGCTAACGCCGACTTGTCAGCGGTGCGCTCGCTGGCCTATGCCGGGGCTGCCATGACCAGCACTCTGGTGGAGCGCTGCGTGGAGGTTTTCGCTCCGGAGGTGTTCGTCAATCACTACGGCTCCACCGAGGTTTACACCTACTCCGTTCATTTCGATCAGCGAGCTGCGCCGGGCTGCGCCGGCCGTCCTGCCACTAACGCCCGGCTGCGCCTAGTCCGCCCGGAGCCCGGCGCAGGTCCCGACGACCAAGTGGCACCCGGCGAGACCGGCGAGATTATCTGCCACCTCAGCTCCGACGAAGCGTTCGCCGGATACTGGAACCGGCCCGACGCCGACGCCCGAGCAGTTCGCCAAGGCTGGTACTTCACCGGCGACCTGGGGCGCTGCGATGCTGACGGCAACCTCTGGGTAGTAGGCCGGATCGACGACATGATCATCAGCGGCGGCGAGAACGTTCATCCCTTGGAAGTTGAAGACATCCTGGAGCGAGCGCCGGGGGTGCGCGAGGTGGCGGTGGTGGGTCTGCCAGACGAACGCTGGGGCCAAGCGGTGACCGCTTTCGTAGTGCGCGAGCCCCAGGCCGCCGAAGCCACCGAGCAGGTCGCCGCCCACCGGCTTGACGCCTACTGCTTGGAGTCCGCCGAGCTGGCCCGCTTCAAGCGACCTCGCCGCTACCACTTCCCCGACAGCCTCCCCAAAAGCCCGTCGGGCAAAGTCCTGCGCCGCCTGCTGCGAGAGCAGGAGACTCAAACGGCCGTGACGCCTAACCACAGCTGATCTAATCAGAACTACAAGGAGAAGATCGTGACAGCGACCAATGTCAACCCTGTGAGCTATCCAGAGCAGCTTGACGGCCTGCGCTTTGAGCGTCACGGTGAGAGCGGCGTGGCCACAATCACCCTGGATGTGCCCGGAAAGTTGAACCGTGTATCGATGCTGGCTCGTGAACACCTCTCGGCGTTGTTTGAGGCTTGTGGCCGTGATACCCAGGTGCGAGTTGTGCTGCTGGCCGGGGCGGGGGAGCGGGCCTTCACTGCGGGGGGCGACATTGCCGGATTCTTGGAGGCCCCACCAGAGTCGCTTACCTGCTTGCACCACAACGTGGCCGCCCCAGAGCGCTGTCCGAAACCGGTGATTGCCAAGCTGCACGGCTTTACCTTCGGCGTAGGGCTGGAACTGGCCCTGGCCTGCGACTTCCGTATCGCGGCTGACGACCTGCAGCTTGGCCAGCCCGAAGTCTCAATCGGAATGATCCCCGGCAGCGGCGGGTCTCAGCGGCTGGCTCGCATGATCGGCTTGGGGAGGGCCAAAGACTTGGTTATGCGAGGCCGGCGCATGGGGGCCGCTGAGGCTCTGGCCGCTGGACTGGTATCGGAGGTGGTCGCCCTAGAAGAGTTGGACGCGGCTGCCGACCGCCTCGCCACCGAGCTGGCAGCTCTTCCCCCTCTAGCTCTGCGCATGGCTAAGCGGGTACTCAACCAGGCCTACGACGGCCCCCTGCCGGTGGGGTTAGAGCTAGAAGGCCTCGCCTACGGTTTCCTGCGTTCCACTGCCGACTTCCGCGAAGGAGTGGAAGCCTTCGTCGAGAAGCGAAAGCCCAACTACATCGGCGAATGATGGCCAGTCTCCGGCGGTTCAGCTCTTTTCGCCAGCCTTAGAGTAAGTTGGCCGGGCCTGCTGAGACGGGAGGATGCTATGTCAAACGAAGAAGGCGAGCGGCGTGAGGTGTCGATTCGACTGCCCCCGGAGCTAGAGGGCGGCTGCTGGGCCAACTTTGCTGCTGTCACTCACAGCCCGTATGAGTTCACGCTGGATTTCGTGCGCATGAACTTCGAGGGCAGCGAGCCGCGCAATGGCGTAGTGGTTCAGCGCATCCACATGTCACCGCTGTTCGTGAACCAACTCATCGACGCCCTACAGGAGAACTGGCAAATATATGCCGCCAAGGCCATGCCTAAGGAGGTTCAGGAGTAGGCCCCGCGCCTGCTGGCTGAGCCACCGGCCCCTCCCTTAGACCGCCAGCTCAAACCGCCTCCTCAATCTGACAGCTCAATCCGATAGCTCAATCCGACAGCGCTGCCTCCAGGCGGGGGACTAACTCGTCGAATACCTGGCGCCAGTCAGCCACGAAGCCCACATCGCACCAGTCGAATATGGGTGCGGTCGGGTCGGGGTTGATTGCCACGATGCTGCCGGCCGAGCGGACACCCACAGTGTGGTTGAACTTGCCCGACAAGCCGATGGCTATGTACAGCCGGGGCGAGATGGCGTGGCCGGTGATACCCACTTGGCGGGCTCGGGGCATGGCGGCCGCGTCGGTGACTTTGCGAGTGGCGCAGAGTTCGGCACCCAGCTTGGCGGCGTCGGCCCGGAGGCGCTCGTAGTCGGCGACATCCACGCCTTGGCCCACGCCGATTACCACCTCGGCGCTGGCCAACCGGTCGCCGTCATCGTCGCGAGTTCGCCGCAGCACCCGTAAGCGGTTGCGCGGCGTCACGCTGACTTCGCTGACCGTTGGCTCCGGTGCCTGACGCGGCTGGGGCAGGCCGAGGACGCCGGCCCGTACCGTTGCCAGCTGCACCGTTGAGGAGCACCTGATGGCTGCCATTACGTAGCCGCCGAAGGCCAACTTGTCGGCTATCAGCCGCCCTTCGTCGCACGAGAGCCCCACTGCGTCGCCGGTCAGGCCGGCGCCTAGGCGGGCCGCCGTGCGCGAGGCCACCTCGCGTCCCCAGGCTGTGCTCGGCGCCAGGATCGCCCAAGGCTGGGCACCTTCGGCCCAGTCGCCGACCGCCGAAGCAATGTCTTCCTCCGTGAGGCCCCCGTGACTGTCATTGGTCGTTGTATCGTCCAGCGTTCCAGCGGGGGAAATCCGCTGCACAGCGTCGGCTCCGAAGCTGCCGAGCTGGATTCCCACATCGTGACCTAGGGCCACAACGTGTCCATCTATGTCGCTGGCAAGTTGGGCGCCGGCTCCTAGTAACTCCCGGGTATGCCGCTCACGAGCTGGCTCGACTACCACGCCGACGGCTGGTCCGCCGAATCTCCCCGCCGGCAACTCTACGGCCAACATAGAACCGCGGGCAATGTTCGGGGAGTCGTTGGCAGATAGTGCTCCTCGCTCTTCCAGCACTCTGACAGCCCGGTCGGCCTGCTGGGCCATTGGGCCCGCGAGCATTTCGCCCCTTCGCTGGATTCTCAGAGTCCAGATCGGCCCGACAACCGTTGGGCTAGCAGCGGCTCCCCAAGGTCCGGGACCTAACTCGTCGGCAGCGATAGTCCTAATGAGCGAAGCATCAACGGCTTCCCAGATGGCGGGATTTTTTATCTTGCAGGGGTCGATCAGACGCTCGGCGCACGAGAGCAGGGCGGGCAGAGCTAGCTCGGCTTCCAGCCACTCGTCATTGTGCTCGAGGAGCAGCGAGAGGCGCTCGCCCCGAAGGCCCAGCCGACGGACCCCGCAGGCGAACGGCCAGCCCAGCAACTCCGCCAGCTGCGGGGGCACCTGACCCGTTTCGGCGTCCACAGAGTTCCGCCCCGCCAGGATTAAGTCGAAGGGTCCGAGGTGCTTCACTGCGGCGGCCAACGCCCGGGCGGTGGCCAACGTGTCAGAGCCAGCGAACTCCGGGTCGGTTACGTGATAGCCGATGTCGGCACCGAAGGCGATGGCCTCCCGGCATACGTTTTCTGCCGAGGGCGGTCCAAGGGTCAAGACGCCGAGCGTGCCGCCGCTGGCGCGGGCGAGCTGCAGTCCTTGGGCGACACCGCGGCGGCAGTAGTCGTTCATGTGCAGCTCAAGCCCGTCGCGTACCAGCCGGTTGTCGCGGCCCAGCCGCATGTCCTCAAAGACGGGAATCTGCTTGGCCAGCGCCAGCACGCGCAGTGGGCGGACGGGCTGTAAGTCCGAGGCGTTCACGGAGCTGGCAGCGGATGGAGAGTGTCGCGCACCGTGTGGAGGTGTGCGCTTTCGTTCAGCGAGGTCACGTGCATGCCGCCCAACACATTGCGCTGCAGCCGGCACACGCCCGTGTACTCCAAGCCGAAGAAGAAGACGTTCTGGATAGCCAGGAAATCGCTCACTAGCGCGTTGATGGTGCCGCTGTGGGCCACCACGGCCACGGTGCGGTCGGCGTGCTGCTGCTCCCAGGAGGTGAAAGCCGCGGCGACTTGGCGCCGGAACAGCTCGGGATCGGTGTAGCCCGCCTCGTGCCAGCGACCGTGGCGCAGGTGTTGCCAGATCTTGTGCCGCTCGCGGCGCATCTGCTCGTAAGGGATGTAAGTGTTGCTGCCGCTGTCGATCTCGGAGAAACCCGGCACTATCTCGATCTTGAGGCCCCACCCGGCTGCTAGGTGCTCCGCGGTCTCCACCGCTCGGCGTTTAGGGCTGGACGCCAAGTGGTCGATTTGTTCGTCCTTCAGCCAGGCGGCGAGGCGCTGAGCCTGCTCATGGCCAACGGCGGTTAGCCCCGGATCGGCGGGCCCGTCGCTGTTCTCCACCCTCTCTGGCAGGGCGTGACGGATCAGAATCAGCTTCACGCGCTCGTACGGTACCCGTCACCCCCAACCAAGCGGGTTGACGCAGTCCGGACATCGGGGGCTCGGTGTGGCAGCATCGCGTTATGGCTGTGGATCACACCGGCGTTATGTTCACCAGCGACGACACTGCTGAGATCTTGTCTTTCATGGACGACCTGGCGGCCCGAGACGATGGTCGAGGCTGGATCAACTTGCAGCCCTGGGTAGAAGACGAGGATCGTCCCCCTAGCTCACAGCTGGGCCGTATGTTCTCCGCCCGAGGCCCTGAAGTGCCCCAAGCTACTTGGGTGCCGCGGCACCGTCGTGGCCGTAGCGTTGTGCCGGCAACCGTCGGCATCTCGCACCCGACCGGCCGGTTTGCGGTACGCCGGCTGGCCACCGCTGGTGTCCACGTGCCGCAGAGTTGGACAGTACGCCAAGATCACGTCCGGCGCGGGCTCGTGTTCGAGTTGCCCGAGGGGGTGGAAGTCGCTGAGGTACTGCGATTCCTGCTGGCCGCGGTGACGACACTCAGCGGGGTGGCCACCGACGAGCGCTGGGTTGCCGACGTGGCCATACAACGCGGTCGAGGAGAGAATTGATCGACGGATGGGTCGCCCGCCGGTAAGCTCGCAGCTTAGGATCGAGAGGCTGGGATCGGAGCTAGATCGGAGCTTTAGTGCCTGCCGCTGCTGGAAGTTAGGGGTGTTTAGATGACTAGCGATAAGAACGCTGCCGCAATGGTGACTAACGGCCACGGGGCCCCGAGCGCCGAAGCGGTTTGGGTGTGGGACACCGACAGTCCCGTTGGCCGTCTGGGGTTGGCTCTCACCGAGGCGGGGCTGCGGCGTCTGAACTTCTTGCCCCCTGGCGTGGCTGGCAGCGCCGACGGCGACATCGAAGAACTGGCCGCGCTCATGGCCACAGAGGTATCCCCTCAGGTGACCGTGGCTGCTGCTCCGCTCGACGGCGTGCGCCGGCAACTCGACGACTACTTCGCCGGCAGGCTGCAGGAGTTCACTCTGGATGTGGATTGGCGCGGCTGCGCGGGTTTTTATCGCAAGGCGCTAGAGGTGACCGCGGCCATTCCCTACGGTCAGACTCGCAGCTACGCCGGAGTTGCCGCGGCTGCTGGCAACAATCGAGCGGCAAGGGCGGTCGGCACTGCCATGGCGACAAATCCGGTAGCGCTGGTGATCCCCTGCCATCGGGTCGTCCGGGGCGACGGCAGGCGAGGGCAGTACGGCGGCGGCACGGAGGCTAAGGATCTCTTGCTAGACCTCGAGACATCAGTCGGCGGTCGCTAGCGAACAGTGCCCATCGGCGGCCTAAGCGCCGCTCAGAGGGCGATGTCCTCGACTTCTGTCAACTCCCAGAAGTGATGATCTTCGATCCACTTCTGTTCGCCGGAGCGCAGCAGCAACTCCGGATCGCGGCTTGGATCCAGATCCTCTTCCACGCCCCGGAACACTGACCGCCAGGCCCCCGACCACCAAGTCAAGAGCGCGACCAGCAGGCAACTGCCCAAGAACGCGGCGAGCGGGACTATCAACTCCACAGGACTCGAACCCTATCCACGACCTGTGACACTGTCCACCCGCCTAGGCACTTCCAGTTGGTCCTCTCGGTACGGTCGCGCCAAAGCCACTTCGGGTAGAGGATCCGCAACGGCATACTCGAAGAGCTAGATGCTCGTAGTACCCACCGCGAGGTGGGTAAAATCGCAAATAGTGGGGCTGGTGTGCAAATAGTGGAGATTGTACACAGTAATTTGATTTCCAGCAAGTCCTAGGCAAGTTGAGTTGTATCCTATTCTTCGTCCTCTGGGTCTGCTGCTACAAGTGGTGAGGAAGTAAAAGTATCTATCGTTGAAACTACTGGCGCGATCGCGGAGGTGAACCAGTCAACTAGATCATTTACAAGGATGGCGGACACTCCGCCATCTGCTGAATCTGGTGAGTTGTCTACATTGCCTTTTTCTGGTTCTTGCTGCTTGTGATTCGCCATCACGGCCAGAGCAAATAGTGAGATTATTTGCCCAAACTGCTTTGTGAGATTTTCTGCTTGGCCATCTGTTAACCTACGGCTTTGGACGTAATGGCGTAGCCACTTGTTAGCAGCATTATATCGAAACTCGTAGCGACCTTCGGCTAGATCGAATCTGCGCAAAGCTGTGTGAGCATCAAAAGGTTCTGGCGACTGAATATTCCAGTCCTCTTCGCCAACGCGTTTGATCTCTGGCAAGTCTACCTTGACTGGTCTACTCTTGCTCTTATCGTTGTCAGGGTTTCCGTGGGTCGATTGATTGGGTGATTTGATATCCAGGCGTATATGGCTGACAAACTCTTCTAGAGTATCGGGGTTGTCGTCGCTGACGGTAAACTTGAAATCGATTATGTCGCCCTCATGCGTATTGTCAGGTAGTCGTAAACGCATTTCTGCCGTCCCGTCGCTAAGGTGCCATCCCTCGATGTAGTTATCTGCATTAGTCCAAAGATTGTCATCATCGTTTATGTCTAAAGCTCGTATACCAGGAGAGTCAAGTCGGTCAAAATAGTTGTCGCAAGCGTCCGTCTCAAAAATAAATCGGTGGTAACCACGATCTAAATGAGCGTCTCGACGTAGGTACCCGTTGGTTGCCTTTCGGAGGCGGAAGTAGGTTGGGTAATTGCGGAGCTGTATTTGGTCGTCGCTTTGAGTAAAAGGCTTGTGAGGATTGGAGATGTCGGAACCTTCAAAGAGTAGTTTACTAAGGTCGGGATTTGTTTGCAGGTGCGACTCCAGGAAATCTCGTATCGCTCGGTCTTGATGTTGATCCGCGGCTCCCGAATATCTAATTCGCTCATTGCGTAATCTCTGTAATGCCGGATGTTCCTTTAGGCGTGTTGCAAGCTCATTTTCTACTTGATTTCGGAATTCTGACTCTGCTAGCCTATCGCGACTGTTCATTATCAGTTCCATTTCATGTGCTTTGCTAATAGCTGAACAGTCTACCACGACAAGCAGCGACTTGCGCAAAGCATCAAGGTCAACGGTTTTCCTACTAAAGAATCGGTCGTCAAGGATGGCGTGAGTCTGTCCGTTGAGCATGAATAGCACACCTTTAGCGCCCCTGTACCGTTTTGCGGTATCGGCACTTTTAAATGCCCAAACTATTGCCTGGAATAATTGGCTGTCAACTCGAAATTCCAGTTTCTTGGGCGTCCCGTCCCACTCCAGATACTCTGATCTCGAGGGTAAACTCGTGAGTCGGTTCATGATACCCATCAGCACTATCGTGGGATGTGCGTCAGCTGCACTTCGGAATCCTCGACACTCGTAGAGCTTCACGGGAAGCGTCGCCTGAGGAATGCGTAACTCAAGTTTACGAAGCAGCGTTAGTTTGCCTCTTGATGACGACTCAGTGATGTAGGTCGCTTTGATGTACTCGTATAGCTTCGTAAGCGTGCCCCAGGGGGCAAACCGAGCGTAGGGCTCAGCTTTGCCACCTTGGGGTGGTACTTGAGGGAAAATTGCCAACTCTGTAGCCTCAAAGTGCAGCACTTGTTTCCCCGGAGCAAGATAGCGGTAAGTGGGTGTCTTCTCATTGCCCTGAGCCGGGAACTTCCTGACAACCGTGAACCCCCACGGAGTGTTTGAGCTTTTCGATGCGTAGGCCGGATTTCGCCGAGAAACAATCAACTGCAAGTTATGGGCACGCACTCGGCCCGCGCCGCAAAATCGTAGCGCTCCTGTGCCGCCCATAGTGTGTTTACCCTGAACAAAGGGGACCGAGCGCTTGTTACCAGTGTTGAGCGAGCAGAATGTATCCCCAAAGCAGTCAGGCTCTTGCCCTTCGCCAGTATCCACAATCGTAATACTGGCAAAGCTACCTCTCGCTCCGGTAGCTGTAACGGTTATCTGCTCCGCCTGCTCATTTATCTTGCTTTGGTACCACGCCGCAATATTGCCAGCTCGAGAAATTTGGTCTGTGTTCAGGCCGTGCTCGAACCATCTACAGATGGCTTCCTGTCCTGTTTGAGGTAAGTCTGTGTAATTATGAGGGTTGTATCCATTTGCTTGACAAGCGTTGAGCAAGCGAGCGTCGATAGAGTTTACGATTTTCTCTACGAGGGCAGATTCAGCATCTGCCTGCTGGGCTCCGATCACCGAAGCGTTTGCCGAGTTATCTCCGAACGCTGCCCAAAAGTCGATGTTATCCCAGTAGTCTGCCTTCATTAAAAGCAGCTCTACCTCCTTCTCAGTGTCGGCTCGGATTAGTTCTTCGCACAACGCTTGATTATTCATACTTTCTCTCCAATCGCTTTGCTAGGTGCGGCATATTTGCTGCTATGAGTTGTCGTTGTCAGCAGGCTAGGTCATAAGACCTCATCTTGATCTCGATTCATTCTCGTTTGCTCTCCCGGTTTGGCGATAACTGTCGCAGGCCGCACAGATTCTAGGCCCAGTTTCCACATGATGTATTTGGCGGTTGCTCGGCGTGTGGGGGCGCGTGTGATCAGCTCGCTATCTGACATGCAAATTCCTTGCCAGTCAGGGTTGGATTTTCGCCAATCTATATTAGAAAGACTTTGGAGCACGTCGTTCTGACGACCTTTATTCTCGCTATATGCTGTTCGAGTTGCGCTTCCAGCGTAGCCTAGGGACCACAACGATAACGCATAGGATGACACGTACAACTGGCGCGCTTCCTGAGGCTTAATATCGCCGCTTAGAATGTCACTCCAGGGCTCTATAAAGTCGGTTATACGAGTCCAGAAATCGACTGCCAGCTCAGTATTTTCTCGAATTTTTGCTTCGGAGAGCTTTTCGGGCAGATTGCCGAGTAATTGAACGTTTGCCTCCTTCAGCCCCGATAGGGTGGCAAACTTTGGTGAGCGTACTGACAGCGACACGCGCTCTTTGTCGATGCGATCCTTAAACAATGGTACTTCTTCAAGGCACGACATAGTTATGCCATTGATCGGCAGCCGATGATCAAAGAGGATGTCAAGCGACTTTGAAGTCTTGTGCACAGTGCGGTTCAAGTCTGAGAAGATCTGTTGGCTGCGTTCCAGGCCGCTGTCGGGAAGTAGGACCACAGAGATTGTGTCCTCCGCGAGGCGGCTGTCCTGTCTAAGTGCCTCTATGATTCCCGCTACACGGTGCTGGCCGTCGTTAATCACGTACTTGGCCTCCAAAGGCAGCACCAGGATGCCTACATCGGCTTGGTCTTCGGCTGGGCAGAAATCAACTTCGTCGGCATCAACCGAGACGGTGATCGCAGAGAATAGGTAATCCTCGTTCTCCAGCACGTAGTTGGCGATTTCTGGGATCCTTTTGGACTTCAACACTCTTTGGCTCCGGTTTTCCGGGGTCAACTCGAGCATCTCCTCTGGATCAAATACAAACAGCTTGGTCACCGCCCCGAAGGGGAGGGTCGCTGTGTAGTAGTCAGTTGTACCCATGCGCCCCCGGGTAGCTGGTACCTGGAACGTGGGCTTGAGCCGACTGGCCATGCTGGTCTTCACTGTGATCATGATTGTTCTCCCTTGTCAGTTGGGTAATGTCCGGCGTGTGCCGTACTGTGGGCGTAACAATAGCATTACACGTTCAGAAAAACAACTTATCGAGCAGATTTTTCAATCTAGTGGACGTACTAAGAGGTTCTGCACCTATTTCCCTGCTGCTGAGAGCGGAGCTACGGGCGTCGGGAGTGCCGGATTACGGGCGCCCGCTGGACAAGTCGACGGTGTAGCGCACCGCTTGCGTGATCAGGCCGTTCCGTAGCTGTTGGGTATGAGCCCTCTAGGGCTGGCCTTTCTAGGTCTATGGGTTCTCCTTCGGTGCAGCTGGTGGGAGTTGGCGTGTCGTGGTTGGGTGTTTCTGTGGGTTGGTGGTGGTTGTGGTGTTCCGGATGGGATTTTCTTGCGCGCGCTTGTTTGGTTTTAGAGGATTGTTGTATATATTCTAGTGCATGGGAATGTTAGAGAGTACGTCTGTTGGTGAAGCGGTTGTTGGGGGGTTGAACGGCTCGGGTCCGGCTGTTGCGGAGGCCGAGCAGCCGGGTGCTGGGGGTTCGAGGTGGGTGTGTTCGGGGTCGCGTACTGTGGCGGAGTCTGCTGAGAGCGGCGAGTTGCGCACTGTGGGTGTTGGGGCGACGGTGGGTGGTAGTGGTTACGTGAGAGCTGGGCGCTGTGGTTGCGGCCGGCCGGTGTGTGTTGGGGGTTTGGATGTGGGTTCGGTGCGGGAAGACGAGTTGTTAGACCTAATGGTGGATTTGGGTCGGGCTCGGGCTCGGGTGGAGGGCATGTTGATGGCCGTGGCCGGTGAGGTGGCACGGCGTAACGGTTGGCAGGCAACCGCGTGGATGATGCGCGAATACAACCGCATGTCGTCAGCTCAAGCCCGGTCCGAGGCCGGCCTGGCTTACACGCTGGCTTCTGAGGGTTTAGACGAAACGGTGCGAGCGTTGTCGGAGGGGGAGATCAACCTGTCCCATGCCCGGGTAGCGGCACGCGCTTCGGGTAAGGAGCACGCCCGCCCGGAAGCGGAGTTGTTGAATCTCAGCCGGGGTTATCCCTCCGACGTAGTGGGCCGCCACATCGTGGCTTATGAACCGGCTGCTAAGACTCCCGAAGAGGAGCAAGCCGAGCAAGACGCTCGAGACGGCGAGTATGGCACTGATGCTGCGGCTGTGGAGTTGCGCGCCCAGCGCGACGCCCGGCGTGCTCGCATGACCCTAGGCGAAGATGGCATGTGGCAGCTCTCAGCGCGGTTCGATTCGATCACTGGTAAGCGGTTGCATCAGATTTACCAGTCGGCGTTGCGGGCTGTGAGAAACCGGGCCGGCTCCGCTGAGCACACCCACGCCCAACGCGCCGCTGACGCCGTGGCGGAGCTGTTCGGCGGCTTCGGTGACTGCAAACGCGAGCAGACCACCCTGTTGGTGCTAGCTGATTACAACCACCAAAGTGGGCACTTAGAAAACCCGCGACTAGACGACGGCACGCCGATACCGGTAGAAGTAGCCGCCCGGCTAGCAGCCGGAGGCAAGGTAATGCCCGTACTGTTCGACGCCCAGTGGCAGAACATCGCCATCGGCACCAGCCGTAATCCCAACCAAGCGCAAAAACTGTTGCTAGCAGCCCGCGACCGGGGCTGTGTCGGCTGCCAAGCCCCCGTAGAGGAAACCCAAGCCCATCACATCAAATACTGGCGCAACGGCGGCCCCACCCTCATAGAAAACCTCGCTCTGCTCTGCCACACCTGCCACGACCTCGTCCACGAACACAACCACCAAATCCACCACCCCAACCACGACGGAAAACCCAAACTCAAACCCCCAGACCACCCCGCCAACCCACCACCTTAGGGCCTTCCCCCCTAGCCGGCGCAGTCGTTTGGAGCTGGGTTGCCCTCGAAGTTATTGCCGATCCATTCGAGCAGGTCGTCGCGTTGGGCTGCGATTACGCTGCCGTGGGTCTCGCCTGGGTACTCGATGCGGGTCGTCGGCCCTTGGCCTGGCTTCACGCAGAGCTGGCCCAGTAGGAACTGGCTGCTCAGAGCCACGATCTGCTCGTCGTCGCTGCCGTGCAGAATGAGTAGCGGCACCGGAACCGGGGCCCCGTTCACGTCGTTCTCGATGATCACGCGGTCCCAAGGCGAGACTCCCAGAGGGCTCGCCACCTTCAGCATTTCCTCCTTGCTCAGCGGGTTGAACACGTCAAAGACTTCCTGCGTGCAGCCCGTCTCCAGGACATCCATGAGCGCGATAGCCTCGTCGGTATAGACCTGATCTAGTTCTATCTCTTCGTAAGCCTCGGCAAAGGCGGCCGAGGCCATGGCTAGGTAGCCCTGGAACGGCCCTCCCAGCAGCGCGTCGTAGAGCAGCGCGAACTGCGATGGAGGTGCCCCTGACGCCACTCCGATCAACTTCAGTTCGGGCGCATAGCCCTCCCAGTGCTTACCGGTGTGAAGGGCAGCGTGCCCGCCCTGGCTGTGGCCCCAGACCACAAACTCGTCGGTCAAGGAGATGTCCTCGAGATTGTGCGCAGCGCGCACGCTGTCGAGCACGGCACGCGCCTCGCTCTCGCCCACGATGTAGGGGTGCAAGCCCGGCGTTCCGAGCCCCTCATAATCTGTGGCCACCACGGCGTAGCCCTCCAGATATGGCGCAATGAAACTGATTTCTTCTTCGGCGTCGTGCGAGGGGGCGCAAATGTCGGCGGTACCGGTGGTGCCGTGGGCGTAAGCCACCAGCGGCCAGCCGCCCGGAGGCGGCTCAGCGGCGGGAACGACTAGATACCCCGAGACGGCGATGTCAGCGTCACTTCGGGATCGGGAGTGGTACAAGATCCGGTAGCCGATGTATTGCTCGTCGACATCCAACTCCTCAAGGTCGATGATCTCGCCGGGTTCGCCCGGCGGCAGCGGTATTGGCACCTCCAGTGCCCCGGGAGCGTCGTAGACGGCCGGCTCTTCGGGTTCGGGTGGCTCGGTGGTCGGTGGCTCGGCGGGATCCGGCTCGGGCGGCGGCGCTGGTGCGGGTTCTGGTTCTGGCGGTGCGGGTTCTGGTTCTGGTGCGGGTGGTGGCGGCTCAGGCGCGGTTGGTGGTGGCTCTGGTGTTGGCGCGGGCGGTGGCTCGGGTGCAGGAGGTGGCGGTTCTGGCGCAGGTGCAGGGGGTGGCGGTTCTGGCTCGGGTGCCGGGCTTGGGGATTCGGGTTCGGGTGCAGATGTGGGGGTGGTTTGTTGTGTTGCTGGGGTCTCGGACTCCGACTGCCCGCAGGCCACCAGCATCAGGGCGGTAGTAACTAGCAGTGCCACACACGTGATGAGTTTTGCTCGCATTGTGGGTTCGTGTTCCGTCACGGCGGTTCCTCTCCGCGGTCTTTGTTGCCCAGCGCGTTCGGCGACGATCGCTTAGCGCAATATTTGAGCGTACAACCGGCTTCGCTGCGGCCCATGTGCAATGCTCGCGCCTGCCATGGAGCCCACTGCAGCGGTAAAGACGCGCCGGGCCGGGCCGCTGTGGCGGCCTTCGCAGCCCGAATCAACCAACCTGCGCGCCTTCTGCGGAGAGCTGGAACGGCAGGGATACGGCCCGTTTTTGGACTATGCCGAGTTGCACGCCTTCTCGCTGGCCAATCCGGCGGAGTTCTGGTCTGCCGCCTGGGATTACTGCGAGGTCATATCCCACGAGCGCGGCGAGCGGGTCTTCCAGCCGGGTCGGGAGATCTTCGAAGGCCGGTTCTTCCCCGACGCCCGGCTGAACTTCGCCGAGAACCTGCTACGTCGCAACGACGCTTCGCCTGCCGTGGTGTTCAACGGCGAAGCCGGCGACCGGCGCCAGTTGAGCTGGGCCGAGCTGCGGTCCGATGTCGGGCAGATAGCGGCAGCACTGAGCGCGGACTTGGAAATCCAGCCCGGCGAACGAGTGGCTGCCTGGCTCCCGAACATTCCAGAGACCTGCGAGTTGATGTTGGCCACCGCGGCGATAGGCGGGGTTTTCTCTTCGTGCTCGCCGGACTTCGGCGTCAACGGTGTGGTCGACCGTTTTGGGCAGATCCGACCTCGGGTGCTGGTAGCTGCCGATGGCTATCGCTACGGGGGCAAGGAGTTTGACTGCCTAGCGCGGCTGAGAGAGATCGCCCCCCAGTTGCCGGGGCTAGAGCGGATCGTCGTAGTGCCGTTCCTGAACCCAACGGCCGACCTAAGCGGCCTGTCGAACGCTGTCAGTTGGGAGACTTTCCTGGGCGAACACTCCGAGCTTGACGCCGGCCCGGAGTTCCTGTCGCTGCCCTTCGATCACCCGCTTTACGTGCTCTACTCCTCGGGTACCACCGGTGTTCCCAAGTCCATTGTCCACCGGGCCGGGGGCATTCTGCTGAAGCACTTGGTGGAGCACCGCCTGAACTGCGACGTTCGCCCAGGCGACCGGGTATTTTACTTCACGACCGCCGGCTGGATGATGTGGAACTGGCTAATGTCGGCCCTGGCCAGTGAGGCCACCCTGGTGCTCTATGACGGTGCGCCCGACCCCGTGCGGTTGTTCGACCTAATAGACGCCGAAAGCATCGGCCTCTTTGGTACCTCGGCGGGATTCATTGAGGCGACCGCTAAGCGGGGTCTTTCACCACGCCTCACTCATCAACTGGAGACGCTGCGCACCATCACGTCTACCGGTTCGCCGCTCTCGCCGGAGGGATTCAGGTACGTGTACCAGGAGGTGAAGCCCGATGTGCACTTGGCTTCCATCTCCGGCGGCACCGACCTCTGCGGTTGCCTGGTGGGTGGCGATCCCACGGCACCGGTCTACCCAGGAGAGATTCAGCGACCGGCGCTGGGGCTAGCTATCGACGTGTTTGACCCCCAGGGGCGGCCGTGTCCCCCCGAGGTGCAGGGGGAGCTGGTTTGCACCAACTCTTTCCCGTCGATGCCGCTGGGGTTCTGGGGCGACACCGGCGAGGCGCCACTGCAGAGCGAGGCTGCCGCCGAGGCTCCGGGCACGCTGCGGGTGACTGCTGGTTCCCGCTACCGGCAGTCTTATTACGAGCGGTTCCCCGGCGTCTGGCATCAGGGAGACTTCGCCCGCTGGACGCCCAATGGCGGCATGGTCATAGCCGGGCGCTCCGACGCCACGCTGAACCCCGGCGGGGTGCGCATCGGTACCGCCGAGATCTACCGTTGCCTGGAAGCAATCCCGGAAGTTCTAGAGGCCATCGTGATTGGCCAGCCCTGGCAGGGCGATACCCGTATCGTGCTATTTGTGCGGCTTCAGAGCCAGTTGACCGAGGAGTTGATCGGACGCATCCGCCAGAGCATCCGCGCCAATGCCTCGCCGCGCCACGTACCGGCGCGGGTAGTAGCGGTGGATGCCGTGCCGCGAACCCGCAGCGGCAAGCTCACGGAGTTGGCAGTGCGGGACGTGGTGTGCGGTCGACCGGTGCACAACACCGAGGCCATTGCGAATCCCGAGGCGCTAGAGCAGTTCCGTAACCGCTCGGAGCTGGCGTCGTGAGCGGCCCCCCGCTGCGACTGCGCAGCGCCCTCTTCGCCCCGGCCAGCCGACCCGAGTTGCTACCTAAGTTGCCGCGTAGCGGCCCCGACAGCGTGATCATCGACCTGGAGGACGCCGTGGCGCCCGCCGGCAAAGCTAAGGCTCGGCCGGTGGCTGCCGCTGCAGCCCGCCAACTGCGAACGGCGCACCCCGAACTAGCTGTGTTTGTGCGCGTTAACGCCATCGACTCGCAGTGGTTTGAGGCGGACCTAGCCGAGGCCGTTACGGCAGACTTCACCGGCGTGGTGGTGCCGAAGCTGGAGTCGGCTGCGGCGGTAGCAGCAGTAGCTGAGCGTCTGGCGCCAATCGGGCCGCTGAGCGTGATAGCAGGCCTGGAGACCGTTGCCGGGGTGGAGCACGCTGTCGAGGTGCTGCGACCGCCGGTGGTGGCTGCCTACTTCGGTGCCGAGGACTACATCGCCGACCTGGGCGGCGTGCGCACGCCGGAGAACACCGAAGTGCTCTATGCCCGGTCCCGGGTGGCGGTTGCGTGTCGGCTGGCCGGGGTGATGGCAATAGATCAGGTAGTGGTAACGCTGCGAGATGAGGAGATCTTCTGTCACGACGCCCGACAGGCCCGTGCTCTGGGTTACAAGGGCAAGCTCTGCATCCATCCGACGCAGGTGCCGTGGGCCAACCGAGTCTTTAGCCCCTCTGAGGCAGAGTTAGCTAGGGCCCGGCGCCTACGTGAGATAGGCGAGCATGGCCTAGAACGTGACTGCCATGCCTATAGCCCTCTACGAGGATGACCGCCGGCGCTCGAGGGCCAGATGATCGACGAGCCGCTAGCACGCCAAGCTCGCGCCCTACTTGCCGCCGCCGATTGACTGCTTCGTTGGCGTGTCGCTTCGTTGGCGTGTCGCTGCGTAGGCGTGCCGCGCTACAGGGATGGAGTTGTGTTCTAGTACTCACCTACCACGGTGCTGGCGAACTTGCTGAGTAGGTGCGGTCCGGCCAGCACTGGCTCGTAGCGGGGTGACTCGCCGGGTTCCAGGCAGGTCGGCAGGCAGCGCACCTCGGCGTCCCAGCGCACGTTGTGGAAGAAGACGACGCTCTGCCTTCGGGTGGGACGGTCCGCCTCGGCGGGCGGCAGTCCGCCCCGGTGCAGCGTGGAGACCCAGCGGTCGTTGGTCCAGCGGGCCAGCATGTCGCCCAGGTTCACGACGAACCCACCGGGGATCATCGGCACCGCGGCCCAGCCGTCGGGCCCCAACACCTCCAACCCGCCCGGAGCGTCGTCGTAGAGCAGGATGGTGAGGGTTCCGTAGTCGGTGTGGGCGCCGGCACGCAACTGCCCCGGCAGCGGCTGGGTCTTCAGCTCGGGGTAGTTGATGGCTCGCATGGCGCTGGAGTGGTAGTCCAACAGCGGCTCGAAGTGATCTGCCGGCAGGCCTAGGCCGACGGCCATGATCCTCAGCAGCTGACTCGCCAACTCTGCCATGGTCTCGAAGTATGCCTCCCAGGCCGGGCGCAGCGACGCTGGCTTGCAGGGCCAGCGAGGTTGGGCCAGGATCGCTTCGGCTCCGGGTGGGATCACCGGCGGCAGCCGTAGCGGACCCATGTTTAGGCTCTCCTTCAGGTCTGGGGGTGTGCTGTCGCCGAGCGAGCGCGCCAGAACCTCACCCTGGATGGGCGAGTAGCCGTAGGCGTAGTCCTCCGACGGTGACGGAGTTTGGCGCTTGATCGCCAGTGGCAGGTCGAAGAACTCTCGTGCCGCCCGCCAGACGGCATTGCTGGTTGCTTCGGGTACTCCGTGGCCCACGATGACGAAAAAGCCGATGCTGCGACAGGCGTCATCGATGGCACGACCGACTGCTTTTAGGCCTGCCCCGCTCTCAAAAGCAGGGGAGATGTCGATTATGGGGACGGGAGACTCCACCCTGGCCCTGGCGGCCGGGGCTGGTGAGCTAGACGCGGTGCTCATTGCCTTGTGAGGAAACTTGAGAATACCTTCATACACTAACCGCTACTTTGAATCTATTCCACTCGAGTATCAGAAAGGGTGTCGTCAGAATGAGTCTGGTTACGGCGCAGGTTCAGTGATGCGGAGTTCATGCAGTAGCGCTCGCCAGTGGGCGCGGGACCATCGTTGAAGATGTGGCCGAGGTGAGCTCCACATTTGTTGCACACTGCCTCAGTGCGGATCCAGCCGTGACTACGGTCGGTGTGCCGCCCCACCCGGTCTTGGCCCATCTCGGAGTGGAAGCTGGGCCAACCAGTGCCGGAGTCGTATTTGGTATCGCTGGAGAACAGCGCCGTGTCGCAGACCACGCAGTGGTAGACGCCCTCATCCTTGCAATCCCAGTACTCGCCGGTGAAGGCCCGCTCGGTGCCGGATTCCTGGGTTACGTGGTACTGGAGCGGGGAGAGCCTGCTGCGGAGTTCCCGCTGGTTGGGTTGGTTAGTGGTCATGGCGCCTCCAAAAGCCGTGCAACGAACGGGCGTTTGAATTACAATGCTGTAATCCGGATTGAGAAATGCTAGACATAAGTGTGTCACACCTTCTCACTAGAACATCACAGAAGAACAGGCAGACCGTTTCCCCCCGAGTTATCCGTCCAACCGGCGCCGGCGGCGACCGGAAAAGCAAAAACCTAAAAACTAGGAGGTCATGAACCGATGACTACTCAGACCAACGGCAGAGTCCGCGAACAAGCACTCGATCTGGCTCTACGCCAGATCGAGAAGAGCTTTGGCAAAGGCGCCATCATGCGGATGGGTGATAAGGGCACTATGCGGATAGAGGCGGTCCCCACCGGGGCGCTGTCTCTGGATGTGGCGCTGGGGATTGGCGGCGTGCCCCGGGGCAGAGTCACGGAGATCTTCGGGCCGGAGTCCTCTGGCAAAACCACCCTGGCGCTGCACGTGGTAGCTGAGGCTCAGCGCACCGGCGGCGTATGTGCCTACATCGACGCCGAGCACGCCTTGGATCCGGTCTATGCCCGGGCCATCGGGGTGGATGTGGACGAGATGCTGATATCCCAGCCAGACACCGGTGAGCAGGCTCTGGAGATCGCTGACGTGCTGATTCGCTCTGGCGCCATTGATGTAGTGGTGATCGACTCGGTGGCTGCGCTGACACCCCGGGCTGAGATCGAGGGCGAGATGGGCGACACTCACGTGGGTCTGCAAGCCCGGCTGATGTCCCAAGCACTGCGCAAGCTCACCGCCAACTTGAACAGGAGCCGTTCGCTGTGCATTTTCATCAACCAGCTGCGAGAGAAGATCGGGGTGATGTTCGGCTCACCCGAGACCACCCCTGGCGGTCGGGCTTTGAAGTTCTACTCCTCGGTGCGTTTGGACATCCGGCGCATCGAGTCGATCAAGAACGGAGCCGAGGTGGTCGGTAACCGCACCCGCGTTCGGGTGGTCAAAAACAAGACGGCGCCACCCTTCCGCACTGCCGAGTTCGACATCATGTACTCCCAGGGCATCAGCCGGGAGGGGTCGGTCTTGGATCTAGCGGTGAGTTTGGACATCGTAAAGAAGTCTGGGGCTTGGTACACCTACGAGGGCGACCAGGTTGGTCAAGGGCGCGAGAATGTCAAGAACTTCTTGCGAGAAAACCCGGCTCTCGTGCTGGAAATTGCCGGGAAGGTTTCCGAGCGCTTGCTGCCGGAAGCTGGTGAGCCGGCCGAGGCCTCCGAGCCAGCCGAGTCCTCCGAGCAGAAGGTGGCGGTCGCGGGCTAAAGGATCTCGCTGTCTCGCCTGGCGTTTGACGGGCTGGGCCGCAGACCAGCCAGCCGGGACGGCTCTACGCTTGTGCGAGTGAGTTGCCAGCGGCGGTATTTCATCCGCACCTTCGGGTGCCAAATGAACGAGCACGACTCAGAGCGTGTCGCAGGCCTGCTAGAGGCCGACGGCATGGTGTCTGCCGTCGATGCCGACGACGCCGATGTGGTCGTGGTGAACACCTGCTGCATCCGCGAGAAGGCTGACCAGAAGCTTTACGCATATCTGGGTGGGTTGAAGGCTCTCAAGCGCGCCCGACCAGGGATGCAGATCGCAGTCGGCGGTTGCCTGGCACAGAAAGACCAGGACTTGGTGCGTGCTAAGGCACCTCACGTTGATGTGGTGTTTGGCACCCACAACGTGCACCGCGCGGCCGAACTGCTGGCTCGGGCCGCCCGTCACGGCCCGATCACCGAGATCCTCAATGAGGCGGTCCGCGCTGATGCTGAAGCGTTCCCTTCGTCTCTGGGGGTGCGCCGCGACTTGCCGCACTCGGCCTGGGTGACCATCCAGGTGGGCTGCGACAACTCCTGCGCCTTTTGCATTGTGCCGGCAGTGCGCGGTCCCGAGATCAGCCGCCCCTTCGAGTCGCTGCTAGAGGAGGTGCGCCAGCTGGCACAAAGCGGCGTGGTGGAGGTGACGCTGCTGGGCCAGAACGTCAACTCTTACGGCCGCGACTTGGCACTAGCCCGCCGCCGGGCCGGAGAGAAGGTGCGAGTGCGGCCGCTGTTCGCCGACTTGTTGCGCGCCGTCGGTGCTGTCGAGGGTGTACAACGGGTGCGCTACACCAGCCCGCACCCCAAGGACCTGAGACCAGAAACGATCGCGGCCATGGCTGAGACGCCTGCGGTGTGCGAGCACCTGCATTTGCCGCTGCAGTCCGGCAGTAATGCTGTCTTGGCAGCCATGCACCGCGGTTATAGCGCGGCGCGCTACCTGGACCGTTTGGCTGCTGCCCGTCGGCAGATCCCCGACCTGGCGGTCAGCAGCGACATAATCGTGGGCTTCCCCGGCGAGACCGAAGAGGACTTCAGCGAAACTCTGGCTGTAGTAGCCGAGGCCGCCTTTGATAGTGCCTTCACGTTCGTGTTCTCGCCGCGCCCCGGCACCGAAGCTGCCGCTATGGAAAAGCAGTTCGTGGGTTCAGCCGTGCTGGCTGAGCGCTACGAGCGGCTACGCGCCGTGGTGGAGCGGTCGGCCCGGTTGCGTCACGAGGCGCGTGTTGGCCGTCGGGAGGAAGTGCTAGTAGAGGGGCCCAGTAAGACCCGACCCGAACTCACGAGCGGGCGCACTCGGCAGAACAAGCTGGTGCATTTCTCGGCGCCCACGCCGTTGCGCCAGGGGGCTTTCGTTGAGGTGGATGTCACCGGTGCCGGGGCGCACTACCTATTAGGCGAGCTAGTGGCTGTGCACACTAACGGTGCGCGTCACCAGCGGATTCCGGTGGTCGCAGCCTGAGCAATCGGCCCGCCGGGTTGCCCCGACGGCTTGCCATCGTTGGGCCCACTGCCTCGGGCAAGACCGCCCTAGCGCTGGAGTTGGCCCGTAAGCGCCAGCCCGCCGAACTGCTGTCTATGGACGCCATGGCGGTCTACCGGGGCATGGACATCGGCACCGCCACCCCGACTGCTACGGAGCTAGCAGGTCTCAAGTGCTTGGGGATCAACTTGACTGACCCTGGCGAGGATTTCTCCGTGGGTGCCTACCAGGCAGCGGTGCGGCCAACTCTGGCCGCGGCGGACGCTGGCGGCGCCGAGGTGGTGGCTGTGGGCGGCACCGGGTTATACGCCCGGGCGGTGATTGACGAGCTGGCCATTCCTGGCCGCTATCTGGAGGTTCGGGCCAAGCTAGAGGCCACCGCCGACACTGCCGCTCTCTACGAGAGGTTGCGAGAGCTAGACCCAGTCGCTGCTCAGCGGACTGGGCCGCAGAACCGGCGCCGCATCGTGCGAGCCTTGGAGGTAACCCTCGGCAGCGGACGGCCGTTCAGTTCCTACGGTCCCGGTCTGGAGAGCTACGGCCCCAGCCGGTTCACCCAGTTGGGGCTGCGTATGCCTAGGTCGTTACTAGACGCCCGCATCGCGGCCCGCTACGAGGCGCAAATGGAGGCGGGATTCTTAGAGGAGGTGCGCCGTTTGCAGCAGGCGGCCAAGCCGCTATCGCGCACGGCACGCCACGCGCTCGGCTACCGCGAACTGCTAGCGCACCTGGAGGGCCAATGCAGCCTGGCGGAGGCGCTGGCCGAGGCAGTACGCCGGACGCGTAAGTTTGCCCGGCGCCAGGAGCGCTGGTTTAGGCGCGATCCGCGGATTCAGTGGTTGGATGTAGGGGAGGATCCGCTAGAGGTTCTGCCCATCGCCCTGGAGATATTCGACCGATGTACCTGACCAAGCACCACGTCTTCGGCAACGACTTCCTGGTGCGCCTAGAAGCCGACGAGGCACCCTGCCCAGAGCCGGACTGGGTGAGCAGAGTTTGCGACCGCAACCGTGGACTCGGCGCCGACGGCTTGATGTGGGCCTGGGCGCTCGACCCCTGGACGAGAGGGGACCTAAATTCGCTGGAGTTTCCGCCGCGTCACAGGTTGTTTCTCTGCGAAAATGTGGCCGGCCCGCCGCCGAACGTGGAGATGCAGCTCTACAACTCCGACGGCAGCAAGGCGGAGGTGAGCGGCAACGGCCTGGCCTGCTTAGCCCAGGCAGCGACCCTGCGAACCCAACGCGTCGATGCAGATGTAAGTATAGGAACTGAGGTCGGTGAGCATAAGGTGGAAGTTAGGGATCCTCAGTACGTCGACGACGAGTTCATTGGGGACGATTTCGGCCGATCCATCCGCCATAGCGCCTGTGTGGGCATGAGGCAGGCGACAGAGGATCTCGGGCGGGGCAGGCTTGCAGGAGAACTCCTGGCCGCGGTGCCTGAAGTGTCGAAGGTTGGTTGGGTGTCGGTCGGCAATCCGCATGTCGTAGTGCTAATGGAGCGTCCGGATTCCCTCGGGCGTCTGGACCTGGAGTCAGTGGGGGCCGGCATGCAAACCCAGTTCGAACCCGTAAACCTGGAAGCAGTCACCGTGGCTAACCGCGGCAAGGTCCGCATGCAGGTGTTCGAGCGTGGCGTAGGGATTACCTCGGCCTGTGGTAGCGGGGCTGCGGCGGTGGCCTGGCAGTTGAACCGCTGGGGGCTAGTGGACGACACAGTGAAAGTGTTCATGCCCGGAGGGGTGGCTGAGGTGCGAGTAGGGCCAAGTGTCGTGGAGTTGCGGGTTCCGGTGATCTACGTGGGCTACGTGGAAGCTCCCGAGCCGCCTAGCCCTGAGCCTGGCGAAAACGTATGACAGATCCCCCCCGCGACGTACATGCCGACACCCATAGGGGCGCATTCGGTGAGTTCGGCGGCGAGGCCGGTGGCTTTATCGATCGGGCTTTCCGCGAGCAGATCGTGCTGGTGGGTGTGGCCACGCCGTCGCTGCCGCCAGCCGCCGTGGAGGAGTCGTTGGAGGAGTTGGCTCGCCTCGTGGACACCGCAGGCGCCGATCCGGTGCGGCGGATCACTCAGCGTCGCGACCGCATCCATCCAGCCACTTATGTGGGGCGCGGCAAGGCTCTGGAGATCCGCGACATAGCCGAAGAGTGCGACGCCGACACCGTGGTCTTCGACGACGAGTTGAGCCCCGCTCAGCAGTACAACCTAGAAGGGATCCTGGGGCGCACGGCGATAGACCGCACGACGGTCATCTTGGACATCTTCGCCCAGAACGCTTCCAGTATCGAGGGCAAGGTTCAGGTGGAGTTGGCTCAGCTGCGCTACCGGCTGCCACGCCTGCGGGGCTCGGGCTTCCGCCTCAGCCAGCAGGCAGGCGGGATCGGCACCCGGGGCCCGGGCGAGACCCAACTGGAGGTGGACCGGCGACGGTTGCTGCGGCGCATCAACACGCTGGAAGGTCGGCTGCGAGACATCAGTCGCCACCGTGGTGTTCAAGCGCGTGGCCGCCGTCGCTCGGCGCAGTCCACGGTTGCCATCGTCGGCTACACCAACGCTGGCAAGTCCAGCCTGCTGAACGCCCTCTGCGGCGCCCAGGCTCACGTGGAGGACCGCCTTTTTGCCACGCTCGACGCTCTCACCCGCCGGCTGGAACTGCCCGGCGGCGAGACCGTGCTGCTGGTGGACACGGTGGGCTTTGTGCGCAAGCTGCCCCACGACTTCGTGCAGGCGTTCATGAGCACGTTAGAGGTAGTCAGCGACGCTGACTTGCTGTTACACGTGGTAGACGCTTCGGCCCCCGACTGCGACCGCCAGGTAGATGCCGTGCGGGAGGTGCTAGAAATCATCGGCGCGTCCAAGGTGCCCGAACTGCTGGTCTTCAACAAGGGTGACATGGCAGACGGGTTGCAGCCGCTGCTGGCCGACCACCCCGGCAGTGTGGCCGTCTCGGCCGTCACTGGCTATGGCCTGGAGCATCTCACCACCATCATCGGCGACCGCCTGCGGGCGGCTGCCGCTACTGCTGAGTTTGTGGTGCCGTTCTCCCGAGGCGAGGTCATGGCGGGGTTACACCGCTCCGCCCAGGTGCTCTCTGAGACCGCCACCGGCGAGGGAATGCACTACCTAGTCCGCATCGACGCCGCTTCAGCAGCCCGCTTCGCCAACTTCCGCCGCCCAACCCCTAGCACCGGCGGCTAGCTACACCGGGAGCATGAGGCCAGGGGACACGGTGAGAGCTTCGGCGGTGCTGGAGCCCTACCCGTACGACCGACTAGCTCGTCTTCGGGCTGTTGCCGAGCAGCATCCCGGGGGCTGCGTGGACCTCTCTATCGGCGATCCGTGCGATCCGCCTCCGGCGGCCGCGGTGGCAGAGTTAGGTGCTTCGGGTGCCGAGCGCTCGTATCCCCGCTCGGTTGGATCACCGGCGTTCCGTAGCTCCGTTGCCGGCTGGCTAGCCCGGCGCTTCGGCATACAGGTAAACCCCGAGCAGGTGGCGGCGTGTGTAGGCACTAAGGAGTTGGTGGCCTCACTGCCGAACCTGCTGAAGTTGCGCGGCGACGAGGGCGACACTGTGCTGTACCCGGCAGTTGCCTACCCCACATATGCGATGGGGACACGCCTGGCGGGGCTGCGGGCGGTACCAGTGCCGCTGGATGCCCGAGGAAGGCTAGATCTTGACTCAGTCAACGCAGCTGACCGCGACCGGGCGCTTTGCCTCTGGGTCAACTCGCCTAGCAATCCCACTGGGGTGATCGAGGACTTGGAGCGTGTTTCCGCTTGGGGGCGCCAGTGGGGTATCACGGTGTGCAGCGATGAGTGCTACGTGGAATTCGTCTGGGATCGTCCGCCGGACCCAGCTCCCCTGGCGGGTCACACGATCTTGTCCCACGGTGCTAAAGGCGTGTTGGCTGTGCATTCGCTCTCCAAGCGCTCCAACTTTGCTGGCGTGCGCGCTGGCTTCTACGCCGGCGATGGGGAACTGGTGGACTTCTTGGCGCAGGCGCGCCGGCATCTCGGACTCATGATTCCCGGCCCCGTGCAGGCCGCCGCTGCTGTGGCGTTAGCTGACGACACCCACGTAGAGGCACAGCGACTGGTTTATCGGCGCCGGCTGGAGTTACTGTCGAGCCTGCTGGGCACCTTGGGTCTGGATGTGTTTCTGCCCGCGGGCGCCTTCTATCTCTGGGTGCCTGCACCCGGCGGCGACGCCTGGAGCTTGGCGGAGCAGTTAGCTGAGACCGCGGGGATGTTGGTGAGTCCCGGAGAGTTCTACGGTCCAGCCGGCAAGGACCACGTGAGGGTGTCTGCCACAGTGACCGATGACCGTCTAGCGCTCCTAGCCGAGCGACTAAAGGCCTCTTAGCAAAGCCTTCTAACACAACAGTCCCAGCTGTCAGGTGGTAGTCCTGCACCAGGCTGCCCAGCATCTCCTGAGCAAAGCCTTCTAACACAACAGTCCCGGCTGGCGGAGCGAGCCCCGGTAGCCTGCGCTCATGACTTATCGCGCTGAGCTGAAATCCCGAATAGGTGAGTTTTGGGCAGCCCGCGCCGCGCTGTCGGCCGGTCATGCCGAGGCTCGGCAGGTAGTGCACGAGACCATCGATCTGCTGGACTCCGGCGAGGTTCGCGTAGCTGAAATCGGCGCGAACGGCGATGTCGTAGTCCACGAGTGGCTAAAGCAGGCCATCCTTCTGCTGTTCAAGCTCTCAGAAATGCAGACCACCGAGCTAGGACCGTTTGAGTACGCCGACAAGCTCCCGCTGAAGACCCGATATCAGGAACGGGGCGTGCGGGTGGTGCCGGGTGCCTCAGCCCGCTGGGGTAGCTACCAGGCGCCGGGCGTGGTGATGATGCCTAGCTATGTCAATATCGGCGCCTGGGTGGGAGCCAACACGATGGTGGACACCTGGGCCACGGTGGGGTCGTGCGCCCAGATCGGCGCCAACGTTCACCTGTCGGGCGGAGTGGGGATTGGTGGCGTGTTAGAGCCACCGCAGGCCGTGCCGGTGATCGTGGGAGACGAGTGCCTCATCGGCAGCCGCTGCATCGTGGCTGACGGGGCGCGGATCGGCGAGGGCACCGTACTGGGGGCTGGCTGCATCCTGACCGGTTCTATCCCGGTAATTGACGCCACCAGCGGTGAGGAGTTAGGCCGCGGCGTAGTACCACCGTGGTGTGTGGCTGTGTCCGGCACTCGGTCGCGCACATTCACCGGCGGTGAGTTCGGCCTGCCCTGTGTGTTGGTGGTGAAGCACCTGACCCCCGGCGAGCGCCACGACAAGTCGGCCCTGAACGCGGTTCTGCGCGACCACGGCGCAGCAACCTGAGCGGACCGAGGTCAGCTTCTTGACCGCTGCCGCGCCGCCGGTGGACCTGCTAGCGCTGACCGCAGAACTGATTGGCATCCCGTCTGTGAGCCGCGCCGAGCGGCAACTAGCGGACCGTGTGGAAGCTTGGTGCGTCAGGTTCGACGCGTTGGAGGTCACTCGCATCGGCGACAACGTGGTGGCTCGCACCACGGGCAGCCGTTCAGCACGACTTCTCGTAGCAGGACACCTAGACACGGTGCCACCCAACGGCAACAGCCAGCCAATACTCGGAAATGACAGAGTTACCGGCTTGGGTGCGGCTGACATGAAGGGCGGCCTGGCGGTGATGATGGCCCTGGCTGCAGCCCACCCGGCTCCAGAAATAGACGTGAGCTACGTGTGGTACACCGCGGAGGAGATCGCCCGGGAGCACAGCGGGTTGCTGGAGTTGGAAGCGGCGCGTCCTGATCTGCTGGAGGCAGACGCCGTGGTGCTCGGCGAGCCCACCGGGGCGGTGCCCGAGGCGGGCTGTCAGGGCACGATGCACGTGCAGATCACGCTGCGTGGCGAGCGGGCGCACACGGCGCGACCTTGGATGGGCCGCAACGCAGTTCATCGCCTCGGCGAACTGCTAGAGGTACTAAAGAGTTACCAAGCGCGACGTCCGGTGATCGATGGCTGTACCTTTGCTGAGGCGCTGCAGGCCACGTCGGTCTCCGGCGGGGTGGCACGCAACGTGGTCCCTGACGAGGCTTGCCTCGTGTTGAACCATCGCTTCGCCCCCGACCGCACGCCGCGGCAGGCTGAACAATACGTGCGGGACCTGTTCGCCGCCCACCTCACCGAAGGCGACAGCTTGGAAGTGCTAGAGACGGCTCCGGCGGCGCTGCCTCACCTCGACCACCCGCTGCTAAGAGCGATCGTGGCAGCAGGCGGTGGCCCTGGGGCGGTCCGCGCCAAGTTGGGATGGACCGACGTAGCGTTCTTCGCCGAGCGCGGCGTGCCGGCACTGAACTTTGGGCCCGGTGACGCCGAACTGGCGCACACGGCGGGGGAGTACGTAACCCGCGACTCCCTTGAATCGGTCTACGGGACGCTAGCGACGGCTATATCCGGCGCAGCACGCTGACGACCCGACCATAGATCCGTAGGTCCTTGGCCGGGTAGCGCTGGGTTGGATAGTCGGGGTTGGAGGAGACCAGCAGCACTTCGTCGCCGTCTCGGCGGAAGCGCTTCACCGCGGCCTCCTCGCCCGGCAGGCCGGCTACGACTATCTCGCCCTCGCCGGCTAAGTGTTGCATGCGCACCACCAGCAGGTCGCCTGCCAGAATTCCATCGCCAACCATGGAGTCGCCGCGCACCCGGACCACGAACGCGTCCTGGTAGCCCACGAACCCCGCCGGCAGCGGCAGGGCCTCCTCGATGTTTTCCTGTGCCAGCACGCCCGCGCCTGCTGCCACATCACCTACTAGAGGCACGTAGCTGACAGGGTGACGTTCGACGGCGTGTCCCGAGACCGGGTCGTAGTTCACCTCTAGGGCTCGGGGCTTGGTGGGGTCGCGCCGCAGGAATCCCTGCTTTTCGAGGATTACCAGATGGCGTTGGACTGAAGCCGGCGAGATGAGGCCGACGGCTTTGCAGATCTCGCGCACCGAGGGCGGATAGCCGCGTTCGCGAGTGAACTCGGCCACGTAATGGATGATGGCCTGGCGGCGTTCTGAGAGCTTGGCCACCGCCCGGGGCGGCGGACCGGTGTCGGTGGTTCTAGGGTTCTCTATCGCACTGTTCATGCTGTCCTCCTTGGGGATTTGGATACTTGAGTTCGTTTGGGGTTGATTCATACGTGAGTTCGAATTACAATGTT
Source organism: Acidimicrobiales bacterium (assembly GCA_964291305.2). GTDB lineage: Bacteria > Actinomycetota > Acidimicrobiia > Acidimicrobiales > CATQHL01 > VXNF01. The sequence continues at coordinate 1,658,765 of OZ219783.1, read as the reverse complement.
GTAATCCATAACCGAGTAGTCGCAGAATGTCGAGGTCGGAATGTCGAGTGTGTCTTCTGCTATGTCTACCACATGTTCGCACGTAACTGGTACAGATGTTGCCACCTTTATACCTGACTGTCAAGGACTTTCGCAACCCATGTCGGTGGCAGAGTCTTGCTTGCTGTGTCACACCCCTCGGCGAGGATCTCAGGTATGTCACCTGTACCCGTAATCGCCCACTCGTCCCACTTGGCCACACCGGTACCTGCGGGTTCGCTCAGCGCCCCAACCTGCCGGCCAACCTGGGTCTACCTATGGCGGCGTGCCATCGTGCTGGCCGCACTGGCCTGCCTCATGTGGGGGGTACTCTGGGGAGTGTTCCAGATCGGCGGGCTTGTTGGTGCTCGTCTAGTGGCCCCAGCGCTAGGCACGGCACCGGTGCCCGTGGTCACTGAGCCTCAGGTGGGTTCGTGATGGTTGCGCTGGCGCAGGTAGCGGGCGAAGATCATGCCGTCGGCCACCAGGAGGCGGTCCAACTTAAGAACACGTGTCACCTGCGGCTTGTCGCTGGCGATCATGCCCGGCCCGCCGGGCGCCAGCAGTGGCGAGCGGGTGATGCACAACTCGTCGATCAGGTCGGCGCGGGCGAAGCAGGCGTTCAATCTGGGCCCACCCTCCAACAAAATCAGCGTTCGCCCCTCAGCTGCCAAATCGGCACTTATGGCCCACGGGTCGGCCATTTCGCTGCCGGCACTACGCACCTCAGCCACAGCCGCCAGCGACTCCAGGCGATCGCTCGGGAGGGAGTCACCGAGGTAGAGCCGCACGCGCCCGGGGTCGACGAAAAGTCGGGACTGGGGACTCAAATCGCCACGGGCGCTCACCACGACGAGCAGCGGTTCCGCCTCCTGGCCTCGCTCCAGGCGGCGTTGGCGCACCTCAGCCGACAGCGAAGGAGGGCCGTAGTCCTCGCTGCGGGCAGTGCCGGCTCCCACCAAGATGACATCCGCGCAGCCACGCAGGGCGCTGAGCACTGCCCAATCCGTCGGCCCTCCCAGCGGAGCGGAGCGCCCCTGTACTGCCACCGAGCCATCCACGCTGGTGACCATGCAGAGCATCACCCACGGCTGCTCGGTCGAGCGGGGCCGCGGCGCCTGCTCGTAAACTTCCAGATGATCTACCGAAGGGCTGAGCTGGGGCCATACCTGTTGCATTGCGACCATCTGGTCTCCTGCTTCGTTGGGATGCGCTTGCCTTTCAGAAGGTACCCGCAGAACGGTTACCGACGGGCGGGCGCCAGCGCTTGCGCTCCCGCCCTACAGTGACCCTGAGAAGGCCTCATGGGCACTCCCCGGTGGCCCGACTGAATGCGAGGTGAGTAAGTGAGCATCCTGTCCGAGCAGACCTGCATTGGCATCCAGCGCTGCTTTACCGTCGAGGGGGTACATCCCTACGATGCACTGGAGTGGAGTAGCCGGCGTGCCCTCATTACGGGCGTCGGTGGCGAGGTCATCTTCGAGCAGAACGGGGTGGAGTTTCCGACCTCTTGGTTGCAGAACGCCGTCAACATCGTCTCCCAGAAGTATTTCCGCGGCCGGCTCGGTGGCGAGGAGCGTGAGTGGTCGCTGCGCCAAGTGATTGACCGGGTAGCCGGCACCATTGGCCGCTGGGGGGTAGAGGATGGGTACTTCGCCGACGCCGCCGAAGCCTCGGCCTTCGGTGACGAACTCACCCACCTGCTGGTTACCCAGAAGGCTGCCTTCAACTCGCCGGTGTGGTTCAACATCGGCGTTCCGGGCGCCCTACCGCAGTCCTCGGCCTGCTTCATCTTGGCGGTGGAGGACACCATGGAGTCGATCCTCAACTGGTACACCGAGGAGGGGCTGATCTTCAAGCGCGGGTCAGGTGCCGGAGTGAACCTCAGTCACCTCCGTGCGGAATCCGAGCATCTCTCCGGCGGTGGTCGCCCCAGCGGACCGGTGAGCTTCATGCGGGGGGCCGACGCCTCTGCTGGGGCTATCCGTTCCGGCGGCACCACCCGGCGGGCGGCCAAGATGGTGATTCTGGATGCCGACCACCCAGACATCTTGGAGTTTGTCTGGTGTAAGGCACGGGAGGAGCGCAAAGCAAAAGTCTTGCAGGAGGCCGGCTTCGACCTGAGTTTCGACGGCGTCGATAGCACGTCGCTGCTGTTTCAGAACGCCAACAACTCCGTGCGGGTCAGTGACGAGTTCATGGAGGCCGCCCTGGCGGGTCGCAAGTGGCAGCTAACGGCGCGCACCACCGGCGAGGTGTTTGAGACGGTGGATGCCGACGATTTGCTTGGCCAGATCGCCGAGGCGGCGTGGCAGTGCGCCGATCCGGGCCTGCAGTTTGACACAACCATTAACCGCTGGCACACGACGCCGGCGGCTGGGCGCATCAACGCCTCCAACCCCTGCTCGGAGTACCTGCACCTGGACAACTCGGCCTGCAACCTGGCCAGCTTGAACCTGCTGGCATTTTTGGGAGACGATGGGTGCTTTGATGTGACGGGCTTCAGGGCGGCTGTGCGCCTGGTGTTCTGCGCCCAGGAGATCCTCGTGGGCCGCTCGCACTACCCCACGCCGGCTATCGGCCGCAATGCTCTGGCGTATAGGCAACTCGGCCTGGGCTACGCCAACCTGGGCGCCCTGCTGATGACCATGGGCCTGGCGTACGACTCGCCTGCAGGGCGGGCGATAGCAGCAGCGATCACCGCGTTGATGTGCGGCGAGGCTTACCGCACCTCGGCTCTCATCGCGGCGCGCATGGGACCCTTTGAGGAGTGCGCGGCCAATCAAGCTGACGTGCTGAAGGTGCTGAACATGCACCGCGGCGCCGTCGAGGGCATAGATCGTAATCAGGTGCCCGACGAGCTGGCGGAGGCTGGGGCCGAAGTCTGGGACGAGGTCTGTGAGCTAGCGGCGGTGAATGGTGTTCGCAATGCCCAGGCCACAGTTCTGGCGCCTACGGGCACCATCAGCTTCATGATGGATTGCGACACCACGGGCATCGAACCCGATTTGGCGCTGCGGAAGGCCAAGTCGCTCGTTGGAGGAGGTTCGCTGGTGCTCGTGAACCGCTCACTAGAACCGGCTCTCCAGCGGTTGGGCTATGGGGCAAGTGAGATCGACGGGATCGTGGCGCACGTAGAGAGCACCGGTTCGGTTTTAGGGGCGCCGGGGTTGGCCCGTGAGCACTACCCGGTGTTTGCCTGCTCTATTGGCGACAACACAGTGAGTCCCGAAGGCCACGTGCAGATGATGGCGGCGGTGCAGCCCTTCCTGAGCGGCGGGATTTCCAAAACTGTGAACCTGCGCGCCGACGCAACTGTCGACGATGTGCGCCAGCTGTTTGTGTCGGCTTGGCGTAGCGGCGTGAAAGCCATCGCCATCTACCGAGACAAATCCAAGTGGCAACAGCCGCTGTCGGCCACCGGCAGCGGCGAGTCAGCCGGCTCGGTGTCGACCTCAACCCCACCGCCGGCGCCCGAGCCGGTGCGTCGCCGCTTGCCCCGCCAACGCACCTCGCGCACCATGGAGTTCAGGGTGGCGGACTGCAAAGGTTTCGTGACCGTAGGTGAGTATGGCGACGGACGGCCTGGTGAGATCTTCGTGCGGGTTTCCAAACAGGGTTCCACCTTGGCGGGGATAATGGACGCCTTCGCTGTGGCTGTCTCGCACGGCCTGCAGTATGGCGTTCCCCTCCGTTCCTACGTGGATGCCTACTGCGGGATGCGATTCGAGCCGGCCGGGGTAACTGACGACCCCGAAATCCGCATTGCCACCAGCCTTATGGATTACCTGTTCCGGCGTCTGGCGCTGACCTATCTATCGCCGGAGGAGCGGGCTGAGATGAGCATCTTTTCAACCTCTGAGCGCGTCGATCCCACTTTGCCAGGTGTGGCTGAAGCGGCCACCGGCGCGGCGCAGGGAATCGACGTGGCGCCCGATCCGCCGTCGGTGCTGCGTCGCCAGGTCGCTGAGCCGCCGGCGCCCGAGCGAAACCCCCCGGTTGGGCTGGCAGACTCCGCCTCACCGATGTGCATGTCGTGTGGCACCCAGATGGTGCGGGCCGGCTCCTGCTACGCCTGTGCTACCTGCGGAGCTACAAGCGGCTGCAGCTGACCCGGCCACAAGCGATGCCGAAAAGGACTGCCACCCCAAGGGGCCGCTTCCAGGTCAACTTGCTGCAGCTGACCCGGCCACAAGCGATGCCGAAAAGGGGCTCACGACTAGCGGGTTGGCGCGTCTCGGTATTCGCTGAGCGGTGGGCGCTCTCGTAGCGCTACGGCCTGCGGTGGCTTGCCTGGAATCTTTAGCTCGGCGTTCCAGCCGTCGCTTCGATTGCCGCTACCCGGCGGGCTGAAGCCGGCACGCTGCAGCACCGTCTGCAGTATCGCCAGCGCTTGCGGCCCTAACTCCGCTAGCGGCCGGTTGCGGTGGCTACGCACGCCCAGGTCGGCCTGCGCAATGCGATCGGCGCCGAAGCGACGAGCCAGATCGATCAAGAGACCAATTTCCACACCCCAGCCCTGTACGAACGGCACTTGCTCGACAGCTACTCGGCGCACGGCGTACTCGCCGCCAAGCGGCTGGCGCAGATGGGCCAGCTCGGGGAAAAACTGCGCTAGCAGCGGGCGTGCCATTAGCTCGGTAGTGCGCCCGCCACCCGGATGTCCGTCTAGTAGTCGCTCGTAGTAGCCCTTGACGAGCACAACTTTCTCGTCGGCCAAGAGTGGCTCTAGCAGCGCGGTCACGTAGTGCGCTTCGAAGCTTTTGAGATCGGCGTCGCACCACACGATCAGGTCTGCGGTGGTTGCCGCAAGGCTCTTCCAAAGAGCATTGCCCTTGCCTAGGCCTCCTCCCGCGTTGGGCAGCACCTCGGCTAGGCGCACAACCCGGGCACCGGCGGCGGTGGCCAACTCACGAGTACGGTCCGCCGAGTCGTCATCTACCACTAGCAGGTCGTCCACCAGCCGGACAGCAGGAGCCATAAGAGTCCGACGGACCTCGGCGCAGATCTCTCCAACGGTCTCTTCCTCGTTTAGGGTAGGCAGACAGACGGCGACTGTAAGATGCCCCTTCAGGCGGGCGAGCCGACCGGCGGTAGATCCGGGGACCACTGCGGGAACGATAACCGTGTCCGGTGACTCTCTGGCCGCCCGCTAAACTCACCGACGGCGGCTCGTATGACGAACGGGAGCCCCGCCGGCGGTGGTATCTGCATCGGAGGGTCCCACGTGATTGCATCGATTCCCAGTCCGGATGTGGGGACGCTCTCCCTAGGACCGCTGAATCTCCGCCTCTATGGCCTCATGGTCGCACTAGGTGTAATTGCCGGCGTCTACGCCGCGGCGCGGCTGTTGCAGCGCCGCGGTCTGAATCCAGAGTGGGCTGTGCAGGTCTCCACCATTGGTGTTCCGATGGGTCTTATCGGTGCCCGTGCCTACCACGTGCTCACTGACTGGAAGAGCTACCAGGGTCGCTGGGTGGACATCCTGAAGATCTGGGAGGGTGGCCTCGGTATCCCTGGAGGGATCTTGGGAGCGGTACTCGGCGGCCTAGTTGTCGTCCGGCTGCGTCGTCTGCCACTGCGCTCGCTGCTAGATGCCGCCGCCGTGGGATTCCCCGTGGGGCAGATCCTCGGTCGACTGGGCAACTGGTTTAACCAAGAACTATTCGGCCGGCCGACCGACCTGCCCTGGGGTCTTGAGATCGACCCGCAGCATCGCCCGCTGGAGTACATCGACGACGAGACATTCCACCCCACTTTCGCCTACGAGATGGTCTGGAATCTGCTGGTGCTGGGGGCGCTGTGGCGTATCGACCGGCGTGGCAAGCTGCCGCGGGGTCACCTGATAGTGCTCTATCTCTGCTTGTATTCAGCCGGGCGAGTATGGATCGAGGCTCTGCGAGTAGATCCGGCCAGCCTGCTGGCGGGTGTCAGGGTGAACATCTGGGTTTTTGGCGGGGTGCTCTTGCTGACCGGGCTGTTTCTTCTGCTAGTAACGCCGCGCCGCCGAAAGGCCGAGGCCGCCGGAGTGCTCACAGTCGAAGAACCCAGCGGGGCTGACAGCTCGATTAGTGAGGCTGATGTCTTGGTTGGTGTGGACGATGTCTCAAACGGTGTGGCAGAAGAGCAGGAGGCTGAACCGTCGGACGAGGACCCTGAAGCTACCTCAGAGGGCAGTTCTGTCGATGATGAGCAGGGTTCCGCTAGCGCAGGAGAGTCGACTACCACTAGCCGATCGGACTGATCGTATGGGCGATTCTGGCCTGGTGGCAGGGATAAGCCCGGCCCGAGTCGAGCGAGGGTTCGCCTTCGTGGACCTCAGCAACTTCACGAGGTACACCGAAAACCACGGGGATCGTAAGGCAGTGGCTCTGCTGTCGGAGTTCCGCGTTGTGGTCCGGGCTGTGGTTGCCAGCCATGGAGTGCGCATCGCCAAGTGGCTCGGCGATGGCGCCATGCTCGTGGGCGTTGAGAACGAACCGCTGGTGGAGGCTGTTGTGCACCTTCAGAAGGTTGTGACACAGCAGGGCGTTTTGCCGCTGCGCGCCGGCATCGCTGCCGGGCCGGTGATTCTCTTTGAGGGTGACGACTACATCGGCAACGCGGTGAACCTTGCTGCCCATCTCTGTGACCTGGCGCAGCCGGGGCAGCTGCTAGCCCCGGCGACCTTGATCTCGGGCTTGAACACCCGTGCCGACTCCATCGGCTTCCTGGCGATTCCCGGGTTTACTGAAAGGGTGGATGTGGTGCATCTAAGAGCCGCTGAATTGGAGTCACATGCCCATGGCTGAGGGCTCCGGTGCCGCACGTCCGCCGCGCCTGGCGAGCGACCTGCCGGCCTCGGGAGCTTGGCAAGAGGGCGACCCACCGGCAGGTCGGGAGTTCTACACCCTTGACACTCAACGCCCCTTCGTGCTCGAGAGCGGCCACTCGTTAGCCAGTGTGACGGTTGCTTATGAGACCTGGGGGACGCTCGACAGCGACGGTTCCAACGCTGTGCTGGTGTGTCACGCGCTGACCGGTGATGCTCATGCCTACGATCCGCATCTCAGCAAGCGGGGCTGGTGGCAAGGCGTTATCGGGCCCGGCGAGGCCATTGACATCAACCGCTACTTCGTAGTGTGTGCCAACGTTCTGGGAGGCTGTCAGGGCACGACTGGTCCGGCCTCGCTGAATCAGGCGACCGGACGACGCTGGGCCGCCTCGTTCCCGCCTGTCACGATCCGAGACATGGTGCGTACACAGGCGCAGCTAGCCGACCATCTGGGCGTGAAACGCTGGCTGTGCGTGGTTGGGGGGTCCATGGGGGGAATGCAGGCTCTGGAGTGGGGGGCCATGTATCCCTCGCGAGTGCAGTCGATTGCACCCTTGGCGGTCGGCTGCTCGGCGAGCCCATGGCAGATCGGCTGGAGTGCCGTAGGGCGGGCGGCCATTGCCCAAGATCCTCGCTGGCGCGGCGGCGATTACTATGACGCTGAGCCGGGCGACGGGCCCCACGAAGGCCTTGCGTTGGCACGATCGGTAGCGCAGATCACCTACCGCAGCGATGAACTCTTCGCCGAGCGATTTGGCCGGTCGTTGGTCCGGCCCAACGAGCAGTTCGGTCTGTGGGACCGCTTTGGCGTGGAGGGCTACCTCGACTACCACGGCGAAAAGCTGGTGCGACGCTTCGACGCCAACTCCTACCTGCTGCTTAACAAGGCCATGGACACGCACGACATTGGCCGTGGCCGCGGCGGCTTGCAGCGGGCGGCGGCGCGCATCACAATGCCAGTGTTGACAGTCTCGATTAGTACTGACGCGTTGTACCCCCCACGCCAGCAGAAAGAGTTGCGCGACCTCCTCGTAGCCGCCGACGGAGACTGTCGCTACGTGTTCGTGGAGAGTCCGCACGGCCATGACGGCTTCCTGGTGGAGACACAGGCCATATCTGAGGCTCTGGCGGAGTTCCTGGAATCGGTCGAGAAAGATCACCAGGGCATAGCCCCGAACTGATACCTGCGCTAGCGGACTAGGCCGCGCCGGGGAGTAGACTGTCGCCGACTTGCGGGCGTAGCTCAGTTGGTAGAGCGCCACCTTGCCAAGGTGAAGGTCGCCGGTTCGAGCCCGGTCGCCCGCTCGCAGGCTCCCTGGGGGCCACAAAATCTGCAAATCTGCATCGGTGCCCGAGCGGACGAAGGGAGCGGCCTGCAAAGCCGTCTATCGCGGGTTCGAATCCCGCCCGATGCTCGCGTTACCCTTAGTCAGCTGCTCAGGCGGAGACGCTGGCGCCTCAGCGGTGCCGTCGCGCTAGCCTGCCGTTGGGGCCGTTAGCTCAGTTGGCAAGAGCACTTGCATGACGCGCAAGGGGTCGGGGGTTCAAGTCCCTCACGGCCCACCTAAGAAGCCCAGATAATCGGCCGCATTTGGTGATGCCGCGTCGATGGAATATCCTGCCTGTTGGACGCGGGCCCGCTCCAGCACGCCGACAAGTTCCGAATGGATGATGACCAACGACCATGGCAAAAGTGTCCAACAAGATCAATAGAGCAGTAGGCCGAGGTATTGCGGTCGACCTCGGGACCGCCACTACCATCGTGTATGTACGCGGTGAGGGCATTGTGCTCGAGGAACCAAGCGTGGCGGCACTCGATGCGCGCTCGGATCGGCTACTAGCAGTTGGTCAGAACGCCAAGGAGATGATCGGTCGCACGCCGGCCAATATCCGCACTGTTCGCCCGCTAAAAGAGGGCGTCATCGCCGACTTCGGTGTGTGCGAAAAGATGCTTCGCTACTTCATCCAGCAGGTTCACAGCAACCGCTTCGCCAAACCGCGCATGGTCATCTGTGTGCCTTCGGGCATCACCCCGGTAGAGCAGCGGGCGGTACAGGAAGTGGCCGAGTTCGCTGGTGCCCGCCGACCTGTCTTTATCATCGAAGAACCCATGGCCGCGGCCATTGGAGCCGGAATCTCGGTGCAGAAGCCCACCGGCAGCATGATCGTCGATGTGGGTGGTGGGACCACTGAAATTGCAGTTATCTCTCTTGGTGGGATCGTGGTGAGCCGCTCGGTGAGGGTGGCTGGTGACGATTTCGACCAGACGATCAGCGACTACATCCGCAAGGAGTACAGCCTCGGCCTGGGCGAGCAGACCACCGAACAGATCAAGGCCAGGTATACCTCGGCTTGGCCGGTGAGCGAGGAGATTGTTATCAAGATTCCCGGACGGGATCTGGTGAGCGGACTCCCGCGAAGCATCGCGATCAGTACTACCGAACTGCGTGAGGCGATAAAGGAGCCGCTGAATGAGATCATCAGCGGGGTGCAAGGCACTCTCGACTCCGCTCCGCCCGAACTCACCTCTGACATCATGGAAAGCGGCATTCATCTCGCCGGCGGCGGTTCCCGGCTCGTCGGTCTGGCTGAGCGCCTGGCTTCGGAGACTGGGATCAAAGTCAACCGAGTCCCCAACCCGCAGCACGTAGTGGCGTACGGGTCGGGATATTCACTCGAGGAGTTCGAATCGCTGAGAGGCGTTCTGCATTCACCGGTAGCTGAGTAGCCCGGAGATCTCATAGGGGAGTGGTCCCCGCAGTCGTGGCCAGACTTCAGGGCCGTTCCCGCCTGACGCTCGTCTTTTTGGTACTTATCACGATCACGCTCGTGACGCTCGATGTGCGCAACGTCGGGCCCTTCGAGCAGGCCAAAGACGCGGTTGAGGGCGTGTTGGATCCGGTGGTTTCGGGCGCACAACGAGCGGGACGCCCGATTGTTGACGCCTGGGAGGCGGTAACCGAATACGACGACATCAAAGCCGAGAACGAGCGTCTGAAGGCCGAACTCGACATCGAACGTGGCCGCGACTTGGCGAACGCCAGCGCCAGCGAAGTCCTGCGGCGGTATCTAGCTGAGGCAGATATCCAGTACTCAGAGGATATTCCTTCGACCACGGCACGGGTGGTACGCCACCTCGGCAACTTCCCTGATTTCACCGTAGACATAGATAAGGGCTCTAGGGCGGGAGTACGCACCGGAATGCCGGCTGTGACTAGCGCCGGACTTGTCGGGAGGGTGGTGGAAGTCTCGCCGGGCCGGTCGCGTATTCGACTCATCAGCGATCCCGAGTTCGAACTGGGGGTTCGCCTCGTGGGTACCGACGCCATCGCCGTTGCCCGAGGAACTGGGCGTGGGCAGCCGTTGGTGGTGAGCGAGGGTGTTGCCTCCTCCCTGCAAGTCCAAGTAGGCATGCTCGTGACGACCAGCGGGATCGATCGCAGTGTGTACCCGCCTGATGTTCCGGTGGGGCTGATTTCGGAAGTAGCGATAGACCCGGAACTAGAACAGGTGCTGTTCGTGCAGCCGACGGCAGCGCTGGATTCCTTGAACTTTGTAACAGTATTGTTCTACGACAACGTGCTGTGAGCGGCGGGAGCAGGTATGTCTGCTGAGGCGATCCGGCTTGAGCTGCGGACCGCGCTCGCGCTCCTGACCACCTTCGTGCTTCAGGTCGGACTGCTGGATGGCCTGAGGATCAGCGGAAGGGCGCCAGAGGTGCTGCTGGTGCTGGCGGTTGCTGGGGGGTTGGTGGGCGGATGGAGTCGGGGCTTGAAGTTCGGGCTGGCGGCGGGACTGCTTTACGACTTGGTTGCCGGCACTCCGCTGGGCCTGGCTGCTTTTGCCTACGCTCTGGTGGCTGCCGCGTCTGGTCTGCTAGCGGGATACACCGTGCGGACTTGGTGGCTGGTGCCACCGTTTGTGGCTCTGGGGTTGTCCCTCTACGTGTTTGCGGGTGAAATCCTGGGTCAGGACCATCTCTTTGGCGACGGCTACTTGTTGACCCTCGGCGTGGTGGTGCTCTGGTCTGTCATCCTGGCCCTGCCGGCGGGGTGGCTGATGCGCTGGGCTTGGGGTAACAGGTCACAAGCACCGGCGCCGCTGGCGCTGGGCAGCGCTCTGGGCAAAAAGACCGGGCCGTGAGCGTTTCGCGGACCAGTGGTCGGTCTTCGGAGGGAATCGCTGGCGGGAGAGACCGGCCGAACGGCCAGGCCAGGGGACGGCTCAGCCGCTATGACTCGCGCCGGCTAAGGCTCAGCATTCTCGGTGTGGTAGGCCTAGCATTACTAGTCACGCTAGTTGTGCGCCTTTGGTATTTGCAGGTGCTGACCTCGGAGCAGTTCGTAGCCCAGGCGGCCGACAACATCGTCCGTACGCTGCCAGAACCTGCCCCTCGCGGCCGCATCTACGACGCGCACGGGCGAGAACTGGTCGGTAACCGCAACGTGAACGTGGTGACGATCGATGCCCTAAGCCTGCGTGACCAGATCAGCCCGGAGCAGCGCCAGCGGCTAGCCGTAGAGCTGGCGAGGCAGCTCTCACGCTCTGGGGTTCTCACCAAAGCGACGGAGTTAAGCGAGGCGATGGTGGATCCTGCTTATGGCCCGTTTGACCGGATCCCCCTAGCGGTCGGCGTCTCGGACCAAATCAGGGTGTTTCTAGCCGAACGGAACGAGGAATTCCCCGGCGTTGAGGTTGTCCGACGTACCCAACGGGTATATCCCTACGGCGACTTGGCGGCTCATGTACTGGGCTATGTCGACACGATCACAGCCGAGGAGCTCGCCGCCCGCCGCAACCATCCAAAGAGCTACGGCAACGTGGACGAGATCGGAAAATCCGGCGTGGAGTCGGCCTTCGAGGACATCCTGCGCGGTACGCCCGGCTGGCGAGAGATCGAGGTGGACAACGTCGGAAACGTGGTGCGAGAGCGGAGTTACCGGGCACCACAACCGGGCACAGACGTGGTGCTCACCATCGACGCCGACTTGCAGAAACTCGTAGAAGAGGAGCTTGAGCGGAGTCTGCTAGAGGCTCGCCAGCAACAAAACGAGTCCGTAGAAGAGGCGTTTGTGACTTTCCCGGCTCCAGCGGGCGCCGCGGTGGTGTTGGATCCGCGCAACGGCAACGTGCTAGCCATGGCCAGCTATCCGTCGTATGACCCGCAGGCCTTCATCGGCGGCATAAGCGAGGACGAGTTCGATTCGCTAGCGCATCCAGCGAGCTATGCACCACTCAACAATCGGGCTATTCAGGGGGTGTACTCGCCGGCCTCGACCATGAAACCGATCACGTCCTACGCGGCGCTCTCGGTGGGCTTGCTGGGACCTGACGGCTACTTGGACGTAACCCAGACCACCAATGATCCTGGCTATCACGTGCTGGCAAACTGCGTAGGCAAGTGCGAGTTCGAGAACCCCGATCGAACCCCTAACGGCGCCGTAGATCTTCGCTTGGCCATCACTGTGTCCAGCGACGTGTACTTCTACAAGCTGGCGGAACAGTTCTCGCGCCGAACTGGCTATGACGAGGATCAGATTCAGCAGACCGCTCGGGACTTCGGGTTCGGACGGACAAGTGGCATCGCTCTCCCATTTGAGCATGCCGGGATTGTCCCGGACGCTGAGATCAAGCGGGCTCGTCACGAGAACAATCCCGATGCGTTCCCCGACCCAGAATGGCGAACCGGGGACACAGTCAACATCGCTATCGGTCAAGGCGACCTGGGGGTGACCCCGCTTCAGTTGGCGAACGCTTTTACCGCTTTCGCTAACGGTGGTCTGCTCTACCTGCCCAATATCGCCGCCGGCATGGTCGACCCCGTGAGCGGTGAGGTAGTAAACGAGATCCGTCCACGTCTGACGTCGCGGATCTATCTGCCAGCTGATCTGCATGCGCCGCTGCTGGACGGAATGCGGGATGCTACGACGCTGCGCACCAACCAACACGTCGGCACTGCTGAGAGTGCCTTCGACGGCTTCCCTCACTCGACCTGGCCAGTAGCTGGTAAGACTGGCACCGCGGAGGTGCTGGGCAAGGCTGACTCGGCGGTGTTCGTAGGGTTCGGGCCGCTGCCGGAGCCCCGCTACGTCGTGACGTTCTTGCTGGAGGAATCAGGCTTCGGGGGGTCGGCGGCGGCTCCGGCGGTTCGCCGCGTGCTGGAGGCGATAGCCCTAGACCGGGTCCCTGAGGCGCCGGTAGATATTCCACGCCAGGACATGGTCGATGTGCCGCTGGTGACGCAGCCATGACCGTGATAGGTGGCGGGCCTTCAAGGCGTCGCATGCTGCCACGGGTCCCCCCACTGGCTGCCTGGCTGCATGCCGATGTGATTCTGGTGGTCGCGACGCTAGCTCTGACGCTCTTCGGAATTGCGCTGATTTACAGCGCCACCCGGGGCATTGACCCCGAGGCCTACAGTGACTTCTACCTTCGGCGCCAGTCTCTGTTCGCCATTATCGGAGTACTGCTAGGGGCAGCCTTCACCGCCCTCGACTATCGGCGTTTCCGCTCGCTGGCCTGGCCGGCTTACGCCTCCACCTTGCTAGTGCTGCTGTTGGTGCTGACCCCGCTGGGTGCTGAGCGCCAAGGGGCCCGGGCCTGGTTCGTCTTCGGTGGCTACCAGGTGCAGCCCTCGGAGTTCGGCAAGCTGGCGATGATCTTGTTGCTCGCCCACTATGCGGCTCGTTTTGGGGGTCGCCTGACGCTGAGCCAACTGCTTGTGGCTCTGGGGCTGGTCAGCGTGCCGATGGTGCTAATCCTGCTGGAGCCCGACGCTGGCACGGCCGTCGTTTTTGCCATTATCGCAATGGGGATGCTGCTCGTAGCGGGGGCCCAGGTACGACACATCGTGGCAGCAACTCTGCTGGGACTGATCGGGCTGGGATTAATCCTGAACTCGGGGATCGTGGAGGAGTACCAGCGGCAACGCCTCGAATCGATTTTCAATCCCGGTGGCGACGCGGGAGACACCTTCAACATCGAGCAGGCTCAGATCGCCATCGGTAACGGCGGGCTTACTGGCCAGGGGTACGGGCAGGGCACCCAGACTCGCAGCGGCTTAGTACCCGCTCAGGAGACTGACTTTATTTTCACCGTCGTAGGGGAGGAACTGGGATTTTTGGGGAGTGCATTGGCGTTGGGACTGCTGGCGGTCTTGCTCTGGCGAATCTGGCGCTCAGCCCGCATGGCTGGCGACCTGTTCGGCTCGCTGCTGTCTACTGGCGTTTTGTGCATGGTGCTTTTCCAGGTGTTCCAGACGGTGGGGATGGCTGCAGGCATCATGCCGGTGATCGGGATCCCTCTGCCGCTGCTGTCCTATGGCGGATCGTCGATCCTCACCACGATGATGGCACTGGGGCTCGTGCTGAACGTCTCAATGCGGCGCCACCTAGTGCGAGCCAGCTGACCGGTCGGCACCGGCTAGGAGTAGGGCCGGTAGCCTGAGCTTTGTGAGTTCGCTTTGGTCTCGATTGGAGCCTCTTTTAGATCAGGTCCAACGCCCGGCACGCTACATCGGTGGTGAGGAGGGAGCGTGCTCGGCTATCCACGATCCGACCAAGGTGGCTTGGCTTCTCTGCTACCCCGACAGCTATGAGATCGGCCTGCCCAACCAGGGCCTGCAAATCCTGTACGAGATTCTGAACGAGCGTCCCGACGCTGCCGCCGAGCGCGCCTATGCCCCTTGGGTTGATCTTGAGGCCCTGCTGCGCCGGGAGGGCCTACCTCTGTTCTCGGTGGACAGTCACCTAGGTGCCGATGCCTTCGATGTGTTGGCTTTCAATCTCTCTTCGGAGTTGGTCTACACCAACGTGCTGAACCTCATCGACCTGGCCGGTGTGGCCGTACGCGCAGCTGAGCGCTCCGAGGACGATCTGCTAGTCGGCGCAGGTGGGCACTGCGCTTTCAACCCCGAGCCGCTTGCTGACTTCGTGGACTTCTTCGTGCTCGGTGACGGCGAGGAGGCGGTCGGGGAGATCACCGAGATTATTGCTGGCCATCGGGCAGAGGGCCGCCAGCGAGTGCTTAGGGCGCTAGCCAGGCTGGAGGGCGTCTACGTCCCGGCTGCCTACGAGGTGAGCTATCACGGGACCTCGGCGGTGGTCGAGCCCCGCTGGCCCGGCGCCCCCGAAACTGTCCAAAAGCGAACCATTGCCTCGCTTGCCGACTGGCCGTACCCCAAGCGACAGTTGGTGCCGCTCACCGAGGTAGTGCACGATCGCCTCAACGTGGAGGTGTTCCGGGGCTGCACGCGGGGGTGTCGTTTCTGCCAGGCCGGGATGATCACTCGGCCCGTGCGCGAGCGGCCCGCAGAGCAGGTTCGCACTATGATCTCCGAGGGGCTGCGGCGCACGGGATACGACGAGGTGGCCCTCACCTCGCTATCCACCGCCGACTTCAGCGGCATCCAGGAACTGGTGTCAGAGGTCGCGGGACCCGCCACCGGTGGTGCCGGCTGTCCGGCTGTGACGGTCTCGTTGCCTAGTTTGCGAGTCGACGCCTTTACCGTGGGCTTAGCAGCTGAGTTGCAGCGCGCCCGCCGCAGCGGCCTGACTTTCGCTCCGGAGGCTGGGTCGTGGCGGCTGCGTCAGGTGATCAACAAGCTCATCAGCAGCGAAGATCTGGAAGCGGCGGTCGAGAGTGCCTTCTCGCAGGGCTGGCGCAGGGTGAAGCTGTACTTCCTCGTGGGGCTACCCACGGAGACCGACGAGGACGTGCTGGGGATCGCCACCTTGGCCCGTCGCTGCGTGGAGGTGGGGCGTCGCCACGTCCGCGGGGCGTCGGTGACGGTATCGGTGGGCGGCTTTGTGCCCAAGCCGCAGACGCCATTCCAGTGGTTTGGCCAGAACACCGTCGTCGAACTGCGCCGCAAGCTGGCTCTGCTAGCTGACGATCTGCGTTCGGATCGCAACGTGAAGCTTAAGTGGCACGACCCAGAAGCCACCCTCGTAGAGGGGCTTGCCAGCCGGGGCGACCGCCGACTCGGCGCGGTCATTGAGGACGTCTGGCGTAGCGGAGGCACTTTCCAGGAGTGGTCGGAGTACTTCGACTACCAGTTGTGGTTAGATGCCATGGGCCGCCACGGCTTGTCGCTGGAGGACTTTGCCTATCGGCACCGCAGCGAGGACGAGCCGCTTCCCTGGGATCACCTGTCAGCGGGCCTGCACAAGGACTTCCTCTGGCAGGACTGGCAGGACGCGCTGGCGGAGTCGGGTCTGGAGGACTGCCGCTGGACTCCGTGCTACGACTGCGGGGCCTGCACCGGCTACGGCATCGAGCATGTCGTGGCCTCGGCGGTGCCACCAGCCGGCGGAAGCCAGGGCACGGGCCAGAATCTGCTACACACTGGCCCGGTGCCGGTGCAGCTGCTAGAGAAGCGCCCGCTGGCTGGTGTCTCATGAGGGCCAGTTGCTCATGAGAGTGCGCATGCGCTGGACTAAGCAGGGAAAAATTCGCTTCTGTGGCCATCGTGACACGGCCCGCATCTGGGAGCGTGCCTTGCGACGGGCCGAGTTGCCCGTGGCCTACTCGCAGGGGTTCAGCCCGCACCCGCGGATCTCTTTTGGCCTAGCCCTGGCAACCGGCCAGGAATCGGTCGCTGAGTATCTCGACGTGGACTTGCGGGCGACTCCGGAGGAGGCCTACCAGTGGGCCTCCGTCATGCCCGAGCGGCTAGACGAGGTGCTGCCGGTGGGTATGACGGTAAGTGACGCCTGCCCGCTGCGCCCCGACTCGGTCTCACTGCAAGAAGCCGTAACCAGTTGCACTTGGTCCTTCGCACTTGCAGAGGAGGACGCTGAGTTTGCTGCCGGCTGGGCAGAACGGGTGCGATCGGCGGACAGCCTTCCGCTTGAGCGCCAGCGCAAAGGGAAGGTAACCAACTCCGATGTGCGCACGGCTGTCGGCGATATCCACATTCTGGATGCCTCCTCGGGGAGCATCCTCGTTGCCGAACTAGGCACGAAACCCAGGGCGGTGAGGCCCGCAGAGTTCCTGCGGCTGACCGCCCCACCGTTAGCTGCCGGGCGAGTCCGGCGGCTACACCAATGGATTACGCGGGACGGCGCGCGGTTTGAGCCGCTTGCTGTCGAAGCCGGCGCTCTGGCGCCACTTGGCGACACAGCTGTCGCCGCTTCGATCGGCGCTGTTCCCGCCGCGCAGCCAGAGGTTTGCGCGCAATGAGAAGGGAACTACACAATGTCATCGTCCTCACGAACGGACGCCGAACCCACCAAGAATACGACTAATACTTCTAGCAAGACCAACACCCGCAGTGCCGAGAACCGGCGAGTAACCGGACCGGACGCCCGCCAGGCCACTCAGGCTCAGCGCAAGCCCCGAATCGGCGATAGTAAGCCTGCGCCAGCGACCCCGGAGAAACCGCGGTCGGCATCGCAGTCGGGGTCTCGTAGCGGCAGTGGCAAGGGCGGATCTCGCACGGGTAGTCGACGTCGGCGCCGCGGCGGCCGCGGATCTGGCTCCCGTGGCGGCCAACAGCACAAGCCCGTCGAGGCTCTCACCGATGTCGAGCCGGTGGAACTGGATGCTGAGACACTGGCCCGCCGACGGGGCCGCGCCCGCAAGGGTCGGCCGGTGGGCCGCTATCTAATGGCCATCCACGTCACTGCCGACGCTACTCATGTGGCCGTGCTGGAGGGCCGAGCGCTGGTGGAGTACTACGTGTCCAGGCCCGCCAACGACACCACCGAGATCCACGGCAACATATATCTAGGACGCGTGCAAAATGTGCTGCCGGGCATGGAGGCCGCCTTCGTGGATATCGGTACGCCTAAGAACGCCATCATGTACCGGGGCGACGTACAGTTCAACGCGGAAGACTTAGAGCGCTCGGGCCGGCCTCAGATTGGCCAAGTGCTAAAGGTGGGCCAGGGCGTGCTCTGCCAGGTCACCAAGAACCCCATTGCGCATAAGGGTGCCCGGCTAACCCAGCAGGTGTCCCTGGCTGGTCGATACGTAGTGCTGGTTCCCAACAGCGACGCCTTCGGTATATCCAAGCGGCTTTCAGACAAGGAGCGCCGCCGCTTGCGCCGTGTCCTAGAGGGATCCAAGCCGGCCGAGCACGGCATCATCGTGCGGACCGCCGCTGAAGGAGTAACAGCCGAGGAGATCCGCCAGGACGTGAAGCGTTTAGTGTCCCAGTGGGATCAGATCGCTGCCCTCGCCAAGCGCTCTAAGGCTCCGGCGCTGATGTACCGAGAACCCGACGTGGCGTTGCGGGTTATCCGCGAGGAGTTCACGACTGACTATCGCAGCGTGCTAATCGACAACGCCGACCTCTACGAATCAGTGTCGCGGTACGTAGAGAGTGTTGCTCCCGCGCTGTCGGAGCGGATTTCCTTCTACGACCGCTCTAACGAGAACCTCGAACTGTTCGAGCGCTACCACGTATACGGGCAGCTTCGAAAAGCCGTGGACCGCACAGTGTGGCTGCCATCAGGGGGCTCCTTGGTGATCGAACACACCGAAGCTATGACCGTGATCGATGTCAACACCGGCCGCAACGTGGGCTCCACGAGCCTGGAAGAGACCATCCTGGCGAACAACTTGGAGGCCGCCGTCGAGATCCCCCGCCAGCTACGCCTGCGCGATATCGGTGGAATCATCGTGGTGGATTTCGTGGACATGGATAGCAAGGCCAACCGCCAGAAGGTCATGGTCGCCCTACGCGATGCACTGGCCCAGAGCAAGACGCATACCCGGGTAAGCGACATTTCGGCGCTGGGGCTTGTGGAGATGAGCCGTAAGCGGATCGGTGAGGGCCTCTTGGAATCCCTCTCACGTGCCTGCGAAGACTGCGACGGCTGGGGGATCAAACTGGACGAGGATCTGTTGGGCGGATCCGACGGCAGCGATAGCGTGTAGCTGGTATGTACGCAGTTGTGGCAACCGGCGGTAAGCAGTATCGCGTGAGCGAAGGCCAGGTGATTACTACCGAGTTGCTCGCCGAGGCCGGCACAGAGGTGGATCTTCGTCCCGTGCTGTTCGTGGATGGCAACAGGGTGCTAGCTACGCCAGCCGAGTTGACCGCCGTGGCGGTGAGGGGACGGGTCTTGCAAGAGACTAAAGGTCCCAAGATCAGGGGTTTTACCTACAAGTCGAAGAGCAACCAGCGACGACGTTGGGGCCACCGCCAGCGGCACTCGCTGGTGGAGATTACCGAGATCGGGATGGCTTAGTTATGTCCAAGACCAAGGGCGGGGGCTCTACCCGCAACGGCAGAGATTCTCAAGCCAAGCGGCTTGGTGTGAAGGTATACGACGGAACCTGGGTCACGGCTGGTTCTATCATCGTGCGCCAGCGCGGTACTAAGTTTCATCCTGGCCACAACGTGGGCCGCGGCGGAGACGACACCCTGTTCGCCACCGCCGATGGGCGAGTGTCGTTCGGGTCTCGCGGCCGCCGCCGGCTGGTAGACGTCCTCGCCGACTGACCGTTACCCAGTCTCTGAGCCCCTGCCGCAGGGGCGACACCTTATTCTTGCACTATGGCGGAGTTCGTCGACGAGTGCGCACTTTGCCTGCGCGGCGGTGACGGGGGGGCCGGCTGCGTGTCTTTCCGGCGCGAAGCGCACGTAGATCGGGGTGGTCCCGATGGGGGTGATGGTGGCCGTGGTGGCGATGTCTGGCTGGAAGCCGATCGCAATGTGGCTTCGCTGCTGGCTTTCCGAGATCATCCCCACCGCCGAGCAACCTCGGGCGGGCACGGATCCGGCGGTCGGCGCCACGGTTCCTCCGGTGCTGACCTGTTCGTGAAGGTGCCCGAGGGCACAGTCGTGCTCTCGGGCGAGGGTGAGCGTTTGGTGGACCTAGTGGTCCACGGTCAGCGTTGGCTGGCTGCGCCGGGTGGTGCCGGCGGACGGGGAAACGCTCGTTTTCTGACCAATCGGCGACGTGCTCCACGCTTTGCCGAACAGGGCGAACAGCCCGAGGAGCGATGGCTACGGCTGGAGTTGAAGTTGTTAGCCGACGTGGCGTTGGTGGGCCTTCCGAATGCCGGTAAGAGCACGCTGATCTCGCGCCTGTCGGCTGCCCGCCCCAAGATCGCCGATTATCCGTTCACCACGTTGATCCCCAACCTAGGCGTTGTCGTGACCGCCGAGGGGGAGGAGTTTGTCGTTGCTGACGTACCCGGCCTCATCGAAGGGGCCAGCGAGGGTCGGGGGCTGGGTCACCGCTTTTTGCGCCACATTGAGCGGGCTCGAGCCTTGGTTCTGCTAATCGACCTGGGGCCAACCGCCGAAGCGACGCCAGCAGAGCAGTTGCGCATCCTGACAGGCGAGTTGGGTGCCTATCGCCCCGAATTGTTGCAGCGCCGTCGCCTCGTGGTCGGCTCGAAGGCAGACGTAGCTACCGCCAGCCTGTCACAAGCCGACATGGCCATCTCGGCGGTAACCGGCGTCGGCATTGCCGAGTTGACTGGGCGCTTGGCCAGCCTGGTTCGCCAGGCCCGCAGCGATGAGCCGTCGCCGGCCCCCAACCAGGAGCCCGTGGTGCACCGTCCGAGCGCAGCCGATGCAACCGATGCCATCAGCGTCAAGCGCCAGGACGGCGCCTGGCGGGTTCTGGGGCGCCCGGCCTTGAGGGCGGTAGGGGTATCGGACCTCACCGATCCACAGGCTCAGGATTACGTGGCCCAGCGACTCCGGGCGCTGGGAGTAGATCGAGAGTTGGCCCGTGCTGGGGCCCGCCCTGGCGATGAAGTACGCATCGGCAAGATGGTCTTCGAGTACGAGCCCGACGAGGCAGTAGCCACGGTCTCTTCGGATCGCAGCGGCAGATGATCGTAGTCGTCAAGGTCGGCACCTCATCGCTGGTGGATGATTCCGGCCACGTGGACACCGCCGAGATTGGCCGTCTATGTGGCCTGCTAGCTGAGTTGCACACCGACGGGCACCAGATACTGCTAGTGACTTCAGCGGCGATCACGGCGGGTCGCTGGCTGCTGGGGTTCGAAACTCGGCCCAGCGATCCTGTGCTCCTGCAGGCCTCTTCCGCGGTGGGACAAAGCCATCTCATGGCGATGTACAACGAGGCCTTTGCCTCTTTAGACTTAGTGGCGGGACAGATTCTGCTGACACCTCTGGACTTCTTCGAGCGAAACCGCTACCTGAGGGTGCGTGACACGCTTCAGTGCCTGCTCTCGCGGGGCGTAATCCCAGTTATTAACGAGAACGATGCTGTTTCCGATGATGAGATCCAGTTTGGGGACAACGACCGGATTGCTGCTCTGGTAGCGCAGCTAGTGCAGGCAGATCTGCTGGTGATCCTCACCGACACTGAGGGCTTGCACACTGCCGACCCGCGTCTCTCCCAAGAGGCGTCGCTGATAAGCGAGATCCAGGAGATCGACCGGGTTCTGGAGGCCGCTGCCGGCGGCACCGGCAGCGCCGACTCCCGCGGTGGGATGGCTTCGAAACTCTCCGCGGCCAAAATCGCCAGTTGGGCCGGGGTTCCAACAGTAATCGCCTCGGCACGCCGTCCAGGTGTGTTAAGCGACGCCGTGGCTGGCGAAAACGTGGGCACGCTGGCCCGGCCACGGGCGCAACGGCTGGGTGCCCGAAAGCTCTGGATTGCTTTTGCGGTACGGTCCGTCGGCAAACTAGAGGTTGACGAGGGTGCCCGCCGGGCGCTTGTGGAGCGGGGCAAATCGTTGCTGGCGGTGGGTGTGTGTTCGGTGCATGGTGATTTCGTGGCCGGTGATGCTGTGGAGGTGACGGGGCCGGACGGAGAGGCTTTTGCTAAGGGACTAGTGCAGTTGCCTTCGGCGCGCCTCGACGGCGTTATCGGTCGTCGCAGCGAAGAGCACGAAGCTGGAATGCCAGAGGAGCTAATCCACCGCGACGACATGGTGCTGTTAGCGCCTTAGCGGTAAGTAGCACATGAGCCAACCGGCGAAGCGCCCTCTAGCGGAGGGTGGGGCCTAAAGATGGCCGGCGATGTCGTCTTGGCGCTCGTGGGGTTGGCGCTGCTGCTAGTGGGAAGCCGCTGGCTGGTCGCAGGCGCGGCTCGGCTGGCGGCTCGCCGAGGCATGTCGCCAGTAGTTGTAGGTGCGGTGATCCTGGGCTTCGGCACGAGCCTGCCCGAGTTGCTGGTGGGCATAACTGCGGCCGCGCAGGGTGACCCCGCCCTCGGGCTGGGCGGCATAGTGGGTTCGAACACGGCCAACATTGGGCTGGTGCTTGGCGTAGCGGTGCTAGCAGCACCGATCCAGGCCGACCGGTCTGCGTGGCGGCGAGTGCCGGCCTCGGTGTTGGCTGTGGGGTTATTCGGCTGCCTGCTTTTGACTGGCGGCGTCATCCAGCGCTGGGAAGGCGGTGTGCTGATCGCCGCCATGGTGGGTGTTACGTGGTGGCTGCTGCAGGATCCGGCGGCTGGGAATCCCGCGGAAGGGCGAACTGGTGAGACCGCAAGCGCCGAAGCCGATGCGGACTCTGAAGGGTTGTTGGACCGCTGGATCGATGCTGCGGTTCAGCGATTGGCTCCACGCAGCCGGGGTGAACTCTGGCGCAAGATTCTGGGCGTGGTGGCGATTGCGTTGGGGGCGCAGGTTTCGGTAGACGGGTTTACCGGTATTGCTGCCCGCCTCGGTATTGCCACCGGTCTGGTGGGGCTCAGCCTGGTGGCTCTTGGCACGTCGTTGCCCGAGTTAGCTACGGCGCTGGTGGGTATCCGTCGGGGCCAGCTGATGCTGGCGTTGGGCAATGTGCTCGGTAGCAACATTTTCAACAGTCTTGCGATTGGCGGGGTCATAGTGATAGTCCGGCCTGGAGGTCTCGGCGGTGAGGGGACGCCTTGGATTGCTGCCGGGACCATGATTGGCCTAACACTGCTGGCGGTGTTGTTCCTAGCCACTCCCCGCCGCCAACGGCAACTGGAACGCTGGGAAGGTGCCGTACTCGTAGTCGCCTACGGGGTTGCGCTTCCCTTTATCTTGATGTCCTGAAACAACGATCGGGCGGACTGGTCAAGAGCTACTCAGCGCGGCCGTCGGCCTCGCCTGTGTCAGTCTCGGCCTCGCTGGTCTCGTTCTCGCCAGTCTCGGCCTGGATTGCCTCGGCCAGACGCCGCAGCTTCTCTGAGGTGCCGGGGCCGTCCATCTCGCCGAGATAGGAGGGAAGCTTCACGCCTACCTGGGCTGCTAGGTCTTGCAGCGGCGGCAGCGCTCCGATCAGGCCGGAAAGGAAGTTGGCGGTGCTGCCGCGCTCGCCGTTGCCGCCGCCGGAGTCCCACACCGTGACCTGGTCGATCTTCAGGTTGGCGATGGCCTTGACCTGCTCGGCGACAAGGTTGGGAAGCTGCTCAGCGATAAGCATCAGCGCCGCTAGCTGAGGCTCGCCTCCCGTGCGATCCACGAGCTGGCCAAGACCTTCGGCCCGACGAGATATCAGCGCTAGCAGACCCATGGCCTCGGCCTCCATCAACAGCCGCTGACCGTCGGCCTCACCGCCCTTGACTAGCCGGATGCGGTCGGCTTCGGCCTCGGCCAGGGTGCGGACCCGCTCGCGTTCCACTTCGGCTGGCACCACGATGTCGGCTTCCTGGGAGGCCTTCTCCCGGGAGGCTCGGGCGACCTCGGCGGCGGCCTCAGCGGCAAAAGATTCCTCTTCGGCGCGTGCCGTGGTAACGCGTTCGGCCGCAGTGGCGGCCCGCTCTGCCTCCGCCTCCTGCTGGCGCCGCTGGCTGTCGGATCGAGCCACGGTGACCTTGGCCTCGTTCTCCCCCTCGGTGGCTGTGGCGTTGGCCTGCGCCACCTTGATGCGGCGCTCCCGCTGAGCCTCGGCAGCACCGATGTCGCCGTCACGTTCCTGCTCGGAGACTTTGATTTTGGCCTCGTTTATGGCCCTGGCCGCAGCTTCTCGGCCCAAGGCGTCGATGTAACCCGACTCGTCGGTGATGTCCTGGATGTTGACGTTGATGAGTCGCAGGCCCACCTTGCGCAACTCGATCTCCAGTGACTCGGTGATGTTGGTGATCAGCTTTTCCCGGTCAGCGTTGATCTCCTCAATGGGCATAGTGGCGATGACCACGCGCATCTGCCCGAAGATGATGTCCCGCGACAGGTTCTCCACTTCGGCGAGGCTGAGCCCCAGCAGCCGCTCGGCGGCGTTTTGCATGACGCCGGGCTCGGTTGAGACACCGACGGTGAAAGTAGCTGGGGTATTGACCCTGATGTTCTGCTGCGACAGCGCGCCCTGCAGCTTGATCTCGATGGGGATCGGCGTGAGATCCAAGAAGGCGTAGCCCTGAACAATGGGCCAGACCAAGGCGCCCCCGCCGTGCAGGCAGCGGGCCGACTCGCCGACGCCCCCAACGCGGCCGTAGATCACGAGGATTCGATCCGAAGGGCAGCGCTTGTAGCGCGAAGCCACCCAAAGAATCGCGATCAAGAGTACGACCACAAGGCCGACGACTAGAGCGATGATTGCTGACATTTGGTTTCCTTCCAGCAGATATGAGCCTGGATATTATTTCGGTCCGGCGCCCCTTGGTCTAGTGCTATGACAGCGGCTCGACCAGAACGGTCGTGGGATCCACCAAATCTGTAACCTTCACCCGAGTCTTGGCGGGCAGATCCTCACCAGAAGTGGTGTAGGCGTCGATCACGCGCATCCGTCCCTGCACCATTACCTCCACCTTCCCAGGCTCGCTGCGATTGGCGGCCACCGGAATGTAGATGGTTCCATTCACGCCGATGGCGCTGCGATAGTCCAAAGAGCCGCTCTCGTTCATCCTGGCGAAGCGCCGCCAAATCAGCGCCACCAGGAAAAATACCGCCAGTCCCACTACGACGGCCACGATCACCGATACCGCCGTGGAGTTGTCGCCCTGTTTCATCAACACGCCCGTCCAGCCAAAGGCGAAGAAGAAAGCCGTGAGGCTGCGCAGCGACAGGTAGCCCACATCGGCGTCGCTGCTGTCGAAGTCCAGGTCGAAGTCCAGCCCGAACCCAAGGGTCATAAGCACCAACTGCAGAATCAAGAGCGCACCCGAGACGATGCCGATGAGGTAAAAGACCTGCAGGTCACCGGTAAGGGCGTTCCACCATTCGGTCATTGAAGCCTCTCTTCTGGTCGGTTGGGTGTGGAGCTTTGAGGCTGGCCAGCTTGTGACTCTTAGGCTACCGGGGCTACAGGATGGCGGGGGTACGCTCTGTTCGTGACGAGGCGGTATTGGTTAGAGACCCTGGGGTGCCCCAAGAACCAGGTGGACTCCGACAAGCTTGCCGGAACGCTGGCTGCCGACGGGTATCGCCAGGCAACCGAGGTGGCCGAGGCCGATCTGGTGGTGGTGAATACTTGCGCCTTTATCGCCGAGGCCAGGCACGAATCCCGACAGGCTATTAGCAGTCTGGCGGAGCAGCGGCGCGCCGGATCCCAGCTGGTTGTGACCGGCTGCCTGGCGGAGCGAGAAGGTCGCGGGCTGCTACGGGAGTGCCCTGAGATCGACGCGGTAGCCGGTTTCGGCGAACCTCTCGCGCCGGGTGCCTCTCGACGCGGGCTGCGTCGCCCCCTAAAGGTCTCTGGGGGAACCCCGTTGCCTCGTATGGACTTGCTGAACCTGCCCAGGCCACCAGTTCAGGCGCCGTGGGCTTACGTGAAGATCGCCGAAGGCTGCGACCGCCGCTGTGGCTATTGCGCCATTCCCAGCTTCCGGGGGCCGCAACGTTCGCGGACCCCCGAGTCGATTCTGCATGAGATAGCGACCCTGGGTGCCCCTGAGGTAGTGCTGGTGGCTCAAGACTTGGCTTCCTACGGTCGCGACGGCGGTCAAGGGGAGCGGCTGCTGGTGTCACTACTAGAGGCAGCTCGGGATCTGGTGCCGTGGGTGCGTCTGCTGTACCTCTACCCGTCGGACTTAACCGACGAACTGATTACAGCCATCTTGGCCACTGGCGTGGCCTACTTTGATCTGTCGCTGCAGCATGCCTCGCGCCCGCTGCTGCGCCGGATGCGCCGCTGGGGGGACGGTGAGCGTTTCGCGGCCCGCATCGCCGAGATCCGCCGGCAAGCTCCGCAGGCGGCTTTTCGCTCCAACTTCATAGTGGGTTACCCCGGCGAGACCGAGGAGGACCACGACGCTCTGCTGGAGTTTGTTGCCCAGGCGGAACTGGACTGGGTGGGGGTGTTCCCCTACTCGGCCGAGGAGGGCACTTATTCTGCCGATTTGGACAGGCAAGTGGCGGCGCCGCTGGTGGCCGAGCGTATGGCTGAACTGCGAGAGCTGTGTGACGAGATCACCGAGCAGCGTCGACGCAGCCTCGTCGGCAGCAAAACCACGGTCCTGGTGGATCGACCGGGTGAAGCACGAAGTCATCGGGAGGCCCCCGAGATTGACGGGATTGTAGAAGTGCCAGCCGATTTGGAGCCGGGGAGCTTTGCGCGGGTACAGATCACCGGGGCGGCCGGGGTGGATCTGAGCGCGGTGCGGTTAGACGCTGCCGGGGTAGCTTCCGGAGTTGAGGCGTCCCGGTGAGCGAATCGGCGCCAACGCGAGGCTTGGGTTTGTCCACCTCGGCGAATCTCATCACTTTGGCTCGCATCGGCGCCTCGCCGGTGTTGTTTTGGTTGATCCTGCGAGCCCGCGACGACGCAGGGGCTTCGTGGCTGGCTGTGGCTGTGGCCCTGGTGTTTGCTGCCTCCGATGCCTGGGATGGTTACCTAGCCCGTCGCACCGGCACCGAGACTCGAGCAGGCGCCTTCCTGGACCCACTTGCTGACAAGGTGGTGGTACTGGGCTGCATGGCAACTCTGGCCGCCATCGGCCGGGTTGGCTGGCTACTGGTGGCCCTAATCGCCGCGCGGGAGCTGTGGATGAGCGGATTTCGGGTGCTCTACGCTCGGCGGGGGCTGTCAGTGCCGGCCCGGCGCTCGGCTAAGTGGAAGGTCATCTTTCAGGGTCTGGCAGTGATCCTGACACTGTTGCCGCCGCTGGCGGCTACCGGATCGGTGGCCGTAGAGCGGTTCATCGGTGCCTTTTGGCTGCTGGCGGTCGCAGCAACCCTTTGGACCGGGCTGCTGTACCTCTACGACGGCCGTCGAGTCGCCGCCTCCAATGAAGCGGCTGCCGGGAGTGCGACGTGAAGTGTGAGGTTGTGGCTGTTGGCACCGAACTGCTGCTAGGCCAGGTGATCGACACCAACTCGGCCTGGATCGGTGAGCACCTGGCCAGTCTGGGAATCGACTCCTGCTATCAGACAAAGGTGGGTGACAACCTCGGGCGCATCACCGCGGTGCTCCAAACGGCGATCTCTCGTAACGATTTCGTGGTCGTCTGCGGCGGACTAGGCCCCACTCCCGATGACATCACCCGTGAGGCTTTGGCCGCAGTGATGGGCGTGGAGCTTCGCCGAGACTCTGACCTGGTGGATCTCATCTCGCAGAAGTTCTGGCGGCGCGGGCGGCCGATGCCCCAGAACAACCTCCGCCAGGCTGACGTTCCCGAGGGGGCGGAGGTGATCCCCATCATTCCGGGCACCGCTCCCGGGCTGGCCTGCCCGGTGGGCCAGGCGATGGTCTACGCGGTGCCGGGCGTGCCCTGGGAGATGCAGGAGATGATGACCGGCTGGATAGCCGAGCACATGCGGCAAAGGGCCGGCGTGGCCTCAGTGATTCGTAGCCGCACGCTGCGCACCTGGGGCGAGTCCGAGTCGGGTCTCGCAGAGCAGCTCGAAGGCGTGATGGCGCGACTCGACGACCTCGGGAGTGCCACGCTGGCGTTCCTGGCCTCGGGGATGGAGGGACTAAAGGTCCGCCTCACGGCCAAGGCTGCCACAGAGGTCGAGGTGGAAGCCATCCTGGATGCCGAGGAGACGGCTGTCCGGGCCGCCGTCGGTGACCGGTTGGTCTTCGGCGTCAACGACGAGACGATGGAGTCGGCAGTGCTGGAGTTGTGCCGTCGGGCCGGTCTCACCCTGGCCACCGCCGAGTCGCTCACCGGCGGAATGATTGCGTCTCGCCTAGTGTCCACCCCGGGCGCTAGTGACGTGTTCCGCGGCTCGCTGGTGGCCTACGCGGCAGAGACCAAGTATCGCCTACTGGGTGTTCCAGAAGGCCCGGTGGTGTCTGAGGCGGCGGTGCGAGCAATGGCCGCGGGGGCTTGCGAGCAGTTGAGCGCCGACTGCTCTTTGGCCGTCACCGGTGTGGCCGGCCCCGGACCGGCCGACGGTGAGGAGCCAGGGGTGGTGTGGATGGCCACCTCGCTGGACGGCCAGATCGTGGCGCGGCGCCACATCTTTCCCTTCGATCGGGAGCGGACCCGCCAGTTCACCACCATCGGGGTGCTGAACCAGTTGCGCCTGCGCCTGTTGGACCGCGCCGGAAGCTCCCTCTGAGGGGACCTAGTTAGATTGAGTTCCGTGGAGAATGGCGCGGCGGGCGAAATCCATGCCGCCATCGATGTCGGGACCAACTCCTTCCATCTGGTCGTGGCCCGTGTCAGCCCCAGCGGTGGCCTCGAGATCCTCTGTAGAGACAAGGAGGTGGTGCGGCTGGGCTCGGGCTCTGGCGACATGCGCCGGCTTACCTCCGAGGCTATCGATCGGGGAATCGAGGCGCTAAAGGGTCTGGTCAGGACGGCTAACTCTTATGGTGCCGATGTTCGGGCAGTGGCTACCAGTGCGGTCCGTGAGGCCGAAAATCGGATCGAGTTCCTGGATCGAGCTGTCGTCGAGGCCGGCGTCGAGGTGGAGGTCATCTCGGGATCCGAAGAGGCTCGGCTTATCCACCTGGGTGTGGTGCAGGCGCTCTCGGTGTACGACCGGCAGGTCTTGCTGATCGACATTGGCGGGGGCAGTACCGAGTTGCTGATCGGGCGGGGCGCCAAGCCAATGGCGGCGCGCAGCGTCAAGTTAGGCCACTTACGACTCACCGATCGATTCTTCCCCGACGGTGTGGCGAAGGCTGCAGCGGTGGCAGAGTGCCGCGCCTATGTAAGGTCGTTTCTGACGCCCGTAGGTCACGATCTACTGCCGCTCGGCTACGAGCTGGTCGTGGGTAGTTCGGGCACGCTCGCCACGATCGCCCAGATGGTCGAGTATCTGCGTGATGGTCGTGCCGATCGTTGGCTCAACAACGTCTCGTTCAGCCGGGAGGAACTGGCAAAGGTGACCGATGCGGTATTGGCAGCCCCTAAGCCGAGAGAGCGCCTAGAGCTAGGAGGTCTGGACAAGCGCCGAGTGGACGTAATAGTGGCGGGTGTCCTGCTGCTGGAAGGCGTGTTTGAGTGCTTCGAGGTGCCACAGGTCACGGTGTCTGGCTACGCCTTGCGCGAGGGCTTGTTGTTGGATGGCGTTCACGCTGGCGGCAACGGTGACGCCTTTTGGCATCTCAGTGACATCCGAAGAGAGTCGGTGCTGCGGATGGCCGAGGAATACGAAGAAGAGCGCTCACACGTCGGTCAGGTGACTGAGTTGGCTCTGCAACTCTTCGACGCTCTAGCCGATGTCCACCACTTCGGGCTCTACGAGCGGGACCTGCTGGAGGCGGCCGGCATGTTGCACAACGTGGGGCGTTTTATCGCTCGCGGGGCGCACCACAAGCACAGCTACTACGTCATCCGCAACAGTGACCGACTGCTGGGATTCACCGAGCACGAGGTAGAGCTGATCGCCTTAGTGGCGCGCTACCAGCGCAAAGCGCTTCCCCGCTTGAGCCATCCAGAGTTTGCCGCTTTGAAAGTGGCCGATCGGGCCAGGTTGGGGATGTTGGCGGGGATTCTGCGGGTGGCTATTGCTTTGGACCGCACCCGCGGCGGGGCGGTCTGCTGCGTCAAGGCAAGAGTCGGTGAATCTCTGATAATCGACTGCGGCACGGCGCCGGGTGCCGACGCTTCGGTGGAGTTGTACACCGCCAATCAGCGCAGCGGATTGCTAGCCACGGCTGCCGGACTGGATGTGCAGGTGAAGGCAGAAGTCCTGCTGGCGGCCGCTACCTCAGGCGGCTAACCGCGGGTTTGGCCATCACCTCTGATGAGGTTCTTGATGGCCGTGAGGTGGACTAATCCCATGGGCCCTCGTACGTGCAGCTTCTGGGTGCTGATGCCGATCTCGGCGCCGTAGCCCATCTCTTCGCCGTCTACGAAACGGCTGGATGCGTTGACCAGCACGCAGGCGGCGTCCACCTCAGCACAGAACCGGCGCGCTGCTGCTTCGTCAGCGGTCACGATTACTTCTGAATGTCGGGTGCCGTAGCGGTTGATGTGGCTAATGGCCGCATCGAGCGAGTCCACTACTCGCACTGAGAGCTTGTAGTCCAGGAACTCGGTGGCGTAGTCGGCGTCGTTGGCCTCCCCAATGGTCGGAGCCAAAGCCCTAGAAGCCTCGTCGCCCACTAGCTCCACCGTGGGCATAGCCTGCACGAGGCGGGGCAGCACCTCGGCGGCTACCTCGGCGTGAACTACGAGCGACTCGGTGGCGTTGCAGACCGACGGGCGTTGAGTCTTGCCGTTCACCACGATCGCTTCGGCCATGTCTAGGTCTGCTGTGCGATCTACGTAGACGTGGCAATTGCCGTCGCCGTCCAGGATGAACGGTACGGTGGCGTTCTCCATGATCGAGCGGATCAGGGCGGGTCCGCCGCGAGGAATTAGGCAATCCACGTAGTCGCTGAGCCGCATGAACTCCACTGCGGCCTCACGACTGGTGTCATCCACTAGCACCAGCGCATCGGCGGGCAGGTCAGTTGCCAGGTAGGCCTGACGCAGTACCTCAGCGATGGCCAGATTCGAGCGGATGGCCATAGATGAGCCCCGCAGGAAGGCCACGTTGCCGGATTTGAGGCAGAGCCCGGCAGCGTCGCTGGTGACGTTTGGGCGGCTTTCGTAGACTATTGCTACGACCCCTAGTGGCACCCGCACCTGCTGGATGTGCAGGCCGTTAGGGCGAACTTGGCTGGAGACGATATCGCCTGTGGGGTCCGGGAGTTCTGCCACCTGTTGCAGTCCCCCTGCCATAGCGTCAATACGGGCAGGGGTGAGGCGCAGCCGGTCTAGCATGCTCGGCGAGATGCCAGACTCCTGGGCTGCCGCCAGGTCTCCCTCGTTGGCCTCTAGCAGTTCGGTGACGTGGGATTTCAGCCCCTCGGCCGCGGTGTGTAGCGCTGCGTTCTTGCGGTCGGTTGGGGTGGCGGCCAGTATTGGTGCTACCGCTCGGGCGCGCTTGCCTAGTTCTTCCATCGCTTGGCGTTTTGGTGTTCTCTGGCGGCTCATAGTGGCGGATGCCTTTGATGCCTCCACGGTGTGCCTCCCAAGTGCTCTAAGCAGCGCTGATTACGCTCTTGTCGTGCGGGGATTCTACCGAAGGTTGTTCGCCGGCGATGAGGCGTCGGCGGCGGGAGGGTTCAGCGAGCGTCGTCGGCGCAGCGGGCGGAGTGCCACCGTCGTTGGGGCGGGTGTGGTGCTGTCGCGCTTTTCGGGGGTTGCCCGTGAGGCGGTTCTTGGGGCTTTTCTGGGCACGCGGGCTTCGGCTGATGCTTTCGGGGCGGCTTTACGGATCCCGAAGCTGTTGCAGAATCTGCTGGGCGAGGGGGCGTTGTCGGCTTCGTTTATTCCGGTTTACGCCCAGGTGTTGGAGGAGGGGGACGAAGCTCGGGCGGGCCGGCTGGCCGGTGCGGTGGCCGGATTGTTGACGGTGCTCACCGGTGGGCTGGTGCTGTTGGCGATTTTCTTAGCCGAGCCGCTTACTTGGATCGTGGCACCCGGGTTTTCCGGCATCCGGCACGAGCTGACGGTGGTATTGATCCGCATCATGGCTGGGGGTATCGGGTTGATCGTGTTGGCTGCCTGGTGTCTTGGCGTGCTGAACGCCCACCGGCGCTTCTTCCTCTCCTACGTGGCGCCGGTGTTGTGGAACGTGGCCATAGTCGCCGCGGTGGCGGCTGCGGGGATCGCCGGCGCCGCCGAGACTGGTATTGCTGAGGCGGCGGCTTGGGGTGTGCTGGTGGGGGGCGCTTTGCAGTTCGCCGTGCAGGTCCCCTACGTGGTTTCTTTGGTGCCGCGGCTGCGCCTCAGCTTGCAACTGCGTTTGCGTGGGGTGCGCGAGGTGGTTCGCCGTTTCGGCCCGGCGGTAGCAGGTCGCGGGGTGGTCACGATCTCGAGCTACGTAGATGTGATCCTGGCGTCGCTGCTAGCCACGGGGGCTATTGCCTACCTGGACCGGGCTCAGGTTTTATACCTCATGCCTATCAGCGTTTTCGCGGTGTCGGTGGCTGCCGCGGACCTGCCCGAACTGGCGCGAGAACAGGAGATACGGGAGCGCTTGAACGAGCGCCTGGTGGTAGCGGCGGCCAGAGTGCTGCTGTTTCTGGTCTTCGCCCTCGTGGCGTTTGTGGTGTTCGGGCGCCCAATAGTGGGCGCGCTTTATCAGCGAGTGAACTTCACCGCCGATGACACCTACGTGGTATGGCTAGTGCTGGCCTCTTACAGCCTGGGCATCGTGGCCGCGGGGCTCTCCCGGCTGTTGCAGAACACCTGCTACGCCGCGGGCGACACGAAAGGTCCGGCCAGGATCGCCGCGGGCCGGTTGTTGTTCGCCGCCCTGGGTGGGATGGTGCTGATGATTCAGCTGGACCGGCTGGGAGTGATCGACGGAGAACTCCGAAGGCTGGGGGACTTGCCGGCGTTTTGGCTGCTCGACGGGACCATTCGACAAGCTGGCGACATCAGGCGGCTGGGGGCGGTGGGACTAGCGCTGGCGGCGGCAGTAGCGGCCTGGCTGGAGTTAGGGCTGCTGGCTAGACGGGTGTATCAAACGCTCGGGCTGCGCCCGCCGTTTGGCCGCCTAGCGGGACGGCTGGTGCCCGCAGCGGTGCTGGCGGGGCTGGTCGGATACCTGCTACAGCGGCTCATGGCGGAAGCTCCACACCTGCTAACCGCAGCGGTCTGCTTGGTCCCCTCCGGGGCTGTCTACCTGCTGGTCGCCAACATCTGCGGCCAGCCCGCGGCCCGCCACCTGCTACTACCACTACGACGGCGCCTCTGGGCAGCCCGCCGCGACTGACCCAGCCAAGACCAGGTATGGGTAACAGTGCGGCCAAGTGCCACCACCACGCAGAGCCCAGCCAAGACTGGGTATGGGTAACAGTGCGGGGCTCCAGCGACCGTGCCTTAGCCTGACAGCCTGATGAGCCACCGCTTCGCCAGTGTCAAAGCCGTGCGTGACGCTCTCAACGGCGTGCAATACCTCGCCGACGAACCCATCGCCGGGGTGGTCTACCTGGCCGACCGCTTGGCCAAGCCCGTGCTGGTCGAAGGGCCAGCAGGGACAGGCAAGACGCAACTAGCCAAGAGTGTGGCAGAGATGTGCGGTGCACGGCTCATCCGACTGCAGTGCTACGAAGGCATCGACGAGTCCAAAGCGCTGTACGAGTGGAACTACAAGAAGCAACTGCTCCGCATTCAGGCCGAGTCGCGCGACTGGGAGGAAATCTCCGATGACATTTTCTCCGAAGAGTTTCTGCTGACCCGTCCGCTGCTGGAGGCCATCCGGGCTAGGGATCCCGTCGTGCTGCTAGTAGACGAAGTGGACCGTGTTGAGGTAGAAACCGAGGCCCTGTTGTTGGAGATCCTCAGCGACTACCAGGTCTCTATACCCGAGCTTGGCACTATGGAAGCCACCCAGATTCCCCTAGTGTTCTTAACCTCCAATAACACTCGCGAACTCTCTGAGGCTCTCAAGCGGCGCTGCCTCTATCTCTACATCGACTATCCCGAGGTGCAGCGAGAGCGGGAGATCGTGCTTACCAAGGTGACCGATATCGGCGAGATGCTGGCGGACGAGGTAGCGCGCATCGTTCGCTCGGTCCGCCAGTTGGACTTGAAGAAGTCCCCGTCGGTCTCCGAGACTCTGGATTGGGCGCGTACGCTGGTTCTGCTCGGGGTTGAACACATCGACGCCGAGACTGCGGCCGGGACCTTGAACACCCTGCTGAAACACCGCAGCGACATCGAGAAAGCGCTCAAAGAGTTCTTTACCGGCGACGCCATGGCCGCTGGACTGCCTAGCTGAGCAGTTGGGGAGGTGCTGAAACTAAGGCGGTCCGCAGCTGGGATCTGGTTATGACATCACAGTTATGACATCTCATCTATGACAGCTCCGCCTGAATCGGCCGGCGTCTCTTTGGCGGACTCGCCGCTGCTGGGGATGCTCGGAGGCTTTATTGCCGAGTTGCGCCGCGCTGGCCTGCCGGTCAGCCTCACCGAGCACCTAGACGCCATGGAGGCGGTGCGACATATCCCGCTCGGCGACCGGCAGGCGTTCAAGTCTGCCCTGGCGGCCACACTGGTGAAGAACTACCCCCACCGGCAGGCCTTCGAGACCCTCTTCGAGGTTTACTTTTCTTTGCGGGGCGCAGAGTACGAGCCGGAGGGCGGCTCGTGGGCTGACGATCGGGCTAAGCCGGAGTTAGTAGATTCTCAGAGCCAGGAGGCAGGTAGCGGCGAGTCGCTGAGTGACGACGAACTCTCCCGGCTGCTGTTCGCCGCTCTGCTGCAGGGTGATAAGGCTCAGTTGCGGGCGGTGGCCCGGCGCGCCATGCAGCGCTACGCCGGTATGGAGCCGGGGCGGCCGGTGGGCGGCACCTACTACCTCTATCGCACGCTGCGCAATCTGAACCTAGAGGCCCTGCTAGAGCAGCTTCTAGAGACCATCCGAGAGCAGGCAGGACGACCGCTCACGTCGCTGGAGGAGCGCCTCGAGCGCGACGAGCTGGAGGCGCGCATCGATCAGCTACGCAAGGAAGTGGAGGCCGAGATTCGCCGTCGGCTGGTAGCCGATCGCGGCACCGAGGCAATGGCTCGGACGTTGCGCAAGCCTCTACCGGAGGATGTGGAGTTCATGCACGCCACTCGGGAGGAGATGGAATCGCTGCGCAAGGCCATCGATCCCCTGACCCGCAAGCTGGCGGCGCGCTTATCCCGCCGCCGGCGCCACCGTCGACGGGGCGTGCTGGACTTCCGCAGGACCATCCGGCAGTCGCTTAGCTACGGCGGCGCGCTCGCAGAGCCGCACTTTCGCTACAAGCGGCCGGCCAAGCCCGAGATCATGGTCATTGCCGACATCAGCGGCTCGGTAGCAGCCTTCGCCCGCTTCACGCTGCACCTTGTCTACGCCATCAGCAGCCACTTCACCAAGGTGCGCTCCTTCGTGTTCATTGACGGCTTAGACGAGGTCACCAAGCTCTTCGAATCCAGCGACGACATTGCTGAGGCTATTCACCGGGTGAACACCACTGCGGATGTGGTCTGGGTGGACGGCCACTCTGACTACGGCCACGCCCTAGGAGTGTTCTGGGATCGCTACGGGACAGCGGTTGGGCCTAAGACCACCGTCATGATCCTCGGCGACGCCCGCAACAACTATCACGCTTCCGGCTCTTGGGTGATGCGCGAACTGAAGCGTAAGGCTCGGCGGGTCTTCTGGCTGAACCCCGAGCCGCGCTCCTACTGGAACACCGGGGACTCCATCATGAACGAGTACGGCGCTCACTGCGACGGAACTTTCGAGGTGCGCACGCTGCGCCACCTGGAGCGGTTTGTGGAGCAGACCTTCTGAGGTTCCCGGGCGGGCGGGCTCCTAAGATGGCCTTGTGGTTCTAGCAGTCTTGCCCCGTGCGCTGATCCGTCGGCGAATCAGCGAAGTGTCGCGACGTTTGGTGCGCTGCCGGGCGGAGCTTCAGCTTGCCGAAGAGCAACTCGTTTATTTCAGCGACACCGAGGCTGACGCCCACCTTCGAGCGCTCGTCTCCGAAACGCCAGTCGCCGACCGCGATCTCCGCACCGCCGCCCGCCACGCTGCTGCCATGGCTGGCCATCGGGACCGGCTCGAGGCGGAGATTACCGAGCTGGAGGAGCGTCTGGACTCGCTGCTGGACCGCCTCTCAAGTCGGCGGGCGCTGTGAGCGCCGATCGGGCCAGCGGAACTCGCACACGCGTCCTTATTGCCGAGGACGAAGCCATCATCCGTCTGGATCTGAAGGAGACGCTCACCGCCGAGGGCTATGAGGTGGTGGCCGATAGCGGGCGCGGCGATGAAGCCCTTGTGCTGGTGCGTGAACTTCGACCCGACATGGCCATCCTGGACATAAAGATGCCGGGCAACGATGGTCTGACTGTAGCCCGAGCCATTAGCGACGAGCGGCTCTGCGCGGTGCTCTTGCTGACCGCTTTTAGCCAGCGCGAACTGGTAGCGCAGGCGGCCCAGTCGGGCGTTCTGGCCTACTTGGTGAAGCCTTTCGCCACTGGCGAGTTGGTAGCGGCCATTGAGATCGCCCTGGCCCGGTTCGGTGAGTCTCAGGCGCTGGCGGCCGAAGCCACCGACTACGCCGAGCAGTTGCAGACCCGCAAGATCGTGGAGCGGGCCAAAGGACTGCTAATGGATACCTACGGCTTCCGTGAGGCCGACGCCTTCGCTTTCATGCGCAGGACCGCCATGAATCAGCGCCGCCCGATGCGTACTGTGGCAGAGGAGCTGCTGGCCGGCACTCTGTCGGTGTCGTCGGGGCCTCCTGAACAGCAGCGGTGAGCCGCTGCGGCGCGCCTGTCTGACCGACTGTTGCCAGTCCTCCGAATCTTATGACCGATTTGTTGCTCATTGATGGTCACTCCCTGGCCTATCGGGCTTTCCATGCGCTACCCGAGGAGATGCGCACCGCTTCTGGGCAAGTCACCAACGCTGTGTTTGGTTTTACCTCCATGCTCGTGAACCTGCTGCGCGATCACCGACCGCAGAGAGTGGCGGTGGCGTTCGATCTGCCGGGATCCACGTTCCGCCATGAGCGCCTAGACAGCTATAAGGCCAACCGCGCAAAGCCGCCAGAGACCTTCCGGGAACAACTGGGCCTGCTGCGCGAGGTGCTGTCGGTGCTAGGAGTACGGGCTGTGGAGGCCTCCGGATTTGAGGCTGACGATGTCCTAGCAACGCTGGCCACGCAGGCAGCCTGTGAGGGTTTAGCGGTGGCCTTGGTGACCGGAGATCGGGATGCCTTCCAACTAGTGGCCGATCCTTATATCGCGGTGCTGTATCCGCGCCGGGGGATGTCAGACCACGTGCAATACGACGAAGCAGGTATCGTCGAGCGGACCGGAGTGCAGCCGGAAAACTACGTGGCCTATGCCGCCCTGCGCGGCGACACTTCGGACAACCTGCCTGGCGTTCCGGGAGTGGGGGAGAAGACGGCAGCCCGGCTCATTTCCCGCTATCGGGACATTGACGGGGTCTACGAGCATCTTGATGAGCAGACCCCGAAGCTGCGCTCGTCGCTGGCAGCAGCGGAAGCCACCGTCCGCTTGAACTTCGAACTAATGACGTTGCGTCGGAACGTGGAGTTAGAGGTGACGCTGGCTGACTTAGACCTGGCACCAGCTGAGCCCAGCGAGATCAGGCGATTTTTTGAGTTCCTGGAGTTCCACTCCTTGCTGGAGCGCCTGCACGAGTCCCTCGGCTTGGAGGCCCCCTCTGCTGTTGCATCAGAGACACTGGCGGTCACCATCGTGGAGCCTTCCGACCCCGGGGCTACCGCCACCGTACTAGCGGCTCTCGGAGATGCTGCCGGGCTGGCCACCGCAGCTGCCTGGACGGGCCGACCAGGCCGCTCGGAATTGGAGGGTCTGGCCCTCGTGGGACCCCAGCAGCCAGAGGAGGGCGACCCCGAGGCGCTGTGGGTCAGCTATGAGCACCTGGCCGATGCGGGTGTAAGAGCCGCTTTGGCTCAGCTCGTAGGCCCGAGCGGGCCACCCCTG
This sequence comes from Acidimicrobiales bacterium, assembly GCA_964291305.2. Classification (GTDB taxonomy): domain Bacteria; phylum Actinomycetota; class Acidimicrobiia; order Acidimicrobiales; family CATQHL01; genus VXNF01. The sequence goes on along the minus strand of OZ219783.1, from coordinate 1,621,181 downwards.
GTAGCACACGACGTCAAGGCCCTAATGCGCGGTTTGCTAGGGCTAGAAATCGATGTGCGCTCGCTCAGCATGGACACGGCAATCGCGGCGTACCTGTTGGATCCCGCTGAGTCGGACTACCGGCTTGGTGATCTGCTGCTGCGTTATACAGGGTGCAAGCTTCCTGAAATCGAGGCTGTCGAGACTCAGGGCCAGTTGGCCTTCGCCGAGGTTGGCGAGGCGCTGCGCACCAGCACTGGCCTGGAAGCGCTGGCGGCAACGCGTCTGGCGGGGCCGCTGCGGGAGGCGTTGTGTCAGGGCGACGCCGAGAAGCTGCACGACACCGTGGAGGTGCCGCTGGTGCGGGTTCTGGCCCGCATGGAGCACTGCGGGGTGGGCGTAGACACCGCAGGTCTCGAAGCGCTGACCCGCCGGCTGAACGAGGAGGCCACGCGGCTGCGCACGGCAGTGGTGAGCGAAGCCGGTGAGGAGTTCAACGTGAACTCTCCTCAGCAACTCTCCAAGGTGCTGTTTGAGCGCCTGGGATTGCCGCCTCAGAAGAAAACCAAGACTGGCTACTCCACCGACGCTGCCACCCTGGAACGGTTGCGCGGCGAGCATCCCATCGTGGAGCACCTGCTGGGCTACCGCGAGGTAGACAAGCTCCGCTCCACCTACGGCCAAGGGCTGCAGGCAGAGGTGAACTGGGCCACCGGGCGCATCCACGCTACTTTTAACCAGACGGTGGCCCGTACCGGACGCCTGTCCTCCGACGCTCCTAACCTGCACAACATCCCGGTGCGAACCGAGACTGGCCGCGCCTTTCGGGAAGTGTTTGTGCCGAAGACTTGTACAGAGTTGCTGATTGCCGACTACAACCAGATTGAGCTGCGCTGCATAGCCCACCTGGCTGACGATCCGGGACTCATCGCGGCCTTCGAAGTGGGGGATGACATTCACACGGCCACGGCCGCCCGGTTATTCGGGGTGCCACCAACCGAGGTCACAACCGAGTTTCGGTCGAAGGCCAAGATGGTGTCCTACGGCCTGGCCTATGGCATGGAGGCCTATGGGTTGGGGCAGCGGCTGTCGATCCCTGCCGAGGAGGCTCAGGTCATTCTGGATGCCTACTTTGCGGCTTTTCCGGCGGTGAGCGACTACATGGAATCCGCCGTAGCTCAAGCTCGAGAGCTGGGCTACACCGAGACGCTGTACGGTCGCCGTAGGCCCATTCCCGAGTTGCGTTCGGACAACTTTCGGGTGCGCCAGGCCGGCGAGCGCCAGGCTAAGAATGCCGGCATCCAAGGTCTAGCTGCCGACATCTTCAAGGTGGCGCTGGTGCATATAGACAGCGCTCTGGAACGCCAGGCCATGGCCAGCCGCCTCATCCTTCAGGTTCACGACGAGGTGATCTTGGAAGTGCCCGAATTAGAGCGCCAGGCTGCTTCCGAGTTGGTGCGTCACGAGATGGTTACTGCTTGCGAGTTGAAAGTACCTCTGGTGGTGGACTTAGCTTTTGGCTCCAGTTGGGCGGCTGCCAAGTCCTGAGCGCTCGTCGGTTTTGGGCCTATTGCAGTTAGCGGTTGTGCTGTTAGTCTTGCTCTGGGGTTGCTGGCGGAGCAGTTGGTGATGTCTTTGGCTTGTGGTTGGCGGTTGTGCTGTTAGCCTTGCCCTAGCTTTCCGGAGTCAGTCGGCTCCATTCGACGGCTCGTGTCGTCTAGCCCTGTCCATCGAACAAGTGAGAATCCGTGTCCGACCTCGACCCCAAATTGTCCGTGCCCGACGACTCAATCCCAGAATCCACTCCAGCAGAGGTGACGCCCGAGCCGTCACCTTCAGCAGAGGCCTCCAGTGAGCCAGCAGCAGAGGCCGCTGGTTCCCCAAACGATTCTGCTGACGATTTCTCTGAGATCTTCGAGCCACAGGAAATCGCGCTCAACGACCTGGACGAAGAGTCGCTGCTTGCCGCTTACTCTTCCAGCATCGTGACCGTCGAGGAGGGCACGATGGTGGTCGGCCGAGTGGTGCGGATCGACAACGACGAGGTCCTCGTCGACATCGGCTATAAGTCTGAAGGGGTCATACCGTCGCGTGAACTCTCGATTCGCAATGATGCTCACCCCGGTGATGTCGTGGGGCTCGACGAGGAAGTGGAAGCCCTCGTCCTACAGAAGGAGGATAAAGAGGGGCGTCTCATCCTCTCCAAGAAGCGCGCCCAGTACGAGCGCGCCTGGGGCAACGTGGAGAAGGTCAAGGCCGCTGGAGGCATGGTCTCTGGCACCGTCATCGAGGTAGTCAAGGGCGGTCTCATCGTGGACATTGGTCTGCGTGGCTTTCTGCCTGCTTCGCTCGTGGATCTCCGACGAGTGCGTGACCTCCAGCCGTTCGTGGGCAGCAAGGTTGACGCCAAGATCATCGAGTTAGATAAGAACCGGAACAACGTGGTGCTCTCACGCCGGGCCTGGTTGGAGGAGACCCAGAAGGAGCAGCGCGAGGAGTTCTTGGACAACCTAAAGCCGGGCGAGGTGCGCCGGGGCGTCGTCTCCTCGGTGGTGCCGTTTGGCGCCTTTATCGACCTGGGCGGCATGGACGGTTTAGTGCATGTCTCGGAGTTGTCGTGGCGCCATGTGGATCACCCCAGTTCGGTGGTGACGGTCGGCGACGAGGTAGATGTGCAGGTGCTGGAGGTGGATCCCAACCGCGAACGCATCAGCCTGTCGCTCAAGGCCACCCAGCAGGATCCCTGGCAAGAGTTCGCCTCTACGCATCGCGTCGGCGAGTTGGTCTACGGCCGGGTCACGAAGCTGGTGCCGTTTGGCGCCTTCGTGCAGGTAGGCGAGAGCATCGAAGGACTCACGCACATCTCGGAGATGTCGTCGCACCACGTAGAGGTGCCCGAACAGGTCGTAACCCCGGGTGAGGAACTCTGGGTGAAGATCATCGATATCGATCTGCAGCGCAGACGCATCAGCCTCTCCATCAAACAGGCTGCAGAGGGCGGCGTGGTGTCGGCGGAGTTCCAGGAGGCTTTTGGGGAGCACGCCTTCGACGAGGAGGGCAACTACCTGGGCTTAGCACCCGAGCCAGAACTAGCCGATAATGAGCTGGCCGATGGTGCGGAGAGCCAAGGCGCGGAGCCGGCCGAGCCCAGCCCGGCTGAGACCGAGAGTTACGAGGCCGTCGCCAGCGTCTGAAGGCCACCAGGCCGAGCTAGCCGACCCTCAATGATCGAGGTCGGACTCACCGGCTGTATCGGCTCTGGTAAATCCACCGTCGCCGCCGCGCTGGTTGCCCGCGGCGCTTTGTTGTTGGATGCCGACGCCATCGTGGTCGAACTTCAGCAGCCGGGCCAGCCCGTGCTGGAGGCCATGGTGGCGCACTTCGGGCCAGCCATCTTGCTGCCTGACGGGCAACTAAATCGCCAGGTTGTGGCCGGCCTGGTCTTCGAGGATCCCCAAGAATTGGCGGCCCTAAACGCCATAGTGCATCCGGCCGTGAGCGCCGAAATGGCGGCCCGTAGGCGGGCGTTGGCCGACCGCGACGGCGTGATTGTGGCTGATATCCCTCTGCTAGCTGAAGCTGCGGCAGAAAGACGACAAGATCTGGCGGGCGTCATAGTCGTGGACATCGACCCCGAACTGGCCGTGGAACGTTTAGTGGCCCAACAGCGTCTGACTGCCGACGAGGCCCGGGCACGTCTGGCACGGCAAGCTTCCCGCGCTGAGCGGCTGGCGCTGGCCGACTTCGTGATTGACAACAACGGCACCCTCGATGACCTGCACGAACAGGTGGAGGGCTGCTGGGAGTGGATTCTCCGGCTACCGCGCCCGACAATTAGCCTCGACGGTTAGCCCCGACGTTCTAGCATGAGTCCGACGGTGGGCCGACTAGCTAGCTAAGGTCGCCTTGTGACTCTCGATCCCGCTGGTGTTGATCTCGTGGTGTCACGCCGCCACACCCCGTTCCGCATGATGGCCGACTTCCAGCCCGCCGGCGACCAGCCGGCTGCCATTGCTGGGCTCTCCGAGGGGATCCAACGCGGCGAACGCTTCCTGACCTTGCTGGGCATTACCGGCTCGGGCAAGAGCGCTACCATGGCTTGGACTATCGAGCAGTTGCAGCGGCCGACCCTGGTGCTGGCGCCCAACAAGTCGCTAGCGGCCCAGCTGGCCAACGAGTTGCGGGAGTTCTTCCCTCACAACCGGGTTGAGTACTTCGTCTCCTACTACGACTATTACCAGCCCGAGGCATACATGCCGGCCAGCGACACCTTCATCGAGAAGGACGCCTCTATCAACGACGAGATCGAGCGGCTGCGTCACTCCACCACCTCGGCCTTACTAACTCGCCGCGACGTGGTGGTAGTGGCATCGGTGTCGTGTATCTACGGTCTCGGCGGTCCCACCGAGTACCAGAGTCAGCTGCTGGTGTTGCGCACCGGCGAGTCTTACGACCAACGCGCCATCCTGCGCCGGCTCGTGGATATGCATTACGAACGCAACGACACCAACTTGGCGCGAGGCCGCTTCCGGGTGCGCGGCGACACCCTTGAGGTCCGCCCCGCGTACGGCGAACACGTGATTCGCGTGGCACTTTTCGGCGACGAGGTGGAGCAGATCACCGAGCTGGATCCGGTGACTGGCGAGCGCCTTGAGAGCTTAGAAGAGGTGATCCTCTTCCCGGCCAGCCATTACGTCACCACTCCGGAGCGCTTACAGCAGGCGGTTGGGCGTATTGAGGCCGAGCTGGCTAACCGCCTCGGGGAGTTTGAGTCCACGGGGCGACTCCTGGAGGCGCAGCGCCTGCGTATGCGCACTAGCTACGACCTGGAGATGCTGGCGGAACTGGGTTACTGCAACGGCATCGAGAACTACTCCGCTCCCATGGACGGGCGCAGTCCCGGCGAGGCCCCCTTCACGCTGCTGGACTACTTTCCTGAGGACTATCTCACGGTGATCGACGAGTCGCACGTGGCAGTCCCGCAGTTGCGCGGACAGTACGAGGGTGACCGCAGTCGCAAGCTGACCCTCATCGAGCACGGCTTCCGCCTGCCCTCGGCCGCCGATAACCGGCCGCTCACTTTCGACGAGGTCATGGAGCGGGCGGGCCAGGTGGTTTTCCTTTCGGCCACTCCCGGGTCGTACGAGCTGTCGGTATCCGACCGGGTGGTAGAGCAGATCGTGCGCCCTACCGGGCTGGTGGACCCCGAGGTGATAGTGAAGCCGACCCGCGGCCAGATCGACGATTTGCAGGAGATGATCCGCCAACGGATCGCTGACGGGGCGCGAGTACTGGTCACGACGCTCACTAAGAAGATGGCCGAGGACCTCACCGAGTACCTACTGGAAATGGGCGTTCGGGTTCGCTACCTACACAGCGAGGTAGACACGCTGGCACGCATCGAGATCCTGCGCGACCTGCGACTGGGTCACTTCGACGTGCTGGTTGGCATCAACCTGCTGCGTGAGGGCCTGGACCTACCGGAGGTTTCCCTAGTAGCGATCCTGGACGCCGACAAAGAGGGGTTTCTGCGGAGCGAGACCTCGTTGGTGCAGACCATCGGCCGCGCTGCCCGCAACGTGGACGGCCAAGTGGTGATGTATGCCGATGTGATCACGGATTCCATGCGCCGAGCCATCGACGAGACCAATCGCCGTCGTGGCTTGCAGCAAGCGCACAACGCCGCTCACGGGGTCAGCCCGCAGACCATCCGCAAGGCCGTAACCGACATCCTGGCACTCATCCGGCCCGAGGAGACGGCGCCGGTGCCTCAGCGCCAGCGCCACGAGCGCCGCGGCCGGAGCGGCGCACTTGGGACGAAGCTGGATGGACTAGTGGAGGGGCTAGACGTGTCTAGCGACGACTTGCCGCGGCTTATCGCCGTGTTGACTGAAGAAATGCAGTCGGCATCGGCCGATCTGCGCTTCGAGTACGCCGCCCGGCTGCGCGACGAGATCAATGAGTTGCGCCGGGAGTTGCGCGACATCGCCGGCGCGCACGCCGTCAGTTCTTGAATAGGCAGCCTTTCACCAAGTGTTCCCCAGCGTTGTTCACAGCTTCCCCAGGCGCCTCCGATACGGGTTGCTGACCTTTACCCTGAGCCCGTGAGCGACCAGCTGATCATTCAGGGGGCCCGCGAGCACAATCTGCGCGACGTCTCTTTGGAATTGCCGCGCGACCGTCTTATTGTTTTCACCGGCATTTCTGGTTCGGGGAAGTCCTCACTGGCGTTCGACACCATTTACGCCGAGGGCCAGCGACGCTATGTGGAGTCGCTTTCGGCCTACGCCCGCCAGTTCCTGGGGCAGATGGACAAACCCGATGTGGACTTCATCGAGGGGCTTTCGCCGGCCATTTCCATCGACCAGAAGAGCGCTTCCCGCAACCCGCGCTCCACCGTAGGCACTATCACCGAGGTGTACGACTACCTGCGGTTGCTGTTCGCCCGGGTGGGTGTGCCACACGATCCAGAGACCGGTGAGCGGCTGGTCCGCCAGACGCCCCAGCAGATCGTGGACCGGGTGCTGCGGCTGCCAGAAGGCACTCGCTTCCAGGTCCTGGCACCGGTGGTGCGAGGTCGCAAGGGCACGTACGAGACACTGCTAGCGGAGCTGGAGTCCGATGGCTTCGTGCGGGTCAGGGTCGACGGCGAGTTGTACGAACTGGCCGACGTTGCCGGCAGCGATGAGGAAGGGCGACCGCGCCTAGACCTAGCCCGCTACGAGATGCACGACATCGAAGTGGTGGTCGACCGGTTGATCCGGCGGGAGGGGATTGAGCGACGGCTCACCGACTCCGTAGAGGCGGCGCTAAGGCTGGCCGAGGGTGTGGTGCAAATCGAGGTGGTTTCGCTAGGCGACAAGTCCGGCGAACCAGGCGAGGCCGCTAAAGCCGACGCAGCAGTCGAGAGTGGCGAAGTGCTCACCTTCTCGCAGCACCTGGCCCGGCCCAGCGACGGCAAGTCATTCGAAGAGTTGGCTCCCCGCAACTTCTCATTCAACTCTCCCTACGGTGCCTGCCCTCACTGCGACGGCCTGGGCACCCGTTTCGAAGTGGACCCCGACCTGGTGGTGCCCGACCCGACCCTCAGCCTGGCAGAAGGTGCTGTGGCCCCTTGGGCGAGCGGCCACAGCCAGTATTACGAGCGACTCCTGGAGTCGACCGCCGATGAGTTGGGCGAGGACTTCAACGCCCCCTGGGAGAGCCTGGCGCCGACCTCTCAGCGGGTGTTACTTTACGGCGGACTGGGGCGGCGAGTAGAGGTTCGCTACCGCAACCGCTATGGGCGCACTCGCAGCTATAACGCCCGCTTTGAGGGCGTCATACCCAACCTGCAGAGGCTGCACTCCGAGACTGGCTCGGAGAACCGTCGCCAGCAGATCGAGGGGTATATGCGCGAGGTGCCTTGTGCCAACTGCGAGGGTGCCCGGCTACGTCCCCTACCGCTGGCGGTGACGATCGACGGCCGCAACATCAACGATATCTGCACGCTCTCTATCGGTGAAGCCCTAGCTGTCATCGACGGACTGCAACTCAGCGAACGCGACACCCTCATAGCCGATCAGGTGCTGAAGGAGCTGCGCTCTCGCCTGGGTTTTCTGCTGGATGTGGGACTGGACTATCTCACTCTGGCTCGTTCGGCCGGCACGCTTTCGGGTGGCGAGGCGCAGCGCATCCGGCTGGCCTCTCAGATCGGCAGCGGGCTGGTGGGTGTGCTGTACGTGTTGGACGAGCCGTCCATCGGGCTGCATCAGCGCGACAACGCCCGACTGCTAGACACGCTGCTGCGGTTACGCGATCTCGGCAACACGGTGATTGTCGTGGAGCACGACGAGGAGACGATCCGCACCGCCGACTATGTGGTGGACATCGGGCCGGGTGCTGGCCTCCACGGCGGCGAAATCGTGCACAGCGGCACCGTGGAGGCACTGCTAGTAAACCAGGCTTCACTAACCGGCCAATACCTCAGCGGGGAGCGCAGCATCCCCATACCCCCGCTGCGGCGCCAGCCCGGGAAAGACTGGCTGACGGTGCGTGGGGCGAGAGAGCACAACCTGGATGACCTGGACGTAGAGATCCCGCTGGGCTGTTTCGTGGCGGTGACCGGCGTCTCGGGCTCGGGTAAGAGCACGCTGGTGAACGACATCTTGTACCGGGCGCTGATGCAGCGGGTCTACCGTTCGCGGCTGGTGCCCGGGCGCCATCGCAGTGTCGATGGCATCTCTGCGCTGGACAAGGTCATCAGCATCGACCAGCAGCCCATCGGTCGCACGCCCCGTTCCAACCCGGCTACTTACACCGGCGTGTTCGATCACATCCGCAAGCTGTTCGCTCAAACCAACGAGGCGCGAGTTCGCGGCTATCAGCCTGGGCGCTTCTCCTTCAACGTGTCCGGTGGCCGCTGCGACGCCTGCTCGGGCGACGGCAACATTCGCATCGAGATGCACTTCCTGCCCGACGTTTACGTGCCGTGCGAGGTGTGCCGGGGTGCCCGCTACAACCGCGACACGCTGGAGATCACTTTCAAGGGCCGCAACATCGCCGACGTGCTGGCCATGCCGACCGAAGAGGCGTTGGAGTTCTTTGCTAACCACCCGGCCATCGCCCGACACCTGCGTACGCTCACCGATGTGGGGTTGGGTTACATCCGCCTGGGTCAGCCGGCTCCCACTCTTTCTGGCGGGGAGGCGCAGCGGGTGAAGCTGGCTAGCGAACTGGCCAAGCGCTCCACCGGCCACACCATTTACCTGTTAGACGAGCCCACCACCGGCCTGCACTTCGAGGACATCCGTAAGCTGCTAGGGGTTTTGGGCAGGCTCACCGACGCTGGGAACACCGTGCTGGTGATTGAGCACAACCTAGATGTAATCAAGACTGCTGATTGGATTATCGACCTGGGCCCCGAGGGGGGCGACCGTGGCGGCCAGATCGTAGCCGAAGGTCCCCCCGAACTAGTCGCCAAGCACGAGGAGAGCCACACAGGCCGCTTCCTGCGCCAGGTGCTGGTGTAGAAACCTAGCTAGCAGGCAAGGGTCATGTTGTTGTACTTGAATGTTGCCGCAACCGAGCGACAGGGGAGGTCCTGACATGAGAGTCATATGCAAGGGTCGTTGGTTCGTAATGCCGCTGCTAGCGGCGATCGCTGTGCTGGCGGTGTCGTGCGCCGGCTCCGGGGCTGCCGACGACGCCTTAGCCGCGGCGGCTGCCGCCCGTTCAGAGGCTGCGGCCGCGGCGGCGGATGCAGCTGCGATAACCAGCCGGCTTGACGCCCTGGAGGCCGCTGCGGCTGCAGCCCAAGCTGCAGCTGAAGAAGCTATTGCCGCCGCCGAGCTGGCGCAGGCCACCGCAGAGGGCAACGTAGAGGCTGTAGCCGCGGCGGAAGCAGCTCTGGCAGACGCTCAAGCAACCGCCGAAGAAGCTCAGGCCTTCGCCGCCCAAGCGCAGCAGGAAGCCGCCGCCGCGCAGGCCGAAGCTGAGGCGGCAGGCGAAGAGGCCGCCGCTGCTCAGGAAGCCCTCTCAGCCGCCCGCGACCAACTTGCTGCGGCGCAGGCAGCCGCTACTGAGGCCGGAGGCGACCTGCCGTTCACCCACGTACTGCGCGACGGCAGCAACTTCGAGTTGAACGAGCGCATCGCCCGCAAGATCCGGACCGGAGAGCCGATCAACTACCTGTTCTCCTACCAGTCATCTGGCATCGCCCTCTTCTCAGACCAGTATGAGGCCGGCTTCCGGGCAACCCAGCAGGACGCCTACCGGATTTATCCCATGGACTTCACGGTGGTGGCGCCGGTGACGGCTCCATTCGATATCCAGCAGCAGATTGCCCAGATTGAAGCGCAGGTCAGCGTGGACCAGGTTGACTGCCTGGCGATCGAGCCGGCCGACTCCAACTCCTTTACCGAGCTGACCAACCGTCTCCTCGCCGACGGCATTCCCGTGTTCACCGTGGGACTCACCACGAACGGCAACGAGTTCACGAACTTCACCCAAGTGCCCTACAAGGAGGGACAGCAGGCTGCCGAATTAGCTATTGAGTTCATGCGCGAAAACGGGCTCGAATGGGACACCTTTATGGTCTCCGGCGGGGACCCGACGCAGTTCTGGGCTCAGGGCCGGATGACGGGCTTCTACGACAAGGTCAAGGAACTGCTGCCGGATGCCGAGTTCCTCACCACTCCAGATGAGGGGATTCAGGTCGGCGGCGGTGGCTACGACCCGGGTATCACCTACGACGACTATCGAGCCGTTCTGGTCGGCAACCCCGAGTTGGACTTCATCGAGAACGTGGACATTGGTGCCGAGCACGCCAACCGGGCGATCATCGACTCCGGGCGCGAAGGCGAAGTGTTCACGATTGGCTGGAACGTTAGCTATGGGCAGCTCGACGGTATAGAGCGGGGCATCCAGGTGGCGGCCCTCGACCAGCGCTGGTCGGAGCAGGCCGGCTTCGGCGCTATCGCATGTGCCGAGTTCCTCGCCAACGGCAGGATCCTGCCGAACACTCAGACCCTGCTGCCGATCCAAAAAGATCAGGTAGACGCCGCCCGTCGCGACCTAGACCTGATCCTAGGGGGCTAATCCTTGACGTGGCTGTGATGGGGGGAGGGACTCGGGACGAGATGTCGAACAGCCCAGAGACCCGCCCGCGGATGCTTTCGCGGCTTGGGTCTCTGGGTCTACAGCGCATTGCTGGCCTTCTGAGCGCTGTTGTCATCGTGGGCTTGGTGATGTCGGTCTGGTCGGATTGGCTGTTCCTAAAGCCGGGAAATCTGGCCGTGATGATCAGGTTGATGGGTGTTTTGGGCATCATCGGCTTTGGCCTCCTGGTGGTTCTGCTCGTCGGCGAGATCGACCTGTCGTTCTCCGCGCTGGCGGTTCTGGCAGCCGTCGTAATGGGGAAGATGTGGGTCGAACTCGGCTATCCGATTTACCTGGCGATCCTGGTGGCGTTCGCTGTGGCTATCGGGGTGGGTCTGTTCAACGCCTTCTTCGTGAACGTCGTCCGGGTTCCGTCTTTCATCGTCACCTTGGGTTCCAACACCCTCGTATTCGGCTTCACCCTCCTCGTAAGCCGGAACACGCCGATCCTGGCCCAGCCCCTTCCGCCTAATCCAGAGGAGTGGCAGCTACGCGCCGGCGACTATGTCGATGCTGCTGAGTACACGTTCTTCCGGGCACTGGCCAGCAACTACGCCCTGCCGGGTCGCTTCCCGCTCCAGGTGATCTGGATGGCGGGATTCGCCATCTTGTTTGGGGTGTTGCTGTCGCGGGGGGTATTTGGCTTCCGGTTAAAGGCCATAGGTGGCAACGAGCAGGCGGCCCGGCTGGCGAAGCTGCCCGTCCGACGCTACAAGACGCTGGCTTTTGTAATCTGCGCCTGCATGGCAGCGGTCGGTGGCCTGCTGGACTTCTCTTTCATCTCGCAGGTGCAACCCAACCAGGGCGGCGTCTACCTATTCCCGGTGTTCACGGCCGTAATCGTCGGCGGTGCCAGCCTCTCAGGCGGTCGCGGAACTGTCTCGGGCACGCTCCTGGGTGCTCTTTTGTTGGCCGTCATCTCAAACGGCCTGGGCCTAAACGCAACCGGTGCGTTCGTACAGCAGATGTGGTTGGGAACGGTCACGATTGCGGCGGTCGTGCTGGATCAGTGGGCGCGGAGTCGTCAGCAGGGCGAGTCTCTAGGGGGCCAGTTGCGCGGCCTCTTGGTTCGCTACACGAGGATGAACCAGGGGCGATGACCGCTCCCCCTGCCTCCGAACTCTCCGGCGGCGAGGGCATCGTCATTGAGGGGCTGCATAAGCGGTACGGCGACACGATCGCGCTAGCTGGGCTCGACCTGACCGCTCAGCCCGGCGAGATTCTCGGCATCGCCGGCCCCAACGGCTCCGGCAAGAGCACCATGGTGAAGACGCTGGCCGGTGAGGTGGTCTCCGACGGCGGACGCATCCTGCTAGACGGCGACGTGCGCTCTCCGGAGGACCTGGCCGGCGAAGTGACGATTGTGCATCAGGAGCCGCAGGTCTTCCTGAACCTCACAGTGGCGGAGAACCTGCTTGTTGGCCGGGAGCAGAGGAGAGTTCTGAACCGCAGAATCGACTCCGCGGAGATCGATCTATTAGCGGACATGGGTCTCAGCGCGCACACCGACACTGCTCTTGAGTATCTCCCGCTGGCGGCCCAGCAGCGCACCGAGATTGCCCGGGCCCTGGCGCAGGATGCTCGCATCTTTCTATTCGACGAGCCCAACTCGGCCTTGACCAAAGAGGAGTCGGAAGACCTTTTCCGTCGCATGCACGATCTAGCCGAGGCCGGTTGTGTGGTGATCTTGGTTTCACACCGGCTGCACGAGTTGGTGGTGCACGCCGACCGGGTAGCGATGATCATCGACGGGCAGTGCCGGGTGATCTTGCAGGGGCAAGACCTCACCGAAGAGCGTATTGCCCGCGAACTCGTAGTCGGGGCGACCGCCAGGGTTGAGCCCGCCAGCGATGCTTCGGGCTCTGCTAAGACGCTAGGGGATGGGGAGCAGAGTTCGGCGGCTCTGAGGCTCTCCAGTTGGACACACCGAGACGGCGACTTTTCTAACATTGCCATGTCGGTAGGGCTCGGCGAGATCGTGGCCATTTCCGGTGTGGAGGGCTCCGGTGCCAGAGAGTTGGTTCACTCCCTAGCAGGCTTCGCCCCGGCGACCGGATCTCTACGGGTGGGGGTGGACAGCATCGCTGAAACCAACGGTGACGCTAGGAGCGCTAAGGCTGCTACCGCCCAGGTGGGGTTCGTGGGGGCAAACCGGGCCGAGAACCTGTTTTTCCACCTCTCTGTGGGCGAGAACTTGCTGGCGCGCCTCAGCGCTGATATCTGTGACCGGCTTGGGCTACTGCATCCCCGAACTCTGCGAGACGCGGCAGAGCACCTAGCGCTGCAGTTCAGGGTGAAGGCCGGCTCGGTGGACGATCCGATTGGATCGCTCAGTGGCGGTAATCAGCAGAAGGTGGCGATCGGAGCAGCCACGGCCACACGTCCCAGGATTCTGGTCCTAGAGGAGCCGACACGCGGCGTTGACGTTGGCAGCAAGTCTGAGATTTACCGGCTGTTGCGCCAATACGCCGACCCTGAAGGTCAGTTGGGGTTGCCCGGCATGGAGGGCCACGGCGAGGCCGTGGTGCTGTTTTGCACCGAGGACGCTGAGATTTTCGAGGTGGCCGACCGGGTCTACTTAATAGCGCAGGGTCGAATCTCCGGCGAGCTGAAGTTGGCTGACTACGACGACGTGGAGTCCTTCGCCGCCGACCGGGTCCGTCTAGAAGCTGGCGGATAGGGGTCGCTGCGACCGAAAGCGCGCAGCCGGGGATCGGGGCCGGCATTCCCGACGCTCGTACCATGAGGTAGTAATGGAGCGACCGCCTGCCGAGACCATTCCCGACGCCCCCGGGTCGTACCAGTTCCTCGACGCCGAAGGGCGGATCATCTACGTCGGCAAGGCCAAGTCGTTGCGCAGCCGGGTTGGTAGCTACTTTCAGGCCCCGGCGCATCTGGCCCCCCGCACCGTTCAGCTTATGAACGCCGCGGCTGGCGTGGAGTGGATCTCTGTGGCCAACGAAGTCGAGGCGCTGATGCTGGAGTACAGCCTCATCCAGCGCCACCAGCCCCGCTTCAACGTGCGCTACCGAGACGACAAGAGCTATCCGTTCCTCTGCGTGACGCTGGTCGACGAGTGGCCCCGGGCCATGGTGGTGCGCGGCCGCAAGCGAATAGGGAATCGCTACTTCGGCCCCTATGGCCACGCCTACGCCATCCGCGAGACACTGGATCTGCTGCTGCGCACTTTCCCCATTCGCACCTGCAGCGACAGTAAGTTCGCCGACCACCAGCGCCTGGGCCGGCCTTGCCTGCTGTACGACATCGAGCGCTGCGCCGGCCCCTGCGTGGGCCAGGTGGAGCGAGAGCGCTACGACGCGCTGGTCTCCGAACTGTTGGACTTTCTAGGTGGCGACACCGACGAGATCACCCGTCGCCTGGAGTCCGACATGAGCGCCGCTGCTGAGGCCTTGGACTTCGAGCGAGCTGCCCGCTTGCGCGACCGCCTAGTGAGCGTGCGCAAGGCCAGCGAGCGTCAGGAGATGGTGGGCTCCCGGGCCGAGGACGCCGACGTGTTCGGCATGGTCTCCGACGAGTTGGAAGCTGCTGTGTCAGTGTTCTTCGTGCGCAAGGGCCGGGTTATGGGCCAGCGCGGCTTCATCGTGGACCGGGCTGAAGATCTTTCTGGGCCTGAACTGATGGGCCGGGTACTAGAGCGGATCTACTTCGACGAGAACCCGCTTGGCTACCCCAAGGCAACGCTGGTGCCAGAGTTGCCTGCCGAAGTGGAAATGTACGCCGCTTGGCTCGGCGGACTGCGGGGCTCAAAGGTGCAGATCAGGGTGCCACTACGGGGCGCCAAACGCCGCCTGGCCGAAACCGCTCGGCGTAACGCCGCCGACTCGCTGCAGCGCCACCGGCTGAAGCGGGCCAGCGACCACAACAGTCGGGCGCGTGCACTAAACGAGTTGCAGCAGCACCTGGGCTTGCCTGCTGCCCCGCTGCGCATCGAGTGCTACGACATGAGCCACCTCGGCGGTCAAGACTATGTGGGCTCCATGGTGGTCATGGAGGATGCTTTGCCCCGTAAGTCCGAGTACCGCCGCTTCCGTCTGCGCAAAGTGGCTGAAAACAACGACCTAGCAGCTATGGAGGAGGTACTGGAGCGGCGCTTACGGAACTATTTGGACAGCCGGGACTTGCCAGCCCTCGAACGAGGTCGGTTCGCCTACCCGCCGCAACTGCTGCTGGTGGACGGCGGCTTGGGCCAGCTGGAGGTGGCTAAGCGGGTACTGGGGCGCCTGGGGCTAGCGGGGGAGATACCGGCCGCGGCGCTGGCCAAGCAGTTTGAGGAAGTGTTCCTGCCCGACCAGCCCGAGGCGGTACGCATCCCGCGCCAGTCCGAAGCTCTCTACCTGCTGCAGCGCATCCGCGACGAGAGCCACCGCTTTGCCCTGGCCTATCACCGTCAGTTGCGCGGCAAGCGTATGACGGCCTCAGCCCTGGACGGCATTGTTGGCTTGGGGCCGGTCAGGCGTAAACGGCTAGTGGCCGAACTGGGCGGCGTGCGTGCCGTGCAGCACAGCTCCCTGGAAGACCTACAAGCGCTCAGCTGGCTGCCCGAGCGAGTAGCCGAGGCGGTCCATGCCAAGTTTCACTCCTGAGCGGCTTGGGGCTAGGGGCTGCTCGGTAAGCTCGCGGGTGTGCTGGTCGTCATCACCGGACTGTCTGGGTCAGGGCGATCGGAAGCGGCAAACTGCCTGGAGGATCAGGGTTTCTTTGTTATCGACAACCTGCCGCCGTCGCTGATCCCCAAGGTGCTGGAGTTGGCAGGCCCCAGCATCGGCCGGCTCTGCCTCACGATGGGCACCGAGCGCTACTCCGAGGAGATCGGGCCAGCGGTGGCAGATCTGCGAACCGCCGCCGAGGGGGCGCCGCACTATCGCGCTGTAAGGCTGTGGTTCCTGGAGGCCCGCACCCAGGTGTTAGTGCAGCGCTATGAAGGCACCCGTCGACGTCACCCCTTCGCGCTGCGGGGATCGGTGGAGGAGGCCGTCGAGGCTGAACGGGAGTTGCTCTGCGGGCTGCGTGCCGAAGCCGACGTGGTCATCGATACCTCCGACACCAACGTGCACGAACTGCGAGACCGCATCGTGCGGCTGATCGACGACTCTGGCAGCCAGCGGCTGACCACCCGGGTGTTGTCGTTCAGCTTCCGCCACGGCCTGCCGACTGATGTGGACATGGTGTTTGACTGCCGCTTCCTGCCGAACCCGCATTGGGAGCCCGAGCTGAGGCCACTCGACGGCACCGACAGCCGAGTGCGCCATTTCGTCCTCGGCAGTTCGCTGGGGGAGCGCTTCGCCCGGCACCTAGATGATCTCTGCAAACTGCTGCTGCCAGCTTTCCAGGCGGAGGGCAAGACCTACCTAACCCTGGCCCTCGGCTGTACCGGAGGCCGGCATCGCTCGGTTTGCTTAGCCGAGCACACTGCTAACACCCTGCGAAGGCTGGGTTTCGATCCGCAGGTGCAGCACCGGGATCTGCAACGCTGAGACGGCTGGGACTTTGAGCTGGCTGCCGCGATCAATACACAGGAGGAAGTTATGACGCTGCGTGTAGGAATCAACGGCTTTGGCCGCATCGGACGCAACTTCTATCGGGCGGCGCGAACTCGGGACGCCAACTGCGAGATTGTGGCAGTCAACGACTTGGGTTCGCGGGACACGATGGCTCACCTGCTGAAGCGTGACTCGGTTTTAGGCTCAGCGCCCTGGGAGATAGCCGTCACTGACGGCGGCATCGCCATCGGCGGCCAGGTGCTGCCCGTGCTGGCAGAGCAAGATCCAGCCAGCCTGCCCTGGGGGGATCTAGGCGTTCAGGTGGTGGTGGAGTCGACTGGGTTCTTTACCAGTCGCGACGCGGCAGCGGCCCACTTGGCTGCCGGGGCAGAGCGGGTGGTGATCTCTGCGCCCGCACGCGGGGTTGACGCCACATTCGTCGTCGGAGTGAACGACGACAGCTACAACCCGGCCGAACACCGAGTAGTGTCCAACGCCTCCTGTACCACCAACTGCTTTGTGCCCATGGTGAAAGTGCTGGACGACGCCTTTGGGCTGACGCAGGGGCTTATGACCACCGTGCACGCCTACACCGGGGATCAGATGCTGGTGGACGGACCGCACGGTGATCTGCGCCGAGCCCGGGCGGCGGCCATCAATATCGTGCCTACCTCCACGGGGGCAGCCCGCGCCACTGGTCTGGTATTGGAAGCCATGAGGGGCCGGCTAGACGGCATCGCCGTGCGAGTCCCCGTAGCCGATGGCTCGCTGACCGACTTCACCGCCGTGCTAGCGCGTGCTACCAGCGCCGAGGAAGTCAACGCTGCTTTCGCTCAGGCGGCTGCTTCCGGGCCACTAGCCGGCGTGCTGGAGTACTCCGACGAGCCGCTGGTCTCCAGCGACATCGTGGGCTCGCCGGCCTCGTGCGTCTTCGACTCCGGGCTCACCATGGCGGCCGGGACACTGGTAAAGGTCTGCGGCTGGTATGACAACGAGTGGGGCTATTCCAACCGGCTAGTGGACCTAGTCGAGCGCCTCGGTGCTTAGCGTCCTGCGCGGCCGCCGCCCGGCGCGGCTGCAACAGCGAGGCTCACATGAGACTGCCGACCATTGCTGACTTGGGCGACCTTAGGGGCCGCCGAGTGTTGTTAAGGGCCGACCTGAACGTGCCATTACGTGATGGTGAGGTGGCCGACGACATTCGTATCCGGGAGGTGGTCCCCACGATCTGTCAATTGGGCGAAGCGGGCGCTCAAGTGACGGTATGTAGCCATCTGGGCCGCCCCAAAGGTCGACCAAACCCCGACTTTGACGTGGCGCCGGTTCGGCGGCGCCTTGCTGAGTTAACGCCGGGTGTCGAAATGCTAGAGAACCTCCGATTCGACCCGGGGGAGCAGGCGGGGGACATGGCGCTGGCGTCTCGCCTGGTCGTCGGTCACGATGTCTTCGTGAACGATGCTTTCGGTGCCTGTCACCGCGCTCACGCTTCAATCGTGGGTCCGCCCCAGCTGCTGCCTAGCGCCGCTGGGAGGCTGATGTTGGTTGAAGTGTCGGAGATACTCAGCTTGCGGCGGACACCGCGGCGACCGTTTGTAGTGGTGCTGGGTGGTGCCAAAGTGGCCGACAAGCTCGGTGTGGTGCGGGCGGTGTGCGCTATGGCCGACGCCGTGCTTATCGGTGGGGCGATGTGCTTTACGTTCCTGGCTGCTTTGGGCCATCGCATTGGCTCCTCGCTGTGCGACCCCGACCACATCGAGGACTGCCGAAAGCTCATAGGCGAAGGCTTTCCGCTACACCTGCCCGAGGACCTTGTGGGTCTGGGTCCGGGGGGCCGGCTCGGCGATCCGGCGGCGGGCGGTACCGTACGGCAGTTCGGTCGCGACCTGCCTGACGGCTGGCTAGGTGCTGACATAGGCGCGGGCACGGCGGCGGCTTTTGCCGACATGATTGTCGGCGCTGGGACAGTCTTCTGGAACGGCCCGCTGGGTGCTTTCGAGGATCCCCGCTTCGCGCCTGGAACCTTCACCGTGGCCGAGGCACTGGCCGAGAGCCGTGCTCATACCGTGGTGGGTGGCGGCGACAGCGCCGCTGCGCTGAGTTCTATGGGTCTGGCCCGCTCGGTGAACCATCTCTCCACCGGTGGCGGTGCCTCGCTGGAGTTGTTAGAGCACGGCGATCTGCCTGGCCTGGCGGCGCTGCGCCAGTCGGCCGAGCGCTGGTCGCTGACCACTCGGGAGGTAGATATCGCTAGTAGAACCCGCCAACCCGCTGAGGGGGAGCCATCGTGACCAGCACCCGCCGGCCGCTCATCAGCGGCAACTGGAAGATGCACCTCAACCACTTCGAGGCCATCAGCCTGGTGCAGAAGTTGTCCTACGCGCTCAGCGATGCTGACTACGCCACGGTGGATGTTTGTGTACACCCGCCGTTCACCGACCTGCGCTCGGTGCAGACAGTGCTGGACATCGACGATATCCCTATCTTGCTGGGTGCTCAGCACTGCCACTACGAGGACTCCGGGGCGTTCACCGGCGAGGTGTCCCCGGCGATGCTGGCAAAGCTGCAGGTGCGCTATGTGATCGTGGGACACTCCGAGCGGCGGGCGCTCTTCGGCGAGACCGACGAGGGGGTGAACCGCAAGGTCCACGCCTTGCTACGCCACGGTATGACGCCGATCCTGGCGGTGGGGGAAACCCTCAGCGAACGAGAGGCTGGCGCTACCACCGAGGTGGTGCTGGCGCAGCTCACCGCCGGCATGGGTGGCCTGAGCCGAGCGCAGGCAGCCGGTCTGGTTGTGGCCTACGAGCCAGTCTGGGCCATCGGCACAGGCCGGGTAGCGAGCCCCGGCGACGCTCAGGAGGTCTGTGCCGAGATCCGTCGCCAGGTGGCCAAGTCGTTCGGCGCCGAGGCCGCTGAGGGCGTGCGAATTCAGTACGGCGGCTCGGTCAAACCGGTCAACGCTCCGGCGCTCATGGCCGAACCCGATATCGATGGTGCCCTAGTGGGTGGAGCCAGCCTCGACTCCGACGACTTCGCTCGCATCATTCAGTACCGTCTCGCTTCCTGACCGTCTCGCTTCCTGAAGGGCTCCGGAGGACACTCCGGTGCTGGTATCGTTGCTGCGATGTTCATCTTGGCGATCGTCCTGCACGTAGTGACGACCGTTGCCGTTGTCCTGCTGGTGCTGTTGCACAGCGGCCGCGGCGGCGGCCTCTCGGACATGTTCGGCGGTGGGCTGGGTGCTTCGGCGGCCGGTTCGACGGTCATCGAAAAGAACCTGGACCGTATCACCATTGTGGCGGCGCTGATCTTCGGTTTCGTTACGCTGGCGCTCGCCCTGATGATGGATACCTGAGCCAGCCCCGGCCGGTGCCCCGTCGGAGTGGCGGAATTTGGTAGACGCGCATGGTTGAGGGCCATGTGCCCGCTAAGGGCGTGGGGGTTCAAGTCCCCCCTCCGACACCACCACTAGAGCTAACTAATAGAGCTATTAGATCTATTCGGTGTCACCTGCTGGCTTAGCAGGAAGGCAGATGGTGAAGGTACAGCCAGACCCCGGAGCGGTGTGGAGCTGGATCGTTCCGTGATGAGCTTCAATGATGGAGCGGGCAATGGCCAGTCCAAGCCCTGAACCGCCAGTAGCGCGCGAACGAGACTGGTCGTAACGGAAGAACCGGTCGAAGACACGGTCAGCCCGGGCCGAGTCCAGGCCGGGACCATCGTCAGCGATGACGATTTTGGCGCCAGTGGGTGTAGTCCGTGCCTCGAGGCGGACCTCGCAGCTGACGTCGGTATGGGTCAAGGCGTTGTCCACTAGCGCGGCTACGACCTGCTGCAGCCGGAACTCGTCGCCAGTGGTTTCCACCACCGGGTCCGGCGTCTCGACCAGGATGGATCGCTGAGGTTGAACAGCGCGGGCGTCGTTAGCGGTGTCGCTGATGAGGCGATTGAGGTCTACACGACTTTCTCTCAAAGGTCGTTGTTGATCCAGGTTGGCGAGCAGGAGTAGGTCTTCGACCAGGCTCTTCATTCGGTTTGCCTCGCGGCCCATGCGGCGCATCATGTCGTCGACTAGTGCGGGGTCGGTGAATCGCCCGTGAGAGTAAAGGTCTAGGTAGCCCTGAATCGAGGTGAGCGGTGTTCGCAGTTCGTGGGAGGCGTCGGCAACAAACTGCCGTCGGCGTAGTTCGATTGTGTCGCGGTCGTCCAGCATCACGTTGAAGGCGTGGGCGAGTTTTCCGGCCTCGGTTTGGCTGTCTGTCCGCTGGACTCTTTGACTCCGATCGCCGGCAGAGATGGCTTCGGCAACTCGCGTGACGTTACGTATCGGCTTGATGCCCAGGCGTTCCACCCACCAAACTGCCGCCGTGACGACCGCCAGCACGAGCCCGCCGACCACGAGGAGCACTAGTTGAAGCTGGCGGGTAGCACTCTCTACCTCGTCTAAGGGGAGCGCCACGACCAAGAAGCCATACATCTCTGGATCCCACGTGGCTCGGATGCGGAATCGCGTGCGGTCCTCAGCGCCGTCGACGGTTATGGCCTCACGCTCTAGCCTGGCCAACTCCGACATTTCCGTAGGCACCTCGGGGGTGTCGTCGATCAACTGACCCTGCAGAAATGGTGTCAACCTTCCCTCTTGGACCAGTCCGACGAAGAGTGTCGAGATCGGAGTGTCAGGCATGACCGGTACTAAAGGCGGGTCCGGGATCAGCTGAATCGGATCGTCCAGAAACGGGTCGTCCAGAAACGGGAACGGATACGGAATCGTGTAGGGCATTGCCCCCGCTAGTTGCTCGTCTACCTGCTCGATGAGGAACGATCGCTGGCTTCGCACGACTATGAAACCGCCGATGAGGATCAGCACTAACAGAGCCCCCATCGCGGCGAACAGCCGGCGTCTCAGGCTCACGCTTCCACTCGAAGAGAGAACCCAATACCGCGGATCGTCTGGATTAGACGCGGCTCGACGTGGTCGATCTTGCGACGTAAATAGCTGATGTAGGTGTCCACGACAGCGGAATTGCCGTCGAAGTCGTAGGACCAGACATGATCCAAAATCTGGTACCGCGACAGTACGCGCCCGCTGTTCACCAGGAGATAGTGCAGCAGCTTGTACTCGGTCGGCGACAGGTGCACGATCTTGCCTGCCCGGGTGACCCGACGCGTCTCGTCGTCCAGGGTGAGATCAGCGCAGCGCAGGGCTCGCCCAGTGTTGCTGGAGCCGCCATCGCTGAGACGAAGTTTGACCCGCGCCACCAGCTCGGCAACGGCGAAGGGTTTCACTACGTAGTCCGCGCCGCCGGTCGTCAGGCCGCGAACACGGTCATCGGTGCCGTCGCGCGCCGTGAGGAACACCACGGGAGCGCTGCATCCCCGGTCTCGGATACGCCGCAACAGCGTGAATCCGTCGATGTCGGGAAGCATGATGTCCAATACGATGACCCGCGGTTGGAAACTGCTCACCAGCCCGATGACCTCGGCCCCGCACTCGGCGACTGCCACTTCGAAGCCGGCCATCTCCAGCGCCAACTTCACTATGTAACGGATGTTCTCCTCGTCGTCTACGAGCAAAACACGGGGTACGGGGCTGTCGGTCACTCTTGGCTCAGCAACTGGGTGATCGCGTCTGCTTCTTGTTGGATGATGTCGGTTTCCACCAGATCGGCCGCCTGTTTTGTCAGCACGGCCACACGCGCCGCCAGTACCTTGTCTGCAGTCTGGCTTGCGAAGAGTTTCGCCTTTAGCTCCTCCAGCTTCTCTTGGTACAGAGATTCCAGCTCTGTGTTGGCGTGGAAGCGTTTGACCAGCGGATTCGATCCCCAAAATTCGCACTGGCTAGGGTCGAAATCCTCGGCCGAGGGCGTCGCTGTGTCGCTTGTAGTGTCGCTTTTATTCTCGCAGATCTCGAACTCGCACTGGCTCGAATCGAAATCCTCGGGCAACTCAAAGTCTCCCGACGGTTTCGCCCACTCGGGCAGTTCGAAGTCCTCCGGCGGCTCAAACCCCTTTAGCGGTTCGAAGTCTTCAGGCGGCTCTCCATAATAAACGGTGACTTCGGTACCCTCGAATCCACCGGCGAAACCGTCTAAGGCTAAGTTCATGTCCCAGGGAACAACGCTGAACTGGGCTGACTCGCGGTCCCACCAAAGGTAGGCGTTGTTGCCCGGACCGTCGATGTCATCCCAGTTATGCAGCAACTCCATCATGGCCAAGTAGGTGGCGAAGGACTCGACATCAAGTCGTTCGGGCAGTTCGGCGGCAAATGTGGCGTCATCGGCTTCGTTGACGAACTCGAGGAACTCGATTAGCGGCGTGAGGTCGGCAACTTTTCTACCACCCTCCTGGTCGAAGACTTCGTCGTAGGCCGCCGGTTTGTCTCCCCGGTACGACCAGTCGCCGGTGCTCTCGGCCTTGTAGAGCGCTCCGGCCTGGGCGAAATTGCGATCTTGCCAGGCGTCGTCGGAGGGGTGTTCGATCATCAGTCGCAGCGCCGACTCGCCGCCTTTGACCGTAAACCGCACGTGGGCTGCAGCTTGCGATGCCAGCCCAGCCTGCTCCAGCAGATCCAGCGCTAACGCCTCGTTGAGTGATGTCTTGCTGAAATTCGAACGGATCACGATGTCTGCATATCCCTGGTGCTGTTGACCCTCTACAAACCGGTCGAGGCGAATTAGCCACGGTAACTTTTCAGGCCTCTCCGCTGATACTTCATCTTCAGGACCCCATGGTTCGACTACTTCGACGAACCCCTCCGGCCGGCCCCCATCGGTGGCTGCAGACTCGTAGTCAAAGTCGGGTAGCACGCCGTCATCACCAAAAGGTTGAGGCCCCAGATTGACCATTTCCCCATTGGCCATTTCCCGCTTGAACTCGTAGTAGAAGCACATGTCAAGCAGCTCAACCTCTGCTTCGACCGAGTAGCCGTCTTCGGCAACTGAGTAGCTGTCTTGGTCAACTGAGTAGTCTGAGAAGTCGTCTGGGAAGCCGTCAATCGGGCCTCCGAATCCGCCGACTAGACCAGCGAGAGACGAGTTGCCCTTCAAGCGGGCGCCTGCATGTTCGTAGGTGACCCCATCGATGGAGACGGTTACGTCGATCCAGGTCTTCTCACCGGATTCCGCCAGCTCCTCAAGCATTGCGTCGTAGTCAGCCTGGTCAAAGGTGAGTTGAACCTCATGGACGGTCGCTGCATCGAAGAGCGCAACCTCGTCGGTGACGCCCGTGCCGCGCTCGGCGTTATCAGGGGGGGTATCACCTCCGCAACCGACTAGCAGAAGTGTTGCAGTGACGAATGCGGCGAGAGTGATTCGAATTTTCATGCGCACCTCCTGGCTGGGTACATCAAACCCGCCAGATTTGGCGATTTTCTTCGATCCGTCTGTGAGTTCTCTGTGAGCCGAAGTCAGAGGATTCCAAGATCTCTCGCAGAAATTTCACAAAAAAGCGCAGTAGAACTGACTCACCGTCAAATTACCCTGGAGAAAAGGTCCGATGAACGCCATCCTCCCCATCGTGTTCAATCTGGTGGCAGTGTCCATCCTGACGTTCGGGTTGTACCTGCGCCGCCACCGCCGACGTGACCTGATCGTGTCCTTTCTGGGCGTCAATATCGGCGTGCTGGCTGTCGCCGAAGCGTTCACCTCCACCATCATCACCGCTGGTCTTGGCCTGGGCCTCTTCGGCGTGTTGTCGATTATCCGGCTGCGGTCTGCCGAGCTGGACCAGCCAGAGGTCGCCTACTATTTCGTCTCGCTGGCTCTTGGGGTGCTAGGCGGCGTCCCAACCTCGCCGATGTGGCTGGCTCCGGTGCTGATGGCTGCGCTTCTGGCGGCGCTGTTCATTGGTGACCACGGCCGGCTACTAGCCCGCTACCGCTCCCAGCGCATGACCCTCGACCAGGCCTTCACCAACGAGACTGCACTGATAGCGCACCTCGAGGACCTCCTGGAGGCCAAGGTGCATAAGATCACCGTGCGGCGGGTAGACCTGGTCAACGACACCACCGACGTGGATGTGCGCTTTGAGATAGGCGATTCCCCTTCCCCCAGTGCCGAGCCGAGCGGCCGCTTCATCCGGGGAGTCGAGTCGTGAAAGCCCGGTCGCTAGAACTGGCTCTCGCCGATGAGCTGCTGAACCTTGCACCGGTCGGCCTTGGCGAGCTGACCGCTACAGCCGACCTGCAGACCCGCCAGGACCGCAAATATCTCGTACCCAACGCAGCTGTTCCCGCCCTTGTCTCGGCGCTCGACGCTGGCTGTCGAGTCCTTACTATTGGCGACCGCAAGCAGTTCTCCTACCGATCCACCTACTTCGATACTTCTGAGCTGGACTCCTACTTCGGTGCCGCCCATCGCCGACCGTCACGCTTCAAGGTGCGGACGCGGCACTACCTAGACACTCAGCTGTGCATGCTCGAGGTCAAGACCCGCGACGGTCGCGGACGCACGGTAAAGCACCGCCTGACCTGCGATCCGGCAGAGGAGAGCGGTCTCACGGCCGACGGTCAAGCCTTCGTGGAGACGATCGGGCAAACAAGCGCAGTGGCCAGCGACCTTTGGCCGTTGCTTACGACCACCTACCGGCGGGCCACGCTGCTGCTGGATCTAGACGACGCGGCGCGCGTCACAATTGACACCGACTTGCGGTGGCGGGGCTTTGCAGCTGAACTCTCTCTCGGACCAGTGACGCTAATAGAGACCAAGACAACTACCCATCCGTGCGCTTTCGATCACCTCCTGTGGCGGGCAGGGCACCGTCCCACGACTATCAGCAAATACTGCACTGGTATGGCGGCGTTAGACCCAACGCTCGCAGCCAACAAATGGAACCGGGTGCTGAGACGCCAACTGAACTGGCGCCCGCAGCGCCGCAACGCTCTGGTTGCGACGCTCTTTCCCCAGATTGGTTGAGGGGGCTTCCTCGCTTGGAAAGGTTTTCGCACCGACGACGTGAGAACACGACATTTTACTTAGGCCGAGAACGGAGCAGCTCGCTCAGCGAATTCGACCAGGAATCGTCGATGCGCTGGATCGCGCCGATTCTCTGCGGGTTCTTGCGCCACGGTGTAAGATCTCTGGCCCACTTGAACCGGAAAGTCCAGCGCCCAGTCACGGAGAACATGCACGCTGCGACGATGTCGAACGTATCGAAAGGGTAGTTCCGTCCTGCTCCCGAGTCCCGCGTCTTCTGGGTTTCGACCTTTGCGTCGCCGTCCTTGTAGGTCTCGCGCAGGGCGTTCTTGCACTCGATTGTGAAGTCGTGGCCCTCATGTGTCTCGATTCGGAAGTCCGGCATTCCATCCTCGTCGATGGCCGCGTAGCCGGCGACCGCAGGATCGTCTCGGAGCAATCTCCCAAGGTGGTGTTCTGCAACGCTCCCGCGGACTGCTACACCTAGCCGGAAGTTCGATTCAACGATGTCTAGGATCGTTGCCGCATCGAGCCCGAACAACTTCTCTAGGTCATGTCTGCCGATCTTCCCTTTGGTGAACTGATCTGCCAGAGTGGGGCGGAGTCCGCTGTCGAGACCCAGGCTTGTGGCCAATGCTTCGAAGCGCGCGTAGTCGAGGAACCGATCGGGTGTAAAGCCGACGATTGACTCTATACCTACCCATCCCTCGCCGTGAAGCGTTCGCAGATTGGTCTTCTCCCGGGCCCAAACGGCCCAACCGTCCTTGAGGACTGCTTCGGCATTCTCATCTCGGTAGTAGCCCGAGATTCCCATGGGGAGGTTCGCGTAAACCAAGGGATCTAGGCCAACCAGGATCTTTAGTTCGGGATCTACGGCCAGCACCAGCGTGATATCCACGCCAGCCGGATCGTGTGCCAGGGGATTCGCCTCTTCTCTTACCCGCTTGGGATCCCCGAATCTAATCTGAAACCTGTGTTCGGTGAGCGAACGGTTCTTTGTGGCTCGGCGAGTCGTCGTAAAAGGGTAGGTAAGGAGGCCGTAGCGGTGTCCGTTGACGTCCTCGGCCCCCAGGAAGATCGGCGCCACCATCCGATCCGGGTAGGTGCACGAGATGAGTCGCCCGCCGCTCATTGTGATTGCGTTGCAAAGTAGGTTCACAACCGCGCTCCGGGAACCTGAGATTCGGTAGAGCTTTGGGATGTAGCTTCGCCCTGCTAGTTGGGTCACGGCTGCGAGGCTAAGGTCACTACCGTCATCAGCAGTTGACGGCGATCTGCTCAGCTACTTGCTGTGCCAGAAGGGGTGGCACTGAATTCCCAAGTTGGGATTGCACTGACGCGCGCCGGCCTACGAATGTGTAGTCATCTGGAAACGTGAACAGCCGGCGAAGTTCGGGTACCCGCAGACGCCGATTGTGCCAGTGAAAAGGTCCGACGTTCGGACCTGGCTGGGCTTGGATCGTCGGTGACGGCTTGTCAGGGTGAAGCTTCAGTAGAAATGACCAATACCGGGATCGCCATTTGAAGACAGGTTCGGGGTGACCGCGTTCGGCGGTGAAGTAGAGGTAGTTGTCTCCTGGAGGGATCTCGGGGAGCAGGTGACCCCACGATCCTCGGATGACCTCTTCGCGCTCGGGCTCGGTGAACAGGCCCGCGAGAACATCACCAGCGGTGACATGAGGAAAATCTCCTCGAACGCTTTTCCGGCGTTCCCACTGGCCGAAATGGGTCGGTAGGGGCAATTCGGGAAGCTTTTCCTGCTTAAGGCTGCCGACAACGAAAAGTCGAGGGCGGGCTTGGGGCACGCCGTAGTCAGCGGAGTTGAGCACCTCCCAGCGGTAGCGGTACCCCGCGTTTTCGATCTCTGCTAGTAGGCGGTCGAAAGCTGGCCGGCTTGCCTTGTTGTTGAAAGTCAGCGCATAGACGTTCTCGAAGATGAAGAAGCGGGGCCGGGCCTCCGCAAGCACACGGGTATATGACTGCAGCAAGCTTGCAGCAGGATCGATTCCGTCGCGTTTCCACTCGAGCCAGAAGCCAGACTTCGAGAAAGCCACGCATGGAGGCCCACCGACAAGCAGATCCGGTCGGTCACGACTCCCAAGTCCAGCGGAGCGGAGGATGTCTCTAGTCGAAATCCCCAAGGATTGTGAGACGGCCAGCGGAAATAGGTCGCCTCTTACCACCTCTCGAAGCTCAGGAAAATAAGCAGGAGCGTTCTTCTCCAGCGTGTCGGCGGCGTCTTCGTCCCACTCGACGGCTGCGAGCGTCGAGAAGCCTGCAGTCTCGACCCCAAGGTCGAGCCCGCCGGCACCAGAGAACAAAGAGATAGCCGATCTGACAGTCATCTACTGATTCTGCACGCTTTCGGCTTCCGTTTGGTGCACCCTCGCACAAATCCTGACCGCTACATGCGGAGTCGCTCGCCGGTTGGATCGTAGGCCGCTTCTCCCAGCACTCGGGCCGGTCGGAGGTCGCCCAGGACCCTTACCGATAACTCGGTGCCCGGTCGGGTGTGCTCGGTAGCCAGATAGGCGAACGCCAACCCGTAGCCGACCGTGTAACCGTAGGCCCCGGTTGTGACCAGGCCGATTGGGATGCCCGAACCGTTCCCGGCGTAGACGGCGTCGCTGCTGTGAACCTCGGCCCGGTCGGTCTCGACGGCTAGGTAGGCCAGTCGCCAACGGTAGGGGTGTGTACCCGAGTCGGCCGCGGCTCGATGGGCCAAAAGGCCGTCCCGACCTACGAAGTCGACCTTGGCCGAGTGGTTGGACTTGACGAAACGGTCGAGTCCGGCCTCGTCAGGGCCGACATCATGGGTCAGGTCTCGACTGATTCGATAGCCCTTCTCCAGGCGCAGCGAGTCGAGGGCGTGATTGCCGACGTTGGCCACCCCCAAGTCGGCCCCAGCCGACCACACAGCGTCGTAGATCTTGCCAAGCTCAGCGATCGGGGCGTGGAGTTCCCAGCCGAGTTCCCCGACGAAACCGACCCGTAGGGCCAATGCGTCAACACCAGCCACCTTGATCTCTCGAGCCTGGAGCCAGGCGAAGGCTTCATTGGACAGGTCGGCGTCGGTGCAGCGGGACAGCAACTCCCGGCTAGCCGGGCCGGCCAGGGTGAGCACACCGAGTTCGCCAGACACCACCCGCAGTTCGGCCTCCAGCCGCCGACCGTTGACCGTGGTAGGCCAATGGGTCTCGAAGTACTCCCGGTCCTTCTGCTCAGCCACGGCGGCCGATACCAAATAGAGGCGATCCCCCCGCTCGTCGGCTGGGAACCGGGTAACCGTCATCTCGCCCTCGATGCGGCCGGTCGGGGTCAACAGATAGGTCAGTCCGATCCGACCCTCGGCAGGCACGATGTTGGTGGTCAAACGGTCTAGCACCTCTACTGCTTCTGACCCGGCCAGTTCAAACTTGGCGAAGGCAGTCGAATCCAGGATGCCGACCCGTTCCCGTACCGCCCGGCATTCCTCCCGCACCGGTTCGAACCAGTCGGTGTGGTCGAAAGCCACCACATCTCGTTGTGGCAGTCCGGCAGCACCAGGGAACCATTTGGGTCGTTCCCACCCGTAAACCTGGGTGAACACCCCGCCCCGCTGGGCGAATCGTTCGATCAACGGCGACGGGCGGTAGGGGCGCTCGGCCGGGTGTTCAAGGCCGGGGATGGGGGTCTGGTGGCGAAATTGGTAATCCTCGGTGCCCTTGATCCGCCCGTAGCGCAGCGCGTCTTCGGGGGGAACGAATCCGAAGCGGCGGGCGTCATAGCCCCGCACGCTGACCTCGGTTTCGCCGTGCACCATCCATCGGGCCAACTCTCGACCCAGGCCCGGCCCATCGGCGATGCCAACCTGGACTCCGGCCAGCTGCCAGAAGTTGGGCACCCCGGACGGTCCTAGCAGCGGTTCGC
Organism: Acidimicrobiales bacterium; assembly: GCA_964291305.2. Lineage (GTDB taxonomy): Bacteria > Actinomycetota > Acidimicrobiia > Acidimicrobiales > CATQHL01 > VXNF01. The sequence goes on along the minus strand of OZ219783.1, from coordinate 1,592,242 downwards.
CGTCGGGGGTGTGGGCGATGGCGCCCCGAATTACCTGCTTGATCCCTTGGGGTTCGAGGATGGGGAAACGCTCGAAGGCCCGGGCTAGCCACAACCCGATGCGGTCGTAGTCGGCCGGGAACAGGGGGCTCTCCAGTGACCAATCCGGCCCTTCGGGCCAGGCGGCTTCGGCGTTGACCTGCTCGTAGATGCCGATCAGGCCAGACTCCTGCTCCTGGCGTACATAGCCCGATAGGTAGTCATCCCGCACCACCGGCAGCTCTTGGTTGAGTTGGGCAAACTCGGGAACCGGGGTGGTCAACAGGTAGGTGTGTAGAGCGTTGGCCAACGGCACCGACAGCCCCACCAGCTGAGCCACCTGATGGGCATAGCAGCCGGCGGCGTTGACCACATGTTCGGCCTCTATCGTGCCCTGCTCGGTGATCACATCAAAGCCGCCGCCGGCTCGCCGTTCGATGCCCAACACCCGGTTACGGCGACTGACCCGAGCTCCGGCGGCCCGGGCACCGGCGATCATGGCGTTGCTCGCACCGCTGGGATCGACATGGCCGTCGTTGGGGGTATAGACGGCGCCGACGATCTCATTGATGTCATAAAACGGGTGCTTCTCGGCGATGAAGCCCTTGTCCACCCAGTGCATCTCATTGCCCACGTACTCGGCCAGACCCAGCTGGCCCCGCAACCAGTCCACTTCGATCGGTTCGTAAGCGACTCGTAAACTGCCGCTGCGATGCCAGCTGGTGGCCACCCCGGTTTCGGCCTCCAGTGCCGCATACAGCTCGCAGGCGTACTTACGGAAGGTGGCCAACGTGTAGCTTGACACCGAGTGGGTGATCTGACCAGCGGCGTGCCAGGTAGACCCAGAGTTCAGCTCGGCTTTCTCGACCAGGACAGTGTCGGTCCAGCCTTCAGCCGCCAGGTGATAGAGCAGGCTGGCGCCCGTGATGCCCCCGCCGATGATCACAACCCGAGAGCGTTCGGGAAGGGGAGTTGATCCGCGTGGCTCGGCCCTTGGTATTGACATAGTTTACACGACTGTACCGCTAAGAGCTTGAAGTGGTACAGTTGCATCACGATGACGGTCAAACTAGATCAGGGCACCCCAACTCAGCTACCTCACTCGGTACCGGTGCTTCCTCGCCCGGCCATCGATGTGGCCTCCCTTCGGGACTACCGCCTTGGGCGGCTGCTGAAGCAGCTGGACGACCGCCAGGTTGATCTGGCTGTGTTGGTCAATCCGGTAAGCCTTCGCTATGTAGCTGACTGGCGGGAGTACGCCCTGTTCCAGTCCCACCTCCAGACCTACACCTTGTTCGTGACCGCCGATGGCGCGATGACCTTGTTCGGGGCGTATGGCAATGAGCATTTGGGGATTGACCGCACCGGGCCGACCCACGCGCTCAACAGCTTCGACGGGGGGCTCGACCTCGCTCACAAGACCAAGCGTTTCGTGGCCGATGTGGTAGAGGCGGTCGGTGTCGGGTCCCGGGTTGCTCTGGAACATGTCAATCCGGAGGTCACCTTGGCCCTGGCTGCTGCCGGATTCGATGTCATCGATGCCGAACCGTTGGTTGAGGCAGCTCGTTCGGTCAAGTCGGCCGAGGAGATCCGTTGTCTCCGTCACGCTGTCGCTGTGGCCGAGCTGGCCCTGGCCACAATGCGGGAGGCCGCCCGTCCCGGAATGACCGAGAACCAAATCTGTGCCCTACTCCACCAAGTCAACATTGCTAACGACGGCGACTGGATCGAAGGCAGGATGGTGTCCAGTGGGCCTCGCACCAACCCTTGGTATCAGCAGGCTTCAGACCGGGTAATCCAGACCGGTGACCTGGTGGCTGTCGACAGCGACATGGTTGGCCCCTTCGGCTACTTTGCTGACATCTCCCGCACCTGGCTAGTCGGCGACCGTCCGAGTCCAGCCCAGCGGGATCGCTACTGCCGGGCCTACGAAGAGATACACAACAACGCCACCTTGTTGGGCCCTGGCCTGTCGTTTCGGGAGTTGAGCGACAAGGCCTTCCGCCAGCCTGAAGAGTTCGTGGCCCACCGCTACGCCTGTCTAGCCCACGGAGTCGGTATGACCGACGAATACCCGCGCATCGCCTATCGCCAGGATTGGGACACCCTGGGCTATGACGGGGTGCTTGTGCCTGGAATGGTGCTGACGGTGGAGAGCTTCGTTGGTTCTGAACGCGGCGGGCCGGGCGTGAAACTGGAGGACATGTACTTGATCACTGACTTTGGGGCCGAACGGATGTCTACGGCCGACCACGAACCGACGCTCCTCGGGGAGGCACATTGACCACCGTTCCGCCAGCGGAGCCGACGCCGATCCTGACTGCCCTTTCGTCGGCCCTAGACCAGCTGTCGCCCCAGGTAGAGCGAGCCGCTAGCTATGTGCTCGACAACCCCGGCGAGATTGCTGTCACCTCGATGCGCGGCTTGGCCGATGCCGCTGGGGTCAAGCCCAACACGCTGGTCCGCATGGCCCGGGCCGTGGGCTTCGACAGCTACGAGGATTTCCGAACCCCGTTCCGTCAGTATGCAGCCGAAGGCACCTTGTCGTTTCCCGATAGGGCCAGATTCCTGCAGTCCATCAGCCAAGGGGCTCGCCACGGGTCTCTGCTGGCGGATATGGCCGGTGCCGCCATGGCCAACCTGGATGCGCTGTTCTCCTCGGCCGACGCTGATGAGTTGAAGGCGGCCGCTGACCTGATCGACGAAGCTCGACGGGCCAACGTGCTCGGAGTCGGGACGGCCAAGATGCTGGCGGAGAATTTCGCCTATGTGGCCTCGATGGCGGTCGACAACGTGGCCGCCATCGCAGTGGTTGGCTTGGCTATCGACAGCGTGGCCAGGATGGACGAGCGCGATGTCCTAATCGCCATGACCTTCAGTCCTTATCGAGTCGAGATTGTGGAGGCGGTCAAGCTAGCTAACGATCGTTCGGTGCCGGTCATCGCCATCACCGACAGCCACGGCTCTCCTCTGATTCCCCCGGCCACCCACGCCTTCGTCGTTCCCAACGAATCTCCCCTGCCTTTCTCCTCCAATGTGGCTGCTACCGCCCTGTTGGAGACGCTGCTGGCCTTCGTGGTGGCCGAGTCACCGGTCGATGTGGCCGCCGCCATAGACGACTTTCATGCCAACCGTCGGGCCGCCGGCATCTACACCGACTGAGCGCAGCAGTACATGGAGCAGTCATCATGCAGCTAGCCCACCCCGGACTGCTTAGCCCCGAGTACTACGTACCGGGCCTGCAGGTCAGCTACGTGGCTCGACGCTACGGTCTGGATCCGGCCGAGATCGCCAAGTTGGGCTCGGCCGAGAATCCCCTCGGGGCCTCACCCAAGGCGGTCGGGGCCATCACCGCGGCCCTCGAGTCGCTGCACCTCTACCCATCCTGGACGGCCGAAGCGTTGCGCCACAAGATCGCCGAGGTCTACAACTATGAGCCCGACCAGGTGATCTGTGGAGCTGGAGAGACCGAGATTATCTCCCTCATCATCCGAGCCTTCGCCGAGCCGGGCGGGCGCATCCTGATGCCGGGACCGTGTTTCCCCATCTACCACCTGTTCGCCGAAGCCGAGGGGCGGCTTCCGGTGCTGGCTCATGCAGCAACCAATCGGGCCACCATGGCCCTAGATGTCGACGGCTATATAGAGCACCTCACCGGTGACACTCGGATCACGTTCGTTACCAACCCACACAGTCCGTCCGGCACCTGGCTAACCGAGAACGACATCCGGCGAATCATCGAGGCAGCCCCGCAGGCCCTGGTGGTGTTGGACGAGGCCTACGTCCACTACTCCGACACACCGGGGTACATCCATCTGGTCCGGGACTACGAGCACGTCGTCGTGCTCCGCACCTTCTCTAAGGCGTTCGGCCTGGCCGGGCTGCGAATCGGGTTCGGTGTCGCACGCAAGCCGGTGATCGACGCCCTATTGGCGGTCAAGGCCACCTGGAACATGGGCCAGCTCCAGATTGCCGGCGGTGTTGCCGCCCTCGACGACGACGATCATGTTCAGCGCACCGTCAAGACGATCCTGGACTGCCGAGCCTATGTGCAGGGTCGTTTCGCCGACCTTGATCGCTTCCGCATGGTCCCCGACAGCCGAGCCAACTTCTTCCTGGTAGAGATCCTCGACCCCGAGCTGGATTCGGTGTCGGTGTTCAACGGGCTGCTGGAACGAGGAGTAATCGTCAAGGATGGCAGCGTCTCGTTCCGGGGTCTCGCTAGGCGGTTTCTGCGGTGCGACGTGAACTTCAAGGAACACATGGACCGACTTATAGCGGCTCTGGCCGATCTCCCCTGAGCACAGCCTTCAGCGGAGCAAAGTATGAACAGGACTCAAGCATGACCGATACGAGCCGGCGAGCCATCGAAGGCCGGTTCTACACAGACCAGAACCTGTTCGAAGCCGAGTTAGATCGGGTCTTTGCCCGGACTTGGCAACTAGTGGGCCACGCCTCCCAGTTGGCGGAGCCCGGTGATGTCATTACCGCAACCGTCGGTCGGGAAAGCATCGTGGTGGCCAACGCCGACGGTGAACTTTGCGCCTATTACAACGTATGCCAGCACCGGGGTCACAAGTTGGTGTCGGCCTCTGCCACCCAACTAAAGGCCATCGTCTGTCCTTACCATGCCTGGGTTTATGATCTAGACGGTCAGCTTCGACGGGCCCGACAGATCGAGGCCTCGGCCCTGGGTGGGATCTGCATTCCCCGGGTCCGGATCGAGACTATGGCCGGCTATCTGTTCGTCAATCTGGATCCCGACGCCGCGCCGCTGGCCGAGACGGCGCCCGGGGCTGAAGACGAGTTGCTTCGGCTGGCTCCCGACGCCCCCGAACGGGTACTCACCGCCAGGCTGACCCACGAGTTTGCCGCCAACTGGAAGCTGGCCATCGAGAACTACAACGAGTGCTACCACTGCCCCAACGTCCACCGGTCGTTTAGCAGTGGTGTTATTGATCCCGCCAGCTTCATGATCACCCCCAAGGGGCAAATCGTTTGGCACTCCGCCGTCGCTGCCCCTGCCGCACGGCTCAGCTACCCCATCGGGGAAGCCACCGAGTACGGATCCATTTTCACCTGGCCGGCGTCATCGATCCAGTGTTATCCGGGGCGGATTCTCAACACTTTTCGCTGGCAGCCGCTGGCTGTCGACCGCACTCTGCTGATCCGGGAGTGGTGGTTTCACCACGCCGAGCCGACCGCGGCTGAGCGTCACATAATCTTCCTGGACTGGAACACCACGGTGGCCGAGGACTTCGAAATCTTGGAATCGGTGCAATACAACATGGCCAGCCGGGGTTACGTGCCAGGGCCGCTCATCATCGATCCCGCCGGGTCCGCCGATGTCAATCACGAGAACGCGGTGCTGCACCTCCAGGCCTTGGCGTTGCAAGCACTGGCCGATGTCATCTGACCCAGCCCCCCAACAGGTCAGGTCACTATCCCGGGAACTGGCGGACTTCCTGGCCGGGCTGGCCGGTCGGGTTCCGGTCGAGCTGACGGCGCAAGCCGTCGACTCCCTGGTTGACACCCTGGCAGCTGTGCTCTACGGCGCCAGGTTGCCGTGGTCGCAAGCGGTTATAGAGCATGCCTTAGCCAGTGGCGGTGGATCCGGCTCGGGGCGTTGCGCCGTCATCGGCACCGATCAGCGGACGACAGCCGCCATGGCAGCTATGGCCAACGGGGCATCAGCTCACAGTTTTGAGCTGGACGATGTGCATGAGGAGGCGATTAGCCATCCCGGTGCGGTGGTGATCCCGGCCGCCCTAGCCCTGGCTGAGGAGGTGAATGCCACCACTATCGATGTGCTCGAAGCCATCGTCATTGGCTATGAGGCCATGGGCCGGGCTGGTCTGGCCGTGGGTCCGGCATCTCACATGCTCGGTGGCTTCCATCCAACCTCGATGTCGGGGGTCTTTGGAGCGGCGGCGGCTGCTGGTCGGCTTTTGGGATTCGACGGCCGGTTACTCAACCACGCCTTTGGCATCGCCGCCAGCTTGGCTTCGGGGACGATGGAGTTTGCCGCCTCCGGTGGCATGGCCAAGCGACTGCATGCCGGTCGGGCCGCCGAGGGTGGTCTATTGGCCGCTCGGCTGGCCCTGCGGCGATTCGAGGGGGCGAAAGACGGGCTGGCTGGCCGCTACGGATTCTGTCGGGTGTTCACCGACCAACCCCGGGTTCATTTGCTGACCGACGGGCTTGGCCGGAGGTGGATGATGCAAGAGATCACGATCAAGCCCTACGCTGCCTGCAGCGACATCCACCCCATGATCCAGGCTGCATCCGAGCTGAAGCAGAACCTTCTAGCTCTAGAGCTAACCACCGACCACATCGTAACCATCCAACTCGAGGGTCCTAAAAAGGTGGCAGAGCAGAACAGCTTGGATGGCACGACCTCGGTTATGGCGGCCCAGTACTCGGCCCAATGGAACGCTGCCGCCGCCCTGGTGGCTGATCCCGCCGACCCTGCGATTTATGGGGTTGATCGGATCGCCGATCCCACCGTGGCCGATCTTCAAGCCAAAGTGGTGTCGGTGTCAGCCCACCGGGACTTCGACGCCACCTACGCCTGGAAGCTGGGAGGTAGGGTCCGACTTACTCTCAGCGACAGCTCTGTGCTGGAGCACACTGTGCATGGCCAGAAAGGCTCGATGCACGATCCGCTCACCACAGCTGAGATCGACGCCAAGTTCGAAGCGCTAACCGCCGGCCTGGTCCCGGCCGGTGTCGTTTCGGCCATTAGAACTGCGACCACCATCGATCAGTCGGTGGCTGAGGTTCTAGCCTTGTTGAGGAGACACCAATGACTGTTCCCGTAGTAGCTGTTACCGATCACCAGTTTCCCGATCTGGAACCGACTAGAGAGGTGTTGGCCCCGTTGGGGGCCGAGATTCGTGTGTCCGCCTCGGTCGCAGCGGACGACGTGTTGGCCGTGGCGCAGGACGCCGACGCGGTCATCAATACCTATGCACAACTACCCGGCTCGCTGATTGACTGCTTGGAGCGGTGTCGGATCATTGCGCGCACAGGCATCGGGATCGACACGGTTGATTTGGCAGCAGCGACGGCTAAGGGAATCGTTGTGACCAACGTCCCGGAATACTGCGAGGCCGAAGTCTCCGATCACACCATGGCGCTATTGCTGGCGCTTGCCCGCAACGTGACGCGGGGCAACGCCCAGGTTCACGGCGGAACCTGGGACCTCGCCACGGTCAAACCGATCTACCGGTTGCAGGGACGCACTTTGGGTTTGGTGGGTTTCGGCAAGATTGCCCGGCTAGTGGCCGCCAAAGCTCAGGCTTTTGGGCTGAACGTGCTGGCCTGCGACCCTTACGTGGAGCCTGCTAGCGCCGCTGCGCTCGACGTGTCTTTGGTGTCATTCGAGGAGTTGCTGGAGCGCTCGGACTTCGTTTCGGTTCATGCGCCCCTCACGCCCGAGACTCGCCACTTGATCGGGGCCGAGGCGCTGACGCTGATGCGACCCGAGGCGGTGGTTATCAACACCGCCCGGGGCGGGCTGGTGGATGTAGCCGCACTGGCCGAGGCGCTGGACCGTGAAGCCATCGCCGGAGCCGCGCTCGATGTGCTGCCAGATGAGCCGCCCGCCGCCGACCTGGCGCTCTATGGCCGTCCCAACGTCGTCCTCACCCCGCACACCGCCTTCTACTCCGAGGAGTCGGTCCTGGACTTACAACTCAAGGCCGCCCAGCAGGTGGCGCTGGTGCTCTCGGGCCAGGACCCCGTCTATCCCGTAAACCTCGAACAACTGCGGGACTGATGCTCTAGAAGGTTCACCGCTGCTTCCGCTTTGGTTGTTTTTCTGTGATTGCTCCGAGATTGCTTCAATTTTATTTCTCACAAGATACAAACAGGCGTTGTGTTTCCGCGTTGATCCGCTAAACTACTTAGTACCGGTTGCTGACCCTGCTACTGCGGCGTCGGTATTCCCCGACCGGCTTGTCGGCTCGGCCGACCCGAACGCCAACGACGCACGACCTCGGGGAGTGACCGATGACCAGCTCTACTCTTTTCAGCAAACCTACTGCCGACTCATTCGGTCGTGGCGTTGGGTTTGACGTTGACGGCTTGGTTGCTTTGTTTGCCGCTGACTTAGCGGTGCGGGATTTGGCTGATTGGGAGTTGGAGTCTCGGTTGGTCTTGGTCGGCAGGTGCGAGTCGCGTCTGGCTGCAGTGAAGGCCGAGATGGTGGGGGAGTTGGCCCGTCGTCGCGGGGGTGGGCATGCGGCTGATGTGCTGCGTGACGGTTTGAAGCAGTCACGCGGTAGGGCTAAGCAGGATGTGCAGCTGGCCGAGCGGCTTGGCCGCACACCAGGCATAGCCGACGCGCTGCGTAATGGTTCGATCACTCCGAAGCAGGCCAAGATGATCGCCGAAGCCGTAGAGCAGGCCCCGCCTGGGTCGCCTAGCCGACGGAACCCCGCTGACTTCTGAGGAACTTCTGAGACTGGCTTGCGACGCCAACATCCTGCCCGCCATTTTCAGGCGCAAACGCGAGCCGCTCTGGCTCGGCCGGGGGAAACGCCACGCCAGCAGCCGCCAGCGGGCTGTGCTCGCCGCCCGGGATAAGGGCTGCGTCGGCTGCGGGGCTTCGGCTAACTGGTGCCAAGCCCACCACATCGTCCACTGGGAACACGGAGGCAAAACCGACCTAGACAACCTCTGCCTGCTCTGCAGCCACTGCCACCATACTATCAACTCACCCATGCTCTGCTGAGCTAATCGCCACTCTGGGTTCATTGATGAAGTTACAGGTCAAGATCCAAATCACGGGACCGGGTTTTGCCGGTTCGAATATCTTGACAAGCAATGAATGAAACGTCTGTCTCCCAATCTTCCACAACTTCTTGTAGCAAGTCGTTCTCGGGCTCTATAACCGCGCGCAATCCAGCAAGTAAAATCCTTGTCACCTCAACAGCGACAGCGGCGTAATCAACGGCAAGTTGATCCGCGGTTTCCCATACGACCGGCAAGTCGTCGGGATAGGTGGCCTTGACGCGCCACGAAGACATAACAGCCAAGTTGATGTTCCGAGCGTTAAGGCAATCAGCAAGCTCGGAGCGTTGAGTCTGCGGCAGCAAGTCAAGACAAGCTGAGATGTTATGACCAGCGGCAAGACGATCGGACCCTGGGAGCGTAGGAGAACTATATAAAATCGCCAAAGCCTTGAGAGTTACCTCCACAGTTATCGAAGCGGTCTCACACACGCTAATCATACGGTTAAGGCGCGCCTCCTCCCGCTTCTTGGGCGAAACTACCGAGGACAACTCTTTTACGCCCGCGGAAGTAGCAAGCTGCAACTTGGCTAAGCTAACTAGCACTTCTCTCTTGAACAGGCTGAGAGCCTCCTCGCGGTCGCTCATAGCACGCACCATAGCTTTATCCCACCGAACTTTGCCGCGGAACGACGACTCGCCCATCGCAACCAGCCCCAAAGCGTTTATGCGATGCTCAAACGAGCTAGGCACTTTCTCAACGCGTGCCTTCCACTCTGGGCGATCGGTTGCAAACACTTGCACGGGCCAGCGCCGCGCTATTGCCTCAGATGCAGCTTTCTCCAGCCGGCGGGTTAGCTCATATCGCTCGCCGTAGTCTATGTCGGCGAACAACGCCACCAGGTCGATATCACTACGCGCGGTAGCATCCCCACGAGATACCGACCCGTAAAGGAACACCTCCTCGGCACCCTCGAACAGCAACGCCTCCGCCGCCTGACGGGCATCACCCATTGAAGGAGCAGCGCTTTCAACAAGCATCACGCTCATACCAGCACACGCTACACCCTCTCAGAACGGGCCTCCCCTCATTCTGAAAACGCCGTAGAATGGCTCTCTCAAACAGCACCACGACACTCGAAACGATCCTAGAACAATAATATGACGCCTAATGTAGGCGCGAAAACGGGTGCCAAAAGACGACACTTTTATAATCGTGAGCGCACGTGGCGAAAGTTAGGCGAACTGCCCTTCGAGTGCTTGTGACGGCTCGGTGCCGTCGGGGGTGGGTGTGTGCGGAGTTCATGGCTTGTGTTCGATATTTAGGTTCTCGTTAGCAACCACATTACAAGTCGCTGCTCCGTGCTGCAGGTGGGCTAGCGGTGTCGCTAATGCGGTATTCCTCGTAGCTAATACGGGGTTTCGCCGGCGTCTACGTTTATGGCTTGGCCTCTGATGATGGTGGCGTTGGCAGACAGCAGGAAGACGACCACGCGGCCCACTTCTATCGGCTTTGCTTTGCGGCCTAGTTGGGGGAGCGTCATGCCGGCGAGGATTGTTTCTGGGTCTTCGCTTTGGTGGTCGGCTAGCCAATCGGCTACGCGGGTGAGCATCGGCGTGTCCACCGCTCCCGGGCAGACTGCGTTGACGTTGATCCCCAGTGGCGCCCACTCGGTGGCCAGCGAACGCGTCAGGTTTATGACTGCTGCCTTGGAGGCGTTGTAGCCGGCCATGTTCGGGAAGCCGACCTTGCCGCAGTTGGACGCAACGTTCACAATGGCGGCCTGGTCCGAGTGGGTGAGGTGCTCAAGCGCTGCCCGACACACCCTAAAAACCCCAGTCAGGTTGATATCTAGTTCACGTGCCCAGGCCTCGCTGGTGACGTTTCGGGCCTCGTTCAGCTCGATCACTCCGGCGTTGTTGACCACGCCGTCGAGGCGGCCGAATAGCGCAACCGTGGCCGCTACGGCCTCAGCCACGCTGAGATCCGAGCTCACATCACAGCGGACGGCCTGCGTGCGCTGACGTCTGGGATCGATCAGTCGAGCCGTTGCCTCGGTTAGCTCCAGATCCAAGTCAGCCAGCGCCACTAAGCCTCCCGCTTCCACGAGCGCCTCGGCGATCCCCGCGCCGATGCCGCCGGCGGCACCAGTCACCAGATACGCACGATCAGTGAGATTCACCGAATTACCAGGTGGTATTAGTTAGCACGCCACCATCGACGAGCAGGTCGGCACCCGTGACCCAGCGAGACAGATCCGAGCAGAGGAAGACACAAGCGTCGCCCACGTCCTCAGGTGTCCCAAGCCGTGCTAGCGGTGCCGCTGCCAGATAGCGCGTGACGCCCTCGGGCCAGTCGTCGGCCAGTCCCGGCCGGTCAATGAGGCCTGGCGAGACGCTGTTAACCCGGATGCCGTCGGGCCCGTACATAAGCGCCGCCGCCCGGGCGTGCATCACCAGAGCGGCCTTGGAAGTGGCGTAGTGGCCGTGCATCACAGTGGGGTGCCGGGCCTCGATCGAGGCAATATGCACTATCGAACCGCCGGCGGGATCCTGGTTGCGCCGCATCTCCACGGCGGCCAACTGGGTCAGCCGATGCGTGCCGGTGAGGTTGATTTCGATCATGTCGGTGAACTGCTCGTCGCTGAGCGTGTCGAAACGGGCGATCGGTTGGGCACCGGCATTGTTCACGAGCCCGTCCAGGCGACCGTACAACTCGAGGGTTCGCTCGGTCACATGCCGGGGACCGTCAAGTTGGGTGAGGTCGGCGCTGACTGCTGCGACCGGCGATCCGTCGGGGTAGCAGAGGTGGTCGGTGGGGGAGTGCCGGGTATGTGCCACGACCGTGGCCCCCGTAGCCACAAACCGGCGCACAATCCCGCCGCCGATGCCTCCGCCCGCACCGGTGACCACGATCACCCGGCCAGTCAGGTCGAGCATCTCGCTCGGGGAGGGGATTGGGTTAGTTATCGCTGTCTGGTTCACGCTTGTTTGGTTCACATTTATTTGTCTAGTCCATTATTTGTCTAGTCCATACTGGCTGTGTAACGCGAGTAGAAGAAGAGTCGAGCTGGGAAGACGGTATGTGGGAAGACGGTATGTGGGAAGGCGGTACGAAGAGTCGGCATGAATAGTCACAGCCACGTGGCAAAGATGCAGCGACTGGGCGAGCGGAGTCTGGATTGGGTCGATGGTCGTATTTGGTTGGTCGACCAGACTCAACTGCCCAACGCCTACGAGGTCCTAGAGATCGAAAGCGTGGCCGATCTGGTACAAGCCATTGGGCGTTTAGCCGTGCGGGGCGCACCGGCGATTGGCGTGGCGGGTGGCTTCGGGGTGGTGTTGGCGGCGCGCCAGTACGGCGTCGGGAGCGAAGAGTTCCACGCCGCGGTGGACGCTATCCGCTCGGCGCGCCCCACCGCGGTGAACCTGGCTCGCATGGTCGACCGGGTAGCCGAGCGCGCCCCCGAAGGTCCCGGGGCACTGCTGGCCGAGGCTCTAGCTGTGCGCGACGAAGAAATAAAGGCCTCGAAGGCTATGGGGTGCCGCGGCGCTGAGTTCATCGAGCTACTACTAGCGGACAGCACAAACCGCAGGCAGCGCGGGGGCCTCGAGGACCCAGGAGACCAAGGGGAGCTAGCCACCCAGCGTTCGGTTAAAGGGTCTCGGGTGGTTGGGACTTCCGCGTCGGGGGCTTCGGAGTCTCTCTTAGCCGGATCTACTGGGATCACAGCGCTGACAATTTGCAACACGGGCGGGCTAGCGACCGTCGAGCGGGGCACGGCGCTTGGGGTTATTCGCACCATTCACGAGCGGGGACGCCTAGCACTGGCGATCGCGCTCGAGACCCGGCCGCTCTTGCAGGGATCCCGGCTGACTGCCTGGGAGCTAGAGCGCATGGGTGCCCCGTATCGGCTGTTGGTGGACTCAGCTGGCCCGGCACTACTAGCCCGGGGCATGGCAGATGTAGTGCTAGCGGGCGCCGACCGCATCGCCGCCAACGGAGATGTGGCCAACAAGATTGGAACGTTCTCGCTGGCGTTGGCCGCCCGCTACGCGGCGGTGCCGTTCGTGGTGGTGGCGCCCGAGTCCAGCGTCGACCTGGACACGCCGTCAGGCGATGACATCAACATTGAGGATCGAGGGGCCGATGAGGTAATCAAAGTTGGCGGAAACCCAATCGCCCCGGCGACTGCCGGTGCCCTCAACCCGGCTTTCGACGTAACCCCGGCCGAGCTGATCACCGCCATCGTCACCGACCGGCGGGTTGTGCGCCTCGACCAGAACGAAAACCTAAAGAGCGTGCCCCTGGAGCCCTAAAGAGCTATTCCTAGCCGCCGGCGAGAGGCGTGATGAAGTGCACCTCGGCGCCGGGGGGCAGCGGCTCGTAGATGGCATCGGGAACGATGTCTCCATCTATGGCCACCGCCGTTGCGGCCGTGGCTTCTAGATGAGCCCTTATGCCCGGGAACTTATCTTCCAACTCGCGCAGCAGTTCCCGCACCGTGGCAGCCTCTACCTGTAGCTGCGCCACGCCTCCGGTAAGGCTCCTTTGGTTAGAGCTGAAGTGGACTTGGACGTGGCCCACTAGCCCCCATCTCCGTTGGCGGATGTGATTGCTGCCAGAACCCTCGGCGGAGACATCGGCACTTCGCGGAGGCGCACACCGGTGGCGTCGTGGACTGCGTTAGCCAGGGCGGCTAGTGGCGGGACTATGCCAACTTCACCCACGCCGCGCACCCCGTAAGGATGGTTAGGGTTCGGTACTTCAACTATGATGGTCTCGATCATCGGCAGGTCCGAAGCTACGGGGATCCGGTAATCCAGGAACCCCGGGTTCTCCATGACGCCGTCGGTGTCGTAGATGTACTCCTCGTTGAGCGCCCAGCCGATGCCCTGGACCACGCCGCCCTGCATCTGGCCTTCGACGTAGTCGGGGTGGATGGCGGTGCCGGCGTCCTGGGCGGTCGTGTAGCGCTCGACAGTTACTCTGCCGGTCTCGTCGTCTACTGACACGTCGACCACCTGGACCGAGAACGCCGGTCCAGCGCCACGGGCGTTCAGCGAGGCGGTAGCGCCCAGAGGGCCGCCCGTTCGACCAGCTTGGGCGGTGATGTCGGCCAACTCCAAGGGGTCATGCCCGTCGTCATGGTTGGCCCCGCGGTAGACGGCGCGTCCCTCTGTCCACTCCACCTCCTCGACATCGCACTCCCAAATTCGGGCGGCCCGCTCTCGCAACTGACCCTTCAGGTCGCGGCAGGCCTCCACCACGGCCATTCCGGTGGCGAAGGTGGCGCGGCTACCTTCGGTCACGTCGGTGAAACCCACCACCTCGGTGTCGCCTACCACCGGCTGAATGGAGTGCACATCGATGCCCAACTCCTCGGCAGCCATCAGCGCCATAGAGGCCCGGCTACCGCCGATATCGGGACTGCCGGTGACCACTGTGGCGGTGCCGTTCTCGTTTAGATTCACCGTGGCGCTGGACGCCTCGCCGATGTTGAACCAGAACCCGCTGGCCACCCCGCGGCCACACCCCGGCGCTGGTTCGCTGCGATAGTGCTCGCTGTCGCGGATGGCCTCTAGGCACTCGCGCAGCCCGATACGAGGCCACTTCGGTCCATACGGGGCCTCGTCGCCCTCTCCGGGACAGTTGAGCAAGCGCAGGTCGATTGGGTCCATGCCTAGGCGCTGGGCGATTTCGTCTACCAGCGTGTCGGTAGCAAAGGCAGCCATTGGTGCCGACGGAGCCCGGTAGGCGGCGTTCACCGGCTTGTTTACCACCACCTCGAAGCCTTCGATTAGGAAGTTCTCCACGTTGTAGGGCGTCACTACGCACATGCAGCCGAGCATTGCCCAGACACCCGGGAAGGCGCCACTCTCGTAGGCCAGCCAGGCCTTGGCGGCGGTAATCCGACCGTCGCCGGTAGCTCCCAGCGTTACCCGGATCACCGAGCCCGGGGTAGGCCCGGTGGCTCGGAAGACCTCATCACGGGTCATCTGCAGCTTGACTGGGCGCCCAGCTCGGGCCGAGAGCAGCGCGGCCAGCGGCTCTAGGTAGATGGTGGTCTTCCCGCCGAAGCCGCCGCCGATCTCAGCTGGTATCACCTTGATGCGGCTGGTCTCCCAACCCAGCATGGCGGCAGTCTGCGAGCGCACCCTGAAGTGCCCCTGGGAGGAGCACCAGATAACCGCCTTGCCGTCCTGACCGGTGTCGGCTACGCAGGCGTGCGGCTCAATGTAACCCTGATGCACGGCGTGGGTCCTGAACTCTCCTTCTACCACGATGTCCGCCGCGGCGAGCGCCTGCTCTACGTCGCCGCGCTCATAGCAGGTTCGGTTGGAGACGTTAGAAGGTTCGCTCGGCTCGGGGTCGACGCCGCCGGTGAAGATGTCGTCGTGCAGCAGCGGCGCGGCCGGCTCCATGGCCTCAAGCAAGTCCAGCACATGGGGGAGCACCTCGTAGCTGACCTCGATGGCCTCAGCCGCGGCCTTGGCCGCGCGGCGGCTCGTGGCGGCCACAGCGGCGACAGCATGGCCCTCGTACAGCACCTTGTCACGGGCCATCAGGTTGCGGGTCATATTGCGTTCGGGCTCGTCGGCTTGCAGGTCGGGGAAGTCCTCGCCGGTGATGATGGCCCGAACACCAGGCATGGCCGCGGCCTTTGAAGTGTCTATGGAGACGATGCGGGCGTGAGCGTGTGGTGAGCGCAGGATGTGCCCGTAGAGCATGCCGGGGAGTACTAAATCGGCCGCATAGCGGGCCTTGCCGACGACCTTGTCCAGGCCGTCATGTCGCACCGGCCGGGTCCCCACATAGCGGTAGGTGGGAGGTCGATTAGTGGTGGGCTGTTCGGTGATGGTCATTCTGACGCCTCCTGCTTCATGCGCTCTGGTTGATGTGCTCTGCTGCTGCCAGTACCGAGCGAATGATTTTGTCGTATCCCGTGCAGCGACAGAGGTTGCCGGCTAGCGCGTAGCGCACTTCCGTCTCGGTTGGGTCGGGGTTGCGGTCCAGCAGTGCCTTAGCTGCCACTAAGAACCCCGGTGTGCAGATGCCGCACTGCAGGGCGGCGCCCTCCAAGAAACACTGCTGCAGTGGGTGAAGCTCGTCTCCGTCGGCGAGTCCCTCCACAGTGGTGATCGTGCTGCCGTTGGCTTCGGGGGCGAACACTAGACACGCGCACTGCAAGCGGCCGTCCAGCAAAATCGAGCAGGCACCGCAATCACCGGTGCCGCAGCCCTCCTTGGCGCCCATGAGGCGCACCTCATCTCGTAGCGCGTCCAGCAAGGACTCGCCGGCGTCGCAGAGAAAGTCGACGTTGTCGCCGTTGATGACGCAACTCACGTGGGTGCGGCTCACCGTCCACCTCCGTTCCCGGCCCGTCGGGCCGCTTCTAGCACCGCCCGTTTGGCCAGCACACCGGCTACTTGCCGCCGGTAGGCCACGGTGCCGCGTTTATCGTCGATGGGGTTGGCGGCCTCGCTGGCTGCAGTGGCCACGTCCGCCAGGCTGGAGTCGCCGATCGGCCGTCCGACGAGCGCTTCGCTAGCTGCGGGCACAGTTACCACCGTCGGCGCCACCGCCCCGAGGGCGATGGTGGCATCGCTGCAGTTGCCGTCGCAGTCCAGGCTGATCCGAGCCGCGGCTCCGACCACAGCGATATCCATCTCGCTGCGAGGAATCAATCTCAGGTAGGCGTCGGAGGTGCGCGCAGGCGGCCGGTCGATCAGGAACTCCACGACGAACTCGCCGGGCCGCAGCGAGGTCTGCCCCGGGCCGGTGGGAATGTCTAGGACTGGCACGGTCCGCTCGCCGTCCGGACCGGCGATAACAGCTTGTGCCCCCTCCACGACGAGAGCAGGCACCGAGTCGGCAGCCGGTGATGCGTTACAGAGGTTGCCCCCGAGGCTTGCCCGGTTCTGGATTTGGTCCGAGCCGATCAGTCCGGCCGCTTCGACGAGCCCCGGCAAGTCAACGGACAGCTCGGCATTGCTAGTCAAGTCCGCTGTCGGGACTGCGGAACCTATGTGCCAGGTGTTGCCGACCTGTGTCACTTGCATCAAACGGTCAACCTTTTTGAGGTCCACCGCAAGTCCGGGCTCGAGCCGCCCGGCCCGAATCTGCGGGACTAGGTCAGTGGCACCGGCGAAGGCGCAGACATCAGGTTCGGCAGCAAGCAATCCCACGACCTCGGCCACTGATGTCGGTGCCGCATACCTCATGACTTGTATCTCATGGCTTGCACCTCATGATCTGAAATATCCCCTTCGCTTGCAGACTCCTTGCAGACTCTATTGCCCAACGGGCGCTCTGAAGATACTTGCACTCGCGCGGGGCCTGGAAGGTGTGCCAGGCTGGCGCCATGCAGGTCTTCGATGCGGCGGAGATTAGGGCGGCAACACCCTGGCCGGCCCTGATGGAAGCAATAGCCCAGATGCTGGCAGACCCAGAGGCGTTTGCGCCCGAGCGACACGTGCACCCGCTGCCTCTTGTTAGGGGAGTTGAGGGATCGCTGCTGGTGATGCCCGCCTGGCGAATGGGGGATGTCATTGGGGTCAAGGCGGTCACCTACCTGCCGACGAATAGCCAGCTGACCAGCCTTGATAACTCTGTCCCTACCGTTAACTCTGGCTACCTGTTGTTCGACGGCAAGTCTGGCAAGCTGGTTGCCGCGCTAGACGGCGACGAGTTGACCACCCGGCGCACGGCGGCGGCATCTGCTCTGGCAGCTAGATACCTAGCACGGCCCGATACCGAGCGGCTGCTGGTGATTGGCACCGGGCAACTAGCCCCAGCGCTGGCCCTAGCGCACTCGCACGGCCGAAACCTGAAATCGCTAGAAGTCTGGGGTCGCAGCGCCACCCGAGCTGGTGCGGTAGTGGACATCCTCGCAACTGAGGGCGTGACGGCTGACGTAGCAGCAGATCTTGAGGCCGCCGTAGCGCGTGCCGATGCCATTTCCTGTGCCACCGGTGCCACCGAACCGCTGGTTGCCGGACGTCTGCTGCGGCCCGGAACGCACCTGGACCTCGTGGGTAGCTTCCGTGCCGACATGCGCGAAGTTGACGACGAGGCGGTTCAGCGTGCAACTGTGTTCGTAGACACGAAAGCGGGGGCTTTGTGCTGTGGTGATCTAGCTGGCCCAATAGCGGCCGGCGTGTTTGACGAGAGCGAAGTCAACTCCGATCTGGCTGGCTTGGTTGCTGGAGAGCATCCAGGCCGGGAGAACGACGATCAGATCACGCTGTTCAAGTCGGCAGGCTTTGCCCTGGCCGATTTGGCCGCTGCGCGGCTGGTCCGGAAGGCAGATTAGTGGCAGACCGGTGGCGGATAGTGTGGAGTGCTATATGCACAGCCAATTCAACATATTGGTGCACTATGTTGCTTAGATTAGACATTTCGGCTCCGTAGATTCCGAGACGATGGACGTTCTCAGGCCCGAAGACATCGAGACGTTGTGCCTCGGGGCGACCTTGCTGGGCGCTGGTGGTGGCGGCGACCCCTATGTGGCGAAGCTGGTGACGCAGCAGGCCCTGGAAACCTGGGGGCCAGTTCAGGTTGTGGATCCCGGGGACCTTCCAGCCGACGCGCTGGTCCTGACGACGGCAGTGATCGGTGCGCCGACTGTGATCCTCGAGAAGCTTCCCGCTCTCACCGAATACATCGGCTCGGTTACGGCGCTTGCTTCCTACATGGGCAAGGAACCGGCGGCGATCATGTCCATTGAGGTGGGCGGGCTCAACACGCTATTGCCCATCGCCACCGCGGCCGAGATGGGACTGCCGGTCGTCAACGCCGATTCCATGCGGCGAGCGTTTCCTCAGATCGAGATGACGGTGTTCACGTTGGCGGGTCTGCCTGCCGGTCCGCTTTCGATAGCCGACGAAAAAGGCAATCAGTGCGTCTTCAAGACCATCAACAACCACGTGGCCGAGTCGCTAGCCCGTGCGGCGGTAATACAACTAGGTCTAGCCAACGCCATTAGCTGTTATCCGTTGACTGCCAGTCAGATAGACGAGCACGGTATTCACGGCTCTCTGACCTATTGCAGCGAGGTGGGGCGCCTGCTGGAAGCGGTCAAGCAGGGCGAAGAGGGCTCCTGGGAGCGGTTCCTGGGTCACTCCGGCTCGACGGAGTTCTTTCGGGGCAAAGTTCTAGATCTGGATCGTCGCACCACCGAAGGCTTTGCCCGCTCCACGGTGATACTCGAGGACCTCGAAGGCGGCGACAGCACCATGCGCATTGAGGTGCAGAACGAGAACCTCATCGCCTTCTTGGACGGTGAGGCCGTGATCACCACTCCGAACCTCATCTGCGTATTGGACTGCGAGACGTTCGAGCCGATCACCACCGAGTATCTGGCCTATGGGAACCGGGTGGTCGTCATCGGCATGCCGTGCGCGCCGGAATGGCACCAGCCAGGGATGCTAGAACTCGTAGGCCCGGAGGCCTTTGGCTACGAGGCGGATTTCGTGGAACTCCCGAATCAGCCCAAATGATCTACCCAAATGATGTACTCGCGATGAGCCAGCCAAGATGAACCAACGGTAATGATCAGCCCAGAGGATCAATCAGATCAATCAGATCTGTCAGATCTGCGCGTCGGCGTAGATGTCGGTGGGACGAACACCGACGCCGTGGTGATGAATGCAGCGGGCGAGGTGCTAGCAGCGATCAAGGTCGCGACTACCCCTGAGCCCATTGACGGCATAAGAGCCGCTCTCGACGAGGTGCTGGTGGGTTTGGCTAACTCCAGCGTCTCTAAGGCAATGCTCGGTACCACTCACTCTGCTAACGCCATCATTCAACGACGGGGTCTCGACAAGGTGGCCGTGCTGCGCCTAGCCGCTCCGTCCTCCCTGGGACTGCGTCCGGGTGCCGCCTGGCCCGACGACATCCACGCCGAGGTAATCGGCGCTACAGCAATCATTGAGGGCGGTCACGAGTACAACGGTCGGGAGATTGCAGCACTCGACAGCGAGGCGGTGCGTCGCCTGGCTGCTGAGGCGATCCAGACTAAGTGTCGCTCAATAGCGGTGGCGGGGGCGTTCAGTCCGGCTACTAACGAGCATGAGCTTCGCGCCCGAGACATTCTGCATGCCGAGTTGGGCACCGACTTCCCCGTCTCGCTCAGCCACGAGATTGGTTCTCTGGGCCTGCTCGAGCGAGAAAATGCCACAATCCTGAACGCCGCGCTGCTAAGCGTGGCGACCCGGGTGATTAGCGGCTTCGAAGCGGCACTGGCAGAGCGCCACCTGGAGGTTGACGCCTACCTGACCCAAAATGACGGCACCTTGATGATGGCGGCGGAGGCAAGCCGCTACCCAGTGCTGACCTTGGGGTCAGGTCCAACCAACTCCATGCGAGGTGCATGCGCCTTGGCCGGTGTGGACGATGCAATCGTCATCGACGTGGGTGGTACGTCTGCAGATGCCGGAATTTTGGTAGGTGGCTTCCCGCGACAATCCTCAGCCGCGGTCGAGGTAGGCGGAGTACGAACCAACTTCCGCATGCCCGACCTGATTTCCATGGGCTTGGGCGGGGGTACCATCGTGCGTAACGGTGTCGGCGACCTGCGCATAGGACCGGATTCAGTGGGGTACGCCGTGGCGCGAGAGGCGATTTGTGTCGGCGGTGATGTGCTCACGCTGTCGGACATTTCCCTGGCCGCTGGGCGGGTCAGCGGCTTTGGCGATCCCGAACTGGTGCGGAGCATCGACGCCGGTCTCGTAAGTTCCGCCATCGAATGGGTCAACGAGCAGATCTCGGTTATGAGCGACCGCATGAAGTCCACTCGGGCGGCGCTGCCGTTGCTAGCCGTGGGCGGGGGCGCTCACCTGATTCCCGAAGCAATTCCCGGCGTATCGGAGGTGATCCGGCCCCGGCACCAGTCAGTAGCTAACGCCTATGGAGCCGGGATCGCCGAGGCTTCCGGTTCGGTCGACCGGGTCTACAGCTACGACGCTTCCAGTCGTGAAGAGTGCTTAGATGACGCCCGAGGGCTGGCAGCGAACGCCGCGGTCCGTGCTGGAGCCGATCCCGACCGTGTGCGTATCACCACAGTCGTAGAGGTGCCTATGACCTATGTGCCCGGCCAGGGCAGCCGGGTGATGGTCAAGGCGGCCGGCCCACTCGCCTAAGAACGCTGCTCGCCGTGTCTGCGGTCGCCGCACCTGCGCTGGCGGTAGCGGATTGCCACAACGACCTGCTGCTGGCATGCCAGCATCGGCGAGAGCGGGGCGTGTCGGATCCGTTTGGTGATGACTGGTTGCCAGGCTTGCGAGCTGGCGGTGTGGTGTTCCAGGTGCTGCCGATCTTTACCGAGGAGCAGTTCATCGGCGAGGGAGCTTTGCGGCGCACCCTGGAGATTCTGGAACTGAGCCGGGAGATCGCGGCCTTGCACAGCAGCGACGTGGGCATCGTAGAGACCGCTTGCGACATTGAGGAGATTCTTGGGGACGGGCGCATCGCGCTGCTCCTGGCGCTGGAGGGGGCGGAGCCCGTGGGGTCCTCGCTAGCGATCTTCGAGACTATGTGGCGCCTTGGCGTACGAATGGCCTCGCTGACCTGGAACCGACGGACGATGATGGCCGACGGAGTGGGCGAGACTGACACCGGCGGCCGGCTGACCACCCTCGGGGTAGAAGCGGTGGCCGAGATGGAGCGGCTGGGGATGATCGTGGATGTGAGTCATCTTTCAGCTGACGGTCTGGCGCACCTAGCTGAGGTAGCAGTTGCGCCCTTTGTGGCCTCGCACTCGTCATGTCGTGCGCTCTGCGACCACCCGCGCAATCTGACCGACGAGCAGTTGCGGCTGGTTGCGGACTCGGGAGGCTTCATCGGCATGAACGCCTTTGGCCGCTTCGTGACCGCTACTGGCGTGCCCACTATTAATGACTTCGTCAACCACTTGGCGCACGCCGCGGCGATCGTCGGCGATGGCGCGGTAGCAATCGGGGCGGACTTCATCGCCGATCTGGTAGAGCAGGTGGACCCAATCCTGGGACGCCAGCTGCTGGTGAGGCCCGATGAACTGATCCACATCGAGGAACTCAAAGCCCCTGCCGACCTAGCTATGG
This sequence comes from Acidimicrobiales bacterium, assembly GCA_964291305.2. Classification (GTDB taxonomy): domain Bacteria; phylum Actinomycetota; class Acidimicrobiia; order Acidimicrobiales; family CATQHL01; genus VXNF01. The sequence goes on along the minus strand of OZ219783.1, from coordinate 1,570,406 downwards.
TTGCTCTGCAGCTATTCGACCGGTTCGGTCCCGAGCGTGCCGCCCGCATCGCCGCCGGAAATGTGGTGAACTTCTTCAAAGAGCGATTGCCACTGAGATAAGGCACTGAGACAACAGCAATGGTGAGTCAGCCAGCCTCTACCGTCAGGCAGGTTTTGGCCTCGGGTGCGCTGCGTAATGCGCTATTGATCGGCGGGGAGCGGGGACTCGACGTAGCGGTTAGCGACATCGTCCTGGCATCGCGTGTGGACTCCCGGACACCGCCAGAACGGGGCGCAGCCGTCGTCCTGGACGCTGCAGGAATTGGCGACAACCGTTACCAGGTAGATGTGGCGCTGCGGGTGATTGCCGAAGCAGGCGCGGCGGCGCTGATCGTAGCAAACCCCAATCCCGAAATCGACATCGGCGCTCAGCGCCTAGCGAACCGGCTCGGCGTGCCCCTGGCCACCGTAAGCGAGGCCGATGTCATTTCCTTGACCTACCGGCTTCGGTCGGAGTTCTGGTCCCCAGATGTGGAGCACGTGGCTGAGGTGCACCGCCTGCTGGCTTTGCTAAGGCAGATGCGGGTCGCCGACCCCGAGGCGTTCGTGGCGCTCCTAGCCGAGACAGCGCAGACTAAAGTTTGCCTCATCGGCCAGGACCGCAGGCCGGTGGCCGGTCCCTCTATCGATATTGGCCGGCGTCGCCTCGCCGAAGCTGACGACTACCTAATCGATCACTCGTCGCGGGAGGCGCTGCACAGCGCCACCATCGTGCTGGCGCCTGGCGAGCGGGCGAGCTACTGGTTGGTGGCCGAGTCGCTCCGCTCCGGCAGTTCGCAGCGGCTTTTACGCTCTTTGTTGCAGATCGGCTCTTGGTACGTGGCCGCCTTGCTGGGCTCGGGTCGGGTGCGGGCCGAGCGAGACGCCCGTCGGCGAATCGCTGTGTTGAACGAGATCATGCACGCCAGTGAAGTACCTGAACGCGATTTGTACAGCCAACTGGTGGAGTTGGGTTGGAGCGCCTCGGGATGGAACACCGGGCTGCACATCAAGCTGCGGGGTCACACCGATCCTGGCCGGATCGTAGGTTTGCACGCCGAGATGAGCGACCGGCTGGCCGCTGCCGGGATCGAAGGACCGCTTGTGGAGCGAAACGACGGCTGGAGTGGTTGGATGACCGAGGTAGGCGAGCCGCCGCCTGAGTCTTATAGCGTCGTTGTGGAGAGCTTGGCGGCGACTCTGGCCGGCTTTACCTCGGCCCACTCCGAGCTTAAGGCTCACGGTGGTATCGGCCGTCCTTATCCCGAACTGGTGGGGCTGCGCCGCTCGCTGGCCGAAGCTGCTGAGGCATCGGTCATTGCGAACGCCCGCACCCACGAGTCATCTGGTGTGGCCCACATCGATCGTCTTGGGGTACAGCGCGTCCTGTTGGGCTGGTTCAGTTCCGATGACTTCAGTAGCTATGCAGGCTCGATCCTGGAGCCAGTCATGGAGGTAGATCACGAGGGGAACTTGCTGGAAACACTGGAGGCCTATTTGGACGCTAGCTGTTCGACGACCGGGGCAGCGCAGCGTCTGGGGGTGCACCGCAACACTGTCTCCAACCGAGTTCGCCGGGTGACCGAGGTCTTGGGAATACAACTCGAAGATCCCGAAACGCGGCTGTCTCTGCAGTTAGCCTGCCGGGTGCTCCGAATCAACCGCTGAGGCCGAATCTAAGCGTGCCCCGGGCTGTTATAGGCACTATGCACAACTAGCTTGCCTTGACTAGGCGTATTGTCATCTAAGTTGTGACATGTAAGGACTTACGCTCCCCCTCACAGTGGCTAGGTGTCACTCAACCGGAGGATGAAGGGGATGAAGATAACAATGGCTGAGATCCAATCTAGGCAGATCCAATCTAGACGTAGGCGGGCATTCGGTGGAAACGGGTGGATGCGCACCCTGGCGGCAGTGCTGCTCGTTGGCGTAGTTGTGGCTGCAGCCTGTGGCAGCGACTCCGAGCCTGCAGCCACACCTGCTCCAGCCCCCGAGCCAGCCCCCGCTCCGCCGCCAGCCCCTGAGCCGGCACCAGAGCCGCCGCCAGCCCCTGAGCCAGCGCCGACGCCAGCTCCTGAGCCGGCACCGGCTGAGCCTGTTCAGGTGGCGTATCTGTCTGCCAGCACGGCCAATACCTGGCTTGCAGCCTCGCGGGAGGCTATGGAAGAGGTAGCTGCTGCTAACAACATCCAGGTCACCGAGTTCGACGCCCAGTTCGACCCGGCCATGCAGCAGCAGCAATTCCAGGACGCCATTGCGACTGGTCGTTATGCCGGCATCGTGCTTGTTTCGATTTCGGGCGCCGGGGCGATCCCAGATGTGGAGGACGCGCTGGCTGCTGGAATCGAGGTGGTGTTCTTGAATCAGGTCGTCGGTGAGGACTTCAGGGATGTTGAACCTCAGGTGCCCGGCGTGGCGGCGGCCGTGTTTGAGCCGCCTTTCGTTCGTGGCGAGCGAATCGGCCAGATTACGCTGGAGGCATGCAAGGACTTAGATCCGTGCAACGTGGTGTACTTCTATGGCATCCGTGGAGTTCCTCTGGACGAGGCCATCCGCCAAGGCTGGGACAGCGTCGTAGCCGGCTCAACTGTCAACGTGGTAGCCGAAGCCGAAGGTCAGTACCTCGGCCCCGATGTTGGGCTAGCAGCGATGCAGGACATCCTCGTCTCGACATCTGATATTCACGTGGTGCTGGGAGCAGATCAATCCATGCAAGGTGTGGAGATTGCGCTCACCGATTCCGGTGAGGAGGACATACGCATCATCGGTTTCGGCGGCAGTAGCTACGCGGTGGAGGCCGTACAAGACGGTCGCTGGTATGCCGGACTTTTCGGGGCTCCCTACACCGAAGGTCGGCTGGCGATGGAGGCTATGGTTGCGGCTCTAGCCGGTACCGATACCGGAGGTGTTGATCCGGCTCAGTCGGTGCCCCACGGCGGGCTGATGTTCGGCGAGAACGCTGCCGACTTCACCGCGGAGTGGGAAGGATAGCCCCCGCCGCCACGCCCCCGGCACACGTCGAACTTCGCGGCGTCACCAAGCGCTTCGGCGGTACGGTCGCACTCGACGGCGTTGACATCAACATCCGGGCTGGCACCGTTCACGCTCTCGTTGGCGAGAATGGTGCCGGCAAGTCCACCGCCGGCAAAATCATCGCCGGGGTGTTAGCCCCCGACGAGGGCAGGATTGCGCTGCGCGGTTCGGATGTATCCCTGCGGTCGCCCCGGGCCGCGCTTGCAGCCGGTATCACGCTGGTGGCTCAAGAGTTATCCCTAGTGCTGACACGCTCGGTCCTCGAAAACGTCTTCTTGGGAATCGAGTCGCACTGGGGGCCGTTTGTGCTGCCCACCTCTACCCGTTTCGCTGCGCTGGTGGAGGAGTACGGCATCAACGTTACCCCTGATGCGATCGTAGGTCGGTTGTCGGTGGCTGATCAGCAAAAGGTCGAAATCTTACGCGCTCTAGCCCGCCGGGCCGAACTCATAGTTATGGACGAGCCGACGGCTCGACTGACTTCCGAGGAGGGAGTAGCGCTGCGCCGCACTGTCCGGGCACTGGCCAATCGGGGTGTGACCGTTGTCTACGTGTCGCACTTCTTAGAGGAGATTCTGGCCGTAGCTGATGACGTAACCATCCTGCGTGACGGGGGTGTCATCCGGTCCGGCCCGGCTGCTGCTGAGACTCAGCAATCGTTGATCGAAGGTATCGTCGGCAGGCGCATCGAGGCTGCCTTCCCATCGCGCCAGCACCCGTCATCCTCCGCTCCGACGGTGCTCCAAGTACGGGAGCTATCCCGGGCCGGGGCTTTCCAGGATGTAGGTTTCGAGGTTCGGGCCGGCGAGATTGTGGCCCTGGCAGGACTTGTTGGTGCGGGCCGAAGTGAGGTGCTGCGCTGCATCTTCGGGGCTGATCGCGCTACTGCCGGTTCGATGCTGTTGGGCGGTGAGCCCTTCGCTCCAAGCTCGCCGAGCCGGGCCATTCGTCAGGGCGTGGCGATGGTGCCCGAATCCCGCAAGCTCCAAGGTCTGCTGCCTAGACGTTCGGTGCGTGAGAACGTGACGCTGCCGCACCTAGGCAGGTTCGTCACCACCGGCGGGTTCGTCCGCACCGGCCAAGAGAAAACCGCAGCCAGACGAGTCACCGATTCAGTCGGCTTGACCGGAGCCACGATTGCTTCGACGATGGCGGAGTTATCGGGCGGGAATCAGCAGAAGTCGCTGTTCGCGCGCTGGCTGGTAGCAAACCCGCGCCTTTTCTTGGCTGACGAGCCGACTCGGGGGGTAGATGTCGGGGCCAAACGCGGCATCTACGACTTGCTGGTGGGTCTGGCGATGGAAGGGATGGCGGTGCTGGTGGTCTCTTCGGAGTTGGAGGAGGTGCTGGGTCTGGCGCATCGGATCCTGGTGATGCGCAGCGGTCGCCTCGCCGGAGAGTTGGATGGGGCTACGGCGTCCCGCACCCGGGTCATGGAGTTGGCCTTCGGGACGGCGGCATGAGCCCCGGCTACGGCACCAAACTGCAGCCGCTTCGACGGCTGCGACCGGCCAACTTCGGCATCGTCTGGGTCACGATTGCGCTCTTCGTGCTGCTGGCGGTTACCAGCGACGTTTTCCTGACGACCGTGAACCTGCGCAATGTTCTGGATCAGCAGGCTCTGCTACTGATCTCAGGATCTGCCTTGACTCTGACGCTTATCAGCGGCCACTTCGATATCTCGGTCTCGGCGAGCCACATCAACGCCGCCATCGTCACTGCACTTATCGTCAACGAATCGGGTTCTGCGGTTGCGGCTGTCGCCGGCGGGATTGGTATCGGAGCAGCGTTCGGGCTGCTCAACGGACTTGTCGTGGCCTGGGTAAGGATCAACTCGTTCATCGCCACGCTGGCCACCTCGATCGTGTTCTACGGAGTCGGATTCCTGCTGTCAGATCGCAGCATCATCAGAATTGGTGATCGCGGCTTCTCCGAATTGGCTCGAGGTCGGTCCGCTGGCGTGACCAATGCCACCTGGATTGCCGTGGCTGTGGTGGTGGTGTTTTGGGTGCTGCTAGAGCGGACCCGTTTCGGGCGACACGTGTTCGCTACTGGTGGTAATCGCGAGGTGGCGCGCCTGGCTGGTGTCCGCGTCGAAGGGATCGTAGCCACCGCCTTCGTGCTGACAGGCGCGGCTACCGGTCTCGCCGGCGCTCTATCGGCCTCTAAGACTCTCACCGCACAGCCCAGTGACGACTTCAGCTTCATCTTCTCGGTCTTAACCGCCGTCATCGTTGGTGGTACTTCGATCGCCGGCGGTGAGGGTGCCGTCTGGCGCACAGTGTTCGGCGCTTTCTTCACCGCCTTTATGCTCAACGGCTTCAACCTGCACCAGATCGACCCGATCATCCAGCGGCTCATCCAGGGCAGCGTGATTCTCTTGGCCGTGGCGGCCGACAACTGGACGCGTCGTCGAAGATCCGCTTGAGTGGAGGTGCCGGCAGTGCTTGTGTTTGTCTCCGCGCCGGCCTCAGGCTGGATGCGCTCGATGGCGACCGGCATCACGCTACGGACCGTCGTAGCAGGGTAGCGTACGTGCCGTGATCTGGAAATCGAAGCGAGAGCCCGTCCCCGAACGCGCCTGGTGGGCAGACGAATCCTTGCTACTGCGGGGTATGGGTGATCCCCGCGGGAGAACCCGACTCGTCAAGCTGGTGGCAATCTTGGCTGTTGGCGCGCTTTTTCTGAGTCAGTGCGGCGGGGAAGACGACGAACAAGCAGACGGCGAACAGGCGAGCACCACTACGGCAGCGGTGTCTGAAGCCACTACGGCAACTATGGCACCGCCCGCACAAGTGCCGGCAGTGGAATTGACAACGCTAGCCCCAGAGTTCGTAGCTCCGGCACCACAGCCAGTTCCGGCCCTAGAGCCTGTGGCTCCGGCTCTCTCGGGATCGCCTCCGGTTGCGGTCGGCGCAATGTCAGACCTACCGATCGCCCTGGACGGCTACGCCCATGTCGTTTTTGTGGCGGAGTACTTCAGCGGGTCGGTGGACAACTACTCAGCGACATCCTCAGATGGCAGCGTGGCGACCGCGGGTGTGCGTGCGCCGGACATGCTGATAGTGGCACCGGTCGCCGACGGTTCGGCAACCATCACCGTGACTGCCTCCGGGCCCGGTGGAGCGACTACTCAGACTTTCACTGCCCGGGTCGGGGACGGGCCCCAGCCTGTCATCCGTCCGCCGGCACCCCCGCCCTCACCCCCTACGGCGCCCGCACCCCCGCCCGCGCCTCCTCCTGCACCCTCACCGGCACCACCACCCCCGCCTGCACCCTCACCGGCACCACCACCCCCGACGGTGCCCGATGGCGAGGTTCCTCTGCAAGAGCTTCCATCGGTTTCTGCCACTACCACTACCACTCAGCAAGCCCAGATCGAAGTAGCACCCACGCTGAGAGGCATCAGTGTGTCTGATCAGATCTTGTCGGCTGGCAGCACGCGGACATTTGACGCAACTCAGTACATCGCAGGATCCGATCTGAGTTGGAGTGTGACACCAGCGAACCCGACAATTGCCACGGCAACTATTAGTTCTGACGGTCTAGTAACCATTACAGGGATTGCTCAGGGCACCACCACGGTGAGCGCCTCGGCCGAGAATAGCCTTGGTTCCGCAGGAGTAACGGCAAGAGTGATAGTGAACTGGGGAACAAGCGGGAACGCCGGGACTGTTGCGGACAGGCGGGTTCCTGCCAATGCTCCGCGCTTCACTGTTAGACAGGGCCAGAATTACATAGTCGATCTGACGCAGTACTTCAGCGCCGGTGCTACAAGTTTTAGCGTGACTTACGATTCAGCTAATTCGGGTGGGAGTGTTGATTTATCGCTATCCGGCTCGGACGTGATCATTAGTGGTCTGCAGGCCGGAACGGTAGTAATTACGCTTTCTGCCTTCGTTTCGGGCCAGCGTGTCACGCGACTTGCGCTCGTCGAGGTAACCAGTCCCTGACTCCTCAGTTCGGTTCGTAAGTCAGTTGAGTCCAAAGGTCCGACAGCGAGCGCAGACAGCTAGGGCCGTCGAGGCGAGAGAGAGCCTGTCAAGAGCAGTAGGCAGGTGACCTCTCACGACGGCGCTGGGGCCGGTCGCCGCCGTGGTCGTGAGATCGGCTGGTCTGGCTACCGGCGGCTGCGACCGGTTTTGCTGCTCTTGGCGATGGCGTTGGTGGCGACGGTGGTCGGCGTGGTTGCTTTATGGCCAGACGGAGCAGGTCGGACGGCAGTAGCGGAGACGGCCAGCCGGGTGGGACTCACTTCTGAGCGGTTTGCCGCCGATGTCCAATCGGTGCGCGCGGGGCCATGCTCTTACTCGAGTACAGATAACCCGCAGAACTGTCGCACTGTGGTTGTGCTACCGCGCAGCGGGCCCGACGCAGACACGCCGGTGACCTTGCCGGAGTTCAATCTAGAGCAGACTGGCTTCGTTCCCGACCCCGCTCCCGGTGACCACATCGTGGTCGGCTACGAGCCCTCGACGGCGTTCTACTTCTACGCCGACGCCGACCGTCGGGTGACCCTGTGGGTGCTGGCAGGGTTTTTTGCTGTCTTCGTGCTGTTGCTAGGACGCCTTCGGGGTTTGAGATCCCTAGCTTCCATGCTGCTGACTGGGCTGATCCTGGTGGGGTTCGTGGCGCCAGCTACTCTGGACGGGCACGAGCCTCTTTTGGTAGCTGTTGTGGCTGCCTCGGCTATCGCCTTTGTCGGTTTCTATCTGACTCATGGCCGGGCGCCCGCAACCACGATCGCGCTCGCAGGCACGCTTGCGTCGCTGGGTCTGACCTTGGGAATCTCAGCTTTGGCCTTCGGGGCGGCCCGCTTTACCGGCGTTGCCACCGAAGAAGCAGCGGTACTGTCGCTCGTTTCCGGCGGGATCGATCTGTCCTCGCTGCTGCTGGCCGGCGCCATGATCGGCGCCCTCGGCGCCCTCGACGACGTTACGATCACTCAAGCCACTGCTGTGGAGGAGTTGCGCCGCGCCGATCCGACGCTGCGAACCCCGCAACTTTTTGCTGCGGGCATGCGCGTCGGGCGAGCACACATCGCCTCCACGATCAATACCTTGTTGCTGGCCTACGCGGGAGCTGCGCTGCCACTGCTACTGCTGTTCGCGGTTTCGGATCAGTCCTGGCTGATGGTTGCCAACTCCGAACTGATCGCCGTGGAAATCGCGCGTACGCTTTGCGGCTCTATGGGCCTCGTGGCCGCGGTGCCACTAACAACCGCTTTGGCGGCATTCTTGGGTGGCGAGCAACGGGGCAGTACAAGCAAGGCGGCTGCGCTGCCTGGCCCGGTCGCCGCTCTCTGCCGGCTCTTCTATGGTCGGCGTGCAGATCAGAAGCGAGGCGAAGCTAGTTGGGACGACTTCGCGCCTCGCCAGGACTTGGATTTCTGAATCTGCGAGAGGCTAGCGACGTAAGCTCCAGTTCACCCGCCAGCCAAATAGGAGTGTCCCATGGTCAAACCGATTCCCGATAACTACCCCAGGGTCACTGTCGCGCTCGCGCTGGACGGCGCCGCCGAGGCCATCGAGTTCTACTGCGCGGTGTTCGGTGCCAAAGAGCGGATGCGTATCCCCGCACCTGAGGGCAAAGTGGGCCACGCCGAGCTAGAGATCGGGGACTCGCTGGTCATGGTGGCTGACGAGTATCCGGAGATGGGGTTCGTAGGCCCCAAGAAGATTGGCGGCACCTCTGTCACTATCAGTGTCTATGTGAGTGACGCAGATGCGGCTTTCGCTGAGGCCGTTCGCCGCGGGGCCAAGCCGCTGCGGGAGGTTGCAGACCACTTTTATGGCGACCGTTCTGGTCAGTTCGAAGACCCGTGGGGTTATCGCTGGAATGTGGCAACCCACATAGAGGACGTGCCGCAAGAGGAACTAGACCGACGCGCCCAGGAAATGTTCATGGGAAATTAGCTGTTAGTCAAGTTCGCGGTATCCCGCGGGCCGGTGTTATTCCACAGTGACGGCGGTGCCGTAAGCCAGGATCTCCGCAGAACCCTGGGCGATCATTGAAGTGGAAAAGCGCATGTTGATCACGGCGTTGGCGCCCATGCGAGCTGCATCTTCCTCGAGCCGTTCCAGGGCCTGGTTCCGCGACTCCTGCATCATCTTGGTGTAGCTCCCCAACTCGCCGCCGACCAGGCCCTTTAGCCCAGCGCCGATGTCCTTGAAGATGACCTTGGAGCGGATAGTGCTGCCGCTGGCCAAGCCGTGGACTTGGGTGACATTGTGTCCTTCAACGTGCGGCGTGGTGACGATAATCATGGTTGTCCGACCTCCTTTGGGAGACAACTGTGCTGCAACATTCGCAGCCTAAGATTACGGCATGCTATTACACCATCTTTTGACCGAAGGTGCCAGCTGTTTCCCCGACCAAACCGCGTTTGGTTGGGTCAAGCGCGACCGAATGCTCAGCTATGCCGAGGCTGCCGACGCCACTGGGCGAGTCGCGGCATCTCTGGTAGCGCTTGGCATAGAGCGGGGCGACCGCGTGGGCATTTTCGCTCATAGCGGCATGGACTACCTGCTCGCCATGTTCGGGGCCTGGCGGGCGGGCGCCGTGGCTGCGCTCGTGGATCTGCGACACGCGCAAGAGTTGGACCGATATTTTGGCGACTGTCAGCCCAAGGTTGTCATCTACACCCACGACTACTTCGAAACTATCGACCGCCACCGCGCGGCGCTGGCCCACGTGGAGACCTACGTGTGTCTCGACGGCGCCCAGCCGGGAGCGTTGGACTGGGCCGAGTTGCTGGGAGGCTCCCAGTCGCCGCCAGCCGATGCAACCACCGACGGTGACTTGGTTCAGCTCTACTACACCGCGGACCCCGAGGGTCGGCCTGTAGGCGCTTGCCTCTCCCACGAGACGGCCTACCGGGCCGGGAGCGCCATTGCTGCGCGTGCTGGTCTGCACTCTGACGACGTGAGCCTAGGGCCCACCGCGCTCTCGGCCCCGTACCAACTGGTAGCGAACGTAGTGCCTGCCCTGACGGTCGGTGGTACCTGCTGGGTCATGAACAACTGGGATGCCGAAGGCGGTCTAGAAGTGGTGGAACGTATCGGGGCTACGGTCCTGGCTGCGAACCCGCCCGTGCTGGCTAGTGCGCTCACCGAGGCTGCCGGTCGCTCCGGCGGTGTACCGACCTCCCTGCGCCTGGTCCTGTCGGGCGAGGGCAGGGTGCCCGCCGATTTGGCACGAGGGTGGAGCGAGGATCTGGGTTTAGCTCCGACCCAGGTGCAGTTACCCCAAGCCGAGCCGTGGCCGGTGAGTGCCGCGCCCTGACTTCAGTCCCGCTGGCCGGGGATCCAGTCAGTGCCGGCCAGCGGTACGCCGGCCATTGCCGCGGCTTCCACGGTGAGGGCTGCTAGGTCCTCCGGCTCTAGATTCAGAACATGAGATTTGCCGCAGGCGCGAGCCAAGGTTTGCACCTCCAGGGTTAGTACCTGCAAGTAGTTGGCCAGACGGCGGCCGGCCAGCACCGGGTTGAGGCGGCCGGCAAGTTCGGGATCCTGGGTGGTGATACCCGCAGGGTCGGCGCCGGTGTGAAAGTCATCCCAGAAGCCTGCTGCCGATCCCAGGCTGCGGTATTCGGCGTCGCGGGCAGGGTCGTTGTCGCCGATGGCGATAAGAGCCGCGGTACCGATCGATACGGCATCAGCTCCCAGAGCCAGAGCCTTGGCCACATCCGCGCCCGAGCGAATGCCACCGGCGGCCACAAGCTGAACTGTCGTGCGGTGCACCTCCAGCTCCCGCAGCGCCCGCACCGCCTCGGGGATGGCCGCCAGCGTGGGGATCCCTACATGCTCGATAAACACGTCCTGGGTTGCCGCGGTGCCGCCTTGCATGCCATCCAGCACCACCACATCGGCACCTGCCTTCACCGCTAGGGCGGTGTCGTAGTAAGGCCGAGCGGCACCCACCTTCACATAGATTGGCTTGCGCCAGCCGGTGATCTCCCGCAGTTCTTGGATCTTGATGGCCAGATCGTCGGGACCGGTCCAGTCTGGGTGTCGGCAGGCCGAGCGCTGGTCGATGCCCTCGGGCAGGGTCCGCATGTCGGCCACTCGGGCGCTGATCTTTTGGCCTAGCAACATCCCGCCGCCGCCAGGCTTGGCACCCTGCCCTACCACTACCTCAATGGCGTCGCTGCGCCGCAAGTCGTCGGGGTTCATGCCGTAGCGAGACGGCAGATACTGGTATACCAAGGTCTTGGAGTGGCTGCGCTCCTCGTCGGTCATGCCGCCGTCGCCACTGGTGGTGGAGGTGCCGGCATCGCTGGCTCCTCGGCCGAGGGCCTCTTTGGCGTTGGCCGAGAGCGAGCCGAAGCTCATGCCGGCAATGGTGATAGGGATCGCCAACTCGATGGGTTCGGTGGCAAAGCGCGCACCCAGAACCACGTTGGTGGCGCAGGCCTCGCGGTAGCCCTCGAGGGGATAGCGCGACATCGAGGCACCCAGGAAGACCAGGTCATCAAAGCTGGGGAGGGTGCGCTTAGCTCCCCAGCCGCGGATCCGGTAAACGCCAGTGTTTGCGGCTCGCTGGATCTCGGCGATGGCGTGACGGTCGAACGTGTAGGACTCGCGCAGGTGCCATGGGGGCTCCGCGATCTGAGTCACCCCTGGGGGTTCGCTGCTTTCCGATACGTTGACTGCTAGAGCAGTAGCCGCAGCAACTGCGTCAACATCATCAACCTTGAAGTTGTATAGGCGGCGGGCGGAGCCGTAGCGGCGGAAGTCGGTGGGGTTGGCCACGAAGCCGGCAGCCGTCAGGATCTCGGCCAGGCGGTCGTGATGTTCTGGCCGCATGTCCTTTGGGACGCAGTCGGCCCCGAGGCTTGCCACCGAGCCGCGCACGAACAAGCGGGCCTCGTAGATGGAGTCACCTAAGTCGGCCCCAGCGTTACCTAGCACGACCAAGTCGCCGGTCTGGGCCATGAAAGCGCTCATGTGGCCCACGTTGCCGCCCACGACGATGGTCACCCCCTTCATAGAGATGCCGCAGCGAGCCGAGGCGTTGCCCTCGATCACTAGCAGCCCGCCGTGACCAGTGGCGCCGGCCGACTGGCTGGCGTTTCCCGCGATACGCACGACGCCGGACATGATGTTCTCAGCCGCGCCGGTTCCGGCATTGCCGTAAACGGTCACTAAGGCCTGCTTGTTCATCCCAGCGCAGTAGTACCCCACGTGACCTTCAATGGTGACCGCCAGCGGAGCGTCCAGCCCAGCAGCCAAAGCATGCGCGCCTTGCGGGTTGCGGAGCACGAAGGCTCCGTCGGCGGCCTGCTGGAGCGCCTGGTTCACCGACCGCGTGCCGCCAGTGTGGCAGTCCAGAATGGTTACCTGGTGCGGCTCAACTGCTGCCGCTCTGACAGGCTCGGGAGCAGCGCTCACGAGTTCTCTCGGCTCCAGGTATAGACGACAGCTGGCGCCGGCTCCCAGATGTTGGCGTCGGTGACGCCCGGAAGCTCGGCCATCGCACGGAACTCCGAGGTCATGGCGACCCAGTCGTCGGTCTCGGCGATGACGCCAGGCTTGCAGGCAATCGGGTCGCGCAGTACAGCGAAGCCATCGCGCACCCCGACAGCGAACGTGTAGAAGCCATCTAGGTCCTCGAGGCTCCGGTTGAGTGCCTCATCGATGGTGTCTCCCTCGCGCAGGCGCCACGACAGGTAGCCGGCGGCCACCTCGGAGTCGTTCTGGGTTTGGAACGTCTCACCCTTGTTCTCCAGCACTTCGCGCAGCCGGTTGTAGTTGGACAGTGAGCCGTTGTGCACCAGGCAGGTATCGGAGCCGGTGGAGAAGGGGTGTGAGCCGTTGGTGGTGACCGCCGACTCGGTGGCCATGCGGGTATGGGCCATGGCGTGGGTACCGCTGCGCTGCGCTAGCCCGTAACGCTCGGCTACGGCGCTGGGATCGCCCACGGCCTTGAAAAGTTCAATGGCATGCCCATAGCTCAGCACCGTGGCGTCGCGAAGGTTGTCGATGAGCCATTGGCGGGCGGTCCTGCCGTCACCGTTGGTAGTGAAAGTGGCGTGATCGTGGATCCGGCTGACCGAAACCTCGGCGGCGAGAGCGTTGGCCAACGCGGCGCTGGCTGCTTCCCAGTCCGGCTCGAAACCCTCGGCCAGGACAGTTATCTTGACCCGCTCTTCTATCTTGAACTGCTCTTCGGTGTCGCCAGAGTAGACCGCGAATCCGGCGCTGTCGGGCCCGCGTTCGCGCATGTGGGCCAGCATCCGCGCCGTCAGCCGACCCAGCTCGTGCTCGTGGCGCGAGGTCTTGAGAAACAGTCCAACGATTCCGCACACCTACACCACTATAATGAAAAATGTTTCCTGTGGGTACTCCCAGTGAGAGCAAAAGTGAGCGCAAAAACTACGTGGCAAGGGGTTGGAAATGGGTAACGACAGGCTCGAGGAGATCCGGTCACGGGTTGCCGCCGACGGCGTGGAGTTCATCTACGCCATGTTCGTAGAGATGCACGGCAAGCCATGCGCCAAGCTGGTCCCGGTCAGCAATCTGGAAGGCCTGATGCAGGAGGGAGCTGGCTTTGCCGGCTTCGCCGCCGGGCCGATCGGCCAGTCGCCAGCCGATCCGGATATCGCCGCCATTCCCGACCCCGACTCTTACATGGTGCTGCCCTGGCAACCCAACGTGGCGGCCATGCAGTGCGACCCCACAGTAGAGGGGGAACCCTGGCCGTACGCCCCACGAGTTATCTTGCGTCGGTTGCTGAAGGCTGCCGCCGACCGCAACCTGGTGCTGAAAGTGGGGGTGGAGGCCGAATACTCCCTAGTAGCCCGCAACTCCGACGGCACCATCAGAGTAGCCGACGAGCGCGACCTCAGCGACCTACCCTGCTACGACGCCCGTGGGCTCACCCGCATGCTGGATCATCTCACCGAGGTTTCCGGCTACATGGATGCCCTGGGCTGGGGGAATTACGCAAACGACCACGAGGATGCCAACGGGCAGTTCGAACAGAACTTCCAGTACGCCGAGGCTCTAACTACCGCTGACCGCCTCATCATGCTACGTCTCATGCTGCACACGCTGGCGGCCCGGCGTGGCCTGCATGCCACGTTTATGCCCAAGCCTTTCAGCGATAAGACCGGAAATGGCCTACACGTTCACGCCAGCCTCTGGTCGGCTGATAGCGACGATCCGCTGTTCGAGAGCGCTGAAGATCCCCGCGGCCTAGGACTCAGCCAGCTTGCATACTGCTTCGTGGCCGGCTTGCTAGAGCACGCCACGGCGCTAGTGGCAGTTCTGTGCCCAACGGTCAACTCCTACAAGCGCATGGGCGTCGGCCCGCCTGACTCCGGAGCCACCTGGGCGCCTGCTTACGTCTCCTATGGGGGTAACAACCGCACCCAAATGATCAGGGTTCCCGAGCCGGGGCGCATCGAGGTGCGGGCGGTGGACGGCGCCGCCAACCCCTACTTGGCCTTCGGCGCGGTGTTGGGCTGCGGACTGGCTGGTATCGACATGGGCAGCGACCCGGGAGAGCCCAACAACGACGACCTTTACTCGCTTAGCGTGGCCGAGATCGCTGAGCGCCAGATCGCGGCCATGCCGCCCACGCTGCTACACGCGGTGGAGAATCTCGAGCGTGACGAGGTGCTGCGTGCAGCCCTCGGGGAGGTACCCGGCGGCTGGTACGTGGACTACTTCGCAGAAGTGAAGCGCCAGGAGTTCCGACGCTGGCATGAGCAGGTAACGCAGTTTGAGGTGGATACCTACCTTGAACTGTTCTGAGGCTGCCTCGACCTGCAATCTGAGTCTGTCATCTCGACCTGCGATCTTGGCTTGAAATAGTCGTGCAATTGGTACCCGACGCCGAGCCCAGCCAGAATGCCGAGGACATCTCGCCGGACGCCTCGCCAGGGAACGTCGAACAGGTCTGTGCGGTCGTCGGCGAACGGGTTCGTGCCATCCGGCGAGACCTGGGCCTCACGATGGCACAGTTTGCTGAGGCCGCCGGCGTCTCCATCGGCATGCTCTCCAAGATCGAGCACGGCCGCACTGCCCCCAGCATCGCCACGCTCAGCGGCTTAGCGCGGGCCGGGAGCGTGCCGATCACGGCGCTGTTTCGAGGGCTTGATGAGGAACACGACGCCGTCGTAGTACGTGCTGGAGAGGGCACCAAGATCATCCACTCTGGCAGCGGCAAGGGGCGTAGCTACCAATCTCTAGGGGCGCTGCGGGGACCCGACCGGCAGATCGAACCCTTGATCATCACGCTCTCGAGCGCGGACGAGGTCTTCCCGATCTACCAGCACCCGGGCGTGGAGTTGCTGTACGTGTTAGAAGGCTCCATGGAGTACGGCTACGGCTCCAACCGCTACCTGCTGGGACCGGGGGACACCATGCAACTGCAGGGGGAGGTGGCCCACGGCCCCACGGCTCTCGTGGAACTGCCAGTGCGGTTCCTGTCGCTCAAGGTCTACCCAAGCGCTGCCCGCTGATTCGATGCCCCGCTTCCAGGTGAGCGATGTCCGCTGAAGGTTCCGGGGTGCCAGCGACCCAGCTAGGCCGCGGCCGAACCCGTCCCCGCTATCCGGCCCGCTACTCGGCGGCGGCGCTGCTGCGGCGAGGTAAGCGCCCCTGGCCGCCGATCTGGCGCAGCAGCGACCTGCGCGGCAGCTACGACGTGGTGGTGATCGGCGGGGGAGTTCACGGTTTGGCGACTGCTCACTACCTTGCCGCCAACTGGGGTATCACAAAAGTGGCTGTGCTGGATAAGGGGTATCTAGGCGGTGGGGGTTCGGGGCGCAATACGGCCATAGTGCGGTCCAACTACCTCACACCCGAGGGCGTGGCCTTCTACGACCGTTCGGTGCGCCTTTACGAGCGGTTGGCTGTGGACTTGAACTTCAACATTATGTTTGCTCGGCGCGGTCACCTGACCTTGGCGCACAGCGACGGGGCGCTGCGCACCATGCGCTGGCGGGCCGAGGTGAACAAACACCAGGGCGTGGCCTCGGAGATGATCGGACCTGGCGAGATCAAGCGCCTGGTACCGGCACTGGACGTTTCCGCTGACCCCTGCTATCCCATCCTGGGAGCGCTGTACCATCCGCCGGGCGGAATCGTGCGCCACGACGCGGTGGTGTGGGGCTACGCCCGGGCGGCTGCAGCGGCAGGCGTAGAGCTGCACCAGAGCACCGAGGTACTAGACATCGTCATCTCTGGTGGCGCCGGAGCGGACGGAAAGGGTCTGGGCGGCAAGGTCACCGGCGTGCGTACCAGCCGAGGTGATGTCTCAACTCCTGTCGTCGTGAACTGCACGGCAGGCTGGGCGTCGTTAATTGCCGCCATGGTTGGCCTGAGGCTGCCAATCTCTACCTATCCGCTGCAGGCGGCGGTCACCGAGCCGGTGAAGACATTCCTGCCGGCGGTGGTCGTTTCGGGCTCCCTGCATGTCTACGTCAGCCAAACCGACCGCGGCGAGCTGGTTTTCGGCGCCGCCGTGGATCCGTTGGCCAGCTACGACACCGGCGGCTCGCTGGCCTTCGCCGAGGAGCTTGCTAGCAACGTGCTGCAGTTAATGCCCGGTCTGGGGCGGATGCGGCTGTTGCGGCAATGGTCGGGGTTGTGCGACATGACCCCGGACTACTCACCGATCATCGGCCCAACCCCTGTGGCAGGCTTCTACTGCGACGTGGGCTGGGGTACCTACGGGTTCAAAGCCGCCCCAGTGGCAGGCGAGCAGCTTGCCGCCTGTATCGCCACGGGAGAGACCCCGAAACTGATTCGGCCTTTCACGCTCAGCCGCTTCGCTGAGGGTCGGCTGGTTGGCGAGAAGGGTGCGGCTGCGGTGGGACACTGATGCTGCTCGTGCCTTGCCCGAACTGCGGTCCCCGTAACGCCGCCGACCTCACGCTGGTGGGGGAGCCGAGCCAGCGCCCCGACCCGGCTACTGTCGGACCTGCGGAGTGGCGGGCTTACCTCTATGAGGAAGAGAACCTGGCAGGCTGGACGCTTGAGACCTGGTACTGCCGGTTGGGCTGCCAGCGCTTCTTCGTGGCCGAACGTCACCGAACCCAAAACTGTTTCCGCCAATCGCCGGTCGGCGTCTCTCCGGCGGACGAAACCGAGACTTAGGTGAGTTCTCTCCGTCTGCCGGCCCAGCCTGGCGAGGTAATAGACCGTCAGCGCTTGCTGAGCTTTACCTGGAACGGGCGCAAAGTCAGCGGCTTTGCCGGCGACACTATCGTCTCCGCACTGGCGGCGAGCGGCTGCCGGGTCTTCTCCCGCAGCATGAAGTACCACCGGCCCCGCGGAATCCTGACCGCCGACTTCTGGGATCCAAACACGCTGCTGCAGGTGAGTGACGAGCCGAACGTGCGCGCCGGTCACCGCCTGCTGGAGGCGGGCGTGCAGGTATCGGCTCAGAACGCCTGGCCCTCGCTGCGCTTCGACTTCAAGGCCTTAACGGCTATCGGAGGGCGTGCCCTCAGCGCTGGCTTCTACTACAAGACTTTCATGCGACCGCGCTGGCTATGGCCCGCTTACGAGAAAGTACTGGCGCGCTTTGCGCCCGGCGGGATTGTCGACTCCGACAGCGCGCCGCGACGCCACGACAAGCGCTACGCCCATCCTGACGTAGTGGTGGCCGGCGGCGGTCCGGCGGGACTAGCGGCAGCGGTGGCCGCGGCGCGGGCAGGTGCTGGCGTGCTGCTGGTAGAGCAAGAACATGCCCTCGGCGGCCACCTCCGGTGGGGTACAGCCAGCGAGAGGTCTCTGGCCGGGGCGCTGGCGACTGCCGCTGGGACCGCCGGAGTGGAGATCCTCACCGATGCCACGGTGTGTGGTCGCTGGGAAGACAACTGGCTGGCCATCGTGCAGCGGGCTGGGGGAGCAGGTCCAGAGCGACTGATTAAGGCGCGAGCCAAGGTCTTGATCGTGGCGCCGGGACTGATCGAGCGCCCCTACGTGTTCGCTGGCAACGACCGGCCCGGCGTGATGCTCGCCCAGGGTGTACGCCGCCTCCTGAGACTCTGGTCGGTACGTCCGGGCGAGCGCGCCGTGGTCTTCAGCGCCAACGAGGTGGGCGATTCCGCCGCTGCCGAGTTGGCGTCGGCAGGGGTGATCGTCGAGCACGTTGACGCCCGAAAGGGTCACGCCCTCAGGGCGGCCGAGGGGCGCCGCGGGGGCTTGGAGCGGGTGGTGCTGTCCGACGGCACACGGCTGGAGGCCGATCTGCTGGTAACCGCAACCGGCTGGACTGCGCCCACGTCCCTGCTGAACATGGCCGGCGTGCGACCCGTTTATGACCCGCGGGCTGCACGCTTCTTCCCGGCCGACTGCGGCGCTACCGAACCCGATACGGTGCTCAGCACCGGGGGAATCTGCGGTGATGGCTCACTGGAGGAGTTGGTGGCTCACGGCGAGGCCACCGGCCGGCTAGCGGCGGGTAGGGCCGCGACCCTGGCGCACCAGCTGCAGGTTGCGACGGCCTGGGCGGCGCCCGTGGACGGGCCTGAACCAGCTTTCCCAGTTGACCGGCGGACACCACTGGGCCGCGAACCGCACCCCGCGCTATACCGCTCAACCAGTGACGGAATCGTGGACTTCTCCGAGGACGTGAGTTCGCGGGATCTGCGCAATGCTGCCGCTGAGGGATTTGACTCCGTGGAACTCGCCAAGCGCTGGACCACTGCCACCATGGGGGCGGCGCAGGGCAAACTCGAGACGGTTAACACCGTGGCTACGCTGGCCGGGGCCATCGGCTCGGGTATCGCAGAGGTGGGTACTACCACCTGGCGGCCCCCCTTCGCCCCAGTGACCCTCGGCGCTCTGGCTGGGCGCATGTTCGAGCCCGTGCGCCTCTCCTCATTGCACGATCTGCACGTAGCCGCCGGTATGGAGCCGATTCAGGCGGGTCAGTGGGTTCGACCCAACCATTACGGCGACCCGCTAGCGGAAGTGCAAAACGTGCGGGCCAACGTGGGCATCATCGACGTTAGCCCACTCGGAAAGCTGGACATCCAGGGTGTCGACGCCAGCGAGCTGCTGAGCTTGCTGTATGTGAACAAGTGGCGACAGTTAGCGGTGGGCTCGGTGCGTTACGGGGTGATGTGCGCAGAGGACGGGGTGATCCTCGACGACGGCGTGACCGGGCGCCTAGGTGAGCACCACTACCTAATGAGCACCACCAGTTCGGGTGCCGATGCAGTTTGGGTCTGGATCCAAAACTGGCTGCAGACCGAGCACCCCGACTGGCGGGTGCGAGTGACGCCAGTAACCGACGCTTACACCAGCATCAACGTGGCCGGGCCGAAGTCTCGCGCCCTGCTGGAACGCCTCGTCCACGGCGTGAACCTAGATCCAGAAGCCTTCAAATATATGCAGGTACGGCGCGGCGCCATCGCTGGAGTTGCGGATTGTGTTATGTGGCGTATCGGCTTCACCGGTGAGCTTTCCTATGAGTTGCATGTACCTGCGGGGTACGGACCGCATGTCTGGCAGGCGCTGCTGACCGGCGGCGCTGACCTAGGTGTGGCCCCGTTCGGACTGGAGGCCCAGCGCATCATGCGCCTAGAGAAGGGTCACTTCATCGTGGGCCAAGACACCGACGCCCTTACAAAGGCCCCGAGCGCTGGCCTGGAGTGGCTCATAAAGCTAGACAAAGCAGACTTCTGTGGCAGGCCTGAGCTGCAGTGGGCGCTGGAGGGCGAGCCAGGCGCTGGCATGCTTAATGATCTGCCCCGGCTGGTGGCGTTGCAGCCGACCGACCCTGCTTGGGTGCCGCAGGAGGCGTGCCAGATCGTCGCCCCTTCCCCTGGCGGGGGCGAACAGATCATCGGTCGTATCACCTCCTCGCGGTTCTCGCCCACGCTGCAGCGCTCGATCTGCTTGGCGCAGGTAGCCGGCTGTCACGCCACACCTAACAGCACTTTGACGATCCTCGACACCGATGGCCGACGCCGAGGGGCGCTAGTGATGGCTGACCATGCCCACTTCGACCCCACCGGGGAGCGCCTCCGTGTCTGAGTCCTCGGTCTTCTTGAAGCCGCGGGGCGAAGCGGGCGAGGTGAGCGGCGCGGGCTGGCGCCTTAGCGACCAGTCGGAGGTGTCGAAGCAGTTGCTGTACGAGGACTTAGTGAACAGCGGAGCGGTCGAGCAGAAACTAGGTGTGAGCTTCGGCGCTGCTGCCACGACCGACGCTGGCTTGCTGGTGTGTGGGGTTCGCCCCGGTGAGTGGCTCTTGCTGGGAGATCAACCCAAGCCCGCCCCGGGCACCGCTAGTGCCGTGACCGTCGATCTCACGCACGGCTTGGCTATGTTCCGGTTGACCGGTTTAGCGGCCCCTAATGTGCTAGCGGCGGTGTGCAGCATCGATACCGCAGAAGCGATGTTGCCGAATGGGGCGGTCTGCGGCACCTCGGTGGCCAGGGTGGCCTCCAGCCTGATACGCCACGATGTCGTCGGCGAACGTTCCTACCTCATCATCTCGCGACGTTCGTCGGGGCGCTACCTGTTCGACGCACTACGAGACGCAGGCGCTCGATAGCAGCACTAACGGGAACTCTCAGAGCTAGCACCGCCACAAACAGAGCCACCGAACTGAGTGCCATGGTGCCGCCGGCGGCGGTGTCGTGGTGGTAGCTGACGAGTATCCCGACCGTCGTGGTGATTGCGCCGAGCGCCACCGCTAGCGCCATGATCAGAGGGACGCGGCGCAGCAGCAGCGCGGCGGTAGCCGGCGGCCCGATCAGTAGCGCAAACACCAACAGGGTGCCGACGACCTCGAATGAGGAAACAATGGCTACAGCCAGCAATGCAAGCAGCAGGAAGTGGGTGAGGCGGGGCCGGAGGCCGAGCACGCGGGCCTGGGTTTCGTCGAAGGTAAGCACCAAGAAGGCTCGATACAGCAGCAGCGAGCCGCCCGCCGAGATGGCGGTCGTGATGAGCTGCCGGTAAATGTCAGCGTCGTCCACACCGGTGATGGAGCCGAACAGCAGTCCGGTGAGATCGCCGGCGTAGCTTCCAGACTGGCTGGACATGATTACCACGGCCAGCGCCAGCATGCCCACAAAAAGCAGGCCGATTGCGGTGTCGGTGGGTAGCGGAGAGTAGCGGCGCATAGCACTGATCCCGCTAACCACCACCAGCGCTGCCAACAAGGCACCGAGTGTTACGTTCCCGCCAACGATGAGGGCTATGGCGATGCCGGGCAGCACCCCGTGGGCGAGTGCGTCACTAAGAAAGCTAAGCCCCCGCAACACCACCCAGGTTCCGATGAGCGAGGTGGACAGCACTGCCAGAAGTGCTGCGTAGAGCGCCCGCCGCATGAACGGGTTGGCGACGAACGGCTCCACCCACCAGCTCCACGGGTCGGTCAGGAACTCCATAGGCGTGTTTTACTTGCTCTAAGAGTGAGAACCATTCACCACCTGGCATGCGCGCCGCCGGATCGGCCTGGTCAGCTGGCCACTCGAGTGCCCGGTAGCGGTCTACTTACTGGGATGTCTCAGCCGCCAAGCGCCTCGGCGATGATCCAAGCGTTTTGGCTCATCATGGCCAGATAGCTCTCCGCCCCCGATCCTTCCGGGCCGAGCGCGCCGGTGTAAAGGCTTGCCACCTGAACATCTTCTAGAGAGCCGGCCAGAGCTTCTGCCAGGTCCGTTCCGCCGCCGAGTTCCTCGGCGAAGATGGCGGGTACCCCGGTCTCGTCGATGAGTTTTATTAGTTTCTCCAGGCCGGCCGGGCTGGGTTCGGCCAGGGTGCTGAGCCCTGGGATGATGGTTCCTATCACCTCAAATCCGTAGCGCTCGGCGAAATAGCCCAGAGCGTCGTGGTTGGTTACTAGCTTGCGACGCGCTGCCGGCACCGTCTGCAGAGTTTCGGTGATGTCATCGTGAAGTTGGGTTAGTTCGGCGAGGTATGTCTCAAGACAAGTCTCGACCCTGTCTGCATCGAGTCCTAGATCGTCTACGAGAGTAGCGGCTAGGTCCTCAACTGCCTGCGCCACTCGAACCGGATCAAGCCACACATGCGGATCCTCAGGGCCATGGTCGTGCCTCGCGTGGTCGTCATGTTCGTCATGTTCGTGCTCGTCTTCGTCTTCGTGTTCGTCTTCGTGCTCGTCTTCGTCTTCGTGTTCGTGTTCGTGTTCGTGTTCGTGGTCGTCGTCGTGGTCGTCATGTTCGTCTTGCTCGTCGTCGTGTTCATCTTCGTGCTCGTCGTGTTCGTCTTCGTGCTCGTCGTGTTCGTCTTCGTGCTCATCGTGTTCGTCTTCGTGTTCGTCTTGCTCGTCGTCGTGGGCGAACTCGATAGTTGTCACGTGGTCGGCCACGTAAAAGATTGGCGTGCCGTCGGCCTCGACCGAGGCGAGTGTGTCAATCAGTCCCTCCTCTAGTCTCAGGCCATTGGCCACTATCAGTTGGGCTTCGTCGAGCCGGGCACGATCAGCCAAAGAGGGCTCAAAATCATGCGGATCGGCCAGCAGCGGCAGAATGGAATCGACCTCGGCGAGTCCCCCACAGGCGACGTTTCGGGTGACATCCGCCCAGATAGAGGTAGTGGCAATCAGCTGGGCGGGGGGCCAGTCGCTGTCATTCTCTGACTCATTCTCCGAGGCCGTCACAGTGGTCTCGGTAACAGGCGGCAGGGAAGAGGGCTCAGTCGCAGGGGTTGTGGCCGAGCTGGTGGCCGGTATTGCGCTGGTAGTAGCGGGCTCATCTGAACCGCAGCTTGCTATTACGAGCGCCAGCGCGCAGCCGATAGCTATTGCGACACGGTTAGGTTTGACTTGGGGAATGCGTCTCATGTGGGTACCGTACCAGTAATGATAATGATTCCTACAACAGCGCTTAGTAGTAACTGCCGCGGCCGCTCACTGCGTGCCGAAGGCGTAACAGTCAGCTACGGAGGTACCCCGGCCCTCAGTGATGTCACGATTCAGCTGCCAGAGGGTTCGGTAACAGCCCTTATGGGCCCAAACGGCTCGGGCAAGACCACTCTCCTGCACGTACTAGCCGGTCTAATCGAGCCTTCCTGCGGCACCGTGAAGCGGCCCGACCGGTTGGCATATATGCCGCACCAGCACGGAATCGGGGTCTGGATGCCGCTAACGGTGCGCGAGGTCATCAGTATGGGGCGTTATCGGTTCCGCGGGCTATTCGGAAGGCTCACCGCAACCGACCGTTGCCGCATACTTCAGGCAGCGGAGTTACTAGAAGTGGTTGACCTGCTTGGAATGCAGTTCGGCGAGTTATCCACCGGGCAGCGCCAGCGAGTGCTCATGGCTCAGGCCATCACTCAGGAGGGGGATCTATTGCTGCTCGACGAGCCGATCACTGGGCTGGACATGGCTAGCCAGACGAGGATCCTGGAGGTAATAGCCGCCGAGCGCGCCCGCGGCGCCATCGTGATCCTTTCCACGCACCATCTAGATGAGGCTCGCCACTGTGATCACGTGCTGTTGTTGGCCAACCGACTTGCCGCGCAGGGACCACCCGACATGGTGCTGACGGCTGAGATTCTGCAGGCCGCCTACGAAGGCCGTGTCGTGCATGCGGCCGACGAGTGCTGCGAGCATGCCGTTAGACGCCTAGTGGTGCTTGACGACCACGGCCACGGCCACGGCGAGCACGACGAACGCGCCCACGCCTGAAGCCGCCATCTCTCAGTTACTACGGGCTGCTCAGTTGCAGTCGCAGCAGTAGCCCAAAGCGTGAATCTCGTGTTCGGCGACGCGAAAGTCGTGCTGGCGAGCCAACTTGTTCAAAGCAGAATCGATGATCTCCTCGATTTCGGCGTCGAGATCGATGTCGATCACGGTGCCGCAAGGCTGGCACACCAGGTGGTGGTGGTGACGACCTAGCTGTTCGGAGAGTTCAAAGTGGGCGTGGTTGGATCCGACGGCGAGACGACTAACCACCCCGGCCTCTTGCAGCACCGTGAGGGCGCGGTACACCGAACTCTGGGGGACACCTGAAGTCCGCGGCAAGATCTCCGGGATTGTCAGAGGTCGGCCTGCATCGGCCAGAGCGTCTATGACGAGACGATAGTTGGAGGCGAAGCGCCGGCCTTTGGCCTCAAGTTGTAGCCGAACCGCGTCGTGCAGATCGTCACGATTGGGTAGCGACACACAGCTAAGCGTACCTTGCCTTCCGTTCTTGCCCGAAGCTCTTGGCCCGGTTCTAGCAGAGGGCTGACACAATGACTACACAATGACTGTTGTGAGATGACTGTGAGCGGTGTTGGCTCGTGCGGTGGTGCTGGCATTGATGACAGCGACCGGCCGCTGGATCGAGTCGACGAGTCTGCCAAGCGGGTCGCGGCCAACCTGAAGTGGGGTATTGATCCGCCTGATGTGCTTCCGGCGTGGATCGCCGAGCACGATCTTGGTCCCCCGTCAGCTGTGCAGGACGCTCTTCGCCGCCTTGCCGACCTGCCCGATGTGGGCTACAGCCGGCGGGCGGACCAACTCGGCCATGCGTTCGCCGACTGGGCAGCCACGCGGCACAACTGGCAGCCCGACCCCAACCTGGTCATCCCCACCGCAGATGTGCTTCAGGGAATTTGGGCCGTCGTGGCCGCATTTTCTGAGCGCGGCGAAGGAGTCATCACTACACCGCCCGTCTACCCGTACTTCCACGATGTCGCCTTGAGTCTGGGCCGGCGTCCGCTGGAGTGTCCGCTACGCCACGAGCCCAACGGTTGGCGTCTGGATCTGGACGACTTGGCGGCGCTACTGGAACGCGAAGCTGATGCTCGCATCTTGTTGCTTTGCAATCCCCACAATCCCACCGGCCACGTGTATAGCCAACAAGACCTGCAGATCATGGTGGACTTGGCTAGGCAGCACCATGTCATTCTGGTCAGCGATGAGATCCACTTCGATCTGGTCTATCCCGCTGGTCGCCACTACCCGACGCTGGCATTGCCGGATGCGGCGGAACACACTGTGGCGCTGTACTCAGCGGGCAAGGCCTTCGCCATCTCCGGCTTGCGGACGGCTGTTGCCGTCTTCGCCAGCGAAGAGCTTCATAGCCGCTTCAATGAGGCCATGCCGCCTCGCCTGCTTGGAGGTGTGGGCCGTGGGGGAGTTGAAGCCACGATCACTGCCTGGCAGCACGGGGCCAAATGGCTCGACGAATTAGTGGCCCTCTTTGATCGGCAGCGCCGCCTGGTGGTGGACATGCTGGCCAGCGAGTTGCCCGCTGCCGGCTGCCATCTTCCGGCAGCCACTTTCTTAGCCTGGCTGGATCTGTCGGCCTTCGACCTGGGCCCCAAACCCGCCGCCCGGCTTGTGGAGACGGCGCGGATCCGCACATCGGAAGGTAACGATTTCGGCACCGGCGGGGAAGGTCACGTGCGCCTCAACTTCGGCACCTCCACGACTTTGCTAGAGAAAATCCTCCAGAGGATTGTGAGCGCGCTGAAAGGCTGAGAACTCCGACTAAGTGCGAACTCTGGCTAATTGCGTTAGGTATCGTCAGAGCCCAGGTAAGAGGCGATGACCGCGGGATCGCGGCGTAACTCTGCGGGAGTCCCCATCGAGATGACCTCCCCGGCTTCCAGGCAGTACATCCGGTCTGAGATGCTCATCACTAGTGGCACGTCGTGCTCGATCACTACCACCGCGGCTTGCAACTCGGACTGCACCTGCCTAATCCGCGGACCAAACTCTTCGGTCTCTCGCTGCGAGAGGCCACCGGTGGGTTCATCGAGCATCAGCACCCGCGCTCCGCTAGCAAGCATGCAGCCCAATTCCACTACGCGACGGGTACCGGTAGATAGTTCGGAGATGAAGTAGCCGGCGAAGTCTCCTAAACCCAGGTAGTCGGCCAGTTCGGCGGCCTCGGCTCGCTTCTGGCGCTCGGCCGCGAGCGACGGCGGGATGCCCAATAGCGACGGCACTAGCAGAGATCGGCGCCGAGCCTCCAGGGCCACCATCAGCGTTTCCGACACTGTTAGATCGGGGTAGAGGCGGGCGGATTGGAAAGTGCGGCCGAGACCGCGGCGGTGTCGCTGGTGGGCGCTGAGTTCTGACACTTCAGTTCCGAGGATCTCGATTCGGCCAGAGGCTGGCACAAACCCGCTGACCGCGTTCATAAGTGTGGACTTGCCTGCACCATTGGTGCCGATGAGCCCCACTAACTCACCGCTGTGCACCTCAAAGTCCACCGCCCGCACTGCCTGGTTTCCGCCGAAGCTGACGCTGAGCGCCCGGGTGCGCAGCCAGATGGGCGAGTCGGGTACGGTCGGACGGCTGGGGGCTGCAAGGGCCAACACCGGGGAAGTCGCGGGTTTCTTAGGTGTGGAACGAGCCCCGAAGCGCGAACGGCTAATCATGTCCAGCAGAGCGTCGCGCCCGTTGTAGAGGAACTGCACTAGGCCGCCCGGTAGGTAGAGCAACAGCAATAGCAGGCCGATGCCTGAAGTGACGAGACGGATCGACTCCGGGGGTGCGGTCGGGTCGAATATTGCTGGGATCCCCTTGACCCAGAGCACACCCAAAAACGGCCCCGCAATTGAGCCGAGCCCCCCAATGACTGAGATCGCCACGATGTCGATAGAAAACTCCGGGGCGAAGGTGTTAGCGGGGCTGAGGTTCTCCTGCAGCGTGCCGTAGAGGGCTCCCGCCAACGCAGCGACCGCTCCGGCTATGGCGAATGCCAGAATTTTCATACGGGTGCCCGACACTGTGCTAGCGGCTGCCATCTGCTCGTTCTCGCGTACCGCCAGCATCGAGCGCCCGATACCTGTGTGCCGCAACCTGGCCAGTAGTACGGTTACAACAATCAGAAACCCCAAACACAGGAAGTAGAAAGACTTACGCGAGGCACCAAAGTCGAACGGCCCTAAAACCGGTTCGGCCACGGGACGAACCGACGTGGTGCCGCCGGTGAAGACATCCTGAGCCAGGATCCAGTTGGCCGAAGCTACGGCGAACGCCAGCGTCGCCACCGCCAGGAACAGGCCACGAACTCGCAGTGCTGGCACACCTATGACCAGTGCCCCCAGCGCGCCGATCAGGGTGCAGATCACTACTGCCGTGCCCCAGTTCAGCTGTAAAGACAGGTCGAAGGCACCGAAGGGGATAGGGATGTCGTGCCCCTTGGTTAGTGCCACCAGACAGAACGCCCCTAGACCCACGAAGGCGAACTGTCCCAGGGAGATCTGTCCCGCCCAGCCGGTCAGCAAGGTCAGCGATAGGGCCACCATCGTGTAGATGATGGTGCCGGACCAGAGCCACAGGGCCGTAGGTGAGTCCAACAGCCAACCCAGCAACCCAAGGAACAAAAAGATGGCTCCCAGTCCTATGGTGCCCAGGTGGCGCACGATCGCCAGGTGGCCGAATTCTCTAGGCACTGCCCGCAGCTTGGGTGACAACGACCAGCCGGCCTCGTCGCGGCGGGAGCGCGCCGCCAACAGCACCGCCACTAACACGGCCCCAAATAAGATCAGGTCTACGATTGAGCGATTGGCCGACTCCACGTTGCCGCGCACGATTTTCTCAGCGATACCTACACCGACGCCCCCCACCAGAGTCATAGGAAGCGAGCGCATTCGAGCAATAAGGCTGACTACCAGAGCTCGCAGCAGCAGGGAAGGCGCCAGAGCAGCGGTGCCGGTCTGAGCGGCACTCACCCCCTCCAGCGGGGCAAAAAATACCGTAGTGGCGACCGAGAGCGATCCCGCGATACCCCAAAGAGCGGTGGAAATTCGGCGCGTGGGTATCCCGTAGGTTCGAGCGGTCTCGGGGTTGGCGGCGGCCGCCCGCGCCGCCAGACCAAAGCGAGTCCGGTGCAGCACTAGCCCCAGGACGCCCACCATTGCCGGGACGACGATTATGACGATGAGTTCCCGGCCCAAGATCCGAAGATCATCGGTGACTTGCCAGCTTAGATCGAAGGGGGGTGGGATAGGTCCGGGACGAAGGACTGCCGGCAGGTTAATCCGGGCGAGGACCAGCAACTGGCCCACTCCGATTGTTGCAATCAGCAGAACTAGCCGTGAAGATTGCGAGAGCCGCCGGATGATCGTCAACTCGACAGCGCCGCCGACGATAAAGCCGCCCAGGATCGCCACGGCGAAAGCCATCCACCAGTTCAACCCGAACCTCGCTAGCAGCAGTACGAAGCTGGCGGCGCCGAGCGCTCCGACATCGGCGTGCGCCAGGTTCAAAATTCCGCTGGCCCGGTAGACCAGCACGAATCCGGCGGCAAGGGCGGCGTAGGTGAGCCCGGTTACGCCACCAATCAGGAGGTCCTGCTGCGAGACCCCCCAGCCCAGGAGTTCTATCACTAGCTACTTTCCCGGCCAGATGCGTTCGTTGCCTCGGTACCGCTCAGGAATGCTGCACGCAGTAGATCTTCACGCTGCTGCAACTCCGCTGATCGCCCTTCAAAGGCGACCCGTCCGTCCTCGAGGAATATGGCTCGGTCAGCGAGCTCCAGTGCCAGCCTCACGGACTGCTCGACCAGCAGCATCGTGCGGCCCCGTTCCCGTAGCCGCTGCAAGGCATTTAGCAGTTCCTTTACCACAATCGGTGCCAGACCGAGGCTCAACTCGTCGATAAGGAGTAGTTCTGGGCGATGCTGAAGCACCATCGCTAGCGCCAGCATCTGCCGCTGGCCGCCGGAGAGATCCCGGGCAGGATCACTGAGTCGGCCTGCCAAGTCGGGGAAGATTGTTAGCACTTCGTCTCGCCGCTCTTGCATCTCAGCACGCCGCAGTTCAGTACCGATCAGCGCACTGCGGAGGTTGTCACCCACGCTGAGCGGGGCGAAGGTTCCATCGCCGCCGCGCAACTGCACAATCCCCAACTTGAAACGGGTCTCGGGCTCGCTAAGGGTGATATTCCGTTCGCCAAACCGCACCGTGCCCTCCGATGGCATTAGCAGTCCTCCTAGAGTCCGCAGCAGCGTCGTCTTGCCGGCCCCGTTGGCTCCGAGAACTGCAACCGTCTCGCTCCGCGCTAGTGAGAAGCTCACGCCGAAAAGCACCCGCACGTGCCCGTAGTTGGCTGAGAGGTTACGTACCTGAAGGAGGGCTGATGGCCGTGAGCTGTATTGCACCGAGGAAAGTCTGCCCCATGGGGCGGCCCGGATCGGAAATTTGCTGAAGACGATTCGATCGGGTCGAGCCGGCAGTGACTGGTAAGGCTAATCAATTCGTCTAGCTTGGAACCTGTGAGACCAAAATCTGCTTCAGGGTGTGTTTCAGTTCGTGTCTGCGCCGCCGCAGTTGCGGCCGGCCTGCTGGCCATGGCTTGCGGAAGTGGTGCCTCCACCGGTGCCTCGTCGACTCCGCCTGACAGCATGACTGAGCCCGAGGGAAATACCGCAGGTGATGCTGACGGTGAGGAGGTCGTAGGGTCGGGGGAGACGTCGGAGTTCGAAACCGTGCCCACGGCACCCGAGCCCCTAGCGGAGATCGCCGAAGGTGAAACTCCCGACATGCCGGGCACGGAGAACGGCAACGAAAGCGGTACGCCTCGCAACTTCCATGATGATCCTCGCGGTGGCATCTTTGCAGATTTCCAGCGTGGCTTTGACCGCAACCACCCGTTCACTTCGCTTGACTCCTTCTGCCTGCCCCACGACCCGCCGGCGGAGGAACTCAGGGCAACCGGGCCGGGCATTCAGTCTGAGACCATCACGCTCGTGCACATGCGCTCGCAGTTAGAGGAACTTATAAGCAGCGGTTTCGCCGTCGATGTCGGAGATCCGGCGGTCATGTTTGACACCTTCACACATATCGTCAACGATCGCTGTGGCGGCGTCTGGGGACGCCAGATAGACCTAAGGCTGGTCGAGGTGCTGGCGATTGGTGCGGGCGGTGTGGACATCGACACGCTGCGCAACGCCGCCTGCATCGAAGCCACCGAAGATCACGAAGGTGTAATCGTGATGAACGCCACAACTTTTGCGGGCACAGCCCAACTCTGTATCACCGAAGAGCACGACTCGGTCCTAATCGGCCACGAAGCCTTGCCCGAGGAGTATCTGCGCCGTGGTGGTGGACGGCTACTCACGACCGCCACCACGCTGGAGGAGATTCTCCGTGCTCTAGTGAGATATGCCGTCGACTCGGGGGTCCTTGAGGGTCGTCGGGTGGGCGTCGTGGCTCCGAATACGCCCGGTGAGGCCGAAGCGGTTGAAGGCAGCCTGGTAGCGGCTCTGCGGTCCGCTGGCGTGGATGTGCGGGTCTTCGATGTGTTGGACTGCGCCGGCACGGCTATCTGTGTTGGCGGCATAGCTGAATCCGTCCAACGCTTGCTGGAGGAGGAAGTGGATGTGCTGTTCCCCACCCTCAACGCCATCTCGCTGCCGGCATATATTACCGAGATGATGGCCCAGGGCTTTAAGCCCGGGGATGTCACTTTCTTCAACTCTGACTTCAACAACCAGGGCAACGAGGTGGTTAACGACCTAATCTTGTCCTTCGGCGGAGCCGCTGCCGGCGAACTCTACGACGGAACAGTTCTGTTAGTGACCACCGATCAGGGCCGATTCCGCGATCCGGATTGGGAGCCGTCGGCCTTCAACGAGATGTGCATGCGGGAGTATCGAGAGAACTCCCCAAGCGGCGAGAGCTTCGACCCGCGTGATCCTGTCGACACCAACAAGTATGGAATTTTGGGGCTTATCTGCAGTATTTACCGGGTCGCCCTGCGAGCCCTCTACGACGCTGGCCCTAATCCCAGTCGAGCAGATATAGCCGCCGCGCTGGAGAACCTCGGGCCGGTGGACCTATCGTACATGCTGCCGGCGTCGCTGGCGCCCGGCAAGTGGTCGATGGGCGACGCGCTGCATCCCGTCACCTTCCGCTACCCCTGCCCTGTGGAGGTTTTAGCAAGTAGAAATAACAGTTGTCTGATGCCAAGCGACTACAGCGAACTGCTCGTCAAGGCCGGCTGAGCGCACCGGTGGCAGGGGGTGTCAAAAGTCAGTGGCTTTCAGGGCCGGCGGGGGAATTGGCTAAAGTCGGGTGTAGTTCGGTTTAGGTAGCTGTCGCGGCCGTGCTGAGCCTCGGGGGTCTGGTAGAAGAGCAGAGTGGCGTCTCCGGCCAGTTGCTGGATGCCCGCAAGGCCGTCGTCGGCGGCGTTCATGGCTGCCTTGAGCATTCGTAGAGCTAGGGGCGAATGTTCCAGCATGCGCTGGCACCAGCGGACCGTCTCGACTTCTAGATCTTCCAGCGGCACCACGGCGTTGACCAGTCCCATGTCGAGTGCCTCGGCAGCGCCATATTGGCGACACAGAAACCAGATCTCCCGGGCCTTTTTCTGACCCACATGGCGTGCCAGTAGGCCCGACCCGTAGCCCCCGTCGAATGAGCCCACCCGCGGTCCGGTTTGGCCGAATACGGCATTGTCGGCGGCAATGGTGAGGTCGCAAACGATGTGCAACACGTGTCCGCCGCCGATGGCGTAGCCGGCGACCATGGCCACCACCGGCTTGGGGGTGCGCCTGATCTGGACTTGCAAGTCCAACACGTTAAGGCGGCCGATTCCCTTATTGGCCACCGTATCGTCGCCCAAGTAGCCGTCGTCGCCTCGGATGCGCTGGTCGCCGCCGGAGCAGAACGCCAGATCACCGGCACCGCAGAGAATCACCGCCCCGATCCGATCGTCGTCGCGTGCCCGGTTAAGGGCGTGGGCTAACTCGAAGAGCGTCTGCGGGCGGAAGGCGTTGCGCACCTCAGGCCGGCAGATGGTGAGCTTGGCGATGCCGTCGGCGGTGGCGTAGCCGATGTCATGATACGTCTCGCTGTTGGTATGCCAGTCAGCGCCCGGTCGGATAAGGCTCTCGGCCGGATCGGCGAACCCGCGCGGGCGGGGCGCGGAAAATAAATGCGAACCGCTGGATACTGAGTTCTCGTTCGGCGAGTTCAAGGGGGCCTCCTATTTTGCTGAAGTGTGGCTACATATCTATCTGGCTCTATCTATCTGGCTACGGAGTTGAAGACCTCAAGGAGTTGCAGGTCACCCGTGAGTGTTGGCTGAAGCCCGAGACCGGGAGCGGTGGGTAAACACAAGGCTCCCTGTCGCACAGCCAGCGACTCGCAGACATCGCGCTGTAACAGCGCAGCGGTGCCGAGGCCCGTTGCCAGTCCGCCGGCCACCACTGCGACGTGAGCCGCGGTCGCGAGCCCGACGGCGCTCTCCAAGAATGAGCCGATGATCGCGGCGGTACCTGTCTCGGCCAGCGCAGCGGCGGCCTGCAGCACGGCGGTGGGGTTGCCCAGGGCCGAGGGTTTCAGGACGGCTACGGCCACGCCCAGCGGCAGATGCCGGGGCAGGTCTGCCAGTGGCGGCAGGCTCTCGTCTGCGGCGATCGGCAGGTCGGTGTATTGCTGCAAGTGACGTAGTGCCTCCAGTCCTCGACAGGGCTCTTCTAGCAGTTCGGGTGCGAAACCTGCGAACGCCTCAACTGCCTCCCGGACTTCGGTGACGTCGGTGGTGCCGTTTCCCCAGGCGCCGTTTGCATCTAGACGTAACGCGACTCCGGGGGCCGCCTCACGCACCGCAGCGATGCGAGCCACGTCATCAACCAGGCGACGGCCTCCAACCTTCAGCTTGAGCGTGCCGAAGCCGGCGGCTACGGCCGAAGCGGTATTACTGGTGAGTGCTTCGGTTGTTTCACCGTGTAGCAGAGCCGCGGTGACCACCGCATTGGGAAGTTCACCTTCGCGCTCGGGAACTTGGTTTGACAGGTATGCAGCCAGGCTGAGGCCGCGTTGTCGGGCCGCTAGATCGGCGGCGGCGCCAGCGACTGCCGCCCAAGCGCAGGGCACCTTCTGCAGTGTCTCATCGGCGCGGACCGCCAGCCTGTTGGGCTCTTCGAAGCTCACGGAGTCAGTAGCGGCCTCCCGTAGCCAGCTAGTCAGTGCTTGGCGGGTAGCCGGCAGGTCTGGACCGTGCCATCCGGCTAAAGGGGCGGCCTCGCCCCAGCCTGTTAGCCCGTGGTGATCGCGCAGGCACACCAGCAAGCCCCGCCTGGTCTGCAGTAGGCCGTGACTGGTGCGGAGCCTCTCACTCAGCGGCAGCGCGTAGCTGTAGAGCGCCGCCCCCGGACCGGCTAGTTCCTCAGGCGCCACACTGATCAGTCGCCGTCGATGGCCGCTCGAACGGTCTGCTCGATGAGCCGATGCTGGGCAATGTTTGCCTGGCAGTCCACCGGGATCTCAAGGACGCTGACGCCGCCGGTGGTGTCACTGGATGTCAGTGCTTCTCTAAGTGTCGCAACGTCGGTAATACGTTGGTGCCTGACTCCAAGCCCTGTCAGCGCGGACGCCAGCTCAACCCGATGGGGCGTGCCGAAGAACTTTTCGAAGACCGCAGGGGGGACCGCTGAGGCAACGGGAAGGAACGAGAAGATGCCACCGCCGTCATTGTTTGGTACGACGATGGTGAGATCCAGGTCGAGCCGGACGGCGCCAACCAGACCGCCGATGTCGTGGAGTAAAGCCAGATCGCCTGCTAGCAGCACAACACGCCCACCCGCGGCGGCGGCCAGCCCCGCGGCGGCGGATACCACGCCATCGATGCCGTTTGTGCCTCGGTGTGCCACTACTCGCGGCGCTCTCCAGCGCGGCACCAGGAAGGCATCCAGATCTCTCACCGGCATGCTGTTGGAGACGTAGAGCGTGCTGGGGGGTTCTAGCACCTCACCCAGAGTGCGGGCCACGCCCGCTTCAAGCAATGGCCCCGATGTCAGCAAAGAGTCGATCGCCTGCTGGGCTGTTTGGTCTGATTGGCGCCAAGACGCAGTCCAGGCGTTGTTGAAGCGCTCGAAAGATCCGAGTTCGGCCAAAACCTCTCGGGCCAGGGCAGCGATCGAGCTGCGCCAACGGCCAACTGGGACAGTAGTGGGTTCTTCCCAACGATTCAGCGGATCCACGAGCCAGGTCTCGGACTGCCAGGTTGTCAGTCCTTCCCGTAACGCTCTGCCGGCGGTCGGATGTCCTGACCTGACGATCACCTCAGGGCGGTGTGCTTCCCAGAACCCGGGGCTCGTAGCTAGATGGTGGCCGGTTGCCACGATTGTGGCGTCCTCGGTTGGCCCCGTGCGGAGACCCGAGGCGGCATCGGCGATTAGCGGCCAGCCGGCCAGGGCAGCTAGGCGTTTCACGGCGACCGCATCAGCCGTGCCGAGGTCCGAAGGCCCGACTGCTAAGAGACCCCGCGGCTGGGAGAGCACCAAATGGGCCAGTTCCGACACTTCAGTGGGGTCGGCTCCCGGTCCGGTCGGTCGCGCCTGGGGCTGATCGTCGCCAGCACCGCCGCCATCGCCGGGATGCCGCCACGAGCTTGGTGGTTCTAGGGGCTCGCGCAGCGGTACGTTCAGGTGCACCGGACCGCTGGGTGATCCGAGTGCGGCGGTTACCGCACGATGCGCGGTGAAGCGGGCGTGGTCGGTATCCACCTCGGTAGGCACCGGCAGGTCGGCCGACCAGCGCACGTGAGTGCCGTAAAGGCCAATCTGGTTGATTGTCTGGCCGGCCCCTCGGTCACGCAGTTCGGGCGGCCGATCGGCGGTCAGCAAGATCAGGGGTACGCCGTCGTAGAAGGACTCAGTGACTGCTGGAAGGTAGTTGGCAGCCGCGCTGCCAGAGGTGCAGATCAGCGCGACGCAGTTACCACCGGATTTCGCCAGGCCCAGGGCAAAGAAAGCACCTGCCCGCTCATCTAACTGCACCCAACAGCTGAGTCTCGGCTCGGCGTGGGCGGAGAGTACAAGCGGCGCGGATCGAGAACCTGGCGAGCACACGACGTGGCGTACTCCCCGGTTCGCTAACGCCTCGAAGAAAGCTCCGAAGTACTGGTAGGCGCTCACTGCCTGCCGCTGTCCCCGAGCCGGGCCTCGTCGGTGACCGCTGGCACTGCCTGGAGTTTGGTGGCGGTCTCGCGCAGTTCGGCCGCGGGATCGGATTCTTCCACGACCCCAGAGCCGGCGAAAAGGGTTAGCTCGTTGCTTGCGGGATCCAACAGCCCCGACCGCAGCGCCAGCCAGAACTCGCCATTGCCCGCCAGGTCGGTCCAGCCCACAGGTCCAGCGAACCAGCCGCGGTCGACGGGTTCGTGGCGGCGCAGGAACTCCAGCGCTGCCTCGGTCGGTTGGCCTGCAACCGCAGGGGTGGGGTGCAGCGCCTCCGCAAGTTTGAGGATCGTGCCGGGAGTGGTCGGGAGTTGTCCGCTTACCGGTGTGCACAGGTGCTGTATGGCTGGCAGGGCGCGTACCTGAGGCTGGGAAAGGCTGGGATCCAGCTGTACCCCTGTCGCGGCCATGGCGCGGCGCACGTGTTGCACAACGGTGTCGTGCTCGTGGCGTTCCTTGGGACACGCCAGCATTGCACGAGCCAAGGCGTCGTCCTGGGAAGGGTCATTGACGCGGGGGCATGATCCGGCCAGAGCATCGGCCTGGGCGGCACCGCTGCCGGTGCGAATCAGTAGCTCGGGGGTGGCGCCCAGAAGGGTGAGGTCCCCGCAACCGATGGCAAAGGTGGTTGCAGTCGGGTAGCCGGCCGCGAGCCGTCGTAGAAACTCAGGGGTGGCCTTGCAGCCTGGTGAACCTGCGAGCCGCGTGGTCACCTGGCGAGCTGGTACGACCTTCCCGAGAGCGCCGCGCTTAATACCGTCTAGGGCTGCCGAGATCGCAGTCAGGTAGGCCTCGTCATCGGCTTGATTGTTTAGTTCCAACAGAGCAAGCGGTAGCGACGAGGCAACATCCCCTACGGCCGACCGTAGCGACCGAGTTGCCCGCTGGGTCGCCTGCTCTAGTAGGTCGGCTGGTGCCACCACGAGCCAGCGATGCTTTCCCTGCGTGCAGATTCCCAGCAACTCGGGTATTACCAGCATCCCAGCACCGAAAGCCTGCCAGCGTGACGGGCTCTGAGGAGGTTGAGAGTCGAAAGCGAATCCTCCGCAAATGATCGGCCCTGAGGGAACTTGCCCTGGCTCAGCTTCAGCCTGCTCGCCGGTTAATGCCAGTTGTTGTGCTACCTCTTCGACAAAGTAGACCGCCTGACGGAAACGCTGCCGGTGGCTAGACGGTTGCCACTGCAGGGCAGTGCCGATGCCTACGAGTGTCAGCCCAAACTCAGGCTGGATCCAGAGGAATCTCCGGAGGTTGGCTGAGGCGCCGGCAAAGACTGCTAGAGGATCAACTCCCGGTGGCGACGGCAACTCCTGGCATCGCAAATTGCGCACCGCTCTGCGGTCCTGTGATTCGATGGACATCTCCCCGGCCGCGAGGCTCATTGGGAGGTCTCGTTGCTCAGTCCCGATGAACTCAGCTGAGCTGGGGCTGAGGGCTCGTTGACGGCGCGGCGCACACGCGGAGTCCGCGGTCGGCCACATCTTGGGCTTGGTTCGCGCTTTCGGCACCGTATTGCACGCCGCAAGTATAGGAGTGGGACATTGCTGGAACGTCCAGCCCTGAATACCTCGTGGGGGCCATTGCCGCCGGCCATGCAGCCAACGGCACATGGCGCCTGACTTGCAGTCTTGCGAACGAGGCCCTGCGACGCAGTAGCGGCTTGCTACGCTGCGGCCACGTGCGATCGTCAGGGCGAGAACCGGGGCATCGGACGGCGCGGCGGTCGATTGTCATCCTCATTAGTCTGCTGGGGACATTGTCCGTGGCTTTGCCGAGTGCTGCCCAGGAGACGGTGGCCGAAGCGCGCGCCGAGTTAGAGCGGGTCGAGGAGGAGAAGCTCGCCCTCCAGGCCCAGATCGACGTGTTGGCTGCCGAGGACGTAGAGGTAGTCAAGGCTCTCCGGGCGGCGGAGGAGCTGGTAGCGCGCCAGGAGGCGCAGGTCGAGGCGGCCGAGCAGCAGTTGCGAGCGGAGATCGCCATCCAGCGCCAGAACGAGGCCGCCATTGGCTGGGCAGAACTAGACATTGCCGAGGTGCGGCGTGACGCACAAGCAGTGCTAGTGGAGGTGTACCTACAAGCGGGAAGCGCGCGCACGACGACCCTGCTGGGATCCGACGACCTTACCCACGGGCTTCGTCGGTTGGCCTTGCTGGAGGCGGTGCACGGCAACGCCGGGGAACTGCTCGAGCAGATCCGCCTAGCAGAGGATCGCTACGCCGCAGCTCTGGCGGAGGCTGCGGCCTCGATTGCCGAAGTAGAGCGACTGCAGGAAGTCCTGGCAACAGACCTGGCGGTCTTAGAGGAACGACGGGCAGCCCGCGCAGCCATTAAAGCCGAGTTGGACAAGCGCCGGCAAGTGTTAGAAGCGGAGTTCGCTGCCTGGGATCGAGAGGCTAGTGACCTCGAGAGCTTCATTCAGGTGGAGGAATACCGCCAGAAAGCCGAGGAATGGGTACGGGCGCAGGAAGAGGGGGCGGGCTCAGCGGCCGGTTTCCTCTGGCCCACGGCAGGGGTAGTGACCTCTGGCTTCGGTAATCGGCTACATCCGATCTTGGGCGGCTACCGGCTACACGCAGGGATCGACTTGGGCTACTCGCACGGGCAACCGGTCTACGCCTCGCGCGCTGGGGTGGTCATCAGCGCTGGGCCGTGGGGTGGATACGGCAACACCGTCGTGATCGATCACGGAAGCGGGCTCTCGTCGTTGTACGCGCATCTCTCGCAGGTGACCGTCCGTCCTGGCGACCTAGTGGTTGCTCTTGAGCAGGTCGGCAACATCGGTTCGACGGGGCTCTCTACTGGCCCACACCTACACTTCGAGATTCGCCTTTTCGGCTCGCCCGTGGATCCGCTGGGGTACCTACCGTGAGCTTTCCGGCCACCTCGGTGGCGCTGCTGACCGACCAGTACGAGCTGACGATGATCGATGCGGCACTTCGCTCCGGAGTGGCCGACCTGCCGGCCACCTTCGAGGTGTTCTGTCGCCGCCTGCCGCCGGGTCGCCGTTACGGGGTCGTAGCCGGAACTGGTCGCCTGCTGGCAGCATTGGCGGATTTCCGCTTCGGGCCAGCCGAACTGGACTTCCTGCGGGAGGCCGGCATTGTTTCCGAGGCCGGCCTGGAGCGCTTGGTGGAGTTCTCGTTCGCCGGCGACATCTATGGCTACCGCGAAGGTGAGTTCTACGTTCCCGGATCACCGATTCTGACCGTGACCGGTACGTTCGCTGAGACGGTCGTGCTGGAGACTCTGGTGTTGTCGATCCTCAACCACGACTCCGCCATCGCCGCCGCGGCGGCTCGGATGCGGGTAGCGGCCGGCGACCGGCGGCTGCTTGAGGGGGGTAGCCGGCGCACCCATGAAGAGGCCGCGGCGGCAGCGGCCCGTGCCGCCTGGGTGTGCGGGTTCGACGCCACGTCGAATCTGGAGGCTGGGAGGCGATTCGGCGTACCCACCGGCGGCACCATCGGGCATGCTTTCATCCTGGCGCACACCGATGAGCGGGCCGCCATGGTCGCCCAGGCCAAACTCTTGGGACCCACTAGCACCTACCTAGTTGACACCTACGATGTAGCCGAAGGAGTGCGGCGGGCGGTAGAGGTGGCGGGCCCCACAATTGGCGCGCTGCGGATCGACTCCGGTGACTTGGCCGCTGCCGCGCTAGCGGTTCGGTGCCAACTCGATGAACTTGGCGCTGAGCGGACCGAGATCATCCTTTCTGGAGACTTAGATGAGCACGATATTGCCGGCCTGGCGTCGGTTCCAGCTGATGGCTACCTCGTAGGGACTGAGTTGGTAGCCGGTGCGGGGGCACCGACAGCCGGCCTCGTCTACAAGTTGGTGGAGATCGATGGCCGGCCGGTGAACAAGCGGTCTCTGGCTAAATCCTGGCGACCCGGACGCAAACGAGCCGTGCGCCTGCTGGACAAGTCCGGTCTGGCGACTCGGGAGTGTCTGCTACATCCCGAGTCCCCGATGCCTGCGGACTCGCTGGCGCTGCAGAAAGATTTGGTGAGCAAGGGAAAGGTCGTGTCGGCGGAACTTGCCGACCTCACAGGGAGCGCAGAGTTAGCTCGGGCCTATCATCAAGCGGCACGAAGGCGCCTGACTTCCACCGCACTGGATCTGAGTGCCGGTGAACCCTGGTTGCCGCTCGAACCATCACTGGAGGAGGCGTGACGCAGCCCTCCAGTGTCATCGATGCTTCTACCGAGGGTCGAGCGCTGGTAATCGTGGACCTTCAGAATGACTTCTGCGACGCTCCCGGAGCGGCCCTGCCGGTCGCTGGCGGTGCCGCGCTGGCGGCAAGGATCACCGGCTACTTGCGCGAGTCGGGGGATTTG
This sequence comes from Acidimicrobiales bacterium, assembly GCA_964291305.2. Lineage (GTDB taxonomy): Bacteria > Actinomycetota > Acidimicrobiia > Acidimicrobiales > CATQHL01 > VXNF01. The sequence continues at coordinate 1,531,167 of OZ219783.1, read as the reverse complement.
TACCAGGCGGTGGTGGCGACCCGCGACTGGCATATCGATCCTGGCGCCCATTTCTCGTCCGAGCCCGACTATGTCCGAACCTGGCCCCCGCATTGTCGCGCCGGCAGCGAAGGGGCTGACTTTCATCCCGATCTAGAGTTGACACTGCTCGATGAGGTGTTCTCAAAGGGCCAGTATTCGGCGAGCTACACAGGTTTTGACGGTGTCAGTTCCGACGGCGTCGGACTGGAGGAGTGGCTAAGAGACCGCCAGATCAACAAGCTGGATGTGGTTGGAGTCGCAACCGATTTCTGCGTCCGCGCCACGGTGCTAGATGCCGCACGCTTGGGGTTCGCTACCCGTCTGTTAGCGGATCTTTGCGCTGCTGTAGCGCCCTTTAGCAGCAGTTCGGCATTGGCAGAGATGGCTGCGGTGGCCGATGTGGTAGGCCCCGACTAGCTGGGTTAGGGCAGTCCTTAGGTCGGTGGTCAGCGGATGGCGCGCGCTGTATTGCGAAAAGACAGCAACTCGCACAGCCCGGCCAGCGTCTCGGCAAGCGCGGTCACCGGATCCTCCTGGCGCGGTGTGTCGTCAGTGTTGCGTAAGCGAATCTCTTTGACCGAGAACCGAAGGCGATGCTCCAGCATGCTCATGAGCATGCTCGGGTGGCGGGCCTCCGGCGGCAGGTGCTCGATGACTTCCTCTAGCGCTTCGGCGTCGTACAGCCGTACCGGCGAGCCCATATCGTGGCGCCAGATGCCAAACGCCGCTCCGGCCAGCGGGCGCAGGGCTCGCCCGGCCACCGAACGTCGGTCGCCCACTACCACGCGCGCTCCTGCCTCGTAGCCGTCTAACAGATGGGCGATGTCGCTATAACCCAGATGCATTTCGCTGCCGACTAGGAGCACGAGGTCCGCTCCGGTGACTAGCGCCAGCCGACAGGCCTCCAGCATGCTGAACTGCTGCCCGTGCGGTGGTGCCAGCACAGTGTGATCCCTGGCTAGGCGGGCAAGTGCCTCCTTGAGCATTGAGGCATCCCGGCTAGAGGGTCTCAGTAGCACCGCGGTGACCCGGCGGCGAGGTTGGGAAGAACTCACGAGTTGCGACGTTATCGGGCTAGTTATCGTCATCGTCTTTAGCTGTCTAGGGCTTGGTCTTTAGCTACCTAGGGCTCGGCCGGCGTAGGTGCATTCTCTGCGTTGGGGCGTTCCGGCTCGGTCAGGTAGATCGAGGCTATGACTATCACGAAGAGCACGGTGGTGGCCAGCTGTGCCAGGAAACCATTCCCCAGGGCGTAATCAAAGGTGGCTCGCACGCCGGTGGTTCGATCGTAGCTGTAGTCGAGGCTGTAGCTGATGGCCAGGGAGGCCGCGATGTCTGCGGCGAAGTAGGTCAGAAAACCGGCCATGAATGCCGCGGCTAGCTGGCGGCGCAGCATCCAAGCGGCAAGAGGTGCTGCCAGCGCAAAGATAACCCAGCCGGCCAACTCCGGGACGAACTGAGCACCCTCGAGGCGTGCCACCATCCCCCTCTCAAGACTCAGGGTCTCAATGGCCGCGCTAAAGGGGTTGCCGTTCTCATCAAGCGGTGTTGCACTGTAATGAGTCACCTGGCTTGGCAGGAATCGGGCAACGATCCAGCCGATGCTCCCGATTCCGAAGCCGATCACTAGCCACGGACTCCGCGGTCGCCCATCGGGGCGGCAGCCAGCACAGCGTTCGTCGCCGATGAGAAGTCCGGCGTAGGCAGCGGTGGCGAGTTGCACGACGTAGGAGGCAAGGCCCAGCCAAAATCCGACTCCGGGGTCCAGATCTCTGTAGGTGAACATACCGAAGGCGTTCTCACTGACGATGTAGAACATGGCGGTGGTGAGCCCGCAGATGGCCACGGCGCTAGTAGCGCGGTTAGGTGCCCGCCGTAGGCACACCAGCATCACAGCGAAGGCAATCAGCATCACGCAGTTGAACCACAGGTTCACCTGACCATCAATCAGTCGGCCGGTTTGGTCGTCCCAGTTAAAGAAGAGCGACACGGTCCACAGCACAACCGAAGCAGTACCGAGTTGCAGTACGCCCAGCAAGTTCCTTTGATATTGCTCGCGGGCGGTGAAGAAGAACAGATCTAGGGCCGACTTAGCTCGACCTTCGCGGGCCTCGGGAACCTCCGGGGTGTTCATGCTGTTCCTTACCAAGTCATCTTGTGATGCTCGGGGGGGGGGGGGATTGCCTTTTGAACCTTCGAGGTTGTTCATGCCGTTCCTTCAGATGCAAACGTACTTAAGGGCCACTTTAGTATCCCTCGGCAACTGCGGGTGTCCCGGTTACAGCCGATTAGAGTCTTGCCTCGTGGTTAGTCCGCCAGTGGTAGATCTCTACAGCGACACACAAACGAAGCCCACCGCGGCCATGCGCCAGGCGATGGCGGCCGCCGAGGTGGGTGACGAACAGCAAGGCACCGACCCCACTGTTAACCGCCTCTGTGCCCGCATGGCGGAGTTGCTGGGTCACGAGGCAGGGCTCTTCTTCCCTACGGGCACCATGTGCAACCTCGCGGCGGTAGCGGCGCACACTTCACCGGGCGATGCCATTGTTACATCTCTCGACAGCCATATCGTGCGGTCAGAGACCGGCGGAGCTGCCGCCTACGCCGGGGTGATAACAGACTTGCTGGCCGGTGATCGGGGACGCTTTGGGCCAGAGGCTGTGGCCGAGGTTCTGGCACCCGGGCACGTTTACCGACCGTGGCCGCGCTTAGTCTGCCTAGAACAGACCCACAACTTCGGCGGTGGCACGGTCTGGCCGTTGGTGCAGTACCAGGCGGTATGTGAGGTGGCGCACCGCCACGGCGTGCCGGTGCACACCGACGGGGCTCGGCTCTTCAACGCCACCGTGGCTTCGGGCAGCGAGCCCGCCGACTGGGGGCTGGCGGTGGACAGCATCTGGGTGGACTTCACCAAGGGGCTCGGAGCGCCTATCGGGGCCGTGCTGGTGGGTGGGCGTGACTTTATCGAGACGGTGCGGGTGCACAAGCACCGCTGTGGTGGTGCCATGCGGCAGGCGGGGATCGCGGCCGCGGGCTGCCTCCATGCACTCGATCACCACGTCGAGCGTCTGGCCGAGGATCACGCCAACGCCGCCGACCTGGCAGAGGGGATCTCGGCTCTGGGTCTCGGCACCGAGCCCGTAGAAACGAACATGGTATGGATTGATGCGTCTTCGACCGGTATACCGGCGGGGGACTTTCTGGAGCGTCTTGCAACCCGTGGGGTGCGTATGAGTCGGGTTGAGGAGCGGGTGCGTGCCGTGACTCATCTGGACGTTGCCACCGACGACATTCCGGTGGCGGTCGACGCGGTGGCGGCGGTGCTAGCCGACCTGAGGTGAGTTCTGGCGTGCTGGCGCGCTACCTGCCGGCTTCCGAATGCCACTACTTTTTGAGAGAATCGCTAAAGAATCGCTAAAGAGGGTGTGATCATCAGAGTTCTGCTAGCCGACTCGTGTCATCCCAGCGCCTTGGCCAAGCTCAGCGCTGCCGGCTTCGAGTGTGTCGAAAAGCCTAAGGTCGGAGATGCCGAACTGGGTACTCTGCTAGCCACGGGCCACTTCGATGTGCTCGTAGTGCGAAGCACAGTCGTGACTGCTACGGCGATTGCCGCTTCTCGTTCGTTGTCGCTGATCGTGCGAGCCGGAGCGGGGGTCAACAACATCGATCTGGCAGCTGCCTCAGCTCGCGCCATCTATGTCTGCAATACGCCGGGTCGCAACGCCGTAGCGGTGGCGGAGTTGACGATGGGCCTCATGCTGGCACTGGACCGCCAGCTTGCTGACGCTGCGGCGGATCTGCGCCGCGGCGTCTGGGACAAGCCGCGCTACAGCGTGGCCCGCGGTTTGAAGAGCCGTGCACTGGGCATCGTCGGACTGGGGCGCATCGGGATGGAAGTTGCCGAGCGGGCCGCTGGCTTTGGCATGCGCCTGCACGCGCTTGAGCGCCCAGGACGTGACCCACAAGTCCGCCGCCGGATGGAGGATCTCAACATCACGCTCCACGAGGATCTCGTGGAGATGGCCGCGTTCTGCGATGTACTGACATTGCATCTGGCGGGTACAGAGCAGATCGTGGACGCCGAAGTGCTAGCGGCGATGCCCGCCGGCGCCATCCTGGTGAACACCGCTCGCGGCGGACTAGTAGACAGCGAGGCTCTCCTGAGGGCGATGGACAGCAAAGGGATCCGTGCCGGCCTCGACGCCTTTGAAGACGAGCCTTCCGGTGCTACTAGTGACTTTCACTCAAAGCTGGCTTGCCATCCCAACGTCATCGCCACTCCTCACATCGGTGCTTCTACTGAGCAGGCGCAGGAGGCGGTAGCCACAGCCATAGTGCGAGTCATTAGCGCCTACGCCTCTGGCCGTGTCGTGAACTGTGTGAATCTGGAGACCGGACGGGTAGGGAACCACGTGATCGTGATTCGCCACGAAGACCGAGTGGGTGTACTAGCCAGTGTGCTGGCGGTGCTGCGCAGCCACCAGGTCAACGTGGCTGGCATGGAAAACCGCATCTTCCGAGAGTCCACCGCCGCGGTTGCGACCATGGATCTTTCCGGGGCCATGAGTGCTGAGCTAGCCGAGGAAATCGCTGCGCTTGCGCACATCTACCAGGTGGAGCTTCGCCCAGTGCCGAACACGGAGATGCCCTTGTGAACCAGCCGACCTCGCAGGGTGCGCCTCGTGATCAAGTCGAGTCGGTGGTTTGGCCCTTCTCGGCCAGTGTTGTGCGGCAGGACTGGGCCGAACGGGTGGTTTCACCAGCCTACGAGGGCCTAAGCGTGGAGGAACGGCGAGCCTTGCTCCTGGAGCAACCCGACAGCTATATGCACGCCACCCGCTCGCCTGAAGATGTGGGATACGCGCTCAGCCCCGCGGAGTTGGCTGTCCTCAACCAGATGGCCTTGATCCGACTGCTACGTCTAGGGGCGTTTGAATCGCGACCGGAACCGGCTGTTTATGTCTACCGCCTTATCGGTTATGGCTGCCGTCAGCGAGGGATTGTCGGAGTTGTGCCGCTAGAGGCCTACCGGCGAGGCCGAATAAGGCCTCACGAGCGCACTCATGCCGACCGCGAGGAGCTACTGAGCGAATTTCTGGCACTCACCAGTGCCCAGTCCAGCCCCGTTGGGTTGACCTTCCGGAATACCTCCCGCATCGCCCAGCTGCTCGACAAGGTTGAGGTTAACCAGGCACCTCTCTTGGACTTCGCCGATCCCAACGACGTAGCCCAGCGGGTCTGGGAGGTGACAGACCCCGACTTCCTGCAGATTCTCAACGAGGACTTAAAAGGACAGAACCTCTACGTGACTGATGGACATCACCGCCTGGGTGCCGCCTTGGTGGTGAGCGAGCGAGTACGCCGCCAGCGTGAGGCCTCCAGCGCGGCGGGAGGCTTCCTGCCCAGCGACATTGTGTTGACTACCTTGGGGCATGCGCCGCCGGGCACGCAGCCGATGCAGTCGGGCGATGGCACAGACGACGGACAATCGATCCACGCGGGCGGCGCTGAGGGGGGTCTGAGCGACAAGTTGCTGGCGAGGGACGCCATCCTGGCGGCCCTGTTCCCTCACGATGAATTGCGCTTGTTGGTCTTCCATCGGCGAGTGACTCCTGCGGTCAGCACCGACGGTCAAGCCATAGAGTTGGCGTTGCGGCGCCTGGGGACGCTGGAGCCTGTGGCCGATGCCGCTGCTGAGCCGCCGCGGCGGGGTGTCTTCGGGGTTTACCTGGGGCGGCGATGGTTCCACTTCACCCCGACCGACGGAGTGGAGGGCATCGACGCCGGCTGGTTGCAAGAGCACGTGCTGGCTCCGATCTTCGGGATCTACGACCCAGAGCAAACCCGTAACATCGAGTACCTCTCGGGAATGCTGGGTGCCGAGCAGGTGGCCTGCCGCTGCGATGATGCCGGAGGGGTGGGATTTGTCCTGCACCCTGTCACGGTCGAGACGATGATGTCGGTAGCCGATGCTCGGCAGGTGATGCCACCCAAATCCACCTACTTCCACCCAAAGCCGCGCTCAGGCGTATTCCTGCGATTCCAGTAGCCCGTGGTCAGCCGCACGACTGCCGAAGAGCACCACCCGCCGTCGGGTTCCCAGCCTGAGGGCTGCGAGCAGGCAGATCGCCCGTGGGCAGGGGTTGGGTTGCGAGTCCGTGCGGTCGTGGCGCCGGCGAATATGCCCGACGTTTCCGCGGATCCCTACCGGCAGAGTTCGCTAAACCCACCCACCTGGCGGGGTCGTATGCACGCTGCCATGGTATTGCCGGCGTTCGCTGCCGGTGCCTGGCTTGTAGTGATCACACCTGGCGTTAGCACCCGGGCAGTCATGGCCCTTTACGCTTCCAGCCTCGTCGGAATGTTCGGCGTCAGCGCTGTTTTCCATCTGCGTCGCTGGAACGACGAAGACTGGTTGAGGATGCGCCGCTGGGACCATTCGGCCATCTACGCCCTTATCGCCGGCAGCTATGGGGCAATTATGGGACTTGGTGTCCCGGGCTGGCCGAGGACCTGGCTGGTAGGTGTGGCGGTAGGACTTTGTGCCCTCCAGATTGCGCTGCGTTGGCTTGTTTTTCACCCACCGTTCGGACTCATGACCACACTCTTTATCCTCACCGGCGGGATCTCGCTGACTGCCATCGGTCAGATCCTGGACGGCCTAGGCCTGCTTGGTACTGCGGTGGTGCTGATCGGCTGTGCCGTCTACGGGCTGGGCGCGCTTGCGCTGGGTCTGCGCCGACCTAACCCGTGGCCCGGCCACTTCGAATACCACGAGGTATGGCACCTCAACGTCGTGGTTGGGTCCGGTTGTCAGTTCTGGGTCGTGGCGTTCGTCGTGGTGCCCGGGCTGTGAGCCACTGGCCGTGAGTGGATCGTCTGTTGGCGTCGGGCCGTGTCCGGAACCATGGCCCCCCGACCCCCGCCTAGATCCCGAACTTCTTGCCACAGGCGACCGACGCAATGTGATAGATCGCTATCGCTACTGGCGCCACGAGGCCATAGTGGCGGACCTAGACCGCTGCCGGCACCCGTTCCACGTGGCGGTGGAGAACTGGCAGCACGACTTCAATATCGGCTCGGTGGTGCGTAACGCCAACGCCTTCGGAGCCCAGGCTGTGCACATCGTGGGCCGGCGCCGCTGGAACCGCCGAGGGGCGATGGTGACCGACCGCTACCAGCACATAGTCCACCATCCCGATATTAGCTCACTGGCCCGCTGGGCCGAAGGGGAATCGCTGCAGCTAGTGGGAATCGACAACTTGCCGGGTGCGCTGGCCCTCGAGCATTATCGGTTACCGGAACGGTGTGTGCTGCTTTTTGGTCAAGAGGGGCCGGGTCTGTCGGCTGAGGCCACCGCTGCCTGCGCTGGGCTGCGGATGATCACCCAATACGGCTCAACCCGCTCGATCAATGCTGGCTCGGCGAGCGCTATTGCGATGTGGGCTTGGGTTTGTCAGCACACCGAAAGCCCAGAGAAGTCCCCGGTGGGCTGACTCTGACGGTCGCGTTGGCTCCTAGGCGGGGACCGACTGGAAGCTGGCTGCGATGAGCAGGGCGGCCAAGGCCGACAGCGACGCGATGCTGGCGAACAACGCTCGCTCTGGTGCCCGCTGGGCTCGCGTGTGCAGCCAGGCACCCACTCCCGATGCAGCTACAAGGGCAATCTTGACGAAGAAGAGCGTCTTCCAAAGGCCGGTGCTGGTTGCCCACTCGTCGTTCGCCACGACCTCGCCGAGGCTCCAAAGGCCGGTGATGATGGCCAGGGCGAAGAACGGCCAAGAGATCCTGCCGAAACGCGCTGCTACCTTCTGGGTGATGCTCACTTCACCTTCGGGCACCGAATTGCGGGAGCGGTCCAGCTTGCGCAGCAGCGGCACGAGTCCTGCCACAACGATCTGGCCGCCGACCCAGACCGTCACGCTCACGAGATGCAGGAAGCCGCGCAAAGCGTCGAGGTCGAGCGAGAAGTCTCTGATCATCTTGCACCTCCCAGGCGGCGCCGCAATCTCTTCTAAGAGCACCCTATAGCCGGATCTTCTAACCGCAGCAGGGCCAACTGGGCGCAGTTGGTGTGCAGATGTGTCTTTGCTGGGCGAGACTTGAGCTATGAGCTTTTATGCTGACTCCTACATCGCCGTGACCGAGCGCGAGGGGGCTGTGGTGGCCGAGGTTGCCGCCAGCGGCGATCTGAATGTGACGGTCCCTAGTTGTCCGCGCTGGCGCCTGCAGAAACTTGTTGGCCACCTGGGGTGGGTCTACAACTGGGTCAGCGAGCACATTGAGCAGCGCTCGGCGAGGATGCTGAACCGAGACGATGTGCCTCGACCGCCCGAAGATGAGGCGGTTATTAGTTGGTATGCGGCCGCGCACGGCCGGGTGCTGGAGGCGTTGCGTGATATCGAACCTGACGAGGAGGTGTGGAGTTGGGCTGGCATCAACACCGGTGCGTTCTGGCAGCGTCGCATGGCTCAAGAGAGCCTCATACACCGCTGGGACGCGGAGAATGCGGTGGGAGAGCCCGGGAATCTGGACAGTGATCTAGCAGCAGACGGCGTAGCTGAGTTGCTCGAGGTGATCTTCCCCTTCCAGGCCGGAATTGCCAAGGACCATTTACCAGAGGGCACTATCCATCTGCACCGCACCGACGGAGAAGGGGAGTGGCTGTGCCGCATATCGGAGGGTCGTGTCGTAACCGAGCGGATCCACGCCCGCGGCGACGTGGCCGTGCGAGGCACCGGCGAGCAACTCAACCTGGTGATGTGGCGTCGCATCCACCCAGATGAGGCGGAAGTCTTGGGTGATGTGGGTGTGTTGCGGGCTTGGACAGCCCTGGGCCGCTGAGGTGAACAGGTCAGCGGATAACTCATCAGGTCAGACAGAGGTGCCTGAAGGCGAATCGACGCCGAGCCAGGTGCCTTATTCAGCAGATTCTGTCCCGGAGGATTCTGTCGCGGGGCTAGAACCTGACGAGTGGGAACCTGGTGAGGGCGAGGATGTTCTCATTCCGCCCTGGTGGGTTGGTTTTGACACCCTGCTTGCTGTCGCGGCTTTCGTGTTGTTGTTCCGCTTCAGCGGCCTGGGGCCAGCCATTGGGGCAATTACCGTGGTCTCGCTGCTGGCAGGGTTCCTGCGCCTGCGCCATGGCATCGGGGTGGGGAAACTGCTCCCGCTCGTGACGGTGTGTGTGATTGTCCGGGGCATCGTGGGGATAGTCACTGACAACGACGACATCTACTTCGGGATAGGCATCGGCTACAAGTTCGCTATTGCCGCAGGTCTGGTGCTGTCTGCACCGCTGAACCGCAACCCCGCGATAGAGCTGGTGGCGCGGACCCTGGGCCTTTCAGCCAAGATGCGGGAGCACCAGGCTTACCAATCGGCCGTGGACCGGATCGTTGTGGTCTTCGGGGTGATACTGGGGTTAGCGGCCGGATTCGATATTTGGTTACTCGGTGTCACCGACCCTGACGAGTACGTGGTCCTCCGTTACCTCATAAGTTGGCCTTTCTACGTGACCTTTACTGCCCTGAGCTTGATGTTCTTATCTCGGCGGCTAGGTCGAATTCCAGGTTTCCCGGGAATTATGCACGTGCTGGACCAGCAGGCACAGACTCGCAGCGCTGCCCGCAAAAGGCGCTAGCGCGCTCAGATGAGCACCTCTGCGGCCAGGACGCTCGCCGTGTCGGTGCGCGGTTTGACTAAGAGTTATGGCTCCACCTACGCAGTGCGCGGTGTTTCTTTTGAGGTAGCGGCTGGGGAGGTGTTTGCCTTGCTGGGCCCCAACGGGGCCGGCAAGTCCACCACCGTGGAGATCCTGGAGGGTCACCGCGCAGCCGATTCCGGCGACGTGTCAGTGCTGGGTTTCGACCCGGCAAAGGCGGGCAGAGACTTCCGGGACCGTATTGGAATAGTCCTGCAGGATGCCACCGTGGACGTCTTCGAGGTCACTGTGGCTGAGGCTCTGGACACTTTCGGCAGGGCCTACCGGCGACGCCGCGACCGCGATGAGGTAATTCAGCTAGTGGGATTGGCGGGCAAAGCCAATGCCCGGCTCAAGACCCTCTCTGGGGGACAACAGCGGCGCGTAGACATGGCGCTAGGACTCATCGGCGATCCCGATCTGTTGTTCCTGGATGAGCCCACCACCGGATTCGACCCCGAAGCGCGACGGACCGCCTGGGACATGATCAGAGGTCTGCGCAGCCTCGGCCGAACGATCATCCTGAACACGCACTACATGGAGGAGGCGGAGCAACTGGCCGATCGGGTAGCAGTTATGGTGGATGGACGGATTGTGGCTTGTGCTCCACCTTCGCAACTGCTGGGGGCCGAGAAGTCGACGGTTCGTTTCCGTTTGCCGCCTGGCGTTGACTGGGCCGACCTCCCTGCCTCACTAGCCTCGGCGGTCCAAGTGGCTGACAACGTTGCGGTGCTCAGCACTGAGCGCCCTACTGCTCTACTGGCCGAGCTGACCGGCTGGGCGGTAGGGCGAGAGATCGAACTGTCAGACTTTACGGTGAGTCCACCGAGTCTGGAGGACGCCTATCTGCAGCTCATCGGCGCCAGAGAAGGCAACACTGGTGAGCGCTAGTCGCGCCACGGCGGCTGGGGATGCTAGTGAATGGCCCAGCTGGGGGCGACTTGCCTGGACCAGCATGCGCAGCCAAAACCGCACCTTCTGGCGCAACCCGGTGGCGGCGTTCTTTACCCTCGGACTGCCCCTGATCATGCTGGTGCTGTTCGGCTCGCTGTTCAGTTGGACGATCGATGTGGGCTTCGGACCAATCACAGCGGCACAGTTCTACACGCCGGGCCTGGCGGCGTTCACCGCGGCTAACGCGGCGCTGGCCAACGTGGGTATAACGCTGGCCTTTCAGCGACAGTTCGGACTCCTAAAGCGCGTCAAGGGCACTCCGCTACCGCCGTCGGCATTCCTAGGCGGCTCAGTGGCTTCGTCGATCTGGATAGCCCTGCTTGGGGTGCTCATTATGTTTTTGGTGGGGGTGCTGTTCTTCGATGTCGGCATCGCCGCGGCCAAGATCCCCGCGGCGATTGTGTCGTTCGTCGTGGGCACGGCGGCTTTTGCGGCAATCGGCCTTGCGCTGGCCGCACTGGCTCCTAGCGGCAACGCTGCCCCAGCAGTGTCTAACGCTGTCATCCTGCCGATGGCATTTGTTTCGGACATCTTCGTGCCAGCAGAGATTCCACCTGCCTGGCTCCGGATTCTGGGCGATGTGCTGCCGCTGAAACACTTCGGGCGGGCATTCTCGGCTGCCTTCCACCCGGCGGTGCCGGCTCCGGCTTGGCAAGGTATCGATCTGGCCATCCTGGTTGCCTGGGGGCTGGTTGGTGCGCTGGTAGGGTGGCGCTTCTTCGATTGGATGCCTCGCATGCCGCGCAGCCGGCGGTCGAAGGTGGCTAACTAGTATCCCAGCGCCTTAGAGGTCGCTCAGCAGCTTGAAGGCCTCAGCCTCAGCTAAGCCTGCGAGTCGGCCGGCTTGGACCAATTCCTCCCGGATGCGCCGGCTGAACTCCTCTCGCTGAGTTCCATCGTCGGCGGCTTCAATGCCCATTGTTGACTCGAACTGGCTTTCGTGGGCCTCAAGTGCGGCGATCTTGGTGTCTGCCCAACCGCCGGCGTCCTCGTAGTGGTCGGCTTCGTCGGCCTCGAACAGCAGCAGGTGCTCGGGGCGATGTGCGAGTAGGTTCTGCTCGGGGAAGAAGTGCGGGTCGCGAGCTGCCACGATGGCCTCGACGGCCAGCAAGCCCGCCTGGCGATGATCGGGATGAATTCGGTAGCGCTTCCAAGGGTCGTGGCCCAGCATTACCTCGGGTTGCAGACGACGGATCCATGAGGCCAACAGCGCTCGCGCTCCAAGATGGGCCTCCAGTTCGCCGTCGGTGAAGCCTAAGAACACCACCTCGCCGGTAGCGCCAAGTCGTCGGGCTGCCTCTCGCTGCTCCGCCTGGCGCCGGACCACTAGTTGTGCTGTGTCGGTTGCCGGATCCCAGGAGCCTTTCGAGCCGTCGGTGCAGACCGCTAGGTGTACTACGCAGCCGGCTGCGGCCCAGCGAGCCAGCGTGGCGCCGCAGCCGAACTCGCTGTCGTCGGGATGCGCCGAGACTGCCAGAGCGCTCGCTGGAGTCGGCAAGTTGCAACTCATGATGTCGATCCTGCGCCGGCGACGGCCGGTCGACGCAGGTGCGAGGGCAAGCTCTGAAGATCCTCCGGTAGATCCACGTCCCAGCTCAGATTGGGGTCGTGGCTTATACGTAGCGGCAACCCCAGGCGAAGAGCCTCCTTGCAGTGCCGGTGAAACGAGCCCGCGCCGTAGGAGAAACCGAATTCAGAATCCGCCGGCACGCACAGCACGTTGGTGCCGTCGCCATGCCGATCGGGGACCGCGGTCACGCCACCAGCACCGGTCAAATGGTCGAATCGGCTAGCACCCGGCAGGTCTCCGTGTGCTACCACGACCTCGGCTAGGCCCTGTTTTGCCAGCACCGAGACCCCACGGCTCACCGCGCCGTTGAGTCCCGCTCCGGGGCACCAGACCACCTCGGCTCCGGCGGCCTCAGCCCACTTTGCCACCTCAGGATCGTCGCAAACCACTGCCACCGGTAGCGGTGCGGCGGCCCGCAGCACGTGGCTAGCCATGCCTCTGGCGAGCTGGCGGCGCTCGCTAGCTGAGAGCGTCCCCTCGAGCCTCAGCTTTGCCTGGCTGAATGCCTTGACGGGAACCAGCACAGCCGCGTTGGTCACTTGGGCAAGTCTAATGATCCGCTCAAGCGTGACTCTTCGCGACTTCTTAAGGAAGCGGGACAGGAAGCGGGGCTTGGTGGCTTGGCAGTCGGAGCGGACTCTGGCGGAAGTCTCGATACTGGCGGACAAGGGCGGTACTGTGCAGGGGTGCAGCGGCTGACGGTAGTGGGAGCCGGCTCGTGGGGAACCACGATGGCGTCGCTGGCGGCGGCCGAAGTTACGACGCGTTTATGGTGCCGGCGCCGGGAGGTGGCCGAGGAGATCAACCGCCACGCCACCAACACGCAGTATCTCCCGGACTTTGTGCTGGACCGACGGCTGGAAGCCGATCACGATCTGGCTAAGGCACTTTCCGGGGCAGAGGTGGTGGCGATGGCTGTGCCTTCACACGTGTTCCGCCATGTTCTGTCTGAGGTCGTTGCGTACTTAGCGCCAAATGTGCCGATAATCAGCCTCGCTAAAGGCCTGGAGCAGGGTTCGCATCGCCGCATGTCAGAGATCATCACCGAACTGGCACCGGAACACCCGGTGGGGGTGCTTACCGGTCCTAACCTAGCGAGAGAGGTTCTGGCCGGTGAGCCCGCAGCGGCGGTGCTGGCAATGGCGGATGTCGCCGCGGCCGAGCAGCTGATTCCGGTGTTTGCGCGTCAGCACTTCCGCGTCTATGTCGGCCATGACGTGGTGGGCTGTGAACTCGGAGGAGCGTTGAAGAACGTGGTGGCGTTGGCCGTGGGCATGGCTGAGGGACTTGGTCTGGCAGATAACAGCCGGGCTGCTCTCATTACCCGCGGCCTCGCCGAGCTCACCCGACTCGGTGTTGCCATGGGCGGCGAACCACTTACCTTCGCCGGCCTGGCCGGTCTGGGTGATCTCCTAGCGACTTGCCTCAGCCCCCAAAGCCGCAACCACCACGTTGGCGTGCAGCTGGGACGGGGGAAGCTGCTCGACGAGATCACCGGCACTATGCAGCAGATAGCCGAAGGCGTAAAGACCGCCCGGGTGGTCTTGGAGTTGGCTGCTGAACATCGCTTGGAGATGCCGATCGCCTCTGAGCTTTGTGCCGTGCTCGACGGTCAGCAAGCTCCAACGGAGGCTTACTGGAACCTGCTCGGAAGGAGCCTGCGACCCGAACCCGAACACCTCAGCTAGGAACAGGGTGGGCCGCAGCGGCGCGGGGCCAGGATCCGGCTGGACAGGATCCCGTTGGACAGTCTTGAGTGTCTCTGGCGCGGCTGGAGGGCTAGCCGTAGACACCACGGGACGAGCAGTAACCGGTCGCCATGGCTGGTCGCTGAACTGGGTGGTTAGTGCCGGCGAGCGCCACTGGGAGCCGACCGATGCGGCTAGTCGGCGTCAGCGCGCCTTCAGCGCAGGGGGATGTCCGGCTGTGGCGTTAGAGACCGTGTTCCGGGCAGGCGACGGGGACTTCTCGCAACTTAGTTATGTGGCCTTAGCGGCTGGCGGTGTGGGCGCCGTGGGCGTGCTGGAATTTCGCAATGACACCTCTGCCCCCCTAGCACTGACACTTTCTGTACAGCCCGGGGATTTTTGGCGAGCCAAAGGGCTGCGGCGAGTAGAGGTAGACAACACGGGCGTGCTAGCTAACCGATCGCGGGTTTTGTGGTGGCAGCGGCCTCCGACCGCGTGGCAGCTATTCGCCGATGTTGCAACCGCAGCCAGCCAGCCGGAGCGGTCAGCGTTGCTAGCCGCCGGTTCGCCGCGGATGTATAGCCGCAGCAGTCGTGCTAGTGCAGAACTCAGTTGGCCGGTAACGCACCGCAGCAAGCTGCGTGTCGTATTGCCGCTAGATCCAAGTGTGGTCTCACCGGCGGCCCCGGCAGCGGTCCCAACCTTGGAGCAGGTGGGCCGAGGCTGGGATCTGCACCTGGCGAAAGGTTTGCGCCTAGCCGGCCTGCCCGATGGACGTATCGAAGAGTTGACTGTGACAGCGCTTAGACGCTTGCTAAGCCTCGATCTGGGTCGCAGCGCCGCCGGGATCCCCGAGCAACATCTCGCGCCTGGCGAGCGGACGCTAGTGGGCGCCGCTCTGGCTAGCGCAGGTCATGCCAGTCGAGCCGCAGAGCTAGTGCCATTGCGGGCTGCCCGCAGCCCTGCTAAGGCAGCCCGTTTGGTCCGCAGGGAACTGGCACAGATCACAGACCCGCCAACAACCTCGCTAACTGCCGGAGTGTCGACTGTGAGGGCGCTGGCCGAGGCCGCCGGTCCTGGCGGTGGCTGGGCAGGCCAGCACGGGGGAGATGACCCGACTCGCCGGGCGGCTTTCCTCCTTGCTGTCCGAGACGTTCTGATCGCCGAGCGCGACGGCTACCTCGACCTGCTGGCGGGATACACGGCTGTCGACCTAGCCGAGGCTCGTCCTGCGATTGAGGTGCACCACTTGGGTACGAGCCACGGACTGCTGTCGTTCGCAATCCGCTGGCACGGCGCTGTGCCAGCACTGCTATGGGAGTTACTGCCGCCGCGCACTCGCCTGGAAGCTTGGGCCTGCGCTCTGGTCAGCGCCGACGGTGGTGCCGACCGCTTAGACAGCTCCGGTCTAGCAACCTCAACTGGGCCCCGGCTACGGGCGAGAGTTCTGTCGTCCTCGTGGGAAACAAACCAACTCTCGGGTGAGGCGCTGCTGCACCTTTGAGCTAGGGCTAACGCCTAAAGTCAGCAACCATGCCAAATGCGCGGACAATTCCAGCTCGGCGGACAGTTCCAGATCTTACGTTTGAGCGGGAGTTATGGGATTCTGGTGCCGCTGTTGTGGTCGGGTTGGACGAGGTGGGCCGAGGCGCCTGGGCCGGACCGTTGGCTGTGGCGGCGGCCGCGCTACGAGCGGTTGAGGCCCCCAAAGGTGTTCTGGGGGAGGTACGGGACTCCAAGCAGTTGAGCCCGGCTCGGCGCGGGCAGCTCTTCGAAGCGCTGACGCGCAGCTGCGCCGGCTGGGCCGTCGGATTAGCCAGTGCCGCTGAGTGCGACGACCTAGGCATGTCGGCAGCTCAGCGTCTGGCTGCGAGACGTGCCCTGGACGGGTTGAATATTTGTCCGGATGCTTTGCTGCTCGACGGACGCTGGGACTTTGTTTCGCCCCCGGCCCCCACCCCGGTTGAGTCGTCATCTGGCAATGGAAGATTCGAAGGCCGAGTGCGCACCGTGGTGGGTGGGGATGCCCGCTGCGTTTCGCTGGCAGCCGCGTCGATCTTGGCCAAGGTCTGGCGCGACGGCCTGATGGTTCGCTTGGCGGCTCGCTATCCGTCCTACGACTTCGAGCGGAACAAGGGCTATCCGTGCCCGCGACACCGCGCTGCGTTGGCTGCCTGGGGCCCTTCGGGCATCCATCGACGTACTTGGGCTTTCATGGAGTACTTACCTGGCGCACCACCTCGCTCGGAGTCTGCTAGCAAGCAACCCCCGCTGTCTGTGCAGCGCTAAAATCAGGCGCTGTGGGACAACCCGTTACTGTCATTGAGCGACCTTCGTCTCGTCCCGGCGTAGTGCGCTTCGAGATCAACCGCTCGCTCACAGGCATGGGTCACGAGTACTACGACAGCCCGCCACCTGCAATTCGTACTCGACCCCCCGATGAGCTAGCCCGCCGCCTCTTTGCCAGCGACCGTATCGACGGTATGAATGTCCACTCCAACGTCATCACGCTGGACCTCAAGAAGGGGTCAGACGCGACCGGACTGCGTCAGATAATTGAGGAACTCTTTATGTACTACCGACCGGGACAGTTGCCGACGGAATAGTCAACGGAACACCCCAGGAGCCCCGACGATGCCACAACGCCTCACCCAGCCGCTGGTCCGCGATGCCTACGGCGATCTGCGCCCTGCAAGCTGGTCAGAGGCGCTAGCGACGGCCGCCGCCGGGCTGCAACGATCGGTCCAACAGCACGGAGCAGAGAGTTTCGGCACCTTCAGTTGTTCGAAGGCCACGAACGAGTTGAACTACGCCTTGCAGAAGTTCGCCCGAACTGTCATCGGCTCGAACAACATCGACAGCTGCAATCGAACTTGACATGCTCCTAGCGTCGTCGGTCTGACGACAGTCTTTGGAATTGGGGGAGGTACGAGTTCTTACCAGGAACTCGAGCACACCGACCTGATCGTGCTTTGGGGCTCCAACGCCCGTAATGCCCACCCGATCATGTTCCACCGCATGCTGCGTGGCCGTGACAATGGCGCCAAGCTGGTGGTGATAGACCCACGGCGCAGTGCTACGGCTAGTTTCGCTGACCTCTGGTTGGGCGTGGATGTGGGTTCCGATATTGCCTTGGCCAACGCCATGGGCGCAGAAATCATCTCTTCGGGTCTACACAACGAGTACTTCATTAGCCACGCCACGGTTGGCTTCGAGGAGTACGCCACCGCGGTGGAGGCCTACACCCCCGAGCGCGCCGCGGCGATCACGGGAGTCCCCGCCGAGGCGATTGTCGAACTAGCCCACCTCTATGCAACTGCTGGACGTGCCCAACTCTGCTGGACGCTGGGCATCACAGAACACCACAACGCGGCTGACAATGTCTTTGCCCTCATCAACCTGGCGCTTTTATGCGGCCACGTTGGGCGCTACGGCTCGGGTCTGGCGCCTTTGCGGGGCCAGAACAATGTGCAGGGCGGCGGAGATATGGGGGCGCTGCCAAATCGCCTGCCAGGCTTTGTCGACCTCAGCGACGAGGTTGCACGCCGGCGCTTCGAGGCGGTCTGGGGTGTGCCGATACCGTCGGAGAGCGGCTTGCACCTGTCGCAAATGTTCGAGGCGATGGCTGATCGGCGCCTGCGCTCGCTGTACGTAGTTGGTGAGAACCCCGCCGAGTCTGAAGCAGACGTGGCGCACGCCCGTAAAGTTCTGGCTGACCTGGAGTTCCTTGTGGTTCAGGACATCTTCCTGACCGCCACAGCCCAACTAGCTGACGTAGTATTGCCGGCGGCCGCCAGCTTCGCCGAGACGAGCGGTACTGTGACATCTAGTGAACGGCGCGTGCAGTTGGTTCGGCCTGCAGTGCCGCCGCCCGGCGAGGCCCGCGACGACCTAGCCATAGTGTTTGCTTTGGCTCAGGAGCTAGGTCACGACTGGGGTGAACCCGATGCTGAGGCGGTCTGGGACGAGTTGCGCTCGCTGTCGGAGTTCCATGCTGGCATGAGCTACCAGCGTCTAGCTGAGTTCGGCGGTATCCGCTGGCCGTGCCCCGACGAGGGACATCCTGGGACGCAGCTCCTGCACGAGCGCCTCTGGGCCACACCGCTGGAAGGTCCCAGAGTTCCGTTCATACCGGTGAAGTGGGAGCCTCCGCTGGATCAGCTGGACGAGGAATACCCCATTCGCCTCACTACTGGGCGCCGTCTGGACTCGTTCAACACCGGGGTGCAGTCAGGGTCATTCGCCTCGCCGATACGGCGTCGAGAGGAGTTGGAGGTGTGCACCGCCGATGCCCGCCGCCTTGGAATCGTCGAAGGAGAAATGGTGCGAGTGGTCTCCCGGCGCGGGGCGGTGGAAGCACCGGTGCACTTAGCCCCAGACCTCGTAGAAGGACTTGCGTTCCTGACGCTCCACTTCCCTGAGCAGGTTGATACAAATCTGCTGGTGCCCGACGACTGGGACCCACTCTCAGGCACCGCCGGCTTCAAAGCGACTGCTGTGCGCATAGAGCCGCTCGGCTGCTGAAGGCGCGCCACCCGGCGGGCTTCACTCCCCGGGCGCTTCTGCCTCGGATTCTGTCTCTGTCTGTGGAACAGCCTCGATTGTGGTCTCCGGTCGCTCTGTGGGCAGTGAGATGATCATCTCGGTGAACTCTTCCGGTGAGGAGTTCACCCGGATAGAGCCCCCGTGCTCGCGGATGATGTCGTTGACAATCGCCAAGCCCAGTCCGGTTCCCTGATCGGTGGGCTTAGTCGTAAAGAACGGGTTGAAGATTTTGTCAACGACCTCTGGCGGGATGCCGCTGCCGTTGTCGTGGATCACGATCTCGATGTTCTCGTCGCTCCGCTGGCTGCTGATCCGTACGGTGGGCATGTAGGACTTGTCGCCGGCCTCGAGCAAGCTCTTGCGCTTCTGATCGGTGGCTTGGCAACTGTTTCCAACCATGTTGATGAAGATACGCCCGAGATCCTGCGGCACGACCTCGAGTTCCCCCACCGCCGGATCCAGCTCGAACTGCAAATCCAACTGAAAGTCGGGGTCTACGGCTCGGGCGCTGTGGAAGGCCAGTCTGGAATGCTCCTCTACGAGGTCATTCAGGTCGACTACGCGCCACTCGGCGGTGTCTCGGGTCATGTTGAGCATGTCGTGAACGATCCGGTTGGCGCGGTCGCCGTGAGCGCGAATGCGTGTCAGGTTGTCGGTTAGGTCGTTGGTGATCTCTAGGATTAGTGCTCGCTGCTCGTCGGTCAGTTCTTTCTCGGCCTCCTCCAGCACCTCTTGCATTTCCTCGATGAGTTCTTCAGAGCCCTCGGAGAAGTTCTTCACGAAGTTGAGCGGGTTGCGGATTTCGTGGGCCACTCCGGCGGTTACCTCGCCTAGTGCCGCCAACTTTTCGCGCATGACTATTTGATCCTGGGCGCGCTGCAATTCGGCTAGGACCTGTTCCAGCTCGCTGTTCTTCTCGCCGAGTTCCTCGGCCAGTTTCTCCACCAGGTTGAGCCGTTGCACCTCTAGGGCGTGGCGCCGGAAAACCTCCAGAGCCGAGGCCATCTCCGACACCTCGTCCCGGCCGCTAATTACAACCTCGCCTTCAAGGTCGCCATCGGCCATGCGACGCATACGGTCCGAGAGTTGGTTGAGCCGGCGCAACAGGACGCGGCTGACAAAGCCCAAGATGATAGATAGACCCACGACTACGCTAATGCCGGCGATCACGATAAGCAGTATTCGAGAAGTGCTGATGGCCCGCGAGGCAGACTGGGTGGCTTCAACGGATTCCTCTTGGGCTGTTCGGATTAGCTTTTCCACATCAGCGGACAGCTGGACCGCCTGGGCCCGATTCTGGGCTAGCAAATCGCGCTGGCGGTTGGCCAACTGGAGTTGCTCGCTGAGCAGGGTGAATCCATTCCGCTCGCCCAGGCCTAACTCAAACAGGTCCTGCAGCAGGCTTAGCAAATCGCCGCGTTGATCGATTTGCCCGATTGCGGCAGAGCTAATTTCAATTCGGTCCGCAACCGATTGGAAGCTCTCCAGCAGCGGTGCGATGAGCGACTCGTTCGAGACGCTGAAGGCGCTAGCGAGCAACTGCGTGGCGATGGCCGTGTCGGTCTGCAGGGCTGCGATGTGTCGGTAGCGGATGAACTCCTCTTCAGAGAAATGTTCGTTCCGTGGCGCCGGTGGCTCGTCGATATTCCGGTAGCCGGTGAGCTGGTAGAAGAGTTGCTCATCAAGCGCTGGCAAAAGAATGTCATCCAGTTTCAGCCGGATTTCAGTTAGCTGAACCCGCAGGGCTTCGATCTCGCTCTCGAGAGCGAACGAGGTGGGCATCTCGACTTCGAGTTGGGCGATATTTGACTCTATTTGTCGGGCACTAGAGCGGATCGACACGAATAGCGCAGGATCGATCTCTTGTTCAGCTAGAAGA
This sequence comes from Acidimicrobiales bacterium, assembly GCA_964291305.2. Classification (GTDB taxonomy): domain Bacteria; phylum Actinomycetota; class Acidimicrobiia; order Acidimicrobiales; family CATQHL01; genus VXNF01. The sequence continues at coordinate 1,510,807 of OZ219783.1, read as the reverse complement.
TCCAACTCTTGACGAAAATCTGCTTGAGTAAGACGGATCTCAGATGAGACTACGACAAGCTCAACTGGCGACGCAGCCACGGTTAGGCGCGGCGCTGCCGCCACCAAATTGCTGCTCAGGTCGGTGATCCGAAAGGCAGTCACGATCCGCGGCAAGCTCTCGCTATTCACTCGATCCTGGGCTTCATCGATGCTGTTGAAAGAGACCCAGCTAACTGCCAGGGCGGCGATGGTGAGGGCCACGATGACGCCTATGGCGACATACAGCTGGGTAGAGATTCGAGCAAACCTCAACAGCTGCTGGGACAGAGCCTTCACTGGTGGATCCTCTGTTTAGGGTTGCAAGTCGGTGGCACCAGCTCTGTGGTAACCATCACATTGAGTCTGTGGCGACGTAACGACCCTCGCGAATCACCGTTAGGAATACTGCATCGGAACCTTGATTGTCGCGATTGCCAAATGTGAGTTGCAACCCATCGATGTCCACCGGTTCGCTACGCAGGATCTGTTCTAGGAAACAAGTCCGGGTCAGGTCGCGTCCGCATCGCTCGAGCCCTTCGATAGCTAGTCGCCCGGCAAGGTAGCCCTCGAGGGAAACGAAGCCGGGTACGGCGCTGGGGTCGTATGCCGCTAGGTCGGCGACGTAAGACTCCACAACCGGCAGTGAGGTATCCAGCGGGAACGGCACAACCTGGGTAACGAACACTCCGTCCCCGTCGGGTCCGAGTTCTTCCGCTAGAGCGTTGGAGCCTACGAATGAGATTGTCACGAAGGTCCACTCCTCGCCGAGATGGCGAGCCCATTTGATTAAGGCTGCTACCGGCTTGTAGGCACCTACTATGACTACGGCTTCGGGGTCGCCCTGTTGCAGATCTAGCAGAGCGGTGCGCACCGCAGTCGTGTTACGGGGGTACAGCCCGATGGCAACGGGAGCCATATCTCGACGGCCGAGAGCCTGCAGAACGCCCCTGTAGCCGGCCCGACCGAAAGAGTCGTCCTGGAACATCACCGCAATGCGGTCGATACCCTGGTCGGTTATCAGCCTGGCGACGATCTCCTCAGTCTCTTGGTAATAGGAGGAACGGAGGTTGATGATGTTCCGCCATGACGGGTCGCGTAGAAACTCTGCCCCGGTAAACGGGGCAATGAATGGGATCTGTGCCGTGGCAGCGACGGGGGTTGCCGCACGGGACGTGGGAGTTCCCACTTCCCCGATCAAGGCAAACACTCTGTCGAATTCGATGAGCTGCTGCGTGTTGGTGACCGCTGCCTCGGGCTCGTAGGCATCGTCGCGAGCTACTAGCTCTAACTGCCTGCCGTTTACCCCGCCATTCCGGTTGGCCTGAGCGAACGCTGCCTCAATACCGAGGCGCATATTCTTGCCGAGTTCCTGAGCGGGGCCGCTGAAAGCCGCCGATTGACCGAAGCGAACAGAGTCCTCGAAGATACCTTCGTCGTCTGGTGCCGATGACACCTCCTCTTGCGGGTTAGTGATCGGCGGTGCGGTGGTGGGGGTTGCGGCCGGTGGGCGTTGTGAACCGTTGTCGGAGGAGCAAGCCGCGGCCAGCAACGCAGGTAGCAAAAGAGCCCCTAGCACCGGCAACAACTTCCGGCACACCGCGGGGATCATTCCGATCGCCGAGTGACCAGAGTTAGATGGTTGCGGCCATCTTCCCGTCGATAACGCAGGTCGTTGGTCAGGGTGCGCACGAGATGGATGCCCAAACCGCCCACGGCCCGCTCCTCCAGCGGCGAAACTACGTCGGCCGGGGGAGCGTCGCTTAGCGGATCGAACGCACCGCCGTCGTCGGAGATCTCGATTGTCACGATGTCGGCTTCCTCTGATATGGCGATCCGCATACTTGACGCCCCGCCGTAGGTCAGGGCGTTCAAGCCGAGTTCCTCCAGGATGAGGTGCAACTTGAAGATGAGATCGTCGGGCCACTGCTCCAGACGACCAAACTCCTCAATCGATTTCTCTATGTGACGTAAGGCGCCATCTACTGACTCGTGCTCTACTGCTCCGACTTCCAGGCAGAAGTGGGTGCTCAAGTCCTCGGCCCGTTTCGGTGGAGGGTTAGACAGGTGATGTCGTCAGACTGAGGATGGTCGTCGGCGAAGGTGTGCACTGCTTCGAAGACTTTGATCGTCGTCTCCTTGGCGTCGCTCGGCGGGGAGTCGGAGAAGATTGCCATCAGCCGTTCCATCCCAAACTCTTCGGCATCGTTGTTCATGGCCTCGCTGACACCGTCGGTGTAGAGGAACAGGGTGCTGTCCGGTCCGATGTTGACCGTGTTGGAGGAGAAGTCAATGCCGTCGATCACCCCCAGAGCGATCCCGCCGGTGCGAGGGAGCAATGATGAACTTCCATCGGGCTGTATCAGAAGCGGCTCGTTGTGCCCGCCGTTGGCGTAGGTGAAGTCACCCGTCGAGGGATCGTAGATTCCGTAAAGTAGTGTGACGAACATCTCGCTGTCGTTCGTCTCGCGCAGTAGATTGTTGACCTCACGCAGCACGTCGCCAGGGTCTTCGCAGCCGATTGAGGCCCCCTTCAACAGGGTCCGACTGGACATCATAAAAAGAGCTGCGGGGACTCCCTTGTCGGACACGTCAGCGATGCAGAGCCCGATGCGTCCATGCTCGAGGTTGACGATGTCGTAGAAGTCGCCTCCCACGTTACGAGCCGGCTCCATATGGGCGAATACCTTGTATTCGGGACGATCAGGGAACTGGGTCGGCAGGATGGCCTTCTGCATCTCGCTGGCGACGTCGAGTTCTCGCTGCAGCGACACCAAGCTGTCCCGCGCGGTGAGAGCGGCGCGCCATTCGGTTAGGTGAGCCAGCGTGCGCTCAATGGTGATGCGAAGGTCGGTGAAGTCCAGCGGCTTGGTGACGAAGTCGAAGGCTCCCCGGTTCATGGCCGTGCGGATGTTCTTCATGTCCCCATATGCCGACACGATCACCGACTTAATGTTGGGGTCTACCTTGGGGATCTGCTCGAGCAGTGTAAGCCCGTCCATCTGCGGCATGTTGATGTCAGAGAGAACCATGTCGATGTTGTCGTCCTGGCTCAACTTCTCCAGGGCTTCAACGCCGTTGTGAGCGAAGACGAAGCTGTAGTGCCCCGACCGGATGTCCCGGCGCATCCGCTGCAGCATGAGCGGCTCTAGGTCCACTTCGTCGTCAACAACCAGGATTCTGTACTTCGCTTCGGCCATCGCTTTCCAACTTCCCGCTAGTCAGCTTGGAATGGTCGGTCTGTGACCCCAGTAGTGGGGGCCCCTGGGCTAGCTGTCTAGTTCTCGAGTGCTGCTAGAGCCTCTTCGGGTGAATTGTGAATGGCGATTATCTGATCGAAGCCGCTGATGATGAAAAGTTCGTGTACTGAGGGGGATAGTGAGCAGAGCGCGAAGCTGACTTCCCGCTGGCGCAGGTTCTTAGCGCTGAGCAGAATGATCCGCAGGCCAGCACTACTGATGTAGTCCAGGCCCTCTAGGTGAAGGACAACGGCGCTGTCATCGTCGCTAATGTTGCTCGCCACTGCGTCTTGGAAAGCGCTCGCGTTCGAGCCGTCGACTCGACCCACCGTGCTAATGATCACCGCAGTACCGCGCCGCTCGGCAGTCACTTCCATCATCTTGTGCTCCTTACCTGCAGATCTTGGCTGCGGATCCTCTGTCGCCCTCCCTGGCAGTGTTGCTCAGCAGTGTCGCTTAGCAGTGTCGCTCGGACAGTGCGTCGCTCAGACAGAGCCAGAGAGGCCTAGGCTAACTGGATTCGTAGGTTGTCTAGTGGTTTCTCTAGCGGTTCGCCTCATTCCGGAGCGTCGCAACAATCCGTCAGCATACGATACACGCGCCGTGTGCACCCGCGGCATGGTCCCGCGGCAATACTGTTGGGCAGATGACTGGAGGTCACAGTATGACGGTGCTGACAGATGGGCTACGTGAGTCCTTTGCCGCTTCGATCGGTTCGGTGAACGAGTCGTGCCTGCTGCCTCCTGTCATCTACACCTCCAGGGAGTTCTTCGAATTCGAGCGGCAGGCAATCTTCCAGCGTGAGTGGCTCTGCGTGGGGCGGGCAGACCAGGTCCCCGAGCCGGGCGACTATCGCTGTATCACCATTGCCGGAGAGCCTCTGATCGTGGTGCGCCGGGCTGATGGCGAGATTGGGGTCATCTCCGCGGTTTGCCAACACCGGGGGATGGTGTTGGCAGAGGGGGCGGGCAACACTCGCCGCTTCACCTGTCCCTACCACCACTGGTCCTACGGCTTGGATGGATCCCTCACAGGCGCGCCGGCCATGGAGCGGGCGGTCGGTTTCGACAAGGCGGACTATGGCCTGCCACGGCTCCGTACCGAGCTATGGCAGGGATTTGTGTTCTGTAACTTCGATCCCGACGCCCGGCCGCTAAGCCCAAACTTGCGCAAGATCGACGAGATCCTAGAGAACTTCGGCCTTCCCGACACGGTGACTCGTGAGGGCAAGACGTTGTCGAATCTGCCGTGGAATTGGAAAGTCATGATGGAGAACTTCAATGATCCCTACCACGCCAGTCGGCTGCACGGTCCGCTGCAGACGTTCGCGCCAAGTCATCTAAACGACTACCTGCCGTGGGATGCCGACGACGGGGCAATCGGGCGAATTCAGCACTTCACCGACATAGACGGATCGTTCAATCCCACCAAGAAGTGCCTGCTGCCGGTGTTCGCCAACCTGACCGAGGCTCAGCGTCGCCGGGGCTCATTCGTTCTGATTCCTCCCACGCTCTCCCTGGCAATCGTGCCCGATGAGGTGGCTTACTTCATCATTAGTCCCGAGGGGCCAGGCGAGATCACCATCCACATCGGCTACTGTTTCGAGGCCTCGGCACTGGCCGATCCCATGTTCGAGTACCTCTTCGAGCAGGCCGAGCAGGGAGTAGACAACTTCAACGTGCAGGATGTCTATGCCGACCGCATGGTGCAGCAAGGTCTCAACTCAGCCTTTGCGCCGCGCGGGCGCTACTCCTGGCAGGAGGAGACGTTACTGCAGTTCAACCGCTGGCTCGTAGCTCGCTACGAGCGTCAATGGCCGTAAACTTAGTCTCAGTCCGCTTCGTTGTAGGCCTCTATCAGTGCCCGGCCGCAGCTCGCGCCCTCGCCTAGGCGGGGCGACATTAAGGCGCTGAAGGGCACTTCTAGGCTTGCCACGATGGAATCGCGAGAGCCAGTCGCCGAGCCCAGCCGTGCCGAGGTGCAGGCATTAGACCGGGTGGTTGGAGCACGCTCTGACACTATGGGCGACATCTTGGGCTCTCGGGTGGCCCGGCGCGGCGCTAACCGTCGCCACTTATTGTTACCTGCGCTGCACGCGCTGCAAGACACAGTGGGTTGGATCAGCCCCGAGGCCCTGGCCGAACTCTGTGAACGGCTTAACGTGCCGCGCGCCGAGGCGTTCGGCGTGGCCACCTTCTACATGCTGTTGCGCACGACGGACAGTCCAGCCATCACAGCACATGTTTGTGACGACATCGTCTGCCGGATTCACCCCGGAGCCCGAGACATCACCGGACAGATCGGTGGGGGCGAGTTGGAAGCGATCGGCGTGCATTCAAGTCCCTGTCTCGGGCAGTGCGATCGGGCTCCCGCCGTGTTTGTACAACGCGCTGGTGAGCAGCCGGGCCGCTGGACGGCCAGCGGCACCGTAGCCGAAGTACTGTTGGCAGAAGCTGGCCAGCAGGCGCCGCCACGAGTGGTGGCTACTGGTCCCGCTTGGCTGACCCGCCGGATTGGGGTAGCCGATCCGGCCAGCCTGGAGGAGTACCGGGCACATGGCGGCTACGAGGCGTTGAGGAGCGCGCTGGCGATGGGCCCGGAGGCGGTCTTGCGCGAGATCGCCGACTCGGGGTTGCGTGGCAGAGGAGGGGCGGCCTTCCCGACCGGAGTCAAGTGGCGGTCGGTCGCCGCTTCGGCTAGCCGGGAGCGCTACGTCGTGTGCAACGCGGACGAGTCTGAGCCGGGGACCTTCAAGGACAGAGTTTTGTTGGAGGGAGACCCCTTTGCTTTGCTGGAGTCGATGACGATTGCCGGGCTTACCGTCGGCGCCGAGCAAGGATTCGTGTACATCCGAGGCGAGTATCCCACCGCGGAGGATCGCATCGGGAGCGCAATCGAACAGGCCCGCCGGCGGGGACTGCTGGGGCTAGATGTGGCCGGCAGCGGCATGGCATTCGACATTGAAGTCCGCCGAGGGGCCGGGGCCTACATCTGCGGCGAGGAGACGGCGCTGTTCAACTCCTTGGAGGGTTACCGCGGCGAGCCCCGGTCGAAGCCGCCTTTCCCCACCGAGGTAGGACTATTTGGACAACCCACGTTGGTCAACAACGTTGAGACGCTCCACAATGTGCCGATCATCCTTAGCGCCGGCGCTGCGGCCTTTCGTGCTGTTGGCTCGGCCGAGAGCTTCGGAACCAAGCTCTTCTCGCTGGCCGGAAGCGTGAGGCGTGCTGGGGTCTTCGAAATACCGTTTGGCACGCGGCTTAGTGAACTTCTAGCGCTTGCTGGAGCCCCAGAGGTCCCGTCAGCTGTGCTGCTGGGTGGTGCGGCGGGAGTATTCGTGGCCGCTGACTCCGTTGATGTGCCGCTGACGTTCGAGGATGTGCGGGCGGCGGGACTGACGTTGGGCTCTGGCGCGGTCACGGTTTTCGACGAGTCCGTGGACATTGGCGACATCGTGGAACGGATCACAGCTTTCTTCCGTGACGAGTCCTGTGGGCAGTGTGTGCCTTGCCGCGTCGGGACCGTTCGCCAGAACGAGGCGGTGGTACGGCTGCGCAACCACTCGAGGATCGCTGGCGATGACGCGCTGCTGGATGACCTGGAGACGGTTATGGGCGACGCCTCAATCTGTGGGCTGGGTCACACGGCTGCCTCCGCGGTCAGCTCAGCCCGACGACTGGGGCTGCTAGCAGGCACTGCCAGTGCGAGGCGGCGATGAGTACCCCGGTACCGGTGGGCATTCCCCGCCGCAAGCTGGCGTTGAGTATTAACGGTGCCGAACGGACGGTGCCCGAGGGCAGCACCATCCTGGATGCCTGTCGAGAGGCTGGAGTAGAGGTGCCGACGATTTGCTGGGCTCCGACGATCACGCCGGTCAACGCCTGCCGGGTCTGTGTGGTGGAGTTGGAGGGCTCGCGCACGCTGGTGCCGGCCTGCTCACGGCGTGTCAGCGAGGGAATGGAACTCCGCACCGACAGCAAAAGAGTGCGAACCTCACGCCGAATGGTGTTGGAGCTACTGGCATCCTCGGTGGATCTATCGCGGTCCGATGAGGACATTCTGCGGTGGCTCGAGGAGTACGGAACAAACCCGGAGCGCCACGGTCCTGACCGGGCTCGCGTCACCGAACCGGTGCGGCGTCACGACGAGTTGTACGTGCGCGACTACGACCGTTGCGTACTCTGCTACAAGTGCGTCGACGCCTGTGGAGTAGAGGCGCAGTACACGTTTGCCATCTCCGTGGTCGGTCGGGGTTTCGCTGCCCGGATCTCCACCGAGTACGATGTTGAGTTGCCCCAGTCGGCCTGTGTTTACTGCGGCAACTGCATTGGGGTTTGCCCCACGGGAGCGCTTATCTTCACCCGGGAGTTCGATTTGCGCGAGTCAGACCGCTTCGACCCCTCCGCCCAAACAGTAACCACGACGGTCTGTCCCTACTGCGGCGTCGGCTGCAACCTGGAGTTGCACGCCCAGGATGGCGAGATTTTCAGGGTTACCTCACCACAAGCTCACGAGGTGACCGAAGGTCATCTCTGTATCAAGGGCCGCTTCGGATTTGAGTACGCAGGTAAGCGGGGTGGCGAACGCCGGCTAGGGCCAAACGCCACAACCGGTTAGAGCGCGAGCCCCCGACGTGAAAGCAGCTACCGAAGAACCGGCTAGCCGGTGGTGGGTTCTGGCTGGAGTTGGTGTCGCAGCCGGTTTCATCTCGGGCCTCTTCGGGCTTGGCGGGGGAGTACTTATCGCACCTGGTTTGATCTTCCTGGGGGGTATTCCCCAGCGCATAGCGCACGGCACTTCACTTGCGGCCTCTGCAGTGTTCGCCTCCGCCGGGATCGTCGCCTACGCGCTCAACTCAGCGGTGGACATTGTTGCAGCTGCCCTGATTTTCGCCGGTTCCAGCGTTGGGGTGCTAGCGGGGACAGAACTGCTTAACCGTGTCCGGATCCGCACGCTGCAGCTGGCGTTCATCGTGCTGCTAGCGGTAACCGCGGGGCGCTTGCTGGCCGGCACCAGCGAAGGGACCGGCGAACTCTCTTTGACCACGGCCATAGCTTTCGGCCTTGTGGGCTGTGGCTTGCTCGTGGGTCTTGCCGCCGGACTATTAGGTATCGGAGGCGGGATAATTGTGGTGCCCGCGCTGGTGCTGCTCTTCGAAGTGGGCAATGTGACAGCTAAGGGTACGTCACTGCTGGTAGTTCTCCCGACCGCCATTTTGGGGACACTGCGCAACTTACGAAACGACAACATTGATCTCCGAGCTGGGCTTACCACAGGAGCGGGAGGAGTACTCTCGGCGTTTGGGGGTGGCCTGCTGGCGGGCGTGATTGCTCCGGAGGTTTCCACGGGACTGTTTGCGGGTCTGCTTATCGTCATCGCTTTGCGTATGGGTCGTGACGTGCTCCGAGGAGGGCTTCGACCATTTCGGCAGGTCCAAGAGCCCGGGTGATTGTCCATCGCTCACCGGAGGTGGCAGCGCTAGGCTCCGATAGGTGCGCGCGGTTGTTTTAGACGGCTACGGCGGTCCCGAGGTACTCCGGCTGTCAGAGGTAGAGGCGCCTGTTCCGGGGCCCCAGGAGGTTCTCGTAGAGGTAGCTGCCACTGCGCTGAATCGGGCTGATCTGCTCCAACGCATGGGCCGATATCCGGGACCTGAGACTGATGTGGAGATTCTCGGGCTCGAGTACGCTGGGCGGGTCGCCGCGATCGGCTCTCGGGTAGAAAGTCTGACTCCCGGAGACGCCGTGATGGGTCTTACCAACGGCGGCGCCTACGCGGAGCAACTGGTTACGCACGAGCGCATGGCCCTTCGACCACCGGCGGGAATAGCGCTACGCCAGGCGGCCGCCATTCCCGAAGTCTGGATCACCGCCTGGGACGCGCTAGTGTGCCAGGGCGGTCTAACGTCGGGTCGAGTTGCCCTGGTGCACGGGGGTGGCTCGGGGGTGGGAACCGCCGCCATCCAGATCGCTAAGGCACTGGGCGCCCGGGTAGCAGCGACCGCCTCGGCGGCAAAGCTGGCGAGTTGCCGAGAACTCGGGGCTGATCTGGCGATCGATTACCGCAGTGAAGACTTCGTTGAGGCCGTCGGAGACCTGACCGCCGGGAGGGGCGCTGATGTAGTCGTTGACATCGTGGGTGGCGAGAACCTCCCTCGCAACCTTTCGGCGCTGGCCACCTGCGGCTCAATCGTGCAGGTTGGGCTGCTAGGCGCGGGCGAGGGAACGATCCCGCTCCGCCGACTCATGGCAAAGCGCGCATCCCTTGTTGGTACCGTGCTGCGATCCCGCCCGCCGGAAGAGAAAATGGCCCTCAGCCAACGATTCGCCGCTGAGGTCCTGCCACTATTCGAGTCGGGGAAGCTGCGGGCGGTGATCGATCGCTACTATTCGATCCAGGAGGTGGCAAAAGCGCACGCCTACATGCAATCCAACACGAACTTCGGCAAGATTGTGCTCGATGTCGTGCTGCCAGAAGGCATGCAAACGTCACGTAACTAGGTGATTATCTAGGGGGTTGCTACCTCTACGATTACGGGCTGCTTGCTACAATACGGTTCGAGCCTTTGGCCCTAGATACATGTTCAACGCACCAGCACCGCTGAGAAAGATGGAACAAAGTGAGGACTACGAACGTGGCTGATCCAGATTTCGGTTGGCTTAGCACAGAGGATACTGCGAGGCGTCTTGGCCTTACTACCAGGACAATCTACCGGTTCGTGGACATCGGTCATCTTCCGGCGTATCGCTTCGGGCGGGTCTTTCGGTTCAAGGCCAGTGATGTGGATGCTTTCATCGAGCGGTCGCGTGTCGAGCCCGGCACGCTGAAGCACTTGTATCCCGACCCGATTCCGGCGTATCCGTCCGACGGGAGCGAGGAAGATCTTTCAGCGGAACGCTAGTGGCGTGCCAAACTTCCTGACGGGCGGCACCCCGATCGTCACCTACCCTGGACTGCCGGCGAGAGCCGGATTAGTCCGATTCTTCTCCTTTGGCGCTCGAGGCTGAGCAGGCTGTGGCCCGGTCCCGGGTCACGATCCCCGGCAATCACCTGCTGCCCACCCTTCTAGGGCCTGCTGACCGTCACCTAAAGTTGCTGGAGGCGGCGTTCCCGCAGACCAGCATCCACGTACGCGGCAACGAGGTGAGTCTCGCCGGCAGCGACGCGGACCGGGTCGCGCGAGTCTTTGAGGAGTTGATCACGCTGATTCGCCAGGGCCATGCCGTGGATTCTCGGGCGGTAGTACACGTCATCGATCTGGTAGCCGCCGACGAGAGTGCCAGCGAGGTGCTCAACGACGAGGTGTTTCGTCATGCGCGCGGTGTAGCGGTGCGACCTCGCTCGCGGGGGCAGAAGAGGTACGTGGACGCCATCCGCTCAGCCACGGTGACCTTTGCGATAGGACCCGCGGGCACGGGTAAGAGTTGGTTGGCTGTCGCCGCGGGGGTCGCCGCCCTGCAGGCGCGTGAGGTAGAGCGGATCATCCTGACTCGTCCAGCCGTGGAGGCAGGCGAGCGATTGGGCTTCTTGCCCGGCGACGTGGCTGCCAAGGTGGATCCTTACCTCCGACCGCTCTACGACGCGCTGGCCGACATACTGGATTTGCAGGGAATGCAACGGCTGCTGGAGCAGGAGGTTGTGGAGGTAGCACCGCTGGCGTTTATGCGGGGTAGAACCCTGAATCGCAGCTTCATCATTCTTGACGAGGCGCAAAACACCACACCCGAACAGATGAAAATGTTCCTCACCCGGATTGGATTTGGCTCGCGGGCCGTCATCACCGGTGACGTGACCCAGGTAGACGTGGCTGGTGGTCGCAGCGGGCTGGACGGCCTGGAGCGGCTGCTCTCGGACATCGAGGGCGTGCGCTTCGTTCACCTGAGTAGCCGTGACGTTGTTCGGCACCCCATCGTGACCGACATCGTGAACGCCTATGAAAAAGCCAGCAGCGAGGCGGGTGGCGAGCCAACGCGGATCCGGCAAGTGTGAACGAGGACAGCGCCGAGGACTCTCCTCTGGCCCGAGTGCTGCTCAGTTAGCTGGGAATATGCCACGCGGCGACCAAAGCTCCGACCCCAAACACCACAGACGGGTAACGCTCGGGCTTGTGACGGTGACGGTGAGCGATGAGCGAGAGTTCGACGAGGGCTCTGAAGTTTCGGGCCACGAGCCGCTGGACCTGAAGCGCTGGGGTCTGCTGGCGGCCTCGGCGGTCTCTAGCGAAGGTGTTAGGCGCGCCGCCGAGTTAGGACTGATTTTTGTGAACGAGGCGGCGATGGCTGAGTTAGCTGCTAAATGGTTGCAGAGCGACCACTCAACCGACGTTCTGGCGTTTCCGCTGGATAAGAGTGCGCGCCCAGCGCGGCGGGGTATTGAAGAGCAGGTCCCGCCCTTGCTCATGGGTGATGTGGTGGTGTGCCCGGTGGTGGCGGCTCGCCAGGCCAGCGAGCAGGGTCATAGGCTCGCCGACGAGCTGGCGCTGCTCATTGTGCATGGCGTGCTGCATCTGCTAGGGCACGATCATGCAGGACCCTTGGAGTCGCTCAAGATGAAGCGCCGAACCCGGGCGATACTGGCTTGCCATTATCGTTCTGAGCAGGCTCACGTCAGCGTGCCGCAGCCTCAGGGGTCCGGAAGGACGGGTTGAGCCGTGCCGGAGGCACTTGCTATTGCGGCGGTCGTGGTTTTGAGCATCTGCGCAGTTGTGCTGTCGGCTGCTGAGACCAGCCTCACGCGACTGCGTCAGAGCCAGGCCAGGGTGCTGATCGAAGAGGAATCAACCGAGGCCAGCCCACTGAGCTGGTTACTCGAGCGCCGCCGGCAAATTCTGGGATTAGTGCTGGGGTTGGTTCTGGCTTGCCACCTAGGTGTTGCAACCCTCGTGGCTTTCCTGGCGGAGCGACGCTGGGGCGCCGGAGCCTTGGGGATTGCTTTTGTGATCGAACTGGTAGTGCTTTACCTAGCCACGGGCGTCTGGGCGAAGCTACTGGCCATGCGGCGGCCCGAACGGGTTGCCCGGCTGGTCGCTCCGTTCCTGCGAGTCTTGGTGGCGTTTACACCGCTGCGGTTGCTAACCGAACTCTCCCAGCGGCCAGCGTTGCTCGGCCAGAACGATCGGACTGAGCTTGAAGCGGTCTCGGAGGAGGAGCTACTAGCAGTCGCCGAGCAAGCGGCGGCCGACGAGAGCATCGAACTCCAAGAGCACCGGCTAATCGAATCTGTGATCTCCTTCGGTGACACCATTGCTCGCGAGGTCATGGTGCCCCGCACCGACATGGTGGCGATTACTCACACCGTAAGCGTTGCCGAGGCGCTGGAGGTAGCACTGTTCAACGGCTTGACCCGCATCCCGGTCTACGGCGAGGGAATCGACGACATCGTGGGTCTGGCGCATGTGAGAGACCTAATCGCCATTGTCCGTGCCCACGGTGACGACCGGCTGGTCGGCGACGTGATGCGCGATATCGGGTTCGTACCAGATACCAAACGGACCGCCGAGTTGTTGCGGGAAATGCAGAGCGGGCGTTCCCACCTCGTCATAGTGATCGACGAGTTCGGCGGGACTGCTGGCCTGGTGACGTTGGAAGATCTGCTCGAGGAAATGGTAGGGGAGATCACCGACGAGTTCGATGTAGAACAGGCCCTAGTTGAGCAAGTCAGCGATGAGGCTTATCGGGTTAGCGGCCGTGTGCCTCTAAGCACACTGTCAGAGGTTCTGGAGTCGGAGTTGCCGTCGGGGCGTTGGAACACGGTGGGAGGTTTGATCTTCACCATGCTGGGTCGAGTTCCCGACGAGGGCGAGAGTCTGGATGTGTGTGGACATCGTTTCTTCGTGGAGCGTGTCCACCGGAGGCGCATCGCCCGCGTCACGGTCAGCACAATCGGTGACGAGAAGCCGGCGTGATTCCGGCTTCGGTGACCGCGTGAGTCCTGAGGGCGAGCTGCGATCGGGTTTCGTGACCTTGGTCGGACGACCGAATGTGGGCAAGTCGACGCTGCTGAACCGGCTATGTGGCGCAAAGGTCTCCATCGTTAGCGACAAACCGCAGACCACGCGGCGCGCCGTTCAAGGTGTCTTGCATCGCTCCGGTGTCCAGGTTGTGTTTGTGGACACCCCTGGCATTGGCAAGCCGCGTACACATCTAGGGGCTCGACTGAATGCCACCGCCACTGAAGCGCTCAGCGAGGTGGACTTGGCCTGCCTGGTCGTCGACGCAACCGCCCCGTTCGGCCCCGGTGACCGGTTCGTGGCCGCCAAGCTTCCCACCGATGGCGTGGTCGTAGTCAACAAAATCGACGCCGCCACCCCAGCCAAGGTCCTGGAGCAACTGGCGAGCGTGGCCGCGGTGCCGGCGGCGGCGTACTTCCCGCTCTCGGCGCGCACCGGCGAGGGGATCGAGGAATTTGTAGCGCACCTGCTGGAGCTTATGCCGGTGGGTCCGCCCTATTACCCCGCGGGCATGGTGAGTGCCATCGACGACGAAGTGGCCGTTGCGGAGTTGGTGCGTGAGCAACTCCTAGCGATCGTCCGGGACGAGTTGCCGTATGCGATTGCAACTCGTGTCACCGAGTGGGATTGGCCTCGGATCCGCTGTGAGATCTTGGTGGAGCGGGCCTCACAGCGCCGCATCGTGATTGGCCATAACGGTTCAGTGCTGAAGCGGGTTGGAACGGAGGTACGTAAGCAGTTGCCACCGGGGGCCTACCTAGAATTGCACGTGGCGGTTGATCCCAACTGGCAGGATCGCCCAGGCGCGGTAGAGCGCTACTGCACCTAAGCGGCGGCCCTTTGAGAGAATCCGAACTACCAAGCGCGCCTGCAAAGTCGTAGTTCGCAGTTCTGCATGCGGCCAGAGCCGACGGTTTGGCTACGACCACTGCTACAAATGACTTGGAGGATTGGCTCTGTGCCGACTTGCCCCACAGGTGTCTCATGAGCGTTTCCGCTGTCGATTTATCGTCTGTCCCGGCCCACGTGGCTTGTGTCATGGACGGCAACGGGCGCTGGGCGGCACGGCGTGGGTTGCCGCGCAGCGCCGGGCATCAGGCGGGACTTGATGCCTTGTTCGACACCGTCGACGGTGCGCTGGAGATTGGCGTGAAGTGGCTGACCGTCTATGCCTTCTCGACGGAGAACTGGGGCCGACCGCGCGACGAGGTGCGCTTTCTGTTGGATTTCAACCGATCCATCCTGCGGGAGCGACGCGAAGAGATGCACCGGCGGGGAGTGAGGCTGCGATTCATAGGCGGACGAGATAGTCGCCTGGCTCGGAGCTTGCTGCGTGAAATGGACTCAGCGGCCGAACTTACCGCGGCTAATCGAGGGCTTACCCTCACGGTGGCGATTAACTACGGCGGCCGCGCCGAGCTAACTGAAGCGGTGCGCCGGATCGTGGCGTCGGGAGTTAGACCCGAGGAGATCACCGAGCAGGTAATCAGAGACAATCTCTTTGCTCCCGACATGCCCGACCCTGATGTCCTCATCCGGACCTCTGGCGAGTTTCGTCTTTCTAACTTCCTGCTCTGGCAGATGGCTTACAGCGAGATGGTGTTCTTAGATGTGCTCTGGCCGGACTTCAGCCGGGTCCACCTTTTTGCCGCGGTTGCTGAATACCAAAGGCGCGAACGTCGCTTCGGTGGGCTGGAGCAGTGAGCGCACCCGACTGGACTGGACCGTACCGAGATCGGGCGGTTGTGCTGCGGACATACCGCCTGGGTGAGGCCGACCGCATAATCGTCCTGTTGGGGCAGGGTCACGGGAAGATCCGCGGGGTGGCTAAGGGCGTGCGCCGCACTCGTAGCCGGTTCGGATCGCGTTTAGAACCGGCGAGTCACGTAGCTGTTTCGCTTTGGCGCGGTCGGGGAGAACTCGACACAATCACCGGTGCTGACAGTATCGGTGAGGTTGAACAGTTAGCCGCCCTCCGGAGCGACTTTACTCTCTACAGCCAGGCTACGGCCATGCTAGAGGCCGTCGATCGATTGACCCTGGAGCGTACGCCAACTCCCGAACTGTACGAGCGATTGCTGCGTGGGTTGCAATCCCTGCGCACCCATCCCTCAACTCTCAGTGTGGGCGCCTTCCTGTGGCGCCTGGTTCAAGTCGAGGGCGTGGCTCCCGTGTTGGACGGCTGCGTGCACTGTGGCGCCGTTGACGGTCTAGTCGCCCTTGACATCGCCCATGGCGGCTTGACCTGCCAGCCCTGCAGACCGATATCGGCTACAGCGGTTGATAGCGAGACTGTGACCATCCTGCGGGAAATCTTGGGAGGGAGGCTTGGCGAGGCGCTCTCAAGGTCTGTTTCAGCTGCCACTGAGGCGGTGGAGCGACTTGGCGTGGCGGTATTGGAGCAGCACACCGAGCGGCGCTTGCGGGTGCCGCGGGTGCTGGAATCCCTCGATGTCACGGCACAGGGTTCTGGCGGTGGGAGGCCACGGCACCCCCACCGGTAACCTGCGGTCGTGGCCCAAAGAGATCCCGCCGTACAGGACAGTGAGCTATTCGACGCCGTGGTGAACCTGTGTAAGCGGCGGGGGTTTGTCTTCCAGTCGGCGGAGATCTACGGCGGCTTCCGTTCTACGTATGACTACGGGCCGGTCGGAGTCCTAATGTTGCGCAACGTGAAGGAGGCCTGGTGGCGGGCGATGGTGCAACTGCGGTCCGACGTAGTAGGGCTCGACGCGGCAATCCTCTCGCCGCCGGCCGTATGGCAGGCCTCTGGTCACCTCGACAGCTTCACCGACCCGTTGGTGGAGTGTCACGTCTGCGGTCGCCGCTACCGGCAGGATCAGCTCAGCGATCCTAACCGGTGCCCCGACTGCGGTACCGTCGGAAGCTTTAGCGAGCCCCGGCACTTCAATCTGATGTTCCGCACTCACGCGGGGCCGGTGGCCGATTCTGGAGCAGAGGTCTACCTGCGACCCGAAACTGCTCAGGGCATGTTCGTGAACTTCGCTAATGTGCAGCGAGCTTGCCGTCTGCGCCCGCCGTTCGGTATTGCTCAGATCGGCAAGTCGTTCCGTAATGAGATCACGCCCGGCAACTTCGTTTTCCGCACTCGGGAGTTTGAGCAGATGGAGTTGGAGTACTTTGTGCCGCCCGAGGAAGCTCCCCGCTGGTACGAGTATTGGTGCGCTGAACGGCTGCGCTGGTACTCGGATTTAGGCATCGCCCCCCATCTGCTGCGGTTGCGCCAGCACGGACCAGACGAGCGTAGTCACTACTCCAATGCCACCTCCGACGTGGAGTTTCGCTACCCCTGGGGCTGGGGAGAGTTGGAAGGTGTGGCTAATCGGACTGACTACGACTTGCGGCGTCACGCCGAGCACTCCGGCGAGAAGCTGGAGTTCTTCGACCCTGCATCCGGAGAGCGTTACGTGCCGTATGTGATAGAGCCGGCGGCCGGGGCGACGCGGGCGTTGATGGCTTTCTTGTTGGCGGCTTACGACACCGAGGATGTGCGGGGCGAGAACCGTACCGTGCTCCGGTTGCATCATCGCCTGGCGCCTTACCAGGTGGCGGTGCTGCCACTGTCAAAGAAGGATCACCTCATAGCGCAGGCTCAAGAGGTCCTCGGCCAGTTGGCTCCGCACTGGATGGTCGACTGGGATGTCACCCAATCCATCGGCCGCCGTTACCGCCGTCAGGACGAGTTGGGCACCCCTTACTGTGTGACGGTGGACTTCGAGACCCAGAACGATGGTGCGGTGACCGTGCGCGAGCGCGACTCAATGGCGCAGGATCGCCTGGCAATCCCTGACCTGGTGGGTTACCTAAAGGAACGTCTTGCCTGCTGAGGCCTGCCCCGGCTCCTGGCCCGGACATACGGGGTTTGGCAACTTCTCCCCGGGAAAATAGAGGCTGGTAACTTGCGGGTATGACCACCGCTGAAATAAGAGCGCTAGCGGTAGCCGTAGGTCTAGGCGTGGCCACCTGGGGTACGGGCGGAGGCTGAGCGTGGGGATTATTGCCGAGGACGTTTCCCGGGTTCGCCAAGTCACTGACATAGTGCAACTCATCAGCAATACGGTGGCGTTGCGCAAATCGGGTCGGCGTTGGAAGGGGCTGTGCCCATTTCACTCGGAGAAGACACCATCCTTTTCGGTCAACGCCGAGGAGGGCCTTTACTACTGCTTCGGCTGTAGGACCTCAGGTGACGCCATCACCTTCGTGCGCCAGACCGAAGGACTCGACTTCGCCGCCAGCGTGGAACTGCTTGCCGCTCGGGCCGGCATAACCCTGCGTTACGAACACAAGGGAGAGGCAGCGCATCAGGGCCGGCGCAAGAAACTCACCGAGGTTGTGGCGGCGGCGATGGAGTGGTACCACGAGCAACTCTTGCAAGCTGCCGATGCCGGGGTTGCCCGCGGCTATCTGCGATCCCGCGGTATGACCGGCGATGAGGTGCGGGAGTTCAAGCTGGGCTGGGCATCGTCGGGTTGGAATGCTCTCTGCAAAGGGCTGCGTTCGGTGACCTCGGCTGATGATCTCATCGAAGCAGGCCTGGCAGTAGTGAGTTCGCGGGGCGGGCTGATTGATAACTTCCGCAACCGGGTGCTATTTCCGGTCTTCGATGTCCGTGGTGACCCGGTGGGCTTCGGCGGCCGGATCCTGCCGGGAGCTGACGAGCGGTCGGGACCCAAGTACAAGAACAGCCCCGAATCGCCGCTTTACGCCAAGAGTCGACTGCTCTACGGGCTGAACTGGGCTAAGGAGTCCATAGTGCGCTCCGGTGAGGTGATTGTCTGCGAGGGCTACACCGACGTGATCGGCCTACACGCAGCCGGACTGCCGCAGGCGGTGGCCACCTGTGGCACAGCCCTTACCGAAGATCACGTCAAGACCATGCGCAGATTCTGTGGCCGGGTTGTGCTGGCCTTCGACGCCGACGCAGCGGGCTCGGCTGCCGCTGAGCGAATTTACAACTGGGAGGGCGAATACGAACTCGATGTCTACGTGGCTGAGCTTCCGCCGGAGACCGATCCCGACGACTTGGCCCGCAAGGATCCTGGGGATTTACGGCAGCGGATTGCCGAGGCGCGCCCATTCCTGGCT
The DNA here is from genome assembly GCA_964291305.2 of Acidimicrobiales bacterium. GTDB lineage: Bacteria > Actinomycetota > Acidimicrobiia > Acidimicrobiales > CATQHL01 > VXNF01. The sequence continues at coordinate 1,492,493 of OZ219783.1, read as the reverse complement.
TATCGGATCGACCGCGCCCTGGCGCGGGGGAACATGGGGAGTACCGAGGGCAGGGTTCGCACAGCAGGTGAGGCCCTAGCGGTCGTAGACGAGCACCCCAGCCCTATCGTCCGAGACCAGTACCTCATGATAGTCGCTGACCGCTGCCACTTGCCATCTGATCGCCTCCGAGAGGAGGTCGCTCGGCTGCGGGGAAGAAGTCGTGTCGGACATCTGGAGGTAGCTACAGCCACGCCGTCGCCGGCCATCGAGCCGAGCATTGAGGAGCAGATCTTGCTGCTTCGCATGCACACGCCGCAGGAGCTCCCCAGCTGGATCACGGCACGACTTTTCAGATCAGAACTCCACGGGCGTATCTTCGGGTTACTGGCCGACGGTACGCCGCTAGCGCAACTGAGCGATGTCGCTGAGGGCGAGCCTGCCTTGCTGTTAGCCCGCCTCGCAGTGCATGAGCCGCCCGAGGAAGCTGCCCCGGTTATTGGTCGCCTTGTTTTCGACACCGCCAGCGGATGGATTAGTGACGTCACGCGGTCAGCGCGCACGACCGACGACCCGGCACTGGGGCGGAACCTGGCGGAGGTCCAACTTGCCTGTGCCGAGATGCGCGCCGGAAACTGGCCGCTAGCAGTAGCCGAAAGGCTGGCGAATTTGCTGGCCACGGTTACTGTGGTAGGTGAGTTGCCGCCTCGGTCACATGCCGCCTTGGAGGAGGAACGTTACTACGAAGATCTGCCGGTTCCCGCTAGCGAGGAGGAGTTCGCCCAGCGCCGTCCCACCGTCCCTGTTACTCAGGAACTAACGCGATGACCGAGGGGTTAGCGGCCTATCTCAACGACATCTGTCGCGTGCCCCAGTTGACCCCGGAGGAAGAAGCCAAGCTGGGTTGCAAGGTTCAGGCGGGAAAGGCGGCGGAGGCCCTGCTGGAAGAAGCGGGGACCAGAAATGGCGAGAGTGACAGCGAGTCGCCAGCTCGCGGAGAACTCCAGCGGCAGGTGAGCGAAGGCGAAGCGGCCCGTTGTCATCTCATCGAAGCCAACTTGCGCCTCGTCGTCTATTTCGCCCGCAGTTACAAGGGGCGTGGGATCCCGTTCGCCGACCTGGTGCAGGAGGGGAACATGGGCCTCATGGCAGCGGCTGGGAGATTCCAGCCCGATAAGGGTTGGCGGTTCTCGTCATATGCCGGGTGTTGGATTCGCAGCGCCATGCTGTCTGCCATCAAGAATCATCGTGGGGCCGTGCGCATGCCCGCGCAGTTGGTGGCTCGGGTATCACAGATCTATAAGGCGGAGCAGGAGTTTGAGAAGGAGCACTATCGGATGCCCACGGCGGCCGAGTTAGCGGAGCTTTGCGATGTCTCCGAGGTCCAGGTGGCGCAGATTCGAGAGCTACGTACCGCGCCGGTTTCGCTGGAGGCACCCGTTGGTGAGGAGACACCACTTGTCGAGTTGCTTTCCGACGGGTCGGACTCGGGTCCCGACGATGTCGTGATTGAACGACTGCACACCGCGGCCGTGCGCGAAGCTGCCGAAGAGGCGCTTGCTGCTGTCTCCGATGAGCGCGTGCGCCGACTGCTACGTCTGCGGTTTGGGCTGGTTGATGGTCGGCTCCGGACGTTGGCCGAGCTGAGCAGCCAATTCGGCGTTACGAAGGAGCGGCTCCGCTTGATCGAGACGCGTACCATGTCCCGGCTACGCTGCAGCGGTCTCGGGCAAGAACTCCAGGAACTGATGCGAGAATCTTGAGTTCACCCGCTGGTATCGTAGAGAGCCGATCCGGGGTAGCTCAGTTGGCAGAGCGCCGGCCTGTTAAGCCGTTTGTCGTGGGTTCGAGCCCCACCCCCGGAGCTTGCCCAGTGGGACATGTCGGCTCCCCGCGTTGTACTGGAGCCGCCGGTAGGTTATTTCTGGGCTCGTAGCTCAGTGGTCAGAGCAGACGACTCATAATCGTTTGGTCGTGGGTTCGATCCCCACCGAGCCCACCGCCCCCTGATTGGCTTAGTAAGCCCGATCTCTTGTGGCCCGGCCCTTGGGGACATTTCACTCGCCCAGCCAGACCGGTGCCCGATCGTGAAGGTAGCTAGTCACGCTGCCTATTAGGCCGAAAGTTTCGTCGAGGAAGGTGTGTTCGCCGAGCAGGTGTGCCAGCGGTATCGCCTTTTCGGACTCTACATGCACCATTCGGGCCACATCGTCGGTGACGGTGGCGATAGTGTCCGCCGCCCAGACATGCAGCGGAAGCTCGGTCCCGCCAATGGCCGAGAGTTCGGTGGCGAGTTCTAGCAGGTTGGGGCTGTTGGGCAGCGGCGGCAGGCGCCAGTGGATGCGCAACGCCAGGTCGAAGCCCTCCTCGGGCCACTCGGCGTTTTCGGGGAGCTTGTTCACCTCATCTTCGAAGGCGATCTGAATCCGCGGGTCCAAATCGGCGACTATGTGTAGTTCTAGCGGGCCTTCACAGTCGTACTCGGGGTGCAGGTGAATTTCCCACCATTGGCGCCCGGTGGTGACGTCGATGCAGTGGTGATCCTCGTGATAGTGAAACCCGCCTTCGGCTGCGTGGAACTTCAGGTCGGTCACGAACCCGGGAAAATCGACGATGGACAATGGACTGCTCCTCGGCTGCTGGGCGGTCCGGCGTTGAGGCGAGACCACCCTAGCGGTCGGTCTGAGGAGGCGGGTGCGGGGAGTCGCTCTAACGTGTTGGCCATCACGCCTGAGAATCTGCTGTCACTGTTCAGGGAGGTCTCCGGTTGCGTGGCTAACGCGCTCGCCGAACTAGAGGACTGGGGGCTGGCTGGAACACGACCTGGTCAACATCACAGTGACATTGTGGCTGATGAGGTGGCCAGCGAGATGCTGCTGCGGGTCGGCTTAGGCGTTTGTAGCGAGGAGTCTGGCCTGCAGGGCGAGGATCGACCGATCATCGTTGTGTTGGATCCCCTGGACGGGTCCACGAACGCGGCGCAGGGCATTAGTTGGTACGCCACGAGCTTCTGCGCGGTGGACGCTAGCGGGGCACTTGCAGCTCTGGTGACAAATCTGGCTTCTGGTGAGAGCTACAGCGCGATACGTGGCGGCGGAGCCTTCCGGGACAGATTGCCGATCCAGCCGTCGTCGGTAAGCAGTCTGTCCCAGGCGATTATCGGGCTCTCCGGCTACCCGAGCCGCCACCTCGGCTGGCGCCAGTTCCGGGCGTACGGTGCGGCCGCGTTGGACCTATGCGCCGTGGCCGACGGCCGCCTGGACGGATTCGTTGACTGTCACTCGCACGGCCCGTGGGACTATCTAGGCGGCATGCTCATCTGCCGGGAGGCGGGTGCTCAGGTTGTGGATGCGGACGGACGAGAACTCACCACGGTGGATCCGAAAACGAGTAGGACGTTATTGGCGGCATCCGGTAACCGTCTGCTGGCCGACCTGCAAGCGGCCTGTGCTGTCTAGCCTGTGGTGCGGGGCGCTTAGCTCAGTTGGTCTAGAGCACTTCCCTTACAAGGAAGGGGTCGGCGGTTCGAGTCCGTCAGCGCCCACAACTAGAAGTCTACTTGCCGACGAGTTTTGGAGGGGCGGGCCTGGGACTGTTGGAGCAGCCGGGATCGGCGAGATACTTCCAGACCCGCCTTCGCCTCCGAAGGAGATCTTACCGCCTACTGAGTATATACACATCTACACCGGTATAAAGATTCGGGTGGAACGTGCTGGCAGCTAGGCGGAGTCGCGAGATTGGTTAGCCGGATTTGTCCTATATCGCTGTGGCCTATGTCACAAGCCCACACTGCCAGCATAGGAGTATGCGAAGTTAGCCTGCTTGAGACGATTCGCTGTACCTACCGCACCGGTCTTCACCCTGGGCATCCCCCCTGCCTGGAGGTGGATGGGCGCCCCGTCGAGTCCCCCTCGGCGGGGCGTCATTCTTTGGGTTTGTTTCCCCTTCGTGGTCTGCTTGAGCGCGCTGTCCAGTGTCGTTAGGGTCACAGTCGGCAATGACAGAGCAGCGGCAAGAACCGAGCAGCGAGTCGTGAATCCGCTGGAACGTCTTCTCGAACTCCAGGAGCACGACACCCGACTCGCGCAACTAGAACATCGTCACGCGTCGCTGCCCGAGCGGGCAGAACTGCAGCAACTCGAAAGCCAAGCAGCGGGCCTAGAAAAGGGCATTGAGGAGGCGCGCACGCACCACTCCGAACTGGAGCGCCTCCAGCGACGCTACGACGACGATCTCAACTCGGTACTGGTCAAGCGAGATCGTGAACGTAGTCTGCTCTATTCCGGCGAGGTGACAGCGGTCCGCGAGTTGCAGAGTCTGGATGAGGAGGTGGCAGCGCTTGAGCGACGCCAGCGCGTCGTCGAGGACAAGCTGCTGGAGGTGATGGAGGATCTCGAGTCGGCCTGGGGGGACTTGGCATCTCTGGAGGAGAGCCGTGCGGGACTAGCCGTGCAGATCGACGAAGTTATAGAACGCCTCGCGTCTGCGGCTGCCGAGATCGATGGAGAGCGAGATCGCGTCCTGTGTGACCGTAACGAAGTGGCACAGGATGTTGCTCCCGAGTTGTTGGCGCGTTACGACCAGCTGCGCGCCCAAATCGACGGCGTGGCTGTTGCCCGGCTTGAGGCCACTAGTTGCCTAGGTTGCCATCTCACGCTCCCTCTCATGGAAGTAGACCGGCTGCGCAGGCTTCCTGAGGTAGGCGAGGCAGCAGCGGGCGAAGCCGATAAGGGGAGCGCTAACTGCCCTTCCTGCGGGCGCATTCTGGTCATATGAGCTAGTGGTTCTTTGGTTCGCCGGCCTGGCGCTGCCGGCTGTTGCGGCAGTGTTCGCCAGTCGGGGACTGGATTACCGCTACGTACTAGTCGGCTCGGTTCTTCCTGCGCTGGGGCACGCCATCGATGGTCTATGGGTTATGAGCACGTTGCTATTCCCAATAGCGACTATGACGGCCGTGATGTTGTTGGGGTGGGGTCGGCGACTGCTGCAACGCCGCTGGCTAGGGCTTCCGGTTGGACTCTTTTGCCACCTCCTACTGGCTGGGGCCTGGCTGCGAACCGAGACGTTCTGGTGGCCGCTGGCCGACGGCGAGGTGGGCGGGCCAGAACTCAGGTCGACCTGGGTGTTAGTCGCCATGGAGGTAATCGGTGCGTTGGCGCTCTGGTGGTCGTGGCGACGCTTTGGTCTGGGCGACGCCAATCGCCGGCGAGACTTCTTGCGCCGCGGGCGATTGGTTGGGGTGTCGCAGCCGCCGCGGTGAGCGTGACAGCGAGTTGACGACGAGTCGGCCTATAGGCGGGGTTCTGTCCAGGCCCTAAGGCCTTGAGTGACCATCTATCTGTGCGGCCTACCCGGGGGCTGCGCTGGGTTGAACGCTGGCGGGCTGCCACCCCCTGTCTGGCCTTGCTCCCGGTGGGGTTTGCCGAGCTGCCCCGGTCACCCGAGGCACTGGTGCGCCCTTACCGCACCGTTTCACCCTTGCCCGACCCGACTGGCGGGTCGTCGGCGGTCTGTTCTCTGTGGCACTTTCCTGCGAGTCGCCTCGACTGGCTGTTAGCCAGCACCGCTGCCCTGCGGAGCCCCGACCTTCCTCAATACCTGCGCCGTTGCCGGCGCGGCACCGCGGTCACCTAGCCGGCTCGCCGTCGCTAACAGTCTGCCAAGGCAGTCGGGTCACGGCACGTTTACTGTCTCAATGTTCCCTACCTTGCCGGTTCCCTGCCTCGCCGCGGACAGTGTTCCCTAAGCGCTGCAGTTCAAAAGGAGACCTCGCTGAGATCGGGATGCCACCCTATGGCGCTCTGTTTGGCCTCTTGCCACGCTGCCCGGTCTAGGAAGCCCCGAGGCTGCACGATGCCACGCGGCGAGCGCAGCGAGGACACCTCCTCCCAGCTATCCCAGACTCCGACCCCCAGGCCCGCCAGGTAGCCCGCCCCAAGAGCGGTGCACTCGATCTCCGGGGCGACTCGCACGGGGCCTTGGGAAATGTTGGCGAGCGCCTGTAGGAACGTGCCGTTGGTGCTCATGCCTCCGTCGACGACGATTTCGGCCAACTCCAGCCCGCTGTCACCTCTAGCCGCGTTGAGCAGATCTACCCCGCGGTGAGCGACGCCCTCAAGCACGGCACGTACGAGATGTTCGGCGGTAGTGGCGGTAGTCACGCCACCGAACGCGCTACGAGCGCCGAAATCCCATTCGGGTGTGCCCAGGCCTATCTGGGCAGGTACGAAAGTAACTCCGCCCGTGTCAGCGCAGGCTGCTGCAAGGGCGTCCGAATCGCCAGGATGCTGGATCAGTCCAAGCTCGCAGAGCCATGCCACGCAGCTACCGGCGCTGAGCATCATCGCCTCGACTCCCCAGGTCACCTGACTTTGCCGCTGCCAGGCCACGATGGGAAAGGTGCCGCTGGGCCCGCGGGTCTCCGCCGGGGGATCACCGGGACCTAGGCAGGCGTTTAGTGTGCCGGTGGTGCCGAAGGTGATTTTCACGTCGCCGCGCTGAACGCAACCGGCTCCGATCATCGCAGCCTGCTGGTCTCCAGCGAGCCCGGTGATTGGCGGTGCCCCTGGTAGGGCAGTGGCTGTTACTAGCGGTCCGGTGCTGTCGGTGATGCGAGGCAGGCTCGCTGCAGCCAGGCCGAGCCGTTCAGCAACCGCCAAATCCCATTCCACACGGTCTTCGCAACATAACCCGGTGATGGCTGCGTTGGTGGCGTCGGTGATGTGTGCGGACCCGCCGGTGAGATGCCATATGAGCCAAGAGTCCAGAGTTCCCACACAGAGTTCGGCGGGATCACTCCCAGCGGATGTGACCAGATGGGCGGCCTTAGTGGCAGGTTGGTTAGGGGCCAGGCGCAATCCTTCATTCTGCAGCGCGAGACAGTCCAGCGCTGTCCGGAGGTCTTGCCAGCCGAGCCCTGGTCCCACAGGCTTGCTGCTGAGGCGTTCCCATACCACCGTTGAGGCGCGCTGGTTGGCGATGCCCACAGCAACTACAGGTCCGGCTGCTGCGAGTGTCTCCCTGGCGGCTCGGAGGGCGGTGTTGGCTAGAGACACCGGATCGAATTCCAATAAACCCGGAGCCGGCGATTGTCTCGGAGTTGGCAGCCGGCGGGTGTGATGCAGCTGACCGTTCCGATCTAGGACTGCCGTTCGCACGCTTGTGCTGCCGACGTCGATGACAAGGATCTCCCCAGACTCCGATGCGGCACAATCAAGCACGGTTGGCATGCTAGGGGTAGGCCTAGCGCCACCTTCGGTGTCGCCCCAGCAGGTGCCGCCGGTGGGTCCTACAACACTCAATCTGGTATCAACCGAGGACAGCAAATGGCTGAAACTTCCGACGTCTCGAACTCCGACCACAAGGCGGACTTTGCCGAGCTGTTCAGGACGCTGGTTGCGGGTGAGCATCTATCGGGCCGTCAGGCTCGGGCTGCGGCGGACGCCATGCTGGCTGGAGATGCTTCGGAGGCACAGATAGGAGGGTTGCTGGTCGGTCTGCGTACTAAGGGTGAGACAGCTGCCGAGCTAGCCGGTCTGCTGGAGGGGTTGCGGGCGGCGGCGCTGGATGTGGAAGTGGATGCCGACGCGATGGGGCTAATCGACACCTGCGGAACCGGAGGTGACAACAGCGGCACCCTTAACATCTCGACAATGGCGGCGCTGGTGGCCGCCGGCGCTGGTGCTCGTGTCTGTAAGCACGGCAATCGTGCGGTCTCCTCGGCCTGTGGTTCAGCCGACCTGTTGGAGGCGCTGGGTGTGGCGGTGGACCTGGGGCCTGTTGGTGTGGCTGAGTGCCTTAAGCGAGCGGGAATCGCGTTTTGTCTCGCACCTCTGTTCCATCCGGCATTGCGCCACGCCGGCCCCTGTAGACGCAGCCTGGGGATTCCCACGGCTTTTAACTATTTAGGTCCGATGGCGAATCCAGCCGGCGTGAGCCGCCAGGTCATTGGCGTAAACGACCCAGCTATGGCCGAGCGGATGGCCGAGGTGCTGGCCGTCACCGGTGCTCAACGAGCCATGGTTGTGCATGGCTATCCCCGCCTCGATGAGTTGTCCACGGTCGGACCGACCAAAGTGATTGAGCTGCGCCAGGGACGGATCGAGCGCTACGTCGTGACTCCGGAGGAGTTGGGTTTGTCCACTGTCGAACTAGCCGACCTGGCCGGTGCCGATGTGACAGCAGGTGTGGCTGTCACCCGCGCCCTGTTGGCCGGCGAGCCGCTGCCGGTGCGAGAGATCGTCTGCCTGAATGCAGCGGCCGGGCTTGTGGTAGCAGACCTGGCCACCGACTTGCACGAGGGTCTGCGCCTTGCGGCCGAGGCGCTGGACTCCGGCGCCGTAGCGGCCAAACTGGCTCGCTGGATCGAGATTTCTCAAGCTCTGAGGGTCGGGGAGGCCAAGCGATAGTGGCGACCGGGGGGTTTGAGGAGCGACTGCGTGAGGTAGGGCGGCGCTCCGGGTTAGCGGCGGTGGGTGTGGCGCCGGTGGAGGTCTTCGAGAGCACGCTGCGCTCGCTCCTCGACCGCAAGGCGGAAGGACTTAACGCCGGCATGCAGTTCACCTACCGCAATCCCAAACGCTCGACCGATCCAGCCCGCATACTCCCTGGTGCCGCCTCCCTAGTTGTGGGAGCAATGAGCTACGCCCGCCCTCGGCCAGCCAAGTCCGATACCACTCGCCCGCTGGCGCGGGTCGCCCGCTACGCCACTGGCGACACCTACGGCGAGCTGCGGAATGCGCTAGCTGCGGTGGCTCGAGTACTGGTCGAGGCCGGCCACCGGGCTGTCGTGGTCGCAGACGACAACGCCCTCGTGGACCGAGAGGCCGCCCGGCGAGCCGGTCTGGGCTTCTACGGCAAGAACAGCAATCTGCTGCTGGGCAAAGCCGGTAGCTGGTTCGTGTTGGGAACGGTGGTCACCGATGCGGTACTACGACACTCTGGAGAGCTGGTACCTGACGGCTGTGGACCTTGCCGACGTTGCCTAGAGGGTTGTCCGACAGGAGCGATTATCGCTCCCGGAGTCGTGGACGCCAACCGCTGTCTGGCGTGGCTGCTGCAGGCCACGGGCGACTTCCCTACCGAGTTCCGGGAGGCTCTTGGCGATCGGCTATACGGCTGCGACGACTGCCAAGAGGTCTGCCCGCCGAACCGGCGAGCGGAGCAGTCAAGCGATCCTGGCGAAGATGCCTCGGTGGATGTTTTAGAGCTACTAGCTGCTAGGGACGAGGAGTTGATGCAGCGCTACGGGCGTTGGTATATCCCCAACCGTGACCCGCGCTATCTGCGACGTAATGCGCTGGTGGTGCTAGCTAACACCGGCGATGAAACCGATCCAGCAGTGGCCGACACGGTACGGCGCTACCTGCAGCATCCCGATGAGATGCTGGCCCGCCACGCGGACTGGGCGGCGAGTCGCCTGGGAGTGAGAGTCGCAGGTAGCCCGGGGCAAGTGGCCGACTCGGACCCGGGCTTCGACGACGCTGAGGGAAACGGCGTGGCAGCGGGCTGGGGCTCGTGAGCCTGCCGGCACCAACGCCTGAGGCCGGCGCAAAGTCTCTTCGTCGTCATCTTCTGGTTACCAACGACTTTCCACCCAAGGTGGGGGGAATTCAGAATTATCTCTGGGAACTCTGGCGTCGGCTACCGCCTGACCGTTTTACCGTGCTGACGCGTCCGCACCCTGGTGCCGCCGCTTTTGACGCTGGGGAGGCGTACCCGATAGTGCGCAGCGCAGCGCCCTTCTTGCTGCCGTTACCCAGGGTGCTCAAGGAGATCCGTCGGCTGTTGAACAACACCGGAGCCGAGCTGGTGGTCTTTGACCCGGCAGTTCCCGTGGGTGCGCTAGGGACGCGGTTGGCAGTTCCATACGGAGTAGTGCTGCATGGCGCCGAGGTAACCGTGCCGGCTCGGATACCGGGCGTATCTGGGGTTCTGCAGAGAACTCTGGCAGGTGCAGAGTTGGTGATATCTGCTAGCTGCTACGCAGCAGCTGAGGCGCGGCGGCGGTGTCCCGAGATGGTCGCCGAAGACTACGTACCGCCTGGCGTGGATGTGGCGCGTTTCGTGCCGCTCAGCGCCGAGCGGCGCCGGGCGGCGCGCCAGCGCATCGGGGTCAGCGAAAGTGAGACTCTGCTGCTGAGCGTTAGCCGTCTGGTGCCCCGAAAGGGTATGGATCGCCTAATAGAGGCAGTAGCGCGTCTGGCTCCCAGCCGACCCGATTTGCGCCTCTGCATCGTTGGTGGCGGCCGGGACAGCAGCCGACTAGCAAAAATCGTGCGTCGAACGGGCGCGCCCGCACGCCTGCTTGGACGGGTTGGCGAGCAGGAGCTGGCAGATTTGTACGGAGCGGCCGACTTGTTCGCGATGCTGTGCCGCAAACGCTGGTGGGGGCTTGAGCAGGAAGGGTTTGGGATCGTGTTCCTGGAGGCGGCCGCGGCCGGCGTGGCACAAGTGGCCGGCGACAGCGGGGGAGCGGCTGAAGCTGTAGCCCACGGGGTCGGTGGCTTGGTGGTCGAAGATCCCGACGACACGGCGGCGATAGCGGACGCATTGGCTGGCTTGCTAGATGATCCCGAGCGCCGCCGCCAGATGGGCGCGGCGGCTCGGCGGCGCGCTGTCGAGCAGTTCAGCTACGACCATCTAGCCGAGCAGTTATGTCGCGCCCTCAGTTGAAATTGCCGCGCTCTGAGGGTGTTAACGCGATTAGGGATAGGCGTTTCCTGCTTGCCTCCCGCATCGCTACTGCCGTGCTTTGCCTCGTCATCGCGCTGGGTGTAGCCGCTCCGTCGCCGGCCGACGTGGCTGTCCAGGTGGTGGGCTTAGCGCTGTTTGGAGTTGGCTGTGCAGCTTTTCTGCGGGCTTACGGCGTGGCGGTGCGCCGGAGTCGCAGCGAGCAAATCTCGGCCATGGTCGCCTTTCTGCACCTGCCTGGGGCCCCGCCGGCGGTGAGGATCGAGTTGTGGCTGGCTGCCGGGGTGCAGTTTGCCGCTGGGTTAACGGGCGCTGCGCTGCGTCCTTTCGGGCCGGTTTCCTTCGGCGTTCTTGCCGGCGTGTATGGTCTGGGAGTGATTGCTCTGTGGGGTGCAGTCCGTGGCGGGTTCCCGAGGCGGTCCCAGGCTGTGGGAGAGAGGCGACATGGTTGAGTTCTCGACCCGGCAAGTATTGGTGAGCGCCTCGCCGGCGGACTGCTTCGCCGTGATCCTGGATTTTGAGAGCTACCCACAGTGGGCTCCGGACATCAAAGAGGCTCGGGTGTTGCGCCGCGACGACAGTGGTGCCGGTGGTCTTGTGGCGTATCGGGCGGCTGCAATGGGACGCAGCGTGACTTATACGCTCAAGTACTTCTACGGCACTAACCCGCTCCGGGTTGCTTGGCGACTCACCGAAGGTGATCAGGTACGGCACATCGATGGTGAGTACGAGTTGGTATCGGCGGGTGAGGACGGAACGAAGACGTTGATTACCTACTCACTATCGGCCGAGTTGGCGGTGGCGATTCCGGGCTTCGTCAAGCGACGCGCAAAGTCACGCATCATGCAAACAGCCCTGGATCAACTCCGACGCCGTATCGAGTCGGTCAGCGCGCAGCCGACGCCTACACCCGAGTGAGATCGGCGACACAGCACAGCCAACGCGCCACTCTCGAGTCTCAGGCAGCTCCGGTATTAATGCAGACGACAACTTGCGTTTCGCTGCTGTCGAACGCGCCACTCTCGAGTCTCAGGCAGCTTCGGTATAGCTCGGCAGCGCTGAGGTGAGCGCCTTGCATGTGGTCGGTGTTGACGTAGGCGGAACCAACATTCGGGCAGAGGTGCTGGGAACCGATTTAGCCGTGCCCGTCGTCGGGCGCAGCAAGTGTCCCGAGCACACGGCCGACATCGTGGACGCAATCTGTGAGTTGGTGCAGGGCTTTGAGTTGGACCTCTCCGCGCCGATTGCCGCGGTGGGTGTGGGATGCGCCGGGCTGGTGAATCGGTCGGGTGTGGTAGTGACCTCGCCGAATATCCCGGCCATCGACCACTTCCCGCTGCGGGCGCTGCTGGCCGAGCGCCTCAGTTGTCCGGTGGCGGTGGACAACGATGCCACTGCGGCGCTGCGCGGTGAGCTGGAGAACGGCGCGGCTGCCGGCGTAGCCGATGCGATCTTGGTGACTTTAGGCACCGGGGTAGGGGCTGCTTTGCTGCTAGACGGCGAGATCCGGCGCGGTGCTCACGGCTTCGCCGGCGAAGCGGGGCACATGATTGTGGCTCCCGCCGGCCCAGAGTGCCCCTGTGGGCGTCGCGGCTGCTGGGAGCAGCTGGCCTCTGGTGAGGCTCTCGGGAGATCCGCTCGGGAGGCCGCCAGCGCCGGCAGAGCACCGGAGCTACGGGAACGCGTGGCCGGCCGCATCGCTGATCTGCGGGGTGAGCACGTAGCCGAGCTGGCGAAGGCGGGCGATCTGGTAGCGCTCAGGCTGTTACGCGATTGGTCCCGTTGGATTGCACTGGGGCTCAGCAACTTGATCGTGCTCACAGCTCCCGAGGTGGTAGTGCTGGGTGGGGGACTGTCCGAACTCGGAGATGTCTTTCTCACGCCGGTACGCGAAGCCCTAGCTGAGATCTACCTAAAACACGCCCGATACCCGCCGGTGGCCATACGTTTGGCCCACCACGGTGACCGGGCAGGGGTCATCGGAGCAGCTCACCTGGGGTTAGATCAACTCACTGGCCAAGGACACTACGGCGCGATGGAACGCGCTCGCTAGCCTCCAAAGCGATGGAGTTCCGCCGTATCACCAACCTCCCTCCTTATGTCTTCTCCGTGATCGATCGCCTAAAGGTGGAGGGCCGCCGCCGAGGTGAAGACATCATTGATCTGGGGTTTGGTAACCCCGACCTGCCATCTCCCGACATTGCGGTGGAGAAGCTGGCCGAAGCCGCGCGCAACCCACGCAATCACCGCTACTCGCTAAGCCGGGGCATCCCCAAACTCCGCCGCGCAGTAGCTGATCTGTATCTCCGCCGATTCGGGGTGGAAGTGGATCCCGAGACGCAGGTCATCAACACTATTGGCGCCAAGGAGGGGCTCTCGCACCTGATGTGGGTGCTACTGCAGCCCGGGGACGCCGTCTTGGTCCCGGCGCCCTCGTATCCGATTCACCTCTATGCTCCGCTCTTCGCCGGGGCGGAGATCCGCAAAATCCCTCTCTCGGTCGGAGATGATCTCGAAGAGGTGCTCCGCCAGCGTTGGGAGTACTCGTGGCCCAAGCCGCGGGTCATCTTGCTGTCGTTCCCGCACAATCCCACGACCACCTGCGTCGATCTGGACTTTATGCAGCGGGTGGTGGACTTTGCCCGGGCACACGACGTGCTCGTCGTCCACGACTTCGCCTACGCCGATATCGCGTTTGACGGCTACCGTCCGCCGTCCATCTTGGAAGCCACCGGCGCCCTTGAGGTGGCCGTGGAGTTCTATTCCCTCACCAAGTCCTTCTCGATGGCCGGCTGGCGAGTGGCGTTCATGGTCGGCAACGCCGAAGTGGTGGCTGCGCTGGCCAAGCTGAAGTCGTACCTCGACTACGGAACCTTCCAGCCCGTCCAGATCGCTGCCACGGTGACGCTAAACGAGGCATCCGACTACCCGAAACTGGTGAATGAGACCTACCAGAGCCGACGGGACAGCCTCTGTGACGGCCTGGCGCGCATCGGCTGGCAGGTAGACCCGCCAAAGGGCACCATGTTTGTCTGGGCTCGCATACCTGAGCCTTACCGCCACATGGATTCAGTTACCTTTGCTTCGTTCCTGGTCACACAAGCGAATGTGGCCGTGTCGCCCGGGGGCGGCTTCGGACCCGGCGGCGAGGGATATGTGCGCTTCGCGCTCATCGAAAACGAGCAGCGCATCGGTCAGGCAGTGCGGCAGCTGCGCAAGGCTCTCGCCGAACTCGATTGAGTTAGCGGTGCGTCTCGGCATCCTGACCGGCGGCGGGGACTGTCCGGGGCTCAACGCAGTAATACGAGCAGTGGTTTTGCACGGTGCTCGGCGCTGGGGAGACGAGGTTCTGGGGTTCCGGGATGGTTGGCGGGGGGTCGTGGAAGACGAGGCCAGCCCGATCAGCGTCGAGCGAGCCGCCCGGATCCTGTCCCGCGGCGGCACGATCCTAGGAACGTCGCGGATTCAGCCCTACATGACCAGCGACGGACCAGACAGGGTTATTGAGGTCTTGGAACGTCGTGGTGTTGAAGCGCTGATCGTCGTGGGTGGTGAGGGCACCTTGAGTGTGGCCCACAGGCTGCGCCGCGACCGCCACGTGGCGCTGATTGGTGTACCGAAGACCATTGACAATGATGTGGGGGGCACTCAGCTCACCTTCGGTTTCGAGACCGCGGTGCAGACGGCAACAGACGCCATTGATCGGTTGCATACGACTGCTGAATCTCACAATCGAATCATGGTTGTGGAGGTGATGGGGCGCCATGCCGGACACGTGGCCCTATGGGCAGGGGTAGCTGGGGGTGCTGCCGCGATCCTGGTTCCCGAGCACCCTTTTGACATCGAGGCGATCTCGTCCGACCTGGCCAGCAGGCACATCGCCGGAGCTCAATCCTCGGTGGTGGTGGTCGCCGAAGGGGCGCGCCCGGTCCAGGGCAGCCTTGAAGTTCCCGAGCCGGGTGTTGACGAATACGGACACGCTCGCTTGGGGGGCATTGGCGCCATTGTGGCTTCAGAGATCGAGCTACGCACCGGCCTGGAGACCCGGATCACCGTGCTGGGCCACACACAGCGTGGGGGGACACCGACTGCTTTCGATCGGGTGTTGTGCACCTCGTTTGGGGTGGCGGCCGTAGATGCCGCCCACGCCGGAGAGTTCGGTCAGATGGTGGCAGTGCAGGCAGGGCGTATCGGGCTAGTGCCGCTGGCGGAGGCCACTGCTGCGCTGAAGCAGATCCCCGCCTCACTCTGGCAAGTGGCGGAGGCTTGTAGGTCCTAGGGGCGCCAGGCGGCAGGGCCCGGTGGTCCTAGCGAGGCGTAGTGAACCCGCCCGACCGGTGCTTCCAAGTCGCCCTCGTCAGTCGGCAGAGCTCGGGGTTCGCCTTCGATCAAAACCCAGAGCCAACTCACGCCTGGGATTTCTGTGGCAGTGAAGACCAGTTGGGCGATCGCTAGCCGCTGCAGTTCACCTTCGATCTGCTCAAGGGCGCCTTGAGCCAAATTGATCTGTAGGACGCCGTTAATCAGGTCGCTGCCGAGGATTATCGTCTCAGCGGGGATGACCGAGGTAAGGCCGGCGGACGCCTCCTCTTCGGTCGGGCCAGCAATAAGCGCCTCAAGACCAGCTACCAGGCTGGGGAACGTCGCTAGCTCGCGCTTTACAGGCTGGCCTAGGCCCTCGCCGGCCACGAAATACAGCGATACCGTCTGGCGCGGCACTGGAGCTTCGGTAGAACTCGTGGTAGTGGCAGGCACCGCCAGTTCTTCGGGCAAGTCTGAAGCGTCCAATACGCGCGGTTCTGGATCTTGGGGTACCCCGCAGGCCGTCACCGCTGCTAGTACCACGACGGCTACCAGCATCCGCTGAGCGGTCGAATGGCGGAGATTCCGTCGCCGTCGATTACTCACGGGTCCCCACCGGTAATGCGACCACGAAGCAGGCACCGGTGGCGCCGTCGGGGCGATCGGTGACCCAGACCGAACCTCTGTGTAAGCGCACATGTTCGACCACTAGCGCTAGGCCTAGCCCGGTTCCACTAAACCGGCCTCCCGAACTTTGCCTGCTGCCACGAGAGAAGCGGTCGAAGATGACATCGCGATCTTCAGGGGCCACACCCGGACCAGCGTCGAGAACTGCAATCTCCACCACAGAGTCGGAGTGCTTTACCTGGATCTCGCTGGCGCCGCCAGCGTGATTATGGGCGTTCTCTAGCAGGTTCGCTAGGACTTGGGCTAAACGGCGCCGATCTGCGCGCAATATTAGGCCCTCAGTTCCCGGCCCCGGCGTGACCCGAGGAGTGTGGCCCGCCGCTCGCGCCGCCTGCTGGACGAACTCGGTGATTTCAAAGTCCTCTAGCTCCAAGGCGGCGGCTCCGACGTCATAGCGGGAGATCTCCAGCAGGTCGGCGACCAGCTGCTTGAAGTGTTCAAGGTCGGCGCTGAGCAGGTTCAGCGCCGCCTGTGAGCGGGCCGGCAGTTCGGATTGCCGCTTGCGCAGAACCTCCAGGGAAGCGGTGAGGGTCATGAGCGGCGAGCGCAACTCGTGGCTCACGTTGGAAGCAAAGCGGGCATCTCGTTCGATTCGATCCTGCAGCGCGCTGGCCATCTGGTTGAACGACCGCGAGAGCCTTTGGAGGTCGGGATCGGTGCTCTCGAGACGTGTGCTCAGATCGCCGACGGCGATTGCTTCGGCGGCTTCACCGATGTCGGTGAGAGGTTGAACCGCCCGCTGTGAGGCCCATATCCCGATCCCGATGCCGGCTAGGACCGTGATGGCACTACCGGTAAGCAGAGCGATCAGCAGCGAACTCAGCGTGGCCGCTATGTCGTCGAGTGGTACCGCCTCGTAGTAGGCAGCGTCGATATCGAAGTAAGGGATGCCGATTACAGCAAAGGGAGTTTCCCCGACTACGTAGCGCATCTGGGCGGCCCGCCCTAACGCCACGGTTTCCTTTAAATCAGGGTCGATCTGCGGCTCGCTGAACTCCACGGGATTGGCTGAGAGCCAGAGGTCGCCGAAGCGGATGACGGGGCGTGCCCCCAGCGGCGTGTAGAGGTTCTGCAGCAGTTCCCGCAGTTCTTGTTCGGTGGATTCGGCGTCGATTAGCCGACTTACCTGCGTGGCATTGAACAGGACGCGCGCCAGCGAGGTTTCCTCCCGTCGGGATAGCAGGTTGTCGCGGGTTAGCTCGTAGGTGATCAACGACAAGCTGGCGGCCAGCACTAGCGCTCCTAGACCGAATACCAGACTGACGCGCAGCCGTAGCGAGACTCGCGCCGCCACCGGTCTTATGGCTGCAGCCTGTAGCCCTCGCCGCGAACGGTGACTACGTGACGGGGGTTGGCGGGATCGGCCTCAATCTTGGTACGTAGCCGCCGTATGTGTACGTCCACGAGACGGCTGTCGCCGAAGTAGTCGTACCCCCAGATCCGCTCTAGCAGAGCTTCCCGGCTGAGGGTCCGGCCGTGGCTAGATGCCAACTCAACGAGTAGGCGAAGTTCGGTCTTAGTGAGGTTGATCTCCTGGCCCCCGCGGCGGACGACACCTTCTTCAGCCTGCACTTCCAGGTCGGCAAAGATGAAGTTGGTGATCGAGCCCTCGGCTGTCCGAGTTCGGCGGAGTAAAGCCCGGATGCGGGCGGAAAGCTCCTTAGGTGCGAATGGCTTGGTGAGGTAATCGTCGGCACCGGCTTCTAGTCCTGCCACGATGTCGTGGGTGTCCTCCCGGGCAGTAACCATGACTATGGGAACATTGCTGATCCGCCGCAGCGAACGGCACACCTCGAAACCGTCAACGCCTGGCAGCATGATGTCGATGAGCACAACATCAGCAGGCTGCCGGCGGAAAATGTTCAATGCGGCCTCTCCGTTGGAGGACTCCTCCACCTCCCAACCTTCGTCTTCCAGGGCCAGTCGTAAAGAGGTCCGAATCCGTTCGTCGTCCTCCACAGTCAAGATGCGCGTCGCCATGAGTGCTATGCCGTCCGATCTTCAGGCACCGGCCGTGCGCAGCCGCCGCGCTGTTTCAGCAGCCACCCTGGCCACCGCTTGCCGGGTTCATCAGAGTCGAGGCGGTCGGCCAGAACGCCTTCGCGTCCGGCTTGCCGCCGTTGGGTTGGCTCGCCATTCGTGCATGGCGCGCAGTGTGAGGGATGCCACGATGGCGACACCTGAGGCGCTGGCTACGGCGCCTACGAGGGTGCCCACACCTAACTGCCAGCCGCAGCTGCCAGAGCAAGTCACGTCCACGAGGGCATAGCCGATGAGGCCTCCGCAGATCCCCGCCAGCAGGATGGCCAGGGTGGCGACGGCTCTTGCCCTGCGACCTGGGAGGGCCGCGCGGCCGGTGGAGGCGACCTCCTCCTGCTTCACGCCGACCATGTTAGGAGAGCTCGGGACCGCCGCAGCAACGTCGGGGGAGGTCTAGCGTGGCAGTGTGAGCCCGCTTGGTGCGGCCAATGTGCTGCATGTCGACATGGACGCCTTTTTCGCCGCCGCCGAGGTCTTGCGACACCCCGAGTTAGCTGGTCGGCCAGTCATAGTCGGAGGGGTCGGCCCTCGTGGAGTAGTGGCGGCAGCTTCCTACGAGGCTCGCAGGTCTGGTGTTCACTCGGCGATGCCCACCGGACGCGCCCGCTTGCTTTGCCTCGAAGGCGTGTTCCTGCCGCCTGATGGTGATTACTACCGCCAGCTCAGCGGGCGCATTATGCACCTGTTCAGGACTTTCACTCCGTTGGTGGAGGCGTTAGCGCTGGACGAGGCTTTCTTGGATGTGACCGGCGCCCGCCGTTTGTTCGGTACGCCCTTAGAGATCGCTGAGCGGATTCGAAGCGACCTTCTGCGTCTTGAGGGCCTTAGTTGCTCGGTGGGGGTTGCGCCGAACAAGCTGCTGGCGAAGCTGGCATCCGAGCAGGCCAAACCTCAGGCGAGCACGAGTGGTGTGCGACCGGGTAAGGGGATTGTGGTGGTGGAGCCCAGTGAAGCCTTGGCTTTCTTACACCGGTTGCCAGTGCGTTCCTTGCCGGGGGTGGGTCCTGCTACTAGAGCTGGGTTACAACGGCTAGGTATTGAGACTGTTGGGGATTTGGCCTCGCTGTCAACTGAGGACTTAGTGGCCTCTTTTGGACAAGCGCACGGACGCCGTCTCGCCGAGCTGGTCAAAGCCCACGACCCCCGGCCAGTAGTGTCGGAGAGGTCACCAAAGTCGCTAAGTACCGAGGTGACCTTTCAAACTGATATTGCGGATCCGACGGCCTTGCGGAACGAGCTGGTGCGTCAGGCTGAGACCGTGGCCGCTCGGCTACGCAAAGCCAGATGTATCGCCCGGACCATCGTGCTAAAGCTGCGGTTTGCTGACTTTCGGACCGTTACGCGCTCTCGCACCCTGACTCAGCCGACCGCTCACGCTCCCCAGATTGCCCGGGCGGCTAGAGAGCTGCTGGCATCAGTGGACGTAACAGCGGGAGTTCGCTTGCTGGGGCTCGGCGCCGGCGGTCTATCAGTCGGCGGCGCCGAGCAACTTACGCTGGAAGAGGCTGACGGCAGGCTTACATCCGCACTTGACCAGGCGGTCGACGAGTTGCGAGAGCGATTTGGTGCGCAGGTTATTGCCCCGGCGAGCACGCAGTCTGCCTGGGGTCAGAGTCCCGAGATAAGCGCCCCTTGAGCCGTCGGATGTTGTGGTGGCGCGCCGCATGTGCGAGACTAAAGCTCGTCGACCGGTATGTGCTCGGTTGACCGAATACTGCCAGGGTGAAGGGAGTCAGAAACGTGCCGCTGTCGGAAGACGAGCAACGGATCCTCAGCGAGATAGAGGCCAATCTCTACGAGACCGACCCTGAACTTGCCGAGGAGGTTCGTTCCACCACGGTGTTCCGGCACGGGTTCCGCAACCTGAGGCGGTCGGTTTTGGGGTTCATTGCCGGAATCGTCTTTATGATCTTCACGTTGTCTACTTCGTTCTGGCTGTCGTTCGTGGGTTTCCTCATAATGCTGGCTTCGGCGATGTTCTTTGAGCGAAATGCTCGCCTAGTGGGCAAGGCCGGACTGCAGCAGATCTCGCGCAACCCGCTCAGCGGCGCCTTGCGCGACGGTTCGGGATCACCCGCTCAGCGCATGCGCGACCGCTTCAACCGCGACCGGCGCGGTGACTGAACTGCCAGAGCCGAAGGGCCACCGCCTTCGTCCAGTAAGTGTTCAACAGGCCGCTATGGCGTTGCCGATAGCCCGGGAGTCGCAACAACTTCCAGGGATAAGGATCTAGCATCCGGCGGAGGCGCATCGCGGGCGTCAGGGAATCTGTCAGGCTGGTGGTGATGGCAGTTGCGGCTGTTCTCGCCTTCTGATCCCAATTGGCGGGTAGTGGATCGCCGGCAAAAGCGGCTACCGAAGTACAAAAAGCCAGATGCTGCCATTGATCCGGTGCTGGGCCGAGTAGTCGGGCCGCGCGCAGCCCCAACTCAAGTGGAGTTTCCGACGGGCGCGGTCTGAGCTGGCGGGATCGCAGCAGTTCGAGTATCTCCTCCCACGCCACCAGTGTGTTACGGCGCGTATCGCTTCCCGCCCAGCGGCGGCGCCGGCGCTGCTGGTAGTGGCGCAGGGCGGCGGTGGTTGTTACGTATACAGCGCCGATTAGGGCCAGAGCTGCAGCCACCAAACCTGCCACTTGGCCGATCCGGATAGCTAGGTGGGTGGCGCCCGAGTTGCTTCCGTCACTATCGGATGGGGTGGCGATTGGTGGGTCTGAGGTCGGGGGGCCCGGGCTGGGGTCGGCATTAGCCACCGGTGGGGGAGTTGAATCTGGGACGGAATCTTCGGTGGAGGAGTCCTGCTGTTCGGCCACCAGCGTGTAGGTCTCGGCTCCCGGGGCGCCACGCCCAGGGGTGGGCTCGAACGCCACCCAGCCGGCACCGCTAATGAAGATCTCCGGCCAGGCGTGCGCGTGCTTGCCGCGAACGCTGTAGAGAACCCGGTCGTCGGTGCCGGTTTCCAGAGCGATCCCCGGGGTGAATCCCACCGCCACCCGCGCTGGCAGTCCCAGGGTGCGAGCCAGCGTGGCGAATGCGCCTGCAAACTGTTCGCAGTACCCGCGCCTCTCATTGAACAGGAAAGTCTCGAGTCGGTCGCTGGAATGGCCAGGACTCACCCCCAGGTCGTAGCTGAAGTTCTGGCGGAACCAGTTCTGGAGAGCGAGGGCCTGATTGTAGGGTCCGTCCCGGCCAGCGGTGACGGCTGTAGCCAGCTCCCGCAAGGATGGATCCAAGTTTTCAGGCAACTCCAGGAAACCCGGAGGCTGTGCCGCGGGGTCGTTGCGCAGGGCACCGAGGAAAGCTGGATCGAAGCGCGGCACAGCTGATTGAACGGTATAGCGCAGACCGTCGGCGTTTCTTCGCCCCGAACTCACTAGCAGGGTCGAGGAGATCGGTTCAAAGTTGGCGGTGAATGAAGAGGCTGAGGTTTCGAAAGCCATGGGCTGGTAAGCAGCTGGAAGCCAAACCGCTGCTAGCGCTCCGATTTGGTAGCTCTGTGTGGTCTGGCTCACCGGCCCCGAGGTTGCCTCCAGAGTTGGCAGCGATCCGGTGACTGTTCCCGTGGTCTCCTCAAGCGACCAGACCAGACCGTTGAAGTCGCCGAGCGCGGTCAGGCGCCAGTAGGACCGCTCAGTGCTCCAGACGGTGAAAAGTTCCAGCTCGGGGTTCTGCTGAAGCTGGCCCGGCAAGGCGACGAGCGGGCTGAGCACTATCTGGCGAGCGGGGGGCGCGGCCGGTTCCTCTCCGTCTAGCAAGCTCCGCAGAGGTCCACTAGTCAGCGAGGGCAACAGAACAGCCGTGATTAGCGTGCCGGCACCTACTGCGATGGCGCCGGCCAAAAGCCCGCCGGGCAGGTACCAGCGGTGCCGTTGCTTAGATTCGACGGTCGGAAGCCTGGCTGCTGTACGCGCCCGGGCGTGGACCAGGGCGAAAGCGACGGCGCATCCCACGGTGATCGCCGGGTAGAGAATCGTGCCATCTCCGGTACCGAACATGGCCACTAGCACCAGCAGGATTGCAGCGGGCGCCAGAGCCTCGCCGCGTCCGCCGACGCGAAAGGCTGCCCAATCACCGAGCACGGCAAGCAGCCACGCCACCGCGGCGGCGGCGACTATCAGGCCGGTTTGCTCCGGCAGTGGCACGCTGCTCCCCACCAGCAGATCCCAGGCAGCGCGAAAATCCTCTCCCAGAGCCGTCAGAGTGGCCCGCTGAGGTATTCCGTACCAAGTTGTGTGGGGGTAGTGCAGCCAGAGTTGTAGGGCGGCTGTGGCGATTAGCGAGAAAGCCACACCGAGCGCCAAACTCCCTCCGGCGCGCCGTGTCACCGCTGCCAGCAGGTGTGATAGCAGTGCCGAGCCGATAACCGGGATAAGGAACGAGGCCCCTTCGAAGAGGCGAACGCTGCTGGCCAATGCCGCCACGGTGACTGCCGCTGCCAGCAGCTCACCGCCGAGGGAGCCAGCCAGCGGGCGTCGCAGCGAACTCATCGGATTCTCAAGCCGCTATGGCGCATCTGGAACTCGTCCCATCGCTCGGTGGTCGACTGATGAGGGCCGATGGTGAGCATGTTGGCATACTCTTCTGCTGGTTCGTCCTGCCAGAACTGCAAGATGATCCCCCGTTCACCGAAGCGGTCCAGCGCAGGTGGGTAGTCCTCCGCTCCCTCGCCAACTACGGCAACCAGGGTCGTGCCCACTGCACTGGCCAACAGCTGTGATTCAAGTTGAGTTCTGGCGGGAACCTGTCCGACGAGGGCCAGGGCGTCTAGCACCGCTGTCGGTGTTCCTCGAGCGTGTACCTCTCTGCCGTCGCTGGTCACCAGCCGGAGGTATCCCGTCTCGCGGGCGGCTGTAACAGCCAATCCGGCGGCGGCCGATACCATGCGTTCGAAGGTCTGGGGGCTGGCGACGGCTTGGTCAGTCTCGAGGAACAGCAAAGTCTCTGGGCGCTCCACCGCATCGAATCGGCGGACTAGAAGTTCCTGGTAGCGAGTGCTAGCGGGCCAGTGAATCCGGTGAGGGTCGTCGCCGGGCTCGAACCGGCGGAGGCTGTGGAAGTCGGTGACGGAACTACCCAGAAAAGGAGCGTGTCTGCTCCGATCGATGGCTTTGGAGATGGCCTCGGACAAGATCGGCAAGTCATCGATGTGTGGCCATACGAGGACGCGGCGTTGGGGGAGGAGGCGGTGGCTTCGTCGAGCCAGCCCAAAGGGATCCTCAACTTCGGCCAGCAGAGGGCCGAACTGTTGCCAGCCGCGCTTGTCTGTAGCTAGGTGGTATTGGCCTTCGGCGACGCTGCCTGCTGGCATGCGTCTGAGCCGCAGGACCGGTCCGAGAGGTTCGCTAGCTTCGTCGAAGATAGCGACTTCGGGGAAGCTGCGGCGGCGGGCTGTGTTATAGAAGCGCAGCGACACTTCCAGGGGTGTACCGCTTTGAATGCGCCGACGCGTGCGAGTGTATCCAGCGCGTAGCGGCGGCCTGATAGACACTGTGACAATCGCCTGCAGTACCAGCGCTCCGCACACCAGCGCCACGAGGAGGAGTTCGGGCAAGCCGAACAAAAGAGCGGCCGCTCCGAACGCCATGCCTGAGACCAGCGCTAGGAGGCCGGCTCGTGTCAAAGCCGCCGTCCGATTAGTGAACTCTGACCGGCGGGCTGGGCGTGTCGGTCAGAATCTCCTCGATCACAGCTGCTGGAGTGATCCCGTTGAACTGGGCGCTCCTATTCAGGGAGATACGGTGGAGCAGGATTGGCCGGGCCACATCCTTGACATCGTCGGGCAACACGAACTTACGGCCGCCGGCGGCGGCGCGGGCTTGTGCCACACGCTGGAGTCCTAGTACAGCGCGGGGTGAGATCCCGCCGTCAATAGCGTCGTGTGCTCGACTGTTGGAGGCCAACTCCACGAGATAGTCGCGCACGCTCGGGGCCACGTGTACCGCCCGTACTGCCTCGATCATGGCTCTGACGGCGGCGACATCGGTGATCGGCCGAAGCTCATCCAGCGGGTCCCCGTTGAGGTGTGACTCAAGAATCTTGGCTTCTGCGGAGCGGTCTGGAAAGCCTGCGCTCAGACTCATGAGGAAGCGGTCCAACTGGCTGTTGGGGAGGGGGAAGGTGCCCTCGATCTCTTCGGAGTTCTCCGTGGCAATAACCAAGAAGGGGGAACTCAGTTGATGAGTGGTGCCGTCCACGGTGACCTGGCGTTCCGCCATTGCCTCCAGTAACGCTGCCTGAGTACGGGGAGATGTGCGGTTGATTTCGTCAGCCAGCAGCAGCCCGGCAAACACCGGACCAGGTCTGAACTCGAATTCGTTATCGGCCGGATTCCAAAGCGACACTCCGACGACATCGCTCGGCAGCAGATCGGGCGTGAACTGAACCCGACCAAGTTCGAGTCCGAGAGTACGTGCCACTGTCTTGGCGAGCACTGTCTTGCCCACGCCGGGGGGGTCGCGCAAGAGCACGTGGCCTTCTGCTAGCAAGCAAAGCAGCAGCAGTCTGATTAGGCGACGCTTACCTTTGACAACCCGCTCGATATTTGCCGCGATGGCCTCAAAAGTTGCCGCGAAACCACGTTTTGAGGAAGTGGCGGCTGGAGACTCGGGGTTAGGGTTCGTCACGCGGGCAGATTTGCCGTTCTCTGGCTTGTAGGTCGGGGCAGGTCCGTTTCTATCGCAGCAAAGTCACTGAGATCCTGCCGCCCATTAGGGTACGTCGGTGGTGGGCCTGAGAAGTCGCATTCGCTGGAGGCGCTGGTTTGGCGGTCTGGTTCCGGGGGTGGGGTGGGAGTTGCTGCGGCAACCGCGTCTCTGGGCGGAGGCGCTGCGCCAGGCGAGGTCGCTGTCGGCGGATTCTTATCGAGACTTCCGTTTGTTGACCGCCTACGGCGATCCAGAAAAGGTCCCGGAGGTCAAAGATGCCTTGACCTGGTTGCGCTGGGCGAAGTCCTTTAGACGACTGTGCTCCAGGGCCTTGTAAGCCAACGGGCGCTGTGGGGCTAGCTTTTGAGCCAATGAGTCAGGCCCTGGTCTTGAATGCCACTAACGAGCCCCTGAGCGTGGTGCCCGCACGCCGGGCTGCGGTATTGGTGCTGGATGGGAAGGCCGAGACGGTGCACCTCAGCGGCATGGTGCTGCGATCGGAGAACCTGAGCCTTGAGATCCCTTCAGTGGTTCGCCTGCGGTATTACGTGAGGGCGCCGTATATGCGGTGCGGCTCGCTAAGCCGGCGAGGTGTGCTGGCCCGAGACAATCACAGTTGTCAGTACTGCGGCCATAGCGCCGACAGCATTGACCACGTACGGCCGCGCAGCCGCGGCGGCGGCCACACCTGGGACAACGTGGTTGCGGCCTGCCGACGCTGCAACACTCGCAAACGAGACCGACTCCCCAGCGAGATCGACATGCGGTTGCGCCGCACGCCACAGCCACCCACCTGGAGCACCCTCGTTCGGCTCAGTGCCGACGAGGTTCCCGATCACTGGACCGCTTACCTGAGCGACGACCAAGCCCTATCGGCGTGAGGAGTGGCGCAGCCGCCGCCTCCGGTGGTTCGCCGAAGCCCTGGGCCATCAGCGAGCGCAGCGGGTCGGTCCGTCTCCTTCATACGATGCAGCCGAATTCCTGGCGGCGCGAGTTGTGGATCATGCGTCCAACCTCCCGAGCCATCGTCTTGGGGAGCGGACAGCATCCCCGAGTAGTGAATGCGCCAGCAGCCCACCGGCGAAATCTGACGGTTCTGCGGCGTCGCTCCGGCGGGGGGATAGTACTAGTCTCGCTCACCGATCTTTTGTGGGTTGATGTGTTGGTGCCGCGGGACGACTCGCTTTGGGAGCCTGATGTGGGGCGTGCTTTTGCTTGGTTGGGTCACGCCTGGCGGCGCGCCCTAGACAACTGCGGGGTAGCCGCTGAGGTGTACGACGGCGGCTATCAGGCTGGCTCCTGGGGGTCGCTGGTCTGTTTCGCCGGGCGCGGTCCGGGGGAGGTGTTCTGGGAGGGCCGAAAAGTCGTGGGCCTGTCGCAGAAACGGAGTCGTGACGGAGCACGTTTTCAGTGCGGCGTACCGTTGCGCTGGGAACCCTCCGAGCTGGTAGAACTGCTTGAGGTTCCCGCGGGAGATCGGGCTCCCCTAGAGCGTCATCTGGCTGTTTGTGCAGGGAGTCTGGGAATTCCGGCCGATCGCCTGCTGGAGGCTTTCGTCGAGACTCTGCCCTTGGTGGGAGTCCGGCCGTAGTCCACTCTGACCGGTAGCCCCCCAGGTGCACACCAAAGCTGGCTGGTGGTTGATCGACAGCGAGAATGTGGGCCTTAGTTTTTGCTGAGTGGGGCAAAGTGGTTTATTGTGGTGATTAGCGGGGAATCTTCCCTATACTGATTGAGCTAAGTGCCGGGCGATAGCCCGGCCGCAAACTCTCGAGACACGAAACCCTATGGATCGAACATTCTCAGGTAGCCACGAGCGCTCCATCGACGGCAAGTGGCGTGTTTCGCTACCTCCGGAGTTTCGCGGCGGAGTAGAGGCCGACGATCGTTGCATCCTGGGTCGTGTTCCCGGCAGCCCTTGCTTGGGTCTTTGGCGCCAGAGCAGTTTCGACGCCGCCTATCGGCGCCTCGAAGAGGAGGTTCGCGCTCGCGGGGCGGGCCAGAACCTGCTGCGCTGGTTCTCTGGTAATGGCTATCCGGTCCGGTCCGACGCGCAGGGTCGGATAGTTGTGCCGGAGCCGCTGCGAGATGTGATCCGTGTGAATGCCGATGAGAGCGACGCTCGAGTATTCGTTGCTGGCGTCGGGGAGCGGATCGAGCTATGGAACAGTGAGATCTGGTTGGAGACAGTCGGAGGGGCGGACGCCTATACCGACGAGTCGGGCCTGGGTTCTTGGGCCGAAAACAGTTGGTTGTGAACGTGAACGATAAGCAGGCGAATGTTCGCCGCTCAGCAATCCCCCGGTTGACAGGAGGACAGCCAATCCCTACTCCGCCCACTTGCCACTTGCCTTGCGACGAAAGAGATCGCCGCGAGGTCCTGGCAACCGGGGGATTGCTGAGCGGCGAGCTGCCGGCGCAGCGGCACCGTGGCCGCCCATGAGGGCCCCGGGGTCCACGGGCACGACTCCGTCATGCTGCGCGAGGTCACCGAGTTACTAGAGCCGATTCCTGCTGGTGTCTTTCTTGACGCCACCGTCGGCCTCGGGGGCCACACGGCGGCCCTGCTGAAGCGCCGTCCGGACCTGAGCTTCGTAGGCCTAGATAGGGATCCGGCAGCTGTGGCCATTGCTGCCCGACGACTACGCGCCGGTGTTCGTTTACAGCAGCGCCCCTTCGTTGAGTTGGGCAAAGCACTCGACGAGTTGGGCGTCAGCGACCTCTCGGGCGTGCTGTTCGATCTCGGGGTCAGTTCTTTGCAACTCGACACCCCCAGACGGGGCTTCAGCTATCGAGCCGCCGGACCGATCGACATGCGCATGGATCCCGGCTCGCCGCTTTGTGCTGCTCAGATCGTTAACGAGTGGCCCTTAGAGCGCCTCGTGGGCTTGCTCCGAGAGTACGGGGACGAATCACATGCCCGAGGAATAGCTCGTGCCCTGGTGGCGCAGCGCCCGCTCCGAGACACCGTCCAGTTGGCTGAGGTAGTGCGGTCGGCCATACCTGCTCGCCATCGTCGGCGCGGCGGACATCCCGCCAGGCGGAGCTTTCAAGCGCTGCGTATTGCGGTTAACGAGGAACTTGCTCAGATAACCCCAGCGCTCAGGGAGGCGATCAATCGGCTGATCCCCCGCGGCAGGGGAGTGGTCTTGAGCTACCACTCCGGGGAGGACGTTCTGGTGAAGCAACTGCTAGCAGATGCCGTAGCGGGCGGCTGCACCTGTCCCGCCAGGCTGCCATGCGTGTGCGACGCGGTTCCGCGGGTTCGCCTACTCACTCGAGGGGCCGCCCGGCCCGAGTCTGGCGAAGTCCAGAGCAACCCGCGGGCCAAGAGTGCCCGCCTGCGCTCGTTCGAGAAGCTGGAAATCGCTGCAGCATGAATCAGCCCCAGCGAGCACCACGCAAGTCCGTTAGCAGCCCGCAGGCGCAGGCCCGGCTGAAACTGGTGAGCAACGAACATCCCAGGTCGCACCAACTCCGTCGTACCTGCCTACGTCTGGTATTCGTGCTGTTGGTCGGACTTTTCGTGATCGGAGCACTACAGGCCGTGGTCACGCAGTCCCAGGGGCGCATCGACCAGTTGAACATCCAAATCGATGAGGCTTTAAGGATCGATCGCGAGCTGCGACTGCAACGCGCTGAGCTGCTCTCACCAGAACGATTGGCCTTGCTAGCACAGGATCGACTCGGAATGGTGCCGCCGGCGACAGTTAAATACCTCGACCCGGTTATTCCTCCAGCGCCGTGAGCAATCTTGGCCGTGGCCGAACTGGCGCCAAGCGGCGAGCTAGTGCAGTGGCCCCCAGGGGCTACCGATCCCCTGCACGTCGAGCTGTACTGGTACTGGCGATGCTGGCCATGGCTGCCGGTCTGACATGGAAGACCTTCGACCTTCAGTTTCTCGACTCTGAGCGAATCACCGCTTGGGGTGATGATCACCGCTTCACTGAGCAGCAAGTGATGGGAGTGCGAGGCAACATTCTGGATCGCACGGGTCAGCCTCTGGCCACGTCGGTTGAGTGGTCGGCCGTCTACGCCGACCCTTCGCGAGTCGATAATCCGTTAGCGGTGGCGCGTGATCTGGCGCCGGTCCTGGGAATGGAAGTGGAGGCTTTGGCGCAGAAGATGTCGGTTCCGGGCCAGTTTGTCTACATCCAGCGTCAGGTCCCTCCTGAGCAAGCTCAGCAGGTCGGGGAGCTGAATCTGGCGGGTATAGGCATGCTGCCGGAACTCCATAGGGTGTATCCGTTGGGTTCGGTCGGATCGGAGATCGTCGGATCGGTAAGCACCGACCACACGGGAATTTCCGGCATCGAGAAGCTTTACAACGACTTGTTGATTGCTAGCAATGGCTTAGAAGTGCGCGAGGTTTATCCGGGTGGTCGCAGCGTGCCAGGAGGACTCAACGAGTCAACTCGAGCGGTCGATGGTTCGGATTTGCGGCTCACCATCGACCGCGTGCTGCAATACGAAGCCGCCCGTGTACTGGCCGAACAGGTGACCGAAACCGAGGCGGCCGGAGGTGTGATCGTGCTGGGGCGTCCCGCTACCGGGGAGATCCTAGCGATGGCCACCGCAACTCGAAACGATACTGGTGAGGTGATCACAGGCGCCGAGAACAAGGCGATTACCTGGGCCTTCGAACCTGGATCGGCAATTAAGGGGCTGACCTTCTCGGCCGTCCTGGACGCCGGTCTAGCGACTCCGGCCATGACCCGGCAGGTACCGGATCGCCTAGTCGTGAGCGACTCCACTTTCAGCGACTACAGCCCGCATCCGGTGCAGTCTTACTCAGTTCGGGACATCTTGGTGGAGTCCTCGAACATCGGGACAATTCTCTGGGGCCAGCGACTAGGTAAGGCGGGACTAGACGGCTATCTGCGCAGTTTCGGGTTGGGTGAGCGCAGCGGACTCGAACTGTACGGTGAATCTGCCGGTCTACTGCCGAGTCTTGCTAACTGGTCAGGAACCTCGCTTGCGACTATCGCCATCGGACAGGGGGTCGCGGTCACGCCATTGCAACTCCTGCAGGCTTTCAACGTGATCGCCAACGACGGTGTCTATATCCCGGCCAGGATCGTGGCCGATGTGACTGGTCCCGATGGCGCTGTCACCGCTCCGCCATCCAGTATCGAACCACGGCGGGTTATGTCCAGTGCTGCGGCGATTCATATGCGCCGTATGTTGCGGGAGGCCGTGGCGGACGGGACTGGGAAGCGGGCGTCAGTGAGCGGCTACGAAGTGGCGGGCAAGACCGGCACCGCCCGCAAGCCTCACCCCGACGGCGGCTATGAGGACAGCGCGGGTAACTATCGCTACGTCGCTACCTTCGTGGGGTTCCTGCCGGCCTCGAATCCGGAACTCTCCCTGATCGTGGTGATTGAAGAGCCCACGACCACCATCTACGGAGGAAGCGCAGCCGCCCCCGCGTTCGCTGAGTTGGCAGAGATAGCCGTGCGCCGTTTGAAAGTGCCACCACCAACCAATACGGGCCCCGAGTTGATCCTCGCCGCAACATCGGTTGGAGCGCCAAATGGCTAAAGCTAAAGCGCAACCTCTGAGTCAACTCCTGCAAAGCAGTCGTCTGGCATATCAGCTACATATCCCGGCGGAGACAGACGTGGTTGACCCGCTGATCTCGTCGGTTGTTGAGGACTCCCGTGAGGCCCTTGCCGGAACGCTCTTTTGCTGTGTGTCCGGCGAATCACTAGATGGTCACGACTTCGCTCCTCAAGCAGCTGAGGCTGGGTCGTTAGCGTTGGTAGTTGAGCGCCCTTTGCCGCTCCGGTTACCCCAGGTATTGGTAGCCAACTCACGCGCTGCGGTAGGTCCCCTGGCGCTGGCCCATGAGGGTTCGCCACAGCAAAACTTGGAGCTGGCAGCTGTCACGGGCACCAACGGCAAGACAACCGTGGCGTATTTGCTGGACAGCATCCTGAGCGAAACCGGCCGATGCTGCTTCGTCAGCGGCACGCTCAGCGGATCGCTCACCACCCCTAGACCTGTGGACCTAGCTCGGCGTCTTGCCGCGGCCCTAGCTGACGGAGCAGATGCAGTGGTGCTGGAGATCAGTTCTCACGGGCTGGCCCAGCAGCGGGTTGAGGGATTGCAGTTCGCTGTCTCGGGGTTCACGAATCTCTCGGTGGATCACCTGGATTACCACCGAGACATGGAGCAGTACTTCAAGGCAAAGTGCCGGCTATTTGAAGCCGAAAGGACTGCCGTTTCGGTGGTGTGTACCGACGACTGCTGGGGTAAACGACTCGCCGCCTCGGCTGTAGGCGAGGTGCATAGCTGTTCCATCGATGATGCCGAAATGCTGGAGACGACCATGAAGGCCAGCCGATTCCGCTGGCACCAGGTAGAGATTTCACTGCCGCTGGGCGGTATGCATAACGTCGTAAACGCGGTGGTGGCGGCGACGATGGCCGAGGCCATGGGGGCGCAACCAGCTGAGATTGCCGCTGGGCTTCGGCAAGCTCCGCAGTTGCCGGGCCGGTTTGAGGTGGTAGCTGAGTCGCCAGCGGTAGTGATTGTGGATTTTGCTCATTCCCCGGCCTCCTTAGAGCAACTGCTGCGCGCTGGGCGCACTCTGGCGCCTGCGCAAGCCTGTCTGAGCGTGGTCTTTGGCTGTGGCGGCGAACGGGATGAAGGCAAGCGAGAGGAGATGGGGGCCATTGCCGCCCGACTTGCCGACAGGGTCATCATCACTTCCGACAACCCTCGGGGGGAAGATCCGGAGAGGATCGCCGCAGCGGTTCTAGCCGGAGCGCGGCACGAAGCAACCGAAGTTGAGCTGGATCGCCGGCGCGCTATTGCCTCTGCCTTGGTGGGGGCCAGGGCTGGAGATGTGGTGATCGTCGCCGGCAAAGGTCACGAAACCGAACAGATTATTGGCAGGCAATCCTTCCCGTTTGATGATCGAGCGGTAGTGCGGGAGTTGCTGAGCAGCCTCAGCGAGACAGGGCTGGCACTGTGATTCGGCTATTGCTGGCCGCAGCTATTTCCACCGTTGTGTCCTTGGGGGGGACTCGCCTGCTGATGGCGTTCTTCCGCTCACGAAATCTGGCTCAGCCGATCCGCAACGACGGTCCCGAGACTCATGCCCACAAGCAGGGCACCCCAACGATGGGCGGGCTGGCAATCGTCGGGGGCGCTTGCGCGGGCTACGCCGGAAGCGACTTCATCTATGGCGGGATATTCACTCGTACAGGGATTCTGGTGATGCTTGCCATTGTGGCCGCAGCTGTCGTGGGAGCCGTGGATGACTGGTTGAAGGTAACTCGATCCCACAGCAAGGGTCTCAGCAAGCGAGCCAAGATGCTGGGACTTTGTTTGGTGGGTGGAGGTTTCGCGATCCTGACGGTCTTAGCCACCGACATAAGTACCGAGCTGTCGTTCACACGTGTGGGGGGCATTGGCTGGGACATGGGACCGGTCGGCTGGAGCTTTTGGGCGGTGCTGATAATTGTCGCTGCATCTAACGGGGTTAACTTCGCCGACGGCTTAGACGGGCTGGCGGCCGGCTCCAGCATCTTCAACTTTGCTGCCTTCGTGATCATCGGCTACTGGGCCTTCCGGCACGTGGATCTTTACGATCTCCCGCACGCACTGGATCTGGCGGTCGTGGGTGCAGCCATGCTTGGAGGTTGTGCCGGATTTCTTTGGTGGAACGCAGCCCCGGCGCAAATCATCATGGGCGACGCCGGTTCGCTAGCTGTTGGCACTGCGCTGGCTTGTCTAGCCCTCACGACCAACACTCATCTGCTATTGCCGATCATGAGCGCACTGTTCGTAGCAGAAGCCCTGTCGGTGATTCTGCAGATTGGGGTGTTCAAGTACCTAGGGGGGCGCCGCCTGTTCGCCATGGCGCCGATTCACCATCACTTCGAGAAGCGCGGCTGGCATGAAACCTGGGTCATCGTGCGCTTCTGGCTTCTGGCGGGGTTCGCCACGGCTGTGGCGCTAGGACTCTTTTATGCCGATTACTTCCCGTTGTCAGAAACAGGGTCGGCTACTGGCGGTTCACCGTGATTCACTCGGGCGAAGGACCGTTGTTGTTGTGGGGCATGGGAGCCACCAACCGGGCCGTGGCCGCTGCGCTAGCGCGCCGTGAAATGGAGTTCATCGCAGTAGACGATTCGCCTGATCTGGCTGTCAGCCGGGCGACGGAAGCAGCCGATGTGGAGTTGCAAGACCCTCCGGAGGGTCAAGAGTTAGCCGACATCATGAGTCGCTGTGCTGCCTTCCTGCCTACGCCTGGAATGGCCGACCGACACCCAGCCATGCGGGCAGCTGCCGTTGCCGGCGCGCGGGTTATCAGCGAGTTCGACCTAGCCGCGGTCTGGGACGAGCGTCCCGTCGTGGCGATCACCGGCACGAATGGCAAGACGACGGTCACAACTTTGGTAGCCGCGGCGCTAGCTCCGAGCAGTGCAGCGTTGGCCGCGGGTAACAACGAGTTGCCACTGGTGAGTGCCATCGAGGATTCCACTCCGGCGATGTTTGTGGCAGAGGCCTCCTCGTTCCGTTTAGGTCGCAGCCGCTGGTTTCGCCCACGGGTGGGAGCCTGGCTGAACTTCTCGCCCGACCATCTGGATGTGCATGCCTCGCTGGAGGCCTACGCAGAAGCCAAGTCCGCCCTGTGGCTCCACATGCTCGAAGACGACGTGGCGGTGGTCAACAACGCCGACCCAGTTGTGAGGTCCTGGCAGCCAGTTAGCCCCAAGGTGGTGACTTTTGGCACACCGGCCAGTGACGTGAGCGTCGACGACGGCGGGAAGGTCTTGCGGGTTGGCGGGGAGCCGCTGCTAGAGATCCGACAGTTGCCCAGGCGCTTTCCCCACGATCTGCGAAACGCCGAGGCGGCAGTTGCGTGCGCTCTGGCTGCCGGCGCACCTACCGCAGATCTATGTGGTGCCTTGGCAGCCTTCCGCGGGCTTCCGCACCGGCTCCAACTGGTGGCCGAAAGTGACGGCATCTGCTGGTACAACGATTCGAAAGCCACAACCCCTGATGCTGTTCTGGCCGCTACCAGTGCCTTCGAATCAGCCGTGCTGATCGCTGGGGGACGTAACAAGGGCCTCGACTTGGGTTGCCTTGCCAATGCCGCTTCGGTTCGAGCCGTGGTGGCAATCGGCGAGGCAGCTGAGGAGATCTCCGCTATCTTCGCCGGCTCGCGGCCAGTGCGTTGTGCCTCTGATATGGAGACGGCGGTCGCCGCAGCCGGGGAGATGGCCCTGGCGGGCGACGCCATCCTGCTCTCACCCGGCTGTACTTCTTTCGACTGGTACGGCTCCTACCGTCAGAGGGGTGAGCACTTCGCCACACTCGTGCGTAACGCGGTCGGACAGGAAGAACCGCAATGACAGCTACCACGATCGGCTCTGTCGGCAGCCAGCGCAGGCGAGTACCGTTGCTGCGCGCTCTGCTCAGCCCACCGGTGGGACGCAACACGCGGACCTTCGCCGGTATAGCCGTCCTAGTACTGCTAGTGAGCGCGCTGGGTTTTGTGATGGTGTTGCTGTCCTCGTCTGTGCCGTCTATAGAGACTTCCGACGATCCGTTCCATCACGCCAAGCGTCACGCCCTGTGGCTGGCACTCGGCGCCGGTGTCGGCATCGTGACCCTGCGTGTGGACTACCACCGCTGGCGGGCACGATTCGTGACCACTGGCTTGCTGGTGGTCACGCTGGCGGCGCTTGTCCTATTGCTAGTGCCCTCACCGCTGGCGCAGGTCGGGAACGGTTCGACACGCTGGATCCGGGTGGGCAGTCTGGTGCTGCAGCCGTCGGAAGTGGCGAAACTCTCACTGGTGCTATTCGGCGCTTCGCTTCTATCGCGGCGGCTGGAACGGGTGGCCAGCGTGCGCCAGGTCCTGCTGCCTTTGCTCTTGGTGTTTGGCGCAATGTCGGCGCTGATCTTGGCCCAGCCCAGCCTCGGTTCGGTTGTGCTGCTCGGGGGGATTCTGCTGGCGATGGTGTTCCTGGCTGGATTGCCAACTCGGCAGGTAGCGGCGCTTGTGGGGCTGGGGGTTGGGATGGTGGTGTTGTTTACCTTCCTGATTGGTTATCGGCGGCAGCGCTTTATGTCCTTCCTGGATCCCTGGGCGGATCCCTACGGTGTCGGCTACCAAGCCGTGCAGGCACAGGTGGGGATTGCCTCGGGCGGTCTCGTCGGAGTTGGGCCCGCAGGCGCCCGTTCTACTTTGGCTTACGTACCGTATGCCCACACCGACTTCATCTTTGTCAGCATTGCCGAGCACTTGGGATTTATCGGTGCGTTGGTGGTTGTATTGCTGTTTCTGTCCCTGGGGATTCTCGGAATCCGGGTAGTGCGGGATGCCCCAGATCCCTTTGGAGCCTTTCTGGCGGCAGGGATTTGTGGCTGGTTTGTGCTGCAAGCCTTCATCAACATCGCGGTGGCGCAGAGCTTGCTGCCAGTCATGGGGGTGCCTCTGCCTTTTGTGTCCTACGGGGGTTCGAGTCTCATAGTGAATCTGGCGGCTGCTGGCATTCTCATGAACGTGGCACGGCAGAGCCGGGCGCGGCAGGCCGGGTAAAGTGAGCATTTGGCGTCGAGCCGGCGAATCGCGGGAGCAAGCTGGGCTCGTGGTCGCTGGCGGTGGCACAGGTGGTCACATTTACCCTGGGTTAGCGGTCGCCGGAGTGCTGACTAGTGGGGATTCTCCAGCGCGCTGGAAGGCTCATTTTGTCATAAGCCGGCGAGCCTTAGACGCCGAGATCGTAGCTTCGGCGGGATTCGGGGCTACGGCGATTGCCGCACGAGGATTCAAGCGGCGTATCGGCGCCAGCGACCTTCTTGCTGCATGGGCATTGGCGGTTGGCACTTGGCAATGCTGGCGATTACTGGGGCGGGTGACAGCCAGAATCGTGCTGGCGCAAGGTGGGTATGTAAGCGCAGCCTGCGCTCTAGCAGCCCGACTCCGGGGCATCCCGGTCGTCATCTTGGAGGCCAATGCCAAGCCCGGATCAGCTAACCGGCTGGCGGCTCGCTGGGCGGTGTGCTCGGCTGTGGCTTTCGAAGGTACCGATCTCCCAAGACCTGTTGTTACCGGGCTCCCGGTGCGAGATCCCATCGCGGCCCTGCAGCAAGCGTCGGCTAATCCTGATTTGAAAATTAGGGCCAGGTATCGGGCTCGTGCTTCGCTAGGGGTGGCTGAAAGTCGACAGCTGATCCTGGTTGTTGGCGGGTCGCAGGGTGCAGCCCGGCTAAATGCGGCTGTTCGAGAGGCCTGCACTGTGCTGGCTCACCGTGGTGATCTGGCGGTACGCCATGTCGTAGGGCAGGCCGACGGAGGTCTCGGCCTCTCTGCACCGGAAACTCCCAGCGGAGGCCTGCAATACCAGAGAGTTAGCTACGAACACGACATGCCAACGGCGCTTGCGGCTGCCGATCTGGTAATCAGCCGCGCTGGTGGCAGCGCGCTGGCGGAACTGGCTATGGCGGGGCGCGCTGGTTTGCTGGTACCACTGACCGGTGCAAGCCACGATCACCAGACTGCCAATGCCGCCACGTTTGCAGCCGCGGGAGCTGCCAAGGTTGTTGCGGAATCGACACTGGACGGTTCGCACCTAGCGGCAACGATTGCTCAACTAATAGACGATCCTCCAACACTCCAGCAGATGGAGCTGGCGGCCGCCTCGTTTGCCCGGCCGCAGGCTGCTCAGCAGTTGACGGAACTGCTGCTGGCGACAGTCGGCCAGAGCGCGGAATTATGACTCTGAGACTCGATTCGATGTGCCACATTCACGTGGTCGGTGTAGGCGGCGCGGGCATGAGCGCTATTGCCACGGTTTTGGCTGATGCGGGACACATAGTGACCGGATCGGATCTGAAGGCTTCAGCTGCCTTCGAGCGTCTCCGATCCCGTGGGCTAGGCGTGGCCGTGGGACATCGTGCTGAACATGTCCTAGCGCCGGGTCGGATCGGCGGTGCTGAAGTTGACGGTCACCAAACTATGAGGCCGCCGCCGGATCTAGTGGCCCGTTCGAGTGCCGTTGGCGATGACAACGTGGAGATCCAGGCAGCTCACCGCCTCGGGATCCCCGTTTATTCACGCGCCGATCTCCTCTCAGCCATCTGCCAACTACGCCGGACACTCGCGGTGGCGGGTACACACGGCAAGACGACGACTTCCTCGATGCTGGCCTTAGTGCTGGCCGAGGCCGGTCTCCAGCCGTCATTCGTGATCGGCGGTGACGTCAACGAAATTGGCACTGGCGCCGTTTGGGGCTCGGGGGATTGGCTAGTCGTCGAGGCAGACGAGAGCGACGGGACCTTTCTCCAGCTATCTCCGGAGATGGCCGCAGTCACCAGCGTGGAAGCCGATCATCTCGACCGCTATGGCAGTGTTGAGGGCCTACATCAGGCTTTCGAGGAGTTCCTACAGCAAGTCGTGGGCTTCCGGCTCGTGTGCCTTGAGGATTCTTGGGGTCAGCGCTTTAGCGAGCAACACCAGGGCACTTTGAGCTATGGCACTTCGCCAGGAGCGGATTATCGCCTCACAAGTCTTGTGCCAGCACGAAGTGGTGTGGAGTTCAGCCTTGAGCGCCGCGCTGGGGATCGGGTTTGGGTCAAGCTGCCAGTGCCGGGTCTGCACAATGCGCTAAACGCAGTCGCCGCCATGGCCTGTGCCGAACAACTGGGTGTAGCGCTAGCCCAAAGCAGCACAATCCTGGCTCACTACGGCGGGGTCTCGCGCCGGTATGAGTTCAGAGGTAACGCCGCTGGGGTCACTTTTGTCGACGACTATGCCCACCTGCCGGGAGAAGTTGCCGCCGTGCTAGCTGCTGCCCGGAGCGGCGGCTGGAACCGGCTGGTGTGTATCTTTCAGCCTCATCGTTACACCCGAACCGCCACGCTGTGGCAAGACTTTGCCACAGCATTCGGCGAAGCTGATCTGGTCGTGTTCACCGAGGTGTACGGCGCCGGGGAGCCTCCCCACCCCGGTGTAAGTGGCAAACTCTTGGCCGATGCCTTGCTGGAGGCAGAACCCTATAAGCGGGTGGGATGGTTCCCCCACCGACGCGAGCTACGCCGTTACTTACTCAAGGAGTTGCGCCCAGGTGATCTATGCTTGACTCTCAACGCTGGTGACCTGACGACCCTACCGGCCGAGTTGCTTAGCGAACTAAGACAATGAGGGTCAAAAACTCTTCTCTCAGCAAAATGGGGTGGCGCCGGGTTGCTGCACTATTGGAAGGTGAGCTGCCGGCCTCTTTAGTACGTCCAGATGCTCCGCTAGGCGGACTCAGCACCTATCGTGTAGGAGGCTCGGCAAGCATCCTCATAGAGGTTGGCTCGCGGGAAGATCTGTTGCGGCTAGCTACTCTCAGCTCGGCGGAACAATGGTCAGTGATGGTTATCGGCTTGGGCTCCAACCTGCTTGTGGCCGACGCGGGATTTACCGGGATAGTCCTGCGTCTCGGCTCGGCATTTGCTACGACGCGTATTGAGTCGCCGCGGGTATACGCCGGTGGGGCGGCTCCCTTGCCTGTCGTGGCAAGGCGCTGTGCGGCTGCTGGGCTGGGGGGGTTCAGCTGGGCGGTAGGTGTGCCGGGGAGTATCGGCGGAGCCGTCCGCATGAATGCTGGCGGTCACGGATCGGATATGAGTCAAGTAGCTCGCTGGGTAGAAATCGTAGATCTCCTAACGGGGCTGCCGTGCCAGAGGGACATTACCGAGCTTCGGTTGAGCTATAGAAGTTCCGAACTCCAACAACATGAAGTTATAGTAGAGGTTGAACTAATGCTCTGTACAAGCGA
This sequence comes from Acidimicrobiales bacterium, assembly GCA_964291305.2. Classification (GTDB taxonomy): domain Bacteria; phylum Actinomycetota; class Acidimicrobiia; order Acidimicrobiales; family CATQHL01; genus VXNF01. Next base: position 1,454,363 of record OZ219783.1, on the reverse strand, counting down.
CTGCAGCCGCGAGGAGGAGCGCATTCGGGAGATAGTCACTTGGCGGAGGGTTAATCAGCCGGGGGGTGCCAATACAGGCTCTGTATTTATTAACCCAGCCGATGATTCAGCTGGTCGACTCATTGAGGCAGCAGGCTGCAAGGACCTGCGGATTGGCACTGCTGCGGTTTCCAGCTTGCACGCCAACTTTATTCAGGCTGACCCTGGCGGATCAGCAGACGATGTCTTTGCACTGATGCGAGAGGTCGCTGAGCGAGTGGAGTCGCACAGCGGTGTTCGCCTCCACCCCGAAACTCAGCTTGTGGGCTTCGACGAAACTACCTGGAGCCCAGCGTGACTACCCACTCCCCGAGTATTACCCACCCGCGCATAGCCGCGAGACGTGCAGTTGTACATGCAGAGGCCAAAGCCAGTGAAGTCCGTCGGCGTCGCATCCTTTGGCTTTTCCTTGCCGTTGCCTTGGCCCTGCTGTCGGGATATCTAGCAACCCGCAGCGAGCTGCTAGACGTTGAGCGGGTCGCGGTGGAGGGCGCCAACATGACGTCGGTTAGCGACATCACGCGGGTGGCCGGGATCAGCAGTGGGCAGCCATTAGTGGGTCTAGATCTGACATCTGCAAGAACTCGGATCGCTCAGTTGCCGTGGGTGAAAGATGTTTACTCCACACGTTCCTGGAATGGCGCGGTCACTTTTACTGTGACCGAACGAACCCCGGTTGCGGCGCTAGCCGTAGCAGGTGGTTGGGCCGTCGCTGATGAGGCTGGTCGTATTCTCGTTATTAGTTCAGAGGTGCCTGTGGGGACTCTCCCTATTACAGGACTCAGCGGTACCTCGGCAACTCCCGGCGACTGGCTCAATGCCGCACAACGCGAGGCTGCTGGGGTGGTGGGTGCAATTTATGAACCGGTGCGATCCCAAGTTCGAGCGCTTGAAGTAACTCCCGCTGGGTATGTATTGCAGCTAAACATTCCTGGCCACATCCTACTCGGGGATGCCACCGACCTAGCAGCAAAGATGGTTGCTCTCCACAGCGTTATCGCCCAAGTGAACCTGCGGTGTTTGGAGACTTTGAATCTCAGTTCACCGGCTACACCGGGGTTGACGCGCCAGCCATCTTGTCTGTAGACTTTGTGTTGAAGAAGAGATCAATATAACGCTCTAGTTGAGACTTAGTGTTGTGGTTGCTTCAGCATATGACGCAATCACAACAGCGAGACTTGACATGCACTGAGCGCACAAGCACCGAAAAGCAATCTGGGGCTTAGGCCCGCAGAGAATCCCCGGGAGGATGTCGTGAGCACCCCACATCAATACCTTGCTGTGATCAAAGTTCTCGGCGTAGGTGGCGGCGGCGTGAATGCTGTCAACCGAATGATTGAGTCAGGGCTGCGCGGCGTTGAGTTCGTCGCCGTGAACACCGATGCGCAGACTTTGCTCATGAGTGACGCGGACATCAAGATCGACATTGGTCGCGACTTGACCCGTGGGCTTGGAGCTGGAAGCGACCCGGATGTCGGTGAAGCCGCGGCCCAGTCAGCTAGTGAGCAGATCCGTGAAGCTCTAGATGGGGCGGACATGGTCTTTATCACCGCCGGTGAGGGTGGCGGGACTGGCACTGGTGCTGCCCCGGTGATTGCCGAGGTTGCTCGGGATCTGGGCGCTCTCACGATCGCGGTGGTTACACGTCCCTTCCGTTTCGAGGGTCGCAAGCGTGCCTTGCAAGCAGATCAGGGCATAGAACGCCTGAAGGAGAAAGTCGACACTCAGATCGTGATCCCAAACGATCGTCTACTCAACGAGGTTTCGGAGAACACGACTCTGTTGAACGCATTTCAGATGGCAGACGACGTGTTGTTACAGGGTGTCCAGGGAATTACCGATCTCATTACAACTCCTGGGCTCATCAACACAGACTTTGCTGATGTTCGTGCGGTACTAGCTGACGCAGGGTCTGCATTGATGGGCGTGGGACAGTCTTCGGGCGAGGACCGCGCCGCCAGTGCCGCCCGCAAAGCTATTGCCAGCCCCCTGTTGGAGTCCTCCATTGAGGGCGCCCGCGGCTTGCTGTTGACGATCTCGGGCAACTCTGAGATGGGGCTCTTGGAGGTGACTCAGGCTGCCGAGGTCATCGGTGCTGTCTCCCATGAGGAAGCCAACATCATCTTCGGCACCGTCATTGACGAGTCGCTTGAGGAGGCCATGCGAGTGACGGTGATCGCAGCCGGTTTCGACCGCTGGGATGGGTCCTCCTCACGGCGTGGGACTGGGGCAGCCTCGGCGCGACGCAGCTTGCCCGATCCCTTTGCCGAGACCGCGGACGAGCCCGACGGCGAATCGGACGAGTTGGATATGGACATTCCCGCGTTCCTCCGCTAATCCAGTCGAGCCGTGCTGGCGTGGACGCTTGAGTTGAGCGGTGCTAGCAGCGCCGAGGTTCGTTTCAGCCATCGCCACGAGGGGGACTTCAGCGCCGACTCGCCGCAGTTACGTAGCTCGTTGGCGTCCGGGACCTGGACGGGACTGCGCCAGCAACATGGCGCGCATGTTGTGACCGTGTCTTTTCCGGGCGATGCCGATGGCGATGCCGGCGATGCTGTGGTTACGGCAGCAGAAAACGCTGTCCTCAGCGTTAGGACCGCCGACTGCGCTCCGATAGCTCTAGTTGCCCGTGAGGGGGTCGTGGGCTTGGTTCACGCAGGCTGGCGGGGCTTGGTCGCCGGAGTGGTCGAAGCCGCAGCCAGCAGGATGAGAGAACTTGGCGGTCGGCGGCTGAGCGCCGTAGTAGGTCCTTGTATTGGACCGGAGTGTTACGAGTTCGATAGCTCGGAACTCAGGCAGCTGGCCGAGCGCCTCGGCCCGGAAGTGGTGTCACGCACAGCTTGGGGTACGTCTTCGTTCGACATACCCGCAGCAGTACGCGGTGCTCTGAGGCGCGCGAAGGTCAGCCGAGTTATCGAAACCAGCGCTTGCACTGCTTGTGACGCAGCTAGCTGGTTCTCCCACCGAGCCCGCCGCGAGACTGCCCGCCACGTCCTGGCTACATGGATCAGCCGGCGCTGAACGCACGAGTCGCACCCTTGGCGAAGCGACTAGAGATTGTTCGCGGCAAGATCGCAGCTATCGGCGGCGATCCTGAAGTCATCCAGATAGTGGCGGTAACCAAGGGGCGCGATCGCTGTGCCGTTTCGGCGGCTGTGTCAGCAGGACTGTGCGCTCTGGGCGAAAACTATGCCCAGGAGTTACTCGAGAAGCTCCCCGGCCCTCCGGGGGCTCGTTGGCATTTCATCGGCCAGCTGCAATCGAACAAGGTCCGGCGCCTAGCGCCACACGTAGTGCTCTGGCAGAGCGTGGATCGTCGTCGGCTGTTGACCGAGATTGCCCGACACAGTCCGGGAGCTGAGATCCTGGTCCAGCTGGCGGCACGGTCGGTGCCAGAGCGGGGAGGAACTGACCCGGAAACGGCTCGCCGACTTGTCGCCGAAGCTGAGGAGTTGGGCCTGCGCCCGATCGGCTTGATGTCGATGGCGCTTCCCGGTCCTCCCTCGGACTTGCGAGGACAGTTTCGTGCCCTCCGGAGGCTTGCCGATGACCTGCAACTCCCCGTGCGCAGTATGGGGACTAGTAGCGACTATCTGCACGCCGTCCAGGAGGGTGCGACTCTGCTACGGCTCGGTCGTGTGCTTTTCGCTGAACTCCCGACCAAAGAAGGTTCGCAACGTAGCAGCTTCTAGAGGACTACGCTGGTGTAATAGACGAGGTGCAATGACGACGCCCCGAACAAAGAGGAATGCCTATGTCGGCTTTGAAATCCTTCGTGAACTGGTTAGGCCTCGGACCCGATGAGGGGGAACCATACGCTGGCCACTTTGGTGAACCCCAGCGGGGAACTGTCAGTGCGGAGCCATACGGAGGCGAGATGCCAGACCGCCATCTGATGGTTGCCGAACCGGTCATGCCGGTCGAACCTGTGCCACTGTCTGCCGTAAAGCCAGCCTCGCAGCAGGTTTCTCCTACGCCGACCGCCCAAGCAACGGTTGTGCATCCTCGCCCATCCTCAGCTGCCGTGCGCCCTGTCGTGGTTGCCCCGGTGGTGTTCGACGAGGCGCAAGAAGTGGGGGATCATTTCAAGGCCCGCCAACCGGTGATTGTGAACCTCCAAGACGCCGACAGCGATCTGCGCCGCAGGCTGGTGGATTTTGCTGCGGGACTGTGTTATGCCCTCGAAGGTCAGGTGGAGCGTGTTACCCCAGGCGTGTATCTGCTGACGCCCAGCGACGTGAGCGTGGCGCTCGAGGAACGGACGCTACCCGGCCAGTCCTAAAGTCAGAGGTCAGAGCTAACTGCCGATGGTTATCCTCTGTTGGGCGCTCTTGCTGTACGCCCTCGCCTTTTTGGCCCGCGCTGTCTTAAGTTGGTTCCCGATCCGCTCTGATGGCTTAGCTGCCACCATCGCCGGGGGTCTCATGCTGGTTACCGATCCGGTGCTGCGGCCGTTAAGACGACTGCTGCGACCCCTGCAGGTGGGCAGTGTGGCCCTGGACTTCGCCCCGACCATCATCATGGTGGTTTTGTTCACCGTACGAGCCCGAATCTGCTGACCCGACGGTGGGTTCATCGCTCGGCCGGTGACTGGTACTACGGTTTCAGCTGTGGAGTTCACGCCTGAGGCATTACGTTCTGCCCGGTTTACCGAGCGGTTCCGGGGCTACGACGCGGCTGAGGTGGACGCGTATCTGACTGAGGCTGCTGAGGCTCTGGAGGAGTTAGTAGCTGAGAACAGTCAGCAGATGACGACTCTGGCGGTGGAGCGAGCGCGACAGTCCATCGAACAGGTCCGGCTCGAGACCTTGGAGGAGATCGAGGAGTTGAATCGACGCCGCGACGACCTTGCCCAGGCTGTTGCGGAACTCCAGCAGGCAATCCAGGAACGTCGTAGGGGGCTGGCGGAGGTTCTGGACCTGATCGACGCTATGACTCAGCGGATCGAACAGCCGGAGGAGCTGAAAGCGCACAACAGCCCCCTGGGTGACGAGGCCGCTGTTGGAGCAGACGACGGACCGTCGGCTGAAGCCGACAGCTTTTTGGCACGGCTCGAGAGGGCAGCTAGCGACGGCGGAGACTCTGGCGCTACCTAAGTCTGTCTAGCTGGCTGTCGGCTAATGGCGAAGCGGATTTCATTCCCGTCTAAGTTCGCAGTTCCAGCTTCAGCTCGGTTTCGCAGATCTGCGTGCTGCACCTTGGTGGCGAGCACCTGCTCGGCCACGAATTGGGTATGAGGTGCAATAGCCGAAGAGAGTTCTGGCGGAAGGTCAAGTTCGAGCGCGATTCGGTCCGAGACGTGTAGGCCGCGATCGCGTCGTCCCTGCTGCAGAACTCGTATGAGGTGCCGCGCTAGGCCTTCAGCTCGTAGCTCGGTATCCAAAGTCACGTCGAGGGTCACAACCAGGTCGGCTGTCCGCAACGCAGAGCTGGGGCGATCTGACGACGTCTTGAGGACCAGTTCATACTGCTCGGCGCTGAGATAGTGCCCCGCCACCTGGATGGTGCCGCCGTTACTTTGGGTCCAGGCGCCAGCGCGCGCGGCGGCCATGACCGCCTTGGTATCCGGACCTAGTAAGGGACCGAGAATCTCGCCCCGAGGTCGCAGCACAAAGCTGGTGTCTGAATCCAGCTCGGGGGTGAGGTCTATTGACTTTACGTTGATTTCGGCGGCGATGAGGTCCACAAAAGGCGCAAGTGCGAGGGCATCGCGACCAGCGACTTTGGCAGAGCGGAGCGGCTGGCGTGCCGGCAGCCCCCGCGCCACGCGCACGCTGAGAGCAGCCGAGCAGACATCTCGTGCGCGATCCATAAGGGTCACTAACTCGTCATCGGCAGGTAGCGCTTTGGCGTCGGGCCAGTCACACAAATGCACGCTGGGCTCGCCGCCGAGGCCGCGATAGATCGACTCGGAGATGAGCGGGAGAAGTGGGGCTGCCACCTGTACGAGCGTCACTAGCACCGTGTAAAGCGTGTCGTAGGCGGCTTGTTTATCAGCAGCAGCGGAATCGGCGGTCGGCGCCCAAAAGCGGTCGCGGCTACGTCGGATATACCAGTTGTTGACGATGTCTAAAAAGGACTCCACTTCGGCGCAGGCCCCTGGAATGTCGTAAGCATCTAGACGTTCGGTCATTGTCTCCACTAGCCGACGCGTCTTAGCTAGCACATAGCGATCTAGCACTTCGCTAGAGCTGACATTCCAGCTCCCCTGGGAGTGGTCGGCGTTGGCGTACATGCAAAGGAACACGTAGGCGTTCCACAGCGGACGCAGCACACCGCGCACTACCGAATCGATGCCCTCGTCGCTCATGCGTAGGTCGCCGCCTCGCAGCACTGGCGAGGACATCAAGTACCAGCGCAGGGCGTCGGCGCCTTGGCGGGTGAAAATGACCTCAGGGTCGGTGTAGTTACGCAGACGCTTCGACAGCTTGGCTCCGTCGGCGGCTAGCAGCACTCCGTGGCAGACGGCGTTGCGGAAAGGCGGCCGGTCGAACAGGGCGGTTCCGAGGACGTGAAGCGTGTAGAACCAGCCGCGTGTCTGGTTGACGTATTCCACGATGAAGTCGGCGGGGAAGTGGCTCTCGAACCACTCCTTGTTCTCGAAGGGGTAGTGGACCTGGGCGTAAGGCATCGAGCCGGATTCGAACCAGCAGTCCAATACCTCAGGAACCCGTTGCATAACTGAGTTGCCCGTGGGGTCGTCTGGGTTAGGCCTAGTTAGGGAGTCCACGAAAGGTCGGTGTAGGTCATCCGGTCTTACGCCGAAATCCCTTTCGATCTCGTCGAGGCTTCCGTAGACATCCATTCGGGGCCATGCTGGATCGTTCGAGCGCCATACCGGCACAGGCGAACCCCAGAAACGGTTGCGGCTGATTGACCAGTCGCGGGCACCCTCCAGCCAATTCCCAAAACGACCGTCGCGCACGTGTGCGGGAATCCAGTTGATCTGACGATTCAGCTCTACCATCCGCTCGCGGATAGCAGTCACCCGCACATACCAAGAGTTGACGGCTCGGTAAATCACCGGCGTGTCGGTGCGCCAGCAGTGGGGGTAGTTGTGGACGTGGTTGTCGTGGCGGACGACGCGACCTTCAGCCTTTAGTCGCTCGATGATTTCGGAGTTGGCGTCGAAGACATTCAAGCCGGCCCAATCACTCACCTCGGCCGTAAAACGCCCTTTGTCGTCAACGGGCACTACCACGTCGATGCCAGCCTCAGCACAGATGCGTTGATCCTCCTCGCCGAAACCGGGCGCCATGTGCACAATGCCGGTCCCTTCGCTGGTGTCCACAAAATCGGCGCCGAGGATCCGGAACGAACCGGGGGCATCGGCGAAGTAGGGAAACAGCGGCTCATACTGCCGGCCGATCAGCTCCTGACCCGTTATGTAGCCCATGAGCTGAGCGTCAGCGAGCTGTCGGGTGTAGCGATCGACAGTGTCAGCGGCTAGCAGGTAACGACATGGACCGCTGTTGGTTGACTCTTCCCACACGGCGTAGCTAGTGCCGGGGTTTAGGGCCAGCGCCAGGTTGGAGGGAAGGGTCCAGGGGGTGGTAGTCCAGGCCCACAGGTACAGCGGGCATGGGTCACCAGGTCGAGGGACGAGGCGAAACGCCACTGTGATGGCGGGGTCGGTTCGCGGCCGGGTGGCGTCGTCCATGCGGATCTCGAAATTGGACAGCGGCGTTTCGGCTCCCCAGGAATACGGGAGCACCCGGTGGGCCTCGTAAATTAGCCCCTTCTCCCAGAGCCGCTTGAAGGCCCAGAGCACGCTCTCCATAAACGGGAGATCCATAGTCTTGTAGTCGTTCTGGAAGTCGACCCAGCGGGCCTGGCGGTTTACGTAGTGCTGCCACTCGTCGGTGTAGCGCATGACCGAGTTGCGACAGTGGGCATTGAACCGTTCGATGCCGTACTCGCTGATGGCGCGGCGTCCGGAAACCCCAAGTTCTTTCTCGGCTTCCATCTCCGGTGGAAGGCCGTGGCAGTCCCAACCGAATCGCCGTTCTACCCGCTGCCCACGCATCGTGCGGTAGCGGGGTATGACATCTTTCACGTAGCCAGTGAGCAGATTGCCGGTGTGCGGCAGCCCGTTAGCAAACGGGGGACCATCGTAGAAGACGTATTCGTTGGCGCCGCCGGTCCCCGCGGGGCGTGCTTCCACGGAAGCTCGGAAAGTGGCTTCGGATTCCCAGTATTGCAGCACCTCGGACTCGATTGCCGCGAAGTCGGCCATCGGTTCGGGTTCCGGGTAATGAGAAGCCATAGCGGAAGAAAATACCGTCGAAGTGTCCGTGCCGGCATGTCTTGGGCGAACTTGCCCGATCTAGCCCTCTATGAAGGCGCCCTTAGTCTGGTGGCACCACAGGACGCGGCGGCTAGGGCGCGGGTTAGAATCGCAGGCCAACCACCCGGGTCGGGTACCGGCCCATACGGCTGAGGATATGGCTAAGGATCAGGTCAGGAGTTCAAGTGGTCCCACCCGCTAAGTCTCCCGATAATGCCGAGCGCTCCGGCGGTGGGCGCCGGCTGGACGCTGACTTTCTTGAGGAGCAGCGTCGCAAGCTACTCGCCGAGAGGGCCCGGTATGTTCGCTCGGCGGAGACTATGGCGGCAGAGGCAGAGGCACTGCTAGACGGCCGCGAGCCAGGCGATCTGCAGTTCGATGAGGAGTCGGGTGAGGGCGACAGTTGGGCGGTAGAGCGAGAGCGGGATCTAGCCCTAAGTGCTGCGGCACAAGCTGCGGTGGAAATGATCGACGACGCGCTCAGGCGCATCGAGGACGGTACCTACGGCATCTGCGTGGTGTCTGGCAAGCCCATCCAGAAGGAGCGCTTGCGTGCCATACCATGGGCGGCTGAACGGGTTGAGTACAAGGCCGGTGGCCTCAGACGCCGCTGAGAGCTGCGGCTCGGGCACTTTACGGAACAATCGCATACTGCTGGTGTCGATCGCAGCGGTAGTGTTGCTGGCCGACCAGTTGACCAAGCTATGGGCGCTCCGCAGACTGCCCGATGGTGACATCGACCTCTTTTGGACGCTCCGGCTGCGCCTCGTTTTCAACCAGGGCACGGCATTTGGTCTGGGCAGTTCGCTAGCGCCGCTTATCACTGTTGTCGCGGTCGTAGTGTCGCTGCTGCTGATCTTGTTCACTTGGTCGGCAGGCCGTCGTAGCGTGGCCGTCCTGGCAGGCCTCACGCTCGGCGGCGCCCTGGGAAATCTCGCTGACCGCGCTTTTAGAGGTGATGGCTTTTTCGGCGGCAGCGTCATCGATTTCGTGGATTTGCAGTGGTGGCCAGTGTTCAATCTGGCCGATGCCGCCATCTCGGTAGGCGTGGTGCTTTTCGCACTGCTGGGTTTGCGTGCCAATAGGCGAGGTGTGCCGCTGCTCGGACAGCCGTGATTCAGTCTGTGCCGGCAGCGTTATCCGGCGAGCGACTAGACCGGGCGGTGGCCCTGTTATGGGAAACCAGCCGTGCCGGAGCAGCAGAACTGGTGGCCGCGGGAGCCGTGCAGGTGAACGGCTTAGTGCGAACTGTGCGTTCGGCTCGGCTGGCTGCCGGAGATGAGTTGATTGTGGATGTCGAGGCACTTGCCTCTCAACGACAGACGGGCAGGCCGCAACCTGAACCAGAGGTAGAACCGAAGTTGGTTTACGCAGATCTGCACGTAGTAGTAGTGGACAAGCCGGCAGGGTTGGTGGTTCACCCCGGTGCTGGGCGCTCTGCGGGGACGCTCTGTGGAGGACTGCTAGCGCGCTACCCAGAGATGGCCACCGTAGGAGAGCCGGCCCGACCGGGGATCGTGCATCGCTTAGACGCTGGCACCAGTGGCCTGTTGGTTGCTGCCCGCACTGCTCTCGCTTACGACTCGCTGGTAGCACAACTGGCTGCACGTACCGTGGAGCGTTGCTATGAAGCCATCTGCTTGGGGCTGATGGCTAACGACGGGGCCTTATCGACGCCCCGATTGGCCGCTCTGGTCGGCGGCGTTGGGAGATGGCGGTCAGCGAGCGAGGGCGCCCGGCCCTAACCGCTTATGAAGTCAGACGGCGCTACCAGTCGCCAGTGCGCGCAAGCCACCTGAGGTGTCGGCTAGGAACTGGGCGAACTCACCAGATCCGCGTACATCTGGCGGCGATCGGCCATCCGCTGCTGGGCGATGCGGTATACGGGTCCGGCGAGCTGTCGGAAGCCACTAGCCTCCCGAGCGCTGCGCTGAGCCTGGATCGCCCGGCTTTGCACGCTGCACTGCTCGGCTTCGACCACCCAAACGGGAGCGGTCCGATGATTTTCGAGTCCTCCCTGCCGGCTGACCTATGCACCGTTCTGAGGGCAATGTCTTAGCGCGGTCCTAGCGAGCTGTGCTGTGTCTCTCAAGTTCAATCTGATGCGGCTTTATCGGGCCAGGGGAGAGCGCCACATGCCATAGCAGCGATATCCGCCAGGCTGAACGATGACAGGAGGCGTCGCATTTCGGTTCCCACCGAAGCCCAGACTGCTAATAGCACACACTGGCCCTCGTGATCACAAGCCCCGTCCTTGTGTGGCTCTCCAAAGTCGTCAGCCACGATTGGGGCCTCCACCGCGCTCACGATCTCGCTGAGATAGATATCGCCAGGCAATCGCGCCAGCCGGTAGCCACCGCCTACGCCTCGCTTGGAGAGAACGAGACCAGCACCCTTCAGCGCCAGCAGAATCTGCTCTAGGTAGGGCTGAGGCAGTCCGGTGCGGTCGGCGATGTCCCGGGCTGATTGTGGAGCTGCGGCTTCGTGCAGCGCCAGGGACAGCAGCGCCCGACTGGCATAGTCCGCCCGAGTGGATACCTTCACAGCTGCGAGCGTACCGGCTAGCTCCCCGCCGGTCCGGAGGGGGCGTATGGTCGTTGGGAGGTCTGTGCCGCTAACGTCACAGCGCCGGATCGTTCCCGAGTTCGGAGATGGCCAAGATGCCCCAGGAAAGCGAACCCAGTGGACCAGAGCCTGAGTCGGTCGAGGTCGTCGGGCCGGAGAGTACCGAGCAAATCTCACCGAGCGACGCTATTGAGCAGCCCGCCAAGGTGATGCGCGTCGGCGCCATGTTGCGCGGCCTGCTGCAGGAAGTGCGCGAGGCCCCCCTCGACGAACGCAGCCGTGACCGGCTGCGGGAGATCTACGAGATCTCATTGCAGGAGTTGGGGTCGGCGCTGTCGGCTGACCTGCGCCAGGAACTCAACCGCCTGGCGCAACCATTTCCCGATTCAGAGGTGCCCACTGAGGCCGAGTTACGTGTCGCCAAGGCACAGTTGGTGGGTTGGATGGAAGGTCTCATTCAGGGTATCCAGGCAACGCTCTATGCCCAGCAGGTATTGGCTCGCCGGCAACTTGCAGATATGCGCGGACAGTTGATGCCTCCTGGTAGGAGCGAGGCCGAACATCCCGCCGAGGCGCGACCCGGTACCTACCTCTGAAGCCAGCCGCGCTGTAGTTGTGACGACTCAGAACTCGGCTCCGATAGTCCGACGCGGCTGATTCCTCCACCGACTATGGTCAGCGCTGAAACCACAGCACTGTCATTTGTCCAGCGTAGGTGAAGCCGTGGTAGGGAGAGGCGGGATGTCTGACAGCTTTGTTCATCTGCACACCCACACCGAGTACTCCATGCTCGACGGGGCCTCGCGAGTGGAGTCGTTGGTGGAGGCTGCCCAAGCCGACGGTCAGCCGGCACTCGGGATCACCGACCATGGCAACCTCTACGGGCTCGTCCCGTTCTACAAGGCATGTCGCGCCGGCGGAATAAAACCCGTGTTGGGAATCGAGGCCTACATGGCGCACGAGAGTCGTCACGAGCGTCCGGCCCGGCGAGGCACGGTAGACGACGGTGGCGGCGAGACATCTACTGGGAAAAAGCTCTACTACCACCTGACCCTGCTGGCGGAGAATAATGCCGGCTACCGCAATCTCATCCAGATCGCCAGCCGAGCCTTTCTCGAGGGTTACTACTACAAGCCCAAGGTGGACTGGGAAGTGTTAGCCGATCACGCCGAGGGCATCCTGGCCAGCACCGGTTGCCTTGGCAGCCATGTGTGCCAGGCGCTGATACGCGACGACTTTGACCAGGCCTTGAAACATGCGGACCGCCTGCGGGAGATATTCGGGCCCCGCAGCACCTTCGTTGAACTCCAGGATCACGGTATTTCCGAGCAGCAGCGGATCATCCCCCAGCTATTGGAAATCGCTGACACGCTCAACCTGCCGCTATTGGCAACAAACGACAGCCACTACACCCATCGCGCCGACGCGGTGGCCCATGACGCCTTGCTCTGTGTACAGACCGGGAGCGTTCGCAGCGCTACGGATCGCTTAAAGTTCGACGGCGACGAGCACTACCTCAAGACAGCAGCGGAGATGCGGCACCTATTTGCCGAGATGCTCCAGGCTTGTGACAGCACCCTGGACATCGCCGAGCGCTGTGAGGTGGAGATCGATTTTGGCGATATCAAGTTGCCGCCCTTCCCTTTGCCAGACAGCTTCGACTCCGCCGACGACTATCTAGCCCATCTCACCCTGGAGGGGGCGCGATCCCGTTGGGGCGATTCGCTGCCCGAGGCCACATCGGACCGACTGGCGTATGAGTTGCAAGTAATAGCCAGCATGGGCTTCGCTTCGTACTTCCTCATCGTATGGGATCTCATCCGCTATGCCCGCTCGCAAGGGATCCGCGTCGGCCCTGGGAGGGGCAGCGCAGCTGGCTGTGCAGTCTCGTACTGTCTTGGCATCACCAGCTTGGATCCGCTGCGCTATGACCTGCTCTTTGAGCGTTTCCTAAACCCTGGGCGCCGCCAGATGCCCGACATCGACATGGATTTCGACTCTCGTTACCGAGACGACCTCATCCGCTATGCCGCGGAGCGCTACGGACGAGATCACGTAGCGCAGATCATTACCTTCTCCACCATCAAGGGCCGGGCGGCTGTGCGGGATGCGGCGCGGGTGCTGGATTACCCCTACGCCGTTGGGGACAAGATCGCCAAGGCAGTTCCCGAACCGATCATGGGCCGGACCACGCCGCTGTACGCCTGCCTCGAGCGCCAGAGTGCTTTCGGTGCCGGCTACGACCTAGCGGGAGACCTCCGCGCCATGTACGCGGAGGATCCACAGGTGCGGGAAGTTGTGGATGTGGCGTTGGGATTGGAGGGGCTGCGTCGCCAGGACGGTATCCACGCCGCTGCCGTGGTGATATCGCCGGACCCTTTGACCGACCACTTGCCGATTCAGCGCAAGCCTGCCGACCGTCAGGGAGCCGACGAGGCGCCCATCGTTACCCAGTACGACATGGATGCGGTGGAGGAACTCGGACTGCTCAAGATGGATTTCCTGGGCTTGCGCACCCTAGACGTGATCAGCGACGCGATTTCCCACGTGGAGCGCCTGCGCAATGAGAATCTAGACATCGACGAGCTGCCACTCGATGATGAGCCCACCTACGAGATGCTCCAGAGCGGCGACACCACGGGGATCTTTCAGTTGGAGAGCCCACCGGTGCGTGCTTTATTGCGGTCGATGCAGCCCAGCGACATCAACGATGTGGCTGCTCTGGTGGCCTTATATCGGCCCGGGCCGATGAAGGACAACATGCACCTCACCTACGCCGATCGCAAGATGGGGCGGGCGGATGTGGAGTTGCTTCATCCGGAAGCCAAAGAAATTCTGGCCGACACCTACGGGCTCATGATCTACCAAGAGTCGATGATGCGGATTGCCCAGGTGTTTGCCGGCTACAGCCTCGAGGAGGCCGACAACCTGCGCAAGGCCTGCGGCAAAAAAATTCGTGAAAAGATGGCCGAGGAGAAAGAGAAGTTCATCGCTGGCTGCGACGCCACCGGCTACGGCCGGCAAGTTGGCGAGCAGTGGTGGAATCAGATCGAACCGTTCGCTGACTACGCCTTCAATAAGAGTCACTCCTATGCCTACGGCCTACTGGCATATCAGACCGCCTACCTGAAGGCCAACTACCCAGTGGAGTACATGGCGGCGCTGCTGACCAGCGTGCGCCACAAGATGGAACGGCTCACGCCCTACCTACTGGAGTGCCGTCTCCGGGGGATCGACGTGGCGGTGCCAGACATAAACGAGTCGCTCTCGGACTTCACTCCCGTGCTGGATGCCGACGCACCCGAGCGGGGTCGCATCCTTTTTGGTCTATCAGCAGTGCGGAACGTAGGCGCGGCCAACGCCACCCACATCATCGACGCACGCCGCTCCGGCGGAGCGTTTGGCGACTTTAACGATTTCTGCGATCGGGTAGATCAGACGGTCCTGAATAAGCGCACCGTGGCCTCACTTATCAAAGCAGGTGCCTTCGACTTACTCGGCCATACCCGCCAGGGCCTGCTTAACGTGCACTCTCGCAGCATCGACGCAGCCATGGCTGAGCGGCGCGACCGGCAGTTTGGGGTGCTCAGCCTGTTCGGCGATACGGGGGTCACTACCGGCTACAGCAACAAGCCGACCGTGCCCGACACGCACGCACCTCGCGAGCGCATGCTGGCCGACGAGAAGGAGATGCTGGGGCTTTATATCAGTGACCATCCCTTGGAAGGCATCGAACACCTGCTCGTAGGCAAGCGTCAGCACAGCATTAGCGAGCTGCAGGAGTTGCCCGACGGTGAGATCGTGACCGTGGGCGGTGCCATCACCTCGCTGGCGAGGCGCAAGACACGCAACGGCGCTCATATGGCCACTTTCACGCTCGACGATCGCACCGGGATGATCCCGGTGACTGTCTTTCCGAGGTCTCTGGAGGTCCAGGACGCTCTGCTGGCAGATGAAGAGGTAGTGATCCTGAAGGCTCGGCTAGATCGACGCGAGGAGGAGCCCAAGCTCATCAGCATGGACTTAGAGGGATTCGTCAACGAGACGCGCGGTGCCCTGCGCTTGCATCTTCCGCCCGCCGGTATGGACCCCGACCGGCTGGCAGAACTAAAGCGGCTACTTGGCCAGTACGGAGGTCAATCGCCGGTGGAAATCCAGCTAGGTAAGACTCATATGCTGCAATTATCCCGGGAATACCGCGTAGACCTAGACGGAGGCCTGGTTCCCGAATTGCATCAACTCCTGGGAGTTCATGCCGTACAGGTTTAGTCGGCAGGCTTGGTTGCGGTCGTGTCGGTTTGCACTCGGCCTCCCGGCACACTGAACTATTGGGGGATCAACCCGATGTTCGAAATTGGCTGGAGAGGGATAGGCGACAACTATGGCTGTTGAGGTCGAGAGTAGAGATTGCACCGCGGTCACCGACGGGGAGTTGGAGTCGATGGCTGAGCTGTGTGCCGACACGCAGAATCCTTTCACCGTGGGGTTTCTTTCCAAGCAGACCGAAATCTGGGTGCTCCTGACCGAGGCACTTGAAGGTAACCGGCTACGCGGTTTTGTGTTCTCGACTCTGGAGCGAATCGGCGGCACACCGGTAGTGATCCTGGGCGCGGGTTCAGTTGCCCGCACTTCTCGGCGCAGCACAGTCCTGCAGGCGCTAGTAGCGGAACAACTGCACCGTGCGGTGATGGCGTTCCCTGACGAGGACGTGCTGATGGGGGTGAGAATCAACGACCCCTCCACCTTCGAAGTTTTTAAGGTTCTGAGCAAGGTGATCCCGCAACCGGGCCACAGCGCTAATGGTGAGGAGCGGGCTTGGGGGAGACGCCTAGCGAAGCGTTACCGGATCGGTAACAGCCTCTACGACGCCCGTTCGTTCGTAGCTACCGGCGATGGCGGGCAAGCAGCAGTGCTGGACTATGAAACGATGCGACCCGAGCGCATAGATCCCGCCCTGGAGGGCCTGTTGAAGCCTCTCCAGCGCGATCGGGGCGATTCACTGGTAACCGTAGCTTGGGCGACGGCAGAACGTCTGCGGCGTTACGGAGACTGAGTCGCTCTAGCAAGTCTGGCTGCTGTTTTCTGTTGTGCAGGCCACTCGGAGGCGACGCTGAAGTCACCGAGGTGAGACGTTAAGGTCAGTGAACCTCACGGAAGCAATAGCGGCACGCCACATGACGAGGAGCTTCGAACCTCGCAGGTTGGAGCGGGCTCTGCTTGAGGAACTCTGCCAGTTGGCTCGGCAAGCGCCCTCGGCGGGGTTTGCCCAAGGCACCGAGTTCGTCATCTTGGACACCGCTTCGGCTATAGCGGCCTTCTGGGAGCTAACTCTGCCGCCCGAGCGGCGCGCCAAGTTCCGCTGGCCGGGACTACTGCAGGCGCCGGCACTGGTGTTGCCGACTGCTGATAGCCGCCGCTATTTGGCCCGCTACCGAGAGAGAGACAAGGCTGCTAGCGCAATGCGCGGCCTGGGTAGCTCGCCGCAAGCCTGGCCAGTTCCGTACTGGCTCACTGACTGCGCCTTCGCCGTGCAAAACCTGCTGCTGGCGGCGACCGAGCGGGGCCTTGGTGCGCTATTTTTTGGTCTGTTCAACAGCGAACTCGAGGTGCGGGCCGAGTTGGCGATACCCAATGGGGTGGAACTGCTGGGGATCGTGGCACTGGGATGGCCCGCGCCGGACCGGCCTAGCCGATCTCTTAAGCGCGGCTGGCGCGACCTCGACGAGATATTGCACTGGGGCTCCTGGGAAGGTTCCCGTCCCTAGGCGATCGCAGGCCGGGACTCAGAGAGCGGTGGCCAGCTGCTTCTGTAGGGTGTCGGCGTTGTCGGCGGGCGCTTCGCAGGTGTAGCGCCGGCAAACATAGGCAGCGCCGTCGGGGCGCTGGGACCACAGTGGTGAGTCGTACGGCTCACCCCAGGCCAGCACGGCGTTCGGCAGCCAAGCGGCGTGTACTACCTGCACGAGGTCAGGGCGATCACCGGTTATGACGATCTCAGTTGTCCCCGCGGCGTGCAGGTCTAGGGCACACAGCAGGTTGCCGAAGGCCGTGGGATGCTCGCCGGCGAGTGGACCTAGCACTGCCAGAATCTCCTCGGCTCGTTCGTGATAGCTGCTGTTGCCTACTAGAGCTGCCAGGCGCAGCAGGCCCCGCGCGGATGCGCTGCTGGCCGATGGGGTGGCATTATCGAATAGGTCTCTGGGCGTGGCCACCAGCGGCTCGGCATCACGGCCGCAGGTCGAAATGCTCTCACTGTCGGGGTCCCAGAAAAGCGCTAGCAGGTCGTCGGCCGTACGGCGAGCCTCTTCAATCCAGCGCGCCGAGCCGGTGGCCTCTGCTAGCCGGCAGAAGGCATCCAGCACGGCCGCGTAATCGGCGGCGCAAGCCAGGTGTCGCGCCTCCGCAGGCCTGTCGGCATCACCCGCCTGCCAGGATCGCAGCCAGCGGCCGTCGGGACGCCGGAGCCGTTCGAGCAAGAACTCGCCGCACTCCTCAGCGGCCGCTAGCCAGGCGCGGTGAGCAGTGGCCATGGCAGCTCCCGCTAAGGCCGAGATCGCCAGCCCGTTCCATTCGGTCAGCACCTTGTCGTCAAGTCCCGGCCGGATCCGCTGAGTGCGAGCTTCGAACAGCTGGCCGCGCGCTTGTTCCACCTCCGCGGGCCGCAACAGGTCGCCCCGTACTGGTCGCCAGAGGATGTTGGCTCCCTCAAAGTTGCCTTCCTCGGTGGCTCCGTACCACTCGATGGCGGCCTCGGCAACTTCCTCAGCGGCCTCACGCAACTCTGCAAGACTCCAGACGTAGAACTTTCCCTCAACCCCTTCGGAGTCCGCGTCTTCAGCTGAGGCGAAACCACCATCGGGCTGACGCAGGTCTCGCAAGAGATACTGGACGGTCTCGTCTATGACTTGGCGGTAGCGAGCTTTACCGGTGACCTGCCAGGCAGAGGTGTAGAGACCCAGCAGGAGAGCGTTGTCGAAGAGCATCTTCTCGAAGTGCGGTACCAGCCAGCGCTGGTCGGTGGCATAGCGCGAGAACCCCCCGCCCAGATGGTCGTAAATACCCCCCGAAGCCATGCAGTCCAGGCTGTTGATGACCATTGCGAGTACATCGTCGTCGCCAGAGTTCCGCCAGTGCCGCAACAGCGCCTCGAGTGTCATCGCCTGGGGGAATTTGGGAGCGTGGCCGAAGCCACCCCAGGCGGCGTCGTACTGGCCACGGAGTGCTCCAGCGGCGGCGAGTAGTACCTCGTGGCCGTCGGGAGCCGCCCCGGCGGCTGGCGGCAGCCTGGCAGACCGATCTAAAGCGGCGGTGATGCGCCGTGCTTGCTCCCTGACATCGCTTTGTCGGCTAGCCCAGGCCTCTTGCACCCGTTCTAGCACGTTCTGAAACGACGGCATCCCGTGGCGTGGAGTGGGGGGGAAGTAGGTGCCGGCGAAGAAGGGCTCACCCTCTGGCGTCAAGAAAACGGTCATGGGCCAGCCTCCGTGGCCGGTCAGAGAGGTAACCGCCTCCATATACAGGGAGTCCACGTCGGGGCGTTCTTCGCGGTCCACTTTCACATTCACGAACCAGCGGTTCATTAGCTCTGCCGTGGCCGGGTCCTCAAAAGACTCATGCGCCATGACGTGGCACCAATGGCAGGAGGAATAGCCAACCGACAGCAAAACCGGCTTGCCAGTTAGCCGGGCTTGGTCGAAGGCTTCGTTGCTCCAGGGATACCAGTCCACTGGATTGTCAGCATGCTGGCGCAAGTAGGGGCTGCCTTCGCTAGCCAGGCGGTTCATGCGGCGAGCATACGAGGTCGCCGGCATTAGTCCCTGTCCGGCAGTGGTTCTAGGTGTGCCGATGTGCGTGCAGGGAACTGTCTTAGCCCGCTAGCGTGCGAGACCGTGACGCGGCCGCAGAACTGGGTTGCAGGGGCGAGACCACGCACGCTACCGGCTTCTTTGGCTCCAGTTCTGGCGGGGACCGCCAGCGCCGCCCGACCGGGATTCGGCTGGGGTCAAGGCGTAATCTGGTGGCGTTTAGCGGCCGCCCTGGTGGTGGCGTTGGCCCTGCAGGTAGGGGTCAACTATGCCAACGACTACAGCGACGGGGTGCGAGGCATTGACGACGAGCGCCGAATCGGTCCTCGGCGCCTGGTTGGCTCGGGCTTAGCCGCTCCCGCAGCCGTGCGCCGGGCGGCCGCTCTGGCCGGCTTGGTGGCCGCTGGCGCAGGACTGGCACTGGCCGCGGCAGCCGGCTGGGAGCTAGTAATCGCCGGGTCGGCCGCTTTAGCTGCGGGTTGGTTCTACTCCGGTGGCCGCCGACCGTACGGTCACTACGGCTGGGGCGAGGTATCGGTGTTCGTCTTTTTCGGACTCTTGGCTGGTGTGGGCAGTGCATATGTGCAGTTAGAAGCCATACCGGTTGCCAGCATCTGGGTGGGGGTGGGCTGCGGTTGCTTCAGTTGCGCTCTACTGGTTGCTAACAACTTGCGTGATATCGACAGCGACGCAGCTACAGGAAAGTTCACCCTCGCCGTCCGCCTAGGTGCGGCACGGACTCGCCTGCTTTACGCCATGTTGCTGCTGGGAGGCTTTGCTGCTCTGACCCCGCTAGCCATCGGCTGGCCTGCTTGGCAAGGGGTAATTGTGTTGGGCAGGGCTGTCGATCCGATTCAACTGACTCCGCTGTCGGCCGAAGCGCCCTGGCCACTGTTGGGCCTCATTGCCTTGCCGCTGGCGGTGCAGCCTCTGCGGCGAGTGCTACGCGGTGACACAGGCTCGGACCTAATCGCGGTGCTAGCTGCTACCGGGCGGCTACTTGCGGTGTATGGCCTCACGGTCGCTGTCGGGCTCTGGCTTGCCGCCGCCTTGGCTTAGCGGGTCGCGGTAAAGACCTGCGCTATGCCACGGGTCAGATAGCGGTGCTCCACCGCGCTGAAGCCGGTGCTGGCTAGCAGGGCAGCGAGGTCCTCTGAGGTGGGCAGCAGGCGAAGAGAGTCAGGCAAGTAGCGGTAAGCCGCCCGGTCCGAAAGTAAGCCTCCGATAATCGGTACGACCCGGCCGAAATAGCAACGGTGGCCCCAGCGAAGTACTCGACAAGTTGGCTCGGCTACTTCCAGCAACGCAATGCGGCCACCGGGTCGCACGCTGCGAGCCAGTTCGGCTGCGAAGATCTCCAGATCGGCCAGGTTACGCAAGGCGAAACCGCATACCGCTCCATCCACTGAGGCGTCAGCTAGCGGTAGGCGCAGCACGTCGGCTCGCACTAGGGAAGCCGACGTAGTGGCGTGACGCAACATCTCAGCTGAGAAGTCCAGACCCACTGCGGCCAGCCCGGCTTCGGTCAGGTCACAGCAGAAGTCCCCGGTGCCGCAGGCAATGTCAGCTACTAGCGCTCCGGGCGGCAGTCCCAGGAGTTGAACACTGCGGCGTCGCCAGCGGCGGTCTAACCCCAGGGTCAGCAGGCGGTTTAGCAGGTCATAGCGCCGCGCCACGCGGTCAAACATGCGTTCCACAGCGTGCTCACGGCCGGAGCCGAAAAGATCTGCTAGCTCGACGCTGTCCCCACGCCGGTTAGGCACTAAGCCTCCTAGCGGAACCAGGCCCGGTAGTACGCCCGGCTCATGGGATGCAGTAGCAAGCTGACCAGGGCTATCGCCAGGAGCAGTCCGATGAGATTCCAGCCAGAGAATCCTCCCGAGACGTTTAAGATTGTGCCTACTAGGTCCCAGCCGGCATAGAGCAACGCCAAGACGTAGCCCAACTTTCGCTCTTGTACCAAGCCTTGCGCTGCTGCTAAAGCAATCAAACCCCCTAATAGAACTATCAAGCCCAGTATTCTGGTGATGTTGATCAACCCGTTCAGGACACTAAAGAACGCAGCGATATAGAGGAAGATGACCGCGATCTGCAAAGTTTGCGGCAGCGCCCGGTTAGTCCAGCGCATATTCCTCACCCCACAAATGTGCTAGCGGTGGGCCACTAACCCGTGATACTGCCATCACAAATTGGCCAGATAGGCCCTGTTGGTGTGATGGCGGCGGAAACCCAAGCGGTCGTAGACGGCGTTGGCCGCACGATTGTCGGACTCCACGTAGAGCATACCGACTGCGGCTCCTCGGTTGTGAAGATAGCCCAGGCCGGCGAGCGTAAGCGGCGCGCCGATGCCCCGACCCTGGAAGTCGGGATCTACCGCTACTACATAAATTTCGCCTAGGGCTACATCAGCCGGGGGTGCAGTGCCGGCGAAATGCAACTTGGTCCAGCAGAACCCTGCCAGGCGGCCTTCCCGCTCGTGCAGCAAGAAGCCAGCCGGTTCATACCAAGGTTCGGCTTGTCGCGCCCGTAGGTCATCGGCCGTCATGGCTCCTTGCTCAGGGTGCCAGCAGAAGGCTCGCTGGTTGAGCTTCAGGACCGCGGCGGCATCTTTTGCTTCGAAGGAACGTACTGCTAGATCACTTGCTGGTGCCGGAAGCGGGCAACGCAGTTGCCAAAGGTCGCGGTAAGGGGAGAAACCCCAGCAGGCGGCCATTTCGTTGTCACCTTCGGCCACGTGACCAATCCACAGCCGGGTCCGCCCGCCCCCTCGCTGTCGCAGTGCGGTCACTGCCTTCGCCAACTTATCGGCCAGGACTGTGTCGTTCACGGCGAGCCGGTCGGTTGCTGGCACCTCGATTGTCCAGATCACCTCACCCTGGCTTGGACCGGAGATCTGAACATGAGCGGATGGTGAAGTCGGGCTATTGGCCAAGAGGATTGAAAACCTCCACATCGTAAGCAGACAGCTCAAGGTCGGCGGTAACCAAAGTGAGCGCCTCGATTTGGGCTTGGGCAACGAGCATCCGATCGAATGGATCCTGGTGGTGCTGAGGCAAGGTGGTAGCCCGTTCGGCGTGCGCTGAAGTTACAGGCAACTCAGCGAACCCGTTGGCAACCATCACAGCAACCAGTTCGTCGGGATAGTCGATCTTTCCTTTCGCGCGCTTGATGCCCAATTCCCACGGTGTTACTGACGAAATGGACACCTCATCGGCCGATTTGATCGCCTCCTGCGCTTGACCACTGAGCGACGATACGTGCCCGGCAACCCAGAGTACGACATGGCTGTCGAGCAGCAGCCTCACGGCAGATCGGCTACAGCGGATTCCGCAAAAGCGGCAACTACATCAGGATCGGAGCCGATGACATCGGGCTCGTGGATGTGTATCTCGCCGGTGAGGAAACCGAGTTTTCGCTCGACCTGCGTTGGGGGCCACGGTATGAGCTTGGCTACTGGCTGCCCAGCCCGGGCGACGATCACGTCGGCTCCCGCCTCAACCTCCCGAAGCAACTCGGACAAGCGGCTTTTCGCGGCATGGATGTTCACCACCAGAGTTGACATATACCTAGTTTAGTCCAACTTAGTTTATTAATCAACTTTTGTGGACGGTGAACTCCAACGGGGACCGCTAACGTTGCCAGCATGGGTCGTCCACGTTCGCCCAGGGGTCGCGCCCGTGAGACGCACGAGCGTCTCGGACAGGAGTATCCCGAGGCTGAGTGCGCGCTCACGCATGACTCGCCTTATGAGTTGCTAGTGGCCACGATTCTCTCGGCGCAGTGCACCGACGAGCGGGTCAACATGGTTACGCCTGCGCTGTTTGCGCGCTGCCCCACGCCGGAGGATTTGGCGGCCTGCAGCCCTGCCGAGTTGGAGGAGCTGATCCATTCCACCGGCTTCTACGCAGCTAAGGCTCGCAACCTTCTGGCCATGGCCGACCGCTTGGTGCGGGTCCACGGCGGCGAGGTGCCCTCATCGATGAGCCAGCTCACCGCTCTGGCGGGAGTGGGTCGTAAAACTGCCAACGTGGTGCGCAGCGTGGCCTTCAAACTGCCAGGTCTGCCGGTGGACACCCATGTCGGCCGGTTGTCGCGCCGCCTCGGGCTCACTACCCAGACCGACCCAGTGGCCGTTGAGAAGGAACTCAACCCCATGATTCCTGCGGCTGAGCGCGGTGACTTCAGCCTGCGCCTGATTCTGCACGGGCGGCAGGTGTGCGGAGCGCGCCAAGCCAACTGCGCGGCGTGTATATGTGTTGACTTCTGTCCGTCGGCGTTTGCTGTCTGACCATGCGCCGCCGTTTTGCCTACCGCCGCCTGCCAGCGCACCGTCGGCAGTTACAAGCGGCCAAGTAGCTTCACCCGGGGGTCCAAGCCAGTGGGACTACTGCAACTGACCGACGCCCGCGGCATGACCGCGGTGCCTCTCCCAGATCTCGCCAACACCACACCGACGCCAATCAACGAGGTAGTACGCCAGATCATCCAAGAGGTGCGCCAACAGGGTGACGCTGCGCTCAAAGATCTGGCGCGGCGCTTCGACCGAGCAGAACTCAGCGATCTGGCCATACCGCCCGAGGCGTCAACGGCGGCGCTCGAATCGCTGGATTCGCCTCTGCGGGAGGCCCTAGAGCTGGCCGCCGAGCGCATAGAAGCGTTCCACCGTTCTCAAAGCGAACCCGATCATCTCTGGTCTTATGGGGGTGTGACGATCCGTTCGCGCCAGCTTCCGGTAGATCGGGCTGGGCTATACGTGCCAGGGGGTAGGGCTGCTTACCCCTCCACGGTGCTCATGACCGCCATCCCTGCCAAGGTGGCTGGTGTGGCCAGCTTGGCGCTTTGCGTGCCGCCGCGACCCGACGGCACGGTAGCACCGGTGACCTTGGCTGCTGCGGCTCTGGCGGGCGTACAGGAAATCTATCCCGTTGGGGGAGCCGGTGCCGTAGCAGCGCTCGCCTACGGAACGCAGACAATCCGGCGAGTAGACCTAATAACCGGTCCTGGCAACATGTACGTGGCGGTTGCCAAAAAGGAGGTTGCCGGGGTTGTGGGTGTGCCCTCTGCCTTTGCCGGACCCTCAGAGGTGGTAGTAGTTGCTGACGACTCGGTGTCGGCAGAACTAGCAGCGCTAGATCTGATGGTGCAGGCCGAGCACGGTCCCGACGGCATGGCGTGCCTCGTAACTTGGCACCCCGAAGTCGTCGAAGCAGTAGGAATCGAACTAGCTAAAGCCATTGCGGAGGCATCACGCCGGTCTGAGATCGAGGCAACTATCGCCTCCTGTGGCCACGCCATCCTGGTCGACGGAGCCGAGCAGGCGGCGGAAGTGGTAAACCAAATCGCGCCCGAACATTTGCAGTTGATGGTGACCGATCCCGAAGGGTTGCTGCGGTTAGTGCGCCATGCTGGAGCCATCTTTTGCGGTGAGCACGCGCCGGCATCTCTAGGCGACTACTTGGCGGGCCCGTCGCATGTCTTGCCCACCGGACGCACAGCTCGTTTCGGCTCGGCGCTGGGAGTAGCGGACTTCTGCAGGAAATCGCACGTGATCTCCGCCGACGAGTCGGCTTTAGTGAGCCTCGGGCCAGCGGTTGAAACTCTGGCCAACGCCGAAGGGCTCTCGGCGCACGCGGCCTCGGTCCGGCGACGTTTGGAACGCTTGAGCGCATGTAATCCAGGGAACAATCCCGCCAGGGCGAGCACCTAGGACTTCAGTCTTGAGCCGACCCCAACCCCGGCCCCAAGTGGCAGCGATGAACCGATATCACTCGCCGCAGGTGGATGTGCGGGTACGCCTCAACACCAATGAGTCCCCCCATGCTCCACCGCCAGAATTCGCTGAAAACCTGGCCAAGCGGCTAGCGGATGTCAACTGGAATCGCTATCCGTTGAGGACGGCCGAAGCGCTACGAGCTGGGATTTCCGAGCTGCACGGACTCTCGGCGAAAAACGTGTTCGCCGCCAATGGTTCCAACGAGGTGATTCAGACCCTGCTGCTGACTTATGCCGGTCCCAACAGACGCGTGGGTCTGTTCTCGCCGACCTACGCCATGCACGCCCACATCGCCCGCCTGGTGGGCTCGCAGGTGGTCAGCGAGGCACGCGGACCTGACTTCGGTGTTACTGCTGCCGCGGTTACCCGCTTCGCCGCTTCCGAGCAGCCCGACGTGCTGTTCCTCTGCTCGCCCAATAACCCCACCGGCACGGTTGAGCGTTCCGACACGGTGCGGGCGGCGCTGGATGCGGTAGCGGACTATGGCGGTTTGCTCGTGGTGGATGAGGCCTACATTCAGTTCACTGGCTCACAGCTCGGCAGGTTCACCGCGGTTGACCTGCTGAGCGATGATGCGCCGCTAGTGATTTGTCGCACGTTCTCTAAGGCGTGGGCTCTAGCCGCCGCCAGATTGGGCTATGCCCTGGCACCCTCACACATCACTGAGGATCTACACAAAGTGGTGTTGCCATATCATCTCGATGCCGTGACCCAAGCGATCGGCCAGTTGTGCCTCGTCGACGCGGCGGCGGCTGATAGGCGAGCCGCCGAGATCGTGGCCGAGCGCGAGCGTTTAGCCGACCGGTTGGCTGAGTTACCGACTCAACAGTGGCCCTCGGGAGCCAACTTCATCCTGTTCCGTCCCCGCCAGCGTGACGGAGCAAGCGTCTGGCAGGAGCTACTGGACCGCTCGGTGCTCGTACGGGATTGCAGTTCCTGGGAAGGTCTAGCTGGTTGCCTGCGGGTGACCGTCGGTACGCCGGAGGAGAACGATCTGTTCTTAGAGGCGCTGTCAGCAGTTCTGGGCTGAACCGCCGGAGCATCGCGGGCGGCTGCGATACTGCACTATGGGGCGCAAGCCACCCCCCCCCCCCAGCCACCGAGGAGGCGCCGTGAGCCAGCGACGGTCGCAGCGGCAACGCAGCACCACTGAGACCAGCATCAGCATCGACCTATGCGTGGACGGCTCGGGGCAGAGCGAGGTATCCACGGGGCTGGCTTTCTTCGATCATATGTTGGCGCAACTAGCGCGCCACGGCGGCTGGGATCTCACCGTGGCGGCCCAAGGTGATCTAGTAGTGGATGCCCACCACACCGTGGAGGACACCGGAATCTTGCTTGGCCAGTGTTTTAAGGGATCACTTGGCGACAAGCGCGGGGTGCGCCGCTTCGCCTCAGGGGCGGTTCCTCTGGATGAGGCGCTCGTGGAGGTTTCCCTTGACCTCTCGGGTCGTCCCTACCTGCACTACGAGGTAGATCCACCGGGGGAGAAGATCTTGGGAGATCCGCCATTTGACCCTCAACTCATGGAGGAGTTTTGGCGGGCCTTCGTGACTGCCGCAGCCATAACGCTGCACATAGTGCTGGTGCGTGGCCGGAACACACACCACATCCTGGAATCTTCCTTCAAGAGCGTGGCGCGAAGTTTGCGCGAAGCGGTGCGCCTGGAGGGAGCCGACGTACCCTCCACCAAGGGCACCCTCTGAGGGCGTCCCGACCGAACAGTCTTAGAAACATGGGCGAAACACGCCGACCCGTTGTGGCGGTATTGGACTACGGCATCGGCAACCTCCGTTCGGCACAAAAGGGCCTAGAGCGGGCCGGAGCCACGGCGCACCTGACTGCTGATCGGTCGCTAATCAGACGCGCCGATGGACTAGTGCTGCCGGGGGTAGGTGCCTTCGGACCCTGCATGAAGGCGCTGGAAGCGGCCAAGCTAGACACCGAGGCGCACCGGGCAGTGACGGCCGGTGTGCCATTCCTGGGAATCTGCATCGGCATGCAGATGCTCTTTGAGAGGTCTGAGGAGGCGCCAGAGCGACCAGGACTGGGACTCCTCAAAGGCTCGGTGCGCAAGTTGCCCGACGGCGTCAAGCACCCCCAGATGCAGTGGAACCAGCTGCGCATACGGCGCCCGGATCCGCTGCTAGCAGGTCTGGATAGGGCTTGGGTCTACTTTGTGCACTCCTACGCCCCAGAACTCTCCGAGGTAACAGCCGCCACTTGCGACTACGGTGGTCCGGTCAGCGCAGTCGTGTCTGCTGATCTGGTGTGGGGGGTGCAGTTTCATCCGGAGAAGTCCGGCAGCGAAGGACTTCGTCTGTTGGCGAACTTTGTGGCGCTGCTGACATCTCGGTGATGCAGCTATTCCCGGCTATCGACCTGCGCGGCGGGCGCTGCGTGCGGCTACACCAAGGAGATTTTGCCGCCGAGACGGTTTATGCCGATGATCCTGCGGAGGTGGCAAAGGCGTTCGCTGCTGCCGGTGCCTCTTGGCTACATGTGGTGGACCTCGACGCCGCACGAAGTGGTGAGCTAACTAATTTGAAGCAAGTAGCTGCCATCGTTTCTGCCGCCAGTGTGCCTGTGCAGTATGGCGGGGGAGTGCGTTCGTTGGAGGCCGCGGCACGGTTAGCCGAGGCCGGCGTTAGCCGGGTTGTGATCGGCACGGCCGCACTGGAGGATCCGGCTCTGGTGTCGGCGATTGCCGCTCGCCAGCCAGTGGCCCTCGGTCTAGATGTGCGCGGGCGGGAGTTGGCCGTGCAAGGCTGGCTTTTTGCCGGAGGTCTTAGCTTGGCCGAAGCACTGGTCGCTGCCCCGAAGGTCGATGCTGTCGTGGTGACCCAGATCAGCACGGACGGAACCCTGGCTGGGCCTGACATGAAGTTGTTGGATGAAGCTCTGGCCATGACCGAGCAGCCCATAATCGCTTCAGGTGGTGTAGGCAAACTCGAAGACCTACGCCGGCTGGCTTGCCTACGCCAAGGCGGGCGGGGTTTAGCAGGGGTAATTGTTGGCCGAGCCCTCTACGAAGGCACTGTGAATGTGGCCGAGGCCTTAGCGTGCCTAGCCAACTCCGCCACGGCGGAAAGGCCAGATCCTCCAAGCCCAGCCAACGGCGGTGCACGAAGCCGATGACCGCTACTGTCGTCCGTATCATCCCTTGCCTAGACGTTGACTCCGGTCGAGTGGTGAAGGGTGTGGAGTTTGTAGGTCTACGAGATGCCGGCGATCCGGTGGAGTTGGCTGCCCGCTATGACGCTGAGGGAGCCGATGAGCTGGTGTTCTTGGATATCACTGCCTCCTCCGACGCACGCGACTTAATGCTGGAGGTGGCGCGCCGTACCGCCGAAGAGGTCTTTATTCCTTTCACCGTGGGTGGTGGGATTCGCAGTATTGCTGACGCCAGGCGTCTGCTGCGCGCTGGCGCCGACAAGGTCTCGGTCAACACCGCGGCAGTTGACCGCCCGGAGTTGGTAGCGGAGATTGCCAACGAGTTTGGCAACCAGTGCGTGGTCGTGGCTATTGACGCCCGGCTGCGCGCCGATGGCCACTTCGAGGTGGTCACCCACGGGGGTCGACGACCTACCGAACTAGACGCGGTGGAGTGGGCCAGGAAGGCTGAGAGGCTCGGTGCCGGTGAGATCCTGCTCACCTCCATGGACCGCGACGGTACGAAGGAGGGCTTTGACCTGCCGCTGACGCGGGCTGTCAGCGAGACCGTCAACGTTCCGGTCATAGCCTCAGGTGGAGTAGGAACTCTGGATCATCTGGCTGAGGGCGTAGCGGCTGGTGCCGATGCCGTGCTGGCGGCCTCCATCTTTCATTTTGGCGAGCACAGCATTGCCGCGGCCAAAGCTGCCCTCGCCGCTGCTGGCGTGCGGGTCCGGCCGGCCATTCCCAGCGAGTCGGGGTAGCGTCACGGCGTGGGCAACTTTTCTGATCCTCGTCCCGAGTTGAGCGCGCCAGACCCTGCACCCGATGACAAGCTTCCGGTCAAGATGCTGAACGATCGGATCATGGTGCGTATAGGTCCCGCCGAAGGCGAGCGCCGCTCTTCGGGCGGCATCCTGATTCCTGCCACTGCTCAGGTCGGTAAGCGTCTCACTTGGGCCGAGGTAGTTGCCGTGGGCCCCAACGTGCGCTCGATGGAGACCGGTGACAAAGTGCTCTTTAACCCTGAAGATCGCTATGAGGTAGAGGTGCGCGGAGCGGACTACATCATCCTGCGCGAGCGGGATGTGCATGCCGTGGCTGCTGAGCGCCTCGAGGAGAACAGCACCGGGCTTTACCTCTGAAGCCGCTGAAGCAGGCCACCCGTAATGTCGAGGCGGCGTGCGCGCGAGCCGCCTTTAGCATGAGTGCGATGACTCTGGCTATTCCAATCACGCCCAAAGCGGAGGCCCTCGAGGCAGTGGTGTACAACGCCGACGGCCTGGTGCCCGCCATCGTGCAGGACAGCGAATCGGGTGAGGTGTTGATGCTGGCTTGGATGAACGCCGAAGCACTTCAGCGGACGCTGGCCACCGGCCGGACCTGGTTCTGGAGCCGATCCCGGAAGGAGTACTGGTGCAAGGGTGAGACCTCCGGTGATAGGCAGTTCGTGCGCGAAGCTGCCTATGACTGCGATGGCGACACCCTGCTAATCAAAGTGATCCAAGATGGCCGCGGTGCCTGTCACACTGGCGAGTACTCCTGCTTTTTCCGCTCCTTCGCTGACTGAGCAGCTGTGGAGCTTCGGCCGAGCAGGCAAGAGTTCCATCGCCTCGCCAGGCGGCATCGCGTGGTGCCGATCTGGCGGGAGCTGCTTGCCGACCTCATTACGCCGGTGGCTGCCTTCTCGCGCATTGTCGGTGATGAGCCAGGATTTCTGCTGGAGTCGACCGAGCGTCAGAACCGCTGGAGCCGCTTCTCCTTCATAGGTTGTAGACCGCGCGCTCGGATCGTGGCCAGGGGTCGCCAGTTGAGTGTCAGCGGCGACGATCTCGGCCCGCTGCCCCTCGACGAAGGGGTACTAGCCGCGTTGGATGTCATCCTCGGGCGGTTCCGCTCACCGCCCATCGACGGGTTGCCGCCGCTGCACTCAGGAGTGGTTGGCTACTTGGGTTACGACATAGTCCGAGAGGTAGAAAACCTGCCGAATCCGCCGCAGGACGATGTCGGCACGCCTGATGCCATCCTCGATGTCATCGGCAGCTTTGTGGCCTTCGACCACTGGCGGCAGCGAGTAATCCTCATTCAGAACGTGATCCTGCCACCAGAACCGACTGCTGATTTCCTAGACGACGCCTACAGGGAGGCACAAGAGTCGCTCGAGCAGTTAGCCCGTGCGGGAGCTCGACCCCAGCCTGAGCCGCTGCTGGCACCACCGGCGGAGCAAGATCCTCTGCCTGAAGTAACTTCGAGTTTCACTCCTGAGGGCTACTGCGCTGCTGTGCGTGCAGCTAAGGAGCACATTCTGGAGGGTGACATCTTTCAGGTGGTGCTGTCGGAGCGCTTCGATTTCGAACTCGAGGCGGATCCCTTCCAGCTCTACCGCGCGCTGCGGCAAATCAACCCCAGCCCTTACATGTACTTCCTGAGGCACCCTGAAGTCACCCTGGTTGGCAGCTCACCTGAACCGATGGTCCAGCTCCGCGACGGACGGGTCATCTCTCGGCCCATTGCTGGTACTCGCCCCCGCGGTGACAACGAACAGCAGGACCGGCGCCTCGCCGGCGAGCTGGCGGAACATCCCAAGGAACTGGCCGAGCATCTAATGCTGTTGGACCTGGCGCGCAACGATCTCGGACGAGTCGTGCAACCCGGCACGCTGCACACCGATGAACTAATGACTCTGGAGTACTACAGCCACGTCATGCATCTCACTTCGCAGGTCTCGGGTGAGTTGGCTCCAGATCACAGTCCAGTTGATGTGCTGCGCGCCACGCTTCCCGCTGGGACGGTCTCGGGAGCCCCAAAGGTACGTGCCATGCAGATCATCGACGACCTTGAGCCAAGTCGGCGCGGCCCATACGCCGGGGTTGTGGGCTATCTGGACTTTTCCGGCAACCTGGACACGGCCATCACGATCCGCACGGTGGCAGTGCGTAACGGTCGAGCCTACTTGCAGGCCGGAGCCGGCATCGTGGCCGACAGCGTGCCGGAGGAAGAGGAGCGCGAGTGCCGTGCTAAGGCCAGGGCCTTACTGGCCGCGGTGCACTCAGCACGCCGCATGACCCGTGCCGCCGAACCCATCGGGGAACGGTGACAGTCTCTGACCGCTATTCCGGCGACTACACGGCGTTACGCCACGGTGCGGGTGCAGTCTTGGCGAACCGCGACGTGTTACTGGTCAGCGGGCCCGACGCAGCCGATTTTCTGCAGGGTCAACTCAGCGCGGACATCGCCGCGCTTGGCCCCGGCAAGGTAGCTCCATCACTGCTGCTGCGACCCGACGGGAAGCTGCAATGTTGGCTTCGGGTGACCCGACTCGGTGCCGAGGAGTTTGCCTGCGATCTAGCAGCGGGGCTGGGCGAGGCGGCACGCGCCCGGCTCGAGCGATTCAAGCTACGAGTGGCGGTTGAGCTGGAGCTGCAGCACCTGAAGCTGCTAGCGGTGCGGGGAGCAACCGCGCCGCCGTCCCCCGAGGTCGAGGCCGCCACGGGCGGTGGGAACAGCGCTGCGAGCCCGCTCATCGTGGCACCGGTGAGGTGGGGAGGCGTCCCCGGATGGGATCTTATAGCCGAGCAGGTGACACCACCGGCTGACGTGCGGCTCTGCGAACTCGACGCCTTCGAGGTTTTGCGCATCGAAGCTGGCATACCAAAGGCCGGAGCCGAGCTG
Source organism: Acidimicrobiales bacterium (assembly GCA_964291305.2). GTDB lineage: Bacteria > Actinomycetota > Acidimicrobiia > Acidimicrobiales > CATQHL01 > VXNF01. The sequence continues at coordinate 1,423,069 of OZ219783.1, read as the reverse complement.
ACCGATGGCCTAATCCCTGCCGAGGCTGGCGTCGTGGCCGCGACCGTGAGCTTCACTAAGGGTTGTTACGTGGGTCAGGAACTCATAGCCCGGATCGACAGTCGCGGCGGTAACACTCCACGCCGGCTGCGCGGTGTGGTGATAGCCGGTGACGAACCCCCCGCGGCAGATATCGAGTTGCTAGACAACAGCAACTCGGTAGTAGGGCGCATCACTTCGAGCGCTTTCTCGCCTACTTTGGAGGCCGCCGTAGCCTTGGCTTACGTGCATCGCCGCTTAGAGCCTCCTGCGAAGGCTCGTCTAGGAGCCACCGATGGGCGCTGCTGCGAGATCCGGACTCTTCCGTTGGTGTCATGAGCCGCGAGCCTCGCAGCTGGATCAGCCTTTGGCAGCGAGGATCCTCCTCCGACGGCTGCGCGATTGCCGATGCGGTAGCGCAAGGCCGGTAGGGTCGCAGCGTGTTCGTCAAGATCTGTGGTATCACAACCGAGGATGACGGTCTGCTGGCAGTCGCTATGGGTGCCGACGCCGTGGGCTTCCTGTTTGCTCCCTCACCACGGCAGATCTCGCCGACGAAGGCTCGTGACATCGTCCGGCGGCTGCCGCCGGAGATACTCACGGTCGGCGTGTTCCGCAACGAAGATCCGCGCAATGTCGTGCGCATAGCCAGTGAGGCTCGTCTAGGAGCGGTACAACTCCACGGCCACGAGTCACAAGAGGAAACCAAGCAAGTACGCCAGCAGGTGCCGCGGGTCATCAAGGCATTCCGCGCCGGCTCGACGGAGCTAGAGCAGGCCCGCGCCTACGGAGCCGATTTTGTGCTTATAGATGCCGACCAACCGGGATCCGGCAGGATCTTTGACTGGGCTCTAGCAGAGCGAGCCGCCGGCGCGCTGCCGGTGATCGTGGCGGGAGGTTTGACCCCGGCAAACGTGGCCGAGGCTGTTGCCAAGACGCGCCCCTGGGGTGTAGACGTGTCCACGGGCGTGGAATCGGCGCCGGGCCGCAAAGATCCGCGGCTGGTCCGCGAGTTCATCGATGCGGCACGTCGCGCTGGCGCGGAGATAGCCCCAGCGGAACAATCCTCCGGCGATCTCTACGACTGGCAAGCAGAGTTCTGATGGACTTGGGGAAGGCAGCGGCGCTGGCTATGACAGAACCAACATCAACAGGTCGTTTTGGCGACTTCGGCGGCTGCTTTGTGCCGGAGACCCTGGTCCCGGCGTGTCAGGAACTGGATGGTGCATTCCGCGTGGCTTGGGCTGATCCAGCTTTCCGCCGACAGCTCGACGACCTACTGAGAGACTACGCCGGCCGGCCGTCACCGCTGACCGAATGTCATCGTCTTTCGGCCGAACTAGGGCTGCGCCTAATGCTCAAGCGGGAGGACCTAAACCACACCGGCTCGCACAAGATCAACAACGTGTTGGGTCAAGCGCTGCTGGCTAAGCGGATGGGGAAGACCCGCCTGGTAGCTGAGACCGGCGCGGGCCAGCACGGCGTGGCGACGGCGACGGCCGCGGCTCTGCTGGGAATGGACTGCGCGGTATACATGGGCGAGGTCGATGTGGCCCGCCAGGAACTGAACGTGTACCGGATGCGGTTGTTGGGCGCAGAGGTGCACGCTGTCACATCCGGCAGCCGTACTCTCAAGGACGCCATCAACGAGGCTCTGCGCGACTGGGTGGCCACTGTGGAGCGCAGCCACTACTGCCTCGGCTCTGTGATGGGACCGCACCCGTATCCGTGGATGGTGCGGGAGTTCCATCGGGTCATCGGAGACGAGGCGCGCCAGCAGTGCGCTGGGCTGATAGGTGGCAACCCGGACGTAGTGGTGGCTTGCGTAGGCGGAGGCTCCAACGCGGCCGGCATCTTCAGCGGCTTTGCCGAAAGCCAGACCGAACTGGTGGGGGTCGAGCCAGCGGGGGGAGCGGCAGTGGGACGGGGCGTACCCGGAGTGGTGCACGGATCGCTGTCTTACCTTCTGCAGGATGAGTTCGGTCAGGTCTTGGAAGCAAAGTCTGTCTCAGCCGGCCTGGACTACCCCGGGGTGGGGCCCGAACACGCCCATCTAGCCCACATTGGTCGGGCTCGCTACGAGTCCGTAAACGACGCCGAGGTGCTAGCTGCCTTCGAGCTACTGTCAGCCACCGAGGGCATCATCCCGGCTCTCGAGCCGGCTCATGGCCTGGCATGGATTAGCCGCGAGCGCCGGGCACTGGCAGGACGCAGTGTCCTGTTGAATCTATCCGGCCGGGGAGACAAGGACGTGGACCTGGTAATGGGATTGCAGCGTTGACCCAACAGCAGCCCGGCCGACTCGAGGCCACGCTTTCGGCGGCGCGAGAGCACGGACGTAAATGCTTGGTGCCTTATGTGACCGGTGGTCTGGCGGGTTGGCAGGCCGCGGTAGAAGCCGCCGCTGCTGCTGGTGCCGACGCCATCGAGATCGGTATTCCCTTTTCGGACCCAGCGATGGACGGGCCAGTAATTCAGACCGCTAGCGACCGCGCCCTGTCGGCGGGCGCCACCCCGGCGGGGATTATTTCAGCGACCGCGACTCTAGACCTCGATGTGCCGCTAGTCGTCATGACCTACTACAACATCGCTTTCCACATGGGCCTAAAGCGGTTCGCTAGCTCGTTAGCTGGGGCAGGTATCTCGGGGGCGATTCTGGCTGACCTGCCGCTAGAGGAGAGTGGCCCCTGGACTGCGGCCGCCGACGACGCCGGCATCGAGACCGTGCTCCTGGCTGCTCCAACGGCTTCCGAAGCCCGCCTGAAGGCGATCTGCGCCCGGGCTAGAGGTTTTGTCTACGCGGTGGGTCTGCTTGGAGTTACTGGAGAGCGCGCCGCTTTGGCTGCAAGTGCGCTCCTTATTGCTGGCCGTCTCAAGGCCATTACCAGCTTGCCGGTATTGGTAGGTGTTGGCGTTTCCACACCAGCTCAGGCGGCCGAAGCGTCGACGGTGGCTGATGGGGTGATAGTTGGCTCGGCAATAGTGCGACGACTGCTCGAGAACGCGGAGCCCGACGCAGTGGGCAGCTTTGTAGCCGATCTGCGCCGTGCCCTAGACCAGCCCTAGCGGTTCGGTTAGCCCGTCGGGACCTCCGCAGGCGGCCCCACCTCGGAGGTGTCGGTCAGATCGGTGCGGTACAAGTAGCGGATGTCCCACGTTCCGACTAATCCAAACAGGCTCGGTGTCGTATTGCCGAAGACATTGCTTACTGCTGTGAGGCGTTCGGGCACTGTCGTGTAGATGATTGGCATGTTCTCGGCCAAAATCTCCTGAACCTGGTGATACTTAGCCACGCGGGTCGCGTGGTCTAGCTCCTGGCTGGCGGTGATGAGCAAGTCATCAATCTCGGCCTCCCAATCTGTTGCGGGTGACTCCTGGTTGGGATGCCAAAGATGCAAGATGCCGCTGCTGTGCCAGAGGTCGGTGCTGTCGTGTGGTTCTGAGGTGCGCTCGTAGCCAACCACCAAACTGTCCCAATCGTAGGAGCTGGTGAGCTTGCCGATGAGGTCGCCGAAGCTAATCATCTCATAGTCCACCGCTAGGCCGATGGCCTCCATGAACTGCTGGAGCAATTCTGCGAGGTGGGTGCGTTCGGTGTTGTCAGCGTTGGTAACGAGCCTGAACTGGATGCGATTGCCGGCAGAATCCTCTCGTACGCCGTCGCCATCGCGATCGGTCCAGCCAATCTCATCCAGGATCTCATTGGCTCGCTCCGGGTCGTACTCGTAGCGCTGAACATCGGGGTTGTAGAAATCGCCGGCCAAAGCACTAGTGGAGGACCACTGGCTGTAGCCCAGGCCGTGCTGCACCTCATTGATGATCTTGTCCCTGTCGATGCTGTGGGTTACGGCTTGGCGAAAACTCTTGTTGCTAAACCACTCCAGCTTTACTGGATCCATAAACGGCTCGCCGGTGTCGGGATGGCTCCCTGGGTTCATGTTGAATGCCAGAAAAGTCATCGCAAACGAGGGACCCCGCCGGTGGATTGTAAAATTGTGCTCCTGCTGCAGTGGCTCTAATTCGGCATAGTCAGCCCCTAAGACGCGGAGCTGCTCGGAGCTGCCGTCTAGGAAGGCCTCGCGTTCGCCAGCGCGGTCGGCGACTATGAGATGGATAATCTCCTCTAGGTAAGGCAGGGTGTTGCCAGCGGTGTCGGTCATCCAGTAGCTCGGGTTGCGTCGCAACACCAATCTTTCGCCGGGTGCGTAGCTGGAGATCGTGAACGGCCCAGTACCGATAATTTCTCTGGGGTCGGTGTCGATATCCCAGACCGACTCGAAAGTACCGTTTTCCACGTGCTGTTCAAGCAGATGTTGGGGGTAGATCGGTGTGCTGAGAGAGCGTAGGAAAGGCGCAAACGGCACTGGCAGCACTATCTGCACGGTGTAGTCGTCGGTGGCTGTAACGGTAAGCCGATCGTTTTGCCAGACCCCATTCTCGGCGCGATAGCGAAACTCGAAAGCGGACCGGTCAACCACCGGGATGGCGTCGTTGTAGATGATCCGGTTGAAGGTGAATTCCACATCCTCAGCGGTGAACGGCTCCCCATCGTGCCAAGTGACTCCCCGGCGGAGCTGGAACGTCCAGACGAGGCCGTCGTCGGAAGTTTCCCAAGACTCGGCCAGGGCTGGTTGAACCTGGTCGGTTAACCAGGAGGTCTCAGTGAGACCCTCGAACAAGTATCCCAACACAGTTGTAGAGCCGTAGTCGATAGCCAGCGCCCGATTGAAGGTAAGCGGCTGATAGCTGGTGGCGATCTTCAGGCTGCCTCCGTAGTTGCCGACCTCGTAGGCAAACTCCTCGGCGCTGCGCCTAAGTGAAGCCACGAGCGATTCCAACTGCTCGCTCAGTTCTTCTGATTCGGGAGTATCCGCTGAAGAGACCGCCGAAGTGCTGGTTGCGAAAAGGACAAGGGCGAGGGTTGCCGCGACTACTGCGGCGGAAAACCGCGGCCTAGCGCGCCGAAGTGGGCTTTGGAGCATTTGCTCTGGTGACTTTCGGTTCTTGGTGGGTCTGCCTGTAGCTGCAAAGGCTATCCGGAAGGCTGCTCGGGCGAGTTCAAAGAGGCACTGTCACCGTCTCCGGGCCGGCGCTGCTGTCGAGTGGCTAGCATTGTCCCTTGGAGCAGCTGAACCCGTGAGGAGGCCACCGTGAGACTCCAACCAGGCGATCCGGCGCCGGACTTCCAGCTGCTGAACCAAGACGGTGAGCAGGTGTCCCTCAAGGACTTCGCCGGGCGTCGGGTGGCGCTGTTCTTTTATCCAAAGGCAATGACACCCGGTTGAACCAAGCAAGCCTGCGGCATGCGTGACATTGCCGACGATTTGCCCGAGGAGGTTTCGATTCTGGGTATGAGCGCCGATCCTCCGAACCGCCAAAAACGCTTCGACGAAAAGCATGATTTGGGCTTTGGGCTGCTTTCGGACCCCGACAACTCCACTACCTCCGCCTACGGTGCTCGCAGCGAGAAAAAGTTGTACGGCAACACGTTCATGGGCGCCACCCGCGCGGCCTTCCTCATCGATGGCGAGGGCCGCATAGAGCAGGCTTGGTACGGGATTAACCCCAAAGACACGCCGCTGGAGATTTTGGCCGCGCTCGAGGAGGCCGAATGAGCGAGCCTCAGCTGCCGGTGCCAGCGGAGATCCTGCCGCACAGGGCTCCGTTCCTGTTTCTGGACGAGGTCACCCTGCTGGTGCCGGGCGAGCGCGCCGAGGGTTACTGGCGTACCAGCGGATCAGAGGCCTTTTTTGCCGGGCACTTTCCCGGGCGCCCCACGCTGCCAGGAGTTCTCATGACTGAGGCTCTAGCCCAGTTGGGTGCCTACGCGGTGCTTAGCGACGAGCGCCTAGCAGGCAGGCTGCCACTGTTCGGGGGCATTGATAGCGCCCGTTTCCGTCGCCAAGTGCTGCCCGGCGAGCGCCTTGATCTGAGTGTTGAGGTGTTGCGGTTGTCTGCACGCGCCGGACGAGCTGCTGGGGAGGCATCAGTGGAGGGGGCGGTGGCCTGCTCGTGTGAGTTGATGTTTGTGGCGGTGCCGGCCTGAAGCTACCGGCCTCGGCCTGCTAGCAGTCTGGTGGCGGGCTTAGGACCAAACAAGCGTTATGGCCACCAAAACCGAACGAGTTTGAGAGGCTAGGGCCGGGCTCCCACTGGCGGGGTTCCGGCGCCACGATGCGGATCGGCGCCATGTCTGGATCGGGGTTCTCGTAGCCTGCGGTTGGGGGTAAAACGCTCCGCTGCATAGACATGATGACGGCTATGGCCTCAATGGCGCCTGCTGCCCCAAGGGCGTGGCCGGTGACCCCTTTGGTAGAGGTCACTAGAGGTCCTGGGGAGCCGAAGACCTTATAGATCGCCTCAGCCTCGTTGGCGTCGTTGAGGGGCGTGGAGGTGCCATGAGCGTTGATGTGGCCTACATCGGATGGGGTTACTTCGGCATCGGCAAGTGCCCGCTCCATACACGACACTGCACCAGCCCCGCCTGGTGCAGGCGCGGTGATGTGATAGGCGTCAGCGGTACTGGCGTAGCCGGCAATTTCGGCGAGTATTTCGGCGCCGCGCCCAAGCGCATACTCCAGTTCCTCCAGCACAAGCACACCGCAGCCTTCCGCGTGCATGAACCCGTCGCGGTCGCGGTCGAAAGGGCGAGAGATACCGACACGCGACAGCGCCGTCATATTGGCGAAGCCCTGCAGGCCGGTAGGGGAACTCGAACACTCAGAGCCGCCGGCGAGCATCACATCACAACGTCCGTGGCGAATCAGTTCGGTGGCGTTGCCAATGGACTGGGTAGCCGAGGCGCAGGCCGTGGAGGTTGCTTCGCAGGGTCCCTGGTAGCTGTAGCGCATGGATACTGCTGCAGCCGCGGCGTTAGCCATCATCATGGGGATGAGAAAGGGCGATACTCGTTTAGGCCCCTTCACGAAGTGCGCCAGCGTGCAGGACTCGATGCTCATGAGGCCGCCCACGCCGGTCCCGATCCAGACGCCCACGCGGTCGGGGTCGGGCTCTAGTTCGCCAGCCTGCGCTAATGCCTCCGCCGCACAAGCCAAGGCAAACTGAGTAAACCGGTCGTGGCGGCGCATCTCTTTGGCGTTGGCGAAATGGGGGGTGGGATCGAATCCCGCGACCATTCTTAACCCCTTAGGGGGTTCGCTCAGCAGTCCGGCAAAAAACTCCTCTTGGCCGACTCCACAGGCACTCAGGACGCCGAGGCCAGTAACAACCACCCGGCGGCGGCTCATCCCAATTTGGCTTCGATCATGGCGAAGGCGGCACCGATGGTCTCGATATCCGCCAGTTCCTCCTCCTCCACGGTTACGTCGAACTCCTCTTCGAGGGCCATCACCAACTCCACCAGATCCAGGCTGTCGGCGTCCAGATCATCGGCGAAGTTGGCCTCGAGGGTGACCTGGTCCGCCTCTACAGACAGCACCTCCACAGCACAATTCCGGAATCGTTCGAAATGGTCGTTGCTCACTGCATTCACTCCGTGGTCTTGGGATCAACTCATGCTCATGCCGCCGTCCACGGGGATGACGGCTCCGGTGATATATCCGGCCTCGCGTGAGGTAAGAAAGCATACGGTCGCCGCTACCTCGGCCGTCGTTCCGAATCGGCCTAGGGGTACCGCCGCGCGTATCTCATCTTGCCGCTTGGGGCTCAGCGCACCGATCATATCGGTCTCGATGGGGCCAGGAGCCACCACGTTGACCGTTACGTTTCGTCCAGCAAACTCCTTGGCCACCGAGCGGGCGAGGCCCACCAGGCCCGCTTTGGAGGCGGCGTAGTTGGCCTGGCCGGCTTGGCCACCCAAGCCAACAACCGAGGACACCAGCACGATGCGCCCCCAACGGGCGCGCAGCATCGAGCGCACGCCGCGGCGCAGCACCCGGTAGCCACCAGTCAGGTTGGTGTCCACAACAGTCGAGAAGTCTTCCTCACTCATGCGCAGCAGCAGACTGTCGCGAGTGATGCCGGCGTTGGAGACCAGGATCTCAACTGGTCCTAAGCTCTCCTCGACAGTGACGAAGGCGGCCTCTACATCGGTGGGCTGCGTTACATCGCAAGGCACCGCTAGTAGACCTTCTTCGGCGGCTGCCGATGCTGGGCTAGAGCGGTAGGTGATAGCCACTCGATGACCAGCGTCGCGTAGAGCCAGCGCGCAAGCCAGTCCGATACCCCGGGCCCCGCCAGTGATCAGCGCCACCTTGGCAGTGTCGCTGGCACTCATAGGTCCCAGCGCACAAGCGCGCTAGCAGAGGTCATACCGGCACCGAAACCCACCAGCAAAGCGATGTCGGCGGCTCTCAGCCGACCGCTGTCGGCGGCATCGGCGAGTGCCAGCGGGATCGAGGCGGCTGAGGTATTGCCAGTCCAACTGAGTACTTGGACAGTTCTGTCCTCGGAGAGTCCTAGCTTCTCGCAGGCGCTCTGAATTATGCGGACGTTGGCTTGATGTGGTATCACCAGATCGATGTCGGTGGTGGTAAGACCGGCGGCCGCTAGAGCATCCTGGCAGGTTGCGACCATGATTCTCACCGCCTGGCGAAACACCTCTCGGCCCTCCATGTAGATGAAGCTGCCGAAGTCGCAGTAAAGCGACTTCTCAAGCGCGCCATTGCAGCCCAGCGCCCAGCCCAACACGGCGTTGTCCTCACTAGCAGTGGCCGAAAGCACCACCGCCCCGGCGCCGTCGCCAAACAAGACGGCAGTAGCCCGATCCTCCCAGTCCACGAAACGGCTGAGGGTTTCCGAGCCCACTAACAGCACGTGTTCAGCGCCCGCCAGGATGAGCCCATGAGCTACGTTTAGCCCGTAGACGAACCCAGAACAGGCAGCGTTCAAGTCGAAGGCCCCACAAGTGGCCCCCAGGGCCAACTGGACAGAGCTGGCAGTGGCGGGGATCACCCGGTCGGGCGTAGTGGTGGCCAGGATCACGCCATCCAGGTTCTCGGCTGAAAGGCCGGCCATTGCCAGAGCGTCTTGCGCTGCCTCGATTGCCAAAGCCCTTGTAGTGCTACCTATACGGCGCTCCTTGATGCCAGTGCGTTCGGTGATCCAGGCGTCACTGGTGTCGAGAGTCTGGGCCAGATCGTGGTTTGTGATAACGCGTTTGGGCAGGGCTGTGCCGTAGCCAGTGATACGGCTACCTCTGCTCATCGCACTCTGGCTGTGGCTAGCTGCAGTAGTGCCGAAAGTCGTCTCACAGCTTGTCTCAGTCGGTCCGCAACCAGGCAATCGGCTGGTTGGTCACAACCCGCTCCCCTTCTACGGTGAGATAGTCCATCACAACGCCGCTGAACGGGGAGCGCACGGGCTCTCCGCTTACCTCACCGAGCACGGCCCCGACAGCGATACGAGTGCCTTTGCAGTCTGGCTCAGCCGGTTTGAACACGCCGGCAGCAGGCGCCACCACTAGTCGCTCGTAGGCATGGAGCGATTCGCCCTCGGCCAGATTTGCCGCACTGTCACCGCCGGCTCCAACCGACTCCAGGAGAGGGTCGATATCTGCGGGGTTGCGCACGCTGAGGTGCGTTGCGCTAGTGGCGATGCGTTTGGCCATGCTGGTGAGGGCGGCGCCTGGGCCGAGTTCCACGAAAGTCCCGCAGCCGGTATCGGCCAGCCGGCGGACTGTCTGATTCCAGCGAACCGGACTGGTGAGCTGACGGGCTAGCAACCGCGGCCACGGCTGTCCATTGTCATAAGGGGTGGCATCAACGTTGGCGTAGACCGGTACATCGGGATCGTGAAACTCAGCTTTGGCAAGAGCCTTGGTGAGGCGTTCGTAGGCCGACGCCATAAAGGGGGTGTGGAAGGCACCGCCGACTTGCAGTTTCATCACCCGCTTGGCGCCGCTCCCACGGGCCACTTCGCCAGCCGCGTTGACATCTGTAGGCGAGCCGGCGATCACAACCTGACCAGGCGCGTTGTAGTTAGCAACCCAGACATTCGAGCCAGCCTCGACACAGACAGACTCCACCTCTTCGTCAGCCAGCCCCAAGACGGCGGCCATGGTGCCCTCCTGCTCTTCGGCAGCCAGTTGCATGGCTTCGCCACGTTCGGCAACTAGATGCGCTGCCTCAGCGAAGTCCAGCACACCCGACGCCACCAGGGCGCTGTACTCCCCGAGGCTGTGCCCCGCGTGGGCGTTCGGCAGCAGACCTACCCGGGCTATAGCGTCCAGCACCAGCATGCTCATTACGAACGTGGCAAGTTGAGAGTTGCGAGTCTGTCTCAGTTCTTCAGCATCAGCCTGCAGGAGGAGGAATGCTACGTCGCGGCCGGTTGCCGCCGAGGCCTCTTCAACGAGTTCCCAGGATGGCTCGTCAGTCCAAGCTGCGCCCATGCTCGGAGTCTGAGAACCCTGGCCGGGGTAGGTGAAACTAATCATGCTGAAGGGATAAGACGCATCATGTCGGAGAGCAAGTGTTGCTGTTGGCAGCGTGGTGCACAACAGCCACGCCGGCAGGAGGATTCAAGTAACATGTTGGAGCAGACCTCGTGAGTCGAGGGATGGTTGGAGCTTGAGTGAAGCGTAGGCTCTACTGATACTACCGTCAGCCCGGGTGGCGGAATTGGAAGACGCGGAGGACTCAAAATCCTCTGACCTCGCGGTCGTGTGGGTTCGAGTCCCACCCCGGGCACTACTAGGACAGTGGCCTTTAGCGCACTTGTGCTCAGGTGCGGAGTTTCTCGGCTACGCGGAAGGCGAGGTCTAGAGACTGTCCAGCGTTGAGGCGCGGGTCGCACATTGTCTCGTAGCGCATTGGCAGGTCGTCAGGCCCAAGGCCTTCAGAACCGCCTAGGCATTCGGTGACATCATCTCCGGTCAGTTCCACGTGTATGCCGCCAGGCCAGGTGCCTTCGGCCCGGTGCACGGCGAAAAAGCGGTCGATCTCAGTGCTGATGTCCTCGAAATGCCGAGTCTTATGCCCCGTGGATGGGGAAGTGAATGTGTTGCCGTGCATAGGGTCGCATGCCCAAACCACCGGATGGCCGGCATCGCGCACCGCTCGCACTAGGGGTGGCAACACCTCAGCGATGCGATCAGCTCCCATACGGGAGATAAGCGTCAGGCGGCCCGGGAGGCGCTCGGGGTTAAGTACCTCGCACAGCTCCAGGACTTCGGTTGAGGTTGCGTTTGGTCCGATCTTGCAGCCGAGCGGGTTGTGGACACCCCGTAGGAACTCCACGTGCGCTCCATCCAGCTGCCGGGTGCGCTCTCCGATCCAGAGCATGTGCGCGGAGCAGTCGTACGGCTCGCCGGTCAGAGAGTCGACGCGGGTCAGGGCTTCTTCATAGGGCAGGATTAGGGCCTCATGACTGGTGAAGAAGTCCACCGTATGCAACTGGACATGGTCGCCGCTGCCGATCCCGCAGGCGTTCATGAAGCGAAGGGCGGCATCGATGCCGCCGGCTAGTTCTTCATAGCGCTGCCCGGCAGGCGAAGAGGCCACAAATTCCTGGTTCCAAGCGTGGACTCGGGCTAGATCTGCGAACCCCCCCTTGGTGAACGAGCGCAGTAGGTTCAGTGTGGACGCCGAGGCGTGGTAGGCGGTCAGCAGACGATTGGCGTCGGCTAGCCGAGCCGAGGCGGAAAATGTGATGTCGTTGACCATGTGACCACGGAATGAGGGCAGTGTCTCGTCTTGGATCACCTCGGTTTCGCTAGAACGAGGCTTGGCGAACTGCCCGGCAATACGTCCAACCTTCACAACTGGAACACCAGCTGAGTAGGTCAGCACTACAGCCATCTGCAAGATCACGCGCAGTTTGTCGCGGATGCTGTCAGCAGATAGAGCGTCGAAGGATTCAGCGCAATCGCCGGCCTGCAGCAGGAACGCCCGACCGGCAGCCACCTCGCGCAGCTTGGCAGTGAGGTTGCGTGCTTCGCCAGCGAACACCAGCGGTGGGAAGCCGGCCAGAGTCTTAAGCGTTCGCTCTAGATCGGCTGGATCGGGCCAAGTGGGTTGCTGTAAAGCCGGGAAGTTCCTCCAACTCTCACGCGACCAAGTCATGGCGGCTAAAGCGCTGCCCAATTCAGGCGGCGTCGGTGCGTTCGACGGCTCGCTCACGCACCACATTTACGGCGCGCTTGACGAGTCTCCGGGCAGCTTCTGCCGTTACACCTAACTCCTCTCCCACCTCGCGGTAGCTCCGCTTGCGGCCGTCCTGTAGGCCGAAGCGCTGCTCCACGGCGAAACGGGCGCGCTCGTCTAGCACCGACAGCAGATCGGTAACCATTTCATTGTCAGCGAACGCCATCACCATCTGCTCTGGCCCCGGGTTCGCATCGGCGATGAGATCAATCAACTCGTTGCTGTCGTCGTCGCCGATCGTGCGGTCCAGAGAGGTAGGCGTAGTCAGGCGATGGAGCCGCGCGTGTTCCTCGTCGAGTTCGTCACCGTTGCCAGAAACCTGACGTAGAGCCGCCCGCAGGCTGGCTGAACGGTCGCCCGGCAGGCGTACGAGGCTGGCCTTCTGGTCTAGCGCCCGACCGATGGCCTGACGGATCCAGAAGGTGGCATAGGTGGAAAACTTGAACCCCTTGCGCCAATCGAACTTGTCAACGGCATGCTCAAGTCCGAGGTTCCCTTCCTGGATCAAATCCAGCAACTCCATGCCCGGCGGTAAGGGGTAGCGCCGGGCCACGCTGACCACGAGGCGCAGGTTGGAACGAATAAACCGGTCTTTCGCTATTGCGGCTGCCTCGATGTCGCGATCGAGGTGTTGAGCCCGCTCACCGGCGGCTTTTCGCTCGGCAGCCTCGCGGCCGCGCTCGATGGTCTGTGAAAGCTCTCGCTCGCCCGCTGCGTTTAGCAGGTCCACGAGGCCGATCTCATTTAGGTACTGGCCGACTGAATCGCTCATAGCTTCTTTGTTCCTGTTTTCTTAGTTGTCTCATACCGCAGCGGGGCAGGTTGGCCTCCGGGGCGGTCCCTGGCGTTCGGGTTTGACTCTCTGATGTTGTAACAAACTTTGTCGGTCTCTTGTTCCGCTCTGACCCTAGCGATCCGAGCTTGTGACAAATTTCACAGGTTGGTAACCGCCCATCTTGTATGCGTTGGCGTTGGCCACAGCAGGAGAAACTCAACCTGGCTTCGTCAGAATCCGTTCAAGCCCGAACGAGGGGCTATCTCGCCGCAGATTTCCTTGCGTTTTCTGTGATATGGCTCTTGTTTACCCTCACGGAACACGTGCTAGAAAGCTGCAAGCGACTATGAATATAGTCGATCAGTGTCAGCGGATCCAGCCAGTCGAGCGCTAGCTTCGCTCGCATGACGGACACGGTCGAGGCAGCGTCTGCCCGACGCCAGCGCCTCGGTGTCTTCGGCGGAACTTTCGACCCACCCCACATTGGTCATTTGGCGGCAGCCGAGGCAGCTCGCTGGGCGTTGGGGTTGGACAGGGTGCTCTTCGTCGTGGCCAATGTGCCCTGGCAGAAAGTAAACGACCAGCCGGTCAGTCCCGCCGGCGACCGCCTGGCGTTGGTGCGCGCCGCGGTAGAGGACATGGCAGGTTTCGAAGTCTCCACACTGGAGATCGACCGAGGTGGGGATTCCTCCACTGCGGAGACACTTACAGCACTAGCCGATGAGGACCATGAACTCTTCCTCATCGTGGGCAGCGACTTGGCTGGAGAGCTAGACACGTGGCGTCATCCCGGGATAATCCAGTCATTGGCGACCGTTGCGGTGGTAGGTCGCCTCGGGGCTACCGGACCGGGTGCACCGCCAGAGGGTTGTTGCTGGGTTTACGTGGACGGACCTGGTATCGAGGTGTCTAGCACGCACGTGCGTCGCTGGTTAGCTGAGGGGCACCCGCTCGGCAGCGTGCTGTCACGACCTGTAGCAGCCGAGATCGAGCGGCGCGGTATGTACCGCTAGGCGAGCGCCGACTCTGATGGTTGCTCCGCTCGGCGGTAGCTGATCTACACTGGCCACAGTGCGCCACGGTAGGGACCGAAACGAGTTCTTCTCTTGGGCGAGCGCGGCGGCCCGGGCAGCCCACGATCATTTCGGCCGTGACACTCTGCTGATCGATGTAACCGAGGTGCTTGTCGTATGCGACTTTTTTGTCATTACCAGTGGGGCGAACCCACGCCAACTTAAAGCCATCTGCGAAGCGGTCGCCGAAGGAGTGCGCGCCGCTGGTGGACCAAAACCGCTGTCCACCGAAGGGCTCCAAACGCGGTCTTGGGTTCTAATGGACTTCGGAGACTTCGTGGTGCACGTATTCTCTGAGCAGGATCGGGAGTATTACCAACTCGAGCGCCTCTGGGGCGACTGTCCGCGGCTTTCGTGGGAACTCGAGTCGTTAGTGAGCGCCGGCTGACGGCTCTTCGGTTGATGATCTTTCAACGGTTCGGCTCGCCGGTCTAACTCTCGCAGTCAAGCACGGCCACCGTCTGTTGGCGCAGCCAGTGGTCTGCTAGCACTAAGCAAACCATTGCTTCCACCATTGGCACGGCGCGGGGCAACACGCAAGGGTCATGGCGGCCGCGGGCTGCCAACAGCACCTCCTGGCCCGACCGGTCTACGGTGCGCTGATCGGAGCTAATGGTGGCCGTGGGTTTAAAACCCACTCGCAGCAGGATGTCTTCCCCATTGGAGATCCCCCCCTGGACACCGCCTGAATTATTCGAAAGTGTCCGCGGCCGACCTTCAGGGCCTGCTACGAACGGGTCGTTGTGCTGCAGGCCGGTCATTGTGGCGGCTGCAAAGCCACTGCCGATCTCGAATCCCTTGGCTGCCGGCAGCGACATCAAGGCCTTGGCCAGATCAGCCTCAAGCTTGTCGAATACCGGATCTCCTAACCCTGCTGGTACGCCTCGCGCCACGCAAGCCACGACTCCGCCTAAGGAATCGCCGCGCTGGCGGGCGGCTTCTATCGCCGCGCTCATGGACGCGGCTGAGTCGGGATCGCCACAGCGCACCGGTGAGGCATCGACGGTCTGGCGAGTGACGCTGGCGGAGTCCACCGATGCTCGAATCTCATGCACCTGAGCTACCCACCCCACGACCTGAATGTCGCAAGCCACAGCTAGTAGTCGACGCGCCACTGCGCCGCCGGCCACCCGAGCTGCCGTCTCACGAGCACTGGCACGCCCCCCTCCTTGCCAGTTGCGGATGCCGTATTTGGCTTCGGTCACATAATCGGCGTGCGAAGGGCGGTAGACGTGACGCAGGTGCTCGTAGGCCTCGGGACGGGCGTCGGTGTTGGGAATCAGCATCCCGATAGGGGTACCGAGCGTGCGACCCTCGAAGGTTCCCGACAGGATCTGCACCTCATCGGACTCGTCCCGCGGGGTCGTGAGATGGCTCTGCCCTGGACGTCTGCGATCCAGCTCCGCTTGGATGTCGGCAACAGTCAGCGCTAGGCGCGGTGGGCAGCCTTCCACGACCACACCTATGGCACCACCGTGGGACTCACCAAAGGTGCTGATGCGAAACGTGTGACCCCAGATACTGCTCACGCCTCTACGTTAGGGCCGACAGATCACCTCCGGCCGGCTGCTCAAGCGACCAGTTCCAAAAGGGCCTGCTCGACAACCTCACTTAGCGCCGGGTGTATATACAGTTGCTCTCGGGCCAACTGGCTTACGCTTAAGCCAAAGGCCATGGCCCCAACGAGTTGCTGCAGCAACACCGCGGCATCGGGACCACAAATATGGGCCCCCAGTAGTTGCTCGCAGGCAGCATCGGAGAGCAGCTTGCAGAAGCTGTTGGTGTCCTCCATAGCCCAGCCATAGGCGGTTTGGCTGTAGGGCACCAGTGCGCGTCGATAAGGCCTACCGGCGGCTATCAGCTCTTGTTCGTTAGCGCCAACAGAGGCCACCTGCGGCGAGGCGAAGACCGCATGGGGTACGGGACCGAGCGCTACCGGGCGCAGATTCTCGGGATGAGCCAGATTGTGCGCCACCGCCCGCGCCTCGGCGTTAGCTACGTGCTTGAGTTGCTTAGGGTTACAGATATCACCTAACGCCCAGACGCCCTCAGCCGTGGTACGCCCGTAATTGTCCACTACCACGTAGCCAGCGTTGTCAAGCGCTATACCGGCGGAACCGACCTCCAACTCAGCGCCGTTGGGGATCCGTCCGGCGGCAACGAGCAGCGCGTCAGCCGCTAATCGCTCGCTGGCTGAACCGTGCTGTACCTCCAGCAGGATGTCAGCGCCGGGACCTACCCTCGCAGCTATGAGCTGAGCGTCGGTCAGAACTCGAAAACGCTTGCGGTAGGCAGCAGTAACCGCCTCAGAGACATCGCTGTCTTCCGCACGCAAAAGGCGCTGACCCCGATTTACGATGGTCACCTCGCTTCCGACAGCGCCGAAAACGTGCGCCAGCTCGGTAGCGATGTAACCACCGCCCCAAATCAGCAGGCGAGCGGGCGGCTCAGCCAGGCGCATGATGTCATCGGAGGTGTAATACGGCACCGACGCCAAATCCGGCTGCGGGGGGATAAAGGGCCGAGCACCGGCCGCTAGGACCACAGAGTCTCCGCTCACTTCGGCCCCGTTAACCTCAAGACGGCGGGGACCGATGAAGCGAGCCTGGCCCTTGTACACAGTGACGTTGTCCAGCTCCAGCCGGTAGTCCTCGCCCGCGGCGGCAATTGGGTCGATACGCCCAAAGACGCGCCGAGAGATCTCAGGCCAGCGCACCTCCTCGACGTGTGCCGTCACCCCTAGCCGGCCGGCGTGCCGTACCGTCTCGACCACGTCGGCCACGTGAACCAGCATCTTGGATGGAATACAGCCCCGGTTCAGGCAGGTGCCGCCAAAGGCAGACCGTTCCAGGATTGCCACCCGGCAGTTGGCTAGTTCTGGAGTGAGTAGCGAGTTACCAGAACCGGCCCCGACTATCACGAGATCGAAATGCGCCACGCCCGCAACCCTACGCCTACCTTTGATGTCGCACTATCGCTGGCCACTTGGCCAGGTACTGGGTAGGTCGGTATTTCTCCGCTGAGCTGTCCGGTCTATGGTGAGCGTGGAGATTGGCACGGCTAGACGGTTCAAAGTAAACGCAAGCCAAAGTGAACGAAGGGATGTCGGTGAAGACCTACCCGAGCGAACGAATCCGCAATGTGGCGCTCGTGGGCGCCAGCGGTTCAGGCAAGACGATGCTGGCCGAGGCAATGCTATTCCGAGCAGGAGTGCTGGACCGCATGGGCAGCATCGAAGCCCAAAACACCGTCTGCGATTACGAACCTGAGGAGCGGGACGCCGGTAGCTCGCAGATTATGGCATTGGCCTCTTTCGAGTGGAACGATCACAAGATCAACCTGCTCGACACGCCTGGATCGTTCGATTTCGCCGGCGAGCAGTGGGCCGCCATGAGCGTTGCAGACCTCTTGGTGCTGGTCGTCGACGCCACTGCCGGGGTCGATCACGCTATTGCCGGCGTCTGGCGGCGAGCTAGCCAAGCGGGCATCCCGCGCCTTTTCTTCATTAACAAGCTAGATCGAGAACATGTCTCGTTTGATCGCGTGCTAGCTCAACTACAAGAGACCTTCGAAGACGGCGTAGCCCCGCTGGAGCTGCCGATTGCGGCAGGTCCAGGCTTCTGCGGAGTAGCTGACCTGCTCAGCGATGACGCCTGGATATACGAGGGCACCAAGATCACCGAGAGCCCCATTCCCGAAGACATGGCGGATCGAGTCGAGGAGGTCCGGGAGTCTCTGGTGGAAGGCATCGTCGTGGCCGACGACGACCTACTAGAGCGCTACCTAGAAGGTGATATTCCCTCCACCGAAGAGCTTGAGAAAACGCTCGGCCGAGGGGTTGCCGATGCATCAGTGTTTCCAGTGGTGTGCGGTTCGGCTACCACGCCGATCGGGGTGGATCGCCTCTGTAACTACATCTGCGGTATCGGTCCATCGCCTTTAGCGGCGCCGCTCCTCAGCGACAGCAAAGGTGAGCCGGTAGCAATGGCAGCTGATGGGGGACCCAAGCTGCTGGTCTTCAAGACCGCCGTGGATCCGTATCTGGGGACTGTCTCCATTTTCAAGGTTGCCACCGGAACTTTGGTAGCTGACACAAACCTGCAGAACTCCCGAACGGGTGAAAGTGAACGGGTCCGCACGCTGGTGACATTGCGAGGCGCCACTAGTGAGCCCGCTACCGAACTGGCCGCTGGCGACATCGGAGCGGTAGCCAAACTGGCCAACACTGCTACCGGTGACACGCTCGGGGATGGCTCGATCACGCTGGCCGCGCCGCCCTGTCCCAAGCCGATGCTGTCTTTCGCTGTAGTGCCGCGTAGCAAAGCCGACGAGGAGAAACTGTCCAACGCGCTGCGCCGGCTCTGCGGCGAGGATCCGTCGCTACGAGTGACTAGACCGATGGAGACTCGCCAAACGCTGCTCTCGGGACTCGGCGACATGCACCTCCGCACGGCCCTAAAGCGCATCGAGCGTAAGTTCAACGTGGGAGTTGACATTGAGGATCTACGGATCCCGTTTAGAGAGACAATCACAGCCAAAGCCACCGCCGAGGGCAAACACAAGAAGCAGACTGGGGGCCACGGTCAGTTTGGGATTGCCCATGTCCGCATCGAACCCTTACCTCGGGGCTCGGGATTTGAGTTTGTGGACGAGATCTCCGGTGGTGTCATTCCCCGGCAGTACATCCCCGCCGTGGAGGCTGGCATCCGCGAAGCCATGGAGAACGGGGGCAAACATGGCTACCCCGTGGTGGACTTACGCGCCGCGGTCTACGACGGCAAGCACCATTCGGTGGACTCTTCGGAGATGAGCTTCAAGATGGCAGGGCGTATTGCCTTCAACGCGGCGCTGAGTGAAGCCCGGCCAGTTGTCCTGGAACCTGTCTCACAGGTGGAGGTACGTGTACCCGGCGAGTGCCTCGGGGATGTCATCGGGGATCTCTCCTCTCGCCGGGCGATCGTGCAAGGCACAGATACCGGTAACTACGGTGAACAGCACATTCGCGCGCTAGTTCCAGAATCGGAGTTGGTGCGTTACGCCATCGACCTGCGATCTATCACCGGAGGCCGGGGCACCTTTACTGCCAGCCACGATCACTATGCGGTGCTTCCTGGCGTGCCGGGCTGATCAGGAGAGGCGGAGTCAGCAGTTGCCCGATTGGAGTCGAGCGCCCGCAAGCCACCCCAGCGGAGGCTGACCACTACGAGATAGGAAAACAGCACCAACCCGTTGATTGTGAACACCAGTCGCAGCCCCAGGTGGTCGCCGATCCAGCCGCCCACGAGCGCGCCCAGCGGCCAGCCCGCGAAGATACCCATTGTGTAAAAAGACAGCGCCCGGCCACGCATGTCTTCAGTCACCTGTGACTGAATCGCCGAGTTCATTGAGATCGCTATGCAGACGTGGGCCACACCGCTCACGAAGTAGCCGGTGAGTCCAACGGGATAGTTGATCGTCACCACCGCCAGCAGCGACCCAGTGGCGTACAACCCCAACCCCCAACGCGCCACTAGCGAGCGATTTACCCGATCCCCGTAGGCAATAATCAGCGCTGATCCCACAACCGAGCCTATGCCAGCCGCGGTGATGAGTCCGGCTAGTCCGGTCTCACCTACTCCATAGTCCACCGCGGCCAGGCCAGCCGCCAAGTGCAACAATGCTCCGCCGAAGTAGGCCATCACGAGACCCGTTGTGATGGCCTGGACTAGCGACGACCGCCGTCGTACGTAAACCAGTCCAGCTAGCAGGAACGATCGAAGCCGCTGGCGCTCCGCTGTTGGCACCTCTCGCGGACGGACCGCCAGTATCACCGCGACCAACAACAGGTATGTGGCAGAATTTGCCACGAAGACCGAGCCAGCACCGACGAGCTTAAGCAGAGCCGCACCGGCAAGCGGTCCGAGAGCGCGAGATGCGGTGAACTGCGCAGAGTTCAGCCGGATAGCAGAGAGCAGACTGGATGCGGGCACGAGCAGCGGCACGAGAGCCAACCAACTCGAGGCCTGGATTCCTAGCGCAATCCCGATCACCAGGTTGAGACCTACGATCCTCCAGGGAGTGAGTTCCCCGGTCATCCAGAAGGTGGCAAAGGCAGCGCAGGCCAGCGTGTGAACGCACAGCGTTATGACCATGACCCGCTGCCGAGAGAACCGGTCTGCTAGCACGCCAGCTACTGGGGCCAGACCTACTGCGGGGAACAAAGACGTGAAAGCCGCCGCTCCCACCCAGGTATTCGAGGAGGTCAAGTCGTACATGATGAAGGGCACCGTGAACTGCTGCATCCAGTTTGCTGCGTTCGAAATCAGAGCTGCTGACCAGAAGAAGGCGAAGTCCCGATGCCGCAGCGCTCCCAGCGCGCCGGGATGGACTTTTCGCCACGAGTGCATCTGACGAGCCTAGAGGCGGTCGTATGCAGGAGAGCTGGAAGTGATCCACTTCGGACGAGGCATAAGCTCAGCGAGATGAGTGGGCTCTCGACTTCAGTAACGAGCGGGCATGGGACCCGAGGGCATGGCTTTTTGGGCCCGGGCTTTCAACCCTCATGGGATTTAGCCCGCCGAGCCTTGACTTTAACGGTCCTGGCGATAGTCCTCTTGCTGGCGGCCACGTCACCCGCCGAGGCCCATACGCGGCTACTTGAGACCAATCCCGCTAACAGAACGATCAGCGCCGAGCCACCCGAGCGACTAACCCTCGTCTTCGCTGAGGCGGTGGATCCTCGCACGGTCCAACTCGACGTGATCGCTAGCGACGGCAGCATCGTGACTGGCTCCGTTCTGCTCACCCCGAGCGGTGCCGATCAAGCCGTGATCGAGTTTGCGCTACCCCCGCTGGTCGATGGCATTTACGGGCTTTCGTGGCTCACCGTAGGTCCCGACGGCCACCGCGTGGCCGGTGAGGTCGTGGTGGGCGTAGGGGTGGTGGATAGCAACAGCGTGCAAAGCGCCAGCTTCAGCGAGACACCGGCTCTCGAGCGCCTCCTGGGGATTGTTGCCGGGGTAGCCCGCTACTTGTGGTACTTCGGCTTGGCCGCGGTGGCTGGCGGCCTGCTGGTTCTGGCCTGGGGTCTCCGCCGCAGCGCGGGCTCGCCGACCAAAGAGCTACTCAGCCGTAACGCCCGCCGGGCGCTGGTCGGGGGCGCGGTTGTGCTGCACCTGGGTGTGCTCTTGCGGACTGCCGCCACCATCACTCTGGTTACTCGCGGCTATCGCACCGGCTCATTGGCCGAGGATCTGCGTCTAGCCCTTGTAGACGGTATGGGGCTCACGCTGCTGCTGGCATCGGTCGGGGCCGGTGTCTTGCTGCTGTGGGCGCCCCGCTTAAGCCGGGCCCGCTCGGGCTGGACCTTGTTGCAGGCCGGGTTGGGTGTAGTGGCCCTGGTGGCGATTGGTTCGGCGACCTCACACACCTCGGTGCTGTCTGAGGACCCTTTTGGAATCTGGATTTCTACGCTGCACTTAACCGGCGCCAGCCTGTGGCTAGGACCGCTTCTAGTAGTGGGTTTAGCAAGCACTTCGAGCGCCTGGAGAAAGCGACCGGCGGCGGAACGGTCGACCGCCTTGGCGGAACTCTTTGGCCGTTTCGGTCCAGTAGCTATTGGTGCATTCGCTGTGCTGCTGCTCACCGGACTGAGATCGACCTGGCTGTTAGCAGGCTCCGAGTTGCTAGCGGGCTCTGGTTACACCACCGCGCTCATTGTCAAGTTGGCGTTGCTAGTGACGGTGATTCTGCCGCTGGGCATATACCACGATCGGTGCTTCGGCTGGCTGGCGCGCCGTCGGTTGGCGAAGCAGCCCGGTGAAACCCCGGTTCGTTCCTTGCGCCTCGAGGCTACGGCGCTGGCCTCGGTGATGCTTGTGGCAGCCGTGTTGGCTGGGCTGAACCCCGCGGTGTTCGGGTCGGCTAACACGGCTGAGACGCAGTTAGCCACTGCTAGTGCGGCTTTGGGCGGAAGCAGAGGTGCGGACACCTCGGCTCTTCTTTCGACCGAGCCTCCCGAGAGCATCGAGGAATGCAGCAGCCGCAAAGTGGGGAAACCCAACTGCTATCGCGACTATTTCGCTGAGGTCATGCGCACTAAGGGAGCCGACGTGGCAGTGGCTGAAATCGCAGCCTTGGCAGATACCGACGACTACGTAGCTCGCGATTGCCACCAGGTGGTGCACGACCTAGGCAACGACGCCGCGGACTACTACGGGGATGTAGGTATCGCCCTAACCTACGAGGGCTCGGCTTGCTGGTCGGGCTACTACCACGGCGTGGTGGAGTACGCCATATCGCAGTTCGCCGGCACCGAGTTGTTTGACGAGATGCCAAACATCTGCACCACCGCGGCGCAGGAGACCTACTCCTTCACCCACTACAACTGCGTGCATGGCCTAGGCCACGGGGTGATGCTGAACCTCGACGGCGATCTTTTTGGTTCCATTCCATACTGCGAGACGCTGCCCGATCGCTGGGAACTGAGTTCCTGTGTGGGGGGCGCCATCATGGAGAACGTGGTCTCGGCCCAGCAGGGCATTCGGACCGACCTGCGCAGCGACGACCTGATATATCCGTGCAATGTGATTGCTGAGGACTACGTGGACGAGTGCTTCGCCATGCAGACCTCCTGGATTCTCTACAACCTGGGGTATTCAGATGAGAACTTTGCTGAAGCCTTTGCTCTGTGTGACAGCGTGCGCCAAGACATGGTGGACAACTGCTATCGCAGCATGGGACGGGACATCAGCGGTTCATCGCTGCTGGAAGTGGACCGGATTGTGCGACTCTGCTCGCTTGGCGACTCTTCCTATCAGGAGGAGTGCTACGTGGGTGCCTCGCTGAATGCCGTGTACAACGACCACGGAACCGAAATGGCTACCGCCCTATGTGAAGCAATTCCGGCGCGGCTGCAGGCGGCCTGTTACGCCGCCCGGGATCGGGCGGCCGGTACTTTCTGAACTTGACCTCAGAGGGCTGCCAGCAGCCGGTTTACGATCGCGCGGATCGGTGGCCCAGGATCGGCCGTCAAGCTCTCGAGGGTGAACTGGATAGCGGTATCGGTCCCGCGGCGGGTGACCTCGGCGAGCAGTTGTGCCGGATTCGAGCCTGGCGCCTCCACGAGGATCTGCAGGGTCAGGGTCTCTGGATCCACGCCGCATAAGGTTCCTACTGAGGTGGCAGCTGTTTGGAGCCTGCTGAAGACCTCAACGGGTGAACTCCGGTCCAGAACAAAGCCGGCTGTTCCGCCGCTGTGTCCACCGGGGTTTTGCTGCGCTATGTGCCCCGGCGGTGTTGTCGCTGTCGAGTAGCGCGGGGATTGCCCTCGCGGGGCTTGTTGTTTCCTCGGCGGCCTTGTCGGATTGGGCAGCGGGCGACGACCGCTGTCGGTAGCCTTTTGCAGCACGGCATAAGCCGCGGTCAACCGGGCTGTGCGGTCAGCCGCGTCTGGGGTGTTGCTCAGGTCGGGATGGGTAGCGCGCAGCAGCCGCCGATAGTTGGTCCTGATCTCGTCCCAAGAGGCCCCGGGCCCCAGTTGCAGGGCCCCCAGGGCGTTGCGGATCTCCACCGCCGCCCTGCCCCCAGAATCAGACGAAGGCCGAAGCGAATATCAGCGAAACGATGGTCATGACCTTGATGAGAATATTCATCGAAGGCCCGGCGGTGTCCTTGAACGGATCGCCCACTGTGTCACCTACTACAGCCGCCTTGTGGGCATCGGAACCTTTGCCGCCGTGGTTGCCTGCCTCAATGTACTTCTTGGCGTTGTCCCAGGCGCCACCAGAGTTGGCCATGAAGATAGCTAGGGCAAAACCGGATACCAGTGCCCCTGCGAGGAAACCACCTAATGCGTCAACGTTGATGAAGCCAATTACTAGTGGGGCTGCGATGGCTAGGGTCCCGGGCACCAGCATCTCGCGCAGCGAGGCGCGGGTGGAGATGTCCACACAGCGGGATGAATCGGGCTGCACCCCCTCGGCACCCTCCCGTAACCCGGGAATCTCCCGGAACTGTCGGCGTACCTCCTCGATCATCTTGTTGGCCGCGCGGCCCACGGCATCAATCGTCAAAGCGGCGAACAGGAACGGCAGCATCACCCCCAAGAAGAGTCCAATAAAGACATCCAGAGAACTCAGGTCTAAGAAGAGCAGGCCACCCTCAGCTCCCACAGCTTGTTTGAAAGCAGCAAAGAGGGCTAATGCGGTAACGGCTGCTGAGCCCACCGCAAAGCCTTTGGCAACCGCTGCGGTGGTGTTGCCGAGAGAGTCCAACGAGTCGGTCACTTGGCGCACCTCGGGTGGCAACTCCGACATCTCCGCAATGCCTCCGGCGTTGTCAGCGATGGGCCCGTAAGCATCCACCGCTACAACCACCCCCGTAGTGGCCAGCATGCCGATAGCGGCGATTGCCACGCCATAGATACCCCCGGAGAGTTCGGCGCCCGCGGCGCCAAGCGTGGCATCGCCAGCCCAAAAAGCCAGGCCCACAGCCACCACGATTAACCCCACCGATGCAGCGACCGAAACCATGCCCGCCGACAGACCCGAGAGGATCGTTGTAGCTGGCCCAGTGTTGGCTTGCTTAGCGATTTGGCGCACCGGCCGGTAATGGTCGCTGGTCCAGATCTCCGCCACCCGGCCGATGGCGTAGCCCACGGCAATCCCACAGACCACCGCCAGTGGCAAACCCCAAGCAGCACTGCCCTCAAAGAGTGCAGCACCTACGGCGAAAACGCCGCCCAAGGTGATCAGCATCGCCGCGTTCGTACCTCGGTGCAGCGCCGCTGATAGATCCTTGACCCGGGACGAAGCACCAGCTCGCACAAAGAACGCGCCAATAATCGAGGCGGCCATTCCGACAAACGCCACCAGAAATGGGAACAGCAACAGATCTCCTAGCAGCCCCTCCCCGGCGTCGGTGACCGATGTAGCGCCATAGGCAAACCAGACATAAGCCACCGGAGCGATGATGGCACCGGCGTAGCTCTCGAATAGGTCAGCGCCCATGCCTGCCACATCGCCAACGTTGTCACCCACGTTGTCGGCGATGGTGGCCGGGTTGCGTGGGTCATCTTCGGGGATACCCGCTTCTACTTTGCCCACCAGATCAGCGCCGACATCAGCGGCCTTGGTGTAAATGCCACCACCCACACGACTGAACAGGGCAATAGAACTAGCGCCTAGGCCGTAGGCGGTGAGCACCTGGAACGCATCTAAGTGCTCCAGCCAGACGACAAAAAGTAAATAACAGAAGCTGAGGCCCAAGAGGCTCAACCCGGCCACCGAGAACCCCATAACGGCGCCGCCCCGGAAGGCCAGTGGAAGCGCTTTCTGGGGTCCGGTACGGGCGGCTTGGGTAGTGCGAGCGTTGGCCATCGTGGCCACGGTCATACCAATCCAACCAGCGGCGGCTGAGAGTAAGGCGCCCAGGAAATAAGCCACCGCTCCCATTGGCCCCCAGTCCAATAGCGTGACCATCAACACGATCATGATGATTACGAAGCCCGCCACCCAGCGGTACTCCCGGCGGAGGAAGGTGCGAGCCCCGCCGGCTATGGCCTCCATGAGTTGGACCATGCGAGCGTTGCCTGCTTCCGCGGCGCGCACATAGCGGTAGAAAAACCCGGCCAGCGCCAGAGCCGCTAACGCGATAGCACCGGCAAGGTAGGGGATTGCCTGCACTGCAGTGACCTCCTCAGTGGCAAAAGTCTTCCGCAAGCTAGCAGCCGACTTCTAGACACCGGCGCATCGCGATGTTCGCCCAGCTCTTGTGCCGCAGCGCCAGGCTAAGCAACCGCTGCCTCAACCCCGCACAGCTACCTCGCTAGAGTTCAATTGGTGGAGGTATCAACGCGACAGTCACGCGCGCGTCGCCAGCGCCGCAGCCTTGCGGGCGAGGCTCAGGCACTCGCCAGTGTTTCGTTGTCGGCCCATATATGGGGGCTGCCAGAAATGCAAACGGTTCAGGTGGTCGCCACCTTCATGGCCGATGACGGCGAAATCAGTCTTTGGCCGGTGGTAGCCCGCCTGTGGGCAGACGGAACCACCGTCACTGTGCCGGTTATAGATGAGGCAGACCGGCTGGTCTTCGTACGCTGGGACTGTGACTCCGAGCTAACACCAGGGCGTTTCGGGATCCCAGTGCCGCTGCAGCGCGAACCGGTTGAGGTTCTGAGCCACGACGTCATCTTGTTGGCAGGGGTTCTGTTTGGCCCCGACGGCGCCCGCGTGGGCCGCGGCCGTGGTTATTACGACCGTGCACTGGCCTATCGCCACGGGGCCAGTGCTCACCAGCAACCCCGAGGTCCGCTGCTCGTGGGGGTTGGGCATCGCTTCCAGTGGGAGCCGGAGCTGAGCCGCCGGCCCCAGGATGTAGCCGTGGATGTGTTTGTCTCGCCAGCTGGCGTGCGGCGTTTTGCTGGCGCCTCGGTGCCGTGGAACTGACCGCTGCGGTGACATCAAGTACAGCTCGACCTTTGAGGCAGATGACGTGAAGGTTGTCGTAGTAGGTGCCGGCGAGGTGGGATCCTATGTTGCCGAGCGACTCACTAAGGAAAACCACGACGTGGTTGTGATCGAACAGGATCACGAGCGTGTCCAGCAGGTAGAACAGCACATAGATGCGCTGGTTATTAGAGGCAGCGGCTCACATCCTGACGTTCTGGCCGCGGCCAGGATCGAGGAAGCTGAGCTACTCGTGGCGGTGACCGCCTACGACGAAGTCAACCTAGTGGCCTGCATGTTGGCCAGGCAGTCCGGTGTGCGCCGGACGATCGCCCGAATAGAAGCACCGGCAATGAAAGGAACCGCGGCACAGCCCTTGCTGAAGGCCGCTGGGGCTGACGTGATTATCGATCCCGACGAGGAGACGGCGGTGGAGATCCTTCACCTGCTCGATTACCCGGGCGCCACAGAGATAAACATGCTGGCCGATGATCGGGTGACAGTCATTGGCACAGTGCTGAGTGAGAACTCTGAACTAGTTAACCGATCGCTGTCGGAGTGTTTCGCCCCTTACGGTCCCGAGTGGGATTTCCTAATCGGCGCCGTTTCGCGTGGGGAAAAGACGATCATTCCGCGTAAGGACATGACGCTGCGCACTGGTGACGTAGTGCGAATCGTCAGCCTAGGAAGCGCCTCCAGCGAGTTACGTCGCCTGCTGGGATTGCTGCACGGCCGGCCGCACCAGGTGATGTTGCTGGGCGGCGGCCGTACTGGCGCGATGGTAGCTAGGCGGCTCGTAGAGATGCACTCCAATGTAACCCTGGTGGAACGGGATCCTGAACGAGCACGCGAGCTGGCAGAAGCTCTAGACGATGTGCTGATCTTGGAGGGTGATATTACCGACGCCGAACTACTCGAGGAAGAAGGCGTTGGGAACTACGACGCGGTGGTGGCGGTTACTGGCAACGACGAAGACAACATCCTGGCCTGCCTGTACGCCAAGTCGATGGGGGTGCCCGAAACAATTGCCCTGTTGCACCGTCTGGAGTTCCTGCCGTTGCTTCGCACACTGGGCATCGACGGGGCTCTTTCGCCTCGTACGGCCTGCGCCAACGGTGTCGTCCGCATCATCCGTGGCGGCGTGCGGGTAGCTACCTATCTGGACATGGACGTGGAGGTGCTAGAGCTAACCGTGGCTGAGGGCAGCAGCGTCGACGGCAAGCTGATTAGCGATCTTCACCTGCCGAAGGAGGTTCTCATCGCCGCGGTGGTGCGCGACGATTCCTCGATGATCGGGCGCGGTCATACAACTCTGCAGGCGCAGGATCATCTGGTGATCTTCGCCCGTCCTAAGGCAGTCGCCGCAGCCCGCAAACTGTTCGAGTGAGAGCCGCGGTGGAGCCGCCGGCGAGTGGTGGATCCTCCGGCAGCTGGAGTAGTGCCCGCCAGGGTCTCGGTCTGAGCAGTTGGGTCTGTTCGGCTGTAACTGCTAGCTGCGGCGCCGGTTTGCTGTTGGCTGGCGTGGTCGGGATCGGGGATGGTAGATCTGTTCTAGAGCTGCTGCTGCTTGGTGCTAGCTGCGTTACTGCTGGTGGGTTGGGCTTGGTTGTCATGCGTCAGCCGCGCCATCGCACGGTACTGGGCACGTTCACCGCGGCCTGTAGTGCCTGGGCAACGATGATCGCCATATCGACGATCGTCTACCTCGTTTCCGGGGCTACAACCTCCCTGTCGGACGCCATCTTGGAATCGATTGCGGGGTTTTGCACTACCAGTGTCAGTGTGCTCGAAGGTCTAGAGTCGCTTCCTGGGGGTGTGTTGCTCTGGCGTGCACTAACCCAGTGGTTGGGAGGGCTGGCAGCGCTGATATTGCTAGCTGCCGCTATCCCGATTTACGCACCGATCCTGGCGCTGCCCGGCGATGGCGGTGCCTTGCCCGGCCGGTCCTCGTTCCCGCCTTTCGGAACCCAGGTACGCCGGCTAGCCACTGTCTACGGTGTCACCACGCTGTTGTGCGCGGCGGCATATGCCGCTGCGGGTATGGGGCCTTTGGATAGCTTCAGCTACGCTTTCACCACTCTCTCTACAGGGGGGTTCGCCAACCACGTCGACGGTCTGGGCCATTTTGACTCGTTGGCGGTGGAGTCGGTGGCGACGGTCTTTATGGCACTGGCTGGGATCAGCGCCATGACTCTCTGGTGGGTGGTGCGCAGGCGATTCGAAGTTCTGCGGCACTCCTTGGAGTTCAAGGTTTACGTGATCGTCCTAGTTGCCAGCATCGTTGTGCTGGGGGGCTGGACCTGGAGCGGTGCAGGAGCGCATGCTTTGCGGCGAAGCGCCTTCGCTGTCACCGCCACCATGAGCAGCACCGGGTTTGAAGTACCGGGCTGGGCGGGCTGGCCCTGGGGTGCACAGATTTTGGCATTGGCGCTCATTGCCACGGGCGCTATGGCAGCAACCGCGGGGGGCGGATTCCAGATGCGGCGCGCTATCGCGGCCGCCCGCTACGCCTACCGAGAGCTAGTCGTAGAAATCCATCCACAGACGGTGCATGTGGTGAAAATTGGCCAGCGCTCGGTCCCGGAACGCTCCTTAGCGCTGCTGAACGGCTATCAAATCTTGTTCGCAGTCGCCGTCGTAGCGGGCATCTTTACTATGAGCTTGGCAGGTCGAGATCTGTGGGAATCCACGGGCGCTTCACTTAGCGCACTTGCAACCATGGGTCCGGCCCCGGGTGCCGATCTTGGGACCCTGGGGGGCATCGAGCGTGCGGTTATGGCAACCCTAATGATCCTGGGCCGGCTGGCCTTCTTCCCTCTTATTGTTGCCATCATCGGCTTCGCAGCCGCTGCTCGCCGTCTAGTTCTGGCTGCTGAGCGGGGGAACGGAGCCCGCAGCGGCAGATGAGACGAGCACTCCGCGGCGTTACCGAACTGTCTCTGCTCCCGCCGCGTCACCGACACCAGAACTTATCGCTACACGTGGTGGGGCTAGCCCTGCTGTTCTTAGTGCCCGGAATGCTCCTAGCGGCTGTTGTGGGATGGGGTTCGACCGCTTTCAGCGAGCAGCGCCCACTGCTCATAGCCGCCGCGATTGTCGCCGCCGCGGGGATTTCGTTGGCTAGCAGTTTCCGTCCGCCCAAGGACGTACGGCCTACAGACGTTTTCCCCGTGGTCGTCTGGACCTGGCTGGCTTGTTCACTCTTTGGGGCCTTGCCATACCTGCTGGATGCCGCAACCTTCGGCTGGACACGCTGGGACTCTGCCCTTTTCGAATCCATCTCGGGCTTCAGTTGTACGGGTTCAACAGTGCTGGCCGACTTCGACTCGGCTAACCGGGGAATCCTGTTCTGGCGACAGTTGACACAGTGGTATGGGGGGATGGGCATGGTCGTGTTGACCGTCAGCGTGCTTCCCCTGTTGGGGGTAGGCGGCCAGGAGCTCATGCGAGCAGAAGCTCCCGGCCCTGACAGTGACCGGCTGGCGCCGCGCATCAGCGGAACCGCTAAGCGCCTCTGGTTGGTCTACGCGATTTTCACGACGGCTATCGCTTTCTCGCTCTTCGCGGTGCCGGGAGTGGGCCTTTACGACGCCGTGGCCTACGCCCTCACCACCGCCTCCACCGGCGGTTTTGCCCCGCACGCTGCCTCGGTCGGCTACCTAGACTCCTTAGCTGCCGAGCTGATAGTCGCAGCCGGGCTGATTCTTGGGGCTATGAGCTTCAGCTTGCACTACCGAGCGCTGAGAGGGGACTGGCGTGCCTATAAGCGTGCCAGTGACCAGATGCTATTTCTCAAGATCATCGGCGCGGCCACGCTGGTCGTAACGCTGCTGTTGTGGCTAAGGCAAGGTGCCTCTTTGGGCCTGGCGCTGCGTGACGGCTTCTTCAGCGTCGTGACTCTGGCTTCTAGTGGTGGGTTCGGGAATATTCGACCTGGCGGACTCGGCGACTTCGCTGTCTGGACACCGCCGGCGCAAGTCGTGTTGGCGGTGCTGATGCTGATCGGCGGGGGAGCTGGCTCTACGGCCGGAGGTATGAAGGTTTTCCGCATCCAGATTGCCGGCTCTCACGCGCTGCGGAGTGCCCGCCAGGCATGTCGGCCCCGTTCGGTGCTGCCGGTGAAATTGGGCGGTTCGGTAATCCCCGAGCGCATAGTCGGGCGCGTGTTGGGCTACGGGACGCTGTTCATCATTACCTTCGGTGCCGGAACCTGGCTCGTGGCCGCACTGGGAGCTGACCCGGTGACTAGCGCTTCAGGCGTCATCAGCGCAATGTCCAACATGGGGCCAGCACTCGGTGAAGCTGGCCCTTCGGCCGACTTTTCGGTCTTCTCGCGCCCCGCCCGTCTGGTGCTGGCTGCTCTCATGATCATCGGCCGACTCGAGATCACTGCAGTGTTCCTGGGAGCGGCGGTAATTCTGCGCCACGTGCTGCGTCGCACCTAAAGGAGGCCCAGCAACAAGCAAAAGGTCCAACTAACTGGCCAATCTTGGCCTCAGGGGAGCCTCTTAGTAGAATAGAAAGCCCTTGTGGGGTACCACAGGGTTCGGTCGCCGATGATGCCGGCCGGTTTGGGCGCGCCGGGTGGAGTTTCCCTGCTGAAATGGCGCGCTGCCAGGAAGAGCCACCCCGAGCCGCCACGAGACGAGACAAGACAAGACAAGATGCCTATCACTACTGGCCTTCCGCCGCAGGGGCTCTACCGGCCCGAGTTGGAACACGATTCGTGTGGCGTGGGATTCGTGGTGGATCTGTATGGCCGACCAAGCCATCGCATCGTGGAGCTGGCCCTTTGCTCGCTGGGAAACCTCGAGCATCGGGGTGCTCTCGGAGCCGAGGTGAACAGCGGCGACGGTGCTGGAATCTTGCTTCAAATACCCGATGCCTTCTTTCGGGAGGTTGTGGGCTTCGACTTACCCGAGCCGGGTTGCTACGCCACTGGCATCGCCTTCCTACCTCATGACGAGATGCTGTCGGCCGAAGCTTGCGCGGTCGTAGAGCGGATCGTCGTCGAAGAGGGGCTTAGGGTGCTGGGCTGGCGGGAACTCCCCACCGATGCGAGCATGCTCGGCAGCGCGGCGCGGCGTACTATGCCCCATTTTCGGCAGCTTTTCATAGCTGGTCAAGGGCTTGGCGGTATCGATCTAGATCGTCGGGCTTATATCTGTCGGCGGCGCATTCGTCACGAGATGGACCCCGACGAGGAACGGACTAGCGGCGAAATGCTCGGGGCGATGAGTCTCGCCCATGAGGGTGTCTACTTCCCGAGCCTTTCGGCGCGAACGTTTGTCTACAAGGGCATGCTGGTGGTTTCGCAGCTCCGGCAGTTCTATCCGGACCTACTAGACGAGCGGCTCCACAGCGGTCTAGCCATGTTCCACAGCCGCTTTTCCACTAATACCTTCCCCTCTTGGCCTCTTGCTCACCCTTACCGGATGATTGTGCACAACGGTGAGATCAACACCGTGCAGGGGAATCAGAACTGGATGCGGGCGCGCGAGGCTCTGCTGGCCTCAGCACACTTTCCCCCCGGGGCGCTGGAGCGCATCTTCCCGATCTGCACCCCTGGTGCCAGCGATACAGCGCGCTTTGATGAATGCCTGGAGTTGCTGTGCCTCGGCGGATACTCCTTACCAGAAGCGGTGCTGATGATGATCCCCGAACCGTGGGAGAACCATGAGTTCATGGCAACAGAGTTGAAGGCTTTCTACCGGTACCACGCCTCCCGCATGGAACCTTGGGACGGTCCAGCATCCATCGCCTTCACCGACGGCACCGTCATCGGAGCCGTCTTGGACCGCAACGGTCTGCGCCCAAGCCGCTACTGGGTTACCGACGACGATCTAGTTGTGATGGCTTCAGAGGTCGGCGTGTTGGATATCGCCCCGGACAAGGTTGTTGAGAAGGGCCGCCTGCAGCCGGGACGGATGTTCTTGGTGGACACCGCTCAGGGGCGCATAGTGCGAGATCACGAGATCAAAGGTGACTTAGCATCGGCTCGGCCCTATAGCAGTTGGCTGGAACAAAACCAGGTCCGCCTAGTGGATTTGCCGCCGGTTACCGCCGCTCGCAGCGCCGCCGAGCCACAACTTCCTCGACGCCAGTTGACCTTCGGCTATACCCATGAGGAGCTTCGCGTTCTGGTAGCTCCCATGGCCCGGGATGGGAAAGAGGCACTCGGATCAATGGGCACAGATACGCCCATAGCCGTGCTGTCGAAGCGTTCACGCCTGTTGTACGACTACTTCCAACAGCTATTTGCCCAGGTCACCAACCCGCCGCTGGATGCCATCCGAGAGGAGATCATCACCTCGGTCTATGGCTGGCTGGGACCAGAGGGCAATCTGCTGGATCCCCAACCAGAGTCCTGCCGGCAGATCCTCATCGATCACCCAGTAATCACCAACGAAGAGTTGGCCCGCCTTGTCGACATTGAGCAGGTAAATCCGGCCTTTAGTACCGCGGTGATCGACTGCCTTTACCCCGTGGCTGAGGGTGGCCCGGGTTTGCACAGTGCTCTGGTCCGAATTCGCACGGAAGTTAGCGCGGCCATCGATGCTGGCACCAACCTAGTCGTACTGTCAGACCGCTTCAGCAATGAAAACCTTGCCCCGGTGCCCTCACTGCTGGCGGTCGGAGCTGTTCACCAGCACCTAGTCAGTGCCCGCAAGCGCACTCAAGTGGGCCTAGTGGTGGAGTCTGGCGATGCCCGCGAGGTGCACCACATGTGCCTGCTGCTGGGCTACGGAGCCACCGCTATCAATCCCTACCTGGCACTGGAATCGGTTGCTGATCTCGTCGAGTCTGGTGCTCACGGCCTGGGTGAGCTGGGGGTAGCTGAGGCTCACCGCCGCTACATCCAGGCCTGTGATAAGGGGATTCTGAAAGTGCTCTCCAAGATGGGAATCTCCACTGTGCGCTCCTACGTGGGGGCGCAGATCTTTGAGGCTGTGGGGCTGGGTCACCGGCTAGTGATGGACTGTTTCACCGGCACTATTAGCCGCCTCGGCGGTATCGGCTACTCCCACCTGGCTCGCGAGGTTGAACTGCGACACCGCCTGGCCTACGCCCCTAACCCCCGAGAGCGAGCCCATCGCGACCTGGAACTTGGCGGCGAGTACCAGTGGCGCCGGGAGGGTGAGTTCCATCTGTTCAACCCTCAGACGGTCTTCAAGCTGCAGCATGCCACCCGGGAAGGTCGATTCGATATCTTCAGACAGTACTCACAGGCAGTCGACGAGCAGGCTCAGAACTTGGGGACCTTGCGCGGTCTGTTCAGGCTCCGGACTGAAGACTGCGATCCGGTGCCGCTGGCGGAGGTTGAACCTGTCAGCCAGATTGTTAAGCGATTCGCTACCGGGGCAATGTCCTACGGCTCGATATCTGCTGAGGCGCACGAGACCCTGGCCATTGCCATGAATCGCATCGGCGGCAAGTCGAACACCGGGGAGGGCGGCGAAGATCCCCGCCGCTACGTGCCGGACCCCAACGGTGACTTCCGGCGCAGTGCCGTCAAGCAGGCGGCTTCTGGCCGTTTTGGGGTGACTAGCCAATATCTCGTAGAGGCGGACGACATCCAGATCAAGATGGCCCAGGGCGCTAAGCCCGGCGAAGGTGGCCAGCTGCCGGGCCACAAGGTATGGCCGTGGATTGCCGAGGTGCGTCATTCCACGCCAGGGGTGGGGCTCATCTCGCCACCACCGCACCATGACATTTACTCGATTGAGGACTTAGCCCAGCTAATTCACGATCTCAAAAACGCCAACCCAAGGGCGCGCATCCACGTAAAGCTGGTTTCGGAACTAGGAGTTGGGACAGTCGCAGCGGGTGTTTCGAAGGCACACGCCGATGTGGTGCTCATCTCGGGTCACGATGGCGGCACTGGTGCCTCACCGCTTACTTCGATCAAGCACGCCGGGACACCCTGGGAGCTGGGCCTGGCAGAAACCCAGCAGACCTTGCTGCTGAACAACTTGCGGGACCGAATCGTGGTGCAAGTGGACGGGCAGTTGAAGACCGGCAGGGACGTAATAATCGCCGCACTATTAGGTGCCGAGGAGTTCGGTTTCGCCACCGCGCCGCTTGTGGTGATGGGCTGCGTAATGATGCGTGTCTGCCACCTTGACACCTGTCCGGTGGGTATTGCCACGCAGAATCCGGAACTGCGCAAGAAGTTCGCCGGGCGAGCCGAGTTCGTCGTGAACTTTATGGAGTTCGTAGCTAGCGAAGTGCGCGAGACACTGGCCCAGTTGGGCTTCAGAAAGTTAACCGAAGCAGTTGGCAGGGCCGACCTGTTAGATATCACCAACGCGGTGAATCACTGGAAAGCCGAAGGCTTGGATCTGAGCCCCATGTTTCATATGCCGGAGGTGTCCGACGGCAGCCCCCGGCATTGCATAAGCGCGCAGGATCATGGTTTGGCTCGGGCATTGGACAATGAGTTGATCCGGCTGGCTGACGCCGCTTTGACTAAACGCCAGCCAGTTCGCATTGATCTGCCAATCCGCAACGTTAACCGCACCGTTGGCACCATGTTGGGCTATGAGGTAACCCGCCGCTGGGGACCCGAAGGTCTTCCTGACGGCACCATCGATGTGCGCTTTGAGGGCTCGGCGGGCGGTAGCTTCGGGGCTTTTGTGCCCCGGGGTGTCACCCTGAGGCTCTTCGGCGACGCTAACGACTATCTCGGCAAGGGCCTGTCAGGGGGCCGCATTGTGGCTCGCCCGCATCGCCAGGCGCGCTTTGCCGCTGAAGAGAACGTACTGGCCGGCAATGTAATCCTCTACGGAGCGACTAGCGGTGAGGTGTTTTTGCGGGGAGTAGTAGGGGAGCGGTTCTGCGTGCGCAACTCCGGTGCCATCGCAGTGGCCGAGGGTATCGGTGACCATGGCTGTGAATACATGACCGGCGGAAGAGCGGTCATTTTAGGACCCACCGGCCGCAACTTCGGGGCCGGCATGTCTGGGGGAATCGCCTATGTCTATGACTCCGACGGCACCTTCCCGCTGCGGGTGAACCGAGAGATGGTTGCCCTAGAACCGCTGAAGGAAGAGGACCGCAGTTGGCTTACAGAACGTCTGCGGCTGCATCACGCCGAGACCGAGTCGGTGCCCGCGGAGCGGATGCTGGCAGATCTGGAGGTCCACTTGGGACTGTTCGTGAAAGTCATGCCCCAGGACTACAAGCGGGTTTTGGCAGCCACCGAACAGGCCACGAGGAGTGGCCGCGATGTGCAGGCAGCCATTATGGCCGCGGCGCACGACTGAAACGCTTGAACGCTTACGAGCCAATGGCGGCTGGTGATGGGTGATCATCAGGGCTTTATGAAGCACGGGCGGGTTTTGCCCGAAAGGCGCCCGGTGCCCGTGCGACTGCGGGACTGGCGCGAGGTCTACCGGCCATTTGACGCAGACGCGGTGCGTACTCAGGCCTCACGCTGCATGGACTGCGGTATCCCGTTCTGTAACAGCGGCTGCCCGCTTGGCAATCTCATCCCTGACTGGAACGACTTGGTTTACCGGGATAACTGGCGCGATGCCATCGAACGACTCCACGCCACTAACAACTTCCCCGAATTCACCGGCCGGCTTTGTCCAGCGCCCTGCGAAGCAGCGTGTGTGCTGGGCATCAATGAGGATCCGGTGACCATCAAGCAAGTCGAAGTGGAGATCATCGATCGGGCCTGGGAAGAGGGTTGGGTGCGTCCCCTGCCAGCCGCCGAGCACACCGGCCGCCGTGTGGCCGTCGTGGGGTCGGGGCCCGCGGGGCTGGCCGCGGCCCAACAACTAACTCGTGCCGGTCATGAGGTGGTGTGTTTCGAGCGGGCAGAGCGCATAGGCGGTTTGCTGCGCTACGGCATTCCCGAGTTCAAGCTGGAGAAGCGCTTCTTGGATCGTCGGTTGGAGCAAATGTCAGCTGAGGGCACCCGCTTCGAAACCGGCATCGACGTTGGTGTGGACATCACGGCGGTAGCACTCCGAGAGCAGTTCGACGCGATCGTATTGGCTGGAGGCGCCACCGCCTGGCGGGATCTGCCAATTCCAGGTCGTGAACTCGGCGGCATTCACCAGGCAATGGAGTTTCTGCCGCTGGCCAACCGGGTAGTTGAGGGTGACCTGCAAGAGCACCCCTTCCCAGCCACCGGCAAGGATGTCATCATTGTGGGCGGTGGGGATACCGGTGCCGACTGTCTAGGCACGGTGCACCGCCAGGGCTGTGCTTCGGTACAGCAGTTCGAGATCATGCCCCGCCCGCCCGACGAGCGTGCAGACATCACACCTTGGCCTACTTGGCCGTTGATGATGCGTACCTCCTCCGCTCACGAAGAGGGGGGCGAGCGGTTATACGCCATTCAAACCCAGGAATATCTGAGTAATGGCGCTGGGCAGTTAGCGGCGCTACGAACGGTTCGGGTCGAGCAATACTTCGAAGACGGCCGGATGAGGTTTGAACCCATTCCAGGCAGTGAAGAGCATCATCCAGCACAGTTGGTCCTTCTGGCGCTGGGGTTTGTGGGACCCGAGCGCTCGCGTCTGTTGGAAGATCTCGGAGTGGACTTCGACGCTCAAGGGAACGTGGCTCGCAACGATCACTGGATGACTAACTGCGAGGGCACTTTCGTCTGCGGTGACATGGGTCGAGGACAGAGCTTGATCGTCTGGGCCATCGCCGAAGGCCGCTCTTGTGCAGCCGCGGTCGATTACTGGCTAGAAGGTCGGACATTCCTCCCAGCGCCGGTGGCTCCGTCGGACCAACCGCTGCGCTCGTGAGCGGGCTGACCTGGCCGACAGCTAGCGAAATCGCGCGGCGGTCGGCGCCGTCCGCGCCGTAGTTTCGGCCTTCTGAAACCACTGCCTGTAATCCTCAAAGGCGACCGGCAAACCGCTAGTGGAGCTATATCGACTGCCTGAGGTGCATCGGCGGCGCTGGTGGTTGCTTGCCGTGCTGAGCCTGGGCCTAGCTCTGGTAATTATGTCGATCGCCGGGGTAAACGTGGCGCTTGCCAGCCTCCAGCGCGACCTCGGAGTGGATCTAACAGTTCTGCAATGGATCAACAACGCCTACACCATCACCTTCGGCGGGCTGCTGCTCTCTGCCGGTGCGCTAGGCGACCGCTACGGCCGCAAGGGAGCGCTCGAAGTGGGACTTGTGATCTTCGGTGGCGCTGCGCTGCTCGGGGGCCTTTCAGCCAGTGCTGCTTTTCTGCTGGTCTCTCGGGCGCTTATGGGACTGGGAGCTGCTTTCATAATGCCGGCGACGCTCTCCATCACAACGAACATCTTCTCCCCGCGGGAGCGGCCGACGGCGATCGCCATCTGGGCTGGAGTCGCCGGGGCCGGTGGCGCACTCGGTCCCCTAATTACCGGTGTGCTTATAACTGGCTGGTGGTTCATTCCTCCTGGCGGTTGGGAGCAGGCCTTCCTCTATAACGTTCCCCTCGCCGGGTTGGTGCTTGTGGCCGCGGTGATTTGGGTACCACGCTCCAGTGATCCGGCGACGGCCCGACTGGATCCCCTTGGGGCGCTTACTTCCCTGGTGGCGCTGAGCGCGCTGCTGTTCGGCATCATCGAGGGGCCAGTCAGGGGCTGGACTTCGCCGCTGGTGATCTCGGCCCTACTGCTGTCGCTGGTCGTAGGAGTGGGGTTCGTGGCCTGGGAGCGGCGTACCTCTCAGCCAATGTTGCCACTGTCGCTGTTCTCCCGACGCCGTTTCTCCATCGGTACAGGTGTCAACACGATGGCGTTTTTGGTGCTCATCGGCTTCTGGTTCCTGCTGGTCCTGTACCTGCAGTTCGCCTTGGACTACAACCCGTTGCAAGCTGGACTGGCGACGTTGCCCGATGCGCTCGGCGGCATGCTCGTAGCC
The DNA here is from genome assembly GCA_964291305.2 of Acidimicrobiales bacterium. Lineage (GTDB taxonomy): Bacteria > Actinomycetota > Acidimicrobiia > Acidimicrobiales > CATQHL01 > VXNF01. The sequence goes on along the minus strand of OZ219783.1, from coordinate 1,384,809 downwards.
CCGTTTACCCCGAGGCTCATGAGTCGTTTCGGTGCGACAAGAGTCATGGCTGCTGGTTTTGGCGTGCTGACAGTCAGCTTCGGCTGGTTAGCGCTTGCCGATCCAACCACGAGCTACGGATTTCTAGCGACGCCGATAACCCTGGCAGGTGTTGGACTTAGCCTCACGACAATTCCGGCCACTAACGACATCATGGCCGCCACGCCACTGGCTAAGGCGGGTGTAGGTTCAGCCGTCAACGACGCCTCTCGAGAGATCGGCGCGGCTCTCGGGATCGCCACCCTCGGCACTCTCTCAACGGTGATCTACCGTCGCGGCGTCAACCTCAACGCCATACCGCCAGAAGTCGCCGCCACCGCCGCTAGCTCACCGGGCGAAGCACTCGAGATCACCGCCGAGTTAGCCGCCAGCGGAGTGTTGAGCCGCACCGAGGTTTCAGCAGTAGGCAATGAGGTGGCAGGCGCCATGAGTAATGCCTTCGGCACCAGCATGCTCGTTGCCGCCAGCATCTCCCTGCTGTGTGGCGTGTGGGTGGCTTGGGCCCGTCGCGAGCGCTGAACATCACTTGCTGATCCGAGACTTGTATCTGCTTCCGGGTCGGTCACCCGGACCGTCGAACGACGTAGCTGAACATCACTTGCTGCTCCGAGACTTGTATCTGCTGCCTGCGCGCCTCCTAACATCCGGGCGTGGCTCGACCTAATCCCCGCGTTGCCAGTTACGAACTTGCCCGGCGCAGCCCGGAGATCGCAAGCTTGCTGTCGCTACATGGCCCATGTCGGCTCGGCACACGACCCCCACGCGACGCCCGATTTGCTTCGTTGGCGCGGTCGATCGTGTACCAACAACTTGCCGGCGCAGCTGCGGCGGCGATCTGGGGTCGGCTGCTTAAGCAACTCGCCGGAGATTGCCGTGCTGGCGAGATCCTTACTGCTGGCCCGGAGGCGCTGCGGGCAGCGGGACTCTCGACCGCTAAGACTGCAGCCCTGCTGGACCTCGCCGAGCATCAGGTGGCTGGAAAACTTGGTTTAGAGCAGCTTGGTCACCTCGCTGATGACGAGATTGTTGCGAGGCTCACCCAGGTCAGAGGCATTGGCCCATGGACCGCTCACATGTTCCTACTTTTTACGCTCCACCGTCTGAACGTCTGGCCCATAGGAGATCTGGGGGTGCGCAAGGGCTATGCCCTGGCCTTCAAGCTGAACAAGGTTCCCGCGCCTGGCGCTCTGGCGTTGGCCGGCGAGCAGTTCCAGCCTTTCCGCTCGGTTGCAGCCTGGTACTGCTGGCGAGCCTGCGATCAGGAGAAAAAGAGTTAGACAAAAGGGGTTAGGCCCCGAGTAGCTTCCCGACTTGCGTCGGTCGGCTTCTCGGGGCCTACCTAGGATCAACGTTCTGAGCGGTCGAGCTACCCCGCAGAGGTGACCCGCCTCCTCTGATCCGACCGACCTACCGAGGGCCGCAGCCTACGGAAGTTTCGGTTGGTTCAGAACAGAGTTTGCTTACCTTGCGGCAAACTAACCCGCTACCGGATCCTGTTGCCAGGTTCCGGCGAAGCCAATCCTGGCCGAATCCTCCACCCCGCCTCCGCTGAAGTCGCTTTGAACCGGTTGCCCGGTGCTTGGCGCTCCTACGGACTCCTAAGCCTTGCGGCCAGAAGTAGAGCAGGTGATTCGGTTGACAGCAAGTATGGATTAGGGGTCACTCCGGCGCAACTAAGTTAGGGCTGAATCCCCAGAATTTACCGAGAAATCCCCAGAGGTTGTAGTGATATCCATAGCTTTGCGGCCGGTTCTCAACTTAATATTCCACAAATGTCGGCTCATAGGCGAGCGCCACAGCAACCGAAACCTCCGACGACCTGGCTTACCAGACGCCACGCTCCTGCAAGACCCGGCGGAGCACGCTGGGCCGATCAGTCATGAGGCCGTCCACCCCGATGTCTAGCAACTGGTGCATATGGTCGGGATCGTCCACGGTCCAGACATGGACCTGCAAGCCACTTTGATGGGCACGCGACACAAACGCCGTGTCGACGAGTGTCCGACCTTCGATCAGCGCTGGAACCTGTACGCACGAGGCGCCGGTTGCCCGTAGCGCTACTGGGACACCAAGTGACGCCAGACGCAGCCGTGCCACAGCTAACGGACCAAGGCTCCGGCACATGGTCACACCCAGGAGCTGGCCCAGGCGAACTATCCGGCGGGTCCGGAATGAGCCGAAACAAACCCGCTCCAGCGCGCCTAAGTCTCGCACTAAGTCCGCAAGCGGTTCCACAACTTCATCACATTTCGGGTCGATGTTGATCCGAATATCCGGCCACGAGGACAGCACTTCCGCCAGCTTCGCTACCGGCTCGAAGCCGTGCACACGGGCGCTGGACACCTCGACCCAATCCAGCTCTGCGAGGTGTCCGCAGCGATCGGTCAAACGGTCCAAGGTGGCGTCGTGGAATGCCACCACAACACCGTCGGCAGTGAGCCGGGCATCGGTCTCCAGGTAGCGGAACCCCAGTTTGACGGATCGGTCAAAGGCCGCCATGGTGTTCTCTGGAGCCTCCTGGCTACCTCCGCGGTGAGCGAAAGCCAGCGGCCCGGTGTGGCGCAGATACGGCGGAGGCGACTGGATGAGGCGGAGGTTAGTCACGCGGCTAGCGTGTTGTGACGATGATGGGTCGGGTCGGGTTCGCAAACACGACCTCTGGGCACACGACCTGTACGTGCTCTGAGTTCTAGCAAGGTCGCTGCAATGAGCAGAGTAGGGCGGCGAACAAAAATCGTTGCCACCATAGGACCTACCTCAGGGAGTCCGAAAGTCCTGGCGAGCCTCATTAGGGCCGGGATGGATGTGGCGCGCTTGAACCTGTCCCACGGATCGCTTGATTCCGCGCTCGAGCTTTATCAACGCATCCGCCGTGTGGCATGCCAAGAGAGGCGCCAGATTGGCATCCTGGCGGATTTGCCCGGACCCAAAGTCCGGGTGGCTCCGTTTCCAAGTGGGGGAGCGGTGCTAGAGCAGGACGCCACGGTGACACTCCGTTCGGGCACCACCGAAAGCAACGCAAGCATTCTCGAAGTGGACTACGAAAGCCTGCTCGACGATCTGCAAGTGGGTGATCGGGTTGGCTTAGCCGACGGGCAGATAGTCATCCAGATTGAGTCTGCGGACGCCACCGAGTTGCGCGGCCGGGTATTGCACGGGGGATTATTGCGAGGGCGACCCGGCTTTTACATTCCCGCCGAGCGTCTCAGTATCTCTACTCCGACCGACCAAGATCGCCGCTACGCCGCCGCCTTTTCCGAGGTGGGCGTGGATTTCATAGGTGTCTCATTAGTGCGGCACGCGAAGGATCTCCAAAGCCTCAGGAATGCGACACCTCCTGTCGGACCACTGCTGGTCGCCAAGATCGAAACTCGCCAAGCAGTGGAGAACATCGACGCCATCATTGAGGCAGCCGACGCCATCATGGTGGCGCGGGGCGATCTCGGCATGGAGTTCCCGATCCAGAACTTGCCGCACTTACAAAAGGACATCATCAGACGCTGCATCGCCGGCGGCCGGCCGGCTATCACGGCTACGCAGATGCTGGAGTCAATGATCGAGTCGCCTGTGCCCACCCGAGCCGAGGCGTCTGACGTGGCTAATGCGGTCTTCGACGGTTCCAGCGCGGTCATGCTTTCAGCCGAGACCGCAATAGGAGTTCATCCGGTGCAAGTCGTGTCGACGATGGCCCGAATCGCTCAGGAAGCTGATGCCTGCTTCGACCACGACCGTTGGGCGCAGACGATCACCGAGCTGCGTATGATCCACCCCGACCAAGCTTCACTGTCGGTCACTGACGCCATAACGATGGCGGCCTACCGAGTTGTGGAAGAGGTCCACCTAGCAGCATTGGTGTGTGTGTCCGGCAGCGGCTTCACCGTGCGCTCAATGGCCCGCTTTCGTCCTCAAGTGCCATTGCTGGGGCTCAGCGCTGACCTCCGCACAGTGCGCCAGTTGACCCTCAGTTGGGGCGTCGAGCCGATCCAGCTGGCAAGTCAGATTGCCTATGAATCGCGTGTGGCAGATGCGGTTGAGGCTGCTACCGAGTTGGGACACCTGCGGGCTGGTGATCTCATCGCTGTGCTAGCAGGTATCAATCCGGCAATGCGCAGCACCGACGTGTTGCGGCTGCTGCGAGTGCCTAACGATCTCCGCGAACTCAGGCAAGCTCCCGAGCCGGAGCAATAATTCATGCTAAGCACCTGTTAGGAAGGCACGTGAACGACATTCCCATATTGCTGAATCCTTCGGGCCCTCCCGAGACTGTGCTTGACCCCGAACCGCCCGAAGCGATAGCACTGCTGAACGCCGCACAGGCAATGTCTCCTGGAACTAGGCGAACGCACCTCAGTGAGGTAGTCGCCCGCTGGCCTGGTTTTCTGGAGGGCTGGGCGCGATTGGGACACGAAGCTCGTGACACGGTGGAGGCCTACGCCTATTTCCGAGTCGGCTACCATCGCGGGCTCGACCGGCTACGCCGCAGCGGCTGGCGCGGTTCGGGTTTCGTGCGCTGGCAACATCCAACCAATCGGGGGTTCTTACTGGCCTTGGCGGGTCTGGCACAGACTGCCCACGCACTCGGCGAGCAGGAGGAGGCCCAGCGCTGCGAGCAGTTCCTGCGCCAGTTGGAGCCCGCCTGGCCGCCGGAGGGTCTCGATTTCTAACAGGCCAGCGGTCAGCTTTAGCGGCGCGGTGCTCGCCGGTGGCAATAGCCAACGAATGGGATATGACAAAGCCTTCGCACTTTTCGCGGGGCGACCGTTAGCGGGGATTGCCCGTGACGCGCTGGTGGTCGCCGGCGCTGAGGAGGTGCTCAGTATTGGCGGCGATCAGGTGCGTTTGGCTGGCTTGGGATTTGCAGCATTCCCGGACGACAACGCCGGCGAAGGGCCGCTAGCAGGCTTGCTCACAGCCCTGCACCTGGCTAAATCAGACTGGGTAGTGGTTCTGGCCTGCGATCTGCCCCGCGCCAGTGTGACGACCATACAGGAACTACTCGGACACGTTGATGACAGCAGCGATGTCGTGGTGCCGCTGCTGGAAGGCCGTATCCAACCAACTCATGGCGTCTGGAGACGCAGCTGCAGGCACAAGCTCGAGTTAGCGTTCGCTGGCGGGGAGCGGCGACTCCACGCCGGAATGAAAGACCTCCGCGCGCGGTTGGTGGCGGTAAGTGCCCCAAGCACATTGCGAGACGTGGACCGCCCGGAGGAGCTGCATGCCATGACCGGAGCGGAGTCCTGAAAGACTACGAACTTGTAGAGAGCGAACAGCGCCTCGCCACACTTGTTAGTGAGGCTTGCCAGCATCCCTTTTACGCGCTCGACACCGAGTTCCATCGTGAGAAGAGTTACTTTCCGCATCTCGGCCTGCTGCAACTGGCCTGGGGGAAGCGGGTGGTGCTGGTGGATCCTCTAACTACCTCGCTTAGTCCTTTAGTTGCACTGCTGGAAAGCCCAGCCACGGCGATCATGCACGCACCCGATCAGGATCTAGAGATTCTGCGTCAGGTGGTCGATCGAATACCAGGTCGGCTGCTCGACACCCAGACCGCCGCGGGATTTTGCGGCATGCGTTCGGCCTCTCTGCGCGATTTATTGGCCCGATTCCTGCAAATTGAGGTGGCTAAAGGCGATCGTCTGACCGATTGGCTGAAGCGGCCGCTCGAACCGAAACAACTCGCCTACGCAGCCGACGATGTCCGTTACCTTCCCGCCTTGTACGCCGCGCTACGCCACCGGTTACAAGCTCATGGTCGGCTGAAGTGGTGCGAAGAGGAATGTGAACGCCTACGCCAACGGCAATTGACGGGTCGTAACCCCACCGACGCCTGGTTGCGGGTACGAGAGTTGCGCAAGCTGCCGAGGCGTTCGCACCCGCTGGCTAGTGTCGTAGCAGCTTGGCGCGAGCGCAGGGCAGCAGAACTAGATTTGCCGGTGCGCTATGTGCTAAGCGATTTGGCATTGGCAGCAGTGGTGCAGGCCGCACCTGATTCCCAATCGGCGCTCGCGGCAGTGCGCGGCGTGGATGGGCGAGCCATGAAAGGCCCCCCGGGGGACTCGCTTTTAGAGGTCATTGCGTGTGCTCAGCAGAACCCTCCGCCAATGCCACCGAACCCGAAAGGTCGCGACCAGTCACAGCTGAAACCCGTCGTGGCGCTGCTGGCGGCCTGGCTTTCGCAGGTAGCTCGCGATGACGAGTTGGACCCTGCGCTCGTGGCTACCCGGGCGGACTTGGCGGCTTTCCTGGAGGGCGAATCCGAAGCACGGCTGGCTACTGGCTGGCGCTACGAGCGCTACGGTGTCCAGTTAGAACAGCTCATGGCCGGCAAAGCAGCTGTGGCGCTAGAACCAGACGGGAAGCTGCGCCTCGAACGGCGCTCGGGGTTACCACTATGAGGACCAGAATAAGTCGGCGCTCCCAGGGTCGCACCAGCAGGAACGATTAAACATGACTAAGACGGCATGACTAAGACACTATGTTCTAGCGGCTAGACTATTTTGGCCGCGCGGCAATGCGCGATGGAATAGCGTGTCGCGCCGAACAGACCGCGTCAAACAGACAGAGCCACGCCGCCAGGATGGTGGCCGGCACATATAGTTCGGAGTTCTGGTTGTGAAGAAGGGACGCCATCGGCGCTACGAGGAAGCCCGCGCACTGAAGCAGACAAGCGATGACTTTGACGCGCTCTTCGAGGAAGACGAGGAACCCTGCCCAGAATGCTCTGCACTGCCAGGACACGACCATCGATCCTGGTGCGCGCACAACGCTGAGGCGTAAGCGTTCGGGACTGCCGTCGGCGGCTCAGACCTCAGCCGCCAGTTTCGTCCAGGATTTCGTCGAGTTTGAGGATGTCTTCCTCTAGCACCAAGCCGACGAAAGACCCGTCGGCGGTTACGACTGCCAGCATTTTCACGTCAGCCTGCTCCATGGCCGCGATGGCGTCTCGGAGTGTCCAAGATGGAGTTGCGGCCGGCAGGTCCTCAGCGACTCTGGCGCCGACAGTGGTGGCCTCCCACTCGCTGCGCGGCAGATTGCCGACTTGGTCTAGACCACACATTCCCACGTAGCGCGAGCCCTCGACGACGGCTACTTCCCGTTCGCGGCGCCCAAGCACGTGCATCGTCATCAACTCCGAGATAGTGGCATCTGGCGGAACAGTCATGACGTCAGTGCGGAGCACCGATGTAATCGGAAGTGTGAAGCGTCGTTCTAGATGACCGACCCTTTCAGCGGCCTGATGCGATGAAACGCTGGCCCTACCTGCCACGAGTTGCGCTACTGCAGCGGCTACTAGGGCTGGAACCACGAAGGCCGATCCCTGGCTGGACTCCGCCACAAACATCACCGCGGCAATCGGAGCGCGGTAGCCAGCCCCAAGAAAGGCAGCTAGCCCAAGGGTTGGATATAGCCCGGTGTTGGTTTGATCTAGCAGTACGCCCACGACTGTGCCCATCAAAACGCCCTGCACCGCTAGCGGGATGAATAGCCCCCCGGTGCCTCCACCTATGACCGTGGCCAGGGTCGCTATGACTCTGAGTCCGAAAAGAGCCACAATTAGCCAGACACCCCGAGGCACTTCAAGTACCCATTCCGCTGATCGCACGCCCGGCCCCAGACTCAGGGGCGCACCGTAGAGAACGTCGGTAGCGAATGCCAGGCCGCACAGCAGACCCCCGGTAGCAAGTATGCGCGGTAGCGGTCCGAGTCGCCCTGGCAACGCTTTTGCCCAGCGCACCAGCGCGGAGAACCCCCGACCGCCCAAGCCGGCAGTCACGCCGACTAGAGCTCCGCCCAACAGGTCCACTATGGCTAGGGTCCGAACATCTCCGGCCAGGCCACCAAAAACTGGACTGGTGTCCCCCAGAACCACCGCAAAGATCAAGAAGCTGACCGCGGAGGCCACCAGCGAAGGCAGTAGCGCCCGACGGGTAACATCATCGCGATACGGTGCCTCAAGAGCGAAGATCACCCCGGTCGCCGGTGCTCGGAAGATTGCCGCCACGCCGGCGGCGGCGCCGGCGGTGAGCAGCATCTGCATCTCCTCTCGGCGCAGAAACCGGCTCAGGATTCGTTGCATGTTGTGAGCTAGGGAGGCTCCGGCGAAGATCGAAGGCCCCTCCATGCCCAGCGCACCGCCGCTCCCGATGGTGGCGACACCCGCCAACAGCTTGGCCGGCAGTTGCCTCAGGGGCAGTCGCGGCGAACGTTCATGGAAGGCCCGGATGTACTCGTCAGAGGTAGCTGATGTGGAGTCTCGGCCGCCTACGAGCCGCAAAAGCACAGCCGCCGCGGCTAGGCCAACAAGTGGAGCTAGTGCTTGCTGCCAAAGCGGTAACTCGAAGAGTCGCTCCAACATGACCTCAACGACGACGTACTCGAACAGGGCTACCAGGAGGCCTACGCAAGCACCCACTCCTATGGCCGCGCCGAGCACGCGGGGTAAACGGCCAACAGGCCGGAACGAGCGGAGAAAGCGCACCGAAAGCGAGACTACCGGGCCTGTTGGCCGAGTCTGAGAATCACCTGCCGGGATAGTGCTAGCCACTGCAGTCAACCGCAGGCGGGGCAGACTGGTGCGATGGCTGAACTCGATGAGGTTTTGGAGGATTTGGCTGAGCGCATCTCTGGCATCGCCGCCGAGCTAGACGATCTCGGATTCGAGCAGTTGCGGGCTGCAGCCCGAGAGGGGGATTCGGCTGACCTGGCCCTCGAGCGCCGACTGCTCAAAGCACGACGGGCGCTGGACCGAGCTGTGGCAGCTTTGAGGCCCGGTGAGGCTCGATGGCCCTGAGGAGAGTCCACATATCTGAGCGGACAGAATCCACTCTTGGGTTAGATCTGTTCAGGCAGTAAGAGCAGCGGCACGATCGGCCAGGGTCGTTAGCAGTTCGTCGAACGACTTGGCGAAAGCAGCCACACCTTCACGCTCTAGCACTTCGGCAACCTCTGACAGATCCACCCCCACTTCGGCAAGCTTGACCAAATCGGCGGCGGCCTCCGCTACCCCGGTGTCGATAGTGCGAGCCACGGTGCCGTGATCTTCGAAGCACTCAAGGGTCGCTTCGGGCAACGTGTTCACCGTGTCGGGGCCGATTAGGTTGTCCACGTAAAGAGTGTCTGGGTAGGCCGGGTTTTTGGTGGATGTGGAGGCCCAAAGTGGGCGCTGCAGACGGGCACCGCGTGCTGCCAGGGCCTCCCAGCGGGCTCCAGCGAAGCTGCGACGAAACGTGGCATAGGCCAGCTTTGCCTGTGCCAGCGCGATTCGGCCCGCAAGAGCTGTCGCCGCAGGAGTTCCGATAGCCGCTAGACGCCGATCCACTTCGGTGTCTACCCGGCTCACGAAGAACGAGGCCACGCCGGAGATATCGTGTAGCTCCCCCGGTCGGCTCTCAAGGCCTGCCAGGTAAGCCTCGATTACTTCCTCGTATCGCTGCAGCGAGAAGATTAGCGTGACGTTGATGCTGTAGCCCTCGGCGGTGAGTTTGCGCAGGGCCTCAACGCCTGCTGCGGTGGCGGGCACTTTCACATAGAGATTCGGCGCGGCGATCCGTTCGTGTAGCCGTCGGGCCGCGTCGACGGTGGCCGAGGCGTCGTCCGCCAGTTCAGGAGCCACCTCCACCGACACGTAGCCGTCGGTACCACCGCTGGCGTCGTGTAGCGGGCGTAGCACCGCAAGGGCGGCGCTGATGTCGCTGGTGACAAGGTGCCAGTAGCTCTCTACGGTGTCCACGCCAGCTGCAGCTAGTTCGGCTAAGTCGTGGTCATAGGCCGCTTCGGAGGTCATGGCCGACTGAAAGATGGTCGGATTCGAGGTGATGCCGCGGCAGCCTCGCTCCACCCAACGGGCTAGCTCGCCGTCGTTTATCCAACTCCTTTTAAGATTGTCAAGCCAAGGGCTCTGCCCGCCCACCTCATGGAGTTCGGCCAGCCTGCTATTCACGTTTGCCTCCCATCAGACTCGTAAGCGGGACGAGACGGATTGGTTACTCACCTCGCCAATAGCTCCTTAGCTACAGCTACTACTCGGTCAGATCTCATACCCAACTCTGCCAGAACCACTTCACCTGGAGCTGAAGCACCGAAACGATCCACGCCTATGGCGTAATCCACCCAGCGCTCCCAGCCCTGTGTGACCCCAGCTTCGACTGCTAGCGACGGTCTGTTCGGGGGAATCACCGCCTGCTGATAGCTAGACGGTTGGGCCGCAAACAGCTCCCAGGAGGGCATCGAAACAACTGCTGCCGCGACGCCATCTGCGGCAAGCTGCTTGGCCGCCTGAACACACAGCGCCACCTCGCTCCCCGTGCCGACGAGCGTCACGACTGCTGCAGCCGGTTCGCTTAGCACATACGCGCCGAGTGTGACGCTTTCGGGGCACGTGCCAGTCAATACCGGGGTTGCTTGGCGCGTGAGAATGAGCGCGGTTGGCCCCTCGTGCTCCAAAGCAATCCGCCAGCTTCCGAGGGTCTCGGGCGCGTCAGCAGGACGAATAACGATCAAATCGGGTATAGCACGGAGTGTCGCCAGATGCTCTACGGGCTGGTGTGTGGGGCCGTCTTCGCCGACGCCCAGAGAATCATGCGACCAGCAGAACACCACCTTTGCATGCGAGAGTGCCGCTAGCCGCACCGCTGGCCTCATGTAGTCACTGAAGACCAGAAAGGTCCCCCCACCGGTAAGAGGCCACCGTGGCGGGCAACCCCGACCATAGCCGCACCCATGGCGTGCTCACGCACTCCGTAGAACACTTGCCTGCCATCGGCGCGTTCGCGGTCCAGGGGAGCCTCGCCCTTCAGTCGTGTTCCTGTGTTACCGGTTAGATCGGCACCGCCTGCCAGCAGGTGATCCATAGCAGCTGCGGCTGCGTTCAAACACACACCACTGGCCGTACGAGTTGCCACCAGCGAATCCACCTCCCAGGGTCCTACCGCAGCGTCCCAATCATTAGGCGCTCCGACAGCCCACAGTTGGGGGAGGTCGGGACGGTCGGCTACGGCATCTGACCACCGCTGCTCCCAGGCTCGGCGCACCGCTTCACCGCGGCGACCCACGGCCCGGTAGTACGCCAGTACATCGGTGGGAACCCAGAAGCGCTCCTCGGGCGCCAGCCCCATGACAGACTTGGCGGCCGCGATTTCGGCATCCTTAAGTGCGTAGCCATGAGCTGCCGGGGCGTCAGTTAGATCGGGGGAGGGGTAAGCAATATGGCTACGCAGAACGAGCAGCGAAGGTGCCTCGGTGGCCATGGCTCGCCGTAGTGCCCCTTCGAGCGCAGCAAGATCCTCTGCCGCCTCCCCGAGGGTCTCAACATGCCAGCCGTAGGCGGCAAACCGACCTGCTGGGTCGTCGGAGAGCCAAAGTTCGGTAGCACCGTCGATCGACACGCGGTTGTCGTCGTAAACGTAGATCAGCCGACCCAGACCGAGATGTCCGGCTAGGGAGGCAGACTCGTGGCTGACTCCTTCGGCGAGATCCCCGTCGCTGCAGATGACGAAGGTGTGGTGATCACACAACTCGGGCCCGTAGCGGGCGCGCAACCAGCGTTCGGCGATAGCCATTCCCACGGCGTTGGCCACACCCTGGCCAAGCGGGCCGGTGGTCACTTCCACCCCTAGCTTCGTCTCGGCCTCGGGGTGGCCGGGGGTTCGGCTGCCCCACTGCCTAAAGCCCTTCAGGTCTTCAAGGGTGAGCCCGTAACCACATAGGTAGGCCATGCTGTAGAGCAGGATTGAGGCGTGACCAGCGCTCAGTACGAAGCGGTCGCGGTCGGGCCAGTCGGGGGTCGTTGGGTCATATGTCATCACCCGGCTCCAGAGCACGTGGGCCAGCGGCGCCAATGCCATCGCCGTACCCTGGTGACCCGAACGGGCCGCGTGCGGGGCATCCATAGCCAGACCACGGATCACATTGATGGCACGCTGCTCTAGCGCCAGGTCCCCCTGGCTGCTGGCTGGGCGGGCAGATGCTATGTCTTCGTGGGTCACTGGGTCTTCGTGGGTCACTGGCCTGGGTCTTGTCTAAATAAGGCGACCGAGGCGGTAAACCCGTGCAGGTAGCTGCGTCGCCCTACCGGACCGATCTCGCCGACGCAGAACATCCCAGCCACAGGCGCCGGAGCCAGAGCCTCCGACACGATCGAGGCGTCCTGATCAGCCGCCTGGAAGAGGCGGCGCCCCCGGCCGTTGCAAGTAAATATCAAAGCTCCCTCGGCTTGTCGGCCCGCCATCAACTGGCTGAGATCTTTCCTCGCCGTGGGCGCATCTCGCACATGAAACTGCACTGTGGTGCCGGTCTCAACTACGTCACCCACCGCCAAGGCGCCCGATTCTCGTTCAAGTCCGAATATGGAACGCACCAAGAAGTCTCCTCTCTCGAAGTTCAGCTTGTGCTCATTAACCACGATCCCAATTTGCAAGCCTCGCTGTGCCATCTCGCGCATAGATCCGGGCAGTTCCGGAATAATTTCCCGCAAACGATCGGATACGGATTGTCCCCCCAACTCGTGGATCAGGTTGTGCTCGCCGCGGGTCACGACGTAGGGCTGACCAACCGGTCGGCACCCTTGAGAAACTACGGTCTCGACTGCTGCTCCTCCCCCTAAAAGCAGACCCACGGCACCGTCATCGAAAACCTGGCGACCGCAGACGAGCCGATTGCCGCCGACTTCGTTTGCTGCCGAGACTAGGCCACCTACGACTCTCATCTCGGGAGCCTCGGTGGCGAGTTCCCCCAGGAGACGGTCGGCGGGATAACTATACGGGTCGGCCAGTAGCAGCAGCGTGTGTGTTTCATCTTCGCCGACTGGTAGGTCCAATATCGGGGAATGATCTTCAGTGAGCGCTGGTGGGAGGCGTACCGGCACGGCATGGGTCAAAGGTGCCGCCCAGGCGACCACCCCAGGCACTTCTTCTAGTTCCCGATTCCCAGCGATAATCGAGCTGGCGACCGCACCGACTAGTGCCTTAGGTGCCAGCGTATTGCTCAGCACCGAGGCGAGTATGTCTACTTCCTCGAGATGAGCAGTCGTAGCGAAGAACAGCACTACCCCTGCCGGGTTATCTCGCAGTGAGGCAGCCAAGCCGGCTGCAACAGCCGTGGCGGCATCAGCTGTGGAAGGGGCCTCCGACGCTGCGACGGCGAAGCTCATCTGGGTGAAGACCGGGCCATCCGGCTCACGGTGCGACCTGCTCTGGAGCCAAGAGGGTGTAGGGCACTACTGTGGCCGGGCCGGCTCCAAGGCGGCAATGCGCTTCGACGGTGGAGTAATCCTCGAAATGCAGTTCGGCTCGCACAAGGCGGAAGCTGAACTTGCCCGGCTCAACCTGCAGATACTGAACGTTGCGGGCTATTTGAGTGCCAGCTCGAGTGTAAACCACCTCGAGCACTTCGCTGCCGTCGCTGTCCGGGGGGCATCGCACGATCACGACCAGGTGCGGAGTCCATAGCACTGGCAGGTCAGTGGAGGCCACAACCGAGAAGTGAACTCCGCTGAGATCTAGGCGCGTTGAAGGTCCTGGCACTTGCCGGACGTCGATTTCTTCGATGAAGAGAGCGGCCACAATTTGCACGCTCTGACGGTACCGCCTGGACTGCCGGGAAGGTGGCTTCTAGGTCGCCGAAAGACCATCTTGGCGGTTGTGGCGCACCGCTGGGGCAACGCGGGCGTACAGTTTGAGTGGAATGGTCCGCATCCTTGTACCTCTTGTGCTGCTAGCGGTGGCCGTCGCCACCCTGCTGGTAGCCAACCAACTGACTGAAGAGCCTGAGTTGGCCCAACCATTGGATGTTGCCACCGTCGAAGTCCCGTTGCTGTCGGCGAGGCGGCTCCCGACAGTTACCACAAGTCCCGCCCCAACTCTCCCGACCCGCCGGGAGACGACCCTCGAAGGTGACCTGACTGCCTTGCTGCTTAACGCCCCGGGGGATAGCTGCGTCGTCGTGCGCCAAGACGGCGAAGAGCTATTCGCCAAGGACCCAGACGAGCCTCTAGTGCCAGCGTCGTTGCAGAAGCTCGCCACGGCTCAAGCAGCGCTTTCGGCTCTCGGGCCGGACTATACCTACCGGACCACAGCGATAGCCGAGTCGGAGCCAGTCAACGGCGTCCTACCTAGCGACCTATACCTAGTCGGCGGTGGCGACCCGTTGCTTGCCACCGTTCAGTACGCAGCGCTTCTAAGTGCCCAAGGTGCCCAGCCCACCTCGCTTGACGAGCTTGCTGCCGATCTCGTGGAGGGGGGACTAACCCTGATTAACGGGGGCGTTATCGCGGTAGAGGACCGCTATGACGATGCCGCCATCGTGGACTCGTGGCCAGAGGACTGGGTCAATTCCGGTTTAGTCGGAACGCTCAACTCGGTAGCCCTCAACCAGGGCTACCGAACTCCGGATGGCATTGGCGGAACAGCGGGACTCCTACCCGAGCCCGAACCGGCCCGGCAAACCGCAGTGCTTTTCGACGACATGCTTGAAGCCCGGGCAGTGCGAATTCCAGAACGCCCAGGCGTAGCTGCACCCGACAGAGATTTCAGCGAGTACGTAGAGTTAGGGTCGATTAGCTCGGCGCCGCTAAGCAGCTACTTGCGCTACATGCTGCAAGAGAGCGACAACACGACTGCTGAACTGCTGCTCAAAGAACTTGGCAGAGAGTGGGCTGGTTCCGGTACTACGCTGGACGGCGCCCTGGCGGTGCTAGAACAGTTGGCAGCAGACACCGGCCAACCCGTCTTGGTGTTCCCACCCGCAGATGGATCTGGGCTAAGCCCTGAGAACCGGCTGAGCTGCCGCCAGATCACCGACATTCTGGAGATAGGTGGTTCTGACGGCCTACTGGCCTCCTATCTGCCCGTGGTGGGCGAGTCCGGCACCTTGCAAGACCGCTTTGTGGACTCGACAGCTGTGGGACGTGTGCAGGCTAAGACCGGCTCGCAGTCGGGCGTATCCTCCCTAGCCGGGTTTGCCACCGGCAGTGATGGCGGTCAGCTAACTTTCGCCACCATCTTGAACTCTGACACGCTCGCTGACACCAACGCCAACGCCTTCCTACACCAACTGCTGGAAATACTCGTAGCCCACCCTAACTACGTTGAATCCGCCAGCAACCCCAGCACCTCGGAGTAGCCGTCCAAGCACTTACACGCTGGCCGGGCAGTTGATGGCCTAGCGATAGACTCGTTGGCATGCTTCGCTCCAGCGAAAATGAAGCGCCTGTCGTTGAAGAGCCCGCTGCCGACGGCCGTCAGCAGAAGATCCAGCAAAACCCTAGAGCGGAAACTAATGAGCCCGCCGAGGCTCTGGCTGAACTACGCCAGACAGTTCTGGCCTACTTCCGCCAGGAGGCTCTGGATCCACTCAAACGTCTAGGAGCCTGGCTGGGATTTGGCCTCCTCGGAGGGGTTTTCATCTCCACCGGACTGGTTCTACTGGCCCTAGGCGCTCTGCGGGCTTTGCAGACCGAAACAGCTGGCCATCTCAGCGGCAGCCTCAGCTGGACACCTTATGTAATCGTGCTAGCGGTAGTGCTACTGCTTTTTATGCTGGCCCGCTCGGCCGCACGGGCACGCCGCCGTGGGGCTCCGGAGAAGGGCACGTGACCACCGAAACTCCCGGCAAGATAACTCGGGAGGATCTTGAATCTCGGCTGCAGCATCTGGCCGATGCGCTGAACGAGGCCAGCGCTCCCGCTCGGCGAAGTGGCTTCCGGCTAGCTGTTATCGGCGGTATTGCGCTAGTACTTCTGGCCTTCATACTCGGCAAGCGCCGTGGCCGTCTGACTCGCACGTTCGTCGAGTTGCGTCGCTACTGAGACTGTGCCGCGAGGACTTCTTAGCCGCTGGCTGGCTTTGGCGCGCCTGCGCGGCATAACCCGCGGACTATTTGGCAACAGCACCTTTTGGCTGCTAGCAGGGATTCTGGCGTGGGGCATGCGTGGCCTGCGCCGCGCCCTTTGGCCCCCAAAGCCAGCTGCCCGCTCGGTTCTGCGCCTACGACCTGGCGAGAGCTTAAGTATCTCGCACGGCGCGCCACGCCGCCGGCACTGAGACCTAAATACCGGGTGTGAGCGACGAGCCTGACAGCTTCGGGCCACGGCACGCCGCGGGGCCGCCCACCGACGGCGAGGAGTTCGAAAGATCCCCCCGACCATTCGCCGCCGGTGAGCTGGTGCTGTTGGTAGATCGCAAGAGTCGGAGCTATCTGCGCCGCCTCCAGCCCGGGGAGTTCTTTCACTCCCATTCGGGTCTAGTGGCCTGGGATGAGCTGCTGGGACATCCCGAGGGGAGCGAGTTGCGTTCGGTCGGCGGGACCCGTTTCCGTGCGTTCCGTCCGACGCTCTCGGATTTCGTGGTGAAGATGCCGCGCGGCGCGCAGGTCATCTACCCCAAGGATCTGGGCCCCATGCTGCTGCTGGCGGATATTGCGCCCGGCCACCGGGTTTTCGAATCGGGCGTGGGGTCGGGGGCTCTTTCGCTGGCGCTACTGCGAGCTGGAGCTGAGGTTTTTGGTTATGAGATTCGCCCCGATTTCGCCCGCCGGGCCCAAAAGAACGTCCATGAGTTTCTCGGTAACGAAGCCGCTAGTCGCTACCACATCTCTGAGCGAGACTGCTACGAGGGCATCGACGTGGATCCGCTGGATCGCGTGATACTGGATCTCCCAGAACCCTGGAGAGTCGTGTCTCACGCCGCTTGCCGGCTGCATCCTGGGGGGTTACTTGTCGCCTACACCCCCAGCGTAGTTCAGGCTGCACAGCTGCGCGAATCACTGGAGCGGGGGCCGTGGGCCCTAGCGGCCACCGTTGAAGTGTTGCAGCGCTCTTGGCATATTGCGGGGGAAGCCGTCCGACCAGACCACCGGATGGTGGCTCACACCGGCTTCCTAACCCACGCCCGGTTGCTACCGGCTTAGCTGCTTGCACAGTGAACCTGCTTGACCTGCTGGTACTGGGGGTGTTAGCGCTAGCAGCCCTGTTGGGTTTACGAACCGGTCTACTCAAGCCGCTTCTCGCCTGGCTCGGCATCGCTCCAGGGCTGCTGGGAGCTATCCGGCTGCTGCCGTGGGCGCTGGAGGAAATCGCTTCGGTGGCCCAGAACTGGCACCCTATGGCTTACCCCTTAGGGGTCAGCGCTGGCATTCTTGTGCTGGGCGCGCTAGCCGGCCACATTGCTGGTCATCTCCTCGGCCGACTCCTGCACCTCGCCCTTCCGCAACCGTTACGTCTGGCGGACCGGGTTGCGGGCTTGCTCGTGGCAGCAGCAGCCGCGGGCACACTTGCGTGGTTGCTGGCGCCCACCGCAGCCACGACGCCCGGCTGGTTCAGTGAAGCTGCGGCGGACTCGCTGCTGGTGCGCCTGAGCCTGCAACAACTTCCGGCACCCCCCGAAGGGCTTGACCGTGTGGTGGCCTGGGTGCGCCTCAACTCCGCCTAGCAAGCTTCGCGGCTGGCAGCTCCGAGCGCGCCCGCTGGATGGTTGAGAGAAAACTCAGCTGCGCTGAACGACCTGGCTTCCATT
This sequence comes from Acidimicrobiales bacterium, assembly GCA_964291305.2. GTDB lineage: Bacteria > Actinomycetota > Acidimicrobiia > Acidimicrobiales > CATQHL01 > VXNF01. The sequence continues at coordinate 1,367,260 of OZ219783.1, read as the reverse complement.
AGCGCGGCAACTAGGGCGTCGCCCATCGCAAGTGTCACAATGGTCGAGGATGTCGGGGCTAACCCTATGGGGTCTGCTTCGGAGTCGACGGTAATGTCGATTACGGCATCCGCAGTTTGGGCCAGCGCGCTATGGCTATCGCCCGACATAGCGATCACCACGCATGAGCGTTCCCGGCACAGCTGGGCAAACTTAACTACCTCAACTGTGGTGCCCGATTTGGATATCGCGATGAGGACATCCCGCTGGGTGACCGCGCCGACGTCGCCGTGGAGAGCGTCGGCTGCGTGCACGAAAAATGCTGGCGTTCCGGTGCTGGCCAGGCTGGCAGCGATCTTTGCACCGATTAGACCGGACTTTCCAAGACCGGTCACGACAACATGTCCCCGGGCCTTGAGAACCGTATTGACCGCGTATTCGAAGCCCGAATCCAGTCTCGTGGTTAGGCTGGTGAGCGCTTGTGCCTCAAGACTCAGCAAACGCTCCGCCGCAAGAATTGGGGACATCGAAACTCCAAGCAATCGTTTACTCGCAATCTATAGGCAGGCACAAGTCAACGTCAATCGACAATCCGAACAGCCGGTGTCCGAGGCAACATGGGCTATGTTGGCCCCTCGTGGTGACGATACGCGACGTGGCAGCCGCAGCCAGGGTCTCGACCGCGACGGTGTCGAGGGTGTTGAGCGGGCGCACTGACGTGGACCCCGAAATGACAGCGCGGGTCCTAGATGCAGCCGAGAGACTGGCGTACCGACCGAACCCTCTGGGCCGGGCATTGCGCAAGCAGCGTAGCGACATCTGGTCTGTGCTGGTTCCCGACATCGAGAACCCGTTCTTTACCGCTGTAGTTCGTGGGCTTGAGGCAGTAGCCCTAGCGAATGGCAAGGCAGTTATGCTCTGTAACACAAACGAGGATCTGGAACGCGAGGCGGCACACATTCGCACGGTGGTAGAGCACCAGACCTCAGGGGTTGTAGTAGCAACTGCTTCGGCAACGCAATCCAATCTTGGCCCGCTGCTGGATAACGGCATCCCGGTTGTCCTCATCGACCGTGCAGCCGAACTCCATCTTGAAATTGACTCCGTCTTGGCTGACAACGAAGCTGGCGCATACGAAGCCACTTCGCACCTACTCAAACGGGGGCACGGTCTGATCGGTTGTGTATCCGGTCCCTCGGACGTTTCGACCTCTCAGGAGCGCGTTGAGGGTTACAAAAGGGCGTTGCGAGATGCCCACTTGGACAGGACCCCGAACCTGGTCGCCTGTGGTGAGTTCACCCCCGCAGGCGGCAAGACGACCGCCCAGCAACTTCTAGCCCAAGTTCCTAGGCCGGACGCCCTTTTTGTCACTGCGGCGAGAATGGCGATAGGCGTGATTGAAGCGATCAGGCAAGCCGGTCTAGAAGTGGGAGCCGATGTCGGGCTGGTTACCTTCGATGACGAGCCTTGGACATCTCTAGTGACACCACCGATCACCGTTGTGCGGCAACCGACATACGATTTGGGAGCGCTAGCGGCCAGAGTCCTGCTCGATGCCCAAAATGGTCGCAATCACGGTGAAACTCACGAGCGGCTCTCGTGTGAGTTGATCGTACGCGCCAGTTCCCCCTGGCGAAGCTAACGGGTCTAGCTTCGGCGCCATCCAGCCTGCTGCCTTGGGGTAGGTAATCGATTCCTCTTGACGGGTTGGGAGTAATCAACTACCTTCAGTAATCGATTACCGAAACTGCCTGAGGGCTCTCGAGCACGTGGCAAACGGTTGACAGCACGAAACGAATGTCCGCCTGAATCAGCCGGACTCAAATCCAAGGAGGACATATGAAGATTAGTTGCGAATTGCGGGACAGCTACCGCCGGGCGAGGGGGCTGGTAGCACCGACAGCGAGAAGCCGGTGGCATATCTGGCTAGCTGGGGCGCTGGCACTTAGCCTGCTGGCGGCAGCTTGCGGCAATGGCGACGATCCAGAGCCGGCAGCGCCATCCGCGCCGCCAGAACCAACACCTGCCGCAGCCGAAATCCCAGAACCCGAATCTCCGGAACCCGAAACCCCCGAGCCCGAAAGTCCGGAGCCCGCACCAGCAGAAGATAGCGACGACGGTCAAGCTGAACCGTCGGCGAGCGACGAACCCATCATGATTTGGATCGATCCCGTCCGCGAGCCTGCGGTCCTGACCTACCAAGAACTCTTCCCCGATCGCCCGATTAGCTACGAGTTCGTTGACCGCGTCGAGTTCCCGGCTCAGGTTCTGCTGTTCAATACCGCCGGGAGTGGCTGGCCGGATGTGATATTCGCTGAGCCCGAGCTAATTGCCCAAGCCGCGGACGAACAGCACAACTACCCCTTAGACCTCACACCGTTCGTGAGTGATGAGGTATTACCCAACTTCTACCCAGGGGGAATGTCGCCGTGCATCGACGGGGATCGCATCCTGTGTCTGCGCAACGACATAGCACACATGGTGATGTGGTACAACGCTCCCTTGCTAGCCGAGCTGGGGCTGGATCTACCAGAGACCTGGGAAGAATATGAGGCTATTGGAGAACGATTGGCGGCTGATCGGCCTGGGACGCTGATCGGTGCCTGCGGGGACGAGCAGTGTCTGGACACTTATTTCTGGCCGGCGCAGTGCCCAGTTCAGCGGATGGACGGCAAGGGCGGCATCTTTACCGATCTGAGCGATCCTCGCTGTACCCGGGCCGCAAACATGGTTGACAACTTGCTGGAACTAGGGGTGATGTCAAAAGTTGGCCCCTTTGATCCTGGCTTCGTCGAGAAGATCCAAAACGGCGAATGGTTGTTTTTCCCCGCTGCAAACTGGTACGGAGAGTTCGTCTTCGGCGGCCAGGAAGACTCGCTATACTACCAAACAGCGGAAGGACAGCTCGGCATCGGGCTTCTTCCCCGGTGGTCAGACAGCGACACCGCTTGGGTGGGTGCCCGAGGCGGAGCAGCTTGGGCCGTCTCTCGTCATTCAACTAACCCGGAAGCGGCCTACCATTTCGTGGAGTGGGTGACCACGGCGCCCGAATATCAGGGCACTGCTGGCGGTTTTCCGGCGTACCAACCCGCGGCTGAAGTTTGGGAAGCAAACGTAGCGGAAAAGCCACTTTACTCGGAAAATCCGTATCCGACAATAGCCTCCGCCGCGGAACTTCTCGACCCCTCATGGGGTACAGTTCGTTTCAGCTATCTCGCAACCTTTACAGACGTTGTGATTAGCAACGTTCAAGATGGTGGCACAGTCCTAGATTCACTGCCTGAACTAGAGCGACAGCTTAAGGAATTGCAGGAGCTAAATGGATACACACAGCTCGCCACGGAGCCACCCCGGTAACCCCGCTCACCTCAGGACCTCCCCGAGTTAGCCTTAGGTCTCGGCCCCAGGCTTAGTTGCAGGAACAAGTTGCTGCCGGTCAGTTCTGCTTCTGACCGGCAGCCAGTGCTCTGACGGCATCGCAGTAGTTCAGCCTGGTCTCGCCACGGAGGAAGGACGCTGCAGTCAACCAAAATTCCACTAGCCAGGCCAAGTCGTCGCGCTCGACCTGAGTTGCAGAAACGCGCTACTGCGTGGGCGTTCTGTGCCCCCTATGTGGTACTCATGGGGCTGTTTGGCGTGGGGCCATTTATATATGCCTTCCTGCTCATGTTTTCCCAATTTGATCAGGGTAAACCAGATTTCTTCGCTGCAGGATTAGAGAACTTCCGAATCGCTTTTACCGACTTCCGGATACTAGAAGCAATTGGAAACCTTGGCCGTTTTCTCGTAATCTCAGTACCCTTAGGAGTAGTTTTAGTAACACTCATCGCCCTTCTATTGCACATGAAACAATCTAAGCCAGCAAGCGCACTTCGGACAATATATTTTGTGCCAGGGGCAGTCGCTGGAGTGCCGGCAGTTCTGCTTTCGATCTTCATGTTCGACCCTCGTATCAGTCCCTTTGCTCCGGTGTTCGACTTACTGGGACAAGAGCAAGTAATCGACGTGCTGAAAGATCAGAACTATCCGCTGCTCTTCACAATAATTGGATTTTTCTCCGGTGCTGGCGCCTGGATCGCTATCTTCTACGGAGGACTTAATGCAATTCCCGAAGAATTACTCGAAGCTGGTATTGTAGATGGAGCATCGCCTTGGCAACTAGCTTGGCATTTGAAGCGTCCACTGCTGAAGCCTTACATTGTGTATATGCTGGCCTTAGTATTTGCTAATAATGTGCAACTGTTTGCTGAGCCTCAGATTCTGCAAGCGGCTGCGTTAGCTCCGATCAACCCGACTTGGTCGCCAAATCAAATCGCATTTTCGTTTGCATTCCAATTGGGACTTTTTGGCGTTGCAGCGGTGTTGGCATTGGCAATGCTCTTAGCAGGGTTGTTAGCTACCGCAATTGTTTTGCGATTTACCGACTTGTTCCAGACCTCATGATCTACCCACACCTCCGTCGCTCGAAGTCTCGAATCTCGGAGACTGCTGCGGTACCACTACCTTGGTCCACAAATCTGGTGCGGGGCGCAATGTTGGCAGTATTCGGGCTATTCTTTGGGGTGCCAATGCTGTGGCTGTTACTGGCGCCGACCAAGAGTAACAATAAGCTTGTTGAGGATCATCCGTTGTCTTTCGGCTCTTGGTCGCGCCTACGAGAGAGCTGGGAGAACTTAGTAGGTTTCCAAGATGGGATAGTTCTGGATTGGGTGTTTAGATCAGTTCTCTATGGCGTTGGCGCACTTTTGATCGGGGTGACTGCCAGCCTGTTGGCTGGTTATGCGATGGCGACAATGGACTATCCCGGGAAGCGGTTATTAATCGGCTTGACACTGGCAACCATGATGCTCCCCGTCTCCGCTAGTGTGTTGCCCATTTTTCTTGGCGTAAATAGAGTCGGAATGTTGAATACGGCCTGGAGCGTAGTACTACCAATGTCCTTCTTCCCCTTCGGCGCATATCTGGCTTACATCTATTACCGGCGTTCCCTTCCTCCCAGCCTGCTAGAAGCAGCTGCGATAGATGGAGCTTCTCCGCTATCGACTTTTATCCGTATCGTATTACCGTTGTCCAAGCCAGCAATTGGGTTGCTGGCTTTTATGAACTTCACAGTTAACTGGAGCCGCTTCTTCTTGCCATTCGTTATGCTCAGCTCGCCGGATACTCAAAATCTTCCGGTTGGCTTGAGTGCGCTGGTACGGAGCACAAGTGCACTCCGTCCAACATTCTTGGGTAGCACTCCGATCAAGCGGCCAGAGGTTGCACTTGCGGCGCTAATCATGGCCGTACCGGTAGTGCTAGTATTCCTCTTAGCGCAGCGTTTCGTGATCCGCGGAGCGCTTACCGGCGCCACCAAGGGCTAGCATGCCTTGAGTCAGAATGTTGTCGTCGGCAATCTGGCTAAGGTAAAAGCGTAGTGTGTCGGTCGCAGCTAGATAGTTGCTGTTGTCTTAGCAGTGCCGTACCAATAGGCGACCGATGTGATCGTATCGTGGCGAATGCGGTACAAGCGATCAGGACCCCAACCGAGAGACTGAATCGTGACCCGTAAGTCGTGCTCAAAGTAAATAGGGTCGGGGATGTGCCAGCGGTACATTGTGTGCTGGCCGCCTGCGCGTTCGTTCTGGCCGCCTACGGTGTCAAAACCAAAGTAAGGAGCTGAGTACGACCCACCGAGAAAGTTCCACGCGCCGCCAAAGTAGTCTTCGGTACCTGTGGAGGTGATCGTCGGGTAGCGATCGTCACCGTCGATGTAGAACTTCATCTCACCTTCCCCCCACCAACCTCCCGTGTGTTGCTGCCACACCATGAAGGTTCCTACGTAAGTTCCAGGACCCTCGGTCTTGGGCAAAACGATGTGTATACCAGTGTCGGTTACTGGGTCGGATTCTTCATACTCGGCGAAAAGACACTTCGTTGCCGGCTGTAAAGCTTCAAGAGTGTAATCAACGGCCCAGTAGACAAGCGCTTCAGTGGCAGACTCATTCTCTAGGCTTATCTCGATGCCCTTATGGAAAGGCATCGGCAGGTAACAGTTGAGACCACCGTTGTTGCCTGTGGCGAACGCCAATCCGGCTGATGGTCTCGGAGGCTGACCGGTTGCGAAGAACGGCCCCACGGGGACTCGAATAGCTCGGTCACCACCGTCATATCGGATCTTGAAGTAGCAATCCTCGAGTAGCGAGGGATCCAGCGTCAGCCAGATGTGACGGACCACTCCCGGCCCTTCGATCTCGGCAAGGATCGCCTGGTTGCCAGGTCCAATAGTGGTGTTGGGCGATACCTTCCACCCCTCACCCAGATGTGCGGCTGCTGCTGCGGCACTGGGGCTAAACGGATAGGGGTCATCTGGTCTGGCCCGGCAAGCATTGCCCTTTTGGCCTGTGAGGTTCTCGGGTGTGATCGTCCTCGAGACTGCTGAGGATGGCAAAAACAGGTTTTCGAACATTGCAGTGACGTTTTTGTCGGCGCTGCTCGCTGGGTGCTCAGCCGTCAATCTCGATGAAAATGCACTCTCCCGGGCACTCCTCGGCGGACTCGATAGTGGCTTCCTCTTGACCCGCGGGCACTGAGGCTAGGCCTGTGGGGCCACCGGGATCGCTGAAGATGGTGTCGCCCTCTCGCACGTAGGCGAGACCATCGTCAAGCAGTGTGAATACGTCGGGCGCGATCTCCTCGCAAAGTCCGTCTCCTGTGCAGAGATCCTGGTCAATCCAGACCTTCATCTTGCCGCTCTCCGATTCGCTGGCCGGTGCGTGCGCGTACGGTGAGAACTGGCCTTGCCTCACCGCAGAACCAGTATAGCGGGGCGCTACCGAAGACCGGCAAGATAGCTGGCAAAAACGATTGAGGTTCCGAGACAGCCTGCATTCGCCAGCCGCGTCAACCAGTCACCGGAACCTTCGGTGCCGCGTGTAGGGTCGCAGGGCAACCACCGGAGGGAGGTGAGAACCATCAACGAGACCCCGAAAGATCAGACCGTCCAACTAAAGCTGCTCCGCCAGGAGATCGAAGCGCTGCGACGGCGCCTGCAAGACACCCCTCAACGCATCCGTACACTCGAGGAACGTCTGCTCGAGACCAAGGGCCAGCTAGCACAAGCCGTTTCCCAGAACGAGAAGTTGACTCACACCCTGCGCGAGGCCCGCGAACACATCGGCGCGCTCCGGGAAGAAGTTGAAAAGCTAACCCAGGCGCCGAATGCCTACGGCACCGTGATGCACGTGAACGACGACGGCACAGCCGACGTGTTCTCCTCTGGGCGCAAGATGCGCGTGGCTATCCACCCCGAAGTAGAGGAGACCTTGGAGCGCGGCCAGGAAGTAGCGCTCAACGACTCCCTTAGCGTGATCCTCGCCCGCTCAGCTGACGGCACCGGTGAGGTGGTCACTCTCGCCGAACTGCTAGAAGGCGGTCACCGAGCTGTCGTGAGTTGCCGAGCCGACGAGGAGCGGGTGGTAGACCTCGCCGAGGACCTGCTGGGGGCCACCCTGCGAGTTGGTGATTCCATGCTCATGGATGTCCGTTCCGGCGTTTTGACCGAGCGCCTCATGCGCGCCGAGGTAGAGCACCTAGTGCTGGAAGAAGTGCCCGAAGTCACTTACGAGGATGTCGGCGGCCTGGATGCGCAGATCGAGAAGATTACTGACGCCGTGGAGTTGCCCTTCCTCTATGCCGACCTCTTTGCCGAACACCGCCTGCCTGCACCCAAGGGCATTCTTCTCTACGGACCGCCGGGCTGCGGCAAGACCCTCATCGCTAAGGCCGTCGCCAACTCTCTAGCCACCAAAGTGGCGGCTGCCACAGGGAATGAGAAGGCTCGGAGCTACTTCTTGAACATCAAGGGCCCCGAATTGTTGAATAAATACGTCGGCGAGACAGAACGACAGATCCGACGGGTTTTCCAGCAGGCGCGGGATCGCTCAGAAGAGGGCTGGCCGGTAATTGTCTTTTTCGATGAGATGGAGTCGCTCTTCCGCATGCGCGGCAGCGGAATCAGTTCGGACATGGAGTCCACCGTCGTACCACAGTTGCTGGCTGAGATCGACGGCGTGGAGGCCCTGCGCAACGTCATCGTGATCGGGGCCTCAAATAGGGAGGATCTCATCGACCCGGCCATCCTGCGGCCAGGGCGACTCGACGTGAAAATCAAGATCGAACGCCCTGAAGCCGAGGCAGCGGCGGCAATCTTTGCCCGCTATCTCACCGTCGACCTGCCGATTTCGGCTAACGCCGTGGAGACGATCGGCGGCGGCGAGCGGGACAAGGCCGTGCGCGGCATGATCGAACAGACCGTGGTTGAGATGTATAGCACCGAAAGCCGTAACGAGTTTCTCGAGGTCACCTACCAGAACGGCGACAAGGAGACGATGTACTTCCGGGATTTCGCCTCCGGTGCAATGATCGAGAACATTGTGCGCCGGGCTAAGAAGCTAGCGATCAAGCGATTCATCGCCGGAGGGCCGCGTGGGATCACCCTTGAGGATTTGCTGCAGTCGGTAAATCAGGAGCATGCTGAGCATGAAGATCTCCCCAACACCACTAATCCCGATGATTGGGCCAAGATTGCCGGCAAGAAGGGCGAGCGCATCGTGTTCGTGCGCACCTTGGTACACCGTGACGATGTGAACGCCGGGGGGCGCTCCATCGAACGCGTGGCCACCGGCCAATACCTGTAGCGCTTCGGACCTAGCCGAACGTGGCTGTCCCGAAGATCTGCGGGCTCGAGACCGAGTACGGGATCACCCACCGCGGTGCCGAAGAGTCAAACCCGATCACGGCCTCCTCGCTGCTGATTAACGCCTACCTAGCGGGCCTCCAGCACGCTCCCGGATCGCCGATGGCGCGAGTTGAGTGGGACTTCGAGGACGAGATGCCCGGGCGAGACGCCCGCGGCGTGGGCGGGGGAGACATCGGCTATGAGCCTGAGACCCACCTAGTCAACGCCGTGCTGACTAACGGCTCGCGTTACTACGTGGATCACGCTCATCCCGAGATCTCCGGGCCAGAGTGCGCTGATGCCCGCAGTGCGGTCGTCTGGGATAGAGCGGCGGATGTCATCGCGCAACGCTCCATGGAGGCAGCCCGGAGAGTCCTCCCAGAGGGTCAGGAGTTAGTCGTATACAAAAACAACTCCGACGGGAAAGGCAACTCCTATGGCTGCCACGAGAACTATCTCATGGACAGAACAACCCCCTTCGGACGTATCGTGCATGGTGCTACAGCACATTTCGTTACCCGTCAGATTTTCTGTGGGGCGGGCAAGGTGGGTACCGAGGCTGCAGCTGCCGAGCGATTCTCGGTTCCGTTCCAAATCAGCCAGCGCGCTGACTTTTTCGAGGAGGAGGTGGGTTTAGAGACAACCTTGAAGCGTCCGATTGTTAACACCCGCGACGAACCGCACGCCGATGCTCGCCAGTACCGGCGTCTGCACGTAATCGTGGGCGACGCGAATCTGGCCGAAGTAGCAACATTTCTGAAGGTCGGCACCACAGCTCTGGTGCTAGCTCTAGTCGAAGAGAATCTTTTCCCAGATGATCTTTGTATTGCCGCGCCTGTTCAGGCAATCCGCCACGTCAGCTGTGATTTGAGTCTGCGAGCGCCTTTCCGGTTGGCGGACGGCACCAGCGCTACCGCCCTAGCTGTCCAGTGGGAACTCATGGAGCGATGCACCAAGTACTGCGCTGATATAGGCACCGAAGCAGTGGGGGGCAGCGTCGCCGAAGCGGTACTAGCTCGCTGGGAAGAGGCCCTAACACAACTCGAAACTGACCCCCTAAGCCCGGTAACAACGGTGGACTGGGTGGCAAAGTACCGCCTACTAGAGGCCTACCGGGAACGTAACAGCTGCGATTGGTCTGATTCACGCTTGCAGGCTCTGGATCTTCAATATCACGATCTACGTGCCGAGCGATCCGTAGCCGACCGAGTTGGCCTGGAGCGGCTCATTCCACTTGACGAGGTTTTCCGAGCTGTGGAGCACCCCCCGCAGGACACCCGGGCCTACTTCCGTGGGCGCTGTCTGCAGCAGTTCTCGGCCCATGTAGTTGCCGCTAACTGGGACTCGGTAGTGTTCGATCTCGGTGGTGAGACACTGCGCCGAGTACCCATGATGGATCCTGTCCGCGGAACCCAGCGTCATGTGGCTAGCTTGTTCGACGATTGTCCTACCCCAGCCGACCTGATAGGTAAGCTGCAGCATTGATGGGTGAGCGGGAGTGCCATGGCTGAACGAGAGCGGATACAGAAGTCGTCCCGACCCGGTGATGCCGAGGAACCAGTAACCGAAGCGACCCCGACCAGCCCCGCTGGCGATCGCTTGAAAGCCGAACTAGATGACCTCCTCGACGAGATTGACGAAGTGCTCGAGACCAATGCCGAAGAGTTCGTCAACTCTTATGTCCAAAAGGGCGGCCAGTAGCGACTCTCCGCGGCTATACCGGCAATGCGGTCATTCGTCTTGGCGGGAGTAGTCTCGCTTCATGAGCCTCCCCCCAATGCGGAACCTGCCACTGTTCGGTGCTGCCAAGGATCCGGGGCCCAGCTTCACCGGACTGCTTGCCACCTCTGGCCACTATGCCGAACTCAATATTCCCCGCAGCACCGGGGGAGGCGATCTGCCCGCCGTTTCCCACGGCACCACCGTCGTGGCACTCCGTCATCGTGCTGGAGTAGTGATGGCGGGCGACCGGCGGGCGACCGCGGGCAACTTCATCAGCCACCGCACCATCGAGAAGGTATATCCGGCTGGCCGCTATGCCGGTATTGCTATCGCAGGCGCCGCCGGGCCGTCGATGGAGATGGTGCGGCTCTTCCAGTTGCAGTTGGAGCACTACGAGAAGGTTGAGGGGCAGCCGCTCAGCCTCGATGGCCAGGCCAACCAACTCAGCCAGATGGTCAGGGCAAACCTCGGCTCGGCGCTGCAGGGCTTGGTAGTTGTGCCACTGTTTGCCGGCTGGGACGAGCACCTACGCCTCGGTCGCCTCTTCCAGTACGACGTCACTGGGGGTCGCTACGAGGAGCAAGATTACGCCGCTGGCGGTTCGGGGAGCCTGCATGCTGGCACAGTTGTAAAGCTGGGATTCCGTCCCGCCCTTCAGCCGGATGACGCGGTTGATCTAGCCATCTCGGCGCTATTTCAGGCAGCCGATGAGGATTCCGCCACTGGCGGCCCCGACCTCGTTCGCGGCATCTTCCCTGTTGTGGTCAACATTGACGCCGACGGCTATCGCCGCCTGCCAGACACTCAAGTCGAGGAACGTTTTAGGTCGCTGCTTGCAGCACTCGATGAGCAGCCAACCGAGGCACGCACCAGCGATGCCACCTGAGCCCGCCCCGGCCATAGCAAGTCGACGAGGCGCCCACCCTGAGGGATCTGGCCAATGAACATGCCGTTTTACGTGGCTCCCGAACAGATTATGAAAGACCGGGCAGACTACGCCCGAAAAGGCATCGCCCGAGGTAAGAGTCTCGTAGCTCTCACCTATGCCGACGGCATCCTGCTTTGCGCAGAGAACGTATCTAACTCCCTGCGGAAGATCAGCGAGATCTACGATCGAATCGCGTTCGCCGGAGTCGGAAAGTACAACGAGTTCGACCAGTTGCGCATAGCCGGCGTGCGCCACGCCGACCTCAAGGGATACGCCTACAGCCGGCGGGATGTGGATGCCCGCAGCCTGGCAAATCAGTATGCGCAGATTTTAGGGCAGATCTTCACCCACGAGATGAAGCCGATGGAGGTGGAGATTCTCGTAGCAGAGGTCGGTGACGAGCCAGGTAGCGAGCAACTCTTCCACATCCTCTACGACGGCACGGTCAATGATGAGAGCAGCTGGTCGGTGCTCGGAGGCGAGACCGAGGCCATCTCCGAACGGTTAGAGCACCTGTACGTGCCCAGCCTCACGACGCCCGGAGCCCTGCAGACCGCCGTGACGGCTCTGGGTAGAGGTGAACGGACCCTCGTTGCTGACGATCTGGAGGTGGCCATCTTGGACCGCACCTCGGGGCGTCGCTGCTTTCGCCGACTGGGAATGGCCGAGGTGGACTCGCTTTTGGCTGAGACGTCCACCGCCTCGCCCAGCGAGGCTCTCGCCGACTAGGAGCCGGCCATGCAGCGCCGCATCTACGGCATCGAGAACGAGTACGGCGTCACCTTTACTTTGGGCAGCCAGCGGCGTCTCAGCCCCGACGAAGTGGCGCGCTACCTGTTTCGTCGGGTGGTTTCGTGGGGGCGCAGCAGCAACGTATTTTTGGCCAACGGGGCTCGGCTCTATCTGGATGTCGGCTCCCACCCCGAGTACGCCACTCCCGAGTGCGACTCCCTATACGACCTGGTGGCGCACGACCGTGCTGGCGAGTTGGTTTTAGACCAGCAAGTGGCTTACGCCCAAGAGCGCCTCAACGCTGACGGCATGCGCGGCGAGATCTACCTCTTCAAGAACAACACCGACTCGGCAGGAAACAGCTACGGCTGCCATGAGAACTACCTCACCAAGCGTCGCGATGACCTGGCCGAGTACAGCGAGGTGCTAATACCATTCCTGGTTACCCGGCAAATCTACGCTGGTGCAGGCAAGATTCTGCTTACGCCGCGAGGCGCCAAATACTGCATCAGCCAGCGCGCCGAGCACATTTGGGAGGGGATGTCCAGCGCCACCACCCGTTCGCGACCGATTATCAACACGCGCGACGAGCCGCACGCCAACGCCGAACTGTTCCGCCGGCTGCACGTGATTGTGGGCGACTCCAACATGAGCGAGTACGCCACGTTCCTGAAGGTGGGGGCGTGCAGCATCCTCCTGCAGATGCTTGAAGAGCCGTCAGTCGTGCTGCGGGACATGACGTTAGAAAACCCGATCCGGGCCATCAGGGAGATCAGCCACGAGGATTTCGAGAAGGTCAGCGACGGCTCGAAAGCCTGGCGACGGGTTCGACTGGCCAACGGGCGGCTGCTCAGCGCGCTAGATATTCAGCGCGAGTATTTCGAGAGGGCGCAGGAGTTCTCCACCCGCTTTGACCTCGGCGTGGAGCAGAAACGCGCCCTGCAGATGTGGGGCCACTGCCTGGATCGCCTCGAGCAGGATCCGCTGAGCCTCGACCGGGAATGCGACTGGGTCATCAAATATCGACTGATTAACCGTTATCGGGAACGCAAACGGCTCACTTGGGACGATCCCCGGCTGGCTCTTATGGACCTGAACTATCACGACGTAAGCCGGGAGAGAGGATCGTTTTACAAGCTGCAGGAGCGGGGCATGGTCGAGTCGATCTGCCTAGAGGAGGATGTCATCGAGGCAATGCACCAGCCACCGCAGACCACCCGCGCTCGTTTGCGCGGGGAGTTCGTGCGGCGTGCCAAAGAGCGCAAACGTGATTACACGGTCGACTGGGTACACCTCAAACTGAATGATCAGGCGCAACGCACCGTGCTCTGCAAAGACCCGTTCAAATCGCACGACGAGCGGGTTGAAAAGCTGATCGCCTCGCTGTGAACGACCACCGGGAAGTACTCCGGTGAGCACCTCAGCTGACGCCAAGCTGGAACGGCTCCTAAACCTAGCCGCAGCACTACTAGCTACTGAGCGACTGTTACCGGCTGCAGAGATTCATGCCAAAGTAGCCGGCTACGCCAGCGGGAAAGAAGCATTCCGACGCACGTTCGAGCGGGACAAGAGTGATCTCCGGCAGATGGGTATTCCGCTGACCAGTGGTCAGGTGCCTGGAACCGATCCGCCAGTGGAGGGGTACCGCATCCATCCCCGCGACTACTACCTCGATGATGTGGATTTAGCCCCTGATGAGCGAGCCGCGCTGCACCTAGCAGCCCGGACAGTGCGTCTGGAGGGCACCTCGGTGGAGTCGGCCTTCTGGGCGCTGGGCGGGCGACCCTCCGAAGGTGATCAGGCACTGGAAATGGCGGTGATCCCCTTCAACGAGAACCTGGCTGCCCTCTTCCGGGCAATTTGTGACCGCAGTTTGGTCTCATTCAAATATCGCGGCGAGCCGCGCTCGGTTGAACCAGTGCGCTTGTACTTCACCCGTGGCCACTGGTACCTGGGCGGCCACGACCAAGCTCGAGCCGCCTGGCGACACTTTCGCCTCGACCGCATTGCCGAGGTGGTCGTAGGCCCTAAGCAGGCTTTCGAGCGGCGGCCAGAGACATCGGCAAGTCTCGAGCGGCCGGCATGGGAGATCGGGAACGAAGTAGCGGTCGCTCAGATCCAGGTGGATGCAGATGTGGCGGACTGGGTGCTGGGGCAAGTAGGGGAGGAGATCCCCTACCAGCGACACTCCGACAGGTCACTGTTGTTGGAGTTATCAGTGTCTAACGCCGAAGCCCTGGTGGACTTTGTACTTGGTCTACTAGACCACGCTGAACTAATAGCGCCCGCGGAGTTGCGAGCCAAGCTGCTAGAGCGGATCCGTGCATGCGCTGCTGCCGGACACTCAGAAGAGGTAGCTCCGCGAGAGCCCCTTAGCCACAGTCAGGTTGCCCCGCCAGAGCCCGCTCCAGCCCCGCCGGCGGCTACTGAGGATCGGCCCGGCAGGTTGACCTCTTCCGAACGCATGCGTCGGCTGTTACAGCTAATTCCGTGGGTGGCCGAACGGGGCGGGGCGAGTCTCGCTGAGATCACCGAACGATTTGACTATCCCCCTGAAGGACTGCTCGACGACCTGCAACGGGTGGTGTTCATGGTCGGGGTTCCGCCCTACACGCCCGATGCTCTCATCGAGGTGGAAGTGAACGACGGCTGGGTGCAGATCAGTTTCGCTGACTACTTCCGCCGACCGCTGCGCCTGACCCCGCCTCAGGCCGTTGCCCTCTTAGCCGCAGCAACCGGGATGCTTGACCTCACCGGCGATAGTGCCCTAGAGCGGGGACTCGTCAAGCTCGCCGCCGCACTAGGGGTGAACCCCCGAGAAACTCTTGAGATTCGCCTCGGAGACGCAACCACCGAGGCGCTACCGGTCCTACAAGAAGCATGTCGTAGCCACCGTCCGGCGGCCATTCGGTATTACAGCTATGACCGCGACGCCATCACCGAGCGCGTAATCGAGCCGTATCGAACATTTGCCCACGAAGGCGCCTGGTACGTGCGGGCCTACTGCCGGCTCAGCGATCAGAGGCGGACCTTCCGGGTGGACCGGGTCACATCGGTGGAGTTGCTGGAAGAGTCGTTCGACCCGCCACCTGAACCAGTCGCGGCCACCGTCTGGAGTCCTCCGGAGGGGTCTCCTTGGGTGGAGTTGACGCTTGAGGAGAACGCCCAGTGGGCGCTTGACTACTATCCGGTTACCCAGGTCACTTGGGAGGGTCGAATTTGCCGAGTCCGCCTTTCCGTCGGCGGAATCGCTTGGCTGGAGCGATTGCTGCTGCGTCTGGGACCAGCGGCCCGGGTTACTGCCAGCGAGGGGGTGCCTTCTGACGTGGCCAGAACTGCTGCAGAGAGAATTCTGGAGCGCTACGGCGAATAACCGCAGGGTAGACAGTCTGGTCGGTTACGGTGAATAGTTAATGAGCCAAGAACCGCCAGGGAAGCCCGCGGGTGAATTCGATCCGTCGGATCCGGCATGGGTAGATCAAATCCTGGATCAACTCACCAGTCGGCCGATGCCCGCAGGTCCCGAGGCGGAAAGCACTCCGCCGACCAAGCTTGAATCTGGCGAAATCCCATCCGAACCCGAGTCCGGCGGTGCTGTGGGAGCGCTTACGATGCCGACAGCCCAAACAGAGCCTCCGCCAAGCACCGCAGTCCCGTCCCGGCCTGATGCTCGCGCTCGTCTAGATACCCCAGTTGCACCGCCGCCGGGCCTGCTAGACGAGTTACTCTCGTTAGACCTCGAAGAGCCCTCTGAGGCAGTTGAAGAACCTGCCGCGGCGCCGGATCCACAGGAATCGCTGCCGATAGAGGCCCCTGAGACCACAACCCCAACTCCGCCGTCGGGGACTCCGGCAGCTCCACCACTTCCGGCGCCCGCACCGCCTGAGGCAACACCCCCAACCAAGCCGGCAGCCCCAAGGCCGCGGCCCAAGTCTCGCCCACGGCCGGCGGTTCCCCGCCAAGAAGCCGTGCCGCCTGCCACTCCGCCCCCGCGCGATAGGACCACTCAACCTTCGGGTAGCCCGAGGGGTCACTACGTCGACCCGATGCTCGGACCGTCACAACCGGCTGCTACCTCTACCCCAACCCTGACTGCCCGGTTCCGTGCCCGTGAGCGCACCCTCGAGCCTGCAAACACTCGCCACGGCGAAGAACCGGACGAGGACTACGCAGACGAATTCGACGAAGAGTTAGAAGAGTCGCGTAACCCCTGGCGCACTGCTATCGGCTGGGGTGTAACGGTGGCTCTTGCAATCCTGCTTTCTCTGCTGATCCGCTCGTTCGTTGTCCACGCCTTCCATGTCGAGTCTGGCTCAATGCAACCGACGTTGTCGCCAGGAGACCGAATCCTGGTTAACAAGCTGACCGACAATCCCTCGCGGGGCGACATCATAGTTTTCAAGCGTCCTGACGGAGATCTCGTAAAACGGGTCGTAGCGTTTGAGGGTGAGACGGTGTACTTCGACGAGGGTCTAGTGAAGATCGGCGAAGACTGGCTTGTGGAGCCCTACCTGGTCGCTGGTACCGGCACCTACGTGCGATCGGCGATACCCAACTGTGACCCAACCGAAGGATTTGCCACTGACCAGGCCTGCACTGTGCCTGAGGACCACATTTTCGTGCTTGGCGACAACCGCAACGTGTCTTTCGACAGCCGCAACTTTGGCCCCGTCCCACGCGGCGATCTCATTGGCAACGCGGCCTTACAATTCTGGCCAGTTAGCGACCTGCGTCGACTCTGAGTAGCTGCCCAGCTTCTCTGGCGGTTTAGCCGTAGTACTGGGCGATGGCACGCATCATCCGGTCTACGTGGTCGCTGTAGATGCCGTCCAGCCCAGAGTCGAGTAATTCTCCGAGCGTGCGATCGTGCTGGGCATCCCAGCCGAAGGCTAAGACCCCAAAGCGATGAAACAAGGCTGCAGTCCCGCCGGTCCAGTCGGCATAGGGCATATTCACCGCGTTGATTTTCTGCCTTGAGAGTTGAGCCGCAAGCTGCTCAGCGCCGAACTCCATGCTCCGCCGCCGGATCGAAAGCACAAGCTTCACGTCCTCCCAGCGTTCCCGCCACTGCTCCAGCAGCTGTAGTGAGCCCGAGCAGAGCCAGAGTCGCCTTGGGCTTTCTGCCCCGGCGCGACGCGCTGCGGCCACTACTCCCGGCGCGGCGTCGGGATCCTTGATATCTACTGAAAACTCAAACTTCGTGCCGCAAGCTGCGTAGAGTTCAGCCGGCGTTAGCACGGAAGCCGGCATATCGCTGCGCTCGGCCGCTCTCACCTTACGAGTTCTCAGCCGGGGTAAGGCGGGACGGAAACGGCTGTCGTGGTGCAGCACGACCTCGCCATCGGCGGTGATTCGAGCATCGCTCTCGAGTCCTGTGGCACCTAACGCCAATGCCAACTCGAATGCGGCGAGACTGTTCTCAGGAGCGTGTGCCATCCCACCTCGGTGGGCAAATCCAATGGGACGCGAGACAAGAGCGGCAAGACGCGGCACTATGGGACATTCTGCCCTCTAAAGGGCCAATCGCGACATCTAGTTACTTGCTGGCAGCCCCAGTTTGCAGACTATGGGACATTCTGCCCTCTAAAGGGCCAATCGCGACATCTAGTTACTTGCTGGCAGCCCCAGTTTGCAGACTATGGGACATTCTGCCCTCTACAGGCCAATCGCGACCCCAGATAAGCTGGCAGAGTGCTAAATGTTGGACCAGGTGAGGTCTTACTGATCCTCGTTATCGCCCTGGTAGTCCTCGGTCCGAGCCGACTGCCGGCAACTGCGCGCACCCTTGGGCGTTTCTTGGCCAAAACCCGAGATGTGATAGGTCGATTCCAGCAAGAAATGCAAGCAGCCGCTGATGCACCGCTAGAAGCCATTGCACGTGAGCGGGGCCGCCTATCTCAGCCCATTCAAAGCGCTAGTCGGACTACTACTTCTATAGCCGACCAGTCGGATAGTCCGTCAGAAACCGCCCAGTCAGATAACGAGCCCGAAGCTGGCCACAGCACACCTACTGATGTCGCTGAACCAGACATCTCTGAACCTACCGCCGAGCCAAGCGGAGCAGTCGCCGCCCCCGAAACCGAAACCGAGTCTGAACAGCGTTCCGCTCAATGAGCGAGGCTAAGCCTGTCGGAACGCCCACCGGCGGGCGGATGACCCTCGTCGGCCATCTGGCAGAGCTGCGGCGCCGGCTCATCATCTCTCTGCTCACCGTCGCCTGCGGGTTCGTGGCCTGTTGGGTGCTTTATCCGCAGATTCTGGATTTTCTAGTAGCTCCCTACTGCGATGTCGTGCAGCCCGACGCCGCCGGGTTGGACTCATCCGGTAACTGCCGGCTGCTAGTGATCGACCCGCTTGAACCCTTCTCGGTGCGGGTTAGCATTGCCGGCTACGGCGGTGTTGCGCTGGCCATGCCAGTACTCCTGTGGCAGGCCTGGCGCTTTATAACCCCAGGTCTCTTTCCGCGTGAGCGGCGCCACACCGCAGCCTTTGTCGTACTGACCACACTGCTGTTTGCCGGCGGAATCACTCTGGCGTTCTGGACGATTCCCCGCGCCTTGGGCTTCCTAGCCGAACTCGGTGGCGACGACTTGGTCAGCTTCTTTTCACCGCGCCGCTACCTATCGTTCGTCGTGAAGATGGCGCTCGCCTTCGGGCTGGGGTTCGAGTTCCCGATCATTCTTATGTTCGGCCAAGTCGCTGGCATCATTCCCACAAAGACACTGCAGCGCATCCGCCCGTGGGCGATAGTAGGGATAGTCGTAGTGGGGGCTGTGATCACCCCGACTGGGGATCCGTTCACGTTGCTCATCCTCTCTGGGCCGATGTACGCGTTCTACGAGCTGTCGATTCTGTTTGGCGTCCTGCGTCAGCGGCGACGAGATCGGGCCGAGGCCGCAGAGCTGGAAGCAGCGTCCATTGAGGACTCCTCGAGTGAGGCGCCATGAGCGCTTTTGCCAATACTGCTTCACGGAGCTACCGGTTTGAATTGGACCGCTTCCAACTCGAGGCCATCGAGGCCATCGACGGTGGCGCCTCAGTACTGGTTGCCGCGCCCACTGGTGCCGGCAAAACGGTCGTAGCCGAACACGCCGTGCGGGTAGCACTAGCTAGTGGCCGGCGAGTCTTCTACACAGCTCCAATCAAGGCGCTATCAAATCAGAAGTACAGCGACTTAGTAGCTGAGCACGGCCCACAGCTCGTGGGTTTGCTGACCGGCGATAACGCCATCAACCCCTCTGCGCCGGTGGTCGTTATGACCACCGAGGTACTGCGCAACATGATCTATGCAGATTCACCTGAGTTGCACCAGCTGGGCTGGGTCATCCTTGACGAGGTCCATTATCTGCAGGACCCCTACCGGGGACCGGTCTGGGAGGAGGTGATCATTCACGCCCCACCGAATGTGCGTTTTGTGTGCCTTTCGGCCACGGTTTCCAATTTCAGCGAGATCCGCTCCTGGATGAGCGAGTTACGAGGTTCAGTGCGCGCTGTCAGCGAGACACGCCGGCCGGTTAGCTTGGACAGTTTGTTGTGCTTCGGGGACAACGAACGGTCGAACCTGCGATTCCTCCCAGTCTTTGTGGGCGAGCGCCCAAACCCCGTCGGAGAACAGCAGGATCGAACTCGGCGGCGGCGCCGAGGAAGTACCCGAAGACGCTGGCGGGCACCAGATCGACTGGCTGTGGTACAGGCCCTGGCCCACCGGGGGATGCTGCCCGCCATTTACTTCATCTTCAGCCGGGCCGGCTGCGACGACGCGGCCAGGCTGATCGCCCGGACGGGTCTAGATCTGACCACCCCTGCAGAACGTCGCCGAATCAGCCAGACCGTCGAGCCCTATGTGGCCTCGCTGGGAGGTAATGATCGACGAGCTGTGGGCTATGAGACCTGGTTATCACAGATCTTGGGCGGTGTAGCCGCGCACCACGCTGGCTTGCTGCCCCCGTTCAAGGAGGCCACCGAGGCGTGCTTTCGTCGCGGGCTTATCAAGGTGGTTTTTGCCACTGAGACGCTGTCGCTTGGTATCAATATGCCGGCGAGGACGGTGGTGATAGAGCGGCTTACCAAGTTCACTGGTGAGGGTCACGAGTTGCTCACGCCCCTGACCTACACCCAGCTCACCGGGCGGGCAGGTCGCCGGGGAATCGACGATCATGGCTACGCCGTGGTGCTCTGGAATCCCCGGTTGCGCTTTGGTGATGTCGCCGGCCTGGTCAGCAACCGGACATTCACCCTGGTCTCGGCCTTTCGTCCTAGCTACAACATGGTCGTCAACCTCATCGCTCGGCTGTCACCCGAAGAGGCCCGCAGCGTGTTGGGACGATCCCTGGCTCAGTACCAAGCCGACCGTGAAGTGGTCATTTTGGAACAGCAACTGCAGGAGGGGCGTCGCTCACTTGCTGAACTCAACTCCGCGGCCCGTCGGCGGGGCAGCGAGGAAGCTCAACGGCGGATGCGCCGCACCGCCCGCAAAGTGGAAGATCTCCGCTCCAAGCTCAAAAGCAAGAAAGAAACGCTGGCCAATGAGTTTGACGAACTCACCGAGGTGCTGCGCCGGCGCGGCCACCTAGAAGGCTGGACGCTCGCTGACAGCGGCAAGCTGCTTGGCGGCATTTACCATGAGAGCGACCTATTGATCGCCGAGGCCGTCACCGGTGGCCACCTAGATGGGCTTGACCAGCCCTCGTTCGCCGCAATGTTGGCATGCTGCACCTACGAGCCGCGAGGCGGTGATGTGCCAATCGAACCTCGCTGGCCAACCGCGGCGCTGCGGCGGCGCTGGGCTCGCTTAAGCGAGTTGCACGAGTCGCTAGCTGCAACCGAGGCAGCTTGCCTTGGGCGACCCCGTACTCGACCACCCGATGGGGGATTCGCCACCGCCGCCTACGGCTGGACCGCGGGAGTCCCGTTGGCGCGTGTGCTCGACGATCACACCACGCCGGGAGACTTCGTCCGAAATGTGAAGCTGGTGTGCGATCTGGCACGACAAGTGGAAAGAGTGGCGCCGGATCCGGCCACTACAGCAACCGCTTCCGCAGTGGCGAAGTCCATGTTCCGGGGCGTGGTGTCGGCCTCGGTGCTGGATTCCGCCGGCTGAACGTCGGCAATCCAGGCGCCTAGTAGAACTGGATCGAACAGGTTGGGTATTCGGCGCGGCCGAGACTGGGGGAGTACCGGGAAACTGCCCGCCGACGGTGTCATCGTGAGCTGCGACGCTGAAGCCCGCCAGCTCGTCGAGCAGGCGCGGCGGCGCGGTGAAGCACCGCCTGTCTTGGGCCTCACCGGCGGTGATCTCTGTCGCACTCTGGGGGGCGGCGTTGAGATGTCCCGGATGGACAAGAGCGGCTCGATCCTGACCTGCGATCTGGCCTCAGTGCTGCTTGACGGACGGATCTACTGGTTCACAGCACATCTTGTGGCCCGGCATAGTTGGTTGACGGGTCGCGTGCTAGCCATCATGAACGCCGCCTTCCTGGGGCACTGGAACCTGGCACCCCGAGCGCACCCCGGCGATGGACTGTTGGACATAAGCGATGCCGATCTCACCTTTCGCCAGAGGTTGGCAGCGTGGCGGCGTCTGCCCTCGGGCAGCCATATCCCACACCCGCAGATCAGCATCACCCGTCTCACCGCATTCAGCACCAGCTTTGACCGCCCTGTACCGGTGTGGCTAGACGGCGTCCGCGTCGGGCGAGCCCGCACCATCACAGTTCGGGTGGAGCCGGACGCGCTTGAGGTGGTTGTCTAGCTCTTCTGTGATCCGATCTCCCTGCCTCGGCCAGTGGTAGATTCGCTTCGTGTCTCCAAGTTCGCCCGCAGGCTCCGAGGCCAAAGCGCGGGCTACCGCAGCGGTTGAGGCACGAGCCGAGCAACTTACCGACATCTCTCACCGCATTCACGAGAACCCAGAGTTGGGGTTCGAGGAATATTTCGCTCACGATGTGCTTTCCAGCGCAGCTGAGGCAGCCGGTCTGGAAGTGCAAAGACATGCCTATGGCGTTGAAACTGCATTCGCCGCCACCGCCGGAACTTCCGGACCACTCGTGGCTTTCCTCTGTGAGTACGACGCGCTGCCTGACATAGGCCACGCCTGTGGGCACAACATCATCGCCGCTGCGGGACTCGGAGCGGGTTTAGCAGCAGCTGAGGTCGTCGAAGAGTTGGGGGGTCGGCTGCTAATTCTGGGAACTCCTGCCGAGGAGGGGGGCGGAGGAAAGCTACACCTGCTGAACGCGGGCGCTTTTGCTGGCGTGGAAGCGGCCCTAATGGTGCATCCAGCAGGTCTGGAACTAGCTGAGATGCAGACGCTGGCCGTGAAGCAGTTGCGGGCGCGTTATCAGGGCACCGCCGCCCATGCGGCTGCTGCGCCCCAAGCCGGCCGTAATGCTCTAGACGGGGCGGTACTTGGCTATATGGCGGTAGCCGCCCTGCGACAACACATTGCAGACGACGAGCGGATACATGGAATCTTCACCGACGGGGGCCAAAAGCCGAACATTGTCCCGTTTCGCGCTGAGACCCACTGGTTTGTCCGGTCGCCAACAGTGCGGCGGCTGGAGTTGCTAGAGGAACGCCTGGCCAAGTGCCTGCGCGGTGGGGCGGTCGCAGCCGGGGTGGACATAGAGTTGGTGTGGGCAGACAACTGGTTCGCTGAGGTGCGCAGCAACGGGCCACTCGTAGATGCCTGGAAGTCCAACGCCGCGACTCTGGGAAGACACCCGCAGCCACCCGCGCCAGATCGGACCGTGCTCGGCAGCACCGACATGGGCAACGTCAGTCAGGTAGTGCCAGCGATTCACCCTACGATCGCAGTGGCGCCACCGGAGGTGGCCATCCACACCGAAGACTTCGCCGTCTGCGCGCGCGGCCCCAATGGCGATCGGGGGGTAATCGACGGAGCCAAGACGCTGGCAGCGGTTGCAATTGACTACTGGAGCGACGCTTCGCTCCGCGCCGCTGTGGCAGCTGACTTTGCCAGCGAACCGGTGTCGAGCTGACAGCGCGCCACTCATCGACAACGGTAGTTATGTACGTAGCTGAGAGTTTCACAGCCGCCGAAGCTGACATCCTGCGCCGCTACTTCACGAACCTAGATCAGCCTGTCTTTGCCCTCGTGAACCTGCCCGAGGTGGTTAAGGGTGCATTGTTCGCCCGCTACTCGCGGTCCTCAAAGAGCTTGCGTCGTCTGTTTCTTGACGAGTTCGTGGGCGAACTCGACGTCAGCGGGGATTTAGGCGTGGATGCCACAATCGGCCTGCGGCGGGCTGAAGAACTCTACGACCGAGTGTTTTTCGACTATGGAGACGACTCGGTTGCGCAACTCGGGGGCGTACACCTGGCCTGTGAACAAGCTTCGAACCTGCTCACCAAAGTGCTCGAATGGGGCCGGCTGATGTCTTACTTGGAGCAGTCGACGCGCTACGTGGCCTACGACGCCCGCCTCGGCGGTCGCTATCGCTACTACCGCGATCCAGACATTTTGGGGTCGCCGCAAGGCACCCGCTATGTGGCCGATCTAGACGGCATGTTCGAGTCCTACAGCCGGGCTCTGCCGATTATGAACGAGTACTTCCGCCGCCAGTTTCCCAAGGCTCCAGGCGACTCGGACTTCGTGCACCGCCAAGCCATCGGGGCGAAGTCGTTTGATTCGGTGCGCGGAATGCTGCCTGCGGCGACGCTCTCGAACGTAGGCATCTACGGCAGCGGTCAGGGCTACGAGAATCTGCTTCTGCGGATGCGCGCCCATCAGCTACCGGAGGTGCGAGCTTACGCCGACATGATGCTGGTGGAGCTGCGCAAGGTAATCCCCTCATTCCTCAAGCGGGTCGACAGGGAGGACAGGGGAGTGGCCTGGAGCCGTTATTTGCGTGCCACTAACGACTCCATGCAGGCACTGGCCCAAGAACTCATCGGCGGAGCCACAGGACCAGGACCTGCGACCCCCACTGTGCAACTCGTGGAGTTCGACCCCGAGGCCGAGGTGAAGCTGGTCAGCAGTGTCCTCTACTCCTACGTCGATCTCCCCGAGGAACAACTGCGGACCCGTGTCGAGCAAATGACCAGCGACGAGCGACTACGTGTCTTGGAGAGCTACGCCGGCCAGCGCGGCAATAGGCGTCACAAGCCTGGACGAGCCTTGGAAGCGCCCTGCTACCGCTTTGATGTTCTGTGCGATTACGGGGCTTTCCGAGATCTACAGCGCCACCGAATGTTGACGCTCGAGTGGCAGCGACTCGGACCTAAACACGGCTACACCCTGCCCGAGCCGGTAGCGGCCGCAGGGCTAACAGACCTGTTTGTTGACACCATGACCCAGAGTGCCGAACTGCACGACGCGCTAGTCGAGGACTTCCCCGAACAGGCCGCCTATGCCGTTGCACTGGCTTACCGCCTTCGCTTCGTCATGCAACTGAACGCCCGGGAAGCCATGCATCTCATCGAGTTGCGGAGCAGCACCCAAGGTCATCCCACATATCGTCACGTCGCCCAAGAGATGCACCGACTGATCGAAACCGTCGCTGGTCATCGAGCCATCGCCGGCATGATGGCCTTCGTCGACATGTCCGGCGAGCCCGAACTCGAACGTCTCGCCGCCGAACGGAGTGCCGCCACGAGACGGCGCGAAGCGGTCTAACACCAAAGCTCTCTGCGAAATCGTAGAGAGCAGTCCACCTTTTTCTCTTGCGCCTGTCTATGATCCGCCTCCGGAGGTGATGAGTGCCTGTGACGGAGCCGGAGAAACGCATGTCCGAGGATGAAAACCTGCTGGACCTAGACCTCGAGGATGAGGACGAGGGTGAGTTCGAGGCGGAATTCGATGCGGATGAGGACGAAGACCCTCTCGCTGAGGACGATGATCTCGACGAAGACGACCTTGACAACGACAAGGCCGACCGACCCGAACGAACCAAGAAGCGTCCCTCTTCCGCCGAAGGCGAGTTCGACGACGAGGTAGATCCAGACAACCTCGAAGCCGACCTAAACACGATTCTGCGAGACCGTATCGCCGCTGGGGACGATCTGGCAGACGATGAGGAAGAGGAGGAGCCCGAGACCGGCCAACCCGCTGAGTTGCTCGGTGCCGTCACGCCGCGTCGAGATGATGAATGGCTCTGCGAAGGGTGTTTCCTGCTGGTCTCCCGAAGTCAACTAGGTAGCCGGTCGGAGCCTCGCTGCCCCTCAGGCGAGGAGATCTGCCCGGCGTTGGACAGGTTGAGCTCCTGAGAGTCACCGCAGCAGCCGCCACGACCGCAGATTGCGACGCGCTGGCAGCTCTCGCCAGCACAGCACGCCAGGAGGTGGCCGGACGGCGAGGCGGCGCAATGCTGCTGGCAATTCGTTACCCGCAGCAACTCGACAGCGCCGGATTCGAGCAAGCCCTGTTACGGAATGGAAGTCGGATCTGGGTAGGCAGCCTTGATGATTCCGCAGTGGGTTTCGCTGCCGCGCGGCTGGTGTCGCTAGCTGATGGAACCTTACTGGCCGACATTGAGGCGCTATTCGTGCTACCCGAGGCGCGCGGCGTGGGCTTGGGCGAAGCACTGATGGATCAGGTTCTGGCGTGGGCTAACAGCGCCGGTGCCTACGCCGTGGACTCGGTGGCCCTGCCGGGCGACCGTATGACCAAGAACTTCTTTGAACGCTACGGATTGACCGCACGCGCCCTGCAAGTGCATCGCCGGCTAGCTCCAGCAACCGACGAGAGTTGAGACTGGTGCGGCTGCAACCCGAGGTCTGCGTCGGCGCCATTGCTGTGCGCAAAGGGTGCCTACTGCTTGTACGACGCGGACATGGACCAGCGGCAGGTAAGTGGTCGGTTCCCGGCGGGCGAGTGGAGTGGGGAGAGACTCTGGCAGCCGCCGTTGTGCGCGAAGTTGTCGAAGAAACAGGATTGGAGGTCCTCTGCGGCGGGTTTGCCGATTGGATCGAAAGGATCAGCGATCAGCACCACTATGTAATCGCCGACTTTTGGGTCACTGTCGTCAGTGATCACCCACCGGAGGCCGGCGATGACGCCGCGGAGGCGCGTTGGGTACCGTTAGAGGAGCTAGACGACCTCGACCTCACCGCTGGGCTCAGAGACTTCCTCGGTCGCATCGGCATCGGTGAACTCGTCGACTGAAGAGTCCAGATCTTCAGGCACAGCCGATGTTTTCAATACTTCCGGTACTACATCCGGCTCAGGTTCGGGTGGCTGGGTTTCTTCGGCGGCAGCGGCTTTGGTTGAATCGTCCTCCGCAGGTGAGTCCAGATGGTTCTTGAACTGTGCCCGCAATGCCGGGAGTCGCTCCCCAAAGCGCCGCACTGTGCGCAACAGCCCTTCCGAGGGCTCTGGAGGCACCTCTTGCGCCAGCAACACCAGTCGGATCGGCGATTGAGCTGCTGCTTCTAGCATTCGCCCCCACAAGTCGTCGGTGGTGTTGGCGTTCAACTGTGGGGTGACGCCTTCCTGCAGGCCTCGAGCCAGACTCTCCGGCAGCGGCGTACCTGCTTTCGGGGGACGCTGGCTGACCCGAAGAGCTGTAACCATCCGACCCTTCCGCAATAGCGAGCCCAAATCGGCAATCCAAGCCGAATGCTCGAGGTCGACGCGCTTTTCTAGCTTGCTGCGCAGCTCCTTTGCCAGCGCACGCGACTCCTCATCGGGCAACTCTTCGGGAGTGCCCGCTACTGCTGACCGCAAGTCCCGTAGATCCACCTGCTCGCTGACCTTGCGGGCTTCCTCGGCTCGATCCCGCCAATCAACTTCACGGAGGGCTGAAAAAAGCCTCTCTACGACTGCTAGGCGAGCTTCGGTTGTGTCGTCAGGCGTGCTGGAGTCCTGTGCTTCGGACTCTGGCTTGTCGGCTTGAAAGGATTGACGTACCGCCCGGATTCCCTCGGTGGCGAGACGCTCGGCAAGTGTCCGTTCTTCGCTGGAGAGAGTTTCGAGCCAAGTCTCTCGATGTCGACTGGCCGGTCGTAGACGAGGTGCGCGCTGGGGCCGCTCTCGCCCGCCACGGTCGCCGGAGCGGCCTCGCTTAACTCCTTGTGATTGGCGAGCACCCGATTGGCGGGCGTCGCCTGCATCTCCACCGCGACTTCGGCGTCCGGCTGGACGTTCGGCTCGCTCTTTGGGTGTGCGAGCGAGTTTGGCAGAACCTGTGACTCCCTCGACGAAGCGCTTGCTGCCGAGATGCTCCACACGGGAAGGAGGCGGCCGTTCTTCCTTGGGTGGCAGTACCTGGCGCACCGCGATGCCATCCACGTTCATCTCCGCCTCGACCCGCAAGACATCCCCCACGGCGACTCCGGCAGGTAGCAACCCCTCCTCAAGCACCCCTTTGGGGTGACGGGCACCCGTCACCCGCCAAGTCCAAGTGCCGTCGGGCCGCCGGCTGGTCAGAGTGACCTCAAGGCGGTGTGACATGGGTTAAACGTTACCGGAGTGGTTGCTCAAGGAACCACTGCTCCACTAGAGTAGGTCTGGAAATCGGGGAGCTTGAGTACTCGGGCTGAGAGGGCGATACCAGTCGCCGACCCGCCGAACCTGAACTGGGTAATGCCAGCGGAGGGAATTATGCACATTCTTCGTAAGTCTCGTTCACTATTGCGCGTCTCGGGTGTTGTAGCGCTTGCGGTGGTCGTCAGTGCTGGGTGCGCGACCGCTGACGATTCGCCTGAGCCGGGTGAGATCACGGTGATCACCCATGACGCCTTTGCGGTCAGCGAGGGAGTCATCGAATCGTTTGAGGAACGCACCGGCATCTCGGTGACACTGCTGACTGGTGAGGACACCGGCTCGGTGCTGAGTCAAGTAATCCTCACTAAGGACAATCCCATAGCTGACGTGGTTTTCGGCATCGACAACACCTTCTTGCACCGGGCGCTCGAGGAAGATCTCTTCGTGGCCTACCAGTCGCCAGCTCTCACAACGGTGCCAGAAGATCTGCAACTGGACCCCCAACACCGCATGACCCCAATCGACTACGGCGATGTGTGCATCAACTACTGGGTGGATGCTCTGGAGGGTCCGCCGCCTACGAGCCTCCGAGATCTGACCGAGCCTCGCTACGCCGGCTCGCTGGTTACCCAGAACCCAGAGACCTCCTCACCCGGCCTGGCGTTCCTACTGGCCACAGTGGCCGCCTTTGGCGTAGACGGCTGGGAAGACTTCTGGGCCGATCTGCGCGAGGGGGGAGTGGCGGTCACCGCCGGCTGGACCGAGGCCTACTACGGGGAGTTCGTGGCCGGCGGCGGCGACCGAAGCCTCGTGACCTCCTACGCTACGAGCCCAGTAGCGGAGGTAGTCTTCGCCGATCCGCCGACTGATACACCGCCCACCGGTGTGCTGACCGATGGCTGTTTCCGCCAGATTGAGTTCGCCGGCATCCTCGCCGGAACCGACAACTTGCCCGGAGCGCAAGCCTTCGTGGATTTCATGCTCTCCGACGAGTTCCAGGAGGACATCCCGCTGAATATGTTCGTGTTCCCGGCTAGCCGCACCGCCGAAGTGCCCGCGGAGTTCTCTGCCCACGCGGTGACAATCGCCGAGCCTCTGACCCTGCCGCCCGCGCTGATTGCCTCCGAGCGGGAGAACTGGACCCGCCGCTGGGTGGAGATCGTCCTGCGCTAATGGGGTATTGCGCCGCCAGGCGCCATCTCTAATAGAAGTGCGATACGTCGCTATGAGGACCCGCTGGCTGGCGTCGACTGCCGTGGCGGTCTTACCCGCTGCTTTCATCGGGGTGTTCTTCCTTTACCCGCTGGTTGGGGTATTGGCCCGCAGTTTCGACGCGGGAACCCTGCTTGCTACTTGGCGCAACCAAGTAACGATCGACGTGTTGTGGTTCACTACCTGGCAGGCTCTGGCATCGACGGGGCTCTGCCTGGTGGCGGCTTTGCCGACCGCGGGAGTACTGGCACGCCTACGGTTCCGGGGCCGGCGACTGCTGCAGGCTTTATTAGTGGTGCCTTTTGTTCTGCCGACAGTGGTAGTAGCGGCTGCTTTTCTATCCCTAATGGACCGCCTTGGCCTAAATGACCGCTTTCAGCACACGGTCTGGGCCATCCTGGCGGCTCACGTGTTCTTCAACTACGCGGTCATCGCCCGTTCGGTGGCAGCTTTCTGGTCACAGCTAGACCCGGCCCCCGAGCAGGCAGCTGCCGTCCTGGGGGCGGGACCTTTGCGGGTCTTTGCACTGGTGACATTGCCCCGATTAGCACCGGCGATCGCAGCCGTAAGCGCGATCGTTTTCTTATTTAATTTCACCTCGTTCGGGGTTATTCTCATCTTGGGCGGACCGCGCCGAGCGACGCTTGACACCGAGATCTGGCGCTTTGCCGTTCAACGTCTGGAGTTCGACACGGCGGCGGCTCTAGCGTTGCTACAACTGCTCTGCGTGCTGCTGCTTGTGGTGGGTGCCACATTCTGGCAACGGCGCCGGCAGGTCACCGAACGCCTGCGCCGCGACAGCGCCCGACAGCCAGGCAATGCCAAAGAGCGTTTACTGCTGGCGGGCACGCTTGGGCTGGTCACGACGATCGTGGGGCTACCTCTGGCGATGCTGGTAGAGCGTTCGCTACGTAGCGGCAGTAGCTACACCCTGGAGCACTACCGACGCCTTGGCGACGGTGGGGAGCGGCTCCAGGCTCTGTTTGTATCGCCAGTTACCGCGGTAGTGCACTCGCTGGAGTTCGCTGCCGCCGCTACCGGAATCGCCACGATTGGGGGCCTGCTGGTAGCCCTGGCAGTGGCGGGACGACGGCGCAAAGCCGCGGCGCTCCTAGAGGGAGCGTTCCTCCTGCCCCTGGGCACCTCTGCAGTGATCTTGGGGTTTGGCATGCTGTTGGTTCTGG
This sequence comes from Acidimicrobiales bacterium, assembly GCA_964291305.2. Classification (GTDB taxonomy): domain Bacteria; phylum Actinomycetota; class Acidimicrobiia; order Acidimicrobiales; family CATQHL01; genus VXNF01. The sequence continues at coordinate 1,337,339 of OZ219783.1, read as the reverse complement.
ACCGGCCGCCGTTGGATTTACGACTCTCGTGGTGGCTGGTGCCTATCGCCCACGCTCTGGTGGGGATGCCGTTCGTAATTCGTTCGGTGACGCCGGCGTTGGCTGCGATCTCGCCACGGTTGCGCGAGGCGGCAGCTGTTCTGGGAGCCGCACCCGCCCGTGTCTGGCGCGAGGTGGATTTACCCTTGGCCTTGCGGGGTCTCGCCGTCGGGGCGGGGTTCGCCTTTGCGGTATCCCTGGGGGAGTTCGGCGCTACTGCTTTCGTGGTTCGGCCCGAGCGACCTACGGTACCTATTGCTATTTTCCGCCTGTTGGGGAGGCCGGGCGAAGTGGCTTTCGGGCAGGCGATGGCTCTGAGCGTGATCCTGCTAGCCATGACAGCCGGGGCTGTGCTGCTAATCGACCGCCTTCGGCCAACCGGGACACCGGATCTCTGAGATGAGCGCTGGCGCGGTTAGCAACATTGATGACTTTGATGGAGGAGAGGGCCTCGAGGTCCGCGATCTTTCGGTTTTGCTGAATGGGCGCAGCGTGTTGGGCAATCTCAGCCTGTCGGTGCAGCGCGGGGAGATCTTGGCACTACTCGGACCCAGTGGCTGCGGGAAGACGACACTGCTACGTACGATCGCCGGGCTGCAGCCCACCGAAGCCGGCAGCATCAGCTGGGCAGGAGAAAATCAGGGTTCAGTGCCGGCGCACCGACGGCATTTTGGCATGGTATTTCAAGATCATGCGTTGTTGCCGCACCGCAACGTGGGAGCCAACGTGGCCTTCGGGCTGCGCATGCAGAGGGTGCCAGCGCCCGAGCGGCGCCAGCAAGTCGCTGCCATGTTGCAATTGGTGGGTCTGGAGGGGTACGAGCGCCGCAGTGTTACCACCCTCTCGGGTGGTGAAGCCAAGCGAGTGGCGTTGGCACGGGCACTGGTGCCTCAGCCTAAGCTGCTACTAGCCGATGAGCCGTTTGCAGCTCTGGATCGCCCGCTGAGGGATCGCCTAGTGGCCGACGTGAGACGCATTCTGCTCGAGCTGAACCAGACGGCCATCCACGTCACCCACGACCACGCAGAAGCCTTCGCCCTAGCCGACCGAGTGGCGTTAATGCACAGCGGCCGCATACACCGCACCGCAACGCCGCAGGAACTTAGCCAAGATCCCCGTGACTCCTGGACCGCCACATTCCTGGGCCTAGGCGTCATTTGGCCGCTCAGCGGGGCAGCGGCAACACCCAATGGGCCAACATCGGACAGGATTTACAGCCCGTGGGGGTCACTGGAACTTTCAGCGCTCGCCGGCGATCCTCCCAAGCAGGGCTCCGCTGACCTCTGCCTTCTCATACGACCCGAAGCAGTCCAAGCCCACCCCCAAGGCTCGCTGCAGGCAACCGTCACCGACGTCAGAGTAGAGGGCAACCACAATCTCGCTTCCCTGCAATTCGCCGAGGCACCTCCACTTCGAGGCTACGTACCCGCCGATGTCACCTCCGGCAGTCACGTCAGGCTTTCATTAGACCCAGCCGGCGTCACGCTGATAACTGGCGATAGTTCTGGGCCGGGCCGCAACTCTGGGTAGGCCCGCACCTAGACAAGCCCTCACCTGCACTTCGAGGTTCGCTAACAGCTGCTGCGAGGCCTTTTGCTGCTCCGGAGATCCCGAGTTCGGTGACCACCACGTCCCTTGACAGCCTAAAAAGACTGCCTAAAAAGCAAACAGGGGAAAGGGCTGGCGGAACCCACTGGTGTGTTTCAGCGTCGCAAGGGCGGGTTCACAGTCGGCGGTTTGATAGCACGGGTGATATTGATTCTGGCTGTGAGTCCGTGGCTGCAGGCAGCCCAAGCGTTATGCCGTCTGGGTGGGGTGTTACCACGCTGGTCGGGTTGTTGGAGCGTGAACCTGCCGTCGGCGTCTCGAACTACTTGGGCGCCTTTGGTGTGAACCAAATGGTGGTGGCAGTAGCTGCAGAGCAGGCAGAGGTTGTCGAGGTCGGTTTTGCCGCCGTGCTCCCAGTGCACGATGTGGTGTGCTTGGCACCAGTTAGCCGAAGCCCCGCAACCCACACAACCCTTATCCCGCACAGCAAGCACCGCCCGCTGATGCCTGCTGGCGTGGCGTTTGCCCCGTCCGAGCCACAACGGCTCGCTCTTACCCTTGAACACCGCCGGCAAGATTCTCGCGTCGCAAGCCAGCCCGAGGAGTTCCTCGAGCGACAGCGGGGTGCCATCAGCGAGGCGAGCGTCACGTAGTTGGCCCGCAATGGTGTCGTAATCGGCGACCACCAACAGATCAATACCCTGGACTTTGCCAGCAGCCTTCCCAGCACCGCTGCCGCTGTTGGCGACAAGCTGTCCGAGGGCGTCGGCCATGCGCTGGCCCGACGAGAGCCGGTTCTTGGCATCCTCAGCATGAAACAGCCGATTCGCCGTAGCAGTAAGCGCGGTCTCTATGCGACTACCCGCCACCGGATCAAACCGGCCCATCAGAGAGAACATCCCATCGGGTTCCTGCTTGATATTCAAATAGCGCCGCTCCCGCTGACGCGCCCGACGCTCCCCAAGATCACCCCGAGTCTGCTCGTTCACAAAATCCCGAACAGTGCGACTAAACCGGTCCTCGGACTCCCGCCCCGCGGCATCCAACAACCCAGCCTCACCAACCGAATCGCCGGATGGGGTTTGTTCCATAGCTTCGGCAATCATCTTGGCCTGCTTAGGAGTGATAGATCCAGAACGCAAAGCCTCAGCCGTCCCAGGCGCCCGACCCAACTGCTCAGCCAGCTTCACTTCTTGCTTAGCCCGGCCTCGTGACTGCTTCAAACTGTCACGCAGCACATCAGCCGCGTGGCCCTCACCTTGCCGCCGAGCCAACTCGCCCACCATCTCAGCCTTCACCGCAGCCAACAGAGACTCACACCTGCCCACCAACACCAACCGAGCCTCTAACTCCCGATCAGCCAAAGCCCGAACCGCCAGGTCAGAAGCAAACAAACCCATCACACTCTCAACATTGAAACCGGCACCACGACCGAACAAACCAGCCGCCCCAACGGCGGTAGTGCCGGCAGCGGCCCCGGCGGCCGGGTTGTCGAAAAGAGTCGGCATAGTCATCATTCACCCCCTCAAAACAGTGTGAACCTTGGCTGTCGGTCGGCAGAGCCGACAAGCCGGTCAGGAAACACCAACCCCGCAACATCAGGATCAGCGACCGGTACAAGGGAGTATACGCAAATCAACACAGAAACACAACACCTGTATGCACTGCAAGAGAAATAAACCAAGCAACAACCAGCAGAGTAAACCGAAAGCAGGCTCAAGATCCTGCAAGCCCGCTCAGTTGCGTCTGGGCGCTAGCCACCGCCTCGTGGAACCTGCGGATGGTCCGCGGCGGGAGAGACGTGAAGGGGAGTCGAAGCCTCCGAGGATCGAGCAGCAGCGAATCAAGCCAGGCCCGCACCCCTCGGACTGAATCTATCGCCGGAAATGTCCGTTATGTAAAGTACGTGCTATCAAAGCCCAACCACTCGGAGGCCGGCACGCGCGTGCAACTACTCTGAGTCAAAGAAAACTCAAGTCACGGAGGGGCGAACAACCCTTCGTGTTGAAAGGATTGACATGGAAGCAGAGTTTGGCGGATTCATTAGGTGGACCCTCCGGGGGTGGTGCGAAACCCCATCGCGTTATTTCTGGGTGCCGGCCGTTGGGTAGCTCTCTCGGCGAGCGTCGTCAATGGGATTTGGGGCGGAATTAGATGGAGATGTAATTCACGGCAAGGCCGCAGCGACCCTACCGGCAGGTTCATGCTTTTTCACGGGGCGTTGATGGCTTTGGGTATCGGCTTCCTGCCTGCGATAGTTAGCCAGTTGGGCTTTCCCCTGTTTGGTGATACTTGATTAAGCGGTACTCGATTAGGAGTTAGTCATTCCGTAGGCAGAAATCGGCTTCACTGACCTTTGCGGCGGTTTGTCCAGTAGTGGCGGCGGATGTGTACTGCGACCGTTCGGGGGCTCGTGCGCCAGCACTGCAGGGGGTCGAAGCCGTCGTGGGCTAGGCACATGTTGCAGGAGACGCATTCCACGCCTCCGGTGTGGCCGGCTTCTAGTTTGCGGACCAGTTCGGGTTCGCGGATAAAGGGCCGGGCCAGTGCTAGGAAATCGGCATCTCCGGACTGCAATATGTCGCTCATGGTTTGTGTGGTGCGCACTCCGCCGACGAGAATTATCGGCAGGCCAGTTGCGTCCTTGACCGCTTTGGCAAAGGGTCGGTAATAGGCTTCGGCCCCTTCGGGTTTCCACGCACGCTGCAGCAAGAAACTTCGCCAGGCCTGAACTCGGCCTACCGCCACATATGGTCGTATGTTCTCGTAATAGCTCCGCATTACCCCATAGGTGGTCTCGAAGCCGTCAATGCCCCGCCAGGCCAAACCGCGGGAACGCTCCAGGCTCTCGTCACGTTGCAAACCCCCCGGCACTGAATCCTCCACGCTCAGCCGAGCGGTCACCGGCATTTCGTCACCCACGGCCGCCCTCACCGCCTCGGTCACCTCGAAGAAGAACCGGCTACGCCGCTCGGCGTCTCCGCCCCAACGGTCGTCTCGGGTGTTGGCGTGCGGTGAACAAAACTCTGATATCAGGTAACCGTTGCCCCCGTGGATGTGGACGCCATCGAAGCCGGCTGCGACAGCGCGACCGGCTGCCGCCCCGAAAGCACTAACCAGCTCGCTGATCTCTGCGTCGCTCAGCTCCTCGGGCTGGATGGTGTACATGGCGTTGGGCACTGGCGACGGCGCCACTGGTGTTATGCGCGACATCATCGTCTGGCTACCGCAGTGGCCGATCTGAGCGAAGATCCGGCCGCCCGCCTCGTGAACTGCCTTTACCGTCGCACGCAAAGCGGGGATGACTTTGTCGTCGTGGATGCCAGCCTGGTTGGCGCTGGCCTGCCCGCGGGGATCCACATACATGTGACCCGTGAGCAACAACCCTGCTCCGCCCTGCGCCAGCCGGCGGTACAGCTCTACGTAGGAGTCGAAGACCACGCCGTTTGTTGAGGCCATTGTCTCCGAGGTGGCTCCACGCACCAGACGGTTGCGAAGCTCAAGTGAGCCGATCCGCCCAGGTTGAAGGTAAAGAGGTGTCGTAGTCATGGCCGCCTCCTCAACAGTCGCCGTGACCGAAGCCAACTCCTCACAGTATTCTTCGAGATTCCCCGGAGGCGCTTCGGACTCCTCCTGGCGACCGGAATACGAAGAATATGGCTGCACAACTCAATCTGCCTAATCCTGTGCCTAATACACCCCCAGCGGCGACCAGCGGATCGGCGGTTCTGCTGGAGGACCTGTACAACACCGACCACGAGCCGGACTATGGCCAGGCAGTGCAGATCGCTCTGCTAGTGCAGCGGATCACGGCGCGGAATCCCAGTCCTTTCACCTTCGCTGGCACCGGCAGCTACATCATCGGGGACCGCCAGGTGGCGGTCATCGACCCCGGCCCCGACGACGCGGCCCACGTAACGGCACTGCTACGCGCGCTGGAGGGTCGCACGGTTACACACATTTGCGTCACCCACACCCACAGCGACCACTCCCCCGCTTCCCGGGCACTAGCAGCTGCCACGGGTGCGCCAGTTTTGGGCTTCGGTCCGCATCCGGCCAGCGACGCCCGGCGGAGCGGCATTGGCACGAGCGAGCCCGCGGGATTCGAGGAAGAGGAGGCTGGCGACTGGGAGTTTGCTCCCGACATCAAGCTGACGCATGGTGATGTGTTAGCTGGTGACGGTTGGCGGCTGGAGTGCCTGCACACGCCGGGACACATCTCTAATCATCTCTGCTTTGGTCTCATGCCTGAGGGGAACTCTGAGGGGGGACTCTTTACCGGTGATCACGTTATGGGGTGGTCCTCCACGATCATCCCGCCACCCGACGGCAACCTCGGCGACTATCTCCGCAGCCTCGAATTATTGATCGAACGACTAGATCGCGACCTGGTGTACTGGCCCACTCATGGGCCGCCTATCGAAACGCCGGGCCATTACGTCCGAGCGCTACTGGCGCACCGCCACCGCCGCACCGACCAGATTCTCGCCTGTCTACGCGACGGTCCGGCAACCATCTCAGGACTGGTGGCCCGCATTTACGTCAAAACACCACCCGCGTTGCACCTGGCTGCCGAACGCTCGGTCTTGGCGCATCTCATCTACCTCGCCAACCAGGGAGTCGTTAGCGCCGAATCCACCGACGACGAACGAGCCAGACAGTATTCGCTGACTTGAAGCGCCTAAGACGGTTCGTAGAGACCCCCAAGGGTCGGCACTAGGGGCGCCGAGCGATTCCATTCGTTGAAGCTCAGCACGCTGCTGTGATCTCGATCGGCAGGCTTGAAGTCGGTGCCGATGGTGTAAGCCACTGGAATCAGAGCGTACTGTCGCACTCCGCCCGAAGTCGAGAGGATTCTATGAACCGTCCCCTGTTCAAGTTGGAACCACGCCGGTAGATGGTGGCGAGAGCTTCGATCTTGGCACGCTCGGTCACGAAGATGAAATGCCAACCCTGACCGTTAGACGAGGTAGGCGCCTGCGCGGTAGTCAGGAGTTTGCCGTGACCGTCTCTAGCACCTCGCTGAAGCGCTCTAGGGCGGCCGCTCGCCGAGTGGGTAGGTGTTCGGTAGGCCAGCCTTCGACTGCCTCGTAGCCCCGCAGCACGTGGCGGCTAATGGTGACCTTGTGCACCTCGTCGGCACCGTCTACCAGGCGCGAGGCACGCGCCTGGCGATACATGCTCTCCAATGGCAGGTCGGCGCTGAAACCCAGCGCCCCGTGCACCTGAATGGCTCGATCGATGGCGTTGTACAACATCCGGGTGCCGTAGACCTTGATCATGGCGATCTGGGTACGCGACGCCGAAGCGCCATGCTGGTCCATATGCCAGGCGGCATGCATACACAGCAACTTCGTGGCCTCGATCTCCATCTTGGTCTCGGCGATCATGTCCTGGACCATCTGCTTGTCGGCTAGCAGCGATCCGTGGGCTGAACGAGACAGGGCTCGTTCGCACATCATGTCGAACGCTCGGCGAGCCTGGCCGATCCAGCGCATGGCGTGATGAATGCGCCCGGGTCCTAACCGCTTCTGCGCCAGCACAAAGCCGTCGCCCGGTTCGCCGATGAGGTTGCTGGCCGGGACCCGCACGTTGTCGTAGATGATTTCGGCGTGGCCTCCGGGACGGGGCGGCCCCTCGATGTGCGGTTCCCCCATGTTGGGAATGTCGCGCACGATCTTCACGCCTGGAGCATCAGCAGGCACCAGAATCATTGAGCAGCCCTGGTATGGGTGGACATCGGGGTTGGTGACCACCATAACGATTAGGAAGTCAGCCACCGAGCCGTTAGTGGTGAACCATTTGTGACCCGAGATCACGTACTCGTTGCCGTCTAGGACCGCCCGGGTGCGGATCAACCGAGGGTCCGAACCGGCCACGTCGGGCTCGGTCATGGAAAAGCCGCTTCGCAGTTCGCCGGCCAGCAGCGGTTCTAACCAGCGGCGACGCAGCTCGACGCTGGCGCCAATGGCTAGCAGTTCGGCATTACCAGAGTCGGGGGCGTTGTTGCCGAAGATCATCGGGGCAAACTCGCAACGGCCCAGGATCTCGTGCATCAACGCTAAGCGAACCTGGCCCCAACCTTGACCGCCTAGCTCGGGGCCTAGATGGCACGCCCAAAGCCCCCGCTGCTTGACCTCTAGTTTCAGCGGATCGGTTAGTACCCGCCACTGCTGGGGACTGCAGTCAGAGACGATGGCCTCCAGCGGCAAGATCTCGCGGTCGAGAAACTCTCGCGTCCAGTCCAGTTGCGGTTGGAAGTCCTCATCGGTAGCGAAATCCCAGGCCATTTGCTCCTCCGGGCGAGTCGGTGCCGACAGGCTAGAAGCTCCGCCCCCCAGTTTGCTTCAGGCACCTAGTAGCTGACTGTTAGCGTGACGGCACCACGCTTATTAAAGGAGGCACCATGGTCAGCATCGACAGGGATTCAGTCGTCGCTGTCTTGGCGGCCGAGTGGGAGACCATCGCCGAGCTGTGCACAGGGCTTGACGCCGAAGAATGGGCGCAACCCACTGACTGCCCGGGCTGGAGCGTGCAGGACAATCTGAGCCACCTAATCGGCACTGAACGGATGCTGCTGGGGGATCCGGTGCCGGAAATCGACATTGGGGAAGTCCCCCACATCCGCAATGAGATCGGGCAGATCAACGAGATGTGGATCGTCGAGCGTCGCCCCTGGGCGTCCGACCGAGTGTTGGCAGAGTTCCGGCAAGTCACCAAGGCACGACTAGCAGCCCTTGCCGCCATGACCCAGGCAGACTTCGACGCCGAGTCAGAAACGCCGGCCGGCCGCGACACCTACGGGCGCCTAATGCGGATTCGGGTGCTGGATTGCTGGCTGCACGAGCAGGACATAAGGGGTGCCGTAGGCCGCCCAGGGCACATCGCTGGCCCCGTGGTGGAGGTCGTCCTAGATGAGTTTGCCTTTGCGGTGGCGTTCGCGGTCGCCAAGCTGGGGCGAGCCCCCGACGGATCCCGAGTGCTGATTGAGTTGAGCGGTCCTGCAGCCCGTAGCTGGCGAGTGCAGGTTGACAACCAGCGTGGCCGGCTAGTGGAGTCCTTCGACGGCGACGCCGAGCCTACGATCACGCTGCGCACCGACGCTCACAGCTACACCCGCCTAGTGGGAGGACGCCTCAGCGCGCCCGAGGCCACCAGTAGCGGCCTCGTTAGCCTGGAGGGTGACTTAGCAGCGGCCCAGCGGATCCTCGACAACCTCGCCTATATGCCCTGATGGCTAAGGCCGGACTGCCCTTTTAGCTTCCAGCTAGGAGGGCTCCAAAGCGGCGACGCCATTCGACCGAGGGCTTGTCGGACTGCACGCTCACAGTGCCAGAGATGTCGAGAGGCAGCACTCCGTCGAGGCGCTCCAGCATGGCTTTGTCCTCGGCGCCGATCGCCAGGTCGAAGCGGATCACCTCGTCAGAAGGCACCGAGAAGTCGTCGTTACGCCAGACCACGAATACGAAGTAGGAGGTGACATCGTCTATAGGGGTGGAAAGCAGCAGCAGAATGTGCTTCAGGCCGGTCTCGTAGCTAATTGTGCTGCGGCAGGCGAACGGCAGCGCGAACCCGCTGGACATACGGCGAGATACCACAGCCCCGGCCGCGCCCGAAGTGGTGGCAGCGATCTCGGGGTTGCTGACGGTCACGTCGTAGCAGTAGCCGTAAAAACTGGCATCCAACTGCTCTAGTTCGATCCGAGGCACTATCTCTTCGGCGTCGCCGCCGATGGTGCCGGCGTGCACAAAAGGAAAGTGGGTGATGTCTAGAAAGTTGTCCACCATCCGGGTCGCCGAGGTCTGCCAGACCTCCACATCGGGGTTAATGCGGCGAAACGAAGCATCGTCCTCCTGTGGGATCTTGGGAATGTCCTCGCGGGGTACTCCTGGGCAGATCCACACAAGGCCATGGCGCTCGCTAACCGAAATCGGGTTGAGATGCGCCCGCGGCGGCACTGGAACGCCGGGTTGCGCCGAGGGCACCGCCACGCAGCGCCCCCCTGCAGCAAACCTCCACCCGTGGTAGCAGCACTGTAAGCAGCCATTGATCACGTCCCCCGCCGAAAGGGGTGCTTCCCGGTGGGGGCAGCGGTCGGGTGCCGCGGTCAAACTGCCAGCTGGGTCTCGCCACAAGACATAGGGCCTACCGAGCAGGCGTACCCCCAAAGGTCCCGGTGCCACATCGATCGTTCGAGCCACCGCGTACCAGGAGTCCGCTAGGGCTGGATTGTCGCAGAAGACATGCGTGGTGCCCATTGCTCCTCAAAGCTCTTGAGGGACTGTCCTAAGCAGGACCTTACGACACGAGCGGAGCGTCCTGCTAACTTTGCGGCGGCGCGGTGCGCTGGCAAAGCGACAACCCGGAAGGTGCATCCATGGGCTATCCGAACACACTGATCTTCGTGGACTTCGCAAGCGACGATCCAGAAGCCACGGCCCGGTTCTACGAGAAGGTCTTCGGCTGGGAAGTCGAGGGACGCCCGCCGGGGGTATTCCACCGCATCGTGCCTGGAGACGAATTCCTTATCGACGATGAGCGGTCTGGCGTCGGCAACCTGCACATGGGCATCCACAACGTGGCCAACGCCAGACCGCATCCCGACCCCGCTGGGGTGGAGCCGCGCTCGCTGCGCACCGAGGGGCGCTGCCAGCGAATGTGGATCCTGGTCAGCGATGATGACAGCGCCGATCGGATTCTGGACACCGCAGTCAGCCTCGGTGCTACCGAGTTGTGGCGCAACCATTACTGGGCTGAGTTCAACGGCTTCAACTGCGCATTCGAAGACCCTTGGGGCAACACGTTCATTCTTTGGACCAAAGGGGGCGACGACCCGCAGGTGCCCGACGGCTGGACCAGCGAGTAGCCCAGGAGGTTCGGAGACAGTGCCAGCGAGTGGGAGGTTCTAATGAACCAGGAGCAGTCAGGATTCGCCCGAGGCGCTACCGAGATGCGCGCCGCCACCGGGATGAGCGGCACCGTTAACCCGGCGACCCGCCAAGATGTCTATCCCATCCATCCGACAACAGCGCGCTGGACCCACGTGGCGCTCCCCTGTGCCGACGTCGAGGCGTCGATCGCCTTTTACACCGAGTTCACTCCGATGGAACTGCTCGACAAGCGCACCGACGCCCTGGGACACGGGGCCTGGCTGGGCCATTCCGACTCGGCGGAACGCCCCTTCATCCTGGTGCTCATCGAGTTCTTCGCCAGCAGCGGCCAAGAGGGCCTCGGCCTGCTGAAGCCGTTCGCCCACCTGGGCATCGAACTATCCAGCCTCGAGGAGGTGGATGAGATCGCCCGACGCGGCGAGGCGGCGGGATGTCTGAACATGCCGCCCACAGAGATGCCCCCGCCAGTGGGCTATATCTGCGCCCTCAACGACCCCGACGGCAACGTCATCGAGTACTCTTACGACCAGGGTGTCTATGCCACCGCACGAACCGTTTGGGGCGGCAACGGCTGAACCAAGCCGCTACCGTTCGCAGCTACTGCTTGACCGGGTTCGTAGACACGTAGAAGTTGCCGATAAAGCTGCCCAGCCCACCTCCGGGATGATCCCAAGAGCCACCTAGCGTTCCGATGATCCGACGCGGATTGCCAGCAGCATCGTTGATGCTAGAGAAAGTGGCACCCCACGTACCGTCTGTCTTCGCTCTTTCTAAGAAGTAGTCAAGTTGCAGCTTAACGTTCTCGTCTTGGAGTGTGCCGTCGCTGTTGATTGAGGTTTGATCCAGAAAGATCCGATATTGACTTTCCCGAACATTAACTTCATCCAGGAAAGAGTCCAAGTTAGTGTAGGAAGTCAGCTGAAACCCCTCGGGAACCTCAGTGTTTATGTTGTGGTATAGGGCATACAGTTCAGACTTTATGCCAAGCGGATGTAAGGTAATACCGCCAAAGTCGAGCAGTCGATAGGAGTCATCTTCAGTTTCCGCAAGACATCCAATGCAGCCTTCGATTTGATTTGTCGAATAGTCTACAGTTAGTTGGGCTAAGCCATGGAATATTCCGGTCTCTTCGATTTCAGTAAGCCCGAGGTTTGCCCAGGCGGGACCATAGAAGAAGGTGTAAATCCCCGTTACGCGACCCGAATAGGTGACCTTACCACTGGGAGGGAAGGTTGGGTTGCCTGAAAACTCAGGACCGTGGATGAAAGTACCTACGTCGATGTCATTAACTTGGTCTGCTGAATAGTCTCCGTCTAAGTGAATCCAATAGCCCGAAGAGATGGGGTTTGTGGGATCTTTATCGTCCCAGTTGGCCTCCACGTATCCGGTAGCAGCTTCTGTAGCTGAGGTTCGCAACATCGTCCAGGCGCGGCGCTCGTGATCTTCGGAGAAGCCATAGTCTAATAGTGGCCCTCGGTCTGGTTCCTCAGAGCTATCCAAAGGTTCGGTGACTGAATGCTCGGCTGAGTCTAGGAGGATATTCGGCCCTCCTTCGGCGAGCATTATCTCTAGCTTCACGCCTGATCGAGATGTATCTAAGTCAACCAATACATGGTTGTTCTCGGAAGTTTGATAGTCCCGGTTAGATACTTGCTCAACACCGTTCTCATGGAAATGTGGTCCTGCACTGGCAGCTGCGTTTACCGTGGCTTCAAGCAGTTCGTGATGCAGAACCCGGACATCGTTGATTACGGGAAACTGCTCTTCACTAGCCGGCGAGGGCGGGGGCAACTCTTCGCTTACCGCTGGAGGCGAGGCCGGCACAGGGGGCTCAGCCGAGTCCGTTTCGCCGCTACAGGCCGCCAGCATCAGGCCGCATCCAACGAGCAGAGCAAGGCGCGTCATCGGGGCTTGGTGGGTCATAATGAACCACAGTACCTTTCTTGAATTCCGACAACAGTACGGCGACCAGGCCCAGCCAGCGGGCGAGGCGTCCGGTTAGGAGTTTAGACGCTTAAGCCGTCGGTGTACCCGGTCGTGTGCTCTCGGCTCGCAGCAGCCCAAGACTTACGGCCCAGCTATCACTGCACAAGCGGAAATTTGGCTCTATCTGGCAAGCCTGAGCGGGCGCAGATGGCTTCCCCCGCGGCCTGACAGTCGGCCCATAGCTGTTCCTCGTCGATAGTGGTCATGTGCCCGTCGGCCACCACCTGCTGGCCATCCACCCAGACGCTGTGCACACCACGTCCGTCGGCTGACCAGACCAGCTGGTTCATGACGTTCAGCAGGGGTCGCCATTCGGGCCGGTCGGTGTTGTGTAGCACCACGTCGGCTTTCTTACCGGCCTCTAGAGAGCCGACCTGATCTTGCGCCTGCACGGCCTGGGCGCCGCCGAGTGTGGCCATCTCGTAAGCCATCTCGGCGGGGAACATCTGAGGGTCACAGCGGGCATCCTTGAACAGCCCAGCCACCAAGTAAGTGGCGCGCATAAGGTCTGAGTAGTTGGAGGCGTTGTTGCCGTCGGTGCCGATAGCCACGTTCACCCCGGCAGCCATCATCTCCGGCATCTTCCCTACCTGAGTGACCCCGTAGGCCACTTTCAGAGCCGTCGTTGGGCAGTGAGCTACAGAGGCTCCCGTCTCGGCCAGAATTCGCACCTCGCTGTCGTCGAGGCGCACACAATGAGTAATGGCCACATCTGGGGCCAGCACCCCTAACTCGGCGAGGTGGACGATAGGGCGCTGGCCGAACTCAGCCAGAAAGGCGTCGGGGTCCAGCTGTGCCGGGGACATGTGAAAGCTGAACCCCACCCCCGCCTCAGTGGCTAGCTCTCGGGCTGCCCGCCAAAGCGGGTCCGAGGCAGTGTTGTGGCCCACCAGCACAACGTGACCCGCAATACGGCCTCCGGCTACCGAAGCGTGATGCTCTAGAACTGCTTGCAGGTTGGCGATCGCCTCGTCGGTGTTCTGCCGGTAGACATCCGGCTCGGGCGGCAAGTCCCAGACCCAGCGCCCCACCCGGCCACGGATCCCCGCCTCAACTAACCCATCCACCACTTCATCCAGGAACCTGACCGTTCCGGCTTCGAGGAAACACGTGGTGCCCGAGCGCAGCATCTCTACCGCTGCTAACCGGGCCGAGAGTCGCTCCTCGGAAGCGGTATAGCTGGCGTATAGCGGACACAGCCACTCGAAGACGTTCTCCTCGAATGTGGTGTCGTCGGGGACGTAACCCCGGGTGAGAGGCTCGCCAGTGATGTGAATGTGGCTGTTGACCATGCCCGGCGTGGCTACGAAGCGCTCCCCGCCCGCCTCGGCCGGCGCCTCATATCGGGCACGCAAGTCGGCTTCGCGGCCGACCGCCAAAATCTCGCTACCGCGTATAGCCACCGCGCCATGTCGGATGATGTCGCGCCGGGGGTTCATGGTGACGACGTGACCGGCGCAGATCAGCAGGTCTACCGACTCGGGCTGTCTGGAGGTTCCGGGATGACCGTTGGTTGACTCAGAATTACCCATGTGGCCCACCTTTCTTCAGCGTCTAGTTCCGATTTTGCTCGCTACAAAGAGTTGCTGTGCCCCTATGGGTTCGATGAGCCGAATCTCCCCAAAACCGGCCTGGTGTAGCCAGCCTGCCATTTGCTCGTAGCTGAGAGCAATGCCTCTGCGAGTGCAGGCCGCCATCGTGGCTGCCATGAAAGTGCCCTGCGGGCTACGGCGCGGCTCGGAGGAGCAGAAATAGTCCGAGACGAGCACCCGCCCACCGGGTCGCAAAGCGGCAGCAGCGCGAGCTAGCAGCGAGCGGGTTCCCTCGACACCTTCGGTGCGGCAGATGTGGCCAAGCGAGAGCAGATCGAAAGACTCTTCTTCCAACTGAACGGTGTGGTAGTCGCCGGGGCGTAGCTCACAGCGATCTGCCAGGCCGACTTCGGCAATGTGATCGGCAGCCACCTCCAACACCTGCGGCAAGTCGTTAACCACAGCAGTGGCCCCCGGACAGGCTCGCAGCACTGCAATCGTCCACGGGGCTCCTCCGGCGCCCAGGTCGGCCAACCGTGGGGCCTCCAGCAGGCTGTAGGAGATCCAGGCGTCGGCGCGAGTGGCGGCCCGCAGGACCGTGGCAAATGTGCCCTTTACCAGCGGCACCCAAAAGCCGGCTTGATCCTCCTCCACGGGGCAGGCAGGTTCACCTCGTCGCAGTGTTTCGGCCAAATGGGTCCAGTTCTCTAGCGGACCTGCCGCGACAGGCACCAAATCGACCATCGATGCGGGGCTGTCGCGGCACAGATAGCGGCGGGCGCAGTCGTTTAGCGCGAAGCGTCCGGCGTGGCGATCCAGCAGACCGATCAGAACTAAGGCGTCCGCTAACGCCTCGGTATGTCTAACCGAAGAGCCCAGTTGTTCGGCTAGTTCTTCGGGAGTCAGCGGCCCGTGGGCGGCAAGCTCCTCATACAGCCCCAAGTCCAGAGCCGCTACCAGCATCCAATAAGCGCCGAGGCCAGATATGGCGTTCCACACCGGAGCGGCCGGCGGGGGCTTGTGATCGCTCCAAGGTCGGCCCAGGCGGGCCATTGTGTGAGTCTTCTTTAGCTCCGGGTAGGGCGAGTTCAGCAAATCCCGGCCTCAGGGTCGCAGCAGGATCTTGCCGAAGTAGTCTCCGGCCAGCAGGCGTTCCTGCGCTATAGCAGCTTCGGCCAGCGGCAGTACCGAATCGATCGGCGCTACAAAGTTGCCACTGCAGTAGGTCTCCCAGACGGTGCCAAACTCCTCGGGTCGATAGGGATCGGAGCCCAAGATTTGCAGACCCAGGTGGTATAAGTGCCCCAGCGAAGGGATCGTGACCGAATCGCCGGTTGTATTGCCGCAGCTGACTAGCCGGCCACCGACTGTCAAGGAGCCCAGCGAGGCTTCCCAAAGAGCTGGACCAACGTGGTCGAGCACCATATCCACGCCTTTGTTCTCGCTGAGCGAACGAGCCCAGGCGGCCACGTCCTCGGTGCGGTTGTTGGCGCTGGCGTAAGCACCTAGCTCGATAGCTCGGGCGCATTTCGTGGCGCTGCCGGCAGTTGCCAACACTTTGGCCCCGGCGTGGCACGCCAGCTGGATTGCAGCGCTCGACACACCGCTTCCGGCGGCATGTACCAGCAAAGTCTCCCCTTGCTGCAAACCACCTACTTCAAACAGGGCGTGTGCCGCGGTAAGCCAGCAGGTGGGGAAGACCGCCGCGGCCTCCAACGACATGCCGTCCGGCACTGGGTAGGTGTGACTGGCCGGCACTAAACACAGTTCGGCGTAGCCCCCGTCGACGGTGGCCCCGATGATGCCTAAGTCGCCGTAAAGGTCGCCCCTCCCCGCCAGCTGTGAGCCTTCGGCTACACCCGCCAGGGACGGGTCCACGACAACTCGATCGCCCAGCGCCACGTCGGTGACCTGCTCGCCGGTGGCCACGACCACCCCAGCCAAATCCATGCCAGCAATGTGTGGCAGGGCGAAGCCGGGCATGGTAAACCAACCGGCTCGCTGGACAATATCTAGACGGTTTAGGGCGGTTGCCGCCACCTGCACCACCACGTCAGCCGGGCCAGGCTCGGGATCTGGTACCTCTGCTAGTCGCAGCACCTCCGGTCCGCCGTGTGCGCTGTAGCTGACCGCTTTCATGCCGACCTCCCGATCATTTCAGGCCGCGGATAAAGGGGCGCGCCAGCGACTGCGGCTCGCGGGTGCGGTGGGCGAATAGCGCCATGACGCAGATCGTTAGCACAAACGGAAGCGATGACAACAACTCCGAGTTCAAAGGGTGGCCTACCCCTGGCAGGCTGAGCCTGAAAGAGTTAGCGCTGCCGAAAAGCAGGCAGCCGAGCATCGCCCCCCGCAAGGTCCAACCGCCAAAAATGACCGCGGCGATGGCGATAAAGCCCTGGCCTCCCACGAGTGAGTCCTCGTACCAGCCCACCTGGCCCAGCAGCAGATAACCCCCACCGAGACCCGAGGTGAGACCGGCGATGTAGATGGCTTGGCGGCGGCGGGCGTTCACGTTGATCGAAGACACATCCGCCGCCTGGGGATTCTCGCCCACCGCCCGCACCTCTAGGCCCCAACGGGTGCGGTACACAATCCACCAGGCCAGCGGTACCAACGGATACAGCAAGTACAGCGGCCAAGGTTGGCCGAACAGCGCCGGCCCCAGAAGCGGGATCTCCACCAGCCCGGGAACCTCGAAAGTGTGTGCTGTGGCTGTTTCGGGCTTGAGGCTGCTGTTGAGGAAGCTGGCCAGGCCGAGCACCAGGATGTTCAGCGTCAACCCTACGACGAACTGGTTGGCGGTGAGGTTGTGGCTGAAGTGGGCTTGCACCGCCGCCACGAGCAGGCCAACCACGGCGCCAACTAGCAGCCCAACTGATATCGACCCTGAAGCGTCGTAGCCGATGGCCGCGGCAAAGGCGCCGCCCAGCATCGCTCCCTCAACAGAAACGTTGATGGTGCCAGCCCGTTCGGCGATCCACTCTCCCACCGCTACAAACCCCAGCGCCACCGCTAGTCGCCAGCCACTGCTGTAGGTGGTCTCGTTGGAGAGCACATCGCCCACGGCGGAGAAAAAATCTGCGACCACAGCTCAGACTCGATCTCGAGCCGCGGTCAGGGCTCTACGACGGTCACGGACAAACAAGACTGCTGGCGGCACTAGCAAGGCCAACACCAGCAGGGCTTGCACTACTCGGGTGATATCACGGTCTACGCCAGTTGCCGCTAGAAAGCTAGAACCGGTACGCAGGGCAGCAAAGACAAAGGCCGCCGGGATGGCCACTAGCGGATGTGAACGGGCCACGAGTGCCACCAGGAGCCCTTCCCAGCCTATGTTCACTGGGAACCCGGGCGTCAGTCGATAGTTACCGAAATCGCCACCGGTCAGCATGAACGCCCCCGCCAGGCCACAGAATGCCCCAGAAATCACCAGGGCCAAGCCGCCGTACCGCTTTTCGCTGACTCCGGCGCGGTGGGCAGTGCGCGGGCCTTGTCCCAGCATATTCAGACGGAATCCCACGACTGTCCAAACCAGCGCCAGGGCCAGCAGCACCGCCAGGATTAGCGCCACAAACGCGCTCACGGGGAACTCATTGCCGAACCAGTTAACCCGGGGCAGACGCGTGGCGGCATCGAGTTGGTCACTGATTAGGTTACGGTTACCGGTGTCGGGCGTGGGATCTAGTAGAAGATTGGTGTTTTTGAGCCCATAGCCCACGGCTTGAGCTGCCACGAAAACCAGCAAGAGCGTGGTTAGCACCTCCGGTATGCGCCGCTGGTAGCGCAGCAGCGAGGCGATGCCCGCCCAGATTCCCCCGCCGACCACCCCCGCCAGCATCATCAGAAACAACACGAACGGTCCGGCAATCCCTATGTGAGTAGCCACGTAGGTAGCGAGCGCCGCCCCCACGAAAAGTTGACCCTCCTGGCCGATGTTCACCAGGCCAGCCTTAGAGTTGATAATGGTGCCGAGCGCTACCAACAGGAGTGGGATGGCTTCGCCTATGGTGTCCCCCCAGCGGCCTGGGCGGCGCACGCTGCCGTCTAGCAGAGCCGAAAGCACTGTGGTCCAAGAACCGCCGGTGGCCCAGAGCACAAGAGCTGCTATGAGGAGCGCCACAGCGATACTGGCTAGATAAATCCCCAGCACCGTGGCGCCCTCGCGAGTTCGTGACCCCTTAGCACTAGCGAGTGCTGCCACAGCTGTCATCGGTCTTCCACCTGTTGGGCTCCGCTCATTAGCAGCCCGAGACGCTCCAGGTCGACGCCATCGCGGTCCATCTCACCGACAATACGACCCCTGAACATCACCACGATGCGGTCAGCTAGGTCCAACACTTCTTCCAGTTCGGTAGAGATCAGCAGCACCCCCACCCCGTCTCTAGCTGCCTCTCGTAGACGCTCAGAAACGTACTCAATGGCCCCCACATCGAGTCCCCGCGTGGGCTGTGCAGCCACCAGCACTGCAGGGTCACCGCTGAGTTCCCGGGCCAGCACGACTCGTTGCTGGTTACCGCCCGAAAGCGACCACATAGGAGCATCAGGTCCTGAGGTCTGGATGCCGAACTGCGTAATGAGATGCTCGGCTAGCTCAGCGCGGGCGGTGTGGTCGAGAATTCCCCGGCCCAGGCGCGACCGCGGCGGTGACACCAACGTAAGGTTTTCTGCCACGGTCATTTCCAGCACGCAGCCCGACTCGTGTCGATCGGCTGGTACTACCGCCACGCCGGCGGTGGCCATGGACCCTGGGCGGCCCGGCTCCGGAGTGGAATCTCGTATCTGCACGGTGCCGCTCTCTAGTGCCAGCAAGCTGGAGAGCAAGTCACAAAGCGGTGCCTGCCCGTTGCCCTCTACTCCAGCCACTCCCACGATCTCCCCGGGATGCACCTCAAGAGAAAGCCCGTCCAGCAGTGCCCGCCCGTCGCGCCCCCGAGCTGTGGCACCACGGATCGACAGCACCGGCACCGGGGCAGCCCCCTCGGACTCAGCTGCTCCCTCACTCGGGAGCTCTTCACTCAACGCCTCAATGAAGCCCAGGGCCGCAGCCTCCGAGCGCAGTGAAACTGGCCGGCCCACCATGGCTCGCGCCAGACCAGGGGCATCGGCGTCTGCAGTCAGCCGCCGGTCTACAACTGCCCCAGCGCGCATAATCGTGACCCTGTCGGTGGCGGCCAGCACCTCGTCTAGCTTGTGGCTGACGAGAGCTACCGCCTTGTTCTCACTCTCGACAACTCGCCGCAGCACCTCGAAGAGCTGTTCGGACTCACCGGGAGTGAGCACCGAGGTGGGTTCATCTAGGATCACGATTGACGGGTCACGTCGCAGGCACTTGATGATCTCAACCCGCTGGCGCAGTCCTGCGCTGAGGTCACTGACGCGTTCGTCGGGATCGATGTCTAAGCCGTAGCGCTCGCTTATTTCCCGCACCCGCCGGCGTGCCGCAGTCGCGTTCAGTCCAATGCGCTCACCTAGTATCACGTTCTCCCAGACGGTTAGCGGCTCTACCAAACTGAAATGCTGATGAACCATGCCGATACCGGTCTCGGCGGCTTCGCTGGGATCACGGATGCGGCACTCCGAGCCGTCAATTTGGATGCTGCCCGCATCCGGCAACACCAACCCGATTAGCACCTTCATCAGGGTGGACTTGCCCGCCCCGTTCTCCCCGAGGATGCCGTGTATTTCGCCCCGGCGCAGCTCCAAATCTACGCCGTCGCAGGCCACCACAGCGCCAAAGCGCTTGGTGATACCTCGGAGTTCGGCGGCAGCAGGTGCGGTCACCAGAGTGAGACTGCCCTAGCTGCGCGGGCAGGCCCGCCGCCGGGTTGCATTCCGTTGGCGGGCCTGACGCGTGGTTTTTTGTGTGACCCTGAAACTAGAAACCGTAGGACTCAGCCTTGATCGCACCGAACTGCTCGGCATAGGTGCCGGCGGCAATCTGGGCCAACTCAGCCTCGAACTCTGCCTGCTGGCTAGGCGTAGCGTCACACAGCTTGGCTCCTACGAAGGGGAACTGCCCGACGCTGAAGTTGAACACCTCACCTTCGCCGAAGGAGCCGTCGGCGATCAGATCAATGATGGTGGTTATGTAGTCACCCGCGTCGAACTGAACGGCTAGGTCGTACTCCAGGTCGGTGCGCTCGCACACGTCAGAGGCACCGGCCGACATGACGATTAGGTCGTTCTCGTTGGCGAGCGCCACCAGCGGCTCATGCGCTCCACCTAGATATGGGTACACCGCGTCCGCGCCCTGCGCTACCGCGTTGTTGAACGCCTCGGTAGCTCCGGAGATGTTGTCGAAGTCGAACGGGAAGTTGCCGGTTGGTACGTAGGTCATCGTGAAGCTGGGGTCCACGGCCTGCAGCCCCATCTCGAAAGCCAGGTAGGCCTCTTTCTCAAAGTTCAAGTCGCAGCAACCAATGAAATGGGCGCTGTCGCCGCCGCCGTCGCGCATTAGTAGGCCAGCGGCGTAGCCAGCGCTGTAGCTAATCTGGGAACTGTCGTCCTGAGCTTGGGCAAGCCCGGGAATCACCGGGTAGCCAGCACCACAGTTGCAGTACCAAAAGATGTCCGAATATTGCTCGGTGAGGTCTACAAGCGGTTCAGCGATCTCGCTGGCACCCACCGCTAGCACATCCACATCCTGTTCGGCCAGGTTGGCCAGCTCGGTGGCGGCGTCAGCCGGCTGAATGTTGTCAACGATTATGGGCGTAGAGAAACCATTCTCGGCAGCAAACGCCTCGACCGTCTCTACGAGTGCCTGGTAGTAAGCACCGTCATCGCGCGGCCCGGCGGTTGCCACGCCGAACACCACATCGCCATCGTTGTTCATGTCCAAAGCCTCAAGCAGCAGTTCGACTCGCAATTCCTCGGCTGTTGCGGAAGCGGCGGCTGCCTCGGCTTGGGCGGCTGCAGCCTGCTCACGGGCTTCTTCGGCTTCCGCCTGGGCAGCAGCCGCTTGCTCACGGGCCGAGTCGGCTTCGGCCTGCGCTGCGGCAGCGTCAGAGGCGGCTTCCGCGAGCGCTGCCTCGGCGGCCGCAACGGCTGCTTGGTTGCCCTCGGCGGTGGCCTGCGCCAGGTCGGCGGCGGCTTGGGAGGCCTCAGCAGCGGCCATAGCGGCTGCGGCAGCTGCGTTGGCGGCAGCGGCCTCAGCCGCGGCGGCGTCCAGTCCCGAAAGCGCCGAATCTGCGTCGGCTGCTGCGGCCTCGGCTACATCCCGTGCCGACTCAGCCGCACTGGCAGCGGCATTAGCTGCCGCCGCGGCCTCGTCGGCTGTATCGGAGTCGGCGCAGGCAGCAGCCAGAAGACCGACCACCGCCAGCGAGACGAGAATCAAGGTCATGCGCTTGGACAAATGCATGGGATATCCCTTCTGTTGCGAGTGAGAGTGTGGCACTTCTGCGAGCTGGTCTACCGCGCCACTCGGCCAGATCATGCCACACAGGCTCGTCGATGGCTATTGTCGGAGCATCACGGGAGTTCTGGGATTTGTCTGCTCAGCCGGCACCAGCGGCCCGATCGGCCAGCAGAAACTTACGGATCTTGCCTACCGAAGTTCGGGGCAGTTCGTTTAGCAAGATCAACTCGCGTGGTATGGCCGCCTTGCCTAGACGCTCACTGCACCAGGCCAACAGCTCGGCGCTGCTGGGAGGTCTGTTGGGATCTCGCGGTACAAAGAAACCCACTGGCACCTCATCGCGGATCGGGTTGGGGCGGCCCACCACGGCGGCTTCCAGCACACTCGGGTGGGCTGACAACACCGCTTCTACTGCTACTAGCGAGACGTTCTCACCGGACACCTTAAGCACTTCGCTGCGTCGTCCTTCGAAGTAGTGCCGGCCGTCAGGCTCACGGCGGGCCCGGTCGCCTGTCAGGAACCAACTAGCTTGAAAGGACGCCTGGGTGGTCTCAGGGTCGTCCAGGTAACCGGCGAAGAGAGTGATGCCGCGCTCGCCGCCCACCACTAGTTGGCCTACCTGACCGTCAGGCAGCGAAGATCCCGCGGAGTCCTGGATGTCCACTAAGCATCCCGGCGTTTGCTGACCCATCGACGCCGGCACGGGACGCTCCCGGGGCTCGGTCAGCACCGCCGGCAGCGTCTCAGTCATGCCGTAGAGCTGGCGGGGCAGACAGCCAAACAACTCCGCTAGCTGGCCATACTGCTCACCGCTTACGTTCTGGGCATACCAGCAGTGAGTCAGGTTGAGCTTCGGGCCCCCAGCGCCCCGAGCCAAGATCATGCGCATTGGGGCAGCAAAGAGACTGGCAGCTGTGGCACCGCCGGATTTCGCTTGGGCGCAAAAGCCGCTAGCCGAGAAGGCTGGTTGCAGTACTACTCCAGCGCCACACCAGATGGCCGCGGCGAAGGAGTAGTACTGAGCGTTGCCGTGGAACAACGGCAGCACTACCAGCAGCCGAGAGTCGGAGGTGAATCCGGCCCGCTCGGCCATGATCTTGCCGCAGAACGCGTAGTTGGCCTGGGTGATCTCCACGCCTTTGGGGCGACCGGTGGTTCCGGAGGTGAATAGCACCGCGGCGCGGTGACGCAGGCCGAGATCGGCGCTAGCGGGCGTGGCGCCAGATTGGGCCGAGTAGCTAGCTAAACCGTCAATTAGTCCGTGGAGATTTGGGGCGTGCTCATCCACAGCCACGATTTCCATATCCAGACCAGGCGTCAACTCTCTGGCATTGGCGACAGCCTGGCGGTACTCCCCCACCCGACCGGTCGAGCAAAATCCCAGCGCAGGGTTGGTGCGCGAGATATGCCCGGCTAACTCCAACGCCCGCCCGAAAGGGTCCGAGGGCACCATTGTTGCGCCTAGCCGTACTGCAGCCAGCCAGAGGGCCACAAAAGCCGGCCCGTTGGCCAACGCTAGGTGTACCGCCCCACCGGGACGCACCCCAGAGTTGCGCAGGCGGGCCGCTAGCGCCCCAACACGGCGATCGAAATCTCCGTAACTCCACTCGGCGACACCTCCGTCGGGTGCCGTGTAACGCAGGAACAACGCCCTTGAATTCCGCTCAACGGTTCGGTCCCAGACCTCAGCGAATGGCACTGCCTCCGGCCAGCGGGCGGCAGTATTAGTACCGGTCGCTAGCCGATGGCCCATCAATCGGCGCGGTAAACGGCGCTATTTCCGTTGCCCGCCTCAGCGGGCGGGCCGTAGCCCCCGCCACCGGGGAGATCTAGGCGGACCACGTCGTCGGGCCTCAGGCGCAGCCGGGCTTGGGAGGTGACCGGTTCTTCGTTCACGCAGAAGCGGCCACCAGCACCCGGCTCGCCACCAGCTAGACCTTGGGGGGCTGCAGCCAGCCGGCTGGTCACGGCATTCAACTGCCACTCTCGCTCGGTGTCGACCACGAACTCGATCGTCTGACCGTCGCCTCCAGGCTGTCGGCCGGCGCCTCCGGAGCCCACCCGCAGCTCCTTGCGCAAGAAGCGCACCGGCGCCGAGGCCTCAACCACCTCCACCGGCACCGCAGCCACGCCTGTTGGGTAAGAGCAAGCCGACAGACCTGGCTTGGCAGCCCGGCCTCCCACTCCCCCGGCATAAGTAAACATGGCCGTGATGAACGGGCTGCCGTCGTCGTGTACGCCACTCACCTGCATGGTCCACACGGCGCCGGAGCCCTCGGCCATGGCCTGGGAGGGTTTTAGCGGGGCTAGCGCCTTTAACAGGGCGTTAGGCAGGAACATGCCCACGACGTGGCGAGCTGTGCAGGGCTGGGGTGAGACGGCGTTGACAATCGAGCCCTCAGGGGCCACTAGGCGGATCGGAGCCAGGCTGCCGTGGTTGTTGGGGATCTCGGGATTCAACATCGACCGCACGGTGAAGGTTGTATAGGCATGCGTGTAGTTGCGCACCACGTTGATCCCCCACGGGCTGGCCTCAGAAGATCCTTCGTAAGAGACCAGAATCTCCCCAGCTTCAGAATCCACGATCACCGCGCAACGGATCGTAATCACCGAACCGTCGGCTAGGTCTAGTAGCGCCTCGGCCTGGTGAGTACCCGATGGCAGCGCCCGAATGGTCTCCCGGGTGGCCTCCTCGGAGCGTTGGATTATTTCATCGGCCAGATTGTCTACGTCCTCCAGCGCCCAGGAGTCGCAGAGGGCCTGCAGGCGCTCTGCCCCGACTGTCGCCGAGGCCATCTGAGCGTGTAGATCACCGGCCACGTGATCAGGCGTGCGTACGTTGGCGAGGATGAAGTTCCAAACGTCCGCGTTGCGCTCACCAGCCACCATGAGCTTGCAGATGGGGATCCAGAGCCCCTCCTCAAATACGTCCCGGCCGCCGGCACCAATGCCGTAGCCGCCCACGTCGGAGTGGTGAATGGTGGAACAGAAGAAAGCAATCAGCCGCCCGGCGCGGAACACCGGGGTCATTACCGTCACGTCCAATAGCTGCCCCGCCGTTTTGTAGGGATCGTTGGTAATCAGCACATCCCCCGGTTGGAGGGTCTCCACGGGGTGCTCCTCTAATACTGCTACCACGCCCATAGCCAGGGAGTTGATATGACCGGGCGTGCCTGTGACAGCCTGGGCCACCATGCGCCCCTTAGGATCGAAAAGCCCGTTTGCGAGGTCGCCGGCTTCACGCACAATGGGGCTGAAAGCCGAACGCTGCAAGGCCGTGGCCTGCTCATTGACCGTAGATATGAGGCTCTGCCACAAAACCTGTAACTCAACGCCGTCAAAGCGGCGCTGGGTGGCAGCAGCATCACGACCGTTGGTGTCTCGCCCGCTCATTGGGCCTCCTTCCGCTGGGTGAGCAGGCTGCCGTCGGGGTTTACCTCCAGCGACCAGCCAGGGCGGATTACCACGGTGGTCTCGGCTTCGGCAATGATCACCGGACCTTCTAGTCGGGTACCCGCTGGAAGCTGAGCGCGCTCGTAGATTTCGACTTCGGCGGGCGCCGAGTCACGGCTGAAACACACCTTGCGCCGCTCCGCTGGGACAGCAGCAACCTCGACCGGAGCAGCCAGGTCGGGGGCTACGCCCACTACCGGCGCCCAGGCCGAGAGCCTCCAGGTCACCACCTCCGCGGCCACATCGGCAATCGTGAGTCCGTAGACCCGCTTGTATTCGGCCTCGAAGGCGGCCAGCGTCTCAACGTCGTCGGTAGGCCACTCGGGTCCCTCTCCCAGCCAGACGGTGATCTCGTTGCCTTGGCCGCGGTAGCGAACATCGATGCCGTAGCGGAAATGCACATCGGGGGCCGGCACACCCGCAGCCGCCAACACCCGCCGACCTTCGTCGCGCATCGACTCTAGAAGTTGCTCGGCGTCGGAGCTGCGCGCCTCCTCCAGCGGGCGCAGCAGGCTGCGAGCTAGATCGATGCGCACCGGGGTGACTAAAGTTCCAAAAGCCGACAAGACGCTGGCATGCACCGGGAAAACCACCCGCGATGATCCCACCAGCTCGGCCACGCGGCAGGCGTGCACTGGGCCCGCCCCGCCGAAGGCCAGCAGCGTGACACCCCGCAGATCCACTCCCCGCTCCACCGCGTGCATCCGGGCCGAGGCCGCCATGTTCTGATCCACTACCTCAACGATTCCGCTGGCCAGGCTGGCTAAGTCCATGTCCAAGCGCCGAGCGAGGGGTTCAGCTGCCGTCTGCGCCGCTTTGATCGACAGCGGCATCTCGCCCCCCAGAAAAGACTCGGCGCTGAGGTAACCCACCAGTAGGTCAGCGTCGGTAACGGCTACTTCGGTGCCGCCCCGGCCATAGGAAGCAGGACCTGGGTCAGCGCCGGCCGAAATCGGTCCAACTCGTAGCAACCCCAAGTCATCCACTCGCGCCAAACTCCCCCCGCCAGCGCCAATCTCCACCAGGTCCACCGACGGCACCAATACCGGATACCCAGAGCCCTTCTTGAAGCGCCAGACACGGGCGATCTCGAAAGACGACGTGAGAGCCGGCTCAAAGTCCTCGATGAGGCAGGCCTTAGCCGTGGTCCCGCCCATGTCGAAGCAAAGCAGACGATCTTCACCCAAGCGTCGGGAATACCAAGTGCCAGCTAACGCCCCAGCAGCCGGACCCGACTCCACCAGCCGAATCGGCACCCGGGCGGCTTCTGTAGCCGATACCACACCCCCGTTGGAGAGCATCAGCAACACCGAGCCGCCGAATCCCTCGGTTTCCAGCCAACGCTCTAGGTCATCCAGATAACCGCCTAAGACGGGCATGGCCGCGGCGTTACAGGCTGTGGTCATCATTCGGGGATACTCGCGGATCTGCGGGGCCACCTCAGCCGAGAGGCACACCGGCACTCCTAGGGCAGCTGCTAGGTGCTCGCCTGCTGCCCGCTCGTTGGCGTCGTTCATATAAGAGTTCAAGAAGCACACGCCCACCGACTCCACCGCGTCAGCCGCCAGCACTGCAGCGATGTCATCCAGTTCAGCGGCCTCAGGCGCCATCAGAACCTCGCCCCTGGCGTTCACCCGCTCGTTCAGCTGCAAGATCCGCTCTCGGGGGATTGGTGGATCGGGGAACTCAATCTGCAAGTCGTACATGTCGTAGCGGTGCTCATCGCGGATCAGCAAGGTGTCGGCAAAACCACTCGTGACTATCAGTCCAGCTCGGCCAGCGCGGCGCTGTACCAGGGCATTGGTAACCAGCGTGGTGGCATGCACAATCGGGGCAGTCACCTCGGCAGCTGTGACATTTGCCCGGGACAGCACACTGGCAATAGCGGCCTGTACTCCACCCAGCGGGTCAGACGGCGTAGTGAGTTCCTTGCCGACAACAACCCGACCGCTGTCGGCGTCAAGCAGGACGGCGTCGGTGAAGGTGCCGCCGATATCGACGGCAAGGCGCCAATCAGCCATTCGAGGTGACGGGTTCGGCTAGGGCCTCGGTGGCTGCG
Organism: Acidimicrobiales bacterium; assembly: GCA_964291305.2. Classification (GTDB taxonomy): domain Bacteria; phylum Actinomycetota; class Acidimicrobiia; order Acidimicrobiales; family CATQHL01; genus VXNF01. The sequence goes on along the minus strand of OZ219783.1, from coordinate 1,310,471 downwards.
GCGTCGGCAGTCAGCAAATCCTCACGAGGCGGCGAGAACACATCCAAGATCCAGCACTCGTTGTACTCATCGTCGCCGACGAACACGCTGTCACCATGCCACACACCTCTATAGGCGAGATACGAGTCACCCGGACCCAGCACGATCCGCTCTTGCTCGCCGGGCGGGTTTGCCTCGTCTCCGATACGGAAGTCCAAGGCACCTCGCACGATTATGCCGAGCTGCTCGTGTTCGGGATGGTGGTGCAGGTAAGACCCCGGCGTACCACCGGCGATGCGCCAAAAGCACAACTGCAGACCATCGCCGGTCATTACTCGGCGGCGAAAACCCGGACGGGATGTCTCGACAAACTCATCCTCATCGAAGAAGAACACAGTCGGGCGGCTAGGGAGCATCGTCGCGGCTAGGGATCAGTTGAGGCCAACTGCGGCAAAGCGTCTGCGTTCGGCGGGTATGTCCAGCGGTTGGACGATGGCCTGGTTCTCGGCCGTTCCCCAGTGCTCTGGCGGCACCAGCCACATCACCTCGAACTCCAGGCCGTCGGGGTCTCGGGCGTACAAGCTCTTATTGCAGCCGTGATCGCTGGCGCCTACCAGAGCACCCGTGACCTGCAGTTTGCGTTGGGCTTCCTCCAGGGCTTCCAGCGTGGGTACCTCCCAGGCGATGTGGTAGAGGCCTACAGATTGGCGACCAGCCGGAGAGGCATCCGCCTGCTCGCCGACGCTGAAGAAGGCAATGTCGTGATGATTTCCCGACTCCGGTGCCCGCATGAAGGCGAAGGCTCCGCCGGGTTCGTCGATAACCAACTCGAACCCCAGTACCTCGGCGTAGAACCTGGCGTGGCGCCGGGCATCGCGCACGTAAAGCACGGCGTGATTCATGCCGGTTATGCGCATGGTTCCTCCCAGTTCTACTTTCTACTTTGCTCACCGGCTCAGGATAACCCACCCGCCGGATGCACTTATCAGCCTGCAAGTTGTCAGCCTGAAGGTTGGATACCCCCGGAGACTTCAGCAGGACTCGGTTCGCTCGTTGACTGCAGACCAGGTATGGGCGCCTGCGCTGCCACCGCCGGAGACTTCAGCAGGACTCGGTTCGCTCGTTGAAGCCAAGCAGGACCATCACGGGAGGGGTCGATGCCACAACTGAAATCGAGGCCTGGCGCAGGTACATGCGCAGAATCCCCGAGGCTTCCCCTGCCAGCGTCCAGGACACGATGGCCTTGATGGGGTTGGCGTGAGAGCAGACCAGCACGGTCTGACCCGGCGAGGCGGCTACCAGATCCTTGGCCGCGCTGACTGAACGTTCATACACCGCTGCTAAAGACTCGCCGCCGGTAGGCGCGTAACCGGTGTCAGCTGACCAAGCATCGATCAGCTCACCCGAAGTCAACTGCACTGGGGTGCCTTCCAACTCGCCGTAGTCCATCTCGGCAAGACGGTCTTCGGTGATCACATCGGAATCGAAACCGGCATGGATAAGCGTCTCGCGGGCCCGTCGCCGCGGGCTGCAAACCACCTTGTCGATCTGCCAATGTCGGCGTACATAGTCACCAGCAGCAGTTGCCTGGCGGCACCCTAGGTCGTCTAGGGGCAGGTCGCTAGCGCCCTGCAGCAGGCGCTGACGGTTCAACTCGGTGCACCCGTGGCGCAATAAAATGATCTGCGTCGCCGGCGCCCCACCCGGGAGTTGCAGCGGTGGTCCTGTCGCTGGTTCAGCGGTGGGCGGCGACGATACGTCGGGCATTCTCAGTGTCCTTCTTCAGTTGCGTCGCCAGTTCCTCGATGCCGCTGAAGCGTCGCTCGCTGCGCAGGAACTGCAAGAACTCCACCTGCACATCATGGCCGTAGAGATCGCCTTCAAAGTCCAACAGATGCGCTTCCAGAATGGAATGCTCAGCATGGTCGAAGAACGTGGGGCGGCGCCCAATGTTGATCGCGCAGCCGTAACAGGTGCTGTCGCTGTCGGTAAATAGTCCGGCGTAGACCCCGTCGGCTGGCCAAGCTCTGTCGCTAGCGACAGGAATGTTGGCTGTGGGGAATCCGATGGTGGCGCCACGGCGATCGCCCTGGATTACCACGCCCCTAACTGCATATGGACGCCCTAGCATCTGCGCCGCATCGGCAGCTCGGCTGGCAGCTAGTGCCCGACGGATGGCCGTGGAGGAAACTGGCTCGGGAGCGCCAGGAAGGCAGTAGAGGTTCATCGGCTCAACATCGAACGCATAGCGGCCACCGGCGGTCCGCAGCGTGTCGATCGATCCTTCCCGGTTGCTGCCGAAGTGGAAATCCGAACCGGCCACAACGACTTTCGCTTTCAACCCATCCACCAGCACATCGGTAATAAAGCCATCGGCGGAGGTGGCAGCAAGCTGATCGCCAAAGCGCAGCACTACCGCCCGCTGGAGCCCGAGTGATTCCAACAGTTCCAGTTTCTGGTTTAGGTCTGTGAGCATCAGCGGCGCGCTCTCGGGGCGCAGAGTTAGCGCCGGATGAGCAGCGAAAGTGACGACCGTAGCGCACAGGTCTTCGGCCTGGGCACGCTCTAGGACCCGACTGAGGATCTGCTGGTGTCCGATGTGGACACCGTCAAAAACCCCTACTGCCACTGCCGAAGGTGGGGATTGCCCAGCAACCGAGTCCAGAACCAGCATCGCTTCGGAGACTACCGGGCCGGCCTCAGAGGGCACCGGTGATCAGTTGCACAATTCGCCACCCCACGTAGACGACCGTGGCCACCACCACCGCCCAGAAGTGCCACGGGGCGCGCTCGGAGCCCTCGGAGGGTTCTGAATCTTCACTGGGTGTCTGCGCCAGATCGGCCTGCTCGACAGACTCCCCACACGCCGGACAATTCCCTCCGGGAGCCAGAGCGGAGGGAGCGAAGTAGCGCTGGCAGGGGCCGCACCAGGGCACGGGCTGGCTCGAACAACTCTAGGTGCGGCGCACGGCCAGAATAGCCACATCGTCGCCGAGTGGGGTATCACTGAAATCTCGGGCAGCATCCAATAAGTGTTGGCACAGTTCGCCGGGTTCCAGCAGCGGTTCACGGCGCAGCAGCATGGCCACACCCTCCTCACCAAACTGATCGCCGCCGCGCCGCGCTTCGATTAGACCATCGGTGTAGAGCACCGCCAAATCGCCGCGCATTAGCGGAATCTCTCGGCTGAAGTAGCCGGTGCGCCGCTCCAGCATCAGCAGCGGTCCGGTGGCGCTCAGCGGCAACACCTCCCTCTGGTGCCAAAGCCAGGCCGTGGGATGCCCAGCCGAGGTATAACGCAGCGTCCCGGCGCCGGTATCAAACACCAGAACCACCAGCGAGATGAACTCCTCGGTGCGCTCGGCGTTGAACATCTGCAAGTTGAGTTCCTCAACAGCCTGAGCCGGATCGCGGAACTGTCGCAGGAACACGCGCATCAGGTACTTGGCCTGGAAAGCCGTAATGGAGGACTCAATGCCCTTGCCGGCCACATCGCCGATTACCGCGGCCAGGCGACCTGGCTCCACTTCGAACACGTCGAAAAAGTCCCCCGCCATGAGCCCCGAGCCAGCTAGATACACCTGGCCGATAGCAAAGCCCTCGAAACTTGCCAGGTCCTCAGGGGCTAGTCGACCTGCCCAAGCGCGCGGCGCTAACTCCTCCTGCGCTAGAGCTTCTTGAGCCCGACGTTCGATCTCGAACCGCTCCTGCGCCATGCGAAATTCGCTACCGGACTTTCGCCCCCACATCATCGTCAGAGCTGCCGGCACCCCCACCACCAGCATCACCACGGTCCAAAACTCAGTGTCGGTGGTGACTAGGAAGAGCGCAATGATCGCCAGCAGCAGGTACAGCGAGGCGGCGTGGAGGTCGCGCAGGAAGCTAGAGCGCGCCAACGCCTCAGCCGCGTGCGCCTCTTCGTGATACGAGTCGCTGGTCTCCTCGGTTTCCTGGTCAGCGGCGACTGACTCCATGGCCTCGCGGACCTGCTGGTAAAAGCGCCAGCGGTAGCGGGCGATGCGTCCCCAACTGAAGCTGGCCACGAGACAGAGCAAAGCGGTGATGCCGAGAATGATCTCCTGCACAGACATCGAATCTACTCGCCGGCGCCGCCCCGGCCCCGAGTCGGGGACTGCGGTCAGCGGAAACGTACGTGGAACTTAACCGGAGTAGCGCCCAGGTCGAACGCCTGCACCAGGCACCGCTGCAGGTAGCGCAGGTAGGTGGAAGGCAGACGACGATTCACAAACAGCGTAAAAGTCGGCGGATCGGTGGCTCCCTGAGTGGCGTAAAGCACTCGTGCCCCGCCCGGGGCAGGGTGCGCCGCCTGAGCCTCACGGATAGCTCGGTTTACCGCCTGGGTGGGGATGCGCCTTTGGTACTGCTCCACAGTGCCGCCTAGGGCACCAAAGATGCGGTTTACACCCCGCCCGGTGTGGGCCGAGATGCCCAGCGTGGGCGAGCTGCTGAGGAAACTCAAGCGCTTTCCGACCTGTTCACGTATGGCGAGGCGTTCCTCGGTGTCCAGTAAGTCCCACTTGTTCAGCAGCAAGAGGATGGGACAGCCGGCGCCGTCGATTCGTTCAGCAAGGCGTTGATCCTGGTGGGTTATGCCCTGAGTGGCATCCACTAGCAATAGCACCACGTCGGCTCGGTCCACCGACCGCAGGGCTCGTAGCATGGCGTAGTACTCAGTGTCGCTATCGATGCGGCTGCGACGGCGCAGTCCGGCGGTGTCGACTAGCCGTATTTCGCCCAGTGGGGTTTGCAGCAGTGTGTCCACTGAGTCTCTTGTGGTGCCGGCCAGATCGTGAACCACCGAGCGTTCCTCGCCGACGAGCCGGTTGAACAACGTGGACTTGCCGACATTGGGCCGACCCACGATCGCCACCGATACACAACTCACCTCGGTAACGGCTGCGTCAAGCTCGCCTTCGGCCTCTGCGCCCCCGGGAGTAGCACCAGCAGCCTCACCAGCGGTAATGCTTTCGGGCAGTTCGCCCACTACCGCGTCCAGCAGGTCGGCACAGCCCCGCCCGTGTAGTGCGCTGATGGGATGAGGATCACCCAAGCCCAGAGACACGAACTCCCAGATGAGCGGCTCGCGGCTCTCGTCGTCCACCTTATTCACAGCTACTAGCACCGGGCGGCCACGCTGCCACAGCAACTCCGCAGTAGCGATATCGGGGTCGGTCACACCGGAAGTTACGTCGGTCACCAGCACGACCACATTGGCTTCCAGCATGGCCTTACGGCTCTGGGCCGAAACCTTGCGGTCCAACTCGGCTAGCTCACCAGCAAACCCATCGGGCTGCCAACCACCGGTGTCCCAAACAACAAAGGCTCGACCCAACCAAGAGGCGGTCCACTCCTTGCGGTCGCGGGTCACGCCGGGGCGTTCCTCCACGATGGCCTCGCGGCGGCCAATAATGCGGTTCACCAGCGTCGACTTCCCGACGTTAGGGCGACCGACCACTGCCACCGTGGGCAGAGGCTGGGATATCCCTTTGCCAAGACCGCTGGTGGGAACCGCCGCCGCGGTGGATTCAGCGGGCATCTAGCGCTCTCCGTAAGGCAATGCCGTCGGTCGGAACCACCTCTACCGCCCTCGGCAGATCAGCTGTCGTGAGCCCGTCTAGGAAACGGCCACCCGAGAGACATACGTCGGGCAGTAAGTAGCGGCCATCGGGAGGCTGATCCGCCAGCACCCTGGCTACATCCTCGCCAACCATCAGCCCCGTAACCGCGATATTGCCCCCAAAGAACTGGTTGTCCACGACAACCAGCCGGACATCACCGAAGCCGGCAGCGGTCAGAGTTGGCCCCAGTACCGCTGCACCCAACTCGCCGGTCAACACAGCGGTGCCAGCGCGACGCCGCAGCGTCACGGCCGCGTCGAAACCTCGCGGACGGCCGTTGGAGTGCCTCTGCGGGGTTGCGTGACTGGGGATGTGAACTGCGCAGCCGGTGTGAGCTGCTCGGTAGCCGGTCGCCGGCGCGCCATCTACCCAGGCAAAGAATCCGGCCTGGACCCCTGTTGGATCTGTCGAGCGACCGTTGAACTCCTCGGTGAAGTTGCGGGCAATACCCACGCCGTCCTCGTGCATGGGGAAGCCCTCGTAGTGCTCCGGTGGTGGGAGATCGCGGCCGGCCAGCAGATAGTACTCATCGGCGGCGAACACCATGCGGCGCCCGAGCGCAGATAGGAAGGTACCCTGCCAGGTCTCTACGGCGTCAAGTACCGCGACTGCCTCGGAAACGGTGTGTGGCCGCAGCCGGCTGGCAGAGGTGTGACGGCTAACCCCGAGGGGGACCACACATAGCCCGCTCAATTCGGCGTAGGAGTCCAGCACACCGCAGAAGGTGTCCTCGAGCCACAACCCGTCATTGACACCCGGGCAGACAACTACCTGCCCGTAGACAGTCACCCCAGCAGCGAGCAGCAATCGTAGCCAGCGCAAGCTGGTAGCACCCCGGCGGTTTCGCAGCATCTCGGCCCGTAAATCGCCGTCAGTTGCGTGGATGCTTACGAACAGCGGCGAGAGACCCTCGTCCAGGACCCGCTCGAGGTCAGCCTCGGTGAAGCGAGTAAGCGTGGTGAAGTTGCCGTAGAGAAACGACAACCGGTAGTCATCGTCTTTTAAGTAGAGGCTGGAGCGCATCCCGGGTGGAAGTTGGTAAATGAAACAGAACTCGCAGTGATTGTCGCAGGTACGCACTTGGTCAAAAAGTGCGGAGTGCACTTCCAAGCCCAGCGGAGCGCCGGCCGGCTTGTGGACCTCTACGCTGAACTGTAGGCCACCCCGATAAACCTCTAGCTCAACTAGAGGTTCGTCCACCAGGCTGCGGTACTCCAGCACATCGCGGGGCGCCACGCCATTCAACGAGACCAACTCGTCGCCGAGAACTAGACCTGCTTGCGCTGCCGGACCCGCCGGCTCCAAGGCAATAACGCATGGGCGAGCCATAGACAAATTCTACCGCCGCACCTCGGGCAGGTAGTCTGAGATGGATGGCAGTGGAAAAGGTCCTACTGGCGTCGCCGCGAGGGTTCTGCGCCGGCGTCGAGATGGCAATCAAGGCTCTGGCTGTCATGGTCAGCGCCTTCGAACCGCCGGTCTACTGCTACCACGAGATCGTCCACAACAAGCTGGTGGTAAAGCAGTTCGAGGCCTTGGGAGTGGTCTTCGTGGACGACATCGCTGAGGTGCCTGCTGGCTCCCCCCTAATGCTGAGCGCTCACGGTTCGGCTCCCGAAGTACAGGCCGCCGCCTATGAGCGGGGTGGCTACGTGGTGGATTCGGTCTGTCCGCTAGTAACCAAGGTGCACCATGAGGTGCGGGTCCGCGCCGGTAAGGGCTACCGCATCGTCTACGTCGGCCACGATGGCCACGAGGAAGCCGTCGGGACAATGGCGGTAGCACCCGAGGCTATCCACCGAGTGGAGTCCACCGGGGACGTGGCGTCCCTGCCGGACTTTGCCGAACCGGTCGCCCTGCTGGCCCAGACCACGCTCAGCCACCGGGACTGGGCCGAAGTAGCTGAGGCCGCTCGAGAGCGATTCCCTAGCATGTGGACCCCAGGCCGTAGCGACCTGTGCTTTGCCACCACGAACCGTCAAGCGGCCCTGGCTGCCATTGCCGAACGCTGTGATGCCTTCGTGATCGTGGGCTCGGCAAATTCCTCCAACACGTTGGCGCTGGAGCGCTTAGCCAACGACATGGGATGCCCCCGAGTGTTGCGCGTCAACCGCGCCTCGGAGCTGCCCGCTGATCTATGCGGCACTGTTGGGCTCACCGCCGGTGCCTCGGCCCCCGAGGAACTTGTCACCGAGGTGCTGGAGCGCCTGGCCCCGTGCTCGGGCACTGAAGAGGTCAGCGTCACCACCGAGGACGAGTACTTTCCCCCTCCCCGCCAACTACGTGAGTTACTCAGCGCCGTGACCGGTTTCGCCGCCATCACTCTCGGAGCTGTACCACCCGAGGGAGTAGGCGGTGACCGCCTCGTAGAAGCCAGCTCCGTCCTTCAGTAACCCGCCACCCCCGCCCAAGCCTGGGCTTCATCGAAGAGCTGCTGTAGGGTCTCACGCAGCCGGGCGCTCGCCTCGGCCCGCTGCGAACTGGTGACTGTACGCCTGCCTTCAGCGGGTTTCGGTGCCGGAATTAACTCGCCAAAGATAAATCGCACCCGGCGGAAACGAGGAAACACAGCTCCCTTAGGCATGGCCTGCTCGGAACCACCGATACCCACTGGCAGAATAGGCGCGCCGGTCATAACCGAGAGCCAGATCGGACCGTCAAAGAGCGGCTGAACCCGCGGCCCGGATTTGCGCTCCCCCTCGGGGAACACCACCACCGGCTCGCCGCGGTCTAGCGCCGCCCGAGCGCAGTGCAGCGCCCGACGATCCACTCGGTCCCGTTCGGTAGGAAACCCCCCCACCGCGGTGAGAAAACGCGTCCAGAAAGGGCTCTTAAACAGCGAACTCTTGGCCATGTAGTTGAGCCGTCGAGGCGAAGCCGCTCCAACCAGCGGCGTGTCCAGGTTGGACCGATGACCAGCCGGCGTCAGGATCACCGGGCCAGAGGGCATCCGCCGATGGTTGCGGCGGCGGATCCTTAGGTAGGACCCCATAATGATCAAGAGCAACCAGCGGCACGTGTGGTAAAGCAGGATGCCATACCACGACGGTGGAAGCCCAAAAGTCACCCCTCCGTGGCGCGGATCGGCCGACGGCTGGGGTCTGGGCGGTTGCCGGGCAGCGGCACTCATGGTTGAAGCATTACCGAACGGTCTCGATCAACTGCATGATCTCAGCGACCACCTCGCTGACGGCGCAGTGCGTGGTGTCGATTTGGCGTACTCCCGTCGGCAGGCTCCCCGGTGCCGGCAGCGGGTCGTGGTGGCGAGTGCTGTCGCGGCGATCCCGCTCGGAAAGCGCAGCGCGGACAGCAGCTTCGTTGCCCCCCGATTCACCCGAGCGGCGGCGCGCCCGCACCGCTGCATCAGCACTGAGGTAGACCCGGACATCGGCTTCGGGAAGCACCACGGTAGTGATATCCCGACCCTCCATAACACACCCGCGGCGGGCCGCAGCCCAAGCCTGCTGACGCGCCACCATAATGGCGCGCACTGCCGGGTTGGCAGCCACACCGCTGACCGCTTCGGTCACCTCCGCGCCCCGGATCTCCGAACTCACGTCAACTCCCTCGAGCAACACCACGCCTCGGTCCAACTCAATTTCATCTGCCACATGAGAGGCCACCGCGGCCACCGCTTCGCCATCGGTGGGACTAATCCCCCGCTGCAACACCGCCGCAGCCACAGCTCGGTACATGGCGCCAGTATCTAGGTACTCCACTCCCAGAGCATCAGCCACGGCTCGGGCGACTGACGTTTTGCCCGCACCCCCGGGTCCGTCGATGGCTACCTGCACTGCCGGCCTCACGAAGCCTGACACGACGCTAGATCCGCAATGAAGCCGGGGTAGCTGGTAGCGACAGAACGCCAGCCCAAGATCTCGCCCCCTCCAGCCACCAGGGCTGCAATACAGAACGCCATGGCGATGCGATGGTCCCCGGCTGCGTCGACTCGGCCACGCTGCAACCGCGAAGCGCCTTTCACCACCAAAGTGTCGCCATCTACCTCGGCTGCAATAGCGAGAGCCGCTAGACCATCGGTCACAGTGATAAGGCGGTTGCTCTCCTTGTGTCGCAACTCGCCGACCCCCTCGAAGCGAGTCACGCCTTCTGCTGCGGCTGCCGCCACTGCCAGCACGGGAATCTCGTCGATGAGGTCCGGCACCTCCTCTGCTGACACGGTCACGCCGCGCAGCGGACCGTGACGGACCACCACTCGGACTCGCCCGTGGCCTGACGGCACCACCGAGATATCGGCACCCATACGGGCCAGCACCTTCAGGTAGCCATCTCGACCCTGGCCTTGGTACACGTCGTGCACGGTTAACTCGCTGTCCGGTATCAGTGCAGCTCCCACCAGCCAGAAGGCAGCCGCCGACGGGTCGCCTGGCACGACGAAATCAAAAGGTGCCGGCCGCGAGGCTCGCACCGCCACCTCGCCAGGACCGATCCGCACATCGGCCCCAAACGCCGCCAGCATCTCCTCGGTGTGGGCACGCGTGGGAATCGGTTCGCGCACCACAGTCTCGCCGTCGGCAAACAGTCCGGCCAGCAGGACGGCCCCTTTTACCTGGGCGCTGGCCACAGGCGGTTGCCAGGTTATGCCCCGCAGGTTTCCACCGGTGATGCGCAGCGGCGCCCGCCGTCCCCCGTCGGCACCCTGGAGGTCCGCACCCATGAGCCGCAAAGGCTCAACTACTCGGTCCATAGGACGCTGGTTCAGCGAGGCATCCCCCGAAATGACCGTCGTGAAAGGGCATCCGGCAGCAATGCCAGCGAGCAGGCGGATGGAGGTCCCGGAGTTGCCCACGTCGATGAGGCCGGCGGGCTGTCGCAACGTTCCGCCCAGCATGGTCACCGACTCCCCTGTCCGCTGCAGGATCGCCCCTAGCGACTGTACTGCCGCGGCGCTGGCAGCCACATCGGCACCGTCAGATAGTCCAGCGATATGCGAAGTGCCCTCTGCGAGGGCAGCCAACAGCAGCGCTCGGTGTGAGATCGACTTGTCGCCGGGCACTCGCAAATCGCCACTAAGCGGCCCGCCAGCGCTGACCAACAGTGTGTCGCCGTCGCCGCTCAGGCTCACCGGCTGCATGTCTCAGACGCCCAGGTGTCGTACCGAGGAGGGATAGCCGTCGGCCGCCAGAGCGGCCCGCAGACGCTCCGCTAAGTCAGCAGCCACGATCATGATTAGAACACCCCGGTCGCCCTCGGTGGAATGGGCGATCTCCAGGTCGTAGATGTTGACATCGATTTCGGTAGCGAGGGTGGCGATGCGAGCGACCTCGCCGGGCCGATCCTTCACCGGTACCCGCAGCGCGGCCAACTCCACATCGGCGGGGATCCCCGAAGGCAGGTTGATTCGCGCCACCCGTGCCTGCTCTAGCATTACTCGCAGAGTGTCACGCTCGCCTCGTTGCACTACATCGCGTATCTCCGCCAGGGCTTCGATCAGACGGTCCAGCGAAGCGCAGATTGCCAAGCTGTTGGCATCGCAGATGTCCAGCCAAATATCCGAGCTGCCAGCCGCTACGCGAGTCATGTCGCGAAACCCCCCAGCGGCGAGACGTTGCAGCACAGCCCGATCGGCAGTTCGCTCATCCGCCAAGCGCATCAGAGTCGCAGCAGTCAGGTGCGGCACATGCGAGACGACCGAAACCAGCGTGTCGTGCAGGCTTGGCGTCATGGTGACTGCCTCCGCACCCAACTCGGCCACCACAGCCCGTACAGCCGTGTAGGTCGCATCGAGAGTGGAGGCGCTGGGCGTCAACACCCAAACCGCACCAGCGAACATATCTGGTCGGGCACCGGCGATGCCCATCTGCTCGCTGCCGGCCATGGGGTGCCCACCGACAAAGCGAGGGTGCTCTATGTCCGCACAGATTGGCCCCTTCACACTGCCCACATCCGTAACGACGCCCTCGCCGGCCTCAAGGGCCTCTCTGGCCAGCCTTGGGATCTCCGCCCCCGGCGTGGCCACAAATGTCACGTCTACGTTTGGGGTCTGAGCAAGTTCGTTCACCACACCTAAGCGCAAAGCCTGCCTGGCTCGCAGCTCATCGATATCCCAGCCCGAAACCCACCAACCCGCAGCACGCAAACCGAGGCCAATCGACCCGCCGATTAGACCGAGCCCGTGTATTTGGACGCTGCCGGCGAGGGCTACCGGCGCTCCCAATCCCATAAGGCTCTAGGGTGTCAGATCGGGGCGCAAAGCGGTTGCCGAGCCCAGATATACATGCTGTACCGCGGCGCGCTCTCGATCGGTATAGAAATGCACCAGCACGCGGATCATCCCAGGTAGGGCACCCTCCACGTTCATTTCACGGGCACAGAGCAGAGGGACGTCAACCAGCCCCAGCCGCTCGCGTGCTGCCTGAGCCGGGAACGCCGAACAGATATCGTCAGTGGCGGTAAATAAGATGCTGACTAGATCCTCCGGGGCGATGTCATTGCGGTTGAATGACTGGCGCAAAAGTGCTTCGACTTGCGAAGCCACCACTTCAGGAGTGTCCTCGGAGATGGCTACCGCTCCTCGCAGAGCTCTCAACTGGCGCGGCACGGCGGGAGATTCTACCGAACTCACAAGCTCCGACCTGCGGTAGAGGCCGACATCACCGCGGGCGGTACGGTTGCTGGTCCGCCGGCTCCAAGTCGGTCCCGAGCGACGACTCCAGCAGCCGCAGTTCGGCCTGCGCAAGTTGTCGCCACTGCCCCGGCCCCAAACGAGTGTCCCGCAAGGGGCCAATGCGGGTGCGGACTAGGCGAGTGACCGTTAGGCCGACGGCACCGCACATGCGGCGAACTTGCCGATTGCGTCCCTCGGTCAAGACGATGCGCAGCAACCCCTGCTGCGGGGTGGAAACCCGCGCTGGTGAGGTGCGCCCGTCAGACAGCTCCACACCCGAACGTAAAGCTCGCAGAACTCCCGCGGCAATGCGGCCCTCAACGGCCACCAGATACTCCTTCTCGCAGCCGGTCGACGGGTGCATAACCCAGCGAGCTAAGTCACCGTCATTGGTCAAGAGCAACAAGCCTTCGCTGTCCAAATCCAAACGGCCAACCGGGTAAACACGGGGCTCGGCAGGCAACCCATCCAGCACCGTCGGGCGGCCCTGGGGATCACTAGCCGTACTCACCACCCCCGCAGGCTTGTTCAGCAGGTAATACACCAAGTCGCGGCGCAGCCCGATGACCTTTCCTGCCACCTCCACGATGTCCACATCGGGCCGGATTCGCTGACCAATGTGAGCCAGTTGACCGTTGACGCGGATCTGCCCCGCCCACACCATCTCTTCGACCCGGCGACGGCTAGCAACTCCAGCCGCTGACAGGACCTTCTGCAGTCGCTCGCCGCTGTGCGGTAGCTGGGGTTCGCTCACGCAGGCGTTTCAGGCGCCGACCCCTGTCCCCCGTCGTGACGCCGAGGCCGCTCCCCGTCACGCAAAGAGGTGTCTATGGCCTCGATGACCTCAGAGTCGGGTACGAAGTCGCCCAGCGGTGGAAGATCAGCCAGCGTGTCGAGGCCGAGGTTCTCTAAAAACAGTGTGGTGGTTCCGAAAAGCACGGCGTTTCCCGGCCCCGGGTCATGGGAGACCGGTTCCACCAGTCCCCGGCGCTGCAGGGTACGTACAACTCCGTCTGCGTTTACCCCGCGGATGGCAGCGATTTGCGAGCGTGAGACCGGCTGTTTGTAGGCGATGACACCGAGAGTCTCTAAAGCTGCGCCCGATAGTCGGACGGGCTCGCGAGCCAGCACGAAACGCTCTACGTAAGGAGCGCAGTCGGGATGGCTGGCAAAGCGGTAACCACCAGCGATCTGCTCCAGCCTGAAGCCCCTACCCTCGCAGGACCGAGCAATGTCGGCCAGCTCCGCCTCCACCTCGGCCAGGGAGATTTCCAGCAGTTGCGCCATTAGTTGTGCCGCAACCGGCTCGGTTGCAACCATCAGCACGGCTTCAAGCGCCCGCCGCCGTTCGGCGTCCATCAGACCACCGATTCCAGCACTGCGGTAACACCCCTGGTGGGGGTGACTAGCGGCTCGCGCCACTCCACCATTATTCGCCCTAGCGAGCCGTCCTGGTGGAGTTCAACCCGGTTCTGTTTGAAGAGTTCCAGCAGAGCCAAGAAGTGCACAACTACCTCGCGCCGCCCCGGCAGCGAGCGAGTCAGGGCAGCAAAGGTGGTACGGCCCTGTAGCGGTAGTCGGAGTGATAGGTCTGCTACCACGTCGCCCACCTGCAGCGTGTCGGCAGATATGTGTGAGAGATCCACGCGGGGTACCTCTGCGGCTTGCAGAGCCCTAGCGCAAGCGGTAGCCACCTCGCTGGCCTCTACACCGTCGAGCAGGTTTGGCAGCAAGTCCAGATAGCGCTCCTCGGGCCCGCATCGGCGCGGCGCTGAGAGCGCCGCCAGATCAGCGAGGTGCGCTAGCGCTGCCCCCGCCCGGGCGAACGTCTTGCATTCCAGCATGCGCGCCAGCAGGCGGTCGCGGCCCGCCAGCAGGTCGATTTCGTCTTCGGCCTCGTCGACTTCGGGTTCGGGCAAAAGCCGGCGCGCCTTGAGACTCACCAGTGTGGCCGCTCCGAGGAGGAACTCTGTCGCAGACTCCAAGTCAAGCTCGCGCATGCGGGCCGTCTCGGTCAGGTAGTCCTCCACCAGTGCCGCTAGTGAGATATCGCAGACATCCATCTCTTGACGCATGATGAGGTGCATTAGCAACTCCAGTGGCCCTTCGAACCGTTGGGCTCGCACCTTCACTGCCATGCCCTAACCTTAGGTGTCGAAACTGTCCAGACTGAGGATCAAGCCAAGGCCAGCGGGGATAGCCTTCCGGCGTGCAACGCATCCTTTCGGGCATCCAGCCCAGCGGCGATGTCCACTTGGGCAACCTGCTAGGCGCTCTGCAGAACTGGGTGGCCGACCAGCACACGCACGAGTCGTTTCATCCCATCGTTGACTTGCACGCCGTGACGCTGCCGCAGGACCCTGAAGAATTACAAAGCGCTACCCTGCACTTAGCGCAAATGCTGATGGCAGCCGGGTTGGACCCCGACATCTGCGTGTTGTTCGTACAGAGCCACGTGCCGGAGCACACCCAGTTGGCCTGGGTACTTGAGTGCACCGCCGGCTTTGGCGAGTTACGACGCATGCACCAGTTCAAGGACAAGGCTGCAGATATCGAGTTCGTCTCGGCCGGTTTGTTTACTTATCCGGTGCTGCAAGCTGCCGACATCTTGCTGTACGACACAGACTTCGTACCCGTTGGTGACGACCAGCGCCAGCACATCGAGTTGACCCGAGATATCGCCCAGCGCTTCAACGCCCGCTACGGCGAGGTGCTAGTGATACCTGAGCACCGCATCCCCCCGGCTGGTGCCAGGGTGATGGACCTGCAGGACCCCAAGCGCAAGATGTCGAAGTCGGCCGGAGAGGCTCCCGGCACCATTTGGCTGCTAGACAGCCCGGAGGTGGTGCGCCGTAAGATTCGTCGAGCGGTCACCGACAGTGAAGCCGAAGTGCGCTTCGACCGAGACACCAAGCCCGGTGTGTCGAATCTGCTGGAGATTTTGGGAGCCGCCACTAACCAGAGCCCTCAGGATGTGGCTGTGGCCTACGACCGTTACGGGCCCCTGAAGAACGACTGCGCCGAAGCCGTGGTGGAGCTACTAGCACCGATCCGTAAGCGCTTTGGCGAGTTGAGCGCCGACCCCGCCGAGACCCAGCGGGCTCTGGCAGCCGGCGCTGAAACCGCGGGTGCGATCGCCGCTGCGACCATGGACCGCGTCCGCCAAGCAATGGGATTCCTACCCCAAGGCTGAGCGACTCAGGAACTCTCCGGATTACCGAGACGGGCCCGGGGATGAGCCTCGGCGTAAACCCGGAACAGCCGCTGGCGCGATACCGAGGTGTAAATCTGCGTGGTTGTGACCTTGGCATGACCCAACAACTCCTGCACAACCCTGATGTCGGCACCATTGTCCAGCAGGTGGGTGGCGAAGCTGTGACGCAGCACGTGAGGTGTGACCAGAGAGTTTATGCCCGCACGCTCACCATGTTGTCGCACTAGTTGGTACACGCCCTGGCGGCTGAGTCGGGTGCCGCGCTGGTTTAGGAACACCGCCTCAGAGTCGCGCCTAGACGCCCACCGCTCGGGCTCTAGTTCGCCTCGACCTGCCGGTGCCAGCCACTCTTCTAGGGCTGCTAGGGCCAGACGACCTAGTGGAGCTACCCGTTCTTTAGCTCCCTTGCCAAGCACCCGCAGCGATGCCGCAGCCAAGTCCACATCACCTAGCGAAAGTCCCACCAACTCTGAGACTCGAACCCCAGTGCCGTAGAGCGTCTCTAACACGGCGCGGTCGCGTCGAGCCAGCGATCCTCCTCCCGCTGGTGCCGCCACTAGGCAGGCTGCTTCCTCCTCACTAAGCGCCTTGGGCAACCCGCGAGGGATAGACGGCAACTCTACGGTGCCCGCCGGGTCGTCGGGCCTCCCCTCCTCCAGCATCAGCCAGCTATGGAAGTTGCGTATCGTGGTTAGCCCCCGCCTAACTGTGGTCAATGCCAGCCCCGAATCCTGCCGCGCTCGCGCCCACGCCAGCACTCCAGTAGTGGGAACGCTGAAGTGGTCCCACCCCTCCTCGGAAAGGAAGGCCAGGTAGTCGGCCAGGTCACGGCGATAAGCCTCGATAGTGTTGCCAGCGCGACCCTGAGAGAGCGCCAGCCAGTCCAGGAACTCTTCGACTTCTGCCGGCAGCCCCGAGGGGCTCACACAATCTCCACCGCCACCGCCGCCTCACCACTGAACTGCAAGCGCGGGTTGCGACTTTCGAGACGGTCCAGAGCCGCGTCAATGAGGGCGGCGAACAGCGGGGCGGGGCGTTTGGGTCGGCTCTGGAACTCCGGGTGGGCTTGGGTGCCGATCCAGAACGGGTGCCCTTGGAGTTCCACGAATTCCACGAGCAGCCCATCGGGGGATACACCCGAGCACACCAGTCCGGCCTCCTCTATTAGGTCTCGGTAGTCGGGGTTGAACTCGTAGCGATGCCTATGACGTTCGGCCACCACTTCACTGTCATAAATCTCCGCGACCTGGCTACCGGGGCGTAGCTGGGCTACGTAGGAACCCAGCCGCATCGTGCCGCCCTTGTGAGTAACCTTGCGCTGCTCTTCCATTAGACAGATGATCGGATGCGGTGTGCGGGGATCGAACTCGGTGGAGTGCGCCTCTGCTAAACCAGCCACGTTGCGGGCGAATTCCACAGTCATGACCTGCATACCCAGGCACAACCCCAAGCACGGTATGCCCCGCTCCCGGGCGTAGGCAGCCGCGGCGATCTTCCCCTCAATGCCGCGCGAGCCGAACCCGCCGGGAATAACAATGCCCTCCAAATCGGCCAATCGGCTGGAAGCCAGCAGGCCCTCCACCTCCTCGGCAGGAATCCAGTCAATCTCCACCTTGGTTCCCCGCGAGCTGGCCGCGTGGCGCAGCGCCTCCGCCACCGAGAGGTAAGCATCTATAAGGCGCACGTATTTACCCACCAACCCGATGCGCACCACATCGGTGGAGTTGTGAGTGCGTTCGCTCAAGATTTGCCAGCTGCTCAGGTCTGGTTCGCCGTCGAAGTCCAGCAACTCGCCGACTACGTCGTCGAGGCGTTCGTCGTGCAGAATCAGCGGCAGGTCGTAGATGTTCTCAGCGTCGGCGGCGTTCACCACGGCAGAAATGGGGACATCGCACAGGTTGGAGATCTTGCGCTTCAAGTCATCGGAGATGGGGGTGTCGCTGCGACAGACGATTACGTCGGGTTGGATACCCCTACCGCGCAACTCAGTTACCGAATGCTGGGTGGGCTTGGTCTTGTGCTCACCAGTGGGGCCAATCATCGGCACCAGGGTGACGTGCACGTAGCACACGTTGTGCCGGCCCACATCAAGACGCATCTGTCGCACGGCCTCCAAGAAGGGAAGGATCTCGATGTCGCCGACGGTGCCGCCGATTTCGGTAATGGCCACATCTACCTCGGGCCGGGCAACGCCCAGGATGCATCGCTTAATCTCGTCGGTGATGTGCGGAATGACCTGCACAGTGCCGCCGAGATAGTCCCCCCGCCGCTCGGCTTCCAGCACGGCCGAATAGATCGACCCAGTGGTGGCGTTGGATTCCTGCGTCAGGTTCTCGTCGATGAAACGTTCGTAGTGTCCGAGGTCTAGATCGGTTTCGCCGCCGTCGGCGGTGACGAACACTTCGCCGTGCTCGAAAGGGTTCATCGTGCCGGGATCCACATTGATGTAGGGATCCAGCTTTTGCATAGTCACCCGGAGTCCTCGGGCCTTCAGTAGGGCACCTAAAGAAGAGGCGGTCAAACCCTTGCCAAGCGAACTGGCCACTCCGCCCGTCACGAAGATGTGTTTCGTCACGGGATAGCAGTTTACATCGCCGACGGGCTTCTGGGGCTGACGATCTGGGTGGAAGCTAGGCGTCCGCCGGGCCGGGGCGTTCTTCGGCCGCACGGGCAAGGAGTTCGGCGGCGTGATCACGGGCTGAACCACTGTGGGGAGAGCCGGAGATCATGCGGGCCAACTCCACTAGCCGGTCATCAGCATCGAGTGTCCGGGCTAAGATTCGGGCACTGGTGCCATCGTCGATTTTCTGCAGATTTACGTGCGCGTCAGCGTAAGCCGCCACCTGCGGCAAGTGGGTAACCACCAGGGTCTGACGAAGTGAGGCCACGCGAGCCAGAGCGCGCCCCACCGCGGCTCCGGCCTCGCCGCCGATGCCAGCGTCCACCTCGTCGAGCAGCACCGTGGGGGGCGCGGCTAGCAACACTACGTGCAGTGCCAGCATGGCCCGCGACAGCTCACCCCCCGAGGCCACCTGTGCCAGTGGAGCTGGCGTCACCCCCGAGTTGGCTGCCAGCAGGTACTCGATGTCGTCTCCGGGGTCGGCTCCGACGCGCAGGTAGAGGCTGGCGTTAGGCATCGCCAGGTGCTGCAACTCCTCAGTCACGGCCTCGGCCAAGGACGGGGCGGCACGACGACGAAGATCACCTAAACGGGCGGCTTCGGTCCGCTCGGTCTCTTTAGCCGCCTCCAGCTCGACAGCCAGACGGGCTGCTGCTCCCTCGGCGTCGCGCAATTCCGCTAGACGCTGACGCGCCTGCTCGCGGAACGTCATCACTTCAGCCAGCGTCGACCCGTAGCGGCGTCGCAAGTCGGCCAGCAAACTGCGACGCTCGGTGACCTCGGCTAGTCGGTCCGGATCAGCAACGATCTCCTCGGCCAGATTGCGCAATCCGGCGGCCAATTCACCGAGTTCTTCTATCAGACGACCCAGCCCACCCGACCACTCTGCTAGGGGTTCGAACTTGGCAATACGACCGAGGGCCTCGCCCAGCGCCTCTCCCCCAGGACCGTCGACGCCTAGCAGGTAGGCGGCTCCGGCAGCAGCTTCCCGTGTCTCCTCAGCTTCCGACAACAGCCGTTCAATGGCCTCGAGTCGCGTCTCCTCGTCAGGGTCGGTGAGGTCGGCAGCATCCAGGGTCGCCACCTGATGCTCCAAGACATCAAGCTGGCGTGCCCGGGCTTGCTCGTCACCCCCCAGCGCTTCCAGGCGCTTTGTTAGTTCGGCGCAGAGCCGCCGAGCCTCGAGCAGCGGGGCTGTATCGGTGCCCGCAAACCGGTCGAGTGCGCTGAGGCGCATCGCCGGGCGCAACAACGCCTGGTGGTTGTGCTGACCACAGATGTCTACCCGGCCAGCAACGGAGTGCTGCAAGGCACGCACCGTCGCTAGGCGGCCGTCGAGGTAGGCGCGACCGCGGCCATCCCGCGACACCACCCGACGTACCACCAACTCTCCCCCATCATTGCCGATAAAACGTCCTTCCACTTCCGCCTCGCTGGCGCCCACCCGGACCAGACCCGGATCAGCTCGACCCCCTGCTAGCAGCGCCACCGCCTGAGTTAGCAGCGTCTTGCCAGCCCCGGTCTCACCGGTGAGAACTGTCATACCGCCATCAAATTGCAGCGCTAACTCGTCGATCAGCGCGATGTTCCTAACCACCAGGTCCGTCAGCACATTCTGACCCCGATCTGGCCGAGACCAAACTTGGCTCGCAGAATGTCATCAAAGTGGCGCTGTCCAGTACTTACCAAGCGCGCCGGTCGGTCCGAAGCAGTGCACTCCACGACCCCATCTGGGTGCAACACTCGACACAAATCACCGTCGATCGAAACCGCGGCCGGGTGCTCAGACTCCACTTGGATGCTGATTGTGGTGGTCGGTGGCAGCACCAAAGACCGATCGAACAGCGAATGTGGCGATACAGGCGTCACGACAAGTGCCCGATGAGTGGGCTCCAAGATAGGACCACGCACGCTCAGGGAGTAGGCCGTCGACCCAGTAGGCGAAGCCACGATTAGGCCATCGGCCTGATAGGTGGTGAAATAGCGACCCTCCAGGCTCAGACCGATCCGTATGCTGCGGCCCCGATCTAGCTTCTCCACTACTACCTCGTTGAGTGCCCTCAGAGGCTCTCCGCTAATGTCGCCCGCCGCGGTGCGTACCTGCACTACCAGGCGCATCAGCTCCACGATGTCAAACTCGCCGGTGAGCCAACGCTGGATCGCCTTGCGGGCAGCGCCAGGCTCCACCTCTGCCAGATAGGCAAGCTTTCCGAAGTTGACGCCTAGCACCGCCACGCCGGCGTCGGCCGCCAGGCGCACTGCCCGAAGGATGCTGCCGTCTCCCCCGAGGCTCACTACCAAGTCGGCAGCGGCAACGTCGGCGTCGCTACAGGCCAGCGCCGGCAGGTCCGCCGAATGAGCATCTAGCCCGGGTAACCGCACCTCGTGACCTTCAGCTGCCAGCCAGCAGGCCAGCTCTTGGGCTAGGTGATGCGCTTGCGGACGCTGCGGATGCACTACCAGCACAAAACGGGCCATCTGCTCAGACTAGGGCGGCGCGTTCGGTGGCCGCCCGCACCGCAGCTTCCACCAGGTCACTCAACACTAGGTCACTTAACGGCGGCAAGGGACCAGCTCCCCTCTTTAGCGGCTTTTGGCAACTCAGGAAGAACTCGGCGTTGCCTTCGCTGCCCGGCGGTTCGGCTAGAACGACCGCTTGCGGTGCTAACCCCTCGGCTACTGCAACCTGCATCACCTGCTGTAGCGTGCGCTGCCATACCTCAGGCCGCCGGATGACCCCCCGACCCGCAGAAGCCTCGCGCCGACCGGCCTCGAATTGTGGCTTCACTAGTGCCAACAGGTCACCACCAGGGGTCACAAGCGCAGCTAGCCGGGCCATCACCAGCCGCAGGCTGATGAACGAGAGGTCTACGGTCACCACTTCAGCGGGCCCGCCGATATCTCCCGGCTCTAGATAGCGCACGTTGACCCCTTCCAGGTTCCGCACCGGCGGGGCGGCCCGCAGCCGCTCATGCAGTTGCGCCCGGCCCACGTCAACAGCCACCACCCCAGCGGCGCCATGCTGCAGCAGGCAGTCGGTGAACCCACCCGTGGAGGCCCCAACGTCGATGCAGTGCCGCCCGGTGACGTCGAGCCCCAGCGAAGCCAACACTCCAGCTAACTTTTCGCCACCCCGGCTCACGTAGCGGGGGCGGCGTAAGACCTCCAGCGCGTCCTCGGGGAGCACCGCCCTGGCAGCCCGTTCAGCCACAGCACCATTAACGATCACTGCCCTGGCCTCAATGAGCCGCTGGGCCTCCTCCCGGCTTGCAACCACTTCTCGGCGTATGAGCTCTACATCGAGGCGCCGACGTCTGCTGGAGTTCACCGAGCTACACAGGGCCTACAGCAAGGTGTCAACCACGCCGGCCAGGTCTGAGGCCACTAGAGCCGGCTGGGGCTGCACAGGCAGATCATCAACCGATGTCACACCGCTAAGCACCAGGGCAAAGTCGAATCCAAGGGCTTCAGCGAGCAGGCCGTCGCTGTCGGGTCGGTCGCCGATCACCATCCCCGAGCCGGACCCCAAGCGTGATCGCACACACGACACGATGGCCCCGTGCGGCTTGCCCGCCAGGGTGGGCTCCACCTCGGCGGCCGCAGCAACCGCCGCCAGAATCGCCCCACCGCCGGCCTCCAGACGATCGGGTGTGGGATAGGTCGGGTCGTGGTTGGTGCCAATAAGGCGAGCCCCGGCCCGCACCGCCCGCATCGCCCGCCCGCAGGACGCGTAGTCGAAGCTGGGATCCATACCCACAACCACCGCGTCTACCGGTGGTTCGCCAGCGCAGTCAGCGCCGGTTGCCGGCGGGTCATCTGAGGCGCTACATGCCACCGTTGCGCCGACACTCTCCACCGCCTCACAAATACCCGCCCCGCCGCAGACCATCACCCGATCTCCTGGAGCTAGCAGCGACGCCGCCGCAACCGCGGAAGTCACCACCTCCACTGGAGGCCTAACCCCACAACGTGCCAACATTTCTCGCTGCTCTGCCAGCGTGCGACGCGACATATTCGTCACGAACACCACGTTGCATCCCGCTGCAGCCAACTGGTTAGCTCCCGAGGCAGCCCCCGCGATAGCCTTGCCGCCGACCCACATCACCCCATCTAGGTCGATGACGAAGTTACGCAGATCATTCAATGGCACTGGACTCATGGCCTAGCTGCCGCGCCCGGCCGCCAGTGGGTCGAGGGTGGATCCACCTTGGCTTAGCGTCAGACGACTTCCCAGGTGGCGCGGGAGCGGAGTAGGGCGTGCAAGTCGCCGGGGCCACTTCGATCCTGAGCGAACGCCAACTGCCGGCTCAGCTGCGAGGCATACTCAGGCCCCTCAACGGCCCGGAAAACTCCGATCGGCGTCGGCATGAAAGGCCCCGAAGCCAGACGCGACAGGGCGAAAGCCAGCGACGGTGTATCGGCCAGCTCGTTGTGCACCAGCAGGTTCTCCTCCCCGACGTCGCTGACGTCCACGATCTGCAACTCGCCGCTACGGTTCATGATCACGCCACGCTCCATATCCGACCCGAAGCGGATTGGCTCGCCGTGCTGCAGCGAGATGAGCATGCTGGCACGCTTGTCTTTCTTAGTGATCTCGGCAAAAGCTCCGTCATTGAACACATTGCAGTTCTGGTATACCTCAACGAAGGCGGCGCCAGTGTGCTCCCAGGCCCGCCGGAGCATGTCCTGCATGTGAGCGCGGTCCATGTCGTGGGTACGGGCCACAAAGGTGGCCTCGGCGCCGAGCGCCACACTCAGGGGATTCAGCGGCTCATCCACCGAGCCAAGAGGGGTGGACTTGGTGATCTTGCCTATCTCGCTCGTCGGCGAGTACTGACCTTTGGTGAGCCCGTAAATCTGGTTGTTGAACAGCAAGATCTTGAGGTTGATATTGCGGCGTAGGGCGTGCAGCAGGTGGTTACCGCCAATCGAGAGGATGTCCCCGTCACCGCCTACGACCCATACGTCTAGGTCAGAGCGGCAGATGGCCAGGCCGGTGGCCAGCGCCGGGGCACGCCCGTGGATCCCGTGTATTCCGTAGGTCTTCATGTAGTAGGGGAAGCGGGCAGCGCAGCCAATGCCCGAAACGAAAACGGTGTTCTCGGGACTAGCTCCCAGCTGAGGCATAAGCAACTGCATCGCCGACAGGATGGAGTAGTCACCGCAGCCGGGGCACCAGCGGGGATCCTGGTCACTGGTCCAGTCGGCTCGAGTGGTGGACGTAGCGGCGGTCACATCAGTTGTCACTTGAAACTCCCGCGATGGCGGCGGCTATCTCACCCGCCGTGAACGGCACCCCCTCTACCTTGTTCAAAGACACTACATCGATTAGGTAACGGGAGCGGATAACCGAAGTCAGCTGACCCAGGTTCATCTCGGGGACCAGCACACGGCGGTAGCTCCGGAGTTGGTCGCCTAAGTCGGCCGGCAGCGGGTTGAGGTGGGTCAGGTGCAGGTGATCCACCGGAGTGCCACCGGTGCGTAGGCGGCGGATGGCGCTAGTTACCGCTCCCCACACCGACCCCCACGAAAGCACGGCCATTTCGGTCGGGCCTTGGCTATCCAGCATGGCCGGAGGGATGTCGGCGGCGATGCCGTCCACTTTGGCAGCCCGCAGTTGGGTCATGCGGCCGTGGTTGGCGGGCGTGTAGGAGATGTTGCCTGTGACATCCTCTTTCTCTAGGCCACCAACACGGTGTACAAGTCCGGGCGTACCGGGGACCGCCCACGGGCGAGCCAGCGTCTCAGGGTCACGCTTGTAGGGCTGGAAGACCGGATTGCCCTCGGCGTCGGTGTCGTTGAAATCTGTGGTGAAGTTCACGCTGATGTCGGGCAGTTCGTCGAGTTCTGGCAGGCGCCAAGGCTCCGAGCCATTGGCCAAGTACCCGTCGGAGAGCAAAATCACCGGAGTGCGGTACTTTAGAGCCAACCGGACTGCCTCGATAGCAGCGAAGAAACACTGCGACGGGCTGTAAGCCGCTACCACCGGTAGGGGTGCTTCGCCGTGGCGGCCATACAGCGCTAGGTTGAGGTCTGAAGCCTCAGTCTTGGTAGGCAGACCAGTTGAGGGCCCGCCTCGCTGAACGTCTATTACCACCAGCGGCAACTCAATGCTAAGCGCCAGACCGATGGTCTCGGCTTTAAGGGCTAAGCCTGGGCCGCTGGTGGTTGTGACACCGATGTGGCCCCCGAAAGAGGCTCCCACTGCGGCGCACACTGCGGCAATCTCGTCCTCGGCCTGGAAGGTGCGCACGCCGAAGTTCTTTCGGGTCGAGAGTTCGTGCAGCACATCCGAGGCCGGCGTTATGGGATACGAAGCTAGAAACAGTGGCAGCTTTGCTTGTTGGGCGGCGGCGATAAGCCCCCAAGACAGCGCCGTGTTGCCGTTGATGCTGGTGTAGGTGCCGGGTTCGAGTTCGGCTGGGCGCACCTTGTAGGTGGCCTGGAACATCTCGGCGGTCTCGCCGAAGGCGTGGCCGGCCTTGAAGGCCGCCGTGTTGGCTGCCGCCACCAAAGGTCGCCGACCGAACTTGGTGTCGATCCAGTCCAGCGTGGGTTGGGTGGGTCGGTCGAACAGCCAACTCACCACGCCAAGGGCAAAGAAGTTCTTACTGCGCTCAGCATCCCGTGGCTTCACTCCCAGGTCTTTGCAAACCTCCTTAGTGAGGCTCGTCATGGGCACCAGATAGGTGGTGTAGTGGTCCAGCGTGCCGTCGCTGAGCGGGTCCTGGCTGTAGCCAGCCTTGTCTAGGTTTCGCTCTTCAAAGGCGTCGGAGTTGATGATCACGGTGCCACCCACTTCGAGGCGGGCTAGCTCGCTGCGCAGCGCGGCAGGATTCATGGCCACCAGCACGGTGGGGGCATCGCCGGGCGTCGTGACAGTCTCACTGGCCACCTGCACCTGAAACGCCGAGACACCGTGCAGGGTGCCTGCTGGCGCCCTGATCTCGGCGGGGAAGTCCGGCAACGTGGCCAGATCGTTGCCGAACAGGGCACTGGCACTAGTAAACCGGTCACCGGTGAGTTGCATCCCGTCGCCGGAGTCGCCGGCGAAACGGATGACCAGCCGATCCAGCTCCTCGGCAATTAGAGGTGATGGCTCTTGGGTTGCAGTGTCGGTCACGTGTGTGCCCTTAGCAATCTTGTACTCAGCTTCTTGTAACTTTTCTTTCGACAGCTACCGCCGGGCCAACGTGGCTGGCGGTCGACCGGTTTTTCAATCTAGTACCGCTACGTGGGGGCGGGAGCCAACAGCGGCCCTAACCAGGCGGCAGATGGTGTGACTTTGTTCACACCCCTGGTTGTATCCAGGTGCGCTACGAGGTCACGGTGTGTCCACATCGCCATCCCGAGGCGGATCTCAAGCCACTCCAATGGAATTGTCTAGATAAACA
>OZ219783.1:0-1280000 GCA_964291305.2 Acidimicrobiales bacterium | reverse complement strand
CAGGTTTCCCCATTCGGACATCCCCGGGTCGACACTTACTCGACAGTTCACCGGGGCTTATCGCAGCCAATCACGTCCTTCATCGGTAGTAGGCGCCAAGGCATTCACCGTTGGCCCTTAGTAGCTTGGGTTTTCAGTACTTTTGCTAGGTGCTTCTCGAAGAAACACCTGCGAAAAATGCTCGTGCTCGCAATGCAGTTCTCAAGGAGCTATGGGAACCTCGTGGGCGCTCCCTCAAAACGGAAGAGAAGACGGGATACCAGTGCATCAACTGGGAGTCTCTCATTCATGGCCCGGATGGGCCAGTAACAAGAGGTTTACTCCTTAGAAAGGAGGTGATCCAGCCGCACCTTCCGGTACGGCTACCTTGTTACGACTTCACCCCAGTCGCCAACCCCACCTTCGGCAGCTCCCTCCCTTGCGGGTTAGGTCACTGACTTCGGGTGTTGCCAACTCCCGTGGTGTGACGGGCGGTGTGTACAAGGCCCGGGAACGTATTCACCCCGGCGTTGCTGATCCGGGATTACTAGCGACTCCGACTTCATGGAGTCGAGTTGCAGACTCCAATCCGAACTGAGACCGGCTTTAAGGGATTCGCTTCACCTCGCGATGTCGCTGCCCGTTGTACCGGCCATTGTAGCATGTTTGCAGCCCTGGATATAAGGGGCATGATGACTTGACGTCGTCCCCACCTTCCTCCGAGTTGACCCCGGCAGTCTCCTTCGAGTCCCCGGCATTACCCGCTGGCAACATAGGACGAGGGTTGCGCTCGTTGCGGGACTTAACCCAACATCTCACGACACGAGCTGACGACAGCCATGCACCACCTGTGTAGGACCCCGAAGGACACCATATCTCTATGGCTTTTCCCTACATGTCAAACCCAGGTAAGGTTCTTCGCGTTGCCTCGAATTAAGCAACATGCTCCGCCGCTTGTGCGGGCCCCCGTCAATTCCTTTGAGTTTTAGCCTTGCGGCCGTACTCCCCAGGCGGGGCACTTAATGCGTTAGCTACGGCACAGAACCCGTTGATTAGGTCCCACACCTAGTGCCCACCGTTTACGGCGTGGACTACCAGGGTATCTAATCCTGTTTGCTACCCACGCTTTCGCTCCTCAGCGTCAGTTTCGGCCCAGAGTGCCGCCTTCGCTGCTGGTGTTCCTCCCGATATCTGAGCATTTCACCGCTACACCGGAAATTCCACACTCCTCTACCGAACTCTAGTCATGGCAGTATCAGATGGCTTCTCAGAGTTGAGCCCTGAGCTTTCACACCTGACTTACCAAACCGCCTACGAGCCCTTTACGCCCAATAAATCCGGACAACGCTCGCTCCCTACGTGTTACCGCGGCTGCTGGCACGTAGTTGGCCGGAGCTTCTTCTGCAGGTACCGTCATTTTCGTCCCTGCTGAAAGGGGTTTACAACCCGAGGGCCTTCGTCCCCCACGCGGCGTGGCTGCGTCAGGCTTTCGCCCATTGCGCAAGATTCCCCACTGCTGCCTCCCGCAGGAGTCTGGGCCGTGTCTCAGTCCCAGTGTGGCTGATCGTCCTCTCAGACCAGCTACCCGTCAAAGCCTTGGTGAGCTATTACCTCACCAACTAGCTGATAGGCCGCGAGACCCTCCCGAAGCACCGGAGTTTTCCTCGCCGCGGCATGCGCCGCGCCGGGGGTATCGGGTATTAGCCGCAGTTTCCCACGGTTATCCCCGTCTTCGGGGCAGGTTTCTCACGTGTTACTCACCCGTTCGCCACTAGATACCCGAAGGCATCTCGTTCGACTTGCATGTGTTAGGCCCGCCGCCAGCGTTCGTCCTGAGCCAGGATCAAACTCTCCGTCAACATCTCAGGTCCGCGGCGGCGAAACGCCCCGAACCGTCGATCTGATGTTGCGCCCGTGGTATTTCCCTGCACGGCCGCAACTGGAGAGCCGGAAGTGGGTGCCTACCCACATCCGACAATCCGGAATTGCTAGGTAGGCCGCGTCGGACAGGACTCCGACGAGGCCACCCGCACTGGCATTCGTCTTCTCTTCCGTTTTCAAGGAGCGCCCCGGTCAACGCAAACCCAAAGGGTCGCGAATGCCACTCAGAAGATGACATCCGACCTAAGCTTCTTGCCTCCGCCCCGCTTTCTCGCTCGCTCGGTCTGCGGCCGATTGGCGACTTCCGAGTGCGAAGGTGAGAGTCCACGTTAGCAGCCCACAACCGAGACCGCAACCACCCTCTTTCAGTTTTTCCCCCGGCGAGCGGCGATGCGCTAGGAATCCAGCAAGATCAGACGGCGCTCACGGCGACCGCGCTGCAGCAGCAGATAGCGGCCCTCGATCACCCAACTGGGGTTCACATCGCTTTGTGAAACCCTGTTTCGGTTCACTGAGATAGCCGACTGGCGAAGCTGGCGCCGGGCATCGCCCCGCGAACCGCACAGTCCGGAAGCTACGAGCAAGCTCACAAGTGCCTCTGGATCCGCCAAATCGGCTGATTGAGCGTGAGTCTGGGGGACTATTCCCACCAGGGCATCTAGCATCTCGCCGCTCATCGGTGCCGCACCATAGAGCGCCTCGGCAGCCAGGTTGACTTGTGCCGTGGCTGCGGCTCCGTGAACGAAGCTAGTCACCTCGTCAGCTAGCCGCTGCTGGGCAAGGCGGCGCTCGGGTGCCCCGGCATGCTCGGCGGCAATCTGGCGCACCTCGGCCATCGGCAGCAGCGTTAGCTGAGCTAGCAGACGTTCCACGTCGGCATCTTCGCTGCGTAGCAAGTACTGATGCAGCTCGAAGGGCAGTGTGCGTTCACTGTCTAGCCAAACTGTCCCCTCGGCGGTCTTGCCGAACTTCTGGCCGTCGGCGCGGGTTAACAGCGGCCAGGTAAGGCCGTGGGCCTCGGCGCCCGAGCGACGGCGGATCAGGTCGATGCCCGCCACGATGTTGCCCCACTGGTCGGACCCACCCACCTGCAGTCGGCAGCCGCGGTGCGCATACAGCCACCAGAAGTCGAAAGCCTGTAACAGCATGTAGCTGAACTCGGTGTAGGAAATGCCCTGAGCGCTGTTCAGCCGGCTGCGCACCGACTCACGGGCCAGCATCTGGCTGACGGTTACGTGCTTGCCAACATCCCGCAAGAATTCGATGACCCCTATTGGCGCCGTCCAGTCGAAGTTATTGACAACGTCGGCTTCGGCCACACCGGCAAAGCTGGCGTATTGACGACGGATCGACGCCACGTTCGCCTTCAAGGTCTCGGCCTCTAGCAGGTTGCGTTCGTCGGATCGCCCGCTGGGATCTCCAACCATGCCCGTAGCGCCGCCCACCAGAGCCAGAGGCCGATGTCCGGCCTCGGCGAAGCGACGCAACACCAACACGCCAATTAGGTTGCCGAGATGCAGGCTGCTGGCCGATGGATCAATACCCAAGTAGAGAACGGCTGGTGGCTCGGCCAGCAACGCCCGAAGCCCCTCTGGATCGGTGAAGTTATGAACGAGACCCCGCTCGCTGAGGTCGTCCATTAAGGCCAAACCCGTCGCCCCCAACTGCGTGCTCATACCATTCACCGCCTCGTCCTCTGGGCCCGATTCCTGTGTTTTTGCCTGTGCCGTGCCTGCTTTGTTCCCGGAGTCACCAGCTGTGACCAGAGCACAACGCTGTCGAGTCTGCCGCCGGTTCGTTGCTAAGCGACATTGCCGTGGCGCGTCGAGCCCGCACTCGTAGGCTTTGAATGTCGCCGTGTCCGCAATTCTCGCACGCTGCCGCGCCGTTGGTTGGCTGGTTCCGGTGGCCCTTACCGTGGCCCTCGGTGCTGGATCCTGCAGCTACCAGACGCGTGATCTGCGCGTCTCGCTACCCGCCACGGCGCAGTCCTCGTTTATCTACGACGCAGAGGGTCGCCTAATCACCACCTTCCGAGGTGAGCAGCATCGGCGGAATCTGGAAACCCTCGATGAGGTACCCCGGATTCTGCAAGACGCCGTAGTGGCCATCGAGGATGAACGCTTCTGGCAGCACCAGGGCGTGGACCTCCGGGCTCTAATGCGCGCCGCCCGCTCGAATATCTCAGTAGACGGTGTCCTTCAGGGTGGCTCCACCATCACCCAGCAGTACGTAGGTCGGGCTTTCCTGGATCGCACCGAGATCACCGCCAGCCGCAAGATCGAGGAAATCGCCTTGGCACTGCAACTAGAGCGGGCCTACACCAAGGAGTTCATTCTGCTGCAATACCTCAACACCGTGAACTTCGGGGAGGGCGCTTACGGCGTGCTGACAGCTGCCCGAGAATACTTCGACAAACATCTAGACGAACTAACGCTTGCTGAAGCAGCGCTGCTGGCCGGCTTGATCCAAGCCCCGTCGGCCCGCAACCCCTACGAGAACCGAGAGTCGGCCATCCAAAGACGAGAGGCGGTGCTGCAAAGGATGCTCGTCAATGACTGGATCAGTGACCGGGAATTCGCGCAGGCCCGCACCGAACCGCTACGTCTAGCGCCGCGGGTGGCGACTCTGGAGGAGGAATACGAGTACGGGCACTTCGTCGAGGAAGTACGGCAGTGGATCATCAATGATCCCCGCTTCGGCGCCACGCCCGACGAGCGGGTCCGGCTGCTATTTGAGGGCGGGCTGAGTATCCATACGACGCTGCGCCCTGACGTGCAGCACGCCGCCGAGGCGGCCTTGACGGCGATCCTGCCCTGGGAAGCCGGCCCGTCGGCAGCAATCGTGGTAATTCACAATGACACCGGCCACGTACAAGCCATGGTCGGGGGGCGGGACTTCTTCGGCGACTCACCCTCGGCCAGATTCAACGTGGCAACTCAGGGCGGACGCCAGGCGGGCTCGGGCTTTAAGCCGTTCGTCCTGGCTGCTGCCTTAGAACAAGGCATCCAGATGAGCGCCCTCTACCCGGCACCAAGCGAGATCGAGTTGCCGATCCCTGGCTTGGAGGAGACCTGGGAGGTGTCAAACTTCTCAGCCACCGGCGGGGGTGGGCTAATGACGCTGCGCGAGGCCTTGGCCCGCTCCACGAACACGGTGTTTGCCCAGCTCATGGTGGATGTCACCCCAACTAACGGCGTCGCTATGGCACAGCGCCTGGGGGTGGAGTCACCGCTGCAGCCAGTGCTGGCGGCCGTGCTGGGCAGCGAAAACGTGACAACCCTCGACATGGCCGCGGCTTACTCCACCTTCGCCCGTCGGGGGATCTACATTCGGCCCACGATGGTGACCCGCGTTACTCGCCTAGATGGCACAGTGCTGTACGAGCACGAACCCAACTCCACACGGGTGCTGGACAGCAGGATCGCGGATGAGATGACCGACGTCATGCGCGATGTCGTGGAGACCGGAACCGGACGCCGAGCCGCGCTGGAAGGGCGTCAGGTTGCCGGTAAGACCGGCACTGCGGAGAACTTTGTGGATGCTGGATTCACGGGCTACACGCCGCAGTACACGACATCGGTGTGGGTGGGCTTTCCCGAAGCACAGATCCCCATGGAACCGCCGACGACCGAACGCGACGTGACCGGTGGGTCGTACCCAGCGGAGATCTTCCAACTTGTGATGGCCGACATCCACAAGGGTTTAGCGTCAGAGTCGTTCACCCCCAGCGTGGCTACGACTACTACCACGCAGTACCCCCAAGAGGTGGAAGTCCCGTCGGTGATCAACTTGCCGCTGGAGAAAGCGCGGACCGCCATTGAGGAGGCTTACCTAACCGTGCTGGTTTCCGAGGTGGTGCGAGCCGACGCCGAGGCTGGGACCGTCGTGAACCAGATCCCCCGGTCTACCGAGTTGGCCAGCGGCGGCAGCACGGTGATCATCGAGGTGGCAGTTGAGCCACCGGAGCCAGACCCGGCGGAGCTAGAAGCAGCCGAATTGCTCCAGCAAAACCCATCGGAGGGCGACGGCCAGTCGGGCAGCGGCAGCGAGACGGGAGACGAGTAGTGCCCAGTTCGCAAAAGCGGCAAGTCCAGGAATGGCTTGACTCCATGCGCGGCGCGGAGGACCCCGCGGCCGGACCTGGAGGTAACCGACGATGGTTGCCAAAGAACCGGGCTGGAGCCACCGCCGCGATCGTGGCCTTAGCGGTGATGGCCGGGTTTTGGATCTGGGCATTCTCCCCCTTGGCACCAAGCGGCCATCCCGATGTCCTGCACAATGTCATTTTCACCTTTGACGCTGAGGGCATCTGCGCTGACACCGTCCGCTCCGTCGACCTCCTGCCGAAAGCGGCAGAGGCAACCGGACTGCAAGACCGGGCACGCCAGATCCTCAAATCCACCGCGCTATTCGAACAGATGGTGGCCGAACTACGCGCCGAGGCCGATGACGTGGTGGGATCCGACGCCGACCTGCTTAAGGATTGGCTTGGGGACTGGGATACCTACCTGGGAGATCGCCGCGCCTACGCCAAGTTGCTAGCCACCGGGAGCGACCCCGCATTTTCCGTAACCGCACGAGATGGCGATGCTGTCACTAGCTACATTGCTATCTTCGCCGAGGTCAACTCCATGCCGAGTTGCGGTACCCCCACCGATGTCTAGGGCACCGCTGCTTAGGTTTCGAACTGCCCCGAGAGGTACAAACGCTCAAGATCTAGTCCAAGTCGCTCGCCGCGGGCGATGCGGGCGGTGAGCTTGTGCCTGATCGAGTCGCTAAGAGCCTCAATGCTGACTAAACGCTTCGCGCCCTCTAGATCGTTGCGATCCACGTTCACGATGCGGCCTGCTTCGGCAACGGTGCAGTCGTGCGACTTGTCCCGCTGCACGAGATTCATCTCGTCGCTGGCCACTACTTCCCCCTCCTGCAGCACGCGCATGAGATAACCGGTAAAGCCTGTTTCCTGCACCGCGATGGAGATGTCCTTGCGGCCGTATCGGGCAGCAATCTTGTAACACGGCGACCGCGGCTCGCTGACCTGCATGACGCAAGACCCCACCTCGAAGACATCGCCAAGGTGAACCTCCGCCTCGGTTAGACCGTCCACGGTGAGATTCTCGGCAAACGCACTCACGTCGGGCAGCTGGATTCCGCGGTCGCGCCAGAACTGATAGTGGTCACGGGAGTAGACCAGAACGGCCGCGTCAGAGCCACCGTGGCCCTCGTAGACATGCTCATCGCCCTCGACCCCCAGCTTATGGACCCGCACCGATCCTGCTACGGGCTGCTTCACAAAGGCGCTCTGGATGGTGCGACCACTGGAGACCAACTCGCCGGCTGTGCCTACGCAGACAGCTACCACTGTGCCCCGGAGATCAATATTCACTCGCTCAAACTACCCGCAGGCCACCTGAGAAGTCCGACTATTGGCAGTGTTTTCGCTCAGCCAAACCACTCAGCAAGACCACTCAGCGTGGCGGACGAGAGATATTGGGGTCGCCCAGTATGTACCAACACTAGAAAGCCTGTTCGGTCCCACTCAGCGTGGCGAACGAGAGATATTGGGGTCGCCCGATATGTACCAACGCCAAAGTCGTTCGGTAGCGAGGTTTATGCCGATTCGACTGCTGGAGGCAACCCGTAGCGGTTCGGCTTCGAGTTGGCGGAGCGTAACCGGCGAGTCTGCGGCAAGCAGGTCCACGCCGTTGTGCTGCCCAGAGATGCCCAAGGCGGCGGTGAGCTTGGCGGGGCCGCTGCAGAGGTCGCGGGCGCGGCGCGCCTTTGGACGATCAGCCCACATCTCGTCGAGGCCGCTTAGCGGCGACAAAGCACGAACTAGCACAGCCCCACAACACCCGTCGGGCTCACAGACCACGTTGGCACACCAGTGCATTCCATAGGTGAAGTACACATACAGACGCCCAGGCAGACCGAACATGACATCGTTGCGCGAGGTGCGTTTCCGGTGACCGTGGCTGGCCGGGTCGTCGGCCCCGCCGTAGGCCTCGACTTCCACGACGCGCCCGGAGCGGTCACCGCAACTCAGAACCATTCCGAGTAGGTCAGGGGCCACAGCCGTGACCGAACGCTCAAAGAACGAACGCTCGAGCGCTCCGCTCACTCCGGTGCTGACTCCAAGGCGGCGAGTCGGGCCGCATCCGCGCTGAGAAGTTGCTCAAAGCGCTGCCGCTGGAGGGCTACAGGCGCTGCACCCCCGCCGCCCGGACTGCAGCGGCGAGCCAAGACAACGCCGGGTTGCAGGATCTCCCGTGCCTCAGGTCCCATCTCGGCGACAGCCAGTTCGGTGAAGTCGCCGTCGGTGGCAAGCGCTGTCTGCACCACGCCGGCTATGCGTTCGTGCGCTTGTCGGAATGGCACACCGCGGCTGACTAGAACCTCGGCTAGGTCAGTAGCGGCTAGTAACGGGTCGTCGGCCGCGGCAGCCATACGGTCTTCAGCAAAAGTGGCCGTGCGCAGTAGTCCGGCCAGCGCGGCTAATGCACCGCGCACTTGGGTGAGGGAGTCGAACAGCGGCTCTTTGTCCTCTTGGAGGTCGCGGTTATAAGCCAGCGGCAAGCCCTTGAGGGTTGCTAGCAGGCCAGTGAGGTTGCCGATGAGGCGCCCGGCGCGCGCCCTCGCCAACTCCGCCACGTCGGGGTTCTTCTTCTGCGGCATCATTGAGCTGCCGGTAGCCCAAGAGTCGTTAAGACGCAGAAAACCGACTTCCTCGCTAGTCCACCAGACGATCTCCTCGCCGAGCCGAGAGAGGTGCACTCCCAGCAGCGCCAGGACAAAGAGGCTCTCGGCCACGAAATCTCGGTCGCTAACAGCATCTAAGGAGTTCTCGAAGCGGGCTGCGAACCCCAAGTCGGCGGCGGTGGCATCTGGATCTATGGGCAGCGATGTCCCGGCTGAGGCTCCGGCACCCAGCGGCGATACGTCTGCCCGGCAACGGGCAGCCAGCAGCCGGTCAAAGTCGCGGGCTAAGGCCCAGCCATGTGCCAGCAAATGGTGCGCCAGCAACACGGGCTGAGCGCGCTGCAGGTGGGTGTAGGCCGGCAGCCTGGCGTCGTCAGCAGCTCTGGCGCGATCTGCCAGCACACGTTGCAACTTCAAAATATCCGCAGCCACCGCTGCTAGCTGGCGCTTTGAGAACAACCGCAGATCACATGAGACTTGGTCGTTGCGGCTGCGGGCCGTGTGCAGTCGGGCACCTGCCTCTCCGGCCAGCTCGGTGACGCGACGCTCCACGGCTGTATGAATGTCCTCATCCCCGGGAGCAAAGACAAATTCCCCCGTAGCCAGTTCGGTTGCGGTGAGGTCAAGCGCGCTAGCCACGGCCGCCCCGTCAGCTTCGGTCAGTAACCCGGCGCGTACCAGCCCGCGCGCATGGGCTTGCGAGGCGGCAATGTCGTCAGCCGCTAGGAATCGATCGTACGGCAAGCTGACCGTGAAGGCCAGCAACTCTTCGTCAGGCGCGGCAGCCATACGCCCCGCCCAGAGTGTGCCGCTTTGACCTACATCCTGGGACCCTTCGACCTGAGGATCAGGAGCCACCGACGCCACCTCCGGCTGCCCGAGCAGCCGCGGTCTGCAACCTGAGAGCCTGCAGCTTGATGAAGCCCTCAGCGTCACCCTGGTGGTAGGCCCCTTCGTCCTCCTCGAAGGTAGCAATGGTCGGGTCGAAGAGACTTTGCGGCGAGCGGCGGCCCACGATCGTGACGTTGCCCTTGTATAGCTGTAAGCGAACAGTGCCCGTCACCCGTTCTTGACTGAAATCGATAGCCGCTTGCAGCATGCGTCGCTCGGGGCTCCACCAGTAGCCGTTGTAGATCAGCGAGGCGTAGCGGGGCATCAACTCGTCCTTCAGATGCGCCACCTCTCGGTCCAGGGTGAGCGACTCCATAGCCCGGTGAGCTCGCAGCAGAATCGTGCCACCAGGTGTTTCATAGGCACCGCGAGATTTCATACCCACATAGCGATTCTCCACCAGATCTAGGCGGCCGACACCGTGGGTAGCACCTAAGTTGTTCAACTCGGCTAGTAGCTCTCCCGGCGTTAGTTGGCGGCCGTCAACAGCCACCGGGTCACCCCGTTCGAAGGCGATCTCCACATACTGCGGTTCGTCAGGAGCGTCGGTGGGGGCTGTCGTCCAGCGCCACATGGCTGCTTCGGGCTCGAGCCAAGGATCCTCCAGACGGCCACCCTCGTAGGAGATGTGCAGCAGGTTGGCGTCCTCGCTATAGGGCGATCCACCGGCTGCGCTAGCGGTGATGGGGATGTCGTGCTCGGTGGCGTAGGCCAGCAGGCGCTCACGCGAGGTGAGATCCCAGATACGCCACGGTGAGATCACCTTGATGTCCGGCGCCAGCGCGTAGGCCCCTAACTCGAAGCGCACCTGGTCGTTGCCTTTACCAGTTGCACCGTGGGCAATGGCATCAGCGCCCGTCTCGGCGGCGATCTCCACCAGTCGTTTGGCGATCAATGGGCGGGCAATGGAAGTGCCGAGCAAGTATTCGCCCTCGTAGATGGCGTTGGCGCGGAACATCGGAAACACGAAGTCACGAGCGAACTCCAGGCGCAGATCCTCGATGCGAATATCGTTCACACCCAGAGCAGCGGCTTTGGCGCGAGCCGGTTCTAACTCCTCGCGCTGGCCCAGGTCGGCGGTGAAAGTAACCACCTCGCAGCCGTAGCTGACTTGCAGCCAGCGCAAGATCACCGAGGTGTCCAAACCGCCCGAGTAGGCCAGCACGACCTTGCGAGGGGCACCCGCAGGTACCGATAACTGCGTCATAGTTCAAGTCTCCTTACTGCGGGGGTGGGAATCGGGTGGCAAGCCGGCACGGGCACGTAACTGCTCGGCAAGGGCACCGGAGTTGCTGGCCTCAGCCGCCACTACTAGAACTGTGTCATCGCCGGCGACGGTGGCGAGAACATCCGGCAGCCCCCCACGGTCGATCGCCGAGCCGACCACGTGCGCTGAACCCGGGGGTGTGCGTAGGCACACCAGGTTGCCAGAGCAAGCTACCCCGACTACCCAATCGCTGAGCACCCGGCGCAGGTGATCCTCACTCATTGCACGCTCGGGAGCCGGCACGGGCACCGCATATACGCCGACTCCTCCTCCCACCCGAACTTTGACGGCACCAAGATCCTCCAGATCGCGTGAGACGGTGGCCTGCGTGGCACTGACGCCCCGCGCCGCTAGCAACTCCACGAGCTGCTCTTGGCTGCTGACCGCTTCGTCGCTCAGCAGCTGC
Organism: Acidimicrobiales bacterium; assembly: GCA_964291305.2. Classification (GTDB taxonomy): domain Bacteria; phylum Actinomycetota; class Acidimicrobiia; order Acidimicrobiales; family CATQHL01; genus VXNF01. The sequence continues at coordinate 1,268,874 of OZ219783.1, read as the reverse complement.
TCGATGATGTGCTGGCGCTGGCGCTTGCCCACGTTTCCGGCGCTCACGTGCGACCTTTCTGTCCGCGATCACCCGAAGGGGGACCCCCAGTGGGGTCGGCCAACCACCAGAACAGGCCTTTGGTGGCATGGAGTCGGTTAGCGGCCTGCTGCCATACCCACGACCGGGGCCCGTCGATAACTTCGGCTGAAACCTCTTCTCCCCGATGGGCCGGCAGACAATGGAGGAAGACGGCGTCCGGGGCCGCGATATCCATCAAGTCCTGGGTAACAGTGAAACCAGCAAAGTCCTGTTTCCGCTGGGCAATTTCAGCCTCCTGGCCCATGGAGGCCCAAACATCGGTATAGACGGCATCGGCGCCCGCCACAGCGGCATCAGGATCCTCGAAACTCTGCAAATCTATGCCTGCTGCCTGGAAGCGGAGCAACTGCTCGGGGTCGAAGCCGTACCCCGGGGGCGAAGCGATGCGAAACGTCACGCCGGTCCGACCGGCGGCCAGAGCCAGCGAAAAGGCCACGTTGTTAGCGTCACCCACGTAGGCCAGAGTGCGACCCGCTGGGGAGCCAAACACCTGCTGAATCGTCAGCAGGTCGGCCAGTGCCTGAAGCGGGTGGGCGCGGTCGGACAGCAAGTTCACCACTGGCACCTGCGACACCGCCGCCATGCGTTCCAGGATGCTGTGATCGAAGACCCGTGCCCCGACTATGGCGTGGTAGCAGGCCAGAGTGCGAGCCAGATCTTCGGCGCTCTCGCGGACATCGATGCCTACCTCATGATCCGCCACAGTCACCGGGTGTCCCGACAACTGCACCGCGGCTAGTTCGGCCGAGTGGCGGGTGCGTGCCGAGGGTTTCTGAAAGTAGAGAGCTACGCCGCGGCCTGCCAGTGCCCCGGACCGATAAGCGGTCTTGGCGCGGTTCAAGATGTCTTCGATCTCGGGAGCGCTGAGATCATCAATGTCCAGGAAGTGGCGCACGAGACTCAAGATCTCGCCTCGGTGGCTGCTTCGCTCAACACGGCCCCAAAGAGCGCTACGGCCTGGTCGATCTCGAGTTCAGAGACAAGAAGAGGTGGGGCGAAGCGGATGGCCGTGGAAGTCACAGCGTTGACCACCAGGCCGGCAGCCAGGCAGTCGGCAGCCACCTCGCCAGCGCTGCGACCAATAGCTGGGTCCAGTTCGGCAGCTAACAGCAGGCCGAGGCCGCGTACGGCCACCACGCCAGCTAGCGCTTCAAGTCCGGTACTCAGCCGTTGGCCTGCCTTAGCAGCGCAAGCGGGGGCATCCATCTCAATCATGCAGTCCAGAACGGCCCGGGCTGCAGCAGTGGCGAGTGGTTGGCCACCAAAAGTGGTGGCGTGGTCGCCAGGACGGAAAGAGCCGGCTACCTCCGAGCGCGCCCAGCAGGCACCGATAGGCACACCGTTGCCTAGCGCCTTGGCCATGGTGACCACATCGGGCCGCACACCGACATGCTGATGAGCGAACCAGCGGCCAGTACGCGCTAGGCCGGTTTGTACCTCATCAAACATCAGCAACAGTCCCCGCTCGTCACACAGCGCCCGCAGATCGGTGAGGTAGTCCCGCGCCGGCACGTTTACGCCGCCCTCACCCTGAACGGGCTCTACGAGCACCGCTGCGGTGGTCTCGTCGATCGCCGCGGCAACAGCGGCGGCGTCGCCAAAGGGCACGTGACGGAACCCTTCCGGCAGCGGCTGAAACACCTCGTGCTTGCTCGGCTGGCCGGTGGCGTGCAAAGTCGCCAGCGTGCGGCCATGGAATGAAGCAAACGCCGAAATAACCGTGTGGCGACCCCAGCCCGCCCAGCGGCGAGCCAATTTGATTGCGGCCTCATTGGCCTCGGCTCCGGAGTTACAGAAGAACACCTGACCGCCGCCGCCAAGCAGTTCGTCAAGGGTCTGAGCAACGGCGCCGTTGTGCTCAGTGGCGAAAAGGTTGGAGACGTGCAGCAGTTTTTGGGCCTGATCCGCAAGCGCTTCGGCCACAGCGGGATGGCTGTGACCCAGGCTGGTGACCGCCAGGCCCGAGAGGAAGTCCAAGTACTCGCGCCCGGTTCTGTCCCACAAACGCGCCCCCGAGCCCCGCACGAACATCACCTGTGGCGCGCCGTAACTGGGCATTAGCGGACACCGCTGGCTGCCAGCAGGTGCGCCTACAGCGGCGACATGGGAACTCATCGGCTTCAAGTCGTTGGTTGCTGGGCTGATGTTGGCTTGGGAGTTCATGAGGAGTCCTGGGGATCAGGGCGGATCATGGTGCCGACTCCGGCGTCGGTAAAAAGTTCCAGCAGCAGCACGTGCGGTTGGGTGCCGTTCAACAGGTGCGCTGAACCCACGCCATTTTGCACTGCGGCCAGGCACGCCTCGGCTTTAGGGATCATGCCGCCAGCCACGCCTCCGGCGGCGAGAATGGAAGTCAACTCCCCCGCTGTGACCTCCGACAACACGCTCGATGGGTCTCCCAGCTCTGCCAGCAGGCCAGCAACATCGGTCAGCACCACTAGACGCTCAGCCCCTAGAGCAGCTGCTAGGGCACCGGCCACGGTGTCGGCGTTGATGTTGTAGGCCTGGGCCGCCTGGTCAGCACCGATGGTGGAGATAACCGGTATGTAACCCAACTCGAGTAAGTGGCAAACAATGCCGGGATCGACTGCTGCTACTTCACCCACATATCCCAGGTCAACATCCAAGTCAGCAAGACGCGGCGCGGCGGTTATGAGTCCGGCGTCAGACCCCGAGATCCCCACCGCCACTGGGGCTCGGCTGTTTATGGCGGCCACAATGTCAGAGTTCACCTTGCCGGCCAGCACCATGCGCACGATGTCGAGCGTCTCGGCGTCGGTAACCCGGCGGCCGGCTACAAACGATGGCTCCATGCCGAGTCGGCTCATGAGATCGTCAATCTGCGGTCCGCCGCCGTGGACTATCACCGGACGGATGCCCACAGAGTGCATAAGCAGCACATCGCCGGCAACGGCGCGGGTCACGGCAGGGTCGCTAACCGGCACGCCGCCGAACTTGATTACCACCGTGCGACCCGCAAAGCGCTGAATGTACGGCATGGCCTGCGCCAGAACTTCGGCGGTCAACTGGGGGGCGGCAACAGTTGGCTGGGGCACGTCGGCTGTCGAGTCGCTCTGAAGGCTCATCAGCTTGTCCGGGAGTTCTCGTCGATATATGCGTGGGACAAATCCACAGTCACAATCTCGGCTTGCCCTTCGCCTATGCCGAGGTCCACGTTGAGGTGGAGCCTGCGGCGACGCATGTAGGCCGCAATGGCCTTGGCATCGGACTGGTGCCCTCGGCCCCCGGCGTACACCACGTGGTCGCCGTAGGCAATGGTGATGCGGTCGGGATCGAACTCCACCCCTGCGGCGCCGAACTCGCTGGCGATGCGACCCCAATACGGATCCTCGCCGAACCAGGAGCACTTCACCAACTGGCAGTTGGCACAGTCACGCGCCGCCTTGGCGGCTTCGGCATCGCTGGCAGCACCGGTGACCCGCAGCAACACAGTCTTGGTGGAGCCCTCAGCGTCGTCGGCCATCTGCAAGGCTAGGTCGGCGCAGGCTTCGGCCACCGCCCCAGCGAGATACGAGGTAGCCACCGCACCGGCGCGACCATTAGCCAACAGCAGAACTGTGTCGTTAGTGGACTGGGCGCCGTCGACGGTTAGGAGGTTGAAGCTGGTTGAAACGGCTGAACGGAGTACGTCCTGCAGTTCGGCGGGCGTGGCGGCGGCATCACAGGTGAGAACAGCCAGCATCGTGGCCATGTTGGGCTCCAACATGGCAGCGCCCTTGGCGATTCCACCGACGGTGAATCCGTCGCCGGGCACGGTCACCTCCTTAGGCACCGAGTCGGTAGTCATCATGGCTCTGGCCGCCTCGCCCCCGCCTTCAGGATGGCGGGCTGCCACCACTTTGGGGATCCCGTCGGAAATGACATCCATGGGCAACTCGAAGCCGATAAGGCCGGTGGAGCACACCAACACGTGATCACTGCGGCAACCCAACTCCTCGGCCGTTAGGGCGCACATGCGCTCGGCATCGGCGAGGCCCTGCGCGCCCGTGGCGGCGTTAGCGTTGCCACTGTTCAGGATCACAGCTGCCGCCCGCCCCCCGAACGTGCCAAGTTGCTGCGAGTCACCAACACCGGTGCAGCGGTCATCTGGTTAGAAGTAAAAACGCCCGCGGCGGCAACCGCAGTCGCATCGTTAGTCGCCACTAGCGACATATCTAGGGCACCCGAAGGCTTGATCCCAGCAGATATCCCGGCAGCCACAAAGCCATCTACGGCGGTAACGCTCACGGGTACATCCCTACATTGGTAAGGCCGGTGGTCTCGTCGAGACCACAAAGCTGGTTGGCACACTGAACCGCCTGACCAGACGCTCCTTTGCCGAGGTTGTCGAGCGCGCAGATGGCAATTATCCAGCCGGTGCGGGGGTCGTAGCGTGCGGTCAGATGAGCGCTGTTGGAGCCGAGGGTGGCCTTGGTCGAGGGCGAACGCCTACTCACCCTGACAAAGGGTTCGCCGGCGTAAGCAGCCTGGTAGACCCCGAGCAGGTCCTCGGTGTTGCAGGTACTCGCCGGGCGGGCGTAGCAGGTTGCCAGGATGCCGCGATTCATGGGCGCCAAGTGGGGAGTAAAGAGCACTCCGGCGCCGCTGGCCTGCTCGATTTCGGCTGTGTGGCGATGGCTAAGCAACCCGTAGGCCACGAAGTCTTCATCCACCGCGCAAAAGCTTGTGTGTGCTTTAGCCGGCCGGCCGGCGCCAGAGATGCCGCTAGCGGCATCCACCACCACGCCAGTCGGCTGAATAATCCCAGCGCGCACTAGTGGGGTCAAAGCCAGAGCCGCGGCGGTGGGATAGCAGCCCGGCGAGGCCACGGCTTCGGCATCAGCGAAGGTCTGGCGGTACAATTCCGGCAGCCCGTAGGCAAAGCGATCCAGGTACCTGGGCGCCAAGTGCTGCTCGCCGTACCACTTCTCGTAGACAGCCGGATCCCGCAGGCGGAAGTCGGCGGCTAGGTCCACTACCCGGGCGCTGTTACCAACTTCCAGCAGAGCCGGCAAGATCTTCTGCGAGGCTCCGTGAGGCAAAGCGAAGAAGATCACATCCACCCCAGCTGTGGTCTCGGGCGCGAAGCTGCTAAAAACCAGGTCTGGATAGGCGGCACCGAGGTGCGGATAAAGCTCCCCTACTGCTACTCCAGCCTGGGTATCTCCGGTCGCTAGAACAACCGACATGGCTGGATGTCCGGCCAGAATGCGCATGAGTTCCGCACCGGTATAACCCGATGCCCCGACAATAGCCACCGATAGCATTCCAAGAGCATACATGGTGGTGCATTAGTATGCACCTATCCACTTTCCAGCTCTACTAGAGCAGTCGATCAGAGCAGTTGCTCAGTCGCGCAGGCGGGCTCCGGCGCTCTCAGCCGCGGCAATGCAGGACTGGCGAATCTCGCCCACTTCGGCGTCGGTGAGCGTCCGGTCTGTCAGCTGCAGACGCAGGCGCCAGGCCAAGCTGCGGCGACCTGGACCTAAACGATCGGCGTCCCGAAAGACATCGAAGAGTCGCAGCCACACCAAAGCCTCGCCAGCAGCTTGACGCATGGCCGACTCGACCAGCGCGGCTGGTGTGGCATCTTCGACTACGAATGCCAGGTCCACGTCACTGGAAGGGAAGCGGCTCGGCGGGCGGTAGCTCGGGCTTGCGCGGTGAGAGGTGAGCAAGCGACCCAGGTCGCATTCCAGCCAAGCCACTCGCTCGCTGATCTCAAACGCCTCGGCCACCTCAGGATCGATCTCGCCCAAAACTCCGACCTCCTCGCCTGAAGCCAGCAATACTGCAGAACGAGTGGGATGCATACCCGCTGCGGGCTGGTTGCGGAGCTCGGTGGGGCCCAAGCGCATGGCGCGGCACAGCCGCTCCCATAAACCAACCGCCGCGGGGGCTTGCTGACCGGCCAGAGCTACCGCTAGGTGATCGCGCTCAGCAGGCAGTTCCCCATCGGAAGGGCCAAAGACGTGGCCCACCTCGAATAGCGCTACTCCCAGCTGACGACGGGCCGCGTTGTAGGCCACTGCCTTCAGTAGCCCAGGCCTCAACGAGGTGCGCATCACCGACTCTTCGGCCACCAACGGATTGGTGACGCTTATACCGCTCTGCGGGAGACCACACCGTTGCAGATCATCGGGAGCCAGAAACGGCAACGGCATCGCCTCCATCAGCCCAAACCCGTTCAGCACCTCATATACCCGACGCCGAGCGCGCTGGTGAGCCGTGAGGCCACCAGGGTGAGGAGACTTTGGCACTGTCCGGGCGATGCGGCTGTAGCTCCACATCCGGCCCACCTCTTCGATCACTTCGATCTCGCTGGCGGTGTCGGGTCGCCAGCTGGGCACAGTTACAGCCCAAGTCTCGCCTGGATACTTACGAAGCCCAGAAGTTGGCTCGGCGAGAGCCATTTCAAAGCCAATCGGCATCAGACAGGCGCGCATCTCGGCGGAAGTGAGGCTGGTGCCCAAGATGGCGTTGACTCGTCCTGTACGCACATGGACTTTTGGACGCGTCGGCAGGTGGCCGCGGGCCTGCACCAACTCGGGGGCCAGAGTCACTCCCCCGGTAGCAGCTAACTGGGCAAATCGCTCTAAAGCCCGGGGGGCAATCTCGGGGTCTACGCCAGCTTCGAACCGAGCTGAGGCCTCGCTGCGCAGACCCAAGCGGCGCGAGGCATCGGCGATATCGGACGGGTTCCACCAGGCGGCTTCCAGCAACACCGTGTCGGTGTCCTGCGAAATCTCCGTTGAGGCTCCGCCCATCACGCCGGCAATCCCAATGACCCGATCAGAGGCGTCAGCAATCACGCCGTCGCCGGCGTTAAGCGTGCGAACCACCCCATCAAGGGTCTCCAGTTGTTCTCCTGTCTCCGCTCGCCGCACCCGCAACTTCCCGCCCGGTACTAGATCGGCGTCGAAGGCGTGCGAAGGTTGACCCAACTCCAGCATCACGTAGTTGGAGATGTCGACAACGAAGTTAATCGGGCGCATTCCCAGGGCCAGTAGGCGCCGGGCCAGCAGCGGCGGCGTGGTAATCCCGGAGGTTTTGCGCAACAGGCGCAGGCTGAAAGACCCACAGAGGTCTGGCGCCAGGATCTCCACCGACGCCGCAGACGACGCCGGCTCCCCCGAAGTCGCCACCTCAACCGGTGGCGGCTCGAATGGGAGACCGCGGCGGGCTGCCAGGTCGCGGGCCACGCCTAGCACCGACAGAGCATCAGGCCGGTTGGGGTTGACCTCCAGGTCAAACAGCACATCTCCCGCCAGCCCCAGGGCAGCAGTCAGATCGTCACCCAACTCCAGGCTGGCTGGCAGAATCATGATCCCCTCTGGGTCAGTACCCAGCTCCAGTTCGGCGGCGGAACACAACATGCCCTCAGATAGCTGGCCTCGCATCTTCCGGCGGCCAATCTGCAGCCCTGCTGGCATGGTGGTGCCAACGGTGGCTAGCGGCACCAGGTCCCCCACGGTCATGTTGAAGGCACCGCAACAGACCTGCCGTAACTCACCGTCGCCGGCGTCTACGTCCACTAGTTGAATGCGATCGGCGTCGGGATGGGCCCGCAGCCCGGCAACCCGAGCTACGACAACGCCAGCTGGCGCCGCGGGGAAGGTGACGAGTGCCTCAACCGCTAGGCCCAGATCTGAGAGGTCCTCGGCGATGCCCTCGGGAGACCCCTCTAAGGGGGCGAACTCCTGCAACCAACTCAGCAGCACTTTCATCAGAACTGCTCCAAGAAGCGCACGTCGTTGGTCCAGAGGTCGCGCAGATCGGAGATGCCGTAACGGATCATGGCCAGTCGATCAATGCCGAAACCAAAGGCAAAACCACTCCACCGTTCAGAGTCCACGCCGCATATCTCCAACACCGCGGGGTGCACAACCCCACAGCCCCCCAGCTCCAGCCAGGTGCCGTCTGGTCGCTGCACGTCGAACTCAGCGGAAGGCTCGGTGAACGGGAAATACGAAGGCCGCAGGCGTGAACTGAATCCAGGACCGAAGTAAGCCGCAGTAAACGTTTCGATGGCGCCGGCTAGGTCGCCCAGCGTGATGCCGTCGTCAACCACCAATCCTTCGATCTGGTGGAAGACCGGCATGTGGGTGGCATCGGCAGTGTCCTGGCGGTAGCAGCGGCCCGGGGCCACGACGTAGAGCGGCGGCGGCTGGTTCAACATCACTCGCACCTGCACCGGCGAGGTGTGGGTGCGCAGCAGCGTGCTACCGGGCGGGCCGTGGTCGATGTAGAGGGTGTCGTACATGTCACGGGCCGGATGTCCTGGCGGGAAGTTCAGCGCCCCAAAGTTGTGCCATTCCGTCTCAATCTCGGGACCTTCAGCCACGGTGTAGCCCATGGCGCAGAACACCTCTTCGAGGCGTCGCTGCGTCTGGGTGATGACGTGCAGGTGCCCCACCTGCGGGGGTTCAGTTAGCTCGGTTAGGTCGAGCCGCTCGGCCTCAAGCTGCAGTCGGCGCTCGGCGGCCCGCAGCTCTTCCAACCGGGCCTCGAAGTGGGCTTCCACCTCAGCCAGCGCCTCGCTTAGCACACGCCCCACCGCTGGGCGCTCCGCCGCCGTCAGACCGCCCAGCCGGCGACGCAAGCCGGCTAGCGGCGAAGGTTTGCCGAGCAGTTCAGGACGGGCTGTGGTCAGCTCGGCAACGCTGCCGGCAGCCTCAACTACGGCGAAGGCCTGCGCAGCTACAGCTTGTGCCTCACCAGCAAGATCGTCGGCGGTCAGTTCGGTAGTCATTGCTTTGCGGGTGACTCGGCGGCATGCGGTCTGCTGGAGCGACAGCGGCGCTGTACCTCAAAGCAGAGCACGGCTGCGGCTGCTGCCACGTTGAGCGACTCTGCCTGCCCCGCTAGGGGAACGTGAACCCACTCGTCGACCAGTCTGGCTAGCGCGTCAGGCAGGCCGTGTGACTCGCTTCCCACCACTAGCGCCAGCGGCGGAGACATATTGGCGAGATCGTACGGCGATCCCCTACCAACCGAAGCGCCTAAGACACGAAGGCCGCGCCGACTCAAGTCCTCAAGTACCACCACCGGGTCCTCTGTCAGCGTCGGGGACAGCCGGAAGATCGAGCCCGCCGAAGCCCGCACCGCCTTCGGACCATAGGGATCCACAGTCTGGCCAGCGAAGATAACGCTCTCAGCACTCGCCGCCTCCGCACAGCGCAGCAGCGTGCCAGCATTTCCGGGATCGGCCACCGAGACCGCTACCAGGACGAAACGGGAGGCTTCCGGCGAGTCTCGCGCCACCTCAACTCCTGTTGGCCGTTCCACAACCGCCAGCAGTGGTTGTGGTGTAACCGAGGTCCCGACCTTGGCAAGCATCTCTGACTCGACGACCATGAGCGCGACACCGGCCGCCGCCAGCTGTTCGGCTAACTGGCGCGTCTCCTCATCAGCCCGGGAGGCTGCGAGGTAGACCTCGCGGACTCGCAGACCCGAGTCCGCCGCCTCGGAAACAAGCGTTGCTCCCTCTACGAGAAAGACCCCCTCGGCTCGCCGGGCAGCGGCCGAGCGCGCTAGACGACGCAACTCCACTAGGCGCGGTCTCATAGCGGTCAGTTGCACCGTGTCATCACCCGCCAATCAGCGGGACCGGCTCAGGATCCGCTGGGCAGGTCGCTGGTGCGGGCGCCGTCCGCCAGCCGCACAAGCGCGGCGAATGAATCAGGATCGTTGACCGCCATGTCGGCCAGCGACTTGCGATCCACCTCTACCCCGGCACTATTAAGACCCGCGATAAAAGTGCTGTAGTTGGAGCCGTGCTGACGGCACCCGGCGTTGATCCGCTGAATCCAAAGTCGCCGCATCTCGCCCTTGCGCGCCCGGCGATCCCGGAATGCGTACTGGCCGGAGTGCAACAACTGCTCATTGGCGCCGCGCCAAGTGCGGCTTTTGTTTCCGTAATAACCTTTGGCGCGCGCCAGGGTGACCTTGCGCCGCTTACGGGCGGCTACCGATCGTTTGACTCTGGCCATCTGCTTCGACCTCCCAACTACCCAGGCCTGCTCAGATACCGAGTTGTCGGCGCACCGAAGGCCTATCGGCTGCGCTCACAGACCCGTCACGGCGCATCTGGCGTTTGCGTTTCGGGGTCTTCTTCTCGAGGATGTGGTTCTTGTAGGCGTGGCGGCGCACGAGCTTGCCGGAGCCAGTCACCTTGAAGCGCTTAGCAGCGCCCCGGCGGGTCTTCATCTTGGGCATATCTATTCTTCTCCGAACTCTACGGCTAAGTGATCTACGGCTACTTACGCGTGCGCTTTTCGGGGGCTAGGACCATGACCATATTGCGTCCATCCTGGCGGGGCGGAGCCTCGATGCGGGCTAGGTCGCCGGTGACCTCGGAGACCTCGTCCAGAATCCTCTGCCCCAACTCGGGGTGGAGAGTCTCGCGGCCACGGAACATGACCGTGATCTTCACCCTGTTGCCCTGAGTCAGAAAGTCCCGCACTTTGCGGGTCTTGGTCTCGAAGTCGCCTCGCCCGATCTTAGGTCGGTATTTCATTTCCTTGACTACGACCTGCGTGCTCTTCTTGCGCGACTCCCGCGCTCGCTGAGCCGCGTCGTACTTGTGCTTTCCATAGTCCATTATCCGACAGACGGGGGGCTCCGCCTTGTCGGCCACCTCCACCAGATCCAGCCCGTGCGCTTGCGCGATAGCTAGAGCCTCGGCCAGTGGGCGGATCCCTATCTGGGCTCCATCAGGTCCCACCACACGGACCTGCGGCGCCTGGATATTCTCGTTTACGAGCAGCTCAGAACCTGCCGAAGCAGCTATGGCCAATCACTCAGCAATCGTGACTTCCCCTCTCTCGGTGCACCGGTGGGACCGGTACGCCACCTCCGTTCTGCGTGCCGGCGCGTGCGGACCGGCAAGCACCTGCCCGCAGCACCTGGCCAACCAGCATGTGGCTGCACAAATCCCGGACCATGACGATCCTAGTTAGGGCTCGACAGGCGGGCCATAGAGTAACAGCTAGCACAGCAAATTCGAAGAAAGCGACTACCTGGAGACTGCAATGACACTTTGGACCCCCGGCGGCGAGCACCATGTACCCCGCAATCAGCCGCCCCCAGACCCCATACCGACCGACGGAGAAGCTGGCGCAGGCGGGGAACCGCTAGACCTTGACGACCTTAGCCCTGAGGACCGGGAGCGGGCCGAGGCGATCATGGCCGAGCTATCAGCAGCCCGCCAGCGGCTCGCCGAAGCGCCGCCCGAGGCGGTGGTGGCCAATCATGTAATGGGACTATACGAGTTGGGTGCCATCCACTTAACGGCCGAACCGCCCGACCAAGCGGCAGCGCGCCTGGCCATCGATGCCATGGGCGCACTCGTGGAGGGGCTGGTCGGCCGCCTTGGTGATTCCGAACCAACCCTGCGCGAGGCGTTGCAGAGCCTACGGATGGTCTACGTCCAGCGATGTGCAACCGACACCCCAGAGGCCTAAGCATCAGCGGCGTGGGTAGACGCCGCTAGCGTGGGCGAGATGTTACGTCTGGTGCTGCCAAAAGGATCCCTGGAGGCAGCCACGCTGGAGTTATTCGCCGATGCTGACCTGAACGTGCGGCGGATGTCTCGGGTGGACTACCGGGCCACGATCGACGACCCCCGAGTTGCCGACGTTCGTATCCTGCGGCCCCAAGAGATTCCCCGTTATCTCGCTCAGGGCATCTTCGACCTGGGGATCAGTGGCCGCGACTGGGTTGCTGAGAGTGGCGCCGAGGTGGTCTCGCTGTGCCAACTGGGCTATTCCAAGGCCACGGACCAGCCTGTACGCATCGTCGTGGCCGTGGCAGCAGACTCGCCATACCAGAGCGCCAAGGACCTGCCTAACGGGGTTCGGGTCTCCACCGAGTACCCCCAACTGACCACCCGCTTCTTCGCCGACCGGAACATCCAAGCTGACGTTCAGCTCTCCTACGGAGCGACCGAGGCCAAGGTTCCCGAGATCGTGGACTGCGTGGTGGAGTTGACTGAGACTGGCGGTGCCCTACGGGCCGCCGGGCTGCGAATCATCGACACCGTGTTGGTGTCTCACACCGAACTGCTAGCCAACTCTGCTGCCTACGCCGATACGGAGCGCCGAGCTGCTATGGGCCAGATCGCCACGCTGCTAACCGGCGTGCTGGAGGCGCGGGGCCAGGTGCTGGTCAAGATGAACGTGCCAGCTGCTGCCCTGGCAGCGGTGATCGAGCAGCTGCCTTACATGAAGGCACCGACAGTCAACGAGCTTTATCAAGGCCAGGGATTCGCCGTGGAGACAGTCGTCCCCAAAGCGGTAATCAACACCCTAATCCCGGCGCTGTCTGACGCCGGCGCCAGCGACATCCTAGAAGTCCCCCTAGCCAAGATCGTTCACTGAGGATCCGAGACTCAGTGGAACCTCGGCGATCAACACCCTAATCCCGACGCCAGCAACACCCTAGAAGTCCCACTCGCCAGAATTATTCACTGAAAATCCGAGACTCAGTGGGATGTCGGCTCGTCGCTTAGCAAACGCAGGGCGTGAGGCAGCACATCTAGGACCGCTTCGGTGCATTCCTTCGCGCCGGCGGGTGATCCAGGGACGTTGAGGATTAGGGTCTGGCCATAGGTTCCGGCGATCGCACGTGAGAGCCGCCCAAGCGGGTTCACCTGACGCATCGCTTCGGCGAGGCCAGGGGCGTGGCGCTCCAGCACCATGTCGGTTCCTTCGGGCGTGAGGTCCCGTGGCCCAAACCCAGTCCCCCCTGTTGTAAGGATGAGGCCGGCGAAGCTGTCAGACATTTGGCGCAACGCTGTTGCCACGCTGTCAACACCGTCGGCCACCACACGCCGCTCGACCACCTCGTAGCCCGCTCCGGCCAACAGCACCTCAAGGGCCTCTCCAGATCGGTCCTGGCGAGTACCAGCAATTACCCCGTCAGAGACGGTGAGCACCTTGGCCCGTAGCCCGATGACGTTCAGATCAACCATATTGCGACCCTACCGGGGCGCTAGTAGTCGCGGGTGCGGTTAGCTACCGAGCCGACAGTCAGCGCCCAGGTGGGTACCCCGCCGCCACTCGGCAGCCGACATCGCCCGACCACCAGCTACCTTCACCTCCTCAAGCCGTAGCCCGCCCTTCGCGGTGCCGACCACTAAGCCCGAAAGCAATCCCGGTGGACCCTGGTGGCTGGCTTCAAGGGCGACCCGCAGCACCAGCAGGCGTTTGCCCGCAACGGTGGTCCAGGCCCGCCCGAGGCGCACAAGACGCTGCAACTGGGCGGCGGGGCGGTCAAAGTCGAGACACAACTCAGCGGGCGTGATCTTCTTAGCCCAGGTCACCTCGCCCTGTTGCGGCTTCGAACCACGAGAGCCGCCCAGCAGAAAATCCAGCAACATCGGGCAACTAAGACCCACAAGACGCCCGCGCAGTTCTTCTAGGGTCTCAGTTGGGCCGATTGGCGTGGATGTCTGGGCGTATAGCGGGCCAGCGTCCAGGCTTTCGGTTAGCGCCATGAGGCTGACCCCTGTGGTGGCGTCGCCGGCCAGGATGGCGCGCTCAATGGGCGCAGCTCCCCGCCAGCGCGGCAAAAGCGAGAAGTGCACATTCACCGCTGGCGCCGCAGCTAGCAGATCGGCCCCGATGAGGCTGCCATAAGCCACCACTACCGCTCCATCAGCGTCTCCGGCAGCAGCCAGTGCGTCCTCGGGCCGATGTGTCACCGGGATTCCCAAATCGGCAGCAGCGCGGCTCACGGGGCTGGGCTCGGCTGACCCCCTCCTCCGGCGGCGGCGATCGGGGCCGGTCACTGCCAGCGTGACCTGGAAACCGGCATCGCAGACTGCGCGCAGCGGCGCCACGGCAAGTTCTGGTGTACCGAAGTAAACCAGCCGGCGGACTGTCGCCGGCCAGGATGTCATGGCTTTAATCGCCGTCGAGGGAAGGGAAGAGTCCCGCCTCAGTGGCCCGAAGGCCACGCCTGCGCAACTCACCGAGGGCTGCTCGGCGCTGATCGGGGTCGAGTCGCTCGGTAAGCAGAACGCCGTCTAGATGATCGATTTCGTGCTGAATAAGCCGTGCGAAGAGGTCGTCGGCTTCCACAGTCACCTCGTTACCGTCCAGGTCGATCCCAGACAGCGCTACCCGGCGGGGCCGCTCTATCTCCCAGGAGTAGCCAGGTATCGACAGGCATCCCTCCTCGAACATCCAGGTTCCGTCGCTCTCGCTAACGACCGGGTTGAGGATCACGCCCCGTCCGCAACTCTCGGGCTCGTCGTAGACGAACAGCCGCTTGCGCACCCCCACCTGCGGGGCAGCCAAACCAATCCCCCGAGCCGTGTACATAGTGGCAAACATGCTGTCGCAGAGCCGGACCAGCGAGCCATCAATCTCGCTGACATCCGCTGACTTCGAGCGCAACACCGGGTCGCCAAACAGCCTGATCTCCACAGCATCGAGGCTAGCTGAGTACCGCGTTGACCGGGAGCCTCACAGGCGGGACTATCGTCGCCTGGATGTTAGGGGTGGACCATTACTTCTCGCCGGCCCCCGGCTCGCGGCATCGTCCGCGCACCGTCAATCTCAAGCTGAGCGACATATCCCTAGATCTGCAGACCGACCGCGGGGTGTTCTCGGCCGACCGCATCGACCCCGGCACGCTCTTACTTTTGGGGCATGCGCCGCTGCCGCCAGCGCCAGCCGGAAATGGCGGCACGACCGCGCCTCGCAGAGTGCTGGCCGATGTGGGCTGTGGCTACGGCCCCATCTCGGTAGCAATGGCGCTAAGAGCGCCAGATGCCAGCATCTGGGCAGTTGACGTCAACGAACGAGCCAGGGCGCTAACTAAGCAGAACCTGGCAGCGGCTGGAATCAGCATCGCTGGTGGCCTCCAGCAGGCACGCCCGAATGCCCGGGCCGTGGTATGCGCACCGGAGGAGATACCCGCGGAACTACGCCTAGACGCCTTCTACTGCAACCCACCTGTGCGTATCGGCAAACAAGCCATTGACGAGATGTTGGGGCGCTGGCTGGGTCGCCTGAGGCCAGAAGGTTTCGCCGTTTTGGTGATGCACAAGAATCTGGGCGCAGACTCGCTGGCGCGCCGGCTAGCAACCTCGGGTTGGACACCTCGCCGGCTGGCCATCGGCGGCGGTTACCGGGTCTGGCAAGTCTGCTCAGACAGGGCCGAGTCGTGAGAGCCACACGAGCCCGCATCGACGTCGCCGGCACCGCCGTCTCCCCAGATCACTACATCGGCGGCCACCGGGTTGCTTCCTCTTCGACCTTTGAGGTGCGCTCACCGCTGGACTGGACTCTCAAGTTGGCAGACGTGTCGGCCGGCGATGCCACAACGGCAACAGCCGCGGTTGGGGCGGCTAGCGCAGCGGCCGAAGGGTGGGCAGCCCTGGAGGCCGCCGGCCGGGGCGTCTACCTTCGCCGAATCGCCGACCTGATCGACGAGTCAGTCGAGTCACTGGCCGAGGTGGAGTGCCTGGACATGGCCATGCTGCTTGAGAGCCTGCGGGATCGGGTTATCGCCAGAGGCGCCCGGAACTTCCGGGCCTACGCCGAGTTGGCTGAAAACTACCAAGAGCGGACCTGGTCCAGCCGCGGCAGTGACAACCGCGTGGAGCGAATGCCAGCCGGACCGACAGTAATCATCACCCCCTGGAACGCTCCTTTCATGCTGGCCACCTGGAAGGTCGCCCCTGCGCTGGCGGCGGGCAACACAGTGGTGCTGAAACCAGCCGAATGGTCGCCGCTGTCGGCCAGCCTCTTAGCCGACCTGGCGGAAGAAGCGGGCTTTCCGCCAGGTGTGCTGAACGTGGTACAGGGCCGGGGCGCCGAGGTGGGGGCTGCACTTGTGGCAGACAACAGGGTGCGGCGGATCTCCTTCACCGGCTCGCCTGAAACGGCTCGAGCCATCGGAGCGGCCGCGGCTGCCAACATCGTGCCGTTCACCGCTGAGTTGGGCGGCAAGGGGCCGTTTATCGTTTTCGCGGACGCTGACATCGAGGCGGCTGCCCGCAACGCCGCTGGTCAGTATGACGACGCTGGCCAGGTATGCCTGGCCGGGACCCGTCTGCTGGTAGCAGAGGACATCTTGGAGGAGTTCCTGGCACGCTTCGAGTCCCATGTCGACGCCCACGTGCTGGGTGATAGTCGTGACCCGGCCGCCACCATCTCGCCACTCATCCACCCCGACCACCTAACCCGGGTGGAGGGTTTCGTGGCACGGGCTAGGGAACGCGGCGACGCGATTCTGCGGGGTGGCCACCGTAGCCTGCTCGGGGGCTTGTGGTACGAGCCGACTCTGATCCGCCCGGTGGACAACGACAGCGAGATCGTGCAACGGGAGGTGTTTGGCCCGGTGCTGACCCTTCAGACCTTCGAGGATGAGGCAGCAGCAATACGCCTAGCGAATAGCACGCGCTATGGGCTTTCTGGTGTCATATTCACTCGCTCGGCGGAGCGAGCCGAACGGGTAAGCCGGGCGGTGCGCGCCGGGACGGTGTGGGTGAACTGCTTCCTGCTGCGTGACCTCACCGCCCCGTTTGGCGGCTGCGGAATCAGCGGTCTAGGCCGCGAGGGGGGCGATTACGCCCTGGACTTCCACAGCGACCTGAAAACAGTGCAGGTGCGCCAGGACACCACGGCGTGAGCGTTCTGGCCGAGCTATGAATACTACGAATTCCACTCGGACCCAGCTATCACCGGAGAGGCAGCGTCAGCTTGTCGGCATAGCCGCCGAGTTAGGGCCGATCTTCGCCGAGCGGGCTGCCGGCTATGACCGCGACGCCCGATTCCCGCACGAGAACTACGCCGACCTGCAAGAGGCCGGAATGCTGAGTTTGTGCGTACCCACGGAATACGGCGGATTGGGGGCTGACTTCTATACCTACGGCCTGGTGTCGGAGGAGCTGGGGCGCCATTGCGGATCGACCGCACTGACCTTCAACATGCACACCGCCACGATGCTGCTTTGCGGGCAGATCGCCGACGACTTGCAGCTGTCGCCTGCCGAGCGAGTTACCCATGAGCGTCGGCGAGCTGCCATGTACTCCGGGGTGGTGTCTAACGGCCACATCCACGCCCAGCCCTTCAGCGAGGGGAACACCCCTGGTGCCACTGCTGGAGTAACCACTACGGCGGTAGCCACCGACAGTGGCTGGCGGCTGACTGGTCGCAAGATTTTCGCTTCGCTCTCGCACGCAGCCGACCGCCACAACGTAATCTGCGTGACCCCCGACGACCCCACGATCCGCTTCATGAGCGTGCCGACCGCCAGCGAGGGACTCCGTTTCGAGGGCGACTGGGATCCGCTGGGAATGCGCGGCACGGTCTCGCTGACGCTACTGCTCGACGACGTGTTCGTACCGGCCGAGGCCGAGTTGCTACCCCCGGGTGCCTTCGATCAGGTGGCTTACCGTTGGCCGCACTTCTACCTAACGCTTTCGTTTACCTATCTGGGCATCATGCGCGCTGTGCTGGACTTCACCGCCGACTACCTCACCGGTCGCACTGGTCCTGGGGCGCGCCGGGACAACCCGCAGAAACAAGCCAGTTGGGCTCAGATGCAACTCGCCTACGAGCAAACCCACGCTCTGTCGCGGCGGGTGCTGGCCGAAGCTGGGCCCGACCCCTCGCTGGCGCAAGTACGGCGAGCCTGGGCGGCAGCCGTGTCGGTGATGGAGACCGCCCCCGAGCTGGCAGGATTGGCGGTGCGGGTCTGCGGCGGGCGCTCACTGCTCCGCCCGGGGGCCCTGGAGCGGCTCTACCGGGACGCCCGCTGCGGAGCCACGATGCTGCCGTGGAGCGTAGAGGCGTGTCTGGATCGGCTCGGTCGAGCGCGGCTATTTGAAGATCTCGAAGAGAGCGGTCCTCACGCCTGACCGTACGCGCCTTTAGGCGAGGCGCACGCGCACCGGCAAGTGCTTTATGCCACTGATGAAGTTGGAGCGGAGTCGCTCATGCTGACCAGCCTGCTCGATAGAGACCACCCGCGGCAACAGCTCCTCAAGAGTCAAGCGCACTTCCATGCGAGCCAGCCACGCCCCCAAGCAGAGGTGCGGGCCGTTGCGCCCAAAAGCCACGTGGTCGTTAGGAGTTCGCTCGATGTCGAAGCGGTACGGATCGGGAAATGCTCGCTCGTCGTAGTCAGCACCCATCCACCAAAGCACCACCTTGTCGCCCCGACGAATTAGCCGATTCCCCACCGCCACATCACAGGTGGCGGTGCGCCGGAAATGCATTGTCACAGTCGTCCAACGGAGGATCTCCTCAGTAGCTCGTGGTATGAGCGACGGGTCACGACGCAGGCGCTCGAGTTGGGCGGGATGGTCTAAGAGGGCCTTAAGGCCGCCGGTGATGGTGTAGCGGGTGGTGTCGTTGCCGGCAGCTACTAGCAGCGCAAAGAAGTTGTTGAACTCCAGATCGCTGAGCGGCGTGCCGTCCGAGGTGGGCGCTAGCAGACGAGAGATGACATCGTCGGTGGGTTGCTGGCGTCGCTGGGCGGCGGCCTGCTGGGCATAGCGGAAGACCTCCAGGCCGGCGGGGCTGCGAAAAGGGATTAGGCGGAACTGCTCGGTGTCGGTGAGGTCCACCACGTGGTCGGTGTACTCGGGGTCGGTGTTGGCAAGCAGCTGGTCTCCCCAGACCACCAGTTGTTCAGCGTCAGCGTCGGGCACGCCCAGCAGGCGACCTAACATGCGCATCGGCAGCTGCCGGGCAATATGGGTTACAAAGTCGAACTCCTCGTGCTCAAGCGCTTCGAGGATGACCGAGCGAGCTAGCGCCCTAATGGCGTCCTCGAAGCCCGCTACCGTGTTGCGCGTGAATCCCCGGTTCACCAAGCGGCGCAGCCGGGTGTGCTGGGGAGGGTCCAACTCCATCATGGTGCGCCGAGCCTCGGTCTCTTCCGCGTCCATCTCCTCAAGGCGAATGCCCTGAGTAGAGGTAAAGGTGTCCCAGTCGTGGTTGGCGCGGATCACGTCGTCGTAGCGCACTAGCGACCAGAACCCCGAACCCTCAGTTTCCTCAGACCAAGAAACCGGATCCTCGTCGCGCAATCGCTGCAAGGTGACGTAAGGCACCCCGTCGGTAAAGGTGTCGTGGCTGGTTAGGTCGGCGTGGCCGTCGTCGCTAGGGGGAGTCCAGGGATGCCGGGGAATCATGCTGTGGCGCGCCAGGTTGAACTCACCGAGGCGTGGGTACCAGCGTTTTCCCGCCATTCCACGAGGTACCCACGCTGCGCCAATAGCCACCGATCATCTCCCGAGGCGTCAAGCGAGTGAGCTCCTCTGTCGGCGAGTCAAAGACCTTCAAGTTGGCCTCGCCCCCGAAGGCCGGGCCCAGTTCGGTGTCGTAGCCCGCCATGGTGACTAGCTCGTGCAGCGAGTCGGTGCCGTCAGACTCTATAGCTGGGAAGAATCGGTGATGCAGCATGGGCAAAGCGTTCACGAAACCGGCGTTTGGGCTGGGACCGGTGATCTGAAAGGAGGCCTCAACTAGCCGGCGCCCCCCAGCTGAGCAAGTCGCCCCGAATCGCCCGCCGGGAGCCAGTCGGGGACCGGCACGCCCCACCGTGACTGGTCGGGTCAGCCAGATGTCACCCAGCTTCTTGGGGTAACCCTGCACGTGCCCGCGGACCATGGCGAAGTCTTTGTCCACCCAGATGTAGACACAGCGGCTGTAGGTCGCCTGGCGGTAGCGGCAGCGCACCACGACGAAGCACTCTTTGTACTGCGCCCGAACGGGGTCAGCTAGTTCCTCGAAGCTGTCCGAGCAAGACTGCCAGTCGGCCCAGATTACCGCTACCGCCCCCGGATCCTCGTCCGCGGGCTCTAGCGGTGCAGGCAGCAACTCGGCCACGGCCTCCGGTTCGGTCCGGTACTCGATGGTGAGCATGTCGCCGGAGTAGTGCCACGGAGGGGCCGGCACCAGACAGGCGTCTCCGCTAGCCGAGCGAGGGAAAGTGAAGCCCTGAAGTGCGGCACCATACACTCATTGAAGTATATGCTTCGGCCCCCAGTGATTTCCGAAGATGATGCCCGAAGCGCCAGGTCCAAGAGTTCCACTACCCGCGAATGGCGCCGGATTTTACTAGCGGGCTCCCCCACGACGGTTGCCGTTTCCGGCGATCGTCTAATAGCACCTGACGGCCGCTCAATCGCCGAAACAGAAGCCGTCCATCTGCCACCGTGCGTTCCCAGCAAGATCATCTGCGTGCATCTCAATCACACCAGCAGGGTGAAGGAGTTCATGACTACCCTCCCGCCGGCGCCTACTTACTTCCACAAGCCCACCTCTTCGCTACTAGGCCACCGCGGCCACGTGGTCCGCCCAGAGCGCTGTAGGTACCTCAACTACGAAGGCGAAGTGGTCATCGTCATTGGCCGTCCCACCCGCAACGTCAGCCCCAGCGAGGCTGCCGATCACATCGCCGGTTACACCATTGGCAACGATTTTGGGCTGCACGATTTCCGGGATACCGACGCCGGCTCGATGCTGAGGGTAAAGGGTACCGACACCATGTGCCCGGTAGGTCCGGGCCTGGTTGAGGGTTGGGACTTCCGCAATAAACAGATCCGCACGCTGGTCAACGGCGAGGTGCGCCAAAAGGGCAACACTGCCGAGATGACCTGGGATATGCACTACTTAGTAGCCGACCTGGCCCGCACCATAACGCTGCTACCAGGAGACATGATCTTCTCTGGCACCCCGGCAGGTTCGCGCCCGGTCGAACCCGCTGATGTCGTTACCGTCGAAGTAGAGGGTCTAGGCACGCTCAGCAACACTGTCGTGACCGGCTCCAGCGCGATACCAGATGACTGCGGGGCTCAGCCCAGCGAATCTGAAGAAGTCCTCTCAACTGCCTTCGGCGGTGACTGGGAGTTCCGTGGCATCCGTCCGCCGAGACGCCACTAGGGGCATTTCTGGAAGACCCCCGCGGGCCCCAGTGGAACCCGCAACTCCTAGAGAAGACAGAGAACAAGATCACTAGAACAAGACAGCTAGAACAAGATAACTAGAACTCACATTATATATTTTATATAATACTTGGAATAATGCTGCTGAACATAGTCGGCAGCCACCCAACGGGAGGATCCACATGAAACTCAAGGTCCTGATCGCCGCTTTCGCAGTGCTTGCCCTCTTCGGCGCGGCCTGCAGTGACGACGGTGACAGCGAGCCCGCAGCGCCGGCTGCGGCACCAGAACCACCACCGCCTACCGAAGCTAGCGAGCAGCCCCCGCCGGCGCCTCCTGAAACATCGGCGGCACCGGCCGAGGAGCCCGCTGAGCCGGCCGAAGAACCGATGGAGCTGATGTCATCGGTAGATATCGATGCCGTACTCGCCGCCGATCTCGACAACTGTGCCACCGCTCCGACCGGAGACCCGATCCGCGTCGGTATGGCCATGGACTTTGGCGATGTCTCGGGTTTCGCCGACATCCCCGGCAGCGAGGCAGTAAAGCATCTCGCCGACCTAATCAACTGCACTGGCGGCGTCAACGGCTCGCCCATCGAGGTTTCGGTTCAGGACATCCAGGGTGATCCGCAGGTGACCGCCCGGGCCACACAGGACTTGCTGGACTTCGGCGCCCACTTCCTGATCGGCCCCCCGTTCGCCGACTTCGGCCAGCCAGTCCTGCAGGTCACTGAAGGGCGAGTACCCGTATTCTTCGCCGCTTCCACCGAGCCAAGCCTGCCCGACATTGCTGCCCTGTCGTTCTTGGTCACCTTCGACGACACCCAGCAGGCCAGTGCTGCTGCCAACATCGCTCTAGAGCAGGGCATCACCCGAGCAGTGACATTCTCCAGCCCGGGGCCCTACTTCGGCTACAACCCCGACGTTTTCGCCGAGGTTTTCCAAGCCGGCGGCGGTGAGCTGGTCTCGGTCCAGAGCTACGTTCCCATCGAGGACGTGGATTTCTCGTCTCAGGTGAACGAGTTGGCTGGGCTGTTGGACGGCACGGAGGCGGTGTACTCCGCCATGCTGGCATTCCAGCTCACGGCGTTGCGCGGCCAGTTAGAAGCACAGGGATTCGATGGGCTCACCTACATGAGCACCGACGCTTTCGAAGCCACCGGCGGGCTGGTCGAGGAAAACACCGAGGGCATCATCCACACCACCCATGCCTTCTTGGAGCCTGGCGGCCGTATCGAGCAGCTGCTCCAAAGCTATGAAGCCACGACCGGGAACACCCTTGAAAGCGGCACTTTCGGCGGCCTCTACGCCGACTCAATGCTGCTAGGCATACAGGGGATCCTGGACTGCGGCTGCACTGATCCCGAACAGATCGGAGCGGCGGTGGCCGCCATCTCGAGCTTCGAGGGCTTCACCGGCGAAATGGGCTACGCCGGCACAAACGGCATACCCGATAAGCCGGTCTCGGTTCACCTCGTCGTCGACGGCGTAGACACGCTGTTGGCGGCCTGGCGCTAGCCACAAACTAAAGGGCCGGCCGGCTCAATTCGCTCCGCCGGCCGGCCCCTCCCCCTCTTAGCGGATTACCCGGCTCGTCTGGACGGAGCCAAGCGGCATGACCGAGTTGGTCCAGAACATTGTTGACGGCTTAGGCCGCGGCAGCATCTACGCGCTCCTGGCCCTTGGGATCGCCGTCATTTTCGGTGTCATGCATCTCTTGAACTTTGCCCACGGCGAGCTGATCACCGTTAGCGGCTACGTCGCCTACTGGGCTTTCAAAGCTGGGATCTCGTGGCTGTGGATCGCGCCAATGGTGATCGTGGTTTCGATCGCGGTTTCCTTGGCCATCGAGCAGGTGGCGTTTCGCTGGGTGCGCGGCGCAGCTGACTTCACCATGCTGCTCACTTCCTTCGGGGTTCACTACGTAGTGGAGGCGGTTTTCCTGATGTACGTCTCCGCCTCGGTGAGAACCTTCGACCGGCCTGACTGGATTACCCGCACCTTCGATGTCGGCACCATCACAGTCGAACTCTTCGATGTCGTCGTCATCGTGGTCACGCTCGCGGCTCTCATCGCTACCGCACTGGTCCTGCAGCGCACCATGTTCGGCGTGGCGCTGCGGGCAGCAGCCGACGACTTCGACGTGGCGCGGCTGATGGGGGTGCGCTCCAACCGGGTGATCCGCGGTGCGTTCGCGCTGGCCGGAGCGCTAGCAGGCATTGCCGCCGTCTTCTGGCTGATGCGCGCCGGTCAGACCACCCCCAGCGCGGGCATATCCCCCATGCTGAAGGGTGTTCTAGCGGCGCTGGTGGGTGGCCTCGGCAGCTTGCGAGGCGCTGTCCTAGGTGGTTTCGCGCTGGGGCTCGCCGAGGTCCTGCTGCGCTCTCGCCTGCCCGACGCCGTTGTTGGGCTTACCGACGGGTTCGTATTCGTGATGATCGCCATACTGTTCATCTTTCGGCCCGGCGGACTCATCACTGTCCGCCGCGCCGAGCGGGTCTGATCGTGCTAGCAGCGCTAGTACGTCTCCTGCGGATCTTCCGCCACCCCAGCCGCGACCTGCTTTGGCCCGTGGCGGCCTCTGGTATGCAGTTCGGCATCCTCGTAGGTGCCGGGTTGACGTATACGGCAGTAGTGTCGGGCGGCTCGGGTGATCGCCTTGTCACCTCGATGCTCATCGACGCCATCATGGTGGTGGGCCTGCACATCTACATTGGCAACACGGGCGTGCTTTCGTTTGGCCACATCGGCTTCGGCGCCGTTGCGGCTTACGCCTTCGCTGTCACTGCCATAGACCCAGCCCGCAAATCAACGGTCATCCGCAACGCCCCCTGGAACCTAGACGAGGTGCACTTGAGCGCGCCGGAGGCGGTGGGGGTCGCGGTCGCAGTCTCGTTGCTCGTGGCAGTCGTTGTCGGCATTGGGCTCGCCCGCTCCGGCGCCAGATCGGGTGCGGTGGCAGCCACGGTAATCACCCTGGCCCTGCTGTTCGTGACCCACGAGATAGCTGTCAACTGGCCTGAAGTGACTGGTGGCGACCGGGCGGGGCTCTCGTTTCGGATAGGCGAGACGCTCGACAGCCGGGCACCGGTTTACGCGGTGCTGGCGGCAGTGATCTTCCTAGCTCGGCTATTTTCCCAGAGCCGAACTGGACGCTTTGCCCGTGCCGCCCGGGAGGACAACCTAGCAGCGCGCGCCATGGGAATTAACCCGGCCACCCAACAGCTGGTGGCGCTAGTCCTGTCCGTGGTGGTTGTAGCGGTGGCCGCCTCGCTAAGGGTCTACGAGGTTGGCAACCTCACACCCAAGTTCTTCTTTTTTGAGTTCACGCTGCTCACGCTGGTGATGCTGATCGTAGGCGGCCGCAACGGGCTGACTGGCTCGCTCACCGGGGTGGTGGTAATTACCGCTGGGCGCGAACTAGCTCGCTGGCTGTCTACCGACGGGAACTCCCTCTTTGGGCTGGACTTGGACGCACCGGCGCTGGACTGGATCCTGCGCGAGGGCCTGCCCACTATTTTCCTGGGTTTGGCGATGCTGGGCTTTATGATCTTTCGCCCTAACGGGCTGCTGAACGACTTCGAACTCGACACCTGGCTGCGAAAAGTCGCCCATGGCGGCAAACTGGCGCCCAGCCCCCAGCAGACAGACTTCTCAGCAACCGACCCCTCGGAGACACACTCACCGGCGTTGAGCCCCACTGGTGGGGAACAAGCCGCAGTCCAAGTCCTGGAAGTCCGCGGCCTGACCGTCGACTTCGGAGGTTTCCGAGCACTAAACGGAGTAAGCCTGCACGCCTCCAGCAACGAGGTTGTGGGACTAATCGGCCCTAACGGTGCAGGCAAGACCACCCTGCTGAACGCCATCACGGGCGTGGTTCGCCCTACCGAGGGCAGTTTCATAGTTGGCGAAACCGACTTTGGCCGCATGCCTTCGCACGAGATCGCTCGCCTTGGGCTGGTACGCACCTTCCAGAACTTGCGACTGTTCGGAGCCCTAACCGTAAACGACAACGTCGAGGTGGCTTCGCAGGTCGCCGAGGTGCACCGGCCCCACCAGACGCTTCCTAACCCTGAAGCCGTCATCGACGCCGCTGGACTCTCATCACAGCGGTTTCGCCGGGCGCGGGAACTCGACTACGGCAACTCTCGGCGACTCGAGTTGGCTCGCGCTGTCGCCGCCGCTCCCACATTCCTGCTACTCGACGAGCCAACAAGTGGCATGAGCGAGACGGAATCGGTGGCGATGATCGAGGTAGTGCGACGTCTGGCGGGGATGGTCGGTGCCGGCGTGATCGTCATCGACCACGATCTGAACTTCATTGTGGGGCTCTGCGACCGCGTCTACACCCTGGACCAAGGTTCCCTTATCGCTGCCGGAACGCCGGCGGAGATCCAGCAAAACCCGTTAGTGCAGGCCGCTTATCTCGGCTCGGGGAAAGACACGCCATGACTCCGGCAACCGATACCAGCAAACTGGCTGTCAATCCCTCGTTGAGTAGCCAAAGTCAGCGACTGCCCAGCTTGACCGAGGGCATCGCTGACTATGTCCGTGACCTGGTGCTGACCGGTCAGTTGCAAGCCGGGGCCAAGATCGACCAGGAGGCCATAGCCAATACTCTGGGAGTCAGCCGGAGCCCAGTGCGCGAGTCGCTCGTGATGCTCGGCAAGGAAGGGCTGTTGCAGGTCACCCCCCGTCGGGGGGTCTTCGTGACCTCGCTAACCCCGGAGGACATCGTTGATCACTACGCCATGTTCGGGGTGGTGTCCGGCTGGGTAGCCGCTGGCGCCGCCCAGACGCTCCGCGAGGAGGATTTAGCGCGTCTAGAGGAAATCCACGCCCAGTTTGTGCGGGGAGCGCATGAGGATCTCTCGGAGCTAAACCACGAGTTCCACCGGGTGATCAACATCGCTGGGCCGCGCCGCGCCCGTTGGCTGCTGGGACTACTGGCCCGGTCGATACCCAGCCAGTACTACGAGCTGGTAAATGGCTGGCACGACGAAGCCTCCAAGCACCACGCCGAAATTCTGCTCGCCCTGAGAGCCCGTGACACCGAGCGCGCCCGGCAGACCATGGAACAGCACCTGCGCGATAGCGGCGAGGCCGCGGTGAACTTCCTGCGCGCCCGTGGCTTCTGGGCAGCCAATGATTCCTCCGATAAAGGTACCGAATCATGATGAACTTCGATGAGCCCGATGACTTTACGGTTATTCGGGAAGAAGTACGCCGCCTCTGCAGCCGCTATCCCGGTGAGTATTGGCGCTCCTTAGAACCAGACCGCTACCCCAGTGAGTTCGTGTCGGATCTGGCTGCTCACGGCTGGCTGGGCACCCTCATCCCCACCGCCTATGGGGGTGGGGGGCTGAGTCTGGCGGGTGCCTCGGTGATCCTGGAGGAAATCGCCGCCAGCGGTTGCAACCCCAGCGCCTGCCACGCCCAGATGTACGTAATGGGGGCTTTAGTACGCCACGGCTCGGAAGCTCAGAAGCGCCGCTGGCTACCAGACATAGCTGCCGGAGTTACCCGGCTACAGGCATTCGGCGTGACCGAGCCAGTCGCCGGGTCGGACACAGCCTCCATAACTACCCGGGCTGAGCCAGACGGCGACGGCTGGCGGCTCAACGGCCAGAAGATCTGGACCTCCCGGGCTTTGCACTCTGATCTAATGCTGGTGCTGGCCCGCACCACTCCGGCGGCGGAGGTGGATCGACGCCTCGACGGTCTCTCAATCTTCGTTTTCGAGATGCGAGGCGCCGACGGCGAGTTTGTGGCTGGGCTGACTGTCCGGCCCATCTCAACCATGATGAACCACAACACCACCGAGGTTTTCTTCGACAATGTCTGGCTCCCCGCTGACGCCCTCGTGGGCAGCGAGGGCAAAGGCTTCTCGCACATCCTGGACGGCATGAACGCCGAGCGCATCTTGATCGCCGCAGAGTGCGTGGGCGACGGCCGCTTCTGCTGCGACCGGGCCTCGGCGTATGCCCGAGAGCGGACAGTGTTCGGCCGACCGATCGGGCAAAACCAGGGCGTGGCCTTCCCGCTGGCCCGGGCTTATGCCGCCATCCAGGCCGCCAGCCTCATGCGCTTCAAAGCCGCCAGCCTGTTCGATCGGGGCGATCCTTGCGGTGCCGAAGCCAACACCGCCAAGCTGCTGGCCAGCGAAGCCTCCTGGGCAGCCGCCAATGCGGCAATGGACACCTTCGGCGGGTTTGGCTTCGCCACCGAATACGACATAGAACGCAAGCTGCGCGAGACCCGGCTCTACCAGGTGGCGCCGGTCAGCAACAACCTCGTCTTGGCCTATCTGGCCCAGCGTTGTCTGGGCCTACCCAAAAGCTACTGAAAGGGGGCGTAATGCGGGCGATGCTGCTCAGCGAATTCGGCACTCCGATGCACCTCGTCGATGATCATCCCGACCCCATCGCCGGTGATGGAGAGCTAATCGACGTGATCGCCTGTGGCGTATGCCATTCCGATCTGCACCTCTCAGAGGGCTTGTTCAGCATTGACCTGCCGCGGATCCTCGGTCACGAAGTGACCGGAATGCACAAACGTCTGGGACCGGTGATGGTTTACGCGCCGTGGGGATGTGGTAACTGCGCGGACTGTAAGGCCAACTTGGAGATGATCTGCTCTGACTCGGCCGAGGCTGGCATCTTCTCCGACGGCGGGTACGCAGAGCATATGGCGGTGAGAGATGCCCGCTACCTTGCGCCTCTCGGCGACCTGGACCCGGTCGCCGCGGCCCCACTGGCATGCGGCGGGCTGACCGCCTACCGGGCCGTTGGGCACACGCTGGACTTGCTGCACCAGCGGGGCCCTGGCGT
Source organism: Acidimicrobiales bacterium (assembly GCA_964291305.2). GTDB lineage: Bacteria > Actinomycetota > Acidimicrobiia > Acidimicrobiales > CATQHL01 > VXNF01. The sequence continues at coordinate 1,241,050 of OZ219783.1, read as the reverse complement.
ACGTGTCACCGTGATTGGCACCGGCGGACTGGGGCAGTTCGCCATTCGCTATCTGCGGTTGCTGAGCGATGCCACGGTGGTGGCCGCCGACCTCTCAGCAGCCAAACGAGCCACAGCCTGTGAGATCGGTGCCCACGAGTCCGTGGACCCGGCCGGGGGGATACCAGCCAGCGATGTAGTACTGGACTTCATCGGGTCGGACACCACGCTGGCTCAAGCGGCGGGGGCGGTGCGCAAGCGCGGCATGGTGATCGTCATTGGCCTTTTCGGGGGGCGGATCCCATGGGGCTTTGGCGCTTGGCCACACGAAGTGGTCTTTATGAACAGCGTCTGGGGCACTCGGGCACAGTTGGACGAGTTGCTAGCATTGGCCGCCCGCGAACCCTCGATCATCCAGCCCGTAGAAACTATGCCGTTGGAGCAGGCTGCAGAAGCGCACGAGCGCCTGCGGTCAGGTGAACTGCGCGGCCGATTAGTACTGACAATCGGCACATCGTGACCGGCTGCTCGACATCCGCTAGCGCCGTGATGCCTGACGTGACGAATCCGGGCCTTTACCTCCAGGGCATCCCCCACGACCGCTTCTCTACCATTCGCCGCACCCCGGGGCTGGCCTGGCACCCGTATGGTGCCGGGGGGTTCTGGGCCGTCACCCGCTACGCAGATGTGGCCCAAGTTTCGCGCAACCCGGGGGTGTTCTCCTCTGGCATCGGGCACACCAACCTGTGGGACTTGGAGGCCGACGCTCTGGAAGCTCGGCGTTCGATCATCGACACTGACGCGCCCAGCCACACCCGGCTGCGACGGCTTGTGAGCCGCCAGTTCACCCCGCGGAGCATCGACTCGTTCACCGAGGCCACCCGACAGATCGCTGGCGAACTCTTAAACAGCTTTGTGGCCGACGGTGGTGGAGACTGGATACATCAGATAGCGGCACCACTGCCTATCAGGGTGATCATGTTGATGCTCGGGGTACCCGGAGCCGATGCCGAGTACCTAGTGAAACTCTCGGACTACCTCATCGAAGGCACCGGTGATCGCCCCACATTGGCGCCTGACGCCTTTGGGAACACCACCCCGCTACGGCTGCTGCCGTTTGGTAGCCCTGCCAGCCATGCCCTGTACGTCTACGGCGAGGAACTCGGCAATAACCGCCGGGCCACACCGGCAGAGGACTTGGTAACCCAGCTAGTTCAAGCGGCCGACACCGGGATGCTGTCACCGCAGGAGTACCGCAACTTCTTCCACCTGCTGGTGTTCGCCGGGAATGAGACCACCCGCACGGCTCTGGCGCACGGCGCTCTGGCGCTCGCCGAACGACCCGAGACCCTGACTCGCCTGAGCCGACAGCCCGAACTTCTCAGCAGTGCCGCCGAGGAAGTGCTGCGCTGGGCAACTCCGGTGATGCACATGCGGCGAACAGCTCGCCACGACACCGTACTGGCTGGCACCAACGTTGCCGCGGGGGACAAGGTGGTCATGTGGTACTCGTCAGCGAACCGCGACCCCGAAGCATTCGAAGATCCATTCGACTTTAATGTGGCTCGCTCACCCAACCAGCATTTTTCATTTGGCGGCGGAGGGCACCACTTCTGCCTTGGCGCCTCCCTGGCACGCATGGAGATCAAGGTGCTGCTAGAAGAGCTGCTAGCTCGAGGGATTAGTCTGCGCCAAGCCGGCGAACCTCGGCGCATCGCCTCCAACTTCGTGCACGGCGTGGCCGAGTTGCCCTTGGAACCGCAGGAGTTGGAAAGGTGACGGCTCGCCCAGCCGACGGCGAAAACGGCCGCCACACAGCTGCCCCGGACATGCTGAATGTTGACTCACTTACCACGCGCTATGGCTCGATTGCTGCCTTGAGATCGGCCTCATTGCAGATCAGCGCCGGCGAAGTCGTGGGGATTATCGGCCCCAACGGAGCTGGCAAAACAACGCTGCTGAACTCCATCGCCGGGCTGCTGAAACCCAACGCCGGCCGCGTCCAGCTTGACGGCACCGACATGACCGGCGCCCCGGCAGACAGGATCTTGCGCGCTGGGCTAGCCCTAGTGCCCGAACACCGCCGGCTTTTCGCCGATCTGACAGTGCGCGAGAACCTGCTCATAGCCGGAATCACCGCAACCGCCCGCCAGCGCACCCAGCGGTTGCAGGAGATGAGCGAACTGTTCCCGGTGCTGGGGGCGCGTCCTGACACTCCGGCTGGCTATCTCTCCGGTGGCGAGGCACAACAACTAGCGATAGCCCGAGCCCTAATGAGCGCTCCCCGCATCCTGCTGATGGACGAGCCGTCGTTGGGTCTGGCGCCGGCGTTAGTGGATTTGGTTTTCGACCTAATCGGGCAGCTAGCAGCCGCCGGCCGCACGCTGCTGGTTGTCGAGCAAAACGCCTATCGCATGCTGCAGGTATGCGATAGGGCTTACATAATGCGCACCGGCGAGATCGCCGCAGAAGGCACCGGCCGGGAGTTGCTACAGCGCACCGATCTTTTCGACACCTACCTCGGCCCCTCCCGCTGACACCTCTAGCCAAACAGCCCGCATAGCCCTCAGATGTAGGGCAGATAGGTGTCAAGTTCCCAGTCAGTCACGTGAGCTGTGAACTGCTCCCACTCGGTGCGCTTGACCGCCACGAACTGTGCTACCGCGTCGCGGCCAATAGCTTCCACGAAGGTGGTGTCGGCCTCTAACTCGTCGAGGGCCTCGGCCAGGCTTCTCGGAGCGTGTACCTCGCAACTGACGTTCTCGAGGCCGTCTAGGGTCTCCGGCTTTGGGCACTCCAGTTGGTTGATCACCCCGAGTCGGCTGGCGGTCAAAATCGCCGCCAGAGCCACGTGGGGACTGGCGGCTGGATCGGCTAGACGGTTCTCCAGCCGGGTGGAGTGGCCACGTTCGAGGTTCACCCTCACGGTGGTGCTGCGGTGGTCGTGGCCCCAGTTCTGCCAATAGCCGCAGAGCTGCCCCGGGACTACGCGCTTATAAGAGTTGACCGTAGGGCAACACAGCGCCGTCATCGACCGCAAATACGTCAACTGGCCGGCGATGCATTGTTTAGCCAACTGCGAAAGGCCGTCAGAGGCAGCGTCGTCTAGCAAGGCAAAATCCCCAGACTGGTCTACGAAGCTGAGGTTCACGTGGAGACCGTTTCCGCCGAGCGCTGTCACAGGTTTGGGTAGAAAGGTGAGCAGCACATCCCGCTCTGCCGCCACCTCCCGCGCCATTGCCTTGAAGAGGAAGGCCTCGTCAGCAGCGACGAGGGCGTCGTCGTAGGCCAGCGTGAACTCAAACTGGCTCTCGTCGTATTCGGCGTTAGCTGACTCCAGCGGAAATCCGCACACGTCCGCTCGAGTAACGATCTCTCGCCAGACACCCGAAGGGTCATTGAAAGGCCCCGTACCGTAGACAAATGACCCGGGGGCACGATATGGCACCCACCCCCTTTGTTTGTCGGGCTGCATTAGGTAGGCCTCAAACTCGAAACCTGCCTTGGGCACATAGCCGAGTTCCTCCCAGGCAGCTACGGCTCGCCGCAGAACCTCCCGGGGCGCCAAGGGCAAGGGCGCGTCCCGGTAGTGAAGATCGCCCACGACGACACCGACGCCTTCCTCCCAGCCGGGCCGTACGTTGTTGCTGTCGAAGTGGCAGCTCATGTCGGGCATGCCCTCCAGGAAGCCGGTACCGGGCACCGGACCCATGTTTCGGTCGTAGTTGAGCGCAAAGTTGGTGAGGCAATGCCGAGTGCTGCCAGCCGCTTGGGCAACAGGCAGATATTTACCGCGCGGCAGATTCAGATGATCCGGCCAGAGGACGCGGATCTGGCGATAATCAGTGCTTACAGAATCAGTCCTCAAAGGATCAGTGCTCACAGATACCTCCTGGACCACCACCAGTCCCACAATTCTGGCGGCGTCCTATCACAGACCACCAGTCGCGTCGAATCTGCCGGAAATGTCGCCGGCCTGAACGCAGACTCAGCTTCGACAGTTCTCTCCGAACCCTGTTAGGGTCCAGGTGATTTGGTCATGCGTGCTTGTCTGATGACAGCACTCGTAGGTGGGGACTTAGAGGCGGCATATGGGCGAGATCGTTGGCGCAGGATTGGTGTCACACGTGCCCCCCATTGTGATGCGGCTTGAGGAGCGGTTAGCGCTCAACGGGGGCGAAGATTTTAGCCTCTGCGCCGGACTCGAACGCCTGCGAAATGAGCGCTTAGACGAACTCCGTCCTGAGGTGATCGTGGTGTTTGATACCCACTGGTTCAGCACCTTTGAGTTCATTTGCAGCGCGCACGAGCGGCGCAGCGGCCTATTTACCTCTGACGAACTGCCGCGGGGCATGCGACAGATGCCCTACGACATTCCCGGTGACCCCGAACTGGCCCACGGTCTAGCGGCACTGGCCGAAGCCCGTGACGACACTTGGGTGCTGGCCTGCGATGATCCCTATTTGCCGGTTCACTACCCCACCATCAACCTCCTGGGATACTTGCAGGGAGCTGAGGCTTGGGTGTCACTTAGCATTTGCCAGACCGCCACCACCGAGGATTTTCTGCTTCTGGGTGAGTTGCTAGCCAGCGCGATCGGTGCCTTGGACCGGCGCGCAGTATTGCTGGCATCGGGGGGTTTGAGCCACCGGTTCTGGCCGCTGCGGGAACTCCGCCAACATGAGTCCGCTGCCTTGAGCAACATCAGTAGCGCCGAGGCGCGGGCCGCCGATGAGCAACTCATCGCTCAACTCTCCGGCGGCCACCATGCGGCGGTGTTGGAGGGCATGGACGATTTTCGCCGGCACGCGCCCGAGGGGTTTTTCGGCCACTATTTGATGCTGCTAGGAGCCCTGGGCGGCGCTGCCTGCCGGGCGCCGGGCGAGATGTTCTCCGCCTACGAGGCCGCTGCCGGCACCGGGCAGGCACACATCTGGTTTGACCGACCAGCAGGTGGCTGGCAGGCCTAAGACCTGACTCTCAACCGCTGTGGTTTAGAGAACTCAACCGGCAAGACCGACCTAGAGTTCACCGAGCCGCCACGTCGTCCAGAAACCAGTCCACTAGCCGTTGAGTCCGACCCACGGCGGCGGTCTCGATCATGGCTGTCTCTGCCACTAGGGAGTCCAGGTCGATTCCGTGCGAGCGCAACTCCTCGCCGCCAAATCCCAGCCAATCCTGCAGCAGAGGGCCGTCGAGTTCGGGGTGGAACTGCAAGCCGAGGCTATGGCCTTTACAGAAGGCCTGTGGCCCGTTGTTGTTGCGGGCGATCTCGGTAGCGCCTTCGGGGACGGTAAAGCGGTCGTAGTGCCACTGGAACCATGGCCCCGGCGAGAGGCCCTCTGGAATGTCAGAGTCCACGCTCTGCCAACCGAACTCCGGGACGGGCGCCCGCGAGACCGTGCCTCCCAGCGCCTCCGAGAGCACCTGGCCGCCGAAGCAGATACCCAAAATTGCCGCCCCGGCCTCATGCGCCGCTCTGACGAAATCCACCTCACGCACGATCCAGGTACCAATAGTGGCGTGGTCATAAACCGACCAGACAGCTCCTAGGACAACGACTAGGTCGTGCTGGCCAGGCTCGGGGAAGGGTTGATTGCTCGTGGGATTCGCTGTGTCAGAGACCACTCGGAGCGTCTCTAACTCCACACCCCGCCGCCTCAAGGCCTTACCGACCAGTGCCGCGTGACCAGTGGGATCGTGCTCGACAGTTAGTCCCCGCAAAATAGTCCCCGCTAGTCCCCGCACTGCCGCAGCATACTGTCACCCGGTTTAGTCGCTTTAGAGGCGAAGCGGGTCTACAGCCAGGCGGAGTCGGCCCGGCGGGCGCTCTACCGCAGCGAGGGCGTCGAGCAGGGTTCCCCGGTCGGCTGCCCGCACAACCCAGCGCTTCTCCCCCATTTGGGAGAGCTCCAGGCCCAACGGATGGCCAAGGCGCTCGAGGAAGGCTGGAGCCGCCTCATTGGCGATCTCGGCGAGCGCGCCAAAGGGCGGAAAACCAAGTTGGCGCCGCAAGTCGCGGTCATGTTGGCTCAACAACTCGGGATCAGCCGCGCCAGCGGCGCGCAGCACCGGATGATCGGGCTGGCGGGTCTGCAGCAGGATCCTGCCACCGCCGTGGCGCGGGCCGACCACTCGAGCCGCACGCGCTAACAACGCCATCGCCTGTTCGTTCGCCCGGTAGCGCGGCGCCGAGAGTTCCTGATCGAAATCCAGGAACGCCACTAGATCAGCTGGGATATCCCGATGCAGCGCTGCCTCGGTGCCTATCACGACCCGCGTCGTTGTTGGATTGTCCACGTCGATGGTGCGGTTAGTGCCGCTCAACTCGACAACCGGCTCGCCCAACAAGACCTCCAGCTCCCCGCGCAGCTTGGCCACGCCGGGCCTAAGGGTCTTCAAGCGCATTGCGCTGCAGCTAGAGCAGACCCTGGGACGCTGCGCCCCGCAGCTTGGGCAGCTCAGTCCGCCGGACGAACTTTCGCCTACCGCTGCTCCGCAGGCATCACAGACCACCAGTTCGCCACAACTAGCACAGGCCGAAAGCCGCGCTCGACCCTTACGGTTCAATATGCAGATAGCACGGTCACATGACCGCAGACGAGCCACCAAAGTCTCGCTCAGCAGCCCATGACGGCTTACCTCAGGATCTCGCTGATCGGCCAGCTCCAGGTTCGGCCAACCCGCCCACTCGGCATGACGAGGCAGGGTTAGCGGCTCGCCCGAGACCAACTCTTGGGCTTCGAGCGAGGGAATCGGCGAGACCAGCACGCACGGCGCACCAGCTCGGCGCGCCCGCTCCACCGCTACTTCGCGGGCGCTCCAGCTAGGCGAGTCCTCGGCCACTAGGGCCTCATCGTGCTCGTCGAGGACAACCACGGCCGCCAGCCGCGGCATAGGGCCGAAGACCGCGGCGCGAGTGCCTATAACGACCCCGCCCGCGGCGGCCTGCGCCCAGTCATCCGGCAACAGTGCAGCCGGTAACCCTCGACGACGCACCCAGCCGGCCAGGCGGACTGACTCAGAGATTTCAGGTACCACTAACAGCACATCTTCACGGCGCAAGGCTGCCGCTAGTAGCGGGCCTCGGTCGGCCGCCGGCGGGAGCCGTACCAGCGAAACCGACCGCTCGAAGGCAGAATCCCAGAGCCCATCGCCGCTTGCTGGCTTAGCCGCTTCAGCTACCGGAGGTGGCCGTAGCCGAGGAGGGGGAGAAGATATTGCTTGCACCACTCGGGAGGGCGAGGCTGTGACATAAAACGTGGCGCGTCGGGCCGCCCAGCGCCAGGAGGCCCAAGCTGCCAGGTCCAGAACCGCCGGTGGCGGGCCGACACCCACCAGCTTGGCAAGCGGCTGCAGCGCCACTTGGGGCTCGAGCTGCTCGGGATCACATGCGGTTACCCAGCCACCAACACGGCGACCCTTCAAAGTGACCCGCACCATCGACCCCACAACCAGCCGCGCCGACCGGCCATCGGCGTGCCAAGCTTCGGGAACCTCGTAGTCCAACTCGCGGTCTAGGGCGACCACATCGGTCAGCACCCGCACAACCCGCGGTCGGCCGACGGCAGGAGACTCGGGATCGGTTGGCGCAGGCTGGGAAGGTGCCTGGCTCAGAGACCGAGTTCCGATCGTAACTCGTGCACCCGGTCGGTGCGCTCCCAGGTGAACTCGTCGCCCTCCCGGCCGAAGTGGCCGTAGGCCGCGGTTACTCCGTAGATGGGTCGCCGCAAGTCCAGGTCGGCAATAATCGCCGCCGGCCGTAGGTCGAACACCGTTTCCACAGCGGGAGCAATCCGCGCGGGATCCACATGGTGAGTACCAAACGTCTCCACCATCACCGAGACCGGCTCGGCGACAGCAATGGAGTAGGCGATTTGGATCTCGCAGCGCTCGGCGGCTCCCGCAGCTACCAAGTTCTTGGCGGCCCAGCGAGCCGCGTACGAGGCCGAGCGGTCTACTTTCGTGGGGTCCTTGCCGCTGAAAGCACCACCGCCGTGGCGAGCCATACCGCCGTAGGTGTCCACAATGACCTTACGCCCCGTGAGTCCGGCGTCGGCCACCGGCCCTCCCATAACGAAACTGCCCGTGGGGTTTACGATGATCCGAGGATCGGCTTCGGGGAACAGGGGTCGCAATACGGGGTTGATGACATGCTCGATGATGTCGGGCTCTATCGTGCCCCGCACGTCGGTGCCCTCGGAGTGCTGAGAGGAGACCAACACAGTTTCCACACCGATAGGAATGTCGCCTTCGTAGCGCACGCTCACCTGGGTCTTGCCGTCGGGCCTTAGGTAAGGCACGGTGCCGGCCCGACGCACCTCGGCGAGTCGCTCGGCCATGCGGTGCGCCAGATGAATAGGCATCGGCATGAGAGTCTCGGTATCCCGGCAGGCGTAGCCGAACACCAACCCCTGATCTCCGGCGCCCATTACTTCGGGGTCCGAAGCGGAGGCACCGTCGACACCCCGAGCCACTTCAGCAGACTGCTCACCTATGGCCGAAAGCACCCCGCAGACGTTGCCGTCGAAGCCGATATCGCCCCGGTCGTAGCCGATGCCGCAGATAGTCTCCCGCACGATCCCAGGGATATCTACCCAGGCGTTGGTGCGGATCTCACCACTGACCAGGCAAAGGCCAGTCGTCAGAAAGGTCTCACAGGCCACCCGACTCTCGGGATCCTTGGCGATGAGGGCGTCAAGGATGGCGTCGGAGACCTGGTCGGCCATCTTGTCGGGATGGCCCTCGGTCACCGACTCCGACGTGAAGATATACGTGGGGCTCACAGTGCCTCGATCATCATGCTCGGCGGGCAAGCTTGCGCCGCGTTCGCTCCTAGTCGTATTTCGATTCATCCCCGACGGCGGGGAGTATACCGGCTGACTCCCACAGCCTCCCGATGATCCCCCCCCCCCCGACTGTCGGCCGGTGAGCTAACTCTGGCGCCGACAGCGGCCACAGTTTGCTCGCTTGTGCTATAGCGCCCACAATGACCTAGTGCAGGTGATGTCAGCGGAGATGATCGATCACGATCAGTCGCCGATCGCCTGGCGAGAAGCCGGTGCCGGGCCGCCAGTGGTGTTTCTGCATGGCCTGGGCGGTAGTCGCACCGCTTGGGGGCCGCAGCTGCGTGGCCTGACCGACAGGTTTCGTTGCATAGCTTGGGATATGCCCGGCTACGGGGCCTCGGCTCCTCTAGCACCGCTTACCCTCCCCGCCATCGCCGACCAATTAGCCAGCCTGCTGGACACGCTTCGAATTGAGACTGCCGACCTGGTGGGGTTGTCTTTTGGCGGCATGAGTGCCCTGCACGCAGCGATTCGCCATCCCCGGCGAGTGCGCCGACTGGTCCTCGCCGGTACGAGCCCCGCATTCGGTCTAGATGGAACAAGCCCACAGGCTTGGCGGGCCGCTCGTCTGGCACCGCTCGACGGTGGACTTCAGCCTGCCGACTTCGCCGGCGACGTGCTAGATATGGTCACTGCCAAAGCGCTAGGGGGGAGCATCCGCGCTGAACTCCTCGAAGCCTTCGCCCGCATTACCGCAGCCGGCTTCCGAGCGGCCGTTGAGTGCTTAACTAACCACAATGTGCTAGCGGATCTCAACACAATCGCCCAGCCCGCCCTCGTCATTGTTGGTAGCGCTGACCGGGAGACCCCGCTGGCCTACGCCGAAACGCTTGCAGCCGGTCTCCCCAGCAGCACCCTCGCAGTGCTCGACGGAGTCGGGCACCTATCACCCGCCGAGGCGCCGGAACAGTTCAATCAACTCATCGGCGACTTCCTCAGTCACAACGAGGCGTGATCTCCTCATGAGCCGACCGGCCACCGAGTGGCGCTGGGTTCAGCGCTACGCCGAGCAGTTCGCGGCTTGCAACCTACGCCCAGGCGAGGTGGCTGTGCTGCTATCGGAAGCTGCTAGCAACCCGCTTATTACCGAGACGGCCCGCCTGGCTTTGGAATCGATGGGAGCGGCCACCGCAGACGTGCGCATGCCGACACCGGCCAACCCCGGACCGGTGCCCATCCGCTCAACCGGGGCCTCGCAGGCTCTGGCTGGGCACCGAGCAGCCGTCGCGGCCCTAGCAGCCGCCGATTTCGTGGTGGACTGCACTGCGGAGGGACTACTGCACGCACCCGAACTAGAGCAGATCTTGGCCGGCGGCTGCCGGGTTTTGATGATCTCCGCTGAACACCCCGAGAACGCCGAGCGCTGGCCGCACGACCCGTCACTGGCGGACCGAGTAGCGCGCGGCGTGAGCCTGCTGCAGGCCGCCGAGGTGATGGAGATTTACAGTGCCGCCGGCAGTGAGTTACGCGTGGACCTCGCAGGCGCCGTGGTTGCCGGTTCACACGGCTGGTGCACCGAGCCCGGAAGTATCGCCCACTGGCCCGGTGGCCTGGTGCTGGCGTTCCCAGCGGCGGGCACAGTTAACGGCCAGCTCGTGCTGGCACCCGGCGATATCAACCTCACCTTCAAGGAGTACATCCGGGAACCCGTCAAACTGAGCATCGTGGACGACTACATCATCGCCATCGACGGCGAGGGCCACGACGCAGCCCTAATGGAGTCCTACATAGCATCTTTTCAGGAGCCAGAGGCCTACGCCGTCAGCCACGTTGGCTGGGGCATGAACCCCGGTGCCCGCTGGGAAGCCCTGGCCATGTGGGACAAAGCTGATCTCAACGGCACTGAACTGCGAGCTTTTGCCGGCAACTTTGTTTACTCCACCGGCGCCAACGAGACCGCCAAGCGTTTCTGCCGGGGCCACTTCGACCTGCCTATGCGCCACTGCACCGTCACTCTTGACGGCGAGGCGGTGGTGGAGAGAGGTCAACTCCGCGCCGACCTGCGCGCAGGGCGATGACGCGATCCATAATGGCTCGGGCCACTTGACGCTTGGAAGTGAGCGGGATCGTGGTGCGGCCCCCCGATACGTCGAGAAGTGTCACCTCGTTGGTGTCGTATTCGAAGCCAACGCTGGGTGCCGAAACGTCGTTTACCACGATGAGGTCAGCGCCCTTGGCGCGCAGCTTGGCTTCCGCGTTAGCGAGCACGTTGCTGGTCTCGGCGGCGAAGCCCACGAGGGTGCCGACCGCGTCGCTGCGCCCTATTTCGGCCAGAATGTCCGGGGTTAGTTCGAGCGCGATGCTGCGTTCCTCGCCGGATTTCTTGATCTTCTCCGCCGCGGGTTGCACCGGGCGATAGTCGGCAACGGCAGCCGCCATCACCACAACATCCGCGGGCAGCTGGTCAAGGACCGCAGTTCGCATCTGCTGGGCTGTCTCCACTAGCACCAAATCCACCCCGCTGGGCAGTTGAAGCTTCGATGTGGCAACCAGCGTCACCTTGGCCCCACGGGCAGCGGCCTCCTCCGCCAGGGCGTAACCCTGCTTACCGGAGGAGCGGTTGCCGATAAAGCGAACCGGGTCGATGGGCTCGCGTGTACCGCCTGCGGTGACCACGATCTGCAGTCCAGCCATGTCCTGGCCCAAGGTGGTACCGCTGCCAGCAAGGGCCTCAGCCACCGCGGACAGCACTCGTTCGGGGGCAGCTAAACGGCCCGCGCCCACATCGCCGCCAGCTAGTTGCCCCTCCTCTGGCTCTACGACAACCACTCCCCGGCTCCGAAGAGTCAGCAGGTTGTCCTGGGTGGCAGGGTGCTGCCACATCTCAGTGTGCATCGCCGGGCAAAGCACAACTGGAGCTTGCGTGGCCAGCAGCGTGGCACACAGCAGATCATCGGCGAGACCTGCGGCGTAGGCAGCCATCACCCGGGCGGTAGCAGGGCAGATCAGGATTAGGTCGGCTCGCCGGCCTAGCGTGACGTGCGGAATGGGATCCTCGTCGTCGAAGAGCGAACTCCGGACCCGCTCACTGGCCAGCGCCGAGAAAGTCACCTCGCCCACGAAACGTCCAGCTGCTTCAGTCAGCAGCGGGATGACATGAACTCCGGCATCTGTCAGCTGTCGGCAGATCTCAACGGCCTTGTAGCTAGCAATCCCCCCGCTGACGGCCAGAACAATCCGACGCCCAGCTAGGGGACTCATGCGCTGCGCAAGATTACCGCGCCGGGCATCCCCGCGTTCTCAGCCGGCCAAGTCGGGCGGCTCTTGCGCCAGCTCCTCGACCTCAGCGTCCTCTAGCTCGTCCTCCCGAACGGTCACTGCAACGATCTTGCCTTGCTCGATCTCCTGCAGGGCGATCGAGAGCGGCTTGCGGGCGGTGGAGGACACCTGCGGCGGGATCATCCGGCCCAGCCCCTCGCCAAGTTGGCCGTAGTAAGAGTTAATCTGCCGAGCGCGCTTGGCCCCTAGTGACACCAAGCGGAACTTTGATTGCTCGGCCTGCTCTAAAAGCTGCTCCACCGGTGGGTTGATCATGCTGTTGGTCTCGTCGCCAATACCGGTTTGCTGCATCGTCACTCCTGCAGTGGTCGTCAATCAGCCGTCAGGTGCATCTGGTCCACTCAACTTGGCACGATTAGATCTCATGCTATCGGCGATGCGCTCATCCACTGCCGAAGCAACCGACAAGCAGATTTACCGACTAGATCGCTCAGCGGCACCTGCCGATTCGGCAACCTGCCTCCGGTGCTGGTCGATTATCCCCCCTATCTCGGCAGCCGTCTCTGCCAGATCGGTGTTCACGACAACCACCGCGCCTAGCTCTCGGGCCGTCTCACGCTCGCTAGGGCCGTAGGACAGCCGGGCCCGGACATGGTCCTCGCTGTCGCCCCGTCCCCGCAGGCGGTGCAACTGGTCGCCCTCCGAGGGGGCCTCGAGGAACAAAAGTAGGGCCTCGGGATAGCGTCGGCGAACCTGACGCGCCCCCTGAACATCGATCTCTAGGAGAATGTCGCTTCCCGCTGGCGGGTCTTGCTGTGGCGTTCCGTAGCGATACTCGCCGAATTCGGCCCACTCCAGAAAACCACCCGCGGCTACAAGCGCGTCAAACTCAGCGCTATCCACGAAGTGGTAAGCATCATCGGGTTCGCCGACACGTTGGGGCCGGGTAGTCCAGGACCGACTCAACCAAAGCCGATCATCTTTGTCGGCCAGTAGCCGCGCCAAAGTGCTCTTGCCCGTTCCGCCAGGCCCGGACAGAACGATCAGTTGGGGTGACTTCGTTGGTCCCAACCCCTAAACGCTCGGCGGCAGGCTCGGGGAGCGTTTAGGACAATCGAGCTAGCAGCGCCTCGCGCTGCTTGACGCCTAGGCCGCGCAGCCTTCTTGTCTCGCTGATATCCAGCTCGGCCATGAGCTTTCGGGCGGTCACCTTTCCGACGCGGGGCAGCGACTCCAGCACCGCCAGAACCTTGGTCCCGCCCACGATCTCGTCGGTGGCCGCCTTATCCAAGGCATCAGAAAGGCTCATCTCGCCGATCTTGAGCCGGTCCTTTAGCTCTGCCCGCTGGCGACGGACCGCCGCTGCCTTGGCAAGAGCCTCTTTACGTTGTTCATCTGTGAGTTGAGGTGGTAATGGCATGGCGGGGACTCTAACCGTTGCGCAGCCCTGATCGGTGGCATTAGCTGTGACCAATGCCACGCCGCGGTTCCGCCGTAATAGATCGCCGCCGCAAAACTCAGTCGGCGAACAAGGCGGCAGCTGCTGCCGCAGGGTCATCCACAGCTGTCACCGGCCTTCCGACCACAACTATGTTGGCACCTCTGGCGAACGCATCGGCCGGCGTTGAGACCCGAGCCTGGTCGTCGGTGACCGAGCCTCTAGGTCGGATACCCGTTACCACACGCAGCAGTTCCGGGGCCGCAGTGCGAATCACTGGCAGATCGACGGCGGCACAGACAACGCCACCGCACCCGGCGGCCGCAGCCAAGCAGGCCCGCTGCGCTAGCACCTCCGGCACGGCCTGTGGATCACTCGTGAGCACCGTAATGGCCAGTGCTACTACCGGCTTGCTGTCCGCCGGGCGCGGTGCCCCGGCTAGCCCTTCAACTCCCGCCCGGAGCATGTCCACTCCCCCGGCGGCATGCAGCGTGACGAAGCTAGCCCCGAGGGCGCCCACCGCACGAGCCGCCCGACCGACGGTGTTGGGGATGTCGTGCAACTTCAGATCCAAGAACACGTCGAAACCCTCACCACGAAGCGCATGCACCGCGCGGGGTCCTACCGCGCCGAACAGTTCGAGACCCACCTTGGCGATCCCGAACCAGGGTCGCAGCACCCGGGCCAGCCTCAGTGCCCGATCTAGGTCGTCGGTGTCCAGCGCCACCGCGCAGCAGTCAGGGGTCAGCGGCGCGCCCGACGTTAGGTCAGGGGCACCGCCTTTCACGAGATCTCCCAGTGTTTGGAACCATGCGCCGCTCCGCTGAGGTCCCTAATCCGGGTTATTCCCTCGCGACGGCACCAGTCGGTCAGCTCTTCACAGACCCGCTCGGGGGCTCGGGGCGAAGCGACCGTAGCCGTGCCGACCTGTACGGCACAAGCGCCCGCCATGAGTAGTTCCACCGCGTCGGCACCGCGGGCGATCCCGCCAACTCCGACAATGGGCAGATCAGCCAGGGCCGCTCGACATTCCCAGATCGCTCGCACTGCTAAAGGGCGGATAGCGGGACCCGATACCCCGCCGGCGCCAGCTCCCAGGGCCGGGCGCCGCTTGGCGATGTCGATCACCATGCCGGGGACCGTATTGATGAGCGTGACGGCTGCCGCACCTGCCTCCCGGGCTGCAGCTGCAACCGCCACCAGGTCGGGAGCCACCAGGCTCAGCTTGGCCCAGAGCGGAAGGCCAGCCGCTGCGGCCGCCTCGGTGGCAGCGGCGGTGGACTCAGGCGAGCGAGCAAAAAAATGCTCACCAGCGTCCAGGTTGGGACAAGAGAGATTCACCTCCAGCGCCAAGATGTCAGCGCGGTGCGGTGCAAGCAGCTCCGCTGCCCGACGGTACTCGTCGACGGATCTCCCCCAGATGCTGGCCACTACCCGCACGCCAGCCGCCCGCAAAGCCGGCAACTGTCCGCGCGCCCAGCTCGCCACGCCTGGCCCTTGCAGACCCACGCTGTTGATCATGCCCGCCGGTGTGGGATGCAGCCGGGGCGCAGGATTCCCCGGCCAAGGTTCGGCTGATAGCGACTTTGTGACTACCGCTCCCGGGACAGTGAGATCGGCAACTTTCGCTAACTCAGTGCCGTAGCCAGCAGTGCCAGACGCACACAAAACCGGATTAGGCAGTTCTAAGGAACCCACAGCGACGCGCATATCCACCGGGCGCCGCCGACGGGTTTTCACGCGTTCTCCCGGATCTCCCGGTGGTATTCCTGCAAGCTACGCACCTCCATGGGGTGATCACGCTGGTCGGCGATACCAGAAGTGGCTGCCAGGGCTGCGGCTACCGTGGTGAGCAGCGGCACCCCCCGCTGCGCCGAGGCACGGCGGATGTCGGCGCCGTCAGCTCGAGGACCGCGCCCTTGGGGCGTGTTGATTACCAGGTCGATGCGGCCGGCATCCAAGAGTTCGACAGCATGAGTCCCCTCGGGGTCACCGAGCTTCGCCACAACTTCCGAAACAGTCACGCCAGCCGTCTCCAAGCTAAGAGCAGTCCCACCGGTGGCGAGCAGGGTGAAGCCCATCTCAGTTAGGCGACGAGCCACTATCACCCCTGCCTCCTTATCTCTGTCAGCAAGCGAGAGGAAGACCGAGCCAGTCATCGGCAGAGCCGCCCCGGCGGCGATCTGGCTTTTGGCGAACGCCAGGCCCGCTCGGCGATCTATCCCCATGACCTCGCCGGTACAGCGCATCTCGGGCCCCAGCACCGCGTCCACGCCTGGGAGCCGGTTGAAGGGCAACACCGCCTCTTTCACCGAGATGTGATCTGGCGGGCGCCATGGCTCATCGGAGCCGGGGACGGGTACTGGTCCCGCCCAGCCCTCGACCGATCCAGAGGCAGCCATGTCGGCCAAGCTAAGTCCCATCATGGCGAGCGTCGCTAGCTTCACCAGCGGCACGCCGGTGGCCTTGGCCACGAATGGCACGGTGCGCGATGCCCTCGGGTTGGCCTCTAGCACGAACACCGCCCGGCCGTCGGCCCCCCCGAGCGAGCCGTCTGCGGCTCGGGGCACGGCGTACTGCACGTTTAGCAGGCCCACTACCTGCAGCTCGTTGGCGAGAGCCCGGGTATGTCGCTGCAGCGTCTGGATCACACCCCTCGGCAGGTTCACTGGCGGCAGCAGGCAGGCGCTGTCTCCGGAGTGCACTCCCGCCTCCTCGACATGCTCCATGATGCCGCCAATTAGGGTGGCTCCGGCACAGTCCCGCACTGCGTCTACATCTACCTCCACGGCGTCCTCTAAGAAGCGATCCACCAGGACGGGCCGTTCGGCCGAGAGGCCTCCCTCGCGACCGAGGGATCCCTCTTGACTCATCTCGGCCATAGCGGCGTCTAGTTGCTCATCGTCGTGAACAATGACCATCGCCCGGCCGCCCAGCACATATGACGGGCGTACTAGAACCGGATAGCCGATCCGCTGAGCCACCTCCCGGGCTCCATCGGCCGAGGTGACGACCGCTCCAGGAGGCTGGGGGATGCCTAGGCGCTCACATAGCTCTCCCCACTGTTGGCGGTCCTCCGCCGCGTCAATGGCAGCCGGCGAGGTGCCCGCAATCAACTCCGGTGGCAACTCGCCCGCCAGCTTCAGCGGCGTCTGGCCGCCGAGGCCCACGATCACCCCTGCGAGGCCCGGTCCCCCACCGAGGCTCGCCGAGCGTTCCTCCGCGTCTAGTACCGCTAGTACATCCTCGGTGGTTAGCGGCTCGAAATAGAGCCGACTGCTGGTGTCGTAGTCGGTAGAAACCGTCTCGGGGTTGCAGTTCACCATGATGGTCTCATAGCCGGCATCGCCCAGCACCTGAGCTGCGTGCACACAGCAGTAGTCAAACTCAATGCCCTGGCCAATGCGGTTGGGACCCGAACCTAGGATTACCACTTTCGGCCGGTCCGAGGGTGCCACCTCATCAGAGTCCTCGAAGGTGGAGTAGTGGTACGGCGTCTCGGCGGCAAACTCGGCTCCACAGGTGTCTACAGTTTTGAAGGTGGGCGCTACACCGGCCGCCAGGCGAGACCGGCGTACCTCTGGCTCGCCTGTGCGCCAGAGATAGGCCAACTGGAAGTCACTAAACCCAAGGCGCTTGAGCCGACGCCAGTCGCTGGCACTAAGTGATTCCGGCAAGGCGCCGACCCATCGGCTCCGTTCTTGACAGATGAGACTCATCTGCTCCAGGAACCACGGGTCCACACCGCTAATGGCCGCCAGGCTGGCAACTGAGTGGCCTCGCCGTAGCGCGGCCTCGAGTTGGAAGACCCGCTCGGGCGTCGCTAGAGCGCACGCTGCCAACAGGTCAGAGTCATCGAGGCGCTCATATGCGGATTCGGCGGGATCGCAGTTGAGACCACCCCGCCCCAGCTCCAGGGAGCGCAGCGCCTTCTGCAACGACTCGCAGAACGTCCGTCCGATGGCCATTACCTCGCCCACCGACTGCATCGAGGTGCCCAGTTCGGCCCGAGCCCCGGGGAACTTTTCAAAGGCCCAGCGAGGTACCTTCGTGACCACATAGTCGATAGTGGGTTCGAACGCCGCGGGGGTCTTGCGGGTGATGTCGTTAGGGATCTCGTCCAGCGTGTAGCCGACTGCCAGCCGGGCAGCAATCTTGGCGATCGGGAACCCGGTGGCCTTGGAGGCCAGCGCAGAAGAGCGGCTGACGCGGGGATTCATCTCGATTACGACCTGAGTTCCGTTTCGGGGATCCACTGCGAACTGGATATTGGAACCACCGGTTTCCACGCCGATACGACGAATGCAACTAAAGGCAGCGTCGCGCATTCGTTGGTACTCATCATCGGACAGCGTTTGGGCGGGCGCCACCGTGATGCTGTCGCCGGTGTGGACACCCATAGCATCGAAGTTCTCGATGGAGCAGATCACCACACAGTTGTCGGCCCGGTCGCGCATGACCTCTAGCTCGAACTCTTTCCAACCGGCGATGGATCGTTCAATAAGGATCTCCCCAATGGGGCTAGCAGCAAGACCCTCAGCTGCCACTGCGGCCAACTCGTCGACCGTGGCAGCTATGCCGGTACCCCGCCCACCCAGAATGTAAGCGGGACGCACAATCACCGGCAGGCCAACGGTCTCAGTAGTAGTCATGGCTTCGGGCAGCGAGCGGGCGATCATCGAGGCGGGCACCGCCAAGCCGATCTCCACCATGGCCGCTTTGAAACGCTCGCGATCCTCGGCGCAGCTAATCGCCTCCGGCGAGGCGCCGATCATCTCGCAGCCGTACGCCTCCAGAACACCGGCGTTGGCGAGATCCATCGCCAAGTTCAAGGCGGTCTGTCCTCCGAGCGTGGGAAGCAGAGCGTCTGGGCGCTCCCGCTGGATGATCTTCGAGAGCGCCTCCTGAGACAGTGGCTCCACGTAGGTGGCGTCGGCAAACCCGGGGTCAGTCATGATCGTGGCCGGATTGGAGTTGGCCAGAATCACCCGATAGCCCTCAGCGCGCAGCACCTGGCAGGCCTGGGTGCCGGAGTAGTCGAATTCGCAAGCCTGGCCGATGACGATGGGCCCCGAGCCGATGATCAGAATCGACTCGAGGTCGCTACGGCGAGGCATCAGTCGGATTCCCCCAGTGTCGGATCGGCTGCGCCCTCGAACGGAGACCCATCGGCTTCAGCTCCGTGAACTTCGGCCAGCCACGAGTCGAAAGTGCCAAAAAGGTAGTCGCTGTCGAGGGGTCCGGGGCCAGCTTCGGGATGATGCTGCACGCCGAAAGCCGGAACCTCCAGACTTCGCAGACCTTCGATGGTGCCATCGTTGAGGTTTCGATGCGTCACCTCCAAGCCAGCGAGATCGCTGTCAGACACGCTGAAGTTGTGGTTCTGGCTAGTGATCTCGACCACACCCGTGGCGAGATGACGCACCGGATGATTCCCGCCGTGATGCCCAAAGGGCAGCTTGAAAGTCTCCGCGCCAAGGGTTGCTCCCAGGAGTTGGTGACCAAGACAGATGCCGAAGACCGGCACGGCTCCTAGTAGCCCGTCGATGACTTGGATCGCTCCCGCCACCGCCGCTGGGTCGCCGGGACCGTTGGAGAGCAGCACCCCGTGGGGACGCCGGGCCAGGATCGCCTCGGCACCAGCGCTGGCGGGCACGACTTCCACGTGGGCGATGCGCGCTAAGCGCCGCAGGATCGAGGTTTTGACCCCATAGTCCACCACGCTGATACGCCACGGCCCTCGGCCGTCAGCGCGAGTCGTGGCCTGCTGGTAGGGCAATTCACAGGTCACCGTCGCGACTAGATCAACCCCATCGGTGCCTACCTCAGAGGCGGCTGCAGCCCGAAGGTCCGACTCGGAAGCGGTGCCGAAGGCACCAACCATGGCACCGGCAGAGCGGATGTGACGAGTCAGCCGTCGAGTATCCACACCGGTGAGGCATGACAGTCCGTGGCACTCCAGAAAGTCCTCCAGCCTGCCGTCAGCTCGCCAGCTGCTGGGGGTCCTCACCAGGTCTCGCACTACCAAACCCCGACAGAACGGGCGGCGACTCTCAAAATCGGCGTCGCTGACTCCGTAGTTGCCGATGTGGGGATAGGTAAAGGTGATGATCTGCCCGGCGTAGGACGGGTCGGTGAGCACCTCCTGATAGCCGCACATGACGGTGTTAAAAACCACTTCGCCTGCGCTGACGCCACCCGGCGGCTCCGCACCGGCAACTTCGCCTTCGAAAATCTCGCCATCGGCCAGCACCAGGGCGCCGGGACGCCAGGCACGGCTCATCGCTGCGCCTCGCCGTCGATTACCACCGCCTCGCCAGCTACCAGCGTGTGCCGCACCCGGCCGCGCAAGCTGCGACCCGCATATGGCGTGTTGCTGCTACGGCTGGCGCCACCTTTGACATCGGGGGTCCAAGTAGCAGAAGGGTCGAACACGCACAGGTTCGCCGGCCGCCCTGCGGAAACAGGACCGCCGTGAGTGCTGTCGATTCCGGCGATACGCGCCGGCTGCCAGGAGAGCAGCGCCAGCACCTCCGCCGGCGATAGGGCCAGTTCGGTGAGCGCCAGAGCCAGGGCTGTCTCCAGGCCAAGCATGCCGGGTGGAGCCTCCTCAAAGGGACGGTCCTTGGCGTCGGCAGTGTGGGGAGCGTGGTCAGTAGCGATGGCGTCCAGGTTGCCGCGAGCCAGGGCCTCTCGCACCGCCGCCACGTCGCTCTCCGGCCGCAGCGGGGGGTTCACCTTAAAGCGAGCGTCAAAAGAGGCGCAGGATTCGTCGGTGAGCGTGAAATGGTGCGGAGCCACCTCGGCAGTCACCGCCACGCCGCTGCGGCGGGCCGCCTCAACGATAGCCACCGAGCCAGCAGTAGAGAGGTGTTGAAAGTGCACCGGCGCCCCGGTGAGCCGACTAAGGGCCACGTCACGCATCACCATGATCTCCTCGGCTTCGGCACAGATGCCGGGTATTCCCAGACGCGAGGACCATTCCCCCTCGTGCATATGCCCCCCGGCCGCAAGCGAGTCCACCTCGCAGTGCTGCGCCAGCCGCACCCCCAGATCCGAGGCGTATTCCAGGGCGCGCCGCATTACTGCGGGGTCCTGAACTCCGTTGCCGTCGTCGGTAAAGATTCGCACGCCGAGCGCCGCCATCTCCCCCATAGGGGCGAGACGCTCCCCTGCTCGGGCCACAGTGATGGCCCCCGCTACCTCTACCTGGCATAGCGCAGCGCGACCCAAATCCTGCACCTCCCGCACCACGGCGGCGGAGTCAATAGCAGGGCTGGTGTTAGGCATCGCCACTACGGCGCAGAAGCCCCCAAGCACAGCTGCCCGGCTGCCGGACTCCACAGTCTCGGCCTGCTCGCCACCTGGCTGGCGCAAGTGAGTATGTAAGTCCACCAGGCCCGGAGCCACAATGCAGCCACCGGCGTCCAAGATGCGATCACCACCGGAGGCCTCCGCAGCTAGACCTTCGCCAACGGCTGCAATCGTGCCGTTGGGTGCCACCGCCACGTCAGCGGCTCTCTCACCAGTTGCGTCGATCACGGTGCCGCCGACGATTAGCAAACCAGGCCGCTCAGCCACGATCTGCTCCAGAGCTAGCTAGTTCTGGGTCCGAGCTTTCGGTTGTCACTCCAGACACCCCTACTAAGCGCCGCCTAGCACCCAGCAACCAGAACAACACGGCCATGCGCACCGAGATTCCGTTGGCAACCTGCTCGGCCACCACCGCACAGGCCATCTCGGGGACCTCGGCGCCGATTTCAACCCCGCGGTTCATGGGCCCTGGGTGCATCACGATGGCACCCTCGGCCAGCCGCCGAGCCCGCGCTGGTGTAAGCCCGAAACGTTCGTGGAACTCCCGCAAGCTGGGCAACAATGCCTCACCCTGGCGCTCACTCTGTAACCGCAGTAGGTACAGCACATCGGCGTAGGGCAACACGTCGTCGAGTCGGCTAGTGACCGCTAAACCCCATGTGTCCACTGCCGGGGGAAGCAGCGTGGCCGGTGCTATGAGAGTTACCTCGCCGCCCAACAACTGCAGCGCCGTCACCAATGAGCGGGCTACCCGAGAGTGGGCAACGTCACCCACAATGGCCACGTGGCGACCCTCCAGCGCGCCGAGCTGCTGGCCGATGGTGTAACAATCCAAAAGGGCCTGAGTGGGGTGCTCGTGACAGCCGTCGCCAGCGTTGACTATCGCGCTGGGTAGCCAGCGGGAGAGTTGCACCGCCACTCCTGCGCTGCGGTGCCGCACTACCACGCAGTCCACGCCCATAGCTGCCACCGTCTCGGCCGTGTCGCGCAGCGACTCCCCTTTACTAACAGAGGAGCCCCCCGCGCTGAAGGTAAGCGTGTCTGCGGAGAGCCGCTTGGCGGCAGTCTCGAAAGACAGCCGGGTGCGGGTGGAGTCTTCGAAGAAGAGCGAAGCAACCGTGCATCCCCGCAAGGCGGGCACCTTGGGAATAGCCCGGGAGTTGACCTCGGCGAAGCTGTCGGCCAGTTGCAGAATCTGCTGGATTTCCTCAGAGTTCAGTTCGCCGATGGCCAGCAGGTGCTGTGGGTTGCTCACACGACCTCCCCCAGCGAAACGCCCCGGTCGCTGACATCTACCATCTCGTCGCGCCGGGTGGGCAGGTTCTTGCCCACATAGTCAGCTCTAATAGGCAACTCTCGGTGGCCGCGGTCCACCATCACCGCCAACTGCACGGCCCGAGGGCGCCCAAAATCGCACACCGCGTCCAGGGCGGCGCGCACGGTTCGACCCGTGTAAAGCACGTCGTCTACCAGCACCACGGTGCGTCCTGTGAGGTCGCCGGCGATGGTGGTGGGAGCTTGCGGGAGTATCGGACGCAGCCCGATGTCGTCGCGGTGCATCGCCACATCCAGCGAGTCGCAGGCCACATCTCTGCCGTCGATCTCGGCAAGCAGCGCAGCCAGCTGCTCGGCTAGCAACACGCCACCGGTCTGCAATCCCACCAGCACTAGGCCTGCGGTGCCGTTATTGCGCTCGATGATCTCGTGCGCCATGCGCCTCAGCGCCCGGGCGACCGCTTCGGCGTCCATGATCTCAACCCTGGGTGCAAACTCTCCCGGAGTACCGGCATGGCGCCTAGCGGCCGAAAGAGACGCCTCAGGGCTGGCTGGGGCGGAATTGGTCTCCGCCGCCCGTGCCCTGCGCTCACGATCCGACAGCGTCAACCTCCAGTCCGTCTGGGCCTCGCCGGACCCGCTTAACGGCCCGGTGACGCTACCACGAGCGCAAGCGCCTTCAGGCGCGGACCCGCCGGGCCACGGTGGCTAGCACACCGTTTACGAAGCGCCCCGAGGAAGCAGTGGAGTAAAGGTTGGCAAGTTCTACCGCTTCGTTCAGCACGACAGCCACAGGCGTCTGGGGCCGGTGAGCTAACTCATAGCTGGCGAGGCGCAGAATGGCACGGTCCACCGGGGCCATACGCGCTACCGACCAGTCCACCGCAACTTCGTCTAGCAGATCGTCGATGGCCGAGCCGTGGGCGGCGACTCCCTCAATCAGTTCAACGGCTAGCGGTGGAGGAGGTAGCTCCTGTCGAGCGAGTAACTCTAGAAGCTCTACCTGGCGGGCCTCAGCCTCGTACAGCAATGCCAGGGCGCGCTCGCGCGCCTCTCGTGCCTCGCTAAGGGCGCCTGGGGTGGCATCGGGATCGGCCCGTTGGCTCACCCTCTGGCGATGTACTGGCCCGAGCGGGTGTCCACCTTGATGCGCTCACCCGCCTCGATGAACAGCGGCACCGACACCACTAAGCCAGTCTCAGTCACCGCAGGCTTGGTGGCCCCTGAGACTCGGTCGCCCTGGATTCCCGGCTCGGTTTCGATCACCGCCAAGGTCACCGCAGCCGGCAAGTCGGTCCCGAGGATCTCACTGCCGTAAACCTGCAGGATCACCGAGTCACCCTCAATGATGAAGTTCCTCGCGTCGCCGAGGCTGGCTTCGGTCACGTAGATCTGTTCGTAGGTCTCGCCGTCCATAAACACCCGACTATCGCCGTCGCGATACAGGTACTGCATGGAGCGCTTGTCGATGATCGCCCGCTCCACCTTCTCGCCGGCCCGAAAGGTTCGCTCCAGCACCGCCCCTGTGCGGGAGTTCTTAAGCGTGGTGCGCACGAAGGCGTGACCTTTGCCAGGTTTTACATGCTGGAACTCCACGACCGAGAACAGCCCCTCGCCCAAGTCCAGCGTCATGCCGGTCTTCAGGTCGTTGGTGGTGATGGCGACCATTACCTCCTCCTCCTCCATACTCCGTTCGGTGGCCAGATCAAGCCACTATTAGGGTCTTAGGCGAACAGGTGAGACGGCGAGCGCCATCCTGGGTTACGACCACAGTGTCTTCGATGCGCACGCCTGCTTCACCGGCTAGGTATATGCCCGGTTCGACGGTCACGATCTCTTCGGCTGCCAGTACCTCGTTGGAACGACTGCTGAGGCTGGGCGCCTCGTGGATGTCGAGCCCTACGCCGTGGCCGGTGCTGTGCAAGAAAGCTGCGCCGTAACCGGCCTCGCTGATGATCTCCCGACAGGTTGAGTCCACATCGGCGCAGGAGGCGCCAGCCGCTACTGCTTCCACGCCGGCTTGTTGTGCCGCCTGGACCACCTGGTAAATCTGGCGACCGGGCGGGCGCGGTTCGCCCACGCAGACCGTGCGGGTCATGTCGGAGCGGTAACCATCCACGATCGCCCCAAAGTCAATAACCACCATGTCACCGGGCTGGATGCGGCGAGGGCCAGGGCGGGCGTGAGGTAGGGCGCTGTTCTCGCCAGCCGCCACGATGGTCTCAAACGCCGAACCCACCGCACCCCGTTGGCGGATGAGATAGTCCAACTCAGCGGCTACCTCTGCTTCGGTGGGGCGCTCAGCCAGTCGGGGTAGAACATCTGCTAGCGCCCCATCAGCGATGGCGGCCGCGGCCGCTACCCGGGCCACCTCAGCGGTTGACTTGCGGCGCCGCAGTCGTTCGATCACGCCGACTGAAGGCACTAACTCGGCTGAGCCGAACCAGTCCCCGGCCAAGCGACGCTGACGAGACCAGCTGACGTGGTCGGCCTCCAGGGCGATGCGGCGCAACCCGCCCACGGCAGCCACGGCGGCTTCCTTCTGCTCATCGCCCCGGTTGGCGATCACAACCCTGCCGTCGACACCAGCGGCGCCCAGTTCGCCAGGGGCTTGGGTGGCATAGCGCCCGTCGGTGATGACTAGCAGGTCATTCTGCGTCAGCACCAAGATCATGGCCGAGCCGCTGAAGCCGCTGAGCCAGCGCCCGTTGGTCAAGTTGGTGACGACTAGGGCATCCACCGGCAACGGGTCGCAGTCGTCGCCGGAAGTGGCGGCTGTCGCAGCCACCTGCACGCCCTCGGCGAGGGCATTCCGCACGCTTTCCGCTCTGGCCGTGAGCCTTAGCGGTGGCAGGCCGGTCAGATCCGGGGCCACAGCGGCCACCTCAGCCACCTACCAAATCGGCTGCGGCTTCGACAGCTAGCCGGTATCCCAGCCCACCGAAACCGCATATAAGCCCGTCAGCCACCGGAGCCACCACCGAGGCCTGCCGCCAAGCTTCACGGGTGTAGGGGTTAGTTAGATGTAACTCCACCACCGGACCGCTAAAGGCAGCCAAGGCGTCCTGCAGCGCCCGCGAATAGTGCGACAGAGCCCCAGCATTTATCACGATGGCGGCGACCCGCCCTAGGGCCTCGCCAACGGCGTCCACCAGGTCTCCCTCGTGGTTGGACTGGATGTGCTCCAGAGCAAAGCCAGCTTCCGTGGCAGCTGCGGTAGCGGTACGCACGTGATCCTCAAGCGTGTCGCTGCCGTACACCTCCGGCTGGCGTCGCCCCAGCAGATGAAGATTGGGGCCCGACAACAGGAGGATCACCGCTGAAAGGTTGGGGGTCTGGTTCATCTGATTGCCTCCAAGGCTTCAGCCAGTATGGCCCGATCCACGCCTCGCACCGGCTCTGGTCCGCCCGGACCGTCGAGGACAAGCGTCAACTCTCCGACAGACTTCTTGTCCCGGCTAAACAGGTCGATAAGTTCGTCGGTGTCGCTACCCGCGGGCAGCGAGCAGGAGAGACCGTAGGCGCTCACCACCTGCCGGTGCTGAGCCACCCTGTCGTCGTCGATACGCCCCAGCCTCTGAGCTACCTCGGCGGCGTAGATCAGCCCCACAGCTACCGCCTCACCGTGACGTAAGTAGAAGCCGCCGGAGATCTCCAGGGCGTGGGCCAGGGTGTGTCCGTAGTTCAGCAACATCCGCCGCCCCGACTCTCGCTCGTCCGCGGCCACTATCTCGGCCTTTAGGGCCACACAGCGGGCAATTCGCTGGGTAAGTGGTAAATCGGCCATGGCGATGGCATCCAGCGTCCCAGCGTCGCTAGCTAGAAAGTGGTACTTGGCCATCTCACCCAGCCCGGAGCGATACTCCGCCTCGGGCAGGCTGACTAGCACCTCGCTGTCACAGAGCACCACCGAGGGCTGCCAGAAAGCCCCCACCAGGTTCTTGCCCTCGGGCAGGTTCACACCACACTTGCCGCCAATGGCCGCGTCGATCTGGCCTAGCAGCGTGGTGGGAACAAACGCCACTGGGATACCCCGGTGATAAACCGCGGCAGCGAAGCCAGCCACGTCGGTCACTAGACCGCCGCCCACCGCTACCACCGCGTCGCCACGAGTCAGGCCGAAGCGGGCAAAGCGCCGGCAGAGATCCTCCACGGTGGCTAAAGACTTGTACCTCTCACCCGCCGGGATGATGAAAGTCTCGCTAGTGATCCCGTCTCCGACGTTCACTTCTACGCCGATTCCCTCAGCGGTCACGACGGCTACCCGGCGCGGGGGGTTCGGTAGGCAGTCGGCTAGTTGCTCCGCCAAGAGATGCCGCACACCTGGCCCCACCAGCACGCCGTAGGAGCGATCGCCAAGCCCTACGCGGACCTCAATGGGGGCCGTAATAGGAGCGTTCTGGTCTACCCCGTCGGGAGCGACCGCGTTGGGGGCCAGCACGTTGAGGTCCGGCGCTTTTTGGGCTTCTTCTTTATCCGCTTTATCCGCCATCCACCCACTAACGTGGCTCAGGCGCGCCGCCAATTCGGAGGCCGCCTGTTGCGCCGAGATCTCTCCCGCTTCCAGGACGATGTGGGCCACTTCGCCGTACCAACGGTCGCGCTCAGCTGAGAGTTGGCGCAGCTGCTCTATCAGAGCCTCGCTATCTTCCAAGCCCGCCAATAGCGGCCTCCCCGAGGTTCCAGTCAGGCGGTTGGCCAACACCTCGGGGCGCACATGTAACCAGCAGACCACGGCGCCAGCTAGCAGATTCCGATTTTCCTCAGCGATCACCGCCCCGCCGCCGGTGGCTACTACTGAGGGCTCGGTACTACCTAGCACCTCAGCCAGGATCCCGCTCTCTCGGCGACGAAACCCAGCTTCTCCCTCGGTTTGGAAGATCTCTGGAATCGAGCGGCCAGCTGCAGCAACCGCCAGCGCGTCACAGTCCACGAACTGACGTCCTAATAAAAGCGCCAGCCTCCGAGCGATCTCGGACTTTCCCGAGCCCATCATCCCCACGAGCACGATGTGGCGCACGGATCGAGGTTACCGGTAGCACCTGTTAGCTTCCCCGAGGCGGAGTCTCCAAGCGATACCTGCAACAAGCGATACCGTCAAGTTTGTGCGGGCACTAGGTGTGGACCTTGGGACACGGCGGGTGGGCTTGGCTTTGAGCGACTCCGAGGGGCTGCTAGCCATTCCGCTGGAGGTGCTAGAGCGCTCCGGCTCCGAAGCGCAGGACCATGGCGCCATTGCTGCCGTAGCAGCTGAACGCCAGGTCGAGATGGTCGTAGTCGGCCTGCCTATCTCGCTAGACGGCACTATGGGGCCGGCCGCCCGCGCTGTGAAAGCTGAGGCCGGGCGCCTGGCTGCGACCGTGGGAGTTCCAGTGGTGACCTGCGACGAGCGACTCAGCACCGCAGCAGCAGAACAACAACTGCGCCTAGGCGAGGTGAAAGGGTCTCGCCGCCGGCAGGTAGTGGACATGGCGGCCGCTGCGGTCATCCTCCAGTCGTGGCTTGACGCCCGACGTGAAGTCACGCCGGTGACGTGAACGAGCACCGGCCCGCCCCCGGCTTCGACCCGCTGATCAACGAGCCACAAGAGGTAACCCTGGGGTCTGGCGCCGGTGGAAGCTCCCCGACACCGCCCGAAGAGCCGCCTCAGCGCGACTCAATATCGGGCGACATGCTCTTAGATCCCGAGTCGATTGCCGAGGATGAGGCCCTGTTCTTCGGCGACGACTCTTGGATCCGCTTCCGGCGCCCCTGGAGATCCTGGCGCCGCATTGGGGTGCTAGTCGGAGTCTTGGCATTGGTGCTGGGAGGCGGCTATTGGTGGGGTAACTCTTGGTTGCAGCGCCAGCTGGACCCCCCAGGCGAGCCACACGGTCGCCTCTTGGTAGAGATCCCCAACGGCGCTGGGGTGAACGACATCGCCCGGATTCTGGCGAACGAGGGTGTGGTTGCTAACGCCACCGTGGCTCGCCTCTGGTGGCGTGACGCTGAGGGGATTCAGGCCGGCTCGTACTACTTCGCCGAGAACATGTCGGTCTCGCAAGCGCGCGCCACCCTGGAAGCCGGACCAATCCCACCGGTCTTCCGGAGCATCACAATCCCCGAAGGCCTTTGGCTCAGCGAGATCAGCGACCGCCTGCTGGACTCTCTGCCAGAGTTCGACGCAAGCGAACTCCGAGTTGCGCTCAGCGACGGGCAGGTCCGCTCCCGTTTCATCCCCGCAAACGTCACCAGCCTGGAGGGCGTGCTATTCCCCGACACTTATCAGGTGGACGAGGCGGGGGCGACAGACGAGCGCGACCTCCTGCGCCGCATGGTGGAGCAGTTCGACCGCGTGGCCACCGAAGTCGGCTACGACAACGCCCTAGAACGCATAGGCCTTACGCCATACCAACTGCTAGTGGCCGCTTCCATCATCGAGGCGGAGGCGGCACGAGCCGAAGACCGCCCCAAGGTGGCCCGGGTCATCTACAACCGTCTCAACGCCGGCATGAAACTGGAGATGGACGCCACCGTGCTATATGCCCTCGGCCAGCGAAAGACTGATTTGACGCTCACCGACCTGGATGTTGACTCGCCCTACAACACCCGCAAGTTCCCGGGCCTGCCGCCCACGCCGATAAGCGCGCCCGGCCAAGCTTCCCTGGAGGCGGCCATAAACCCCGAGCCGGGAGCGTGGCTGTACTTTGTGCTGGTCGAGCGGGACGGCACGCTGTTCTTCACCGACGATTTCGACGAGTTCTTGGTGCGGGCAGCCGACGCCCGCGCCCGCGGGGTGTTTTGATGTTCGACCTCTCAGGTCTCAGCGGCCACACCCGCCTGGCAATCGTCATCGGCGCCCCGGTCCGGCACTCTCTTTCGCCGGTGATCCACAACGCCGCCTTCGCCGCCTGCGGGTTGGACTGGGTCTTTCTGGCTTGTGAGGTGCCCGAAGGGAAGGTGCCGGAAGCGCTGCTGGGGGCTCAAGCGCTGGGAGTCGAGGGGCTCTCGGTGACCATGCCGCACAAGGCCACCGTGGCCGCCTCTGTCGACGAGCTCTCTGACACCGCAAACCTGCTGGGCGCAGTCAACTGCGTGGCCCGAGCTGGTGAGCATCTAGTGGGTCACAACACTGACGGTGCCGGTTTCCTGGACGCTCTGTCCGCCGAGGCCGGCTGGGAGCCAGCAGGGGCGCGCTGCGTCGTCCTGGGCGCGGGCGGCGCGGCTAAGGCAGTTGTGCTGGCACTAGCCAGCGCCGGCGCGACCGAGGTAGCGGTACTGAACCGCACCCGTGAGCACGCCGAGACCGCCGCCGCCCTGGCGGGAGAGCAGGGACGCCTAGCTGAGGCTGCAGAGCTGGGCGACTTTGACTTAATAGTGAACGCCACGCCGGTGGGAATGACTGGACACAGCGGTGCCCTAATGCCCTTAGAGCCGGACCTGCTGCATTTTCTGAGACCGGATCAGCTGCTAGTGGACCTCATCTACGAACCGCAAGAGACGGCGCTGTTGGCTGCCGCCCGGGAGCGCGGCCTGACCGCATTCAACGGCGTACCGATGCTAGTGCACCAGGCAGCCCGGGCGTTCGAACTCTGGACCGGTACCGAGGCACCAACAGAGGCCATGGAAGCCGCCACCACCGAGGCCTTAGCCAAGCGCTAAACCGAGGCGCGCTGGGTGGCCGCTGCTTGGCGAACCAGCTCTAGGGCTTCGTCGAGGCGGCTGGCGTCTTTGCCGCCCGCGGTGGCGAAGTCGGGATTGCGGCCCCCTCCCCCGCCGACCAACTTCAGGGCGTCGCCGAGTAAGTCCGAAGCATGCCAGCCGTCACCCGGCACCACCGCCGACACGAAGGCCACGCCGCCACGCTCGGGAGCTGTTGCCAGCACAACGGCGCTCACCCCGTCCCGGTCACGCACCGCGCTAGCCAAATCCCGCAGCTCGTTACGGTCCACCCCATCAATCCTGGCCACTACTAGGCCACCGGTGGCGAGCGCTGCCAACTCCCCCGCTCGATCGCCCGCCGCCTGCTGGCGCAACGTCTTCAACTCTTGGCGTAGGGCCTTGAGCTCACCAGCCCAGCGTCCCGCGGCTTGTGCCACGTCCTCGGGCGGCACACCCAAAACACCAGCTGCCTCGGCTAGACGGGATTCGGTCTGGCGAAGTCGCTGTATGGGTCCGTGACCGCAGACCGCTTCGAGCCGACGGATGTTGGACCCGATGGATGCCTCGGAAATGATCTTCAGCGGCCCGATGTCTCCCAGCGCCCGCACGTGGGTACCGCCGCAGAGTTCAATGGAGTTAGAGCCGGCCTCCAATACCCGCACAACGTCGCCGTACTTGTCGCCGAAGAACGCAATAGCTCCTGCCGCCTTGGCCTCATCCATGGTGGTCTCGTAGTGACGGCAGGGCGGGTTGGCCAGAATCTCAGCGTTGGCTAAATCTTCAATTGATGTGATCTCGTCGTCGCTGAGACCGCTGTAGTGACTGAAATCGAAACGCAGTCGGTCGGGCGCAACCAGTGAGCCTTGCTGCTTCACGTGCTCCCCCAGCACCTCTCGAAGCGCCCAATGCAGAATGTGGGTACCGGTGTGGTGTCGGCGGATAGCTGCCCGCCTCTCGCCGTCGATTACAGCCCGCACGCTCTGGCCAAGCTGCAGCCGCCCGAAGGCGCCGTCCACGTGGTGCAAATGCAGGCCCGCCAGCACGTAGCTGGTGTCACTAACCGCTAAAGCGTCGTCACTGCCCTCTTCGCTAACCTCGGGATAGAGGTAACCGGTATCACCGATCTGCCCGCCGGCCTCGGCATAGAACGGGGTGCGATCTAAAACCACGCCCTGGTCGGTCACCGCCAGCACACGAGCGGTGGCCTCGTTGCGGTCACGGCCTACGAACTCGGTCTCGCCGAAGCTCTCTAGCACTTCCAGGTAGACGCTCAGATCGCCGGAGTCGGCTGAGCGGGCAGCAAAGTCCTCCCTAGCCCGGCTACGTTGCTGTTCTAACTCGGCCTCGAATCCCTCGCGGTCCAACTCAACCCCGCGCTCTCGGGCAATCTCCTCGGTTACCTCGAAGGGGAAGCCGTAAGTGTCGTGCAACAGGAACGTCGTGGCACCGCCAAGCGTTTCGCCCGCCTCTAGGCCCTCGATGGCCTCATCTAACAGCAGCGACCCGCGGCCCAGGGTCTGGCGAAAGCGGACCTCCTCGCGCTCGGTGACGTCCCGGATGAAGGCGTGATTGTCGAACAACTCGGGGTAGTCGTAGCCCATGATGTCACACACCTCGTCCACCAAATAAGGGGTCACGACGCGGTTCACGCCCAGCAGATAGGCATGGCGAATAGCCCTGCGCATGATTCGGCGCAGTACAAAACCGCGCTCGGAGTTGGACGGGAACACACCGTCGCCGATGAGGAACGTCATAGTGCGGGCGTGCTCGGCCAGGATGCGCAGCGAAACGTCGGAGGTCTCCGAGGCGCCCAGACGCACCCCGGACAGTTCCGAAGCCTTTCTGACCAGCCGCGCCATCTCATCGATCTCAAACACCGAGTCGACCCCTTGCAGCAGCGTGAGCACCCGCTCGAGGCCGGCGCCGGTGTCGATGCTGGGTTTCGGTAACGGCACTGTCGAACCGTCCGCCTGCTGTTCGAACTGCATGAACACCAGGTTCCAGAACTCCACGTAGCGTTCGTCACCACCCTGAGCCGGCCCGCCACCGGCACCGTAGGCCTCGCCCTTGTCAAAGAAGATCTCCGAGCAAGGCCCGCAAGGGCCCTGGCTGCCCATACGCCAGAAGTTGTCCTCGTCGAGGCGCTGGATCCGCTCGGGGGGCACACCTACGGCTTCGCGCCAGATTTCCGCTGCCTCGTCGTCGCTCAGGTGGACAGTAATCCAGAGCCGTTCGGGGTCGAATCCGAGGTGCGTAGTCGACAGCTCCCAGGCCCAGGCGATGGCCTCCTCTTTGAAGTAATCGCCGAAGCTGAAGTTGCCGAGCATCTCGAAAAAGCTGAGATGCCGCTTAGTGCGCCCGATCTCGTCGAGGTCGTTCTGCTTGCCACCGGCCCGCACGCACTTCTGCACCGTCGTGGCCCGCTTGTAGGGCGAAGGCTCAGTGCCCACGAAGTAGGCCTTGAAAGGCACCATTCCGGCCACGGTGAACAGCAGCGTCGGGTCATACGGAATGAGGCTCGCTGAAGGCACGATCGTGTGGTCGCGTTCGGCGAAGAAGCCGGTAAAGATGCTGCGCAATTCGCGGGCTGTGGTTCCGGACATGACGGCGCTTGGGGTTCGGGTCCTGGGGGTAAGTGGGCTAGCTGATCGAGAGTATTGCCGTTTCAGGCAGACGTGCTACCTGGCGGGACCCTTACCGTTGCGCTCGCTATTGCGCTCGGCCTGGATCCTTTGGCGTCCCTCCTCGAGGGCGGCAGAGATCTCGTTGGTGACCTCTCGAACGGCTTCGCTCAGTTGGCGCTCCCAAGAGACTCCGTCGGTCCCGCTTCGGCGGGTGCCCAGGTCGGGCGCGGTGCCTGTCGCTGGAGTCTCAGAATAGTTATCAGCACTTGAGGTAGTCGTCGTTGCGCTGCGTTGAGCTGATGCAGCAGCAAAGCGGGCAGCGAGGCGAGCTGTAGCAGCGCGGTAGCCCGAACGCAGCAAGTACGCCGCCGCTCGACGGGTCCAAGAAGTCCGGCTTGACGCAGCGGCTGCTTTTGCCCAACCAGGGACGACCGCACCCCTAGCAGAAGCACCCCTATCAGCGGCACCCTTAGCAAAAGTACCAGCATCCTTAGCATGTCCTCGGCGGAACAACCCGGCCGCCGCGGCGAGAGGCTCGACTGCCGCCCGGTAGGTCACCTTAGACAGCGACTCGGCTCGCTGAGAGACCGCCTCGGCTACATCCAGCAAGCCGCCGACCCGCTGCACCTCACCGGTTACCTGCCCGGAGGCCTCCTCAATGCGCTTTACCGCTGGCAGAACATCCCGCCGGATCTCCCCCAACAGGCGACGCAACTCTCTAAGCGACCGTGCTATGCCAACCCCCAAGGCGCCGAGCACCGCCGCTGCGACCACCACAGCCACACTCGCCAGTACCACGGCTAGCTCGCCACCACTCACGACTGCACTCCCTCAGCTACTTTTGCTCACCCTAATCTTGCTCACCTGTCCTGGCCGGGGGTACGCCTTCTCCGCCCAAGCTCCCGCCCAAAACGGACTAAGCGCATCGACCATGCGTGGGCCATTCGTGTCACTTGAGGATACTCGCACCGCTATACGCTGCGGAGACGGAGACCTAGCTCACCCAGGTGGGTGCTGTCGATCGGTCCAGGCGCACCGGTGAGCGGATCCGCCCCAGACTGGGTCTTGGGGAAAGCGATGACCTCGCGAATGTTCTCTTCACCAG
Source organism: Acidimicrobiales bacterium (assembly GCA_964291305.2). GTDB lineage: Bacteria > Actinomycetota > Acidimicrobiia > Acidimicrobiales > CATQHL01 > VXNF01. The sequence goes on along the minus strand of OZ219783.1, from coordinate 1,207,606 downwards.
CCAGCAGCGCTACCAGCCGGTCGATGCCGAAAGCGAAGCCAGCGTGTGGCGGAGCACCATAGCCGAACGCCTCAAGCAGGAAGCCAAAGCGGCGCTCGGCGGTGGCCTCGTCAATCCCCAGGGCGGCGAAAACCTGCTTTTGGATGGCGGCATCGTGGATCCGTACACTCCCCGACCCTAACTCCCAGCCATTAATGACCAGGTCATAGGCCTGCGAACGCACACGCAAGAGCGACTCAGCGCCGCCGCGCACTAGGTAGTCCAGATCATCGGGGTGCGGCATGGTGAAAGGGTGATGGGCGGCCTGCGGATTCCCCTCAGCGTCAATGTCTTCGAACATTGGGAAGTCCACGACCCACAGCGGCGCCAGGCCGCCCTCGTTGACCGGCGGTCGGCCTAGTTCGAGCCGCAGCATCCCCAACACCCGATTCACCAGACGCGGCTCGTCAGCAATGAGCATGACCATGTCACCGGGAGCAGCGCCTAGCCGTTGCGGCAAAGCCGCACGCTCAGTGGCTGACATGAACTTGGTCAACGCCCCGTCGAGGGTCGGCGCTCCGTGGTTGGCGTCGTTATTGGCGTCGTTATTGGTGTCATTGTCATCGGCCTCACATACTCGGAACCAAGCCAGACCCTTGGCTCCCCAGCGCTTACAGGCGGCGGTCAAATCGTCAATCCGGTTGCGCCCCAGTTCCGCCCCGCTTGGGACTCTGATCCCCTTTATGCAGGGGACTTGGAACACACGCGCCTGCGTCTCAGCAAAGAGATCGCTGCAGTCGACCAGTTCCATGCCAAACCGGATGTCGGGTTTGTCGGTTCCGTAGCGTTCCATCGCCTCGCCCCAGGTGATGATGGGCACTTCGCCCAGCGGGGAACCAGTAACCGCCTCCACTGCACCGCTGACTGCGCTGGTGATGAAAGTAATGACCTCATCGGCGCCCACGAAGGCGGCCTCAGCGTCTAACTGCATGAACTCGAACTGGCGGTCAGCTCGCAAGTCCTCGTCACGCAGACAGCGAGCGATCTGGTAGTAGCGGTCAAGCCCACCGACCATGCAGAGCTGCTTGAATAGCTGAGGACTCTGTGGCAGAGCGTAGAAGTTGCCCGGATGCAGCCGGGATGGCACCACGAAGTCCCGCGCCCCTTCCGGAGTAGAGGCCACCAGCATCGGCGTCTCGATCTCAACGAAACCCTGCGAATCCATCGCCTCCCGAATAGCGGCGTTTACCCTGGCCCGAATACGCAGGTTGCGCTGCAAGCGCTCGCGCCGCAGATCCAGGTAGCGGTAGCGCAAGCGCAGGTTCTCGTCTACATCGGTGTGCAGCGGAATCGGGATGGTCTCCGCCTGCTGAAGTACCTCCACCGTGCAATCACCGATCTCCACCTCGCCCGTTGCCAGCGCCGGGTTGACGGTGCCTTCTGGCCGTTCCCGCACAACGCCACTTATGCACACCACGTACTCGTTACGGGCGTCGATTCGCTCGTCCACGACGCATTGCACAACTCCGCTGTGATCTCGCACATCCAGGAAGGCCAGATGCTCGCCGTGGGTTCGCCGCCGGTCGACCCAACCGCAGACAGACACCTCACGGCCGATGTCGGCTTCACTCAGCTCGCCGCAGTAGTGGTTCCTCAACCCTCTCGCTTGGTTCACCGCTGGCTCCTCTCTCTGGATCACCCGGAGCCCTCACCCGTCGCCTCGGGGGGATCTCCCGTCAGCTGCAGCAGCAGTTCAGCGGTCACACAAGCGCGGGGTATCTGGCGCTGGACCGGTTCATCCAGCTCCCACCCGCGCATCGGCCGCAGTGAGACCACCCCGCTAGCTAACTCGTCGGGGCCGATGAGCACAGCCCAACGCGCTCCAGAGCGGTCTGCCGCCTTCATCTGCGCTTTCATCGAACGACCATCGAAGGCCCGCTCGGCCCTTAAACCCGCCCGGCGCAGCTCGTCGGTCAGCAGAGTGGCCTCAGCTCCACCGGTAACGTCCACCACAAACACATCTGCGGTTCCCTGCGGCGCTGGGAAGGTCTCCTCGGCGTCACACGCCAGCAGCAGTCGGTCCACACCTAGAGCGAACCCCACGCCCGGCGTGTCGGGACCGCCCAAGTCGGCCACCAGACCGTCATAACGCCCACCGCCACCAACCGCGTCCTGAGCCCCGTCAAGCGCGTCAGAGGCCAGCTCAAATGCAGTACGCCGGTAGTAGTCCAAGCCGCGTACCAGCCGCGGGTTGCGCTCATACGGGATGTTTAGAGCCGCCAAACCAGCCAAAACCGCGGCGAAGTGTTCAGAGGCTTCGGGACCCCAGTAGTCGGTAATGACTGGGGCTTCCGCCACTGCGGCTTGATCCTCTGGCCGCTTAGAATCCAGCAAGCGCAAAGGGTTGCGGCCCAGCGTCGCCCGACCCTGCACCGACAACTCCCCCGCTTGTGCCTCAAAGTAACTAGATAGCCCCGCCAGGTAGCTCTCCCGATCGGCTCGATCCCCCAGGGAGTTCACCACCAGTCGCAGCTGCTGGAGGCCCAGCCGTTCGCAGAACCGCCAGGCTAGGGCGATCACTTCTACGTCGGCCTGCGGATCCTCAGAGCCGAATAGCTCCGCGCCTACCTGGTTGAACTGACGGAAGCGTCCCGCCTGGGGCTTCTCGTAGCGGAACTGCGGCCCCTCATACCAGGCCTTCCACGGCAGCGGAGGCCGATGCTGCACGAAAGCCCGGGCCAGCGAGGCCGTCAGCTCGGGGCGCAAAGCCAGTTGACGATCCCCAGGGTCGCGGAACTGATACATCTCCTTTGAGACGATGTCGGTGGCCTCACCGACTCGCTGAAATACTTCGATCTGCTCGAACATCGGCGAGACGACCTGGCCATAACCAGCCAACTCTGCAGTGGAGGCGAAGGTCTGCACTAAGGCGCGCAACCTGGCCGAGGCCGGCGCCAGAATGTCACGAGTACCCCGCGGCGCCTGCAGTGCCACGGCGCTCAGACTTCTAGGTCTGGGAAGAACAGAGCAATCTCCCGTGCCGCCGAAGCCTCGCTGTCGCTGCCGTGCACTAGGTTCTCAGTGACCTCCATGCCGAAGTCGCCGCGGATTGTTCCCGGCGGGGCAACAGCCGGGTTGGTGGGGCCCATTAAGGTGCGCACGATGGCGAACGTGTCAGCTGGCCCCTCCAGCACGAGCGCCAGAGATGGGGAACGGCCAATGAAGTCACGCAGTTCGGAGTAGAAGGGCGCCTCCACGTGTTCGGCGTAGTGACGCGCCGCCAGTTCAGCGTCAATGCGCAACAGTCGGGCAGCCAAGATACGTAACCCTTTGCGCTCAAAGCGGCTCAGGATCTCCCCAACTAGGCCCCGCTCAACGGCGTCCGGCTTGCACAAAACCAGCGTTACACCCATCGTTCCCGCTCCCAATCGCCCTAATCGCCCGACTTGCTCCCAAAAGTCCCACCCGGGACCCATGTCTCACCTTGTGATCCGGATGCAGGCTACCGGCGCTAGCGGATCCCGAGCGGAAGCTCAGACTTGTCGTAGCCCCGCTTCGCTCTTTGGGAGCGAACTCAGTAGCTCCCACTGGTGGCGGGCTTGGCAACTTCTGCGACGCGGGCTGCACCGGCCACGTAGAGAGAACCCGACACGAAGACCAGATCATCTTTAGCTGCCCGAGAAATGGCGTGGTTTACTGCAGCGACGGGATCGGCAATAGCTATACACGCGATACCCGCACCCGACGCCACCTTGGCCAGCTCGTCGGCTGGGATGCCGCGAGGGGTCGGCGCCGTGGTGGCCACTAGCAGGTCGCTACGGCTAGCACCGATCTCCGCCAGCATCCGCTGCGGGTCGCGCTCTGCGGTCATGCCGATCACCATGATCGTGCGGGCCGCACCGGCGAAGTCCTCCTCTAGGGAGCGTCGAGCAGCAGATGCTCCGTCAGGGTTGTGGGCACCGTCTACCACCACAAGAGGCGCCCGACTCACCACCTCCAGCCGGCCCGGCAGCCCTGCCCCGGCGAACGCCTCGGCCACCACATCCTCGGCCAGCGGCGAGTCGAAAAAAGCCTCGGCGGCAGCCAGCGCTAGTGAGGCATTGTCACCCTGATGCCAACCGTGCAACTCTAGGTATACGTCGGAGTAATACCGGCTTGTAGAGATGTCTAGAATCCTGCCACCCACAGCAAGATCGTTACGGATGCAGTCGAAGTCCTCACCTCGCAGGTAGGTACGAGACGGTCCCACCTCGCAGAACACATCGCGCAGGCCGGGATTGGTCTCACCCAACACCAGCAACGCTCCCGGCTTCACAATTCCGGCCTTCTCCCAGGCCACCGCCGCCCGCCAGCCCTCTCCGCCGTCGGTGTGATCCTCCCCCACATTGGTCACCACCGCTACGTCGGCGTCCAGGACGTTGGTGGCGTCGTAGCGCCCCAGCTTGCCTACCTCCACAACCGCCACGTCCACCGCAGAGTCAGCAAAGCAACGCAAAGCAGCGCCGGTCATTATCTCGAACCAAGAGGGCTCCTGGCTGCCAGCTTCGCTAACCCGCCGCACATCACCCAAGACTTCAGCTAAGGCGTCGTCACCGATGGGGCTGCCAGACAGTTGGATGCGCTCGTTGACGCTGCTGACGTGCGGACTGGTGTAGGTCCCGACGGACAGCCCCTGCGCCGCAAAGAGTCGGCTTATCAGGTGAGCTGTAGAGCCCTTGCCGTTGGTGCCAGTGATGTGGACAGCCGGGAAGTCTCGCTGCGGCTCACCCAGCAGCGCCACCAGCGCCCGCATCCGGTCGAGGGACAAGCCTCGTACCTTGCCGGCGGTGGCCTCCAGGTTTATGTGGCGATCCAGCCACGCCAGAGCATCAGACAACATCATCTACATCACCTATGTCATCTAATCAGCTACCGCAGCCAGCCGTGCCGCGGCTCTGTAGCACTACAGGCCCAGCATTTACAGGGCCAGAACATCCAGGGTGAAGAACCGATGAAGCCGGAATCTAGTGACCGCAGAATCAGGAAGCAGCGCGCCTCGAGACCTCCGCGGGGCGCAGGCGTGGCACCAGCGTAGGGTTGGCATTGGCGCGGACAGTGGCCTCATCGATCACACAACGCTCAATGTCCAAACGCCCAGGCAGATCGAACATGAGATCTAGCAGTACCTCTTCCATGACCGCTCGCAATCCCCGGGCGCCGGTGCCACGTGCCATGGCCACCTCGGCCACCGCGGTGAGGGCCTCGTCGGTGAACTCCAACTCGACATTCTCGTACTCAAACTTTTTGCGGTACTGCTTGGTGAGCGAGTTGCGGGGTTCCACAAGGATACGCACCAGGGCATCCTGCTCCAGGTTGGACACGGCGCCAACCACCGGCAGCCGACCAACCAACTCCGGGATCATGCCGAAGCGCAAGAGATCCTCGGGTTGAACCTTGCTGTAGAGTTCGCCCAGGTCCTTCTCCTCCAGCGGGCGGACATCGGCCCCGAAACCCACTCCCTTACGGCCGATACGGCTCTCCACGATCGTGTCTAGCCCGGCAAATGCCCCGCCGCAGATGAACAGAATGTTGGTTGTGTCGATCTGAATCAGTTCTTGATGGGGATGTTTACGCCCACCCTGGGGGGGCACAGAGGCGGTGGTACCTTCCAGGATCTTCAGCAGTGCCTGTTGCACACCCTCGCCCGAAACATCCCGGGTGATCGAAGGATTCTCGCTTTTGCGGGCAATTTTGTCGATCTCGTCGATGTAGACGATGCCTGTCTCGGCCCGCTTTACCTCATAGTCAGCGGCCTGAATCAGCTTCAGCAGGATGTTCTCGACATCCTCGCCCACATATCCGGCTTCGGTAAGAACCGTGGCGTCGGCAATGGCAAACGGCACGTTGAGGATCTTGGCCAGGGTCTGGGCCATGAGCGTTTTCCCGCAGCCGGTGGGCCCGATGAGCAGCACGTTGGACTTGGCGAGTTCTACCTCTTCGCTACCTGCGCCCGAACCCAACTGCAAGCGCTTGTAGTGGTTGTACACCGCTACGGAGAGGATCTTCTTAGCCCGCTCCTGGCCCACTATGTAATCGTTGAGAAACTCGAAGATCTCTGCCGGCTTGGGCAGATCACCCATGGGGACTTCGGGCGGTTCTAGCTCCTCTCGGATGATCTCATTGCAGAGATCGATGCACTCGTCGCAGATGTAGACGCCAGGCCCAGCGATGAGCTTCTTGACTTGCTTCTGGGTCTTGCCGCAGAAAGAGCATTTGAGGAGTTCGCCCTCACCCAGTTTGGCCACCAGTCCTCCTCTTGCTCGTGCTGCTGCTCGTGGCGTTGCTTGTTCCCCTGAGCTGTCGTGCTCAGGGAACGGCACTCATCTTCGGCGACTCGTCCTCTCCTGCGGTGAGGTCTCGTGACTCGATGATCTCGTCGATTATCCCATACTGCTGCGCTTCAGCCGCGGTCATGACGTAATCGCGGTCGGTGTCGGCTTTGATCTTCTCGAGGCTCTGGCCCGTGTGACGGGCGAGGATCACCTCGAGCTGTGTCTTCAGGCGGTGGATCTCCCGGCTAGCAATCTCAATGTCAGAGACTTGGCCCTGCGCCCCCGCGTACGGCTGATGGATGAGAATCCGAGAGTGCGGCAGCGCTAGACGCTTACCCGGTGTTCCCGCAGCTAGCAGCACCGCCGCGGCAGAGGCCGCCTGGCCGAAGCAGATGGTCGTGACATCTGGGCGGATGTACTGCAGCGTGTCATAGATGGCGAACAAGGAGTTGGTGTCGCCGCCGGGCGAGTTGATGTAGAGGCTGATGTCTTTGTCGGGGTTCTCCGACTCCAGATGTAGCAGTTGGGCGCAGGTGAGGTTCGCAATGGTGTCGTCGATCGGCGTGCCCAGGAAGACGATGTGCTCCTTCAACAGGCGGGAGTAGAGATCGAAGGCCCGCTCACCACGAGATGTCTGCTCGATAACCGTCGGGACCAGGTAGTTGCGCGGTTCGGTCACAGGCTGGTGACTCCTAAAGCCTTGGTATCGGTTGCGTTATTGGGCTGTGGTACTGGGCGGTGTTATTAGGTAGCGTCAGCGGTCGAGGTCGTCCTCGGAAGAGGATACGGCGCCGGCCGCCGAATGCTGCCCGGCTAGCAGTTCGCGGGCAATCGGCTTGCCCTCAGGATCAGTCACCGTAACGTGGGCCATTAGCCAATCTAAGGCCATGGCCTTGCGCCGGTCGGCCCTAAGAGTCGACCAGCCGCCGCCGCGGTCCAAGCGGGCACGCACTTCTTCAGGGTCTAGCTCCATGCGCTCGGCTGTGCTCTGGACCTCGGTTTGCAAGTCGGATTCGTCTACTGCCAGCGCCTCGGCATCGGCGACTGCCCGCAGCGCTAAATCCAGGCGGGCGCTCTGCTCGGCGGTCTGGCGCAGTTGTTCGCGCAGTTCCGCCTCGCTCTGGTCGGTGGCGCTGAGGTACTTATCCAGAGTGCTGTCCTGGTTGGCCAGCATCTCCCCTAAATCCGCCAGGCGCCGATCGGTCTCGCCGTCAATGAGAGCCTCGGGCAGATCGGCTACCACCAGGCCGGCCACTGCCTCTGAGACTCGCTCTCGTAACAGCATTCTTAACTGGGCTTTCTTCATATCCGAGAGGCGCTCTATGACATCTTCTCGGAACTCCGTGACGGTCTCGAACTCGCTGACCGAACGGACCAGTTCGTCATCCAACTGCGGCAAGATCCGAGCCTGTACCTCCTTGACCAGAATGCGGAACCGCAGCAGGCTCTCGACAGACGGATCGGGGTGACGGGCGTTGAACTCCAAGATGTCGCCAGCCCGGGCACCGCGCAAGTTCTCGTCAATCTCCGGAACCACCGCCCGTGATCCCACTTCGTAGGTGTAGTCCGAGGTGGTCAGGCCCTCCACTTCGACACCGTCCTGGCTGCAGATCACGTCGATGGTCACATGGTCAGTGTCGATAGCCGCACGACTCACGATCTCGAGTTCGCTGAACTGCGCTCGCAGAGCGTCGATCTGGCGGTTTATCTCCTCCTCGGTGGGGATTGGGCTGGGAATCTCCACCGCTAGCTCGTCATAGCCGTCGGCGGTCACCACCGGTCGTACCTCTACAAGGGCATCGAAGCTAACCGGACCATGATCCTGACCGTCGGTGATGTCTATTTCCGGTGGGGCGATTGCATCCACTTCGTGGTGCACCACAGCCCGCTGGTAGTAGTCCGGTAACGCCTCCTGCATCGCCTCGGCGCGGATGTAGTCAGCACCTAGCCGGGCCTCCAGCACCTTGCGCGGTGCCCGGCCGGGCCGAAACCCGGGCAGACGAACCTGCTTGGCGATCCGTCGGCAGGCAGCCGCTTCGGCTAGCTCCATCTCGTTCTCGTCTAGGCGTATCGAGAGCTTCACCTTGCCATCGACGGCCGGTGCCAGACTGCTGTCCACGGCAAAAGTCTATGGGCAGGGATTGTTATGCGGTCCAGGCACGACAGTCTTGGCAGCAGGACAGCGGCAGCAGGACAGCGGCAGCAGGACAGCGGCAGCAGGACAGCGGGGCAGCGGCGGCGAGCTAGTGGGGTGTCGCTAGCCTGGTCGGCACCGCGGGCGTAGTTCAATGGCAGAACCTCAGCCTTCCAAGCTGATGACGGGGGTTCGACTCCCCTCGCCCGCTCACAGGACAACGCGTGGCTTATAGGCAAGGCCAAGAACCAGCTTGCACGCCCTCTAGTTGCGCCCTCCCCTTAGCATCGGCGCCACATGATCGACTTGGATCGCTCTCGTCTGCAACATGGTGACAAGCAGTGCGAGACCAGCCAGAAGAGCGCCACATGATCGACTTGGATCGCTCTCGTCTGCAACCGTTATGGCAGCAGATCCTGGAGTTGATAAAGGAGTTCCGCCGCCGGTGGCTGCAGGTGCGACTTCCGGGACTTTCAGCAGAGATTGCGTTCTACGCCCTACTTGGGCTGTTCCCGGCAGTCATTGCGTTCGCCGGAACCTTGGGCTGGCTTGATGACATTATCGGCGCAGGTGCTGCCGCCGACGTAGAGGGGTGGCTGATCGACTGGGTAGTTACGACCTTCGGCGCCGACAGCACCCTGCAGCAGACCTTCGCCGAGCTGTTCAACCAGCCGAACGCTGGCGTTATCACTTTCGGTGCCGTGCTCACGCTGTACACCTCCTCGCGCGGCTTCATCGCCGTGGTAAGAGCCCTGGACGTGGTGTACGGCCACGAACACCGCCGGCGCTGGCTGTCCACCCGGATCGTGGGATTCAGCATCACCATCGTGACGGTCGTTGTAGCGGCACTCGTAGCAGCCATGGTGGTGGTAGGGCCGCTGCTGGGCGGCGCTCAGGAGGTGGCCGAACGCCTCGGGCGAGGCTCAGGGTTCGCCGCAGCCTGGACATGGCTCCGCTGGCCGTTGGTGTTCGGGGTCGTCGTGGCGTGGGCGGCCGGCGTCTACCGCTTCGCCCCTCGCCGGCAATCCTCGTTCCCGCTGGAGTTGCCCGGCGCGGTGGTCGCAACCGCTTGGTGGTTGGCGGCATCTACGGGTTTCCGCCTCTACCTGGGCATGGCCTCTAGCGGAATGAACACCGTTTTCGGTCTGCTGGGCGGAGCGCTAAGTCTACTTTTCTGGATTTACCTGCTGGCCATGGGGTTGCTCGTAGGTGCAGTCGTCAACAGCCTCATCGCTAGTCGGCTTCATCGCCGGCAGCTACAAGCAAATATCCCTAGTTCCGACCCCTAGGGCAGAACTACCCAATCCGAATCCGAATAATCTCAGATGGTCTCTACAGGCTCAAACAGCTCACTCAAACAGCCTCAACTGCGAATCGTGCCTGTCGCCGACTTGGGGGAAAAGCGCAATGTCAGGCGTCGCTCGTTGACCATCGCCCGGCGGTATTCATCCCAATCCGGGTGCGGACCGCCGGAGACACGCTCGTAATACCGCACGAGAGCATCGCAGGTGGCGTCGTCGGGGTTGGCCGCCGTGGCCATTAGCTCGACGGTGCCGTCGAGTGAAACATAAGACCAAGACTTCGGGTCCGAGATGTGCAGCACCGCACGCGGGTCGCGCCGTAGGTTGGCGGTCTTAGCTCGACTCTCGGTAACCGAGATCACGAAAACGCTTCCGTCAGCGTCATAGACGACATCGGAAGACTGGGGCCGACCGTCGGAGCGGATCGTGATGAGCACGCCGAGGCTCCGCTCGGCCGCCCAGGCGGTTGCTGCTGCGGTATCCATAACAGGCTCCTAGCTGCTTCGCGAATTCTCGCCGACACCATAGAACCTGGCGATTCCGATCCACTAGGGGGCTGCAGGAAACACCGTCGAACCGCTAGTCCACCTGACCGCGGTCCTGGTCTCGGCGTTTAGGGGCTGCAGGAAACACCGTCGAACCGCTAGTCCACCTGACCGCGGTCCTGGTCTCGGCGTTTTTGGATGTTGCCCCACTCGTCGCGCAAGCCCACCGTGCGGTGGAACAACATCGGCGAGGCGGGCGTGTCGTCACTGCTGTCGTCGCGACTGTCGCGGGAGTGGTCGTGGGCGCCGTCGCGGGCGAAGTAGCCGAGCCGCTCGAACTGCACCACCTCTCCTAGCGTTGTGTCCGCTAGAGCAGGCTCCAGCTTGGCTCCGGCAATCAGCTGGCGCGAGTCAGGGTTGTATGACTCCAACGGATCGCGGCCGTCAGCACCGGGCACCGGGTCGGTAAACAGCCGGTCGTAGAGCGCCACTTGGGCATCTAAGGCGTGGTCTGCCGACACCCAGTGGATCGTGGCGCGAACTTTGCGCCCATCGGGTGCCCGCCCGTCGCCGGTGGCCGGGTCGTAGCTGCAGTAAAGCCGCACTATCTCGCCGTCGGCGCCGGTCTCAACATCGTCGCAGCGCAAGAAGTAGCCCGCCCGCAGCCGTACCTCCCGGCCGGGGGCCAGCCGGTAGAACTTGCGGGGCGGGTCGATCATGAAGTCGTCCCGTTCGATCCACAGCCGGCCCGAGAACGCCACCTTCCGGGTGCCTTCGCCGGGATCTTCGGGGTTGTTGAGCGCTCGGCGCAGCTCCACGCTCCCCGCGGGCCAGTTGGCAATCACAACCTCCAAGGGCCGCAGCACCGCCATGCGGCGCAGAGCAAAGCGATTGTGCTGCGCCCGCACGAAGGACTCCAAAAGTTCGATCTCGTGCACTCCGTTGACTCGAGCCACGCCGATGTGCGCGCAGAAAGCTCTGATGGCTTCGGGCGGGTAGCCGCGGCGGCGCAGGCCCCGAAGAGTAGGCAGGCGAGGGTCATCCCAACCTTCCACCAGCCCACCGTCGATCAGTCTGCCTAAAGCCCGCTTCGACATCACTGTGTGGGTGAGGTTCAGTCGGGCGAACTCGGTCTGGCGGGGCCGGTCGCCCGGCAGCGGTAGATGATCTAGAAACCAGTCGTAGAGCTGACGGTTTCCTTCGAATTCCAACGTGCAGAGGGAGTGCGTGACGCCCTCGATGGCATCGCTTTGACCGTGCGCCCAGTCGTAGGTGGGATATATGCACCAGGCTTCACCGGCACGAAAGTGACGAGCGTGGCGGATCCGATACATCACCGGGTCGCGCATCAACATGTTGGGGTGCGCCATGTCGATACGAGCTCGCAGCACTTTCTCGCCGTCGCTGAAGCGCCCAGCCCGCATGTCCCGCAGTAAGCTGAGATTCTCACTGGGACTGCGGTCTCGCCAAGGGCTGGGAATCCCCGGGGTGGTGAAGTCGCCTCGGGTAGCCGAGATGGTCTCGGCGTCCTGATCGTCCACGTAGGCCAGCCCCTGACTCACCAGATGCTCAGCCCATTGGTAGAGCTGCTCGAAGTACTCCGAGGCGTGCGTGGGTGTGCCGGGCTCAAATCCCAGCCAGGCAATGTCCTCGCGGATGCCGTCGGCGTAGGCGGCAGCTTCGCCGGCGGGGTTGGTGTCGTCGAAACGCAAACGGCAGACCCCGCCGTGCTCGCTGGCTACACCGAAGTTCAGACAGACCGACTTTGCGTGGCCAATGTGCAGGTAGCCGTTAGGTTCGGGCGGGAACCGGGTCTGCACCCTCCCACCGAAGGTGCCAGCTTCGCCGTCCGCTAGGACTTGCTTGCGGATGAAGTCCAGCGGCCTGGTACGGCCGGACCCTGCGTCGGACCTAGCTGCCGCCCCTCCGCCCTCGACCGCTGCAGCGAACCCGTTGGCGGCCCCATCGGTGGTACGACTGGCGTCTGAGTCTGTTTCGCTGGCCACGAACTTACGTCTAGCAGCCACCTGTCACACCACCAACGACCCGGAGCACCACCAACTCAAGCTAACCCGTACCATTGCAAGCTGTGGGCGGCTTCGACTTGGAAGGGTTTTTGCAACCGATAGCTGACTTCGACAACCGTGTGGATGTGCTGTTCGAGAAAATCAGAGGGCAGCGCTGGGCCGATCGGACGTTCTACACGGCGTCACAACTCGGTGACTGGGGGCTGATCTGGCTGCTGGTGGCGACTCTGGCCGCTTTTGGCGGCTCGCGTAGGGCCGAACGGAACCTACTTCGGCTGGCGGCCGTACTCGGCCTGGACTCGATGTTCGTGAATGGATTACTGAAGTCGCTCATTGGACGGTCCCGGCCGTTCATCGACGACGGAGAGCGGCCGCTCTACTTGCGCCAGCCAGCCACCACCGCCTTTCCTAGCGGGCACGCCTCTAGCGCCGTGGTAGCGGCGATGCTGCTAGGCGAGTTGGGTGGGCGCCGCTGGCGGAGCTTGCTGTGGCTCATGGCCGCAACGGTTGCACTCAGCCGCATCCACGTGCGCATCCATCACGCCTCCGATGTGGCCGGGGGTCTGCTCATCGGCAGCCTGCTCGGGCGTATGGCCCGTCGGCTTTGGCCGCTGGACTGAACCACTGGACTGAACCGCCAGAGCGCACCCGCCGGCGCCATCCCGGCAATATCAGTGCCCCGGTGCTTCAGTGTGGGTGCAGGTCCGTGATGCCGGTGGCTACCTGATCGAAAGTCAAGAGCGATCCGGTCATCGGAGCTGACTCGCCGGTGGCCAGAAACCGAATAGCTCGGGCGACTTCTTCTGAGCGCATCAGCCGACCCAGCGGCCGGCGACCCGCATAGCTGGTTTCCCAGCCGTCAGAGGCTCCGTGGGTGTTGCGCATAGCCGAGTCCTCGCCCGGGGTGAGGGTCCAGCCCATAGCCAACCCGTTGACTCTGATGTGATCGTGCTGCAGGGCGTAGGCGGCGTTACGGGTGTGGATGCCCAGCGCCGCTTTGGTCATGGAGTACACGCTGATGTCGGGGGCTCCGCCGTGTATGGCGTTGCTGAGTATGTCCACGACAGTGCCCGGCCGACCAGCCTGCAGCAGCCGCTTGGCGAACCGCCCGCATAGCAGCACCGGAGAGCGCACGTTTACGGCAAATAGGTCGTCATACGCCGCCAGATCGATGTTCAAGATCTGCGTGCGCGTGGTGAGACCGGCGGCATTGATAAGCGTGTCTGCCAACAGGCCCCGTGCGTCCACCTCAGCGAATATGCCATCGGCTGCTTGCACCTGCGCCAGATCGGCCAGCACGATCTCTGCTGAAGCGCCCAGCTGCTCAATGCGAGCGCACACGGCCTCGGCCCGCTGGGCGTTGCGTCCCACCACGATGATGCTGGGAACCCCGGCCTCTACCAGGGCTAGGGCCGCAGCCTCCCCGATGCCGCTAGTCGCACCAGTAACAAGAGCGCAATTCGGAATCCAGACCATTATCTCGCCTATCTCGCCTCAGATTTTTCCGACTTCTACGCCCTTCTACGCCTCAGATTTCTACCGTTCTGGTTCCAGCGGCTCTGGTTCCAGCGGACCGTCTCGGTAGTTCAGTTCGAGGCGAATTCCGTTGGGGTCGTGTAGGAAGATCTGCCGCAGTGGAATCTTCGGCCTGCTGTCGTTCAGTTCGAACGGTAGTCCCCGCTCGACTAGCCGCCGCTGCATGGCCTCGAAGTCGCCCGGCTCGTTGGCCGTCTCGAAAGCCACGTGATTGATCGCGCCAGTAGGCCCAAAGGTGTCCTCATCGTCTTTGTCGATGACATCGTCTATGACGTTTACGTGCACGTATGGACGGCCACCGGCGTAAAGCCAAGCCCCCGTACCCCTGACCCCCGGCCGGTACCCGGCGGTGAAGTTGAGCACGTCCACATAGAACGCCACGGTCTCCTCCAGCCGAGGTGTCTGGATGTTGTAGTGATCGAGTGACTTAATAGTCATAGGTCATTGCCGTCATAGATCATCGCCAAGTGTCTCGTCGCTTTCATCTCGTAGCTTTTTCAAGCTTTTTCAACCTTAGCTTTCCTGACTTTCCTCTAGGACCAAAGCCAACCACCGGCTGTACGCAGCCAAGTAGCCGATAGCCCGTTCTGTGTACCGGTAGCGAGCCACAAGCGCATGAAAAGAGGCCGAGTGGTTGGCTTCTAGCAGGTGAGCTAGCTCGTGGACGATCACATAGTCCAACACCCACGGTGGCACCTCGGTCAGTCGGTCTGAGATCAGGATCTCGCCGGTCGACCTGTTACATGACCCCCAGAGGCGGCGTTGTCGTGTGGTCCAACGAATGGATCGAGGCTCGGGCAGGTCGTGTTTGCTGGCTAGGTCTCGTGCTCGGGCTGCCAGGTTCACCTCCCAGCAGCGGTTACGCCGCTCGAACCGGCGGCAGGCCTGATCAACCACCTCGGCCTCGTCGAAATCTGACATCCAGGCAGGGATGCGCACCTCCAGCATGCCGCCGCTCACACGGGCAGAGGTGGTCTTGTGTCGATTGGCGCTACGGATAACCCTAACCGGTAACGGAAAGGTGACTGGGGGTGGCCCCAACTCGTCGCTGCCTGGATCTTCTGGTTCGTGATAGCAATCTCCGGGCTCGCCAAAGATAGATATCGCTGGTGCACCGTTGGCTTGACTCTCTAACGGGTTCGTCGTGGTTCTCATTTGAATCTCCTTCTTTATGTTCTTTCGGATTGATCTTCTTCCGGCCGACCGTCAGGCGCGCGCCATGAGCGCACTCTGGGTGGGTCGAGAGTGGGATTCGACTCCTCCCAGAGACCCGCAGGCATCCACAGCACGGGGGAATCGAAGGGGACTGAGGTCAGGCAAGAGGTTCCGGATCGCAGTGATCGGATAACCGGTTCCGATGAACACGGCCGAAGCCAGTCGGCTACCGCCAAGAGTGCGCCTCTGTGCCCCACCATTGCAGGCGCTAAACGCAGAATAACCCCGCCCTGTGACAGTCCCCCTCGGAACCGCCGGCCGAGCCCGCGTGATTGGCGAGCGGGAGACCGTCGAGCAAAGCTGCGACCGGCGGCTCGGTTGGAGCGGCGTCGTCCACCTGCAAATCTGCGTGCCCTTCGCCCAATCCGGCTGCCAGGGACATGAGTCGCGTCGGCGACCAGTTATTCACGCTGACGGCTACGAGCGCTCAACAGAGGCTGCCGCGCCCGGCCACCGACGAGTGGGCTAGCCGAGTCTCAGCGCTCGCTCAAACTGGAGCTAACCCTGCGGACCTTCAGGTCTCAATCAGCCTGCCCGAGCGACTCGATATGCCCGATTGGCGCGGTCTTGATCCAGAGTGCAGCGAACTAGGACTAGCTCGATGGTGCCAGGTGTGCCTTCAGAGCGTGTCGAACCTCGGCAGCGACGGTCCGGACCTCTCTAGCTGCGCGTTGCTCAAGCTGCTCGCGCAGGGCCTTGGGCATTCTCACGATCAGCTGCGTGTCGAGTGCGGGCCGACTTTGTGGCATGTGTTGGTCCTTTGGTAGTCGTCTGCTCAGGATCCGAGGGTCGCACTCGTAGATGCCCTGCGCGCGGATCCCTAGCGAAGCATCCGCGCGTCCGATTCGGAATCGCGCGAGGTTGGACGAGTCCAAATTCAGGAGTGACGCCAATGGCGCAGCAACGCCGACGGCGGCCTTGGTCGCAACAGAAGCACATCACAACCCAGGTAGCTGCTCGTGCGGCGCTTGAGGAGATCGGATGGGAGCACGCGCGGACATCGAAGAAGGGTTACATGGTCATGCGCTGCCCGTGCTCCGAGCATCAGTGCGCGCTCCCGAAGACCCCCAGCAACCCGAATAGGTTCAACGAACTCATCAGCTATCAGCTAAAGCAGTGCCCATGGCCGATAGACGGATGAGGTCCGACGAAGAGTAAGGTTCTAGTCATGACTGGTCTGCGAATTGAGTGGAACGCGGCAATCGGATGGGGCAGCGGAGAAGTGCCTAGCCCTGATGAGGTCTCGGATCTCTTGGTCGCGCTGGTCGACGAACTCGACGCGCTCGGCATCGAGCCTGAGGTGTCCTCCGCGGTAGCAGAATCTGACCTTCATGTCCGGATTGTTGCGGAGTTCGTATTTGGTGGCGATCCGTTCGAGGCCATGGAGTACGTCCTGGTGAAGGTCAAGACGGCGTTCCATGCCGCCGGGATTGGCACTGCTGCCATCGACCCGACAGTCGTGCGCAAGCACCGGCCGCAACCGGTGGTCCGATCGCTCAGGCACGGCGAACTCACCGCCGTATAGGCCGGGGCCTGGCTGATCAGGTCGGTGTGAACGGGTGAAGCGTCGGCCTGGCGAACATGAAGCCGCCGCCTGCTGGCCATGTACGGCACACGGTCCTGAGCCTGCCGTCATTGACCGAGTGTGAAGCGCACGCCTTCGGCACGCAGCATCTGGAACGGATCTACGTGCTTCACACCGTTGGCGGCGGCGTCCGGGATCTTGATACTCTGTTTGCTGTTGCGGCTCTGCTCGTGGGTGACGACGGTGTGGTCTCCCGCTAACGCATGCCCGATGAGGAATGAGTCGGCGTCCTTAGCGAACTTGGCCTTCGCCGCTTGCTCGTAGTCGGACGAGTTGCTAGCCCATTGGTTCAAGGCCGTGACCGCCGATAGTTCCTCCTGAGTCGGGGTTAGAAAGAAGCCCTTGTGAGCTTTCGCCCAGTCCGAGAGATCGTCATCGCTGTCGTTAAGTTCGTTGTAGACAGCTTCGACACTGTGCACTACGCCCGCTGCGTTGGCCTGCTTAAGCCAGTCCCAGAATCCGGGACAGAAGTCGAACCCGTAGTGATGGTTTCGAGCGCGGATGAACACGTCTGTGTCGAGTAGGTACGCTACTACAAGACCCCGAGCTGCTCGCTGAGGTTCTCAAATGTTGAGGTCTTCTTTACTCCGAGCAAC
The DNA here is from genome assembly GCA_964291305.2 of Acidimicrobiales bacterium. GTDB lineage: Bacteria > Actinomycetota > Acidimicrobiia > Acidimicrobiales > CATQHL01 > VXNF01. The sequence continues at coordinate 1,190,437 of OZ219783.1, read as the reverse complement.
TTGAATGCCTCGGTGTACGTCGTATGGCCCTCAAGGGTGCTGGCGATCAGCTCGCGGGCGAAGCGCTTGCCGACCTGCACCGGTTTAGTGTTGTAGTAGTTCCCGCCCGAAGCTGTCTCGGGAACGATCTCAGCGATCCGTTGGCGCTCAAGCCGGAGTTCCGCCATGAACTGGTCCCACGAGAGCGCGCCGGCTTCTCGCATGCGCCCGAGGATGACCTGCGTCGACACTCGGAATCTTTCGGAGAGCGGCCGAAGTTGCTCACGGAAACTGCCGTGCGCATCGAATGTCGGACGGAACTCAGCCATCGGCACCAACAACTCGGCGGCGACCTGGTTGCACCACCGCTCGTCATCGAAGGTTCGTGCGGACTCTGGGTCGACATCGGAGAGCGCGGTGGAGCCCAGCCAAAGATGCGCCAGTTCATGGGCCAAGGTGAACACCTGGGCCGCCTTGGAGTCGGCTCCGTTGATGAACACCAGCGCCGCGTACTCGTCGGTGAGCGCGAACCCTCGGAACTCCTCGGGGTCAAGCTTCCGGTGCGTGTTAGAACCGACGATGCCGGAGATCATCACCAAGACGCCGGCGGCTTCTGCATTCTCGCGCAACTTCGTGAGAGCAGCGTCCCAGCTACCTAAACGAGCGCGAGCCTCCGGCGTCCAATTGAGGATTTGTCGCATCTGCCTGGCGACAATCGCAGGGTCCGATGCTGTCGTAGCAGTGGCAACGAACTCCAACGGCTGTTCGCCGTTCAGCAACTGGCTGTCCCGATACCACTCCTGTCGGGCTTGGCAAACGCACAAGGTGTCCAGCAGGTCGGCAGACACGACTGTTGGAGAGGGATAGCCACCCATAGTCCGGAAGTCCGATATTGGCACACTCTCGTTCGGCGGCTCATCAAGGAAGAAGTAGCCGACCGGCGTGCACGTCTTCCGGGCGAACTCTTCGAGCTGTTTCAGCGCCGGTACGCGATCTCCGGCAAGCCACTCGTCATAGCAAGTGAACCGTGTAACCCAAATCTCGCCGTCGATCCCCGACCGAGCACGGGCCCACTCCAAGAGGACTGGCTGCACCGCTACCCGGACCGACACACACCCAGTATCGCCGCCGGGGTCTGGCCGCGGTCTGATGGTGTGCCCAAGCCGTGCATTAGACCGAACCACGCCCGCTAGAGACGTGCTCCACGCCGACGCTCGTGGCCAGTGCTGCCTCACCAAACGAGAAGAACATCCGAGCCCTCAAACGACGCATCTCAGACCGCATCTGGACCCATCTACACACCACCCACTCGACATAGGAACTCACCTAGTAGTAGGCCCGGGCGTTGAGAGCTGGGTATTTAGCCAGATCCTATTTGAGGGCATTTACCGTCTCGCCCTCAACGCCCTACGGTGCACACGCTTGGCGCCCGTAGGCACACATTAGTAACTAATCCACCCCGGCGCTCTCGTATACGGCTATTAGGGAGGCGTTGACGATGTCGCCGGTGGAGATCCCGGCGATGGCATGCAGGTCGGCGATCGTGCCGGACTCGCCGAATCGGTCCACCCCCAACGGAATGTGCCGCGAACCTACCGCTGCGCCCAGCCAGGCCAGGGCGTGGCTGGAGGCATCGTGCACGCTAACCAGGGGACGATGGCGCTCCTCGGGTGGAATCAACTGGTGCATCCGGCTGGGGCGGCGCACCACTGAGGCAGTCGCAGCGGCGGCTCGATAGGTGCCCTGCCAGCTGCGGTACACCAGATCGGGGCTGGTGAGGTGTACTACCGCGGCGTCCACGCCTTCGGCTTCAAGCGCGTCAGCAGCCGCTAGAGCCTCGGGGGCCATTACGCCGGTGGTGACGATTGTGACACCCGGGCGGTCGGTCAGGGGTGCGGGACGTAGTTGGTAGCCGCCCGAGAGCACCTGCCGGCGCAGCTCGTCGGCGCCGAGCCGTTCAGCGGCCGCGGCAAACGGTGCCTGATCCACGGGCCGGGTGCTGAGGCGGAAATAGGCGCTCTCACCGTCGGGGCGGCTGAGACCGTCCAGGGCGGCGCACAGTAGCCAGTCCACCTCGGTGGCGTAGGCGGGCTCGAAGTAGGCCAGCCCCGGTAGCTCGGCCCCCACTCCTGCGGTGATCGTGGACTGATGGGCGCCACCTTCGGGGGCCAGGGTGATTCCCGACGGCGTGCCGGCGACCACGAAGCGGGAGTCGTTATATAAGGCGTAGATCAAGGCGTCGAGGCCTCGCAACACAAACGGGTCGTAAACCGTGCCCACCGGCAGCAAGTGACACTGATGGTGGTCGTGAGCCAACCCCAACTGGCCCAAGAGCATGAACATGTTCATTTCCGACAAGCCCAGTTCGATGTGCTGGCCGTCCGGGGAGGGAGCCCAGCGCAGCAGCCGCTCGGCACCACCGTGATCGTCGCGGGTCTCGTGCGAATAGACACCCACCTTGTTCACCCAACCGCCCAGGTTGGTGGAGATCGAAACGTCGGGAGCGGTGGTCACGAGCCGTTTGCCTACTTCGGCTACGTCAGCCAGGCGGGTGAGGACGCGCCCGAAGGCCTCCTGAGTGGAGAGCTTGCCGCGCACCGTGGGCGGGCCAGTACTCTCCGGCATATCCAGAACGGGTCGCCGACGTGGCGGCGGATTGTTGATAGCCGAGCCGACCGAGGCGCATAGTTGTCCTTCGGGGCTGTCCGGGTCGAAGCGGTCAAACTCTGTGGCTTCGGTCAGCCCCGTCTCGGCTCGCAGGGCGTCTATCTCGTTTGGGTTTAGGAGTACGGCGTGGTTCAGCGGGTCGCCCGCCATGGGCAATCCCCAGCCTTTGATGGTGTACGCAAACACCACGCTGGGGCGATCAGACTCAATGTCACAGGCCTTGAAGCAATCGATTAGCTGACCGAGGTCGTGGCCTCCCAAGTCGGTGAGCAGGCCGAAGAGTTCGTCATCGTCGAAGTTGTCGGTGATTTGCCGCACCGCGGCGTCGGCGCCCTCTAGAAACTTCTGTCTGCGCTCGGAGCCGCGGAAGGTGAATAGCGCCTGGTAAGCCTCGTTCGACATGGAGTCGATGTGACCCCGCAGGGCGTCGCCGCCCGGCTCGGAGAACATCCGCCTCAGCCGCGCTCCGTACTTGGCCTCTGCCACGTGCCAGCCGGCATGGCTAAAGAAGCTCATCAGACGGGTGGCGGCGATGTCGGGGATAACCCGGTCGAGGCTTTGGCGGTTGAGGTCCACCACCATGGTGAAGTTGCCAAGTCCGTGCGTGACCGGATCGGCGATGGCCTCCCAGACGTTGCCCTCGTCGAGTTCGGCGTCGCCGACCGTGGCGATGAAGCGCGCCGGTGCCGAGGGCTCGAAGTGGGAGTCGGCGTAGCGTCGCACCAGGGCCGAGAACAGCGGCGCCACCGCCCCGAGACCCACCGACCCGGTGGAGAAATCCGCCACATCTGGGTCCTTGGTGCGCGACGGGTAAGCCTGCAGGCCGCCCCGCTGGCGCAGCGTGGTGAGGTATGAGCGGTCCAGCTCGCCGGTGAGGTATTTGATGGCGTGGTACACGGGCGAGGCGTGCGGCTTGATGGCCACCTTGTCGTTGCCGTCGATGTGAGCGAACCACAGCGCTGTCATGATCGAAACCATCGAAGCCGAGGAAGCCTGATGGCCCCCGACTTTGATCTCCAAGCCTTCCCGACGGTTGGCTACGTCCACGATCCGTGTCGCCAGCCACAACAGCCGGCGCTGGATGTTCTCGAGAGTCGCCAAATCGGGGGCCGACCGGGCCGTCGCCGTATCGACGGTGGGTTCAGTTAGCACGGTTCGATGCTACGCCTCACGCCCGCTGAGTCCAAGCAGCTGATCAGAGCAGGTAACCCAGCAACTTGCAGGCTCGCCCCCCCCCCCCCCGTAAACTTATGTATGGTCTGCAGCTTAAGGTGCCTCCGTGACGGTGGTCCCTGCTTGACGGTGGCGCTGGTCGGCTTCACGTGGCGATCTGGTCCGTTAAAACTTGCAAACGAAACTGGGAGGGACCGGTGATGGGAGTCAGCGGCGTGTTCTTTATTTACCGGAGGGTTGTTGTCGGCGCCCTAGTGGCTTGCCTGCTCAGCACGGTCTTGGTGGTTATCGGGGCTAGCAATGCAGTGTCGGCGCAGAGTGCTAGCTCGTCGGCTTCTGCGGCTTCGAGCGTTGAGATCGCTGCCCGGAAGCTCTCGAACGGCAACGTCGAGTTCGGACTGCGACTAGCTGGAGGCCAACGATGGCTGCCCAGTGCCCGCTACTTCGCCTACGCCACTGTGGATGTGGGCCGATGGCTCCGCTCGTCGCCGTATGCCATGTCCGACGGGCGCGATGTGCGCATCCGAGCACGCAAACTCAACAACGGCAAAGTGGAATTCGCGCTCCAGGTCGGCACCAACCGCCAGTGGCTCCCAAGCTCGCGCATGTTCCCCTATCGGACCGCCTCAGTAGGCCAATGGCTGTACTCATCCCGATACTCCGCCGGCGCCGCCACAACAGCCCTGGACACGAGCGCCTCATCTACATCCTCCACAGGCAGCGGCAACTGCACCTTCGAACAAACCATGCGACAAGTCCTACCGTCGGTCTTCCAAGTGATCACCCCAAACAGCACAGGCACAGCCTTTTACATCGGAAACAACGAGTTCCTAACCGCAGCCCATGTCGTCGAAGGAAGAACAATACTCCGACTGCAAAATGGTCACCGAACCCTCCGGCAGGTGCAACTCATAAGCCTCGACACGCCCAGCGACGTGGCGATCCTACGAGCAAATGGCTCAGGCATTAGAGCATTAAGCTTCGGCAACGAGTCCTCCGTTGGAGTCGGCTCTTCGGTCGCCGTAGTAGGTTACCCGGCGAGCGGATTAGACATATCCTCGGGATATCCAGCATCCATAGTGAGCGGCTTGCTCTCCCAGAAGGCTTACGACGGCAACTACGACTACGTTCATTACGTCCGAACCGACGCTGCAATAAACCCGGGCAACAGCGGAGGCCCTCTCATAACAGACTGCGGCGACGCGATCGGACTGATCTCCTGGAAAGGGGTCGCCTTGAATGTCGAGGGTCTGGGCTGGGCAATTTCAGAAAAAACCGTCCGGACAGTCCTACGTAGCCCCCGCCAAATCCGACAATCGCCTAATCAAAACATGATCGGAGCCTGGCACTTTAGTGTCGTAGCCGGCGACCCGCACATAGACACAAGATCCAAGAGCTACGAATACGAACGTGCTTACGGGGCCGAGTTTGCGCCCGCCCTGTTCATTACCTGCCGATCTGGCGATCTGAAGGTCTACGTGTGGTGGGGGGGTGCGTATATTGCCGCCAATGTCGGAACCTATGAAATCGCTGTCCAGTTCTGGTTCGACAACGGCCGACGGTTCGATGAAGGCTGGTACGAGTCCACCAGCTACGAGTCAGCGTTTGCCAGATGGCCCAGATATTTCGTGAACGCCCTCCGAAGGGCCGACGACATGACCATATGGGCTTGGAACTTTAACAACGAGCTGGTAGGCGGCGCCGTATTCGACCTAGACGGACTCGACACTGCCCTGCGGAGGATCCCCTGCTACTGACGAAGCCCTGGCGAACGCTGCCTGAATCGGCAGCTGCCCAAGCCCAGGCATCAAAACTATCCCAGAGCCCACTTGCGGCAGCTAGCGATCTGGTCTAGAACGAGACGGTCAGCACAGAGGACAAGCCTCTGGCACCCCGAACGAGAGGATTCGACTCGTGCGTAACATTGACAGACATAGCGATCGAGAAGCCAGAGGCATGTTATCTGCTTGCCGCAAAACCCTCATCGGTACCAAGCAACACAGGACACCCCCCCCCGTAAGTCACTTGCGCTAACTGCTTGCCTGAAAGTTGGCGTTAGCGCTCTCCTAGTTTCCCTGCTTGCGTTCAGCTTAGGGACCCTTGGAGCCAGCACAGCTGTAAGTACACACAGCGACAGCGAAAACAGCGACAGCACATCTACTTCAGCCGAGAGCGAACCCGAATCAGGGGCCTCAAGCGTTCAGATCGCCGCCCGGAAACTCGCAAATGGGAACATAGAGTTCGGGCTAAGATTAGCTGGCAGCGAACTATGGCTACCCAACGCCCGCTTCTTCGCCTATGACACTACCGAGGTAAACCGCTGGCTCCGATCATCACCTTACACAATGGCAGATAGCCGAGAAGTGCGCATCAGAGCACGCAAGCTCAACAACGGCAAAGTAGAGTTCGCTCTCCAGATAAAATTCGACACCAACAGTCAGTGGCTACCCCGATCGCGAATGTTCCCTTATCGCACCGCCTCATTAGGCCAGTGGCTTTATTCGTCAGAGTACTCCTTCGGAGCGATCGGATCATGGCACTTCGACAATTACTCCGACGCTCACGGGAATTATATATTCTCAATTTCGTATTCTCATGTCTATTTGCGCCCTCGAGATATACCATATGAGCCCGCCTTACTCATTGACTGTTGGTCAGATGAAGCGGGAGCCAATCAGCCGCGTGTCTACTTAGATTGGACTGGCTTTAGTATCCCCAATTCTTGGACCGGAGAAGTTAATGTCAATTACACATTCCTTTCGGGGGTTGAACGACCTGTTGTTATCTCCGATACTGTTGTTATCTCCGATACACAAAAAGACACATTTAGTTTCATTATCCCTAGAGAGCTTACCAAAGAATTTTCGACTGAAGAACACTGGCAGCAACATAATTTTGTCAGTTTCGAACTAATATTCGCTAGATCATCTAGATCGTTCGTGAATTCAGCTCAAGGAACCGACTACATGCTCATACATGGGGCAAACTACGACGGCAAGCTAGTCGGAGCTGCTGTCTTCGACCTCGACGGACTTGACAAGGCCCTCGAGACCCTACCCTGCTACTAACGACTACCCGACTAGCACGATTTGGAGCTGGAGCCTCCGAGTAGCATAACAAGCACATCGTGGAGCCCCCCCCCACCTGCGGCTGCTAAGGCTCTCAGTCCTAGGGTGGGGTCGCCCGCCATCTCAAGCGAGGGCTGACGACGCCCGCACCGGCGTGACTTGGCACTGTAGTCATGAAGTCGCGAATCAAGCTCACCGAGCAGCCTTGGCCTCCCAACTTGCGGCCGGTAGGATTCTGGGCTAGAAACAGGCGGTTACCCCAGTGGGCAAGCCTCTGGGCGCAAAACGAAAGGAATCAACTAATGCGAAACGTCGATAAAAGCAGCGGTAGCGGGGGCCGAAGCGTGCTAGCTGCCTCTCTTGCTGCTGTCGTCGGTGCCACGCACGACAGGACCCCCCCCCCCCCCGATAGGCGCCGGCGTTTAGCTGCTTGCCTGAAGGTTGGCGTTAGTGCCCTGCTCGTTTCCAGCTTGGCAATCCTGGGAGCCAGCACCGCGGTTAGCGCCGACGGCCACATGGCAGACAGCGAAATCTCGCACAGCGACAGCGAATCCACCTCCGCAGCCTCAAGCATTCAGATCGCTGCCCGGAGGCTTGAAAGTGGGAACATAGAGTTCGGGTTCAAGCTGGATGGGAGCGAACTGTGGTTACCCGACTCTCGCTTCTTCCTCTATCACACCGCCAACGTAAATCAATGGGTACTGTCATCGCCGTATACTATGGCCGACGGCAGCGAAGTACGGGTTTGGGCGCGCAAGCTCAAAGACGACGAGTTGGAGGTTGCCTTCCACGTAAAGTACGCGGCCGAAGATGATTACCGCTGGCTGCCTATGGAGTTCTTTACTTACCGCAAAGCCCAAGTTGGCCATTGGCTTTATTCGTCTGAATATTCCTTCGGCGAGATCGGGGCTTGGTCCTTCGACTATTACATTCTTGATGGCGGGCATTCAACGGGCGTGCATTCAACATGCCTAATGACCTCAATCGGAATCAGGTGCGACCTTTAGTAGTTCAAAATTGAGTAGGGCAAGCTTGATTTGGGCCTGAAGTATCCGAGTCAAAACTCAAGGTACATCGAGAAGACCCCCACCCGCGGCCGCTTAGGGCTCTGAGGCCAGGGTGGGGGTACACCCCAAACAGGGGCGGCCAAGTAGTTTGATCGGATTAGCGTCGCATAGGCAGCTTGATAGTGCTGTTGATGTCGACCCTCCTGAGACCATCGGTGCAGGCGACTTGATTGCTGTCACGTCGCCTGCGTACCTGCTGCTCTGACACTCTCATCCCGATACCGTCGGTGCAAGCGATTCGTGCGTTGCCGCCGATCGCTGCGGTGTTACTGTGCTGCTCGGGGTGTCGGAGGGTGTATTTACCGTCGGCGGTTTTGACTACCTTGGCACCTTTGGTGTGAACCATGTGGTGGTGGCAGTAGCTGCAGAGCAGGCAGAGGTTGTCTAGATCGGTTTTGCCTCCGTGCTCCCAATGCACGATGTGATGGGCTTGGCACCAATTCGCCGAAGCGCCGCAACCCACACAACCCATATCACGGGCGGCGAGCACGGCCCGCTGGCGGGCAGTGGCGTGGCGTTTACCGCGGCCGAGCCATAAAGGTTCGCTCTTACCCTTGAAGATGATGGGCAGGATTCTGGCGTCGCAAGCCAGACTCCACAGTTCCTCGACTGTGAGCGGGGTGCCGTCAGCAAGGCGAGCGTTCCGCAGCTGGCCGGCCACGGTGTCGTAATCGGCGACCACCAGCAGATCCACACCCTGAGCTGAGCCCGCAGACTTACCAGCACCCGTGTTGGCAATGAGCTGTTCGAGAGCGTCGGCCATGCGCTGGCCCGAAGAAAGCCGGCTCTTAGCGTCCTCGGCGTGGAAAAGCTGGTTAGCAGTAGCGGTGAGCGCGGTCTCTATGCGGCTGCCCGTGACCGGATCAAACCGGCCCAGCAGGGAGAACATCCCGTCGGGCTCTTGCTTGATGTTCAAGTAACGCTGCTCGCGCTGACGCGCCCGCCGCTCCTCAAGATTATCCCAGCAGTGCTCGTTCACGTAATCCCGGGCAGTGCGGGCGAACTGGTCCTCATGCTCCCGCCCCGCAGCCTCCAACAGCTCAGCCTCCCCGTCTGGACCACCAGATGGAGCCTGCTCCACAGCTTCGGCAATCATCTTCGCCTGCCTCGGAGTGATAGACCCGGAGCGCAACGCATTCGCCGTCCCCGGCGCCCGACCCAACTGCTCGGCCAGCTGCACATCCTGCTTAGCTCGGCCGCGTGACTGCTTCAAACTGTCACGCAGCACATCGACCGCGTGGCTGTCGCCTCGCCGGCGAGCTAGCTCAGCGACTGTTTCGGCTTTCAAAGCGGCAACGCGAGATTCGCACTTGCCGAACAGCACCAGCCTGTCTTCCAACTCCCGGTCTGCCAGATCCCGAACAGCCGGATTAGCAGCCAACAACTCGGCCAAGGGATCGATGCCGAGATCGTCGCCGCGCACGAACCCGCCAGAGCCAGCAACGGTAGTGCCAGCAGCCTCATTAGCAGCAAACCCAGCATCAGTGCCGTTAGCAGCAGCGCCGGCGGCCGTATCGCCGAAAAGAGTCGGAATAGTCATACTCACCCCCTCAGCATCAGTGTGAACTCGGACTTTGGTCGGCAGAGCCAACAAGCCGGTCGGGAAACACCGACCCAGCAGGGTCAGCGACCGGTGACTAAAGAGTCTACTCAATCACCACAGAAAACCAACGTCTGTACGAAATCTGGGGGAAAAATAATTTGACTTGCGCCCGCTGAAAGTAGACCTACTCTCGGGGGTTTGCCGTCCTCCGCACAACCACGCCCTAACCATCGGGGATCAAACTCACACCACCCGACCCCAACAAGGGACCTCTGTCAGCTTGGCGAACTAGAAATAGCGTCAGGCCGTCAGGAGCGCTGCAGGGATAACGCCAATCCCATCTCGGCGGCGGAAGGCGTAGGGGCCGGTAGTGATGACGGCGGCGTCTAGCAGTTGGGGGCCGAGACGTTCGGCGAGCCAGCGAAGATGGCGAACATCGCGATCTTCTACAGTGCTGGAGAGCTTGACTTCCAAGGCGAGCACTGCTCCATCACCCCGTTCGAGGATGAGATCTATTTCGTGTTCGCCGGCGTGGGTACGTAGGTGGTGGACGCGCGCTTCGTTCTGCTGGGCGTAGACCCTTACCGACAAGGTCACCAGAGACTGAAACAGGGCCCCGAGCAATGGACCGTCCCGGCGCATAGCTGGACCTCGTGATGATCCTGCTAGCAGCACCCCCTCGTCGCAGCCCAATAGCCGGGCAGCTAGAGCGGGGTCAGCGAGTTGGTGGACGGGTGAAGCTGCCAGGCGTCTAAGCCGGCTACCGGTGGGCCGCCAGGCCGGTACATCTTCGATTAGCCAAAGGTGCTCGAGCGTGGCCCTATATGGCTGCGAAGTTGACCGGGCTGGCTTATCGGACTCACCAGCGGACGCCGCGTCGCGCACGGCCTCGAAGCTCGCTGTGGTAGATGTTGCGGCGGCGTAGGCGGCCAGCCAGCGTCGCAAAGAACCAGCGTCGCGAATTTGGTGATCGAGATCGGCGAAGTCTCGATCAACTACTCGATCCAGGTAGCCGTCGAGTGCAGCTCGCAACAGGCGATCGGAGTACCGACGTATACCGGGGAACCCCGATCGCACGATCTCGGTCGCGTAGTCAGCCAAAGTGATGGTGGTATCGCCGTCCAGATCGGGCTTCGTGCCGCTCAACAACGTCCCGAGGCTAACCGTCGCCTCCCCTGCCAGCCTTTCGGCTAGCGACATCGGCCTCATGCGCACTGTCACGATACGACCTGCCCCCGAATGGGTTGGCTTCCGCTTCGGCTGCGCCGATCCGGTCAGCAGGAACCGGCCCGGCGAATCGTCCTCGTCGACTGCACGCCGGACAAAATCCCACGACTCCGAAAGTCGTTGCCACTCATCGATGAGTATCGGCGCCGGACCTTCCACCAGCTGTCGCCGACGAGCTTTAATGACCGCGAGCTGGTCGGGATCGTCGAGGTTGTACACAGTGGCGGCTCGCCGAAGCGCGGTCTGGGTCTTACCGACACCACGGGGTCCTTCCAGCGCGATCGCCGGCAACCCCACTAGCAACTCGTTGAGTTCGAGATCTACAATCCGAGGCACGTAATCGCTGGCCACAAGGCTACGCTACAGATTCGACGGCAGTTACGCTACAGATTCGACGGCAGTTACGCTACAGATTCGACGGCAGCGAGGTTAGGGGCCGAGGCTGTGGGAGTGTTTGAGGTGTGCGCCCCCGGCAGGATTCGAACCTGCGGCCTTGGGATTAGAAGTCCCCTGCTCTGTCCCCTGAGCTACGGGGGCGGAGAAGCCAGTCTATGAAACCGCCAGGCAACTGACCGCCAGACATGGTAGCCACGGGTCGGGGTGCCCGCGATCTACGCCACGGCGAGGCTGCCACGCAAGTACCATGACTTACAGATAACCGTTGGCAGCGATTAGTCAGAGGTTACGAAACCGCTGTTCAACCAGTGAGTCCGACTCAAATCCAAGTTGAACCTTGGGCACAGAAAGGCGCTAGTAGCCATGTTGAAGAGCCGAAGCGTTTATCTGGTAAGTCTGCTAGCAGTGATGATCGTCGCGCTGCTGCTAGCTACATGCGGCAGAACAGACTCAACAGTGATCGCCACTACCGGCGACTACCACCCCTTCAACTTCGTCAACGAAGCGGGAGAGATCGCCGGACTCGAACGTGAAATCGGCAATGAGCTGTGCCGGCGGGCCGACTTGGAATGCGAGTGGGTAGTGACCGAGTGGGAGACGCTGATTCCAGACGTCATCGCCGACGAGTTTGACGTGATCCTGGCGGGTATGAGTATTACTGACACCCGCGAAGAGTGGATCGACTTCACCAGAGCGTACTACCCGCCTGCTCCGTCGGTGTACTTGGCCAGGACTGGGGAAGGCGATGAAGCCCTCGACCGCACAATAGCGACTACCGAAAACACCATCTACTCTGACTACTTCACTGCACAGGGAGTGCCGTTCGTAGCACTAGATGGCGCTATGGACGCTGTCAGCGCCGTGCTCAATGATGAGGTAGATGCCGTCCTAGTTGACCACGGCTACGCCGTGAGCCAGCTTGCCGAACACGAGGGCGAAATAGAGATCGTGGGGCCATCGGTTCAGATAGACAGGGGTCTGGGTATCGGCGTCCGCAAAGGCGGAACTTTGAGGAGTGACCTCGACGCGGCCTTGGCCTCGATGAAGGCAGACGGTTCGCTAAACACTCTCATCCTCAACTGGGTCGGTGAGGGAGCCGCTACTTTCCCTCGCCCCTGAGTTCGCCCAGCAATCATCATCTGGGTCGACTGAGTCGGGGCTCAGTCCCAGATCGCGGTGTGACTCTCGGGGTCGAAGAAGTGGAGGTTCTCGACCGTGACAGCGATTTCGATTGTTTCGCCGGCTCGGCATCGGCTACGCGGATCTAGGCGGGCTATGGCGTTGCTGTGGCGGACTTCATCGCCGACATCGGGGTTTCCGGGATCGACTCGTGGGGCATCGAACAGGAAATGGGTAACGATCTCATTTCCCAATGATTCGGTAAGTTCCACAGCGCAGTTCATAGTCGTGCCGCTCCGGGTGTCTGGCACCAGCGATGCGTCTTCCAGATCCTCGGGTCTCAATCCCACTATCAAGTTCCGGTCCTGGTAGCTCCGTAGGGCAGGTCGTTGCTCGAAAACCGAGGCGGGTAGCGTCAACTGGTGCGACCCGAGTTGTATTTGGTGTCCCTTGAGCGAGACCTCATAGAGGTTCATCGACGGCGACCCGATGAAGGCTGCGACGAATACGTTGTGCGGTCGGTCGTAGAGCACCTGGGGAGTGTCGATCTGCTGGAGAAGTCCGTCCTTTAGCACAGCCACGCGGTCACCCATCGTCATCGCTTCCACCTGATCGTGGGTTACGTAGATGGTTGTGACCCCCAACTGTCGCTGGAGTCGGGAAATGTCGGCTCGCATCTGCACTCGGAGCTTGGCATCGAGGTTCGAGAGCGGCTCGTCCATTAAGAACGCGGCAGGTTGCCGGACGATTGCCCGACCCATGGCCACCCGTTGGCGCTGCCCACCCGACAGCTGGCTGGGTTTCTTGTCGAGCTGCTCGGACAACTCGAGCATCTGGGCTGCCTCCCCTACTCGGCGGGCGATCTCTTTTTTCGGCACCTTGGCGAGCTTCAAAGCGAACCCGATGTTCTCCCTTACGGTCATGTGTGGGTAGAGCGCGTAGTTCTGGAAGACCATCGCAATATCACGGTTCTTGGGTTCCACGTCATTCACCACCCGGTCGCCGATTCGCAGCACGCCGCTGGTGATCTCTTCCAGGCCCGCCACCATTCTCAGAGCGGTTGATTTCCCGCAGCCAGATGGCCCTACCAAAACCAGGAACTCTCCATCCTCAACTTTCAGGCTCAGGTCGCGGATCGCCTGAAAGTCGTTTGGATAGATTTTGTCCACTTGCTCGATAGCTATTGCTGCCATTGGTCTTTCCCTTCCTCAACCGGCAGAATCGACTGAGGTGCGCAGTTGCACCCACACATCAATCCTGGTGACTTCACCTTTTCGGGCAAACAGAGCCCTGCTGGTTTCTCGGTCCAAACGATCACCGCCGGTGATCTTCTCACCGTTGACATATGCGATGTGGGTTGGGGGCGATTCGTCCCGGCGGTGATACACGACTGGGGTCCCACAGTAGGTGAAGCCCAGCGATCCGGCTGGAAGGGTCTTGTCAATTGGGAGCGGCAGCCACAAACCTTTGTAATGCGAGAACTCAGATTGATCTAGCAATACGGGTTGAAAGCGCACGCAACCAGCTTCTATTCGCACCCCGAGTTCGCCCCAGCGCAAGAGAATTCCCTCTTTTACTGCACCAGTGGGGCCGGGCTGCTGGGCGCCGGAGTGAGCGGGAGTGTGCGAATAGGGATCAAGTGGGAACGCCCCGTGCTTGGCAACGGTTTTCTTGACTCCGAATCCAGCCCTCACCCGCCGATAGCGCTCGGCCATCTCGTCAATGAACTCCGGATCCTCGCCCGAGTCGACTGCGGCAAAGATACGTTCCTGCAAGGAGAGCAGCAGCTTGGCCACCATGTGCCAGTACACCGAGCCGAGCCCCTCATACCGGTACATGGTCTGGGAGCGTCCAGTAAAGGCCCAGTGGTTAAACACAGCCTCATAGGCGTCGAGTATCTCGGCTCGAGCCTCATCGTCGAGTTGCAACGATTTATCGAGCCCATCAAGGGCGGCCACAAGTTCTTTAACGTTGTGCAAGTGACGCCCGAACCGCACGGTCCCCTCCACATCGCGACTCACGATCCCGGTCTCGGCGTCCATGAGACCTGTCAGCGCCGTCCCAATCAGTTCTTCGGGCACCTGATTTTTCTGCAAGAACGATGGTAGGGGTTTGTTTGGGTAGAGCAAGAAGGACTTCTGGTCGGGCCTATACAACTCGCTCTCAAACATGTTATCGATGAGTTCGACTACCGATGCGGCGCTTGTGGCTGAAGAGTCGAGCGCAGCTACCTGACCCTCTAGCATGAGGTAGAGGGGTTCTAGCTGGGCGACGCCAGGGCCGAGTCGGAGCAGACGATAGGCCTCCATTAGCCCGTCGGGCCGTCGGGCCGAGGCGGCGACCAGGTCGAGATGCGGACGGACGCTGCTAAGGAACCGGCGAAGTTCGGACACGCCTACTCCCGAGGCTGACTCCGGGGTATGGCCGTAAACACGATCCCGGTAACAGCTGAATGCTGTTCCCAAATGATCTAGCAGTTGACGACGAGTTTCGGGGGTGATCTCATTGGCACTGGAAAGCGCAGAGTGTGCGGTTAGGGCTGCTTGCAGATCTCGGAGCCAGTCGATAACCGGCTGGCTGAGCGGTACCTGATCTACCGGTGATTGTTCCAGGATCTTGTCAACAAACGCCAGGTACTCGCGCAGATGGAACACCGTCACCACCGACACGCCATTGCCAACTAGCGCGTTGTTGGCATCGTTCCATTCGGGTCGCTGGGTGTTCAGCCAGATCCCCCCACCTGGAACTAGGTTGGAGAGCTTCGCCAGCGCCGGCACCAGCAGTTTCTCGGCCAGCGAGACGTGATGCACTCGACCGTCAGCTCTCAGCACGAGTTTGCCGTCGGTGCCTAGGGTTGCCACTCTACGATTGATCTCCGACTGTTCGGCCTGGTCGAAAGCCAGCGTGTGCTTCGGATCTTCGGCAATGCTGTCGTAGGGCAGGATCCGATATGGCACATTGGCGTATGAGTAGGCCAGGTTATGCAGGTTCTCGTCCAGAAGTCCGGGGTGGAACCGATTAACAGCATCAAGGAGTCGATGCAGGTAAACGATTTGATGGTCTCCCCAATAGCCGAAGTTGGTCCAACTCCCCTCCTCGGGCACTTCCCATTCGATCCCATCGTTGGTGATCCGGTAGGGGTTGTAGCCGTCCATCGTGGATGCATTCAGGAACTTCGTCACCACCGGCATGGCATACCCGGGAAAGCTATAAATAAGTGCTTCCCAGTTCTGAAAGATATCTCGCCAGTTGCCCTCGTACGAAAAAGAGAACTTGCCTCCAGCAGTGCTGGCTCCGATGTTGAAGCTGTTCCATGGACGGCTGGGATCGCCGTGGCGGCGGCTAAATGCTAAAGGCAGGTATTCGTCGACTAGGCGGGAAAGATCGGTGTCGCCTGCTACAGCATCACAAAGCACTTCGCGCTCGACCGTAGAACCGAGCGCCTTGACTAGAGGGTCGAACCTGGAACTAGCAGGGCGGTTACGGGTCAAGATGAACCGGCTGACATCGGCAATATCGACGCGATGGCCGTTCACGGGCAAGCCACCACGCATGCAGTTGTAGAGAACGTTGGTGAAGTGGTTTAGCGTTACTTCACGATCGCAGGTCTGCTGTTCCCCATCGGCCTCAGTCACAAGTCTGACTAACTTGCGATGGGAGGCTTCTTCTGCGTCTCTGACTTTGAGTTCCGACCATTTTGAAGTGCAAAGCCACTTTCGAAGGTTGGCTACGCGTTTATGGCTTAGGTTGACATCGGCAACCATTATCCACTGCACAGGGGTAAAACCAGAAAGGTGAGCGCTCGTCGAAACAAAAAAAGATCCTTTGGACCCAGTCACTAAATGCTCGGGGTGAATATCCTCGCCAGAGCGGAAAGGGCGGATCTGACGATCGGACAGGGCTATGGTCGCATTTTTTAGTCCGGTAGACCACACCACCGAAGCGCTCAGAGACTCCGCTGGGTCGGGCAGATCACTAACCAGGGACTCCAGTGTAAACAGCGCGAGGCCTGACTCAGCATCCAACTCCGAACGGCGATAAGCATCAACCAACGAGCTAGACAACTGCTGAGTCGAGAGTTCTACCCCGGCTGGAAGCACATCGACCAGGCCGTCGAGCAGGTCGATTTGTAACGATTGATCGCGTCCAGCGACTGCTAGCTGGCAAGTGCGAATCAGACCAAACTTGTTAGAAAATGACCATGTGTAGCTAAAATTGAGATCTAACTCAATGTGATATTCCTGAAAGCGGAGGCGACTGCCCGCAGTTGTTTTAGCGATCGAGCGGCGCACCTTTCCGGCTGGAGTGTGCATCGCAAACGGTTCCCAGACCTCGTTAAATCCCTCAATACGGATCAGGGTAAACGGACCCACTCTTCCACCGTTGCGGTGCAAACGGTCCTCCGTCTCGTAGGCAAAAAGAGCATTGCCGGCATTGCGTCGCCCCGAAGTTACCGCCCCCGAACTCGAAACGAAAAGCCACTGATCACTGGGCGCAATGACACTTACCAGAAATGGGTCGAGACGATCGTAGTCGGTGATTCGGTACCACTCGTAGCAGTCCGCGATAGTAAGTTCCCCGACCGGCTCATCGTTGGACTCTCTAAACCACATCGAAGTCATGACTCAGAAGCAGATCCGTCGATTGGCTGATAGACGCGCACATAGTCCACATAGAGGAATACTGGAAACTCCAAATCTAGGGAAATCGGTCCCGGGAATTGGCCCCCAACCGCTAGATTCAAGATAAGAAAGAACTCGTGGTCGAATACCCACTCGCGCTTGCCTACGGATTCTCTCGTCAGAGTATGGTAAAGCTCGCCATCATAAAACCAGCTGATTCCTTCTTCGTCCCACTCGATAGCGTAAGTGTGAAAGTCGTCGGCAATTTCATAGTCTTGCCGATTCCATTTAGTGAGGCCGAGCGCCCCCGAGTAACCCGGGCCGTGAAGGGTTCCCAAGATGAGATCGGGCTCGCGGCCGATGTACTCCATTATGTCTATCTCGCCGACGAACGGCCATTGCTTGTCCTCATCATCGGAGTGACGGTCGTGATTAGCGCCAAGCATCCAAAATGCCGGCCACAAACCGGCCCCAGCTGGAACTTTGAGCCGAGCCTCGAAACGACCGTACTGGAACTCTCGCAACCCCTGCGTCTTTAGGCGGGCGGAGGTGTAATACGAATCCTCATACTTTTCTTGACGGGCTTCGATCACTAGCAGCCCGTTCTCTAGCCGAGCATTTTCCGGTCGGGAAGTGTAGTACTGCGCCTCACCATTTCCCCAGCCCCAGCCGCCAATGTCGTATGTCCAGTCAGACAGATCGATCGCTTCTCCGTCGAACTCGTCGTGCCAGACCAGCTTCCAACCCTCACCCGGATCAATCGGCACCGGTTCGGGTGCAGGAATCGGTTCAGTAGTAGGCGCCGTGGTCGAAGTAGTGCTCGTAGGCTCGGTCACGGGTGGCTCCTTTTCATCGGACTCCGGTATATCGACTTCTACGGGCTCAACCTGCGCTGAAACCACCGGCTTCTCAGTCTCAACCGGTACCTGCGCCACCGGCGCTGATGCCTCAACTTGCTCGGGAATCACCTGCGGCGTGTTCGCAACCTGCTCTGGAGCTGCCCGCTGTTCGGATCCACAACCGACGGCGAGGATGAGACAAACCGAGGCAAGGATGCCAGCGCTCCAAACGAAAGTCAAAGGTTTGCACCTTGACTCCGCAAACTCCACTCCAGCGACAGCCTTCAATCGACGCACAATTACTACCATCATCCCTTTACTGCGCCAGCGGTCAAGCCGGAAATGATGTAGCGCTGCAAGAACAGGAAGAGTAATAACATCGGGATCATCAACATAAGCACTGCCGCAGCCAACGGCGGCCAGTTGCTACCGTACAGGCCCTCGAATGCAATCAAGCCACGCGTGACTGGGTAAAGATCATCGTTGGTTAGATAGATCGTCGGTAGTACCAACTCGTTCCAGATGCCGATGGCATGCAGCACTGTAACTGTAGCTATCGCAGGTTTTATAAGCGGTGCGATGATAGTAAAGATAAACCGATAGTAACCGCAGCCGTCAACAGCAGCTGACTCATCCAACTCTCGCGGAATGGACTTAATATAGTTCACCAAAATAATGATGCCTAGAGGGTTAACCAAAAACAGCAGAATGTAACCAGTTCTGGTGTTGAAGAGACCCAGATTCAAAATAAGCTGGAACTGTGGAATCAATGCTGGTGGCAAGAACAGTGCTATGAGATAAAGGGTTAGAATAGTTTTAGCTCCCTTGAAATAACCACGAGCTATCGGGAACGCAACCAGTACCGATGTGATAACGCAAATGGCCGTGGCTGCACCCGCATATAGCACTGTGTTTGCCAGGTAGCGGGGGATGTTGGCTAGTTCCCAAGCTTCGGTAAAATTCTCGAACCCAAAACTTTCCGGCAGGCCAGTTGGATTCTTGAAAAACTCCGGTAGCGATTTAAGGGATGTGAAAACCAGCATCAACATCGGGCCGATATACAGGACGGCAAATGCCAACAAGATTGCGTAAGTCGCTAGCTTGCCTTTCGTCAGCGTTCGCCTCTTAGCTACCTGCGGTTTGGGCATGTCTGATGGTTTCTCTAGCGAAATTGTCATAACAAAAACTTCTTTTCTCGACGAGACACGTAAAAGTTAGCTGACAACGCGATCAAGAGAACTAGAATGAATAGGGCAATGGACGCAGCTGCAGCATATCCTTGACGGAAGGCAGTGGTCACCGAGCCGGATGTCTGGCCAAACCCCTCGGCAAACACAAGATATCCCAGCACTTGTGTACCCGGTCGGTAGCCTATGAGCACCAAGAACAGCTGCCACGCTTGCAGCGAACCTATAATGTTGAGCAGGAAGTTGGTGTTAGCTGCTGGGGTCAGCAACGGCCAGGTGACGTTCTTGAATAGCTGCCACCCGCTGGCCCCGTCGATCCGAGCTGCCTCATACAAATAATCGGGAATTGTTTGCATGCCTGCGAGGAATATCACCATAGTGATTCCCACGTTCGACCAGATTTGCACGACGATAACCCAGACAAAAGCCTGAGTGGGTTGTCCGCCCAGAAATTCTGAGGTGATCCCGAAAAACTCGAACACCTCGGCCGCTGGACCCCCTCTTGGCAAAAGGAACAGCTTCCAGATGAGCCCCTGGATCGCCACTCCGAGGATTACCGGAATAAAGAAAATGGTTCGGAAGAGCGTCGTGCCCCGCAGCTTGCGATTCAAGAGCACCGCAAGTAGCAGGCCCAGTCCAAATTGGATAGTAGTGACGAAGAAACAGAAGTAGAGCGTCCGTATCAGCGCGTCGATGTTGTCGCGTGATACTGCACCTCGGAACAGAAACTCATCGTAATTCTCGAAGCCGATCCAGTTGATGGGGATGTTCCTGATCCCCGTGGCATCGGTGAACGAGTAGACCGCAGTCGCCAGCGAAGGGCCGACCGCTATTCCCAGATAGAGCAGGAACCCAGGCAGCAGCAGGATGATTGGTGCTGCGCTCTTCCAGCCCCTGGCGAACAGGTAGTTCCGTTTGGTGAACTGCAAGCCCTCGTCCCCCAAACCCTGAGGTGCAGGTCCTCTAAAGCTAGAGGACCCGCACCATCTTGTGGGTTTTCTTGGGTTTTCCTAGTTGCTAGTTGGCATCCAAGCCGGCTTGCAAGTCAGCTTGGGACTGCGTTGCCAGCTCGACCGGATCACTCCACTCATTGAACGGCTGGAACCAGCTCGGGGCTTGGGCCCCGTTGGCCCACTGACCAGCCCCGGTGGGCGGCACCCAGTACTGCTCAAAGCCAACCTGAAAGCTCGCTAGATACGGAGCAACCTCGGCGCCAAGTTGGGTGTTGAGTGAGGCAGTGGGCTGAGTTGGAATGAAGCCAACTGCGTTGGCAAATGCCTCGTAGTTGCTCGGCTCGGAGAACGCCTCCAGATACGCCAGCGCGGCTTCTGGATGAGGAGTATCCGCCGCTATGGCCCACCCTTGGTCGTACTTGCCGAACAGGTACTGGTTGTCCTCCAGATTGTTGCTACCCGGGAAGGGTATGTAGGACCAAGCGAACTCGACACCAGCGTCCTCGAGGGCGGGAGCTTGCCATACTCCGGTAGGCATCATGGCCACATCACCGGCCGCGAAACGGGCCGGAGCAGCATCATGAGACAGCCCGGTTACTCCGTCCTCGAGCATTTCGCTGGCAAATATCTGCATCCGACGGAACATCTCTACCGACCGCTCGTCGTCCCAGGTAATGTCACCGGTCCAGAGGCCTTCTACTAAGGCCGCCTGGTCGGGATACATGGCACCAAGCAGGCCATAGGCACCGACGAATATCGGCCAGCCATCGGCTCCGCCGGCGGTCATACACGAGTTGCCGGATGCCTTGAAGGCCTCACACGCCGCTACGAGTTCATCCCAGGTTTGAGGAACTGAAATGCCCTCGGCCTCGAACAGGTCCAGATTCACGAACATACCGCTGTAAGAAACGCGTCCGAGGTTGACTGAGTAGACCTTGCCGTTGAACGTACCCGCGTCGGCAACGCTGGCTTCGTCATACCAATCCACGAAGGGCTGGCCGGTCAAATCCATTAGCAGCCCGGCTTCGATCAGAGTCTGCCAGTTCGGCGGCGTAATGTCGGTCATGTAGGGCTGTGCCGCGTTGGCGAAGCCGAAAATGTCGATGACATCCACGTCTGAAGCCGTCAAGCGTGTTTGGGTGGCGATGCTGAGATCGCCAGCTTCAACCACCGACATATCGATTGAGATATTGGGATGTTCGGCTTCGAACGCTTCGTTGAAGTTCTCCATGAACTCCACCATTGGTGGGTTCTGATGCACCAGAACCCGCAAAGTCACATCCTCGGCAGGCATATCCGCGGGCGGCGGTTCAGGTGCCGGTTCGGCCGGCTCCTCCTCGGGTGCAGCCGGCGGTTCAGCGGGCTCCGCCGGTGCAGCTGGCGGTTCCGCTGGTTCAGCCGCCATGGGCTCCGCGGGGCTTGGATCACCCCCGCTAGAGCCCGCAGAGTCATCGTCGTCGTCGCCGCACGCAGCTGCAACTAGACTCAAGGCCAATAAGACGGTCAAAAGCCGTCTGACCATTTTGATTTTCATGGTTGTGTGTACCTCCTTTTGAGGGTTACGCCGGTTAGCGATTTTCTTGGTCTGAATGGCGGTTTTTCTGGGCTTTAGTGGCAAGGGTGCGTGGATCGCTGGCAGTCTTCTCGGCCAACCTCGCCCCGCAGGAATCTCGTACCACCAACTCAGTTGGGAACATGATGGATTCGGGAACCGAAGCAGTCCCGTCAATAACCGACTTCAGCAATCTGACGGCACGCTCGCCCACCTGGCTTACCGGCTGGACTATCGAGGTAAGCGATGGGATGGTCTGATCGGGAGCGGCCAGGCCATCGAAAGAGACGACTGCGATGTCCTCGGGACACGATAAGCCGGCATTGCGTATAGCTCCCATGGCACCGACAGCCATACGATCCGAGGCGACAAAAACTGCATCGGGATGACCAGGTAGCAGTTCCTCCATTGCCTTGCGGCCTGAACTCTCCGTCCAGTCTCCGGCGCAGACGCGGCCTTCGAGGTCAAGACCGACTTCAGCTAGGCCAGCCAGAAATCCGTTCTTCCGGTCAACCCCGGAGCTGTTGCTGCCCGGCGCGGAAATCAGCGCCATGCGTCGGCGGCCAAGGTTGGCCAGGTGTAAGGCAGCGGCTCGAGCCCCTCCCCGATTGTCAACATCCACGGAGTAGATGGGGGCACCGTCATCAGAGCGGCCAATGACGACAAACGGCATATCAGCGCCCCGCAGGTAGTCGATCAGCGGGTCACCGATCATGGTGGCGGTGACGATGACACCGTCAACCAGACCCGGGCTCACTACCCGAGAGATGATCGCGCTCTCATCGGGCACATCCCCGAACAAGAACAGCGTTAAGGTCATCTGCACTTCGTTTGTGGATTTGCTGATGCCGTAGATGAGGCGACCGAAGTACGGATCGTCGAAGAGAGCCTCCACCGCGCTGGGGATGACAAGTCCTAGGACATCGGTGCTGTTAGATGCCAGTGATCGGGCTGCGGCGTGCGGACGGTAACCGGTCTTGGTGATGACGGCCTCAACACGTTTCTTTGTCTTGGGGCTGACGTTGGGGCCGCCGTTGACGACGCGTGAGACAGTCGAGCGCGATACCCCTGCCCTACGTCCGATCTCTTCCAGATTCAGTCGACGCGCCATAGTCCCTCCTGGGAGCGCTCTCACAACATACTGCTGCATTTTTTGTCTGTCAAGGGCAAGAGTAAGTGCCAATGGCCAGAGCAAACAGCACAAAAACTCGCCGACACAACTTGCCGCGATCTATCAATAGCAATCTAAGAGCGCTCCCAATTTAGAGCGCTCCCAGAGCGTAGTCTGGATCCTGCCCGCAGCGTCCGATTAGGAAGCCTTGAATACCTTCGGACGAGCACTACCCGCCGAGCTGCCCGAAGATGTCGAGTATGAACCAGAGCACTAAGCGTGGGACACTCAGCGCCTCCGGCGGGTAGCCTTCAGCTATCGACCCCACGATGAGATTAGCAACTGCTGGTAACACGCAGGCGGGAACTTCGGCCTACCGCCTCGAGGATCGCTACTTACGCGATGAGGGCAGGGTTTTCGCCTCGGGCGTGCAAATCTTAGCCAGGCTGCCACTCGAGCAGCTGCGCCGCGACCGTGCATCCGGCCACAACACCGCGGCATTCGTGTGCGGCTACCCAGGCTCACCGTTAGCCACGTTCGATTCCGAAGTTACTCGCGTGGCCAACCTGGCTACCGCCGACGGCCTGCAACTCATACACCAGCCGGGACTCAACGAGGAGCTAGCAACCGCTGCGGTAATGGGCAGCCAACTCGTGAGCAGTTTCAACGACCGGACCAGGGACGGAGTTTTGGGCATGTGGTACGGCAAGGCCCCGGGGCTGGACCGGGCTTGTGACGCCATGCGCCACGCCGTGTTGACCGGCACCTCGCCTCTAGGCGGCGCTGTGATGCTGGTCGGCGACGACCCCTACGCCAAATCCTCCACGGTGGGCAGTTCTTCCGACGGCACCTTGGTGTCGCTGCGCATTCCGTTCCTGGTGCCGGGCGACCCACAGGAGACACTAGATCTTGGGCGACACGCCATTGCGTTGTCCCGGGCTTGCGGGGTAGTGACTGCGCTGCGCGTGGTGGCCTCGGTAGCCGACGGCACCGGCTCGGTGGAGCTACAAGCAAACGACTGGGGTCAGCGGAGCAACAACGCCAGCAACGTCTCCGGCTTTCCCTACCGCCTGCCAGTGCTGGGGGGCCGTGACGGGCAGCCTCAGCCCTATCTACACCAGCCCGACGGCAACCTCATGCCTCCATATACCACCGATATCGAGCGGGATCTGGTGGAGATCCGCCTGGAGTTGGCCCGTAGCTACGGGGCTCGTAACGCACTGAACCGGGTAACCACCCCTGACGGGCCTACAAGGGTGGGGATCGTGGCTTCCGGCAACTGCTACCAGGAGATGCTGGAAGCGCTTCGCCTGCTCGGCCTGCATAGCAGTCAGGAGATCGCCGACGCTGGCATCCGACTGGTGAAGTTCTCGCTGCCTTACCCCATCGAGCCGGCCTTCGTGCGGGACTTCGCCGGCGGGTTGGCCGAGGTGATCGTGCTGGAAGAAAAGGACCCATATCTGGAATTGTTCATAAAGGACGCTCTCTACCCCCTGGCAGACCGGCCAGTGGTGGTGGGCAAGCACGACCACCGCGGTGAGCCACTCCTTGCTAGACACGCCGGACTGGACGCCAATGCCCTAGCCGGCCCCTTGCATGCCCGCCTAGCACTACACCTCAGCCGCGACCGGCTGGGACCGCCCCCCGCCCCGAGGCGCCAGCGGCAGTCGCTGCCCGTCAGCGCCCACCGGACACCCTACTTCTGTTCGGGGTGTCCGCACAATTCCAGTACGCGAGTCCCCGAAGGCTCGCTCGTAGGTGTCGGAATCGGCTGCCACGGCATGGTCTCGCTCATGGACCCCGAACGGGTAGGCCAGTGGACCTCGGTGTGCTCAATGGGCGCCGAGGGAGCCACCTGGGTGGGTATGGCTCCGTTCACCGAGCGGGAACACTCCATCCAGAACCTTGGGGACGGAACCTACGCTCACTCTGGCCAGTTGGGCATCCAGTTCGCCGTGGCGGCGGGGGTGAACATCACCTTCAAGCTGCTGTACAACGGCGCTGTGGCTATGACCGGCGGCCAGGACCCCACCGGCATGGTAAGTGTCCCGGAGTTGGCCAAGATTCTGCTGGCCCAGGGCGTGCAGCAAGTGCTAGTCACCACCGAAGACCTCGACCGCTACAAGGGTGTGACCCTGCCGGCAGGCGTTGAGGTATGGCAGCGCAAGCGCCTCATCGAGGCGCAGGAACGGCTAGCGGCGGTCCAGGGTGTGACCGTGCTGATCCACGACCAGTTCTGTGCCGCCGAGTTGCGCCGGGCGCGGCGGCGCGGCCAGCGACCCACACCTAAAACCCGAGTGCTCATCAACGAGCGGGTTTGTGAGGGCTGCGGCGACTGCGGCGATGTCAGCAACTGCCTATCGGTGCAGCCGGTGCAAACTCCTTACGGACGCAAGACCAAGATCGACCAAACCACTTGCAACTTCGACTACTCCTGCGTGGAGGGCGACTGCCCGTCATTTGCCACCGTGCGTGCCGCCCGGCCGGGACGCCAGCGACGCATCGTCCGCAAGCGGGCTGCGGTTTCCGGGGCCTCAGCGAAGCGGGTGAGCCCCCAAGCACCCGACGACATCCCGGAGCCGGCCTCGACTGCCCCCAAGAACATGACCGTACGCATGGCGGGAATCGGCGGCACCGGCGTCGTGACCGCCTCACACCTGCTAGGGACGGCCGCTCTGCTGAGCGGGCGACATGTCCAAGGGCTAGATCAGACCGGGCTGTCGCAGAAAGCTGGCCCGGTGCTGAGCGACGTACGCATTAGCGCTACCGAGCCGATCGCTTCTAACAAGGCCACCGACGGAATGGTAGATCTTTACCTGGCTTTCGACCTGCTGACCGCCGCCGCCTCCGGGCCGCTGGCCGGGGCCTCGACCGAGCGCACCCTGGTGGTGGCCTCGGTCACGCCCACCAGCACGGGCAACATGGTGGTACACCCCGAGCAGGGCTACCCCAGCACCGAAAGCCTGAGATCGCTAGTGAACGCCACCTCACGGGCGGAAGAGAATCGCTGGGTCGACGCCGGGGCCATCACGCGACGACTTTTCGGCAACACCACCTCGGCCAACGTGTTCCTAATAGGCGTGGCCTACCAGTGCGGCGCCCTGCCGATTACCGCGGCATCCTTCGAGTCGGCTATCGAGTTGAATGGCGTGGCCGCCGAACGCAACCGCGAGGCCTTTCGCTGGGGCCGCCAATGGGTGCTAGACCCCGCCGGCGTAGAGTTGGCCGCAGCTAACGCCGCTACAACCCAAGCCGCGCTACCCCTCGACAACGTGGAAGCGCCAAAGGGCACCGCCGAGACGCTAGCTCCTGAGGTTCGTCGGCTGCTAGATCCGCTTGCTGCGCGTACCGGGCTCGGAGACCTGCTCGAGATGCTGTCTAGCGACCTAACCGATTACCAGTCGGCCAGCTATACCGAGGACTTCCTCAGCTTCGTAGCCGAAGTTGCCGACGCCGAGGAGGACCTCGACGGCTGGTACCTCACCGAGACCGTGGCTCGTGGGCTGCACAAGCTGATGGCCTACAAGGACGAGTATGAAGTGGCCCGGCTGCTGCTCGAACCGGAGGCGGTGACCAACGCCGAGGCCGTGGCAGGGCCGGGTGCCCGCCTCGTCTGGCACCTACATCCCCCGTTCCTGCGTGCGCTTGGAATGAAGCGCAAACTGAAGCTAGGACGCTGGGCACGACCCCTGCTCGTGGCGCTCCGCCTAGCTAAAGGGCTACGAGGATCGCCGCTGGATGTCTTCGGCTACGCCAAGGTTCGCCGTTGCGAGCGCCGGCTACCGGCGGAATACCGCCAAGCGATCCGAACCTTGCTCAGAGTGCTGGACGAAATTAACCGAGACGAAGCCGTCGAGATTGCTGACCTTGTAGACGGGGTCCGGGGTTACGAAGACATCAAGCTGCGTCGGGTGGAGACCTATCGCGCGGAGTTAACTCAGCGGGTGGCGAGCTTCTGCGCCGCGGTGCCGGCCTCGACCAGCGCCTGACAAACACCGCCTGAAGGGGGAATCTCTTCAAGGACCACCGAGCGGTTAGTCCTCGGCATCCTCCAGCGATTCCACACCTAGGTACCGACGCTGGGCATCTGGATCGTTTAGCAGTTCCTGCGAACTTATCTCGGCTTCGATGTGGCCCGAGACCATCACAACCTGACGTTCCGCTATGGCGGTGGCCACACTCAAGTTCTGCTCTACCAGCAGAACCGCAATACCCTCGTCCACCAGCCGCCGGGCGGTGGCCACGAGTTGTTCGACAATTGTCGGCGCCAGACCCTCCGACGGCTCATCCATCAGCATCAAATCAGCGTTCAACAGCAGCGCCCGGCCAATGGCAAGCATCTGCTGCTCACCGCCAGAGAGACTGGTGGCGCTGAGTTTTTTTCGTTCCGCCAAGCGTGGGAAGAGTTCGTAGACCTCCTTCGGGGTCCAGCGCTTACCGCGAGCGTCGCGCGCCAGCATCGCCAGATGCTCATCCACCGAAAGCGACGTAAAAAGTCGCCTACCTTGTGGAACGTAAGCAATCCCCGCAGAAGCCACTTTGTGGGGCGGAAGCCCGACTAACTCCACGCCGCGAAACCGAATAGAGCCACTCATGATCGGCAGGAGACCCATGATTGCATTACAGAGCGTGGTCTTTCCCATGCCGTTACGGCCGATGACCGACACGGCCTCCTGGGGAATCTGAAGGTCTACATCGTGTAGAACCTGAGCGTGCCCGTAACCAACATTCAAGCTGGAGATCTGCAGTAGATTCTCACTCATGGCTGATACCCCGGCCTAGGTAGATGTCGTGCACCTGGGGATCGGCGCGGATCTCCTCAGGCGTACCTTCGACAACTTTGAGGCCGTCGTGCATTACCACCACTCGCTCGGCGACACGCAACGCCACGTCCATGTCGTGGTCTATGAGCATGAGGGTTACGTCCCGCTCGAGGGTTAGCAGCAATTCCGTGAGCTGCTCCCGCTCGCCGCGGGACAGGCCCGAGGCGGGCTCGTCGAGCATAAGCACTCGCGGTTCTGTAACTGTGGCCAGGCCCAGCTCTAGCTGGCGTTGTTCGCCGTGGGAAAGGTCGGAGGTAAGAGAGCCGAGCTGGGCCTCCAGCCAGACGCTTGCCGCTGCGCGCCGAGCACGGTCGCGGTAGGCAGCGTCTCGACGGCCCATGCGCAGCCGAAAGCGTCGGCCCTCCTTGCCCAACACCGCCAGGTAGAGGTTTTCCTCGACCGTGAGACCGGCGAACAGTCGCGACCTCTGGTAAGTGCGGGACATTCCGAGCTGCGGACGACGCCGGGCTGGTAGCTCCTCTATGTTCAAGCCGTCGATTTCGACAGTGCCTGCAGTGGGCTGCAGGTCGCCGGCCACGACGTTGAATAGCGTCGTCTTGCCGGCTCCGTTGGGTCCCAGAATGACGAGGCGTTCGCCCTGAGCAACATCTATATCGATATCGCTCAAGGCGTGAACCCCACCGAAAGACATGCTGATGCCTTGCAGGCGCAGAACTGGTGCCGCGTCCGCTGCGGTAGCCGTCATCATCGGTGGGGTCCTACCTCTTAGTTAGTCGCTAGAGCTAGTTCTGGGGCATGCCGTCGAAGACCGGAGTGGCGTTGCCGATCCACGGCAGCTCGCGCTCCTCACAGGGTGGGTAATCCCTACCCGGTGAAGGATCGCCGCTGAACGTGCCACCGAAGGTCTGATCGACTTGCGGGATGAACGCCACAGTGCTGGACGCCATGTTGCCATCGTCGTCCAGATAGATGCGACCGACGTACTGATCCTGAATAGCTGAACGGTTGGAGTCCAGGCTGATCTCACCGAACGCGGCGTCGAGCACCACGCTGGAGAGCGCATCCTGCAGCGCCTGCTGGCCATCAGAGATGTCGCCGCCGACCGCCTTCAGACCTTCGATTAGGCCCCAGGCGTTGTTGTAGTAGTTCATGAAGAAGGCATCGAAGTAAGCATCATCTGCCGGCACCGGCTGGCCCCCGAAGGGAATCTCGTCGAAGTGACGGTTGATGATCTCGCGGAACTCCGCCGCCTTGTCGGTCTGCATATCGGGAGCGTTGCCGAACCCACCGTGATAGGAACCGACAATCCGCGGCCCGACAGAGTTGAACACGTCGGGGATACTCCAGAAGAGGTTGCCCATGTGCTGCTCGCCTACGACCTCGCCCTTGGCGTCCTCGAAGGCGTTCAGGGCGGGCACCAAGCCAGCTCCGCCAACTGCCCAGAAGTAGCCGTCCACTTCGTCGGGACCTGGCAGTTGCTCGACGAAGCCGGAGTAGTCGGTGGTGTTCAACGGCGGGTACACCCGGCTGACCACGTCACCGCCGGCAGCGCAGAACTCGGCAATGAAGCCTGCTGCAGAGGTCCAGGCAAAGCTGTAGTCATCACCTATAACCGCGGCAGTCTCCCAGCCCAGTTCGTTGTGGGCGATATCGCCGAGACCGGCGTTCCACTGCGCTCCGTCACCGTTGAAGCGGAAGAAGTTGGGCGCACGAACTGCCATGGTGGAGTCCTGGGCACCCGATGTGCCGTTCACGAACGTCTGGTCTGGGTGATCTTTGGCGTAGTTAGCCACAGCGATGCTCTCGTCGCCCGAGAGCGGGCCAATCATGATGTCGGCGTCGAGGTCCTCCATGAGACGACGGGTCTCACGCAGAGCCGCCTCAGCAGTGTCATCCGCGCAACCGATGCCGACCAGTTCGATGGGCACGCCGTTGATTGAGGCGTCGCTGAAGCCTTCCTGTGGCTTGTTCCGGTCGTTGACAGTGGCGCCTGCGTGTTCGGCGAAAGCCGTCACCACACCAGCGATATCCCTGTCGTGGAAGTCCCCGAAGGCACCCTCGCAGTCAGACAAAATCGCCAGCTTGATTGCCTCGGGCTCATCGGGCGGTGGGGGCTCGGGCGGCGGTGCGGCTGCTGCAGCAGCGGCCTGCTCCTCAGCAGCTGCGGCTGCCTCGCGGGCTTGCTGAGCTTCCTGCTCGGCCTGGGCAGCTTGGTCGCGCGCGCTTTCAGCAGCGGATTGAGCCTCGGCCAGGGCCGCTTCGGCGGCGGCCACGTCGGCCGCGTTACCGGTGGCGGTTGCCTGTGCTAGGTCCGCCGCAGCCTGTGCAGCTTCGGCAGCTGCCAGCGCCGCGTCAGCCGCAGCAGCCGCAGAGTCCGCTTCGGCAAGGGCCGTTGAGGCCTCGCTCCGGGCTCCCTGAGCTGCCGCTAGCGCCGCCTCGGCGTCCTCCGAGCCGCTGTCGCTAGCACAAGCTGCCGCCAGCAAGGCCAAGGCCATAGCCGCTACCGACAACCTGAGCCAGGTTGAATGCTTCCGTAGGGATCGCACAATTCCTCCTTGTGATTCCAGTGCTTTTTATTTGTGGTTGCTCGAGTGCGCATTTAGTCGAACTCGATCTGTGTTACAGGCCGGGGTTGCCGTCCTGCGATTCTTGCTTGAGTTCAGTTGTTCCTGCCTATTCTGTCCCCACCCTTTCTGTTTTGCCCTTTCCTTTTTGTTCCTTTGCTTTCATCCCTCCGCGGCATCGAGTCGTGACTGCTGGAGTGTGCACATCGGTAGCTACCGTCGAATCTCGAACCGTCTAGTTCCTCGTAGGCACCGGTTCAGACCGCCCGGTTGAAAGCAACTTCGACCAGGCGCCCCGAGCGGTATCTCGGTGGCCCGACAACCAACCAAGCAGACCCGCGGCACCAATACCCGCGACCGCGCCCACGATGACCCCCGCTATAGCTCCACGATCGCCCTCCTGCAGACCTCCAACAGTCCCCCATACGGCAGCTCCAAGCAACGCCAATGTCGTGGCTCCCCGAACCTTGCGCACGCCGGCCACACCGTCGGGACAAGCCAACACCAACACCAAAACAATTGCTCCCGCGAGTGTGCGGAAGCGCGCTTCTTCGATCCAATTGTTCAGGAATACCACGTTGCGGACGTAGTTCTCCAGAGCAATGTAGATAAACGCCCCCAGCCAGGCCCCCTCTAGCACCAGCACGCCGCCGATTATTGCCATGATGAGCAGGTTTAGGATTCCACCCAAGTTGATAGTGGTAGGCGAGATGGCTCGCTGCTCCCAGACGTAGAGCACCCCGCCAAGGGAGGCCACGAATGCTGCCAGCGTGAACGCCCAGGTGCGGTGCATGGCGACGTTGAAGCCCAGAGAGTTCATGCGCACCGGGTCGTCACGTACGCCCTGTAGGGCTAAACCAAACGGCGTGCGCGACACGTAGCGCAACAGCAGATAGACCACCACCGAAACCACCAGGCAGGTGTAGAACAGACGCTCTGGGTTAGTGGTATCAGTCGGTTCGCCGATAAATCCGGGTGCGTGCACCTGATTCACCCCACCGAAGCCAGATAGCACCGTCACTTGGCCGAAGAAATAGAACCCAATAACGCCGTAGGCCAGCGTGATCATGAGGTAGTAGAGCCCACTGGAGCGGCTGGCGATAAGCCCCATCAGGAACCCCAGCACGGTCGTGACGCCGATGCCCAATACGACCCCTACCCAGGGGTTCCAGCCCAAGTTCAGACCCTTGCTGCCGCCGGTGGTGACTGCATTGCCGATGGTAAAGGCGCACACCCCATACATGAGCGTCTGCGCCAGGGAGATCATTCCGCCGAACGCAGAGAGGAACACGATGCTGGATGCCGCAACACCGAAGAGCAGCGACCGGGTCATTACGACATCTACGAAATAGTGACGGAACGGGCCCGGCGTGACAGCCTGGAACACGCCGACCAAGACGAGAGTCACAAATAACGCTGCCGCGATCCGGCGGGTATTGCGACCATAGTCGCTTGTAACTTTGCGGTCCGGCGCTCCGCCGGCCTCCCCGCGGAGTCGAGAGAGAATCACGCCGGCCTCCCGAAGAGTCCGTAGGGACGGATCGCCAGCACAAGCGCCAAGATGGCAAACGTGGCGATAATGGAGTAGTAGGCGTAATCGGCCGGCAAGTAGGAAGGCGCAAAAGTAGTAGCGACCCCGTAGAGCAAAGAGCCGGCTGCAGCTCCTCCGAGGGATCCCATGCCACCGATTATCACGACGACCAGGGAGTGCAGCAGCCACTGACCATCTACTCCGGGGGCAAGAGCCGCATCCGTGGAGACAGCAATTACCCCTCCGAGGCCAGCCAAAGCCGAGCCGAGCACGAACGCCACAGCAAACACTTTCTGCACGTTGATACCCAGAGCCTGCACCATGGGAGTGTCATCTACTCCGGCGCGGATGACCATGCCGGTGCGGGTCTTCTTCAACAACAGCCACAGGAACGCGCCCACTCCGAGAGCCATACCGATGACGAACAGTCGGTGGATGCCATAGCGAACGCCGATGAACTCCACGTAGCCATGGATCTCGTGGGTGAGCGTAATGGGCCTTGCAGTTCCGCCAAAGTGCTGAATCATTTGGTCGCCCATCACGATGGAGATGGCGATTGTGATGAGCGCCTGTCGTAGATCTTGCCCCTGGTTCCAGCGCAAGAAGACCTGCTGAATAAACAATCCCAAGCCGCTCACGATGACCACCCCAATTACCAAGGGCAGCCACCAATCGTTCCAGCCCACGATGTTCCGATCGGGCGTGCTGGTTATGCCAAGGAAGTCTTGCTGATACCTGAGTGCGAAGTAGCCGGCTAGCAAGAAAAGCGATCCGTGTGCCATTTGCACCGTGCGCATCAGCCCGAAGATGAGCGTGAAACCCGAAGCCACGATGAAGTAAAGGCCACTGGTCGTGAGCGCGTTGAGGACTGACTTCAAGAACTCGGTCGGCGCGCTGATAGCCGAGCCGTTAGAGGTGTTACCGGCTAGGAACACGACCCAGACGATGACGAAGAGGATTACCGCCACTAAGAGGAGGCGCGTAGCGCGGCGCTGCCAGGGTACGTGTCTCCCTCGGCGCCCCAACAGGACGTTCGCGGCACCGCTCACGATGGTCGTCACCAGCAGTGAACTCCCAACTCAGTCGTCCTAGCCCGCTTAGTACGTATTGCAGCTCACCCCTCGAGGGCAGCGATGACCGAGTCCACATCGGTCACCGTTGAGACGTTCTGGAGCGCGTAGTTGATGGAAGCGTTGTGCCAATCGGCGCTCATGGTAGAGCAGCCGTTCTCGGGCACAACCATGTAATAGCCCTTGTCGGCGCCGGTGCGGGCGGTGTGCTCGATAGACATATTGGTCCAGGCGCCGGTGACGATGACAGTGTCGCGCCCGGTTCCAGCAAGCAGGCTTGCCAGCTTGGTGTCCTCCCAGGCGCTCATACGCATCTTCTCGACGATGAAGTCGCCCTCCTGTGCCTCCAGACCATTGGCCGGCGCCGCCCCCCACGAGCCGCGCACTAGACCATTGGTGTCATTGACCCCCTGGAAAAGCGGCGCGTTCAGCTTCAAACCGGGGGCCCCAGGCTCCACGATGTACCAGACGTGGATTACCGGCACACTCAGGCCGCGGCAGATGTCTGCCAGGCGGGCCACGTTGGCCACGACGTTCTGCTCAATGGCGTGCTGTGGTGACCCGGAGTCGCCAAACGCGCCGCCCTCGGTGATTACATCATTTTGGAGATCTTGGATTATCAGGGCGCAGCGGCTCGCATCCAGTGATAGGTCGCTCATTGGTTTCCCCTCTCAGTTAGTCGTGCGATTTGGTTCGGTCAGCTAATCAGTCGGCGGACCGCTGGGTTAGCGGCTTAGCCCATGTACGGCTCGTGGCGCGGCCCCACCCGAGTGCGGAGGGAATATAGCGAAGTGCTGGATGGCATATAAAGAGTGTGCCAGTCGCCGCCGCCCCAGGTGAGGTTGCCGACGTTCTCCGGCACTGACACAACGCCCAGATGTTCACCGGCGGAACTGATAATCCACACACCGCCGGGGCCCGTCACCCAGATGTTGCCCCGCTCGTCACACTTCATGCCGTCGGGGATGCCGTCTTCGATAACGCCGGTGCCGATGCCTTCGAAGAACAGTCGCTCGCCGCTGAGACTCCCGTCGGAGTTCACGTCGTAGATGTTGATCAGGCCCCGCATGGTGTCGTTGATGTACATGAGCGACTCGTTGGGGGAGAAACAGAGACCGTTGGGCTGATCGTAAGCCTGGCGGTCCACCACCAGTTCGATCTCGCCGCTGGGTGTAACCCTGAAGACCCCCTGCCAGCCCAGATCCCGCTCGCGTTCGAGACCGAAGCCCGGCATGCGGCCAAACCATGGGTCGCTGAAGTAGATAGAACCGTCGGAGCCCACGACGACATCGTTGGGGCTGTTTAGTTCCTTGCCGTCGAAGTGAGATGCCAACACCTGGCGGGATCCGTCGGTGTTCTCCCGCACAAGGCTGGAGGTCACGTGCTCGCAGACGATCAGGTTCAAGTCGGCGTCGTAGGTCATGCCGTTGCACTTGTTCGACGGCCGCATGACCTCGACGACCGTGCCGTCGGGGGTGTACTTGCGACGTACGTCCCCGGGCATGTCGCTGAACAGGAGGTGATGCTCGCTGGGGTGCCAGATGGGCCCCTCGGTGAAGGTAAAACCGGTCGCCACCTGTTCTACTTCGGCGTCGCGTTCAACCAACTCCCAGACTGCATCGGAATGAGCTTGCACGTGTGCCACTGGTTCCCCTTGTCTTGTCTGTCGTCTTGTCTCTCGGGCTAGAACAGACCGCCAGCGCGGTGCCTGCCACCAAACTGGCCGACAAAGTAGCCGACTCAGCCAACTACGGCCAAAAGGGCCGCACCGAGGGCGATCGCGACATTGCAAGCCCTCGCCTCAAAGCTGGAGACTCGTCGGACCAGAACTAGCTTTGCTATAGTCCGGCGGTCTCAGAGCGCAGCGAAGGGAGTTAGCCGATGGGATCTTCCGCGGAGTTGATCCGACCTAGCACTCCAGCCGATGCCGCCGCGGCTTTTGGCGACGGTTCTGGAGTTGCAGTCTTGGCAGGCGGCACGCTCCTAGTCCCAGATCTGCACTTCGGTCGGGTGCGGCCGGAACGAGTGGTAATGCTCGGCGACGCAGCTCTCAACTACGTCGAACGCTCCGGCAGCACGGTCACCATCGGTGCTACCACACCGGTAGCTGCCCTCTCCGGTGAGTCTTCGCCGCTGGGGCCCTGCGCTAACTCAGTTGGCGACAACGAGATCCGCGCCCAGGCCACGGTAGGCGGCAACCTCTGCGCCCCGGCGGGGTTCGGCGATTTGCAGGGGCCTTTACTGGCGCTAGCTGCGACTGCCCGCAGCGCCGGCGCCGGCGGTGAGCGCAACGAACCTCTGGAGGATTTCCTAGCCGACCGCGAAGGACGACTGCTGCTGGAGGTGAAGTTCAGTGAACCTGCCGCGGGAGCTTTCGCCAGCCTTGGGCGGCCCCACGCCCACCACTACACGGTGATGGCCGTGGCTGGCACTCGCGACGCCACCGGTACGGTGCGACTAGCAGTCGTGGGCGCCGGACCTATCGGCCTGCGCCTGCGGACTGCCGAAGCGCAAGCGGGTGACCCTAACGCCGCCGGACAGGCCGCGGTCGGCGAAATAGCACCGCTAGACGACCCGCTGGCGTCTAGCTGGTACCGGGCGCGCGCGCTGCCAGCCCTTGTGAGACAGGTACTCGGCGATTTGGAGGAGAGCGCGTGAACATCGTTGTAAACGGCACAAACCGGGCGGTGGAGAGCCCTCCGCTGACCCCTTTGCTGCACGTGTTGCGGGAGGAGTTGGATGTCACCAGCCCCAAGGCCGGCTGCGAAAACGGCGGCTGCGGAGCCTGCACTGTGCTCCTAGACGGCGAGCCTCGGCGCTCGTGCCTCACGGCGGTGGGCTCAGTAGGCGAAGCCGAAGTTACCACCGTCGAAGGGCTCGGCTCGCCAGAGAACATGTCGGCGGTTCAGCAGTCCTTCGTCCACTATTGCGCCGCTCAGTGCGGGTTCTGTACGCCAGGCATGATAATCGCCGCTACCGCTTATCTCGCCGGCGGTGGCAGCACCGACCGAACCGACATCGCCGAGACGCTGGCCGGCCACCTCTGTCGCTGCACTGGCTACCTGAAGATCGTAGACGCGGTCGCCGCCGCCCGAGATGGGGATTTCGATCTGTCTGTCTCCGCCGAGAGCCCCCACACCACCGTTATCAGCTAGTTAGATAATCGCCTCATCACCGAGCACAGCCACATCCCACCCACCGAAGCTAGGGGGATCACATGAAAGCAGTCGGAGCACGTCTACCCCGCTACGACGGGGTAGGTCATGCCACCGGACGCACCGTCTACGTAGACGATGTGCGGGTCAACGGAATGCTCTACGTAAAGGCCCTCCGTTCACCACATCACCACGCCGCCATCAAGCGGCTCGACACCTCTCGGGCCGAGCAAATGCCTGGCGTTGCGGCGATCGTCACCCACCGCGACGTGCCGCTACTGGAGTACGGACACCTCTCGGCGCTGGGAATCCCCGCAGATGAGCCTCTGCTGGCCGCCGAAGACGTTCGCTATAAGGGTCAACCCATCGCTGTGGTGGCCGCCGAGGACACAGACACCGCTCAAGCTGCCGTGGAAGCCATTGAAGTCGAGTTTGAAGAACTGCCGGCGCTGTTTGACGTGCGCAAGGCCTTCGACGACGACGCTCCGCAAATTCACCATTGGGGCACCGTGTATCCCCACTTTGAGGACGAGATGAACGTCCGCCAGATACGCAAGGGCAACATCGCCGAAGCGTTCGAAAAGGCCGACAAGATCATCCAGGGTGTTTATCGCCCCGCAGCCATTGAGCAGATGCCAATCGAGACCCAGGTTGGCCTTGCTGTGCCCGAACCCGACGGACGCATGACCATCTACTCCTGCACCCAGGCGTTGTACTTTTCTATGGGTGTAGTAGCAGCCCACCTACAACTGCCGCTGAACAAATTGAAGTTCGTGGGCGGCACCGTGGGCGGAGGCTTCGGCGGCAAGGTGGACACCGCCACTGAGACGCTCTGCGCCCTGTTGGCCCAGAAGTCCGAGCGACCGGTGAAATGGCGCTGGACCCGCGAGGAGGAGTTCCTGTGCTCAAGCACTCGGGCGCCGTGGCACATGGAGATAATCGACGGGGTCACCAACGACGGCTGGATTCTGGGTCGCAAGATGCTGACCCTGCACGACGCCGGCGCTTACGCCCGCTTCTCGCCATACGGAGTGACCAAGCACAGTTTCCATCACACCGGCGCCTACACCATCCCCAACCTGCACTTCGACGGATACGTGTGCTTCACCAACCGGACACCCACCTCGGCCATGCGAGGCTTCGGAGTCACGTCGGTGTCCTTTGCCGTGGAGACCCACATGAGCCGTATTGCCGAGGAGTTAGGCATTGATCCGTACGGACTGCGAATTAAGAACGCCAACCGCATCGGCGACACCTCGCCGAACGGCATTAGCTACACCGACCCGTCGACGGTGGACGTGGTGCATGCCATCGCACAGGCCACCGGAACCAACCTTTCGCCGCCTTACTGCGACGCCACCCGCGAGCGACGCCAGGGCGAATGGCTACCCGAACACCTCGTCGGCCAACTCAGCCACTCGGAGGATCACTAATGGCCATCCACACCGGCCGCGGCATCGCGGCTATTGAGTACCCCACCGGCATGAACCAGAACGGCGATCCCTCGCAGGCCTGGATCAAGGTCAAACCCGACGGTCGCGTTGACGTGTTTAGCGGTACCTCAGACATCGGCAACGGGGCCAAGACCATCCAGTCCCAGATCGTGGCCGACACCGTCGGGGTGCCGTACGACTGGGTGACCTTCGACAACTCCAACACCGACTCGTCGCCGGTATGCACCGGCACTTTCGCCTCGCGGGCCACCTTCGTGGCCGGCAAGGCGGTGCTAAAAGCCGCCCAGCGCGTCCGAGAGCGGATTCTGGAGGTGGCTGGCCAGGAGATGGAGATCAGCCCCGAGGACCTAGAGGTAGTCGACGGCGAGGTAATGGCCAAGGATGCGCCCACCAAGAAACTGAGCGTGGGCGACGTGGCAGCCGCCGCTACCTGGGGCCACGGTGAACTCATTACGGGCACCGGCGCCCAACTGAACCCCTACGTCCCCATTGCGGACCCCACAACCGGCGAGGTAGAGGCTCCGCCGCATGCCGCCATTTCCTACGCCGCCTGCACTGCCGAGGTTGCAGTGAACGACGAGACCGGCGAGGTGCGGGTGCTGAAGTTGACCCAGGCTTACGACGTGGGCAAGGCCATCAACCCCGCGCTGGTAGAGGGGCAGATAGAGGGCGGCGCCATGATGGGTCTAGGACTTGGCGTGTTGGAGGACAGCTACCCGTACTACCCCTCCGCGGAACACCGGGGCAGCGACTTCGGCAGCTATTACAACCCCTCTAGCGCCGACATGCCGGAGTTTCAGAACCTCATCATTGAAAATCCCTCCGCCGACGGCCCGTATGGCGCCAAGGGCATTGGTGAGATGTCCAACAACGCCCAGCCGGCGGCCATTGCCACCGCCGTGTACGACGCCATCGGGGTATGGGTCACAGAATTGCCCATCACACCCGAGCGGGT
The DNA here is from genome assembly GCA_964291305.2 of Acidimicrobiales bacterium. Classification (GTDB taxonomy): domain Bacteria; phylum Actinomycetota; class Acidimicrobiia; order Acidimicrobiales; family CATQHL01; genus VXNF01. The sequence continues at coordinate 1,152,421 of OZ219783.1, read as the reverse complement.
GCTGCGTGCGCTAGACGCCCGCGACGCCGGCGCTGGGCCACGGCGTGAGGGCAAGCAGGTGATCTTCGACGAGGAACTCTCTATCAACACCGTGGGGAGCGGCAAGACCTGGACGGCCGGCATCTGAAAGCCCACGCAGGGCCTGCGGCAGTTCTCGCCTAAGCCGTGCGAGCGGAGCCATGAGCAAAGCAAACGCCGCCGGTTCGCCGTTCGGTAGTTGGAACGACCTAAAGCCCCACGAAATCTTCCCCGGCGTACATTTGCACGCCATCGGAGGCGAACAGGTGCTGGTATGTCGGGTGACTTATCAGCCTGGCACGACGGTGGCCCGCCACCACCACGAAGCCACCGAGCAAATCGTGGTGCTGACCGACGGTGAGATGACCCTTACCATCGGCGACAGCAAGCGCCAGCTGGTTGCCGGCGACGTGGCCGTAATGAACCGGGGAGTGCCCCACGAGTTGTACTCCGAGACCGGCTGCACCTTCATCGAAGCGCTAGCACCAGTGCCTCGCGATCACGTCCCGGACTTCGAGCGCGACCTGGTTCTCGGCGAGTTGGGTTCTAGCCTGCACGTGGAGCGCTAAGAGCGCTTACTCCCCCACTAATAGGTAGCACGGCCTCCGGAGATGTCGTAGACGGCAGCGGTAGAGAAGCTGCAGGCGTCGGAGGCCAGCCACGAAACCAAGTCGGCCACTTCGTCGGGCAATCCGAGGCGGCCCATGGGAATCTTCGAGATCATGTATTCCATCACCTCTGGGTTAGTGTCGGAGTTCATAGGGGTGGCAATAACCGCAGGGGCGACGGCGTTCACCAGCACCCCGTCGCGCGCCACCTCCTTACCGACGGATTTCGTGAGGCCGATCACCCCAGCCTTGCTGGCCGAATAGCCCACCATGTTGGGGTTGCCCTCTTTGCCAGCAATGCTGGCGATGTTCACGATTCGACCCCAACCGTTTTGCCGCATGGAGCCGATCGTGGCCTTGATGGTGTTGAACGTACCGGTGAGGTTCACCGCCAGGGTCTGCTCCCAGTCAGCCACGGGCATCTCCCAGATGGGCATCTGAGGCCCCACAATGCCGGCGCTGTTCACCAGCACATCCACCTCACCTATCTCGGCCACGGTGGCCTCCACGGCCGCAAAGTCGGTGACATCCAGGATGTGGATGCTGGTCACGTCACCCGCAATCTCCGCCAAGAGACCGGATTGCAAGTCAGCTGCGGCAACTTGCAGCCCTTCGTCGGCGAGCCGCTTGGCACAGGCACGACCGATGCCGCTGGCGGCGCCGGTGACGAGTGCGATGCGGTTGTCAAGATGCCTGGGCATATGTCTTCTCCTCGTTAAGTTGGAGTCAAATCGAAGTTATTCGGAAACGCTTGGTGCTTCAGAGAACGCCAAAGCGGTCGAACGCCTCGCTAGGCGGCATGCCCTGGCGCACCGCCTGGCGGAAATGGCTCTCGCTGCTGCTCTTGTGTGTAGCCGCGCTGACCACATCGTCGATAAGTGCCTCGGGCACAATCACAACGCCGTCGTCGTCGCCTACCACCAGGTCACCCGGAGCTATGGACACTCCGTCTACATCTACGGTGACGTTGTGCGCCAACAACTCTGCTCTTCCGTTCATGTCGCGGGGGTCGGCGCCTCGACAGATCATCGGGAAACCCAGGCTGCGGATGACCGCCACGTCCCGGACATAACCATCGATCACCGCGCCGGCGCAACCGGCCGCCAGACAGGCCGTGGACAGCAGCTCTCCCCAAATCGCAGCGCCGCGGAACCCACCGGTAGCCCCCACCCAGACCTCACCGGCACCAATGACACCAAGGGCCTCTAACAAGCCAGCATAAGGCACCTCAGGAATCTCCTCCGCCGACTCCAAAAGGGTGGGAAAGGCGTAACCCACAAGCACCTGGCCGGCCACAAGCGGCCCATAACCAGGCGCCAAGGTCTGATGTCGATGTCCTCGCTCGTCGAGAGCGTCAGAGATCAGCGACGAGCCGATCTGGCTCCCCAACTCGGCGAGCTTGGTAACGCTGAATCTCTCGTGGGAAGAGGCCATGGTCATCCTGTTTGGCTTAGATCCCCGCGTATTGCGCGACGAACGCGGCATGTTAGCTACAAAGGGCTAACCGAGTCTCCTCGGCACCTTATCCTCGGACCTTAGCTGCGGTGAACCCTCAGCTGAACGGTAACGCAGGTCACCGTCTAGCCTCCGGCCATGGCTCCTCGCAAGATCATCATCGACACCGACCCCGGGCAGGACGATGCCATCGCCATCCTGCTAGCGCTGGCTTCTCCCGAGTTGGAGGTGCTGGGACTCAGCTGCGTCGCCGGCAACGTGCCTCTGGCTCTGACCATCCGTAATGCCCAACTGGTCTGCGAGTTGGCCGGGCGCCCCGACGTGAAGATCTTCGCCGGCTGCGAGCGGCCCATGGTACGCGACCTGGTAACTGCCGAAGCTGTACACGGCCAGACCGGACTCGACGGCCCCGACTGGAACGAGCCCACCATGGGTGTACAGCAGATGCACGCTGTTGACTGGCTCGTAGAGGAGCTAATGGCTGCCCAGGACGGAGAAATCACTATCTGTCCGGTTGGCCCCATCACCAATGTGGCCATGGCGATGGTCCGCGAGCCTCGGATAATCCCGAAGATAGGTCAGATCGTGACCATGGGCGGCGGTTTTTTCGTAGGCGGCAACACCACGCCAGTTGCCGAGTTCAACGTGTACGTGGACCCACACGCCGCGGCGGTCATGTACCGCAGCGGCATACCTATCGTGACCATTTCACTAGACGTGACCCACCAAGCTCTAATGAGCCCGGAGTGGATTAGCTCGATAGCAGCTATCGGGGGTGACCTCGGTAACAAGACTGCCGCCATGCTGTCGTTCTACGGGCGTTACGACATCGCCCGCTACGGTACCCGCGGCGGACCGCTGCACGATCCAGCCACGATCGCCTACTTGCTGCAGCCCGAGTTGTACCAGGGCAAAGATGTCTTTGTGGAAGTGGAGACGCACTCCGAGATGACCATGGGGATGACCGTCGTGGACTATTGGGACCGCTTCGAGCGGGAACCCAACTGCCGCTGGATCACCGATGTGGACAGCGACGGATTCTTCGAACTAATCCGCCAGCGGCTAGCCAACCTAGCCGCCTAGCGGCGCGGCTGCGGGTGGGATTTCATTCCGCCCAGAGCCCACAGCTAGCATCGCTTTTGAAGCCTAAGGAGTGAAATGATCGTCGAACAGCGTGATTATCACATATACACCGGAAAGCTAAAGGAAGTGCTTCGTCTATATGAGACAGAGGGGATAATTATTCAAAAGGAGGTGCTGGGGAAGCTCATCGGCTGGTTCACCACCGAGGTGGGCGCCCTCTCCTCGATCTGCGCCATGTGGGGATACGAGAACTTCGCCGACCGCGAACACCGACGGGCGGCACTAGCGGCAGACGAGCGCTGGCAGGCCTTTCTGCCGAAACTGCACCCGCTGGTGCACACACAGCACAACCGCATCCTGGTGCCGACCAGCTTCTCGCCAATCCAATGAGCGTTTCCAAAGAATCCGCCGAGGCCCCGATGGTGCTACCCAGCAACGAAGACTTCTCGCTCGCCGGACAGACCGCCCTTGTAACCGGCGGCGCCAAAGGCATCGGCCGCGCTATCGCCGACGGCTTGGCCCGCGCTGGTGCACGACTCGTTATTGCCGACCTAGCCGAAGCACAGGAAGCAGCCAACCGCTATCCGGGTGGCATCGGCGTCACAGCGGACGTGTCGGTTGCCGAAGACATCGACGCCATGGTGGACACCGCCTTAGAAGCGACCGGCAGAGTTGACATCCTCGTCAACAACGCCGGCATGTTTACCTCCATCCCAATGCGGCCGTTCCACGAGATACCCGTTGAGGAGTGGCGCCAGGTAATGGAAATCAACGTGATCGGCACATTTCTGGGCTGCCGCGCCGTAGTGCCGCATATGCGCCGCCAAGGCGGCGGGCGCATCGTAAATATCACTTCTGGCACGATCTTTCGCGGCGTGCCGCTCCTGTTGCACTATGTGGCCAGCAAAGGGGCCGTGCTGGCCCTAACACGGGCACTGGCCCGCGAACTCGGCGACGACAACATCCTCGTGAACTCAGTGGCTCCTGGTTTTACGATCTCCGATGGCGTGCGCCAGAACCCCGCCGGTGTGGACTATGAGAAGATCAGCGCCGTCTCGATTGCCGCTCGAACGCTCAAGCGCGACCAGTTCCCGGAGGATGCCGTAGCCGCCGCGGTGTTTCTCTGCAGCCCCGGCGCAGCCTTCGTAACCGGTCAGACCATCGTGATCGACGGCGGCCAGTACTTCCACTAATACCTCCGGGGGTTGGCGTGCACATCCTTTTGAGCCTGCACGAGCATCCCAGCGGAGTCACCACTTCGCCGGGAAATCGGATTACCTATGACCTCGCCGCCGACACAGCCGCCTTCGGCGCCACGACGGTGGTTGGGCCAGCCTTGTGCTGGGAATTGAGCCAGCTAGGCGACGGCAAGCCAAGCGACGACATGCTTGCCGGCGGCGCTGGGTTAGCAGTATCGGTAGAGCTAAACGAGGCGCAACAATGGCTCATGCGCTGTGATCGCGTGGACTTTCCGCCTGGTGCCGTGGCGTACCAGCACACTCATCCTGGACCCGGCATCCGCCGGCTGCTGTTCGGCGAGTTGACGGTGACCACCGGCGGAGTCACAACCACTCATCAAGCGGGTGAAGCCTGGTTCGAGAGCGGCCCCGAGCCCGTTTACGCCGAGTCCGCTGCCACCGAAGCGACCGCCTTCGTGCGGGTGATGCTGCTGCCCGCGGAGTGGGCAGGACGGCGAACTATCCGCTACACCGACCCAGCCGATGCCGACCGGCCGGCCCGCCAGCAAGCCCGAGTGTTCCTCGAGGAAGCACTGGCGTGAGCCCCAAGACACGTCATGGCGGGCGGGTGCTGGTAGACGCTCTGCGAGGCCACGGTGTCGAGACTGTCTTTACCGTGCCAGGCGAGAGCTTTCTAGCCGTGCTGGACGCCCTGCACGACGAGCCAGCCATTAGCACGATCGTGTGCCGCCACGAGTCCGGGGCGGGAATCATGGCCGAGGCAAGCGCCCGGCTTAGAGGCGACCTAGGCGTGGCCTTCGTTACTCGAGGTCCTGGAGCCACACACGCTTCGGTAGCAGTCCACAACGCCTACATGAGCGGAGCGGCACTACTGCTGTTCATCGGTCAGGTACCCACGGCACATCGCGGGCGGAGCGCCTTCCAGGAAGTGGATTTTGCGGCCTTCTTTGAACCGTTGGCCAAGTGGGCAGTAGAGGTAGACCGGCCCGAACAGCTGTCGGAGATTACCGCCGAGGCCGCCCGTGTGGCCCGGGCAGGAAGGGCCGGACCGGTTGTGGTCTCGCTGCCCGAAGACGTGCTGGCAGCCGAGGTGTCCGTCGCTGATGCCCCAGTGGGTCCTCCGCCCCAGCGCCGGGCGCCGAGCGCAGCAGAATTAGCGGAGTTGCAATCGCTGCTTCAAACATCTGTCCGGCCGTTAGTGATCGTGGGAGGCGGTAACTGGAGCCAGGCAGCCGGCAGCGCCATTTCGGCCTGGGCCGAGCGCAACGAACTGCCAGTAGCCGTTACGTTCCGCCACCAGGACTACCTGTCCAACGACTCAACCTGCTACGTGGGTTACGCCGGCGTGGGTATGCCGGCGAGCATGGCGCAGCGCATCTCCGAGGCCGACCTGATCTTGGCCATCGGGACCCGGCTAGGCGACACCGCTACCCAGGGCTACACCCTGCTAGAGCCTCCTGTCCCCCGCCAAAAGCTGGTACACATCCATCCCGATCCAGCCGAATTAGACAGCGTCTACCAGCCGCACTTGGCCATCTGTGCCGATGCCACCGAGACCGTCACTGCCCTGGCGGAACTGGCCGACCTGGCTACGACGCCATGGCAAAACTGGGCGAAAACAGCTCGCGCCAACTACGAGCAGTCTCGTCAACTTAGGCCGGCCCCGGGCTTGTTGGACTTCGGCCAGGTGGTCTGCTGGCTGGATGAGCGCCTGCCACCGGAGTCGATCCTCACCAACGGCGCCGGCAACTTCTCGCTTTGGCCACAGCGCTTCTACCGGTTCAAACAGTACGGAACCCAGCTAGGACCCCAAAGCGGGGCGATGGGCTACGCCGTTCCGGCTGCTGTGGCAGCCAAACTGCACGCCCCAGGGGCCCCAGTCGTGGCCTTCAGTGGAGACGGGGACTTCCTCATGACCGGCCAGGAACTTTCGACCGCGCTGCGCTACCGAGCGCCGATCATCGTGCTGGTGATCAACAACGGCATGTTCGCCACCATCCGCATGCATCAGGAGCGCACCTACCCGAACCGTCCCAGCGGCTCGCACCTGGAGAACCCGGACTTCGCCGCCTATGCACGGGCGTTTGGCTGTTTCGGCGCCAGCGTGCAAAGAACCGAGGAGTTCCCCGACGCTTTTGAGCAAGCCTTAGCTTCTGGGGTCCCAGCGGTGTTGGAACTTCAAGTTGATCCCGAAGCAATACTCCCCCACACCACGCTCAGTGAGATCCGCCAAGCCGCAACAGGGTCATAGCACAGGGCAGCCAGCCGCCCGCCCTTTTCGGCCGAGCGTTTGGGGCTGCGGATACCCTCGGGGTTATATGAGTGCCCCGAGCCGCCGTGGAGCACACTACGAGCGGTGGTTAGCGGACTACACACGACGATCAACCCGACCGCCAGTGCCGGCGGCAACGGCTGTGCTATTGCGACAATCGGCGGCTGGCATTCAGACGCTGCTGCTGCGGCGCAATCCCGACATGCCGGTGATGGGAGGCATATGGGTCTTTCCGGGTGGCCGGGTGGATGCCGAGGACCGATTCGCCGCTAGCAACCCCGACGACCGCTACGAAGTGGCGCGCATTACCGCAGTGCGGGAGACCGCCGAGGAGGCAGGTCTGCAGTTGGACCCGAACTCGCTAGTGCGATTCTCCCATTGGACGCCTCCGCCGGACTTCGACCATCAACTCGCCACCTGGTTCTTCGTGGCGGCAGCTCCACTCGGAGCGGTACAGGTAGACGGCCGGGAGATTTCTGAGCACCTTTGGCTGTCGCCCAAAGAGGCCATTAGGCGCCACACCGAGGCTGGCGGCACATGGTTTCTGCCACCTACCTTCGTGACCCTGCGCGAACTCGAGCCCTTCAGCCACCTAACCGATGTCTTAGCCGCGGCGCAACGCCGGGAGCCGATGTTCTACGACACCCGTCTGGCTACCACCGCCGCCGGTGAGTGGGTAGCGCTCTGGGAAGGCGACGCCGGCTACGCCTCCACCAACCCAGACTTAGCTGGTTCTCGCCACCGGCTTTGGGCACCAGAGGGACTCCCGTGGCGCCTAGAGCGCAGCGGTGGTAGTGGCCTCACCTAACATCGCCCCATGACCGCAACGGCTACTGAACTCGCCGGATTGACCGCCGACGAGGTTGCCCAGCGCATCGCCGAGGGACGCGTCAACGATGTCCCCGATGCTCCGGTACGCACCCTGAGCGAGATAATCAGGGCGAACGTCTTCACACCCGTAAACGCCATCCTGCTGAGCTTGCTGGTGCTGATCCTGATAGCAGAAGCACCCGGCGACGCCCTGTTTGTGGGGGTAGTGGTTTCCAACAGCATCATCGGCATCATCCAAGAGCTAAGGGCGAGGCATGAGTTACGGAAGCTGGCGGTGCTGTCGGAACCGCGAGCCCGGGTGCGACGCGACGGCCAAGTCAATGAGATCGACGTAAGCGGAGTAGTAGCCGACGACCTGCTAGAGCTGGCTTCCGGCGATCAGGTGGTGGTCGACGGCGAGGTGTTAGCGGCGACCGGTCTAGAGGCAGACGAGTCGCTACTCACTGGCGAGTCAGATGCCATCGTCAAAGTGCCAGGCGATCGGGTGATGTCGGGCAGCTTCGTGGCTGCTGGCAGCGGCGTTTACCGAGCCACCGACATCGGCGCTGCCTCGTATGCGGCTGCGCTGAGCGAAGAGGCTCGTCGCTTCACCCTGGTGGACTCCGAGTTACGCCGCGGCGTGAACCAGATCCTGCGGGTACTGGTATGGCTGATCCCACCGGCCAGCGCCCTGCTGCTGTGGCGACTGCTAGGCGCCGAGGACCGCTGGCAGGAGGCGCTGCGCGGCACCGTGGGCGCAGCAGTGGCGATGGTTCCCGATGGCCTGGTGCTGTTGACTTCGCTGGCTTTTGTAGCTGGGGTGATTTCCCTGGCTCGGCGGCGGGCGTTGGCCAAGGAGTTGGCCGCGGTGGAACTGTTGGCTCGAGTAGACACCCTTTGCCTGGACAAGACAGGCACCATCACCACTGGGGAGATCTCCTTCGAGTCGCTTGAGCCGATGGGAGACTGGGATGAAGCCTCGGCCAGCGAGGCCCTGGGAGCAATGGCAGCCTCGGATCCGAGCCCCAACGCCACCACCGCAGCGGTGGCATCGGTTTGCCCTGCGCCCGAAGGCTGGCAGGTAGTAACCACCGAGCCGTTCTCTTCGGCCCGCAAGTGGGCTGCGACGGAGTTCGCCAACCGAGGACTCTTTTATTTCGGCGCTCCCGACATCCTGCTCAGCGCCTCCGACGTAGAGGCTCGCAGTCGGGTAGAGCACTGGGCTGCCGCAGGGCGGCGGGTGTTGCTGCTCGCCCAGGCCTCTGCTGGAGGCGGTAGCGGCCTGGTCGCCGAGCGTCGAGCTGTGGCTGTGGTAGTGCTAGGCGACACCATCCGCCACGACGCGCCCGAGATTCTGGCCTACTTCAGAGACCAGGGCGTGGACCTTAAGGTCATCTCGGGCGACAACGCGGCCACCGTTTCCGCGGTAGCCCAGAAGGCCGGGGTGCCGGGTGCCGAGGCTTTTGTGGACGCTCGGGAGTTGCCAACAGAGCCGGCAGATCTGAAGTTGGCCATGAGGCGTAACGCCATCTTCGGCCGGGTTACGCCGCACCAAAAGCGGGCCATGGTAGGCGCCCTGCAGGCCGATGGTCGCACCGTGGCAATGACCGGCGACGGCGTGAACGACGTGTTGGCGCTTAAGGATTCAGATATGGGCATCGCCATGGGGTCTGGCAGCGCCGCCAGCCGGGCGGTAGCCGAACTAGTGGTGCTAGACGATTCGTTCGCCACGCTGCCCCGGGTCGTAGACGAAGGCCGCAAGGTCATAAACAACGTGGAGCGAGTCTCCAACCTGTTCATCGCCAAGGCTGCCTACGCCCTGCTGATTACCGCCGCCGTCGGGATCATGGGGGTGTCGTTTCCGTTCCTGCCCCGGCACCTCACGCTGATAGGCACGTTCAGCATTGGCGTCCCAGGCATCTTCTTAGCCCTAGCACCTAGCACCGAACTGGTGCGTCCCGGCTTCCTAACCCGGGTGCTGCGATTTTCGATTCCTGCCGGGGCCGTAGCCGCGGCCTGCACCATGGTGGTCTACGAAGTGGCTCGTCGGGCTTCGGAGGTGGAGTTAATCGAGTCGCGCACTGTGGCCACGATGACCTTGCTGGGCCTGGGCCTATTTATTCTGGTGGCCACCAGCCGTCCGCTGCGGCCCTGGAAGGTCGGCCTCGCAGTAGCCATGGTACTGCTCTACGTAGTAGTGATGGCCTCCGGTGGGCTACGCAACTACTTCGAGCTGGATCTTCCGCCAGCCTGGCTGTGGGGTCCGGTGTGCAGCGCGGTGGCGGTGGGCGGAGCAGCCATAGTGGCTCTGCCGCGCTTCGTCTACCGCCGGGGAATCAGGCGGACCCGTACCGATGATGGCAGCTCCCGGGAAGACGGCACTAGCACCACACCAGCTCTCGCGTCTAGCGGCGACGGCGCCTGAACGACCGGAGTTAGCGGTGCAGAATCCAGTTCCCGCCGCCACCAGCGATTCGGGCATGGTCTGCTCCATCGATCGTCGTGCCAGTAAAGCCGGGGCCGAGCTACTGGCCAGAGGCGGTAACGCCGTGGACGCGGCTGTGGCAACCGCCGCTGTCCTAGCCGTGGTTGCTCCCAACACCTGTGGCATGGGAGGCGACATGTTCGCCCTCGTAGGGACAGGTAACGGCCCTCCGCTGTGCCTCAACGCCTCGGGGTGGGCGCCGTCGGGAGCCTCGGCCGAGCAGCTACGAGCCGAGGGATACCAACAGATGCCCCGCCTGGGCCATCCCGCCGCAGTGACCATCCCAGGCTGCGTGGACGGCTGGTTAGCGCTACACCAACGACTGGGAGTGATGGACCTACCGGAGGTGCTTAGCGCGGCACACGCCTTTGCCGCCGAAGGGTTCGCCGCCTCAGCCGAACTCGCCTCAGCTGCCGGCGACGTGGCAGGCTCGCCGGGCAACAGCGACATTCCAGGTGATCTTCGGGCAGGCGACACTGTGCACAGGCCGGGTTCGGCACGGGCCCTGGAAGCGATTGCCACCGGTGGCCGGGAAGCCTTCTACCGCGGCGAGTTCGGCGACGGCCTATTACGCCTAGCCAAAGGCCTCTTTAGCCCCGAGGATCTAGCTATTCCGGTGGCGAACTGGGTGGAGCCAGCCACCGTCGAGGCCTGGGGCAACCGACTATGGACCGTCCCGCCCAACTCGCAGGGTTATCTGATTCTGGCGGCAGCAGCTCTGGCGCAAGGACTCGACCTGCCTAGCGACCCGAGCGATCCAGACTGGGCGCACTGGCTGATCGAATCGGCCCGGGCGGTGGGATCGTCCCGGCCGGCAGAGCTGTCCGACGCCGCTGATGTGGCCGAGTTACTGGACCCAACGAGAATCGACGGCCTGCGGCGACGCCTGTTGGCGGGCGACACGCCGGTCACCCCAGCCACTACCGGGGGGGACACCACCTATCTGTGCACAGCCGACGACCGGCTTGCTGTCTCGCTGATCCAATCCAATGCCATGGGGTTCGGCTCGCTGCTGGTGGCCGGAAGCACGGGGATCTTGCTGCACAACCGTGGTCTGGGCTTCAGCTTGGACCCAACACACCCGGCCCACTACGCACCGGGTCGGCGGCCGCCACACACGCTCTCTCCGGCGCTGGTGACCACGCTGGACGGCCGGAACCGTGCGGTGCTGGGCACTATGGGCGGCGACGCTCAGCCTCAGGTGGTGCTACAGCTGCTGGCCCGGCTGCTGGACTGCGACCAGTCGCCAGCTGAAGTCTTAGGCGCTGGGCGGTGGGTGCTAATGGGGCCTGACGCCTTTGCAACCTGGACGCCAGGGTGGATGGCCCCAGTAGCGCTGGAACCGCACGCGCCGGCGACCTGGAAGGAAGGCCTGACAGCCCGAGGCCACAACGTGGGCGAACTGAACGCCAACCCGAAACTCTCAGGTCACGCCCAGCTCATTGAGGTGCTCCCCGACGGGAGCTTGTCGGGAGCAGCCGAACCTCGCACCGCCCTAGCAGCAGCCGTCGGGATCTAAGCGCCTGCGGGCGCCACAGCGACCCGTAGCATCCACCGATGCGGCTATTTGATCCCACCCGGATCCCGCCCGAACCGCTGTTCCTAGCGGGGGCTACATCGCAGTTTGTGGGCCAAGCGCTAGCGGTGAACCTGTTCGAGGAGTTGCGACCAGGCGGCGTAGCGCTGCTGCGGGTCTTGTCGGCGGCGCTCATGATCGTGGCGCTGCGACGTTCCTGGCGGCGCCGCTGGACTTTCGCAGAACTGTGCTGGGCATCGCTGTTCGGCATCGTGCTGGCTGCCATGAACTTGGCGATCTACTACTCGGTGGAGTTGGTGCCACTCGGCAACGCTGTCGCCATCGAGTTCATGGGTCCGGTAGCTGTGGCTGCCTTCGGCACTCGCAGCCTGCGCTCGGGCGTGGCGCTGGCTCTGGCCACTGCCGGCGTCGTGGTGCTAGCGGGGGTGGAGACCGACGGCACGCTGCGGGGTGTTGGATTCGCGCTTTTGGCGGGTGCCTTCTGGGCGGGCTACATCGTCCTGGGCCACAGGGTGGCGCGTGGGGCCGCTTGGATTGACGGGCTCGGCTTGGGGATGCTGGTAGGAGCCCTAGTCATCAGCCCGTTCGGGATCCCCCACGTGCCGACGGCCATAAAACAGCCGACCCTGCTAGGACTTTGTCTCCTAGTCGGACTGCTATCGAACGTAATCCCCTACGGGCTAGACCAGTGGGTCATGCGGCGTATAGACCAAGGTCGCTTCGCTCTCTTGCAGGCGCTAGCCCCGGTCACTGCAGCGGTAGTGGGGTTTCTGGCACTATCCCAGGTTCCAAGCGCCCGCGAGTTAGTCGGCATCGGCCTAGTCATCGTGGCCATCTTCCTCAGCCGCACCGCTGAGAACTCAGCCTCTAGCCTCCAGTAGCCATGCCAACAGCCGCTTCGCCCCTGAACAACCCTTCGAACGAAACAAAGGCAACCGAATGACAACAATCACCGGCGTGACAGTCACCGACCTGCGCTACCCCACCAGCCGACAGCTCGACGGCTCCGACGCCATGAACCCCGACCCCGACTACTCGGCCGCCTACCTCCGCCTGACAACCTCCGAGCCCTCGTTATTGGGACACGGCTTCGTGTTCACCATCGGCCGAGGCAACCACCTCCAGACAGCTGCCGTAGCGGCTGTGGCGAAACGGTTGGTCGGGCGAAGTGTCGACGGACTCGTCGAAGACCCCGGTGCGCTAAACCGGGAGATTACCTGGGATAGCCAGTTGCGCTGGCTGGGACCCGACAAGGGGATAATGCACATGGCCATCGGGGCGACTATGGCGGCCGTGTGGGACCTGCGGGCACAGCGGGAGGGCCGTCCGCTCTGGTCCACCCTGGCGGCGCTGGAACCCGCCGAACTGGTGGCGCTCGTGGACTGGACCTACATTGCCGACTTCCTGGACCCGGGCCGAGCGCGAGAAATCCTAGAGCAGCGCCAGCCAGAGCGGGCTGCCCGCATAGCCAAGCTGCAACAAGACGGCCTGGCCGCTTACACGACCAGCCCCGGCTGGCTGGGCTACAGCGACGAGAAGCTGGTGCGGCTGTGCCGAGAGGCAGTGGCGGAAGGCTTCACGACTATCAAGCTGAAGGTCGGTGCAGATATCGCTCAGGACCGACGGCGCCTGCGGTTGGCCCGCGAAACGGTTGGGCCGAACGTAGCAATCGCGGTGGACGCCAACCAGCGCTGGAGCGTGCCCGAGGCCATCGCCGCCATCGCAGAACTGCAGGAGTTCGACCTGCGCTGGGTGGAGGAGCCCACCCATCCCGACGACATCGTAGGCCACGCCAGCATTGCCGACGCCGTGGCGCCGATCCCCATCGCCACCGGCGAGATGCTGGCCAATCCCACCCTAGCCAAGCAACTGCTCCAACTCGGAGGCGTGCAGGTCATGCAAATTGACGCCACCCGTATGGGCGGAGTTCACGACCTGCTAGCGGTAATCCTCATGGCTGCTGGCGCTGGAGTGGAAGTCGTCCCTCACGCCGGCGGGGTGGGCCTGTGCGAAGCGGTCCAGCACTTCGCCTTCTTCAACGCCATCTGCGTGGCCGCTGACACTGAGAGCCTGGCCCTGGAGTACGTCGCCCACCTGCACGAGCACATGGCCGACCCTGTAGAGGTGAGCGCTGGCCGCTACCGCCTACCGAGCCGCCCCGGTGCCAGCAGTGCCTTCAGACCCGGAACCGAGTTGAGCTTCGCTTACCCCGGTGGCACCGAATGGCGCAGCTGAGCCACCTGGGGCGGCCTGCTTGTCGGGTGTTGTCACACCCCCTACCTAAGCTCCCTCTGAGGAGGTAGCCATGGAAATCGCAATCATCGTCGTGGCGCTAGTAGCGCTGTTGGCCGTAGGCGTACTTTTTCGCACCATCCGCCAGCGGGACGAGGTGGCCCGCCAGCGGGATGAGGCGGCAGCTCAACGGGACGAAGCCAACCGCCAGATTGCAGCGCTCGAGGCCAGACACGCCACGCGCCTGGAGGAAGTCGAAAAAGCACGAGCAGGTCTAGAGACTCACTTCAAAGGCCTCGCCTCGGAAATCTTCAACGCAAACAGCGAAGAGTTGCTAAAGCAGGCCAAGGCTCGTTTTGAGGATCAACGGCAAATCGGTAATCAGGACCTGGACAAGCGCCAGCAGGCCATTACCAACCTGCTCGAACCCATCCGGAAGAACCTGGAGAAGTTCGAGACACGGGTCAACGAGATCGAGGAGAAGCGCGAGGGCGCCTATCAGGGGCTACTAACGCAGGTCGGACAGCTGCAGGGCATGGCCCAAAACCTCGGCGAAGCTCTCCGCTCACCACAGATTCGTGGATTGTGGGGCGAGCAGCAGCTGCGCAACATCCTCGAACTCGCAGGCATGCGGGAACACATCGACTTCTTTGAGCAGAGTTCCCATGCAGCCGAGGGCGGAACCATCAGACCCGACGCGGTCGTGCGCGTCCCTGGTGGTGTGCAGGTTGTCATCGACGCCAAGACGCCGCTTGATTCGTATCTCGACGCCCACAACACCTCTGACAACGACGAACGCCGCGCGGGCATGCTCGAGAAGCACGCAAATTCGCTACTCGGCCACGCCCGGACGCTAAAAGACAAGAACTACGGCAGCGCCGTGGAGGGCTCCCCCGACTTCGTGGTCATGTTCGTGCCCGCCGACCCAATCCTGGATGCGGCAATGGACGTGCGTCCAACGCTCTGGCAGGAGGCCTGGGAGAAACACCAGGTACTAATCGCCACCCCCGGATTATTGCTGGCCTTCCTGAAAACCGTGGCCTTGGCCTGGCAGCAACAGGACATGCAAGAAAATGCGCAGAAGATCGCCGATCTTGGCAAAGATCTCTACGACAGCCTGCAGATTTACTCAGGCCACGTGGACGATATGGGCAAAGGGCTGACGAGAGCAGTGAACGCTTACAACAGCTCGATCGGGTCTCTAGAACGCCGCGTGCTACCTCGTGCCCGGAGGTTCGAGGAGCTAGGTCCCGCTGCTACCAAACAGTTCGACGCTCCCTCGCTAGTCGACCTAGATGTACGGCCCCTGGTGGCCCCTGAGCTGACCGAAGACAAAGATCCCCCGCAGGAGTCTGCTACACCGAACTAGCCCTCGCCCGGCTCCGGTGGCCTGGGTCTGCTAGCAGCCGCTGAGCAGGCGGTAGCCCTCATGGGTGTCTAGCTCCCCGAACGGCAGCACCGACAGCACCGGTGTGTTGACACCTTTGGCTAGGTAGCGGGCAATGTGGTCTCGGCACTCCGTTGGCGTCCCGTGGATGATGATGTCGTCCACCAGTTCGTCGGGGATCTGCTTCAGAGCACCCGCCCGGTCGCCGCTGTCCCAGAGCTGCCAGAACGATGTCAGCATGGCCTCTCGTCCCAGCCAGATATGGAACGCTCGGTAGACAGCCACCGAGAGATAAGTGGCCAGCATCCGCTTGGCGGCAGACAGCACCGTGGCGCGATCTGGGTTCGGGCAAACAAACAAGCGGGCCACGATCTCCGCATCGGGGGCCAGTTGGCGCACGATCCCAGTCACTCGGGCTGTGTCGCTGGCCGAAAGCCAGTTGATGATCGCGCCGTCGGCTTCCCGGGCTGCGAGGCGCAGCATCTGCGGACGCAAAGCGGCCAGTAGCAGCGGGACCGGCTGAGTAAGCGGCTCAGCGAGCGTCAGGCGGAATCCTCTCACCTCGAAGGTGTCGTAGCGGGCGGTCACCTTCTCGCCCGCTAGGGCCTCACGCAGGAAACGCAGCGTGTCACGCGCCCGGCGGTAGGGCTCACGGAAAGGAATACCGTTCCAGCGCTCCACGATTATGTCCGAGGATGTTCCGATACCCAGAGTGAACCGGCCTGGCGCAGCCTGTGCTAGCGCTGCAGCCGACTGTGCCAGGGTGGCTGGACCCCGGGTGAAAATAGGAATGATGGCCGTACCGAGCCGGACTTCGGGCTCCCAAGACGCCGCCAAGGCCAGCGGAGTAAACCCATCTACCCCTGAAGTTTCAGCAGACCAAAGATCGGTGTAGCCCCACGACACCAACTGGCTAATGAGGTTCCGCTGAGCGCCCAAGGGGCCATCCAGCGGAACTGAGACCCCCAGCGGCCGTCTCGAATCAAACTGCGCGATCACCCGGGCCTCAAAGCCAACTAAAGATCAGACCGTCCCGGCGCTGTGCCCACTCTTCGGCGGTGATGGCAAAGCGCTCATGGTCTTCCCAGCAGCCGTTGATCTCCAAGAAGCGAAGCGCCACACCCTCCGAGCGCAGCGCCAACTTTTCCACCACTCGACGGCTCCGGAGGTTTCGGGGCACGATGGCAATCTCAACCCGATGCATGTTGAGGTCTTCGAAGGCGAACTTCAGGCCGGCAACCACCGCCTCGGGGATGTAGCCGTTACCGGCCTGGCGCTGGTCTACCCAGTAGCCAATGCTGCAGGACTGGAAGGGGCCTCGGCTCACGCCGGCCACGTTCAGCTCCCCAACCAGAGTGCCATCCACGAACACGCCAAACCCAAAGCCCGTGCCCAGATGCCGCTCGCGGTCACGAGCAGCGCAGCGCGCGGCAAATGCCGATCGGCTGACATCGGGATCTGGTGCTCCTTTTAGTTTGGCCGGCTCCCACTGGGTCAACCAGACTCCGTTGTAGCCGCGCACCTCTCGCCACTGGGCAAAGTCACCCGGCGCCAACGGCCGGAGGCGCACCCGGCGTCCAGACAACACCGGAGGCGAATCGGGAGAAGCAAGCACCTTGCGCATTCGTTCCGGGACCCTAGCCAGCATCAGCGTTGCCCTGCTGTGGCAGGCCAAGGGCACCCAACTCGAACTCGGAGTTCAGCAGACTACCGACCAGGCCGTCTAGCAAATCGCTTTCGGAGACCAGGCAACTTTCGAAGCCGAAAAAGCGCATTGTCTTCACCAGCACACACAGACCCGCCACGATGACATCGGCCCGGTCGGCGTGCAGACCCGGATTGGCGATCCGCTGAGAGCAATCCTCGGTTGCCAGTGTGCGGAACACATCCTCGACGGCCCCACGGGTCAAATCGAAGTGGTGTATTTGTTCGGGGTCGTATGGCTCTAGGCCTAACTCCACGGCCGCAGCGCTGGTGACTGTGCCGGCCACGCCGATGAAGCAGGCTGTGTCGCGCGCGTCACCGATGGCGACCAGAACGTCCTCTAGGTGTGCTTGAACCACTGACAGGCAAGCGTGCAACTCCTCGGGTCGCGGCGGGTCGTGTTGAATGAACTGCTCGGTAAGTCGCACGCAACCCACGTCAGCCGAGAGGATGGCTTCGCAGCTCTCGGTACCGAAAGCGAACTCTGTTGACCCGCCGCCGATATCGGCCACCAAGAACGGGCCACGCCCGGGATCCAGGCCGGCGGTAGCGCCGGCAAAACTCAAAGCGCCTTCGGTCTCACCGTCCAGCAACTCGGGGAGGGTTCCCAACACAGCGCCGGCCCGATCGAAGAACTCTTCGGCGTTGCGGGCGTCACGAGCCGCCGAGGTGGCCGTGACACGCACCGCCTCCACGCCTAGCGCGTCCATAATCTGGCGATACTCCTTCAGCACCGCCACCGTCCGACCTATGGACTCGCCGTTCAGTGTGCCCGTGGCATCGGTGCCCCGTCCGAGACCGGTGACGACGGCTCGCCGCTGGAGGGTTTCAACTCCCCCACGACTCACGAGCAGGCGTGTGGAGTTGGTGCCGCAGTCGACCGCGGCCACAATGCGGTCGACGGGGTGGTTCAAGATGCCGGCTTGGCGGCCGACGGCAGCGCCGAAGATGTCGCCGCTTGGGACTCGCTGGCGAGTTGCGCAGCTACCCACTTCCCGACCGGATCATCGCCGCCGGCGAGGTGCCAGGCGTAGTGGGCGTGGAGACATTTGACGCCACGGCCGGTGCCGCCCACCCCTCCCGCCGGTCGCGGCCCACTGTGGTTGGCCGGCAGAGCCGCGTCCCGCTCGGCCGCGTAGCGGCTATGGGAGTCCGCTAGAGCCGTAGCATCCACTTTAGCTTCAGCCTGGCGCACACCGCCCCGAGACTCCAGTCGGCTGACCGCCAGACAGTCGGCCGAAGACACCAGCCAGTAACGCGTCGGCATCGGTGTGCCGTCGGCCAGCAGGGGGTCGTTGCGAATCACTCTCGGGCTGCCGTCGGGGTTCCGCACCCAAACCCGGAATCTGCCCTGCGGCTGGCGTCCAAGCAGTTGGGCTACCTCTACCCAATCCCGCAGCGAGGTACCGTCACCGCCGGCGGCCCAGGGCTCAGCGCCTAGTTCCCGTACGCTGTCTGACCGGCCCGTCGGGCGAGTCTGAGACGCCGCGCCGGCCAGGGCAGGCTGAGGTTCGATGAGGCCAGCCTCGTCGGCCCAGGCTCGAAACGAGGTGCCCTTGACGCCGCCTGGCGCGGTCAACGGTCTATCCGCCGATCACCGAGCACGCAGGCTCTCAGCAAGGTACAGCGCCCAAACAGGCGCCGAGGACCTAAGACGAGCCGCGCCGGCCCGACAGCTTCTTGAGCAGCAGCCCGAATCCCATCACCGCGCCGATAATGGGCGCTAAGAAGCGAAGCTGTCGCGGCACGGCATCCATCAAGTCCACCGCCTCCGGCTCAGCCGCAGGAGCAGGAGGAACGGGCGCAGGTGGCGTGTCCTCTGCAGCCCCTGCCGTCGCGTGGCTAGCTTCGCCCGCGGGCTTATCGCTCTGGGCGTCAGCTTCATCAGCTTTTGCCGACTCGCCCAGCATCGCCTCAAGGTTGTCCACGAACTGGCCCATCAGCTTGGCGCTGACATCCCCCAGCACTCCCCTGCCGAACTGGGCAACCTTGCCGCTGATCTTGAGATCGGTAGTGACCTCCACTTTAGTGCTGGTATCGGAGGCGGCTTCCATAACTGCCGTGATGTCAGCGGCGGCGTTGCCAGCTCCCCGCGAGTCCCGGCCCTCGGCGCGAATGACTATCCGCAGGTCGTCACGGTTCAGCTCAACCATCGTGGCCTTACCGCGGTACTCAGACGAGATCGGCCCTACCTTGACCTTCACGGCGCCTCTGAACTCGTCGCCGTCCACCTCGTCGAGACGCGCCCCTGGCAGGCAGGGGGCGATCAACTCTGGGTTGGTGAGAACCTCCCAGGCCCGATCTACGCCAACGCTCACCTCAAACTCGCTCTTTAGCTCCATCAGCAAAACCTCCTAGGCCGTCGTCCCGTGACACCCATTACATTTGACCAACTCGGAAGCACTGTGGCCGCCGAGGCACGAACGGCAACATTACTCCTTTTGCCGCCCCCGTCGCTTGGTGGATCATGCCAGTTGTATATAGCCACCCTCCCGAACATGTCACCCGAGGCGATTCACCAGCTTTGGCGCTGGCCGCGGCGGAGATCCTCGAGGGTGTCGATGTCGGCGGGATCGCCGGGACATGCTACCTCTCGAACCAACTCGGGACGGCGGCGCATGAGCTGTCGGGCACCCTCATCGCCATCAAGTGGGAGCAGCGGCCAGACCGAACCGTCCAGCTTCACCGGCGGCCGTCGACGGGAGCCGTACACCGCGGTGACCACCGAGCCTGGCGTCTCGGCGACACGGCGCCAGGCTTCTGCGGTAACCAGGGGTTGATCGGCCACGCCCACCACTAAGGCTGTATGACCGTCCAGTTCGGCGGCGCGGACGCCGGCCCGTAAAGACCAGGATTGCCCTCGCTGCCATTCGTGGTTCATCACGATGGTGACCTCTGGGGGCAGCAGATCCCCAAGATTCTCAGCCCCCAGCACCACGTAGACATGGGCCAGCGACGCCTGCAGAGCAGCATCGATGGCCCAGCACACCAGTGGCCGGCCGTGGAACTCGGCGCGCAACTTGTGGCAGGGCCCCGAGAACCGAGCACCCTCACCCGCGGCCAGCACCACCCCCGCCGGGGACTCAACGATGGATGGGGCCCTTGCTGTCGCGGAGTGACGGTGCCGCCACGCCGGCGCGCCCCGCGATGATCTCCGCCACAATCGACACCGCCGTCTCTTCGGGAGTACGGCCGCCGATATCTAAGCCGATCGGAGCCATGAGCCTGGCAAACCCTTCCTCATCCACACCAACCTCGCGGAGTCGCTCAACCCGCTTGGCGTGGGTTCTACGGCTACCCATCACTCCGATGTACCCCACGTCGGTTTCTAAGGAACGCAGCACAGCAGGTACGTCGAACTTGGTGTCATGGGTGAGTATGCAGACCGCGTCGATGGGCCGCAGTTTGGCACCGTAAGCGTCGAACACGTCGCCGGGCCACTCCACCCTAATCTCGTCAGCCATTGGGAAGCGTTTCGGGGTGGCGAAGACTTTGCGAGCATCGCAGACCACCACCTTGTACCCCAGCACTTTCGCCACCCTCGCTAAGGCAGCAGTAAAGTCCACCGCCCCGAAGATAAGCATCCTGGGCTGCGGGGCGAAGGACTCCACGAAGAGAGTGAGGTCCTCCATCCGCTGCTCGCCACCGGTTCCGTAGTGGCGCACGCAGGTCTGGCCGAGTTCTAACTCGCCGATCACATCCCGGGTGGCTACCTCGTCCAGTTCGGCGTTGCCGAGGCTGCCCAGCACCTCCATCCCAGGGCGAACCAGCAGACGAGATCCCTTGCCTACCCCGTCGACAATCGTGGCCAGAGCTACTGGCTCGTCGGCACGCAGCGCAGCGGCCAGAGCCTCGTAAATCGGTGCCGGATCGGCAGCCATGTCGCTACTACCAGTCCAGGGGTTCGACAAAGAGGTGGATCGTGCCGCCGCAGGTGAGTCCCACGGCAAAAGCCTCGTCGTCGCTGTAGCCGAAGCTCACCATGCGCCGGTCGCCGGCCTCTAACACCTCTAACGCCTCGGCCACCACAGCCCCTTCAACGCAGCCGCCGGAGACCGAGCCTGAAACCTCGCCATGCTCGTTCACCGCCATAGCAGCACCGGGGTCACGTGGGCCCGACCCGTCTAGGTCGGTCACGCGAGCCACCGCGACCCGCAAGCCGGTTGCTCGCCACCGGTCAATATCGTCCAGCAGTTCCTGCATCGGTACCTCCCCGAGCACTGTGCTCGCTGAATCGTAGGCTTATTTGGGCTCTTCAAGCGTCTCAAGCAGCAACCCTGACAGCGAGTTCCTCCAGTGAGGCAAGCGAGTGTCCCTCCACGAACTCGTCAACGAACGGCAGGGCCGCCGACATCCCCTGCGCCAATGGGGCGTAGCCAGGTGTGGACTTGAGCGGATTCACCCAGACGATCTTGTATGCCACCCGGCTGAGTCGTGCCATATTCTCGCTCATGGCAGCGGGCTCACCTCGATCCCAACCGTCGGAGAGGATCACAACCACCGCACCCCTCGCCATACCCCTCACCCCCCACTCGTCGCAGAACGTGCCGATCGACTCACCGAGGCGGGTGCCCCCCGACCAGTCCTGCACCACACCCGCAGCGCGATCGAATGCGGCGTCTGGATCGCGAGTTGAGAGTTCCCTGGTGAGCCTGGTCAGGCGGGTGCCCAGAGCGAACGCCTCCACCCGCCGGCGCGCCACAACCGCGGCGTGCACGAAGCGCAGCAACGCCCGGGCATACGATTCCATCGACCCACTCACGTCTAGCAACAGCACAAGGCGTCGCGGCTGCTGGCCGGGCTGGCGAAAGGCCCGATTTATCGGCTCGCCGCCAGCCTGTAGCGCCCACCGCACGGTGCGACGCAGATCGGGTCGTCCTCGCGCCACGCCCACAGGCTGAAGCCTCCGTGAGCGGCGCATCACACCGCATAGACGTAGCCGGCTCATCAGCTCGGCTAACTCGGCTAGTTCGTCGGATGTGCAGTCGGCAAAGTCCTTGTCCCGCAGCAACTCATAGGGGCTATAGCGGACTGCGATTGTGTCCGAGTCTTCCTCGTTGTCGCCGTCGGCGCCGTCTCCTTCGAGATCGTCGAAAGCAAGCGTGACCTCTGTCACGGGCGGCGGCAGGAGCAGGCTCTGAGGGTCGATGCCCTCCCAGAATCGGGTGAAAACTAGGTCGTAGGTGTCGAAATCCTCGGGTTTGCGGACGAGCGTGGCGCGACCGCACCAGTACACCTTGGAGCGGGTGTCCACCCCGACTCGGCCCAGAGCCGAGATGAAAGTGATCATCGAGCCCACCGGCACTCCCAATCCCTCGTCACGCAGCGCAACCCCGAAGCGGACCGCCAGAGCGCAGATGTTCTCGGCTTGTGCCGCCGCCACCAGCGGACTGCTAGTGCTCACGGTTCAACTGTCACCAGTGCTGGCAGACGAGCGGGCAATCTCTAAACCAGCTAACCCACTAACGGCTAGTGGCCTCGGCAATGATCCGTTCGAGGCCGAAATCTCGAACCCGCCCCTGGTCCTCGCGGTACTTGAGCACAGCACCCAAGGTGACTTCGGCATGCTCGGGTTCTAGCGCCTCCACCCCGAGACGCACCAGGGCCATCGACCAATCTATGCTCTCAGCCACTCCGGGGGGTTTGTAGAGGCCGATGTCGCGGAAGCGCGCAACCGCTGCCGCCACCTGACGGGCCAGCGCCGGTGCCACGCCATCGGACCTCAGCGAGATGATCTCCACCTCGCGTTCGAAGTCCGGGTGCTCCACCCAGTGATAGAGGCAGCGGCGCTTCAGCGCGTCGTGCACGTCGCGGGTTCGGTTAGAGGTGACCACCACTATCGGAGGTTCAGCAGCTCGGAACGTCCCCAACTCCGGCACCGTGATCGACCAGTCAGACAGCACCTCCAACAGGAAGGCCTCAAACTCGTCGTCGGCCCGATCAACCTCATCGATCAGCAAAACCGGCTGGACCGAGTCGTCGGAGCTGATCGCCTCTAACAGTGGCCGCTTAACCAGGAAGCGCTCAGAGTAGAGCGAGTCCTCCAAACCGGTGGCGTCAGCCCCCGACGCCCCGCCGGTGGCCTCGGCGGTCCGCAGGTGCAGCAGTTGGCGCGAGTAGTCCCATTCGTATACCGCCTGAGACGCGTCGATGCCCTCGTAACACTGCAGGCGGATGAGGCGGCTACCTAGCCAGCTGGCCAGCATCTTGCCAACCTCGGTCTTGCCGGTCCCTGCCTCGCCTTCTAGCAGCAGCGGGCGCTGCAGCGAGAGGGCCAGGAAAATCACCGTGGAAAGGCCCTCTGAGGGCAGATAGTTGTGGGCGCGGAGGCCATCGGCTACTACCGCCGGTGACCCGGGTTGAATTGCCACGGACCGCTACAGCCCAGCAGCTTCGAGTGCTCGTCGCGTCAAAACCCTCGCCAGGTGTTGGCGGTACTCAACAGAGGCGTTGAGGTCCTCGGTGGGTTCGCAGCCTTCGGCCGCCAAGTCGGCAGCCTCAGTCGCCGAGGCACCGGCGGCCAGTGCATCTTCCACGGCAAAAGCACGCACTGGGGTGGAATGCATGTTCACGAGCCCCACCCCCACCTCTCCGCCAGCACGCCGGGCGACCGACACTCCGACGATTGCCCAGTCCTGGGCCCGGCGGTTGAACTTCTCGAAACCCCAGCCGGCATCAGTGGCTGTAGGAATACGAATCTCCGTCAGAAGCTCGTCGTCGGCCAGGGCAGTCTCCAGGAAGCCGCCAAAAAAGTCGTCTACCGAGATCTCCCGTTGGCCCCCTGGCCCACTAGCCACGAGGGTGGCCCCAAGCGCAATTAGCGCGGAAGGGATGTCTGAAGCCGGATCGCCGTGGGCAACCGCGCCGCCAATGGTCCCCCGATGACGCACCTGTGGGTCGCCAACGTGTGAGGTGACTTCGCTCAGCAGCCTGGCGTGGGTGGCCACCAGATCGCTGGTCTCAACAGCACGGTGGCGGGTCAACGCCCCGATAGCCAGGTGATCGCCCTCGTCTCGGATGTAAGACAAATCGTGCAGGCGCCCAATGTCCACCAAGACAGCCGGTCTTGCCAAACGAAAGCGCATCAGGGGGATCAGCGAGTGGCCCCCGGCGAGGAGCTTGGCCTCGTCACCGTGGTCGGCGAGGGTACCAATCGCCTCCTCGGCGGAACTAGCCCGGACGTAATCGAACGCTGCAGGGATCATTCTTCACCTCCGGCCGCACAGTGCAATACCGCTTTGACGATGTTGTGGTAGCCGGTACAGCGACAGAGGTTGCCTTCTAGCCCTAGGCGTACTTCCCGCTCGCTTGGGCTTGGGTTCTCGTTCAGGAACGAGACTGCAGCCATCACCATGCCCGGTGTGCAGTAGCCGCACTGCAGGGCGTGGCACTGCCGGAAGGACTCCTGCATTGGATGGAGGGTTTCCCCGTCGGCGAGACCCTCGATGGTCAGAAGGTCCTCGCCATCAGCCTGTACCGCGAACATGGTGCAGGACTTCACCGACTCCCCGTCGATATGGATAGTGCAGGCACCGCAAGACGATGTGTCACAACCAATGTTGGTGCCAGTCAGGCCGACCACATCGCGGATGTAGTGCACTAGGAGCATGCGGGGCTCCACATCGTGGCTGTAGCTCTCCCCGTTGATCGTGACCGATATCTCCACCTGCGCCTCCCTGTGGTCCGGATCCACCGGGCGACCGATTCTCTCGCCGACCGCCGAGGAAACAGAGTAGCGCACGCTGCAGCCAGCTCCCAGAGCTAGCCGGTCAGCGGTCCAGCCTCGCCCCTGGATCTACAGCCGGATCCAACATCTCCGCCGAGCACGGTAGCGCACGCTGCAGCCAGCTCCCAGAGCTAGCCGGTCAGCGGTCCAGCCTCACCCCTGGATCTACAGCCGGATCCAACATCTCCGCCGACAAGTTAATCACGTAGGCCTCCTCGCCGGGATAGACCAGTCCGAGGTCACGGCGGGCGATCCGCTCTATCTCGGCATCGGTTTGTAGCTGTTGGATGTCGGCCTCCAGCGCGGCTCTAGTCACCTTCGCCTCAGCCAACTTTGCCTCCAGTTGGGAGATCTCGTCACGCTGGTCCAGCCAGTTGTGCACTGGGTTGACACCCCAGGTCCAGGTGGCGGCGAGCGCCGAGGTGCTGAGGAGGGCTACGACCAGAATCGTGCTAGCGCGCCGCGCCTTCGAGCGGATCATCTCACGACAACCGAAGATTGCGAGCCGCTGCGGGGCACCCGTAGCTAGCGGAGGCTCCGAGCTCCTCCTCGATGCGCAGCAGCCGGTTGTACTTGGCAGTGCGATCGCTGCGGGCGGGGGCCCCGGCTTTTATACGCCCAGTTGCCGCTCCCACTGCCAGGTCCGAAATCAGGGTGTCTTCGGTCTCCCCCGAACGATGCGACACCACCGCGCCGTATCCCGTCGACTGCGCCGTCTGTATGGCATCGAGGGTTTCGCTGAGCGTACCCACTTGGTTCACCTTGATGAGGATCGAGTTAGCAACCCCGGTGTCAATACCCCTCTGCAGGAGGTCTACCCGAGTTACGAAAAGGTCATCACCCACCAACGCCACGCGGTCACCCAGAGCCTCAGTGAGCATCTGCCAACCGTCCCAGTCGTCTTCGGCCATGCCGTCCTCGATAGAGCAGACCGGGTAGTTGTCCGCTAGCTGCACCAGATAGTCAACCATCTGCGGACGATCCAGGCTGCGCCCCTCGCCGGCCAGACGATAAACCCCCCCTTGGGCAAACTCGCTGGCCGCTACATCCAGCGCTAGCGCCACATCTTCGCCGGGGCGTAGTCCGGTGGCCTCCACTGCTCGCAGCAGCAACTCCAGGGCTTGCTCGTTGCTGGCTACATCGGGGGCAAAGCCTCCTTCATCGCCGACCGCCGTGGACAGGCCTGCCTCTGACAACCGGCTGCGCAGGGTTTGGTAGATCTCCGCCCCCCACTGCAGAGCCTGCGAGAAGGATCCGGCCCCGACTGGCACCACCATAAACTCCTGCAAATCCAGGTTGTTGTCGGCGTGGGCTCCGCCATTGAGCAGGTTCATTAGCGGCACCGGCAGCATGGTGGCACCATCTCCCCCAATGCACCGGTAGAGCGCAACGTTGCGACTGGCGGCATTGGCCACCGCTGCCGCCAGCGAGACACCCAGTATGGCGTTAGCCCCGAGGCGGGACTTTCCTGGCGTCCCGTCCAGTTCGATAAGAGTGCGGTCTAGGTTGCGCTGATCGCCCGCGTTCAGTCCTCGGACTGCTGCGGCAATCTCGCCGTTGACCGCGGCGACTGCCTGGAGCACGCCTTTGCCCCCGTAGCGGGACCCGCCGTCGCGGCGTTCGAGCGCTTCAAGGCTGCCGGTGGAGGCACCTGAAGGTACCGCCGCGCGCGCCCGTGCGCCACACGCCAACTCGACATCTACCTCCACGGTGGGATTACCGCGCGAATCCAAGATCTCTCGTCCGGTGACGTGGACTATTGCGCTCATGGCGGCAAGCCTCGTGTCTCTGATCTGCTCCCAGCCGCGTATTCCTGTTGGAATTGTGGAACAGGTTGCGAATGTTACACGAGTTGTTAACTCTGAGAAAGAACGTAGACCAGATTTTCCCTCGAGGCTTCCCGACAAAGCTCCCCGGCGAGGCTTCCCGGCAAATGCCGACTAGCGCGCCGGGCTAGTCGAGCGAAATCTCAGATTGGCGGAATCGCTCCCGAGCCGCCTGCGCGGCTGCCCTCAGCGCGGACTCGGGGTCTAGTGAGTGGCGCCGAGCCAAATCCACGGCGTCGAAGAGCAACGATCCGAGCCAATGCTCGTCGCGCCGGGCTGCGGGCAGCTCAAGCGCCACTCGCATGCGTCCCAGCGCGTCCTGCCCAGTTCTGGCGTCAAGCCCTGCTGCCTCAGCCCGCTTCTGCACTTTCAGTGCTCCCAGCAGCGCTGGAAGCTCCGCCGGAATGCCGTCCATGGCCGAGCCGCGCCCCTTCTCGGCACGCTTGATCTGCTCCCAAGTCACCGCCAGAGACTGCTCATCGGGGGGCGCAAAGCCAGCAGGGTCAAACACGTGCTGATGGCGGCTACGCAGCTTGGTATCCACCTGCCTCACCACGTCGGAAATCGTGAACTGACCCTGCTCAGCGGCAAGCGTGGCATGAAAAAACACATGGAACAGCAGATCCCCTAGTTCCTCCTCAAGCTGCTCATAGCCCTCACCTGCACGAACGACGCTGCCGGGCTCTGCTGGCTCCTCTGGTAGGCCGTCAATGGCCTCCAGCACCTCGTAGACCTCCTCTAGCAGATGACGGCGAAGACTGCGGTGCGTCTGCCGGCGGTCCCAAGGACACTCGGCTCGTAACGTTTTGACTAGCTCGCCAAAACGAACCATTTCGCCAGCGGGCGCTTCTGCCATCTTCGGCAGGTACAGGGTCGTGAGATGGTCCACAGGTCCCCAGCTCGCCAGTTCGGCGGCGCTGGTTAGCTCGACTCTCTCAGAATCCAACCCCAAGTGGTGCAGAACCCATACAGCCACAGCCGGCTCTGGCAGCGCCAGGAAAACCTCGTTGAGGATCTCGGCGCTGTCGCATTGGGCCACCAGCAACGGGCCGCGCTCACCTGCAGCCTCGGAGGCAAAACGCTGACCGTCCACAATCCTCACCCCTGCGGCTAGGGGATCCACCCCCAGCCGACACCACGCCAAGTCGGCGAACGACAGCGCTGGATATACCTCAGCGCGTATGCGGCTATCGGTCAAGAGCAACTCCACCGACCGCTCGGCAACCGCCGGCGAGCCAGGCACCGCGTAAAGCACGGTTCCTTGCTCCTTGGCCGCTGCCACCAGGCGCTCGACAATCGCCTCGTAGACCTGCTGGGTGCTTTGCGCTGAGCAGTAGAGGTCGTCACAACTCGCCGCCGGAGCCACGGTCCCTGCCGAGGGGTGGTGCAGCGTACGGACAAAGCGTGCTGATGGTGGGACTGCCCGGATCAAAGCCCTCGTTCCCTCGGTGACCAGTTCGGGCCCTGCCGGTCCAAGCCCGACTACCACCACCCGGGGCAACGCAGATTTCATAACTCTGAGTTCATGCCGCCGGAGGTTGGTCAGTTAGCCGCTCGAGTGCCTCACTGATGGTCTCCACCGCTTCGGCACGACGGCGAAGCGGCAGACGCAACAGTCCCGATGACGGTTCGTAGCTTGCTTTCGGCCAAAGCCTTTCCAAGCGCACTCGCCGGCTCTGGCGCAACTGCAAGGGCGAAATGCGCGCCTCGGCACCCCCGCCGGCAAGCGACCGCACCGACACTTCGCTCACACCGCAGGCAATACAAAGCGCCCGCAGTTGTGCCAGAGCCAAAAGCGACCGGGCAGGGGCGGGAAGCGGCCCAAAGCGGTCCAGCCATTCGGCACGCACATCGGCTATCTCCTCGACGCTCTTGGCGTCGGCAATTCGACGGTAAGCGGCAAAACGCAACGACTCCGAGGGTATGTACGCGGCCGGCAGGTGGGCGTCTGCAGGTACGTCTAGCTTCAACTCCACCGGCTCTTCGGGGACCTCTCCGGCCAGCTCCGCCACCGCCTCGGTCACCATCTCGCAATACAGGTCGTATCCCACGGCCGCGATGTGACCCGACTGACCAACCCCCAATAGGTTGCCGGCGCCCCTGATCTCCAGGTCGCGCATAGCAATGCGAATCCCCGAACCCAACTCGGTGGACTCGGCCACAACCTTGAGGCGTTCGTAGGCTTCTTCAGTGAGATCTCGCTCGGGAGGGGTGAAGAGGTAGGCGTAAGCGCGCATCTGCGCCCGCCCGACGCGGCCACGTATCTGATGTAGCTGGGCAAGGCCCATTAGGTCGGCTCGGTCGACGATTAGGGTGTTGACCGTTGGCATGTCAATGCCAGATTCGATGATCGTGGTGCACACCATGACGTCGTAGCGCCGATCCCAAAAGTCCAACACCACCTGCTCCAGGGCGGCTTCGTCCATCTGGCCGTGTGCTACCGCCACGCGCACTCCGGGAACTAACTCCCGCAAGTGAGCCGCCACCTCGTCGATGTCGGCCACCCGATTGTGTACGAAGAACACCTGCCCCTCGCGCAGCAGCTCACGCCTTATGGCCTCAACCACGGCGCGCTCGTCGTAGGGGCCCACGTAAGTCCCGATTGGCTTGCGGTCCGCGGGCGGTGTCTGCAGCACCGTCAGGTCTCTGATCCCCGTCAGACTCATCTCCAACGTGCGCGGTATAGGCGTTGCAGTCAGCGTCAACACATCTAAATCGTGGCGGAGCGTCTTAATGGCCTCCTTGTGGCTGACGCCGAAACGCTGCTCTTCGTCCACAACCAGCAAGCCCAGCCGGGCAAATTTCACGTCGGAGGAGAGCAACCGGTGGGTCCCTATCACTAAATCCACGTCGCCACTGCGCAGACCTTCCAAAACCTCCCGAGCGGCCGCCGGCGAGAGAAAGCGGCTCAGCATCTCAACCCGAACCGGGAAGCCGGCGTAGCGCTCAGAGAAAGTCTGGTGGTGCTGGTGGGCCAACAGCGTGGTTGGCACCAATACCGCCACCTGACGACCGTCGGTGACGGCCTTGAAAGCAGCGCGCACGGCAACCTCGGTCTTGCCAAACCCCACGTCGCCGCAGATCAGCCGGTCCATCGGAACCGGACTCTCCATGTCCTCTTTTACTTGTGCTATTGCGTTGATCTGATCAGGCGTCTCGGGGTAAGCAAAGGCAGACTCCATCTGCGCCTGCCACGGACCGTCGGGGCCAAAGGCCAATCCGGCGGTGGCGTGACGCTTGCGGTAAAGCTCCACCAACTCGCCAGCTACTTCCGCTACTGCCGCCCGCACCTTGCCCTTGGTGCGCTGCCAGTCGGTGCCCCCCATACGGCTTAGCGTGGGCACCTCACCGCCGGTGTACTGCCTAACAGTCTCAAGTTGGTCAGTGGGCACGTATAACCGTGCGTCGCCCCGATACTCCAGCAGTAGATAGTCGCGCTCAACGCCGTCCATCGTCCGCGTGACCATGCCGCGATAGCAGGCCACGCCGTGAGTTCGGTGGACAACGAAACCGCCGACCTGCAGATCTTCAATACCACCGCGCGCCCCGGCCGGGGTTACCTTGCGGGCACGGCGGTGCACCCTGCGGCGACCGGTTAGATCGCTCTCGGCGAGGACAGCTAGTCGCACCTCGGGCAGGATGCAGCCCACCCGCAGCGGGCTTACACTCACCGAGCAGCCCGCAGAACTTGCGGCTAACGAGTCAGCGATTACTACGCCCTGGTCCTCTAGACGCTGGCGTAACCGCTGGGCCGAACCCTCGCCGTCGGCCGCTACCACAATCCGGTAGCCCTCTCCCAGCAGGGCTGTCACTTGACGCACGGGGCCGTCGCCGGTGGCCAGCGGAGGTTCCCACCCGAGGGCTTCAACGAACGGCTGAGTGGGGCTCGAAGGACTGCTGCTGATTCCCCAGACCGGAGCCGCGCAGCCCGCTAACAACTCCTCAGCCGCCACGTGAGCGCTGGGTAGCTGCTCATTGGGAGCCACGCCCCAGGCAGTCGCAAGGTGCTTTGCTAGTTCGGCTTCCTCAGCCAGCAAATCCTGTGCCCGCGCCCAAAGACGATCCCGGTCAATCAGCACAACGAGGCCGCCGTCAGGGATCAGATCGGCGAAGCTGCGCCTCTCAGCTTCGAGCCACCCCAGCCAGGCCTCCATCCCGTCGAAAAAGGCGCCTTCGGCTAACAACTCCCACTGGCGCCGACCCCAGGGGGCTTCAACTGCCAAATCTGCCGCCCGTCGGCGAACCGCTGCAGTGGGACGCAACTCGCGGCACCCGAATATCTCAGTGGCCTTCAGCGACTCCCCCGAACGCTGACCGCTCACCGAGAAAGTGCAGAGACGGTCGATCTCATCACCCCACAGGTCGATGCGCACCGGGTCCTCGGCAGTAGCACCAAACACGTCGATGATCGAACCGCGCACAGCCATCTCGCCCCGCTGCTCTACCTGCACCCCTCGTCGGTAGCCAGCGTCGGCGAGCCGCTGGATCAACTCGTCGCGGTCGCAACGATCCCCAAGCTGCAAGCACACAGGCTCGGCCTGCTCCGCACTAGCAGCTAGTCGCTGCATAACGGCCCGAACCGAAGCCACCACTAATGAAGGTGCAGTTTCCTGGCGCATTCGCCAGATGGTCTGAAGGCGGGTACCCATGACCGACGCCGCCGGGCTTACCTGTTCGAAGGGAAGCGTTTCCCAAGCCGGGAGGGCAGCCACCGAATCGTCGCCCAGCCAACTCTGCAGGTCGGCAAAAAGCTGTTCCGCGGCTGCTTCGGTGACTGTACAGACCACCAAAGGTCGCCGCCCGGAGGCTCGTGCCAGCGCAGCCAGCGCAGCCGGCTGTGCCCGTTCGGGCACCGCCAGAGAGGCCTCGCGTCGTCCTAGCGCGTCCCCAATCGCTCGCACCGTCGCGACCTCACGGGCCAGACGCGCCAGAGCCGAGCGCCCTTTGGTCATCAGTCCCCTGCCTCAGCGAACATTGAAGGTGTTCATGGCCACCTCGACGCCGTCGACAGCGATGGTCTCCACCGCGTCGGCCGCCAAGCTGGTCGCCGCCACCAGCACATCTCGTTCCTTCGCCCGTGGCCGGCTTAGCACGTAGTCAGCGCCCGAGGCCGCGCTCGGCGGCCGGCCGATTCCGATGCGGATCCGGACGAAATCCGTAGAACGCAACCGGTCACGGATCGAACGCAGGCCGTTGTGGCCGGCTAAGCCCCCACCCACCCTTACCTGCACCCGCCCCGGCGGCAGGTCCAGTTCGTCGTGGAGGATTACTAACCGCTGGAGGTCTTCGATGCTGAAGCGAACTAGCAGCTTCGCCACAGCCTCTCCGGATACGTTCATGTAGGTCTGCGGGAAGGCCAAAGCCACGCGCTTTGCCGCAATTCGTACCTCGTCTGTCAACGCTGGCAAGCGGGGGCGGCGGCGCAGATGGCCACCGTGTCTACCAGTGAGTTCCTCTACCGCTGCAGCCCCGGCGTTATGGCGAGTTCCGTAGTACTTCTCCCCGGGGTTGCCAAGCCCCACAACCAAGAAGTCAGCTGGCGTGCCAGTCCGCGTTGCCCCAGCCAGCCGTCTCCGGCGTAGGGACATTTCCTACCTCAGTTGCTGTCGCCGGAGTCGTCCTCGCTAGCCCCTTCGCCGTCACCGTCAAGCGCCTCGGAATCCTCGGCTTCTTCTTCGGCCTCATCCGAGGCTTCCAGAGCGCTCCGCGTGATGACCCCAGACACCACCGGTGCGGTTTCGTCGACGAGGGAGACAACGCCGGCAGGCAGCTCGATGTCTGAGACGGTCAGGGCAGCTCCCACAGTCAGATTGGAGACATCCAGCACTAACTCGTTAGGTATCGAGTGAGGCTTGGCCATAACGCGCAGCGTGTCTAGCGACCGCTCGACGAGGCCGTTCAGTTCGATCACCGCCTTGGGGTGTCCAGTCAGCTGGATCGGCACGTCTACAGCCACCTCGGTGTCAGCCTCGACCCTGAGGAAGTCCACATGGGTAACGTCGCCGCGGAGCGGGTGGCGCTGCAACTCTTTCACCAGAGCTAGCTCCCGTTGATCGCCTAGATCTAGGTGCAGCACGACGTTCATACCGGCTTCGGTAGACAGGGCTCCGCGCAGGCGGCGGTAGTCCACCGTCACGCTTACAGCCTCCCCACCGAGGCCGTAGACGACGGCGGGAATTTTGCCTTGTAGCCGCATGCGGCGGGCCGAACCGCTACCAGTGGCGCGGCCGATTTCTAAGGGGAGAACAACTTCCTGCATGACACTTACCGGTGGATTTCGGTGGATGAACCGAAGCGAGCCTAGCGGTCCGCGCCACCGACCCGTCGGGGCTTCAGGACACGTTGTTTCAGGGCACGTTGCTTCAAGACAAGTTGTTGCCACCGAAGATCTCGCTCACCGAGGTGTCCTCAAAGACAGCCCGGATGGCGCTTGCGATCGTGGGGGCTACCGAGACCACCTCCAGCTTGTCGATGCACTTCTCGGTCGGCAGCGGCAAAGTGTCGGTGACGATTACCTTCCCGATAACGGAGTTCTTGAGCCGGTCCACCGCAGGCCCGGAGAAGAGTCCGTGCGTGGTAGCCGCGTAGACCTTCTCAGCACCGCGTGCCGCTAGCTGCTCAGCGGCCGCCACGATCGTGCCACCGGTGTCGATCATGTCGTCGATCAGCACACAGACCCTTCCGCTGACCGCTCCCACCACTCCAAGTGCCTCCACCTCACTCTTGGCTCCCCCAATGCGGCTCTTGTGCACAATTGCCAGATCCGCCCCTAGCGCCATGGCGTAGCGCTCGGCAACCTTCACCCTGCCTGCGTCAGGGGAGACAACCACCAGATCTTCACCCAACTCGGCGATTCGGTCACACAGCACGGGCATGGCGGTGAGGTGATCCCAGGGACCGTCGAAGAAACCTTGAATCTGGCCGGAGTGGAGATCCACACTGACTAGGCGGCCAGCGCCGGCAGCGTCCAGCATGTTGGCCATGAGCTTGGCTGAAATCGGTTCACGGCCCTCAGCCTTGCGGTCCTGGCGGGCGTAGGGAAAGAACGGGCAGACCGCAGTAACGCGTTTTGCCGATGCGCGCCGAGCCGCATCCACCATGATCAGCTGCTCTAGGACGGAGTCGTTGATCGACCGGCCATCGGCCGCCGTGTGCGACTGGATGATAAAGACATCAGCACCGCGGATGGATTGCCCGAAGCGGCAGTGGATCTCACCGTTAGCGAACTCCGACAGGTTGGTCTCGCAGAGTTCGACACCCAGATGCCGGACGATGAGCTGCGCCAGTTCCAGGTTCGCTCTCCCCGAGAGGAGCTTCAGTTGCTTGGTCGTAACAGTTTGCACAGTTCCGTTCTCTCCTCGAGTGACCGCTAAGGGAGTGGTCGCTAAGGCACGGCAGCGGACGAGCCGAGCGTGGCAAACGGCCCCACCTGCCGTCCAGGGCCAATCTCGGCGTCACGACCTTGGCTCATCTCCACTATCGCTCCTGGCCCCACCGCGCAGTCCACCAACCGGGTGTGTGGGCCTATGACAGCCCCGGCGCCCACAACAGTTTGGCCCTCCAACATGGTGCCCGGGAGGAGTACCACGCCGGCTGCCAAGCACACGGAAATGTCTACGTAGGTGCTGGTTGGGTCCACGATTGTCACACCAGCCTGCAGCCAACCGGCTATCACTCGCTGCTGGACCTCAGCGCGGGCGGAGGCAAGCTGCGCCTGATCGTTAACGCCCTGAGCCTCGCCTGCGTCGTCCAAGGTGAACGCCTCAACCTTGTGACCCATCCGCGCTAGCACACCTACCATGTCGGTCAGGTAGTACTCCCCCGCTGCGTTGTCGGGGCGGATGCGTCGCAGCGCCGGGCCGAGAAAGCTACGACGGACCGCATAGACCGATGTGCCGATCTCGTTGATCTCCTGCTCCGTTGGCGAAGCATCAGCCTGTTCGACTATGCCGCGTATCGAGCCGTCGGGGCCGCGCAGCACGCGCCCGTAACCGGTGGGGTCGCCAACGCGGGCAGTCAGGAGGGTGCAGGCGGCGCCATAAACAAGGTGGTACTCCACCAGCGTCCACAGCGTCGACGGGCGCAACAGTGGGGTATCGCCAGGCACTATGAGCAGTTCGCCGCCCTCGGGGTCAGCAGGGTCGGGCAAGGCCGCCAACCCGCGGGCGGCGGCGTCGCCAGTGCCGCGCGGGGCGGGCTGTTCAGCCACCTCTAGCGGCAGCTGACCGCGCCGTGATTGCATCTCTTTAGCGACGAGTTCGTCATCGGGACCAAGCACGATCACGATGCGATCCGGCTGGCATTCACTCAGAGCATCCACTACGTGCGCCAGCATGGGCATCCCTGCTAGCAGGTGTAGGGGTTTACGCAGCTCCGACCGCATACGAGAGCCGCGCCCCGCCGCCAGCACGATGGCCGACAGTTCGACACCGCCGAAGGTGCTCACTGGCCGCTTATGCCTCGCGTTTGCTGCGGGCAGGAGTCATGCTGGCCGGGCAGGGCTCGAACCTGCAACCTCCTGATCCAAAGTCAGGCGTTCTACCATTGAACTACCGGCCACCTTGCTGTCACGCTAGCGGGCTCCGCTGAACCCTTGGTGAGTGAGCGACATGCCGACCGCGTCGTAAAGTCGCGGACCTGGTAGGATTGTTCTTTCATGGGTTCGCTAATCAAGAAGCGCCGCAAGCGCATGCGGAAGAAAAAGTACCGCAAGATGCGTCGTCGTACCCGCTTCCAGCGCCGCAAAGGCCGCTAAGCGAACTTTCAGATCGCTGACTGCGCCGGAGTCGCACGCACCACTCGCCGGCCAGGCCCCGGATAGGCCCCCTCGACGAACCACGTCGAACCGCTGCCCGCTAGGCGTGGCTGCTGACCGCTCGCCTCTGCCAACACCTCACGCGCTGCGGCCATTCTCGGCTCGACAGCCAGAGCGGCTGGCTCGAGGTCGTTTCCCGTCGGTCCGGCCGGCCCGCCGAGATCGTCCCAAGCTCGGTACACCGCGGCCGTCGAGCAGCTGAAAGGCGGGGTGTAAAGCGTGAAGGTGCGAGGTTCAAAAGCCAGGGGCTGGACGATCTCGCCGATACCACTCACCCACCCATGACCGCCCTGCAGGCAGAAAGCCACATCGGCGCCCAGCGTCGCGGCACGCCAGCTGTCGTTGAATCCAGCCCAGCGCAGGATCGCAGCGGCGTCGGCCGAACCGCCCCCGAGTCCCGCGCCGACCGGAATGTGCTTGTGCAACGTCACCTTTGCCCGACGCCCGGCAAGTTGGAGAGCTTGTATGACCAGGTTGTCCTCCCCCGCTGGGACTCGGAGCGCTCCGGGTGGGATCTCGCCGGATTCGGGCGTGCTCTCCGCTCCGCCGGTGACCAGACTCAGCTCATCTCCCGCCTCTACAACCAGACGATCGGCCAGATCGAGTGTCACCATCTCTGCCTCGATGAGGTGGTAACCATCGGCGCGCCGGCCGGTAATCCGCAGCGACAACGTGAGCTTTGCCGGTGCAGTTAGTACCTCCACTTTCAAGTCACGCTCCCGCTGCGCCACCACTGCTGTTGACCTCCTGCGCCAGGCGTGACCAGTCCGCTACAGTCAGTTGCCCGGGCCGGGCGGTCGGATCGATCCCGGCCGCATCAAAGTGGTGGGACAGCGCTATTCCCCGCAGCGAGGATCGCAGCATCTTGCGACGCTGACCAAACGCCCGCTTCGCCAAGCAGTACAGCTCCTGAATGTTGCTAGCGGCGGGCGTCGCCAGCCGCTGAATCGCCAGAAGCGCCGAGGACACCCTCGGTCGGGGCCAGAAAACTGTCGGCGGCACCCGACCCAGCACCTCAGCGCGCGCCCAGCAAGCGACCTTCAGCGAAGGCAGCCCGTAGGCGGCATGATCCACCGAAGCGGCTAGCCGCTCCGCCACCTCTGTTTGCACCATGACCAGCATGGAGGTGACCTGTGGCACGTGGTCCAGGATGTCCAGCAGCAGAGGCGTGGCCACGTTGTAGGGCAGATTGGCGACCAGCTTCCAGGGCGCTCCGTCTGCTAGGTGCGGCACCCAGGCGGACAGATCGGTGGCATCGGCCCGTAGCACCTCAACTGGGCGACCGGCGCATACCTCTGCTAGTGCCGCTACAAGACGCTCATCGATCTCGATAGCCAGAACAGATGCACCGGCGTCGGCTAGGGCCACGGTCAATGCGCCACAGCCGGCACCGATCTCGAGGATCTGCTCGCCAGCTTCGATGCCCGCTAGCCGCACAATCCGCATCACGGTGTTCGGGTCGATGACGAAGTGCTGCCCCAGCGAGCGGCGTGGCCGGACCTCGTGGCGAGCCAGTAGGTCGGCCACGGTTGCTGAGCCGAGTGTCATCGGAGTAAGACCGGAGGCGCCCTAACGCAGGTAGCGGCCGCAGACAGGCCACGGTTGGTCCCCGCGCTCCTCCCAAAGACGGTAAGCCATGCGGTCCTGATCGTGGGTTGTGGCAGCCGATGGCAGCACTCCCACGAGCCGCGGGTAGTTGCGCTGGGCCACGTAATCCCAAGTGTCGGGCCAGAACTGATAGGCCCCGTAGAAGCGGCCGTTGGCGCTGACAGCCCGATAGTTGCCGCTGGACTCGCAGCGCCGAAGAGCTTCCCACTGCTGAGGCGTAGGGAAGCCGGCCACATCCGGAGGTATTGCCGGCTGCATCGACGGGTCGACTTCGGCCGCCTGTCCGTCATTGACCGAAGTGGTTGTAGTAGCAGTTGCAGCAGTAGTGGTGGTGGTAGTCGCGACCGCGATCGTCGTAGTAGTTGTCGTCGTGGAAGCCGCTGTCGTGGTTGTCGTCGTCGTAGTAGTTGTCGTCGTGGAAGCCGCCGTCGTGGAAGCCGCCGTCGTGGTTGTAGGGGTGGTTGTCGTCGTCGTAGTAGTCGTCGTGGTGGTGACTGCGGTTGTGGTTGTGGCCCCGGTGTCTCCAGGCAGGGGCTCGAAGGGCTCCCCGGCGACAGTCTCGTCTCCGGTAGGGGCCGCCGGGGATACCTCCTCGGTAAACACGTGGCTACAGGAGGGCCAGCGCGCATGGCCCGATTCGATCCACAGGTAGTACGCCATCCGATCCTGATCAGCAGCAGTCGCCTCCGAAGGCACCACACCCTGCAAGTCGGGGTACCGCTGGCGGGACAGTCGATCCCACGTGGCGACCGTGAACTGATAGGCGCCGAAATACTCACCGGAAGGATGAACAAACCCATAATCACCCTGCGACTGGCATTGCCGCAGGGCTTCCCAGACCTCCGGAGCCGGGAAGGTGCGCAACTGTGTCGTATCGAGTTGCACCGCAGGCGGCGGAATTGGCTCTGGCGAGCTTGGCTCGGGTGGGTTCGGCTTTGGCAGAGTTGAGGCCGGTGAGAATGGCGGCGGTTGAGGGGTCGCAGTCACCGCCCCGTCATCAGCCTCCGGCACCTCAGCGCTTTCTTCGATTTCTTCCACTTGGGGCGCCGGAGGGGCTTCGGTGGTACTCGAGGTGCCTGGAGCAAGCACCTCTGCCACAGGCTCGGCCGCATCGGGCCCACAGGCGGAAGCGAAAACCGCCGCCGCGGCAAAGACAACTACGGAACTACTGCGAACCCAGGACACCCGGCGCCGCTTCATGGTTGGCGATGAACGTCCGGACATTTCCTCTCCCCGCCTGCTGAGTAAGCGGTCGTATCGAGCGATACAGCAGGCTACGGCGG
This sequence comes from Acidimicrobiales bacterium, assembly GCA_964291305.2. Taxonomy (GTDB): domain Bacteria; phylum Actinomycetota; class Acidimicrobiia; order Acidimicrobiales; family CATQHL01; genus VXNF01. Next base: position 1,114,373 of record OZ219783.1, on the reverse strand, counting down.
ATCGTCAAGCTGCACGAAATGCGTTGCCGGCAGAATCAGCCAACACAGCCCGGCAGTGCCAACTCCAATCTGAACGCCCGGCAAGCGTTAGCCGTGGTCAGCGAAGCCACTTCAGATGACGAGACACCTCGGACCTGCGCCACCGCTGCACCCACAAGCGGTACGTTGGCTGGGCTGTTGGGCCGGCCACGCAGCGGAACTGGCGTGAGGTACGGCGCGTCGGTTTCCACGAGCAGGCGGTCGGCCGGGCAGCGAGCCGCCGCCTCTTGCACCTCCGGCGCCTTGGGGAACGAGACGATCCCACTGAAGGAAAGATAGGCACCTAACTCCAGCGCCCGTTCAGCTTCGGCCACTCCGCCTGTGAAGCAATGCATGACCGTTTGCTCCGGAACACCCTCGCTGGTCAAGATGGCGAAAGTATCGTCCCAAGCAGACCGGCTGTGCACCACAAGCGTGAGCCCCAGCTGATGCGCTAACGCAATCTGTTCGGCGAACACCCGACGTTGGTCCGCTCGGGGCGAGTGATCGTAGTAGTAGTCCAGGCCGCACTCGCCGACGGCTACAACATCCTCCTCTCCCAGCAGGTCGACCAGACCGTCGGTACCGCCAGCGGCCTCGTGCGGATGAACCCCAACAGCGGCACGAGCATTGGCATGCTGGCTGGCAATCGCCAACGCTTCTCGCGAGTCGGCCACATCGGTCCCGATTGTGATCAACGCGGCAACTCCGGCTGCCAGGGCAGCCGCCACCTCGCTGTCGCAGGTATCGAGTTTCAGATGGCAGTGCGTGTCGATCCACGGCCCACCAAGATTGCCAGTGGGCGAGGCGGAGGTCATCTGGGCCTCTCAGTCGGCCGCCAGTCGGGGGAACAGTGGAGCACCAACTTCGACGCTCAACCCGGCCGGATACTGGCCCCAGCACGCCGCCTCGGGCAGTCGTGCCTGCGACGGATCGCCGGCCAGCCCGATTCGGCGCCATAACACCGCACACGACCGCGGCATTGCCGGATATGCCAACACAGAAGTGATTCTCAGCGCCTCCAAGGCGTCACCAAGCACGATGTCTCGCTCCGGTCCCGCCTCCAGCTTCCAGGGTTGACGGTCTTGCAGATACTCGTTCGTTTCCCTGACAAGGCGCCAAGTCTCCTCTAGGCCCACCGAAGGCTGCACCCTGTCCCAGGCTGCCGCGGCCCGCGAGTAAGCCTGCTCTGCCACTGCGGCTAACGGGCTGTCAAGGGCAGGAGCACAGCTTTTAGAGCTGTCAGAGCGAGTCACTATCGTCGTGACCCGCTGCAGCAGGTTGCCGAGCCCGTTAGCCAGGTCGCTGTTGCAGCGCTGCACTAAAGCCTCATAGCTGAAGTCGCTGTCGGGTCCGAACGGGTTGTCGCGGAGTACCGAATAGCGCAAGCCATCCACACCGATGCTGGCAGCTAGGTCACCCGGGGCAATCTGCATGACGCTGGACTTAGCCATCTTGGCCCCACTCAACAGCAACCAGCCGTGAACGTGGAGCCGGGGCATGGATTCCACGCCTGCAGCCATAAGCATGGCTGGCCAGTACACACCGTGGAAGCGGAGAATGTCCTTGCCAATCAGGTGCCTAACCGCCGGCCACCACGTGGCAAAGCGCTCCTCGTCGGTGCCATAGCCGACCGCGGTGGCGTAGTTGGTGAGGGCGTCGTACCACACGTAGAAAACGTGTCGGGTGTCCCAGGGCACGGGGATTCCCCACTGAAGCGACGTTCGAGTGATCGAGAGATCCTCTAACCCGCCCCGCACCAGGGCCTTTGCCTCATTGCGGTAGCGCTCGGGAGTGATGTTGTCCGGCACCGCCTCGTACCATTCCAGGAGTCGCTCCCGAAATGCAGAGAGGCGGAAGAAGTAGTTGTCCTCCGCCATCTGCTCAACGGGGACTTTATGGATTGGGCAGCAGCCATCGATGAGGTCAGCCTCGGCGTAATAGGCCTCACAGGACACGCAGTAGGACCCCTGGTAGGTGTCCTTGTAGACATAGCCGTTCTCATAGCAGCGCTCCAGCAAGGTCTGCACCGCGGTGTGGTGTCGAGGTTCCGTGGTGCGGATGAAGTCGTCGTAGGAGATATCCAGCAGATCCCAAGCCTCCCTAAAGCGCTTGCTGGTGAGATCCGCCTGCTCCTTGGGGCTGAGACCGTTCTGCTCCGCTGCCCGCTGCACCTTCAGACCGTGTTCGTCGGTACCGGTCAGAAAGAAAACCTCGTCGCCGTGCAGTCGCCGCCAGCGGACCAGGGCGTCCCCGTTTAGCGTCGTGTAGGCGTGGCCCATGTGCGGCACGTCGTTCACGTAGTAGATAGGGGTCGTGTAGTAGTAGCGGCCCACGCCGACACGATACCGCTACCCGCTGAGGGGCCTTATCTGCCGACCCCAGCACCTATCGGCGTCTGCTCAGATCAAGCCGATTCGACGAGCTTGTTCGTATACGTGTCTACGGCTGACACCCATGGCTGTTGCCACGGAGGAGGTGAGGTCACGGACAGAGGATCCCGGTGCGGCAGCTAGTTCGGCACTCAGCGCCGCGGCGATGTCCTCCTCGGTGGGCCGGGTCGCCGGCGGGGCTCCTTCGACAACCAGGACTATCTCTCCGCGAGTGCCATCTTCAGCCCAGCTAGTCAACTCGGCAAGGGTGCCCCGCCAGATCTCCTCGTGCAGCTTCGTAAGCTCTCGCACAGCTACGGAGCGTCGATTAGGGCCGAACGCCTCCGCTAGTTCGGCTACGGTGCGGGCACAGCGCTGCGGCGCCTCAAGCAGTACGACAGCTCGCTCGGAGGCTGCCAATTCCGCTAGACGTTCGGCGCGGACTGCCCCTCGACGAGGCAAAAATCCCTCATAGACAAACCGACCGGCGGTGAGGCCGCTAACCGCCGCTGCGGCCAGCGGCGCGGAGGGGCCAGGCACGATGGTCACAACACCACCAGCTTGGGCGACGACCTGAACCAATCTTTCGCCTGGATCGGAGATGCCCGGCGTGCCGGCGTCGGTCACGAACACCACCCGCTCCCCCGACCCGACGCGCGCCGCCAACAGCGGTGCCACCTCTGCCTCAGTGTGCTCGTTGAGGATTATGAGCTTCTTGCCAGAAATCCCTGTCGCTTCTAACAGCCGGCCCGTGCGGCGGGTGTCCTCGCAGGCAATCACATCGGCCGCCGCCAGTTCCTGCGCCGCGCGGGGCGACAAATCAGCCAGATTCCCGATCGGCGTGGCGATCAACACCAGCGCTGCCGAGGAAGCCATGGCGGCTACTCCTTAATTTCCAGCACTGTGCCGACGGTAATACCCCAGCGCTCTAGCTCTCCGGCCCGCGCCTCCACGACGCTGCGCGCCCGCAGTCGCGGGCAGCCCAGTCGCCAAGGCCGCATCCGGACGATCGCCAACACACGTCCAGTGGCGTCGCAGAAGGCCACATCGATGGGAAACCGCATCCCCAGGGTGTGCACTGCCCGAGTCCGCGGCAGCCACATCGCCCCATCGGTGCTTTGGCGACCCAGCAGTCCCCTGCCTCTTTGGCGGGCCCCTTTAGCCACCTCCAGACTTGCGAAGACCCTGTCCCCAGACACGAGCCACGGCATCTCACTAGTTTGCCCGTGACTGCAGCAGGCGCGTGTGGCGACGAGTGATATGGCTTGGTGATACGGCTTGGGTTTCAAGCGCTGGCGGTCCGTAACTAGCTATAGAGACGGATCTGTGTCACAGCTAGGTGATAGAACTACACACATGGAATTTTCTGCTGACACAGCACCAACTTTCACTGAGCCAGAAGCCACCCAACCAGAAGCCACGGAACCAACTTTCACCGAACCAGAAGCCACAGCATCAGCTTTCACCCAACCAGAAGCCACCGAACCAGAAGCCGTCAGCAACATCGCCGTGCATCCTCGCCACCTATCACCCTCCAGTGCCTCCACCTTCCGCCAATGCCCTCTGCGCTGGAAGTTCCACTACGTAGATAAGTTGCCCGACCCGCCCGGCGAGTCGGCGGTAGCGGGAACGTTCGCCCATCGAGTGCTAGAGGAGTTACTGCAACTCGGCGCTGAGGAGCGCACGCTGGAGCGGGCCCGCGCCTTAGCAAAAGAAGTGTGGGCCGACACCGAGACCGACAGTGACTACGTGGCTCTTGGGTTAGACCCCGACGGGATTCGCAACTTCAAATGGACGGCCTGGCGGGCCATTGAGGGGCTCTGGGATCTAGAGGACCCCAAGACCGTCGAGGTTGAGGCCACCGAGGTCAAAGTGTCGGTAAAAATTGGTGGCGTGCCGTTCGTCGGCTACATCGACCGGGTGGAGAAATGCGGCGAAGGCTCGGTGATTAGCGACTATAAGTCAGGGAGGGCACCAAGTCGGAGGTTCTCCGAAAGTCGTCTTGAGCAGGTGCTGCTATACGCTGCCGCCTTCGCCGAACTCGAAGGCACACTCCCGGCGCGGGTAAGGCTGCTGTATCTCGGCCAGCGGATCGACGAGACTTCGGTTACGCCAGAGGCAATCGCCGAGGTCACTAGCCGGCTAGCCGAGACCTGGGAGGAGTTGCTAGAGCGTTCGGCCACTGGCGACTTCCCGCCGCAGCCCGGCCCGCTGTGCAGCTGGTGCGCATTCGTCAACCACTGCCCCGAGGGGCTCGCCGAAGTGGAGCGCCGACACCAGGCCGGCACCCTCAAACCCAACGCCCCCGCCCTAGCCGAAGCCGTTTGACTTCTTAGATCCAACAGGGTGCGCCATGGCCCGCCAGACAGAAGGTTCGATCAACCACGATCTTGCAGCAGCGCTCCGAGAACTGCACCCCGCCTGGAACGAAAAGACCGTGCTTGCCGAGAGCACCGACATCTTGACCGAGGGCGCTGGACTTAAGCCCGACATAGTCATCACCAACGCCTCAAGGTCAGGCGGCGTGATCATCGAGACCGAAGTGGAGCCGGCCCGGACGGTCGAAGCCGACGCTCTAGCACGACTCGGTGGAGCTTTCTCAGCTGACGGATCACAGGTCGAGCAAGTCGTGGCTGTCAAAATTCCCACCGCCGCCCGGACGCCAGGTGTCCAACTCGATTCACTGTCATATTCATACAAGACCTGCACGAACGGTACTGAAGCTGTTACTTGGTTTCCCGCTAATGGCTGGCTCGAGGGGACTCTTGGGGATCTGGCCGGATTCGTCGAAACGGTTGCTGTGTCCCCACGCCAACTGGCCGAAGGTGTCAACATCCTCGAAACCGCCGTGCGCCAAGCAGCAAACATCATCCGAGGGGGCATGGAGGAGACCTACCCGGCCGGGCTTGCGCAGATGGCGGCCACCCTGCACCAGCGAGACAGCGAGCAAACCACGCGGATGGCCGCGGCCATCATCGCTAATGCCCTGACCGTCCACTCTGCCATAGCCGCCGTCGACCCGGCGATCCGCGGTCTAACCGAGCCGTCAATGCGGGGTTACGACAACTCGCTGCTGCAGTCAGAGGTTCTCGCATGTTGGCGCTCGATCCTGGATGTCAACTACTGGCCAATTTTCAGTGTTGCCCGGGAGCTGCTTAGCCACATTGACGAGGCCGTGGCTGGGAGAGCCCTCACCCGCCTAGCGAAGGCAGCTAGCAAGCTCCGAGGACTCGGAGCCACAACCGTGGGCGATATGGCCGGTCAGATGTTCGGCCAGCTCATAGCCGACAGGAAGTTCCTAGCCACGTTCTACACAAGACCTTCCTCGGCCACCTTGCTGGCGGAACTCGCCGTAGCGAGACTGCACGCCGATTGGCGGAACCGCAGCGAGGTGGGCAACCTACGAATCGCCGATCTGGCTTGTGGCACAGGCGCGTTGCTCTCCGCCGTCTACCGTCGCGTGACTTCTCGCCTGCGGCGGCACGGGTTGGACGACCAGGAACTGCACCCGAGGTTCATGGAGCAAGTCGTCGTTGGGTGCGACATCATGCCCGCCGCCACGCATCTCACCGCCGCTCAGCTCACCGCGGCGCACCCCACCGTCACTTTTGGCCACACGCGCGTTCACACCATGCCCTACGGCGAACATGACCCTGGCAGCGGAACGCAGATCTTCATCGGCTCGCTGGAACTCCTCGACGACGCCGCAGCTCCCAGCTTGCTGGGAACAGGCGCAACCACCGTGACCGCCACGGGGGAAGTCGATGACGCAGCGGGGCGCCAACTCAACCTGGCCGACGGAAGCATCGACCTGGTGATAATGAATCCACCGTTCACGAGGCCCACGAACCACGAGATCACCGGAGTGCCCGTACCGTCTTTCGCCGGCTTCGAGACATCCAGCGAAGAACAAGAGCAGATGTCTAAAAGGCTCAACTCGCTGAAACTCAGGCTAGAGCACGAACCTGCGGGCCACGGCAACGCTGGGCTGGCTTCGAACTTCTTAGACCTGGCCCACACCAAAGTAAAGCCCGGCGGGGTCTTAGCTCTCGTGCTGCCTTCGACGATTGCAGCAGGTAGATCCTGGGCACCGTCAAGGCGTTTGCTGGAGACGCATTACCGGAACATCGCGATTGTGGCAATCGCGGCAGACGGCTCGAACAACAGATCGTTCTCAGCAGATACCGGAATGGCCGAAGCTCTGGTTGTCGCAACTCGGCGATCCGACAAGGACTTGGTCGCCCCAGATCCTGATCCTGTGCTCTGGGTAAATCTGGCCAAGCGACCTGTGGGAATACCCGAAGCTGTCGAAATCGCTCGCACTATCGAAGCCGCCAGCGACAGAACAACCGGTCGGCTCTGTATTGGCGACGACATCATTGGCTGCTTTGCACGCGCTGACATCCGACACGGCGGCTGCGCTCAGGTGTTCGAGACCGACATCATCGAGGCTGCGCTCGCCCTGGGCAGGGGGCGACTGCACCTAGCTGGCCTAACTGAGATTCCGATGCCGGTTACGACACTTAGTCAACTCGGGAGTCCCGGCCCCTATCATCTCGACATCCGCGGTGGCGGCACAACCGCACGCGGGCCCTTTGACATTGAAGTTCTTGAGCCGGGCAGAACTGCTTCCTATCCGGTCCTCTGGCGTCACGATGCTGCTCGCGAACGTCGACTAGTTGTTGCCCCTGACCGCCAGGGACGCATCCGTCCGGGCATGCGTGAGAAAGCCCTCGAAATCTGGGGGACTAGTACTCGCTTGCACCTGAGTAGCGACTTTCGGCTGAACTCGCAAAGCCTGGCAGCGTGCCTCACATCCAGCAACGTGATCGGAGGCCGAGCGTGGCCCTCCTTTCTGCTTGACGATCGGGCTTACGAGAAGGCCACTGTCCTATGGTTCAACACCACCCTTGGGCTCATTGGTCACTGGTGGATCGGATCACGCCAGCAACAGGGGAGATCCAACCTCACTGTGCTACGACTCGGCGAACTCCCAGCACTTGACTGTCCTGCGCTTACGGCAAAACAGCTAAACGCTCTCGATGCCGCCTTCGACCGATTCGCCGAATGCGAACTACTTCCGGCTAACGAGGCTTACCGCGATCCGGTGCGCGAGGCGATCGACGAGGCTGTGCTGTGTCAGGCGCTTGGCCTCCCGAAGGAGATTCTTGGCCCTCTCAGCACCCTCCGCCAGCAGTGGTGCGCCGAACCCACGGTGCACGGGGGCAAAGCAACCGCCCCGATACCACGAGCTTGAGACACCCAAGCGGTCAGATAGCACGCAGCAAGTCAACAATCTCCGAGGGTCGGCTAACCCGCCAGCCGACCTTCGAGGGCTCATCGTCGCCTTCGCTGCCGCTGGTCAACGACTTGTCCGGATAGATCTCTAAGAGTGTGTACCGCTCATCCAGACAAGGGCCTTCCGCGGTTACGACCCAGATGCACTGGGTTTCGGCCGACCAGACCACCTGGCAAAAATGCCACGGGTGATCCGGATCGGCGAAGCGGCTGCTAATCGCCTCGGCGATTCCCGCTGCCGCCGTTTCAATGTCGCTGGCGCCTCGGCCAGCATCACGGTTTGACTCACAATGCCGCGTGGGGGTGTCCATTCGCGTTCCTCCGTCCGTCGTCTTGTGGTGATGGGGGAAGCGAATGTCAAACACTGCCGCCTAGGGCAAGTTGGGCAACTCCTGAGGGTAAAACCTGCACCGCCCGAGGGTTTACAAGAGCCAGTTCTTGACATCTTAGGAGGAGGCATACTCGATCCCTATAGACCAGTACCGATGTCGTTGCCCTTTCCGGCCGCCGATTTGGGAACACAAAGTCCGCTGTGGAACCACGGTCGGATTGTCTCTCGAGGCTTGCGGTGCCTGAACTGCCCGAGGTCGAGACCATCCGTCGGGAGTTGGGGCCGCGGCTGGTGGGGCGTCGAATCACCGAGGCTGCTAGCCACCCCAGCGCCAAGTTTCTGCCTGCACGCGAGGCGGTGGGAACAACCGTCGGCGAGGTGGCTCGTCGGGGTAAGTACCTGATTATCGCCCTGAGCGACGGACATGAGCTGGTAGTGCACCTCGGGATGACCGGTCGGCTGCAATTCGCCACCGGTGAGGTGCCCAGCGACAGCTACGTGCGGGCCTGGTGGAGTCTGGAAGACCAAACGACACTGGAACTGCACGACGTTCGCCGCTTCGGAAGGGTGCGGGTAGTGCGAGCAGGCTGCTACGACACCATTGCTACGCTGGCGCAGCTCGGCCCAGAGCCGCTGAGTGAGGACTTCACCGCCGAAGGACTCTGGTTGGCACTGCGTCAAAGCCGCCGGAAGATCAAAAGCCAGCTGCTGAGCCAGCGGCCTGTGGCAGGGCTTGGCAACATCTACGCCGACGAAGCCCTTTGGCGAGCCAGTATCAACCCTGCCAAACGCCAGCTAACCAGAGCCGAGGCCGCGGCCCTCCACACCGCCATCGGCGAGGTGCTCCGACAGGCCATCAGCCATCGGGGTACGACGTTTCGCGACTATCGCACGCTGCTTGGACCCTCTGGGGACAACTTTGCCCACCTGGACTGCTACGGAAGACGTGGCGAGAACTGCAAACGCTGCGGCAGCGAACTACGAAGCCGCGCCATCGACGCCCGGACCACTACGTATTGCCCCTCTTGCCAACTCTGACCGCGGCGGGGTCGGCTGCGCCCGCTGCCGGAGAGTAGTTTTCTCTCGGCGGAACCCCGCCAAAAAGCGACACGAGATTTCCATGACTTACCGCCTGACGCAGTACAGCCACGGCGCGGGTTGAGCCGGCAAGCTCGGTCCCGCTGACCTGGCGCAGGTTCTGCGCTCGCTGCCAACTCAGACACACCCCGATCTGCTGGTCGGGACCGGAGACGACGCCGCCGTCTGGCGTCGGCTGGGAGAACGCGCCTTGGTTTCAACCGTGGACTTCTTCCCACCCGTAGTGGATGACGCCAAAACCTGGGGACGAATCGCCGCGGCGAACGCCGCCAGCGATGTCTACGCCATGGGGGGGCGCCCGCTATTCGCCCTCAATCTGGTCGTATGGCCGCAGGACCAACTACCCCTGCATCTGCTGGCCGAAGTGCTCAAAGGCGGAGATGAAATGGCCCGCCAAGGCGACTGGCAGGTTGTCGGCGGCCACACGACCGAAGGCCCTGAGCCGGTATACGGCCAAGCGGTGACCGGCGAGGTGCAGACCAGTCGCATGATGCGCAGCGCTGGTGCTGAGCCGGGGCAGCGCCTCGTGCTCACCAAGCCGCTGGGGAGCGGCATTATCACCACAGCGCACAAACGCCTCTCGCCAGGTGACTCAGCCCTTCCGCAGCATGCGTTCGAGGCGGCAGTAACCGAGATGTGTCGGCTAAACCAGACAGCCTCTGAACTGGCAATCCAGGCCGAGGTAACCGGCGCCACCGACGTGACCGGATTCGGCTTGTTGGGACACTTGCAAGAGATGTGCACCGCCAGCGGCGTCGGCGCCGTTGTGTACCCAGTGGAGGTACCGCTTTTGCCAGAGGTCAAGACCCTCGCCGCGGCGGGATACGTCCCCGGTGGTACCCACCGCAATCTAGCCACCCTGCAGAACAAGGTGCGCTTCGGACCCGGCGAGCACCCAAGCGATGACATTATCGATGACACTTTCCTGAACATCTTGGCTGACCCGCAAACCTCGGGCGGTTTGCTGCTTTCGTGCCGACCCGACGATGCGGACCAGCTCGTGAGTGCGCTAGTCGCAGCCAGCCACGGCGCAGCAATTATCGGTGAGATCACAGACTCGGTGCCGGAGGGGGAAATCCAACTGGTGCTAGGGCCGTGAGCCTTTCAAGACAAGATCAACGATCGCTGCCAGCGCCAGACAAATCATGGGCTACCGTCGCACCGCGGGTCAGCTGCTAGCAGTTCTAGCGGCTTTAGTAGTGGCCGTGGCGGCAGCGTCGTTGCTCGTGACCCAGGACTACTTGAACACCGAGGACTACCTTGCCGCCCACGCTGTCCGAGCAGTCATGGTCTCTTTCACCCTGGGGGCAATCCCGTTTACTAATCTGATAGCGCAGGGGGTCGCTGGCACCGACCTGCGGTCAGTTGGCAGCGGCACGGTTTCAGGCACGGCGCTTTACCGGGTGGCTGGCTTCGTACCGCTGGCGGTTGGTGGGCTGCTAGATGTCGCCAAGGCAGTCCCCGGGATCCTAGCCGCCGACCTAGCGCCAGTGGTGGTTGTGCTGGCTGCTGGGGCGGCGGTCGCTGGGCACAACTGGTCACCCTTTCTCAAGGGGGCAGGAGGGCGGGGCTTGTCGCCCGCCATGGGTGCCCTGGCGGTTGTCTTCTGGCCGGGCGCTGCACTGTTGCTAGCGGGGCTGGCAATCGGGAGACTGATTCGCCAGACAGCGTTGGTGTCATTCGTGGCTATGGTCGCCCTGCCGCCGCTGTCGCTCGTCTGGGGCGGTTACGTGGCCGCGGCGACGAGTGCGGCCGTTGCAGCACCGATAATGCTCAAACGGCTCACCGCTAACAACACTCTGCCGCCTCGGGGCCAGCGAGCACGCATTGCTATGTACCGCTTGCTCTGCGACAACGACGGAACCCCATGAGAAAATCGTCGGCTTCTATGCCCACAGGCGCCCGAGCGGTGCCATGAGTTCGCTGAGGCGCGTCTTTGGTGGGCACGACTTCCGGCGCCTGCTCATCGGACAAGCAGTCTCGGGTCTGGGTGACTGGATGGCCACTTTCGCACTGATGGCGTTGGCCTGGGAAGTGACCTCTTCAACAAGCGCAGTGGGTGGGATACTCACCCTGCGGCTGCTGCCGGCGGCTCTCGGCGGCACAGTCGCAGCCAGAGTGTCGCTGCGCTGGGACCGCCGCCGCACCATGCTGGCGACCGATTTACTGCGCCTGGGTATCGTGGCGATCATTCCGCTGATAGCCCAGCTCTGGTGGATTTACCTCTGGGCATTCGTGCTGGAAGCCGCCAGCGTCATCTTCTTGTCCGCGCGCGACGCATCGGTCCCCGAACTCGTCCACTCCGACGATCTGCCCACAGCTAACAGCCTGATGCTGGGATCTTCGTTCGGAAGCATCCCGGTTGGTGCGGGCGCCTTCGCAGCTCTGACCCTCCTACCGTTCGCCGATGAGGGGTGGTTAGCCTCCCGGCCACACGCCGTGGTTTTTTGGATCGACGCGCTGACCTACTTGATGTCCGCTTTGCTCATAGCCAGGATGGCACCGCTGGGCCGTCCTACCGCTACTAGCACCACAGTCAGCGAGATCGGAGGCCTGCGAGACGCCTCTCGGATCCCCTTAGTGCGCTCTGTAATGCCCGCCGCGGCGGCGGTGTCGCTGGGGCTGGGAGCGCTGTTTTCCCTGGGGCTCAGCCTCGTGCGAGTCGAGTTAGCGGCCTCGGACCTGGAGTTCGGGGTGCTGATTTCGATTTTCGGCGTCGGTGCTGGGGGCGGCTTGGTCATCGTCACCCGACTCAGCAGCCCACTACTGGAGGTGACCCGCCTCGGCACTTTGGGAATGGGCGCGCTAGTAGCTTGCATGAGCATCAGCCCGGTGTTGTGGCTCACCTACCTGGGCGCGTTTGGCTTCGGACTGGCGGCCACTTTGGCCCTGACTTCGGGAATGACCGCACTGCAGTCCGGCACTGACGACGCCGAACGCGGGATCGCCTTTGCAGCCTTCCACATGGTGATCCGAATGGCGCTGGGTCTCGCCGCCGCGGTGGCCGGCGCCATCGGCGACGCCCTTGACACGGTCACGATCTTCAACTCTTGGACACTAAGCGGAACCAGACTGGTACTTCTGGCGTCGGGCATCCTCGTCGTGGGTAGCGCCGCCGCGGTGCGCACCCGGACACCATGACCGTAGCCGTAGTGACCGATAGCGCGGCAGCACTCCCCCGCGCTTTGCAACGCCAACTCGATATCGGCGTGGTCCCCATCCTCGTTAGCGTCGACGGGAACGAGATCGCAGACGATGCCATGGCTCCCCATGAGCTACTGGCCGCCGGCAGGCTTCGCACCTCCGCGCCCTCGCCTGGGGCGTTTGCCGAAGCTATAAGCCAACGCCAGGGTGGCGACGGGGTAGTAGTGCTGACCCTCTCCGAGAAGCTGTCAGGCAGCTACCGATCGGCCGTGCTGGGCGCCCGTGAGGTTGGCGGGTCGACGCTCGTGGTTGACACGGCCAACGCCGCAGGCGGCCAAGCACTAGCAGTCCACGCCGCCGCTCTCGCCGCCCAGTGTGGCGCCAATCTGGCAACCGTCGCCGAGGTCGCCAGGCGTGTCTCTAGCCGGGTGCGCCTAGTTGGAGTGCTCGGCAGCCTTGAACAGCTCGTGCGCAGTGGTCGGATCCCAGCCGCGGCTGGGCGAGCCGGCGACCGTCTTGGCGTACGTCCGCTGTTCGAAATCCACAACGGCCGGATCCGTCGGCTGCTGCCGGCCCGCAGCGCAGCTAGTGCCCACCGGCGCATCTTGGATCAGTGGCGCCAGAGCCGACCGAACGAGGTCCGCGCCTTGCATGTCACCGCAGTACATGCTGGTGCCGCCGCCGATGCCGAGGCACTGTTAGCTGCAACAGCGGCGGAGGTAAAACCAGCCACGTCTTTTATCGGTGGCTTTGGTGCAGCGCTAGTAGCCGGCGCCGGTGTCGGCGTCTCGGGACTCGCCTGGTGGTGGGATAAGCCGGGGGATCCGCGGTAGCTCAACTGGCGCAGGCGCCAGGTGCAGACACCACCGAGGTGTCGTGGGCGCAGCGACCGTCAGCTGTGACGGTCAGAATCTCAACACCTTCGGCGGTAACTAGCAGCGTGTGCTCAAACTGAGCTGTGCGAGACCGGTCTGCGGTTACCGCCGTCCAGCCGTCGCTCCATAACTCCACCTGTGGGCTGCCGAGGGTGAGCATCGGTTCGATAGTAAAGGTCATGCCCTCACACAGCAGCGTGTCGTTTCGCGGATCGTGATAGTGAGGGATTTGCAGGTTGCCGTGGAAGTCGGTGCCCACACCGTGGCCCACAAACTCTCGCACTACTCCTAAGCGGGCAGGGCGCGCCACTTCTTCTATAGCTCTGCCTATCTCGCTCACCGGCACACCCGGCGCCACCACCCCGATTGCCGCCTGCAGCGCTTGTCGAGTTCGATCCACCAGCCGACAACTCTCAGCATCAGCTTCGCCCACGTAGAACATGGCAGAGGTATCACCGTGCACACCGTCGAGGTACACGGTCACGTCGATGTTCACGATGTCGCCGCCAACTAGGGGACGGCTATCGGGGATTCCATGGCAGATGACTTCGTTTATCGACGTGCAGACCGACTTCGGGAACGTGCGGTAGCCAAGCGGGCTGGGGTAGGCCCCCCTGGCCAGCACTTCGGCGTGTACTACCTCGTCGATTGCGTCGGTGGTAACGCCCGCAGCTACTTGCTCACCGGCCAGAAGCAGCACTTCCGCAGCCGCCGCTCCTGCCCAACACATCGCCTCGACCTCGGCGGGTGAACGCACCGGCGCCATGCGCGGCGGTCCTGGCTCGCCTCGAACATTGCCCACATAAGGGGGGCGAACAATGTGGCGAGGAACCGGTCGTGGAGGCCCAACAATTCCTGGATGCACCGAAGCGGATCGAACCAAACTGCGCCGCTTGCGCTTGGCCACTCCGCTACACCGCCGCCGTATCGCCGGCCACCGTTGAGGGTGTGGGCCAGACCGGCGGGCGCTTGTCGAGGAACGCCCCAATACCCTCTTGCGCTTCAGCCATAGCGGCGTTGGCCGCCATTACCTGGTGTGTATAGCTGTAGGCCTCCGGCTCGGTGCGGTCGAGTTGCTCGTAGAAGGCCTGCTTGCCGATTGCCAACACCCCAGCGCTGAACCGGCCGAGCCGGGCAGCCAGATCGGCAACCGCCTGCTGCAACTGCCCTGGGGGAACCACCTTATTCACCAATCCCCAATCCGCTGCGGTGGCCGCGTCAATGGGATCGCCCGTGAGCAGCATCTCCAGCGCTCGTTTGCGGCCGATTGCGCGGGAAAGCGGCACCATGGGCACCGAGCAGAACAAACCGATACGGACCCCGGGCGTGGCGAAACGGCTCGTCTCGGTTGCCACGACGAGGTCGCAGGCCGCTACCAGCTGGCAGCCCGCGGCAGTGGCAACGCCGTCGACTGCCGCCACGACCGGCTGCGGGACGGCTCGGATAATCGCCATCAGCTCACAGCAAACCTCAAACAACTCCTGGTAGAACTCCTCGGGCCGATCCACCATCTCAGCCAGATCGTGACCGGCGCTAAAGGCGGGCGGCGTGGCAGCTAAAACGATGACACGGACTTCCGGGTCGGAGCCTAAACCGCTTACCGCCGAGATGAGATCGCGCAGCACCCCCAGACCCAGAGGGTTTCGACGGCTTGGATTATCCAGCAGTACCTCACCAATGTGGTCTCTGCGGCTCACCCGGACATAGCCAGTGGCCAGTGAACCCTGACCAGATACCTGACTTGATATTTGGCCTGATAACTGGCCTGATCCGTTACCTCCAACCATGTGAACAGCTTAACCGAGCAGCAGAAGAGCCAACGCGGCTGGCAACTTTGTGCTACCGATGAGGGTGTGAACGGAAAGGGGCCGCATCTCAGCTGGCCGACAAGCTAGTGGCCGCCACAGTAGGCACGAAGGCAGTAGTTGCCGCTCTGCTGGCTAACTCCGGCATCGCCGCGGCAAAGTTCGTCGGCTTCGTCCTTACCCAGTCCTCCTCCATGTTGGCCGAGGCAATCCACTCCGTGGCCGACGCCGGTAACCAAGCACTGCTCCTGCTCGGCGTCCAGCGAGCAAAGCGGAGACCTTCAGCAGAACACCCATTCGGCTACGGGCGCGAGCGCTACTTCTGGTCTTTCATCGTGGCGCTCGCACTATTCACCCTGGGAGCGGGCTTCGCCATCTACGAGGGAATCGAGAAGGTACGCCACCCCCACGACATCAAGGGACTCTGGATTGCAGTGGGGATCCTAAGCACGGGGATCCTGCTGGAAGGCTTGTCGTTTCGTACCGCCATCGTGGAGGCGCGACCGCTGCGCGGCAAGATGACCTGGTGGCGGTTCATTCGCCGCAGCCGGACCCCGGAACTACCAGTAGTGCTCTTAGAAGATCTGGGGGCGCTGGCCGGCCTAGTGATCGCGCTGGTGGCTGTCGTGCTAGCACACGTTACCGGAAACCCCATCTGGGATGGGATCGGCACCCTGTGCATTGGGGTTCTGCTGGGAATAATCGCAATCGTGCTGGCAATCGAGATGCAGAGCCTCCTCATCGGCGAGGGTGCGCTGCCCGAGCATCGACGACAACTGCTAGCGGCAGCAGCCTCATCGCCCGGAGTACGCCGAGTTATCCACCTTCGCACCCAGCACCTCGGGCCCGATGATCTGCTGGTGGCCCTCAAGCTGGAGTTTGACAGCGATCTGGACATGGCCGGCTTAGCCAACGCAGTCAACACAGCTGAGTCGCGCCTGCGAGCAGCCGTACCAATCTCCCAGATGATCTACATCGAACCCGATCTGCATCGAAGCGCTGGAGGAGCAAACTAGAAGTTGACTTTGAGCAACTTCTGAAATATCTCGATATAGTCTCGGATAGATGAGACTATATGAGAGTCATTTGAATGCCAGATCGGTTGGCTCGGGACAACGTCAGCTCAGCCGGGGTGGCGTAAGATTGGAACTTTTGGCCCGACTTTTGGCCCTGATCGCGCTGGCCGGGGGCTGCGCCGTAGCCGAACCAAATTCTGTTGGGGTCATCCCCGCAAGCAGCGAGCCGCCAACGTCACACTCGGCCTGGAGCCCCGAACTAGCTGGGGTCGCCAGAACAAGCCCGGAAGCTGCCCCGCCGAGGATCGGACCCGCAGCCAGCCACCCCTCACCCCGTTTCGAACGAGTTCCGACGCCAACTTTGACAGAGCAAACGTCGCCAGCTGAAATGCCGGCGGAGCAGAGGCCCGAGGCCGAGACCCTAACGGAGACATCGGCGGAGTCGGAGTTGCCGTCGTGGTCCTACGAGGGGCCGGAACCGCCCGCTGAGTTGGCCTCTGCCATCTTGGGGGCTTACACCGCTTTCTGGGATAGCTACTGGGCCGCGGCTGTCCATCCGGTCAACCCCCTACACCCTGGGATCCAACTGCACAGCACCGAACCGCTTCGCAGCCGCACTATCGGCGTGCTACTCGGACGGGAAGCCGAGGGAGTTGCGCTGCGCCTACCCGCCGACCACGGCGCCGGCCGGGTGTTGCACATCCAGGGCTGGGACAGCAACAGCGCCGAAGTCCTGGACTGTTTCGTTGACAACGCCGTGCTGTACGAGGTGGCAACAGGTCGCGTGCACAACGACGAGCAGGCCACGGTTATTCATCTAGCGCTGCTGCAACACCAAGACGGCGCCTGGCGCGTGGCGGAGATTTTCGAACAAGAGACCCACACAGGAAGGACCGACAAATGCCCAACCCAATCGACCACGCCCGGAACTGCAGCCGCCACCGGAAGCCCTCCGGAGCCGGACATGGGCGGCGGCGTCGGCCGCTCAAGGCACGAGCGGTCCTCGCCCTCCTAACGATCTCCGGGACGCTGGCGCTCGGCGCGCCGGGCGCGGCTGCGGCCGACTCCGCCGAAGTGGAGAACTGCAGCGACGGCCAGAACTTCTGCTCAGCTCTAACCGTCGAGCGGACCACTACCCAGGAACCGCCAGAGCAGCAGGACAGCAACTACGGCAGTGACCCCAGCAACAGCCGCTACACCATCAACTACTGCGGATCGTTTTATATCCAGAGCAACGGTGATCTCAACGTAAACATCTGCGACACCAACGGCAACGTCATCGACAACATCTCGATAACCCCAGTCACGACGACAACTCAAGCGCCGAGGCTGCGGCCCAGCCAGTCCACCATCATCTCCTCCTCAATGGGCGCGCTGAACCCACCGAGGCCCACTATCCACACCTCTCCCAGATACGCCTCAGGACTGCTGGTGCAGACCCCTACTTGGCTCTGGCTGCCTGCCTCCTACTGGCGCACCTACAGCACCACGATCATGGTGAAGGGCTACGCGGTCACGCTTTACGCCACGCCGACCACGGTTCGCTGGAATATGGGCAACGGCGACTCAATCACCTGTGTGGGCCCGGGCACTCCCTGGATCCCCGGACTCAGCGGGGGGCTCGCCTCTTGCAAGTACACCTACCGGCACTCTTCGGCGAGTAAAGCCGGCGACCGCTACAAGATCACCGCCACCGTCACTTTCGTGGGTAGCTATACGACGGTGGGTCTCGGCGGCATGCGCGGTTCGCTAGGAGCGGTGACCCGCAGTTCCTCCGTTTACGCCCCAGTGGCGGAGATTCAAGGATTGGTGGTCTGAGGCGACGGTCGTCGCCGGGTATCGGACGGCCATAAGCTCGCGCTGTATCCCAAAGGTAACCAGGAGGCCCGCATGTTTACCGCCCTGCTGCTCGAGCAGACCGACGACGGATTCCGCCAAAGCATCTGCCAACTGGACGAAGATCAACTGCCCGACCAAGACGTGACAGTTCGAGTGGAGTACTCCACGGTCAACTACAAAGACGGTTTAGCGATCTGCAACGGCGCACCAGTGGTACGCAGTTGGCCCTTGGTGCCGGGCATCGACCTGGCCGGCGTCGTAGAGGCCAGCAACCACCCCGACTGGCGACCCGGAGATCAGGTGACGGTAAACGGCTGGGATCTAGGAGAGAAGCACTGGGGCGGCATGGCTCAGAAAGCCCGCGTGGCACCAGGCTGGCTGACGCGCCTTCCCGAAGCTATCGACACGCGCGCAGCAGCCGCCATCGGCACCGCTGGCTACACCGCCATGCTGTGCGTGATGGCGCTGGAGGGTCACGGGGTCGCCCCCGCCGGGGGGCCGATCGTTGTGACCGGTGCCGCCGGTGGCGTGGGCAGCGTGGCGTTGGCGCTTCTGACGAAGCTGGGCTACGAGGTAGTGGCCTCTACTGGCCGGGCCGCCAGTGAGGGCGACTATCTGCGGTCGCTTGGTGCCGCGCAGATAATCGACCGCCACGAACTGAGCGAACCAGGAGGTCGACCGATGGTCAAGCCCCGCTGGGCGGCGGGAGTAGACACCGTCGGTAGTCACACACTGGTCAACCTCATAGCAGCTCTCCAACCTGAAGGCTGCGTGGCCGCCTGCGGGCTGGCAGGCGGATCCGACCTCAACGCCACGGTGTTCCCCTTCATTCTGCGGGGCGTCAGCCTGCTGGGAGTGAACTGCGTCTACCAGCCAGCAGCCCGTCGGGAGGAGGCCTGGAACCGTCTGGCCGCAGACCTCGACCGTGGAACCCTGGAGTCCATTACCAGCGAGGTGCCGCTAGCCGACGTACCCCAAGTAGCTGCAGACATCCTCGCCGGGGAGGTTCGCGGTCGGGTAGTGGTGGACGTGAACGCCTGAAAATCAGCCAAGCAAGCCGTTACTCTGTGGGCCGGCAAAGCGGAGGGTTTGCGTCGGCGAGATCTCTTTGAGCGCAAGTCGATCCAGCAAAACGATTACGAGCACAACTAACACAAGGAGACACCCGATGGGTTACTTCGGACGGTCCTGGGAACTCGGTAAGACATCCTGGCGTGTCCTGCGTAAGGACAAGGAGTTACTGTGGCTGCCGGTACTCGGCGGGCTGGCATCTCTAGTAATCGCCGGCATCGTCTTTGGCCTGGTTTACCTCATTGACGACAAACCGGCCACGGGATGGAGTGACTCTGATCTCAGCGGTGGGTCGACGCTGCTGATCTTCTTAGGCGTCATTGCCTCCACTATCGCTGTCTACTTCTTCCAGGGCGCCTTGGTGCATGGCGCTCGTGACCGGCTTACAGGCGGTGATCCCACGGTGGTCAGCGCCATCCGCGGTGCCTGGGGTCGGATTGGCACTATCGCTCCGTGGGCAATTGTTGCCCTTGTGGTGGGCATCATCATCAATACCATTCAGGCGGCGGCCCGCGACCGCGCCGGCTTCTTGGGGGCACTGTTAGGCTCGCTCTTAGACTTGGCGTGGCGCGTTATGACTTTCCTGGTCATGCCGGTCATCATCGCCGAGCGAGTTGGAATGGTCCGGGCGCTCGGGCGCTCCAAGGACCTGCTGAGACGAACCTGGGGTGAGAACCTGATTGCCCAGGCGGGGCTTTCTATCGTGGGGTTCGTCCTAATGCTGCCCGGTCTGCTTATCGCCATCCTCCTCGGCTCGGGGCCGCTGGGCGCCTTCGGCATCATCCTCGGCGGTCTGTTGATGATCTTCGGCGCCGTGGTGGCCTCGGCACTAAGCGCCATCTACCAGACGGCGCTCTACGAGTACGCCACCACCGGCGAGGCTCCCGCAGAGTTTGCCGAGGTCAACCTGGGCGAATCCTTCGGCCACCGAGACCGCAGCACTCGCTGGGGCCAGCCTGGCCAGTACCGCACCTAAACAGGCGACTAAACAGCTAACGATTGGGCAAAATCACGCCTGAGAGAAAATATGAGCTGAATATCTAGCTGTAATCCGAACATAAGCAAAAGAATCGCTATTCTTCGGACATGCAGGAGCCGCTGGACACGCTCGTACTAGGTCAGCGCATCAGACACGAGCGGCGGCGACAAGGGCTGACACTTGCCGAACTAGGCGAACTCGTAGGCCGTCCCGCTCCGTATCTGTCGCAACTCGAGAACGGCCGGGTCGAACCGCGACTCTCTTTACTAGCCGTACTCGCCAGCGCCCTCGGCTGCACTATCGGTGAGCTGCTGAGTTCCGAGGCACCGACGCGACGAGCCGAATTGGAAGTGCGGCTCGCCCGGGTCCAGCAGACCGACGCCTACCGCTCGTTGCGGCTCCCGGAACTGAAAGCCACTGCCGGGCTCTCCGACGCCGCCCTAGAACACCTCTTAGCACTGCATGACGCCTGGCGCGCCGGCGTCGAGACTCCCGCCACGCAACCCGGCAACTCTGTGGTGGATCCCGTGCGGCAGGCCAACATCGTGCTGCGGGCTCAAATGCGCGCCCGGGACAACTATTACGGCGAGATCGAAGAGGTGGCGGCCGCGGCACTGCAAGCGGCTTCGTATCCCGGCTCCGGCCCGATCTCCGAGCGCATTCTGCGAGACTTAGCCGCACATTTCGGCTACCGGATCGACCCCGTGCGCGACATCCCCCGTTCGACCCGATCGGTTACCGATCTAACTAGCCGTGTGATCTATATCCCCCAGCGCGATGAACTGCCGACCCGGGCCGCTCGCTCGGTGGTGCTATCTACCTTGGGGCACTTCGCGCTGGCCCACTCCGACCCCGCCACCATCGAGGACTACCTGCGCCAGCGGGTGGAGTCCAACTACTTCGCCGGCGCGGTGCTGGCACCGGAGAGCCCCGCAGTGTCACTCCTGCAGGAGGCCGCCGCCGGGGGCGACGTAGCCGTTCAGGACCTAAAAGACATCTTTTACGTGTCCTACGAGATGGCCGCCCACCGGCTCACGAACCTTGCCACCCGCCATCTCGGCATCCCAATGCACTTCATGCGAGCCGACGAGGAAGGTCTCATCTCGAAGGCCTACGAAAACGACAACGTCCCCTTCCCAAAGGCAGCCGACGGCAGCCTCGAGGGAGTGAGGGTTCCGTCATCGTGGGCACCGCGCCAGGTGTTTCACTCTGCCGACACTTATGCAACTTATGCGCAGTACACCGAGACAAGCGCCGGTGAGTACTTCTGCGTCACCCAGGTGGACACCACGCGCGACTACGGCCACACCGTGACTGTCGGTACCACCGCACCCCACGCGGGGCTCTTCAGAGGTGCCGAGACGAAGCACCGATTCAAAACGCGCCGCTTCGACTCGGAGCACACCACCGCTGACGACGGACCAGAAGCCGCCCGCCCGCGGGACGGTTTTGTTTGGGCCTCGGCGCGCGACCGGGAATTCGTTTTGGGCCCATTGGACCTGCCCGACGGGGCTATGGCCCCCTCACCGGGCGTGTCAATGAGTGAAGTCCACGACTTCCTGGAACGCCGAAGGGCCGAAGACGCCCCCTAGCTAGAGGTCGAAGTCATCGTTTAGCGGTGAATCCACGATCATCAAGTCGCGCAGGAACACCGGAGGTTGCGTGGCGTCGAACCCCTTGATCCGAACCGCGCTGGTGGGACGCCGGTTCTCCGGCGTGCCGTACACGTAGTTCTCCGCAGCAAGGCCATCCGCATCTACCTCGCCGAGTTGCGCCAGGGCATCCTGGATGCCCGCACGGCTGAAGTCTCCCAGCTCGGCGGCCTTCTCCAGCAAGGCGTGCACGGCAACCTGCAGGAAATAGCCCGACAACACGAAGTTGCTGAGTGTTCCGCTGCCGTAGCGTTCGAACCGCTCTTGGAACTTGGCGATTCCGGGCACCGACAGGTCGATCAGCTCAGGCGAGTCCAGGGCTAAGTAAAACTTGGAGTACAAATCGGGGGCACCGGCGGCGAATAGGTTGAGGTACGACGGCAACAGACCCAGCCAGACGGGGTCGAGCCCCTGACTAGCGGCCTCGGCCATCATGCCGTGTTGCTCAGTCGGAACGGTGGCTGCGAAGATCACCGTGCACCCAGCGTCGGCGAAAGCAGCAACCTGAGCCGTAAACGCCCGGTCGCCCCTGTTTATGGTCTGGAGTTCGACAATGGAGAATCCCAGGCGTTCGGCGGCGAACTCTATACCCTTCAATGAGTCCCTGCCGTATTTGTCATTGATGTAGACCGCGCAGTACACGTCGTCGGGGTTGGCTAGCTCAGAGTGGTTGACATACCAATCGGCCAGGTTGATGGCCTCATACTCGTATGCGGCACCGCTGGGCAACAGCAACGGCTCATTTGCCCAAGCGCCCGCCAAGGAGCCCGGCACGGCCACAATGCCGTCCTCGCTGAGAAACTCCAGCAGAGCCTGAACCGGTGGCGTGGAAAGCACCTCAGCGAACATCACCACTTCGTCCTTGAGCCGCTGGTATTCCTGCACCGTTTGGCCCTCGGAGTCCTTGGTGTCGCCCACCGCTAACTCCACCTCGTACTTACCGGCAATGCCGCCTAGTTCATCGTTGACCCAGTCCCAGTAGAGCTGTGAGCCGGCTAGCAGCGGGCCACCGATAATGGCCAATGGTCCAGACTGATCTACCAGGTAGCCCAGAGTGAGCGTGCTGCCGTCGAAACCGGCGGTCGGCTGTGGCTCGGGGGGTGGCGCCGGAGGTTCCTCCGCCGGGGCTGGAGCAGGTTCGGGCGGCGGAGCGGGGGCAGCATCCTCGCCTTCGGTCGTCGGAGGAGGTGGTGCAACATCCTCCTCCAGCGGCGTTGGAACAGCATCTTCGTCATCGGTCGGGGCTGGGGCAGTTTCTGGCGGTGGCGTCGTTTGAGATGCAGCGTCGGTTGCCGGGGGTGCTGCTGGCGAATCCGACTGTGTCGCCGGGGGTGGTGGGGGCGCACTAGCCACGTCGTCATCAGCACCAGCACAGGCGGCAGTAAGCAGGGCCACTGCTCCAACTAGTGCTACCCAGCGGCGCCATGCGCCCGACCGCGCCCTCGATTCGAGCCCGCCCAATTTTTGTGCCTGCATCACACGACCTCCTCGCCCATCCAGGTTTAGTCTTTACCAGCCTAGCTAGCACTTACGGAGAGACTCAGTCGGTCAGTCTGCGGCTC
Source organism: Acidimicrobiales bacterium (assembly GCA_964291305.2). Taxonomy (GTDB): domain Bacteria; phylum Actinomycetota; class Acidimicrobiia; order Acidimicrobiales; family CATQHL01; genus VXNF01. The sequence goes on along the minus strand of OZ219783.1, from coordinate 1,091,313 downwards.
CGCCAAGATTGCACCACCCCAGCTATGCCTTGCGGTTTGAAAATAAGGGTCAACACCAACAGCAGGCCAAACAGAGCCTCGCTGAAAGCTGAAGTACTAAACAGAGGTTCCGAAGCCACAGTGTCTGAGACCAGCGGTCGGCCCAGACCTGGCACGGTTACGTCCAGAACACTCACGAACTCTTTGACCAACTCTGGTAGTGGTCCCAACAGCAACGCACCCACAATTGCCCCATAGACGGTCCCCATACCACCCACGATGATGATGGCCACAAAACGGATCGACAGAAACAAGTCCGCTAGGGGTTCATTGGGAGTGATGAAACGCAGGCCCACCGCATAGAGAGCGCCTGCGACTGATGCCATAGCACTAGATATGGCGAATGCAGCGATCTTGTAGCGGGCGTTACTTACTCCGATTACCTCCGCTGCTAAGTCGCCATCTCTGATCGCCTGCATGGCCCGGCCTGGGCGACTGCGCACCAGGTTGCGCACCAACAGGGCACCGATACCCACCAGAATCCACGAGAGGTAGAAGAGGCCCTGCTGACGGTCTAGCCGTTGGCCGAAAGCGCTCATGTCTCCGAAGTCCAACCCGCCGATGGCCAGCGGCGTCTTGTTAGTGGAAACCCCGTCGAAGCCGCCGGTGAAGCTCTCCCAGTTGCGGGCCACATGCGCCACCACGAAGATCAGCGCCAAGGTCACCACCACCAGATAGTTGCCCTTGAAGCGCAGGGCGAACGGCCCCACCAGCGCCCCGATAATGGCCCCGGTAACAGCCGACAGGGCCAGCCAAGCAGGTAGTGGCCAGCCCCAACCGGCCCCGAAGTAGGCCGCCAGGTAACCACCGACGGTCAGGAAGGCAGCATGCCCCAGAGACACCTGCCCGCAGAAGCCGGTGAGCAGACTCAGCCCAAGGGCCGCCAGCGCAAACGTCCCAGCGTTACCCAAAACCGTGATCCAGAACGAGTCTCGGACTACTAGAGGACAGATCACGACTCCGGCCACAGCTAACCCAGTCACGATCTTGGCTCCAGCGGAAGGCAACAGCGGGTTGACCGCCCTGGTGGGCACCAGCGCGGAGCGCGTCGGATCCGGAGACGGCAACAGGCGCCTGAGAAAGTCCCCGCTCATACCCGTTCCACCCGCCGGGTCCCCAGCAACCCCTCGGGGCGCCACAGCAGCACCAGCACCATCACCACGTAGGGCACCACCAGCTCCACGTTGGAACCCAACCAAGAGATATCCAGATAGCCCTGGGACATAATCTCCGCCAGGCCGATCAGCACGCCTCCAATCACGGCGCCGCCAGCGGAGTCCAGTCCGCCCAAGATCATGGCTGGGAAGGCAGCCAAGGCAACAAAGCCGACCGCCGGCGAGAGAGCTCCCCCGCCTCGGCTGACCAGCATGACGCCGGCTACCGGGGCCACCGCCGCCGCCACGGACCACGAAACCGCGAACGAGCGCCCCACCGAGATGCCCTGCGCTGCGGCCGCCTCCTGGTCCACTGCCGTGGCACGCATCCCTAAGCCGGTGCGCGAGTAGCGGAAAAACAGAAAGAACCCCGCTAGCAGCACGGCGACCGACACCATCGTCCACAGGTCGGCGTGACGCAGCGTCACATCTCCGAACTGGCTACGCCCATTACCCCAGGGAGTGGTGAGCACTAGTCCTGGCGAGTTCCAGACAGCCCGCACTACCTGCTCGATGATCAGCAGTAGTCCGAGAGTGATGAGGACGACGGTAAAGACCGGCTTACCCACCAGCGGCCGAATCACCGCACGCTCCAAAAACATGCCCACTGCCGCCATAGCGATCATCGCCAGCACCAGGGCCAGCCAGAACGGCAGACCCCAGTCGGTCCCGAACTGGTACACCAGGAAGGCGCCGAGAGTCACAAAGCCGCCCTGGGCGAAGTTGAAAGCGCCGCTGGCCTTATAGATCACCACAAATCCCAGCGCCACGAGGGCATAGATGCCTCCGAGAGCCACTCCGGATAGCAACAGCTGCAAGAACTTCTCCATCAGAACTTGTCCATCAGTGCGCCGCCCCGGTCTCTTTAGCCGCCCCGGTCTCTTTCATCGCAGCCGCTGAGCCGAGGTACGCCTCCACCACGTCGGGATGGTTCGCCACCGCATCTGGGGCACCCGAGGTAATGACCGCCCCAAAGTTCATAGCCACAACTCGGTCGGCCAACTCCAGCACTAGCGGCATGTGGTGCTCCACCAGCAGCATGGTTAGCCCCATTTCGGCTCTGATAGTGGCTAAAAGCGCGCCGATCTCGCTGCGCTCGGCGCCGGTCATGCCCGCTACTGGCTCGTCCAGCAGCAACAGACGCGGCTCGGCAGCCAGAGCCCGGCCTATCTCAATGCGCTTCTGCACGCCGTAGGGCAGCAACCCCACCGGGCGACCAACGTGGCGCCCCAGACTTAGGAAGTCCACCAGTTCAGCGCATCGCCGGCGGTGGCGAATCTCTTCACGGCGGGCCCGGCCCAACCAGACGGCTCCCGCCAGCAAGCCGGTGCGCATGAGCGTGTGACGGCCGAGCATGAGGTTGTCGATGATGTCGAGGTTGCCAAAGAGCGCCAGATTCTGGAAGGTGCGGGCCACACCGGCCGCCGCTATTTGAGATGGGCGCAGACTCAGCAGATCGGTCTCCTCGAACATCAGCGCTCCGCACTCAGGGCGGTAGACGCCGCTGATGCAGTTGAAGATCGAGGTCTTACCCGCTCCATTAGGCCCAATCAACGCAGTCAACTCGCCCGGGCGCACGCTGAAGGACACTTCATTCAGTGCTCGAAGGCCGCCAAAGGACAAGCTCACGCCAGCGACCCTCAGCAGCGGCGCCACAGAGACGCTCGAAGCCTTCACGGCACCGATCTCAGCCATCGCCTAGGTAGAGCCTCTGTACCTCGGTGTCCTGGCGCAGCAAGGCCGCCGGCCCGCTCAGCGCCACCCGCCCGGCCTTTAGCACATACGCCGTCTGAGAAATCGCCAGCGCCATGGCGGCGTTCTGCTCGACTAACAACACGGTGGTCCCAGCGGCACTCACCGCACAAATCTGCTCGGTGATCTGTTCGGTAATACGCGGCGCCAAACCTAGCGATGGTTCATCCAGCAACAGCAGTTTGGGTGAACTCATTAGCGCCCGCCCGATGGCCAGCATCTGTTGCTCGCCGCCGGATAGGTAGCCGGCCTGATTACCGCGCCGCTGGGCCAACTGAGGGAACATCTCGAAGATCTCCCGGGTCACCGCCGCCACCTTGCGGCGGTCCCGGACGGTGACCGCCCCCGCCCGCAGGTTCTCTTCCACGGTCAGTTCGGCAAAAATCCTCCGGCCCTCCATGACTTGCGCCATACCCCGCTTCACCAGGTCAACAGCGCTGGCGCGCCTCGTAGCTTTGCCCAAAAGAAACACTTCGCCGGCAGTCACCCGGCCATAGTGGAACGGCAGCAGGCCCGTGAGCGCCCGCAGCAAGGTCGTCTTACCGGCCCCGTTGGGACCTAGCAGGGCTACCACCGATCCAGCCGGCACCTCAATGTCCACATCGTGCAGCACCGCCACGGCAGGTCCGTAACTCACGCTGAGACCGCGAACCTCTAACACGGGGCTCGTGGATCCCTTTAGTGACACTGCTGCCATCGTGGCGAACCGTACTAGTGCTGCCGTGGTGACTAGCGCCTATCGTGCGCCCCGCGGGTAGCGCGACGCGCTAGTCTGATACGAACAGCAGTTCTAACCTGAAGACTTCTGGAGGCACGACCCAACGTGACCGCCATAGAGACCGCCTTAGACACCTCCCCGCTCACTTGTCACGCGACCGACACCGGTGTGCTGGAAGCTTTCCACCCCGCTGTGGCGGCCTGGTTCAGCAAGCGCTTCGCCGGAGGACCGACCGCTGCCCAGCTCGGAGCCTGGCCCGCCATAGCAGCCGGTGCCGACACGCTGGTGAGCGCGCCCACCGGATCGGGTAAAACCCTTTCGGCCTTTCTGATCGCCATAGATGCCCTCTGGCGAGCGCACGAGAGTGGCGAGCAGGTAGCCAGTCAGGTACAAGTGGTTTACGTCTCACCACTGAAGGCTCTGGCCAACGACATTGCCGAGAATCTCACCAGGCCGCTGGCCGAGATTCAGCGCATCGGCGAGCAACTGGGCTTCGAACCACCGCCGCTGCGGGTAGCCGTGCGCTCCGGCGACACCACTGCAGCGACCCGCGCCACGATGCTGCGCAACCCGCCCAACTTCGTGATCACCACCCCAGAGTCGCTCTACCTGCTGCTGACCGCGGCCCGCAGCCGAGAGATGCTGCGAAGCGCCCGCTGGGTGATCGTGGACGAGATTCACGCCGTGGCTCGGGACAAGCGGGGCTCTCATATGGCCCTCAGCCTGGAACGCCTAGAGCATGTGTGCGAACAGCGGCCATTGCGCATCGGCCTGTCGGCCACCCAGCGCCCTATTAGCACCATCCAGCGACTGCTCTTAGGGGCGGGCGACGCTCCGGCCGAGCGCCCGCCGCCGGTGGTGGTGGATGTGGGCCACCGGCGGGAGTTGGACCTGGCTCTGGAGCTGCCGCCCAGCGAACTGGAAGCGGTAGCTCCCGCCGAACAGACCGCCGAAGTTCTAGACCGCATCGCCCAGCTGATAACAGAACATCGCACGACACTGGTGTTCGTGAACACCCGGCGCGAGGCCGAGCGGGTCGCCCATCTGCTGGCCGAACGACTCGGCAACGAAGCGGTGGCCTCTCACCACGGTTCGCTGTCCAAGGAGCGGCGACTGAGGGTGGAGACTCGGCTGCGGGCCGGTGACCTGCGGGCCTTGGTGGCCACGGCCTCCCTCGAGTTGGGCATAGACATTGGTCCTGTCGACCTGGCCTGCCAGATCGGCAGCCCCCGCAGCATGGCCACGTTCCTGCAACGCGTCGGCCGCTCGGGCCACTCAGTTGGCGCGGTTCCCAAGGGTCGCCTGTTCCCTACAACTCGCGACCAGCTTGTGGAGTGCGCCGCGCTATTAGCAGGCGTAAGGGCCGGCCGCCTCGACGCGGTCAAGCCGCCGTCGGCACCCCTGGACGTGTTGGCCCAGCAGATCACCGCCGAATGCGCCGCCGAGCGCTGGAAGATCGATGGCCTGTTCGAGCTAGTACGGCGAGCCGCCCCCTACGAGCACCTATCACGCGAAGAGTTTGACGAGACGCTGCGCTTCGTCAACGAAGGTGTGGTGACCGGCCGGGGGCGGCGTGGCGACTACGTGCACGTCGACTCGGTAGCGGACGAAGCAACTGGTCGCCGCGGCGCGCGCCTGGCCGCACTCACCTCGGGCGGGGCGATCCCCGACGTGGCCGACTACCGGGTTTTGCTAGACCCAGACGACACCTTCTTGGGCACTGTCCACGAGGACTGGGCCATCGAGTCGATGGCCGGCGACGTGTTCCTTTTGGGCTCACACTCTTGGCGCGTCCGACGGATCGAATCGGGTGTGGTACGGGTGGTCGACGCCGAAGGCGCGCCTCCCACCGTGCCGTTCTGGTTGGGCGAGGCCCCCTCACGAACCGCGGAGTTGAGCGCCGAGGTAAGCGAGTTGAGAGTTCTGGTGGAACAGTTCCTCGTCGCTGAGGATCCCGACGGTGCCCGAGCCGCGGTGGCTAGCCGGTGCGGCCTCAGCGCCGCCGCTGCCGAGGCCGTGGTGGCTTATCTAGCCGCGGCGCGGGCCTCGCTGGGCTCTCTGCCCACTCAGCGGCGCCTAGTCATCGAACGATTTTTTGACGAGACCGGGGGCATGCAACTCGTGCTCCACTGTCCCCACGGCGGTCGCTTGAATCGTGGGCTGGGTTTGGCCCTACGCAAGCGCTTCTGCCGCACTTTCGACTTTGAGCTGCAGGCAGCAGCCAATGACGACGCCGTGGTGCTCTCACTCGGACCCCAGCACAGTTTCCCCCTCAGTGACGTCCCCCAGATGCTCAACCCGGCCACCGTGACCGACGTGTTAACTCAGGCGATAGTGGTATCGCCGCTGTTCGGGGTGCGCTGGCGCTGGAACCTGAACCGGGCACTGACCGTGCTGCGCTTCAAAGGAGGCAAGCGCAACCCACCACCCATCCAGCGGATGGAGGCCGACGACGTGATGGCGGCGGTGTTCCCGGGGCTGGCGGCCTGTGGCGAGAATCTTGCCGGACCGATCCCAATCCCCGATCATCTGCTGGTACGCCAGACGCTCTACGACGCCCTCCACGAGGCCACCGACATAGACGGTCTCTTGGCGTTGCTGGTCGCCATGCGCGCCGGTGATGTGGTCGTTGAATTCCGCGACACTCCCGAACCTTCGCCTCTGGCACACGAGATCCTGAACGGGCGGCCCTTCACTTTCCTGGATGAGGCACCGCTGGAAGAGCGTCGCACCCGGGCCGTGCGCCTACCACGCGGCCTGCCGGTGGACCTCAGCGAGATCGGGGCCCTGCACCCCGATGCAATTGCCCGGACGTGCGCCGAGGTAGCGCCCGATGTGCGTGATCCCGACGAGCTGCACGATCTCCTCACACAGATGGTGTTCTGTCGACCCCGAGCAGAGTGGGCCGAGCTGCATCAACGGCTGGCAGAGGCCGGGCGGGCGAGTACCGCCGGCGGCTACTGGTGCACAACTGAGCTGCGCCCGGCCGTGGCCGTCTTGCTGGGCGAAGACACTGAGCTAGACCCCTCATTAGAAGACCCCTCATTAGAAGACACAGCAGCACTGGGCGCCGCCGAGGAGTCGACCCGTATCGGCGACCCAGCCGACGTGGCCATAGAGGCGATCCGCGGCCATCTAGAGGTCATGGGGCCGGTAACTGCCGGCGAGCTGGCGGCGGCCACATCACTGAGCCTCGGAGGTGTCCAGATTGCCCTAGCAGCGCTGGAGGCCGAAGGTTTCGCCCTTTCGGGTCGGTTCCGGCCAGCTACTGCGGACTCGCAAGAGACACCCGAATCCGAGCGCGAATCCGAGTGGTGCAGTCGCCGCCTCCTGGCACGGATCCATGTCTACTCACAACGACGTCGGCGCCAGGACATCCAACCGGTCACGGCGCAGGACTTCATGCGCTTCCTCTTCCGCTGGCAGCACGTGGCGCCCGGCACACAGCTACGAGGCCGAGCCGGGCTCAGCGCGGTAATCGAGCAGCTGCAGGGCTTCGAGGCGGCGGCCGGAACCTGGGAGAAGCAACTTCTCGCCCGACGCATCGGTGGCTACCTGCCTGTCTGGCTCGACGACTTATGCCTATCCGGCGAGCTGGCCTGGGGACGCCTGGGGCTGCGGCACCGCGAGGAGGGGCGCCCCGGTGGTGCCACCTCGCGCGCCACACCCATCACTCTTGGACTGCGCGGCGACTTTGACTGGCTAACGGCAGCGGCCCGCGGTGATGAGCTGCCCCGCGCCCCCGCCGCAGGCGCGTTAGCAGAAATCGTGGAGTCCCTCGAACGTCATGGTCCCCGCTTCGCCACCGAACTGGCCGCCGACTGCGGGCGACTGGTGAGCGACATTGAGTCGGGGCTGACCGATGGCGTGGCTCGAGGTTTGCTAACCGCCGACAGCTTTGGCGCGCTCCGCTCCCTGCTCGGAGGACCCCGCCGGGGCTTGCCCCACTCAGGGCGTCAGCCACGGCGAGGCTTACGCCGCGGGGCACAAGCCCTGGGAGGACCCGTGGGACGCTGGTCGCTACTGGTCGGCGCCGAAGACCGCTTCGAGCCAGACGAACTAGCCGAGGCAACCGCAGAGCAGCTCCTTGCCCGCTGGGGAGTGGTATTCCGTGACCTTCGAGCCATGGAGACCCTTGCCCTGCCCTGGCGGGAGGTGCTTTGGGCGCTACGCCGACTCGAGGCCCGCGGTGTCGTCCGCGGGGGTCGCTTCGTCACCGGATTCACCGGCGAGCAGTTCGCACTGCCAGCTGCCGTCTATGAACTCCGTCGGGTGAGCCGCAGCGAGCGGAACGGCGAGCGGGTAGAGATCTCGGCGACTGATCCCCTGAACCTCAGCGGCATCCTCACCCCCGGGCCGCGTGTCCCAGCGGTGGCCACTCGCACGCTTTGCTACGTCGACGGCCTTCCATCCCCGGAGCTTGAGGCCACCCAGTGCGCCTGATGCTCTCGCCGGCGGCTATTCCTGTATGACCGAAGAGCGCGACAGCAGCGTCCCCGTAACCGTAGGCATCGACATCGGGACAACGGCGACTAAGGCAATAGCCGCCGACAGCAATGGCCAGGTCTTAGCTCGCACACGGCGACCGCACGAGTTGCTGTTCCCCGGCCCGGGGCTGCTGGAACACAACGCCGCAGCCGCCTGGAGAGATGGTCCTTTAGCAGCCTGGGAGGATGTGCGCTACGCCGATGAGCCACGGGCGGTGTGCGTGGCGGCCATGGTGCCGTCGCTCACCGCAGTGGACAACGCCGGCGTTCCGCTGGGTGCCGGCCTGCTGTACGGCGACGCCCGCGGCGCGGCGCTGGCCGGTCTGCCGCCGGTGGGCAACGAAGAGTTCGTGGGCTTCCTAAGCCACCTGGCGGCCCAACATCCCGCTGCTGGTGGTTTCTGGCCGGCGCAGACCGTCGCCAACTTCGCTCTGGCTGGCGTGGCCGCGCTGGATACGGCTACCGCTATGGCCGCCGTTCCTCTGTTGAGCGGTGCCGGATGGGACACGGACCTCTGCCAGCAACTGGGTGTGGAGCCCGAGCAGTTGCCGCAGTTGGTGGCGGGCTGGGACCCCGCTGGTGACATCGACGGCGTTCCCCTAGGCGCCGGCATCGTGGACGGTCTGGCAGAGTTGACCGTCGCCGGCGCCGCCGAAGTGGGCGACGTGATAGTCACTCTCGGCAGCACCTTGCTTTGCTGGGTTGTGACTGATTCTTGGCTGGAGGTAGCTGGCCTCTGGACCATCCCGCATGTCACTGCAGGCCGATTCTGCGTCGGCGGGCCAAGCAACGCTGGCGGGCTCTTCTGGGATCGGGTCCGGGCCATGCTGGGTGACCCGCCCCCAGACAGCGACTTCGCCGAGCTGCTGGCCGAAGTCGACCCAGCAGACCTGCCGGTGTGGACCCCGTCGGTGCACCCCGAGCGCACCCCCACCGCGGGGCAAGCCCGCGCCGGTGCGCTAAGGGGCCTGGAGGCTACGCACCGGAAGGCACATCTGTACCGGGCGGCTTTGGAAGCTGCTGGTTTCGTGGTGCGCCGCCACATCCAGGTTGCTGGGATTAAACCCCGGCGCATCGTGGCCACCGGCGGCGGCACCGTCGTCGATCCGTGGATGCAGGCCCTCGCCGATTGCTGTGAACTGCCGGTGCACGTAGGGGCGGTGCCCGAGAGCGCCGCCCTAGGAGCCGCCTTTGCCGCCCGCCTGGTGGTTGGGCTGGAGTCCGACCTAGGAGCCGGCGCCCGCTGGGCCAAGACCGCGCGCATAGTAGAGCCCGACCCGCAATGGATTGCACCCGCCCAGCAGCGCTACGAGCGCTTCGTAAGCCTGCTGGGGCAGGAGTAACGCAGGAACAGACCGACTTTGCTGGCTGCTCGGTCGCTGCTAGCCAGAGAGGTCCGTCGCTGCGTAGTGTCACACCAGTGACCACGAGAATCACCATCACCGGCAGCGGAATCCCGCTGCCGTCACCCGGCCGAGCCGGTGCCGGTGCCCTGCTGCGCCACAATGACACGCTGATTCAGGTCGATGCCGGACCAGCGACGCTGTTCCGGCTCACCGAGGCTGGCATCGACATCACACAACTGGCTGCCCTGGTAATCACCCATCATCACAGTGATCACCTCATGGGTATTCCCGAGTTGGTCCTCACTCGCTGGATCCGTAACGGTGTACGGCCCTGTCCAGCCCTGCCGATCCACTGCCCCATCGGCCCTGCCGTCGGCTACCTCGAAACGCTGCTAGACAACCTGCAGCCCGACATTGAGGCGCGCCTCAGCCTTGCCGGCTTCCCCGACCGACCCGAGCCCGCCATAGCGGCCTTCGATCCGCAACTGACTCCGGCAGTAGTGGGGACCATCGGCGACGTACTTGTGGAGTCGGTGCTCGTGGATCACGGCGACATCCAGCCGGCGGTGGCCTACAGGTTCACCACGCCCGACGGCGTAGTCGTCGTCTCAGGAGACACCCGGGCATGCGACGCCGTAGAGGACCTGGCGGATGGTGCCGACATCCTCGTGCACGAGGTCCTGAGCAGCCGGAGGCTCCTGGAGGCGGGGGTTACGCCGCAACGAGTCGAGCGTCTCGCCCGGCATCACGCCGAGGCTCCAACAGTAGGAGCATTGGCTGCCCGAGCCGACGTGGCTCAACTGGTGCTTACTCACCTCATGCCAGCTCCTCGGGGATCCGAGGATGCTGCGGAACTACTAGCCGATGTGCGAAGCGGCAGCTATAAGGGCGACGTGGTCATCGCTTCCGATCTGTACACGGCGACGCTGAACACGGCGTCAACCTAGGACCGGTCGATCGCGGGCATCAGGTCAGGCATGTCAGATCAGCGAGCGTCAGGTCATTGGCTGCGCTCGATGGGGTGCATCCGCTCTCGGTGGAAGTTCTTCACTTCAGCGGCGCGCAGCATCATCCTCGCAATGTGCCACCCCTCGGCGGTGCGCCGCGCACTGCACTCGTATTGACCCCAGAGGTAGCCGTCGGGGCCACCGTGGCGGTAGCGGACCCAGGAGTAAACGTAGGCGGTTACATTCGCCTCGCCGGCACCAGCAGGGTTGATACGCACGTTGGAAATGTGATGCGAGGCACCGGCGAAGGTCTCCCGCTGGCCACGGGCCACCGCAACCACAAGGTTCTCCCGACCGACAATGTCAGCAAAATCCGGGCCGTAATCCACCACCGCGTCCTCGCAGAACAACTCCCCCAACTCCTCGGGCTGATTGCGATCGAAGTGCCAGGCATAGCCATACAGCAAGTCGGCAATAGCCGCCCGATCCTCCGCGTCCAAGGCTTCACGGGGAACGTAATCAGCAGATGAGCGCTGCATCCTCTCCGGGTCTAGCCGAGATTGTCTCACCAGCTCGGCGCGCCGCTGGATCGGGTGCATCCGCTCTCGGTGGAAGTCCTGCGTGCCGGCGGCGCGCAGCATCATCCTGGCGATGCGCCAGCCCTCGGCGGTGCGACGCACACTGCACTCGTATTGACCCCAGAGGTAGCCGTCGGGGCCACCGTGGCGGTAGCGGTGCCAGGCGTACAGGTACGCAGTCATGTCGGCCGCTCCAGCGCCGGCAGAGGTGATGCGCACGTTGGAAATGTGATGCGAGGCACCGGCGAAGGTCTCCCGCTGGCCACGGGCCACCGCAACCACAAGGTTCTCCCGACCGACAATGTCAGCAAAATCCGGGCCATAATCCACCACCGCGTCCTCGCAGAACAACTCCCCCAACTCCTCGGGCTGGTTACGGTCCAAGCACCAGGCGTAGCCATACAACAGATCGGCAATGGCAACCCGATCCTCGGCCCGGAGCAGAGGCTCAGACATGTTCATAGGGCTCTGTCTAGTCGAGATATTCGAGATAGGCGTCATAGGCGCCCTGAGAGCTTGGTACAGCAAGCAGGCTGTGCACGGGCCATACTTCAACCCATGCGCTTCGGATTCTGGCTCGACACTTCCAACTCCTTCGAACACATGCAGCATGTCTGCCAGGTCGCCGAGGCGGCCGGCTGGGACGGTATATGGGCGCCCGACCACTTCATGCCACCTCCCGGGGGATACCCCATGAAGACCGACTACCCCGACGGCGATCCCGAGTTGGGCTGGGTCAACGAAGCTTGGGTGCTGATTGCCGCCTTGGCCGCCACGGTGCCACGTGTGCGCCTTGGCCATCTGGTGCTGGGCAACACTTATCGCCACCCAGCAGTAACCGCCAAGATGGCAGCCACCGTGGACCAGATCTCAGGTGGACGCTTCGTCCTCGGCTTGGGCGCCGCTTGGCAGGAGAACGAGCATCACCGCTACGGCATCGGTTACGGCAGCTTGCGCGAGCGCGCCGACCGGCTCGAGGAGGCCTGCGAGATCATTGCCGGACTGTTCGCCAACGATCGCACCAGCTTCGCTGGTCGCTACTACCAACTCGACGGTGCCCCGCTAGCGCCCAAGCCCGTCGGGAAGCTACCACTCATGATCGGTGGCTCCGGCGAGCGTCGCACGATTCCCACCGCCGCCCGCTTTGCCGACGAGTGGAACACCTGGGGTGACCCAGCCAAGCTCATTCAAAAGATGGCAGTGTTAGACAAGGCTTGCGAATCCGTGGGCCGTGACCCTGCCACTGTGCAACGCTCAGCCGCCCTGATGATGAACCTGCGCGAATCGCCGGCCTCAGCCGCCGAACGAACCCGTCAGCTCGCCGATTTCCATACCCAACTGGTCGGCACCGTGGACCAAGTCAGCGAGACACTCGCCGAATATCAAGCCGCTGGCATCGACGAGATCATCATCCCCGACTTCAACATGACCACCGCCGAAACCCCAGACCAGTTGCGCCGAATTGCTGAGGAGATCATCCCGACCTTCCGCTGAGCCCCAGCAGCGCCCCGCCCGGGCAATACAACTTCAATCCGCATGCTTTTCCCTACCTTCACCTTCGCCCTCTTCTTCGTGGTGGTAATGACCGTGGGCTGGCTCATGCCAGGCCGCCGAGGGTGGTGGAAGTTATTCATGCTGGCAGCCAGCTACTTCTTCTACGGCTACTGGGACGCTCGCTTTGTTGGCCTAATCGTGGCCTCCACGGTGCTGAACCAGACTGCGGCAGCCTGGCTGAGCCGCCTGAGCAGTCCGGGCGCACGGCGGGCTGTGGTGAGTGTGGCCGTGACATCAAACCTGGCCTCACTTGGGTTCTTCAAGTACGCCGGGTTCTTCGTGGACAGCGCCGAGGCGGCACTTCAGGGTCTGGGCTTCGCCGCCGATCTGCCGCTGTTGAACATCATCCTGCCGGTGGGGATCTCGTTCTTCACTTTCCAGGCCATCAGCTACGTGTTGGACGTATACAGGGGCGACGCTGATCTCGCCAAACCGCTTGACTTTGCGGTGTATCTGGCCTTCTTCCCCCAGTTGGTAGCTGGGCCGATCGTACGGGTCAACGAGCTAGTCCCACAGTTGAGCCAGCCGCGGACGCTTACCCACAGTGACTTCACTCGGGCGGTCCTCCTCATCGCCGCAGGGCTGTTCAAGAAGATGGTGGTGGCTACCTACCTCGCCGAAGCGCTGGTGGACGACGTGTTTGCTTTTCCGGATCGCTTCTCCTCGCTGGAGGTTCTGCTGGGCATCTACGGCTACGCCGTGCAGATCTACGCCGACTTCAGCGGTTACACCGATATCGCTATAGGTGTGGCTCTGCTGTTGGGCATAAGACTGCCGGAGAACTTCAACCAGCCCTACCGAGCGGCCTCAGTCCAGGACTTCTGGCGGCGCTGGCACATTTCGCTGTCGCGCTGGCTGCGGGATTATCTGTACATCCCCTTGGGCGGTAACCGCGGGGGCGATCGACGGCGAGATCGCAACCTACTGCTCACCATGCTGCTCGGCGGCCTCTGGCACGGAGCCGCTTGGACGTTCGTGCTGTGGGGCCTCCTTCACGGCGTGGGCCTGCTCGTGGAGCGACGCCTCGGGCGGAGCCCGCACCCGGTCTTGGGTCGCCTGATCACCTTTCACTTCGTCTGCTTCGGCTGGGTCCTATTTCGGGCAGAGTCGCTCGGTGCCGCCAGTGGTGTGCTGAGGCGTCTCGCCAGCGGCTGGGGGACAGACATCACCCGCCTCAGCTGGGTTCTGGTGGCACTCATCTTGGTGATGCTGGCTACCCACTTCTGGCCTCGCTCCGCTGGCGAGCGAGGCATTTGGGCGGCAAGTCACGCGCCAGTAGCTCTAAGCGCTCTGGCCTTCGCCTTCTGGTTAGTCGTCCTCGAACAGTTCGGGCCCGAGGGCGTGGCCCCGTTCATTTACTTCCAGTTCTGAGCCGTTCTGAGCCATGTCGCCGCGCCCGCCCGCTGACTCTTACCCACCACCCCTCGCCGAACGACCACCCTGGCCGCCCATCCGGGCGCTAGACCACAGCGGCCCGCCGCCGGACCGCCGACCGCCGCTGCGTCCTCGTCAAGTCTTGTTGGCAACCTTCGTGGCACTGGGTGTGGGTGCACTGCTATCTTCGGGGGCTCTCGTGGGGCTCGCCGAGCGCCAGCCCGTGGATAGCCAGCGGGATGTTGCCCTAGGCGCCGCCAAAGCCACCGATCGAGTGGCTCACGCGCTGTCGCTGAACCGCCCAGCCGAACGCCTAGCGAGTGCTCTCGAAGGCGAGCAAGAGGTCTACGACGTTGAGGCGCTGCTTGCCAACGCCCGGGTAGGAACGACCCCACCTACGGAGACCTCACCAACTAGCACCCCACCCCCAGCTGGCGAAGAACCCGGCACAGTGACTCCCAGCGACGGTTTCACAACTCTGCTAACTGAACCAACCCCACCGACCGAGTCCGGACCACCAGCGGAAGGATTCGAGGATCAGCCGGACCCAGCGGGCTTAGCACTGGCCAACGAAGACAGCGAAAAGACCACCTCCTCCACGACCACGACCACAACTTCGACCACCTCCTCCACGGCTACAACCTCTTCGACCACCACCTCTACGACAGAAGCGGAGATCCCCTCTGAGGCTCTGAGCACTCCCCACGGGAACGAGCCCCTGCAACTGTACGTGGGCGGTGATTCCATCAGCCGTGACCTGGGCGAGGGGCTGGCCCGGGTCACTCCGGCCTCACTTGTTCAGATCCGGCTGGATCCTCGACCTGCCACCGGGCTGTCTCGCCCCGACTTCTTCGACTGGGCGCAGCACCTAGCAGGCGTGCTTACCGAGAGCCGGCCCGATGTGATCGTGGTGCTCTTCGGCGCCAACGACTTCCAGAACGTGGAGCACGAGGGTGAGGTTCTGGACCGCTTCGGCAGCGAATGGCGAGACCTCTACCGCCAGCGCGTCGGGCGGATCATGACACTGCTAAGCCAGCCGGGCATCCAGACCATCTGGGTCGGCCAGCCTCCCGTGCGGGAGTCACGTCTATCCGGCGGCCTAGAGACGCTCAATGAGATCTACGCCGCCCAGGCAGCCCAGCACCCCCAGATCACGTTCGTGGACACCTGGGAACTCTTCAGCGGTTCCGACGGAGGCTACGTCGATGAGATCGATGGAGTCCGACTGCGCCGCGAAGATGGCGTCCACCTCACCATCGAAGGCGGAGACAGACTCGCCGAAGCAGTTTGGCAAACCATCTCAAAAGACTGGGATTTGGCCGAGTAGCCAGACCTGGACTCCTCGATCTGTGGCTCAGCAGATCCGCAGATCTCAAAAGACTGGGATTTGGCCGAGTAGCCAGACCCCTTAGGCAGATTTGGTGAGAGATCTATTGAGCAGTCAATCTAGCGAGGCCAACAGCTAAGGTTCAGCCATGACCGACACGCTGGTGTATCACAACCCTGGTTGAGGTAGTTCTCGCACCACTCTCGACTTGTTGCGGGAGCGGGGCGTCGAGTTCGACGTCGTCCACTACCTCAAGGAACCCCTAGACCGACAGGGCCTCGAGGCCCTGCTGGAGATCCTCCAGAATGAACCGTCTGACCTAGTAAGGCGAGACAAGCACTTCGGCGACCTCGGCCTTACCGAGGCCGACGCCCAGACCCCAGAGCAGGTGGTAGAACTGCTGCTAGCACACCCCCGGCTGATGCAGCGCCCTGTAGTGGTGCGGGGTGGGCGTGCAGTTATCACCCGACCCCCTAAAACCGTTCTCGACTTACTCTGAATCTCTCCCCAGCAGTATTGACCCCCACGCTCGTCGTGGAGGACCTTTACACCTCGTTCGCCACCGACCGGGGTGAACTAAAAGCGGTCGCTGGCGTGTCCTTTAGCGTGCCGGGCGGCCGGACCTTAGGGGTCGTCGGGGAGTCTGGCTCCGGCAAGTCCGCCACGGCTCGCTCGATCATGAACCTGCTGCCCCCCGGCACCTCCACGAGCAGCGGCCGGGTGATACTCAATGGCCAGGACGTAGGGAACCTAACCCGATCCGAGAGGCGACACATCTGGGGTGTGGATGCCGCCATGGTCTTCCAAGACCCCATGAACTCGCTGAATCCCACAATGCAGATCGGCAGGCAAGTCAGCGAAGGACTGCGCTATCACCGGGGTCTCAAGCGCGAGGCAGCCTGGCGCAGATCACGGGATTTGCTAGCACAGGTCGGCATCGCCGACCCAGATCGACGGCTGCGGGAATACCCCCACCAGCTTTCGGGTGGGATGCGGCAGCGGGTCATGATCGCTATCGCCATCGCCTGTGAGCCAAAGCTGCTAATTGCCGACGAACCCACTACCGCGCTCGACGTGACCGTCCAAAAGCAGATCCTGGACTTGCTAGACCGACTGCGCCGGGAGCAGAACATGGCGATGATCCTCATCACCCACGACCTCTCCGTGGTAGCCGGGCGGGCCGATGAGGTCGCCGTGATGTACGCCGGGCGAATTGTGGAGCAGGCGCCGACAGCACGACTGTTCTCGGCGATGCGCCACCCTTACACCAAGGCGTTGTTTGAGTCGATCCCCAAGCTCGACCAACCCAGCCACTCGCGGTTGCGGGTTATCCAGGGACGACCGCCAGACTTGGCGGCTCGGGCGCCGGGCTGCGCCTTCGCGCCCCGCTGCGGTTACGCCCAGGAACGCTGTCTCAGCCAGACGCCGCCGCTTCAGGGAGACGCTGCTAGCCACGAACACCGATTGGCCTGCTTCTTCCCGGCCGACACCGCTGCCGGAGACGCCGCCCTGGCCGCCAACCGCGCCGCCGGCAGAACTGCAGCTGGTCTGGCGCTAACAAACTGCGGCGCTGCGCCGGGAGCAACCTAATGGCCGGCCTCGGGGCAGCCCACCTACGACCGGCCAGCGAAGTGCTGCTACAGGTAACCGAACTCGAAGTGACATTCCCGGCCGGGAGAGGGCGCCGAGTGAGCGCCGTGAGTGGCGTCAGCTTCGACGTAGCTGCCGGTGAGACGCTGGGACTGGTCGGCGAATCGGGCTGCGGCAAGTCCACGGTGGCCCGCGCCATTTTGCAGCTTCCCCGCCCTAGCAGGGGCAGCGTCGTCTTCGACGGGGTAGATCTAACAACCTTGCGGGGAGAGGAACTCAGGCGAGTGCGCACAGGCCTGCAAATGATCTTCCAGGATCCGACCGCCTCGCTTAACCCGCGTCGGCGCGTCGCTGACATCGTACGAGAAGGCCTAGATATCTGGCCCGAGACCTACAAACAGGGCGAAAAGCGGGTCAAAGAGCGGGCCGAAGCACGGGTTCGTGTCGCGCTAGCGGATGTCGGCATGAGCCTCGCTGAGGTCGGTAACCGTCGCCCTTACGAGTTCTCTGGCGGTCAGTGCCAGCGAATATGCATAGCCCGAGCCCTGGCTCTGAGCCCAAGAGTGTTGATCTGCGACGAGCCAGTTTCGGCTCTCGATGTGTCGATCCAGGCACAGATCCTGAACCTGCTAGAGGATCTCAAAGATCAGTACGGGCTCACGCTGATCTTCATTGCCCACGACCTCGCCGTTGTCAAAAACATAAGCGACCGGGTCTGCGTGATGTACCTGGGCAGGGTCTGCGAGATCGGCCCCACCGATGCGATATTTAGCAGCCCCTCGCACCCCTACACCGAGGCCCTGCTAGCTGCGATCCCTCAGCTAGAGCTTGCCGCCGCAGGAAACGAACTCTCCGGGGACGAACTTGGCGGTGACCCTCCGTCGCCATTCGAAGCCCCGTCAGGCTGCCGCTTCCGCACGCGCTGTGACCGGGCCGGGGGACTCTGCGCCGAGCAGATCCCGGAGTTGCGCCCGGTACCGCCGGGCCAGCGGGGACAGACGGAACATTACGTAGCTTGCCACTTCCCGCTTATCGACCCCGCTACAGCAAAGCCACAAACTGCATGAGTTCGCCCCACATGGGCGAACGCGAGTTCATCGCGTTTATGGCCGGCCTGACGGCAAGCACGGCCTTGGGCATCGATGTAATGCTCCCCGCCCTAGGCGAGATCCGCGCCACTTTCGGTCTGCCTGCCGACTCCACAACGGCATCCTGGTCTGTCACTCTTTACTTCTTGGGGTTGGGTTCGGCCCAGTTGGTGTTTGGTCCGCTGGCCGACCGCTTCGGCCGTAAGCCGGCGCTGTGGGCCGGTCTGGGGCTATACGCCCTTGGTGCAGCCGGGGCTGCGCTGGCCCCCTCACTGGAGTTCCTGCTGGTGAGCCGCCTACTCTGGGGGATCGGAGCCGCCTCACCCCGGGCCATCTCGCTGACCATCATCCGTGACCGCCACGTCGGAGACCGGATGGCACGAGTGCTGGCTCTGGTGATGACGGTGTTTATGATCGCCCCCATCCTCGGCCCAGGGATCGGCGAGTTGCTGCTGCTCAGCGGATCCTGGCGCTGGGTCTTCGGCTTCTCCTTGGTGACCGCCGTGGTGCTGGCACTTTGGCTCCTGCGCCTGGAGGAAACACTGAATCCCCGTCACCGTCTCACGCTGGACCTGCGACGCCTCGGCGCCGCCTTCCGAGCCGTCGCCCGCCAGCGAGCCACGCTGGGCTACACCGTGGCCCTCTCCTGGTCTTTAGGCGCTTTCGTGGCCTATCTGGCGGGGTCGGAGTTGCTATTCGACGATGTGTACGACCGCAGCGGACAGTTCGCTCTGCTGTTCGGCGTGGGTGCCGCCGCAATGGCGGTCGCGGCTCTCAGCAGCGCGCGAGCTATCAGGATTTTGGGCGCCCAGAGGGTCTTGCACCGTACCGTGGTCTGCTATCTAGCTGTGGCTACAGCGCTGACTGTGGTGTCACTGCTCGGCGGCGGTGTGCCGGAGTTCTGGTTGTGGTGGGCACTGCTAACCGTCCTGAACTCCCTGCACGTAATCATCACCCCCATCTGCAACTCTCTAGCCATGGTGCCGATGGGCCAGATTGCCGGCACGGCCTCAGCAGTCATCGGCGCTTTTTCTTTGATCGTCGGCTCCATGCTGGCATCGCTAACCAATCGCTTCTTGCTGGACTCGGTGACACCACTGTCTCTGAGCTACTTGGGTTATGGCTCGCTCGCTGCTATCTGCATTTTCGCAGCAGGCAGGCAGCGGCAGAGACCAGCGGGCGCCTCAGCCGGTTAGCGTGCGGCTATGAGTAGTATGTCCATGAGTTTCGTCGGCAAAACCGCAATCGTGACCGGAGCCAGCCGAGGCATCGGCGCCGCCTTAGCGGTTGCGTTGGGGCGCCACGGAGCCAGGGTGGCCTGCGCCGCCCGCGCTAGTTCAGCCAACCCGCTGAGACTGCCGGGCACCGTCGAGGAAACGGCCCAAGCGGTCAGCGCGGCCGGCGGCGAGGGGTTGGCAGTGCCCTGCGATCTCACTTGCGACGACGACATCCAGCGGATGTTTGATGTCACATTGGAGCGGTTCGGGCATCTCGACATTCTCGTCAACAACGCTGCGGTGAGCTTCGGCGGAGACCTGGAGATCCCGCTGAAGCGCTTCGACTTGCTGATGCATATAAACGTTCGGGCGCCGTTGCTCACCACCCGCTTGGCTCGCCAATACCTGGCGGCGGCAACCGACGGCGGCCGCATACTAAACGTGGGCTCGGTGACAGCCACCGGCTACTTCCCCACAATGCTGACCTACGGCATGTCCAAGGCGGCTTTAGAGCACCTCACCGTCACCTCCGCGGCAGTGCTCGCAGAAGACAACATCGCTGTCAACTGCTACCAAATCGATGTCCAGGTGGCCTCAGAGGGCTACGTCATGAACGCTCCCGACGCCGATCATTCCGCTTGGGCCGACACCGCCACCGCGGCCGATGGGGCGCTCTGGATGCTGGCACAGCCCAGCGGTTGGACAGGACGGATAGTCCCACTGCTGAGCTTGGCGGAGCACGTGGCTTCCATCGCCCGCCTAAATCAGGACCGGTTTTCTCCGCTGGGCCGCTGGAGCCTGGCCGCCGCTAGCCGCGAGCTAGAGGAACCCTGACCTAGACCCTGGGGAGCCCTAGTCCAGGGTCACCACCATGGGCACAATCATGGGGCGACGTTGGGAGCGGTTAGCCACCAGGGTGCCCGCCGTGCGGCGTACAACCCGGCGCACGCTGTCGGGCTCGGCGTCGGCCTCGGAGCGCAGGAGTTCCGCGACCGCTTTGGCCAGTTCAGCTTCGATCTCCTCCTCAATGAGGTCTGCGTCGGGCTCGTCCAGCCAGCCTCGGCTAGTGACCGAGGGAACCCCCAACAGGGCGTTCTCGGCAGAGCTTAAGACCACCGTGGCGATCAGCACTCCCTGATTCCCCAGGATCATCCGCTCTTGCAGAACCCCCCGGTCGGGCCCGCTGAACGGCCCGTGCACCAGAACGTGATCGCCGGCGCAGACCCCTGGCTCTAGCCGCAGGCCCTCGTCGTTTAGCACTAACTGGTCGCCGTCGCGAGCTACTAGAACCCGCTCAGCCGGCATTCCTAGCCGGCGCGCCAGAGCGGCGTGAGCTCGCAGATGACGCAGCTCCCCATGCACCGGCGCGAACCACTCCGGTGAGGCTGCCTGGTGCAGCGCGGCCAACTCGTCCTGGCGGCCGTGGCCAGAGGTGTGGATCTCGATCTCTCCAGAGTGCACCACTCGAGCACCCCGCTCGATGAGGTGGTTGATCATGCTGCTGACGCGGAACTCGTTGCCGGGGATGGGGTTTGAACTCAGCACCACGGTGTCGCTGGAGCCGATTTGGATCCAGCGGCTGTCGCCGGATGCCGCCGACGCCAGCGAGGAGCGCTCCTCGGCCTGCGACCCGGTGGAGATCACGCATAACTCGCCGGGCTCCATGGCCGTGGTCTCAGCAATGTCTACAAAGGTGCTGTCGGGGGCCTTCAGCAGGCCCAGCTCCCGGCCAAGTGCCACGTTCTTCTTCATCGAGAGTCCCAGAGTGGCCACGCGCCGGCCAGTGGCAATCGCCGCGCCGATGATCTGCTGCACCCGATGTAGATGGCTAGCGAAGCAGGCCGTCACGATGCGCCGACCGGCGTTGGCGGCGAACACGCCGGCTAGCGCCGGGCCGATGTCGCTCTCGGAGCGCGAGCTGCCCGGCAGCTCGGCGTTGGTGGAATCGGCCAGCAGCAAGCGCACTCCCGGATCCCCCGAGATAGCGCCGATGCGAGCCAGGTCGGTGCGTCGGCCGTCCACGGGGAAGAAGTCCAGCTTGAAGTCGCAGGAGTGCAGCAGCACGCCCTGCGGGGTGTCGATGGCGCTAATGACCCCTCCCGGCACCGAGTGGGTTACCGGCACAAACTCACAGGCGAATGGCCCTATTTGCACCGTCTCGCCGTCGGCCACCGGGATGAGCCGAGCCCGCTCGCCGTAGCCCGACTCGACTATTCGACGCCGCGCCAGCCCTAAGGTGAAGGGCGTGCCGTAGATATCGCAGGAGACCTGGGCAAACAGGTGGCCCAGCGCCCCCACGTGATCCTCGTGACCATGGGTGGCAATGCAGCCGACAAGCTTGTGAGACCGTTCAAAGACATAGGCCAGATCTGGCAAGATCGAGTCCACCCCGGGACGGTCCTCGCCGGCGAACATCTGCCCACAGTCCAGCAGCAGCAGCGCATCTTTGGTCTCGATAGCCGCGCAGTTGCGGCCGATGTCGCCGAGGCCTCCGAGGAAGGTGACCCGGACAGCCTCAGCCAAAGCCGAGTTCCCGGCCCAGGCGGGTCGTCGCCAGTACTGTTTTGGCGTCGTCGGTCAGCCCTGGCGGCTCAGCATCCATCGGCGGCCTACAAGGCCCGCCAGGACGGCCCAGTACCCGCAGGAGCGCCTTGGTTGGGATGGGGTTGGGCGCGATGATCCCGGTTTCGTAATCGAACGAGGGGCCCAGCGCCGCGTTGATCTCCCGAGCCGTCACAGTATCGCCGCGCTCCCAGGCTTCGAAGAGGTCCAAGTGCTCGGCTGCGGTCCAGTGAGTGGCCACACCAATCACGCCGACTGCTCCCACCGCCAGCAGCGGCAAGGTCAAGGCGTCGTCACCGCTGTAGACCTCGTAGCCTTCGGGGGCCGCGGCGATCAGCCGACCGGTCTCAACAGGGTCGCCGGCGGCATCTTTAAGGCCGGCCATGTTCTCCATGTCATGCGCCAGCGACAGCAGCGTGGCGGTGTCTACCTTGCGGCCGGTGCGCCCAGGGATGTCGTAGATAATCACCGGCAGGTGCGTGGCCTCAGCGATGGCGCGAAAGTGGGAGTAAAGGCCGGCCTGCGGGGGGCGGTTGTAGTAAGGAGCGACCGAGAGGATGCCGGCAGCACCAGCGGCGGTGGCCCGCTGGGTTAGTTCGATGGCCGCCTCGGTGTCGTTGCTGCCCGCACCAGCCAGGATCGGCACCTCGACGGCCTCGACCACCGTGGCAATCAGCTGTATCTGCTCGTCATGGCTGAGGGTAGGTGACTCGCCGGTAGTGCCCGCTACGACTAGCCCCTCGTTACCGCAGGCCACCAGCCAGCGAGCCAACTCGGCCGCTCCGTCGAGGTCTAGGGCTCCTTCGGGGGTGAACGGCGTGACCATGGCGGTGACCACGCGGCCAAAGCGCGGGGTACCCACAGCAGGCGACGACAACGGGAACATTGCGCTGAGGCTACCTTCCGCCAACCGAGATATTGGGGGATTACCTCGTTTGCTTGCTAGGCAGTCAAGAGTGATGTTATGTGTCAGGACTTCGCCAAGTTGCCTCTGGCTTCCCGCGCCAGTTGCACCCTTCGCACGGCGTCTTGCGCCCTGGCTGTGACGCTAGGCCAGTCACCTGCCGCGACTTCCGCAGGCGGGGCGAGCCAGGTTCCGCCGACGGCGAAGGTGGCCTCGAGTTGAAAATACTCGTGGAGGTTCTCGGGACTGATGCCGCCGGTTGGCATGACCCGTAGACCGGGAAAGGGTGCCAGAATTGCCGAGAGGTATTTGATGCCGCCGAGCGTGCCCGACGGGAAGACCTTCACCGTCGACACCCCTGCGTCAAGCGCAGCGATGATCTCCGTTGGCGTCGCAACCCCCGGAATAACGGGGAGTCCGAGCGCTTGGGATTCGTCGAGAACCGCTTGGGAAAGGCCCGGCGTAACGATGAAACTAGCCCCCGACTCTGCCGCCGCCTCCACCGCTGCGGGCGTCGTCACGGACCCAGCGCCGACAAGGCAGTCGCCGAGTTGGTGTAGGGCGTGGATCGAAGCGCTAGCTGCTTGCGTCCGGTAAGTGACTTCGACGCACGGCAGGTTTCCTTCGCAGAGTGCCCGCCCCAGGCTTGGCGCTTGAGCGGGGTCGGCCAGGGTGACCACTGGCACCACTCCTAAAGCTGTAATGGTGTCTATGACGCTCACGAACCGCCGCAACTTTCGCCTAACTCATAGCCCCAGCACGCCAAGTTTGACCTCATTTTTATGCTCTGTTACTGGTAGTGAGCTACTGATTCTAACTCTCGGAGAGAACTTATGATTGCGCCTAGCGCCTCGCCGAATGCGCCCTTGAGTTCGGTGCCAGTTGGTCAGCGACCCAAAGGATCTGGAACATGGAAGGAACGGGACTATGACATCGCTTAGCTTGCGTGATTCAAAGTCGTGCCTTTACGACATCGTCTCGCTGGGCGAGGTAATGCTCCGGTTCGACCCTGGCGCTTCTCGGATTCACACCACGCGGCAGTTCACCGTTTGGGAGGGCGGCGGGGAGTACAACGTGGCGCGCGGTTTGCGCCGTTGCTTTGGCCGCCGCGCCGCCGTGGTAACCGCTTTGGTGGATAACAGCGTTGGCCGTCTTGTGGAGGACCTGATGCTGCAAGGCGGCGTGGCAGTCGACTTTGTGCGCTGGGTGGCCGACGACGGATGTGGCCGCGCTGCTCGCAACGGGCTGAACTTCACCGATCGTGGTTTCGGCGTGCGGGGCGCGGTGGGCGCCTCGGACCGCGGCCACACGGCGGTGAGCCAACTGCGGCCGGGCGACATCGACTGGGAGATGATCTTCGGCGAGGTCGGCGCCCGCTGGCTACACACGGGAGGGATTTTCGCCGCCCTGTCCACATCTACCGCCGAAGTCGCAGAGGAAGCCATGCGGACCGCCCGCGAGCATGGGGTGCGGATCTCCTACGACCTGAACTACCGGCCCAGTCTGTGGACGTCGGTAGGCGGAAAGGAGCGGGCCCGCCAGGTGAACTCTGCGTTGGCACCCTTAGTAGATGTCATGCTGGGCAACGAGGAGGACTTCACCGCGTGTCTCGGCTACGAGGTCAGCGGAGTAGACGAGAATCTCACCGCCCTGGATCCCACGAACTTTCAGCGGATGATCGACGAGGTGACGAGCGATTTCCCGAATCTGAGCATCGTGGCCACAACCCTGCGAGGCGTGACTTCGGCCTCGCTGAACGACTGGGGAGCGGTCGCCTGGAGCCGAGGTGAGGGACATGTAGCGGCCACGCCGAGACCCAACCTGGAGATCTTGGATCGTGTGGGTGGGGGCGACAGCTTCGCCAGCGGGTTGATCCACGCGCTGCTCGACGTAAGGTCCATAAATGAAGCCGTCGAATACGGCGCGGCGCACGGCGCTCTGGCGATGACCACCCCGGGGGACACCTCCATGGCGCGTCTCAGCGAGGTGGAAAGGCTCATCGGCGGAGCGGGAGCGCGGGTCCAGCGTTAGTTGCACAATATGACAGGTGCACAATGACGCTGCGCACGGGAGCTATGCGCAGTGGAACAGACAGTAGGGTTGGCTTGTCGTTCCGCGATGCCGGCGAGGAACATGCCCTGATCTTGCTGCTTCGATCTTGCTGCCCCCAGCCAGCCTTACAATCATAAAATAATGACTGGCACAGATCACTCGCCGCTTGCGGTCGCACCATGGCCCGCTACTACGGGCGTCCAGGTCCGGTCGGTCAAGACGATACAGACAGCTCCTGGCGGTTTGCCTTACCTGATCGTTAAGGTCGAGACGACAGAGCCTGAACTCGTCGGATACGGCTGCGCCTCCGATCCGCAGCGGACTCGGGCAACCGATGCGGTGATCTGCGACTATCTGGCGCCGATGCTCGTCGGGCGGGATGTAGGCGACATTTCTGACATTGCTGAACTGCTGCGCAACAGCGGCTACTGGCGCGGCGGGTCTATCGCCAATAACGCCCTCGCAGGAATCGACGTTGCCCTCTGGGACATCAAGGGGAAGCTGGCCGGGGCGCCGCTTTATTCACTGTTCGGCGGTCGAATGCGAACCGGAGCCGTGGTCTACGGACAGGCCGGGGGCAGCGACATAGCCGAACTCATGGACGCCATCGAGGGCTACATAGAACGCGGGTTTTTGTACGTGCGGGCGCAGTTGGAAGTTCCCGGTACCGATACCTATGCCTTTGCAGCCCCTCCCTCACGCAACAAACCGTGGGACCCAGAGGCATATCTCCGTCTGGTTCCCGCAGCGCTGGCGGAGATCCGCTCGAGGGTCAACGCCACAGTTGGACTTCTCCACGACGTTCACGAACGTCTCTCCCCGGTAGATGCTCGGGAGTTCGCTCGTCGAGTCGAGCCGGTAGGTCTGAAGTTCTTGGAGGATCCGCTGAGTCCGGAGGATGCGGGGAACTTTGCCCTGCTGCGCCAAAGCACCTCCACTCCGCTCGCAATGGGCGAGCTGTTCGACGATGTGACGCGTTTTGTGCCGCTGGTGGAAAAGCGCCTCATCGACTTTGCCCGAGTGAGAATCCCACCTGTCGGCGGACTCACGCCAGCCCGACGGCTTGCGGCGTTTTGTGAGTTCTTCGGGGTAAATCTGGCGCCGCACGGACCGCCGGATGTCTCGCCGCTAGGGCACGCGGCCAACGTCCACCTAGATGTCTCCGTGCCGAACTTCGGCGTGCAGGAATGCCAGGATTTTGGCGAGCAGGTCCGAGAAGTGTTCCCGGGAACGCTCCAAGTCGACCAGGGATACCTAATACCGAGTTCCGCGCCCGGCCTCGGAGTGGGCTTCGATGAGCAAGCGGCGAAAAAGTACCCCGTTCCCCCGCCGCTCCAGCACGACCGCTGGGCCCTCCTGCGCCGGAAGGACGGAACGGTCCAACGCCCTTAGGGTTGGCGGCGTGAGGGTTGCGGTCACCGGAGCGGCCGGGCTGATTGGAACCGCCGCGGTGCGCACCCTGGCGAACCACGGCCACGAGGTAATCGCCATCGACGCCAGGGCGGTGCCAGCTAGCAACCATGTGACTGCGGCGCACAGAGGCCGCTGCGATGATGCTGGGTTCATGCGTGAAGCCCTCGACGGCGCCGGAGCTGTGGTGCATCTAGCCGCCTATCCGAGCCCGCTCGAACGCGATCCGCTGACCGTGTACCGAGACAACACCTCGGCGACCTTTGTGACCCTCGAAGAAGCCGGGAAGGCCGGTATCCGGCGGGTTGTGGCCGCTTCCAGCCTCAGCGTTTTGGGCATGGCCTGGGCACCGGGGTCTCGTTCGCCTCGCTACGTACCGATCGATGAGGAGCATCCCGCCTTTCCCGAGGACGCTTATTCGCTGTCTAAGTTGGCTGATGAGTTGACCTACCAGACGATGTCTCGCCGCCACGGCATGACCGTGATCGGACTCCGCTTCCCTTTCGTCGCCGATGACGATCGCAAGGTCGCCCGTTTCGAGGCGGTGCGGTCGGGTCAGTTCGATGCCAGCAAAGAGCTGTGGGCCTGGCTGCACCTGCAGGAGGCTGCCGAGGCCATCGCCGCCGGACTCACAGCCGACTTGAAAGGGTGGCACATCTGCAACGTGGCGGCTCCGGACACGACGCACGTAGTCTCGTCTGCCGAGCTGATGAGCCGGATCCACCCGTCCAGCGCGATCGTGGCCGAACTCTCCGGCCAAACGAGCCTCATCAGCAGCGACAAGGCCCGACGACTGCTTGGCTACGCCGCTAGCAAGACTCTTGACCATCTCCGGGATCGCTGAAGAGTTCGCACATGCAGCTAGATCTGTGGGTTAAGAACGATTCCGCTGTCGCTGAGTCTCCCTTCTGGGATCAGCGCAGCGGCCGTGCATGCTGGATTGAAATGCTGAGCGGAACGCTGATGTCGGTGGATTCCAGCGAGAGTCGTACCCGCACAAGTCATAGCTACGAACAACTCCAGCTCATGACATCTCTCGGCGCGGTGGTTCCTGTGCGGGAGCAGGCAAGAGATCAGGCAGGTTTTGTGGCGGCCGCGGGCAGATCGCTCGTCCATTTGAACACTGCTAATGCCGCCAATGCTGTGACTTCCGAGACGGTCGTGTTGCCCGACGGCCAGCGGTTTAACGACGCGAAATGCGATCGGGCCGGTCGTCTCTGGGTAGGGAGTTGCGGGCTCGGCCACGAACCGTCCTGCGGCCAGTTTTGGTCGTGGGACGGCAACCGGGTGCTAGCGCATTGGGACGAACTCACCCTCCCAAACGGAATCGGCTGGAGCCCCGACGACCGCTGGCTCTATCTCGCCGACAGCGGACTGCGTTGCGTATTTCGGGCCAGATTCGATGTTGACATTCCAGCGGTCGGCCCACCCGAGCGGTTCGTGGACCTATCAGCGGAGCCGGGCGTGCCCGACGGGCTGGCGGTAGACACTGACGGATGTCTCTGGCTGGCCATGTGGGGAGGCTCCGGTCTTTTGAGAATTAAGCCCGACGGACAGATCATCGGGCGAGTAACCGCGCCGGTGAGTCAGCCCTCAAGTTGCGCATTCATCTCCGACTCAGAGTTGATGGTGACCAGCGCCCGTGCCAGCTTGAGCGAGGAAAGCTTGGCGACAGAGCCACTGGCGGGGTCGCTCTTTGTTGTTGACAGCAACATCGGCGGCTTACCCGTTGGGGCCTTCGGACCCTTCAACGGCGAAGACTGAATCCAGCACTTCCAGATCGTGACCCTGCGCCTCCGCCCACTCGGCCAGCAACCTCGATAAGCTGAGACTCGGTTAGGACATTCCGCCGCTTCTGAGTTCTTGGCGCATTAGCGCACGCCTTCATCTCTTTACTTATTTGGCTTAGCGCCACTTGGCCGTCAGGCCCTCCCGCGACCCATTCCGGCCGACTCGGCAACCGACTTGGCCGGCTAACATGAAAGGCGAACAATCATGGAACAGGCAATCATCAGTCTCGTCAGCTTCGGGCTGGTACTCACGCTCTACCTAGACCGCGGCCACCGCGCCAGCTTCAGCCAGGTGAACCAGCGCTTCGAGCGGATGGATCAACGGTTCAACGAACTCGAAGACAAGATCGACAGGAAGATCGAAGAATCGGCACAGCGAACCGACTCTATCATCGACGCCCGCATTAGCTCAGTCGAAACCCGCATCAGCTCAGTCGAAACCCGCATCAGCTCAGTCGAAACCCGCATTAGCTCAGTCGAAACCTCAGTCGACGCCCGCATCACCGAACTCAAAACCTCAGTCGACGCCCGCATCACCGAACTCAAAACCTCCCTAGAGATCCGTGTCTCAGAACTCAACACCTCCGTCATTAAACTTGCCCGAAGCGTCGGTCAGGCAGAGGGACGCGCCGAACCACTCGCCGCCGGCGAATAGCCGAAGGGCGCAGCCCCGTCTGGGAATCAGGTCACGTCTCCTGCAGGGCCAGATCCTCCTCAGCCGCATCTTCCCCGTAACCCGAAGCATCACGGTCGTGACGACGAGACACGTGACGTAGCACCAACGGATACCCCACCACGCCAATGGCGGAAAAAATGAACCACTGCGCCGCATAGCCAAGGTGGGGGCCATCACCCGGCGCTGGCAGCGCCACCATGACCGGAAAGTCGCCCGAGGGCGGGTTCTGACTATTGAGTTGCAGGTAGTAGGGCTGCACCGGGTAATCCAATTGGGCGGCAAGCCGGGTGATGTCGGGCCGAGCCAAGCTGGCCAGGCGCCCTTCAGTAGGGTCGGCCACACCTAAGCCCGCCCGCTGCTCGCTGAGACGCACCCAGCCCCCGACGGTTACCTCACCTGCAGGAACCGCCGACGGAGGCCGGCCCGCCGGATCGCTGCCGGACTGCGGCACCCACCCCCGATTTACGACCAATCCTTGGCCTTCAGCGGGCATCAGCGGGGTCAGCAACCAGACGCCGGGAGCCCCATTCAACGTCCGCCCTCGCACCGCCACCTCGTCCTCAGGAAGGTAACTACCGGTCACCTCGACCACCCGGTACTCAACACCCTCGACGCCTCTGGCGGTGATCTCGTCGGCCAGCGCATCGGGGGTCACCACCGCTGCTGCCGTGCGCTCAACCTGCAGGGCGTTTAGGTCACGTCGCTCTTCCAAGCGCCGCAACTGCCAGAAGCCCAGATTCAGCATCACGATGACCAAGACCACGACCAACACGTGCGACACAATCCACCAGGGCCGCAAAAACCGCCGCATCCCCGTCAGTATGCCGAGTCAAGCCCAGCCCACCCGCAGGTGAGAACTACGTCAGACGCTGCGAAGGCCCATCGAGCAGATAATGCGCGGCTCCGACAGTTCCTGCGGCACGGTTGCCTCGGGCAGGACGCAAAGGAGTCCGTCGGCATAGAGATTGACGATCAGCGCTGCAAGATCCTCAATTTTCCGTTCCTTTAGAGCACCGGCAAGGCGATGTGTGGCTCCCTCCTTTAGCGGCCACTCACAAAGGTAGCCCAGCGCATCATCAAGCTTGTCTGCGCTGAACAGCAAGCTCGGTTCGATTTTGGAGCGGTGATTCTGGAGCCGGTCCCAGCAGCGTTTCCGAACTCCTGTGAGCGCCGCAGTAGCTCCTGCCACTGGAGCGCGCAGCGGCCCCGCGAAAGCCTTCGCAACCAAGGTGTGATGGTCATCGTGGCGTTGGACTGATGGCGTATCGAGTTCGCAACGCGCTAGTCGAAGTGCTTCCTGAGGAGTGATCCGGTAGGCGGCAGCGTCGCACGGGACGAAAGCGAATGCATCCGATCCAGAAACTCCAGCGGAATGCACAACTACCCCTGACTCATCTTGCGCCTGACGAGTTGCGTACACCACATCTGGCAATCGCTCCACGCGAGCGGCCAGATCGGGGTGATTGTCGGCGGCGTGACGCCAGATCTCGTAGGCCATCGATACTGGGTCCACATCATCACCGGTACCCACGACGGCGAAGCGAGTATCTGCTTGCTCGTCGTAGAGACCGGTGAGTGTCGCTTTCTCGCTGGGATCGCCAAAGAACTCCTCGTCGGAGCCAAGCAACGTGGCGTTCTCCTGAAGGCGCTCGCGGATGCGACGCCGAAGGCCGATCTCGTTCTCTACTGAATCCGCCGGGAACATCGAGTAAACCAAAACCTGCTCAGCGGTCTGGCCGATCCGGTCAACCCGTCCAGCTCGCTGAACTAGCTTGACGATTGCCCACGGTAGGTCGTAGCAAACGACGATGCGGGAGTCCTGAAGATTCTGCCCCTCCGACAGCACATCGGTAGATACCAAAACTCGTAGTTCGCGACTTTCGTCTATAGGTCCAAGGTGCGAGTTGGCATTTGGCGAGAATCGGTGGGCAAGGGCTGATGGGTCCTCAGAATTGCCGGTCACAGCTGCCACACCCTTAACACCGCGGCTTTGCAGTTCTTCCACCACGTATCTGGCAGTGTCAGCAGACTCAGTGAACACCAGCACCTTTTCGTTGCCGTATCGGTCGGCTACCAGGTCGGTCAGCAAGGCCATCTTGCCGTCGCGGTCTGAGTCCCAGTCACCGAACTGGCGGAGCAAGCTGTCCAGGACTTCAGTGTCGTGTCTAAGCGCTTCGGCAAATTCGTAGCTGAACAGCACCGGACGTAGCCAGCGGACCTGGCTACGACGGGCCGCTACTAGTTTGTTGTAGGCGATCTCTGCGACTGACTCTCCGGCTGTGTCGGAATCGTCGAGCAGGCCCTCCTCGAAAAGGTCACCTGTCTGAATATCCACCTCGGCCGACCAGAGGGCGTTGTCAACCGAACCCAAGGGTAACGACAACCCTTGATCCAAAGCATGAAGCGCCACCCGGTTTCTTAGGGCGTGACGACGAAGCGTGGCCAGAAACGCCGGACCGGATGACGAGAGTCTTTTGAACATCATTATCCGATTGAAACCTCGCAAGTTACCATTGGCAGAGTTCCGCAAATCGTCCAATATTGGGCGCTCGGAGTCGTCTGGAACGGCACCATCGGCTATGTAGGCAGACATGTCGTAGCGAGGAAGCCGCAGCGACGCAATCGCCTCCAGCGTGGCGTCTGAGATCATTGCTCTTGCCGGATCGTCGGCAGTAAACTGGCGCTCGAGCGGTAGTGGAACCCGTTCTGGGAAATAGAAACGCTGTCCGTCCCCAAACGTCAGGTAGGAGCGCTCCTCTTCGTCGGTCTCGGCGTAGTTATCCTGAACAAACCGGCGGGTTCTACGCACCAAGAACTGCGATAGTAGCGCTTGCCAATCTGCACGATGCTTCGAGCAGCGGAAAGCAGCAAGCGTAGATGTTTGTCCATCACACCGGAGCGCAAACTCTGCCTCTCCTAGATCGGCGATTGCTTCCTCGGGACGGATTTCAAGATCCTCATCGTCGTGTAAGAACAAGGAGAGCTGAGCGTCTAGGTCGCCGAGTTGTTTGTTGTACGGAGTAGCCGAAAGAAGTATCACCTTGCAGTCATTGTCGGTGATGTAGCGCTTGAGCGCCTGGTAGTCCTGACGTTTGGGTGAGCGCAGATTGTGTGATTCGTCGATCACTACTACCCGATACCGGCGCAAATCTGGCAGTTTGCGAGCCACCTGCGTAAGCGACATGACACTGCCTAAGAGCCGATACTCGTCGCGGTACGACTCCCACATCGTCGCCAAGTTCTTGGGACAGACAATGAGCGCTTCGGTTCCCTCTTCCTCTTGCAGAAGTCGGGCAATTGCTGTGGCGACCATCGTCTTGCCCAGACCTACAACGTCACCGATAATCACCCCGCGACGACGGTTTACGATCCGAGCCGCAATCTTCACCGCGGCTGCCTGGAAGTCCAAGAGCTTGTCAGACATCGAAGCAGGAAGGCCGTACTGGATAAGGCCCTCACGCGCTTCACGCGACAGGTGGTACGCCATCTTGAGATACACGAAGTAAGGCTCGAGCGGTTGAGGAGCCACCCATGACTCGTCCAACAGCTCGACCAATTCCATCTCAACCGGGACACTGAACTGGTCCTCCCACCGCTCATCAAACCAGCGCTGCAGCTTGGCAGTAGCGTCACCGTCGAGAACGTCGACGTTCAGCTCACCCTGCTCTCGCAGGCCGGCCTGCGTAAGGTTGGATGAGCCAACGTAAGCGACCCGTGGCGCAGCAACATCGTGGCGGTGGCATAGGTAGAGCTTGGCGTGCAAGGGATGAGCCAAGAATAGGCGGACCGATACGTCACCAGCAGCTATCTGGCGGCGCAGCGTGCGAAGCGCTGCTTCGTCTTCCGGTGTCGGTAGTCCTACCTGCAGTTGAGCACGAAGCTCCGCCAGCATCTTCCGGCGATACTCTTCTGCAACCTTATTTGTTACCGGCAACCCCAGCCGAGCGCGAACCTCTAACCGGGAAAATCTGCGCATCTCCTCGTCAGGATTCTCGGTCATCCCCACTAGCAGTCGCACTTTCGGCTGGCCACCCTCGGCAGGCAGCAGAGCATCAACGGCTTCGGCAATCAACCGCCAGCCGCGAAGATTGAAATATCCCACAGCTGTATCAAGGCGACACGATGATGCCAGCGTCGTCAGCATGGCAAACTCAAGCTGCGAATCAATATTGTCAAGGATGAGTGGCATTAGCGCTCAGTCCTTTTGTCCAAACGTCATCCGTTGACGGAGACTGTCAGCCGCATCGTACTGCTCACGTGATAAGCCCCAAGCCTGAGCTAACAGCCAATCTGATTCGTCGGTAATGTGAGTACATTCTCTCAGGTCATATCGCCCAATCTCTTGTCCAGAATACGTCTGCCATTTTAGATGACGCGGTAACTCTTCTTTGAGATTGTCTGCCAGTATTAGCAGCTGCCTTGCTGGATTATAAAGCTCCGCGCTATAACTCGAATGGTTGGTAAGACGTTCAATACCAGCTGGGAAAGAGGCGATCGTATGACGAATCACATCAAATTCATCACCATAAATCAACCACCACAAGTACATCCAGCGGCCGGCCATTAGAAGAAATGCAATATCGCGATGTCGAATGTCATTAAAGTGCATCCAAAGATCGCGATCAGAAACAGTAATAACGCCATCCCGACTGACAACCGGCGGGGGATCAATGAACGTCCACAACATATAAAGGGCAACTTTTTTAAACCCCAACCTAAAAGACCCTCGTTTTCGAACTACAGATCCTAGGGTATCTTGCTCTTTCACTAACTTTGCAAACGCGTCTATAACATCAAGGTCATCAACAAACGGCCACTGCCTGACATTGCCACAAGCAAGAAGAACAGAATCTGGCTCGGTGTATTGAATTGAAGAGAATAATATGTGCCTACCCTGTTTAGACCAACGACGACACCGTGAGGTGACAAACCTAGTTTCACTACGCCGACTTGCAATAACAATGCTATTACGCACGGCCGCTGATCCCGAAAAAATACTATCAGGCCTTCTTGCATAGGAAGAAATGCAGAGAAATGGAAAGCTCGTAAACAGTAGATTACGCAGAGGTTCGAACTGTCTATTGAAACAGATTGAGTGCATAACAATCATTGCAAACCTACCGCGATCATTCAACAAATCAACTGCTCGTTCCATACACACGGCGTAGATGTCAGGACACTTTCCGGTTTCGTAGCCGTGCCAAGTGTATTCAAACTTTTTACATGTATTAGTTGTCGCCTTGATATATGGCGGGTTACCAACAATGACATCGAAGCCCTTATTAAAATCTTCGCGTTGCCACACGCTGGGGAACTCAATGAACCAGTGAAACGGACGATGCGATTCGCTCCATCGCTCTAGTTCGCCAACTTCGCCCCGCAGCCTGAACAGTTCATAATCTGCTAGTTCACGAGCTGCTTCGAATTGTTGGATCAAGTCCTTCTTAGAATAAGTGCCCGATGCTACGCCAGACACCGCAGTTTGCGAATCAATGAACTTTCTGTATTCGGCCACAAGCTGTTCGCCCTTGTCCTTGAGTCGCCGGACATGATCGAAGGGCAGTGCTCCACCCCCCCCCCCGCAAAGCGACGATCGGCGTCATCAACATCAGCGATGCCGACAAGCAAATTACCGGTCTTAATGTTGAAGTCGAGGTCGGGCAGGGGCTCGATATGCGATCTCTTGTCTAGTTGTGCTACGAGCTTTAGGTAGAGTCGCAGCTTGGCAATCTCACCAGCCTCAGACATCAGATCGACGCCGTACAAGTTGTTGAGACAGATCGCCTTTAGAAGCCAATAGCGTGTGTTGGAGTGTGAGCGCGCTTCGTCAAGAAACGCAGCGGTGCCATGACCTTTGGCTTCCAGTTCTTCCGCCCTCTCGAACACCGCTGTTTGCATATCATCAAGCACATCGAGAACAGCAAATAGAAACGCCCCTGAACCAACTGTAGGATCACATACTGTGAGTGAAAGTAGCACCTCGTGCGCTATCTGAACTTCGGCTACCGAACCCAGTGCTCGAAGGTAGTCATCAATAATCATGCGCAGATCAAGATTTTCGGCGATCGCGTCGTCGATATCCTGCACAGCACCCGAGTCCAACTTAGCACGCTGTTGCTGGTAACGCTTGCGCCGGTGAAGCACCTCACACCATCTCTCTCCTGGCAGGGCAACATCTATCCCGGCGTCCGGATACTCACTCATTTCGACATGCGACGGACACTCGACATCCCGTCCATATCCAAGTTCCTCGTACATATAATTGTCGCCGGATTTCGGAAGCAGTATGCAAGGGTCAGCCAGGCCAGCAGCTTGAAGCCGGTCTACAACTGCCGGAATTACTGTTGCGGCAGTCATGTATCCCGTCACGTCTGGCTTCGTGTAATATGCTCCTTGCTCTCGTTGGTTTATATATTGTTCGAAGATGAACCCAAGCACGTCCGGACTTATTTCTTTCGGATTTCCAGTTGGCCGCTCATCGAGATGCCAACGCCACTTACCTAGGAACTCGAATAGATTCTCGAATGCAGCGTCTGGGATACTAATTGTATGTTCCTGTTCCAGCGGGTGCGCTTCAAATATACCGCCATTAACATAAGGAACATTACCAATGATCCTACACATCTCTGCGTCAGAAATAACTGCTTTGGGACTTCCTAGCGCATTATGGAATAATGGTAATAGGAACTCGCTGAAGTAACCTCCCGGATAATCTGATGCTTGAGTGCTACTACTTACTATGCCCAAGCGGTTTCGCAGATAGTCGGTATCGCCGTCCAGAAATCCCTTTCTTTGCATGAAGTAAACGAACATGATCCTGTTCAACAGTACCGAGGCATACCAACGTCGATCGTTGCTATCCGAAATCCCAAGGATGCTTTGGGCTAGCTCTTTATGGTGTTTCTTGAAGTCTTGATAAAATGACTTTGTGACTTCTTCTACGTTGAACGACCGTCTCACACGTTTCAGCACAATGGGAGTCGTGAGCGAGGACTCTTCGCTAAGTGAGAAAGAAGCTTCAGCAATACGCTGCAATAGCGAATCATTCCCAGCCCCCGGGTGATAGGGGTGGTCAACCAGCCGATAGCCGACTCCCGATGATCTCTGCTCTGGCCACAGCCAGATCTGGCACTCTGGAGTTGCGAAAACCACCAGCACGCCCCGTGAGTGGCGCGACACATCGCGGACGACCTTGTGTTGATCTGCCCTAGACGGTTCTGAGACACATTGAACGACCCAAAGAAGCACCCCGCGCTTTTCGGCTAAAGCCTGGGCCGTTAGCTCGGTATCCCTAACACCCAACTTGGCAAGCGAAGATGGCGGATGATCCCAACCTAAACGTCCGATGAACAAACCAGCAAAATCCTCAACATCGAGGAGCCGTCGCATCTCGTCATAGCTAGGTCGCACCACTCTACACTCCTTAAAGTGGACCCTCAATGAGGGTCGCGGAACAAGCAGAAAACTATATCTTGCGAATCTCGCACGTTTCCGTGGCGGTGGCGCCCGCCGAGCCGGAGGCTTCGCGGCAAGGAGCTACTGTGCGTCAGCCAAGCCGAGTTCTCGGGAGATGACTAGGCGTTGGATTTCGCTGGTGCCTTCGCCGATTTCCAGGATTTTGGCATCCCGGTAGAAGCGGGACACCGGGGTTTCGTCCACGAATCCGTAGCCGCCGAAGATCTGTGTGGCATCCCGCGTGGCGGAGACCGCGGCCTCGGTGGCGTACAGCTTGGCAATAGCTGCATGCATTGTGCATGGCAGTCCGGCGTCTTTGCGGGCGGCTGCGGCGTAGGTCACCTGCCGGGCGGTCTCTGCGGCTACTGCCATGTCGGCACACTTAAACGCGATTGCCTGATAGCTACCAATTGGCCTACCAAAAGCCTGGCGCTGGTTGGCGTACGCGGTGCATTCATCTAGGCAAGCTTGGATGAGCCCCACAGCCAGAGCAGCAATGGCAATGCGGCCGTCGTCAAGGGTGGACAAGAACTGCTGGAGGCCGCGGCCCGGTTTCCCCAGCAGGTTCGACTCAGGCACTCGGCAGTCGTCGAATACCAGACCATGGGTGTCCGAAGCGTGCCACCCCATCTTCCGATAGGCCGGCTCCACCACAAAACCTGGCGTCCCGGATGGGACGATGATCGACGAGATGCCCTCACTGGTTCGAGCCGTCACCGTGACCAAGCTGGTGATGTCGGTTCCCGAGTTGGTGATGAAAGTCTTGGAGCCGTTGATCACCCACTCCGGGATCGGTTTTGAGCGATCTAGCACGGCTCGGGTCTGGGTAGCTCCGGCGTCTGAACCGCCGCCCGGTTCGGTGAGGCCAAACCCGGCCAGCGCCCGACCGGCCACTAGATCGGGAAGATACCGCTGTTTCTGACTCTCGCTGCCGAATTCGAAGATCGGCTTGGCCCCCAAACTCACTCCCGCTTCCAGCGTGATTCCCATTGACTGGTCTGCTCTGCCTATCTCCTCGATAGCGATGCACAGAGTGGTGAAATCGGCGCCGCCTCCCCCGTACTCCTCGGGGAACACCAGCCCGAAAAGGCCGAGTTCTCCCATGGCCCTCACCGTGTCCGTGGGGAAGACATGGTCGCGGTCCCAATCGGCTGCATGTGGGGCGATCTCGCGAGCTGCAAAGTCGCGCACCACGTCGCGAAACACTTCCTGCTCTCTTGTGAGATTCGTGCTCATGGGCTTCGCTCTCCGACGGTTTCGCTCAGGCCGAGTTCCGCTATCGATATTTCCCGCATTAGGTATTTCTGAATTTTGCCGGTAACGGTCATCGGGAACTCGTCAGCGAACTTCACGTAGCGAGGGATCTTGTAGTGGGCAATCTGGCCCCGGCAGAAGGCTTTGATGTCGTCGGCATGTAGTTCGGCATCGCCACGAAGCTGGATCCAAGCCATAACTTCCTCGCCGTAAACCGGATCGGGTACACCGATCACCTGAACTTCAACCACCTCAGGATGACGGTAGAGATACTCCTCCACCTCTCGCGGGTAGATATTCTCCCCGCCTCGAATGATTATGTCCTTGATACGCCCGACGATGGCGATGTATCCGTCGTCGTCCATAACCGCCAGATCACCAGTGTGTATCCAGCCCTGGGCGTCCATAACCTCGGCGGTGCGAGCCTCGTCATCCCAGTAGCCCAGCATCACCGAGTAGCCCCGGGTCCAGAGTTCGCCAGCTTGGCCTCGGGGCACAATTTCACCATTTGAGGGGTCGGTAATGCAGATCTCCACATGGGGATGGGCCCGGCCCACTGTTGCCACCCGCTTATCCAGAGAGTCGTGGACCGAGGTTTGGGTGGACACTGGCGAAGTTTCGGTCATGCCGTAAGCAATGGTTACCTCGCTCATGTTCAGCTGGGCCATAACCTGTTTCATTACCTCTACAGGACATGGTGAGCCGGCCATGATTCCGGTCCGCAACGAAGACAGGTCATAATCCTCAAGTTGAGGTTCGGCTAATTCGGCAATGAACATAGTAGGAACCCCGTACAGGCTGGTGCAGCGCTCTTGGGCACAGGCCCGTAGCGTGACTGCGGCATCGAACCCAGCGCAAGGAATCACGATGGCAGCACCATGGGTGGTGCAAGCCAGATTACCTAACACCATGCCGAAGCAGTGATAGAAGGGGACGGGTATACAAACCCGGTCGACCGGGGTGTAGCCGCAAGCCTCGCCCACGAAAAACCCATTGTTTAAGATATTTCGGTGACTTAGCGTGGCTCCTTTAGGAAACCCAGTGGTCCCGCTAGTGTACTGAATGTTGATTGGGTCGTCGGGGTGAAGCTTTGCCGAGCGTTGCTGCAGTTGGTCCGCCGAAACCGCTTGGCCGCTGGCTATGAGGTCTTCCCAGTCCGAGGTCTGGAGATAGACAACCTTCCGGGCTGGAACCTTGTCCCACACCTGCTCGACCATTCCCCGGTAGTCGCTGTGGGAAAACGATTCTGCAGCCACCAGTACGGAGATCTTCGACTGGTTCATGGCGTACTCTAACTCCGACACCCGATACGCCGGATTGATGGTCACCAAGATCGCTCCGATCCGAGCAGTGGCATATTGCACTAGCACCCACTCGGCGCAATTAGGGCTCCAGATTCCCACCCGGTCACCAATTTGCACATCCAGAGCGATTAACCCAGCAGCCACTTTGTCAACCAAAGCGGCAAACTCCCAGTAGGTGTAGCGTAGATTCTGTGCAACAGAGATCAACGCATCTCGATCACCGTGGGCGGCCACTATACGGGCCAAGTTGGCGGAGATAGTCTCATTCAGCAGCGGAATTGCTGTAGCTCCTGAATCAACTGACAGCTTCATTTTCTGTTCTCATTATTCGGATCTCCTTGAAGAGATTTTGCCTGGCACAATCCAGTTGCTCAGTAGACATGTCAACTCCTAGAGCGCCATGTACTTTCTCTGCAAAGTTCGGTTGCGACTGAGTTCGGCAATGTCCATTTCCTCAATAATCTCGCCTTTGTCCATCATCAGACCTCGGCGAGCAATTCGTGCGGCAAAGTCAAGGTTCTGCTCCACTATCAGTACAGCAATGCCTCGTTGTGAGTTTATTTGCAGGACGGTGGCCGCGATCTCGTCCAGGATTGACGGCTGAATTCCTTCTGAAGGTTCGTCGAGCAGCAGAAGTTTCGGTCTGGCCATCAGCGCTCGAGCCAGAGCCAGAATCTGCTGTTGACCGCCAGAAAGGTTGCCACCACGAGTTCGGCTTTTTTCGGCCAAAAGAGGGAACTGCTCGAACACTTCATCTAGTTGGTCTTTTCGCTGTTTGCGACCCTGCGAGGAGGCTACCTGCAGGTTTTCAGTCACAGTGAGCCGCGGGAAGATATCTCGACCTTGGGGCACGTGAGAGATGCCTAGACGGGCACGTTTAAAGGCTCCGCGCGAACCCAAGTTGATTCCGTCAAAGCTCAAGCTGCCCTCGGTGCAGGCAATCGTCCCGCTGATGGTTTTAAGCAGCGTTGTCTTGCCAGCTCCATTGCGACCTAATACCGCGGCGATCTCACCTGCGCCGAGCGACAAACTGACAGCGTGGAGAACTGGAGTAGAGCCATACCCCGCGCGCACGTGATCCAAACGCAGCATTGCTTACTCACGTCCCAGATAGATGTCGAGGATGCGCTCGTCGCGGGATAACTCATCGAAGCTACCTTGGGTGAATAGGGCACCGCGATGGAGCACGGTCACCGGAGCGCCGAGTTGACGCACGAACTCCATGTCATGCTCGACCACGATGACCGACGCCCGCTCACCGAGTTGGGCCACTAACTCCCCGGTCTGGCGGGTCTCTTCCCTGGTCATACCAGCCGTGGGTTCGTCGAGCAGCACAACCCTCGGCTCGGTTGCGACGACCATTCCGATCTCGAGCCACTGTTGTTGGCCATGTGACAGAGTCCCGGCGGGCGCTTGTGCCAGGTCAGCTAGCCGGAGCCACTCCAAGAGTTGCTGGACACGAGTATCGGCACATGCGTGTCATGAGTAATGGCGTAACACGCCAGCCACAGATTCTCCTGAGCTGAGAGATTCTTGTAGATAGATGCAACCTGAAGCTTGATGCCTATTCCATGGCGCGCCCGCTTGAAAGCCGGCCATCTGGTGAGGTTTTGCCCATCCAACAGCACTGACCCCTCAGTTGCGGCATATTGTCCCGACAACAGTCCCAGAAGGGTGCTCTTACCCGCACCGTTCGGTCCTATAACACAGAAAACGCCCTGCTCTGGGAACTCAAGGGTCACCTTGTCAACCGCAGCTATACCTACAAATCGTTTGGTGACCATACGGGTGGAAATAGAGGACCGGATGCGTTCTTCACTGGACTTCTCCGTGCTAACAAACACCGGAGTTGCAGGTTCAATTGTGATTTGCTTCTGGTCGGCGCTCAAGGCGTCGGGGATGGTCGCGGACGGGGATGTGCGAGGCCCGGTGCTTGCCTTCCGATTACTCATGCTGTTGCTCACGAAATCCCGTGCCTTTGCTGCGTTGGCAACGACGCCTCCGGGTAAGAAGACCACGATGAAGATGAGGATCGCGCCGAGCACGATCGGCTCATTATTACCGTCCGATCCTCCTGCCCATGAAGAGAGACCTTCAACTATAAGAACTCCAATAAAAGCACCGGCAACGCTGGATCTACTGCCCACGAGAACCCATATGACCACTAGTGCAGCGGGAGTCAGAGAAAACACTGGGGGGCTGACGAAACGACCCCACGCCGCGAACAGGGCACCGGCGAAAGCGGCAATACCGCCGCCAATGGTGAATAGCGCCAGCTTGTGGGCTCGGACGTTGTAGCCGATCAATTCGGTGCGCAGCTCGTTGTCCTGCATAGCCACCGCAACCCTGCCGAACGGGCGTCGGGAAAGCAGGCGGATCCCTACAGCAATCAACAGAGCCGCGGCCGTACACACCACAAAGAACTGGACTCTGGTCAACTCATGGCTGGCGCCA
Organism: Acidimicrobiales bacterium; assembly: GCA_964291305.2. GTDB lineage: Bacteria > Actinomycetota > Acidimicrobiia > Acidimicrobiales > CATQHL01 > VXNF01. The sequence continues at coordinate 1,050,281 of OZ219783.1, read as the reverse complement.
CCGGGCAGACGCCAGGTTAGCCGAGGAATGCGGGTCATGCCGTTGTAGCCCCCAAAGGGCACATCGCCGATCCGGTATTGCGATCCGGAAGTGGAGTTCACGAAGGCGAACAGCACCAGGCTCGTGGCCAGGGTGATAATGGCGACATAAACGTTGGTGACGTTGCCGTAGAACATGAAGTAGCCTAATAGCCCAGCAAAGGCTGAACCGACGATGACTGCGGCCACTACAGCGCTCAGGGTTTCGCCAGTGCTATCCACAAAGTTGCTAGCCCAGAACCCGTAGGTGTAGCTGCCAACGCCATACATCGCGGCTTGGCCGAAGCTGAAGATGCCGCCGTAACCCCAGATCAGAACCAGTGATAAAGCCAAGATGACCTGAATGGCCCAAAGAGACCATTCGAAAGCAGTGAACTCCTCTATCAGATTCCCCAAGATCGCTACAGCTACCAGTACAAGCACGGCAACCGACAAATCTGAGCGCAGGGAACCCCGGGCGGAGCGTGCACCAGAGCCGGCAAACCGTGTTGCTAATGCCATCAACGCCTGCTGCGCTTCCCGGTGAGGCCTTGCGGCATAAACCGCAGGATGACAATTGCGGCGATGAGCAGCATGGCCTGGCCGATTACGGGCGTGAACCGGTTGGTGGCTACGTTTTCTACCAATCCCAGCAAACCGCTGGCCGATGCAGTACCAGCGATAAACGAGGGTCCGCCCACTATTACCGTCATAAAGGAACGGGCGACGTATACCTGGCCCATAGTGGGAATTACACCGACCAGCGGAGCCAGCAGCGCCCCGGCCGCCCCAGCTAGGGCCGACCCCAGCCCGAAAGTCCACATATTGACCAAAGAAGTGTTGACCCCGAGTTGCTGAGCCATGGTTGACGACTGGGTGGCCGCGCGGGCTAAGAGTCCATATCGTGTGCGCCGCATCACCCCCAAAGTGCCCAAGGTAAGAATCGCGGCTGCTCCCATGAGGATCGTGTTATAGGTTGACATGGAAAAGTCGCCGACATTGAAGCTACCCACGGGAACTGGGATCCCTTCGGTCACAGATCCATAGTGGTTATCTACGGCTTGGATGAGGATCAGCGAAACCCCCCACGTGGCCAACATGGTGTCGAACAAGCGACCGTAAAGTCGTCTAATCAGCAGAAACTCCAACACGATGCCGAAGACGCCAACTGCCAGGGTGGCAACAACCATGGCAACCCACACGTTAAGGCCGCTTCGGACCCCCGAGAGCGTGGCGAATGCACCCAGCATGATGAACTCGCCGTGAGCCAGATTGATGATGCCCCGTATACCAAAGACGACTGCCAGTCCGACAGAAACCAGCAACAGGATCGAGATCGCCGAGACGAGATCGAAACCAAGGTTGAAGATCCTGTCGAAGGTCATCGAGCCCTAGAGGGAGTAAGGACCTAGGGGGTGAACTGTTCGTCGGTGTCGGGATTGGCAATCAAGTCACACGACTCTTGCTCAAATGAGGGTGGGATGTTGTCGAACGTCTCAAAGACATCAAAGCCGGCGGAGTCGTTAGTTCGAGCCAGGCTGACCGGCTGGACCAGGTGATGAGACGCACCGTCTAGGGCCACAGTCCCTTTGGGACCGTCGAAGCTAACACCGCTCTCGAGTTGAGCTATTACCGCTTCGCGTTCCAAAGTGCCGGCAGTATTGACTGCGTCGGCCCACAGATGCCAGCCCTCCCAGACATACACGGCCAGGTCGGTGATATATGGGTAGTCGTTGCCGTATTCGGCCTGCCAGGCGGTCACAAAAGCTTGGTTTTCTGGGGTGTCTAGTTCTTCAAAGTACGGGTACGCCACGATGATGTTCTCAGCTGAAGCTGCGTCCAAAGCTACCTGTTCGCTGCCAAGCCCGAAGGTTGTGGACACTACGGGAATGTTGGCGTTGACACCTGCGGCGGCATATTGGCTATAGAACGACATGTGGGCACCGCCGACTAGCAACGACATAACAGCATCTGGCTCCGCGCTTTGCACTGCAGATATGGTCGTACCGAACTCGGCAACGTCGAGCGGGAAGAAGTCTTCTCCCACGATCTCTCCGCCGTGTTCTGCGGCATAGTGCCTAACCCAGTCTGCGGAGATCTGTCCGTAGTTGTAATCGGCGGCCAGAATGTACAGGCGAGGACCAATGTTCTCTATCGCCCAGGGGATGAGCACCTGGAGCTGCTGGGTTGGGACCACCCCGGTGACGAAGGTATTTTTGTCGCAAACGCCTCCCTCATAGAGGACGTTGTAGAAGTAAAGCAGTTCGGCCTCGCCGAATATTGGGCGGATCGCTTCCCGGGATGCGCTGGTAATACCGGCGTGAACCACGGCGAGATCCTCGGCGACCAGTCGGTCGGCGCCAGAGATGTACTCGTCTTGATCCGATTTCGAGTCGAGGGCTACAAGCTCGAGTTGACGTCCGAGCACTCCGCCCTGGGCGTTGATGGCCGCGATAGCCAGACGGGTGGCATCAGCCATGGGCTCACCATAGATGCTCAAAGGACCAGTCTCGTCTAGCAGGCTTCCCACTCTGACTGGCCCGCTGGGGGTGGTGACTTCCCCTGTATCTCCGTCTTCGGGGGCCGATGCATCCTCGCCTCCAGCTTCACCCTCACTCTCGCCTTCACCTTCGCTGCTGCTGTCCGGCGCTGGTTCTGGCGTGTCACTGGCATCACTGGCTTGGCTGGTAGTCGACTCGGGTTGGGTAACCTGACTGGTAGCGCTCGCAGCTGGCTCAGCCTGGTCATCGTCATCGTTGCCACAGGCTGCTGCCAGCAGGACAAACACCAACAAACCTGCGGCCATCTGCCGCCAAGGGCTGTTGAAGCGGTGCTCTTTAGCTTTTCTCATTGGCTGTGCATTCCCTTCCTTGTACCGCGGTTTCACTTCTAGAAGCACTCCAGGAAACCCCTATTAGAGGGTTGCCCACGCGTGGAGACCTCATAGGTGCACGAGTAGTTGCACAAGACAAGTTCACCTCGAACCCCGCTGAGCTGTAACCTGCGATTGCAGGGTTGCGGCTAACTACCCGCGAATGAAGGTGCCGCGAATGAAGGTGCCGCGAATGAAGGTGATGGTCAGCCGGGGACTTGATCACGGGGACCCAAACCGCGGTACGCGGTCTGCGTTGGCACCGAACTTATACCTGCAATCGTAGGTTTAGGTTCAAGCCGCCCAGCCTTACGATCCTGCTCAGGAACACTCGGGGGAAGCTCTCCGAGGTGTTGCTCGGCAAAGGAGGATCCGTGGGAATTCCGGCTCCGGCAATCAACGAGCTGAAGGCAATCTCAGAGCGCTGGAAGCTTGGACTGGGAGAAGAAACACTCACCGCGTTCCGGGCGCTAATCGAGGGTGCGCTTGGGTCCTACGACCGGGTTGATGCCCTCTACGACGCGACTAGGCCGGAGAGTCCTGAGCGGAGCAGCTTCAGACCCGCCGCGGCTGACAATGAGCTAGGGGCCTGGTACTACCGCTGCGCTATCCAGGAGAGTGAGACGGGGCCCTTAGCAGGCAGAACGTTCGCTATCAAGGACAACACTTCGGTGGCCGGTGTGCCGATGATGAACGGTTCGCACATCCTTCAGGGCTTCGTCCCGTCGGTGGATGCCACTGTGGTCAGGCGAATCCTTGAGGCCGGCGGTGTCATAATGGGCAAGTCGGCCTGCGAAGATCTGTGCTTCTCGGGGGCTAGCCATACCAACGCCTTGGAGCCCATCAGGAATCCCTGGGATCCCTCGAAGACCTCAGGAGGTTCGTCGGGGGGCAGCGGCGCTTTAGTTGCCGCTGGTGAGGTGGACATGGCGATCGCTGGCGACCAGGGCGGGTCGATCAGGATGCCGTCTGCGTTCTGCGGCAACGTTGGTCTCAAGCCGACCTTCGGGCTGGTGCCCTACACCGGCGCGTATCCAATCGAGTGGACTATTGATCATCTAGGTCCGATCACCCGGAACATGGAAGATCTGGCGGTTTTTCTTACCGCTATCGCCGGGCCTGATGGCTACGACTCGCGTCAAGCCAATGCGCCGACCGGTGTGGATTATGCGTCGGGCATGAACGACGGGGTTGAGGGTCTTTCCGTGGGCGTGGTAGCCGAAGCTTTTGGTTGGGATGGGTTGAGTGACCCTGATTCTGACTCGCTGGTCGAGGCGGCAGCGAACCGTTTGACCGATTGCGGGGCGCGGGTAGAGACGATCTCGATCCCCGAGCACTGCGACGCTCTGCACGTGTGGAACGTCATCGCCACCGAGGGGGCGATGTGGCAGATGATCCGGGGCAACGGATACGGGATGAACTACCGAGGATTGTTCGACCCGGAGGTGATGGAGCAGTCGATGAGGGGTTGGCAGAGCAGCGCCCATCTGGCTTCGATGACCTTGAAGTTCGTAATGCTGTGCGCCGAGTACACCATCGGCCAGGCTGGCGGAGCGGCCTACGCACGAGCCTCTAATGTGCGGCCGCTCATCAACGCCGCGATTGCTGCAGCGCTAGAGGAATACGATGTGCTGTGCTACCCGACGCTGCCTTTCCCGGCCAAGGGGATTCCTCCCAGCGACGCCTCTGTCACCGAGTACGTGGCCCGGGCTCTGGAGATGATTCCGAATACCTGCGTCTCGAACGTCACGGGCAATCCTGATCTCACGATCCCCGTGGCGACTGCCGGGGAGATGCCGGTTGGGATGAGCATCGTCGGCCGGCCGTGGGACGAGAAGACGCTGATACGAGTTGGGCGAGCTTATGAGAAGCTAGTAGGAGGCTTCGAGTTGTCTCCTATGGCAAAAGCCAAGGCAAAGTGATGGCAAAGACACAAGAGTCTGGGTGAGTGGAGGCGCTTCATCATGGTTGTTTTCGATTTGGGCTATCGGCTAGCAAACACCATTGAAGCGACCGGCAAAGATGACCTAGAGCGCTTAGCCGAGTTGAGTGGTTCCCTTGTCGGGTTCCTGGACCCGGGGGCGCTTGCCCAGCGGACCGCGGTTGAGTTGTACCGGCTGCTGGGCCTTCCCCTGGTATCGGTGGCAGTGCGGGACCCTTCGGCGAGATGTGCCATGAGAGGGGTGCTCGGAGCCCGTACCGATCGATTTCGCCAGGTCAGAGTTCAACCGGCCAAGGTCTCGGGGGCCGGGTGATGCTGGAACGCCAACCGGTTGAAGTGCAGAACTATGCCGATGATCCTCGGATCACCGACCACTTCGTAGACATCGTGACCGCCGAAGGCTTGGGCGGCATGGTGGCGGTACCCGTGGAGCACGAGAGCGAACTGGTTGGTTTGCTCTACGGCGGGGTTCGCTCAATCGGCTCGATTGGCGAACGGGCAAAGATCGTCCTTCAGCAAGCCGCCTCCGATGTGGCCCCCATGATGGCGGCTTCAATCCAGGCTTCTGCAACTATCCAACAGCGAGTAGATGCCGAGCGCCAGCGGATAGCCAGCGACCTGCACGACGACGTAGGCCAGTTGCTCTTCGCGATTTGCGTTGCTGCTCAGCGGCTGCGCTCTGGAAGCGAAGAGAACATGTCCGCGGCGGCCAAGCGGATCGAGGTCCAGGCTCAAGAGGCGACTCAGCGGCTGCGCGAGGCGTTTCAGATTATGGTTCCGGGGTCTTCTTGCGAAGCTGTTTCCGCTGCCATCCAACGGGAGATCGACGACCTACAAACCCGATCTGGCATTGCTGCCCATTTCGTGGTGAGGGGTCCTATAAGGCCGCTTCCTTCTAGTGCGGAAGCAGCTCTCGTTGGGGCTTGTCGTCAAGCTCTGTTCAACGTTGAGCGTCATGCCGGAGCGTCGCTGGTAGTGGCCACTTTGCATTTTGACGATTCAGCAGTGTCGCTGGTAGTGCAAGACGACGGGAGCGGTTTGCCAGAGGGCTTCGAGTTGGGGGCTATCCCCCGCGGGGATCAACACTGGGGGCTAGCCTCGATTTTGCGGCAAGCCCAGCGCCAGGGTGGTGAGCTAGAGATTCGCTCAGGGGAGGATGGCGGCACCACGATCCGCGTGACATTGCCGGTTGAGAATGCCCCAACACAAGGATGAGCAACACGGCGACTAGGGCAGCGGTGTTGGTGATCGATGATCATCCGGTTGTCATTGATGGTATTCGCCAGCTCTTGGCTCAGGAGCCGGATTTCTCCATGGTGGGTGACGCCACCAGCGGCCAAGAGGGCGTGGCTCTAGCCGAGTCGCTGCAGCCCGATCTGGTAGTGCTAGATCTGAAGCTGGGCAACAACTTCGCCACACATTTCTGCCGGCTGCTGAGTGAAGTATCGGGTGGTTCCCGGATTGTTATCCATACCGCGTTCGACGATCGGGAACCGTTGCGGGCTTGTTTGAATGCCGGAGCTATGGGCATAGTGCTGAAGGACGCCAACAACCTGGTGGATGCTCTGAGGCGGGTAATGGCCGGCGAGCTTTTCGTCGACCCGGCGTTAGTCGAAGATCCCCGGGCTAGAGCCATGTCGCTGGGAGACGACGGCGGCCTATACGAGTCGCTGACATTACGCGAGTACGAGATTCTGTGCGTAATCGCCCTGGGCCGCACCAGCAAGGAGATCGCCGCCGAACTCCACCTGGCCGAAAACACGGTCCGGAGCTACATCCAGTCGTTGCTAGTAAAACTGCACGCCCGCAACCGAATCGAAGCCCTAGCTAAGGCCCGACAGCTAAGGCTGCTCTGAGCTGGGACGACGGTGGCCGGCCGAGGAGTCGGATTGACGGCGATAGCGACTGTCGATGGCTGGGTTAGTCGCTGTATTGTCCGTAGGCGAGGCCACGGACATGGGGCTCGGCGTGTAGCAGATTGCGGAGCGCAGCGATTTCAGCCTCGTCCCAGCTGAGGGCATCACAGACGGCAGCATCCCAAAGTTCACGAACTTCGCACTCGCCATCGCGGAACTGCGGGACGACCATATCTCGAGTGGCTGTCCAGCAGTCAGCGAGAGTCGCGCAGATGTGCGAATCGGAGAGGTCGGGCACGGGCATTTTGTTAATAATGGCTGGGGTATATTGCGGAAACTCGAGAGCGCGACCGGGATTTCGCATCACCAACAGCCGTCCTGGTGTCGAGTTAAAGAATATGACTGTTGCTTTCGCTCGGCGGGCATTCACGCCGCTGACCGGCATCCAACCGTGTCCTACGTACTGAATATCCGATGCAGCAGCGGTTAGACGCCCAGTACTAGTGCGCTGACCAGCTGTTACAAGTAGGTATGAAGCCTTGTCGAGTACGGGTGACGGTTGCGCTTGCTTGTTTACCCAGTGTTCGTCGGGTATGGCTTCAACCCGTAGCTGCCCATCAGCGCCTTTGCTCTTGAGGATCGGGAAGGCGCCTGATACGTCGGCTGACGAGCTGCGGTGGGCAGTTGCGAGCGCAGGGCGTGTCAGGTGACACGACATGCCTAGCTCAGCCATGGGTAAAAGAGCTGGGTGGTCGGCGAGTTTTGCTGATGCCTCGGCAAGTATTGGGGAACGCCAGATGGCAGCAGTCCAGTCGCCTTGCTGCACGCGTTCGGCGGGCCATTCGGAAACCTCACCCCAGCCGTCCATCAGCAAGCCAACGCCCCGATATTCGATCGCTTTGAACAACTCAGCCACCTCAGTGTCGTCGTTGGGAAAGCGGTCTAAGGCAATGAACCTTGTCGGCTGCCGGACACCGTGGTGGCGACGCATGACGACGATACTCTCGTTGATACTGGTGTCCTGGCTCAAGTTGATATTTCCGGGCTGGTGGCATGTCAGAACAGTGTCAACTGAGAAACGACTAGCCAGGAGGAGCCGCTCCAATCTGCCTGAATGATTCGCTAGTGCAACGGTCGGCTGGATCATCGCCAGAACACCGTCATCGTGTCTGATGCATCGATCTGCGAGAGCGACGAACATCGGACAGATAGACCGCTTTGAGACAAATCCGTCCAACGCGGGGTCAGCAGCTACCATGCCATTCTCAAGCCCATCGACGCGATTCCTTAATCGAGGTTGGACATCTTTCGGGAATTTCTGACCCATTCGTTCTCGTTCGGTGAACGGCGGATTCATAATCACAAGGCGAGCACCCACAGCTGCTAGCGCTGCTCGTTCTACTTCAGGGTCTCCAAGGTTGTTCTTCACTGCTGAGCCCTGTGCTGCGCGGGCAAACATCTCGAGTTCGGACGGGGGCACTACCTCGTCTTCGGCGATCAACTCCAAAGTTCCTGCCGCTATTGGCACCATAGGATCGTCTGTAGGGCCGTAGGGCATTCGGTAGAGACCCATGCCTCTGTACTTGATATCGGTATTGCCAGCAGTCAACTGCGTAGCAGCCAACTGCAGCGATACCGGGTTGATGTCCAATCCCTTGATCACCTCCTCCACCACGAGCCTCTGCAGAGCAGCGATTTGTGTTCTTGTCGCTCCTTGTTCACGTGCGCGGCGCTTCATCTCGGTTAGCAGCGCTGCCAGCAGAGTGCCACTACCGCATGCGAGGTCGACCGACTTGTGGGCTCGCCAGGTTTCAGGGTCGGTCCAGTCCTGGGGACCGCAGGCATCCAGTGCTAAACGGGCCGCCATAGTGGCTGCAGGCGGGCGGGTGAAGTAGGCACCGTCAGATGCCTGGTTGCCCATCACCTTGTTGAACAGAGGACCGGCATGGTCGGCTCCCATGTCGGCGTAGGTCTCAGCGATGCGCTCAGCTTCGGCTGCCAAGTGCCGCAACGCCCGCTCGAGACCAGCGAGCTTGCCGGTGTCCTCAACAGCGAAGATGGCTTCCTGGGCGGGCTCGATCACCGGCAAAAAGTCTTGCCGGGTTATGCGGCTCCAGTTGCGCTTCAGCCGTTCGACAACGCGAGCTTCGTTCTTAATCCCAGCGAGCGGTTCAACATCTCGCAACCAGCCACCAGCAGCTATGCGCTGGTGCAACATCGCCGCGTTCATCAGCAAGAGCGCTGCGATGGTACAGCCATCGGCTTGTTGGGAGTTGCTTTGAGTGTTTAGTTGGTCCAGGCCGAAGTGCCGATCCAGCGCTGGCCTCAGTTCGTCTGAGCGCAGATGATGAGCCGCCTCGTTGACGCTCTCCTCGAGCACGTTTAGATCTCGGCTGACCCGATCACGCCGCAGACCGGACTTAGCTAGCAAGTTCACGGTGATTTCGTCGCCGAAAGTTTCGCCAACCAGTTCCAGCATTAGCTGGGCGTGTTCTTCCTGCCTTTGGGCCTTGGATTGGGCGGCTCGCAGCTTTCGTTCGGCCTTTGATGGCACCGGCACGCCCTCGCCGTTATTGATCATCTTGCGGGCGTGCTTCTTCGACTTGTCTGCGTTGACCCGACCGCGAATCTCGCTCGACGGCGGCTTGTCACGCACAACAGTGTCCCGGCGCAGTTGCAGCGCACCATCGGCGGTCTTGGCGACGGTGATGATCTGTGTCGGCTCGGTGGCGGGCGTCCAGCTCTCGGCCCGCACCCTCGTGAGGCCATGTTCTGACAAAGCAGTGTCAGCTTCAGCAGCCTCTTCTACTAAGTCATACACCGTGTCGACGGGGCCGCGATGCTCGCCGTAGCGGATGCGACCCGTGGATGAGGAGGCAACGGCCACCAAGCTGTTCGTCTCCAAGTTCAGCTGAGGTGGCGTCACGTAGACATGCAGCATCTCGGCTAGTTCTTCCTCGATACGGCTGTCATGTGCTCGCAAAGCAAGCAATATCTGGCCCAGCTCGGACCAGCCTTCTTCGGGATTAGCTCTCGCCAACCACCGTTCGGGGTCGTCGTTAGGTGGAATCAGGATCGGGCAGATGATGTAGCCGAACTCCTTGCCCGGGGCCGTGCGCATCGCTCGGCCAACCGCTTGGACCACGTCGATCGGACTCTTACGGGGCTCGAGAAAAGCGACCGCGCTGAGTGACGGCGAGTCGGTGCCCTCGCCGAAAATGCCCACGTTGATAATGCCGTGTGGCTCTTCTGAGTCGGCGGCACTTAGTCGCCTCTTGGCGTTCTCACGCTTGGCGACGTTGTCGGTTGCGTCAAGATGCTCCAATGTGAAGCTGGCTGGTTCGGCTCCGTCCATACGGGAAGCCAGCCAGTCACGAACTGTGTCGGTCTGCAGGGCTGTCACCATGTTCTTGGACTTGTTAACCGTGTTCATGAACGCAATACACGACTTGATCGTGACGTCTTGGTCGTAGCTGGAGCGGGTAGCGCCGCCCATCACCAGCGCCAGGGCCAGGCCACGCAGATAGTCCGGCGTGGTCAGCTTGGATCGGCCCTTGGATTCGTCGGTTCGGGCAAGCTCGTTTGCCGTGGCGTAGGCCTCTGGATCGTTGACGCCCAAGGCGATGATGCGGTAGTCGGAAAGCCAGCCGTTCTTGACCGCCTCGACGTAGCTCTTGCGGTAAAGCTCGACGCCGAAGATGGCCTCATCGTCCATTGAGCGGACTACGAACTCAGAGGGGTCAACTTTCCGGCGCGAGGTGGGGTGGTTGTAAATACGCGGCGTGGCGGTCTGATAGACGCGGTAGCGGGCACCGAAGGCCTGCTGGTCGTGACAGAGGGTGAACTCTTTGATCCGGGTCTGCTCCCCCGCCCTGCGGCGACGCAGGGCTGCGGTCCGGTGGGCCTCATCACAGACGAGCACCTGGATTTCGGTGCGAGAGAGTTCAAGCGCTTCGGCGACTCGACTAGCGCTCTGATATGTACCGAAGATGATACTTACACGACTATCGCGCGTATGTTCCCCCCCCCCCGCGCGGTAATCCATCTTGCGATTTCTGTAGGGTCGGTGGTTACCAGGCCTTTAACCTCGTGGGCGCTGACGTTGCTGTTGTCCTGAGTGGGGTCGAGGGCCCGCTTCGAGCTACCTTCCTTCTGGGGGGCGTAACCGGCGGTCTGGTCCGAGCAGACAGCCATAGCCCTGATGTCCCGCTTGGAGTGTTGGAGAAACTCGCGCCTCAGCTGTGCTACCAGGGCGATTGATGGGCAAAGTACCACCGAGAGTTGACCTTCATCAGTGAGCTTCTCGACAATGCGCAAAGCAATGCGGGTCTTTCCTGCACCACACGGCAGGATGATCCGCCCTCTCGCCTGGCCTCGAGGCAGCCCGCCGGAGTGGGTCTCGGCGTGCTCTTGCAGAATTCGGACGCTGTTAGTTACTGCTTCGCGCTGCATACAATTGCGAGTCTGGATCGCCTCGGGATCGCTGCAGTGTGGGCAGTCGTCGGCGACTGTCGGTGCGTCTGAAGTTGCTGCGACTTCTGCAGACAAATCAGCCCAAAGATTCACTACCTTGATCGGCTTGCCGCCGATCTGGATGGCCTGGAGTGCGTGTTCGCTAGGCGCGCTAGCGCCGTTGGTCACCAGCCACAACTCAGCGAAGAGTTCATTGCCGGCAGGGTGGCCGAACTTGGAGATCTCGTTTTTGCCGATCTCGCCGCCAGTGCCGTCCAGTTCAAGCTTGCGAGCCTTGCACTGAATGGCAATTAACCGGCCATCGGACCGCCGACGGGCCACCAAGTCAATCCCGACATCCTGAGCCGTAGTGAAGGGAAAGTAGTCGCTTCGGGCCGACCAATCCGCCCACGGATCGATGCCGTCTATGTCCCAATCCCGCAGAAACGGGGCTACCTCGACAGTGAGGTCCTCTAGCCACATACCGTCAGTCGCCTGGAACGAAAACTGCTGCAGTGTTTCTCTGGCCCGCTCAAGCACACTGACCCTGATGTCCGACTCGGTCATGCCAGATACTTCAATCATGCAGTCCGCCCTTGTCGTGGGTAACGGGGGGTGGGGATGATGCAGGGTAAGGGGTGGCCCCCCCCCCCCGAAGGTAGCGCACGGAGTCCAGATGTCTAAGTTATGGAGTTCTCGAGAGCATCCGTCAGCGCTCACCTCCTGATATTCGAGGTTGCCATGATGAGCAGCCAGCTCAGGAGCGTCTCGCTGTGTTGGTTGGACAGCTAGTGAGTGATTAGGTCAGTTTGGGCTCTTAGCGCCGTAGGGGCAGGTTGATGGTGTTGTTGGTTTTCCCCGCTAGCTCGTGGGTGCAGGCGGTCCAAGCGTTAAGCCGTGCGGGTGGGATGCTCCCACGCTGGTCGGGCTGTCGGAGGGTGTATTTGCCGTCGGCGTCTCGGACGACTTGGGCGCCTTTGGTGTGAACCAAATGATGGTGGCAGTAGCTGCACAGCAGGCAGAGGTTGTCGAGGTCGGTTGTGCCTCCGTGTTCCCAGTGCACGATGTGGTGTGCTTGGCACCAGTTAGCCGAAGCCCCGCAACCCACACAACCCTTATCCCGCACAGCGAGCACCGCCCGTTGGCGGCTAGAAGCGTGGCGTTTACCCCGGCCGAGCCACAAAGGCTCGCTCTTACCCTTGAAAATAGTGGGCAAGATTCTCGCGTCACAAGCCAGCCCGAGCAGTTCCTCGGCTGTTAGCGGGGTGCCGTCAGCGAGGCGAGCGTTTCGTAGTTGGCCCGCAATGGTGTCGTAGTCGGCGACGACTAGCAGGTCCACACCTTGAGCCTTGCCCGCAGACCTACCAGCCTTCCCAACAGCACCGCTGCCGGTGTTGGTGGCGAGCTGTTCGAGGGCGTCGGCCATGCGCTGGCCCGAAGAAAGCCGACTCTTAGCATCCTCAGCGTGAAACAGCCGGTTAGCCGTAGCAGTTAGAGCTGTTTCGATGCGGCTACCCGCCACCGGATCGAACCGGCCCATTAGAGAGAACATCCCATCGGGTTCTTGTTTGATGTTCAAATAGCGCTTCTCGCGTTGACGCTTACGCCGTTCTCCTAGATCGTCGCGGGTTTGTTCGTTCATGTAATCGCGGACAGTGCGGCTGAACCGGTCCTCAGACTCCCGCCCTGCAGCGTCCAACAACCCGGCCTCCCCGCCCGGATCGCCTGGCGGGGCTTGTTCTACGGCTTCGGCGATCATCTTCGCCTGCTTCGGCGTGATAGACCCCGACCGCAAAGCCTCAGCCGTCCCAGGCGTCCGGCTCAAACGCTCGGCCAACTGCACATCTTGCTTCGCCCGACCGCGGGACTGCCTCAAACCGTCACGCAACACATCAACCGCATGCCCCTCACCCCGCCGGCGGGCCAACTCTGCGACGGTTTCGGCTTTCAACGCGGCAAGGCGCGATTCGCATTTGCCGAACAGCACCAGCCGATCCTCCAACTGCCGATCAGCCAGATCGCGAACGACCGGATCAGAAGCCAACAACTCGGCCAAAGGATCAACACCCAACCCGCCACGCACAAACCCCCCAACAGCGGCAGCACCAACAGAGGCAGTACCAGCAGCGGTTTCGGCGGACTCAGCGGCAGCACCGGAGACCCCACCAGCAGCAGTGCCCTTGGAGCCCTTGGACTCAGCAGCAACGGCGGCCGGATCGTCAAAAAGAGTCGCGATTGTCATCATTCACCCCCTCAACATCAGTGTGAGACCTGGCTTTCGGTCGGCCGAGCCGACAAGCCGATCGAAAAACACCAACCCCGAAACACCAGGATCAGCGACCGGTAACAGGGAGTCTACACAATCAACACACAAAAACACAACGCCCGTATGTAATAAAAAGAGATAAACCGAACAACACTCAACCAGTTGATCCGACGTCGTTTAGCCAATGTCGAGTACTTTTGCGAGACTTTTCCTCGTCTAAGAGAGTAGGATAGCAGCAGATAGAATCGTAAAGTTGTATCTTACGAGATTTTCTCACAAGGACGACCCCATGAGCACTCAAAGGACATCGCCTCCCCCTAGCGCGTTGTTGTCGTTCACCGCCTCCAACGTGCGTTCCTACCGCGACGAGTTCACTTTCTCGTTGCTCTCCACCCGCCTCGCCCGCGAGGACATCCGGCGCGAACTCCATACCCGGTCCTTCAAGACACCCACCGGTGTCCTCCCGGCCGCCGGTGTGTTCGGTGCCAATGCTTCAGGAAAATCCACCATGCTGTTCGCGATGGCCGACATTCGGGCAATTGTGGTCAACTCGTTCCGGAGCGGTACACGTTCAAGCGGGATCTACCGCAGTCCCTTCGCGCTCGACGACGCCTGCAGCACGAAGCCGAGCCGCTTCGAAGTCGAAATCATCCTGCACGGCGTCCACTGGCAATACGGATTTGAGGTGGACGACGAACGCGTCCTCGGTGAGTACGCCTACTACTACCCCAATGGCCGAAAGGCGCTGGTCTTCAACCGCACCCAAGACGAGGTCACCTTCGGTCCACCGTTCCGCCCCGCCGGCCGCGCTCTCCAACAGTTCGTACGCGACAACGCACTCCTGCTGTCGGTTGCCGGTGCCGCCGACGATGAACAGTTCGCACCTTTATTCCAATGGTTCCTCCACAACCTGAGCCTCGCCCAGTTCGAGAACCGCGGCCCCCGATCGGCCCGCACTGCCGAACTCGTCAAAGACCCCGAAGCCAAGGAACGCGTGATGGCACTCTTACGCGCTGCAGACCTCGGGGTCAACGACATTGAGCAGGCCAGCGTTGATCCTCAAGTCGCAGCACGTTTACAGCGCGCGTTGCGAATCCTGCAAGGTGAAGAGGGAGATCCCGAAACCTCAGATGAAGACAGCAATATCGTCTTCGCTGACACCGTGCGGCTGAAGCACCGTGGAGCCTCTGGCGATGTAGCGCTCGACCCTGAGTTCGAGTCGGAGGGCACTATGGTTTGGGTAGGTCTCGTCGGGCCCGTCCTCGATGCACTCGACGAGGGCCACGTTCTGCTAGTCGACGAACTCGATGCCAGTTTGCACCCCCATCTCGTCTCCCTACTTGTCGAGATGTTCCAGAATCCTGGGCTCAACCCGCGATGCGCGCAGCTGATCTTCAATGCACACGATGTCAGCGTGCTGGGCGACTCTGACCAAGGCATCCTTGGCCGAGACCAAATCTGGTTTACACAAAAGGACCTCGAGGGCGCAACCAGTATCTACTCACTCTTCGACTTCAGGCCGCGCCGCGATGAGGCGCTCGGTCGCCGCTATCTGAAGGGTCGGTATGGTGCAGTTCCCGTTGTGGACCCAAGCGAGGTCCGCGCCGGACTTGATCTCGTCGCCACATGAGCCGACCCCGCCGAATCACAGCCAGAAGAGAACCGCGGCGCGTCATCCGAGTCCTCACCGAAGGCACCGTAACCGAACCCGGGTACCTTGCTCAGTGGGCACGGCGGAGCAGCGACACCCACGTCGACTTCGCTGACTCGGGTATGGCGCCGCTGAGCCTCGTACAGCGCGCCCGCGACCACCAACGAGCCAACCGAAAGACCCGCGACGGAAAGGGTCTGGACTTCGACGAGATCTGGTGTGTCTTCGATGTCGACCAACACCCCAAACTCGCCCAGGCCATCCACGAGGCGCGACAGAGCAACATAGGTATCGCCCTCTCCAACCCCTGCTTCGAGATCTGGCTCATCCTCCACTGCCAAGATCAGACTGCCCACATCGACTGTCACTCAGCCCAACGCCTAGCAGCAAAACTCGGAATTATCGATTCAAAGCGTCTCAAACCCACCACCGTCGACGCACTCCTTGCGAGCTACGGCGATGCTAAGAAACGCGCCCAGGATCTGCAAAAGCGACATCTGGCCAACGGCTCCAACCCCGATGCCAACCCGAGTTCCAACGTCTGGGAACTGATTGACAAGCTCGTGTATTGAACGTGATCCGAATAAACGGAGAAGCAACAGCCGGCGGGGCACGACCGAAGACGAGATCCGAGGTTGACCAGAACCTCGCCGACTTAGTGGCACTGCTTTTGGCCTCTTCACCCGAGGACCGTCGCCGGATATACGAGGCCGCCCAGCTAGAGGCCCTCTGCGAGCACGCTGAAGGCCTTGGTAGGAGTCTACTGCAGCAGGTGATATCGTTAGATATCAACAGAGGTAGCCATGACCAACATCCTGATCCGAGATGTCCCTGACGAGGTGCTGGCAGAAATCGACGCCAAGGCGAAGCGAGTCGGACTCTCACGAAACGAGTACCTCCGCCGAGCACTCGAGCGCGAACGAGTCGTCGGCGCTAACCCGGTCAGCGTCGAACAGCTTGAACGGCTCGCAGCACTCACCGACGATCTCAATGATCCGACAGTCATGTCCGAAGCCTGGTCGTGAAGATCTGGCTCATTGACAAATCGGCCATCGGGCGGCTCCACATTGCCACCAACGCCAGCGAATGGGCCGAACGCATCAAGCGAGGACTCGTCCGCATCTGCAACGTCACGCGACTGGAGGTTGGCTACTCAGCGCGCTCGGCCGAGGATCACAGGACCCTCAGCTGCGAATCACCCCTCACATTCATGCCCGTGGAGTACCTCACTCCCAGAGTCGAAGACCGTGCACTCGAAATCCAAGCACTACTGGCGAATCGCGGCCAGCACCGGGCGCCTTCGATCCCCGACCTGCTGATCGCCGCAACAGCCGAGCTTGCTCAGCTCACGGTGCTCCACCTCGACAAGGACTTCGAACTGATCGCAGAGATCACCGGCCAGCCAGTCGAACGCCTCAACACCGCCGGGAGTTGAACAGCGAACTCGTTGTCGGCAACGATGTCTGAGACTGCGACTCGTCCTCGGGGACGCAGCACGCGTGCCATCTCGTCGAAAATGGGCTTCTTGTCGGGGGCAAGGTTGAATGGCGCAGTTGAGATGACGACATCGATCGATGCATCTGGGAGCGGGAGGTCCTGGCGTGGACGATGAATTCGGCCCCCGGAGCGACCTTTATCTATGTGGGAGACCGGACTTAGCACCTTCGATGTACGCGTCATGGAGTTCACGAGGCCAATACCGACGCGGCTTGACGCCGTCGACCTTGATCAGTTGCCGGTGGACCGTTACGTAGTCGTAGCAGTTGAGCTCGTAGACGTTGCCCCACGGATCAGCCAGGTCGATAGCCCAGCACAGGTCGAAATCGATCACGTGCTGCGGAGTGAGCTGCTCGCCGGAGGGCGCACAAATCTCACCTGGTAAGGCACGGATGAAGACAGCGAACGAGTCAGCATCCACACTGAACGCAACTCCCTGACGCAGCGGCTCCATGGGGTGCGCAGCGCTCGCCTCGAAAAGAGCGAGCGTCGTGGCCCCACCGTCAGCAGAGATCTGCAATGGACCACCGTCAAACCCCGTCGCCCAGAAGTCGAATCGCTCGACCGGCTCGAAGCCCAGATGTGCTTGGTACCACGCTGCCGCCTCGGCACGGTCCGGCACACGAACATGCACGTGGTCGAGTCGACCCAACCGGAACCCGTCAGCACCCACTACCGACCACGCTACTCTGGCGCGCCGAGCTGGTCGATATGTAGGCATTCACCTGTTCAAGACCCATCATTCTGGTTCGCGCAGAGGGACGCGCCGGTGAGCGCCGACCAGAGCCAACATCTCCCCTGCGACTCGAGCGAAGAGTCAATCGTCGGAAATACGAATAGGAACTATTCCTATTATCTGGCTAGAGTGCGGCGATGCAATTGCTGGAGGCTGGGCGCGTCGAGATAGTCGAGTGCAGCGTCGCTGATCGGATCGTGATGGCGGTCAAACCGGTTCCTCGCTGCCGATGACCACCCAACTCAAACCGGTCACCATCGACCAGACCAAGCCGGCGGCGGGCATCGGCTGGGTCTGGAGCCGCCGGCTGGCCCTCGTCGCCCTGGCGCTGACCGCTCTGGCCTCGGTGGTGGTAGCCATCGGGCTGGGCCCGGTACAGGTTGCCCCAGCCACGGTGCTGAAGGTCATCGGCCACCACACCATCGGCATACCCGGGGAAGCAACATGGGCACGAACCCACGATGCAATCATCTGGGAGGTGCGCCTGCCAAGGGTGTTGCTTGGAGCGATCGTGGGTGCCGCTCTGGGTGTCGCCGGTGCAGCGTTGCAGGCCCTGGTCAGGAACCCTCTGGCTGAGCCCTACATCCTCGGCGTCACATCGGGGGCGTCGACAGGTGCGGCGGCAGCAATCTTGTTCGGCATCGGAGCCGGACTGGGCACCAACTCGGTGTCGCTGATGGCGTTCTTCGGGGCCCTCGGTGCGCTTGCGCTAGTGCTGACCCTTGCACGGTCGACCGGCCAGATCACACCGTCGCGGATGCTGATCGCTGGCTTGGCAGTGAGCTACCTGTTGAGCGCCATTACCAGCCTCTTGATCCTGTTTGCGGAGAGCGCCGAGAGCGCCCGCGCGGTGATGTTCTGGCTCCTCGGGTCGCTCGCCAACGCCGAATGGTCGACGCTGCCCCTCGGCTACATCGGCATGAGCGCCGGCATCGCCGTCGTGTTCTGGTGGCGGCGTCGACTCGACCTGCTCGCCCTGGGCGACGAGACCGCCATGGCCAGCGGGGTCGACCCTGCTCGCACTCGGCTGGTGCTGGTCGTCGTAGTTGCGTTGGGTGTGGGCTTCGCCGTCTCGTTGTCGGGAGGGATCGGGTTCGTTGGACTCGCCGCCCCCCACATTGCGCGCCGACTCGTCGGTCCGGTCCATCGCCACCTCATTCCTGCTGCCACTGCGCTCGGAGCCCTCATGCTGGTCTGGGCCGATGTCGCCGCACGGATGGCCCTCCAGCCCCGCGAACTCCCGATCGGTGTCGTCACCGGCGCGATCGGCGCCCCCGTGCTGATCGCCCTTGTCCGCAAGCTCCCCCACAACGCCTAAACGCGCCGCGCGCACGAAAGGAAACCCATGGAACAACCATCCCCAAGCTCCCCCACACCGACTGAGCGCGCCCGCGCGCACGAAAGGAAACCCATGAAACAACCACTTGTCACGCTGCGAGCAATCGCTCTCCTCGCCCTGATAGGCCTGTTCGCCATGGCCTGCGGGGACAGCGACAACTCCGCCGATGCCACAAGCTCGACACCGGCAGCCGAAGCACCGGCAGGGGACAGTGCGGGGGAGGACGAGGCGGCGGAGCCGGACTCTGCAGGAACCAGCGACTCCCAGACTGAGACCACCGAAGCAGAGGACCAGTCGACAACGGACGCGACCGCTGAAGAAGACGGCGATCAGGACGAGGAAGGCGCAGGCGACACCGAAGAAGATCATGCGCAGACGCCATTGGGCCGTCTACTCGTTGCCGATGCGGTAGAAGCTCACCTCTCCGTCCTCGACCTCACAACTGGAGACCTCGAAGTCGGAGCCTTCGAGGTCGCTGCACCCAACGCGATCATGTACGCCAGCCCGACCGGTCGGTACGCCATTGCCTTGGCCCGCGGACCGGAGGACGGCGACGACCGCATCCACATCTTCGACGGCGGCACCTTCGCTGTCCCGCACGACGACCACTATGACCTCATACAGCAGCCGGTCGCTCGTCACGAGCTTGAGATCGTCGAGGAATGGCCGGTTCACCATGTCAACAGCCACGGCTGGTCCGCGATCTTCAACGACACGAACGGTCACGTCGTCCTGATCAACGAGGAAGACCTTGCTAGCTCCGATGGCGACTACGAACCGATCGTGCTCGAGGCAGGGCCCCAGCACGGGACGGCGTTCGTCATCTCCGAGGACCACGTCATCCATAGCGCCAACGCCCCCGACTGTCCGCAGTTCATCCCAGGCACCTGGGGATGCCTACCGTCCGGTGTCGAAGTGCGCACCTTCGACGGAGAGGTCGTCTACGACGCAGCGAACGAGGGCTGCACCAGCCTGCACGGCGAATCAGAGAACGCACACGGCGCTGTCTTTGGCTGCCTCAACGGTGTCCTGTTTCTGCAGTCGGAAGACGGACAGTACGAGCACGAGATCATTCCCTATCCGGAGGAGACGGGCGGAAACCTGTCGATGGGGCGGTACTACGGGCACCCTGAGAGCGACAACTTCTTCGCTCCCGCCACGGTGTTCGAGGGCGACGCGATTCTCCTCGGCGGGGTCTGGATGGTCGACGTCCTCAACGCTGAGATGCGCGAAGTGTTCCCGGAGTCCAGTGCATCTGCTGCGTTCTCAAGCGATGGCGACGTCTTCTACATGCTCGCCGCTGACGGCATTCTCCGGGCGTTCGACGCTGACCACGGGAGGGAGGTCGGGAGCATGCAGCTCGTCGACCCGTTCGAGATGGTGTTCGGAACGCCCACGCCCGCGATCATCGTCGTCGACGAGATGATGTATGTCGCCGACCCGAACAGCGGTCGTGTCCTCGGGGTCCACCTTGAACACATGGAGATCGAGGAGGAGTGGGAACTCGGCGGCGCGCCGTCGAGCCTGGCCTTCGTCGGGGTCGCCGACGCATAGCGGCACACAGAGAGCCGCTGGGGACACGAGCCGACCGCCCCGACCCGCCCGTAACGGCACCCATGAGTGGTCTCAGCTGCGAAGGGGCATGGCTCAGTCGAGCTGGTTGCGCCGTGGCGAGTTGTTCGGCACCCGAGGCGTCGCATCGTGGGTCTCGTCAACACCTAAACGCGCCCGCGCGGACGAAAAGAAATCTATGAAACATTCAGAAAGGAAACCCATGAAACAATCACTTGTCACCCTGCGAGCAATCGCTCTCCTCGCCCTGATAGGCCTGTTCGCCGCGGCCTGCGGGGACAGCGACAACTCCGCCGATGCCACAAGCTCGACACCGGCAGCCGAAGCACCGGCAGCCGAAGACACAACCGGGGATGCCGAGGTGGCAGGGACGGTCGACGAGCAGGACCCCGCCGACGATGGCTTCCCGTTGACCTTCACCAACTGTGGCATGGAGTTCACCCTCGACGCCGCGCCGGAGCGAGTCATGTTGATGGAGGCCGCTGCACCGTCTTTGATCTTCGCCGCGGGGGCGATGGACCGCGTGATCGCGCGCATCGAAGACTTCCCCGAGGAGTACTACTCCGCAGAAGAACTCGACCTCCTCCAAGACATCCCCGCCCTGATCGCCGAGGCCACCTCCACCGGCGGCGTCGAGGTTTCGGTCGAGGAGATCATCAACTTCGAGCCCGACCTCGTAATCGGCTACGACACCGCAACGATAACCCACGATTCGATGGCCGATGTCGGCATTCAGCTCTACATCATGCCGCCGTTCTGTGACAACCCGCCCACACCTTCCTTCGAGAGCATCGTGGACGAGGTCCGCTTCTACGGGACACTCTTCGGCACGACCGAGATCGCCAACGCCAACGCGGCAGCCCTGGAGGCCACGGTAACGGAAGCAGCCGACGCGCCGATCGCCGAAGGCAAGACCGCCGCTGCGCTCTACGTCAGCTCAGACGGCAGCGCCATCTACGCCTACTCATCGCTCGGTATGGTCCACCCACTGATGGTTGCCCTGGGCATGGACAACGTATTCGAAGACCTCCCGGAACGAGTCCCGGAGATATCCATCGAAGAAGTCATAGGCCGCGACCCCGAGATTCTCGTCCTGCTCTACGACGACACCGGCCACACGCCGGAGCAGATCAGCGCGCTGGTGACCGACCTTCCCGGCGCCGACAGCATCACCGCAGTGGTGGACGGTGCGGTCTACCCGCTCCTGTTCAACTACGCCGAACCGCCCACACCGCTCGTCGTCGACGGACTGAACGAGCTCAGCGACCAGATCACCCAGTGACCGACCATGCTCACCGCGACTGACATCCACCTCCAGCTGGGTGCGGTCGACGTCCTGTCCGGGGCGCACCTCCACACGCGCCCCGGACAGGTAGTGGGCCTCATCGGTCCCAACGGCAGCGGCAAATCCTCGTTTCTTCGCTGCCTTTACGGCATGCTCCGTCCTGCGAGAGGCGCCGTCCTAATCGACGACATCGCAATCAGGTCGATGCCGCAACGCTCCGTCGCCCGCTCAATCGCGGTCGTGGCTCAGGACGCATCAACCGGCGGGATCGACATCACCGTCGGGGAATTCGTGCTCCTCGGCCGTCACGTCCATCGCGCAGACCACCAGAGCTTCACCGACCACGACCGCAGCAGTGCGGCCGACGCCCTGGCATTGGTTGATCTCTCGGAATTCGCCGACCGTAGCCTCCAAGAACTGTCAGGAGGCGAGCGTCAACGGGCGATGATCGCCCGCTGCATCGCCCAAGAGAGCCCCATCATGCTCCTCGACGAACCCACAAATCACCTCGACATCCGCTACCAGCACGACATACTGGCACTCGTACGGCGCCTTCAACTCGACACGATCGTGGTACTCCACGACCTCAACCTCGCCAGCCGCTACTGCGACCACGTCGCCCTGCTCGACCACGGCCGAATCGTCCACCAAGGCTGCCCCACCGACATCCTCCAAAGCGAAATCCTCGAACCCGTCTACGGCATCGAAGCCCGACGCCTCGAAGATGGTCAGCACTCCTACCTGGCCTTCGGGCCAGCCCAGTGATGAGCGATCAACGATGACCGACCCCACGAATCGTCCCAACGGCGAACCCGGCTCGGCTTATTTACAGCTCGCGCACGTCCCGATCACGTCCAGCCGGTGCGAATTCGACTGGAACCCGAGGTCGATAAGCGTGTCCACGAGCGCCTTCTCAAGGCTGGCTTCAGCCCCTCTCGCTAAGCGAAAGTCCTCAACAACGCCGCATATTGTGCAGATCGTGTGGTGATGGTGACCGATGATGTCTGCCGAGAACTCGTAGCGGCTCGCCTCATCGGCCCCGACAACCCGCCGCACGACGCCGACGTTCTCGAGGTCTGCCATGTTGCGGTAAAGCGAACTCTGGGTAAGCGTCGGTTGTAGGTCCAGCACCTCAGGGATCGAAGCGGGCCGGCCGGCCCTCACCAGAAGCTCAACCAGCTCGCGGCGTCCAGCCGTGTAGAGCCGCCCCGCTTCGCCGAGCCGCGCTGCGACCAGCTCGTGCGTATCGGCTAGTCGCAGGCCCATCGCGCCAGGCTATCCAGTGGCTCGCCTGGCCTCAGGCTCAACACCGCAGGTTCGAACCTCGCTCGACCGCACTTGCTCGACCGCGCTCAGATGGCGAGCTTGGCGACGCTTCCGTCTGCCCGCCCGATCAAGAGGTTGGCCTCGCTAACCCACCGGAGCCGGCTGGTCGATGCATCGGACTCGACCGCCGTGACTGGCGAAAGATCTTGACCCGCACGCGTCGGGGCGCCCCAGACAATCGTACGACCATCGCCTCCCCCGGTAGCGACGTACTCGCCGGATGGGCTCCAGGCTAGATCCTCGATGTGTTTGTCGTGGCCGGACGCTGAGGCGGGAGCGGTGCCGGCGGGTCCCCTTCCGCCGAAGTCCCAGACGGTGAGCTCACCGAAGCAGGCAACTGCGAGCCAACGGCTGTCTTTGCGGAACGCTAGTCGTTCGATCTTCGACGGATAGCCGGACATCGAGAGTTCCCGACCGCTCCACAGCTTCCACAAATGGACGGTCGAGTCCTGCGCACCGGCGCAGGCCCACTTGCCGTCAGGCGACAGTTCCAGAGCGAGCAGCGAACCCTTCCAGTCAAAGCGCCGGCGACGCCCAGTCCGCTCCCCGACGACGTCGTGCCAGCCGACGCCCCCGTACGCGGCCGCACCGACCAGCGTGCCGTCCGGAGACCACGCAACCGCCGTAACCGTAGATGGCTGGTCGTCGAAATCATGGAGGATCGCTCCGTCCAGATCAACGATGACCAGACGCTTACCGGCGCCGATCGCCAGCACGGGCGCCTCCGGCGACCAGGCAAGCGCCGCCACCCACACGGACAAGACGACAACCCCACCAAGTGCGCCCGCCTCGTCATAGATCCGGACCTGCCCGTCCTGCCCGCCGACCGCGACACGATCCCCACCAGCCGACCATGCCGCGCTCAGCGCACCCATCTCATGACGTTCCAACGCCATGGCGGAGGCGTCGGCAGTGTCGATGAGGACAACGTCGCCGCCCAACGACCCGGCCACCACCCGCCGACACGACGGCGCGACTTCCAGCACACCCACATAGTCCTCGAGATCAACCCGCCACTGTTCGACGGGCGAGGCGTCGGTCATACGAGGCAGGACCGGAAGCTCTCCTCGAGCGCAGCCCGGTCGAGGTTGCGCCCGATGAACACGAGGCGATTGCGCCGTTCTTCGCCACCCCAAGTCCCGTTCGCCTCACCACCGAGGAGCATGTGGACACCCTGGAACACGTACCGCTCCTCCCACCCAGCGATCGATTGGTCAGCCATCTCGTCGTCAACGAAGAACGTCTGGGCCACCGGCGCAGGATCTGCGAGCCCGGTCGTCTCAATGAGGATCTGATCGAACCGGTCTCTGCGCCGCATCAGATTGCCTAGGATGCGGATCAGATCGCCTCGCACAGTGCAGCAGATGCAACCGTTGTTCATCTCGAAGATCTCTTCCTCAGCGTCGAGCACGATGGCATCGTCGATACCCACCTCCCCGAACTCGTTCTCAATCACAGCTATCCGCTTGCCGTGCTGTTCAGTGAGGATGTGATTCAGCAGCGTGGTCTTTCCCGCACCCAGAAAGCCCGTCAGCACAGTTACAGGAACCCGTTCATCAGCCATCCCACGATGATAATGGTTCCTATTCCTAATGACAACGACACCGACGGCGCGGTAACAGCGTTCTGTACGGGGCTTGACCCCGTTTGCTTGTCAGTTGATTGAGGGTGGGTTGTTTCAGCGTCGTATGGCTGATCTTCCCAACAGCTCACTAACCGCGCAGGCGGTCGGGCCAGCGTGACTGATTTCAGCGTCGTAGGGGTGGGTTCATAGTCGGCGGTTTGCTAGCGCTGTTGATGTGGATCCTGGCTGCAAAGCCGTGGGTGCAGGCGGTCCGAGCGTTGCGCCGTGTAGGTGGGGTGCTCCCCCGCTGGTCTGGATGTTGGAGGGTGTATTTGCCGTCGACGTTTCGGACGACTTGGGCGCCTTTGGTGTGAACCAAATGATGGTGGCAGTAGCTGCACAGCAGGCAGAGGTTCTCGAGGTCGGTTTTGCCCCCGTGCTCCCAGTGCACAATGTGGTGTGCTTGGCACCAGTTAGCCGAAGCCCCGCAACACACACAACCCTTATCCCGCACAGCCAACACCGCCCGCTGGCGAACGCTGGCGTGGCGTCTCCCCCGACCGAGCCACAAAGGCTCACTCTTACCCTTGGACACAGCCGGCAAGATTCTCGCGTCGCACGCCAGCCCTAGCAGCTCCTCGACCGACAGCGGAGTGCCATCAACAAGGCGAGCATCACGCAGCTGGCCCGCAATACCATTCGCTGATTAGCGCGCCGTCGAACGCCTCGCATCAACAAGGCGAGCATCACGCAGTTGGCCCGCAATGGTGTCGTAGTCGGCGACGACTAGCAGGTCCACACCTTGAGCCTTACCCGCAGTCTTACCAGCACCACCGCTGTTCGTGACGAGCTGTTCGAGAGCGTCAGCCATGCGCTGGCCTGAAGAAAGCCGGCTCTTAGCATCCTCAGCATGAAACAGCCGGTTCGCCGTAGCAGTAAGCGCGGTCTCGATGCGACTACCCGCCACCGGATCAAACCGGCCCATTAGAGAGAACATCCCATCGGGTTCCTGCTTGATATTCAAATAGCGCCGCTCCCGCTGGCGCGCCCGCCGCTCCCCCAAATCGTCGCGGGTCTGTTCGTTCATGTAATCGCGGACAGTGCGAGCGAAAAGGTCCTCAGACTCCCGCCCCGCAGCATCCAGCAACCCGGCCTCCCCGCCCGAATCACCAGATGGGGCTTGTTCTACGGCTTCGGCGATCATCTTGGCCTGCTTCGCAGTGATAGACCCCGACCGCAACGCGTCGGCTGTCCCAGGCGTCCGGCTCAACTGCTCAGCCAACTGCACATCTTGCTTAGCCCGGCCGCGTGACTGCCTCAAACTGTCGCGCAGCACATCAGCCGCATGACCCGAGCCCCTACGCCGGGTCACCTCTGCGACTGTTTCGGCTTTCAACGCGGCAAGACGCGATTCGCACTTGCCGAACAGCACCAACCGAGCCTCCAACTCCCGATCCCCCAAATCCCGAACAACCGGATCAGAAACCAACAACTCGACCAAAAGATCAACACCCAACCCGCCGCCGCGCACAAACCCACCAGCAGCGCCAACACCAACAGCGGTGCCGGCAACCCCGGCGGCCCCAGCAGACTCAAAGACAGCAGCGCCATCGGCCCCAGAAGCGGTGGTGCCGTTGTGCCAAGCAGCACCCCTGGCGGCGAGCCCAGAAGCAGCGCCGTCGGGCTCAGTAGCAACCCCAACATCCGGGTCGTCGAAAAGAGTCGCAATAGTCATCATTCACCCCCTCAACATCAGCGTGAACCGTGGCTTTTCGGTCGGCCGAGCCGACAAGCCGATCAAACAACACCAACCCCACAACACCAGGATCAGCGACCGGTACCAAAGAGTTTATCCAACCAACACACAAAAACACAACATTTATACCTAATTTAGAAGAAACAAATCGAACCTAATCGCTTTGTCGCATACAACAGTGACGGATCTCGCAACTTCCGCTCAAAGAAATCGAACCTCGCTCGACTCATCCAGCGACAGGCATACAACAGTGACGGATCTCGCAACTTCGGCTCAGGGGACAAAGGAGCTGGAAGCGACAGCACGCAACATCGCAGCAGCACGTGGCGAATCTCGCAATGCCCGCTCAAGGGGCGACAGGAGGAGGATGTCTTCGCCGGCGTGGACGCCCCAAGCGGTGGCTGATCTTGCAACTTCCGCTCAGGGGGCAACAGCTCAACGATCCCGCTGGTCAGGCTGGCTAGATCCACAGTGGCGGATCTCGCAATGCCTGCTCAGTGGACTCCGGGGTCTGCGGGCTCCGCAAGATCGGGGGATGGCGGATTCGGCGGAGCTTTCGCTAGTTTCGCGGCTATAGATTCGGCGAAGTACTGGTGCTTGGGCGTCAAGAGCCTCTTTGGGTAACCACGCTGGAGCGAGTCCATCAAGTCCTCAGCGGTGACCTTCCCGGTGGCTTGGGCTAGGAGATACGCGTCTTCGGCGTCAACTGCTCTTGCGGCAAACAGCTTCGACACCAACAAGTACTCGTTGTCCGGGATGTAGACCTCAAAACGGTCGCCTGCATAAAGGCATGTCGGATTTGCCGGCAGGTTGGGCGCGGAGACTTTTGCGGCGTCGTTGAGCCAGTCTGGACGGAGACCGTACTGTCGCCCGACCCGAGCTACAGCGTCTTGCACAACTGGCGTCAAAGACTTCGAGACAATATCGACATCGCCGCTGCCGCGGTGATCCCATTGACCGATAATAGCCGCCCCGCCGACTGCTAGCACTTTGGTCTTTTCGCCCTCGGGCAGTTCTGCGTCTAACGCGGCGTACAGCACCAAGAAATCTGCGGCGAAAAGCGCACGGTCTTCAGCAGCCGCGGCTGATGTAAGGGCGCTCAAAGGTCTAACGTCGCGCGTTCAAAGAACACGCCGTACAACTCGCATGACGGAGGAGCTTGGGAAACCACATACCGCGCGAAGGCGTCGTTGATGCCATCACCTGAGATAGTCCGCGGCGGGGTAATCCCTGCGCCGTCTACCCACGGTGGAATATCTAAACCGTCGCGTTCGCATAGCGCATGCACAACCGTGCATACCGCCGCCACGTCAAACGGCTCACCGAGCAACGGGCCAGAGATCGAGAGCATCTCCTCACGATGCTGCGGCCAGGCGTTCCAGCACTTGATGAACTCAAGCATGCAGCGATCCCGCCGTGGGCGCTTGTCATGGGCTAATCCCGCTAGCACCCCGCCAACCGTGGGAAAGCGTGGACGATTCGTCGGCCTAATCGTGGCAGCAAGCCCGGGCGGCGGAGGTGACGACAATCTGGCTAATTCGGCTGGTGAAGCGGCCACGGCATCGAGGCTATCGCAGCCCGCCGCGCCGGCTTCAGACACGCAGCCGCCCACGCACGGGATTCTCACATGATCCGAGCTATTGCGTTCACGGTCGTTACCAGCCCTGCTCGGCCGCTAGGCGCTAGCCGACACAAGCTGGCGCTCGATGGCATAAGCTGGCGCTAGCCGACATAAGCTGACGCTCGCCAGCATAAGCTGTCGGTCTTGGACGGACCGCCCTTCGATCCCGCGCTGGACCCGGTTCTTTGCTCTCCTTATGACCCTCCCGACCGTCATTGGCAGTTGGACGGCTCTGGCCGAGCTGAGCGTGGGAAAGCGCCGATAGTCGGCAGGCGGGATCCGCTGCGGATCAGCGTGCCTGATGATCAGAAGCAGAACTCGCAGCAAGGCCAGTTGAGTCTCGGCGACCGGCGAACGAACGTCGCAGTCGTAGATATCCGCAAACAGGTGACCATTTGGCGGGACAGCGGCTACCGAGGGGCTAGTGCCACCAGCCGGCGCTTGTTGTGGCACTGGACCGACCCGCAAGCGACACGTCTGCGCCCATTTTTCGCTCAGGTTGAGGCCATAGAGACCTTCATCTGGCTGCGGGAGGTGGTGACCCGCTCCAACCCACTCCGCCGGGAGCTGGAGCAAGAGGCCCGGAAACGCAACGACGGGATCGTGCGGCTGTGCGCCAAAATGGCCACCGGCACCGGCAAGACGGCGGTGATGGGGATGCTGATCGCATGGCAGACCCTCAACTCAGCGCGGTCGCGGCGCACCCGCAACGTGATGCACACAGACCGGTTCGCCGTGTTCGCCCCTGGCCATACGGTGCGTGAACGCCTGGGGGTGCTGATCCCATCGAGCGAGGACAACGTTTACGACGAGATGGGCCTAGTGCCGCATGATCTAAGGCCTCTGTTGAACCGGGCGCGGGTTCGGGTGGTGAACTATCAGGCGTTCACTCGTAAGGATCTGGTGGAGGACTCACAGGCTCGCAAGCTGCTAGGCAACCTCAAAGGAGAAACCACCGAGTCGTGGGCAGCGACGGTGCGGCGAGTGCTCGGCGACATCACCGACGGCAGCGGACCAATCTGCGTAATCAACGACGAAGCTCACCACTGCTATCTGCCCCCCGAACAGCAAACCGCTAAACGCGCCAGAGCAGATAAAGACGAGGACGAGAGGGCGGCGGTGTGGTTCAACACCATCCGGGCGATGCGCGACGAAGGGCTGCTAGGCGCGACCGGCGAGCACGGCCAAGAGTGTCCGGTATACGACTTCTCGGCTACCCCATTGTGGATCGACCAGGCGCGCAAGTCCGAGCCTGAACAGTTTCAATGGGTGTCGTCGGATTTTGGCTTGATGGACGCCATCGAATCGGGGCTGGTAAAGGTGCCGAGGGTGCCGATAGACGACGACAGCAACCGTGACGAAACCGTCTGGCGGAAGCTGTACCACAACACCAATCCCAAGAACCTGAAAAGCTACCTCAACAACTCAGAAATCTCCGGTCGCACACCCAACCTGCCAGAGCCGTTACAAGGAGCCATCGGAGCTGTAGTGGCCGATTGGGCACGGAAACTACGCGTTTGGCAAGGCGAGGAAACCGACCCGCTAGAGCCCGACAGGCCGCCGCAACCGACGCCGCCGGTGATTATCTTCGTAGCCAACAACATCCAAAATGCCACCGCGCTTTGGCGGTTTCTTTCCGGCTACCTAAACGATGATGGTTCGTTCGTTCCAGGGCCTTTCCCAGAACTTTCCAACCTCAATGACAAAGGTGAATGGCACTCGGAGCCGCGCACGCTGCTGGTGCACAGCAAGATCGGCGGGGCCGACGTTATCCCCGAACCGTTGAAGAAAATGCTGATCGCCCAGGCCAACCTCGGCGGTAAGACCGAAGCCGAAGAGGTGATCCGCGAGATGCTGAACACGGTCGGCAAGCCGGGCAAGGCGGGCGCTCAGGTGCGCTGCGTGGTTTCGGTGAGCATGTTGACCGAAGGGTGGGATGCCCGCACGGTTACCCACATCGTCGGCTTCAGAGCGTTCGGCACTCAGTTGCTGTGCGAGCAGGTCACCGGACGAGCCTTGCGGCGTACTTCCTACGACGCTTTCCGCCAACCCGAAGCCGGAGGAAAGCCGCTACTAGAGGCCGAGTACGCCGACGTGTTAGGGGTGCCGTTCGAGTTCATGCCCGACATGGAACAGCCCGAATCGGTGCCTCCAAGTCCGAAACCGCGCACCCGGGTAACAACCGTGGACGGGCGCCAGCAGCTAAGAGTTGTTTGGCCCCAAGTAGTAGACTACTTCTACACCGCAGCACAGGACCACTTCGACCTTTGCGGGGAGAAGGTGGGCAAGTGGTCGCCGGGGAAGTCGAGCACGCCGACTATGGCTCTCAGCCAAGGGGTAGCCGGCGAAGACAAGATCATTGCGCGGACGCACGATGACTTGCGTGACAGAACTGCCCTCCTAAAGGTAGCGGAAGCGCTAGTGAGGGAAATAGCTACCCCCCCCCCCCATTCAAAGATTTCGAAATCTGCAGAAAGAGAGCCTAGCTCTCTAGGAAAGGGCCGTAGTTCGCTTTTCCGTTCGGCGGTGAAAGCGGTCGAAGAATGGGCTTCTCACCCCAATGTGGGCTTGGGCGACGACGGCTTGAAACAGCTGTTAGCCAACCAGGACCATCTCCGGGCCGCCGTCGATGCGATACTCGAGGCTTGTGATTTCCGCACTGTAGATTCGGCTCGCCGCGCCCGACTTGCTAAGCCGCCGCTTCAGGACACTGGTGGCGTGGACTTCGAGACCACTTTGTCTCACATATTGGCGGAGCCAAGCAAGTCGGAGCTGTCGCACGCGGCCTGCCACTCCCGGTTGGAGTGCGACACCGCTGGCGCGCTGGAGGAAGACCCACGGGTGGTGCGCTGGGTACGCAACTTCCAGCTGGGCTGGACAATCCCTTACTGGCGAGACGGAGCCTGGGCACGCTACGAACCCGATTTCGTCGCAGTTCTGGACTGTGGCACCAACCTGATCGTGGAGTGCAAAGGCGTTTGGGACGACAAGGCCAAGATCGCCGCTGAGTACGCGGAGAATCACTGGGTCCCCTCGATCGCGGGAACCCCCGACCTGTCCGACCACCTTCGCATTTGGGCGTACGCGGTAGTCGACGACCCCGACGCCATCAGGTTTCAGCTCTCCGAAGCCATCAAACGCATTAGCGAAAAGCAGCGCTAACAGTCATGGCCGCACGACGAACCTCGAATCGTCCGCCGCCGGGCGCTTACCGCCACGAGCAGGCCACCCGCCCCAACCAGCCGACCGTGGAAACCGCTCCCCTGCTGAACGACGAAACCAGGGCACCGAAACCGTTCGAACTGGAACCATATTCCGAGGCGGTTGTGCCTAACGAGGAGGCCACGACCGATATGACACAAGAACCCCAACCCCGTCTCGCCTGGCAGCGCCAGGGCCATACCTCGGCAGAAGATGACACATGGAAGTTCGGGGGTACGCCCTTGTATACGAGGGAGAAGGTGAACCCCCTAACCATGATCGAACAGCTACGCAAACCCGACGTGGGGGTACCGCTGAACCTGTTCGACGATTTCAACGGACTGCCACCCGACGCACAGAAATGGGAGTTCTACCAGCACTCGGGCCACTGGCAGAACCGACTAATACACGGAGACAGCTCCGAAGTAATGCAGTCCCTAATAGCCCGCGACGGTCTGGGTGGACAAGTACAGATGATCTATTTCGACCCGCCCTACGGCATCGGTTTCAAATCCAACTTTATGTCTGCCACTACAAGCACCGAAGCCACCGACATACCAGCGGGCGACACCGTGCCCATAAAGGCATTCAGGGATACATATAGAAACGGCATCCACTCGTACTTGGACGGAGTGCACGAGCGTCTTGTGCTGTTTAGGGAACTACTGACCGAGAGCGGTTCGCTATTCGTGCAGATCGGTGACGATAACGTGCACCTGCTAGCTGTGATTTGCGACGAGATTTTTGGCCCGGACAATAGAGTTGCCACCATCACTTGGCGACCGACCAGCGGATCTTCGGCGAAGACATTACCCGAGTCGGCCAGTTACCTACTGTGGTATGCCAAAGATAAGGAACAGGTGAAATACCGACAGTTATACGAGCCGCTAACAAGGTCTGAAAAGATCGAATTGATGAGTTGGCATGCAAAGGTGGAGTTGCCTGATGGCACTACCCGCAAAATGACAGACTCGGAAATAGCCAACCCTGACGGTCTGCTTCCCGAAGGCACTCGAATATATAAAAGAGTAGCGCTGACTTCTCAGGGTGCATCAAATACCGGAAGAACTTGTGAATACGAGTATAATGGGGTTGTATACCACTCTGGAGACACGCGCCAATGGCGTGTTTCCACCCCGGCGGAGTGGAAACACACCAATGGGACAGAGACACGCGCCAATGGCGTGTTTGGCGCGCCTGGCCAAGG
Organism: Acidimicrobiales bacterium; assembly: GCA_964291305.2. GTDB lineage: Bacteria > Actinomycetota > Acidimicrobiia > Acidimicrobiales > CATQHL01 > VXNF01. The sequence continues at coordinate 1,018,121 of OZ219783.1, read as the reverse complement.
CCAGGCGCGCGTTTCTGGCCTCGACCGGCTGGCAGAGCTAAACCGGCTGGATGGAACCGGTGAAGGCGGGACCCTGTTCTGGAAGTGGTACGAAGACGAAGTTCCGGGTCGCCGTATTGACAACGTTTGGCACCAACAGGCTGTCTCCTCAAACAAGCGTTACTCAGTCCAAACAGCCAACAAAATCATCGAACGCTGCCTGCTAATGGCCACCGATCCTGGTGACCTGGTGCTTGACCCCACCTGCGGTTCAGGCGTCACCGCGCACATGGCCGAACGATGGGGCCGTCGGTGGATCACCATTGACGCAGGCCGAGTAGCCATAGCCATAGCTCGACGACACCTGCTCACCACCGTTCACCCCTGGTATCGCACCCTCGACGACAGCGCCAACCCCTCAGCCGGGTTTCAATATGAGAGCATCCAAAAGGTCTCGGCGGCCACGCTCGCCTACGACACGGTGAACGATCCCGAAAACACCATCCACCTAGTAGATCGTCCCAAGAAAGACACTAAACGCAGACGGCTAACCGGCCCGTTTACCGTTGAGTCGCACAATCCCTTGACCTGGCTGCCGTTCGACCGCGACGACGCGGCTGACGACGACTTGGGGACCGCCTCAGGCGAGGATGCCGAGCGGCTGCTGGATGCTCTGGTTGGCAACCCCATCCGCGACAGCGACGGTCGTCCGGTGCTCGAAATCTCCGAGATTGTGGCCTGGCCCGAAGGCGGCCTGGTTACCCACGAAGCCGACTGCGCCTCGCCCGGTCGGCAGACCCGGATCACCGCGGCGGTGATGCTGGCCGCCCCGGATGTGACCGTCACGGCCAATCAGATAGCCGCAGCGGCCGCCGAAACCCGACGGGCCGGCAGCGACATATCCGACCTGATAGTTGTGGCTCCGGCTTTCGACGACAAAGTCTCCAGCCAGGTGGGGCCTATAAGGGTGCACAAGGTGGTCACCTCACGCGACCTGCAGATTCCGGGCCTTTCGAACGAGGCCGACTCGGATGCGCTGACCCTGCTAGGCGAACCCGACATCGCCTGCGACACCACTGAGAGCGGTGAACTGGTGGTGAGCGTCCTGGGGCACGACACCTACGACCCGGCCACGGGCAACTTGCGCTCCGCAGACGGCAAAGATGTGGACTGCTGGATGGTGGACACCGACCACGACCGCACCGCGTTCTTCCCCCGCCTGGTGTACCTGCCCGCCTACAGGCGCGGCGACTCCAACATCAAAAACCTGCTCAAAGCGCTGGGCAAAAACCTGGACTCGCAGGCAGCCAAAGCCCTCTGCGGGCTGAAATCACAGCCATTCCCCCCACCACAGCCAGGCAACACGGTGGCGGTGAAGATCATCACCCGAACAGGAGCCGAGATGACCACCACAGTCGAACCGCGATGACCAAACCGCGGATGGGCGGCCTCAGCGGAGTTCTGGCCGGTGTGTACTATCAAAAGTCAATGCTGTGGGTGGATGGTTTCGGTGGTGGCGGGGCGTCTGGGGCTTGTTCTGTACCTATGTGACCGAGTGTATTTTCGAGGTTTACTAGGTAAGACCTGAACTGGGTGAATGGTATGACGGGGCCGTGCTGATGCTCTACCCGTTCGGTGCCGCCGTAGACGACGGCAGTGGACCCAAGCTCTATGTCACCGCCACGTATTGCTTTTACTCCCTCAAACCAGCGCGACGACAGGCTAGTTCCTGACTTGATTTCAATAGCGGCATTACAACGATACTGCTCGTATATGAGATCGCATTCGACGCCTGAATTATCATGGTAAAATGATAGATTATTGTCGTCTGCTTGATTGTAGCGATGTTTCAGTGCTTCAGTCACTACAAGATTCTCAAATAGAGCGCCACGCGCACGGTTGTCGATTGATCCTGGCTCCCTCACTCCGAGCAAATAAGTCGCTAGTCCGACATCATGAAAGTAGAGCTTAGGGGTCTTTGCAAGCCGTTTTCGCGGATTCACCGAATATGGTTGCAAAAGGAAAACAATATCGCTTCTGATAAGGTCATTTAGCCACTTTTGCGCCACTGTCCGTTTCACACCAACATCAGAAGCTACTGTAGTTAAGTCTAACAATTGGCCTGTGCGAGTTGCGCACTGTCTCACAAACTCGTCAAGTCTCTCAACCTCTTGATCAGAGTCCGGCTCAATATCAATGTCGCCAATACGAGCATCATTCTGAACAAAAAGCTGGTAATACCTACTGTAAATCCTTGTCGGACTGAGTTCCTGATTAAAAATACCGGGGTAGCAGCCGGTGTAAAGAATGTTTTTTATGTTCTCACTAGCGCCGGTATGTCGTCGCTCGGCAAGAGTGAAGGGTAGCAGGCGAAGCAAACCTGTACGGCCGATCAGTGTCTCAGCAGCGAGCTTTAGCACCTCCTGTTGGTTACTCCCGGTGAGCACAAACAAACCGTTACGGTTAGCGTTATCGCCGAGAACCTTCAGATATCCAAAAAGGTCCCGATTAGCTCGGTGAACTTCGTCGATTATCGCCCCATCGGGGTATTGGGCTAGAAACTCTCTAGGATTATTTGTAGCCAGCTCACGTACATCAGGTATATCTAAATCCGCCACAGGCAGATGCGGAAACGTGCTGCGACATAGCGTCGTCTTACCCGACTGACGCGGCCCCATAACCGTTACAAATGGGTACGACTCAAACTCTTCCACTAGATAAGGGGTTATTTCTCGTTCAATCATATGATCACCCTACCCAGCCACACTCACAACAGCCGGTGCAACACAATCAACTGCCCGACGCGGCACAGGATCAGCGGTAGCTGCCATCTCTACACCGTACATAACAAGGAGCGGCTAACCTCGGATCTGTGCGCTCGGAGTTCGGCCGCTGGGGAGTTGGAAACCCGGCTCCCTACCCCCTACCGGCCCAGTAGGGGTTCTGGGCTGACGGTTAGGCTGGGGCGGTTGACTGCTGCTCTTACTGCTAGCAGAAGGCCCGGCATAAAAGAGGGCCGGACGAAGAGTCAGCGCGGATTGTGAGTAAGGTGTCTCTGACCTGCGGTTTTGCCCCGATACCTCCGAGCACCCAGTCGGATGTTGGAGGGCACCCACCGGCGTGAGGTGTGCAGGCTGGTGATGGACAGGATCGCAACGCTGCTGTCAGAACGCTGCTGTCAGTGTGTGTAGCCGCGCTATCCCACGAACGTGCTATCCTCACGGCTTGGACGGGTGCCGGATAGGCGCCTGGCCTGGTGTCCCGCTCGCAAACCCGATAAGGGGGATCAACCGTACACACCTGACATAACTGTTAAACTAGCACATCTCACGTGAGGCACCTCTCGAAAGGAGAACACAAATGCCTTATACTCCCTCCCCATCCCCTCCCCTAAAGTGAACTCTCCCTCTAAGAGTAAGAGTTCTTTTCTTTTCGTTGTGTCTGTTATGGCACTGATTGCCGCTGGAACCATGATAGCTGGCACAGCGTCCGCTCAATCAGCGACTCCCAAACCGTCTGTCCCGACAAGCGTTACAGCAACCCCCGGCAACGCTGAAGTATCGATCAGCTGGTCGTCTGGCGGTAGTGGAGTGAACGGTTCGTGCGCAACGACATCGTACTACGTCGAACTGTACACATCGAACAATGTGTTTGTGGAAGAATCCGACTTTGATACCCCGACCACTTGGTATGTGGATGAACTGACAGCCAGCACCAGCTATAAGGTCTTTGTGTGGGCATATGGAAAAGTATGCGATGACTACTCCGCCACTGCAGGACAAGCTACTTTCACAACTACGGCTACGGACAGCGGAGGCGATCCGACAGCACCCGGAAGTAACCCCAAGAAGATACCCCGCCGAGCGCGAGACCTTACGGCAAGCCCATCGGGTACCAGCGTAACCTTATCTTGGAAGAAGCCGAACGTTGGCAATGCAGCGAAGCGCTGCCAACCAGCTAGCACAGTAGATTACGCTTTCGACATAGAAGACCTGGAAGCCGGGACATTCGTGGCTACCCCTTCTCACGCAAACGGATGGCTTAAAAGCGCTAGCAATACAGTTACAGTGACGGTAGGAGGCTTGACCTCAGGCAAGAGATACGAGGCCTCGGTTGGTGTCTATTCTCCGGAGTGCGATGAATGGTCGCGGTGGCGATATACAAGTTGGACTCAGCCATAAAGTGCCTAGCTATAAGGTTTGCAACTGCCGGTTGGCCTCAAAGTAACCTGAAGTAGACTGGCAGGTCAGAGACAGCAAACAGTAGCTCTTGAGTCTTCAGTAGGCAACAGCAGATAAAGCGGCCAGGTGGGCTGCGCTCTCAAAGCAAAGCCCACGGCCGTACTCTCCAAGGAGCGGCTACCTCGGAGCTAGGCGGCTATCGGAGTTCGCCCGCACGGGGAGCTGGAAATCCCCCCCCCCCATAGGCTTATAGGCCCAGTAGAGGTTCTAGGCCGACGGTTAGGCCGGGGCGGTTGCCTACTGCTCTTACTGCTAGCAGCAGGCCCGGCATAAAAGAGGACCGGTCGTAAGAGTCGGCGCGGAATGTAAGGCTTTGGCCTTGCGTGCCCAGCAGCACCTCTTGGTGGGCTACTAGGCCGGCTAGGCGTACTGAATGCACTCTTATGTTGCCGGGGCCGAGGCCGCCGCGGGCGCCGGGTAAGAGTTCGGCTTGGGTGGGGTCGGGGGTCCACTCCGCCGAAGCCGCCGCCATTCGTGCAGCGGTCATCATGGCGGTGCCGGAAGGGGCGTCTACTTTGGCGTCGTGGTGCAGTTCGATTATCTCGGCGCTGTCGAACAGCGGGGCTGCCAGCTCGGCGAAGCGCATCATCAGCACCGCCGAAAGGGCGAAGTTGGGGGCGATTATGCAGTTGCTTTGCTGAAACAGCGCGGCGATTTCCGTTAGATCTTCGGCGCTGAACCCGGTGGTGCCGACCACGGCGTGAACTCTGTCGGCGGCCAGCCGTGCCAAGTTTTGGCGGGCTGTTTGCAGCACTGTGAAATCCACCGCGACTTCGGCGCCGGCTGCAACCAGGGCGTCCAGCGAGCCGGCGACGGTTACTTCAGGGGCACCGCCAGCGGTAGCTTCACCGATTAGTTTGGCAACGCTAGTGCCGGCTGCGGCTGGGTCTACCGCGGCGACTAGCTGCATATCCTCGGCAGCAGCCACCGCGGCGCAAGTTGTGCGGCCCATGCGCCCAGCGGCGCCTAACACGCCAACCCGGATCATGGCGTGAACGTTTAGTTCCGCCGACGGCGGGGGCGGTTTGGCCCATCGGCGGGGCCTAGATCACCGAAGTCGGCAGCCACCATCCGGTCGAACTCCTCGGCGAAGGAGACTTCCTCGACACCCGCGGAAACTTCGGAGGATGAGCGCTCGGAGCGGGATGAATGCCGTTCGCGACCGCCGGCACGGCCACCCTCGCGGCCCCGGTCACGTCCGCCTCGGTCTCTGTCACGACCGCCATCCCGGCCGCCGTCGCGGCTTCTGTCGCGGCCACCGTCACGCCCCCTATCGCGGCCACCGTCACGGCGGTCCGACGAGCGGCGATCAGCAGAGTCGCGACCCTGTCGCTGGCGCGGTGGGCGGTTTTCGGAAAAGTCCCCGTCGCCCTCGCCACCTACTGGGATGAGGCTGATGCGGTTGTTGCCGTCTACGGAGTCCACCCGCACGGTGATCTCGTCGTCGAGCGAGAGGACCTCCTCGACGCGGTCCAGGCGACGCCCGCCGCCCAGCTTAGAGATGTGCACGAGCCCGTCGCGGCCCGGCAGGATGTTGACGAAAGCGCCAAAGCCCGTGATGTTCACAACTTTGCCGGTGTAGACGGAGCCTAATTCAACCTCTGGCGGGAAGACGATGGCTCGGATTCGCTCCTCAGCGTCGGCAACCGCGGCACGGTTAGCAGCAGCTATCGAGACCCGGGCACCGGCAGCGTCTTCGTCCACGCTGATCTCGGCGCCGGTCTCGTCCTGCAGGGCGTTGATGATCTTCCCCTTCGGCCCGATGACCTCGCCGATCTTGTCGGTGGGTATCTCGAAGCTAGCGATCTTCGGCGCAGTCTCGCCAACATCGGCACGTGGAGCTTCGATGGCTCCGCGCATGACTTCCAGGATCTGCAACCGGGCCTCGCGGGCCTGCTCCAGCGCCGCAGTGAGCACCGAGGCGGGGATACCGTCGATTTTGGTGTCGAGCTGCAGCGCCGTGACGTAGTCCTCGGTACCGGCGACCTTAAAGTCCATGTCGCCGAAGGCGTCCTCAGCACCCAGGATGTCGGTGAGCGCCACGTAGCGGTCACCCTCGTTGACCAGCCCCATAGCGATGCCAGCCACCGGGGCCTTGATGGGTACGCCCGCATCCATGAGCGAGAGGCTGGAAGCACACACCGAGGCCATCGAGGTAGAGCCGTTGGAGGCCAGCACCTCAGAGACCAACCGGAGGGTGTACGGGAACTCTTCGATGCCAGGGATGACCGGCACCAGCGCCCGCTCGGCGAGCGCCCCGTGACCGATCTCCCGCCGGCGTGGCCCGCGCATGAACCCGGCCTCGCCGGTGCTGAAGGGCGGGAAGTTGTAGTGATGTAGATAGCGCTTGCGCTCGGTGGGGTCGATGCCGTCCACGATCTGATCCATGCGTTGAGTGCCAAGCGTGGCGATGTTCAGCACCTGCGTCTCACCTCGCTGGAACAGCCCCGAGCCGTGGGTCATGGAAATCACGCCAACCTCGGCCGACAGGGGTCGCAGCTCGCGGGTGCCGCGACCGTCGATGCGGCGACCCTCACCCAGGATGCGCTCGCGCACGATGCTCTTAGAAAGCGAGCGGATGGCCGCCTTAGCCTGCTGCTCTACGCCTTCGAGGTCCTCGAATCGTTCGGCCACTGCCGCGGCGATGGATTCGGCGGCGCTGCGCTCAGCGGCTAGGCGTTCTTTTTTGTCGGCAATTTGCTGTGCCTCAGCTAGCTGCTCACGGCCAACCTCGGCTACCGCTGCAGCCACCTCGGTGCTGTAGTCCTCCGTGAGTTCGAAATCCATCGTGGGCTTCACGCCAGCGGTGGCGATGAGGCGTCGCTGCAGGGCCACCGCTTCGGACACCCACCGCTTGGAAGCCTCTAGCCCATCGGCTAGGACCGCTTCGTCCACCTTGGGGGCGCCCGCTTCGTAGTGGCCCACCGAGCCGGGGGTGCCTGCGGCTTCGACCATCATCACCGCTACATCGCCGTCGGCCAGCACTCGGCCGGCGACAACCATCTCGAAGGTGCAGCCGTCGGCTTCGGCAAAGGTGGGATGCGGGATCCACTGGCCGTCAGCCGAGTAGCCAATGCGGACCGCGCCTATTGGCCCGCCGAAGGGGATGCCCGAGATGCCCAGAGCAGCCGAGGCCGCGTTGAGCGCCAACACGTCGTAGGGGTTCTGCTGGTCGGCGCCCAGCACCAGGCCGACGACGTGAACGTCGTTGCGGAACCCGTCGGGGAAGGCGGGTCGCAGCGGCCGGTCGATCAGGCGGCAGGCCAGGGTGGCTTGCTCGCTGGCGCGTCCTTCCCGACGGAAGAACGAGCCGGGAATCTTGCCGGCTGCGAACATCCGCTCTTCGATGTCGACGGTGAGAGGGAAGAAGTTGGCGCCCTCGCGCGCTCTTTCGGAGGCCGTGGCGGTTACCAGGACCTCGGTTTTCCCTAGCCGACCCAGCACGGCACCTCCGGCTAGTGCAGCAAGCCGGCCGGTCTCCAGGGTCATCTGCTTGTCGTCGGTGCCTTCGATTGCTCCGGAGACAGAAATTGCCTCGTTCATAGTTAGTCCTTTCGTATAACTTCTGCAGCGCGCCCTCGTTGGTTCAGAGGGTGACAGTCCCTGAGTGAAAACGCGACGGCCAGATGGCCGGGCGACTCGTGGATTGTGCCTGCGTGAAGTTCTAGTTTTGTGTTGTCAGCGACGCAGGCCGAGCTTGGAGATAAGCGCGCGGTAGCGCTCGATGTCCTGGTTGCGGAGATAGTCCAGCAATCGCCGGCGGCGACCAACCAGCATCAACAGACCACGACGGCTGTGGTGGTCCTTCTTGTGCACCTTGAGGTGCTCAGTGAGATGACTGATGCGATCTGTGAGCAGCGCCACCTGTATTTCGGTGGAGCCCACGTCGGTTTCGTGCCGACGATGTTTTGTGATCGTGTCGGCCTTAGGAGGCAGATGTTCGGCCATTATCCCCGACGACCCAAACAGTTCGGGCCGATTCCAGTTAGTGCGTGTGATTCCGCGTCATCGTTTCTGCGTTGCACGGATCAGGCTACCGCTTCGGGAGCTACTCTCCACCATCCCCGGCCACCGCGGACCGAGACCGGGGCATTACCGGCGCCACGACGACCACCGGCTGTAGGACATCGTGGCGGCGCTCGCACATTGCTAGCAGCGATCCCGACTCGTCGATCACCGCCCAGAGGCCGTCTCCTAGCAGTCCATCTTGGCGGTCCTCTTGGCGACCCTCTTGCAGGCTTGGTGCGACTAGGCGCCCGCCCTGGGTGATTTTTATGGCGTCTGCTGGGGGTACTGTGATGCTGGGGTAGTCCCGGACACCGGTAGCCGGTGCGAGCAGCTCTAGCTGCTCTAGCGGCTTAGCCTCGTCAACGGTGAACGAGCCAACCGCGGTCCGCCGCAGTGTCGCCAGGTGCGCCCCGCCCCCTAACGCGGCACCCCAATCGGCGGCGAGGGTGCGCACGTAGGTGCCCGACGAGCAGGACAGCCGCAGGCTTGCGCTAGGCCGGGTGCCGGGGTGGAAGCCGGTTACCTCCAGGGCCTGCACGTGGACAGTCCGCGCTTCCCGCGCCACAACCCGACCCTCCCGGGCCAGTTCGTGCAGTCGTCGCCCGCCTACCTTTACCGCCGACACCATGGGAGGTACCTGCTGGATCTCCCCTACGAAGGCATCGGCGGCCTGGCGTGCTTGAGCTTCGGTTAGCTCTGACATGTCCCAAGTGGCAACGATGTGGCCAGAGGCGTCACAGGTGTCCGTGGCGGCACCGAAGACCACCGTTGCTTCGTATGTCTTGCCGAGTGCAGTAATGAAGCGCAGCAGGCGGGTGGCGCGGCCGACGCCTAGGACCAACACGCCGGTGGCGTCGGGGTCGAGGGTGCCAGCGTGGCCCACTTTGGTCTGGCCCAAGAGGCGTCGTGCCCGGGCCACCACGTCATGAGAAGTGCAGCCCGGTTCCTTGTCAATGACGGCGAAGCCAGCGAGTGCGGAGCCCGGCCGATCTCCGCTAGGGGGTGTCACCGTGCGGCTCTTGCGTCTCGTGCGGCGGGGAGGCGGACCCCTCGGTCTCGGTTCTTAGGCCGCGCAGGATCTCTTCCACCCGCGCCCCAGTGTGCATGCTCTCGTCGGCATGAAAGCGGAGAAGAGGCACTCGACGAACGTGCGCCTGACGACCCAGCGCTGATTGGAGCCGCCGCCGGTGCCGCTCCAAGATCTGTGCGGTCACCGCCTCTACTTCGTGGTCTAGATCCACGGTGGAGAAGTACACATCGGCGACCGCTAAGTCGCGGTCCACTTTCACTCCGGTGATGGTCACAAAACCCAGCCGATCGTCATCGATCCGCGCTAGCTCTTCTGCCAAGATCTCCCGGAGCAACTCGCCTAGCCGGTCGCCTCGGGCGAATCCTCGCCGCCGGGTGGCCACGTCAGTCTGATTCCAGCCACAGCCGACGAGCCTCTATTACCTCCATGTCGGCTTGGGCCCACACGAAGCGTTCCACCTCGTCTAGCAACTGCACAAGGATCGAACTAGATCCGCTGACCGCAGCAATCCCTAGCCCGGCTCGCTGCCAGAGATTTTGATGGTCCACTTCGGCCACCGACACGCCAAAGCGGCGTTGCAGCTTTTCCAGAGTGGGGCGCAACACTGATCGCTTCTGCTTGAGCGACTGGCAGGCGGGCAGGCGGAGATCCAAGATCATCGCAGCCACGGCCGCCTCGGTCACGCCGTCCTCCCGCTGACTCAGGTGGGGAGGATCTCGCGTTCGGTGTATGTCTCGATGATGTCACCCGACTTGAGGTCTTGGAAGTTGGACAAGCCAATACCGCATTCGAACCCGGCCCGAACCTCGCTGGCATCATCCTTGAAGCGTTTTAGCGAGCGGATCTCGCCCTTCCAAATGATGGTGCCTTCACGCAGGAAGCGCACCTTCGAACCCCGCGTGATCGCGCCGTGCTGTACGTAGCAGCCCGCTACCGCACCCACTCCGCGGATACGGAACACCTCGCGCACCTCGGCCTCCCCGGTTACGTGCTCCTCGTAGCCCGGCGTCAGCATGCCCAAGAGCGCCGCCTGGACATCATCGATGATCTGGTAAATGACCTCGTAGGTGCGGATCTCGACATGCTCGGTGTCCGCTAAGGCCCGGGCCTTACGGTCCGGGCGGACGTTGAACCCAATGATGGTGGCATCGGATGTGGCCGCCAGCTGGATGTCGTTCTCGGTGATAGCACCCACAGCCCGGTGAACAAAAACCAGCTTCACGTCTTCGCGTTCGATCTTGCGCAAGGCGTCGATGACCGCTTCCAGCGAGCCGTTCATATCAGCCTTCACGATGAGCTTCAGTGTGGCCGTCTCGCCCGCCTGGATCTCCTGGAAGATGTCCTCCAGGCGCCCGCCCCCGGCCACGACCGCTAGGTCTCGGCCCAGACTGGCTATGCGCTGCCAGTGCTCACGGGTGCTCGTCACTCGCGCCGCCACCTTCTCGTTGGGCGCCACCACGAACCTCGAGCCGGCCGCAGCAACCGCCGAAAGGCCGAGCACCCTGATCGGCGTGCCGGGCGTGGCTTCTTCTACCTGCTCACCTCGGTCGTTGATGAGCGCCCGCACCCGGCCCCAGGCGGCCCCCGCCACGACTGGTTCTCCGACACGCAGGCACCCGTCCTGTACCAACAGCGTGGCCACCGGACCACGTCCGGTATCGAGATGGGATTCCAGCACCACACCCTCGGCTCGGCCTCTGGGGTACGCCCGCAGCTCTTCCAGCTCGGCGACTACCAGGATGTGTTCTAACAACTCGTCGATGCCGACGTTTTCTAAGGCGGAGACCTCGACAGTTACAGTGTCACCGCCCCACTGTTCGGGCACGAGGTTGTGTTCGGCGAGTTGTTGCATCACCCGGGTGGGATCGGCGTTAGGTCTGTCGATTTTGTTTACCGCCACCAGAATCGGCACCTCAGCAGATTGGGCGTGGCTGATGGCCTCGACCGTCTGAGGCATGACGCCGTCGTCGGCCGCCACCACTAGAACCACTATGTCGGTGGCGTCGGCCCCGCGCGCCCGCATGGCAGTGAACGCCTCGTGGCCCGGCGTGTCGATAAAGGTGATGCGGTGGCCATTGCGACGCACCTGGTAGGCGCCTATGTGCTGGGTGATGCCCCCGGCCTCCCCGGCCACAATGTTGGAGTTGCGGATCTGGTCTAGCAGCTTGGTTTTGCCGTGATCCACGTGGCCCATGACCGTCACAACCGGCGGGCGTTCGCAGACTTCGGAAGGGTCGATGCGCTCGATGGCCAGGAGCGCTTTCAGTTCGGTTTCTTTCTCCTCACCGGGGTCCACCAACTTGATCTCCACACCCAGGTCGGCGGCGAAGAGTTCGATCATGTAATCCGAGAGCGACTGCGTGGCGGTCACCATCTCGCCGTTCTGCAAGAGGAATCGCACCACGTCAGCGGCTGTTCGGTTCAGCTTGGGCCCAAGATCCTGGGGAGTGCAGAGTCGTTCAACCACCACTTCGCCCGTCGGGACTGGGGCGTCGGTGGGTGTGTAGCTGGGAGCGTCGACGGGACGCAGGTCCTCAACCAGACGACGGCGGCGGCGAGTCTTCCGCCGGCGCTGAGGCTGACGCCCCAACCCTCCCCTGCCAGGACCTCGTCCGGCTGGCCCGCCGGGTGCGCCGGCGCCCGGTCGCGGGGCACCAGAGGTGGGTTGGCGGCCCGGGCCCCCAGGACCGCGCCCGCCGGGGCCTGGCGGCCTGCCGCTGGGCGCCGAACGCCTCTCGGATGTGGTTGGAGCACCACGCCGCCCTGGAGGACCGGTGCCCCGGCGACCTGGGCCCTCGGAGGCGCGCGGGCGCGACACCGGCGGAGGTGGGATCGGCTTGCCGCTGAGCGAGCGGGGAGGCGGCGGGATGGGCTTGCCATCGGCGCTGCGCGGCGGAGCAGCGGGTTGGGCGACAGGTGACTGCGCCCGAGGCTCCTGTGGGGCTGCTGTCGGGGTTGGCGCTGGCGTCGGACGCGCTACCGGCGGCGCGGCATCTGATGATGGCTCGGCCGGGGGTCGCACCACTCGGGGAGGAGCGCTGCCGCTGGAGGTAACCACGCGGCGATCGCCGGAGGCCGGAGGGGTCGGAGTTTGTAGCGGGGCCGGCTGCACGGGCGGCGCATCGCCTGTAAGGGCGGCCGCCGGGGCAACCTCAGCCGGTCGAACTGGCGGAGCAGGCTTTGGGGTTGGCGAGGGAGAAACCACCGGCGCGGTCGGGGCGGGTTGCTCCGAACCGACGGCCGCGACGGGCTTGGAAGAAACCGGTCGCGGGGCAGCCACCGCAGGCGCCGGAGCGCGCTGGGCTGGCTCTTGCTTAGCTGGCTCCGGAGCTTCTTTAGCAGTCGGAGTTGGCTCGGCTTCGGGTTTCTCGCTGCCGATCAGATTCTGGCGCTCTGCCAGCTTGCGCACCCGGTAAGCGTGCGCTTCGTCCATGGAAGAGGACGTGGCTCGCACTCCAATACCGAGGTTCTTGCAGAGTTCCAGGCACTGGTTGTTGGAAATACCCAACTCCCTGGCCAGGTCATACACCCTGATCTTCTTCGCCACAACTCTCCCCTGCAGACGCAGTGCTAAAACGCCCGGGGCGCAGACGTTACGGCGACGGCGTTATCGACTCGCCGCAGCGCGGCGATTAGGTCCTCGGCGGCACCGGAGGGTACCGCCCTGCGAAATGCCCGGCGCAAGCGATCACCGGTGACGGCACGGCGCAGACAGTCCTCATCGGCCGAGTCACCGGCCGCGCAGACCCAAGCCCCGCGCCCAGGCAAACTCCGGCCTACCTGCAACTGCTCGCCCACCATGGCGAACCTAATCAGTTCGCTGACCGGGCGGGCACGCCGACAGCCAATGCAAGTGCGGCGCCTCTCGGCGCTTAGGGCCGCTATGACGAGCTTCCCTGTTCAGCGACGCCCTCAGGGGTCAACTCCTCTTCGGGCGTGATTATCGGATCTGTCGTAGGCAAATCCGTTCCGGACGGAACCTTCTGGGGCGCGTCCGTCTCGGGCGCAGCGACTGTACTCGTCGGGGGTGTAGCAACGGCAGCTCCCGACCATTCCTCCAGCGAGATTGTCGGCCCTCCTTCAGCAGGCCGCCAGACTTGCTCGCCGGTGTCGGGGTCTAGCACCCACTCTCCTTCGGCCCAGTCCACCTTGCCGTACGCCGCCTCGGCGGCAACTTGGGTCTCGCTCTTTATTTCGATCCGCCAGCCGGTGAGCCTCGCCGCCAAGCGGGCGTTCTGGCCCTCTTTGCCAATCGCTAGGGAGAGTTGGTAGTCGGGCACGATGACTTCGGCGGTCCCCGACTCTTCGTCGATTCGGACTTCCTTCACCCGAGCTGGCGATAGCGCCTTCATGACGAACTCAGTGGGATTCTCGGCATAAGAAACGATGTCGATCTTCTCGCCCCGGAGTTCGTTGACCACGTTGCGCACCCGGGCTCCCCGGGCGCCGACGCAGGCACCTACCGGGTCGACGTTCTCGACGTTGGACCACACGGCAATCTTGGTGCGATGCCCCGGCTCACGGGCACACGCCTTGATCTCCACGGTCTCATCGGCGATCTCGGGAACTTCGAACTCGAAAAGTCGCTTTATTAGCCCTGGGTGAGTTCTGCTGACAACGATCTGGGGGCCTTTGGCGGTGCGCCGGACCTCCACGATGTAGGCCTTCAGGCGGCTGGACGGGTCGGGGCGCTCGTAAGGCACCTGCTCTGACTGTGGCAGCAGGGCCTCTACCCGGCCGAGGTCCAACAAGGTGTAGCGCGAATCGCTCTGCTGGATAATGCCGGTCACGATGTCGCCCTCGCGGCCGGCGTACTCTTCGTACTTCAAGTCTCGCTCAGCCTCGCGAATTCTCTGAGTCATCACCTGCCGGGCGGTCTGAGCGGCGATGCGTCCGAAGTTGGCGGGAGTGACATCGAACTCGGGCCCACTGGGCTCGCCGTGGATGTCAATCTCCTGGGCAAAGACGCGGATATCCATGCTCTCGGGATCGATCGTGACCCACGAGTACTCGTAGGCCCCTGGCATGCGCTTGTAGGCCGACTCCAAGGCATCGGCCAGCGCGCCGTACAAGGTGTCCACCGATATGCCCTTATCGCTGGCGAGGGCTTGCATGGCTTCCATCATGTCCAGGTTCACTAAACCGAACCTCCCACCGAGGACACAAGAGTGCTGGTCCGGGACCCTTTGCGGCGCTGATCTGACCGGCCCCAGTCAAAGACTGTGCGGGCCCTTTCGATATTCTGCAGGCTGATCTCCCGGCGCTGTCCGCCGCTGGTTTCCAGCGTGATCGAGGCGTCGTCGGCGGCTACGAGCCGGCCCTCGAGGCGGCGCTCGCCATCGGGTGAGGGTGTCAACTTGACCGCTACTGCTGAGCCCACCGCCTTGCGATATTGCTCGGGGCGTCGGAGCGGTCGCTCGATGCCCGGACTGGTGATCTCAAGCGTGTAACGAGAAGGGATCGGGTCGGCCGCATCTAGTTCCGCTGAGATCGTGCGGGTTGCCAGCACTAGCGTGCCGCTGTCGATGCCGTCGGCGGTGTCAACCACGAGACGCAGGCGGCCGCCGCCCCACTGCACCTCCTCCAACTTCACACCCAAGTCCTCGAGCAGGGGCGCGGCTAGTGAGCGGACGCGCTGCTCGATAGCTGCGGTGTTCGCTGTGCGATCTGCCATTCTGTCCCGCTCTGTAACGAGTTCTATTTCTAACGACAACAAAGGCGTGGGACCCGCCCACGCCCTGTCCGCCAGTTGACCTGAAGCTAGCGGGATTATATCGCTGAGTGACTAGCGAGCGCGGCGCCGGCTAACCCTATGACAGCTTCACCTGCCCGCGGTACGGCGCACAATATCCACCCGGGCGGCGGTCTGATTGGCATCGCTGCCTTGGGCATCCAGCAGAAACGAGCGATCGCTTTCGGCCTCTCGGCGAGCGCGATCCACATCGGCGCGTTCCAACACAGCCTCGACCCCTTCGGTGCAGATCAACTCGGCCCAGGACACCAACGCCTCCACCATCTCGTCCTCGGGCACCACAGCCACGTTCTGGCCCTTGACAAAGAGGTGACCACGGCCGCGGCCGGCGGCGATTCCTAAATCGGCGTCGCGCGCCTCACCCGGCCCGTTCACCACGCATCCCATGACAGCCACCTGCAGGGGGATCTCGCGCTCACCGAAGGCCGCCAGGGCGTCTTCGGCGATTTTGAAGACATCCACTTCGGCCCGGCCACAACTAGGACAGGCAATGAGGTCCACGTTGCGGCGCTGGCGCAGGCCGAGCGCCTCCAACAGCGTGCGTCCCGCTTTGGCTTCGGTCACGGGATCGGCCGTAAGCGAGTACCTAATGGTGTCGCCTATGCCCTCCGCCAGCAGCGTGGCAATGCCGGCAGTGGATTTCACTACCCCCGCAGGGGGCGGACCGGCCTCGGTCACGCCTAAGTGTAAGGGGTGATCGGTCACCTCAGCCAGCTGCCGGTAAGCGTCGATCATCAACGGCACGCTGGAGGCCTTCACGGAGATCTTCACCAGATCGAAATCCACCTCGGCGAAGTAGGCCAGTTCGTCCAGGGCCGATTCCACCATCGCCTCGGCGGTCACCTTTCCTCCGTAGCGGGCATACAGATCCGGATGCAAGGATCCTCCGTTTACACCGATGCGGATCGGCACTCCCCGGTCACGACACTCGGCGGCAACAGTCTTGATGTGCTCCGGGCGCCGGATGTTTCCCGGATTCAGCCGCAGGCAAGCCACGTTGGCCTCCAGCGCGGCGAGCGCCATGCGGTACTGGTGGTGGATGTCGGCCACGATCGGCACCGGTGAACGCGGTACAATCGCAGCTAGACCTTCGGCCGCCTCGACCTCGTTGCAGGTGCACCGAACGATGTCCGCACCAGCCGCGGCGAGGGCGTAGATCTGCGCCAGCGTGCCTTCCACATCGGCTGTCTTCGTCGTGGTCATGGATTGCACTGAAATGGGCGCGCCGGCGCCAACTGGAACCTCGCCAACCATCACCTGGCGAGTGGGACGTCGTGGGAACGTGGCCTGAACTTCCACCGTCTTGCCCTTTTCTGGCGATCGCCTTAGCTAGCCCGGCAGGTTCAGCGGGTCGACGATGTCGCGCGAGAGCGCCACCAGCCCAACAGTCACCAACAGAATGACAAATAGGTACGCCGCCGGCAGCATCTTGGCCACGTCCGCCCGGTATTGCCTGCCGCCGAAGGACCGCAGACGCTCGTAGGTGGCGATCACCACGTGGCCCCCGTCGAGGGGCAGCAGCGGGAACATGTTCAACACCCCGAAGAAGACGTTGAGGAAGGCGAGGAAGGCCAACAGGGCCGCCACGTCCTCCTGCGCTAGGGTACCGCCGATTTGGGCTACACCCACCACCGAGACAACCCGGTTGGCGTCGCCGCTGCCGTCGTCGGTGGGGTTTTCGCCAGTGGCGACCTGCTCGCTTTCGAAATCAACTAGTGGACCCAGCAAGCCGTCGAGACCCTGGAGGCTAAACAGCCCGGCGATGCCCTCGCCGGTAGCTCGCACTACCAAACCGAAATCTGAAAGCGAGCGTCCCAGGCCCACTAGGGGATTCACCCGAGACGGTGACGCCAACTCGGGCCCGACCCCAAGGAACCCCGAAGTGCCGTCGCGAGCCGCCACGCCGATAGTGCCATGAAGTTGGAGGGTCTCTCCGTCCCGCAGCACGGTGACGCTCGCCGGCTGGTTGGCCAGATCGGCGAGGGCGCCCCGCAAGTCCCCGAAGTTGGTCACCGCCCGGCCCTCAACGTCGGTGATGCGGTCGCCGGGCAGGATCCCGATCTCGGCCGCCGGACTCTCCGACACGACACGTGCCACCTGCCAACGCGAGGTCTCGGTGATGTCCGGGCGATCGAAGCCGTGGTAGCCAACCGCCGAGTAGAGCACCCAGAGCAGCAGGATCGCCAGCAGGAAGTGCATGGCCGAACCGGCCACAGCTACGGACATACGCCGCCAGTAGGGCTTGGAACGATAGGTGCGATGCTCCTCTGCCGGATCTACCTTTTCGAGGTTGTTCATGCCCAGGATGCGCACGTAGGCACCCGCCAGAATCGCCTTCACTCCGTAGGTTGTCTCGCCCCGCCGGAACGACCACAAGCGGGGTCCGAAGCCCACGTAGAACTCGCTCACCTTCATGCCGGCCCAGCGCGCCGTGAGGTAGTGGCCTAGCTCGTGCAAGATCACGATGCCGATGAGGGCTAGAACCACAACCAGAATCGCCACGCTGCCAAAGATTCCAAGCGCCGCCAGGACTCCCAAGACGAGCGCTAACCGCACCCAGGAGGCCACCACGGGAGGCAATACCGGACGCCGAGACGACCCCGAGCGGCGCCGCTGACTACGAGACCCCCAAGTGACCCAGCCCCGGGGGCGCTCCGCAGGCTGCTGGGTGTCGGCCGTCTCAGCCCCGTGGCGGTCAGAGTTCACGCCGCCACCCGTTGCGTTACCAGCGTGGCCGCCGTGCGACGCGCTCGACCGTCGGCCGCCAGCACCGATTCCAGACTGTCTGCCTGTGCCAGCGGATCGCCCTGCAGGACAGCGTCAATGATCTCGGCAATCGCCGGCCAGGAAATAGCTCCGGCCAGAAACGCCTCCACGGCTACTTCGTTGGCCGCGCTGAGCACCGCCGGAGCTGTCTCGCCGCGGCGACCAGCCTCATACGCCAATCGCAGACAACTAAAGACATCGGGGCGCGGCTGCTCGAAGTCGAGCCGCGTCAAAGACGTCCAATCGATCCGACCGTAGGCACAGTCCAGCCGGTCGGGATAGCCGATGGCGTACCCGATGCATAGACGCATGTCCGGCAGCGATAGCTGCGCCACCGTAGCGCCGTCGGTGTACTCCACCATCGAGTGCACCACCGACTGTGGATGCACGACCACATCGATTCGGTCGTAGTCCACGCCGAAGAGTTCGTGGGCCTCGATGACCTCGAGTCCTTTGTTCATCAGCGTGGACGAGTCGATGGTGATCTTGGGGCCCATATCCCAAGTTGGATGCGCCAGAGCCTCCGCTGGAGTCACCGAGGCCAACTCGGCTGCTGAGCGTCCTCTGAAAGGCCCCCCGCTGGCGGTGAGCAGGATTCGGGCAACTTGTTCAAGCCTGTCGGGGTGTCCCAACGTGGCGTTGGCACGCAGACACTGGTGGACGGCGCAATGTTCACTATCTACCGGCACTATCTCCGCCCCTGGGGTTGCCAAGGCGCGGGCTACCACCGGTCCGGCGGCAATAAGGGACTCCTTGTTCGCCAGCGCCAGGCGCCGCCCGGCGTTTAGGACAGCCAGAGTCACCGGCAACCCAGCGAAGCCGACAACACCGTTGACCGTGATATCCGCAGTGACCGCAGCGGCGGCCATGGCGTCAGGCCCGGCAACAAGTTCGATGCCGGGCGGTAGCAGTCTCGCCAGGCGCGGGGCGGCGTCGGCATCTGCCAGCGCTACTAGCTTCGGGCGCACGGCGCGAGCCTGAGCGGCCAGCGCCTCAACCGATCGGCCGGCTCCTAGGGCAGCGAACTCGTAGCGGTCCCCGCATGCCGTCGCTACCTCCAGCGTCTGGCTGCCAATGGAGCCCGTGGACCCCATTACGGCAAGGGTTGTGCCCATGGCCCTCCTTCGGGGCCAGTCTACGGGCCGCGCGCTGAGGGTCGGGAGCCGCTGGGGCGTTTACCTAGGTTGTTTGCCTGAGGCGTTTCCGGCCAGGGCGGCTAGAGCCCCGATTGGTACTAGATCAGATCGATCAGCAGCGCCAGCCCCCACGTTGCGGGCATGGCGAATAGCAGACCGTCGAAGCGATCTAGGACACCACCATGGCCAGGCAACATGTTGCCCATGTCTTTAATGTCTAGATCGCGCTTGATCATTGACTCGGCCAAGTCTCCGAGCGTGGCAGCGACAGCCACCACGATGCCCAACACCAGGGAGTGCGGAACCGAGCCCGGATTGTCGCCCCACGGATCTATGCGTCCCACACCCAGAATCACCGCGCAGGCCACGATGGAGAGCACAATGCCGCCGATAAGGCCTTCTACGGTCTTATTGGGGCTGGCCTTAGAAAGCTGCGTGCGTCCGAACAAGCGGCCCACCGCCCAGGCACCCACATCATAGCCCACGGTGCCCACCACCGCGCCGAAGAGCAGCCCGGTTCCCTTGTCGTAGGTCAGCATGAGGGCACCGAAGCTGCCCAGGACTGCTACGTAGCCGACGCCAAAGATCGTCACCGCCACGTTCGGAACCGGTCGTTCGGCAGTAACGCCTACGAGGTGCCAGCAGAGCGCCGCTATCACGACCAAGCCGATGGCCAGTGGGTACGCCTCGGCGCCCCGCCAGTACACGGCAACGGGTAACCCCACAGCCGCCACCAGACCCACAAGCGTGGCCGGCTGGTAGCCAACCTGCCTCATGGCGCCGAAGAACTCACCGGAGGCCAGCACCAATAGCACGCAGAGCAAAACGAGTGTGAGGATCGGACTGATCCAGAAGCACGCCACAGCCACGGCGCACAGCACAAGACCGGTGACAATCGCAGTACTCAGGTTCCGATCTGATCTCCGTCCACCCATTGCGGCCTGTGGCGGCACCTCCGAACCGTGCCAAGGCTCGTCGTCATCCCCGAAGAACTGTGCACCAGCGGCGGTTTCTGTTACGCCGATCTCGGTGGCCTGCGGGTGCTGCTCTGTCAGGTACTCCACGTCGAGGGCTTCGTCGCCGGCCTCTGCCGCTCCCCAGGTGGGACCACCTTCGCTAAAAGTGTCCCAGGCGGCATCTTCGACCAGCTCGGTGCCCGACGCCTCCTCCCAGCTGTCGTCGCTCTCAGGAAAGCCCGAGTGGATTTCGGCATCGCTGCTAGACCATTCCTCTGGTTGCGTTGGTTCGTAGGGGTTGTCTCGAGCCACTGGTTTCCTCCTAGCTCAGACCTGCATCAGTTCGTCTTCTTTGGCCTCGAGGGCCATTCCTATCGCCGCTTCGTACTCGTGGGTCATATCGTCTACTTGGCGCTGGCCGCGCCGGTTGTCATCCTCGGAGATGTCGCCATCACGTTTTAGGGCTTCCAGATCCTGGCGGGCGGCGCGGCGCGTGTTGCGCACAGCCACGCGGCCCGACTCCGCCATTTGTCGCACTAGCTTCACCAGCTCTCGGCGGCGCTCCTCGGTGAGAGGCGGGAAGTGCAGCCGCACCACCGAGCCGTCGGTGCTGGGGTTGAATCCCAAGTCGGCACGCTGGATGGCCTTCTGTATAGCCTCGATAGCGCGCTTGTCGTAGGGCGAGATGACCAGCATCTGCACATCGGGCACGCTGAAGCCGGCAATCTGCTGGAGGCTTACCTCCGCCCCGTGGTAGTTGACAGTCAGTCGCTCCACCAGCGACGGCGATGCCCGGCCGGTCCGCACGCCGCTGAACTCCTTGCGGGTGTGCGTGACAGCCCCGTCCATCTTGTCGCGCGCTTCGGAGATCACGATCTCAATCAGTTCTTCACTCATGCGACACTCGCCTCGAAGTGAACCTGCCGGCTCTTAGGTCACGATGGTACCTATCTGGTGGCCCTGGATGATGGACAGTACGTTGCCTGCCTGCATGAGATCGAACATCACGATTGGCAGTTTGTTCTCCATGCACAGAGTTGCGGCGGTGGCATCCATCGCACGCAGCCCGCCGCTCACGAGATCGATATAGGAGATCTTGTCAAGCTTGACCGCATCGGGATTGGTGCGCGGGTCGGCAGTGTAGATGCCGTCGGTGCCTGAGTGCGTGCCCTTCAGCAGCGCTTCCGCTTCCACCTCCACCGCCCGAAGAGCCGCCGCGGTGTCGGTCGTGAAGAACGGGTTGCCGGTGCCGGCACCGAATATGACGACGCGGCCCTTCTCGAGGTGGCGGATGGCCCTTCGGCGAATGTAAGGCTCGGCGATCTGCGCCATGTGAATGGCGGTCTGCACTCGAGTGGGCTGATTCAGCCGTTCAAGAGCTTCCTGCAAGGCCAAAGCATTGATCAGCGTCGCCAGCATCCCCATGTAGTCGGCCTGAGCCCGGTCCATCTCGGCGCCAGCATCCGACTCGCCGCGCCAGATGTTTCCGCCACCGACGACGATGGCGATCTGAACCCGAGCCTGATCACATACCGAGGCGATCTCGGCAGCAATGTCGTTAGTAGTTTCGCTGTCGATGCCGTAGCCGGCCGATCCGGCGAAGGCCTCGCCGGACACCTTAAGTAGGACGCGACTCCAGCGGGCCATCGTTAGCCCAGGTAGGCCTGCTCGAAACGCACGATGCTGCCATTCCCGATGCTCTTAGCCACAGAGGTCTTGTCGCCGTGTAGGCCCTGCTCTAACAGGACGCTCTCACGGAACCAAGCACCGAGCCGCCCTTCGGTGATCTTGTCCCAGGCTGCTTCGGGTCGACCCTCCGATTTGGTGACCTCTAACAAGGAGGCACGCTCGCGCGCTACGTCAGCCTCCGGGACCTCGCTGCGATCTAGGTACCGCGGCTTAGCGAAGGCGATGTGCAGGGCAACCTGGTGGAGGACCTCGGAGTCGATGTCGCGCCCTTCGACGATCACCCCGTTGACCCCGCGCCCGTCCTGGCGATGGAGGTAGACATCTAGGCGGTTACCCACCCCGCCGCGTACTCGCACAGCCGACCCGAGGGAGATGTTCTCTTTCTTAGCCAGTCGTAGCTCGTCGATTCTGTCCTCGAACGCCGCGGTGGCTTCCGGGCCCTCTTGCAGCACCGCATCGGCAATCGCCTGCACGCACGCCTGGAAGTCTTTGGCTTTAGCCGAGAAGTCGGTTTCCGAGCGCAGGTGCACCAGCGATGCCACACCCTCGGCGGTGGCGACGGCGATTGCTCCTTCAGCAGCCTCACGATCGCCTCGCTCAGCCGCTTTTGCGAGCCCCTTGCGCTTGAGAATCTCCGCCGCCTCTGCGGGATCCCCGGCAGCCTCGATTAGGGCGCGCTTGGCATCCATCATGCCCGCGCCAGTGCTGTCGCGCAGAGCTTTGACCTCTTTCGCAGATACCTGGACCATCTGCCTTTAACCTTCCTCTCCGGCCAGCGCCGGGCTATGCGCTGGCATTCTCCGCGCTGGCACCCTCTGCCGCCGTATCTTCCGCCTCGCTGGGTTGTGCCTCGGAACTCTCACTGGCAGCGGCCTGTGCGCTCGAATCCTCCGGCGCCTTCTCCGAGCTTTCACTGCCATCGCTGGCTTCGCTGGGCTCGTCGGTTGGGGTCTGCTCAGGCTCCGCCAGATTGCGAGCTACTCGGGCTTCGCGCTGGCGCATGTCAGCCGCAGCAGCCGCCGCGGCGGCCGCCTGCTGGCGCGCTACCTCTGCCTCCTCTTCGGCCGTGCGCTGCGGCGCTGGTGCTGCGGTGCCGCGCCTCTCGGCCAGTCGCTGGCCCTCGATCACCGCGTCGCCCATGATGCGGCACATCAACTCGCCGGCACGAATGGTGTCGTCGTTGCCGGGGATGACGTAGGTCACGACATCGGGGTCGCAGTTGGTGTCCACCACCGCTATCAGGGGGATACCCAGCTTGATGGCTTCGCTCACGGCGATGTGCTCGGCCTTAGTGTCCAGCACGAATACCGCCTCGGGCGGGGTCTCCATCTGACCGATACCGCCCAGGTTGCGCTCTAGCTTGGCGAGTTCACGCTGCAGGCTCAGTGCTTCTTTCTTGGGCATAGCTTCAAAGCCGCCCGAATCGCGCAGGCGCTGATACTCCTGCATCTTGTGCACCCGTTTGAAAATCGTCTGGATGTTCGTGAGCGTGCCGCCCAGCCAGCGTTGGTTCACATACGGCATGCCGCAACGCCTGGCGTGCGTCTCGACGCTCGGCTGGATCTGTTTCTTGGTGCCGACAAACAGCAAAGTGCCGCCACCGGCCACCAGGTCCCGGACGAACGAGTAAGCGGCCTCGATGCAGCTCAGCGTCTGCTTCAGGTCGATGATGTAGATGCCAGCAATGTCGCCGTAGATGAACCGCTTCATCTTCGGGTTCCAGCGCCTGGTCTGGTGTCCGAAGTGGACACCTGCTTCAACCAACTGGCTCATGGTCACAACGGGTGCCATGGTCTCCTTCCCATCGGTTCGGTCACAGTCCGCGCCTTGCACCGCTAGGGCGACCGTGGGATGCGCGGACCGAAATCGTCGGATCGAACAGGCCCGAGGGCCGCCGGCGAGTCTACCGCCGCACCGAACAAGGCCCCCCTATCGGACCGCCTATGGGCGCCAAGCCAGCCCAACGTTTGAACCCCAGCCCGCTAGGGGAACCAGTCGAGCAGGTCCGCTGCGGGCTAGCAGCACCGCAGGATTCACGTATGCCTCGCCAATACGGGCGCCGAAGTGAAACGAACGCCCGCTCGTGCCCAGAACCTGACCAGCCTCAACTAACTGCCCAGCACGCACTAGCACCCTTTGCAGGAAGGAGTAGCTAGTGCGCACACCGTCAGCGTGTCGCACAGTGACATGCCGACCCCTGCCAACCTGGCCGGCAAAGATCACAACTCCCGCCGCGGCGGCCCTCACAGAACTTCCCGGACGGGTTGCATATTCCAGCCCCCTGTTGCCTGGGGCTCCGATATGGGCCGGAGGGCGAAAGCCATCGGAGACCTGGCCGTCCACCGGTGGCTGGTAGACAACGACGGGAGGCTGCCCAGAGCCGCTGGTGGTCTGAGCAGCCGCCGGCTCGGCCACGCCTAAGACGGTCAGCGCTAAAGCCAGAATCACGGCCAGCGGCCCGGCCCAGGCACTTGTCGCTGGGATTAGCCGCGTGGGTGTGCTTCTTCGATGACCGAACGCAGCCGGCGGCGGCTGACGTGTGTGTAAACCTGGGTGGTGCCAATGCTCTCGTGACCTAGCAAATCCTGCACCGAGCGCAGGTCGGCCCCGCCGTCTAGCAGATGAGTAGCGAACGTGTGTCGCAGGGCGTGCGGGTGGGTGGGCTCTGCCGCCCTGCGGTCCATGATGCGTCGCACGTCGCGGGGGCCTAGGGGGCGACCTCTCAGGTTCCAGAACAGGGGCGCTTCTTCGTCCGGGACCGTTGCCTCTCCCTGTTTGGCGGCGGCTGCTTGCGCTTGCTCGTAGCGCTGCAAGGCGCTCACCGCCGGGGCCGACAGCGGTAGCAGACGCTGCTTGGCGCCCTTGCCTGTGACCTGCACCCTCGACCGCGGCAGGTCTAGATCTACTCGGCGTAAAGCGCACAACTCCGCCACCCGCAGGCCGCTGCCGTACAGCAACTCCAGCACGGCGTCGTCGCGCAAGCGCCTGAGGGGATGATCCCCCGAAGCGGCGGGGCTCTGACCGGCCAAGAGGGACTGGATAGAACTCTCGGTCAGAACTTCGGGTAGCCGAGCGGCGCCCGCCGGCACCGACAGCCCGGCGCAGGGATCGCTTGGGCAGCGTCCCGTCTGGACCGACCAACCGAAGTAGCGCCTCAGCACCGAAGCTTTGCGGGCCACGGTGCGCGCCGCGTAACCATCGCGCCTCAGGCCGGCTAGGTAGCGGCGAACGTCCTTGCGGGTGACCGCCGCCGGGGCCTGCCGGGATTGCTGCTCCGCCCAAGTCACGAAAGCCTGCAAGTCGCGCCGATACACCGCGACCGAGGAAGCAGCGAGGCGCATCAGCGAGGCGCAAAACTCCTCGGACGCCCACGCCGACATGCCCTGAGGCTAACAAGAGTTGCCGCAGCGCTCGTACCACAATCCGCGGCGAGCAATCTGGCCCAGCGCAGCCAGGCTCTCTAGGTGCCAAGCAAGTTCACCCAGTTCGATCTCGGTGCGCGACGCCAGCATCTCCAGGGTTGCGGGCATCCAGTCGAAGGCTTCGAGGATGGCCCGCGCCGTCGGGTCGGCGACCGGAGCTGCTTTGCCTTGGCCGGCGGGAAGATCTTCGAGAAGATCTTGTGTTAGCACACCCGCGGTGCGGGAAATGTCTAACAACACCAGCAGGTCAGCGATATCGCAGAGCACGCCGGCTCCTTCGGCGATGAGACGGTTAGTTCCCGCCGAGGCGGGGCTGCGAATGGGTCCTGGCACCGCCGTCACCGCCCGGCCGCGCTGAGCCGCCTCGGTGGCCGTACCCAGAGCGCCGCCATCTGTGTGGGATTCCACGACGACACAGACATCGCTTAGGGCGGCCATAATCCGGTTGCGAGCCGGGAACCGCCAGCGTTCCGGGGGTGCTCCCAATGGTGCCTCCGAGAGCAGCAGGCCTCGCTGGGAGACCAGCCTCCATAGCTCGGCGTTCTGGCGGGGGTAGATGCGATCTAGGCCGCTGCCCACGACTCCTACTGGCGGCACCCCGTCGGCAGCCAGAGCGCCGGCGTGGGCGGCCGCGTCGATTCCGATCGCTAGCCCCGAGATCACGGTCACGCCGTGGCGAGCAGCAGCTTTGCCTAAATCGAATGCCACGTCCGCCCCGTAGCGGGTGCAGCGGCGGGTGCCGACTATGGCGGCCGTGGGGCGCTCTAGCAGCTCCGGCATCCCCTGCCAGAACAACACTGCTGGCGGTTCGGGATCGCCCAATAGGCGCAAGGGATACCTAGAGGCACCGCGCCGAGCCACCGTTATCCCAGCCTCAGAGTGACGCCGGTAAACCTCGGCGGGATTAGTACGGCTAACGTCGCTGATCCAGCGACGGACCACCTGTTCACCCACGCTCGCCACGCCTGCTACCTCAGAAAGCCCTCCTTCGGCCAGCACCCGCCACGCCTCCGCAGGCTCCCAATGCGCCAGCAGACGCTGCAGCCGCGCCGGCCCCATACCAGCAAGGCTCGTCAGCCCTGCCAGATAACACTCGTC
Organism: Acidimicrobiales bacterium; assembly: GCA_964291305.2. Taxonomy (GTDB): domain Bacteria; phylum Actinomycetota; class Acidimicrobiia; order Acidimicrobiales; family CATQHL01; genus VXNF01. Next base: position 992,044 of record OZ219783.1, on the reverse strand, counting down.
GCCGAGTATTTCTTTGACGGCGTGCTCGGCGGCTGCGGTTGGGGTGGTGGGCTCTGGTGCTTCAGGCCACATGGCTGCCCGCATAGGACCGATCTAGGTCCACAGGGTTGTTACGTAGTTGCAGTGCCAGAGCCAAGTCGGCGCCCCGCAGCGGCGGCTCCCGGCCCGCCAGATCGCAGATCGTCAACCCGACACAGCGGACGCGCTGCAGACCCCGAGCGCTGAGTTGGCCCGCTGTCACCGCCCGTTCGGCCATTGCCGCAGCTTCGGGGCTGAGCGAGGCCTCTCGTTCTAGGGCAGCCGAGGAGAGCATGCTGTTGTAGCGAACGCCGCGGCGGGCTGCCCGCTGGCGCGCCGCCAGCACCCGTTTACGCACCGACGTCGACGATTCCCCCGCTTTGCCCCGGAACAGCTCATCAGCCGACGGGCGTTGCACAAACAGGCGCATGTCAAAGCGATCCAGCAGCGGCCCCGAGAGGCGCCGGGCATAGCGGGCACGGGCGCTGTCGCTGCAGCGGCAATGGCCCGGGCTGCCCGCATTCCCACACGGGCAAGGATTCATGGATCCCACTAATACGAACTCGGCGGGGAAGCTGACCGAGCCAGCAGCCCGGCTCACTCTTATGACGCCCTCCTCCAGCGGCTGACGCAAGGCATCCAGCACGATGGGGGAGAACTCTCCTAGCTCATCGAGGAAAAGGACGCCCCCGTGAGCCGCGCTGATCTCTCCCGGCCTCAGCGCTTTAGACCCACCGCCGACCAGTGCCACCATCGTGGTGCTGTGATGTGGTGCCCGGAACGGCGGCTGGGTAATGAGCGTGCTAGTGGGCACACCAAAGTCGCCGACGGAGTAGATGCGAGTCACGACTCTGGCGGCAGAGTCGTCCAGCGGCGGCAGCAACCCTGGCAATCTCCGGGCCAGCATGGTCTTGCCGGCACCTGGTGGTCCGACTAACAGCAGGTGATGCCCGCCGGCGGCGGCAATCTCCAGCGCCCGGCGCCCGAAAGGCTGGCCGCGCACATCCCGCAGATCTTCGCTCAGTTTCACCTTGTTTGTCGCTGGCGGCAGCGCCGGGGAGGCAAACGGCGCCTCTTTGCGCAGGCATCGCACCAACTCATTGAGGTTGGTAGCGCAGTAGACCTCGCGGTCGCTGCTTAGACAGGCTTCAGCGTAGGCGTCAGCTGCGACTATTACGCGGGCAGCTTCTGCGGCGTCCACCAAACTCAAAGTGCCTGGGACTCGCCGAAGCGTGCCGTCTAAGCCCAACTCGGCAATGAAAGCGAAACCCTCGGTCTCTTGGGACGAGAGCCCCTCGTGAGCCACCAAAACCGCAACCGCTATCGCCAGGTCTAGGCCCGAGCCCTCCTTGCGCACTCCCCCCGGCGCAAGATTTACCGTGACGCGCTTGTTGGGCCAGTCGAACTCGCTCGAAACCACCGCAGCGCGGACCCGATCACGGGCCTCCCGACAGGAGGCATCGGGCAGGCCCACAATGGTGAACCCCGGAAGCCCTTCGCCCACGTGGACCTCTACCTGCACTGCTTGACCCACAACCCCCTGCAGGATGGCTGATGAGATGGTGGCCATCATTCGGCTGACTCCTCTCGTCTGGGAATATGACTACGGCGGCCCTGCCGGCTCGCTAATCCGTCAAAGAGAGGCACAGTTCTTTGAGTCTCTTGTCTTTGAGTCTCTTGAGACTGAAGTTATGCAAACGCGCTTAGTGCGTTTTAGCTAATGGTTAGCCAATGCCTTGTTGGTGCCCTGTTGGTGCCCTCTTAGTGATATTACCACTATCTTTAGTATATTTCAATGTTGCAGAATGGATATTGCAAGACGGGCATTGCTCGCTGGTGCGTAACCTTGGGATTCGCCGATTGCAGCACGTGAGGAGCTAAATGGGCTTCGACCCCACCCGGAGATGGCAGCGGCGCCGCAGCGACTACCTGTTCGTAGGGCTAGGCCTGGCAATCTGTGTCATAGCGGTGGTCTGGGGGGTCTGGGGATGAACCCATTTGGCGAAGCACTGGAAATCCGGCGGATCCAGCCCTACCAGGCCACCAAGGGTTACGTCTGCGGCGGCTGCAACAACCCCATACCGGCCGCTACGGGGCACCTAGTGGTGGTCCCAAGCGAGGCTCCTGACCTGCGCCGCCACTGGCATCATTCTTGTTGGGAGCGTCGCCGGAACCTGGGCGTCTTCTGATTGCCGACTAGCTGACGCTGGGCCTTAATCCTCGAATCCCGGCGGCGGTGTCCAAGCGACGGCCAGGACTCCGACTCTGCTGGCACCTTGGCGTCGCAACAACCCAGCGGCGGTAGCAAAGGTGGCTCCGGTGGTCAGCACGTCATCGACGACCAGCACGCTGCCAGAGACCTTTCGGTGACATCTCAAACGCGGGCCAGCCGCCCTGCCAGCGCGACCGCGCGCCGTCTGCGGCACGTCCCTGCCGCGCTGCAGCAGCCGGTGGCGAGAGGCACCTAACCGAGCCGCTACCTGACGGGCGAGCAACTCCCCCTGGTCGTAGCCACGCCGACGCCGGTTCGCCGGAGCGGCCGGAGCCCAGGTGACCACATCGGGAGTATCTAAGCACAAGGCGGCCATCTCGCTGCCCAACCAGCGCACTAGCCGGTGCCCGTTGGCGAACTTGAGGGCGCCGACTACCTCGCTGGCAGTCTCGTCGTAGACGAACAGAGCTTGTGCGCTGTCGACCCCCGGAGGGGGTGGCAGCGGAGGCGCCGGAACCAGCCGCCCCCGGCAGACACCGCAAAGCAGCACACCATCTCTACCGCACACCACACAGCGGAGCGGGATCAGCACCCCGAGCAATCTAGCAACCTAACTTACTATCAAGTTATTTCCATGATTTAATTATACTCTGTTATAGCTGAGTTGTGACTGCCTGGTGCGTCTTAGCTGGTTTCAGACACGCTGATCGCCAGAGCGGTCCGGGGCGGAGCACATACGATTGCCTGCCGTGACGAACCCCGGCGATTTGCTGCTCGAGGAGCTTGGCGACGGCTCCTGGCGCCACGACACCGACGAGCGCTGGTGGGGATTCAACGGCATATTCGGCGGCTACCTGGTGAGCTTGGCAGCGAAAGCCTGCGAGCTGACCGTGGCCGATTCGGGTCGGCCGCTGCGGGGCATCACCATGCAGTTTCTGCGCCCGGCGCCACAAGGGCGAATGAAGATTGAGGTCGAGACCACTCAGACCGGACGCTCGGTCTCCTTCCTTTCGGGACGCCTCTGGGCCGGCGACAGGCTCTGCGCCCACTTTCTCGCCACCGCTGCTAGCAATCAGGACGGCCAAGAGTTCAGCAACCGGACAATGCCTAAGGTGCCGGCGTTTGCCGAGGCCCCCGTCGACTCCATGCCACGCATTTTCTCGCTGCCCGTCTTCGAGTTGTTCGAGGAGCGCGAGGTCCAGCGCGACGCTGCCAGCGTGCTGGTCTGGGTGCGCCCCAGATTCTCCACCCAAATCGATCTGCCGCTGGTGCTCATGGTCTGCGACGTTGTACCCCCTGTCGCCATCGGCCGGGTGCACGATCCGCACCTGGCCGGCACGATCACCCTCACAGCGCATATCCGTGCTGGGTTGCCTCTGCCAGCCAGCGCAGGTGAACCCGTGCTAGTGGAGTTGCAAACCACCGCCGCCATTGGAGGTCACGTGGATGAGACGGCCTTCGCCTGGTCCGCCGGGGGCCTGCTCTTAGCCCAGAGCCACCAGATCCGCTTCCTGCGGCGTGCCGAGCAGGGGTTCATCGGCCACTGAGGCTCTGGGCAAGTGCTTCAGCGCAGGCCGACGATGCGGGTTGTTAGATCCTCGATGCTGGTCTCGACAACGAAACCGTCGCGCTGGCGCAGCCATGCGAGGTTACGACAGTGAACGTCTTCGCTCGGCGAGTACCGGTTGCAGAACACCACCAGCGGCAGACCCACCAGAGCTTCAGACGCTAGACGCACCGCGTTTATAGCACCCAGATCAGCACCCGCCACCAGCAGGACGCCGTCAGGCTCCAGAGCCCGTAGCAGGTCTCGGCAGTCGCCGTCGGCAGCTATCGGCGAGCGGACACCACCCACCGTCTCGACGAAGCCGAAATCAGCCGCCGGCGCAGGCCAGCGCAACTCGGCGAGCAGGTCCGCTAGGGTCGGCGCAACCGCTCCCGCTAGCTCCGCCGCTAGGGGCGGTGCCAGCGGCACGGGATACCAGCGGTGCGAAGGGCAAACCGTCTGAGAGGGTTCACCGCTGGCAGCGCCTAGCACTTCGGCGTCGGTAGCGCCCGCTTCGGCGGGATAGAAGGATTGCACGGGCTTGCGAGCGCTGAGCGAGAAGCCCCAACCGCCGAGAGCCTCCAGAACCCGAGCAGTTACCCAAGTCTTGCCGATCTCAGTCGTCACCCCAACAACGGCAATGAGCTTGGCGGGCCGGGTCACGGTTGCAGCCCCAGTGCCGCCAGGGCGTCGGTCAGCCGCGCCAGCATGGCGTCGCTGTGGGCGGCCGACAAGGCGACTCGGAGCCGCGAGGTGCCTGGCGGCACAGTCGGCGGGCGGATGGCTGGCACCAGCAGGCCCTTAGCCAGCAGCCCCTCCGCGGCCTGTAGCGCCTGCAACTCAGACCCCACCAAGATGGGCAGGATCGGCGAACAATGACCGGGCCGCAGGCGATCCACCAGGCCCCGCAGCCGCGCCAAAAGCGCCGCCCCTTCGGCACTCCGAGTGATACGGATAGCAGCTAGAGCGGCAGCGGCGGCGGCCGGTGCCTGTCCTGTCGTGAAAATGAACGGGCGCGCCCGGTTTACCAGCAGGTCCACGAACGGCGCCGGACCGCACACCACCCCGCCGATACCACCTAGCGCTTTAGACAAGGTCACAACCCGTAACACTTCGAGCCCGTCGATGTCGGCGAGCGACGCAAGCGAAGGTCCTAAGACGGCGTGAGCCTCGTCGATTACCAGCAGCGCTCCGTAGCGGGCACAGCAGTGCCCCAGCGCCACCACGTCAGCCTCGTCGCCATCCATGGAGAACACTGCGTCGACTATGACCATGCGACGCGGAACCGACGACGAAGCCAGCAGATGGTCTACGTGATCTACGTCGTTGTGCCGGGCGATAGCAACCGGCGAGCGGCTGAGACGGCAGCCGTCGATGATCGAGGCGTGGTTGAGTTCGTCGCTGATGATCTGGCAGTCCACTCCCCCAAGACTTCCGAGTAACCCCAGGTTGGCGGAGTAGCCCGTGGGGAAGACCAGAGCCCGGTCGGTCTGCTTCCAGTCGCAGAGCTCGGCCTCTAACTCTGCGTGCACTGGGCGCGAACCGACGATCAGCCGGCTAGCGGTTGCGCCGGCCCCCCAGCGGTCTAGCGCCTCGTGCGCCGCGGCAATCACGGTGGGGTGATAGGAGAGGCCGAGATAATCATTGGAGGCGAAGGAGATGACTTCGCGACCTTCGAGCTGTCCAGTCGGCCCGCAGGCGTCGAAGGCGCGGACCTCTCGCCAGCGGTCAGCCGACCGGATCGTGCTGACTTGATGCGCGGCCCAAGCCGCGAAAACGTCGCTCGCGGGGCTACCAGGCGCGCTCACGGGAAAGCCTCCACCGCAGCCAACATGGCGTCGGTGATGCGCCGGATCTCCTCAGCACTGCTGATGTAGGGCGGCATTGTGTAGAGCAGCCGACCGAAGGGACGCAGCCACACGCCTCGATCTACTAGCAGTTGCTGGGTGTCAGCCAGCGGCACCGGATGGGTCGTTTCGATCACGCCGATTGCCCCCAGAACCCGCACGTCTCGAACTCCCGGCAGAGCGGCGGCCGGTGCCAGCCCGGCGCTCAGCGAGGCTTCGATGGCGGCTACCTCAGCCTGCCAGGGCCGCGACAGCAGCAGACGCACAGACGCCGTTGCCACTGCCGCAGCTAGAGGGTTGGCCATGAAGGTGGGGCCGTGCATGAGCATCCCCGAGGGCGCAGCACTCACGCCGGCTGCTACTTCGCCAGTGCAGAGCACCGCGGCCATGGATAAGTAACCTCCGGTAAGCGCCTTGCCGAGGCACATGATGTCGGGTGCTATGCCGGCGTGTTCGCAGCCGAAGAGCCTGCCGGTCCGTCCGAAGCCGGTAGCGATCTCATCGACAATGAGCAGCACGCCGTGGCGGTCGCAGAGCCGACGTACCTCTAACAGGTAATCCGGCGAGTAGAAGCGCATTCCGCCGGCGCCCTGGGTGACTGGCTCCAGGATTACTGCGGCGATCTGGTTTCGGTGGGCTGCGATCAGTTCGGCAAACTCGGCTATGTGGTGAGGTGCGAAGGGTTCCCCGTAGCGGGGCTGGGGGGCAGGCGCGAAGAACTGCGGCGGCAGTATGTCACTGAACATGCTGTGCATGCCGGTTACAGGGTCACAGACCGACATGCAGGCCAAGGTGTCGCCGTGATAGCCCGAGGAGACAGTCAACAGACGGGTGCGCTCGGGGTGGCCGGTGCCGCGGGCGTACTGCAGCGCCATCTTGACGGCCACCTCAACCGATACCGAGCCGGAGTCGGCCAGAAACACGTGCTCAAGGCCCAGCGGGGAGATCTCGACGAGCAACTCAGCTAGATCCACCGCAGCCGGATGCGTAATACCACCAAACATCACATGCGCCATGGTTTCGAGCTGCCTGCGGGCGGCCTCGTCGAGCACGGGATGGCGGTGACCGTGGATGGCCGCCCACCAGGAGGACATTCCGTCGATCACCCGCCGGCCGTCGGCGAGGGTGAGCTGGGTGCCTTCGGCAGCCACTACGGGTATCGACGTGGTTGCGGCGGGCATCGGAGCGTAGGGATGCCAGAGCACACGGCTGTCCCGCTCGACGAGATCCCGATAGTCGTAGCCTGGTCCGCTAGCGCTCATCAAACGCCCCCAAGTGGGCGGGCTGCCTGGGGGCCGGTGGCTGCGTGACAGCGGCGGCAGTAGGCCTCCCAGCCGGTGGGGTGCACCGTTACCCGCAGACGCTGGCCGCACTGCTGGCAGTTTCGGGGGACCTCATATTTAAGTTGACGGCAGCGGTCGCAGTTCTGGGCACCGCACCACGGGCAGAACGCCCCACCCATGGGCTCAGATCACGCCGGTCAAGGCGCCGATGGGCATCTGCAAGTCCTGCAACATCTGTAGATCCTCAGCGGGATGGCGTCCCAGGGTAGTTAGGTAGTTGCCCACGATGAGGGCGTTGATACCAGCGGTCATGCCCATGGCCTGCAACTCCCCCAAGGTCACCTCCCGACCGCCGGCGTAGCGCAGGATCACGCCCGGGAGCGCTAGTCGGAACAGCGCAATCCAGCGCAGAGCCTCTAGCGGTCGCAAAGGCCGGCGGATCTGCAGCGGGGTGCCGGGCCGCGGATTCAAGAAGTTGAGTGGCACCTCGGTTGGGCTAAGCAACTGCAGTTGCCCCAGTAACTCCACCCGCTGGTCGAGGGTCTCACCCATGCCCAGCAGGGCTCCGCAGCACAGCTCCATGCCGTGTCGCCGAACCAGCAGGCAGGTCTCGTAGCGCTCCTCCCAGGTGTGAGTAGTCACGATGTTGCCGAAGAAGCTCCGAGCTGTCTCCAGGTTGTGGTTGTAGCGGTGCACGCCACCGTCGGCCAGCCTCCGAGCCTGATCCTCGCTGAGGATCCCGGCGCTGACGGCCACGTTCAGCCCGGTTTCTGCGGAAATGAGTGGCACCAGGTCCAAAATTCGCTGCAGCGATCGCTCGTCGGGACCTCGGATCGCCAGGACAATGCAGAACTCACTAGCCCCCGTCTGGGCCGTCTCCCGGGCCGCCGACAACACCTCGTCTGCCTCTAGGAATGGCGTGGCTGGCAGTGTCTCGGAGAAGCGGGCCGACTGCGAGCAGAAGTGGCAGTCCTCGGGGCAGCCGCCTGTCTTTACCGACAAGATGCCCTCCACCTCCACCGTTGGGCCGCACCACTCCAACCGCACCGCATGGGCTAGCGCCGCCAGCGCCGGGATCAACTCGTCCTCCAGGGTGGCTAGGGCCCGCAGCTCGGCGGCCTCGAGCAGCCGGCGCTCGTCGATGAGTGCTACTTCGGCGGCGCGCAGCAACCGGCGAGCCTCAGTGGTGTTGTGCGTCACAGTTGACATGGGCTAGCGCCGTGCCTAGCCGATGCCGAGGCCGAAGAAACCAACGCTTAGCCTGCCGAGGGTCATGGCTGCCTGGGTGACTGGAGCACTAGCCGGACTGCGGGTCCTCAAGGCGGTCCACGTAGACGACGCCGAGGTTGGCCAGTTTGGCGTCCAGGCCGGCGATGTCTAGCGAGAGTTCCCCGCCAGCAAAGCGTTCCCGCAGAACCTCCTCGGCCGCCAGCCGCTTCTGGGCGTTCTCCAGCACTGCGGCGGCCTGCAGTCGGGGTACCACCACCACGCCGGTGTCATCGGCGCAAACTATGTCGCCGGGGTTGACGGCCTGCTCGCCAAGCACAATCGGCACGTTCACCCAGCCGGGCGTGGTCTTCATAGGGCCCTGGCAACCGATGTGCTGCGACCACACGGGAAAGCCCATTTGGCGAATGCTGTCCACATCCCGCACCGCTCCGTCGGTAATGAGCCCTACGCCGCCGCGAGCCACTGTCGAAGTGGCCATGAGTTCCCCGAACAAGGCGTTAGTGGAAGGGGCGGTGCTAGCCACCACAAGCACGTCACCTGGCTCCATAACAGCAATAGCAGCGTGGATCATGATGTTGTCGCCGGGGTGCACCAGCACGGTGATTGCCGAACCGGCAATCCGGGTGCCCTGCTGGATGGGTCGGATGTGCGCCCCGGCGAAGCCGAAGCGACCCATGGCCTCGTGGACGGTGGAGGTGTCGATCTGCCTAAAGCCGGCTACGAGATCGCCGGGGGCACGAATCACGTTGCGCACTACAACGTTTGGGTTCATGGGCTTGGATCTCTCTTAGGCACGCACGCCGGCGTCGGCTAGGAAGGCCAGTGTGCGCTCCAGCGCCAGGGCAGCCGCCTTGGGGTGGTATGAGTCGCGGGCGTCACAGTTGAAACCGTGGTCGGCACCCGGGTAGATATGCGCCGGCACCGAGGGATGTGCCTGGGAGATCTCCTCCACGTCGCTGAGGGGGATCATGTAGTCCACCTCACCGAAATGCAGTAACACCGGAGCTTGCGGAGCACGGTCCAGGAACTGAACTATCTGCCCGCCGTAGTAGCCGACTGCTGCGGCCACCGGGAGGGCATTTGCCGCCAGCCAGGCCAAGCTGCCGCCGTAGCAGTAACCCACCACGCCCACGGGCCCGACCCCGGCCAGATGATTCACCGCAGCGCCGACATCGCGCACCGTGTCGTCCCAGTCGATGGCGCCGCGCATCTCCCGACCGCGGGCGACGGTCTCGGGCGTGTAGCCAAGCTCCACACCTCGCTCTAGGCGGTCGAACAGGGCCGGAGCCACCGCCCGGAAGCCCAAGGCGGCGTAGCGGTCCACGACGTCGCGGATGTGAGCGTTTACGCCAAATATCTCCTGCACAATCACCACCCCAGCGGTAGCGTCGGCGGGGCCTGCCTCGTAGGCGTCTAGTTCGTGACCGTCGCTGGCAGTCAATCGGACCATGGCGGTTGCCTCCTCAGTGTCTCGAGTGTCTCGTCGGTCCGGCAATACGCCGGGGGGTCTAGTTCGTGACCGTCGCTGTTAGTTAGTCGGACCATGGCGGTTGCCTCCTCAGTGTCTCGAGTGTCTCGCTGGTGTCTCGTCGGTCCGGCAGTATGCGGGGGTGGTTGGGGCGGTCAGTTCAGTCGGTGCTGCTGTCAGTACTTGTAATGGTCCTGCTTGTAGGGACCTTCAGGCGGCACGCCGAGGTAATCGGCCTGGCTGTCGCTGAGGCGGCTCAGCCGGATACCCAAGGCGTCTAGATGCAGCCGAGCCACCTCCTCATCGAGGTGTTTCGGCAAGGTCACAACCTCCGGCCGACCGGCGGCGTCTCGGTAGCGCTCGGCGTTGCGGTGCAGTTCAATCTGGGCCAGCACCTGGTTGGTAAAGCTGAACGACATCACAAAGCTGGGGTGCCCAGTGGCGTTGCCGAGATTCAGCAGACGCCCCTCGGAGAGCAGGATTACCGAGTGTCCGTCGGGGAAAACAAACTCGTCCACTTGGTCCTTGATGCGCACCCGCTGCACATCGGAGAGGCGCTCCAGGCCAGCCACGTCCACCTCGTTGTCGAAATGGCCGATGTTGCCAACAATCGCCTGGTGCTTCATCCGCCCCATGTGCTCGGCGGAGATGACATCTTTACAGCCGGTGGCGGTGATGAAGATGTCGGCGCTGACCATGACATCCTCCAGGCGGGACACTTGGTAGCCCTCCATGGCGGCCTGCAGGGCGCAGATTGGGTCCACCTCGGTCACCACCACCCGCGCCCCCTGGCCCCGGAGGGCGGCGGCACACCCCTTGCCTACGTCGCCGAAGCCGCAGACCACAGCCAGCTTGCCTCCTAGCATCACGTCGGTGGCCCGCTTCAGGCCATCTATGAGCGAGTGACGGCAACCGTAGAGGTTGTCGAACTTGGACTTGGTGACCGAGTCGTTCACGTTGATGGCCGGGAACAGCAGCGTGGCGTCGCGCTGCATGCGATACAGGCGCTGCACTCCTGTAGTGGTCTCCTCACTTACGCCGCGCAGTGATTTCGCCGCAGCATTCCAGGCCGCGGGATCCTCATCCAACACCCGGCTCAGCAGATCCAGGACTTCCCGCCATTCGGCGCTGGTGTCCGAATCGGGCTTGGGCACAGCCCCAGCCTGCTCGCAGGCCAGTCCCTGGTGCAGCAGCATCGTGGCGTCGCCGCCGTCGTCGAGGATAAGCGTCGGACCACCACCGTCGGGCCAACGCAAGATCTGTTCGGTACAGCGCCAGTACTCCTCCAGCGTCTCGCCCTTCCAAGCAAACACCGGCACCCCGCGGGGCTCGCTGGAAGTCCCCTCGCGGCCCACCGCCACTGCCGCGGCTGCGTGATCCTGGGTGGAGAAAATGTTGCAGGAAGCCCAGCGCACCTCGGCTCCCAGCTGACATAGGGTCTCGATCAGCACTGCTGTCTGCACCGTCATGTGCAACGAGCCAGCTATACGTGCCCCGGCGAGCGGCTGCTGGTCGCTGTGACGAGCCCGCAACGCCATGAGACCCGGCATTTCGTGCTCGGCTAGCTGGATCTCCTTGCGGCCGAACGGTGCCAGCGACAGGTCGGCAACCGCGAAGTCACCGTCGGCGGCACTCACGCGACCGATCCTCCGATGCCACCGAGAGTCGCTTTCAACTCGGCAATGGCGGGAATCGGCCCGGGGTCGATCCCCCGTATAGCCGCCAGGTGCAAAGACACGTAGTCGCCGAACAGCATCAGATCCATAATCTGGGCGATCGGCCCCTCGCCGGCGGCGCGTACTTCGTAGACCTCCCGGACAGCGTCGCTGAGATGCTCATCGAGGAAGTCGAAGGTGGCCGAAACCTGGGGGGCTTCAAAGTCGTGGCGCAACTGAACGGCGCTAAAAGACAGCGCCGTGAGTTCGTCGAAGGTACCCCAGCCGGCGATCTCGTTGTGGGTCATCTCTGGCAGACCGGCACTGAACGCCGGCGTCTTGGCGTTCTCGTTGAACTGCGCTTTCCAGCGCCTGGCAGCTACTTCGCCAATTCCGCCGGGGCCGTAGATCACCGGGATGGTGCCGGCAATCTCCCGGGCCAGGCGCCGGGCCGGGTTGGAATCCTCGCTGAGTTGACTGCGGCGTCGGCGCAGCTGCTCGGCCGCCCGTGCTAGCCACTCGCTGGCGCCCGGGAAGAAATCCAGATCCTCTAGCAAAGCCAGCACCGGGGCGGCCATGGCGGCGAACCCTGCCCGCGGCATGGGGATGGTGGGATCCACCGCCAGTAACGGAGCGCCCCAGGATTTAGCCATGTTGCGCAGGCGGCCACCGGTGCAGACGGCCACCATCTGCCCGCCGCGTTCGGCCGCGATGCTGGCCGCCGAGAGCGTCTCCTCGGTCTCACCAGAAAACGAGACTGCGAACACCAGGGTCCGCCGATCTACATAGCTAGGCGGCACGTAGTTCTTCACCACCACCACCGGCAGCGACATAAACGGCCCGGCGGTCACGGCCAAGAAATCCCCCACCAGGCCACTGCCACCCATCCCCAGCACTAGCACGCTGGTAATGGCGTCGGGGTCGGCAACCCCACCGGCCGCGGTCGTCCCGGCCACCGCTTCCACACCGGCGGCGATCTGCTCGGGCATCGACGCCGTGGCCGCAAACATGCCGAGCGTGTCGGGGGGCATTTCGCGGCTCACGTTGCGAAGTTCTCCCCGATGCCCGCCGCGGCTGCCCGCTGCAGAACCAGCTCATGTTCGGAGTCATCCAAGGTAGTTGCCTCGTCGATCAGCATGATCGGGATGCCGTCGGTGATCTCGTAGCGGCACTGGAGCCGGGGGTTGTAGAGGAATCCCTCGTTCTCGAAGTACAGCAAAGGTCCCTTGTCTTGGGGACAGGCCAAGATTTCCACCAGTCGGGGATCCAGCACCATAGGTCTACCTCGGTCTGATTGCTTGTCGGCCATTCGGTGCCGACGGCAACGCAACAGCCTACGCCCCACGCCCCGGCGTCACGTCGGTCGCCATTTCGGCAATCGCCGCACGGATTGAAGCTAAGTGACGGGCGCAGTCGGCGCCGCTGGGAGCTTCCAAGTTGAGGCGCAGTAATGGCTCGGTGTTGGAGGGCCGCAGATTGAACCACCAATCGCCACAATCCACCGTGAGGCCGTCAAGGCGGTCTTGGGGATACCCGCTGAAGCGCTCCGCTAGGGCCTCGATGACCGAAACGGGGTCGGCGACGGTGAAGTTGACCTCCCCCGAGGCGCTGTAGCGCTCCAGCGGGCTGCGCAACTGACTAAGAGACTTACCAGAACGAGACAGCTCTTCCAGCAGCACCACCGCTGCCAGCACACCCGAATCGGCACAGTGATTCTCAGCAAAGTAGTAATGGCCCGAGTGCTCGCCGGCGAAGAGCGCCCCGGTTTCGGCCATTCGTTCCTTGATAAGGGAGTGCCCGACGCGGGTGCGCCCGGCCCGGCCACCGGAGCTGAGGATCGCCTCTGGCACTAAGCGCGAGCAGACGGCGTTGTACAGCACTAAGGCTCCCGGGTTGTGGCGCAGGACTGCTCGTGCCAGCAACGCTGCAACCAGCGAAGCTGACAACGGCCGCGCCTGGTCGTCCACGAAGAAGACCCGGTCGGCGTCACCGTCGAAGGCCAGCCCCACATCCGCGCCAGAGCGCCGAACGCGCCGGCACAAGTCAGCCAGGTTGACCTCCTGTAGCGGATCCGGCGGATGGTTGGGGAAGCTGCCATCCAACTCGCCATACAGCACCTCTAGATCATGCGGCAGGCCGGCGAACACAGCCGGCACCACAAGCCCACCCATGCCGTTGGCGACGTCGGCCACCACTCTTAGGGGACGCATCGCCGCCATGTCCACAAACGACAGGACATGGCTAGCGAATCGCTCTAGCAGGTTTAGCTGGTGTCGGGTCCCAGCGGAGGTCGCTGCAGGGGGCGAGTTCAGAGCTAGCTGGCGCACCCGGGCCAAACCCTGCTGAGCACTCAGCGGTCGGGCGCCCGCCCGGCAGGCTTTTATGCCGTTGTAGCCAGCGGGGTTGTGCGACGCAGTAAAGACCACTCCGGGAGCCTCCAGCTGACCGGAGGCAAAGTACAACATGTCGGTGGAAGCCAGACCTAGGTCCACTACATCCAGGCCGGCTGTTTGCATGCCCGTGCAGAAGGCGTCGGCCAACCGGCGTCCCGAAAGCCGCATATCGCGCCCGACGACGACTCTGGTTGTGCACGGCTCGTCCTCGACGAAGAAGCTGGCGAAAGCACCCCCCAGTCGGCGCGCCAGAGCTTCGTCTAGTTCGTCCGGCACCCTCCCTCTGATGTCGTTGGCCAGCACAATGGCGTCGAGTTGTGCCGCCACTTTCTGCTCATCCTGATCGATACCTATAGCTGTGCCAGGAGTAGCTGTGCCAGGCGGCTCAGCCATTAGCGCCACCGACGGTTTCGTAGACACCTTGGCGCAGCCAGCTGCGGATACGCAGCAGGTCGCGCAGGATTGCTGCACCGTCACGAAATACCCGCACGCTGGAGCCGCGCCGCGCTGCGGTGGTCTCTACCTCCTCATAGGCCGTGGGCACCCCGAGCAACCCCAGCAGCAGCAGCACCTCCACGTCAAAGCCGAAGCGGTCTACCCGGCAGCGGCCGAAGACCTCTCGAGCCACGTCTAGCCGGAAGGCTTTCAGTCCGCACTGTGGGTCTAGTCCCATGTCTCGAGCAGCAGCAGACTTATTCAGCACCAAGGTCCGGGCCAGGAACGGCACGGCATGGGTTCCTAGGCGGCGCAGCAGCGAATCACCCGACCGCCTCCGCCTGGCTAGTACGGCTCTCACGTTCCCCTGAAGCTGTGCCAGCACCGCCAGAATCCGATCCGGCGGGTACTGCAGGTCGGCATCGGTAAAGACCACCACTTCACCTGATGCCGCCAAAACGCCAGCGCGTACCGCAGCCCCTTTGCCTTGATTCTGGCCGAAGGCGATAACCCGATCGGCGCCGCCGGTCCGAGCACGCTCGACGGTGGCGTCGTCGGAGCCATCATCTACGACAATAATTTCCAGCGCATCGCCCGCCGCCACCGCCGACAGGCCAGATCTCAGCATGGCCAGAGTGTCAGCAATAACCTTTGCCTCCCTGTAGGCGGGCAAAACGACCGTAAGACTCACGCTGGTAGCTGGTTGTGGGCTTTGGTTGAAAGTGCTCACTCCCACGGGGCCCGCCGGTTCACCTCGGCGGTCCAAATGTGCGGATTACGCCAAAGCACCAGAGCAAGAATCACCCCAATAGCAGTGATAACCCAGGCCAGAACATCCACCGGAGTCCAGCCGTAGCTGAGTTTGACCTCGGCCTCCTCGGGCACCACCACCATGAAGTTGGGTGCCACCCGATACGGACCACTAGCCCCCTCCACCTGCCAGTTGGGGAAGTATGAAGCCTTTACTAGGACAGGCACTCCGGTTTGGTCTACCCGGAAGGCAATAGAATTCTGGTTGGCGGAGATGTCGCTGATCTCCACCTCGGGCAGGCTGCGCACTGGGCGCGGCTCTTCGGGGAGGACTTCTGCCCAGTTGTCTGGCCCGGCCACGGCCGGAAACACTGCCTGGGGCGACAGCTGAGTTGCCCCGGGCTCGGTGGCCCCAGAGTCGGGATATTCACGGTAGAAATCAACGGAGACCTCCAACCAGCGCTCGATATCCCCCTCGGTCCCGCTGACAATCACCGGCTCGGCGGCTAGCGGCGACACCAGCGGGGCGTCGGCAACCTCAAACATCACCCAGGGTGGCTCAGCGGCCACCTCGACTAAGTCGCTATTGAAGCGGGCCTCGGCGATTAACTCCTCAGAGAAGGCCATGTAATAGCGCGCTCCGAATAGCTGCAGGTGAGCGATTCCGGAGTACAGATCCATCCCGGAGCAGCGCACCGCTCGAACCGGACACGATGGACCTTTAGAAAGTTCGCCCTGGTTAACGAAGTGGAATGGCACACTCCAGGTGGATTCGAAAAACAGGCCTTCCATCGACGCCAAGCAGCCATCGGTCCAGTGCGGCAGCAGCATTAGCGACATAGGCGAGCCATAGGCATCTAGGAGTTCTGTGCCATATTCCCACATGACCCGCCCGCAGCCCCGCTCAGCAGCAACATCCGACATCGCTTCAACCACCCGGTAGTACTCCTCGTACCCCCCCATACCAGCACGTTCCTGCTTGGCCTCAAGGCCAGAGAAGTTCCAGTCCACCCAGGCAGTTACGGCGTTATAGCTATACGTGCCAGCTAGCACCACATCGGGGGCCACCCTTAGGCCGTAGCGGCCATCGGAGGTATGACCGCCGGCGAACCCCAGCGCCTGCAGCGGGTAAGCAACCGCCAAGAACATAATCAGGATGATTCCCAAGGCGCCCAGCGTGAGTACTGTCTGGGCGCGGGAACTGGGCTCCGCAATGGTGCCTAGCGGACGGATGGTCCCGCGGGTACGGCCACCGGAGCCTACGGGGCGCGGCTTCTTAGCGGCCGCCGCCCGCTGAGGTGGACGGCCGAGCACGACCAGACCGCTGGATCGGGACCGGAAGCCCTGAGCCCGCAAAGAACGCAAGATCTCAGTAGCCGCCACCACTGCCGCCGCGATCAGAACCAAGAGCACCAGGTGAGCCACTTTGGCAGCCAGTGCTGGGACCGCTGTGGCTTCGACCCCCGGCATTATCTCCAGAAGCGCCCGCAGGGTGGCGTTGTCGGCAACCAGATCATCGATCGCCAAGACAACCGCAACCGCCGGCAGCGCCGCTGCCAGCAAGATCCTTAACCGCACGGAATCCTGCGGCAGCCAACGACGCTTCTTGCGCTCCTGGCTCGGCGTCGCCGCATCATTGGGCCAGTCGGTTGGTAGGTCTCGCAGCGACCCGCCCGACACCAGAGTCACCAGCAGGGTGGACACGCCAACTGCTGCCAGCAGCAGCATCGACAAGTAATAGAACGGCAGCAGACGGACGTTGTAAAGCTCTCCCTGCGGAACCCAGCGGAACCCGGCGGCCGCTATGGCCGCTAAGGCCGCCAGGTACAGCGCCAGGCGTTGGCGACGGAGAATGCCTACTAGCAGTCCCACCCAGGCTCCGATCAAAACCCAGGTCCAGCCCCAGTCCTCGCGTACCAAATTCGACCAGTACTGCGGGACGTTTATCCAGTTGATGTTGTGGTAGTAGTCCCTCCTCCACCAGAACGGCAGCAACCAGAAAGCCGCAAACATCGCCGCCAAAGCGCCGGAGATGACCAACCAGCGAAGTTGCCGCCGACCCGGCTGCATAGCCAGCGCTACGCCTGTGGCCACCACCGCGAAAATCGCCGGTATGAGGTGTGTCAGGCCCACCAGCGCCAGCAGCACACCCGCTAGCACTCGATGGCGACCGGTACGCAGACCGCGCAAGAGCACGCCGAGGTAAACCAGCATCAACGACAAACTGATGGAGTAGGCGAACTCCCCTGCCATCGTGGAGGCAATGTTGCCGCCATAGATGCGGAACGAGAAATCGAACAGGAACGGCAAAGTAAGCATGGCGGCAATAGTCGGCGTGGGGAAACGCAGGCCAGCTAGGCGCACAAACGTGGCCGCCGCTAGCGGCATCGCAACCAGCCCAGCCACCGCCACGAGTTTGAACGCCACCCCGTAGGGGACTACGAAGGAGAGCAAGGCGATAGCCAGCGCTGGCAGCACCATATAGAAGTGGAATGCGGGGAAACCGGCGTACCAGTCCGGAGACCAGCCCGTCAATCGGCCCAACGGCAAGAGGTGATCTCGCATGTACGCCGGCCCCCAAACGTGGGCCGCCATGTCGCCCCCTGCCGGTGTGGTGGCGGAGAAGATCAAGTCGGGCCGCAACTGCCAGAAGACAAACAGGCACGCTCCCACCACGCAGGTAATGCCAAGACGCCTTTGCAGAACTTCCAGATTCACTCGACGCGGGCGGACGCCGTCGGCTTGCTGGAGCGGTTTCGAAACGGTCGAACTCATAACTCAGCGCAGCAGTTGCGCAACCGTGACGCCGTTGAAGGCAGCATGTGCCCACATCGCCGGCGCCAGACGATTGGTTGCGACCACCAGGAATCCAGCCACAAGCCCAAATACTACGAGCGCCGGCAACTGTAAAAGTTGAACGTGTGCCAAACCGAACAGCACGGCAGAGAGCAAAACGGTTAAGCCGCGCCCCATTCGGCCCCAGAGGGCACGCAACAGCAGGCCGCGGAAGTACATCTCTTCCACGAATGGGGCGATAAGTACCACAGCGATCACCACCACCCCAGCAGCGGTGGCGTTCTCGGCGAGCGCCATGATCCGTCGGGCCGGCTCTTCTACGTCTTCGGAATCAATGTAGCGCGCCAGCGGTAGATACACCAGCGGGATAATCAGAAACTGTGCCGCCAGTCCACAAGCCAGCCCAAGAGGTACGTCGAACCAGCGTTGGCTGAACCCCAGTGCGGCGCGCAGTCGCAGGCCGTGACGGCGAACTACAGCCCAGGTGACTACGGCCAGGGTTAGCCAGAGCGGCAACTGAAGCACCGTGAACTGCCAGTATTCCAGTTCTAGGCGATCTGGCTGGGCCCCCTCGGCGGCCTGAACTCCCGCCCTAGCGGCTGCGGCACCCAGCCCTGCTGGCAGCGCCCACACCGACTCCAGAACCAACTGCGCTACAACGGTGACCGCAGCGGCTGCAATCCAACCCGCTACCGCCGCCGAGACGGACCACGGGGGCGGCGGCCGTAGGCAGCCCCGCCACCACATCAGCAGGCCGCGCTCAGACAACAACGGACCACGGGCTGGAATCTTACTCGTGAGCAGTCAACGTCCCGGGCCGCTTTGTAGCCACGTTTGTGCGCCACTACCTGCCACCGGCGCCCCGCAGAATCCGGCGACTGGCTCGTAGCATGAACCCATGGCACAGTCGCCTCCGCCCTCGAACCCACCTCCGGGGCCCGGCGGCTCGGGTGACGCGCCTCGACCCACATCGGGGACGCACTGGACGCGCTGGCTGGCCTGGGTAGCTCTGCTGGTCATCCTGGGAACCCTCATCTTGCCGGGACTTTTCTCCGACGATCCCGGCGAAACCATCACCTACAGCGAGTTTCTAGACCAGGTAGATGCCGGCGCGGTAACAACCGTTGAGATTAACAACAACAACGGCGACATTAGCGGAGAGCTGAACACTGGCGAGACCTTCCGCACCACCGGACCTACCGAACTGCCCCCTGAAGACTACGCCCTGCTACGCGACCGCTTAGGGGCCGGCGTAGAGTTCACCAGGCCCACATCGAGCATCTGGGGAACGCTGCTGCCGCTGCTGCTGCCGGTTGGGCTCTTGATCTTGTTCTTCTGGTGGATGCAAAGGCGAGCCCAAGGGCAAATGAGTGGGATCATGTCCATCGGCCGCTCACGCGCCAAGACCTACTCCACCGAACGCCCAGCCACGACCTTTGACGACGTGGCTGGCTACGAAGGCGTCAAACGGGAGATTACCGAGGTGGTGGATTTCCTGCGCGAGCCGGAGAAGTTTGCCCGCATCGGGGCGCGCATCCCCAAGGGAATCCTGCTGGTAGGCCCACCGGGCACCGGCAAGACCCTTATTGCCCGGGCCGTGGCCGGCGAGGCGGGTGTGCCGTTCCTTTCGGTCACCGGTTCGGACTTCATGGAGATGTTTGTGGGGGTCGGCGCCAGCAGAGTGCGTGACCTGTTCAACTCGGCCCGCAAGATGGGGCGCGCCATCATCTTCATCGACGAGATCGACTCGATCGGGCGCAAGCGGGGAGCCGGCCTCGGCGGCGGCCACGACGAACGCGAGCAGACCCTAAACCAGATGCTCTCAGAGATGGACGGGTTCGAGACCACTGCTGGCATCGTGATGATGGCCGCTACCAACCGCCCTGACATCCTGGATCCAGCGCTGTTGCGTCCGGGCCGATTCGACCGACAGGTGGTGGTGCCGCTGCCCGAACTCGAAGACCGAGTAAAGATCCTGGAAGTGCACATCAAGGGCAAGCGCATGGCCGATGACCTGGACTTGGCACTCATCGCCCGCGGAACGCCTGGCATGAGCGGCGCCGACCTCTCCAACGTGGTCAACGAGGCCGCCCTGGCAGCTGTGCGAGACGGCGAGGAGACCATCGCCATGGCGCACTTCGAGCAGGCCCGCGACCGGGTGCTAATCGGCCAGAAGCGGGAGTCCATGGCACTATCGGAGGACGAAAAGACCGCGGTGGCCTACCACGAGGCCGGCCACGCCGTCTGCGCCGCAACCCTGCCCAACGCCGATCCGCTACACAAGGTGACCGTCATCCCCAGCGGAATGGCTCTAGGTGTGACGATGCAGCTACCTACCGAGGAGCGTCACATCTATCGGCAGAACTACATCGAGGATTCGCTGGTGGTGCGCATGGGCGGGCGCATCGCCGAAGAGTTGGTCTTCGGCGTTATTTCGACCGGAGCCAACGACGATCTTGTGGGCGCTACCCAACTGGCCCGCAAGATGGTGCGTGAGTGGGGCATGAGTGGTCGACTTGGGCCGATGGCTTGGGGATCGCACGGCGAGGTCTTCCTGGGTGAAGAGATAGTCAGCACCCGCGAGTACAGCGACGAGACGGCGCGGCTAATCGACGAAGAGGTAGAACGGATCCTACGCGACCAGGAGCAACGCTGTCGAAGTTTGCTACGGGAGCACCGCGTCGCCTTGGATATGGTGGCCCAGGCGTTGCTGGAGCACGAGACCATCCCCGGCAGCGAGGTTCAGCGCCTCGTGGAAGTCGCCCGGACTAATGGCTCGGCCGCGGAGACACCGCTGGTGGCCGCTTCCGGAGCGGACTTACCAGCCAACTGAACCCGCCCGCCCGCAAGACCCATCGCCGGTGCGCTTCGCTCCTCTGGCCCTAATCCTGGGGGCGGTTGCCTGCCTCGTAGCGCTCGTGGCTTCCCGCCGGCGTGGCCGCTGGCGCGGCGTATTAGCTTCGCCAGACATACCTATAAGCCTGGAGCGGGAGGCATTTGTTCGCGCTGGCGTCGGCGAGGGCAAGAAGCAGTGGCTGGTGGCAGTGCTCACTGAAAGCTCATGCCGCGAGTGCAGTTCGGCACTGGAACGACTCGAGCCGCTGTCGGGGGCTGATGTCGAAGTCGTCGAGGTGGACGCCGATAGACACCGTCAGTTGCACGACTCCTACGGGGTGGATGCCGTCCCTTTCACCTTGGTGGCTGACCGCCACGGGACGGTGCAGGCTTGGATTCTGGGACCGCCAACTGCTCGAGACATCGCCTCGGTGCAGCGGGCGCTAGCCCCCGAAAGCTGAGCGACCCTAGAGAGCCTCGCTGAGGCTCAGAGCTTGCGCGCCTGGCGATGACCCTCGTAGACGGCCTCATAGGTGGTGCGGGGCGCAATGGCGTCGCCGATCATTTCCACGCTGACCTCGCGGCTTACCAAGGCGTGGTACAAGCTGTTGTTGGACTGACGACCGGTGGCCATCACGATCCAATCGGCCCGCAGTGTCGTCGTCAGCTCATTGACGTAGACGTTCAGGAACTCCACCGAGTTGCCTTTTATCTCTTTCACGAAAAGGTCGGGCAATACCTCAACCCCCGACTCGTAGAGATGCTGGCGTATCCATAGGTAGTACACCTCGGGGATTGTCTCCATGCCAATCATCGGCCAGCGGGTCACGAGTTTGGTATCGCAGCCAGCGTTGGCCAGCTTGACCGCGGTGAGCGGGGCCATAGCGTCCTGCAGATCGTCAATCACGATCACCGAACCCGAGGGGTCCACGGCGCCGGTGGCCACGTCCACCCAGGTCACGCAGTTCCCCGTCTCCCAGCCTGGTAGTGCCGCCGCTGTCTGGCCCTGCCAGCCGTCGTTGCGGTAGTGCGAACCGGTGGCGACAACTACGTGGTCCGGCGCCTCGCTTGCCAGCAGCGCCTCTA
Organism: Acidimicrobiales bacterium; assembly: GCA_964291305.2. Classification (GTDB taxonomy): domain Bacteria; phylum Actinomycetota; class Acidimicrobiia; order Acidimicrobiales; family CATQHL01; genus VXNF01. Next base: position 970,490 of record OZ219783.1, on the reverse strand, counting down.
AGTTGTCTTCGTCCACGTTCTGGCCGGTGCGGATTACGGCTCCGTTGCCGCTGGCCTGGGCAGCCAGCCACACGGCTATCTGGCCATACTCCGAGCGTTTGGGCAACTGGGCATGCCAGCGCACGTGGCCACCGGTGGTGGCCTGGCGCTCCACAACGGTGACGTTGTGACCGCGGGCAGCAGCAATACGGGCGTACTCCAGGCCAGCCGGCCCCCCGCCGATTACGAGAACTTTGCGAGGGTCGGCCACCTGCTCAACCCCACCGCCCCACTGGCGCTCCCGGCCCACGACGGGGTTGTAGACGCACTGCACTCGCCCGCCGGTGATGACGCTGCGCCAGCAGTAGTTGGCCGCGACGCAGCGGCGGATGTCCTCTGGGCGTCCCTCACGCGCTTTCTGAGCCCAGTTCTCGTCGGCAAACAACTGACGGGCTAGCAAGATGGCATCAGCCTCGTCGGCCTGCAGGATCTCCTCGGCAATCTCGGGATTGGTGATGCGCCCCACCAGCAGAACCGGCTTGGCAGACACCTGCTTCACCGACTTGGTGTAGCCGCGTTCCCAGCCAGGCTCGTAGGTCATCGGAGTGTGGATGAACGAGTGGTGCACGCCTGCTGAGAGGTTCACATAGTCAACGTCGGCTTGTACTTCTAGATCGGTCACAATTTGCTTCACGTCGTCCATCTCCAAATCGCCGGGCCAAAACGAGGTGGAGTTGATGCGGTAACCGACGATCTTGTCATCGCCTACCTGGGCTCGGATGTTGGCTAGAGCCTCCAGCGAGAAGCGCAGCCTGTTTTCATATGAGCCGCCCCAGTCATCGCTGCGGTGGTTGTACAACGGGGAGAGGAACTGCCACGGCAAGTAGCCGTGTGCCATATGAAACTCAACGCCGTCTAGGCCAGCCTCTACGGCCCGCCGAGCCGCGCTGCCGTAAGCCTCCAGCACCTCGGCAATCTCGTGGTGCTCGATTTCCTTAGGCATCGGAGCGTTGGGGTATTCCCCCGGTGGCATCTGACTGGGGGCCACGTGCCACCACTCGGCATCCAGGTCGTAGTCGGGATCCTTGTTGACCACGTTCGTCGCCCGCAGGCCGGGGTGCAATAGTTGAGTCACCAGCCGGGTGCCGTGACGCTGCACCGCCTCGGCCACTCTGGCAAAACCCTCGATCTGCTCGTCGTTCCAGAGCCCCGGGAAGTTCAACTCCGAGTACAACGCCTCGCGGTGAATGATCGTGCCGCCAATGATGATCATGCCGAGCCCCGAACGGGCGCGCTCCTCGTAGTAGGCCACCGCCTGATCGGTAAAGATCCCCTCACGGGGGTCCGCTACCCAGGTAGGGCAGGTCGGGGCAAACACGATGCGATTCGGAACCGTCGTGTTGCGGATTTGCCACTCGCTAAAGAGTTTCGGGTACGCGGTCACTGGCCTGCCTCTCAGGTGCAATCGAGCAGTTTCGGACAGCCCGAGACCACCAGAGTTCGGACCGTTACCTGTGAAACTAGTCACATTGCTAGATGCGAGCGAACCAGACCCGGATCTCTTAGAACAACAGCCGATCGAGTTGGGCTACCGACTCCAGTTCGGGGACAGCCTCCAACGCCCCGACTCCACCAGCTCTAGCTCCCGAGACCACCAGCGGCTCGGAGGCGCTGAAGTGCAACAACAGCGAATCTGACGGCAGGCGGTTAGAGAGATCCAGCAGCAGCCGCTGGCGCGGCCGAATCTCGACATCGCTCAGTTCGTCCAAGCTCCCCCAGCCAGCTCCGGTGAGTGCCTGCAGGGAAACGCTGCTGATGGTCTCCAGTGAAGGATTGACGATCGCTACTAGGTTTCTCGCTACGTGGTCTAGTGCTGGTTGGTCTCGGTCCTCCTCGGCGTCTGTTAGCAGGAACGTGCCTCGCCGAGCGCTGGCGGCTCGACCCGCCAGGATCGAAACCTCCTGCAGCGCATTTCCGGCCTCAAGGCTCAACACCCGCTCGCTGACTACCGGCACTCCGTTGAACGATCGCACGCTTACCCAGTACCGCTCGCTCGCCACCACCCGAGTGGCGGCCTCTACAACAGAGTTCCCCGACAGCGGGTGCGCGCCGGTCTCGGCCGGCGGGCCGAAGAACACCTCAATGCGCCGACCTGGCGGAACGGTAAGTTCGAACGGCGGAACACCGCGGGCCCCCAGGGTCGCGTCCAGTTCCACGGTGAGGTCTACCCTGGCCTCAGCGCTGCCGGGGTTGTAGACCACAAAAGAGTTGACGGCACCCGAACTGGCGCCCGCCGTCCCCAGGGGGAACAACCATTGCTCGGCGCCGGTGGGCACGCCAGCCCGCAGCGATACCCCCGAAAGACCCAGTTCGCCATTGAAGCTCTGCAAGATAGACGCCAGCACATTGCCGTTGCGCGCCAGCACCGAGAAAGCAACCTGCTGCCTTCGGGTCACCTCGCTGCCAAGGTCCAACACCACTAGGGCGTTAGCTGGCACCACCACTCCCTGATACGCCACTGGCTGTCGGGCGCCATCGTCGGCGGCAAAGCTGAGGTCTACGACCGCGTCGTCGGAGAAGGGATTCAGTAGAGAGAGGCGCGCTCGGGCGTCGCGTCGGGTGCTAGCTGCGGCGAAGTGCCATTCCGGCGAGGCGGTGGTGATACAGAGGCTTGCATCGCCGCCAGCAGGGGTTGCGACCTCATGAGCCACTATGCCTCCAGGGGTATGCAGACGAACCTCTGCCGCTACAAACACTTCAGCAAAACCCGCTAGCTCCGGCGCCAGCTGGATGGCTGTGGCCAGCGGGTCGAAGTCAAGACGGGTAGCCGGTTCGACAACGACCTCGACCGTGCTTGAGGGCCACTGTTGGGACCACCCTCCCAGTGGCACTGCAGGGAACAGACGCACAGTGCCCCGTAGCTCGTCGTCAGAGGTGTTCAAGATGGCGACCTGTTGCCGCGACCCACCAGTACCGCCCACGCCGCCGGCGCAGAACCAGGTGTCGCCCTGAATGGAAGAGTAGGCCGCGCTTATGGGGTCGGCGGTAACCGCCGGAGACTCCTCACTGGCAGCCCGCGGCCACCATTCGGGCGCAGTCCCCAGACGATATTCGGAGGTCACCGCCGGGGACTCCTCGCTGGTACCCCGCGCCGACCAGTTGGCTACGGCAAGTGCCGCTACGGCTACCGCTAGGGCAATGATCGCCGGCCAGCGCACGTCACGAACCTCGGCGGGCACGAGCCAGCAGAGCCGAGACCACCCGGTCGGCGGCGCGTCGTCTTTCGGAGTCCTCCGCCGTGGCTGGGGAACCAGCGATCCGCCGCCGGAGCGCCGCCAGTAAGGCCAGGGTCACCGCTAGGGCCCACAAGATCGGGCGCCTCACGTTTGCCGCAGATGACTCGTGGCGCAGCACTGCCTCTCCCCCGCTACCGGTTGAGAAGCTCTGCGCCCAGCCGAGCGCCGGTTCGGGTTCGACTCTGCTACCGCCCACGTAGAGCACCCAGTCCTCCGCAGCATCGGCCAGGTAGAGCGTCGACTCCGCGGGCAGGGTGCCCCGCGCTGTCGCCGGCGGTTCGAAGTTGGGTAAAGCCAGCGTTGTCGCCGCGGCAACCTCAGCGGATGTCACCTCGCCGGTACCCGCAAGCAGCAGTCGCGACGGACGCCAGGAGATGTTGCGGAAAACTGACACGCCACCGCGAGACTCTCGCCGCTCGAGGTCGAACTGGGTACCGAGACGTTCATGGACCCTCGGAGGCACCGGTGCTACTAAGTCTCCGAAAGGCTCCGGGGCGATTCGCTCCATCACCACCACGTAGCGCACACCCAGCGATGCCAACCGCTCCCCCATGTGATCGGTCCGTCCCGCCATGGCGTCCAACCAGATGTTGCGCAGTCGCTTGGCCTCCGGTGGGCGGCTGCCGGGCCACTGCAAGCCCACCTCGGGCGGCACCGAGGTAGACGTAGCGAACACTAGGCCATCAGCTAATGCCCATCCGCCTACGGGAAGCACGTCGGAATGGCCCACCCATAAGATCCTGAAGGCGCCCAGACGAGATTCGGCCTCGACCTCCGCCAGCGAGGTCCTGAAATCGCCCCTCGGCGTGCCCCACCGGCCATCGAGGGTTAAGGCCAACGCCGGGACGCTGCCCACGATCAACGCCGCCAGTCCCGCCATCGTCAGCAGCCAGCGGCGCGAACGCTCACCGCCGCGCACCACAGACCCCTCGGCAGATCCGACGGCGATTGCTAACGCCACACCAAAGGCGGCCGGCGCCAACAGCACCTCCGGGCGCGGCAGATCCCAGGGACTCCAATCGTGTTCCGCGGCGAGCGCTAGCAGCAACGACGCAAGCATTAGGCACCACGCCCGCACAACCCAGACGAAGCGGGTCTCTCTAGCTACGAATAACGCGATGGCCGCCACGGCCACCAGTCCCCAGACCAGGCTGCTAGCAAGAGCCGAACCGCTAGCGAATCTAAACATTTCCGCCAAGCTCAGACCACTGGCAGAACTAGGCCGCGCTCTGGCCGAGGAGAACAGCTCGGCCAGTGAGGTAGGCGCGGCCGGCCAGTTAAGAAGCCAAGCCACGACCAGCCCGCCGGCCGCGGTAGCTAGCAAAGGCAGCACTCGGCGGGTTGAACCTACTAGCAGGCCACCGAGGAGCAGCGCCGCCACCAACAGCAGCAGCATCACAGGCGCCACCGGCACGAATGCGCTGACAAGAGCCAGCAGGATCCCCGTCATTAACGTCGAGACCCAAATGCTGGCCGTCGGCGCCGTCTCGTTAGCGCCCACCGGCCCTAGGACACGGGCTAGCCAGAGACAGAGCCACGGCAAGGTGCCATAGATGGCCAGCGCGCTCCAGACCCCGTTGGCCAGGGCGTTGTACGGCAGGGGCATGGCGAAAAATGCCACCACGCCCACGATCTGCGCACGGCGGCTTCCCGTCGTGGCGAGCAACCGCCAGAGCCCGACCGCCCCGAAGGGAACCAGACCCAGCAGCAGAACCGTGCGGGTCAACCCCATTGCCCCCAACAGCAGTGACCCAGCGAAACCCAAAATGGCGTTGGCAGTCGGCGACGGGCCGTCGGATCCCAGGCCCGCCTCCCGCCAGTTGCTAGTCCAGGCAGCAAACAACTCCCCCGGAGAGTCTCCCAGCAGCGAGATCTCGCCGAAGATCGGTATACCCCGAGTTAGTAGATGTCGGCTGCCAAAAATGAAGATCACCCCAATGATGATCCAGGCGGCGGCCGCTCCCTGGAACGAAGTGTCCCGAGCAGCATCACGCAAGCGTCGACGCCGACCCCATAACACGCCGGTGCCTTCGATGGCGGCGTCACTGCGCAGTAGTCGGCCAGCAAAACGCGTCAGCGAAACGTAGCCACGGTAAGTGAGGCGATCGGTCTGGGTAAAACCCGGAGAGTCTCGGAGCAAGCGCCTCCGGCCCAGAATCCCTGCCAGCCCCAGCAGATTCCACAGCCAAGCGCCTATCAGAGCCGAGGCCCGGCGAAAATGACCGGTCAGCAGAGCTAGAGCCGCCTCCAGAGTTGTGAGGGCAATCAGTAGCACAAGCTCACCGGCCAGCCGGGAGGCGCGGGTACAGACCAGCACCGAGCGAAGCTGGTGCCTAAATGCCAGCCGTTCGGGATCGCGCCGCTGGCGTCGCCCAGACTGCCGGCTCAGCCGGCGGACCCTCGCCGTGGGCACTACCAGGACCGTCTCGCCAGCCAGATTGGTGCGCCGACACAGATCCAGATCCTCGCCGTAGAAGTTCATAGACCCGTCAAAACCGCCAAGCCGACTAAAGGCCCGAGCGCGGATCAGCATGCAGGCGCTGGGAACGGCAAGCACCGACTTGATCTCATCGTGTTGGCCCTGGTCGTACTCACCCTCGGTGACCAGCGGCACCGGGACACCCATACGATCGGCGGAGAGTCCCACGCACTGCAGGAACCCAGAGTTATCCCAATCAACCAGCTTGGGGCCCGCCACGGCCGCTCGACGGCGCACAGCTTCATCTACTAGGACCGCTACCGCATTCGGTGCTAGGGCCACATCGTCACCGCAGATCAGCAGGAAGGCGGCGTCCCCACCGTCGGCCGATCTGGCGATAGCGGTGGGCGTAGCCCTGGCCTCGCGGGCGCCCGGTTGCGCGTGCCCGAGGATCACGCGAGCAGCTGCATTCACTGCTGGGCCGAAACCGGCGCTGCCCTCAGCTGTTATGACGTTGGCTGCGGGGAGCAACGCAGCCACCCGCTGGACTAGCTCTGAATGGGCAGTCTCGGCGCGCCCACGCTCGGTGGCAGCGTCCACAACAGTCACCGAAAGCGCGGAGTAGTCCTGGTCTCGCAAAGACGCCAACGTCTCCTCGAACCAATCCCCCGGGTCATGGGCGACCACGATGGCGCAAACCGGCGGACCGATTCTGCCGAGGCGCTCGGTGGTCACGGCGGGGTCATCGGGTAATACCACTAAGGTGCGAGGGTATCCTCGGCGCATGGCACAGGAGGGCCGGGAGGGCAATGCTGCCACCAGATCCGCCGGCTCCCCAAGTCACCGTCCTGGCAGGCGGATACGGCGCGGCTCGCCTCTTGAGCGGACTGGTCCGAGTGTGCGAGCCGACCGCGGTGACCGCAATCGTGAACTGCGGCGACGACCTAGTGCTGCACGGCCTGCATATCAGCCCCGACCTCGACACCATTACCTACGGCCTTGCAGGAGAACTGAATCCTGAGACGGGCTGGGGGCTGCGCGACGAGTCTTGGCGCGTGCTGGAGACTCTGGGACAACTCGGTGGCCAGAGCTGGTTCGCTTTGGGTGACCGCGATCTGGGAACGCACTTGTACCGCACGCAGCGCCTCGCCGAGGGGGCCTCACTGTCGGTCGTAACCGCTGAGCTGAGCGAACGCTGGGGCATCAAGGTGCGGCTGCTTCCGGTCACTGACGACCGGTTGCGGACCCGCGTCACAATCCGTCACTCCGCCGACGGCGACCCCACGGCGGACGCTGAGGAGATCGGCTTCCAGGAATATTTCGTGGGGTTGAAGCATGCAGTGGAGGTTCTGGCGGTGCGCTTCACCGGGGCCAGCGAGGCACGCCCCGCCCCGGGCGTCCTGGACGCTATTACCACCGCAACGGCGTTAATCATCGCCCCGTCCAACCCAATCGTTTCCATCGGCCCGCTGCTGGCCCTAGACGAGGTGCGACGAGCGGTTGAACGACGGCGGGAGGAGAGCGTAGCCATCTCGCCGATAGTGGCAGGCCTGGCGCTGCGAGGGCCGGCCGCCCGGCTTATGTCCGAGTTGGGTCACGAGGCCAGCGTCGTCGGGGTAGCGAGGCTCTACGCACCGCTAGCCGGAACCCTCTTGATCGACGAGGCGGACGCCTCGCTGGCACCAGTAGTAGAAGCAGAAGGGATGCGCTGCATCGTCACGCCATCGGTCATGCACACGCCCGCTGATGCCGCGGCGCTGGCGCAAACGGCGCTGTCGGCTATGGGGCAGTCCACTGCGGCGTGACACAGCGCTGACGAGGCAAGGCACGGATTGGGTGCGCCAGCCTAAGGTGAGCGGGTTTAGATGAGCAGCCTGGAAATCGCTCCGATCTGCGGACTCGGCGAGATCATGCCCGGCGACGACTTAGGCGCTCTGATTGTGGCGGCAGCCGATTTGCGTTACCGAGATGTGGTCGTGGTAACCCAGAAGGTGGTTTCCAAAGCCGAGGGACGTCTAGTGGCTGTAGATCACGCTGACACGCTGGCGCGCAGACGACTCGTCGAGAGCGAGTCAGTCCGGGTGCTGCGCCGCCGCGGGGAGTTGATTATTGCTGAAACTACGCACGGGTTTGTCTGCGCCAACGCTGGCGTGGACTTCTCTAATGTGCCGGCGGGGCAGGCCGCCCTGCTGCCCCGCGACCCGGATCGCTCAGCACGCCGAATCCGCGATGCCATCGGCGCCGCCGGTGGCCCGGCAGTGGGTGTGGTCATCTCTGACACTTTCGGGCGCCCTTGGCGTCGCGGCCTGACCGATGTGGCCATTGGCTGCGCCGGAGTCCTGGCAGTTCTGGACCTGCGCGGCACTTCCGACGCCGGCGGGCGCCAACTGCAGGTCACCGAGGTCGCCATCGTGGATGAAATCGCCGCTGCCGCCGAACTGGTCATGGGTAAGGATCGCGGCATTCCGGCAGCCGTGGTGCGCGGCGCGCCGGACTCCTGGTTCGGCGACGGCAGAGTGACCCAAGACCTCCTGCGACCGGCCGCTGAGGATCTCTTCCGCTGACGGTGTTCGTTTAGCGGACAGAGCTAGCCGGGCGACGGTCGCCGCACAGCGACTCGCCAGCCGCCACCGTCGCACCGTCGCCGAGCAGGGTGAAACCCAGCACCTGCGCTCCCGGCCCCACAACCGCGTCGTAGCCCACTACAGAGTCAACCACCACCGCTCCGGCGCCGATCTGGGCGCCCGGCAGTACTACCGAGCCAAGCAGGCTCGCCCCCGCCTCAACGGTGGCTTTTCCCATCACGACGCTGCGGGTGATCTCGGCGGTGGGCTCCACGGTTGCCTCCCAGCTCACCGCGGTAAGCGTTTCAGCTCGACGCCCGGAGATGAGGTCGATGTTGGCCTTCAGATAAGAAGCGGGTGTGCCGGCGTCTATCCAGTAGTCCTCGGAGCGAAAGGCGTAAAGCGCACCGTCGGCCGCCAGCGCCACGAAGGTCTCTCGTTCCATCGAGACCGGTCGGCCGGCTGGGATCCTGGCCAGCACCGACGGTTCGAGCAGATAGACACCGGCGTTGATCCAGCCGCTAGTTCCCTCCCCGGACGCCGGTTTCTCCACAAACCTTCGGACGCGACCACTCTCGTCGGCCTCTACTAGGCCGTAGCGAGAAGCATCGGCCATCGGGATCGTCAAGACGGTGGCTTCGGCCCCCCGGGCGCGGTGCAACTTCAGCAGTTCCGCTAACGGCGCATCGGTCAGCACGTCGCCGTTTAGCGCCCAGAACGTTTCGGCAAACGGGTCGCCGCCAACGCTTCCGTTGCCAGCGGCAGCTTGGCGGGCAGCGAACAGTACGGCTCCGGCGGTTCCTAGCGGCTCCGGTTCGGTGGCATAGCGCAAGTCAACTCCGCCGCAACGACCCGAGGGATACGCCGCGCCGAAAGCCTCAGGCTGGAAGCCCAGCGACAACACCACGTCGTTCACCCCCTCGGCCGCCAGCTTGGCGAGGGCGTGCTCGATCATCGGGCGGTCCACAATAGGCAACATCTGTTTGGGCCGCTGCTCGGTGAGCGGCCGGAGACGGGTACCCAGCCCTCCCGCCAACACTATTGCGGAGCGGGCGCTCATCTGGGCTGTCACCGGTGCTATCGACGCGGGATTAGTGCTACGCCGGCCTTGTCGAGAGAGTTCTCCGGCGCCGGCGGTTCACTCGTCCTGTGGCTCGGTTACCAGCGGGGTGGACTCTTCGCCAGCGCGCAGGGCGAACGGATCGATCTGACCTAGCCACTCAATGCTCGGCGGCGGAGGCATTTCGGCCCCCTCGGGAACTCGTCCGATTGTCCAGGCCTCGCCGTTGTTCAAGAAGCGGATATCGGCGAGGTTCTCGGTGAAGACTTCGGGAGCTTCATCCACCGAACTGGCGAACTCCCAGCGGTGCACCTGAATGATCGCCGGCTCCCCGTCACAAGTGACGTTCTCTTCCAGTCGCAGGCCGTTGTCGAGCGTGATGGCGTCGTCGCTGATCTCCGCTCGCATAGCGGTCATGAAGTCTTCCAGCGTGGCGTTCTCGCCCGAGGCGGCCTCGAAGAACGGGTGGATGTGAATGATGGCATCGTCGTGAGAGTGGATACCGAGGGCATCATCGGTGCTAGTGAACTGCGGCAAGAAGTCACCCTCTTCGCCCTCGGCGCAGTCCCACAGAACATACGGCGAGTGCCAGTGGTCCTCATTCTGCACGGGCCGAGCCTGCACGTCTCGGGTGGCGTAGGCAAAGGCCACGAGGGCGGTCCCCGCAACGAAAATCAGCACTACCAGGGCAGGGAAGCTAGGCCTAAAGATGCGGCTCAGCCTGCTGTCGCCACCGCCCGTGCGCGCTGCCCGCTCGACGTTGCGGACTGCATCAGCGAGGGATTTGCGACTCCGGATTGCTCGCGCCATAGCCATTGGAACGCTATCGCCAGATCAGGGTGATAACGCCCGCCGGCTAGCTAGTTTTCTCAACTGCTGCCCGTCCCGGCGTCTTGGGTACCAGCGCTAGCCTGCGGCTTGTGGCTAAGCCAGTTGTGTGGCTGAACGGTGCGATCCGCTCGGAGTCCGAGGCGTTTATCTCGCCCCGGGATCATGGGTTACTGGTAGGCGACGGAGTCTTCGAGAGCGTCCGAATCACCGCGGGTCAGCCATTCGCCGTTGGACGCCACCTAGCTCGACTTGCCCGCTCCGCCGGGGCCCTGGGCTTGGAGCCGCCGCCGGCCGGTGAGTTGCGCCAGGCGGTGACCGCGGTGCTGGCCGCCTCAGAGGTGATCGAGGGCCGGCTGCGGATAACTCTCACCAGCGGGCCCGGCGGGTTTTCTTCCGCTCGGCCAGCTGGGCCGGCCAGCTTGATGGTGGCCGCCGAGGAGGCTCCAGCGTGGTCACCGCACGTGGCGGTGATTTGCGTGCCGTGGCCCCGCAACGAGCAGGGCGCCACCGCCGGCATCAAGACCACCTCCTACGCCGAGAACGTGCTTGCGCTGCAAAGGGCCCACGCCGCCGGGGCCAGCGAAGCCATCTTCGCCAACACCCAGGGCGAGCTGTGCGAGGGCACCGGAACCAACGTGTTCCTCGTACACCAGGGCCAGCTGATAACGCCGCCGCTGTCGACGGGCTGCCTGGCCGGAGTTACTCGTGAGCTAACCTTGGAGATCACCGACGCCACCGAGCAAGCCGTAGCGATCTCGTGTCTCGCCGAAGCCTCGGAGGCGTTCCTCACCTCCACTACCCGCAACGTGCATCCAATCTCGGCGGTGGACGGCTTGGCCTTGCCGAACTGCCCCGGGCCGGCCACGCTCGCCGCACAGCAGGCTTTCGCCAAGCTCATGGCTAAGACGCTGGATCCCTAGCTGAGCTGACTGAGAAGACGCTTAGAAACAGGCCGCTAGAAGCAGGCCTCGTGCACGATGGGATAGGGGTTGATGTGATTACCCCGACCGCCGAGGTGGTACTCAAAGTGCAGGTGCGGGAGTCCAGCAGCGTTGCCCGAGTCGCCCACGTAGCCAATGACGGTGCCAGCGGCCACCCAGCCGACCCCGACGTTCTCGTAAGCCGACAGGTGGGTGTTGTAGTAGTAGTTCCCCGAGTCGGCAAAGAGGTAGGCCGAGTTGCCGCCGATGCGGTTGGACCGATGCTCGACCCGCCCGCTCTCGACCGCCAGGACCGGCGTGCCGGTCGGCGCGATGAGGTCGTTGCCCTTGTGCCAGCCGCCGTAGTGTCTCGGCGCTCCAAAGTCGTCGAAGTGGCTAAACGGCCCGGCCAGAGGGCACACCCAGCCGTCAACAGTCTGCAACAGCGAAGGGGGTGCCGCGTTATCGGCCGAAGAGCTTGCTTCGCCCGGCAGCACTGGCGGCATCGCCCCTTCCCCGGGTACCACGGTCACTCCCGCCTCAGCGGCGGCGGCCCGCGAGGCCTCCTCGGCTTCCAGGGCCGTGGCTCGACCGGCTTCGCCGGCAGCAGCGGCCTCGGCAGCAGCTCGGGCGGCTTCCAGCCGGCGTGCCTCCTCGGCCTGCCGCAGGCGCAACTCCTCCTCTAGCCGCCTGCGCTCCTCCTCCTCCAGCGCATCTAACAAACGGTCCTGCTCGTACAGGCGAGGCGCTATGACCAGGTACACATCGCCGATGGCGCTCAACTCTGCCTGCACCTCGGCCGCGGCGGCGCCAGCCTGACCTATCAGCTCTTGCTGATGTCGGGCGCGCTCGGCTAGCAGCAGCTGCGCTTGGTCCAGGTCGTCTCGCGCCCTTCGATAGTCGTCGATGATGTCAAGCGAACCCTCGCTGACAAAACGCGCCAGGGCCTCCGCGGCGAACTGTTCGTTGATGTCGTCACCAGCCAAGATCGAGGGCGGCTCTGTGGAGTTGATGTAGCGCTGCACGGCTATGTCGATCAGCTGCTGGCGCAGCTCGGTAACTTCGGCATCGATCTGGGTGATCTGCTGCGACAGCTCGGCAATCTCCACGTTCAACTCGTAGAGGGCCAGGTCCGCCTCCCAGTAACGGGCAGCCGCAGCATCAGCGCGCGCCTGGGTGGCAACCAGCTGCTCTAAATACTCGTCGATCTCGTCTTGCAGCGCCGCTACCTCACTGCGGACTTGCTCTAGCTCGCTCTGGGCAAGCGAAAGCGAACTCGTCGCCAGCATGACGAGGAGCGGCAGCAGCCACAGCGTTCTTCGACGCACGGTACTCAAGCTAGAAAACCCAACTTAGAGAACATCGCTTTCATCTCGGATATCGCCTACTAGCGACTCCAGCACATCCTCAAGGGTTACTAAGCCCACCGTAACGGCGCCTTCGCGAACCAGCGCCACGTGCACTCGGTGGCGGCGCATCAGCCGCAGCAGAGCCTCCAGCGGCAGGTCGTGGCGCACCATAAGCGCCCGGCGCACACAGGCAGCGGGCAGTGGCTGATCCCACCGCTTGAGTGGAACCGTTAGCAGATCCTTAGCGTGGACAAACCCGTCGGGCTGGTCAACGTCGCCCAGCAGCAGTCGAGAGTGCCCGCTGGCTACTACCGTTGCTTCGGCTTCGGCCACGGTGGCGAGCCGTCCGATGGCGCAGATCCGCTCTCGGGGGACCATGATCGACGACACCGGCCGCTCGCCCAACTCCAGCGCCGAGGCCAGCAGCGTGTGCTCGAAGTCGCTCAGCAGACCGCCGGTACGCGATTCAGCCAGCAGCTTGGATAACTCGGCAGGGGTGCGCGCGCTGGAGGTGCGATCCACCGGCACCACGCCGCAGAGCCGCACCAGCACCGCTACTAGCCACTCCAGGCTGCGGATCGCCGGCCGGAACGCCCCCACGAATACCCGGTGCACCGGCGCTAGCCACATGGCCAGAGCATCGGGATTACACAGCGCGGCGTTCTTGGGGACCATCTCCCCAATCAGGACATGGGCAAAAACCACGATCAGGATCGCCAGCAGCACGCTGACGCCGTGGCCGAAATCGCCGAGGACGCCGTCCAGCAGGCGGGCTACCGCCGGCTCCACCACATAGCCCAAACCCAGGGCGGTCATCGTGAGGCCAAGTTGGGCGCCAGCAAGCTGAATGCCCAGATCTCCCATAGCCCGCACCGCCACTCGGGCACGTCGATTACCCGACTCCGCCAGCACCTCCAGGCGGCTGCGAGAGGCAGCTACCAAGGAGAACTCCAAGGCGGTGAAGAAAGCGTTAGCCGCTAGCAGCAACACTGCGACAAGCAGCGCTAGGAAGGTCACGGCTGACCGCCCCGAGGCTCAACTAGACGCACGGTCAGGATCCGCCGCCGTAGCATCTCGGTCACCTCAAATCTCCAGGACTTCCAGGAGAACGAGTCCCCCACCTCCGGCAGCCGGCCTAACTGGCTCAGCACGAATCCTGCGAGGGTTTCGTACGGCCCTTCGGGGATGCGCAAGCCGCAGGCATCTTGGATGTCGTCGGCGTGTAGGTCACCGGCCAGCAACCACTCCCCAGGCGGGGCGGCAGGAGTCAGTTCGGCGATCGGATCATGCTCGTCGTCGATCTCCCCCACGATCTCTTCCACGATGTCTTCTGCGGTGATGATCCCGGCGGTGCCGCCATGCTCGTCCACGACGACCGCCAACGACTGCCGCCGCCGGCTCATCTCGCTCAGCAGGCTCCTCAGGTCGGCGCTCTCGGGCACCGCCAACACCTCACTCATGAACTCAGCGACCATGACCCGGTCGCGCTCGGCCGGCGGCACCCGGTGAACGGCCTTGATATGGACCACGCCTAGGACATCGTCCAGGTCGGCTTGGACTACGGGGAAGCGCGAGTGGCCGCTCTGCAAGGTGGCGTTTACCAAGTCCGCCATGGTGTCGTCGGGGGCGACGACGATCACCTCGACTCGTGGCACCAGCGCGTCGGCGGCGGTCTTAGCCCCGAAGCGAATCGAGCGGGTCAGCAGCCGCACATCTTCTGGGTCCAGTTCGCCGCTGCTGCCCGAGGAGCGGATGATGTGCTCTAGTTCTCGCAGCGTCCGCACCGAGCGCAACTCGTCGCTGGGTTCGAGCCCAGCTCGGCGCACGATACGGTCGGCGGTGCCATTGAACAGCGTGACAAACGGCCACGTGAGCAACCCGTAGAGCCGTAAAGGCCGGGCGCAGAGCAGCCCCGTGGACAAGGGGCGTGAGATGGCCAGCATCTTCGGCAGCTGCTCGCCCACCACCAGGTGCACCACCGTGGCGAGTGCCAAAGCCAGCGCTATGGCCGCCGCATGCGCCGAGGATTCCGACAGCACCGCCCCGAACGCCCCCAACAACAGCTCGGCGATTAGCGGTTCAGCCACCCAGCCGAGCAGCAGCGACATCACGGTTATGCCCAGCTGGGTCGCAGAGAGATAGAAGGTGAGCCGCTTGGTCACCTTCAACAGGCTCTGAGCCGACCGGCGTCGGGCGCGCTTGTTGCTGCCAGTGGCTTCTTCTAGGGGGCCTCGCGGCACGGAAACGGTAGAAAACTCGGCGGCTACGAAGAAGGCGTTGGCGCCGATCAGCCCGACGACCGCAAGAAGTCCGAGTGCGACTCTAATCACCGGGCATTCTAGCGTCGAGGCGCTGCGGCTCCGGGATGTGCCGTCTCTAGGGAGTCGGCAGGAGTTCCGGGGAGCCCGAAGGCCGACGGTAGCATCCGGTGGCATCGCCGCTGCCGTCAATATCGATCCCGATACTTCCAAAGGTTGGCTGCGGCGCTTGTGGCCAATCGTAACGGCGCACCGTTCGCTGCTGCTGTTTGGGGCCGCCTGCGGGATCGTGGCCTTAGCAACGCAGGTGGCGGTTCCCGCGGTCGCCCGCGAAGCCATCGACGCCGCCGGAGATGGCCTGGGGGACCGACTGCGAGCCGTCTGCATTCTGCTGGGCGTCCTGGCCGTCGCCCGCGGGCTCACCGGGGGCGCCTACCGTTACCTGCTGTTCAAGCTGTCGCTACGAATCGACAGCGAGCTGCGCATGATCTTGTACCGGCACCTCAGCCGGCTGTCGTTCTCGTTCTACGACCGCAGCGGCTCGGGCGACATTATCTCCCGCGCTAACACCGACATCCGCTCTATCCAGATCCTCTTCGCTTTTGCCCCCATGATGGGTATGGCGGTGCTGACCTTCGTGCTGGCTTTCGTGCTCATGCTCACGATCCACGTTCCGCTCACGTTCGTGGCTCTGGCCGCTTTGCCGATCGGCACTCTGGTGGGGAACCGCTTCCGCAACACCTTCTTGCCGCTGTCTTGGATAATCCAGGGTCGCAGCGCCGAAGTGGCGGCGGTGGTGGACGAGAACGTGAACGGCACCCGGGTCGTGAAATCCTTCGCCGCCGAGCGATCCGAGATTACCAAGCTGGCCCGAGCAGCCCGGCGGCTGCAATGGGCCTCGGCCAGGAGCATCACCGTGCGAGCCCGCTACAACCCGCTGCTGGAGGCGCTGCCGCGAGTCGCCATGGGTTTGGTGCTGCTATACGGCGGCTGGCTGGCTATCGATGGGCAGGTGACCGTCGGCACGCTCTTCGCCTTCGGCGCTTACGTCATCATGCTGCAGCTGCCGTTTCGGATGTTCGGCTTCATCGTCATGCAGAGCCAGCGGGCGGCGGCCTCCGCCGAGCGAATCTACCAGGTACTAGACACCCCGCCCGAGATCGTTTCGCCGCCCGGTGCCCTAGTCCTGGGCCGCGCCGAGGGGCTGCTGGAGTTTGCTGACGTGAGTTTCGCTTACAGCCGGGGCGAGAGCCAGCCAGGCCGGCCGACGCTGGCGGCCTTCAGCCTGCAGATCGAACCAGGTGAGATCGTGGCGCTGGTTGGCCCCACCGGATGCGGCAAATCCACAGTGGCCCGCCTTGCCGCCCGCTTCTATGACGCAAGCAGCGGCTCCGTGCGCCTAGACGGCCACGACTTGCGTGACCTCGATGTGGAATCTCTGCGCGCCAACGTAACCATGGCCTTCGACGAACCGTTCTTGTTCTCGGTCAGCCTGCGAGAGAACATCGCCTTCGGCAAGCCCGCCGCCCCGCTGGAGGATGTTGTCGAGGCGGCGAAGATCGCCCAAATCCACGAGACCATCGCCGCTTTACCCCAGGGCTACGAAACGGTCGTCGGCGAGCGCGGCTACACGCTTTCGGGCGGCCAGCGCCAGCGGATCGCGCTGGCTCGGGCGCTGCTCATGGACCCGAGCGTGTTGATTCTGGACGACGCCCTGAGCGCCGTGGACATGGGCGTGGAGGAGGCCATCGGCGCCGGACTAAGACACCGTCGGGGCGGCCGGACCACCTTGCTGATCGCTCACCGACTCTCGACTATCGGCCTGGCTGATCGGGTGGTGTTCACCGAGGGCGGCAAGGTAGTAGCCAGCGGCACTCACGCCGAGCTAATGGCTAGCCAGCCACGCTACGTGCAGGTGCTAGCCGACGCCGAGGCGCGAGAGACAAGCGGCTCTACGTCATGAGTTCAACATCATGAGGTCAAAGCCATGAGCTTTATGGGCGGTTCTTTCGTGGCTGGCCCGCAGGGCCCCTCCTCTTCGCAGGCCAACGCCGCGGCCGGACTGCCTTTCGCCGGCATTCCCGACGAGATGATCGACCGCGCAGCGGACATCTTGGACGCCGAACCCGAACACCCCGAGCCAGCGGTGGACTTCTCTCATCGCCAGCCCCAAACGCCACCGCTGTCGTTGCGGAACCTGCTGGGCTCGCACTGGCGGCGCGTGCTAGCGGTAGTGGCCCTAGTGATCGTCGAGGCGGCCGCCACGCAGGCAGGGCCGTTGCTGACTCAGATCGGCATAGACGATGGAGTGGTGACTCGCCGCTTCGGCGTCCTGGGCATCGTCGTGGCCATCTATTTCGCCACTGTGGCGCTACACGTGGTCGCTGGCCGTGCCCGCACCACACTCGGCGGGCACCTCGGCGAGCGCCTCATGTACGAACTGCGAGTGCGGGTGTTTACTCACTTTCAGCGGATGTCGCTCAGCTTCTACACCTCCGAGAAGGCTGGAGTGCTGATGTCGCGCATGACCAGCGACATCGAGGCCCTCACGATGCTGCTACAGGAGGGACTCGTGATGATGGTGGTTCAGGGGCTGACTCTGGCGGTCATCACCGGCGTGCTGTTCTACCTGAACGTGCCGCTAGCTGCGATCACTGTTGGCATCGTAGTTCCGGTCACCTTGGCGCTGTCTCTCTGGTTCCGTCGCGCTTCAGAGGTGGGCTACAACCGGGTGAGGGACCGCATCGCCGCCGTCCTAGCCGACCTCGCCGAAAGCTTGGCGGGCATCCGCACCATCACGGCCTTCAACCGCCGGCAGCGCAACATCGCCCAGCACCAAAACGTGGTGAGCGATCACGAGGAAGCCAACGTCTACACCACCCGGGCCTCCTCCTTGTACGCCTCGGCCGCCGAGGGTGTCGGCATAGTGGGCCAGGCGGTAGTGCTGGGCATCGGCGGCTGGCTGGTAATCGACGGTCGCCTCACGCTGGGAGTTCTCACCGCCTTCGCCCTCTACCTGACGGCCTTCTTCGCCCCTATCGGCCAGTTAGTGATGCTCTACAACGCCTACCAGCAGGGCCAGTCCGCTACCGCCAAGCTACGCCAACTACTCGCCCGCCGGCCCGAGATACAAGAGGCACCCGACGCCGTGCCGCTTGGACCTATCGAGGGCAAGATCAGCTTTGAGGCCGTTTCGTTCTCCTACCGCCCGGGCGAACCGGTACTGCGGGAGGTGAACCTGGACATCCCCGCCGGCGGGAGTCTCGCCATCGTTGGAGCCACCGGGGCGGGCAAGTCCACGATCGCCAAGCTGGCAGTGCGCTTCTACGACCCCGACAAGGGCACGGTGCGGATCGACGGGGTGGACCTGCGCAGCGTGCAACTGGATTCGCTTCGCCGTCAGTTTGGCGTGGTCCCCCAGGAGCCGTTCCTGTTCAACGGCACCATTGGGGACAACATCCGCTTTGCCCGCCCCGCCGCCAGCGACGCCGAGGTGGCCGAGGCCGCCCGGGTGGTTGGCCTAGGGGAGTTTCTGGCAACGCTGCCGGACGGGTTAGACACGCCATGTCACGAGCGTGGCGCCTCGCTGTCCGCCGGTGAGCGCCAACTGCTGGCCCTAGCCAGGGCGTTCATGGCTCGGCCGCGCGTCCTGATCCTCGACGAGGCCACCTCCAACCTGGACTTGCGCTCCGAGGCTCTGGTGGAACGAGCGCTGGACGCCGTGCTGGAAGGGCGAACCGCCGTGATCGTAGCGCACCGCCTGGCCACCGCCATGCGCGCTGATCGCATCGCAGTGGTGGACAATGGGCAGATAGCCGAACTGGGAAGCCACGAAGAGCTAGTGGCCGCAGGTGGGCTCTACGCCACCATGTACGCCGCTTGGGAGGCCCACGCCGCAGGTACCAGAGCTAACGGCGCGGCGCTCCCCCGCTGTTAGCTGGCTAGTCGGCGGCCAGGCACCCGACGGTTCTATGACCTCCGCGGGCACCCCGGCGCTGCGGCTGAGCGGTGTTGGCGTGGTGCGAGATCGTCGGCGGTTGCTCTCGGGCATCCATTGGACGGTGCTGCCAAGCGAGCGCTGGGTGGTGCTCGGCCCTAACGGGGCAGGCAAGTCCACGCTGCTGCGAGTGGCGGCCCTCTACTTGCACCCCACCGAGGGCACCGTGGAGGTCTTGGGGCGGCGCCTGGGTCGTACTGATGTGCGCCGAATGCGCCACCGGGTGGGCTATGCCTCGGCGATGCTCTCGGACCGCATCCGCCCCACGATTTCGGCCCTGGACGCCGTCATGACCGCCCGCCACGGTGCCCTGGAGCCGTGGTGGCACAGCTACAGCGACGCCGACCGCCAGCGGGCCGCCAACCTGTTAGAGCGGATGGGCTGCGAACATCTAGCCGCCCAGCAGTTCGGCATGCTCTCTTCGGGCGAGCGACAGCGGGTGCAGATTGCGCGGACGCTCATGACCGACCCCGGGTTGGTGCTGTTAGACGAGCCCACCGCGGCGCTGGACCTGACCGGCCGGGAGGAGCTAGTGCGAACCCTTGAAGCCCTCAGCGCCGATTTCACCACGCCGCCTACCGTCTTGGTAACACACCACGTGGAGGAGATCCCGGCCGGCTTCGATCACGTGCTGCTGCTGCGGCAGGGGTGCTTGCTGGCCGCCGGCCCCATCGAGGAGGTGCTGACTGCGGAGATCTTGAGCGACTGCTTCTCCATGGACTTGGAGCTAGAGCACCATCGAGGCCGCTGGTGGGCCCACGCAGCCCAGCCAGGCTCCTGACGTTGAGGGGTATCGCTACATCCCCGCCGGGGGCCCTCCCGCCTAGTTTCAGACCAAGACGCCGAGCGGCACTGCGGCGATCCGGTCGTCGAGTCGGTACGCCATCGTTCCGGGGTGGACGGAGCACGATCCGCATCCACCATGCGCCGCACCGCGTCCCAGACCGTGGGTACCCGCTGCCATTCGTCAATCAACAAGGGCCGTGGCCGCGACCCAAAAGCCGCCTCGGGATCGCGCGTTACAACTTCGGCTACGCGCGGATCGTCCAGCCGAAGGACCGACTGAGCCGCCCGCTCAGCAGTGCTCGTCTTGCCAACACCGCGGATGCCCTCAACCAAACAAGCCGGATGAACCTCCAACACCCGAACCAGGCGCTCATCAAGCTGACGCCGCAGATATGTCATACATAAAAGGCTAATCGATTATCCATAGTATGGATAATCCACTATCCAAACGTGCTGCAAATCCTGCAGCTACCGCCGCCGGTGATCGGCTAGCTATCTAGGAACTCGGCCACAGCGACGGCCTCGCCTCGCTCTACTGAGGCCATGGCGGCCTCTAGCACTGCGACTACAGCCAGCCCAGCCTCGCCGTCGGTTTCTACGGGCCGCTCTCCCCTGATGGCTTCGGCGAATTCGGCTAGCTGCTCGGCCAGAGGGTCGGTCTCGGTCAGCGGCACTTCTGTGCGGTGCATCTCGCCTCGCTGCTGGGTCAGCAGGCGGGTGCCTTCGCTCTGGCTGAAGGCCGCGGCCTTTGAACCCAAGATGTTGAACTCTTCGACGTAAGGGTTGAAGTGGGAGGTCACGAGGTTGCCAACGGCGCCGGAGTCGAACTCGAACTGCAGCCCAGTGGCATGGTCCAGCGGCTCACCCGCCATCACGCCGTTACTAAAGGCAGTGACTCGCCGGACGGGGCCGACGAGATAGTGAAACGTGTCGATCATGTGGACTCCCATCCCGGTCATGCCGCCCAACGGACTCTCGTGGCGCGACGCCCGCCAGCTCGCTGGAAAGCCTCGACCTACGGTGAAGATCGACGTAGCTAACAGCGGGGTGCCCAGGTGGCCCTCGTCGATTAGCGCTCGGATGCGGCGCACTGCGGGCTGTCGGCGTCGCTGGTGCCCCACCATTAGAACCGTGCCCGCATCGGCCGCCGCGGTCACCGAACGTCTACCGTCGGCGGTGTTGAGCGTGAACGGCTTGTCCACCAAAACGTGTTTGCCGGCTGCCGCGGCCGCGCAAACCTGCTCGGCGTGGGTGCTATGGGGGGTAGCCAGGATGACACCCTCCACATCGTCGGCGGTGATCAGTTCGATAAAGGATGTCGCCGCCCGGCAGCCACGCTCGTTGGCGAAGGCCAGCCGCGTCGCATCCGTGCGGGCGTAGCACGCCACCACCTCAGCTTTGCCGCTGCGGACCGCAGCGTCGGCCAACTCAACGCCCCACCAACCCAGGCCCACGACGCCTAGACGCACCGGCTCGTTCACGTTCGTCATAGCAGCAGCCTTTCCTCGTACTCCACACGGGAGAGCACAACCGGTTCGCCTTCGGTCACCAACACCATGTCCTCGATCCGCACACCGCCGCCGCCTGGCACGTCCGGAACCCATACCAGGGGCTCCACCGCGAACACCATGCCAGGGCGGAACTCAGTGTCGGTAGCGCCTGGCATATTCTCGCCGATGTAGGGAGGCTCGTTGGCACCTACGCCGATGCCGTGACCGATGAACAGGCTGAAGAGATGCTCCGCCAGGCCGTATTCGCCGATCACCTCCACGATGGCGTCGGCCGTCTCGGCGGTGGTGCGGCCGGGCCGCATCTGCTGGATGCCGGCCATCAGCCCCCGGTAGACGGAGGTGTAAATCTCCTGCTGGCGGCGGTTAGGGCGTCCAATGATCGTGGTCCGGCCGATGTCGGCGAAGTAGCCGTTCCACATGGCTCCGATATCGATGAAGCAGAGGTCGCTGTTGCGCATCAACTTGTCGGTAGCTAGCCGGTGCGGGGGCGACATGTGCTCACCCGAGGCCACGAACGGCGTGATGACATGCGCCATCTCCCCGCCGAGGTGGAACAGCGTCTGCATGGCGTCGCCGGCGACTTCTAACTCGCGCCGACCCGCCCTGGTTTCGTCCAATGCCCGCTGGGTTACGGCGTCTCCGATAGCGCACGCCTCGGCAATGATGGCGATTTCAACCTCTGTCTTGATGAGCCGGGCTTGCTGCATAACAGTGTCGCCGTCCAGCAGCTCTAGGTGAGGCAGGTGGCGGCGCATAGCTTCTAGGAACGACACGTTGCCGGCGTCTACCCCCAGCCGGCCGCTCTCAAGATTTCGCTCTCGCAGGATCGGCCGCAGGATGTCCCGCACGAATCCGTCCACCAACTCGGCCTGCTCCATTATGGGAATAGCGTGCGCCTCGGCGATCCACGGCATCCCGGCCCGGGCCTTGTCGATCTCCCCGCCCGAGCACAGCAGCACCGGCTCATCTGCCGGCAGGAGCAGGGCGCCGTTCAGCGCCATCGTCTTGCCGGCGATGAGTTGCGCCCGCAGCGAGGTGAGGTAGCGGACGTTCTCGTCCTTCCACACCATCAGAGCGTCCAGGCCAGCGGCGGACAGCTCGCGCTGGGCTAAGGCAACCCGCTCCCGCCGCAGCCGCGGCATGTCGTAGCGCTCCTCCCAGTCCACCGCAAACGGCCCCTTGGCATAACCGGAGGCGGGGCCGAACCGCTGGGTCATTGGGTCATCTGGAGATCGGGACCTTTGGACTTGGTTGAGCCTGCCGGAGCGATCCGGTCCGAGCGATCCAACTGGCCGGGAAGGGCAAGCTCTATGTCCAGATCCAGATGTCGGGGCTTGGGCTACCGGACCGCCTCGGCGAAGTGCGATTTCTTCATCTGCGCCTGCAACTTGAACAGCCCGAACGGAGGCGGATCAGGCATCGGCAGCACCACCGGGCACTGCTCTAGGCGGGCAAATGTGGTTGTGTTGCCGCGCAGGATCTGGTCATCCCACTCCGGCCAGTCCGACGGTTGGCTTCGGGCCATGAGCGGCCAGGCGTCCGCCGCGGCGTAACCGTGCAGCAGGAGTCGCCGCTGCTGCTTGGTGTGATTCTGGTCCGAGCCGTGCAGCAGCCGGACGTGATGCATAGATATGTCCCCGGGTTGGAGTTCCACCGCCACCACGTCTGCCGGGTCGAACTCGCCGGGCTGCACCCCTCCAACGAAGCGGCCTTTCTGGCTGTGATCGTAGGCACGGCCTGTGTGGGTGCCCGGCACGACCAGCATGCAGCCGCTGGCCTCGGTGCAGGGATCCAAGGCGATGCCGACTTCGAGGATCGAGTCGTTGGTGTGCGGGTAGTAGCCCCAGTCGGTGTGCCACTCGCCGATCCCGCCGCCGCTGGGCTGCTTAGCGTTGAGTTTCGAGTGGATCCAGCGGATGTCGGGGCCGATGATGTCTTCCACCATGTCCAGCACGCCGGGGTGGGCTAGCGCCTTGGCGAACGCCTCGTGGTTGGTGTGCGGGCTCTTGAGGCGGCGGATCAGCGACGGCCCGCCTGCGTTCTGTGGCGCATCGTCCAGTTCGATGATGTCGGAGTCCTCGGTCAGCTCGAGGGCCTGACGGGCGAAGTAGTCGGCCGCATCAATCAAGCCGGCCATCTCGCTGGGCGTCAGTGCGTCACGAACCACCAGGTAGCCGTCGCGCTCATAGGAGTCGATCTGGGTTTGGGTCAGTGCCATGGTTCCTCCCTCCAGGCTCGACTTTAATGATACGCCAGCGGCCTCAGTCGAGGGCACTTGCGGGGAATTTGGATCGCTTGCGGCCGACGGGTTCGCCAAGCTGACCACGGCGTCGACGCGGGGTCGAGAGCGCTTGAGGGCATCGGGTTCGGCCGGTTGTCGTCGCCGGTCGTGATCACGGCGCGCGTCGACGCGGTCGAGGGCGCTTGAGGGCAATTTGCGCTTTTGGGGCAGTTTGACGGCGTTTGTTGGGTTGTGTTGGTTACTCGGTCGGCGGGCCGGGGCTTGTTGTTTGAGGCTTGTTGTTAGTCAAGGCCGGATGGCCAGGACCACCCCGGTTGCTACCGTCACGCTGGCCGCCGGAGCCACCATGACATTGCTGACGCCACGACTAGAGCCCGCTTCCAGCGTCTCGCCGGTCAGCTCCCAGCGCAGCCCCGTGGTGTAGATCCCTGTCGTTGCTCCGCCGTAGGCCAGCAGCGTGACAATTTCACCCACTTCTCCGCTGAGGGTTTGCTGCCGGCGCACAACCCAGATGCGAGACGAGCCCATTAGGGCATCCACCCGTACCTCGGCCAAGTCGTCGCTCGCCAGCGCTGCGACGTTTGCCAGGAAGTGGTCCAGCCGCCCACCGGAGCCGCCGATCAGCGTGAGGCTGTCCGCTCCCCGGTCGCGGGCTTCGGCGAGGGCCAAAGTTAGGTCAGTGTCGTCTTTGTCGGTCGGGAACCGCCGCAGCTGGTGGGCCGAGGCCGAGCCCGCCTCGCTCACCGAGTCGAAGTCCCCCACAATCACGTCGGGGGTCAACCCCAGTTCGCCGGCGATGTCGGCACCCGAATCAGCGGCCACCACGAGTTGCGGTCGCGCCAACTCCCCGAGCCGGGCCAGATTGGGCGGATCACCGCCGGTGACAACCCAGACATGCAAGCTCACGTCCGAGGGTTGGGGTGAAGCCGGTAGCCCGTGGGCCGGCCGCCCGTGGCCCGGACATCTGCGAACCCGCAACAGGCGGCCAGCAGTTGGTTGCGATAGTGCAAGAGGCGCCTCCAGGGCACACTGTACTATCCACGCACTGTCCACTATTAGGGCACTCGGAACCAAATCGGGGGAGGGGGAATGAAGGCCGTACAGGTGACCGCTCCCGGCCGGTTGGCCTACGCCGATGTCGCCGAGCCCCACGCTGGGTCCGCTGCGCTGGTGCGGGTTGAGACCGTCGGCATTTGCGGCACCGACGTGAAGATCCTGTCCGGTGACATACCGGTGGCCTACCCGCGGGTCATGGGCCACGAGATGGTCGGCGAAGTGATCGACGGGGGTGCAACCGGCTTTTCGCCCGGCCAGCGGGTAATGGTCGATCCGGCCATCGCATGCGGTGCGTGTGCGCTCTGCCACCGGGGTCGGACGAACTTGTGCCTGCAAGGGGGCCTGTTGGGGCGCGACGCCGACGGGGTTTTCGCCGAGATCGTGGCGGCCCCAGCGAGCCGGCTGCTGGCGGTGCCGGCGCATCTTGGAGCCTCCGCAGCGGCGATGGTGCAAGTGGCTGGCACCTGCGTTCACGCCCTGCGAGCCGCACCCGTCTTCCCCGGCGATGTTGCCGTCGTCATCGGGCTCGGCGTGAGCGGCTTGATCTTCACCCAGTTGCTGCGGGCGGCGGGCGCAGTGGTCATAGGCGTAACCCGCTCGGCTTTCAAGCGTGAACTGGCTTCCAGCTTGGGGGCGGCAGCCACAGCCGCACCCGCCGACGCCGCAGAGGTAATCGCCGAGCACAGCAACGGCCTGGGAGCCGACTTGGCCGTCGAGGCGGTAGGGACCGAAGCCACTGTTGGCCTGGCCATAGAGTCAGCCCGTATCGGCGGCGAAGTATTGGTATTCGGCACCATCACCGGCGGCGGCAAGGGACTGCCCTACTACCAGCTGTACTTCAAAGAGTTAACCGTCCGAAACCCACGGGCGGCCATAGCCGACGACTACGCCCGAGCCATAGAGCTGGCCGCCACCGGAGTGCTTGACTTGGAGTCAATAGTGACCGACCAGATTGGCCTGCCACAAGTCGCCCAAGCCTTCGAGCGCAGCCAAAGCGCCGACTCACTAAAGGTGCTAATGCCCGTCGGCTGAGACCGACAGGCGATGACGGTTGGGCGGGGATACGTAGATGACATCTATCAGGGTCGACGTGGAAGGCTCAGGGCCTCCCTTGGTGTTAGTCCACTCGCTGCTGACCGATGTTCGAGCCTTCGACCCGGTGGCGCCGCGGCTGGCCGGCCAGTTCGAACTTCACCGAGTCTGGCTACCCGGATTCGGCGGCTCGTCAGCGCCGGCCAACCCCTCTCCCACGCTGTTTGACATAGCCGAGATGCTCGCTTCGACCCTGGCAGGCCGCGGGGTCACCGGCCAGGAGGTAGCCGTGCTGGGAAACGGCTTCGGTAGCTTCGTCTGCGTAGCGCTAGCTATCACAGCCGGTGACCTATTCGGCCCCCTCATCGTGGCTAACGGCGGAGCCGTCTTCTCAGAGCAGCAGCGCGCCGCCTTTACCACCATGAGCAACCTGGTAAGCGACTCGGGTATGGAAGCGGTAGTGCCGACCGCAGTTGGTCGCATCTTCACCCACGAATACCTACAAGCGCACCCTTCCGCTGTCGAGGAGCGCCGAGCCGTACTCCTGGGAATCGACCCGAAGTGGTTCGCCGCCTCCTGCCGGGCGCTACGAGACATGGACCTGCGCCCACACCTGGACGCCATCAGTAACCTAACCCTGGTGATCGCCGGAGCTAACGACGCCACCACACCACCCGAAATGGGAACCGAACTGGCCGCCGGCATACAGGGAGCGCAGTTCGTAGTGTTAGAGAACTGCGGTCATTGCCCACCGCTAGAGCGCCCCACGGAGTTCTGCGACATTGTGGAGATCTTTTTGGCCAAGAGTTCGGATCACATACTCGACTAGGTCAGCTAGCACAGTCTCGCTGCTGCGGCATGCCTCCGTATTCCCAAAGATAACAAGTCTCCGGCACGCCCGAGTCAAGGCGACGTTTACTAGGTTGGGATCGGCGGCCCAGGCTGCCTGTTCCTTAGTTGTCGAAGGGCCAACTACGGGCGAGAAGTACATAACATCGCGCTCGTCGCCCTGGAACCAATGCGCAGTTCCGATTCTCACCTCGAATTGACTGTTGGCGCTCCCCGACTGCACTCGCTCTTCCTGAGGACCGTACGGAATAGTGACCGTCACTTTGAGATCCAGCTCATAGATAAGATTCTTCAGCAGGTCATTTATTAGAATCACTTGGGCTCGATAGGGAGTTACGACCCCTATAGAAAGTCGTTTAGAATAGTCTTGCTCAAGGTAAGCCTGAACATTTTTGGCAAGTGCCTCCGCCAATGCAACCGCTTCCTGATAGTTTATGAGACTCGATCCTCGGCCATGCTCACTGTCACCGTCAACTTCCATCCACTCAATAGGTGTTAATCCCTCCTGCGGTCTGTTGACAGAACGAAACTCAAGCTGACCATTGTAGAAGAGCTTATTTGAGAACCCAATGATCGCTGGGTGGGATCGGAAATGCTGGTCGAGGAAAATCGTAGACTCATTTACACGGGAGGCAGCCAGACCAAAGCAGCTCTTGTTCCCGTAACTGAACTCGTTTATGCGGTCTTCGGTCAGTCCACAGCGACGACCGATAGTCATTTCTCTAGTCGGACTGAGCGAAGCTATGTGGGTTAGCTGATGTGGGTCACCGATGATCAAGGCCCTACGACCCCTCACCAATAGCGGAAGAGCCGATGCTACATCACACTGAGAAGCCTCATCGATTACTACAAGATCGAACAGCCCCTCGTCTAGCGGCAGGTTAGTACGAGCCGACAAGTTGGTGACACCCCAAACCGGGATCAAAGGGAGTGTCGCGGGGACAAGTTCGTTATCGTGGCGTTCAGCTGCGAGTTGTTCGGCGAGTTTTTCCGCAGCTACTCGGGCGTCCGGATTATCCTCTCGGACTTTTTGCCACCAGGCGTTTAGAAGGTCTAGCCCAGCTTGAGTCCGTTCCTGGTCGAGCTCGCGAAGTTGGTCGTCGAGTTCCCGCCTCGCCGTCGTCGCTTGCAGTTCCACGATCCTTTCATCGCGTAACCGAAGCGCTCTTAAACGTTCGTGGATGTTGCGAACCTGGACTTCGATAGAAGACCATCTCCGGCGGGCAGCCTGAAAATCCACGATCCTTGGCGCGACCTCGAGAATCTTCGCAATTCTCGCTGCCACTCCGCCCCTCATAGACACCCAGCCGACACGAATGATGCAGGGATCGTAATTTGTCTCTTTCAAGCGGTCGAACACGACATCGACGGCTCGATTGTTCTTGGACGCAAACAGCACGGATTCCCCGCGTGCCACAGCCGCAGCCACAACGTTAACGAGGACCTGAGACTTCCCTGTTCCGGGCGGACCGGTGACCACGGTGAGAACGTTCTCCATCGCCGAGGAAACTGCCTGGTCCTGCGCCAGGGTTGAGGGCAATACCGTAGGGTGAGGTATCGGAAACGAGGCGGGTGGCGTGGTAGCAAGGCCCAGCATGGTCGCCACTGGACCACTAGTCAACAACACCGGATTGTCTGACATCTCCTGAAGATCTTCCAGGAGCATACTAGTGAATAATGTCGATCCAATTGGAGCGAAGATCAGACCAGTGTTGTGGATGCCAGCAGACCTACTTTGCGGCACGAGTGCTCGAGGGTCTAGGTGAGCAAGACCTTTAATTCCATAGTCGCAGAGGATACGGAGGATCGCATCGGCACGATCTTCTGCCCACCTTGCCTCTCTAACTTCGGGTGAATCCTGGACAAGCTGGGCAAGGTAGTTGCGTTCGTAGCGATCCACATCCAATAGCTCGAGCGCGAAGTGGTTGAAATCCACATCGCTGCCCGCCGGTTTGATGCTCCATACTTTGCCATTCCGCGCTAGGCGGACATCTACCATCAACAGCGGAGACGCAACGAGTACCCCGCCTCTCCGTTCTCGTGGGTGTGTTCCGACGATCAGGGGCCATCCCGCCACTATCGACCCGCCGGGTCCTACCTCATGCTCTTGACGAAATCTTTCGGCTGCGCGGTTATCAGGCAGACTACGAGCGCCAAGCACGGGACTCAGCCCATCTTCGAGTTCTACATAATCGGCGCTTCCGAGCTGTACAAAAACGTCTCCGCGTGCTTCATCCTCCACACATCCGATGTAGAACTCGATGACCTGCCCGGCCAGATCATCGGGGTTTTCGAAACGCCCGAATGTCATGCTCTGCCTTCCCAGTCCGACACTCTGCTAAGGAGATAATCGCGAACCCGGTGCGGAGACTCAAATGCTCATAGAGCGAGACGCTTCGTCTGCGCCTGTGGAGAGCTTCGGCGCGGATCCATAACCACTGTTAGAGCGTTTTCCACTGCCGAGGATATGGTCTGGTCCTGCGCCAGGGTTGGGGACAATACGGAGGGGTTAGGCATCGGGAAGGAGGCGGTCGGTGCGGATCCAAGGCCAACATGGCCTCCGCTGTCCCACTCGCCAATAATGTGGGATTTTCTAACATATCCTGCAAATCTGTCAGAAGCATGGAAGTGTGACATTTCGATCCTTTTGGAGCGAAGATCAGACCAGTGTTGTGAATGCCAGCGGACCTGCTTTGAGGCACGAGTGCTCGAGGGTCTAGGCGATCAAGGCCAGCAATCTCATACTCGCTGAGGATACGGAGGATTGCATCAGCACGATCTTCAGCACACCTGGCTTCTCTGACCTCAGCTGACTCCCGAACCAGATGAGCAAGGTAGTTGCGTTGGTAGCGATCCATGTCCAACAGCTCGAGCGCGTAGTGGTTGAAATCCACGTCGCTGCCCTCTGGTTCGATGCCCCATCCTCCACCACTCCGCACCAGACGGACATCTACCGTCAACAGAGGAGATGCAACGAGAACCCTGCCGCCCCATTCTCCCTGTTCGCTTGAGTGTGTCCCGACGATCAGGGGCCATCCCCCCACTATCGAGTCGCCGTACCCCACCTCGCACTCTTGGCGAAATCTGTCGGCTGCACGGTTGTCAGGCAGGTGACGGGCAGTAATCACAGGGCTCAGCCCATCTTCGCATTCCACATAATCGGCACTTCCGAGCTGCACAAAAATGTCTCCGCGTGCTTTATCCTCCACACATCCGATGTAGAACTCGATGACCCGCTCGGCCAGCTCATCAGGGTATTCGGAACGCTCGACTGTCATGCTCGGCCTCCAAGTCCGAAGTACTAGTCAAAAGACTCGCGAATCCGGCGCAGAAACTCAAATCGCGTCAGCGCAAAGAACTCCAAGCGAAATTGCCAGCACCCCCGCGCTGGGGTTCAGTTCTTAGGATCTCTCAACCCTGGCAGAGAGGATCGATGCTATTAGGTGCCGCGAGCCTGCTCTCGAGAACTCGCTCCTCTAATGGCCAGCAGAACAGGCATCGATCTGGCCATCAAGCTGGCCCGGATCGGTTGCGAGTATTGGTATTCGTCACAGACGGCGACAAGAACCTGCCCTACTACCAACTGTACTTCAACACTGGCCGCCGGCATAAAGGGAGCGCATTTAGTTGTGCTAGAGAACTGCGGTCATTGCCCACCGCTAGAGCGCCCCACAGAGTTCTGCGACATCGTGGAGAGGTTCCTTAGCCAATAGTTCGGTTCACATACTCGACCAGGTCAGCTAGCATGGTCTCGCTGCTGCGGCACGCCTCCTTATTCCCAACTATGACAAGTCTCCGCCGTGCCCGAGTCAAGGCAACATTCACGAGGTTGGGATCGGCGGCCCAGGCTGCCTGCGGCTCAGTAGTCGAAGGGCCCACCACGGGAGAGAAGTAGATGACATCGCGCTCGTCACCCTGAAATCCATGAGCAGTTGCGACCGTCACCTCGCGCTTACTGCCGGCGTCTACGGACTGCACCAGATCTTTCCGGGAATCATATGGAGTAGATACTGACAATTCAAGATCCAGTTCATCTACGAGGTCCCTAAGAAAGTCCCTAATCAATATAGCTTGGGCCCGGTAAGGAGTTACGACCCCGACATCATGATCACACTCACAGTAGATTGGGAGATCAACAGCGAGTGCTTCCGCCAATGCACTCGCTTCCCTACTATTGATACGACTTGTATCCTGGCTTTGACTGTCTCCGTCAACATTAAACCACTCTATCGCTCGCAGGTTAGTCGGCGGCTTGTTATCTGAACATAAAATGAGTCGATCGTCATAGAAGTTGCGGTTTGAGAACCCGATGATCGCGGAATGGGATCGGAAGTGCATGTCTAGTAGGAGTGGAGAATCATCAACACGATCGGAGGCCAAGTCGAAGCAGCTCCTCTGACAGCTGAACTCTTTGATTTGATCCTCAGTCATTCCGCAGCTAAGTCCGATATCAATTTCTGACATCTGGCTGAGTATCGGTATCTGGTGCAGTTGTTGTGGATCACCTATAATCAAAGCCCGGTGCGCTCGAGCTAATAGAGGAAGGACCGACGCAATATCGCACTGGTGGGCCTCGTCAATAACAACAAGATCGAACAATCCTGATTCAAGTGGCAGATTAGTTCGAGCCGACAGGTTGGTTACTCCCCAGACCGGAATCACAGGAAGTGCTGAGGGGACGAGTTCTAGAGCTTCGTACGCCCAAGCATCTTTTAGAGCAACCAACTCGAGAGTATCAGCAAGCTCGCTTGCTGCTTGTCTGGCTTCGGAATCATTCCGCCTGATCTCTATCCATCGGGTATTGAGAAGGGTTCTACCAGCTTCGATCCGTTCATTGCCGAGCTGGTGGAGCTGGCTCTCAAGTTCTTGTCGCGCCGACCCGGTCCGAAGGTCGGCCGACAGAGGATCGAGGTTTCTGTCAACTCGGACATCGTGAGAGAGAGAAGCATATATTCGTCGAACTCGATTCTTGATTTCATACCATTCTCTGCGGGCAATCCTAGGGTCGATACCTCGACATGGAATGGAGAGCAATCGCTTGATATTCGATGCCAGCTCATTCCGCTGAGATGCTCTACCCGCTCGCACAATGCAGGGTTCGGTACTTGTCAATTCCAGACGTTCGAACACAACATCGACAGCTTTATTGTTCCTAGACGCAAACAAAACAGTTTCATTGTTGGCGACTGCCGCGGTCACGACATTGCATAGGACTTGAGACTTACCGGTACCGGGTGGACCAGTTACCACAGAAAATACATTTTCCATTGCTGATGCGACAGCCTGGTCCTGTACCAGGGTCGATGGAAGTACAGTAGGATATGGCTTTGGGAGCGAAACCGCTGGCGCGGGAGCCAGACCCAGCATGACCGCTGCTGGCCCACTCGCCAATAGCTCAGGGTCCTCCAATATGGCCTCCAGGTCTCTTAGAAGGTTGGAGTTAATTCGTGACACCTGACCGGTTGACCCGAAGATCAGACCCGCATTATGGATGCCGCGGGAGTTCTGGAGAGGCGCCAGAGCTAGCGGGTCAAGATGATCCAGATCTTCGATCCCGTTGCCCCTGAGAACGGAGAGGATCGCACTGACACGATCTCTAGGTGAACTGCCTTCTTGTACCGCAGGTGAAGTTCTAACCAGAAACGAGAAAGCGTCCCTCGCTTGATGTTCGATACCCAAGAGATCAAGCGCATAAGGGTTTAGTTCGACATCGCCACTGTCGAGTTTGATACTCCAGTTTCCTTCACTACCTACCAAGCGAATTGCTGCCATAACCAGCGGACGAGCCACGAGATCGCCCGCACCGCGGTCGGTTCCGATTATCACAGGCCAGCCCGCAAAGATCGATTCGCCACTGTCGCTCGCCCGCTGGCACCAATGATCTACTTTGTCACTGCGAGGCAGATGACGATTGCCAATCACTGGACTCAACTCATTGCCAAGTTCAAGATGATCGGCACTACCGACTTTTAGGTTAACGTCGCCGCGTGCGTCAGCTGCTAAGCATCCGATGTAAAACTCGATGACCCGCTGGATCAGATCATGCGGGGGTTCGGATTTCTCTGCTGTCATATTCTAACCCTCAGACCAACGCACTGGCCAAGAATAATCGCAGAACCTTTGCGGATACTCAAGTGCTGCTAACGGGCAGGATACTTCGCTCTCGGATGTGATCATGATTGGACTTAGCGGAGAGGACCGACGATATTCGGTGCCGCGAGCCTGCTCCTTTGGAGTTGGCTCCTCTGCCGGCTTCGCAGAACAGGCCCCGCTTCGGCGGGGTCTGAACGCGTCTGGGGGTCGAGATGGCTATTCCTCGCAGACGAGTCGTGGGATCGAGGCGGAAAGTGCTTGTCTTTTGCCACATATCTCTGCTGCATCCAGTTAGCTTTAGATTTTTTTCTTACTAGCCACGAACATAAGTTGTGTATTCTGTTCTGAAGCCTTAGACTTTCTAGTACCGGTCGCTTGAGACTGCTCCTGCGGGATTGGCTTACCTAGCCGGTTTGTCGGCTCTGCCGACGAAAGACAACGGCACACACTGATGTTGAGGGGGTGAATTATGACGATTGCGACTCTTTTCGGCGAACCGGCCGTCGGCGCTGCTGTTGGCTCGGCTGATGCCGGGGCTGCTAGGAGTGCTGCCAGCTTGGTCGGCCGTGGCACCGGGTTCGATGTTGACGGCCTGGTGGCCTTGCTTGCCTCTGAACTGGCAGTGCGCGATTTAGCTGATCGGGAGCTGGAAGCCGGGCTAACCCTGGTGGGCAAGTGCGAGTCTCGCCTGACTGCGGTGAAAGCCGAGATGGTGGGCGAGCTGGCCCGGCGGCGGGGTGAGGGGCACGCAGCCGATCTGCTGCGTGACAGCTTGAAGCAATCACGCGGCCGCGCCAAACAAGACGTGAAGTTGGCTGAGCGGCTTGGTCGGGCGCCGGGTACCGCTGATGCTTTGCGCTCCGGTTCGATCACTCCGAAGCAGGCCAAGATGATCGCCGAAGCCGTAGAACAAGCCCCGCCTGGTGATCCTAGCGACGAGGCCAAGCTGTTGGAAGCTGCCGGGCAGGAGTCTGAAGACCAGTTCAGCCGCACCGTCCGCGACTACATGAACGAACAGACCCGGGACGATCTGCCAGAGCGGCGTAAGCGCCAGCGCGAACAGCGCTACCTCAACATAAAACAAGAACCCGACGGGATGTTCTCCCTACTGGGTCGGCTCGATCCGGTGGCGGGTAGTCGCATAGAAACAGCCCTCACCGCAACCGCGAACCGGCTCTTCCACGCTGAAGATGCCAAGAACCGGCTCTCGTCGGGGCAGCGCATGGCCGACGCGCTCGAACAGCTCATAATCAGCGGTGGTGACGGGGCTGGCAAGATCAAAGGCACAGCCCAGGGCGTTGATCTGTTGGTGATCGCCGACTACGACACCATCGCCGGCCAACTGCGCGATGCCCGCCTAGCCGATGGCACTCCACTAACGACCGAGGAAGTCCTCCGATTGGCGTGCGACGCCAACATCCTGCCCGCCGTTTTCAGGCGCAAGAGCGAGCCGCTGTGGCTCGGCCGGGGTAAACGCCACGCCTCTAGCCGCCAACGGGCCGTACTCACCGCCCGCGACAAAGGCTGCATCGGATGCGGCGCTTCGGCTAACTGGTGCCAAGCCCACCACATCGTGCACTGGGAGCACGGAGGCAAAACCGACCTAGACAACCTCTGCCTACTCTGCAGCCACTGCCACCACCACCTCGTCCACACCAGAGGCTTCAAGGTGGTCCGGGACCCCGACGGCAAATACACCCTCCAACAGCCAGACCAGCACAGCAATGTTTCGCCAACACTCGGCAGCGCCTGGACCGCCTGCACAGACGGTATCGAGATGAGGGTGGCGCAGCAGCAAGTGCGCAGGTGGCACAGCAGCAATCAAGTCGCCTGCACGGACGGTCCTACGACAGTCACTACTCGCAGCACCATCGAGTGGCCGATGCGGTGCTGAAACAACCCAGACATCACCAAACCCGATGACCAAACTATTAGAAGCTCCACATGTCATTTCTGCTTATCAGATTCGAGCTTTTCTCTGATCAGCATTTCGCCACGTAGGACTAACCGTCCGTTCTCAAGGAGGCTTCTGATCCGCTGACTGATCGTCGCTTCGATATTTTTCCCTACCCTTCGCCAACCGAACTGTCGCGCAGTTTCGCGAACGATCTCGACTTCCGGCGCACCGAAGGTCTTTTCGGCAACTAACAGAATGCCGGCATCAAGTTCAGCATCTGCTACTTGCTCAATAGTGCGTTCCGGGTTGTAGCGCGGGCACACCATCGTCTCTCGTCCGCCTGCGAGCCAGAGGAAGCGCCCATCACGGCGTATCGCACTGTCTGAGGTCGCTTTCCTTACTGCATAGTCTATGTGCTGACCGATTTGGGAACCAATCCGTCTTACACCTAACACAGGGCGTAGACGATCTTCGATAACATCGATGTGGACTGGATATTCAAGTTCCACGATTTCTTCTATCTGCCTAGCTAGCAACTTCGTGGGAATCATTAGCGGTTCACCGCCGATCAATTCTCCAGTGTAATGTCGATACTCTTCAAAGAACTGCTTTGACCCTTCCGCTACTGAACCCGTCTCCCGAAACTTCGACGGGCTATCGATATCTACAGGCGAACTCACGGTAGGCTGGACAGCAGACGGTTTGCTATCCGGCACCAACGGCAGTTCGGAAGCAGTAGTTGCTCGCGCCAGTTCTAGGGCGTCTTCGATGGCTTTGATCTCGCTTTGAGGGTCCTTGATCCATGACGTCGACCACACACGGTGAATACGCCATCCGAGATTTTCGAGTATCTGCTGTCGATGCCAATCGCGGTCACGAGCAGCAGGCGATGAATGGTACATAGCGCCGTCGCACTCGATCCCCAAGTCGAACCGCTCACCGTCTTTGGATTTTATGGCAAGGTCAATGCGGTAACCGGATACACCCACCTGTGACTCTACGATGTGGCCGCGTTTGCGCAGTTCGGCTAGGACAGCTTCCTCGAATGGACTTTCCGGTTCGCCGGTGCCTGTTACCTCTGCATCGAATGAGGTGTAAGGATTTTGTACATACTTTAGATAGCGACGCAACTGCCGGGCGCCTGGAGCTTCCGAGGTGATGTCCTCGGGGCGCAAAGAGTGAACGACGGTCATCGACTTGCGAGCCCGCGTTACGGCAACATTTAACCGCCGCTCGCCACCCTCTCGATTGATCGGACCGAATCTATTCGGCACAGCGCCTGCCCGGGTGGGCCCGTAGCCAACAGAGAGGATCATGTGATCACGCTCATCGCCCTGAACATTCTCCAAGTTTTTCACGAAAAATCGCTCTGCTGAATCCTCTCTGAACCGTTCGTCCAGATCAGATCGGGTGAGACGTTTCTGTTCAATTAGATTCTCAATTAGATCGGCCTGCGCGATCGAGAGAGCCACGACACCAACACTCTCACCGTCGGGCAACTCATCCATCAACTCTAACACTATTTCGGTCACTCGCTCGGCTTCGACTCGATTATCGCGGCTTCCGCCCGCGTCATAGATAGCCTCGGGCAAATACACGGAGCGCAAGTAATCAAACCCGGAGTCGGGTCCTGGGAAGGTCAATAGGCGATTCTCGTAGAACGCGTGATTCGAGAAGCGAATAAGGCTTTCGCTGCGACTCCTGTAGTGCACCGACAAATAACTCTGGGCAACTTCTGAATTGCCGAGCCCGACCATGACATCGAGGATGGACTCGCGACCTTCAATTTTGTCGGGATCCTGTTCATCATCATCGTTGTCCTCATCTTCGCTGAAGCCCTGCTGAAAGAAGGTCGACGGAGGAAGTTGGTGCTGGTCACCGACAACGATTACATGTTGGGCAGCCTCAATGGCCGGCAAAGCGTGCTCAGGCAGCACCTGTGAAGCTTCATCGAAGATCACCACATCAAATTTGAGAGGTCGCTCACCCTGCTGATTCGCTGAC
The DNA here is from genome assembly GCA_964291305.2 of Acidimicrobiales bacterium. Classification (GTDB taxonomy): domain Bacteria; phylum Actinomycetota; class Acidimicrobiia; order Acidimicrobiales; family CATQHL01; genus VXNF01. Next base: position 934,347 of record OZ219783.1, on the reverse strand, counting down.
AGATACTGGCTTACGGCAAGTGGGCTCATCAGGAAGCACGGCTTAATTGCCTGTAGCACATCCGGGATTCTCGAGATTAATCGGCGCACCGATAACTGGCGTCGTTTCTTAGACAGTTCTCCGTTAAGTATTCCCAGCTGTCCTGCCTTCACATTTTGCCCGTCTGGGTAGCCCCTGAAGACCTGCTCGCGCACACGCTGGCGCGCGACAAAAGGCAACTCTTTGTCAAGCTGACGAAATTGCTCCCGAGTTGCCTCTTGATTCACTCGAGTGAAAACGCGTAACTCTGGCTTGGTTGCGTACACCTGCTCCAGCCAGGTTTCAAATATACGACGCTTAACTATTGCAGGGACTTCTTCTGCAAGATCAGTGTGGTTACGCACCGCAACGACAGATCCCATACCCAAAAACTCGTCGAAATCCTGGGTTGCTTTTCGGTAATCCAAATGTGAGGGAGCCTCATCGGCCCGTTCTTTGAGTTCGATAGCCCAGCGTTCGAGTCCAGCTAGAGGCGCATCTTCCCAGGATTCCCAGTCTGTAGCAGATATTTCGAATCGCTCATTGAGAGCGAGAAGCGACGACTCATAATCACCAATGGCCGATTCGAGATCTGTCAAACGGGACGCGTAGTCAGCAGATTGCTCCGGCTTAGTAGCATGATAGCAGAGAGATTCGTTCATCAAACCTTCAGCGAAGTTAGTAAATTGTTTTGTCCAGTCTAGTGCTCTAGCAACAACCGACCAGTCAGTCTCCCACCCTGTGAAGAAAGTCCCATATTTGTCGGCAAGCGTAGGGCTGGAACTTTTAGCATCTTCGCGCAATTCAGCGAGGTGAACAGCCCACTCAACAATCCCAGTCAGTTCGTCGAAGTCAGTCACAGGGTGCAATAAATTATCTATAAGATCCGCAGTGTCTCTCTTAATACGGCGTAAAGCTGTTGCTCCATTTCGCACTTTCTTCGCGGTAGCGATCAGGCCCATCGCAGCACCGGATTTGTCTCTTGCGAGTTTCTCTAAGGCCTCCCAGTAATTTGAGAGAGCCTTGCGGAGGGCGTCAACAGCCATTGCTAGAGGGTGTCCGTCGACACTGGTAAGAATATCTCTTTGGGCCGACGATCTCCCTCGCCATTCACTAATCAATCTGCGTAGTTCTTCGATATCTAGGTCTACGCGTTCCCAATCGGTTGCACGCCCTTGATATCTTTCACCTAGCCCCTTTTGAAGATCAGTCTCAATCTCGCTCCAGCGCTCATGACTGCTTCTTACTTCTAAGGCTAGTTCTACAGCTCGCAGAGTTTCAGCAAGCGAGAGTTTGCGATATTTCTTGAGTTGACCTGTCACAAGTCTTTGGTCGCGGCGGTAAGATCGGCTAATTGACCGGCGCCAGAGATTCTGATAGTCCTTTTGATAACGAGTCCGCATTGACTCGTCCACGAGCCCAACAAACTCATCCGAGAAGTCCGCGAACAATTTTTCTTCGTGACCTCGGAGAGAGTCATCGAGCAAACGGGCCTGGGCGTACTCGCGCTGCGACTTGGCGAGGTCAGACGGATTTAGCCAGAATGCTGGGACGGGAGCGAGTGCCAGTAAGCGATCTCCAAGCTCTACCGCCCTTTGAATTTGCTCAAACGTTTCAAGCGACATTTCCCCTAACATCTCAACAAGTTCTGCCGCTCGTAAGCTGAGTTGTCCGAGAGCATCTTCCAACACGTCCACCCGTTCGGAGAAATCGGTCGGATTAGCAACGAGAGTTTGGCCCCAGTCCGGTCCGGCGACCTCTTCTAGGCTTTCGCGCTCTGCCGACTGGAGTTTGATCGCGTCCTGCACAAACTTACAGTCAATTGACTGCCATCGGTTTCCAAATACTTCATCGAGCTTTTCTTCGAGAGCTAGCCCTTCACGCTGCCGCTTCTCCTGGCGGCGCCAGCAATCTTCCAACATGGAAAATTCGGCACGGTCTAACCAAGCGACTGGAATCCCAGGAGCGTCGGCAAGCAGTTCCAGCAGTTTCAAGGCGCCACGTGCGTCTTGAACTGACTCGACCGCAGGCAAGCCAAGCCACTGCGTATGAAGGTCTGCACTCTCACGTAATTTTTGGACGGCAAAAATGGTGCGTTCCATATTATCGCGAATCAGATCGGAAATCCGGAACACACTCTCGGGGGTTCGCAATGATCTAAACGGGCTCGAAAAATGCTGGTGGAACTGATCTGGCCAGCGAGCAACTTGATTTGCAACGCTGGCCACCTTCTCACACCAGTCCTGGTACAGCTGCTCAGAGGGTGGCGTAACCAGATCTTCGACCCAGGGGTACTCGCGGTAGCGTGCAACGATTCCCTGTACTTCGAATACCGAGAGGCCTAGCGGTGGCTGCTTCTCGTGTAGGAGTCTGGTTAAATTATTTAAATTTTTGCGCTCGCCAACCAACTGGTCAAATATATTGTTATTAACCTTGGCTTCCTGCTCATCTTCTAACGCTCTTCTAATTTGCTTGTAGACCTCGACTTTGCGGCTCCTGTCACTGTGTAAATCCAAGCAAAATACGCCCAGACCACATTCCTCAAGGCGTCCTTTAACAACGTCGAGAGCTGCCGTCTTCTCACTGACAAATAGCACATGCTTACCCTCAGCAAGCATCGTAGCTATTAAATTTGTAATCGTCTGGCTTTTACCAGTACCTGGCGGCCCATGGATGACAAGACTGTCGCGTTTGCGAGCTTTCTCAATTGCTCTCAACTGGCTAGAATCTGCCTCCAAAACAGTGAACTGCTCACGGATATCAAGCAAATCATCAAGGCGACCTCCAACAAGATCTTTATCTCTAGGTATTCCCGTTCCCCTCCTTTCGCTGACATCTTCGCCTCGATTCTGACCTAAGATCAATCGAGCCAACTCGCTTTGAAGGCCTGAAATCTTCATCTGCTCGAAGTCTTCGTACATCGCTAGCTTCGAGTACAAAAATGTGCCAAGCACTATTGCTGGATCCACATACCAGTCATTCCAGCCGGCAATGTGCTTAGAGACTGAAGCAAAATATTTTTCGAGTGTACAACAATCCTCTTCAGACTCGAAATCTAGCTCCGGTAGATCGACACCCATCCTGGAAAGCTGGTGTCGCAGGGTGGAGTTAACTACAGGGTCGTCGGACTCGAGGTGCAACCGAAAAGCTTCGTGTGGTGACGCTCGCTCGAGGTCAGATGGAATCAACACGAGTGGCGATCGAACTTGCTCTCCATCAGCGTCTTTCCAGACCAAAAAGCCGACTGCTAGAAAGAGAACGTTGAGACCTCGCTCCTCCTCCCACTCTCGATCTCTTCGCCACAGGTTTCTAAGTCTGCGTTGTAAGTCATCGACCTCGCAATCGGTTTGGATGTCGCCGACTTCTACCGGTTCAGAGAACTCACCGTCAGGCTCAGCTGTTTCCGTTTCCTCGGCAGTGAGCGGCAGCTGTGGCCTGGACGGCGCAAAACCGCTGCTGCGAGTAGAGCGCTGAGGCGCGTGCTGGAATCTAAGCCCTCTCCGCGCCCTGATGTCGCCGACTTCTACCGGTTCAGAGAACTCACCGTCAGGCTCAGCTGTTTCCGTTTCCTCGGCAGTGAGCGGCAGCTGTGGCCTGGACGGCGCAAAACCGCTGCTGCGAGTAGAGCGCTGAGGCGCGTGCTGGAATCTAAGCCCTCTCCGCGCCCTATGGAGGCGTTTGACCAACTCGTCGGGCGCAACACCAGTGATTCTCACGGTACTTTTCCCGGGCTTGAAGTAGAGGAGGTTGTTCCGGCGGTCAAGCTGAAGCAAACGCGCCTGCAGCTTTTCGAGAGTTCGGTTGATCAACTCATCGGATTTATCTTCGCCACTATCCATATGTGCCCCCACCACTTCGACCCTGGAACGACCAGAGCTGCTTGGGAGTGGACCGTACTGGACTTGAACCAGTGGCCTCTCGCGTGTGAAGCGAGCGCTCTACCAGGCTGAGCTAACGGTCCTTGCGGTTCAGGATTCTACGACCGTGCGCCCGCGTGGGCCACTCCGTAGTGATGGGCGACTATCTCGGGGTAGCTACGGGCGAAGTAGTTCCAGAGTTGCTCGCCGTAGGTGCTGGGGCGGTAGTCGCTGGCCATGTCGCCTACCCCGGCCTGCAGCTCTTCTCGGGGGGCCATGAAGCCGGCTTTGGCGTGGCGTGGACTGGCGGCTACTGCCTCGGCTAAGCGCTCATCTAGGGGCAGTGGCTCTAGCGACGCCTGCAGTGACGGGCCGTAGAAGTGGCCGGTGGCGTAGCGTTCAACCCCGGATATGACCCGGTGTGGGGTCGCTACTAGGTAATTGCCGGTCATGGCTTGCAGGCTCTCGCCGAGGTTGACCACTAGAGAACCAGGCACGGCGGGCACGTCTATCCACTGCCCCGCCGGGTTCTGGACCTGCAGACCAGGCGTCTGACCAGTAGCTAGGATCGTGAGAAATCCCATGTCGTGATGGGCGTTGACCCCGGCGGCGCCAGGCGGTGTGGCCGGATAGTGGATGAACTTAGTAAGCGACATGGGCTCGTCGCCGATGAACTGCCGCAGATGGCTCGGCGGCATCCCCAGACCAGCCCAGAGCACACCCAGGAGGCGCGAAGCAACCTCACTTAAGGCCTCGGACCACTGGTTGCTGAGCTTTTCGTGGCCGGCTAACACTTGGTCGGGAAGCCACTGGTTGGTGCCCAACAATCTGAGATAATGGGGTTCCACGCCGCGCTCGCGGGCCGGCCACTCGGTCCAGCAGTCGATCTGCTCCCGGATGTCGGGGCGGTTGTTGGTGTACTCGGTGCCAACAGGCTCCCAGCCCCTGAAGTGGGGCGACGAACGCTTATCGATCAGCTCCTTGCAGTCGTCGGGAAGACTGAAGAAGCAGCGCATCATCTCGAAAACGGCTGCTTGTAACTCCTCGGCAATGCCGTGATTGAGGATCAGGACGAAGCCCACCTCGTGACAGGCAGTGGTCAGCTCCTGCACGAGGGAGCGCGGCGCGACATCCCCGTTGGTTAGGGGTGACACGTCGATAACCGGGATGCTGTCGAACTGGGTCACGGTCACGGCTGGATTCTACGGACGCGAACTGGCGGCCATAAACAGCAAGCTAGAAGCGTCGAACTGAGTCGCGGTCACAGTCGGATTCTACGGCAGGGGTGACACCGCCGGTTCGGGGCTAGGCAGCACATCGACCTGAGTCTCGGTCACGGCTGGATTCCGGTTGAGCACAGTCCAAGAACGCGCCAGAGAAATCCTGCGCCGACCTGGGTCGCGGTCACGGCTGGATTCCGGTTTTATGTAGATTCCGGGTCTATTTAGATTTGTCACAGGTGGGGCGGCGGGCTTCGCCGATCAACACTTATGACACACCACCACCGGCAAGGCAAGGCAGCTGGCCACTCAGTGGCGGCGGGCCTCGCCGATCAACACTTATGACACCGCAGCGACCGGCCACAGGTGCGCCGGAGTGGGTACGTGACATCGGACATCGCCAATCAACATTTCTGGCACGCAAGCCGAGAGGAACGACTGGCTGCGCGGAGAGCAGTGCAAGCGAGCTTCGCCGATCAACATTTCTGACACAGTTAGCTACCCGCGGGTGTCGAATAGCTACCCGCGGGTGTCGAATTTTATGAAAGCGTGACATCAGGCGTGTCGGCAGCCGAGTCCTCAGGGGTGTTCTCAGACTTTGCCGCAGTGCCTTTAGGGGCCAAGAGTGCTACTGCCAGCCTCTCCAGGCCTGCTATTCGGCTGGCTTTCACCAGCACTGCATCGTCTGGGCCCAGCGGTCCTAACGCAGCCACTGCTGCCTCAACATCTGGCACCGTCGGGGTGCCATAGGAGGGCTCAGCCACTGCCAGCACCTCGATGTCCAACTCGGAAGCCAACTCGGCCACGGCGGCGTGCTCGGCTGCGTGGCTGTCGCCTAGTTCGGCCATCGGTCCCAGCACGGCCACTCGACGGCTGGCGGGCAGGGAGGCTAGCGAACGCAGTGCTGCCGCTACTGAGCTGGGGTTGGCGTTATAGGCGTCGTTGATAATCAGCGCTCCGACCGGGCTGGTGTCTACTGACATCCGCCAGCGCGAGACTTGCGCTTGGCCCAGACCCTCGGCGACCGCTGCTAGCCCAGCACCCAGCGCTAAGGCCACCGTCGCCGCGCCGGTGGCGTTGTGCGCCATGTGCCAGCCGGCGGCTTGCAGACGCACCGGAGCGCGGCCCCACGGAGTCTCCAAGTGGAACGAGGCGCGCAGCCTGTTATCTAATGTGACATTCGTCGCCCGGACATCGCCTTTGTCGAACCCGTAGGACAAGACCTGCGCCCCAGCCAACTCTGCCATGGCCGCCACCCTCTCGTCGTCGGCGTTGAGCACGGCCGTCCCCGCCGCCGGTAGCGCAGCCACCAGCGCAGACTTTTCCTGGGCCACGGCCTCCAAGGTGCCGAAGGCGGCGGTGTGCGCGGCCCCGACGGCGGTCACCAACGCCAGCTGCGGCCTGGCAAGCGCAGCTAGATCGGCGATCTCCCCGGGTGCGTTGGTGCCGATCTCGGCGATCACCGCCCGTTCGTGGCCGGTAGCGCTCAGCAACGTCAGGGGCACGCCGATGCTGTTGTTGAACGAAGCGGGGCTGGCGTGCACCGGCCCGGCGTGTCGTAGGGCGGCTGCCAGCAGGTCTTTGGTGGAGGTCTTGCCCACCGAACCCGTGATGCCAACCACCGTTGCAGTGATGCGATCTCGTGCCGCCACGCCGAGTTGTCGCAACGCCAGTTGAGTGTCGGCTACCGCCACTAGAGGTATGCCAACGCTCTCTAGGCGGCTGAGCCGATCTTGGGCGCCAATATGAAGACGTCTCGACGAATCCGGGGACATTCCGACGCTCTCCAGGCGGCTGAGCCGATCTCGGCGCGCCAGGCTGGCCGCTGCCCCGGCCTCGGCGGCGTGGGCGATGAAATCGTGACCGTCTCGGTCGGCGATGAGTGGGACGAAGAGTTCGCCGCGCTCGAGCCGGCGGGAATCGACCGATACCCCGTCGAACTCGGTGTCGGCGCCTAGCAGGTCACCGCCCACAAGGCGGGCCACCTCTGAGAGGGTGAACCTCATGTCGCGAAGCTCCTATCAAAGCCGGCAAGCACTGGGGTCACCGACATCGACTCGGCAGCAGCCGCGGCGGATCCGGCGGTGCTGGAGTTGGGAGAATCTGATGGAAGGCCGGCAGACGCAGAAGCACAGACGGACAAGGTGGTGATAGTGGCCGCACTGTCTGCTGCAGACAGGAGGGTATGAGGGGGAGGGTGGCGATGGCCTGCTGCAAGAAAGTTATGGCTCTGACGGGCAGCAGCCATTGAAATCGCACAAGAAACCACAACCCATGATCCGGTGTCAGGGATTGGGGGGAGTCGGCAGGTAGCGGACGCCACCACGGATCCGGTGGCTGGGTTTGGGGTATGACGGAAAGCGCTCTGGCGGACAAGGTGCGATAGTGGCCGCCCTGTCCGCTGCAAGCAAGTTACGGGTCTGACGGACAGCGTTCTGACGGACTGAGCGGCGATCGTGGCCACGATGGTCTGTTTCGGACAAGTTACGGGTCTGACGGACAGGGCTCTGGCGAGCAGGGTTAGGTACCTCGCTGGTTGGGCGGTCGGCGTGGTGGATATTCGACCCGGATTTCGGCCCGAAGTTGGGGTTAGGTACCTCGCTGGTTGGGCGGTCGGCGTGGGTTCCTCTAGCTAGCAGGCGCCACCGGTAGCGTTGCGCCCGTGACCGAGCGCATTCGGCTGCTGGTACTTTATGGCGGCCGGTCGGCTGAACATGAGGTTTCGCGGTCCTCGGGGCACTACGTGGCCGCCTGCGCCGCCGCCGCGGGTCTGGAAGTAGATCTTGTCGGCATCACCCAACGGGGCCGCTGGGTGCGGCCGCCGAAGACCACGGTGGAGCCGGAAGTCCTGGGGCGCTCGGCGGCATCAACTACTTCTCGGCCGGTAAGGCCGCTCACCAACACGGCGGAGCCCGACGTGTCCAGACTGCTGCCTGCTCTGGACGATGACCTCCCGGCGGTGCCCATAGAAGCGGCGCTGCAGGGGCTCGGAGTCATTGGACAACAAAATGAGCCCGGCTATAAGTCCGGCAAGCCCGGCGACCAGATGCCCGTAGAAGCGGCGCGGCAGAGACCCGACGACTCGCCCGAGGGTGCCACGGACTACTCGGAGGGACCCGTGCACCCCGTCGAGGAGCGGCAGAGGCCCGAAGACTCGCCCGAAGCCGCCACGGTGGTGGTCTTCCCCGTATTGCATGGTCCTTTTGGTGAGGACGGCACCGTGCAAGGGCTCTGCGAGATGGCCGGCGTGCCCTATGTGGGGCCGGGGGTGCTAGCTAGTGCGGCCTGCATGGACAAGCCCACCTCCAAGAACCTCTTGTCCGCCGCTGGGCTGCCCGTAGCCCGCCACGCCGTCCTACACCGAAACGAGGTAACCAAGGGGACTCCGGCGGAGTTGCTAGCCGAGTTGGGCAACCCGGTGTTCGTGAAGCCGGCCAACATGGGCTCCTCCATCGGCATTAGCAAGGCGACCAGCAACGCCGAAGTAGCCGAGGCTCTGTCGCTGGCCGCCAGCTATGACGAATGGCTGATCGCCGAAGAGTCCATCTGTGGCAGGGAGATCGAGGTAGCCGTGCTGGGCAACACCAAACTCCGAGCCTCGCTGCCAGGCGAGGTGGTGCCCGCCGCTGAGTTCTACGACTACGCCGACAAGTACCTCAACGGTGCGGCAACATTGCACGCTCCTGCCGACCTTCCCGACGAAGCCATCGCAGAGGCCCAGCGTCTAGCAATCCGAGCCGCCAGGGCGTGCCGGGTTACTGGCCTGGCGAGGGTGGATTTCTTCTATCAAGAGAATGCCGAAGAGTCTGGCAAAGAGTCTGGCGCTAGTTCCGGGCGGGGCTTCGTGGTGAACGAGATCAATACCATGCCCGGCTTTACCCCAATCTCGATGTATCCCCGACTTTGGGCCGTCTCCGGCCTCGACGGACCAGGCCTTATAAGAGAGTTGGCCCGCCTAGCCCTAGAGCGCCACCGGGATCGAAACAGCCAAAACCTAAGCGTTTGAACAGGTGGAATCTGGACGGGCTAGCCAATAAGGACTACCACGGCCCGAAGATCGACGAGGACGCCACGCTGAACGGTGGAGTCTGGCCGGGTTAGCCAATAAGGGCTACTAAGGCCCGATGGTCGACGGGGATGCCACGTTGAACAGACCAAGCTAACTCGGGCTAGCCAATAAGGGCTGAGCGGAGGAAACGCAGTAGCTCTCGCCGGCGGATCACGGTTTCGCGCAGGGTCGGCTCCACGCCCACGGTGCGTAACACCTCCACTTCGGTGGCCACGCCCATCACCGTGGAATAGCTGGAGACCAGCAGCAGCCGAGGATCACAACGGCGGACGGTGCCTGCTTCCATGCCGGCCTCTAGGAAGGCCCGGGCTCGCTCTACTAGGGGCTCGAAACCGCCGCGTACGCGGTCGATCCACGGCGGCCCCAGCCGGGTGACCTCGCGCAGCAACCCAAGCATCTCGGGGCGGCGCACCGCTAGGCGAAACACCGCCCGCACGACCGCCTCCACACCGGCCCAAATGTCTGGCGGCTGGCGCTTAGCCCCAGTCGGCGCGGCTTCCACTGACTGCAGCAGCGCCGCGGTCAGGTCGCTCACAGTGCGGTCGATGACCGCCTCCATGAGGGCGTCCTTAGAGCCGAAGTAGTACAGCACCGTCTGCTTGCGTATGCCGCTGTCGCGGGCGATGGAATCCAGCGAAACTGCGTCGTAGCCGCGCCCACCGAAGGACGCCAGCGCCGCCTCCAGAATGCGATCCCGGGTCTCCACCGGATGTCAGCTTAGTTGTAGGAGCGGTTCTCTACCATCTGGTAGAGCCTTGGTGCAACCCTCAGCGCAGCGGACAGCCGACAAGCACTCCTGACCATGTGGTAGATGCCTCTACCACATGGTAGAAAAGAGTCATGATCCCCGAGGCATTGGCGGGCAAACGCATCGCCCTAACCGGCGCTACGGGGTTTCTGGGCACCGCCTTGGTGGAGAAGCTGCTGCGGTCGGTTCCCGACTGCGAACTGGTCCTGCTGGTGCGGCCCGGGCGCCGCGGCCCCGCCGAGCGGATCCGCCGAGAGGTGCTGCGCAACGACGCCTTCGGCCGACTCCGGGCCGACTTGGGGCGCGAAGCCTTCGCCGCCGAATGCAACCAGCGCATCCAGGCAGTCGCCGCCGACGTGAGCCTGGAAGGTCTGGGCTGCGACGCCGAAGGTCGAGATTTGCTCGCCAGCTGCGACAGCGTGATTCACGCCGCCGCTGCGGTGGCCTTCGACAACCCCTTCGATCTGGCGGTGGAAACCAACCTGCTAGGGCCAATCCGTCTCGTCCAACTGCTGGAGGACATAGGGGCGGCCCCGCACCTGGTTTCGGTCTCCACCGCATACGTGGCGGGCAACCGGCGAGGGTTCGCCCCCGAAGAGTTACTAGCCGAGAGCCACTTCGCCGTAGCGGTGGACTGGCGGGCCGAGGCAGCTTCCGCTCGCCGCAGTCGTGACACCATCGAGGACGAGAGCCGCACCCCCGAACGGTTAGAGGAGTTCGCTAAGGAGGCCGCCACCGAACTCGGAGCCGCCGGCACCGCCGCGCTGAGCGCCAAGCGCGAGCAGATCCGCCAGCGCTGGGTGCGGACCCGATTAGTAGATGTCGGCCGGGCGCGCTCGGCCTCTCTGGGATTCCCCGATGCCTACGGGCTTACCAAAGCTCTCGCAGAGTCGGCACTGGCTGAGACTCGTGGCCCTATCCCGCTCACGATCGTGCGCCCGTCGATCATCGAGTCGGCACTAGCCGAGCCATTTCCCGGCTGGATCAGGGGCTTCCGCATGGCCGAGCCCATCATCATCTCCTACGCCCGGGGCCTGCTGCAGGACTTCCCCGGCGCTCCCGAGGGCGCCCTGGATGTGATCCCCGTGGACATGGTGGCCGCTGCGGTGTGCGCTGCGGCAGCTGCAGGACCCGCCGCCGACGGCCAGCCGAAGGTGCTGCAGGTGGCCTCCAGCGAGGTAAACCCCTTCCGCTTCCAGGATTTGCACGACTGGTCACACGCCTGGTTCTGCGAGCATCCCGTCTACGACGAGCGCAACCAGCCCATCGCTCCACCTCGCTGGTCGTACCCCAGCCGCAAGCGCGTTCAAAACAGTCTGGAGCGAGCCAAGCGGGCCCTCGAGACCGGCGAGAAGGTCCTCAGCGCACTGCCCGTGCGCGGCGAACTAGCGGGGAGGGCTGCCGATTTCGCCGAGAAGCGCGCCCTGGTAGAGCGAGCGCTTAGCTACGTAGATCTCTACAGCAGCTACGTGGAGTGTCAAGCCACCTTCGGAATCAGCCAGTTGCTATCACTGCACAAGTCACTGAGCCCCGAGGATCGGGAGAGCTTCAACTTCGACCCTAGACAGATCCACTGGCACCGTTATCTCACAGAGATTCACTTACCGTCGGTCATAGCTCAGGGCCGCCTCAAGACGGCGCCCGCGGTCCGCGCCGGCACCGACCGCGACACCCGCCGGCGGACCCAGGTGCTGTCGCCGCAGCGTCAAATGGCTGCCTTCGACTTGGAGAACACCCTGGTGGCGTCCAACGTGGTGGCCTCCTGGGGATGGCTGGCCACCAAGCGGATGCCCACTTCGGATCGGGCCCGGTTGGTGGCCCGCACGCTCGCCGAAGCTCCCAAGCTGCTGGAACTAGATCGCCAGGATCGCAGCGACTTTCTGCGCTACTTCTACCGCCGCTTCGCTGGGGCGCCAGTGGACCAGCTAGCCAAAGACAGCTTCGAGATGTTCAGTGACCTGCTACTAAGACAGTCGTTCCCCGCTGCCATCCGTCGGGTGCGCCACCACCGGGCTTTGGGCCATCGCACTGTGCTGATCACCGGGGCGCTGGACTTTGTGATCGCCCCGTTCGCTCCGCTGTTCGACGACATCGTCTGCGCCTCGCTAACCCGCACCCCCAGCGGCTCGGCCTACACCGGCCAGCTCGCCACCGTGCCCCCCACCGGGGAGAGCCGCGCCGAGGCGCTACTGAACTACGCCGCCCGCGAGGAAATCTCACTAGCCGAGTCGGTGGCCTACGCCGACTCCACCAGCGACCTACCGATGCTGGAGGCGGTGGGGTTCCCGGTGGCGGTGAACCCCGAAACCAAGCTGGCGACCCTCGCCCGGCGTCGCGGCTGGCTCATCGAGAATTTCAAGCCGGCGCCCGGTGCACCTCGCAAGCTGCTGCCGTTAGCACAGCCGATCCTGCGACGATGAGCAGTCGATGAGTAGTCAATGAGTAGCCGATGAGTCCTCGCACCGCCTCCCCCACGCCCCGGCCGGGCTTCGTGCTGGAAGTAGAGCGCTCGACGCCGCCGATCCTGTTCCACCACGGCGAGGGTTTTCGCCTCGAGCGCCTACCGGCGGGACGCTCTCGCGTGGTCTACCCGCCCAGCCCGCTGGAGGGGTTAGCTGACCCCGCAGGCGCCATCCGCCACGCGCTGGAGCACCCCATCGACAGCGAACCACTGCCGGCGCTGCTGAGCCCGGGTATGCGCCTGACGATCGCCTTCGACGATATCTCGCTGCCGCTGCCGCCCATGCAGCGACCCGATGTACGCCAGCAGGTAATCGAAACCGTCTTAGACATGGCAGCGGCCGCTGGCGTGGACGACGTGCACGTCATTGCCGCCCTGGCGCTGCACCGGCGTATGACCGAAGCCGAGTTGCGCCACGCGGTCGGCGACCGGGTGTACGAAGCCTTTGCCCCGTCACGCCGGCTCTATAACCACGACGCCGAGGATCCCGACGGCATGGTCGTCCTCGGCGAAACCGACCACGGCGAAGAGGTGCAGATCAGTCGGCGGGCTGCCGAGAGCGACCTAGTGGTGTACGTGAACATCAACCTCGTGGCCATGGACGGCGGCTGGAAGAGCACCGCTACCGGCCTGTCGGGCTATCAGGGGCTGCGCCACCACCACAACGTGGCCACCATGTTGCAGTCGCGTTCTTTCATGGACCAGCGCCACTCAGAACTGCATCACTCCAACTGGCGCCAGGGGGCGGTGCTGAGAGACAACGGCCCGCGGGTGTTTCAGATCGAGACCACACTAAACAACAACAGCTTCGGCACTAGCGGGTCGCTGTCGATGCTGCAGAAGCGGGAATGGGAGTGGACCGCGCGGGATCGGGCCTCGTTCCTGGCTATGCAGGCCGGCCTGGGCGTGCTGTCGCCAGCGGCCCGGCGCCAGGCGTTCATGTCCTGGCGGGCGCCGTACGCCATTACGTCGGTGCAGGCCGGAGAAGTGGAGGCCGTGCACAAGCTCACCACTGAGAACGTCTACCGCCAACAACTCGTGGCCGTCGAGGGTCAGACCGACGTGCTGACTATGGGGCTTCCTTACATCTGCCCCTACAACGTCAACTCCATCATGAACCCCATCTTGGTGATGTGCCTGGGGTTGGGGTACTTCTTCAACCTTTACCGGGGGCGGCCGCTGGTGCGCCAAGGCGGCGTGGTCATCATGACCCATCCCACGCCCTGGGAGTTTCACCCCGTGCATCATCCCAGCTATATCGACTTCTTCGAGCAGGTGCTGGCCGACACCACCGACCCCAGCGAGATCGAAGCCCGCTACGAACTGCAATACGCCACCGACGAGTGGTATCGACACCTATACCGCACCTCTTACGCCTACCACGGCGTGCACCCGTTCTACATGTGGTATTGGGGGGCGCACGCCTTGAGCTATCTGGGGCGGGTAATAGTGGTGGGCGGCGACCGGGCAGCAGTGCGGCGTATGGGTTTCTCGCCGGCTTCCAGCCTCAGCGACGCTTTAGAGATCGCCAGCGACGTGGTGGGAAGCCAGCCAAGCATCACGCACCTCCATCTGCCGCCGTTCGTAATGGCCGACGTGTCGTGAGAGCCGATGTGTCGTGAGAGCCGATGTGTCGTGAGAGCCGATGTGTCGTGATAGCAGACGTGTCATGAGAGCCTCGTGAACGCCAACCCGCTACCGCGCATACTGGCGAACCTGGAGTTCCCGTGGCGCGCGGCGAACACTCCCCCGTCGTTGTCGTCATACCCGTCGCTGTCAACATCTCATGACCCAGCTCGCCGGGGCGTGGACTTCGAGACCGACTGGGCGCGCCAGTGGCCCGCCCGAATGCTGCGTGCTTCGCTGATCGAGTTGGTCTGGCGCCCTGTGGTGGCAGCGGCCGCGCAGCCCACCCGCCTGGGGTTGGACCGTCTGGCCGCCCTCGATGGGGAACCGGCCATTTTCGCTGCCAACCACCACAGTCATCTAGACACGCCGCTGCTGTTGACATCGATCCCCGAACCGTGGCGCCACACCCTGATCGTGGCCGCCGCCGCCGATTACTTCTTCCCGACGAAGCCCAAAGGGATGGCCTCGGCGCTGTTTATGGGCGCCGTGCCGGTAGAGCGAGCACGGGTGGGGCGCGACTCGGCTCAGGAAGTAGCGAATCTGGTGCGACGTGGCTGGAGCTTGCTGCTCTACCCCGAGGGCGGGCGCAGCACCGACGGCTGGGGGCAGCCGTTCCGCGGCGGGGCTGCCTACCTGGCCCACCGCTGCGACGTGCCCGTAGTGCCCGTCTACCTGGCCGGCACCCGCAAGATCCTGCCGAAGGGGCGCCTGCTGCCCAAGCCGGGCCGCACGCTGGTGACCTTCGGCGATCCGGTACGACCCGATCCCAGCGAGCGCATCCGGACCCTCGGCGAGCGCATCGAGACAGCTGTTTCGGCCCTGGCCGATGAGGTGACCACAGACTGGTGGCAGTCTCGCCGGCGGTTACACACTGGCACCACGCCAGCCCTAACCGGCCCCGAGGCTGCTTCGTGGCGACGCGCCTGGGCACTTTCGCACCGCAGCAAGCCAACTCGGCGCCGCTGGCCTCGCTGAAGACCCCGCTCCGTGGGGCCGGGTCAAGCAACCGATAAAAACGTCGATAGAACGCTGGTAGAAACGCCGATAGACACGACATCAGCCCCCATTCCGAGAGGACTCTGAGAGGAACCCGTATGGCCGTCCACGCCAGCACCCCCATCGAACTCATTGAAGCCAGCTACCGCCGTCTGACCTCGGCGGTTTCCGCTGCCCGCACCCACAACAGCCGGCCTCTGACGGCGGCGGAGAAGATCCTCATCGGCCACCTCGACGACAATGCCGGCGGCCGGCTCCCCGAGCGAGGCGTCAGCTACGTGGATTTCCGACCCGACCGAATAGCCATGCAGGACGCCACCGCCCAGATGGCCTGGCTGCAGTTCATGACCGCTGGGCTAGACGAAGTAGCTGCACCCACCACGGTGCACTGCGACCACCTCATCCAGGCCCGGGTGGATGCCAAGCGCGACCTACTGGCCGCTCTAGAAAACCACGAGGAGGTCTATGACTTCTTAGAGTCGGTGAGCGCTCGCTACGGCGCCGGCTTCTGGAAGCCCGGCTCGGGCATCATCCACCAGGTGGTGCTAGAGAACTACGCCTTCCCCGGCGGGATGATGATCGGCACCGACAGCCACTCACCCAACGCCGGCGGGCTGGGCATGATCGCCGTGGGCGTGGGGGGCGCCGACGCCGTGGACGTGATGACCGGCTTCGGTTGGAACGTACGCTGGCCAAAGTTCATCGGCGTGCGCCTCACTGGCCGCTTGTCGGGTTGGTCGGCCCCCAAGGATGTCATCTTGAAGGTGGCCGACTTGCTGACAGTAGCCGGCGGCACCGGCGCCATCTTGGAGTACTTCGGCCCAGGAGCCGAGACCATCTCGGCCACCGGCAAGGCCACCATCTGCAATATGGGTGCCGAGATCGGCGCCACTACCTCGCTGTTCGCCTATGACGAGGCAATGGCCCGCTACCTCAAAGCCACCGGCCGCGAGCAGGTAGCCGCCGCCGCAGACGCCATCTCCGAACACTTACAGCCCGACGAAGGGGTTCTGGCCGACCCGGAGCGTTGCTACGACTCGGTTATCGAGATCGACCTTTCCACCCTGGCGCCGCACATCAACGGCCCACACACACCCGACCGAGCCCGCCCGGTGTCGCGGCTGGGCGCTGAGTCGGTGGCTGAGGGTTGGCCCCTGGAGATTTCCGCCGCGCTTGTGGGCTCTTGCACTAACTCCTCCTACGAGGACATCACTCGGGCGGCCAGCATCGTCGCCGGGGCGGTGGCGCGGGGGCTGAAGGTAAAGACGCCGCTGCTAGTAACACCGGGCTCGGAGCAGATTCGGGCCACCATCGCCCGCGACGGGCTGCTGGGTGTCTTCGAGCAGGCGGGCGCCACTGTGCTGGCCAACGCTTGCGGGCCGTGCATCGGCCAGTGGTCGCGCAGCGACGTGACCGAGGGCGACATCAACGTGATCGTCACTAGCTACAACCGCAACTTCCCCAAACGCAACGACGGCTTGGCCTCCACCCTGGCGTTTGTGACCTCGCCCGAAGTGGTCGTGGCTTTGGCTCTAGCTGGACGGCTGGACTTCGACCCGCTCAACGACACGCTCCGCAACGACGCCGGCGAGGAAGTACGACTGCCAGAACCGCTAGGCGTGGAGTTGCCCCCCGACGGCTTCGACCCGGGCGAGGCCGGCTTCCTGGCCCCACCCCCGCCCGCCGAACGGGCCGCCATAGAGGTGCGAATCTCCCCCACTAGCAACCGCCTGCAGGAACTACAGCCCTTCGACGCCTGGGACGGCCGGGACTTCGAGAACCTGCCAGTGCTGGTGAAGGCACAAGGCAAGTGCACCACCGACCACATCTCCGCAGCTGGCCCGTGGCTGCGCTTCAGAGGTCATCTGGAGAACATCAGCGGCAACCTCTTCGCCGGCGCGGTCAACGCCTTCGGTGGGGCGGTCGGCGAAGGTAAGGATCAGACCGACGGCCAGGTGCGGCCATATCCCGAGATTGCCAAGCGCTACCACGAGGCGGGCTGGTCTTGGGTAGCCGTCGGTGACTCCAACTACGGGGAGGGCTCTTCGCGAGAGCACGCCGCCATGGAACCTCGCTTCCGCGGCTGCCGGGCAGTCATAGTTCGCTCGTTCGCCCGCATCGCCGAGACCAACCTCAAGAAGCAGGGCGTCCTGGCGCTCAGCTTCGCCGACCCGGCCGACTACGACGCCATCGGCGAGGACGACCGCATCAGCCTTCGGGGACTGGCCGAGCTAGCTCCAGGCCGGCCGGTGCGCGTAGAGGTAAGCCGCCCCGACGGCTCGAAGGTGGCTTTTGACACTCATCACACGCTCTCGGAGGACCAGATCGACTGGTTCCGCGCCGGCAGCGCCCTGAACCTCATTCGCTCCCGCCTGTAGCGGGGTAGCAGGCGGGCCTAGGGGCGCGTGATGAACTCCTCTAGCGCCTCGGTCTTGGTGGTCAGCTTCGTAACCAGGTCGGCGTTCACGTCGGCCACGATGATTTCGCCCACCTCGTCGGCGACGCCCGCAAACAGACCCTGGCGACGCATGCTGGCGGTCTGATTGCGGTTGTCCTCGGTGGGCGTGAGGTAGTGCACCGAGGTGACCTCATAGCGCAGCATCAGAAAAAGGTGGATGAGGCTCATGAGTCGCTTCCGCCGCATTTCTGGTGCCAGCGTATTCTGGTCGCGCACCGACAGGATCGGCCGATCTCGGCGGTCGCGCAGCACCCCGAAGACGATGTTAGCCAGCGGCTGCTGCGCGCCGTTGCTGGCGTTAGGGCCCCCTCCGCAGACGGTCAGCTCTAGGATCTCCGAGCCGGCCTTCCAGGGTCGCAGACGCACTCGGGGGCGTTGCGCCAGCCCGTGATGAGTAGCCCAGCGCTCTAGCCACTCCTCGAGGGTGCGCGTCGGCACCTCGGTCTGCACAAGATGCTGATACTGCGTGGAGCCCTTGCCCATAGCCCGGGTGGTTGCGGTACGGCCCGTACAGGCCATGAGGGCGGCATCGGCCCGAGGACCGCCGACGAGCGTCTGCGGTGTGCGATAGGGCGAATCCACCAGTCGCAGGCGGCGCTGCAGCTTGGCGAGAGCCAGCATTCCCTCCTCGTTCAGCGAAGCGGCGAACTGCTCGCCGGCCATGCCGTCGATCTGATGACCACCGTAAGTTATGAAGTTGAACACAAATCCCAGCTTGGCCAGCTCGGCGGGGAACTCTCGCATCTCGGAGTCGCTCATGCCGGTGGTGTCCCAGTTGAACGACGGCGAGAGGTTATAGGCCAGCATCTTGTCGGGGTACACGGCGTGGATAGCCTCGGCGAACTCCCGGGCGTCGGCCAGGTCGGCGGTCTTGGTCTCCATCCACAGCAGGTCGGCAAAAGGGGCTACCGCTAGCGACTTTGCCACCGCATAGGGGATACCGCCCTGCACTTGGTAGTAGCCCTCGGGCGTGCGCGCCGGCTCGGCATCCCAATAGACATCCAGGCCAAGTTCAGCCGCTCGCTCCCGGGCACACTCCCAGCTGGCGATGCGGGCAAAGTTCCTCCACTCGACGGCGCTGATGCCCACATCGGCCCCCTCAGCGGCAAGGGCGGAAATCCGCTCGGCCATAGCCTCTCCGTAGGTACAGAGCCCTGCGGCAGCCTGCCAAGCCTCGGCGAAGGCGCCGGTGGCCAAGTCGGCAATACGTTCGGGAAGGTTCAGCTCGGGGGAGATCGGAGAGTTCGCCGCGGCCCGCAAGGCCTCGGCAATAGCCTCGCCGACACCGTTGGCGTCTAGCCAGGCGTCTGCCCGCTCGTACTGCACCTGCGGCAGGGCGTACAGCAAATGACCATTAGCGCCCTCCACCCCGGCGGTGGTGAGACGCCGCAGAACCGCTAGGTAGGCGGCCTTGTAGGAGGGCAAGTTGCGCCGGGTTGCTCCCAGCACGAAAGGCTGATCGCGCTCGTCGGCGGCGCTGTCTAGCAGGCTGGCGGCCTCGGCGTCGGTGCGAGCCACGATGATGCCCGACACACCCATGACGTCGAGTTGGAAGCGAGCCGCGTTCAACCGCTTGATCTGCTCGTCGGAGCCCACCAGCACCTTGCCCCCCTGGTGGCCGCACTTCTTCTGGCCCGGGCGTTGATCCTCGATGTGGTAGCCGGGCACGCCCACCTCCACGAAGCGCCTAATTAGGTTCCGGACGTGCGGGTCACCACCGTGGCCGGTGTCGGCGTCGGCGATGATGAACGGGGAGTAGTCCGCCTGCTGAGCGTCGACCCTCTCAGCAGGGCTCATGCGCGAGCGGGCGAAGCTTTGGTTACGGTCAGCGGTCAGCAAAGCCCGCACGATGCCGGCCGCCTCTTCTGGCACCGAACTGAGCGGGTAGCCAGCTAGGTCGGGGCCGGGATCCTCGTGCAGCGAGCCTTTGGCTGAGGTGGCCCAGCCTCCAAGGTAGATGCCCTGGATACCTGCTCGCTTCATAGCGACCGCCTGCCCCGGCGAGTAGGGCCCGAAAGTCGTAATGCTGCGGCGCTCGTCGAAGAGTTGTCGCAGCAGCTTGTAGAACCTCTCGGCAGCTACCCGGGCCACGGTGTAGTCGGCGGCGAGCGCTCCCCGCTGCTCGGCCACTTGGCGCGCTGAGTACAAGCGAGTCAGACCGGCAAACCGGGGAGTCGTCATCCAGCGCTTGGCGGCATCCACTGCTTCGGTGGGGCTGAGCAAAGCTTGCTCTAGATCAGCAGGCGCTTCAGCTGTTTCAACTGGATTGAGTTCAGCGGTTGTTTCTGGTGTTTCTGGCGACAGCACTGTCACTGGTTCGAACCTCCTCGGGCGGTCTCTCGGATCAATCCTGCAAGAGACGGCGTCGTTGTGTCCCGAACCTTATTCGCAATAATTAGAAGATTCCCTATTTATGGGCTTTTCAACCACAACTTGGGCAATAACTATCTAAAAACTTATTATTTTAGCTAAGTCTATTGCAATCATTTGCCATAACCGAGCGCCCTTAGCTGGAGTCCGGCGGCGGGTGCTGTGCGGTAGGCCCTGAGGCACTAGCCCCAGCAGTCAACGGATCGAAGCGGCCTGCCCCGTAACGTGAAGGCATGGCAGGAACCCAAGCAGGAACCCACTACGTGAACTTTGGCCGCCTCCAAATCGCTGGCGCGCTCGAGGCTTTTATCCGCACTGAAGTCGCCCCCGGAACGGGCGTCACACCCGAGCGGTTCTGGTCTGGTTTCGAGGATTTGCTGGTTGACCTGGAGCCCCGTGCTAGAGCGCTGCTGGCAACCCGCGACGAGCTACAAGCTCAGATCGATCAGTGGCACCGCGACCGAAGCCACCAGCCTCATGACGCCGAGGAGTACGAGGCGTTCCTGCGGCTAATCGGCTACCTGGCTCCCGAGCCAGAGACGGTGAAGGTGACCACCGCCAACGTGGATCCCGAGGTCGCCGCGTTGGCTGGGCCTCAGCTGGTAGTGCCGGTAGACAACGCCCGCTACGCCCTGAACGCTGCCAACGCTCGCTGGGGCAGCCTGTACGACGCGCTGTACGGCACAGATGTGATCCCCAGCGACGGCGGCGCTACCCGGGAGGGGCCGTATAACCGCATCAGAGGTGATCGTGTTATCGCCCACGCCCGGGGTTTGCTGGATCGTCACGCTCCGCTGACGGTCGGCTCGCACCACGACAGCACCGCCTATCGGGTAGAAGCGGCAACGCTGGCAGTGGATCTAGCCGACGGCAGCACCGCCAACCTTGACGAGGGCGCAGAACTGGCCGGCTACACCGGTCCCCCTGAGAGTCCCGACTCGGTGCTACTGCGCCGTAACGGGCTCGGCATCGAGATCCTCTTGGACCGTAATCACCCCGTCGGTTCCGTGGACCGGGCGGGCGTGGCCGACATCCAGCTCGAAGCGGCCCTGACAACGATCATGGACCTAGAGGACTCCGTAGCCACCGTCGACGCAGCCGACAAAGTGCTGGCGTACAGCAACTGGCTAGGGCTCATGCAAGGCACTCTCTCGGCCACTTTCACCAAGGATGGTCGGGAGATAACCCGCTCCTTGCGGTCCGACTCGGCCTACCTAGACGCCGAGGGCAAACCCATGACCCTGCCGCGCCGCAGCTTGATGCTGGTGCGCAACGTCGGGGCTCACATCCAGACCGACATCGTGCGACTAGACGGCGCCCCGATTCTCGAGACCTTGCTAGACGCCGCGATCACCGCTTGGTGCGCCATGGGTGACTTGGCCGGCAACGGACCACACCGCAACAGCGCTGCCGGCTCGATTTACCTCGTGAAGCCGAAGCTGCACGGTCCCGCCGAAGTGGCTCTGGCCGTCGAACTCTTCAGCCGCGTGGAGGGCATTCTGGGGCTAGCGCGCAACAGCTTGAAGATGGGCATCATGGACGAAGAGCGCCGCACTTCGCTGAACCTGATGGCTTGCATCGCCGAAGCCTCTGAGCGGGTCATGTTTATCAACACCGGATTCCTGGACCGCACCGGCGACGACATCCACACCTCAATAGAGGCGGGTCCGATGATTCCCAAGGCGGAGATAAAAGCCGCTACTTGGCTCACCACCTACGAGGACGCCAACGTGGACGCAGGGCTAGCGACCGGGCTGGTAGGTCACGGCCAGATCGGCAAAGGCATGTGGACCCGGCCCGACGACATGGCGGCAATGCTGGCCGAAAAGACCGGCCACCCGCTCGCAGGGGCTTCCACCGCTTGGGTGCCCTCACCAGTAGCGGCCACCCTCCACGCTCTGCACTACCTGGAGGTAGACGTGGCGGTGCGCCAGCGCCAACTGGCTGGGCGCAGCACTAACACGCTGGACATGCTGCAAATTGCCGCGCTTGCGCCGGATAGGGAGTTGACTCCTGAGGAAATCGCCCGGGAGCTAGAGAACAACGCCCAGGGCATCTTGGGCTATGTAGCCCGCTGGGTGGGCCAGGGCGTTGGCTGCTCGAAGGTGCCCGACATTAATTATGTGGCGCTCATGGAAGACCGGGCCACGCTGCGGATCTCCTCCCAGCACATCGCCAACTGGCTGCACCACGGGCTGCTGAGCGTCGAGCAGGTGGAAGCCACCATGGAACGGATGGCCGCGGTAGTGGACACCCAGAACACCGGCGACCCCGACTATCAGCCCATGTGCGCTGACTTGGCTAACAGCATCCCCTACCGGGCCGCCCTGGCGCTGGTGCTAGAGGGTCGCCGCCAGCCAAACGGCTACACCGAACACATCCTCATCCAGCAGCGCCAACGCATGAAGGCCGCCCTGGCAGCCGGCTGAGCGTCACTTGCCGCCGACTCCCGGTTAGGCGCTGGGGGTAACCAGCGCCCGGACTTCAGCTACAGCTTCGGGCAGGTCAGCCACCTGGACTTCGTGGACGCTTTGAGGCCCGAGGAAGACGAAGACGCAGCGAGAGACCGCCCGACCGGTGGCCTCGGCAACCATTAGGGCATAGGCAGCAATCTGCAGTCGGTAGCCCGGCTTTTGTGCCAGATCGGGACGCTCGTCTGAGTCGTAGGTTTTGTAATCAACCAGCACGAACGAGCCGTCGGGCTCCTCGTAGAGCAGATCGATAAAGCCTTCTAGCAAGCGGCCTTCTACCTCGGCGGCGACATACAGTTCGCGCCAGTGCGGCCGCCCGGCGGCCTGGCGGATCACCTGGGTGGCCAGAGCGTTGCCTACCCGGACGGCCACGCCTTCGGTAAGACGATGGACGCCCTCGGCGATGGCGTAGCGGGTGGCCGAGGCCTCTAGCTCCTCGGTTGTGGCGTCGAAGTCAACTGTCTGCAGCACAGCGTGGACCGCCCGGCCGAGCGCAGTGCCATAGCGACCTTTGCGCCAAACCGGCGCCTCCTCCTCAGCCTCGTCCTTGTAGAGGCCGGCATCGAGCGCTCCCGGTACTGAGGCACCGTTTCTGCTGGCTTCTACCAACCGGCTGGCGGCAAGTACGGAACTGCGCCCCGCCTGCTCCCACAATTCCTTGTGCTGGCACTCCCATTCCTCGGGGGGCGGTACGGCAGCTGTCGGCGGCGGTTGACTCTGCGTCGGCGGTGGAACCTCGTCGGCACCAGCCCAGTACGGCGAGTCGTCTGTAGGCAACGTCTCCAGCGGTCGGCCCGCCCGCCAGTCGGCATCTTCTAGGGCACCGACGAAGTCCCACTCGGAGACCAGCGGTTGATCCTCAGACTCATCGTCTGAGTCCTCGTCTGAGTTATCGACTTTTGCAATTTGCTCTAGCGGCACCGTCAGCGGATGAGGCACCAACACCTCATCGGCAGGTTGGGGAGCCGCAGCCTCGGCGACGGCGTGAGCTAGCAGCTCTGCCAGGGTCATCAGCGGTAAGACCACATCTGGGGATGTCCGAGATGGGGTTGTGCGACCAGCGCGATACAGCGAGACCGCCAGGTAGTCCTCGGCCCGGGTGCAGGCCACATACAGCTTGCGTAGGTCCTCGTGAAAAGCCGCGTCTCGCTCGTCAAGTTCGGCGAACAGGGCTAGATCTTCCCTGCTCTGGCGGGTTTTCTTGTCACTTAGGGTGACAGCCTCAAACTGCGTCACCATTTCAGGCTCAATACCTTTGAGTCGCCCACCCAGTTTCCAGAACACCCCCCCATCGGGCGGTAAGGCCAACTCGTCAGTCCAGCTATTGCGAGAAGGCGTGGTCGTACCCGAGAACCCAGCCACGACGACGAACGGAAACTCCAAACCCTTGGCAGCGTGCACGGTCATTATCCGCACGGCGTCGTCATCGCTCTCGGGCACCAGCGCCTCCACTACCCGCGCTCCTTCGCTGCGCTGAATCTCCACCCAGCGGAGGAAGTCCCTAAGCGTGCCGCCGGTTGACTCTGAGAAAGACCGGGCCTGGTCGGCGGCCCGGCGTAGGCGACGCCAAGTGTCGCGGTGGCGAGCTTCGGCGAAGGCCAGCTCCAGTAGGCGCCGCTCTCGTATCACCCGGTCTACGATCTCGCCCGGGCTGCGCCAGAGCCGCTCTTCGTGCAACTTCCGCAACCAATCCAGCGCCTCGGAGACCGGGTGCTGGGGTTGCGGGCTGAGGTAGTCCCACGGCCGGTGGGTGCCGCCGCAGAGCTGCCGATAGTTGTAAAGGTCATCATCGCCGAAGCCGAACGCAGCCGAGCGCAGCGCCGTCACCACCGCTAGATGGTCCGATGGGTCGTCGATGGCGCGCAGAGTGGCCAGCAGGTCGATCTCGGCCCGGGTGGCGTAAACCAGGCTGGAGGACTCCACCCGGTAGGGCACTCCAGCAGCCTCAAAAGCTCCTATTAGCGGCCTTAGCACGGTGCGCGCCGGAATAAGCACACAAACGTCGCGCAGCTGCAGGGGGCGATTGCCCGAGCCTTGGCGCACTGGCCAGCACTCAGCGACAGCCCGCTTGATGAGGGCGGCCACTTCGGCGAACTCTTGGACGCGGAGTTCGGCCGCTGAGATTCCTCGCGGGGTCCCGGTGCCGCGACTGTGAGTCCCCAGCAGGATCACCGGCGCACCCGCCTCGGCGTTACCTGGTTGGGAGGCAGCCTGCAGCGGCACGTAGCTGGGTTGGGAACCGGCATCGGGTTTGATGAGATAGCCAAAGACGGCGTTTACCCAATCCAGGATCGCCGGAGTGGAGCGCCAGTTGCGGCTCAGAGTTTCACGGGCTGCCGGGCCGGCCCACTCCGCCACCTGCAGATATAGCCCAATGTGCGCCCTACGGAACCGGTAAAGCGACTGCTTCGGATCGCCCACAAAAAACAGCGCCCCAGCACCGCCTTCGAGGTCTTGCCAGCGTTGGGAGCCATCAGCGTGCTCGGGATCCTCGCAGGCGATTAGTAGAGCCAACTCCACCTGAATCAAGTCGGTGTCCTGGAACTCGTCGATGAGCAGCCGTTGGTAGCGCTGACGCAGCGCCCAGCGCACGGGGCCGCCTCGCTCCCGGTGGCGCAACAGGTCTCGGGCCTGCACCAGCAGGTCGTGGAACGCCAGTCGTCCCTGCCGGCGACGGCGCTCGGCCTCGCCTACCACGAAGCCGGTAAGACGGGCCAAGAGGCGGGCCGAAACAGCCCTGCCGAAATCGTCGAGATATGCGCCGGCGCTGGCGCGCAACTCCTTCAGACGCTCAACCACCGCCTCCTTGTCGAAGCCTGGCTGCCAGTTGGTCTTGCTGCCCTTCGGACACCTTCCGCCGGCCACCTGCTCCAGCAGTTTCATGGCCTCTAACTCTCCCGCTTGCTGCTCCCCTGCTTGTTGTAGGCGGTTGGCTAGCTCGTCCAGCCAATTAAGGACTAGGTAGAGGGCATCTGGCTTCTGGGAGAAACCGCCGACAGCAGCGGGCTGGATCTGGGCAGTCTCGCCGGCGAGTTCTCGCATTGTTGCAACTAGATCGGAGAACTCCAGCGGTGGCACCTCGGAAATCTGCTCAAGCGAACAGATGCGCTCGGCGGCGAGATCCCAGTTGTCGGTCATACCTCGGGCTACGGCCCGCAGGTTCGCCAGCCGCATCCCGAGGGCGTCCCCAAGTACTAGTGCCCGCTCCATCTCTGGCTCAGCCAGCAGTTGCTCTACAAAGCGGTCCCAAGCGTCGGCGAAATCCATCTCAGCGCTGATCTCGTCTAGCAACTCCAGCCGAGGCGGCAGACCAGCCTCGGTGGTGTGCTCTGCCAGGATCCGCTGGGCGAAGGAGTGCAACGTGCAGACCGCCGCGCCGTCTAGCTCCTCCAGAGCATTTCGCAAGCTCGCCAGTTCGTCGTCGTCGGCTTGACGGCTCGCCGCTAGCAGTTCTCGCCGCAGGCGCTCGCGCAGTTCTGCAGCCGCCTTCTCGGTAAAGGTGATAGCAGCGATGTTGGACATGGCCACCCCGCTGCGCACCAGGGCCATGATCCGCGTTACCAGGGCGGTCGTCTTGCCGGTGCCAGCGCCGGCTTCTAGGAAGAGGTCCCTATCAAGGTCTTGTTGGGCTGCCCGGCGAGCTCTGGCATCCCTCTCGTCGGGTCGATCGCCGGGGCTTTTGCTGTCGCATAGACCGTCGCTGTCGCCAGTACCTGCAGCTGGCTGGGGCAGCCGCGCCTCGGTGGCGGCAGGGGGTGATGCCGCTTGACTCATGTGCCACCTCCAGTCGCCGATGTCACTGCTGCCACCTCTGTCGCGCCGCTGAGGCTGGGCGGACCGTCAGCGAGACGCTGGCGCTCTTCGGTGGGCAATAGCTCCCGCGCCCCCACCCGGAGCCACGCCAGCAACTCGGGCTGGTGCACTTTGCGGCGGATTTGTGCTTCTACCTCTCCCGCCCGGTGGCGATCGGCGTCGCAGTAGTCGCAGTGCGACGGGTGTCCCCGTGGGCGTGGGAACGCCGGGAAGACACCTCCGGCAAGCCCGTCGCAAATTGCCGCCATAGTCCAGCGCGCCTCGGCTTCGACCGATTCGTCCACTCTCAACGGCATATAGCGGAAGCTCTCGCGCTCGGTTACGAACCAGTATCCGGCGATCACCCCGGACTTTGCGCCCAGCATCTGGCGCGCCGCAGCGGCATATAGCGGTAGTTGCAATCGCGGTAGGGCTTCGCGCTTCGGATCGTGCTTGCGACCAGCTCCGGCGTAGATCGCCCAAGGTGTTTCGCCCAGACGCTTGTAGGCGTCTCGTCGGCCTGTCTTGTAGTCGGTGACTACGACGCTGCCATCGGCCCTTCGATCCAGACGGTCGATCGCGCCGCGCAAGAGCACGTTCCGGCCATCACCCAGCGGAAACTCCACTGGCGGACGCGGCTCCTCCTCGGGCTGCCTCGGTGTAATGCCGAAACCCTGCTCGCTTGCCCATGGCACAAGGCCTTGGTTCCGACGCCACTGCTCCTCGACTTCGAGGAACGCCAAGAGTTCGCGCTGGATCCTGGCGCGTTCGGGCCGCCAGAAGACCCGCTGGCCGACCAGGCCCTGACCCTCGCGCTCGGCAAAGGCCGCCTCGGCAATCTCGCTGAGGCGCTGACGAGCAGGTGTGCCCCAGCTGGTTGCCGGACTTGGCGCGCCGGCTTCGAGCACCTCGCGCAGGAACCTATCCAGAATCGTGTGCACTAGATCGCCGCGCTCCAGCGGCGAGATCTTCAGCTCCCTTTCTGGCCCTTCGATGGGTTCGACGCTCAACAAGTAGCGCATGAAGTAGCTGTGCGGGCAAGTAGCCCAGGTCTCCAACTGGGTGGCCGAGACCAGCGAACCGCTGGCAGAAGGGTCGGCGATTTCGCAACCTGCGAGGTTCCCGTCGAAGCGTGTGAAATCGCTGCTGCGCCGCGCCTCCAGCATCATGACCGCCGGCTTCAGCGGCCCGCAGGAGCCCGCCAGAGGATGCTCGCCAAGCTGGCCCCCGATGTCGTGGTGGTCTAGCAGCAGGCGTAAGTCATGCTCTTGGGCTGTAGGCGGGAATGAACAGGCTCGCAGCGCCGCGGTCGATGAAGCAACGTTGCTAAAAGCTCCGACGGGCAGGTTCACCAAATCCGCTGCACCCAGGAGCAGATCTACATCGGCCTGCTTCGGTTCTTTGGTCAGCTGGCTGGCAGCCGGGTTGGGCTGCGTCTCCGTCGGCGCCCCGCTTATTAATCCCTGAGCTGACTCCAGCAGCCAGCGGGATGGCAACCGATCCGCGCTGCGGCGGAGATCGCCCCGCGGGTATGACAGCGTGCGCTCACCCATTGCCTCAGCCAGCGCCACCAGGAAACTGCGGTGATCGTCGTCCCGGCGGGCAGGAGGCGAAAGCAGAGCATCGGACGCTGCAGCCCGTTCGGTCTCGCCCAACAGGGTGTCCTCGGTTGCCCGACCGGGGAAGATTCCTTCAGCCATGCCGACCAGCCAGACGCACTCCAGCTCGGTTCCCAGCGCGACGCCGACGCGCCCGATAAGCAGACCGTGACCCATGCGCCCTAGTCGGCCCCTGGTGGCTGTCAGCTCGGCCTCTAAAGCGCGCCGGAAGCGCGCCAGATCGGGCTCAGGGTCGAGACGGTCCAGGCCAGCGAGACGCTCCAGAGCAGCCTCGATGGCTTCGGCAGCGGAGGCTTCGTGCTCTGGCCACTTCTCTCGCCGCCATTCCGCTCCGCCCATTAGGTCGCGGATTGACTTCCTGGCCCACTGAGCCAGCACACGCCAGGTCCGAAGACCGCTTGCCTCCTCGCCACGAGCCACAACATCGGCCATGAACCGGCGCAGGTTCTCCGCACTGACAAGCTCGCGCTCGATGCGGACCCTGACCCAGTCGCGATCCTCGCCCCGCCGCTCCATTTCCGAGCGGCGGTTGGTGCAATACGCCTCCAGCCGGTGCTCCCACTCGGCAGCGCCGTCTATTACTCCGGCTCGGCGGCTGAGCCGATCCCAGGCCGACACAGGCACCGGCCGCCAGGCATTGTTCTCGTTGGTGTTCTCTCCGGAGTTATCTCTGGACTCTTGCGACCAGCGCACCGGCGTCGACGAAAGCCAGGCCATGACATGCTGACGGCTGTAGCGCTGCTCTGGCAGGCCCAGCAGCCCCAGCAAGAACCGGCCCAAAACGCTCTCGGCCAGCGGGCGGGCGAACTGACCGTTGAAGGGCAGTTGCATGGCCTGCAGCTGATCGACCAAGAGGCGGGCATATGGGTTATTACTGCCGTACAGCACGGCCATGCGCTCCAGCGGAACACCGCGACGCAAAGCACTGGTCACCCCCCGCAGCGCTATACGCACCTCCTCGTCGGCCTCGGGAGCAGCGCAGACTCGAGTCGGGGCGGGCGGCGCAACGGCTGCCGGTCGCCAGGCTCCCGCGCCGGCCAGGCGATTCACCGCCGCAGCGACAGGGGCGTCGGCAGCCTCATCTCCGCAGCTACCGGCGACAATCACCAAGCCTTCGGGCGCCGAGGACAGCGCAGCCAGCAGACCTAGCTCGGCCGAACTCAGCCGCTGCGGCAAATGCAACACCAGCTGACCAAAGGTGGCAGTTGCTGGAGCCCTCCATCTAGTGGTATCGGTCGAACTGCCCTGCTGCAGACCCTCAAGCTTCCGGCCCGCGACCTGCTGCTTACTGCGAGCCAGTCTCGTGGCTGCCACCAGCAGATCGCGCTCGTCGTGGAGACCCTCAGCGGCCAACCGCCGGCGCACCTGGCGGCTGATGGCCACTATGTCTGCCGCCCGCGGCGAGGACTTCGCCACGGCGTCCAGTTGATGCTCATCTAACTCACCCAACCTGCGGTGAGTATCCACGAGGGCTCGTTCGGTTGCGGGATGCTCGCGCACCTCCCAGAAGCTGCCCGCCACCGGCGTCTGCAAAACCCGGCGCACGGCTGCTGCTAGCTCCGCAGCCGAGGCGAGCCGCTGCCGCTGCTCGGCAAGCGCTTCGCCCGCCAGCCGCTCCGCCAGCTTGGGCAAAGTGAGACAGTCCACCCCGATGTGGCGGCGCCTGGCCAGCGACCGACGCGTAGCCACCGCCACGCCAGGGCGCCCTACTAGCACGGTCACTGGAGCTAGCAGATGACCCACCCGTCGGCGCGCCGCTTCGACCTCCTCACACAGCACCGCCAACGCCGGCGGCCCATAAGGCGTTATCCGCACTGTCACGGGCACAGTCACGCCCGTAACTGTAGAGACCGCTTAGGACACACTCGGACAGACCCCTCTGTCGGGGGCTGCTACTACCGTCAGAACAATGAGCCGCCAGTCCGCCGACGCCGACGCCGACGCCGACGCCGACGCCACCGCCGACGCCATCGTCATAGGAGCCGGAGTGATCGGCGCCAGTGTCGCTTATGAGCTATGCCGGCGCGGGCTGGCAACAGTAAGTGTGGAGCGGTTGGGGGGTGCTGGCCAGGGATCTACTAGCGCCTCCAGCGCAGTTGTGCGCTTCAACTACTCCACCCGGGCAGGCGTGGCCATGGCAGTCGAGGGACGGTGCTACTGGGAGCGTTGGTGGGAGTACGTGGCCCTACCGCAGGGGACTCCGCTGCCGGAGTTCGTGCAGTGCGGGATGCTGGTATTCAAAGTCTCGGGATCTAACCACGAACGGGCAGTCGAACACTTCGATGACCTCGGGGTTCCTTATCAAGATCTCGACCGCCAGGAGTTGGAGCGGCGTTTCTCGTACCTCGACACCCGCCGGTTCGGCCCGCCGGCACGCATGGACGAGGCACGCTTCTGGGCCGAGCCGGAGAGTTTCATCGAAGGCGCTATCTGGATGCCTGAAGGCGGCTACGTGACCGACCCGACGCTGGCCGCTCGCAACCTGGCCGACGCCGCTAGCACCCGCGGCGGCAAGTTTCTATTCGGCAGGAGCGTTGTTTCGGTCTTGCAGGAGGGTAATCGGGTGACCGGGGTAGCCCTCGATAACGGGTCCGAAGTGCAAGCCCCGGTGGTGGTAAACGTCGCGGGACCTCACTCGAACCAAATCAATCGCCTGGCTGGCCTCGACGCCGCCGCCGGGATCTCCACTCGCCCGATGCGCCGTGAGGTGTACCTAGTACCCGGACCGGAGAGCCTGGACTTCGACGCTGCCGGCTGTGTTATGGGCGATATGGACTGCGGCTATTACTTGCGCCCCGAGCGCCCTGGCAACATTCTCATCGGCAGCGTCGAAGCCGCCTGTGACGCACTCGACTGGGTTGAGGATCCCGACGGCATCTCGCTCGCAACGAGCCGAACTGAGTTCGAGACTCACGTGCTGCGCAGCGCCCGGCGGATCAAACACCTGCGACTGCCGCATCGCCAGCGCGGCATCGTCGGCGTTTACGACGTCACCGAGGACTGGCTGCCGATCTATGACCGCACCGACCTAGGCGGCTTCTACGTGGCAATCGGTAGCAGCGGCAACCAGTTCAAGAACGCAGCCATAGCTGGTCACTGCATGGCCGAACTGATTCTGGCCGTCGAAGCCGGCAGAGACCATGACGCCGACCCCGTAGTGGTAGAGGGGCCACACCTAGGCCTGCCCATCGAACTGGGCAGCTTCAGCCGCAATCGCCCCCTCGACTCCACCGCCCCCAGCAACGTCATGGGGTAGCTCGTCGAGCTGGCGAATCCTCCTCAACCAGGGACCGTCGGTGGCTAGCTGAATCTTCGTCGATCAGCTAGAGGCCGAACGCCGAGAGATGCCGGGGGTGGTGCCGAAGTAGGCCAGCGTCGCCACCCCGGCCAGCGCGGCTCCGAACAAGCCGCTGTAGTGGCTCAAGAACTGGAAGTCTTGCCAGGCCACCACCGCACCGCCGGCGATGCCTCCGATACCTCCGGTGGCGCTCATTAGCAAGTCAGCCGCACCCTGCACCGGGACACGATCCCCCGTCGGCACCGCGGCGGTGAACAGGGCGGTGCCCGCCACCAGGCAACAGTTCCAGCCGAGCCCCACGGCGAACATGCCGGCGAACATTCCCCATGCCACATCGGCTGGCGTGTGGGCCGCAACCTCCGCTCCCAGAAAGCTAATCAAACCGCCCAGCACAATCATGGGCGTCGCCCCGATCTTGCCGGTTGCCCAGCCCACCAACGGTGCCAGGGCATACATCCCCACGATGTGAGTGGATATGACCAGCCCGATAATCCGCAGGCCCTGATCACCGTCGGTCATGTGCAGCGGCGTCATCACCATCGTCGACACCATGACCCCCTGGCCGACCATCATCGCCGCCGTAGCCAGACGGGCCGGCGGCAAGCGAGCGATCAGCGCCAGCGACCGGGCCAGGTTGCCGCGGCGCGGCTGTGTCTCGCCGCCGCCTAGACGACGGGCCACCAGCAGCGGGTCGGGCCGCAGCCCCCGATCCAGGATCAGGCTGGCTAGGGCGAACGCCACCGCAGCGAACAGGAACGGGCCGGCCAGCTCGTCGAGCCCGACCGCGGTTGCAACCGCAGTAGCGGCGCCAGTAGCAAGAGTTGGTCCCGCGATGGCACCAGCCGTCGTGGCCCAGACCAACAGCCCAATAGTGCGAGCCCGGTTAGCCGGCTCAGCTAGGTCAACCACGGCGAAACGGGCAGCAAGACCGCACGCAGTCCCCGCGCCTACGCCGAGCATCCCGATGACGACGAGAGCGAAGACATCGGTCAAACCGCCAACGAGCGCCAAGAGCGAACCCGAAAGGGCCGCTAGATAGCCCGTAGCTAGCCCAACCCTTCGGCCGCTGTGAGCCATCAGCTTCGCCAGCGGCACCGCTACTAGGGCGGCTCCGGTTGTCATGCCCGCGGCGGCGATTCCACTCAGAGTCTCGCTGCCGGTGATCTCCTCAGCCAGCACAGCCACGAGGCTGAAGGCACCCCCTGCGCCCGCACCACCTACAGCCACTGTCGCCATCAGCACACCGAGGGTGCGCCGTTGGATTTCCCGGACGCTTCGGCCGGTTTCGCAATCCTGCCGACCCAGCGTGTCCGTCACACCGCCAGGCTAGGCGACTGGACTCCTGGACCTCTCTTAGGACTCGCTTTCGAGCCTCCTAACCCAGCACCGGCCGACGAGTGCAGCGAGTGCCGCACTCCCCGGCAGGGTAGAGTCCCCGCCGTGCAATGGTCAGAACCTCCCGCCATGACGCTTGACTCGGCGCAACGCTACTCGGCAACGCTGGACACCAGTTGCGGCACCATCCAGCTGGACCTCCAGGCCGAGCGCTCGCCTTTGGCAGTCAACAACTTCGTCTTCCTGGCACAACAGGGCTACTACGACAACTGCCCCGTGCATCGGGTGGTACCAGGCTTCGTAGTGCAGGCCGGAGACCCCACCGGCACCGGACGAGGCGGCCCCGGCTACCGCTTTGCCGACGAACTCGAAGGGCGCGGCCAGTACCGCGAGGGAACGCTAGCCATGGCCAACGCCGGTCCTAATACCAACGGATCGCAGTTCTTTATCTGCCTGGCGAGCGTGAACTTGCCTCACGACTACACCATCTTCGGTCAAGTGATTTCAGGCATGGATGCGGTGCATGCCTTTGCTGCTATGCCCCGGCGCGGCGAACAGCCCAAGGGTGACGCCAAAATTCGCTCGGTAACGATCAGTACCGAACCCGTGACCAACTAAGTCAGATCCGCAGACCGCCGATCACGAGACTGGAGAACTCCCGACCGATCTGTGCGGCGCTGGCCGGACCATCCGGGCGATACCAGAACGCCATCGAGTTCAACATGCCGATGATGCCAATGGCAGCTAGCCGAGGATTGATCTCAGACCTGATCTCGCCCGAGAGCTGACCACGACGCAGCTGGGCTACCAAGAAGCTGCTATAGACATCGGCGGCTTCCAGGATGGTCTTCTGGCGGTCTGCCGAGAGCGCTCGAAACTCTCTGAAGAAGACCGAGGACTGTACGAAGGTGTCGGCAAACACTGTGGCGTGCCTCTGGACCAGCGCCTCGATCAGCTCGAGCGCACCACCGTCGCGTTGCTCTAGTTCCTCAATGATGCCCAGCGCTGCGTCATAGGCCGCCTTGATGACACCGAAGAGCAGATCTTCCTTAGTGTCGATGTAGTAATAGAGGCTGCCTTTGAGAATCCCCACCTCTTCGGCGATCTCTTGGATCGAGGTTGCCTCATAGCCTTTCTCTTGAAATATCCGGGCAGCCACATCCAAGACCTCCTGCCGTCGGCGCTTGGAGGGTTTAGGCGTAGCGTCGGCGTCCTCGACCATAGGACTGCTCCTCAAACAACTGTTAGGTTGATAATTGGCGCTAAGTTGTAGGCCAGGAACAAAACCGTACACAGCGGAGGGCTGCGCGGGCAGCCTCAGCGGGTTCGCCTGAGTGGGTTGACCGCCAACTAGCGGGTTCCGCCAGCCCGCTAGCACTACGCCAGAAACGGTTGAGCACACGTAAGGTGAACCGGCGAGCCGCCCGAGACTTAGGCAACCATGAGCCTCCCTGACAACTACTCGCCCGGACACCTCCCCGGGGAAGCCGAACCGCACGGTGAAGAGGACTCAGAACGCGCCCGGGCTCAAGAGCAGTGGCGGGCCGCCTTCGAGGCCACTCCCCTGCGCCAGACCAGTTTCGAGACCATGTCTGGCGTTCCGCTGGCCCCGGTCCACGGCGATCCGCCATATCCCGGCCAGTTCCCCTACACCCGCGGGATCTACCCCTCCATGTACCGCTCCCGCCTCTGGACTATGCGGTTATTCGCCGGCCTGGGCACAGCTAGCGACACCAACCAGCGTTTCAAGCAGCTCCTCGAAGCCGGAGGCACCGGCTTATCTACGGCTTTCGATATGCCCACGCTGATGGGGCGCGACTCCGATCATCCGTGGGCGGTCGGCGAGGTGGGACGAGCCGGCGTGGCCATCGACACCGTCTCCGACATGGAGGAACTCTTCGCTGGTATCGATTTGGGCTCTGTTAGCACGTCAATGACCATCAACGGTCCGGCCAACATCCTCATGGCCATGTACATCGTCACCGGCGAACGTGGCGGCACCGACCGGAGCCGACTCAGCGGCACCATCCAGAACGACATCCTCAAGGAGTACCAGGCGCAGAAGGAGTACATCTTCCCGCCACGGCCCTCAGTGCGGCTTGTTACCGACCTCATCGGTTTCACTACCGCTGAGATGCCCCGCTGGCACCCAGTATCTATCAGCGGCTACCACATCCGCGAAGCCGGCTCTACAGCTGCCCAAGAGTTGGCCTTTACCCTGGCGAACGGGTTCGCCTATGTAGAGGCAGCAATAGCCGCCGGGCTGGAAGTGGACGACTTCGCCGGCCGCCTTTCGTTCTTCTTCAACAGCCATATCGACTTCTTCGAAGAGATCGGCAAGTTCCGAGCCGCCCGGCGCATCTGGGCGCGCTGGATGCGGGACCGCTACGGCGCCCGCCGAGAGCGATCGCTGCAGCTGCGCTTCCACACCCAAACGGCTGGCGTGTCGCTCACCGCGCAGCAACCCGAAGTGAACATCGCACGCGTCGCCAGTCAGGCCCTAGCGGCAGTCCTCGGCGGCACCCAAAGCCTGCACACCGACAGCTACGACGAAGCCTTAGCCCTCCCCACGGAGCGAGCGGCTCGGATAGCGCTACGCACCCAGCAGGTAATCGCGCACGAAACCGGTGTAGCCGCGGTGGCCGACCCGCTCGGAGGCTCCGCCTACGTGGAGTGGATGACAGACGAAATGGAGCGGCGCGCCACCGAGGTCTTCGACTACCTCGACAAACTCGGTGAGGGATCAATCCTGGAAGGCGTCTACGAGGGGATTGCCAACGGCTACTTCGTGGGCGAGATCGCCGACAGCGCCTACCGCTTCGAGCGGGAGGTAAACGCTGGGCGGCGCATCATCGTTGGCGTCAACGCCTACACCGAAGGCGACGAGGGCGACACCCCGATCCTCTACATCGACGAGCAGGTTGAGTCCCGACAACTACAGCGCCTGGCTGCCGCAAAGCGAGAGCGCAACACCGACGCCGTGCAAGCAACGCTTCAGCAGTTGACCGCTGACGCCACCGACCCCACGGTGAACCTCATGGAGCCGATCATCGAATGTGCCCGGGTCGGGACCACCGAGGGTGAGATTGTCAGCGCACTCGAAAGCGTCTTCGGCAGCTACACCGAACCGGCGGTGGTATGAGCGCATGACCGCCGAAGCTTCCAGCCCCTTTACCGGAGCTGCCGACGAGGCCGATCAGCCGGTTCGCGTTGTGCTGGCCAAGTTGGGGTTAGATGGCCACGACCGCGGGCTGAAGGTCGTGGCTCGCATGCTGCGTGACGCCGGCCTAGAGGTCATCTACCTGGGGTTACGCCAAACTACTGAGTCGGTGCTGCTGGCGGTCGAGCAGGAGGATGCTGACGTGATTGGACTTTCCATCCACAACGGCGGCCACCTTACGCTGGCACCCCGAATGGTGACCGCAGTCCGTAATGCCGGGATGGATGTTTCAGTGGTAGTGGGCGGCATAGTGCCCGATCAGGATCTGGAACGGCTGCGCCAATCCGGCGTGTTCGCCGTTCTGGGCCCAGGCGCTTCGGCGGCGGAGGTGGCCCGGACGATGCGGGCGGCTGCATCTGCCGGCCAGGCATGAACTCCGGGACGCCGAAGGGTCCCGCTCCCCAGCGCTCAGCAGCATCAGCCGGCTCGGCGTCTAACCCGGCCGCCGGTGGTTCCAGTCCGGCCGCCGACACGGCTGCTATTACGGCTACCGACTCCGGTTCCAGCCCGGGTGCCGGCGACGAGACCCCCAGCAACGACAAGACCCTTAGTATCGACAAGACCCTCAGTAGCGATGTAGCCACCCTGTTCCAGCAGGCCCGCGAGGGCAACCGGCGCTCCCTTGGGCGTCTGCTGAGCTACACCGAGCGAGGCGGAGCACGAGCCGACGCTGTGGCTGTCGCCACTTGGCCGCTAGCCGGCAACGCCCACGTGGTGGGCATCACCGGTGCTCCGGGAGTCGGCAAGTCCACCCTCACCGACCAGCTAGCGCAGGCAGCGACCGATAACGACCAGCGTGTCGCCATCTTGGCGGTAGACCCCTCCTCGCCGCTCACCGGCGGGGCAATCCTCGGAGACAGGGTGCGGATGCAAAGCGCCGCCACACCCGAAGGTCCCTTCGTGCGCTCCATGGCAAGCCGCGGCCAGTCCGGCGGGTTGGCCCTAGCAGCCCTAGCAGCTGTCCGGCTGCTAGACGCCACCGGCCACGATCTGATCCTCGTGGAAACCGTGGGCATCGGTCAGGTGGAAATGGACATTGCCCGCACCGCCGACACCACCATCGTGGCGGTTAGTCCCGGCTGGGGCGACGCGGTGCAGGCCAATAAGGCCGGGCTGCTGGAAATGGCCGACATCTTCGTGGTCAACAAGGCCGACCGGGCTGGCGCCGCTGACGCCCGACGCGACCTCGAGTACATGCTCGACCTCGGCCACCGCTCTGGCTGGCGTCCGCCGGTGACTCTCACAGTCGCCACCACTGGCGACGGTCTCGGCGAACTCTTCGAGCACTTGCAAGCCCACCGCCATCATTTGCATGCCTGCGGTGTCGAGGCAGACAGGCGCGCCCGCCATGTCGCCGAGGAGGTGCGCCGCCATCTGCACCGCTGGGTAGACCTTCTGGTAGACCAACCCTCAGCTAATGCCGACGAGCTGTTTGCCCGGGTTATGGCCGGTCATTTGGCGCCGGCGGATGCCGCTAGGCAGTTGTCCGCCGAACTCGGCCCTCTCGACGGTCTGCCTAATTCGGGGAACCCAGCTATGAGTACTCGGCCTGCGGTTGGCGTGGAGTGACTGCTCTCGACGGCTTGCCTTCGGGGAACCCAGCCATGAGTACTCGGCCTGCGGTTGGCGTGGTGTGACTGCTCTTGACGACTTGCCTTCGGGGAACCCAGCCATGAGTACTCGGCCTGCGGTTGGCCTGCCCAGACCGTCGACGACGAACCAGCGCTAGTTTCCGACCAGCTATGTGCACTTTCCTCGCGCTGCTGGCCCGTCTCTTTTGGGTGTCGTAGTATTCGCCGCGATGTCTCTAACCCCCGACCTACCAGCAGCTGAATCAGCGGGCCTGCTACCGGCCGACGGCTTCTTCCACTGGGGCATAGTGGCGCGGGACTTCGACGCCACCTGCGCCGAACTCGGTGCGGTGTGCGGGCTGACGTGGGCCACACCCATGCGCCGCCAGTTCTCCGTGCGCCAGCTCGACGGCGTGAAGGAGGTGAACTTCCGGCTCACCTACTCTGTGGAGGGGCCGCCACACTACGAGGTGCTAGAAGCCTCGCCCGGGACCGTCTGGGAACCGTCGCTA
The DNA here is from genome assembly GCA_964291305.2 of Acidimicrobiales bacterium. Taxonomy (GTDB): domain Bacteria; phylum Actinomycetota; class Acidimicrobiia; order Acidimicrobiales; family CATQHL01; genus VXNF01. The sequence goes on along the minus strand of OZ219783.1, from coordinate 896,703 downwards.
GCCGGCGGAGTGCACCACCTGGGGTTCTGGTCGAACGACCTAGATGCTGACGCGGCCCGACTCGTGGCCGCCGGATATCCCGTCGGTGTAACTGCGGCTACACCCGACGACCAGCCTGCGGGGTTCACCTACCACCGCCTGCACACCGGGCTCTGGGTAGAGCTAGTTGACATCGCCCGCAAGCCCGCCTACGAGACATGGATCGCCGGCGGAGACTTCCCGGTATTCAAGCTCCCCTCGGCTAAGGACGCCGAATCTACGAGCTGAAGGTCGTCGGCACCTGATGCCCGCAGGACAGCACAGCGAGCACCGAGCGATGACACGAGACGCAACGAAGCCAGACTCGTCAGCTGCCTTCCCCGTCTCGACCGCCGCTTCCGCGGAGCGATGACACGAGACGCAACGAAACTGGACTCTGCGCACATCGACCAGACCTGACAGCGCAGCGAGCGATAACACGAACGCTCGGGGTTGAAGGCCCACTAACCCTGTCACAGCCACATCAGGGGGCGCAGCGAGCGATAACACGAACGCTCGGCGTTGAAGGCTGCTGACGCTAACGCCAGCCGGTCGGGTGTTGCTGTCATGGGGCAACGCCGCCCGACCCTCCCTAAGATTGTCAAAACGCCAACGCCGCCCCGGGGCCCACCCATCGTGGCTGAACACGGATGAGTGGAGACGAGATCGCGTGCAAACACGCCAACGCCGTCCGGGGTCCACCCATGCTGTCATGGGGCAACGCCGCCCGACCCTCCCGGGCGCCTGTGCTCCACCCTGGGACCCCCGCCAGCGTCGGTTATGGGAGACTCTAATCTGGTACTGTCCGATTTGTTTCTCCTAAATTACATACGTACGTTGTGTTTTTCTGTGTTGGTTGTGTAGACTCTCTGTTACCGGTCGCTGATCCTGTTGTTGTGGGGTTGGTGTTGTTTGATCGGCTTGTCGGCTCGGCCGACCGAAAGCCACGGTTCACACTGTTTTGAGGTGTTGAATGATGACAATCGCGACTCTTTTTGACGATCCGGCCGCTGTTGCTGTTGGGGTTTCTGATGTTGGGGTCGAAGCTGCTGCTGGGCCAAAGGGCACTGTTGCTGGTGGGGTCTCCGGCGCCGCCGCTGGGTCCGCCGAAACCGCCGCTGGTGCTACCGCTGCTGGTGCTGCTGCCGTTGGTGTTACCTCTGTTGGGGGGTTAGTGCGCGGCGGCGGGTTGGGTGTTGATCCTTTGGCCGAGTTGTTGGCCTCTGATCCGGTCGTTCGCGATCTGGCTGATCGGCAGTTAGAGAATCGGCTGGTGCTGTTCGGCAAATGCGAATCGCGTCTTGCGGCGTTGAAAGCCGAAACGGTCGCAGAGGTGACCCGCCGTCGCGGCGCGGGTCATGCGGCTGATGTGCTGCGCGACAGTTTGAGGCAGTCACGCGGACGCGCCAAACAAGACGTGCAGCTAGCTCAGCAGTTAGGCAGAGCGCCGGACACGGCCGACGCGTTGCGTTCGGGGTCTATCACGCCTAAGCAGGCGAAGATGATCGCCGAAGCCGTAGAACAAGCCCCATCTGGTGATTCCGACGGTGAGGCCGGGTTGTTGGATGCTGCGGGGCGGGAGTCTGAGGACCAGTTCGCCCGCACCGTCCGCGACTACATGAACGAGCAGACCCGCGACGACTTAGGGGAGCGGCGTAAGCGCCAACGCGAGCAGCGCTACTTGAACATCAAACAAGAACCCGACGGCATGTTCTCTTTGTTGGGCCGGCTCGACCCGGTCACGGGCAGTCGCATCGAAACAGCGCTTACTGCTACAGCTAACCGCCTGTTCCACTCCGAGGACGCTAAGAGCCGGCTTTCTTCGAGCCAGCGCATGGCAGACGCGCTCGAACAACTCGTCACCAACACCGGCGGTGCTGGGAAATCAGCGGGCAAGGCACAAGGCGTGGACCTGCTAGTCGTCGCCGACTACGACACCATTGCGGGCCAACTGTGTGACGCTCGCCTCGCTGACGGCACCCCGCTGTCGGTTGAGGAACTCCTAGGGCTGGCTTGCGACGCGAGAATCTTGCCGGCTGTGTTTAAGGGCAAGAGTGAGCCTTTGTGGCTCGGCCGGGGTAAACGCCACGCTTCTAGCCGCCAGCGGGCGGTGTTGGCTGTGCGCGATAAGGGCTGCGTGGGTTGCGGGGCTTCGGCTAACTGGTGTCAAGCCCATCACATCGTGCACTGGGAGCACGGAGGCACAACCGACCTCGACAACCTCTGCCTGCTCTGCAGCTACTGCCACCACCATTTGGTTCACACCAAAGGCGCCCAAGTCGTCCGGGACGCCGACGGCAAATACACCCTCCAACAGCCCGACCAGCGTGGAAACACCCCACCCACACGGCGCAACAACTGGACCGCCTGCACCCACGAGCTAGCAGGGAGAATCAATAACACTAGCGCTGTCAGCGTTGTCAAACCGCCTACTATGAACCCTCCCCTACGACGCTGAAAATCAGTCACGCTAGCCCGATCGCCGAGGCGGGGAGTCACGAGTTCATACGCCGGACCTGCGGCGCTGAGACCAGTCACGCTAGCCCGATCGCCGAGGCGGGGAGTCACGAGTTCATACGCCGGACCTGCGGCGCTGAGACCAGTCACGCTAGCCCGATCGCTAGCCCAGCGCGGTTGTTGGAGCGTCGGGAAGATCGGCCATACGGTGATCCTCGGCGTCGCTAGGGGGCGTGCGGCCCAGCGCGGTTGTTGGGGTGTTGGGAAGATCAGCCATACGACGGTGAAGCAAATCACACAAAACTCCGATTTAGGGCGGGTCGGGCACGGCGCGGGAGTTACGGGAGATACGACCAACCGTAAGGGGCAGCCTTATCGGCTCCTGACGGTCGGGCACGGCGCGGGAATGGTGAGCGATAAGACGCTGAACCACCCCACGCAAAGCCCCGATTGTGCCCGGACACCGCGCAGATGACGGGTAGCTTGACTGATGTGGCATGTCTGTTGTCGATACACAAGCTACGACGATGCCAAGAAATGTGCCCCGGGTAGCTTGACCGTTGTGGCACGTCTGTTGTCGATATCACAAGCTACGACGATGCCAAGAAATGTGCCCCGGGTAGCTTGACCGTTGTGGCACGTCTGTTGTCGATACCACAGGGTCAGGGTGCCCCCACATCACTGCCCACGTAGCTTGACTGCTGTGGCACATCTGTTGTCGATACTGCTAGCTGCCACTGTGGCGGCATCATGCGGTTACTTCACAACCGAAGAACCGCACTTGGCACCCCAGACTCCGTTGTTGCCACCGACCACTGATTCGTTGACCGCGCCGGTGGCGCTAACGCCTACTACTACCCCACCCTCGACTGCCACGACAGGTCTGGCTGATGATCCCGAGGCGCCCCCGGAGGTGGCCGGCTTAGATGCCGAGGGTGACCCCAATGAGAGTGATCCCAGCGGAACCGAGACCGACAGCAACGGAAACGGCGAGTCCGACAGCGACAATGCGCAACTCTTAGAGATCAGCCTTATCCGCGAGTTGAGTCACGATCCGACAGCGTTCACTCAAGGGCTGGAGATCTCCGAGGGGCGACTCTTCGAGAGCACCGGCGCACCCCAGGGCCGCAGCAGCAGCATCAGGGAACTGGACCGCGCCACCGGCGAGGTGATGCGCCTCGAGTCGATCACCGAGGACATCTTCGCCGAGGGTCTAACGTTCGTAGACGGGCGCATTTTCCAGCTCACTTGGCTGGCCGGCACAGCCCTCGTGCGAGATCCAGAAGATTTCTCAGAGATCGAGCGCTTCAGCTACGAAGGCCAGGGTTGGGGTCTTTGTTACAACGGGCGAGTCCTGGTGATGAGCGACGGCAGTGCCGAGTTGCACTTCCGCGATCCGGAGACTTTCGAGCGGGTCGGCGAGCCGGTGGCGGTGACGCTCGACGGCAAAGAGCTACCGTCGCTGAACGAGTTGGAGTGTGTCGACGACCGGGTCTACGCCAACGTCTGGATGACCGACCTGATCGTGCAGATCGACCCGGTGACGGGCCGGGTTGTGGCTCTCGCCGACTTCTCGAACTTCGGCCTACCGCGGCCAGATGACCCCAACGCCGTCCTGAACGGGATCGCCTGGGATCCCGAAACCGAGACGTTCCTAGTGACCGGCAAGGACTGGCCGACCATCTACGAAATCAGCTTCGAGTCCACCGGAACTCCCGTCGACGAAACAGGCCCGCCCGACCCATAGAACCCCAGTAAGACCGCAACGCCCCACGGCTAGTCGGGTTGTCCCAGATATCTACCCACGGCCGTTGGACTGGCTTGGACTAATTAGCCCTTAGCCCGAGCCCTTAGCCCAGTGTTCTCCTAGCTGCCAACCGCGCTTCGGAGTGCTGCTGCGGCTTCCTGCTGGGCCGCTTCGGCACGGTCCATCTCCGCATCGAAGCCGAAGAACCCGTGAAACATGCCGTCGTAGCGCGAGCAGGTCACATCGCAGCCAGCTGCTACCAGCTTCGCCGCATACGCCTCCGCCTCGTCGCATAGCGGGTCGTACTCGGCGGTGATGATCAGACCCGCCGGCAGATCGGCGTGACTGGAAGCGTGCACCGGCGACATGTAGGGATCGGTCCGGTCGATGACGCCGGTGTAGTGGTCGTAGAACCACTGCATGATCGCCCGCGTCAGCAGCGGCCCGTCGGCGTTGGCGGCCATCGACCACCAAGCGTCTGGGTCCATGTCGCAGCACGGGTACACCAGCAGTTGATAAGCAATAGAAGGGCCGCCGCGGTCGCGGGCCATCAGTGTGGTCACTGCCGCCAGATTGCCGCCGGCCGAGTCGCCCGCTACCGCCAAGCGGGAAGGGTCCACGCCCAGCTCGGCAGCGTTAGCCGCCACCCAGCAGGTAGCCGCATAGCAGTCTTCCGGCGCCGCCGGGTAAGGATGTTCGGGAGCCAGCCGATACTCCACCGACACGTAAACCAGCCCGGTGCGGTTGACCATGGACCGCACCTGCGGCTCATGAGTCTCGATGCTGCCCAGCACCCAACCCCCACCGTGGAAAAACACAACCACGCCAGGCAGCGTGTCCCCCTCACCGGCGCCGGCACCGTGGGGCCAGAAGATGCGCAAAGGCAAGTCATCCCCATCAGGCCCCCGAATAACCCGGTCCGCAACCCGCCCAACCTCAGCAGGCTCCGCCGCTTGCCGCGACTGAATCGTAAAGTTGCGCATCTCCGAGGGAGTCATCTCAGGAGACAGCCGAAAGCCGTCCTCCTCCATATCGTTCAAGACCTTCACAGCCTGCGGATCCAACGGCATAAGTAGCCTCAGTCCTCTAGTCGCTGTTGGTTTGCATGCCCACCCACCACGACATCACCCATCGATGCTATCCCTCTACTCCTTCGAAATCGTCGATGGAGCTTGCCCTCAACTACGCCTCCAGCTTTCGGATCATCCGCACGGCCGAGCGCTGCGCTGCGTCTTCGATTAGATCCGGCCGTTTCCTCGCTAAGTCGGAGAGGTCCTCTATCTCGCACGCTGCCTCCGTCCAGCACTGGACGTAATCATCGTGCTCGAAGCTAGCCGATCCGTCGTTCGGGTTTTCTCCATCGTTGGTAGCAGCGGACAGTCTCCGCTTCGCCTCCATGTCGATGTAAAGCTCCCACTCGTCGAGTGCTGCCAAGTACTGCTCCTCCGATTCGATTACCGCTGATCCCATGTCCTCCACCGGAGAGATCACAGGTAGAGCGGAGTGGAGCGCTTTCTCCGATTCGATTACCGCTGATCCGATGTCGTTCGCAGGCTGAGGTCCCGCTATCCGCTGGAGACAATCCGTCGTATCCATGACCGGCGCTGATTCGATGTCGTCCGCCGGCCGGGGCTCCGCTATTTCCGACTTTCGAGTTGCATACGGTGGAAACGGAAACCGGATCGGTATTGGCGCGGGCAGCAATGGCTGGTTTGTGATCATCGTGCCCGGGGGGATGATCTGGGCTCGGGCTTGCATTTTCGGCGGCAAGAAGCCGAGTTCAGAAGTTTCGGAGTAATTGATCTGACCAACTACCTCAAGAGAGGCGTTGTTGGTGATGTCGCGGTGGACGCCCGACGGGCTCTGCTGAGCTCCAATGAGGATCACCCCGAGACTCCGGCCACGAGTAGCGATGTCCACTAGAAGATGCTTTATAGGTGAGCCACCGGAACGTGGCGCGTACTTGTTGAGTTCATCTAGCACAACAAAGGTCTTACGCCGCTCAGTGGAGTCTTCGTGATCATCCCATACGCGAGCCAGTACGCAGGCGACAACGAAACGTTGCGCGTCGGTGTGCAGCGCATGTATGTCCACGACGGAGACCTGCTCACCCAAGTCCACCTCATCTAGTCCGGCACTAACGAGCCGCCGTAGTCGTGGTAGCGCTTTGAACAATCGACGAACAAAGGCTCGCTTTGTTTGCGTGGTTGCCTTACCGGTCCAACTATCTTCGTCACTTGGAGAGTCTTTATTTTGCTTACCTTGGTTCACTTTGGATGCAATAAATTTAACGAGATCATCAAGAGTGGCTATCAAGTAGTAGGATTTATCGTGCTTCGGTGACTTTAGTTTCGTCTGATGCCAGTATTCCAATGCTGAGTCCCAGGTATTGGAAACCTTGGGCTGCTGATTCTCTGGATCACAGAAGACGACCTTGCCGGTGTCATCACCTTCAACTGGCCAGGCCCAACGCAGCAGTTCGAGGCGTACAGACTGCTCAATCAAGGAATACTGCCCGGATTCAAGGTCTTCGAAAACATACTGAAGCAAGCCAGCCAAAATGAACCGGACTGGTGACCAGCCGTAAGCACGCGTTTCACTAGGTCTGCGTACCGATACCTCTGGAACTGCTTCGCTGTCCTCCGCGGCTTTCTTTGCTGGAGCATACGCTGATATCTGTTTGAAGGGACCTGGGGTAAGGGTATCTATAAGCGCTGACCATTGCCTGCCAGCGTCAGCAGCTTCGTCTTTCTCGTCGAGAAATTTAGCGTTAGGCTTATCAATACATAGTAAGTCCTCACCCTTGACCGAGAAGATCACAGCACGGTCATGATCGGCTGATTCACCACGAACCTGCTTCCCTATCTCTGTCTCAAAGAGCATATAAAGCAGGAAAAGCGCGTAGCTAGTTTTGGTTGCAATGCCAGACTTGCCTGAGATAGAAACGTGTGCGCCCTTCTCGCCATTCAGAAACGAATACGGGAAGTACACGCGCTCGTCGTTCATGTCCAATCCGATTGGGATTTCATCATCACTGATCATCTTGTCCAGAAACAAAGCCCGCCGACGATGCTCACCTTGAGCCTCCCAAACGGGGGCACCCGACGCTGGTGGCAGGTAGCGCTCAGGGTAAGTGCGCAGCCAATAGACATCAGCCCGTCGGTATCGCTGCCCGGGAAGTGTCCCAGCAGCTAGTCGGGCTGTGTCAGTTGCCATCTCCGCACCCTCGATACGCCCGGACACCTCGGTAACGAGGCCGTAGTGAAACAGCACCGACCCGTCGGTAAGTCGCTGGGCTGACATAACAAAGGTATCCAGATCAAGTTCAAGGCTCTCATCAATGATCACGTCGGCAGTCTGTGTAGAAGCGTCGGCAGAGGCATCTACTCGGCCAACAATCTCGCTGAGACCCGGCACGCCTTCTAGACCTTCAACATCATTGCGACGATCCACTTCAATGGGATCACCGACTGTCGACAAAGACACAATCTCCCTTTCTGTTTCCACAGACGACATGGAACCGCTATCGATATCAGGGTCCATGGCTATCGGTGATGGCATCTCGAGCGGCGCGCGTGGCCTGCTTGCCGCTGCCAAGATGTCGGGAAAGGTACCGCTCAAGATTTCTGACAGGCTGCAGGTTTACAGGGGCGCGCTTGTCACGGTGGGCAACACCGGCGAACGTAGGAAGCAAAGCTGCGAGTTCTGAGGCATGGGCACAGACCGCACTCAATTCTTGACTGGAAGGGAACTCAAGACGCGCAATCCCATCCCACTTTGACGCTCCAATCCTCGGGTTACCGATCCGGACATAACACGTACAGCAATCACGACTAGAGGCGTACAAGCAGGTGCGTTGGCCCACCTTCAAGTTGGGAACAGCCATGTGATCAGAGTCGGGAAGAATGCGTCGATAATGTGATTTTATATACCCGGCTACTAAGCTGTGAAACGAGCTGCTATGTCTCAAAGGCCCGTCAAGCACGACACTCCAGCCGGCACTGGCAGCATCTCGAGCCAATTCAGCCTCCGCTCGCAGCATTCGATCCTGAAGGCCATCTAGGCACGCATCAAGGTCAGTGCCATCAATCGTTTCGGACTTCCACGCGTAGCCCGTACGACTTGAAACCAGATCGCCCACATTTCTCCCGCCACCCCATACAACAACACGGCCTACGCGGATTCCTTCGAAACGAATCTGCCCACTAGGCCGAACGGTCACCGCTCCAACTGCGAAAGCACCGGCGAGTCCGGGGATAAGGTCTCCAGTGGCTTCGTGTTCGGCACCAACTGTCAATTCGGGACGCCGAGTTCCGTCTATGAACGCAAGCGGCATATCTACCGATTCAGCTTGCGGCACAGGCCAACTACCCCCCTCGACCTGTTCCGCGGGCGTGAGATCATCATCTTCGCCGAATTTGGTAGATGCTCCGACCGAGGGATCCCAGCCCTCGCTATACACCGCCCAACCGTTACCGTGGGTATTTGCCTGCGCTGATGTCGCGTTTTCGCCTCCACCGGAGGTATCCCAGCCAGGCTTATCCTCCACCTCAATCACATTAGTAAGACAATCACAGTAGTGCAGAGATGTAATGGCCAGCATGAACCTATTAGCCCCAGTTTCTAGCCCCAGCGTCCTCTCGTTAGGTCGCTGGTTGCTCTGGCGGCAGTTACCAGCCTTCGCCGAATGTCAGCACTGAGCGCAGTACTCGTCCTGCTTGTAGGTCCTCGATTGCCTCGTTGGCCTCCGCTAGGGGGCGGCGGTTTAGTACTAGGTGGTCGGTGGTTATGGAGCCTGCACGGTGCAGTTCCAGCACCTCCCGGATGTCCTGAGGAGTGAAACCCCTCGACCCCCAAATGCTGGACTCTCGCCATACCAGGTCCGTGGCATGCAAAGTGAAACCCTCAGTCGTGGTGCCGATCAACACAACCCGCGAGCCGATACCCGAAGTGTCAACCGCCTGTCGGTCTACCACCGCCGAACCGACAGTCTGCACGACTACCTCCGGCCCGCCCGGCCCACACAGCGCCCGCACCCTTTCAGCAACGCCGTCGCCGCCGCGCACCACGTGATGCGCTCCTAGCCGCTCGGCCAATTCCAGTTTGGCGTCCGAACGACTCACCGCTATCACCGTGCAACCCAGGTACGCCGCCAACTGCACAGCATTAGAACCAATACCACCCACGCCGAAAACCACCACCGTCTCACCTGCCTGCACCTTGGCGATGCGCACAAGCCCGTGGTACGGCGTAGCCACAGCGTCGGTCAGCACGGCCACCGCTACAGGATCATCGCTGGGCAGCACCGGGATCACGTTGCGCTCGGGTACTAGCACCTGACTGGCGAACGCCCCGTCGTACTCCACGCCCATACGGCGCACGCTGAGGCACATATTCACCCGCCCGGCGCGGCACATGCGACACGAGCCGCAATGCTGGATGTAATACAGCGCCACCGGAGTGCCAGGCGGCGCCACCGACGGATCAACCCCCTCGCCCAGCTCGCGCACCACACCAGAGGCCTCGTGGCCCGGCACGATCGGCAGCGTGGAGTTGAAGCCGCCCTTGCGCAAGAAGACATCGCTGCCGCAAACCCCACAACTGCGCACATCCACCAGAATCCACCCCGGAGGCGGCTTAAGGTCTGGCCGCTCGAGGATCTCCAGCGGCGAGTTGTAACGCTGCAGGACCGCTGCCTGCACGGCTTCCCTCAGCCGATTCCCGGCAGCCCAAGCGAGCCAGCATCGGGCAGTTCGCCGGCGTCAAAGTGCGACGAGCCAAACACTTCCGGCTTCTTGCGCCCGACTCGCTCGTAAGCCGCCTCCGGCACCGTCGTTGGGTCCTTATACATGGTCCACTGGCAGCGCTGGCGCACCTCGGGGTCACGGTCAGTGTCCGGGTAAACGGGTGGGTCGATAACCCTAGTCGGATAGCCGAAGCGGTCTATCGGCATCTCCTCGTTCAGCACGATGCAGTGAGCGCAGTACAAGCAGATGCCCTTGGTGTAATGGTTCCAGGAGGCAGGCTCCTCGGAGACAGCCCAGTTATAAGGAGGCTCCATCCGTGCCGGCGTGTCCTCCTCCCAGTCACCCCTGATTACCCGCTGACCAGAACCACAGGGATCGAAACGCAGGATCCAGGAATCCTCAGTCTCGATGAGTTCCATGTCGCCGGTGCGCTCGGGGCCTACGAGGTGGCCACGCATGGCCTCACAAGACACCGTCAGCAAGGTCTCAAGCGCCTCGTCCCACGGATGGGAGTCGATATCAAACTTCTGATAGCGCCAGGAGAACAGCGGCAGCAGCACCCGCTCGTACATGTCGGCAATGCCCTGAGCGCCGTGGCGGTCCTGGATAGCCGACATCAGCCCGTAGGTATGGTCCACATCGCGGTCGTGCGTCTGGCGCCACACATCCTTCATGACCTCCAGCGTCGCCAGCGCCTCAGCGGCCTCCCCACGGTAAATGTGCTTCAGCAGCGTGCGCTGGTGGGTGCGGAAGGAATCCCAGTGGCGGTGGGCGTTCCAAGCCTTGCCCTCGGGTGTGGTGAGCTTGGACTGCACAACGGCGTCTACCGCGGCTACCTCATCGGCACTCATGCCGTTGTCGGCGAGAAAGCTCCGCAGATCGTTGATCCACTGCCGGTAGAGAGTGAAGCAGACGTTGGCCTCGTCCACGAAATAGTCAGCCAGATCGGCGGCGTGGCCCCAGTCGCTCTCGCCGATGGCCTCGGCGATCTTCCGGTAGGTAGAGATCGTCTGGTCTTGCCACGAGCCGATGCGCGTACGCCGGCCGAGCATCTCGGAGAACTCGATCCTGGTCTTTTGGTCTGTAGCCATAAGTTGGTCTCCTTGGCCTTCTCAGGCTCCTCGGCTATCTATCGAGATCTCGAGATCTAGAGCGGCACGGGGTTCTATAGGTTGACCGGCCGACCGGTCAAACTGTCTCACAGTAACCGGCCGCGATAACCGGCAAAGTTGTGTCCGGCGACTATACCTAACGACCACTATGCCCAACGAAATTATGCCCAACGAAATGACCGCCATACCCAACGAACCCACTACGGCCGCGACGGCCGCGACACCAGCCGGCGGGGATCCAGAGCTTGTCGGGGTCCGACCCCGGCCGCGGCACCAGCCGGCGGGAACCCAGGAAAGCCCTCGGCGACTCGAACATTTACAAGAAGACCTACAGAGAGCACGATTACGACCGGCTCCGAGCCGACGCGACCTCGGCGACTCGAACATTTCCCAGAAGACCTAAAGGAAGAAACCTATGACCAACGCTATTGCGCCGGTGCGCGTTGCGGCCGTTTCGCCCTATTGGACGTTCTGGGAGGCCAGCGCCGGGGGCTCAGCCCTGCGTGAGGATCGTCAGAGGTTGCTGACAGACGCGGTCAGCTTTTTGCAGAACTCCAGTGGTGCCAGGGAAGACCTAGACGACCTAGACAAGATGGACACCCTGAACAAGATGAACCCCAGGGGCACGATCAACGTGATCTGCACTGGTCTGCTGGACTCGCCCGAGGGGGCAACCGCACTGGCAGAGAGCATTACTGGGGACAGAGACACCCAGAACCCAGACCCCCAGAACTCAGACCCCCAGAACTCAGATCCCCAGAACCTAGATGTGATCGTCGTGATGATCTGCATGGCGGCACCCCCAACGCACTCACTGGCGTTCCTGGACCGCTTTGCCAACACGCCGGTCGTGATATGGGCGGTGCAGCGCTCGCGCAACATCCGGGCAGAATTTGACGCCTCCGACATCACCTCGGCGGGAACCGCGGTCGGCACACCACAGCTCACCAACATGCTCGCCCGGGTGGGACGACCTCACGAGATCGTGGTAGGAGCGCTCGAGGACGACGAGTGCCACGCCCGGTTACGCCACGCCGTGCGGCTAGCAGCGGTGGCTAGCAACCTCCGCCAGGCTCGGATCGGCCGGGTGGGCCAGCCCCCGGAGGGCTATGTGTGCGTCGACACCGAACCCGAAGCCCTGCGAGGCGCCACCGGCATCTGTCTAGTGGACGTCCCGCCGGCCGAGCTGAGCCGCCGCTGGCGTGCGGTGAACTCGGCGGATGTCGAGCGCCTGCGAGCCGAGGCAGAGGCGACCGCCGAGGTGGCCGTGAAATGGGACACTGCCGGGCGACGCTCGCTGGCCGCTGCCGCTGCCCTAGAGACGCTCGACGAGGAGTTGGGCCTTGCCGCCGGGGCTATGAACTGCCACGTCCCCGAACTCCGCTTCGGCAGCGAAGTGGGCGTAACCCCCTGCTACGGGCTAGGCCGGGAGACCTCCCGTGGCATCCCCTGGACTTGCGCCGGCGACGTACTCACCGCGGTCGCCATGCTCGTCGGCAAGCAGCTAGGCGGCGCCGCGCTGTACCACGAGGTGGAAGTCATTGACTTCGACACCGAAGAGGTAGCAATCGCCAACTCCGGCGAGCACGACCTCCACTGGTGCCCCCCGGGGCACCGCCCCCGCTTGCAGCCCAACCCGTGGTATGCCGCCGACCCTCTGACCGGCGCTTGCATGTGGTTCGAGTTGCCGCCGGGGCCGGCCTCACTAATCGGCTTCACTCCACACGCCGACGAGCCCAGCGGCTATCGCTTCATCGTGGCCGAGGGAGCCATCACCGAACGCTACTTGCCTCAAAGCCCCACCGTCGGCGGCGTGTTCCGCTTCGCCGGCGACGCTGGAGTTGCCGAGTCTTGGCGCGCCTGGGCGGCCGCCGGCGTAAACCACCACAGCTGCTGCAGCCCCGGACATCTCGCCGTCGATGTGGCCACGGTTGCCCGCTACCTCGGCGTCGGCAGCGTCCAGGTTGCCTAAGCTTCCCCAACCCAGCGCCAGCCCCTTTCCCGAACGCCTACTAGATCATGGAGGACTTAGGGGCAATAATGACCTCATGACAGATGTCAAGAGCGCTGCACCTCAGCGGCGCCGCCGTGACTGGATACCGGAAGAACCAATCCATTTCGCGCCTATCTTCGTCTGGCCGCCCCAGCCCAAGGCGCTCTTCAAGTACCTATTCTCCTGGGGTGGTTTCCTCTGGCCGTGGCGGGCTATCTGGCTGGGCCTGGCTATCGGCTCGTGGTATTGGCTGTCGCCGGATCTGCAACAGGCCCGCAACCTGGAGTTCAGCTGGATCGCCACGATCTTCGTGCGGAACCTGGCGTTCATCTGGCTCATCGCCGGCGGCCTACACCTGGTGTTGTACACGCTGCGGCTGCAAGGCACCGACCTCAAGCACGACCCGCGCTGGCCCTCTCTAGGCCGCCGCACGTTCCTCTTCAAGTCCCAAGTTCGCGACAACGTCTTTTGGAGTTGCGTCAGCGGGGTAACCATCTGGACCGCCTGGGAGGTTTTATTTCTCTACGGTTACGCCCATGGGTGGGTGCCGTACCTGGGCTGGTCAGATAACCCGGTGCTCTTTGTCTTGCTCTTCCCGGTGGTGGTGTTTTTCCGCAAGATTCACTTCTACTTCACCCATCGGATGCTGCACTGGCCGCCGCTTTACCGGGGCGCCCACTACCTCCACCACAAGAACACCAACCCGGGGCCGTGGTCGGGCATGGCCATGCATCCCATCGAGCACCTCATCTACCTGAGTTCGGTGGTCATACATTTCTTGGTGGCCTCGCACCCAGTTCACATGATGTTCAACATCTTCGAGACGGCGCTAGCCCCAGCGCATGGCCACACTGGGTTCCACGGGAAGACGGTAAAAGGGAAGCTGCCAGTGGGCGACTACTTCCACTGGCTGCACCACCGGTACTTCGAAGGCAACTACGGCGAGAACACCATCCCCCTCGACAAGTGGTTCGGCACCTTCCGCGCTGGCCCACCAGAGCGGAGTAAATCTCAGATGCGGTAGACCCGTTCTGCGTTCTTGGAGAGCAGCGCTTCTTGCTCGTCCCGGCTGAAGTCCGAGATGATCTCCCGGTAGGCCTCAACCACCGCGGCGTAGCTGGAGTACATGCTGTCTACCGGCCAGTTGGTGCCGAAGAACGAGCGCTCAACGCCAAAGGCCTCTATGCAGCCCAGCACCCAGCGGCCGATGGATTCGGTGGTCCAGTTGGTGCCGGCCATCTGGTGGCCCATGCCTAGTCCAGAGATCTTGATGACGCAGTTCTCTGCCTCAGCGATGGCACCCATGCCGACCCGCCAGTTGGCGAAGTACTCGTCGTCGATGGCCTGAGGGAACCCGGAGTGGTCGAGAATCATGACGATGTTGGGATACTTCTTGGCTAAGGCACCGGCCTTGCCCATGTTCTCCCAGGTGCAGTCCAGGTCGTAGACCAGGTTGTACTTCTCTAGCAGGGCGTAACCCCGGTGAAAGTCGGGGTCCACCAGGTAGTCGCCCTGGGCGAAGTCCCGCAGGCCCCGCATTAGCGGGTACTCGCAGTGGCGCGCGATGGTCTCCTCCACATCGGGACTCTGCATGCGGGCGTCGCCGGTAATGCCGTGGGGCCAGCCGGTGGCCTCAGCCATCTGCGAAAGCCAGCGGGTCTCCTCCACCGGGTCAGCCGTACCGATGGCGGCCTGCACGTGTACCGCCTTGGTCACCCCGCAACCCTCGATGTCGGCGAGGTACTCCTCGGGGGTATACCGCTTCAGCTGCTTCAGCGGCCGGATCTCGCCCAGCTGCGGGTGGATGAAGTCGTCGTCCAGCCAGACCCACTCCAGCGTGGGGTGCGGGCGATCCCAGAAGTGGATGTGAGAGTCGACGAAGGCCAGATCGGTGCTCATAAGAACCTCCTCCATATGAGCTATGTGAACTTCATGAGCTATGTGAGCTTCAAACCACGGGGCAACACAAGGCTGCCACGACTGCCGCTAGTGCCACCACTGAGGCCAAAGGTCGGGTTTCAGGGTCAGGTGTCAGCGCTGGCTAGACGGATGCGGATCCGGTCAACGGTCACCGCTCCGAGCAGCAGCGCGCCCTGGGCAACCTCGATCCAGAACGTCTGCACGTTTAGCTGAATGAGACCGTTGCGCAGCACGCCAATAACGAACAGAGCCAAAACCGTGCCGAGAACGGTGCCGCTGCCGCCAGAGAGGCTGGCCCCACCCAGGATCACGGCAGTTAGCACCTGCAACTCCCAACCCAAGCCGGTGTTGATGGACTGTGATCCAACCTGCGACAGCCGGATGAGGCCCGCTAGCCCAATCATCAAACCCGAAAGGATGAAACCGTAGGTGATGTAGCGGCGCACTCGGATACCAGCCAGGCGAGCCGCCTCGGGGCTGGCGCCGATGGCGTAGAGCGCTCTGCCGTAGACCGTGTAGCGCAGAATCACCACAAACAAAAGCACGACACCGGCGAAGATGAACACCCCTAGTGGGATGTTGGCCACCGGCCGGGCACTACCTAGGGCACCAAAATCGTTCATGCGCACTGTCTGGCCCTCGCCCAGCACCTTGGTGAGGCCGCGCCAGACCGCCAACGTGCCCAGCGTCGTGATGATCGAGTTGAGTCCCAGGCCGGTGACGAAGAAGCTGTTGAGGCCACCAACGACAAACATCGTGGCGATGGCAATGAGCAGCGCCTCGGCAACTCCGAGGCCTAACCCGTAGGTAGTGATGGTGGAGTCGGTAGCCGTCTGGGAAATGGCGGCCATCATCCCGACGATGCCTGCCCCCGAACCCACCGAGAGATCCACCTGGCCCGCCACAAGCAACAAGGTGGCCGGCATGGCGATGATCCCAATGGGGGCCATCGTCTGCAGGATGTTGATGATGTTGTCGTAGGTGAAGAAGAACTCCGACTTGATGGCGAAGAAGATGACCAGGCCCGCCAACACCAGGATGAGCGCTAGGGATTCCTGAATGTTCCCGAGCTTCGGGCGAGTTTTCATGATCCGCGCTACCCGCCCGGCCGCCTGCTGGGGACTTTCTTGCCTCCCTCGCCCTAATACGTCAGCGGTCGTCGGCAGCGAGCGTTCGCCCGATCCCTCGGTCGGCTCGGCCGGCCCTTTGGGGGCGCTTCGATCCTCCCCATTCCAGTTGTCCTCAACCACAATTCCTCCGGCAGTATTTGTTTAGGTGATATTTGTTAGGCGATCGGTTTGGCGATCTGTCAGGCGGCTAAGTCAGCCACCAGCAAGCTCCAATAGGGCGCCGGTGTTGATCTCGTCACCCTGCAGTTCAGCCACGATGGCACCCTTAGTCATTACGTAAACCCGGTCGGCTATCTGGAAGGCCTCCTCGTAGTCCGAGGTCACGACCAAGACACCCACACCACTAGCGGCCAACTCCCGCAGCGCGCCGTAGATGTCCTCCCGGGCACCCACGTCAACCCCACGGGTGGGCTCTACTAGCACCAACACGTCAGATTCGTTCTCCAGCCAGCGAGCTAGCAGCACTTTCTGCTGGTTGCCGCCGGACAGGGTGCCCATGATCTGTCGGGGGTCATTGCGCGAGCGAATCGAGAGCTTCTCGTGCCAGCGTTGGTAAGCCTCGGCCTCGGTGGCCTTGGTGATCCAAAACCCGTAGCTGGCGAGGCGATTCCAAGAGGCCACGGCCACGTTCTCGGCCACCGAGCGAACCATGAAACCCCCGGCGGTCTTGCGCTCAGCAGGCAGGTAGCCGACACCAGTATTCACCGCCCCGATGGGACTAGCTGGCGCTTCGCTGTCATTCTTCCCAATGCGCAGAGCGCCGCGGTCGATTTCCCGCAGGCCAAACGCTGTCTCGGCAACCTCGCTGGCCCCCGACCCGATCTTGCCGTATAGGGCTACCACCTCGCGCGGGCCTACCGTGAGGTTTACATCGTCGAAGTAGTTCAGCGAGCCGGCGCCCGACCATTGCAGCAGAGGCTCATCGTCGGCGCCGTCAGCAACCGGCTGAGGGCGCCCCAACTCGCTGGCTCGTCGACCGATCATGGCCTCCACCATCGCCCGGCGGTCCACCTCGCTAGTAGGTGCCTCAAGCGCGGTGGAGCCATCACGCAGCACCTGGACTCGGTCGGAGATGCGCTCTACCTCATCTAGACGATGGGTGATATAGACAATCGCGACTCCCTCAGAGCGTAAGCGTCGCACGAAATCAAACAGCACTTCGGCCTCGTGGAAGCTGAGAGCCGCCGTCGGCTCGTCCAAGATCAGCACCTTCGCCGCGCGGCTCAGCGCCCGGGCGATCTCGATGATTTGACGCTCGCCGAGCCGCAAATCGCCAACCATCCTGTCAGGGTCTATGTCAACCGCCAGCGCCTCCAGGATCTGCACAGCCCGGCGCCGCACCTCTCCCCAGCGGACGAAGCCGCGCGAGGCAGGCAGACTGCCCATGGAGATGTTCTCCGCCACCGACAGCGTGGCAGCGTCTTGGAACTCCTGAGAGATGATGGCGATACCTAGTTCGCGGGCCTCCCGCGAACTCAGGCTGGAGTACTCGCTACCGCCTATACGGATAGTCCCGGCGTCTGGGGTGTAGACGCCCGAAGCGATCTTGACCAGAGTGGACTTACCGGCACCGTTCTCGCCCAGCAGCGCTAAAACGGACCCTCCGGCGGCTTCAAGGTCCACACCATGTAGGACCTCGACGCCGCCAAAGGACTTACGTACGCCGCGCGCCGCGAGGATCGGTTCCGGAGATGTAGTCATCCGGTCAGATCGCTCGCGGCGCTATCGCTTTAGTCAGCTAATGATTAGCTAACTATTGGCCAACGATTCGTCGACTAACCGCAGCCGGTTACCTCGTAGTACTCGTCGATGTTCTCCGAGGTGATCTGCTGGTGCGGTGTAAACAACTGACCGGCAATGCTGTTGCCCTCAATGGCGTTGATAATCGCCGGGAGCAGGATCGTGCCGTACCGCTCGGGGAAGTAGGCCACCGAGGCAATGTAGTTGGGGTTGTTCTTCACGTCACACCAGATGCTTGGATCGGTGCCCTGGCCGGAGTAGTAGAGGTCGGTCTCACGTCCCAGCGTGCGGGCGGCGGCGATGGCACCGATGATGCCGTCCTCGTTGATGGCCACTACAGCGATGCGCTCACCGGGCAGCGCCGGCAGCAGGTCGGTCAACTGTTCCAGAGCCGGGTCGGTGCGGTCGGCGCCGTCCATGACGCGCTCGTTGATAATCGGGCAGTGCTCCGAGAAGCCGTCCCGGTAGCCGCCCATGCGGTCGGTGTTGGCCGAGCCAGCGGCGGTGGACTCTAGGGAAACGTAAGCCGTGTACTCGCAGTCGAAGTTCTCCTTGAAGTACGCACCTAGGGCGCTACCGCCGAGATATCCGGCATAGCGGTTGTTGGCACCCATGAAGGAGAGCTGACACGGCGGCTGGACGATGTCGATGGCGATTACAGGGATGCCCTCGGGCAGCGCGGCGCAGATCTCCGGTGAGGAGTCTTCGAAGACCTGGAAGTTCAGCAGACCTTCGACGCCCTGAACGTTGAAGTTCTGGGCGCATTCCAACGCCTTGCCAGCGTCGATCTCGGAGTCGCAGAACAACAACTCCACGTTCTGGCGCTCGGCCTCTTCCTTGATGCCATCGGAGACCAGCTTCACGAACGGAACCGAATCGCCCAGAGAGATGTAGCCAACCTTGTAGGAAGGCCGCTCGGCAGCTGCGGCGGCCGCTCGGGCAGCCTCAGCCTCGTCTTCGGCCCTCTCAGCAGCGGTTCGGGCGGCCTCAGCCTCAGCGCGAGCGGCCTCAGCCTCAGCCTGCGATTCTGCGTCACCACTGGCCGCGGCCTCAGCCTCGGCGCGGGCGGCCGCGGCTTCAGCCTGTGCAGCTTCAGCCTCGGCTTCAGCCTGCGCAGCCTCCTGCCGGGCGGCTTCCGCTTCAGCCTGCGCAGCCGCGGCTTCGGCCTGTGCAGCTGCAAGCTGCTGCTGCGCGGCAGAGTCGTCGCTGTCGTCAGCGCAAGCCGAAGCTACGAGAGCCAGCACTAAGGCCAGTGCCAGCAGTCGTCGAAATGCTCTCATGTGTTGATCTCCCTCTCCAGAGTTATCTCGAATCTGGCGCGCCGAAAGGCCCACAAACAGGCCCCCTCAAACCCACGCCGTAACGTCACATCTTTGTGATCGCCGCCAGAGCATAGATGGCCGCGGCATCGTCACCAAACCGAAGTCACCAAATTGATCAGGTAGACAGACCAGACAGACAGGTCAGGTAGACAGCGCGGTGCGGGCCGGTGTTAGCGTCGCGGCCGCGCCAACGGCGCGCACCCGCAACCACCAACCTGGGAGGACCAATGGAGCGGTTCTGTTTCACCTTTGAGATCTACGAGGGCATGGAGGACGAATACAAACGTCGCCACGACGAGATCTGGCCCGAACTAGTGGAGTTGATCCAGGATTCTGGGCTAAAGAACTACACGCTGTTCCGCCGGGGCACCCAAGTCATCGCCTACGTGGAGTGCCACCCTGACAAGGACACCGCCTTCGCCAACATCGCCGGCTCCGAGGTAAACACCCGCTGGGCCAAGTGGTTCGAAGAGGTCATCGTCAACCTCACCGACTCAGACGGCAACCTCTACGAAGCCAAGGAGGTCTGGCACCTGGACTGAAGTCGAATGACCTCGACGGAGACTAACTGACCTTGACCTTCTGACCTCAACGCTGCTAGCCGTCACACGGCTAGCGGTCGGCGCGGTAGTGCTGGATGTAGTCGGTGTCTAACTCGATACCCCAGCCAGGTCCCTGCGGCACGGGGTACATGCCGTTGCGAATCTCCGGCCGATTAGCAATCAAGTTCCAAAACAGCGGATCCCGATCGGGGTGGAAGCACTCTACGTAGGTGCCATGGGGGGTGGAGGCCAGCAAGTGGGCAGAAATCTGCGGCTCCTCGTGATGGCCCACCTCGACGCCGTAGACAGCGGCCATGGCGGCGACACGGCGCCACTCGGTCGGCCCGCCGCTCCAGGAAGCGTCGAAGTTGCACACGTCTACGGCGCCCGCCGCCATTAGTTCGCCCGCTCCCTTACGTGATATCTCGCTCTGACCGGCCGCCACCGGCACACCGGTCATGTAACGAACGTCGCGCATGCCTCGGACATCGTTGAACCAGCGCACCGGCTCCTCGAACCAGCGCAGGCTCTCGGCACCCACGAGCCGCACGAAACGCACGGCATCAGTAACGCTGTAGCCGCCGTTGGCATCGGCCATGAGCACAAATCCTTCGCCCCCGCCATCCTGCATCACCTGGAAACGGCGAGCGTCTAGCTCCGGGGCCTGGCCCCCCACTTTGGTCTTGCAGCCAGCCAGGCCGATGTCTCGGTAGTACTCCATCTCGGCTACTAACTCCGCCTCAGAGTTGTCGTGGTAGCCGCCGATAGCCACTATCGGCATGGCATCCCGGTAGCCACCCCAGAGCCGGTATAGGGGCATGTTGGCCGCCTTGCCCACCACGTCCCAAAGGGCACTGTCCACACATGCCATGGCCATGATGACCAGCTTGCGATCTCGCAGAATGTCAAAGGTGAGCGGCTCCATGGCCTGCCAACAGCGCTCCACCAGCAGCGGGTCTAGTCCCAGCAGCCGCGGCTGCAGCTCCTCGGTGATGATTCGCGCGATCTCGTGCTGGGTGTGCACTTCGTCGCCGTTGTAGATCTCACCCACGATGCCCTCATCGGTATATACGCGGGTAATAAGAGTCGCCCGCTCGGACATTGAGTAGTTGGAGCCATGGAATGTCCGCGCCAGCGGCACAACAAGAGGCACAACCTCAATTCGGTCAATCTTCATAGTCAATCTGCACAGTCAATCTTCATAGTCAATCTGCACAGTCAATCTTCATAGTCAGTCTGCACAGTCAGTCTGCACGTTCAATCTTCCAGGGTCTCGGGGGAAGTACTCAGGGTCTCCGTCTTCGGGGCGCTCAGGATTCGATCACGCAGATCGCGGTGCCGACGGCGACCTCTTCCTCAACCTCTACCCGTAGTTCAGCCACGGTGCCAGCCACCGGCGACGGCACGTCAGCCTCCACCTTGTCAGTCTCCACCCGCATCAGCACATCTCCCACAGAGACCGCATCTCCTACCGCTACAGTCCACTCCAGCACGAGCACCTCGTTGGCGGTGTCACCAAGTTTCGGCAGTTTCACAATCTGGCGCATCCTGTGACCTCCCGCTCAGACCAGAACGTTCTCGAACATGCTGCCGACCCCCGGCACCGGAGCTGCTGAGCACTCCGCCACCGCGCTGGCCACCTGAGCGGCTGTGGCCGCGGCGATTTCTTCGATGTCGCCCTCGGCGAGCAGCCCTTCGGCCAGCAGACGAGCCCCGAAGGAGCTAATGGGATCGCGCTTGTACCACTCCTCTAGTTCGCCTTCGGGTCGGTAGGGGGCAGTGTCGGAGCGGGAGTGCCCGGCGTAGCGATAGGTCTTCATCTCCAACAGACTCGGCCCCTCGCCGGCCCGGGCGCGCGCCACTGCTACCTCGACAGCCGCCACGACCTCATCTGCATCTTGACCATCTATTACCTCACCGGGAATCCCATAAGAGCTGGCCCGGTCGGCGATGTCGGTAATAGGTGTGGTCGTGGCTATGGGGCTGTACTCGCCGTACTGGTTGTTCTCACAGATAAAGACGGCTGGCAGCTGCCAGATGGCCGCCAGGTTGATGCCCTCGTGGAAGGCGCCAATGTTGGCTGCCCCGTCGCCGAAAAGAGCTACTGCCACGTCGTCGGTGCCGCGCACCTGCGCTGTGAGCGCCGCCCCTGCCGCCACCGGAATGCCAGCTCCCACGATGGCGAACGTGGGGAGTAGGCCCACCGACATGTCGCAAAGATGCATCGACCCGCCGACTCCGCCGATGGATCCGACCACACGACCCATGATCTCGCCGCATACCTGCAGCGGTGTCATCCCCAGAGCCATGGCATGACCATGGCCACGGTAGGTGCAGCACACCATGTCGGTCGGCCTCAGCGCCGCGGCCACACCCACCGCTACAGCCTCTTGGCCCTGGCAAGTGTGAGTGGTGCCGTGCACTAGACCTTCGGCGAACAGCTCGCGCACCTTGTCCTCAACCGTGCGGATCTCCACCATGCGCTCGTAGCGCGCTCTGCGATCGCTGCGCACAGCCTGTCGTCGCGCCAATACTTCGCTTACCTCGCTGCTCATGCGATCACGTCCTTCTTAGATCTCTTTGATAGATCTCGTTGATAGATCTCGTTGACTCCCCCATTTCCGCCCCCGGCCCTACAGCCCTATACGAGGACATCATCGCGCTCCCACCAGTGCGGCGGGGCTTGCCCGGTGGCCCGCAACTCGGTGACCTGTGCCGTCACGTACTCTGGGCTCGGCAGGTAGCGCTGCTCAAGCTCTTTACCGAAAGGTACGTGCACGTCAGGGGCGGTCAGCCTGATAGGCGGCGCCTTTAGATCGCCGAAGGCCTCGGCCACCACCGTCGAGACAATGTCGGCACCCCAACCGCCGGAGTAGGGGCACTCCTCCACTACCGCCAAGTGGCCCGTGCGCTGCACCGAGTCCAGCACCGTCTGGCTGTCCCAAGGCTGCAGGGTCTGCAGGTCGATAACGTCCGCTGTCCAACCCTCGGCACCGGCGGCTGCCTCCAGGCCGGTCCGCACGGTGGAGCCACAGCAGACCAAGGTCACGTCGTCGCCGCTGGCTGGCTTTGCCGCCTGGCCCAAGGGGATGATGCCCGCTTCGCCGGTGGCTACTTCACCTCGCACGGCGTACAGCACTCGGGGCTCTAACACAGCTACTGGGTTGTCGTCGCGAATGGCGGCTCGTGTTAGCCCGTAGGCGTTGTGCGGCCCGGAGACCATGACGATCTTCAGCCCGGGCGCGCCCACGATCCAAGACTCCATCACCTGAGAATGCTGGCAGCCGAATCCCAGACCAGCACCGGTGGAGGCGCGCATGACCATGGGCACCTTGACCGTACCACCCGACAGATAACTGAACTTGGCCGCCTCAGTAACCAACTGGTCTAGAGCCACACCCAGGAACTCCACGAACATGATCTCGGCGACCGGCCGCAGACCGGTGGCGGCAGCTCCCACCGCGGCCCCCATAAAGCCCATCTCCGCAATCGGCGTGTCTCGCACCCGCAGGGGGCCGAACTCCTCTAGCAGGCCAGCGGAGGTCTTGAACGGCCCTTCAGCTACCGCTACATCCTCGCCAAAGACAACCACATCGGGGTTATCCCGCATCTCGTCGGCAATGGCGGCCGCAATGGCCTGATTCATGCGCATTCGTGCCACAGCGTGCTCCCTATTTGTGCCTCATGTCGATGTTCTCATGCCGATGCTCTTATATCGATGCTCTTATACCGCCAAGCCGCAGCGAGGCTACCCGCGACCGCCGCGAGGGCACCAAACGACCCCGATACCCGCAGGCGGGCGAGTTGCCGGCAACTCGGTAGTCAAGCAGCGCAGCTAACTCACGCCCGCCACCGTGGCTGGCGCTCCTGCTCTCACGCTCTCATAAGCGGCGTAGATCACCTCCACAGACCTAGCCCCCACATCACCCGGCGAGCGGTTCGGCACGTCCCGCCCCAGCGTCAGGTCCACCAGGGTGTTAGGTGGGCCCTCGCAGGTGTACAGCCCCGCCGAGGGAGGCAGATCTACCTTGTTGTCACTGCTGTCGGTGTAGTGCCACAAGAAGTCCCGCTCAAAATCCAAGATCAACTGCCCGGCGCTGCCATAGATGCGGATCAACAACTGGTGCCGGGGCCAGATCTCATCCAGCGTGTCGTCGGCGTTGGCCGGCGCCGGACAGCTAGCGCCGCTGAGCGTGCCGGTGGCACCGGTGGCGTAGCGGATGGCGATGGCGTCATGCAGATCTACCCGGGCTCCCACATTGTTCATAAACGCGAAGACTTGCGCCGCCCGGTCGCCGGTTAGCCACAATGCCATCCCCATAGCGTGGCTCAACTGTGCCGGCGCATAACCACCGCCGGAGATCTTGGGGTCGGTCCAGGTGTCCCAATCCGGCATAACGTCACCGGCCGAACCTTCGTAAGCCCCCGTGGCCTGCAGCAACTCGCGGGTACCCGAGGCCATCTGCACCATAACGTGCTCGATGTCGCCGACGCCTCCGGCCTCGGTCATGAGACGCTTAGCCTCCACCCCAAGCGGGCCGTAGTGCCAGCCGAACGAAATGAGGTAGTGACGCCCTAGTCGTTTGGCGGTCTCGTGCAGGTCCCAAGCATCGGCGGGGTGAATAGTGACCGGCTTCTCGCACAGCACGTTCGCCCCTGCCTCTAACGCCGCCTTGGCGTGCTCGTGGTGGAGCACCGACGGCCCCGCTACTACGACCGCGTCCAGCCCCTGCTCTAGGGCCTCGGTGTAATTCTCGCTGGCGTGGGTAAACCCAAACCGATCCTGCACAAACTGCAGCGCCTCGGCACCCTTGCGTACCACCGACACTAACTCCACATCGTCTCGTCCCGCCAGTACGGGGATGTGGTTGCTAACTGCCCAGGACCCGGCACCGATGACCCCTACTCGAACTTTTTTTGAACTGCCCATGTAATGACCTCCCTTGCTCCGCGGGTAGCGCCACTGCCGCTGGCCGCCTTTCGGGGCCGAGTGCTCTCCCGGCTCCCGGCGGCACAGGGTAGGCGTTCGCAGCACCGCGACAGATATCGTGCCAGATCTTGTCCAGATAACGTGCCCCGATAACCTGCCCAGACCCAGAGTCAGTTCCCAGCAGGCAGTTCTGGACGGAGATCATGAACGAACACGGCACGACGGCCCCCTCCAGAGGTACGCCAAACACCGCCGGCTTTAGTGGGTTCGAGGGACGGGTAGCCGCGGTCACCGGCGCTGGTAGAGGCATCGGGCGCGCCGTGGCAGACGCCTTGGTGGCGAAAGGTGCCCGTACCGCGTATCTAGACCTCGCAGAGCCCGAGCCGACTCTCGACGCTGACGCCCTCAATAGTGACCCCCCAAATAGTGCCCCCCTCAATAGTGACAACTGCCTTTACGTTCCCTGCGACGTGACCGACGAGGCCTCCGTAGATGCTGCGTTCAGCACAGTCGAGGAGACCTGGGGGACAGTCTCGATCCTCGTCAACAACGCGGGAATTTTCTGGATCCGGCCGCTCACCGAGACCACCCTGGAGGCTTGGAACCAAATGCTTGCGGTCAACGCCACCGGCGCCTTCCTCTGCGCCCGGCGGGTGCTGCCGGCGATGCGCGCTCAGAGCTACGGGCGCCTAATCGCACTCGGGTCCAGCGCGGGGAAGACCGGCGGCGCCAAGGAGACCGCGGCCTACGGCGCCTCCAAGGCAGCCATCATGGCACTAGCCAAGTCGATCGCCACCGAATACGCCGCTTACGGCATCACCTCCAACGCCCTGGCACCCGCGCTGATCAACACCGACATGGTGTCCGGGATTTCCGACCTAGCCGGACGGATACCCGTAGGACGCCTGGGAGAGCCCGCTGACATTGCCGCTGCGGTGGTGTTCCTGGCCAGCGAGCAGGCGGGATTCATCACCGGCGAGGTCATGGACATCAACGGCGGCTTCCTCATCGACTAAGTGCCAACGGGTGCCGACCTCGCCGACAAGGGATGCCTCAGACTTCAGGGAGTCTTAGGCTTGGTGCGACCAATGCGGCTGTAGGTGTCTTCGGGAATGGCGTCGAGGGTTTTGTAGACCGTCCAGGTGCAGGGCTTGGGGTTCTCGCCGGTGGTGTCGTCGGGGAACAGGGGCGGGTCTACCCGACGGACTGGGTGACCCCAGCGCTCGGCCGGCAGCATCTCCAAAGCAAAGCAGCAATGGGCGCAGTAGTAGCAGACGCCTTTGCTGCCCCAGGACCAGTCGTGGGCTTCTTGCGTTACGCCGAACCGCACTGCCCGCTGCGGATCGGGTGCTGATTCTTCGACATCGATCCCGCGTACCTGGCGGCCACCCGAGCCGCACGGATCGAAGCTGAAAACCCAGCGGTCCTCGTATTCGGTGAAATCTATGTCACCCAGCCGATCGGGGCCCACGAGGTGGCTACGCATCGCCTCGAAGGCGGTGTAGACGTTGCGAAACAGCGTTTCGGAGTAGTCCTGCTGGCGCAGGTCGAAGGCCATGTAGCGCTCCTGGATGTAGGGCTCTAGGGCGTGGCGGTAGATGTCTTCGAGTGCGGCTTCCCCAAACCGGTCGGCGCACAGCTTCATGATTCCCGACAAGAAGTCAGCCCAGCGGTCGTGCAGGCGTCGCCACGCCACCCGGATGGCGTCGAAGTCGGCGAGCGCCTGGGCTGGCGGGATCAACTCGGCCCGGACCGCGTGGGTAAGCCGGCCGGCCTGCGCCCCTAACTCCAGCCAGAGAGCGTCGCCGTCGAATGGCGTATCGTCGAGCATGGCCAACTCGACGCGTAGAGCTTCGACAGCCGCCGCTAGCTCCTCTTGGCCGTAGCCCGCCTGCTCTAGCCATTCCAAGAACCCCGGCGTCCAGGTGTCATAGATGAACTGGACTACCTTCGCCTCCTCCATGAAGTAGTCAATGAGCTGCGCCGCCACCTCGCCGCGCCCCTCGGTGATGGCCTCTGAGACCTTGGTGACGGTACTAATGGCCTGATCGTCCCAGTCTCCCGTGCGGACACGCTTGCCGATGTCTTCGGACCACGTGAGGTTTGTCATTGCGCCGCTCCCCTCTGGTGACCTATGGCCCTATTGCCTAGCCCCCTACTGCCATAGTCGCCGGGAGCCTAGCCCTATGAGTGGACTGGCCCCCGAGCAGCTAACCCCCGAACATCCCAGCAAGGGTGCAGTAACCCCCGGCCTGTGCAATCATGCCCCGGGGAGGATTAGCAGCAATGACAGAAACGCAAGCAATGGCGAGCAGTTACGACACCAGCGACGGCAGCAATAGGCGCCGGATCGTCGTCACAGGCGCGGCCCAGGGCATCGGTCGAGGGGCAGTGGAGCGCTTCCTAGAAGAGGGCGATTCGGTGCTCGGCGTCGACCTCAACGCCGAGAAGTTGGCAGAAATAGAGTCGCTGGGCGCGGACACCCTGGTAGCCGACCTGGCCGACCCCGAACAGCGCAGCGAGGTGATTAAGGCCGCGGCGGGCTGCGGCGGACTCGTCAACGCTGCCGGCATTATCTTGCTGAAATCCTTGGGGGATGTGACCGTGGAGGACTGGCGCCGGCTAGTTCAAGTAAACGTGGAGTCGATCTTCTTCCTCTGCCAAGGCATCGGGCCGACTATGCCGCCAGACAGTGCCATCGTGAACCTCTCCTCCGCCTCGGGAAAGCTAACAAACACCACCGAGGCCGCCGTCTACGCGGCCACCAAGTGCATGATCCTTTCGGTCACCCGCTCGTTCGCCTACGAGCTGGCCCACATCCCGGTGCGCGTCAACGCAATCTGCCCGGGAATTGTGGATACGCCCATGCAGGACAGAGTGCTAGCCGAGGTGGCCCCTTTGCGCGGCCTGACTTCACAGCAACTCGCTGAGGCCCGCACACAGGTAGTGCCCCTAAAGCGGGCGTCTACGCCGGCCGAGATAAGCGGCCTCATAGGCTTTCTCTTGGGACCCGACAGCGCCTACATGACCGGCCAGTCCATCAACCACACCGGCGGACTAGTGATGTGGTAAGCCTCGGGCAATCTCTATAAACCCGCAAGGAGCCAGAACATGAAGGCCAGGACATGAAGATCGTCGCCGTCGAGCCGATCCCGGTCACCTATCCCGAGCCCAACGACTTCAACGCCTACCGGCATCTCTGCCTAGTGAAGTTGACCGCCGACGACGGACAGGTGGGCTGGGGCGAGTCCATCACCATGTGGCCGGAGGCTTCGCTGGCCACAAAGGCGCTGATAGAAGGACTAGCCGGTTTGATAATCGGCAAGGATCCGGTATCTAACGACGCCCTATTCCGAGACATGAAGAACCACGTATGGTGGTACGGCTACGAAGGCGGCATCGCCTCTTTCGCCATCTCGGCGCTAGACATCGCCCTCTGGGACCTGAAGGGCAAGGCGTTGGGTACCAGCGTGACCAAGCTGCTAGGCGGACCGGTACACGAAAGGCTTCCCGCCATTGCCTCTTGCCACGCCCACTACGCCGAGATCCCCGCTATGTGCGAAGAGGCGTTGGAGTGGCTATCTACCGGCTTACGGGGAGTCAAGACTGGGTTCGGCAAGCGGGGCGACGCCCATTTGGGCTACGACCACGACCGAGACGTGGAGTACGTGGCGGCCATGCGCCAGGCCATCGGGCCCGACAAGCAGCTAATGGTGGACATGGGCATCAAGATCCGCTGGGACGTTTCCACCGCGGTGCGGCGCTGCGAGGCATTCGACGAGTACGACCTGAACTGGATCGAGGAGCCGCTTGGGGCTTGGGACCCCGAGGGCTACCGAACCCTGCGGGACAAAACCTCCACGCTCATCGCTTACGGCGAGCGGGAGTGGACCCTGCAGGGCTTCGAGCGGCTGCTGGCCAGCGGCACCGTGGACGTAATAGGTTGCGATCCCGGCCGGGCCGAGGGCATCACCGGATTCAGGAAGATGGCCGAGCGAGTGGAGTACTACCGTCGTCAGGCTAATGCCCACGCCTGGTCCTCGGCGATCGTGAGCGCGGCCAGCTTGGCAGTCAGCTTCTCCAGCTCGGCTTGCAAGTTGTTTGAGTTCAAACCTCTCCGCAACCCCATGCAACACGACCTGGTAACCGAGCCGCTAGACCACAAAGCTGGCTGGGCCGTGCCTCCCAGCGGGCCCGGTCTAGGTATCGAGGTGCTGGAGGAGGTTGTGGACTTTTACCGCCTGGAGAAGATGGAAGACGCCGTTCAGCAGCCCGGCATGGGCCAACCCGGCTAGGAGCATCAGAGCCGGAACCAGCTACGGCGGAGCGGCCTGATTAGTCCGCCGCACAGCTACCTACACCGCTTACTTACACCGCTCGCTAAGCATAAGGAGAGAACATGGCTTGGGATCTGGGATCAGGGCTTGAGAACAAAGGGGTGATCGTGACCGGTGCCACCGGCGGCATCGGCCGACCCACCGCGGAGATGTTCGCCGCTGCGGGTGCCCGGGTGATGGCGGTAGATCTTCACCGGGAGGCCGTTGACGAAGTAGTGGCAGGCCTCGAAGGCGAGGGCCACATCGCCGCTAGTTGCGACCTAACCGACCTCGACGCTCAGAGCGCGCTCGTGGATCGGGCCGTGGACGAACTCGGCAACCTCTACGTGCTGGCGCACCTGGCGGCGGTGTTGCGTCGGCGTAGCTCGATGGACGAGATCACCGAGGATGATTGGGACTTCCAAATCGACACCAACTTGAAGGCCTCGTTCTTCCTAGCCCGCAGGGCCGCCGATGCCATGATCGCCGGCGGGATGGGCGGGCGCATGATCTTGTTCAGCTCGCAGGGCTGGTGGAGCGGCGGCTTCGGCGGCTCCACGGTGTATTGCGCCTCTAAGGGCGGCATCGTCTCGATGTCCCGCGGCATGGCCCGCACCTACGGACGCCATCAAATCACGGTCAACACCGTCTCACCCGGCCAGGCAGCCACCTCGATGTTGCTGACCGATCTGGACCCCGCCGTCTTAGAAGCCATGACCCAGGACACCCCTCTAGGCCGCATCGCCGAACCCTCTGAAATTGCCTCCGTGGTGGTCTTCTTGGCCTCCCAGCACGCCAGTTTCGTCTCGGGCGCCACAATCAACGTCTCTGGTGCCATGCAGATGTACTGAGCACAGAGCGAAACCTGCCGAACTAACCGGATAGTGGAACCAGAGCCAAACCAGAGTCGGCTGCAGCGAGGCGCGGCGTTCTTCTAGGCTGACACCCGCAGCCCAGCCCCTGAGATCCGGGAGGCCGACAATGACGATCACGAGCCGACTGCCCGACGTTTCGATACCCGACGTTCCGCTGACCTCCTACATCTTCGAGCACGCCGCCGGGCGCGCCAGCAAGGCAGCGCTAGTGGACGGTCCATCGGGGAGGACCTACGACTACGGCACATTGCAGACGATGGTCCAGCGCTTCGCTGGCGGGCTGGTGGAGCGAGGCTTCCAGCCGGGCGATGTGCTGATGATCCTGGCTCCCAACCTGCCCGAATACGCCATAGTGTTCCACGGAACACTGGTCTGCGGAGGAACCGTCACCACCGCTAACCCCACTTACACGGCTGGCGAGCTGCGCTATCAGATCCAGGACTCCGGGGCCACCTGGCTGTTCACGATTCCCCAGCTCCTGCCCCTAGCTAGGGAGGCCATGGCTGGCGGCCAGAGCCCCGGTAATAGCAGCATCAAATACATAGTTGTGCTGGGTGAGACCCAGCCCGCCGACGACATCGTTGACGCCTTCGCCATGGTTTCCGGTGACGCCTACGAGGGCCATGCCTCAGTGGACGCGGCCGACGCGGTGGCCGCGCTGCCCTACTCCAGCGGAACCACCGGACACCCCAAGGGGGTCATGCTGACCCATCGCAATCTGGTGTCCAATCTGGTGCAGTGTGGTCCGGTTGTGGCGGCCGGACCGGACGATGTGGTGATCGCCGTGCTCCCCTACTTCCACATCTACGGCATGCAGGTTTTGCTCAACTTCACCCTGCGTCTCGGGGCCACCACGGTGTCACTGCCGCGCTTTGACCTAGAGCAGTTCCTGCAGGTCATGCAGGATCATGCCGTCACCCGCGCTTACCTAGTGCCACCAATTGTGCTGGCGCTGGCCAAGCACCCAGTGGTGGATAGCTACGACCTATCCAAGCTCAAGTCCATCGTTTCGGGGGCGGCGCCGCTCAGCGAGGAGTTGGGCCAAGAAGCCAGCGAACGTCTCGGCGTGGAAGTTCTGCAGGGCTACGGCCTGACCGAGACCAGCCCGGTTACCCACGTAGCCACAGCAGGTTCCGGCAAGCCTGGCTCGGTGGGTGGGTTGGTGCCCAACAGCGAGTGCCGTGTGGTGGACGTTGCCACCGATGAGGACTTAGCCGAAGGTCGCTCCGGTGAGATCTGGGTGCGCGGCCCACACATCATGAAGGGATACCTGAACAATCCGCAAGCCACCGCCGACACCATCGACGCCGACGGATGGCTGCACACCGGCGACATTGGCTACATGGACTCAAACGGCGACTTCTACATAGTCGACCGACTGAAGGAACTCATCAAGTACAAGGGCTTCCAGGTACCCCCCGCCGAGTTGGAAGGGCTGCTACTGGCGCACCCGGCCGTAGCAGACGCGGCGGTAATACCCGTGCCCGACGAGGAGGCCGGCGAGATCCCGAAGGCGTTCGTGGTGCTGAAGCCGGGCGCTGTGGCCACCGCAGAGGAGCTTCAGGACTTCGTCGCCGGCCAGGTGGCCAGCTACAAGCAAATCCGCCAACTGGAGTTCATCGACGCCATCCCTAAAGCCATCTCGGGAAAGATCCTGCGGCGAGTCCTGCGAGACGCCGAGTTAGCCAAGCGCGCCTGAGTCAGGCAAGTCTTACAGGGAGTTGCTCCACTCCTCGTTGGCTCTGCGGATGAGGTCTTCGGCTTCCTGTATGCGCTGCTGGTAGAGGTCGAGGCGACCCTCTCTTAGCGCCTCGTCGGCCTCGGTGAAGCGCTCCACCGCCTGCGCCAGCAGGTTCCCGACCGCCTCAGGTACCTCGCCCGGCGGCGCTGCCGGGGGAGCCGGTACTGGCGCGGGAGCCGGTGCTGGAGCAGGCGCCGGAGCGGTTGGACCGGCCGCGGCAATCTCAGCCGACAGCCCCGCCGTGTTCCCCACGCAGCTGGAGGCAGAGGCGTTCTGAGAATCCGACACGACTGTCAGGCCAAACAGGCCGCGCAGCGCCTCGCTCAGCGTCGGGCACATCACCACCCGCTCGCCCAGCACGGCAATGACCTGCTGCAACTCCGGCACCGGAGGACTCTGCGCCACCACATACAGGGGCCTCACGTAGAGGATCGAGTCTTCTACTGGCACCATCACCAAGTCGCCAAACTCCACCCGCGAACCCTGCTGATTTAGCAAGGTAACCACCCGGGAGATGCTGGGATCGCTCTGGATCTTCGAGTTCACCAGAGCCGGACCGTCGGTCAGACCAAGCGGCTCCACCTGGTAGACGACCAACTCCCCGTATTCGTCGGGGTCGCTCTTGCCAACCATGAAGGCTGTGAGCTCTCGGCGGGTGTCCTCGGTGGACACCGGCACGTAAGAGCGCAAGATGACGAAGTCCTGATCTTCCTCCTCGGGCAAGCGGGTCAGCAGGTAATACGGATCTATACGCGCCTCGCGCGAAGGCTGCTGCACTACACCGTCGGGCGTCGTGACCGGCGAAGTCAGCACGCCGGTAACCGCTCCAGGATCCTGAGCTACCGACCAACCCTTAGCCTGCTCGTAGAACTCCTGCGGATCCTCTAGCTGGTAGCGAGCCCACACGTTGGTCTGCACCCGGAACAGATCCTCCGGGTAGCGGATGTGCTGGCGGATCTCTTCTGGCATGTTCTCGAAGTCTTCGAACAGGTTCGGGAAAGCGTTGCGATAGGCCTTAAGCACAGGATCTTCGGGGTCCACCACATAGAGCGTGGTCGTGCCTTCGAAACCGTCGACCACAGCCTTGACCGAGTTCCTGACATAGTTGAAGCGGTGGCGCAGGCCGCTGTTGTCTCCGAGCTGTTCAGTGTCGGCGCGTTGGCCGTAGGGATACCTAGACGTGGTGGTGTAAGCATCCACGATGTACTGCACCCGCCCTTGGGCCAGCACCGGATAAGGATCGTTGTCAATGTGCAAGAAGGGGGCCAGCTTCTTCACCCGCTCGCGCACATCACGGACGTAGAGCACCTGGCTGTCGTCTTTGACGAAGCCAGATAGCAGCGGATCAACTTCCCAGAACCGCAAAGCAAAGGCGGCCTGGCGGAAGAAGCCGCCAATTGTCACACCGCCGTCGCCCTGGTAGGTATAGGAGGCTTCCTCGCCCGTGCTGGTGGGTACGTCCACCTCCTGGCGGTCGGTCCCGACAATGGCGTAGCCATCCAGCTTCTCGCCAAAGTAGAGCCGGGGCTCGTCGAGGGGAATGCCCAAGTCATTGGTGACCGGCAGACCGCCGATGCGGAAGTCGGGCAGACCCGCTTCTACCGTGTTGGCCGGCGCTAAGGCCACGCCAAAGCCATGGGTAAAAGTAAGCGTCCGGGCCTCCCAAGAGTTCTGCGGCAGGTTGCCAGGGTTCAGTTGGCGTGCCCCCAACACAACCGGCGTCATCTTGCCGTCGATCTCGTAGCGGTCCACGTCCAGCACTTCGGAGAACTGGTAGTAGTTCCGCTCGCCTTCTCGGTTTTCGAACGTCAGCGGCAAAATTGAGGGATCCAGCAGAGGCAGATTGTCGATGATGTCATCGCTCCGCTCGACACCTTCGAAGGTCAATCCACCGGTGGAGTCGAAGGTGCGGATCTTCACGTCATCTAGGCCCATAGCCAGGCGCGTGGATGCAATGTTGTATTCGATGTACTCCCGCTCCCGGGTGGACTCGGCGGGCTCCACCCGGAGGCGCTGGATGATGAGGGGGTAGATGCCACCCATCACGATCGCCACGAAGGCCCA
The DNA here is from genome assembly GCA_964291305.2 of Acidimicrobiales bacterium. Taxonomy (GTDB): domain Bacteria; phylum Actinomycetota; class Acidimicrobiia; order Acidimicrobiales; family CATQHL01; genus VXNF01. The sequence continues at coordinate 863,049 of OZ219783.1, read as the reverse complement.
AAGCCCCACCGCCAGCGTGGGCAACACCCAGCCCTTTAGTCGGATGTTCACGATCAGCAACACGAAAGCCAAAAGCGAGATCAAGATGAGCAACCAGTGCACCGGCAGCCGGGCGTTGAGGTCGGTGTAAGTGGCTCCGTCTACCGCACCCGAGGTGGAGGTCGTAAGCTCGTAGCGCCCCAGGAAATAGTCCGCCGCCTTGATCAGCGCTAGCGCCCCTAAGAGCACCGACAGGTGAGCCTTAACCTGGGGGGTTACTCGCTGACCCTTCTTCTGCAGCCGGATCCCGCCGTTCACGTAGTGCGCAATGGCAGTAATGAAGAACGTGAGCAGGACGATGTTGAACAGCCAGTTGACGATGTAAGTGAGGAACGGCAACTGGAAGACGTAGAAACCCACATCGTTGCCGAACCAGAGAGCATCGATGGGGTCGCGAATGCCGAAGTCCACGCTGTTGGTGAGCAGGAGCCACTCTTCCCACTGATCGGATGCGCCAGCGCCGATGGGTATGGCAAACAGCAGCGTGACCGCCAAGCGGATCAGGCGAGGGCGCTGACCCAACGAGTCGTGGTAGCGAGCCAGCACGTCCTCTTCGGGGCCACGCGGGCGCTGAGCGGGAGCCAGTCGGTCGGCAATCGAGAGGTTGCCGTAAAGGAGCACGAAGAGGACAGCAATGAAGATCAGCGCCAGAACTACCCGAGAGACGATGATTGTGCGCCAGACCTCGGCCTGGCCCAAAGAGTCAAACCAAAGGAAATCGGTGTAGAAGCTGGCAGCACCGCGCAGCGAAACCAAAACAATTATCACCGCCACGATCGCAACGAACAGGCCCCGACGCAAACGGCGGGATCGGAGGGGCGCAGAAGGCGTTCGCGGCCCGCGTGGACCCTTGGGCCCGGTCATTGACATGGCGGGCATCCTACTGTCAGCCGCTGGGTTTGCCCGCGACCGGGCCGCTGAGCGGGCGCGCCGTGGCGCCGGGGTCTAAGCGCCAGATTGGGATTGGCTGCTGGGCCGCTCTGCTCGCAGTCGGGCGAACAACTCACTCACTTCGCCACCCTGGGCCACTGGCTCGACGGCGGTGACTCGGGGAATCTCCGATTCGGCAACCTCAGATTTAGCGCCGGACTTTGGCACCCACGTCTGCGGCGCATCGTCGGTCGCCGACTGTTCTGCTGTAGCAGCCGACTTGGCGTCGATAGTGGCGAAGCCAGCCAGCCGAGCAGCCTCCAGTTCGGCGAGTCTCTCTTCGGTACTCCGGGTTGCTTCGGCTCGAACCCGATGTTCCGCCAAGTCACCAGCCGATCTAGCGGCATGTAGCGAGTCTTCTAATCGCTGCAACTGCTCGCCCAAAGCAGACAACGCCTGCCCGAGGTCCTGGCGTAGACGATCTCGCCCAGCTCGCAGTCGCATTACCTCGCCGTTCAACTCCCGGCGGCGGCGATCCAGGTCGGACAGCACTTCGTCACGCCAGGCCTCTGCCGCAACGGCCTCTAGCAAAGCCTCAGAATTAGCGGGATTTGAGAACTCTGCCTCGCTTTCGGTATCGCTCTCGCTAACCGCAGCCCTCGCCGCTAGTCGTTCCAGTTCAGAAATGCGCTCCACTGCGTTCGCCAACGCCGAGGCCATCAACTCTAGAAACGACCGCACCTCCACACGGTCGTAGCCCTTTCGGGCCACAGAAAATTCGCGGGTGGCAACGTCGGAGGGACTAAGGACCGTTTCGGCCTCACTCGTCTCCTCCGGTGGGACAGACCCTCCCGGGAGTGCTGGGTCTTCTGCCGGAGATCCTGCGTTAGTCGCCTGCGTCGCAGCATCAGTCACAGCAGCATCAGTTGCAGCATCAGTCACAGCAGCATCAGTCACAACATCAATAGTATGGCCTATACCCCTAGCAACCGGGGAACTCTCATAACTCCCATAGCTTGCATAGCTTGCTCAGGTTTGTGGCGGGAGTACGAGTAGGGTTCGGCGAGTCTCGGCGGGTGGCCCATAGCTTGCTTGGCTTGCTCAGGTTTGTGGCGGTGACCAGTTGGGGGCTACTGCAGCCAGAGCCTCGGCCACTGAGGCCACCTCCACGATCTCTAGCTCGTCGGAAGCCGCCGCCACTGCCTCCTCGTACTGCCCCTCCGGGACCAGCATGAGCCGGAAGTTCCGACTCTCTACCGCTCGCACCTTCTGAGCTATGCCACCGACGGCCCCGACCGAGCCGTCGGGCGAAACGGTTCCGGTGGCCGCCACGGCTCGACCCTCGGTGATCTCTCCGGGTGTCAGCAGATCCATCACCGACAGCGTGAACGCCAATCCCGCCGACGGTCCGGCAATGTTGCCCGTTGCGAAGTTGATGCCCACTCCTAGATCACCGAAGTGGTTCGCCAAGATCACACCCAACAGAGGGCGTTCATCTGCTCGCGAGGTGCGAGTCGGCAGTTCGATGCACTCATCCGCGCTAGACCCCAGTCGGATGTCGGCTAGCACAACCTCGTCGTCCTGCTCGCCCTCGCCTTGGCGCAGGATGCCAAACTCAACCACTTCGCCCACGCTGCGGCTACGCACGTCTGAGGAGACCTGCGATGATTCGGTTACCGGCTCGCCATCCACCGACGTGATCACATCGCCAATTGCAATGTGCTCGGCTGCCGGCATGCAGGGGATCAGCCCGCTCACGACGACCTGTGATTGGGGTAGTTCGTAGCCCAGTTCTCGCAGCGCTACGTACACCGAAACGTCCTGTGAGCGGGTCATCAACCGAGCATCGGTATTGCGCCGCTCCTGAGGCGTCAACCCCCGATTGAAGACATCCTCGTGCTGGAGCGAGACCGAATCGTCCAGAGAGGCCGCCAGCCATTGCCACAACGAGCCAGTCGGCCGCGCCGAGATGGTCACGAACCCAATCAGGCTCATCGGCTCGTAGGTGGGCTCGCTCTCTGAGGAAACCGCGCCGGTGGCGGAGTACACATCGCCGGGATACAGCGCGTAATACGGGGCAGACACGAAGGTCAGCACCATTACCGCCGCCAAGATGACGCTCAGGATCGTGATGATGGCAACTGCGCGCCGCGGGTGGCGTCGCATGCTGCCCCAGAGCTTTGTGGGGATCTTTATCGGGATACGGCACAACGCTGACCAGCGCAGAGCACCGGTTCCAGTCATAACGGCGCCGCGCCGTCGCCACGGGCCTCTCAGCCCACGCCAGGCACCACGCAGCAAGCTCGCTAGCGTGAACTTGACTGTGTTTGCCTCAACCACCACACACCTCGCCGCCGCCGGATCCGCGGAATCGCCCTCCACGCTAGAGCCTGCGCCCGGTGCCGGAGGCTTCAAACGCTCGGCGTGGCGTAACCGCCAACCGAGCCAGCAGAACCCAACAAGCAACCCCACAACCTCAGCCACCACCGGTTGGCGAGATCCGTTCCGGGGCCAGCGAGCCCGCTACGGCCCCGAAGCCGGCTTCCATTGGTGGCAGAGGCTTGGTGCTGCTGTGGGTCTCTTGGCGCTCATCGGAATCCTGGGTGTCCTTCTGGCTGCGCTCGTGGGGTTTGGGGCCTTCGTCGGCGGGATCGCGCTGGAGGCCCTCATCGGATGAGCGGGGAAGCCAACCGTGCGAGGCGTTCGCCGATTAACCGAAACCCCAAACCACCCGACGCTTCAGCCTTGCGACGCCGCCAAGCTGTAGCCCTGAGCGGCTTCAGCGGCGCCGAACACGAAGCCCGTCGGGGACTGGCCGACCAGCATCCCGGCGTACGAAGCGCAGCGTTGGGAGCCCTCGCTCGCCTAAGCAGCCTGACGGCAGCCGACCTGCAATCCGCCCTGGAGGACTCAGCGCCTGCGGTGCGCGCCCGGTCAGCGGAGTTGGCCGCCAGCCACGAGGAAACCGACCTTTCCCAAGCACTCCGCGACGCCGAGCCCAGCGTGGTCGAGGCGGCGGCCTGGGCGTGTGGCGAGCACGCCTCGCCGAGGCGGGAAATCGTGACGCTGCTTTGCGAGATCACCACAAGCCACCCCGACGCCCAATGCCGGGAGACAGCAGTCGCCGCCCTCGGGTCGATTGGCCACAACTCAGGCCTTTCGGCAGTTCTAGCCGCAACCCATGACCGCGTCACCGTGCGGCGACGAGCCGTCTTAGCCCTAGCGGCGTTCTCTGGCCCCGAAGTCGAAAAGGCGCTAAAGCGAGCCGCCGAAGACCGAGACTGGCAAGTACGCCAAGCGGCCGAGGACCTTCGCTGAGGGGGCTTATACGGGATTGTGCTAATTCGCTGTTCAGGGGCGTCTAGAAGTGTCACATCGTTAAGCGACAGAGCGCCCACAACCCCAACCTCTAAACAGCTCGAAGCGAACTACCGTTACCCAGCGTTTTCTTTTACATAGCCATTTATCGCCTAGCCTCTGACTCTGTTGGCTGTCGCCGCTCGTCGGTGGAGGTTTGTTTAGAGAGCGGGAGTTCAGCCATTCCCGTGTGTGTTGTATCGTAGTTGATCTTGTTTCGCGTATGCCGATACAGTTGTGTTTATGGTACAGGAGTCTGGTGAAGCGGGAGGTTTGCTCACTTCGGGTGGCTCGTTGCCTAGCGATAAGCATGTTGCTCGGGCCATCGAGTTGTTGCTGGCTCAGCTAATGCCGCCTAGTTGGACACTCTGCTCGGAGTCTGTGAGACCTTCAGGCTGGCTCGGGGCGTGTTCGCGGATCGAGGTCACCTCTCCCGCTGGTGAGACTGCTCTGTTGGCTGTCGCGGTCAGGAGCCGGGTCGAGCCGCGGCGCGTTCCAGAGTTAGTCGGGAGGATCCGGGAAGTAACAGGCGATGATCTGTTCGGTGCTGTCCCGGTGTTTGGTGCTGCGTATCTGTCGCCCAGAACGCGGGAACTGCTCCGTGAGCTAGATGTCGGCTATGTGGACACGACAGGCAACATCCGCATCGCGGTGGACGCTCCCGGGTTGTTTATCAGTGCTAGAGGGAGTGACAGAGATCCGTGGCCGCGCCGCGACATGTTGCAGTCGCTTCGGGGGCGGGGCGCCAGTTGTGCTGTCCGCGCTATTGTCGATGCGGTTCCGCCGTTCGGGGTCCGCGAGTTGGCAGCAGCCAGCGGCATACCGGCCGCGACGTTGTCCCGTGTGCTGCGTTTACTGGACCATGAAGACGTGGTGACCCGCCAACCGCGAGGCCAAGTACAAACCGTCGACTGGCAGGGAGTGATCCGCCGGTGGGCACAGGACTACGACCAAACAGGATCGAACACGGCCTTAGCGTTTCTCGAACCTCGCGGGCTTAAGGCAATCACCGACAAACTCCGGACAGGAAAGGCCACATATGCCGCTACGGGTGCCCTCGCGGCGCAATATTTCGACCCTGTCGCTCCTGCCAGAACGGCCACGCTCTACGTACCCGACACGGTCGAAGCCGCCGAGAGCCTAGGCCTGAGAGAAACCGAAGCTGGCGCCAACGTCGTGCTCCTAGAACCCTTCGACCCGGTGGTTTTCGACCGGACCGTCACACGCGACGGCCTGCGATGCGTCGCAGCTAGCCAACTCGCCGTGGACCTCCTCACAGGCCCCGGCCGAGAGCCAACCCAAGGAGAACAACTACTCACCTGGATGAACCAAAACCAAAATGTCTGGCGCAACTGACCCACTATACGTACTCGCCCGAAAAGCGCTGCTCGACTAAGCCCTTCGCTGACTACTCTCCGTCGGCGAAATCCACGAACATCCCCCGCATCAGATCCAGCGCATCAAGTGAGCGTCCCGCACCGCGCACGACGCACTCCAAGGGGTAGTCCACGCGCTGAACCGGCACGCTGGCCTCGTTGGCAATTCTCTGATCGATCCCGCTGAGCAGCCCGCCGCCCCCGGTGAGGTATAACCCACTCCTGGCAATGTCATTGGACAGCTCGGGCGGCGTGTTAGCAACGCAGTTCAAGATGGAGTTCATGATTGCCCGCAGCGGCGCGGCGATCGCCTCGCGGATTTCGCCTGAACTCAAGGTGAGCACTTCGGGCGCGCTGATTGACACTCGGCGGCCGCGCAACTGCATCTCCCGGTCCTCCCCAACGTCAAGCGCCGAACCAACCGTGACTTTGATCTTCTCCGCTGTCTGCTCGCCGACGGCTATGTCGTACTTGGCCCGAAGATAAGACTGAATGGCGTCATCGATGGCGAACGATCCGACCCTTTCAGCTTCGAGGGCAACCACGCCACCGAGAGAAATGAGCCCCGACTCGGTAGTACCGCCACCGATGTCCACGATCAGATTCCCGACAGATTTGTCGATCGGCAGGTTTGCTCCCAGCGCCGCGGCGATCGGCTGCTCCATCAGCAATACGTTGCCGGCACCGGCTCGGCGCGCCGCCAACTTGACGGCTCGCATTTCCACGAGAGTCAGCGCCGAAGGCACGCAGATGACCACTCTCGGGCGGTTGAAGCGGTTCACCCCGACCTGATGGAAGATGGCACGCATCATCTGCTCGGTCATCTCGAAGTCGGTGATGGCACCGCTGCGCAGCGGACGGTGAGCCACTATGTAGCTGGGAGTGCGACCGATCATGCGCCAGGCGTCAGAGCCCATAGCGAGCACCTCACCGGTCTGTCGGTGAACAGCAATGACCGTCGGCTGGCGGTAGACAATGTCGTGACCTGACGAGTACACCAGAGTGTTCGCCGTTCCTAGATCTATCGCCAGGCTGCGCGCCATGCCTATCTACCTGCGCCAGCGCCGGCGTGTGCCGCCCTTAGACGGTGGCCTAAGCGCCGACATTTCGGCATGGAAACGGTCGACACTTGACGTGAAGGTTGAACGATCCCGGTTCCGTAGCCAGATCACTAGGAAACCCAGAACACATACTCCCACCGCCACGAACAGAAAGATTACGCCAGCCAATCGCTGCTTCTCCAACCCTCTCTAGTGCGGGTTAGCCCGCTCCACGTACTCGCCAATTTCGCTGAGGTGCTGGGCCTCTCTGCCCCAACTCTCACCATCTGCCCACTTCTCCAGCTTCCAGATCGGAACAGTGGCCTTCAAAGCGTCGATGCAAAACCTGGCGGCGCTGAACGCCTCCTGGCGATGCGGCGCAGACGCCACCACAACCACCGCGGCTTCACCAACCGCCAGCGTGCCCGTGCGATGAAGCAGTGCCAGCGGCCCCACTTCGGGCCACATTTCCCGAGCCTGGTGGGCCACCGCCGCTAGCCGTCCCTCGGCTTCGGCCTCATAGGCCTCGTAGATCAGTTCGTATACCCCCAGACGATCGGCGGAGCTATTGCGGGCGTTTCCGGAGAACAGCACCACGGCACCGCAATGCGGGCGGTTGGCCCACTGCAACGCAGCTTCCAACGGCAAACACTCGGCAAACAGGCCGACCCAGGTATCGCCCTGCGGTTCGCTCGGAGTTGATTCCACGAATAGAGGATAAATGCTGCGAGGCCCGCAACGATTCATCTCCGCCGGGCACTGCTGGTGCCCCCAGGCGAATTGCGGCGAGATCGCGCCATCGCGCCGATGGCGATGCCCAGCCCAACCGCCACTAACGCCACGAGTGCCGCCAGGGACCTGCGCTGCATCACTGAGGATGTCGTGATAGCCCACGGCTTGGCGTGGTGCGACTCCACATAACACTCCTCGTTGCTGTGTTGCGGCTCCCAACCGCCGGCTCGCAGCCGTTCGTTAGAAACGACCCAGGGGAACCGGGTATACGGCACTACGCCAGGAGGTGTCGGGGCCAGACGCCAGCGCCAGCGGAAGCGAGCCAGCCACGAAGCAACCTGCGGCGGAACCCGCAGCCAAGTAACCGTGCCGCTCAAGCGCCTCATGCGGGCCGCCGGAACATAGCCGTCGGGCGCCACGTTGTAGGTACCCGACAGGTCGCCTAGAACCGCCAACTCCACCGCCGCAGCCAGATCGTCGAGATGCAGGAACTGCACCGGCGGATCGTCGTCCCCGGCGGCCACCGCCACCGCGGCGCGCAGGGCGCGAGCCACCCAACTGCTCTCTCCCGCGGCTAACGCAGTAACCGGTCGTAGCACTACAAGCCGCACACCGGGATTGTGGGCCTGCCACTCAGCAGCAAGTCGCTCCACCTCAGCCTTGTGGGCAGCGAACGAGAAACCAGGATTCGGCCGCAGTAAAGCGTCTTCTGTAAGTGGGATCGCATTATTGGGCCAGGCCCCGTAGACCATGGCGCTGGACATCAAGATCACACTGGAAACCTGCGCCTCAGACACCGCTGCCAGCAAGCGACGTGCCACCTCTATGTCGAGGCTGGCCGACTCGAGACCATCCCGGCGCGGGTCGAACGCCGAGGTGAGGTGGGCTACAACGTCTACGCCCTGGAGCATCTCCACCACGTCGTCGGTGCGGAGATCTCCCCGCCGCAGTTCGGCTCCGAGCTGCGGCTGCAGTGGCTGCGTATCAACGCCGACCACTCGTACCTGATCGCCTTGAGAAGCCAGACGTACCACCAGCCGCGAGCCAATCGAACCTGCCACTCCGGTGATCGCCACCACCAGCGGCCGCGACGGCCCCACGCCAGCACAATCGCCGGTGAGTTTCACGACGGAGCTGGCGGATGGGGGATCAGCTAGCAAGTTCTCGGGAAGTTGGATAAGGGATTCATCTTCGAACCCCAAGGTAACGGGGACCAACACCATCTACGATGCAGGCATGCCGCCGTTAGAGCCTCCGTTCCCCCCAAACCCCGGCGACTCGGACGATGAGCAGGATCCGCTTGGGGGCTGGCCGCTGTTGGGCGATCTGGCTCGGCTGTTGCGGTCGCCAGCAGTAAGCCGGCAGGCAGCCGACCAGCTAGCCGTGGCAGTGGCCTCCGACGGTGCCACCGAAGCAAACGTCTCACCTTCGGCTCGGGCTAGCTTCAGTGAGTTAGCCGGTATCGCGCAACTAGCGGCGGAAGCAGCCACTGGCCTTGCGAGCACCGCCGACCACGGCAGCGTCGAGATCGCCGTCGTGAACCGCAGCGGGTGGGCACATCAAACGCTGCGAGACTGGCGGCCACACTTCCAACAGCTCCAAGAGGGTCTGCGGGCGGGACAGGACTCCGCAGAACCAGCAACACCGGACTCCGGCCCCGAGGAGATGCTACGTCAGCTCATGGAACCGCTGGCACCTCTGCTGGCCGACATGACTGCTGGCTCTTTGACGGGCCGCTTAGCAAGAGTTGCGCTTGGGTCCTACGACGTGGCCCTGCCCCGAGTGCGCAGCGACCGTCTTTTGCTGGTCGAGCCGAACATCAGCGCCTTTGCCCGCTCCTGGAGCCTGCAGCGAGACGACACCTGCCTTTGGGTCTGCGTCCACTCCCTCATCACCAACGCCATCCTCAGCGTGCCCTGGGTCCACCAGCAACTTACGGACCTGCTGAAAACGCACGCGCACAGTTTCGAAATCGACCCGAATGGGATCCTTGAATCGCTGCAGAAACGACTCGAGGACCTGGACCCCGAGACGGCTATGGTCGAAATGCCCGCCCTGTTATCCAGCCCGGAGGCGCTGCTGGGGATCACACCTTCTGAAACTCAAAGGCAGATTACAACTCAGCTTCAGGAGTTTCTTTCGGTGCTGACCAGCTACGTGGACATCACAACAGAGCGAACCTGCGAACAGTTGCTGGGCTCGCAGAACCTCGTGCGGGAGGCGTTTAGACGCCGCCGTCTCATGCCGCCCGGCGAGGCTCGCCAAGTAGCTCGCCTGCTCGGCCTGGACCTAACAGCAGAAGCAACCGGGCGTGGTAGGCGCTTCGTGGAAGGCGTGATAGAGCGAGCCGGCACCGACGGGCTCGGCCGACTCTGGCAAACCGCGGGAAACTGGCCCACGTCCAGCGAGATTGACGCCGCCGGTCTTTGGCTAGCACGCTTGGAGATCTACGAAGACCTAGAAAAGCCCAGCTCCGGGGACAACAACCCCACCGACGGCAATCCCGAACCTGGGACCTCCACCGGGGCCGCCTAGGCTCCGGCGGCGGGCTTGCGCCTGCGGCGGGCCGGCAGCCGGCGAGGCAAGCTAGGAGGCGGTTGGCCCCGCCGGACGTTCTTTGCTCCCACCAGGTGCAGCACGACCGCGGCCGAGAGCGCCACGGTTATGAGGATGAAGCCCAGCCTGAGCGACATCGGAATCACCGCTAGCGCAGCGCCAACCACCCACGACAACTGGAAGCGGGTTTCGAAACGCCCAAAACTCCGGCCGTAGTCGGCGTTGGGGGCGTCGCGCTGCACAACCGAGTCGAAGGCCACCTTGCCTGCCGAAGCCGACAACCCCACCACCAGCGCCACCACGATCGCTCCCTTCAACCCGCCATCCCAGATGGCTAGCAGCGACACCAATGCTGGCACCAGCAGCATGACCTGGAGGATCGACTCTTCGCCAGCCCCTGCACTCATCCGGCCGGCGACTGCTGAGCCGCTCAGCACTCCGATCATCGCAAAAGCCCCACAGAGGTAGACCTGCCAGAGCGCTTCGTCGCGCAGCCCGAAGGCGACGAGGAAGGTCATGAACCCCAGCACGCCTCGCAGCACGGCGGTTCCAGAGGCGGCCAGACGAATACCGAAGCCGCGAATCTCACTCAGTGTCTCATTGGCAGAGATCAGGCCGCCAGGCTCCACCTCGGCGCGGGGCATACGCAGCGCCAGCACGCAAGAACCCAGAAATACACCGGTGGCTATGCCCATCACCCAGTCGGCCCCAACGAAATGCTGAATCAGCCAAGCCGGTATCCCACCGACGAGGGCGGCCACGCCCCCGAGAATCGCTAGCCGGGAGTTGCGGTTTACCAGTTCGGTTTCGTCGCGCACCGTGGCAGGAACCACCGAGGCCCGAGCCACGGCGAAGCCCTTGCCCAGCACCAAGACAGCAAAAGCCAACGGGAACAGCAGCGCCGAGTCCAGGTTACCGATCATGAAAAACACGGTCATGGTGCGGCCCGCGTTCAGCAACACGATCAACAAACGACGCCCACCGGGCGCCCGGTCGACCGCCGGGCCGATCAGCGGGGCCACTACCCCAAACGGCGTGAGCGTCAAAAAGAGGTATAGCAGCACGCGGTTCCGGGCGGAACTGGGATCCACGGAGAAGAACAGCGAGTCAGCGAGCGCCACAGCAACCATGGCATCGCCCGCTGCCGAAAGCGCATGAACGCGGGCCAGGCGCACGAAGTCAGACACCTTGCGCGGACTAACGATGTCCGGCGAGCGCGGGTGGAGGGGCTCGCGCACCGGACGCCAGCCGCCAGCGCTGGACATAGTCTTCCTCCTAGCCGTCTTCCTTGCTGGCTCGGGGAACGGCGGGCTCAGCGTACTTGTAGCCCACACCTCTCACGGTGACAATGTGGGCGGGATTGGACGGCTCGACTTCGAGCTTGCGTCGCAGGCGGCGGATGTGGGCGTCAAGCGTCTTGGTGTCTCTCACGTAGTCCTCCCCCCAGACACGGTCGATTAGATCGTCCCGCGACACCACCCGTCCAGCGTTAGAAATCAGCACCCACAGCAGGTCGAACTCCTTTAGCGGCAGTTGGACCGCGCGGCCGCGGATCTGAACCTCGTGCCCGTGCGGGTCGATCTCAACGTCGCCCAACCGTATTGGCTGATCGTCGGCTGCTGTCACCTTCGCGCCCACCTTCTCGGCGGCGGCTTGTGCCTGGGCACGGCGCAGCACAGCGCGAATTCGAGCTACCAGCTCGCGGAACCGGTATGGCTTGGGCACATAGTCATCCGCGCCAACCTCTAGGCCCACCACCATGTCGATCTCCTCGCCCTTAGCCGAGACCATGATGATCGGCACATTTGAAACGCTGCGTATCGCCCGGCACACGTCCAAGCCCGAAAGGCGCGGCAGCATCACATCTAGCAACACTACGTCCGGCTGGCAGGCCTCGAAGCGATCCAACGCCTCACGACCATCACGGGCAATATCGAGCGCGAAACCCTCCCGGCGCAAACCCGCGCTGAGCGCCTCGACAAAGGAGGTCTCGTCCTCCACGACTAGCACGCGTGCCGAGCGACTCACGGCTACCGCGTGTCTCTCGTTTGGGTCGTTTGGGCTCCGGTCATCTGGGCACCTGGTGCAATGAGTCAGGTTCCTTGGGCGATGATCTAGGTGACGATCCGATGCCTGGCTGCTCAAGGTCTGATTCGGTACCTGCTGACTCTCTACTAGCTGTTTCGGCGATCAGCGGCAGGCGCAGACTGAAGGTGCTGCCCTCGCCCTCCATCGATTCCACTTCTATGTCCCCACCATGGTTGAGGGCGACATGACGAACGATGGCCAGCCCGAGTCCGATGCCCCCCGAGGACGAAGTGCGCGACCGGTCAACTCGGTAGAACCGCTCAAAGATGCGGCTCAGGTCGGCCTGGGGGATGCCGACGCCGGTGTCCTGCACCGAAAGCTCGGCGGTGAGGTCCCAACGGCGGATGCGGACGCTCACCGATGATCCAGCCGATGAGTACTTGAGGGCGTTGTCCAGCAGGTTATGCACGGCTGAAGCAACCTGGCGACGGTTGACATGTACGAGCACCGGATCTGAGGGAGCGGCCACGCTCACCGCTATTTCATACTGCTCAGCCGCGTTGGCCAGACGTTCGACCACGGCGTTCACCACATCCTGGAGCGCTACGACGCTGCGCTCGCCGTTCGTTTCGCGCTCCACCCTGCTCAGCTCGGCGAGATCGTCAATGGCCCGAGTCATCCGATCGGCCTCGGATATGAGCCGTCCGGCCAGCCCAACGGCAATTTCGTGGTCCTGCGCGCTGAAGCTGGCTTGCTCGGCAGTGCGAGCACAATCTGACAACAGCTCCGTTAGGGTCTCGGCCAGCAGGCTGATCGCCCCAACCGGGGTGCGTAACTCGTGGCTGATGTTGGCGACGAAGTCTCGGCGTAGCGTCTCGACCCGCTCCCTCTCGGTGATCTCCTCTACCAGCGCTAGTGCACCGCCAAACAGCGGCGAGGCATTGAGCAGGAAGACACGCTGGGGCGGTCCGTAGAGCCGCACCTCCTCTCGGACCGTCATCCCTTCGCCGGCCCGCCCTAGAACTCGATTCAAGGCGGCGTCCATGAGCGTTCGACCGTGCAAACTTGGGATTGTGGCCAGGGCGGTGCCCTCGCGGAAGATCACCTCGCCGGTGGAGTCAGAGATCACCACGCCTTCGGTCATCCGTGCAATGGCCTCAGCGAGGCGAACCATCCACTCGCCACGAGCTTCAGCGGTGCTTTCTAAGTCGCGCAGCCGGATCCCTAGAGCGTCGATTGCTCCATTCAGGCCGACTGCGTCCACCGGAGTGGGCGCCGCAGTCTCCTCCAGCAAGCTCGCAGCGTGGCCCCACTCGGTCTCTGAAGCATTCTCCGACAGGGCACTCTCCGAGCGCGGTGCGGCATTTTGGATTTTCCCAACCGATCGCTGGGCACGCCGGTAGCGCACAGCCACAACAGCCCCGACTCCCACGACCAAGGACAGCACTAAGGCCAGTACTACGACTAAGACCGTCACGGGAACCGTTCGGAGGCTGAGGCTGGCTTGGGCAAAGATCCGTCAGTGTTGGATCCGTCAGTGTTGGATCCAGAGCTATTCGCCCCATGTTGGGATCGCAAGAGCCCTGCAAGATGACCCTCGTCAAGGGAATCCCCCGAAGGAGTCCACTGGGCTAGTCCCCCCAGGCCGGTCAGCGTTACGTAGCCCTGCGCCACCAGCTTCCGATCCGATCCTTGGGGCGCCGCTTCCGGGTCGGTGCGCAGGTGGTCGGTCAGCACTCGAAGACCGCTGTGGTCTGCGGTTTCTTCCACGCCGGTGACGAAACTGCGAATAGCGCCAACCGGTGCAAGCGTCGCCCAGCGAACCCCCAGCAGGCCCGCCGGCGGCAGGTTCGGCACGTTCACGTTCAACGACTGCCCGTCGCAGTCCTCCATAAACCAGGTAGCCAGATCCACCGCCACCGACGCAGCGGTGTCCCAGTACACCTCGGCTGCGGCTGCCGTAGAGGTGCTAACCGCTATTCCCTTGACCCCCCAGGCTGCAGCCGTCAGGGCAGCTCCGACGGTCCCCGAGTGCAGCGCTGACCGGCCTACATTGAACCCCGCATTAACGCCCGAGAGCACCAACTCGGGCGGCGCTCCAATGACTCCCAGGCAACCCAGGATGGCACAGGCCGCCGGCGTCGCCTCGGCGGCGTGGACGGGTATATCCCCCAGTGAGGGCAGACTCCAGCGGCGAATCTCAATCGGATTATGCAGAGCCAATGGCCCCATCGAAGCCCCGGTTCCGCTCATCTCGCTAAGCGGTGCCAAGACCGAGACATCGTGGCCAGCGAGTAGGGCGCAGCGTGCCAAAGCCTCGATGCCAGCAGCTTCGATACCGTCGTCGTTTGTAACCAGGATCCGCATCAGCTAACCGGCAGAAGCCCCATCCTCGGACGCACCTAAAAACTCCGGCGGCATCTCCTCGGGCGGCATCTCCTCGGACTGTGGTGGCCGCCAACCGTCTACTAGGTAGCGCACCCGCTCTCCGATGTTGACCGCGTGGTCACCAATCCTCTCGTAGTAACGGGCGATCAGGGCGAGTTGCACTCCCGAAACCAGGTCGCCCATTTCGCGTTGCTCGTCTCCCACGATCACGGCCAGGCACTGGTGGTTGAGGCGGTCCAAACGGTCGTCGATGTCGTCGAGCGCGGCGGCCAGCCCGGCGTTGCTGTCGGCGTAAGCATCTACAGCGAAACGCATCAGCCGGGTCGCCTCCTCGCTCATCTGGGTGATTAGCCCACGCAGACGCGGACCAAACTCGATGCCATAAACGCGCCGCATAGCCTTGGCGATATTCTCCACCAGGTCTCCGGAGCGCTCTAGCTCGTAGTTAATCGTGAGCGCGGCCAGGATCGCCCGCAGATCTCCCGCCATGGGCTGCTGCAAGGCCAGCAACTGGTGGCAATGGTTCTCCAACGCCAGAGATGCGTCGTCTAGAACGTTGTCAGCGTCAATAATCTCCTGTGCCGCCGCCAGGTCACTTGACAGCAGGGCATCGGTGCAGCGCGGGATCGACTCGATCACGAGCCCGGCCATGCGGATCAACTCGACCTTGACTTCCTCGAGTTCGTCCGTGAATGGCTTGCGAAGACTCTCGACCATTGCGTCACCTCCTGGCGTGCTGGTCGACGGTTTGGTGGGTGAGATTCCTGGATCAGCCGAAACGGCCAGTCACATAGTTCTCAGTACGCTCATCGGACGGGTTCGAGAAGATCTTCTCGGTCTTGTCGAACTCTACGAGCAGCCCGTAGCGAGCGTTGGTGTCGGGATCAACCTCGGCGGTATAGAAGGCCGTGCGATCAGAGATTCGGGCTGCTTGCTGCATATTGTGGGTCACGATGATGATCGTGTACTCCTCTTTGAGCGTATGCATTAGCTCTTCGATGTGGGCGGTGGAGATGGGGTCTAGGGCCGAACACGGCTCATCCATCAGCAGTACATCTGGGCTCGTAGCGATTGCCCGGGCGATACAGAGACGCTGCTGCTGACCGCCTGAGAGACCCATGGCGGAGTCCTTGAGGCGGTCTTTAACCTCGTCGAACAGCGCTGCCTGACGCAGGGAAGACTCCACGATCTCGGGAAGTTGGCTCTTGGGGACCGACCCGGAAATGCGCGGGCCGTATGCCACGTTGTCGAAGATGGACTTGGGGAAAGGGTTCGGCTTTTGGAAAACCATGCCGACACGGCGCCGCACCTCCACCGGGTCAACCCGCGAGTCATACAGATCAACCCCCCGGAACAGCAGCGTGCCCGTGGCTCGCGCCCCCTCTATTAGGTCGTTCATGCGGTTGAAGCAGCGCAGCACTGTGGTCTTGCCGCAGCCTGACGGCCCGATCATGGCTGTGATCTCGCATTCCATGATGTCCATCGTGACGTGGCGCACTGCCCGGTTGGAGCCGTAATAGCAGTCCAGGTCGTCTACGCGGAAGACGACATCGGGCGGGAACGGCTCGTTACCAGCAGAGGTGGCGTCTAGGGGCGGCGCTTCCGACGGCAGATGCGCGGCCCCACCGCCATTCATTGCGACATCCACTGCGTCAGTCGTTGTGGTCATCTCATTGCCTTCATAATCAGTACCTTCACAATCAGGGGCCGGCACCCGCTGAGCTACCGTCTCACCTCTTCTTCTCAAAGTGGTTCCGCAGGAAGATCGCCGCTGAGTTCAACAGCAGGACCACAACCAGCATTACCACGATTGCCGCCGCCGCGGCAGTTGCGAAGCCTCCGTCACGCCCAGACTGCTGCACCCAACGGGTAATAAGTATGGGCATGGCCGTGAATCGTTCCTGCAGTTGAGTGATGTCAAGCATCCCAGCTTGGCCGCCGAGGAAACCCGTTACCGCCCCCACCAAGATAAGCGGGGCTGCCTCGCCGATGGCCCGCGAGAGCGAGAGCAGCGTGCCGGTAAGGATGCCGGGCGCCGCATACGGCAGAATCTGGGTCCGGATTACCTCCCACTTGGTAGCACCCGCTCCGTAGCCGGCCTCTCGCAAGGCCTGAGGAACCGCTCGGATCGCCTCAGAGGAAGTAATGATGACAATCGGCAGCACCAGCACCGCCAGAGTGATACCGGCCGCGGTGACCGACTTACCACCGGTGATGTCCTCAAGCCCCCGCACGAAGATCGCTAACCCCAGCAAGCCGTAGACCACCGACGGCACACCCGCCAAGTTGCGTATGTTCAACTCGATGAAGCTCGTGAGTCGTGATCTGGGGGCGTATTCCTCCAGGTAGATGGCAGCACCAACTCCCAACGGGAACGAAATCAGGATTACGAAGATGGCAATCCAGAGCGAACCCCGAATGCCCTGGAACACGCCGAGTTCGGGATCTCCAGACTGCGAGCGCAAACCCCCAGCGAGGAAATCGCCAAGGCGGCCGCTGAGCACCGACCAACCGTCGCTAACGGTGTCCACGAGTAGTACAGCCAGCACCAGCAGAGAAATAAGCAGCGCCAGCTGCAGCAGCGTTCGAAATACGCCACCCTTTACGTCGCGCGACTTGCGGTATACGGCACGATTGACCACCTTCCTAGTCCGGTCGTCGAAGACGCATCCCAGTCGCATAGCCGCCCCGTCAGTACTTGTTCTGGAAACGCCGCACGACACGATCAGCGATCAGATTCATGCCAAGGGTCAACACGAAGAGCATAAGGCCCACGAAGTAGAGGGATTCGAACGTCAGACCCTCCCCCACGACGCTGTCGGTGCCCGAGGCCAGCGAAGCCATGGCGGCGGTCATCGTCAAGCTGCCGTCGAAGATGTTGTGCGTGTAGACCGCCGTGTCGCCCCCGCCGCCGGCAATGAAGACCACCATGGTCTCACCAACCGCGCGCGAGGTGGTAACGATGAACGCTGCTACCAGCCCAGAGATGGCCGCCGGCAGAACCACCCGTAAGGTTGTGGTGACCTTGCGCGAACCCAGGCCGGCTGAAGCCTCGCGCAACGAATTAGGGACTGCTTTCATAGCGTCCTCGGAGATCGAGGCCATGAGCGGAACGCTCAAGATGCCCACACCGACACCGGCGGCGGCTAGGTTCCCCAGCCGGGCGTCCTGGCCGAACCAACTGTCGATGTTCTGGATGATGTTCGGAGAGATCCACTGCAGCGCGAAGAAACCGAACACGACACTAGGAATGCCGGCGAGAATTTCCAGGGTTGGCTTCAGCCAGCGCCTCGTCTTTGGCTTGGCGTACTCGGCGAGGTAGACAGCCGCCCCGAGGCCTAAGGGAGTAGCAATTAGCGTCGAGACGCCCACGACTAGACCAGTAGAGACGATGAGGGTCTTGATGTCATAGAAGCCCCGCCGGGGGAACCACCCGCTGGTCCAAACCGACGCCCATTCGATGTTGATCATGAACGTAAGGGCGTCGCGTATGAGCGACAGGATGATCAGCGCCGAGACCAGGATCGAAGCTAGCGCGGCGACCAGCATGACCATCCGTACTGCTGACTCCCGGTCGCGCCGGTCTCGGTTTCCGGCAAGCGCCTCGAGGGTGACTGGTCCCGACACCGCGGCGTG
The DNA here is from genome assembly GCA_964291305.2 of Acidimicrobiales bacterium. Classification (GTDB taxonomy): domain Bacteria; phylum Actinomycetota; class Acidimicrobiia; order Acidimicrobiales; family CATQHL01; genus VXNF01. Next base: position 845,027 of record OZ219783.1, on the reverse strand, counting down.
GCCTCCGCCGACTGCGCTGATCCTGGCGAGCGCGCCACCGCCGACCACCAGCAGCGAGCCGATCAACGCCAGCCACCAGCCGCTGCCCATTTCAACAACCAGGTTCTCGACTTTGGAGAACTGATTGCTGAATCGATAAGACGTGAAATATATGTACAACGCGCTGATAGCACCAATAATCGCCAACGGCAGCGCAACCATTCTGCGACCGGCAAAAAGTGGGTAGCCGGTCACCGCGCAGACAATGACCACGCCGATCAGGATCCAGGCGTTACCGAACGAGCCAGCGGTCTGCTGTGCAAGGTCGGTCCCGCCCAGCAGCCAAGGCAGGTTAGCGTCGAAAGCGTTCGCCGTCTGACCAGAGCCCTGCACCACGACCCAGGGCATGAACGTGGAGACCAGCAGCACAACCATGCCCGCCAGGGCTGCTGAGGCCGCAAGCGCGGTACTACTCAGCAGCCCTGTGACGAGCGACGGTTTTCGACCCCCACCAAGGCGTAGCGAAAAGTCAGTCACGGGCGGAACCTACAAGACTTTGCTAAACCCCGGTCGGCGTTGTCAGGTCTCAGTTGCCGATGACCCGGCCTTCCCAGTTGGCTTGGGTGTCCCCACGAGCGTCGTTGGTGAGGGTCACGTAACCCACATCGCTGACAGCCTGCACTAGACTCGTCTCGCTCATATAGAAGTCCACATAAGCCGTAATGGCCTCACTAGCAGCAGCCTTATCCGCGTTCACATAGATGTACAACGACCGCGACACCGGATACTCACCACTAGCAATAGTCGCTGGCGTAGCCGACACGCAACCATCACCACCATCAACATCCAACAACTTCACATCAGCATTCACCGCGTAAGCGAAACCAACCCAACCGAAGCTGCCAGTAGCGCCCTCAATACCCTGAATGATCACATTGTCATCACCAGCCGACACATAATCCGGACGCGTAGTAGCCGCATCATCCTCGGAAATAGCACCAGCCTCGACGCGAGCATCGCCAATGTTCTCCAACGCAATCTCAATGAAACTGTCATAAGTGCCCGACTCGGCACCCGGAGCCGTAATATCCAACTCCAAATCCGGGAACGAAGTCGCAGAACCCAGCTCAGCGGCCAAGCTGCCGGCGTCGCTCCAGTTCTCGAACCCGACGGATTCGGGACCCGCTATGGCGTAGAGATCCTCAAAGTTCAGACAGCTAACAAAGTCGTTGTTGTTGTTAGTCATCACCGCAATACCGTCGATACCGACCCGCAACTCAATCCAGTTAACGCCCGCCTCAGCACACGCCTCAGCCTCAGCGCTCTTGATCTGCCGCGAAGCATCAGAAATATCGGTCTCACCAGCACAGAACAACTTGAAACCATCACCAGTACCCGGCCCGTCCACCGTCACGTTCACACCTGGGGCCACATCACGGAACAACTCCGCCACACGCACCGAAATCGGCTCAACCGTCGAAGAACCCGAAATCGTCACCGAACCGGACATGGCTTGCAGTTCCTCTTCAGCCGCTGGTGGCGGAGACTCGGCGTCGGCCGCGCTGGCTTGCGCACTCGGCGGAGGCTCTGGGGGCTCACCGAGACCGATACCGCCGACGTCCTCACTAGGACTCGTCGGATTGGGCGCCACTTCCTCGGAGAGAGCGGCCGAGGTGCCGCCATCGTCACCGTCGTCTCCACCGCAGGCAGCCGCTAACAGGGCAACCGCGCAAAGCACCGCGCCGTACCATTTCCAACCCTTGCTTGCTCTTGTCACGTCTTCCTCCTCAAATCGCTATTGCTGAAAGACGGCTGCAAGCTAACGAGGCAAGAAATACTGAGCCCTATATCTACGTGAACAAAAGGTGAACTCGGAGTGACAGTGCGGCGAGGGATTGCGCCGACCAGCCGGCTAGTTTCGGCGTTCCGCCTTGATCGATTTCTCTTGGAGCTTGTCGTGAGGGGAGATCGTGCCGGGCGCTGGAGGCACCCAGGTTCCGTCGGGAAGCAGAGTCCAGGCTCGGGCCTTTTTGTTGAGGCTGGCCTTGAGAATACGCCGCAGTCGCGCTTTTAGCCGCGGGTCGTTGACCGGCGCCAGAGCCTCGATTCGTCGATCCAAATTGCGCGGCATCAGGTCTGCCGAGCCGATGAAATAGCCAGGCTGCCCAGAGCCGCTAGCGTTACCGAAACAGAAGATCCGCGAGTGCTCCAAGTAGCGGCCGAGCACCGAACGGACACTGATATTTTCCGACAGTCCCGGCACACCAGGCCGCAAGCAGCAGATCCCCCGGATCAACAAATCTATGCGCACCCCGGCATTCGAGGCGACGTACAGCTCGTCGATCATCTTGGCGTCCGCCAGGCTGTTCAGCTTCAGAATGATGTGCCCGTCGCTGCCGTGGGCGGCCTCGGCGGAGATCAACTCGGAAATGCGCGACCTGAGAGCTTCAGGAGCCACGATGAGTTCTTGGTAGCTGAAGCCGGGTCCGAAGCCCGTAAGCCGGTTGAACAGGTTCGACAAGTCGTTGCCGATTCGCTCGTCGGCGGTAAACAGTCCCAGATCTTCGTAAACCCCGGCCGTTAGCGAGTTGTAGTTACCGGTGCCGACATGGCAGTAGCGGCGGATCCCGTCGGGCTCGGCTCGGACCACGAGACACACCTTGGCGTGGACTTTCAAACCAACCAGTCCGTAGGCCACGTGGGCACCGGCGTTCTCTAGTCGTCGGGCCCAGCCAATATTGGCCTGCTCGTCGAAGCGGGCCTTCAACTCCACAACTACCGCCACCTGCTTGCCGCGCTCAGCGGCAGCCACGAGCGCCTCCACGATGTCGCCGTCACCGTCGGTGCGGTAGAGCGTCATCTTGATGGCTAGGACGTTCCGATCTTCTGCCGCCTGATGGATGAACTCCTGCACCGAGGCACCGAAAGAGTCATACGGGTGATGCGCTAGCACGTCTGCGGTTCTGATAGCAGCGAAGAAGTCGGGGGTGCCGTCGCTGCTCGGCCGCAGTGGTGCCGGCACCAGCTGGCCGCGCGGCTCCCACAGCAGGTCAGGCCGATCCTGGTGGCAGAGTTGCCTCAGGCCCGCAACGTGCAGTAGCAGATCGGTGCGGTAGACGTCACTGGTTTGCACATCCAGTTCGTCCATCAGCAGGTTGCTCATTTCCGACGAGGCTGAAGCAGCCAGCTCTAGGCGGACCACCGCCCTGGACCGGCGCCGCTGCAGTTCGGCCTCGACCGCCGTCAACAAGTCCTCGGCCTCCTGCTCATCGACTGACAGGTCGGCGTTGCGGGTGACCCTAAAACAGGCGTGCTCGAGGATCTCCATACCTGGGAATAGCGAATCAAGGTGGGCCGCGATGGCCTGTTCGATGGGAACGAACCGCTCGCCGTCGGGAAGGCTCAGCAAGCGCCCGTAGGTGAACGGCACCTTTATCCGAGCAAAGCGGTGCCGACCGGTCGCGGGATCCGCCAGCCGCACCCCGAGGCTTGTCGACAGATTAGAGATATATGGAAACGGGTGGCCGGGGTCCACCGCTAGTGGCGTGAGGATGGGATAGACCCGGTCAACGAACTCGCCCTCCAGAAACTTCCGGTCGTCCAGATCTAGCTCGCCCCAATCCACGATCCGGATCCCCTGAACTGCGAGTTCGGGGAGTATCCGGTCGAGGAGCACCGACTCAAGGTCCCCCAGCAGGACCTTGACTTGGGAGCGGATAGCGGCGAGCTGAGCTTGCGGGGTTAAGCCGTCGAAGGAAGGTTTCAGTCGACCGTCAGCAATCCGAGCTTTGAGGCTGGCCACTCGCACTTGGAAGAACTCGTCCAAGTTGCTAGCAGCGATTACACAGAAGTGCAGCCGCTCCAGCAGCGGTATCTGCTCGTCGCTAGCCAAATGCAAGACTCGGGCGTTGAAGTCGAGCCAGGAGAGTTGCCGGTTTAGATATCGACCGTTTGCCGCGGTCAGACCTCCGGCCTCAGCTTTGAGCGAAGAAGTCTCCACTGGTTTGCCGCTGGCCACCGAGCGTCTCTTTAGGTTTCCGCGTATGGGTCAAATTCGTCCTCGGCGTAGCCGAGATCCCACTCGATTAGGAGATTCTGACGGACAGCGTCCCGGTTGATTCGTTCCCTGTTGCGACGGAATTGTGGGTCGTCTCTGGGCAACAGCAGCAACCTGGCGTGGGCACGCATCCGGAAGTCCTCAATGATCTGCCTGTCACCGAAGTCGGAGCGGAACTCCCAGTGCGGCGCAACCGGACCGACGTACACGATCTTGACGTGGCCGATTGGCGGTGGCAGCTCCTGCTCGTACTCGGGCGCGAAGCTTGTCATGGATACTCCTTCCGGCTGCTCGACCGATCCGTATCGAGAAGCCCAGTTAGGCCAGGCTACCGCTTAGTTAGGCGGCTATCTAATCGCTCCAACCGACCGCCGCGCAACTGCGGCTAGTGGAGTATGGTCTTTTACGTGGTCTTTAGCCGCACCGACACTTACTAAACCCAATGGACACACGCACCGTGCCGTCAAGGTTGCCGAGCACGGGTTGGATGGCCCGAGCACGCTGCTCTAGCGAATCTACTGATGCCTTCTTCCCCTCTGATGGGGCGGGCGTATTGCGCGCGCAGAAGATCTGCGCCAGCTGCCCGGTGATGGCCGAGTGCCTTGACTACGCGCTCGTCAATCACATAGCCCACGGAGTATGGGGTGGCGCCTCGGAACGCCAGCGGCGGCGTTTGCAACGTCAGCGGCAGCAGGAGAGGCTGCAGGAGACCGTAGGCGAGAGGTCCGCAGCTGTCGCCTAACTGCGCCTCAGGATCTTCAACTACTGTGCATTAGCCGGTGGGGGTGTCGGCTGGTGGGCCTATGTCAGTGTCTTCGACCACGTCGGTGGCGGTGTCGGCTGGTGGGCCTATGTCAGTGTCTTCGACCATGTCTGTGGTGGTGTTTGGGCAGGTTATGTCAAACTGCATCACGACACGGTTCGCAGCGTCCTCGCTGGTGGCGAGGTTGCGTTTTTGTGTCGCTGCGACTGCCGCGCAACCCTCGGGCAGCTCTGACACCGCCACAGTGACCACACACGGCTCGGCCCGGTAGTTCAACACGTGACGGGTGGCTCGGAAGCGACCATCCGCGTCTACGGCGCCAATCGGACCCAGCACCGACTCAGTAATATTGAAATACCCCTCATGCAACGTCACCGTCGACGGCGATGCCGCATGTCCGCTGGTACCACAAGACCGGCCCTCAGTGAGCGAGTAACGAGCCGACCCGCCGCCAGGATCACCGGTAACGCTCTGTGTCACATACACATCCCTCGTAGCCACTTTCACGCTATGAGTCAAGCACAGCGGGCCCGTCACGGTTGCTTTCACATCGTCAGAACTACCCAACCGGCTATCAGCACCCAACCCAGTGACAACCGACTTCCCGCAATCAGCAGCCGAAGTGGTCACAACATCAGGAGCGCTGCCACTATCAGAACCATCGGCTACCAGCTTCGTAGCCGGGGACAGCACATAAGAACCCACACGGCTCCCCGCCGAACCCGCGCTAGCAGCAACAAACCCAACAGGCAAACCAGTCAAGATGTCATAGCTACAAACCCGTCCCGACGGCCCCGACTCCTTGACCACACTCAAATACGCAACAACCATGTCATCATTACGAGTGAAAGTACCGTTCCCGTCCACCTGGGTGTTTGTGCTAGCAACACGGCAATCCGCAGCAGAACCATCCACCGGAAAAGCTGAAACCTTAAAAGAAGTAGCTAACACCGCGCCCACAGACGGATCCGAACCCAAATACGCCCCATCCGGATCCCTAAACAAAGACGACCCCCCAACCGAAACCGACGGACTAACAACCACCCGCACAACAGCCATAACAGACCGAGAATCAACCGAATCAACCACCCGCGTATCAGTAGCCGAGGAACCCACCTCGCCAGGCAAATGCACCCGCGGCGGCAAAACAGTAGAAGTAGTTGCAGTAGTACCTGGCTGGCTAGTAGTCGAAGAAGTATAACCCCCATCCACGAACGACTCCCTACTGTTACCGCCGACGCTCTGAGCCCGCACCCGGAACAAATAATATGTCCCACTATCCAAACCAGTCACCTTATAAGAAACAGTATCCGCATCCGAACCAGGAACACTCATCCAACTACCCCAATTAGCATCCATCCAACTAGAAAAACCCTTACTCATCTGATACTGATAACCAGTAATCGAATCATCACCAGGATCCGACCACGACAAAACCGCCGAACTACTACCCCACACCACAGACAACCCAGACGGCATCGAAGGCACCCCCAAAGTAGTATAACCTCCAACCAAGCCCAAAAACCTACTGTTATCGCCGACGCTCTGAGCCCGCACCTGGAACAAATAATACGTCCTACTATCCAAACCAGTCACCTTATAAGAAACAGTATCCGCATCCGAACCAGGAACACTCATCCAACTACCCCAATTAGCATCCATCCAACTAGAAAAACCCTTACTCATCTGATACTGATAACCAGTAATCGAATCATCACCAGGATCCGGCCACGACAAAACCGCCGAACTACTACCCCACACCACAGACAACCCAGGCGGCACCACAGTCGTGGTAGTAGCCGCAGTAGTAGTAGCCGAAACCGCGTTCGACGCTCTACTGTTACCGCCGACGCTCTGAGCCCGCACCCGGAACAAATAATATGTCCCACTATCCAAACCAGTCACCTTATAAGAAACAGTATCCGCATCCGAACTAGGAACACTCGTCCAACTACCCCAAACAGCACTCGACAAGCTAGTAGGATTCTTGCTCAGCTGATACTGATACCCAGTAATCGAATCATCACCAGGGTCCGACCACGACAAGACCACCTCACTACTACTCGCCACCATCGCAGACAACCCAGACGGCCTCGAAGGCACTGTAGCGCTCTGAGTCTCACCGACTCCAGAAACCGCAAACACGACAACCGCAGACACCAACGCGAACACCAAAACCAACGCCACGGCTAAACGCCGACCGGACAACCCAAGAGGACCTTCAAAACCAGTCCTTCGCACGTGCATATGTCTTTACTCCTACCCCCCCCCCGTCGCTCTCGGAGGTGGAGGAGACCCAACTGATTTGCCCTGACAACTCTAGACCACTAGAACACACGCTTCGAGGTTTTTGGGCAGGTTGTCGTAAGGGGATCACGGCGCGGTTGGTATAGGGGTATTGTGTCGTTATGAGCGTGACGCTCGTCGAAGAGTCTGCCCCTTCGGTGGACGATGCTCGCCGGGCGGCGGATGCGCTGTTAGTCGAGGGTGCCGAGGAGGTGTTCCTCTACGGGTCGGTGGCACACGACAAGGCCACCGCGCATAGCGACATTGACCTAGTAGCGTTGTTCGCCGACATTGACTACAGCGAGCGGTACGAGTTGGCTCGCCGGCTGGAGAAAGCAGCATCAAAGGCGATAGCTCGGCGCTGGCCCGTGCAAGTGTTTGTCACGGATCGCCCAGAGTGGAAAACACGCATCGAACGAGTGCCAAGTTCGTTCGAGCATCGGATCAACGCTTTGGGGCTGGTTCCGGTGGGCGAGTCTGTGTGTCGCGGCGAGGTGCGCTGGGACAAGGCTATGGTGCGCCCCATAAGCGACCTGGAGGAGGCCCTCAAAACGTTCGAGGGCGAAATTCTTGGCGAACTTCTCGGCATGAAAGCCTTTACCGTCGCAGACGATCTGGAATCGGACCCGGATTACCCTCCCGAACTTCAGGAGGGTGTTCGACGCGGGCGTATGGTTAATGTCTGCTCTAAGGCGGCCATGATTGTCGAAAAGTCAATCAAGAACTTGGCTGTCTGGCACAGTGACCCTAAACCCACAGCCGTCGAGCGCCGACGCTCCGGCCACGACATATCAGCCTGTCTTGAACTGCTGCCACCCGGTTTACGCTCAGAGATCGCAGACCGACTAGGTGAGTTGAACATCAACCTGGTAACGATGTCTTCGTGGCGCGTCTACAGCACCTACCCCGACGACGTAGAAGCACTCCGGGACACGGCAGACGGGCTCGCCGACAGCTACGTCGTCGCAGCCATCGAACTCGCGGGCATTCTTTACTCGGACCTAGCCGCAGCCAGCACCCCGGACAACGAGACGCTAAACACCATCACAACCACATGGCAAAAACTCGCATCAAAGCTCGCCAACCAGGATGTCCGCACCGGCCAAACCCGAAAACTCGACCTAGATCTCGGCCTGTAAACCATCAGCTAGCACGAAGCAAAATAGGCCTCGCAGGCACGGCTATCCGAGCCGCCGGCCAGTTGGCCTACAGCGTCGCGGGTGAAGGTTCTAGGTGTCGCTGGGCTGGGTCTCGGCGGATCCGCCGGAGGCCGACTCTTCGAGTTCGCCGGAGTTCTTGCGGAACTCTTTTTGCGCCTGCCCTAGAGATCGGGCCAACTTCGGTAGCTTGGCACCGCCGAAGATCACCAGAACGATCACCAGAACGATGATTAGCTCGGGCGTTCCGATTACTGCCACAAGCTCAGGATACACGATCTCCAGCGCCAGTGACCATCAGATAGCTGAAGCGGTTAGCTATTGAACCACTTAGGCCGTGGCAGTCTCGCTGGCCTGCCGCCGCTGCTCGGCGCGCTCTCGGCGTACGCGTCGGCGCTCCCGCTCGCTCATGCCTCCCCAGATACCAAACTTCTCACCGTTGTCGAGGGCGTACTCAAGGCACTCCAACCGGACAACGCAGGCACTGCAGACGCGCTTGGCCTCCTTGGTGGACGCCCCGCGTTCGGGGAAGAAGAGATCTGGATCCACGCCAAGGCAGTTGGCGAACTGCTTCCAGGGATCCTGTACTCGCATCTCCTGCAACATCCGGCCTTCCTCTCAGGTAATGGCGCCTCTAACCCGGGTTGTCTCAGCAGTTGCGGACTGCTACTCCCGAAGCGCCTGCGGCACCTGTGTTTTCCACAGGTCTATTCACACCTGTGTAATTACAAGCATGTAGTGGTGAGTATGCCCTGAGTCAGAACCAAAATCAAATGCGCCAGCAGAGATTTCTCTGCGGTCCCCGGCGAGGGCGGATCGCGCCGGTATCGTTACTATTCGCACAGTGCCATTTGAGTCCCGACATTTCGGGCCTACTAGCGGCCGCATCGAGGAGCAGCACGCTGAACTCCATCGTCACAGCGCCACCCGCCAAGAAGTCCCCAGCCGCCCGACGCCGCCCTCGGGCACTGCCTTGGCCCCTGAACCTCTACCAGTCGGCGGTTGGCAAGAAGTGGGTAATGGCACTCACGGGGCTCGCCCTGCTGGGTTTCGTGGTGGTGCACATGCTCGGCAATCTGCACCTCTACGAAGGCGCCTGGGAAACACACGAGTACGCCGAGACCCTGCGCGATCTGGGCACTGAGGTAATCCCACGTACCTGGGTGCTATGGGCGCTGCGCATCGGCCTGATCGCCGCCTTCGCGTTGCACATCCATTCGGCCTTCAGCCTTACTCAGATGAGCCGATCCGCCGACCGCCGCTACTCAGGCGGCCGCGATTACATCGCAGCCAATTTCGCCTCGCGCACGATGCGCTGGACAGGCCCGCTCGTCGGTCTCTTCGTGGTGTACCACCTAGCCGACTTGACCTGGGGACACTTCAATCCCGACTACATCCGCGGCGACCCTTACCACAACGTTGTAGCAAGCCTCTCCAACCTGCCAGTCGCCATCTGGTACATAGTCGCCAACGTGGCTCTGGCGGTGCATATCTACCACGGCGCCTGGAGCATGTTTCAGAGTCTCGGGATCAACAGCCCGCGCTGGAACCCGCTGCGGCGCAGGCTGGCGCAGGCTTTTGCTGCTGCCATTTTGGTCGGCAACCTCAGCTTCCCGATCCTGGTGCAGGCGGGCGTAATCGACGACGAGGGCCGCTCAGTAGTGCGAGAACGCCTTGAGCAACTCCAGCAAACGGGCGGCGGCGCAGCACCTGACATCGCGGTAGGTACATCATGATTGGCAAACTGGACGCCCGGCTGCCGCAGGCCCCCCTCGAGGACGCCTGGAGTGATCACAAGTTCTCGCTGCGCTTGGTAAGCCCCACCAACAAGCGTCGCTTCACCATCATCGTGGTGGGGACAGGTCTGGCTGGCGCCTCGGCCGCAGCCTCTTTCGGCGAGTTGGGCTATCGAGTCAAGGCTTTCACCTACAACGACTCGCCGCGTCGGGCGCATTCCATCGCCGCGCAGGGCGGTATCAACGCCGCCAAGAACTACAAAAACGACGGTGACAGCGTCTTCCGGCTCTTTTACGACACCATCAAGGGCGGCGACTACCGCAGCCGGGAAGCCAACGTTTACCGGCTCGCCGAGACTTCAATGGCGATTATCGATCAGTGCGTAGCAGCCGGCGTGCCCTTCGCCCGGGAGTACGGCGGCCTGCTCGACAACCGCACTTTCGGGGGTGCGCAGGTGGCGCGCACTTTCTACGCCCGCGGCCAGACTGGCCAGCAACTCCTACTCGGCGCCTACTCGGGGTTGATGCGGCAGGTAGCAGCGGGCACCGTCGAGTTGCACAGCCGCGCCGAGATGTTGGACCTAGTGGTCGCTGAGGGCCGAGCGGTAGGGATAGTGGTGCGGAACCTGCTGACCGGTGAGCTAAGCACCCACGCCGCCGACGCCGTGATTTTGGCTACCGGCGGCTACGGCAACGTTTACTACCTGTCCACCAACGCCAAGATGTGCAACGTCACCGCGGCCTGGCGGGCTCATCGGCGCGGCGCCTTGTTCGCCAATCCGTGCTTCACTCAGATTCACCCCACCTGCATTCCCGCCGGCGACGACTTCCAATCGAAGCTCACCCTGATGTCGGAGTCACTGCGCAACGACGGCCGAATCTGGGTGCCACGGACCCTCGGCGACACCCGAGCACCAGCGGACATCCCCGAAGCGGAGCGCGACTACTACTTGGAAGAGAAGTACGCCGCCTTCGGCAACCTGGTGCCCCGGGATGTGGCATCTCGCAACGCCAAGGCAGTGGTGGACGCCGGGCGTGGCGTCGGCCCTCTGCGCAACGGGGTCTACTTGGACTTCTCTGACGTGCTGGAACGCGACGGGGCGGCGACAGTGCGAGCCAAGTACGGCAACCTCTTCGACATGTACGAGCGCATCACCGGCGAGGATCCCTGCCGGGGACCCATGCGGATCTACCCGGCGGTTCACTACACCATGGGTGGCCTATGGGTGGACTACAACCTCATGAGCAACCTGCCGGGCCTTTTCGTGGCCGGTGAGGCCAACTTCTCAGACCACGGTGCCAACCGTCTCGGTGCCTCGGCACTCATGCAAGGGCTAGCCGACGGCTACTTCATCTTGCCGTACACCGTCGGTGACTATCTGGCAGGCCGCCTCGGGGCGACCAAACTCGGCACTGATCACGCCGCATTCGCCGCAGCAGTCTCGGAAGTGCAGGATCGCACCGCCCGCTGGACCGCGTCTCGGGGATCACGCACAGTGGACTGGTTCCACCGCGAGCTGGGCCGGATTGTGTGGGACTACTGCGGCATGTCGCGGACCGCCGAGGGACTGCAAAAGGCCCTGGCAGAAATCCCAGCCCTGCGCCAGGAGTTCCATTCCGACGTTTGCGTGCCCGGCTCGGCCGCCACGCTGAACCAGTCGCTAGAGAAAGCCGGGCGGGTGAGCGACTTCTTCGAACTCGCCGAACTTATGGCGCGCGACGCCCTGGAGCGTGAGGAATCCTGCGGCGGGCACTTCCGCGAGGAGTATCAGGACGCCGAAGGCGAGGCCCTTCGGGACGACGAGAACTTCTCGCACGTGGCAGCATGGGCCTGGGGTGGGCCCGACTCCGAGCCGGTTTGCCACCGCGAGGAACTGGAGTTCAACGCGGTGACACCAGCAACGAGGTCTTACAAATGAGCCAGCCCCAGATCGCCGGCGCTGCCCCGCCAGAGGACGCAGCCTCCGCAGCGGAAGGCAAGCTGAACCTGCGCCTACGCATCTGGCGTCAGAACGGACCGGCCGAACCCGGTGGCTTCGAGACTTACGAGGTCAGCGACATCAGCTCTGATGCCTCTTTCCTAGAGATGCTAGACGTGCTGAACGAGCGCCTCACGCTCGAAGGGCAGGAACCGATTGTCTTCGAGTCAGACTGCCGGGAGGGAATCTGCGGTACTTGCGGTCTGATGATCAACGGCCGCGCCCATGGGCCACAGAAGGGCACGGCCACATGCCAACTGCACATGCGGCAGTTCTGCGACGGGGACCTCATCACTGTAGAACCGTGGCGCGCGGGCGCCTTTGAGATCATCAAAGACCTGGCGGTCGACCGCGCCTCGCTAGACAGGATCATCGCAGCCGGCGGATTTATCTCGGTAAACACCGGCGCAGCCCCCGACGCCAACCTGGTACCGGTTCCTAAGGAAGCCGCCGAGTGCGCCTTCGACGCAGCTGCCTGCATCGGCTGCGGCGCCTGCGTTGCTGCCTGCCCTAACAGTGCCGCCCAACTCTTCACCTCGGCAAAAGTGCAGCACTTGAACCTACTTCCGCAGGGTCAGCCCGAACGCTGGGCCCGAACCGAGGCGATGGTTGAGACCATGGAACAGTTCTTTGGCAGTTGCACCAACCACGGCGAGTGCGAAGAGGCCTGCCCGAAGGAGATCTCCATCGACTTCATTGCCTGGACAAACCGAGACTACGTAAGGGCCAAGCTGAAGAACCGCAAGCTTGCTGGCCAGCGCTAAGCCGCCTCCGAACGTGTGAGCCACCGCACGGCCGAGACCGCGCCTCGCCGAAGCGGTAGGGGTCTCCTGCGGTTGACCAGCGATGGCCTTCGGGGATTCTGCATCGGCACCGCCGACCTTGTACCCGGGGTTTCCGGCAGCACGGTGGCCGTGCTCTTAGGTGTCTACGAGCGTTTGCTGCGATCGGCGGCCGGAGTTGCTGGCGTGCTGACTGGAGTGCTCCGCGGCGACTTTCGAGAGGCCAGAGAGCAGCTGCGTCGGATTGACTGGCGACTGGTGATCCCGCTGGGCGCGGGCGTTGGCGTGGCTCTGGGAGTGCTTGCCGGCGTTGTGGACTGGCTGCTCACCAACCGCGCCGAAGCCACTGCGGGAGCCTTTGCGGGCTTGGTGTGCGCCGCGGTCGTGGCAGCGGTTCGACAGGTGCATCGTTGGCGCTGGCCGCTAGCTGCGCTCGCCCTAGCGGTGGGCGCTGCTTGCGGCTGGGGTTTCGGGCTCGTCGCCGAACCTGTCTCCGCCCCTGCCGGTTGGCTGTGGTTCGCTGCCGGTGCGCTAGGAGTTTGCGCCATGATGCTGCCCGGTGTGTCGGGAGCGTTCGTGTTGCTCATGGCCGGGGTTTACGCGCCTTTCATCGACGCCTTGAGCCAGCGCGATTGGCGGGTAGTTGGCTTGGTGGCGGGCGGGGCACTGGTAGGAGCGCTGGCGTTTGCCAAGCTGCTCGCCAGACTGTTCAACCGGCACCATGACGTAGTGATGGCTGTGATCGTAGGGCTCATGGGAGGATCGCTGAGGGTGCTTTGGCCCTGGCCAAACGGTGTCGGGATCCTGGGCGGACCCGATGAGGTGATCAGTGGAACCGGCCTCTCCTGGCCCGATCGCAACGAGGTGCTTTGGCCCACGGTCTGCGCTGTCATGGCGTTTGCGCTTTCGCTGTCGGTGGCGCGCCAAGCACAGCGCTCAACCGCCGGAACCGCCGGCTAACGCGGTTTACTAGAAGATCCTCAGATAGCTGCCACATACGGCGGCTCCTTTTGCCTGCGGCCTCGGAGGTCCCACGTGAGCAACTCGGCGACAGTACAACTGCCCCCACTCCCCTACCCCGACAATGCGCTGGCGCCGCACATCAGCGCCGACACCGTGGCGCTGCACTACGGCAAGCATCACGCCGGGTACGTCGCCAACGTAAACCGGCTGGTGGCAGCGTCGGCGTCGGAGGGCGCCCTGCTGGAAGATCTCATCGTCAGCACCAGCGGAACATTGTTCAACAATGCCGCCCAGGTCTGGAACCACACCTTTTATTGGCATTCGATGCACCCAAATGGCGGTGGCGACCCAGTTGGGCAACTGCGCGCCGCTATTGAGGACAGCTTCGGCTCGGTGGATGGCTTCCGCAAGCAGTTCAGCGTCGCTGCCTGCAGCCACTTCGCTTCGGGTTGGGTGTGGCTCGTAGCTGGTGGCGAGCGATTGGAAGTCATGACGACAGCTAACGCCGACTTGCCCCAGCGCCACGACCGAACACCGTTGCTGACCATCGATGTCTGGGAGCACGCTTACTACCTGGACTACCAGAATGCGCGCCCCGCCTACGTGGACAGCTGGATCGGCAACCTCCTCAACTGGGAGTTTGCTGCAACCAATCTGGCCGCGGTCTGACTCAGGGTCCCTAGCGGCACTAGCGGCCGAGGCGCTATGCGGTTCCTGAGCGCTGACTGGGTGACCGAACTCGGCGAAGCGCTAGCGGCCACGGCAATCAGCCAAGAGGAGCCTCTGGTCATCCAGCAGCTCGTGGATCACGCTGACGGCACGCGGGGTGCCTACCAGGTGCGGCTAGAGCGCGGCGGCGCCACTGCGCTAGTTGGCGTAGCCGAAGACGCCACTGTTACCTACCGACAGAGCTACGAGACCGCTCGTGGAATCGCCAACGGTGAACTAGACGCGCACGTGGAGTTTCTGTTGGGTCGGGTCACGATAACCGGGGACACGAAGGCACTCGTAAAGCACCGCGCTGCGCTGGAAGACGTAGCCGCTGCACTTGCTGAATTGCGGGAGCGAACCGAGTTCTAAGCCATTACTCAGAGTTCTTAGCTAATCAGTCCGAGTTCAGAGACGGCTTTCCGCTCGGCTGCCAACTCCGCCACCGAGTTGTCGATGCGTTCGCGGCTGAAGTCGTTGTGGACAAGACCTTGCACAATCTGCCAGTCGTCTCCACCGGCACTGGTGCAGGGGAACGAGCTTATGAGGCCCTCCGGTACGCCGTAGCTGCCGTCAGAAGCCAGCGCCACGCTCACCCAGTCATCGCTGCGAGTTCCCGTCGCCCAGTCCCGGACGTGGTCGATGGCGGCGTTGGCAGCCGAGGCGGCCGAAGAAGCACCTCGAGCCTCGATGATGGCGGCCCCCCTCTGCTGCACCGTGGGGATGAAATCCGCTTCCAGCCAACTGCGATCCTCGACCACCTCGTGCGCCGGGCGGTCACCGACGAGACAGTTGAAGATGTCGGGGTATTGCGTAGCCGAGTGGTTCCCCCAGATGGTCATCCGGCGAATGGCATTCACGCCAACACCGGCTCGTCTAGCCAACTGCACCATGGCGCGGTTGTGATCCAGGCGAGTCATGGCAGAAAACCGCTCGGCTGGTATTCCCGGCGCGTTCTGCTGAGCGATAAGACAGTTGGTATTTGCCGGGTTCCCCACCACAAGGACTCGGACATCGTCGGCCGCATGAGCCGCCAGCGCCGCCCCTTGCCGAGTAAAGATGCCGCCGTTGGCCTCCAGCAGGTCTTTACGCTCCATCCCCTTAGTCCGTGGACGGCTGCCGACCAGCAGCGCCCAGGAAACTCCGGCAAATGCCGCCTCAGGCTGATCGCTTAGTTCGATGCCCGCCAGCAAGCCGAAAGCGCAGTCAGCCAGCTCCATGGCTACGCCCTCCAACGCTCCCATGGCGGGAGGGATCTCCAGCAGCTGCAAGATGACGGGCTGCTCTGGGCCCAGCAACTGTCCCGAGGCAATACGAAACAGCAGGCTGTAGCCGATCTGGCCAGCGGCGCCCGTGACGGCGACCCGTTGCGGCGCGGACCAGTTGCTAGCGGCTTGGCTCATATCGCCTCCTGAGGTCTTGTTCTCACAGCCTGTCTATGATCGCCTGAGCGAACTCCGAGCAGCGCACTTCGGTGGCCCCCTCCATAAGCCGGGCAAAGTCGTAGGTCACGATGCCCGAGGCAATCGTCTCCTCCATGGCAGAAATGATCGCCTCGGCGGCGGCGTCCCAACCCAGGTGCTCGAACATCATCACGCCCGAAAGCAGCACCGAAGACGGGTTTACTTTGTCCTGACCGGCGTACTTAGGGGCCGTGCCGTGGGTGGCTTCAAACACACCGTGCCCGGTGACGTAGTTGATGTTGCCCCCGGGAGCGATGCCGATACCCCCCACCTGTGCTGCCAGAGCGTCGGATAGATAGTCACCGTTGAGGTTCATCGTCGCAATGACATCGAAGTCTTCCGGCCGGGTCAGCACTTGCTGCAGCGCGATGTCGGCAATTGTGTCGCTGACCAGGATCCGGTCGCCGGGGTTTCCTCCGCAATCCTCCCAACCCACTGCTAGCTCGGCGAACTCTTCCCGCACCAGCTCGTAGCCCCAGTTCCTAAAAGCTCCCTCGGTGAACTTCATGATGTTGCCCTTGTGCACGAAGGTCACCCGCGAGCGCTGGCGAGCCACGGCGTAGTTCAAGGCGGCGCGTTGCAGGCGTTGTGAACCAGTGCGAGACACGGGCTTGATGCCGATGCCGCTATCGGCGCGTAGCTCTCGCCCGAATACCTCCCGAACCATCTCCCTGATTTTGTCGGCCTCGGGAGACCCGGCTTCGGCTTCGATGCCGGCATAGATGTCCTCGGTGTTCTCCCGGAAGATGATTATGTCCACGAGTTCTGGGTTGCGCACAGGCGACGGCACGCCGCGGAACCAGCGCACCGGGCGCAGGCAGACATACAAGTCCAGCAGCTGGCGGATGGCCACGTTCAAGCTGCGAAACCCGCCACCTACCGGAGTAGTGAGCGGTCCCTTGATGCCAATCAGATAGTGCCGGAAGGCCTCGATGGTTTCCTCCGGCAACCACTCGCCGGTCTCATTGAAGGCTTTCTCGCCGGCCAGCACCTCCACCCACTGCACGCGCCTGTCGAACTTGGCGGCGGCCGCGTCGAGCACGCTTTGTGCTGCGGGCCAAATATCCACACCTATACCGTCCCCTTGGATGTAGGGCACGATCGGCACCTCCGGGACCTGCAACTCACCCTCGGCCCCAATGGTGATATTTCCCGCAGCTGTTTGCCCGGTCGCCTGTCCGGAGGTATCTGACATAGCCGTGAAGCCTACGGGTATCCCCTTAGCGCCACGCCGGGCGATGGGGTCAGCCTGTGGCGGCCTCGGCGGCGGCTACGGTGTTGCGCAGCAGCATGGCCCGGGTCATCGGCCCGACACCTCCGATGCGCGGCGACAGCCACCCCGCCACCTTGGCTACGGAGTCGTCCACATCCGACAACAGCCGGCGGCCCGAGAACGACACGCCAGCGGCAACGACCGCGGCACCTGGCTTCACCATGTCGGCGGTGATGAGCCCAGGCGAACCCGCCGCGGCCACCAAGACATCTGCCTGGCGAGTGTGCGCGGCCAAGTCGTTCACTCCAGTGTGGACTACCGTGACTGCTGCGTTGGCACCCGGCCGCTTTAGGGTCAGCAGGTTGGCTAGCGGCCTCCCGATGGTCAGCCCACGACCCACGATCACGACATGTGCGCCCTTGAGCGGGATGTCGTAGGACTGGAGCATGTACTGGATCCCCGCCGGCGTGCAGGCCAGCGGTGCATCGATGCCCTGCACCAGCCTGCCCAGATTCACTGGGTGCAGCCCATCCACGTCCTTGGCCGGATCCACCCGCATCAGGGCGGCTTCGTAGTCGAGATGCCGCGGGAACGGATACTGCATGAGGTAGGCGTGCACCCCGGCGTCGGCATTGAATCGGTCCACAATGTCGTCGATGTCTCCCTGGGTGGCATCGGCGGGCAGGTGCGCGTGAAACGACTCGATGCCCAGCTCGGCGCAGTCGCGGTGTTTCATAGCCACGTAGTTGGCCGAAGGACCGTCGTCTCCCACCAGCACAGTACCCAGCCCCGGTGCCACGCCTCGCTGCCGCAGCGCCTCGACACGGTCACGCAACTCGTTGCGGATCTCACCAGCTAAGCGCTCGCCATCTAGCACTATCGCGCCCATCTGGGCGCTCATCGCGTCGTCAGAGGTGGGGTTTCGTGCTCTGGCTCTTGAGATTCGGGCAGAATCAGGCCGTTGCCGCCGATGCCGCAGTAACCCCAGGGGTTCTTGGCCAGGTACTGCTGATGATAATCCTCGGCGTAGTAGAAGGTTGGAGCCATCGTGATCTCGGTGGTGATCGGCCCTAGACCGGCGGCCTGCACTACGGGTGCAAATCGCTCCCGCGAGCGCTGCGCTGCTAGCAACTGCACCTCGTCGGCTGCGTAGATGGCCGAGCGGTATTGCGTGCCCATGTCGTTGCCCTGGCGCATGCCTTGAGTGGGATCGTGGTTCTCCCAGAAGATGCGTAGCAGGACCTCCAGGCTGGTGGCCACCGGGTCGAAAATCACGAGCACCACTTCGGCATGACCTGTCCTCCCCGAGCACACCTCCTCATACGTAGGGTTGGGGGTGCCACCCCCGGCGTAGCCGACGGCAGTTGTGTGGACACCCTCGGCCTGCCAGAACAGGCGCTCGGCGCCCCAGAAGCAGCCCATTCCTACGATGAGGCTTTGCATCTGCGCCGGGAACGGGGGCTGTGTGGGGGTGCCAAGCACCAAGTGCCTGGCAGCTACTGGCATCGGCCGGGAACGGCCTGGCAGCAACTCCTCGATGGTTGGCATCCGCGTCTTGGCCCTGTGGAACACTGCCATTGCTCTCCCCTGTTTTTGCTGTCCCGCCGTACGGCACAGTACCTCCGGCATCAACAGCACAGTACCTGAGGTATCCGGTTGTTAGCCTTGCGCTCAGTTTCGCACGCCGACGGCTCGTACAGATCGCGGCAGGCCTCGCAAGTCTCCCTTGCCGCCGCTTGTGCTCCAGCGGGAGAAACAAAGGGAGGCCTGTGGGCGAGGGCTGATCGCAAGTCTCCCTTGCCGCCGCTTGTGCTCCAGCGTATGGGCAGCTAGGATGGGTTTACCATCACCGCCCTGAGCAGCGGACTGGCCTTTCTTCGCCGGTCCGCTGCTCTTTTCTCTGGACTCGTCGAGCCGCCGAGTTGTGCTGGCTTTCGCCCGACCAGGCCTCGCGACTACTACGCCGAATGGTCGGCAAGGGACTGCTCCTCATGACCGGTACACGCAGAACAGCCCGCTACCACCCAAATAACTGAAGAGCAGCGGGTCTGGCTTGTTTTCGCCGGTCCCGCTGCTCTTCGTTCACCGTCACAGTCTTCGACAACGCTGCGCCATTAGGGTCAGCCTCGAACACGACAGTTTGGTTCTTGAAATGCTCGAAATCCTGATCGGGCTGATTCTGGCCGCCCTTAGCCGGAGGCCTGCAGGCACTTAACGACAGTTAACAAAACTATGCGCGCTTTTGAGCACTAGAAGCTAAAGCGCAAACGCCTGCGTTAAGATCCCTGGATATGACCAAGAACCTGCGAGATCTTATCGCCCGAGGCGAGACCTAAGAAGTCGAGTTCAAGAGCAACCTGAACGACGACGCAATCGTGGAAACAGCCGTATGCCTCACCAACGGTGGAGGCGGTTGGCTTCTCATCGGGGTAGGCGACGACGGCAACATCATCGGAGTTCCCCTCCGGCATGATTACTCCACCCAAGGCCACCGAATAGTAGCCATGATTGCTAACAAGACATTGCCGCCCCTAACTGTCGAGGTAGAAGTCGAACAGTTGGACGACAAAACGGTAGTAGCAGTTCGTGTACCAAGATCGCGTACGGTCGTCGCGACCACCTCGGGACGGTATCTGCGCAGAGCAACCGACGTACACGGAAAGCCTGAATGCCGGCCAATGCACCCATACGAAGTCCAGGGAAGAATCAGCATGCCAGGCGGACTCGACTTATCCACGCTACCACTGAACCGCCTAAACATCGAAGACCTAGATTCCAGCGAACTGGACCGATTCCGCTTCTTAGCCAGAGAAGGCGGCGATGTCGCCCTGACTACCTGCTCTGACCGAGATTTACTTTCTGCTCTAGGGTTCTTGTCCGGCAGCGATGTCCCGACGCTGGGCGCTGCCCTTTTATTCGGCACCCCGGAAGTACTGGCACAGTTCGCTCCGACCCACACGGTCGCATTCCACGTACTAACTCCTAATGAAGCGGTTCAAGTAAATCGAAACCTGCAAGTACCACTAATCAAAGCGATGCTCGATTTAGTAGGTGCGCTGCCCCTCTACAACCCCGAGGAGGAAGTACTAGATGGGCTCTTCCGGTTGGGACTTCCACGCTACTCGGATGTCGCAGTGCGAGAGCTGATAGCCAATGCTTTCGCACACCGTGACTACTCAGTAAACGGACAAGTCCGTCTCGCTGTCGAGGGCACCACCCTGTCGATCAGCAGCCCGGGCGGATTCCCAGATGGGATAACTATCGACAACCTGCTAACCGCCCCACCCCAGGCACGCAACCCGCGGGTTGCCGATGCGTTCAAACGAGCCGGACTAGTGGAGCGAACCGGACGGGGCATTAACCGGGTGTACAGATCCCAACTTGAACTCGGGCGACCGCCGCCCGACTACTCGCACTCCAACCGCTCCTGGGTCGATGTAAGGTTAGGCGGCTACGCAGCAAACCGAGAGTTAGCGGCTTTCGCAGCCCGTCGAGCGCGTGCAAACAGTCCCCTTGAACTTTCAACGCTACAGATTCTCTACGAACTGTGCTCAGAACAGCGCGTTTCTGTAGACCGCGCAGCGAAACTCCTACAAGTCTCCACTACAGAAGCACGCGCATTACTAACCAACCTAGCAGAGCATGGCCTCTTGGAAATACGCGTCCAAAGCAGAAGACGCGCGTACCACCTCTCCACCGAGCTGTTACGCGAAATCGGCAAACCAATCGACTTCGCGCGCAGTCGCGTCTATAACCCCATGCAGCAAGAGCAGACCATCATGGACTACGCCACCGCGCATGAATCCATCACTAGGAGCGAAGCCGCCGAGTTGTGCCGGCTCTCGCCCGACCAGGCCTCGCGACTACTACGCCGAATGGTCGGCAAGGGACTGCTCCTCATGACCGGTACACGCAGAACAGCCCGCTACCACCCCAAATAGCCGAAGAGCAGCGGGTCCGGTTTGTTTTCGCCGGTCTCGCTGCTCTTCGTTTCGGGGGTGTGGGTTAGTCGTCGTTGGTGATGGTGCCGGCGGCTGTGGCGCGTCGTTTGGTGTTGCCTTGGAAGTGCACGCGGTGGTCTGTGGTGGTCAGGTCGTGGAGTTCTAGGACTACTTTCTCGTCAGGTTCGGGGGTCGTGTCGCCTTTCACTATCACCGTCACCGTTTTCGACAGTGCCGCGCCAGTAGCGCCAGCCTCGAACGCCAAGGCCCGGTTAGCGAAATTCCCGAAATCATGATCGGGCTTATTCCGGCCGCCCGTAGCCGAGGGAACCCCAGGCGAAGAATTTCGTATATAAGCCCGCTTCGTGCCCTTAGCGAGACCCCAAGCCGTGACCCGCAACTCCACCCGAGCGTTCGGCGAGCCACTTAACCTGACCGTAAAGTTCATCGCAGTGTTACCACTATCCCCCTCGGTCACGCTCACATTCTCAACGCTGATCACATGCCCCACATCATTCTCATCATCATCGTCAATAATCGTGCCCTTGACTGTTAATTTCGTGTCTTTGCTAGAGAACATCACCCGATGATCCTCGCTTCGCAGGTTGTTCAACAACAACGTGAACGTCTCATCATCCTCATCCACCTGATCGCCAAGCACCGTCACAGTCACCGTCTTCGACAACGCCGCGCCAGTAGCACCAGCCTCGAACACGAACTTCCGACGCTGGAACGTCAAGAAATCCCGGCCCACGCCACGACCCCCCTGAGCCTCATCACCCGCAAGCTTAGACCAAGCCGCGGCCTGAAACTCCACCTGATGACTAGGCGTAGCACTCAACGTCACAACGAAATCCATATTCTTACTACCACTATCCCCCTCGGTCACGCTCACATTCGTAGCACTGACCACATGCCCAGTATCCCCAGGACTGTCATCGTCAATAATCGTGCCCTTCACGGTTAATTTCGTGTCGTTGCTAGAGAACCTCACCCGAGAGTCACTAGACCGCAAATTGTTCAACAACAACGTGAACGTCTCATCATCCTCATCCACCTCATCGCCGAGAATCTTCACAGTCACCGTCTTCGACAACGCCGCGCCAGTAGCACCAGCCTCGAACACGAACTTCCGACGCTGGAACGTCAAGAAATCCCGGCCCGCGCCACGACCCCCCTTAGCCTCATCACCCGCAAGCTTAGACCAAGCCGCAGCCTGAAACTCCACCTGAGCACTCGGAGAACCACTCAACGTCACAACGAAATCCATATTCTTACTACCACTATCCCCCTCGTTCACGCTCACACTCGTAGCCGAAACAACCAAACCAGGCACAGTAGTAGACGTAGAAGTAGACGAAGTCGTAGTAGTAGTGGTCGTAGTAGTCGTAGTACTCGGAGCCGTCCCCGTAGTCATAAACAATTTATATACAGAATCAGCCAATTTATCTATAGCATCAGCCCACTCCCCGCAAGTCCCCACAACATCCAACTTCACACGATAATTACTGCCAGGCGTCAAACCAGTAAACGTAACAGTATAAGGACCCGGCGGTATAACCCTCTTCACTCCCCCAACCGGGGTGGTATCATCCCCAAGTTGAATCTCCACCTCATAATGCTTATGAGCGCAACTAGTATCCGTCCCCGGAGTCCAAGAAACCACAACCGAATTATCAGTAGGCGTAGCAGTCAAACCCGTAGGCTGAGCCGGATTAACATCCTGCGCCAAAGTGGCCTGAGAAACAGAAACCGCCACAACCGCAGACCCCAACAAAACCAACACAGCCAACGCCGCTCTCAAACGCCGACCCGGCACCCGAAAACTGATGAGAAGAACGAAGAACATTTTGAACATCTTTTATCTCCTACCCCCCCCCCCCGTGGCTCCGGGCAGGTGGAAGAGACTCGACCAGTTGGACGCAACCACACCATACCACACCCAAACCAAAAACAACGATCCAAACACCAACACACCAACCCCTAGCCAGCGGTGCTGGCCATCCTGCCGCTGCTCCACCAGCGTCAAGATCCCGAACAGGGGCGCCGCCGACCTCTGCTCAGGTGGCACCCCTGTTGGGATCAGCTGAAGTTGCTGGCTAGAACGGGAACGGGATCTCGGTCTCGCCGGACTCCACGGCCGTCACAAAGTCGTCGAGAATCTGCTGGAGTTCTTCGAGACTCTTAGCCGTTTCCACAGTGGCGTCGGTGTTGATAGGCAGCACCTCTATGCCGCCGTTCTGCAGGCTGCCCGGATAGAAAGCGTTACCGAAGGAGCCGTCTCGCACAGCATCGAAGTAGATCTGGAACTGCTCGCTCATGCGAATCACGGTGGCACCTAGGTACACATCCGGAGCAGTCTCCAACTGCGAGCCGAACCCCACCAGGATCGGCACGCCAGCCGCCGAGGCCGACTGGGCAGCGCCAATACAGATGCCGTCGCCGGAGCAGTAAATCAGTTCCGCACCCTGGTCGATTAGCGAAGTGGTGACCTCGGCAGCCTTCTGTACGTTGACGAAGTCGCCCGCGAAACCCTCCAAGAATTGAATTTCCGGGTTGATCGACGCCACTCCCTGCTGGAACGAGGCGTGCATCGTCTTTACGAAATCGAACTCCGGACCACCCACGATGCCGACGGTGTCGCCGATGATGGCGTTAGCCGCCACGATGCCGTTGGGAAACGCCATGTCCTGCACGTTATAAAGCCAGTCCACCACGTTGTCCTGAGGTTCCGCCCCTTCCACCAGCACGCCGCCGGTCATAGCGAATTTCACCTCGGGGAACTCTGAATAGAGCTCCATGATTGGGTCCACGTACTCAATGCCGTGACCGATTATCAGGTCAAAACCCCGGCTGGCGAAACCACGCAGAGCCGGCAGAGAATCGGTGGGTTCGATGATCTCCTCCAGAATCTGGTACTCAGCAATGTTGCCGTCGGCCTCCACGGCGTCGAGCAGGCCTTCGGCTGCCGCCTGACTGAAAGAGTTGTCGTTCTTGATGCCCGGCAGCAGCAGTGCTACCCGCAGACCCTCGTCGGCAGCAGGCGCCGGCGCGGGCTCGGCAGGCGGAGGCGGCTCGGGAGCCGGCGCAGGTTCGGGAGCAGGTGCCGGAGCGGCGGCCGGCTCGGGAGCCGGGGGTGGCGCCGCCGACATGTCATCATCATCGCTGCCGCAAGCGACCGCTATCAGCGTCACCGTCAGCAGGGCGGCCAACAGACTGGCTGGTCGCAACCAAGTTCGCCGCCTTCTCGTGGATCGTGTAGTGGGTTCGTTCAAGGTGTCCTCCCCTCGGGCGCCCCAACAGAGCGCTTAGGTGTTCGGCGCTGAGCACAACACCCCACTCTGAGTACGGTGCGGTCACGTACCCGCGACCGAGGCTCCTCGCCGTGGTCGCAGCCGCTGCGACCGAGTCGTCAGGCTACTATCCGAGCCGCCGGGGCAGATCGGTGAACCGCGGGAAAATACCGCTGATCCACCGATTGCGCCGGCCGGAGGCTTGCGCCGGCTAAACCTGATGTCGGGCGGCTAAGCCAACCCACTCTGCAACTAAGAGCCCCACCAGAAAGTGCCAAGGAACCATGCTGCCAGAAGGAATGCACCGAATCCGCGTGCTGTTCGCCGACCATTTTGGTTTCGCCCGCGGTAAGTACGTGCCCGCAGAAGCGGTCACCGGCGAGGTGGGCTTCTCCGTCACCATTTTCGGCGTGGGCTACGACCGAGACCTCACCCCCGCGCCGGGAACCGAAGTGCTAGCGGGCATGGGCGATTTCAGCGCCCACTACTCACTCGCCGACGTGCGTCCCAGCTGGGATGCCGGCACCGGTGTGGTAATCGCCAACCTGGAGCGTCTAGGCAAACCGCTAGCCATCTCCAGCCGCCTGGCGGCACAGCGCGCCATCGAAACCCTCGCCGACATCACCGGCGGTACTCCCCAAATCGGCGTGGAACTAGAGGCCTACGTGCTGCAGCCCAACGGTTCCGGCGGCTGGGAGCCCTGGGACACCCCGGGGGCCTACTGCTACGGCACCGGCACGGTGGTAGACCCAGTGGGGTTGATCGACGACATCATGGCGGCCGCTGCCAGCTGTGGGCTGGGAATCGAGGCAGCCGCTAGCGAGTACGACAACCCACAGTTCGAGTTGGTCGTGGGTTACGGGGATGCCCTCGACGCATTAGATCGCGCCTTCCTGCTGAAACAGTTGAGCCGGGAGGTAGCACTGCGCCACGGACTGCTGCTGACCTTTCTGGGACGCCCGTTCCAAGATCAAGGCGGAAATGGCACCCATTTCCATCTGAGCGTCACCGACTCTGACGGCCAGAACCTGTTCGACGATCCGGCCCAGGGCGACGGCCTGTCGGAGCTGGCCAAGGCGGCCATTGCCGGAGTGGTGGCCCGCCACGAAGCCCTGACCGCCTATTGCGCGCCCACCATCAATGCCTACAAGCGCCTCAAGCCGGGCGAGCTGGCGGGCTACTGGGCCAACTGGGGCTACGACCACCGCTCGGTGGCGGTGCGGGTTCCTTCGGGACGGGGAGCCGCTAGCCGCCTGGAGCACCGGCTTCCCGACGGCACCGCCAACGTGTACCTGGCGGCAGCGGCAATGCTGACCGCCGCCCGCTTGGGAATCGAGACCAGTGAACCGCTACCGCCGGCGGAGACCGGGGATGCCCTGGAGACAGCCAACACCGAGCGCTGCTGCCCAGAAAACCTCTCGCTGGCCCTCGACGCCCTAGAGGCCGACAGGCAACTCTACGAGGCGGTCGGCGAGGAGATCAGCGACCACTTCGTGGCCATGAAACGAGCCGAGTGGGCCCGCTACGCCCGGGCGGTCACAGATTGGGAACTGCGAGAGTACCTAACCTTTCACTAACCCGTCGGGTTGGCCGGGGCGCGAGATGCACCTGCCGGCGGTAGCCGTAAAGTGCGAAAGGGTTCAATATCGCGCTTCCCCAGTACTGGGAGCGCTCAACGGCGGTGAGTTTGGCGCGGTCGCAGGCGTCGAGCCATTCATGACAGATCACGTCGATCTGGTGGTCAACAATGCTCTCGGCCTCGCTGCGAGACAGGTGGTAGATGCTCGCCTGATCCAGGCAGCCGCTTACTTGACTAAGCCGCTCTCCATACGGGCCATATGACATCGCCTGCATGGCCTCTTGCCCAATTCGATGCTGTGGACAAACGTCGTAGACCGGAGTCAGACTCAAAGTCGTGCCGTCCCAGAAAGCCGAGTGGTTGCGTGGATGGTCATCGGTGTTGCCGACGAGCACGTTGAAAGTTATGCGAGCAAACAACTCATGCAGCGTGCGCTTTGGTTCAACAAATCGATGCCGGATCTCTGTAGCGAGCGCGGTATAGGAGCCATATCGGCCAGCGATTCCGTCGGCGTCGTGCAATCCGAGCAGCGTTAGCCCAGACACCATCATGCGCCGACCACCGTCAGGCAGGCGATCGAACCTCTCGACCAGCAACACCGGCTTGTTGGCCACTCGGCGTAGCTCTACTGTGGGCGTATCGAGGCCGGCGCGGGCCGCCAAGTCCATCGCTACACACTCCACCTGAGTAATCGGCACCGCGTCAGTAACCGACGGGAACTTGGCGATCCAGCGCCGCCCGCCGCTTTCAAGCAGCACCTTCGGCCGAGCACCGCCCGCCGAAGTGCCATGCACTAAAGCTCGCTGCAGCAGCTCAGAAAGCTGTTCGCCTCGCTCAACCCGTTCTATCGCGTCGGCGAGTTCCTCCGGGCTGGTGTCCTCACCGACGCGGGGTTCGTAGCTGGTCGCCGAGCGTTGCAAATCAAGAGCTCCGATGCGGTCAGAGCCCGCCTCTAACAGGTAGCCGAGCAGCGAGAAGCCGTTCGGTTCTACCAGATGGCGACGCTCGATTAACCGACGACCCCAAGCATCGGGCCCCGTGTCAGCTATGCAGCCAGCAATCTCACCATGTGCGGGATTGATCGTCCCAGCACGCAGCGGCAACTCTGGCTCATATAACGCAACACGATCGGGGCGGGCCAGGTAACTGCGCCCATAGGCGAAGGCGACTATGCCGTCGTGATCCACCAAGCGACCAGCAGGCACCGGCTGCAGCAAACCGGGGAGCCACAGCCACACAAACGCTTCAGCCGGGTAACGCTCGAACTCAGAAGTCATCGTCTAACTAACGTGAGCGGGCGCACAACGGCTGGCAGCAGAGTAAAGCTCGCACTCAGAAGTCATCGTCCCTCCGGAGCGGGCGCACAACGGCTGGCAGCAGAGTAAAGCTCGCACTCAGAAGTCATCGTCCCTCCGGAGCGGGCGCACAACGGCTGGCAGCAGAGTAAAGCTCGCACTCAGAAGTCATCGTCTATCCGGAGCGGGCGCACAACGGCTGGCAGCAGAGTAAAGCTCGCACTCAGAAGTCATCGTCTATCCGGAGCGGGCGCACAACGGCTGGCAGCAGAGCGAGGCGTGCCGCTAGAGCATCGCCCTCCAAGGCGCGGCGTGTCGCATCATCGTGGAACAGCGTCACCCCCATTAGCGCTGCGGCCTCGAAAGCAGTCCCGATGGCAACCGTCGCGTCGCCGCGCTCAACCTTGCGGATAGTTGTCGGGGAGACACCAACACGCTCTGCGAGTTCCTCAACGGTCCAGCGGCGCTGCCGGCGCGCCAGCCGGACGCGTGCGCCAAGCAGACGCAGCGCCTCACTAGCCAGCGGCGAGACTACTCTAGTTCTACCCATATCATCAATTTCTCCCCACATCCTCCCCACATCATCAATATAGTAGCGAAATAGCTACTATAACGGTATTATACTGTCGATCCAGCTCTCGCATCCAGGCCAAACCCATATGGAGGTCCGCCATGTATAGCCAGCGAGCCATCGATGTCGGCCTCGGTCGCCGCTCTGCCGACAAGGTGTTCACCGGAGGCAAGCTGGTGAACGTGTTCACCGCCGAGGTTTATGAGGCGGGAGTGGCCATCGCCGGTGACCGCATCGCCGCCATCGGCGACGTCAGCGAGACCATCGGCGAGGACACCGAGGTAATAGACGCCACGGGCATGCACCTCGTGCCGGGGCTGATCGATCCGCACGTGCACACCGAAGTCACCAAGATGTCCATCACCCAGTTCGCTTCGGTGGTGCTGGCCCGCGGCACTACCTCGGTCTGCACCGCCTTCGACCAGATCGCCCCGGTGAAGGGCATCGACGGTATCCGCTACATGCTCGACGAGGCAGCTGACTTGCCGCTGCGCATTTTCAACCCGCCGCCCTGCAAGATCCCCTACACCATCCCCGAAGGCACCCTCGGAGCCAGCGTGGGACCCGACGATCATCGGATCGCCATGCAGTGGGACGAGGCCAACGGCATCGCCGAGACCACCTTCGACTTCATCCGCGCCGGCGATAGCGACGTGATTGAGTCCATCGGGCTCTGCGAAGCGCACAAGCTGCCGGTACACGGACACGCCCCATTCGTGACCGGGCTGGCGCTGGGCGCCTACGCCAACTGCGGCGCCCGCGACGATCACGAGTGCTTCTCGACGGAGGAGACCATCGAAAAGCTGCGCAACGGCTTTTATTGCCTGCTGCGGGAGGCCACGATGGCCTTCAACCTGGCCGACTGCATCAAGGCAGTCACCGAGGCGGGGCTGCCCACCCGCAGAGTCAGCCTCTGCTCCGACGACACCGACACCTCCACGCTGATGCGATTAGGGCACATGGACCACATCGTGCGCCGAGCCATCGCCGAGGGCGTAGACCCAGTAACCGCCATCCAGATGGTCACCATCAACGCCGCCGACGCCCTGCGGGTGGACGACCAGGTGGGCGCAGTGGCTCCGGGCCGCTACGCCGACATTTTGCTAGTGCAGGATTTGGCGGACTTCGCGGTCTCGGCGGTGTACGTGGGGGGCGAACTCGTAGCCTCCGCCGGCGAGCTGCAGCTGGAGTTGACGCCTCCCGAGCGCCCAGCGGAGTTGCTTCGCACCTTCTCGCTGACGCCGGTGGAGCCCGACGACCTGCTGTTCCGCACCGACATGGAAGACGGCAAAGTGGAAGCCATCTCGATGTTCATCCCCCCGGAGATCCCCCTGCGACTACGACGGGATGTGGAGTTGACCATCGAGGACGGCGTCGTACTAGCCGACCCTTCTATCGACGTTTCCTACGTCTCGGTGCTGGAGCGCTACAACAACACCGGTTCGCGCTCCACTGCTTTTATGTCTGGGTTCAATCTCAGTGACGGGGCACTGGCCACTTCGCTGTCACCCGACGACGAGAACGTGGTGTGCATCGGTGCCAACACCGCCTCCATGGCCACAGCCATTAACCGAGTGATCGAACTCAACGGCGGGCAAGTAGTAGCCCGCGGCGAGGAGATACTGGCCGAACTGCCGCTGCCGCTGGCGGGGATCATGAGCGACATCTCCCCCGCTGAGATGGTTCAGGCTGAAGACCGACTCATCGCCGCCGCCCACGAGTTGGGATGCGAGCTAGCAAACCCGTTCATGTGGTTGATCTTCTTGCCGATCACGGCGATCCCGCAGTACTCGCTCTTGGACCGCGGCTTCGTGGAGCAGGCCACTCTGTCGTTCTGCAGCCCGCTGGGGCGACGGGTCTAGCGCCAGGACTTCACGCTAGGGAGATGTGCGCCGAGCGGATTCGCTCGGGCGAAAGGGGGGTGACGAGGGTCGTATCGTCAACTGGGCTGCCAACCGGGCTGTCCACCGGGTCGCCGCTGGCGGCGAGGGCGTTGAGCACGGCGTTCAGTACGCAGGAGAAGGCGGCGTTAGTACCACCCTCGCCCATACCTTTCATGCCGCCGGGCGTGTGGGGCGACGGTGTCTGCTGGTGCTCGACAGTGAAGTTAGGTAACACGTCGGGTGTGGGGACTAGGTAGTCGGCCAGCGTGGTGGCGCGAGGCTGGCCGCCGTCGTCGTAGACGATCTCCTCGCTGAGTGCCGCCCCGATGCCTTGAGCGGCACCACCGTGCACCTGCCCTTGCACGATTACCGGGTTTACCACCGTGCCGCAGTCCAGCACCACCACGTAGTCGTGTATCTCCACGCTGCCTAACTCGGGGTCCACGGCCACCGCACAGGCGTGAGTGGTAAAAGAGAAAGTGGGGCTAGGTGGGTCGTAGATGTAGCTGGCTGTGAGCCCGGGGGGCTGGCCCTGGGGCAAGCGGAAGGCTCGGTGGGCCGCCGCGGCTACCTCCGCCAGCGGCACCGAAGCGTCAGTGCCAGCCACGGTAACCCGCCCCGCGGCAAGGGTTAGGTCGGCGGGGTTGGCCTCCAACATGTCAGCGGCGATGGCCCGAATCCGCTCGGCCAGCTGGCGGGCCGCCACTATCGCCGAGCCGCCGCCCAGGGCCATCGAGCGGGAAGCCGCCGTGCCGTACGCCGAGTAGGGCGTAACGTCGGTGTCGCTGTGGATCACCTCCACATCAGTCACCTCCACGCCCAACTCATCTGCTAGCAACTGCGCCAGGGTGGTTTCTAAGCCCTGGCCGTGGGGCGACACACCGGTGTAGAGGCGCACGCTGGCGTCGGGCTCCATGCGCACTACAGCGCTTTCGTAACCACCGATTCGCAGGCCGAGTATCTCGTTCAGGGAGCTGGGACCCACGCCCGAGAGCTGCACGTGGGAGGCGTAGCCAACACCCCACAGGCGGCCGTCGCCGGGCTTCTGCGGCTCGGCTGCCCGACGGCTCTCGACGAGTTCCCGGGCGCGGCGCAGCGGGGCGGCGTAGTCGCCGTTGTCGTAAGTCACTTGTGTGCGGGTGGTGTAAGGCTGCTCCTCGGGGCGGATCATGTTCTGTTGACGCAACTCAGCGGGATGCCTACCCAGCGTTCGCGCCACCAACTCCACCGCCCGCTCGCCAATGAGCGCTGCCTGGGTCTGCCCGAAGCCCCGGTAAGCGCCGGTGGGCATAGTGTTGGTGGCCACCAACTGGCCCGTGCCCCGCACGGCGTCCCACCGGTAGGGTCCCGGCGCCATGCCTAGGGCCACGAACAGCGGACCGCCGGCAAAGATGCTGCACTGGGCGCCGGCGTTGCGCACCGCTTCGACGCGCAGGCCCCGCAGCGTGCCATCGTCGTCAAAAGCCACCTCCACATCGCAGACCTCACCACGGGCGTGGGTGGTAGCCAGCAGCGACTCGCTGCGGGATTCGGTCCAAAGCACCGGACGCCCCAACGCCAGCGCGGCAACGACCACCATCACCTCGTCCTCATACAGGTGATCTTTCAGACCGAAGCCGCCGCCCACGTCGGGGGCAACCACCCGGACACACCGTTGGGGGATGTCCAACACCGCACAGAGCACGTCCCGCACAGCATGCGGGGCCTGCGTCGAAGTGTGCAGCACCAGCTTGCCGCCAGGCTCGGTGTACGCCAGGACGCCCCGACCCTCCATCGGGGCTCCGCTAACCCGGCCGATAGCCAAGCGGGTGTGCAGCCGCTGGTCGGCAGCAGCGAAGACAGCCTCGGTGTGCTCGGCGCTGTCTCCGACGGTGCAAGCGGCTAATAGGTTCCCCTCAAGCTCGTCCCACAAGCGCGGCGCCCCGGTTGCTAGCGCGGCGTTTGGGTTGGTTACTGCCGGCAGTTCCCGAATTTGTGGCAGGACTGCTTCGGCGGCGTCGGCAGCGGTTGCGGCACTGGGGGCGGTCACCACGGCTAGGGGTTGGCCGACATACCTAACCCGGTCGTCTAGCAGCGGGGTGACCTGCTGGTGCTGGGCAGCAAGCTGCCACAGAACTGGGAATCCGCCAGTAGCCCGGCGGCGCAACTCCTCAGGTCCGATGACGGTGGCACCGGGGGGTAACTCCTCGACTTCCAGTCCCTCCAGGATGCCGTGGGCTAGCGGGCTACGAATCACAAAGGCGTGCAGCAAGTCGCCCATCGTGCCGGCTAGATCGGCTAGATAAACCGCTTCGCCGCGCAGCATTGCGTCGTCATTGACTCGCGGGATGCTACGACCCACGGCGCGGGCGCTCACCGCCGTGTCCTCAGAGCTGCGATGTGGCAGCAGCCGGACAGCGACGCCCACAGCGCTGCTGCAGACCGGGCCAGACCAAACATGATCCGCCAAAGAGTACTCCCCTTCCCCCGATGCTCTGCCCACCGGCGCGCGGTTCGCGATGGAGGCCTATAAGGAATGGTGCTTACGGATGCGAGTGTGCAGTCAGGAGCTACACGTTGGGTGGCTTCGTCAAAGGTCAATGCTGGATTTTGATGGTTTAGGTAGAGGAGGAGTGTCTGCTACTTGTCTCGCGCCCACGTGATACAGCGTATTGTCGAAGTCGGTCAAATAAGAACTGAACTGGGTAAAAGGTATGACACGCCCTCGTGGATGCTGTGCGGGCTTGTTGCCGCCGTAGACAACGGCGGTGGTGGCGATTTCGTCGTCGGCGCGGCGGATTTTTTTGAGTGTGTCAAACCAGCGCGCAGATATGTTCGTTCCTGACTTGATCTCGACAGCAGCGTGTCGGTTGGCTCGCTCGTATATGAGGTCGCACTCGAAACCACTATCGTCTCGATAAAACGCTAAGTTGTTACCCCGTGCCCGGTTATAACGATGTTTCAGCGCTTCGGTTATTACAAGATTCTCGAACAGTGGGCCACGCATTCGGTGTTCGGTTAGATCATCAGGTCGCTCCACTTTGAGCAGGTAGGATGCTAGACCGACATCGTGAAAATACAGCTTTGGTGCTTTCGTAAGTTGCTTCCTGTAATTCGTTGAGTAGGGCTGTACGAGAAACACAATGTCGCATTGTATGAGATCATTGAGCCACATGTCGGCGACGGGACGCGGTATGTTAGCATCAGACGCTACATTCGTAAGGTCGAATGTTTGTCCAATTCTTAGCGCACACTGCCTCACAAATTTGTTAAGGCTGACAAGGTGTCCAGAATGCTCTGAGTCTGGGTCGATGTTAGCGATGCGAGCGTCGCGCTGAATGTAAAGATTGTAGTATTCTTCGTAGGCCGCTGTCGGGTTAAGTTTCTGATCGAAAACACCCGGGTAGCACCCGGTGTATAGGACTTCTTCGATGTTTTCGCTGGCGCCGGTCTGTCGTCGCTCCGCCAGCGTCAAAGGCAGCAAGCGCAACAGTCCCGTCCGTCCAACCAATTTCGTGGCACGCGCCAGAACTGCGAATTGCTGGCTACCGGACAGCACAAACAAGCCTTTACGGTTCGCAGTATCGGCGAGCACCTTCAAATAACTAAACAAATCCGAGCTGGCTAAATGCACCTCGTCAATTATCGCCCCAGCGGGGTACTGAGCTAAAAACTCTTTCGGGTTGTTCGTAGCTAGTTCACGCATCTCAGGTATTTCCAAATCAGCTACCGGCAGATGCGGGAACGTGTTGCGGCACAACGTAGTTTTGCCGGACTGGCGCGGCCCAACTATCGTTACAAGCGGACGCTGATTGAACTGCTCCACAAGTTGCAATGTCAACTCCCGCTCGATCACACTGCCATCCTACCCAACCACACCCAGGGCGACAGACGGTATGAGACTGCTAAAAGCCCTGACCAGCAATTCGGCACCAGAAGATGTAAGCCCATTCGCGATCATTCGCTCGCGGAATTTGCCAGACTTGCGGCCATGCCTGGGTTAGTGCTGCGCAATATCGCCCATCTGTTGACCTTTGACGAGGACGACCGTGAGCTGCAGAACGTGGATCTCCGCATCGCCGGCGGTCGAATCTTAGAGATCGGCGCCCTCGAGCCGCAGGCCGACGAGACCATCCTCGACTGCTCGCGGCTGCTAGTGATGCCTGGCCTCATCAACGCCCACCAGCACCTATACCAGGTAGGTCTACGCTGCATCCCCCAGCTAGAGCGGATCCTGCTGCCGGAGTGGCTGAAAGGCCTAGGGCAACTCTGCACCCAGTGGTGGCGCAACGGCCATTTCACTCCCGAGAAGATCGCCGCGATGGCCAAAGCCGGCATGGTGGAGTCGCTGCTGTGTGGAGTGACGACCGTGGCCGACCAGCACTACTACTACCCCGGCGGGGTCACGGAGCCGTACCTCGAGGCCATCATTGAAGAGGCTCGCACGGTCGGGGTCCGCCTCCACGCCGGCCGAGGCACCATGACCTACCCCCGCAGCGAAGGCGGGGAGGGGCCCGAAGATGCCTGCCAGAGCGTCGACGAGGTCTTGCGTCACAGCCTCGAACTCATCGACAGATACCACGACCCCGATCCGCTGGCGGCAATCCGCGTAGATCTAGCGCCCTGCGGACCGCACGTGGACCGCCTCGAGTTGTTCGCCGCCTTCGCCGAGATCGCGGCCGAGAACCCCGGCGTGGGCCTGCACACTCACCTTTACGAGGGGGTGGACACGCAGTTTTGCCGCCGCCGCTACGGTCGGTCTCCCTGGCAGGTCATCGGCGAGGTGGGTTGGCACAACGACCGGGTGTGGCTAGCGCACATGATGGACTGCCCCCGCGGCGAGATCCCTAACTACGCCGCCGCCGAGGTGGGTATCGTGCATCTCATCGCTCCCGATTTGCGCATGGGTTTCCGCCCGGCGCCCGTGCGGTCGTGGCTAGACAGTGGCTGCACAGTAGGTTTCGGCACCACCGGATCGGCCTCCAACGATGGCTGCAACCAGCTAGGCGACCTGCGCTTGGCAGCCCTGTCGCACCGCCAGCACAGCCCGAAACCGCAGAACTGGCTGAGCGTCCGCGAGTTGCTATCGATGGCCACCCGAGGCTCTGCCCGCTGCCTCAGCCGTGCGGAGTTGGGCACCCTGGCCCCGGGCGCGGGCGCGGACCTAGCTGCCTGGGACATCACCACCGTAGACCGCGTCGGCGTGCACGACCCGGTCGTCGGTCTGGTGCTGACCGGCCTGTCAGATCGCGCCGAACTGGTAATCGCCGCGGGCCAGGTGGTCGTGCAAGACGGACATTGCGTCAGCGTCGACGAGGACGAAGTAGCCGGCGCAGCCCGCGCCAGCCTCCCACCGCCGGAATGACCGAAAGCACCCCCCAATCCTCCTCGCTGGCTTTTGCAGCCCGCGGCGTGTCCCGGCGCTTCGGCACCACGCAAGCGCTCGACCGGGTGGACTTCGAATTGCGGGCCGGTGAGATTCATGCCCTCGTCGGCGAGAACGGCGCCGGCAAGTCCACACTGGCCAAAATCGTGGCCGGAGCGCTACGGCCCGACAATGGCACGCTTCAGCTGTTTGGCGAGCCCTACAGCCCGCGGCGGCGGGCGGACGGCTCGGCGGCCGGTGTGGCACACGTGCGCCAGCAGCTCTCGCTGGTAAGGGGTCTCACGGTGGCTCAGAACATCGAGTTGGGTCGCCCCCGCCAACAAACTGGCTGGCGGCTGTGGCCGCGCCGTTTCAACGCCCGGGAGGCACGAGCCGAGGTCGAACGTCTAGCAGCGGAACTAGACCTCTCGGTTCCCGCCGACCAGTTGGTAGACGACCTACCCCTGGCGGTACGTCAGCAGGCTGAGATTCTGATCAGCTTGGCTTGGGGCGCTCGCCTGCTAATCCTCGACGAGCCCAGTTCGGCGCTCGGCCCACTAGAGACCGAAGCTCTCATCGCACTCTGTCGGCGGCTGAGAGACGAAGGCACGCCGATCATCTATATCTCCCACCGGCTGCCCGAGTTAGCCGAGCTAGCCGACCGACTTACCGTGCTGCGCCAGGGGCGCGTGGTGACCGTCGGCGAGGATGTTGCCGCCGACCTGCGCCGTATAGCCGAGTTGATGGTCGGAGATATTTCACTGCTGGAAGTAAGCCGGCCGCAGCTGAAACTCGGCAACGTGCGCCTCGAGGCCGAGCAGCTCAGTCTCGCCGCTGAGCACGGACCGGGCCTGGATGACGTGTCACTGCGGGTACGGGCCGGCGAGATCGTCGGGGTGGTTGGTGTGGCGGGTAACGGCCAGGAGGAGCTGGCCGCGGTACTCACCGGTCAGATCCGCCCCGATACGGGCAGTGTGCAAATCGACGGAAACGACGTGACCGGCTCAACTGCGGCTGCCATCGCCGCCGGGGTGGCGCTGCTGCCGGAGGATCGCAGCGCCGGGCTTGCCGCCTCCTTCTCGCTGGCCGACAACCTAATCGCCCGGCGGGTTGCCGATGCCGAGTTTGCCCGCTTCGGCGTGCGACTGCGAGCAGCAATAAAGCACCACGCCCGGGCACTAGCGCGACGCTTCGACGTGCGCCCGCCTGAACCGGCACTAGCGGCAGCGACGCTCTCGGGCGGCAACCAGCAAAAGCTCATGGCGGCTCGGGAGATGGAGCACACTCCGGCTGTGCTAGTGGCCGCTGGCCCCACTAAAGGGCTAGACCCCCACGCCGGCCGGGCGATTCGCGACCGCTGCTTCGATACTGCCGCCGAGGGCGGGGCGGTAGTAATCATCTCCGCCGACCTAGACGAGGTAGCAGAACTCTCTCAGCGCGTCGTAGTGCTCAGCGGCGGCCGGGTTACCGACCGGTTCGAGGTAGCAGAGATGACCTCGGCCCGCCTCGGGGCCGTTATGGCTGGCCTGCACTGGGACTCTGCCGGCGAGACCACCGGCGCCATCCCAGAGCCGTGAGCCCGACTGCCGGCAGCACGCCCGGCGCCGGAGCACCCGACTCGAGTAGCGAGACCTCCGAGGCGCCGCGGATCGAGGGACCGTTTGAGCGGGTCACCGTCGGTCTTGGCACCAGCCTGCTGGCGGTGGTAGTTGCCCTGGCACTGGGGGCGGTCATCCTGGCAGGTTCGGGGCAGAACCCACTAACCGCCTACGGCGCGATCCTGGCAGGCAGCTTCGGCGACACCTTCGCCATCGGCGAGACGCTGGCACGAGCTGCCCCGCTAGCGATCGTGGGCATCGGCGCGGCGATAGCCCTAAGGGCGGGCGTCATCACCATCGGGGCGCAAGGCCAACTCATCGCCGGCAGTCTGGGTGCCCTGCTGACTGGGTTCCTGCTGCAGGACGCCCCCAGCGCCGTAGCCATCCCTTTGGCTGCCGTCGGGGGCGCCCTCTTCGGTATGGCATGGGTAGTGGTTCCGGCTCTGCTGCGCGCCTACCTAAACGTCAATGAG
This sequence comes from Acidimicrobiales bacterium, assembly GCA_964291305.2. Lineage (GTDB taxonomy): Bacteria > Actinomycetota > Acidimicrobiia > Acidimicrobiales > CATQHL01 > VXNF01. Next base: position 807,964 of record OZ219783.1, on the reverse strand, counting down.
ATCCTCTCCACCCTGCTGTTCAACGAGTTTGCCTTCCTGCTCCTCTCCTACCTGCTGAATGGCCCCTTGAAGGAGCCCCGGGCTATTACGCCCAAGTCCGAACCGTTCGCCAGTAACGCTGCTTTGGGCGACCTCGTGGCCGGCACCAGGCTCCACGCCGGCGTCCTCGCAGTGGTAGTGGTGATTCTGCTGTTTGGCCTGTGGACGCGCTCCACTATGGGCTACCGCTACGACCTCTTCGGCGAGAATCCCCGCCTGGCGCACAGCTTGGGCTTCGGCGGGCAGCGCATAATCCTTAACAGCCTGCTCATCTCAGGGGCTTTAGCCGGGTTGGCGGGTTGGTTGCAGGCGGCTGGGCTGCTGCAGCGGCTGTTCGTAGACATTGCCGAGGAGATCGGCTACTTCGGCCTGGTGGTGGCGATGCTGGGTGGCGCCCGACCGTTGGGAATACTGGCGGCCGCCCTGCTTGTAGGGACACTACAAGCCGGTGGCCTGCACATGCAGTCCGTAGAGGGCATTCCGTCCTCTCTCAGCGATGTCATCCAAGCCTTGATCCTGCTGGGGTTTGCGGTGCGCTACGCCCCCCAGATCGCCGCCATCGTTCGCCGAGCCGTGAGGTCTGTCTCAGAGTCACTCACCGCGGCGGCTAGCTGGGTCTCCGGCGACAGTCCAACCCGGGCCGGCGGCGTCGGTGGTGGGTCTGTTGATGTCAACCAGCCCGAGGAGCGCTGAGGTGGGCAAACTCAGCGAGTTGACCTTCTGGACCGCCACCTTCGCCGGCGGCATGCGGCTGGCGACGCCGCTCATCTTCGCTTCCCTAGGCGAGACAATCGCCCAGCGGGCCGGCGTGTTGAACATCGGCCTGGAAGGCTTCATGATTATCGGCGCCCTTACGTCGCTGTACGTGACGGTGGAGTCGGGCATCGCCCTGGGGCTGCTGGCTGGCGCGTTCGCCGGCGCCGCGCTGGCGTTGCTGATGGTGTGGCTGTGTGTGCGCCTGAACGCCAACCAGGTAGTGGTGGGATTCGGGCTCACGATTCTGGGGATCGGCCTGACCGGCTACATCTTCCGGCTTACTACGCCGCTGGGCGGGACTCGCCGGCAGGTGAACATCCTCGGCGAGATCCACATCCCCGGCCTCTCGGACATCCCCTTCCTGGGCGAGGCCTTCTTGTCGAACAGTTGGATGACGTGGCTGGCCTTCGGCTTAGTGCCCGTGGTCTGGTGGCTAGCGCAGCGCACGACCTTCGGCCTGGCAGTGCGGGCCGTAGGTGAGGATCCCGACGCGGCCTTCGCCCGGGGCGTGGACGTGATCCGGGTGCGCTCGGTCGCTACCTTGATCTCGGGCCTGTTGGCTGGCCTCGGGGGGGCGGCCATCACCACGGCTCTGGTGGGCGTGTTCGAGCCGGCCATCACCGCCGGTCGGGGGTTCATCGCCCTGATTGTGATCATCATGGTGCGCTGGTCAGCGTGGGGCGTGGCGCTGGGTTCTTTCGCCTTCGGGCTCGCCGACGCCCTCGGCACCAACCTGCGCAACATAGTTTCGGACAGCGTGCCTACTGAAGCTCTGCAGATGATCCCGTTCTTCGTAGCGTTGATCATCCTGATCATCGGGGCTAGACGGGCGCGCATGCCCAAGTCGCTGGGCTTCAACTACGTACCCGACCGCTAGGCCCTCCGCCGAGACTCCCTAGGAGACCCACATGGCCGTAACCGCTGACTCCGAACGCTCCTTCCTGATCCGGGGAGGCATCGTGCTGCCGCTAGAGGGCCAAAGGGCCTACCACGACCCGGGGTCGGTGCTGGTGCTGAACGGCGTCATTGCGGCCGTGGGTAGCGATGAGCAGGTGAGCCACCACCCGGCGGCCGCCGAAGTGCCGGTCATCGACGCCGACCGGCACGCCGTCATACCCGGCATCCACAACTGCCACCTGCACTCTGGCTTGCTACGCGGCACCGCCGAGTCGTTGGCGCTGTGGGAGTGGCTAGAAAACCACATCGACCCTGCGCACCGGGCGCTTACTCCCGAGATCGCCGAGGCAGCCTCCTGGATGGCCTACACCGAAGGGTTACGCGGCGGCACCACCTCGGTGCTGGACATGTGGCGGCATATGCAGGGTTCGGCGGCCGCAGCCGAGGCCATAGGCATCCGCGCCACGCTGGTGCCCTACACCGCCGACCTCTACGACTACTTCGAGACACTGGAGACCAACCGCCGCCTGCTGGAGACTCACCGAGTGGCCGCCGACGGGCGGGTCCGCACCTGGGTGGGACTCGAACACATCTTCTACTGCTCGCCGGACATGTTCCGTGGCGCCGCTGATCTGGCAGCCGAGTTCGACACTGGCATCCATACCCATTCCTCTGAGTCCATTTGGGAGGTGCAGGAGTGCCTCCGGCAGTTTGGTCGACGTCCTATCGAGGAGTTCTACCAGCGGGGCATCCTGGGACCGTCGTCGGTCATTGCCCACGGCGTCTGGCTCGACGACCGAGAGGTGCGAATCCTGGCCGAGACCGACACCGCGGTCACCCACTGCCCCTGCTCCAACATGAAGCTCTCCTCTGGCCCGGCCAGGGTGGGCTTCTACCGCAGCCAGGGCGTGACGGTGGCGCTAGGCACCGACGGTGAGAAGGAAAACAACAACCTGGACATGCTCGAGGAGATGAAGTTCGCTTCGCTGCTGGCGAAAGTGTCCACCCTAGACCCCACCACCGGCGACCCCTGGGACATTTTGGACATGGCCACCCGCTCGGGTGCCAAGGCTCTGGGGCTAGCTGACGTGACCGGCACGCTGGAAGAGGGCAAGGACGCCGACATCGTGATGGTGGACTTGCGGGGCCTACACTTCGTCCCGCTGTTGAGCGGGGAGGACTTCAATGCTCCAGCACACCTGGTGTTCAGCGCCTCAGCCAACGATGTGAGCGACGTCTGGGTGCAGGGGCGCCACTTGGTTGCCGACGGGGAGGTCATCTCGGTAGACGTGGCGGCGGTGGCCGAGCGCGCCCAAGGGGCCGCCGAGGAACTCTTCGCTCGCCGCCGAGCGTTGCAGGACGCCACCCCCAGCCCTGCTACCACCCTGGGCAAGAACGCCTGATCGGGGCAAGAGTGGCACTTGGCTTGGGCTAGGTGCCGGCTTCGGGGCTTTGCCGCTGAAGGGAAGTCAGCCGTCCCTCACGATTGCGCTGAGCTCTTTCGCCAGCAATCGGAGACGCTTTTGTGCCCGAGCTTTGGCGCGCTGGAGGTTTCCGCCGGTTACCTCCTGAATCGTCTCGATGTAGACCTTCAGTTTGGGTTCGGTGCCACTGGGCCGCACGATCACCCGGTCGCCCGCCGATAAGCCAAAAACCAGCATGTCCGTCGGCGGCAGCGGACCGCCTAGTTGGGAATAGTCCGCCAGCGCTGTCACGCGCTGCCCGGCGATCCTCGTCGGGGGGTTGCCCCGAAGTCGGTTAGTGGCCGCCGCGGGACCGGCGACCGCCTCGACAGACGGGAATCGGACCGTGACCTGGCCGGTTTTGTGTACGCCGTGGGTGCGGTAAAGATCGTCGAGACGCTCGAGCAGCGACGAGCCCGCCTCTCGCAGCTCGCCGGCCAGTTGCACCGCTAGGGCAGCGGCGCTTATGCCGTCCTTGTCGCGCACCGCGTCGCAGACCGCGTACCCCAACGCCTCCTCATAGCCGAACAGCAGTCGCTCCGGTCGACCGTCAGCGGCGCGGGCAATCCACTTGAAGCCGGTGAGCGTCTCGGAGTAGGCCACATCGGCCTCAGCGGCCATGGCTCCCAGCAGCTGCGACGACACCAGGCTGGCTGCTAGCAGCACCGGCTCGTCGGGCACAGCGAGGATGCGCCGTCTTAGCAGACAGTCCGCTAGCAGCGCACCCAGTTCGTCGCCGGTGAGGCGCCGCCAGCTATCGCCCGCCGGCACGGCCACAGCCAGCCGGTCGGCGTCGGGATCGTTGGCAATAACCAGGTCAGCGCCGATCTGGCTTGCCAGATGGTAGGCAGCTTCGAGCGCTCCGGGCTCTTCGGGGTTGGGGAAGCTGACTGTCGGGAAGTCGCCGTCGGGCTGAGCCTGGGAGGTCACGACTGCCGGCGCGGGCAAGTCCAGGCGCTCAAATAGCGCCTCAAGCACCACTGCCCCCACGCCGTGCAGCGGCGTGTAAACCACTTTTAGCGGTTCGCCGGGCTGCGGCGTCGCCGCCACTTGGGCCAGGTGGCGGGTTATGTCGGCCAGGTAACTCCCGATCGCCTCGGAGCCAACCCGACACACCGATCCACCGCTTGTAGGTGGCGGGATTTTCCGTGGCGGAAGCGGCGCCGTAGCCATGTGAGCCTCCACGGCGGCGTCGCCGGGCGGCACGATCTGCGCGCCGCTGGCGTCGTAGAGCTTGTAACCGTTGTCCTCCGGCGGGTTATGGCTAGCAGTGACGACGATGCCCGCGTCTGCCCCACTGGTAACGACCGCGTGCGCTGCCACCGGCGTCGGGACCTGCCCCAGCACTAAAGCCTGGCCTCCGGCCGCCGCCACACACGCCGCCGCGTCGGCGGCGAAAACGTCAGAGTTGCGTCTTGCGTCGTAGCCGATGACCACCCGCGCCGCCGGCGGCAGAGTGGCCATTACCGCTTCGGTGGCCGAACGGATCATCACCCTGTTCATCAGCGCTGGCCCGACGCCCATTGGGGCTCGCAGACCGGCGGTGCCGAACCTCAGCCGCGTGGCGAAGCGCCGCTGTAGTTCCCCTGCCGTAGCAGGATCGTCGTCGGCTTCAGCCAGCAGGCCCGTCAGCTCGGCGCGGGACTGCGGGTCTGGATCGGCGGCCAGCCACGCCTCAGCCGTGGCCCGCAGCTCCGGAGTTAGCACCTCACAGGCGGTCGACAACGCCGCGCAGCAGTCGGCCCACCGCTACGCCCGAGGCCGCCCCCGCCTCTAGGACCTCCTCGTGGCTGGGACCCTCTTCGGTCATGCCTGCAGCCAGGTTCGTGACAAGCGAGACGCCGAGGGTTTCCATGCCGCAGTGGCGCGCTGCGATGGCTTCCAGCACGGTGGACATGCCGACTAGGTCAGCGCCCAAGTTCCGCAGCATCTGGATCTCCGCTGGCGTCTCGAAGTGTGGGCCGCGTAGGCCGGCGTAGACGCCTTCAGGCGTGCCGGGGACGGCCTCGGCGGCCAGTGCTCGCAGCCTGGGCGAATAGGCGTCAACTAGGTTCACGAAGCGATCGGTACCCCACTCGGTGCCCTCCACCGGCGATGTCCCCGTGAGGTTTAGCTGATCGGAGATCAGCACCGGCCCGCCGACCCGATAGTGCGGCTGCAGCCCTCCGGCGGCGTTGGTTAGAACCGCCACTTCGCAACCGGCAGAGGCAGCCGTCCGGACGGCGTGGGTCACAGCGGCAGCCGTGTTGCCCTCGTAGAGGTGGACTCGGCCCCGATAAACCAGCAGGCGCCGGCCGGCGGCGGTCAGCGCTGCGACGGTGCCTCCGTGACCCACCACCCGCGAGGCCGGGAAACCCGGCAGCTTGGTGGTGGGGATCTGCACTTCTAGCTCGCCCAGTTCCGCCACGGCGTCGTCCCAGCCGGTCCCCAGAACGACAGTGGCGTCGAAGTCACCGCCGAGGCGGTCCCTAATCTCTGCTGCGGCTTCGGCGGCCAACTGCCGGGCATTGGTCATTGTGGTCCTCCGTGGGTGGGGCTGCAGAGCCAAGTCTCGCACGAAGCAGCGAGCAGCCACACAATGCGGCAGCAATTCGGGGGCAATTCGGCGGCAATGAGCCGGCGGGGCCAAAAAAGAACCGGCCCCGGAGGAGGGTTCCGGGGCCGGGGGCTGGGAGGGGAGATCGGTTAGTGGTTGCGGTGCCCGCTCACCAGTACCGGTAAGCGGGCTTCTGGCGCCTTGAAGACCTCAGGCTGCCCGACGCCGCTGGCGGCGTCCACCCACCCGGCTCCAGTCCCAGGTCGAGACCTGGCGGCTGAGCCGTGGCTGGGGGGCGGCTTCCGTGTGCTGCGGAGTCGAAACAAACGCCTGACACGGCAAGTCCACCGGATCGAGGTCCTCAAGAGCCGGCGCGGCCCAACGAATTGGGCTGCAGGTGCAGTACGGTGCGTGCTGCGTAGCGTTGGCTCGGTTGGTGTGGGCTCGGAATTCGCTCCTCATGCCCATACAGACGATTAACTCCCCCAATTGGTTGACAAGATCGCGGCTCAAACCTGCCTGCCCAGCCAACTACTTCGTCGATAGCAACTCGAGGCCGCCTCAGTCGATGTAGTAGCCGCCGTTGACATCCATCACTTCGGCGGTAATGAACGACGCCGCCGAACTAGCCAGAAACAGGGCGGCGTAGGCTACGTCGTCGGGTGTGCCCATTCGCCCGACCAGCACCAGCTTGGCGTACTGGTCCATGTTTGGTAGCTGGGTCATGCGGCTTTGAATCATCGACGGCGCTAGGGCGTTGACCGTTATGCCATCCATAGCTACCTCCGGTGCCACAGCCCGCGCCAGGGTGTGCACCGCTCCCTTAGAGGCGGCGTAGGCCGTCACGCCCGAAAGGCTGCCCATCTTCCCGGAGTTGGATCCGATGTTGACGATGCGGCCGTAACGGGCCTCTCGCATCGCCGGCAGCACTCGGCGGATACACAAGAAAGCCCCGGTGGAGTTGACATCGAAAACCCGCTGCCACTCCTCCAAGCTGGTACTAGAGACCCCTGCAGGCCCCAAGATCCCAGCGTTGTTGACCAGGATTGATGGTGCCCCGAAGGTTGCCTCCACCTGGCTAATCGCCACATCTACCGCCGCCTCATCGGCCACGTCGCACTGCAGCACCAGCATTCCCGGGTCATCGGGCATGTTCGCACCCTCCCAGTCTGCATCCAGCAGGGCCACCTGCGCCCCCTGCTGTCGCAGCGCCTCGGCGATGGCCCGACCGATGTTGCGCGCTGCCCCAGTCACCACGGCCACCCGACCTTCAAACCCCGGTAGCACAATCCCATCCAGAGTCCAGGCGCTCATCGTGCCCTCGCTTTCGCCGCAGGTTTTACATCCGCCGGACAGCAGCATAGTCACAAATATATGACTATATTTGCTTTATGACGAATTGGGACATGATCGCCGAGGACCGAACAATCCCCGCTGGGGAGTTCAAGGCAAATTGTTTGCGCCTGATGGACGAGGTGCAAGAGACCGGGAAGGAGATAATCGTGACTAAGCACCGTCGACCGGTGGTTAGAGTCGGTCCGATACAGTCGGAGCGGCCCAAGCTGGTGGGGTCCTGTGTCGGTCAACTGCAGATCCTCACCGATATCGATAACCAACCTGCGATCCCGATCGAAGACTGGAACCTCCCCGATACACATAAAAGCGCCGAATACCTCGAAAACTGATCGAAGGCCCATCCGGTGCGCATCCTGCTAGATACCGGTGTCCTCTTGCTACTCACTAACGACAGTGAGGAGATCAGCGCTCGCTTCAAGGACGAAGTGGAATCGGCGCTTAATGACGGTGCTGTAACTGTGTCCGCGGTGACGTTTGTAGAGACCACCCGGCTACACCACCACGGTCGCATTGATCTAGGATGCCATCCGGCTACTTGGCGTCGCGAGCGGCTGCAGTCAGGTCTCAGGGAAATCCCCGTCAACGGCGACATCGCTGTCGAGTCAGTACTGCTGATGAATACCGGCTTCCACGGCGACCCTGCCGACCAACTGATTGTCGCTACGGCCATGCTGGCAGGAATCCGCCTGGCCACAACGGATAGGCAAATCGTCGACTGGGCCCGGCGCACACGACTGGTCAAACTGGCAGACCCAACCGCCGGGATCAACTCCTAATGAAATCTAACGACTCTTTCCGGCTTAAGGGCGAGATCTGCTCATGCTGTGCTAGCGCTCGGAGGCTGCGGTTCTGGCGATGAACCAGCGAGGAGTCTGCCCCAGGAGCATGGCGGGGTCTTCGGCGGTTTCGTAGGTTTGAACCCGTGCTATTACGAAGTCCTCGCCCACGGCCAGCTTGACTTTGGTGAGTTCCTCCTCGATGTCGCTGAGATCCGGCAGGCCGAAAGCCTTGGGTAGGGTCTGCCACCCCCAAGTGTTGCCGTCGGCTGACCAGCCCAGCCACCTTTCCAGCGACTCCTCGGCATTGCCAGCAGCCTCTGTGGGGTCTTCACCAGCGGTCCAGGGGATGAGTTCGTCGTCGATAAATCGCACCAGTTCTTCACCTGTTACGGGATCCTCAAACACCAGCCCATCCAGCTCGCCAAGTTCGTCATGGATTGCTCGAACTCCCTCGGGGAAGGTCCACGAACTTTCGTCCACGGCTTCTAACTCTAAGACAAGGGCTCCGAACTCTACGACAATGGTGTCCGAGGCCAGATCCCGCAGAGTCAAGTTGCCATCCACCAGGTCGAAACGCAGCTCGTACCCATCCTTCGTGGCCCGAAACTCGTTTATCTGATCAGTAATCGACTTGAGAGCTTTGCGGGCCACGACTGCTGCGCCTGCTGGGGCGGCGGCCAGGTGATCGGCCCCGAAGACTCCAAGGGGCAGATCGGTTAGCAGCACGGGGGCGTAGACACCATTGAAGCGTTCCAGCAGAAAGCCCTCTCCGGGTTGTTGATCTAGCAGCCAGATCAACTTCTCCCGGGACTCGTAGTAGCCGAAGTAGCGGTCGAAAGAATCGCTGTCCGCAGAGTCATCAGATTCGTTTTGCCAATTCCGGAAATGATGCACAACATCGACAAACTCTGTTGTCCAGTTGCTTTCGTCCAGGGAAGCCCTGGCCCATCGGCGACCGTCCGGGGAGGTGACTAGAAGTTCCGAGTCGCCAACATGCAATGTGAGGTAGAAGCCGTCGGCAGTGCTAGAGCCGAACACTTCCTGGGCCGAGTACTCGGCTACCAGCTCAGCAGGACCGCCATTACTGAAGTGGATACCGACTCTGCTGGCGCCTGCATCGGAGGGGGATTGTTCCTCCACGGCGATAACCATGTTGCTCCCCGATACTAGAGTCAAGGCAACCGACGAAGTCTCACTGGAGCCGGCTAGTTGCAATTTTAGTTCGGTCCAAGTTTTGCCTTGGTCGTCGGAAAAGAATGCCCTGAGGTCATTGTGGGGGTCGAAGCTGTCGAGAGCCCATCCGGTCACCAGCCAGCGGTTCACGGTGAAATCGAGTCTGGAGAGTTGAAAGTCGGACGGTAGGGGGATCTTGGCCCAGTCGGTACCGTTTTCAGAGACCATTACCTGCTTATTAGCGCCTTCCAGAGACCGCACGAGCACTCGTCCATCACCGATCGAGACCAGGTCGATAGGTTCTTGGATGTCAGGACCGAAAACCTGGGCAGGATCGAACTCCGTCCACTCCAGTACCGGTCCGGTGGACAAGTCCTCTGGCGTTGCGGGCGCAACGGCGACGCCTCCGGGGGTTGGGGAAGATTCTTGTGATCCGTCGGGTGACCCCACCCCCCGGCCCGGGGCTATTGAGCGGCCCAACGAGTCGCTGGGTTGGTTTACGACGACGAGTTCGGTGCTCTGGTCGCTGTCCAGAGCGTTCCAAACGGCGACACCTCCGGCAAGCAAAGCAACACAGGCGGCAGCACTCAGAATCACCCGGCGAATTCGTCGAGCCTTGGCGCGGGCAGCGGCTAGTCCGACGATGACCTCCGCTGGGGGGCGCTCCGCTGGAGCCTCCACCCGACGGCGTATGGCTACACCGAGGGCTTCGCCCAGAGATTGATCGTCAACCCCAATCGGATCGTGATCTTCCGGATTGTGGTCGTCCCGATGCTTTTCCTTCATCGCTCGATTACCTTCCGTAGCTCGGCCAGGCCCCGGGAAGTGGCGCTTTTGACCGTCCCGGGGCGAACACCAATCGTGCGGGCGATCTCCTTTTCAGACATGCCTTCGTAGAACTTCAGTACCAAGACGGCCTTTTGCCGGGGAGGTAATTTGTCGAGGGCATCTAGCAGGTAGTCCTGTTCCTCGAACTCCACCGATTCGAGCAATCGCAGGCCGATGCGTCGTCTGGCGTATCTTTTACGCAACTCGCTGCGGGCGCTGTTCACAACCGTGGTTCGGAGGTACCCGCCGGGGTTATCGAGGCGGTTCCAGCGGTCGAACAGCTTGGCGAAGGCATCCTGCACGATGTCTTCGGCAATCTCGGGCAAGTCCACCAGCCCTCGGGCCAGCATCACCATCGGCTTGTAATGATCGCGGTATAAATCGTCGAACCCGTGTCGCAGATTCGACTCGACAGCCGAATTGGCTGGTTCAGATACTGTCCATTCCCCTTCGGGCATACGTGCGCTGCCAACGGCCGGCACGGAGAGAGCTTTCACCACCATAGTTACCTATGACGACGCCTGGGCGTGCCGGTTGGTTCCCTGGCATTGTCGTTTTTCCCGGGATCTGTCTGCCCGCTCTGCCCACAGTGGTTATTTTTGTCTGTCCCGGCGCGAAATAATGCGAGCACTCAAAGTGTCACCGAAGTGATAGAGCAAACCACCGACAACGGCCGTAAAGATCACATATGCCGCGGCAGCAGCACCCAGATCTGGTTCGCGGGCAACCCCAAGCTCGGCGATCACTAGAGAGAACTCTCCGTGAGCCACAAGCCCAGTCCCAGCGAGAATCCTAGCCGTCGTGTCGAGACCCTTTGAGCGAGCAGCAAACCAGCCGGTGAATAGCTTCGTAACAACCGTGATAGCTCCCAATATTATGGCCACAACAACAAAGTCGATTATCAGAGCAGGATCAACTTGCAGGCCAAAGAAAACGAAAAACGAAGCGGCGAACAGGTCGCGCAGAGGAACGAGAAGTTCACGAGTCTGCTCGACCAGTTTGCCCGATAGCGCTATACCGACTAGGAAAGCTCCGACTGCAGCCGATATCTGCATGCGTTCGGCAAAGCCGGCAATTACCAGCGTAATACCGAGCAAAGTCAACAGCAAGACTTCGCGCGAATTGCTCAACAACGTCTCGCTCATACGGTCGCCGTGATAGTAAGCCAGGGTAAGAATGCCGACAACAGCAACGAACGATACGATGACAATGATGCTAGTTCGGACCGCCGAGCCACCGAAAACGATGCCGTTTACTATGGGTAGATAGACGACCATGGCAAGGTCTTCCACAATAAGCAAACTCAAAATGACCGGCGTTTCACTGTTTCGAACCCGGCCAAGATCAGCCAGCAGCTTGGCTATAATACCAGAGGAAGATATGTAAGTCACCCCGCCCAAGAGTACGGCACCCAAGGGGTCGAATCCAAGCAGCAGTCCTGCGACAAAGCCGGGCGGGAAATTCAAAACAAGATCGACCAGTCCGCTGAACGCTGAGCGACGAACATTAGTGATAAGTTCTTGAGCGGAGAACTCAAGACCAAGCATGAGGAGCATCAAGATCACGCCAATCTTGGCACCAATTTCAATGAACCCGGAGGCCGCCCCTAACTCCAATACACCACCTTCCCCGAAAGCAAGACCTGCCAACAGGTAGAAAGGCAGTATCGGAAGACCAAATCGGTGAGCAAGACGCGCCGCGATAGCAAGACCCAGCACGATGCCGCCGAACTCGATCAATAAAATATCGATAGTGGTGTCCATTTCTCTAAGTTAGAGCCCGACTCGCTGTTCCCATGGTTTCAAGTTGAAACTCAGTGATAGATCGAATTCGTTAATTACAATGACGGCGGCTCTAGTCGTGGTTTCCCAACGGCCGGCGGCTTTGCTTGTTTCATGAGATCGACTGAGGTTGGAGTCAGTGCCTCTTCTGCTAGTCGCTCGGCGATAGATTCAGCGAAGTACCTGTGCCTGGGCTCTAAGAGATGGTTCGGCCACGCGCGTTGGAGTAAGTCCAGCATGTCTTCAAGGTCGACTGTTCCAGTGTCCCGGGCGAGAAGTATCGTGTCGTCAATGTCGACCTCTCTCGCTGCAAATAGTTTGGTCGCCAATAGGTACTCGTTGTCCGGCAAGAAGACCCTGAAACGGTTGCCTTCGTAAAGAAGTGTCAGATCATAGGGCAGGTTTGGCGTAGATATTCTTGCGGCGTCGTTAAGCCAGTTCTCCGCAACCCCGTGCTGTCGCCCAATCCGCGCAATAGCTTCTCGCGCTACCGGCGTCAGGGACTTCGAGATGACGTCGACATCGAAACTACCACGGTGCATCCACTGCGGTATAACAGCCGCCCCGCCGACGATCACCACGTCGACATCATCGCCCTCGGCTAGCTCCGCGTCCAACGCAGCGTACAGCACAAAAAAGTCGGTTGCGAAGAGTGTTCCCTTCTTAGAATCCGCGGCTTCTGACGGGTCGCTCAAAGGTCTAGCGTCTCGCGTTCGAAGAACACGCCGTACACTTTACACGACTCAGGGGATCGGGAAACTACATACCGCGTGAACGAGTTGTTGATGTCCCTGCCAGAAATTGTTTTAGGCGGGGAAATCCCGGTGTCCTCCACCCACGGCGGGATATCGAAACCGTCGCGTTCGCATAACGTGTGCACGACCGCGCAGGTGGCGGCTATATCAAACGGGTCGCCGCGCAGCGGGACGGAGGTTACGAGCATCTCCTCACGGTGCTGGGGCCACGTATTCCAACACTTGATGAACTGCAGAAGCAACCGATTACGACGCGGACCTTTATCCTCCGCTAAGCCTGCCAGCACGCCGGCCACCGTAGACAAACGCGGCCTGTTGGTCCTCTGAATCGTAGCGCGCTGACCCAGAGCAGGCGAATACAACACCCCAGCTGCTTCGGTTCGCGCCCTACTCACGCCATCAACACTACCAAACCCCAGCCCAAGGTGGGATCGTGACCGTAGAAGCGCTGCTCATCACCACCCGATGCTCAAACACGCAATCCAGCGACAGCAACCACGACACCGAATCGGAATAAGCCCTTAAGGCGTCAAGCGCACCCAGGGCGATCGTTGGGGTGAGCCAATGTAACAAGAACCACGCCGCTTTTTGACTGATCCGCAGGTCGCGGTGCAGTTTCATGCTGCTCACACCGTTCAAACTAGTCAACAAAATATAAATCGCGAACCCCCAAGTCTGATAGCCCAGATTCGAGCATTCCATCGCTGTCCCAGACTTGACGCTGAAGCGTCGCCGACAGTCGCGGCACCGGAACGGCATCGACACATGCGCCGCACCCTCCTGCACACTCATTGACCCGCACCACGGACACGCAATCCTGTTATCCCACCGCCGAGGACCCACAAAGGCCTCCGCCGCCTCACTCGGGTCTTCCCCCACCGAAGCAACCCCACCCCCCGCACGACTCACAAAGACCTCCTTCTCCGAGGGCTGACCCCCCAGAATCACGTGCCCACAAAACCGAAGCAACTCCACACAGCCTGCGACAACCACCTTCCCCCAGTCAAAGCACTATTGGACACTGTCCGATATAAGCTCCGGGTATTCTATTGGCACCAGCCAAAATTGTCAACTCAGATATATGAGCTATTTATGGTCTGCACATCTTTATATTTGAATCAGTCTCGATCGCCTCCGATCTTCCGCTTCTTACGGGCCTTGTTGTACCTGCAGCATGGTCTCATGCCAAAGATCACAATCATCAGCATTTGTTCTGCGCCAAACTTCAATGCCGCGATACAGGAGTAAGCACCAGTCTGAATCCTTTAGTCAGGTTCAACAACTGTCGTTCCATTCAAATCCTATGTCAGTTCCGTAAACAGCAACAATAGTGGCTCGGCAAACAGTTAAGTCATTGGCTATGATCTGGTCTAATGACCCGCCAAAGCCAGAGAGGCGCGCCCAGTAGTTTACTTGCCCCGCCTCGAAATCGTAGTAGCAGACTTCCCCATTGGGAATCATACTGACATCGTTTACTCCTGGCCGCAATGTTGGACACCCGCTCACATCGGAGCCAGGTGATGATAGGTCGATTGGACTGCTCCGCAGCCAGCGTCCTACTTCAGCATCTGCGGGGAAGAACCGGCTTCTAGGCAGGATCCTGTCTCCCCACGTTCCGTCGGCTTGCTGCTTAATCACCCCGAACTCGATACGACTGTCTTCGATCTGACGCGCGACGATACGAATAGTCACGTCTGGTTGTTGACTACCAACTGAGGCGGTGGGCAGCATTACGCCTAGCGCAGCAAGCGCGACGAAACAGGGAATTAGTAGACGTTTCACGGGTGGCTCCCTTCGGTCGGGGTTTCGGGTTCGTGCCGTCCAAACGCCGCGACCCGCCGAAGGGAGCCATGAGAATCCCGGGCCCCCGTTTGTCGGGTCGCTAATGGTGGGGATCGGCAATCCCCGCGTTTGGACGGCGAACTAGACCGTAACCCTGAACGGAGAGACTGTCCAGTAAGGCCACCTTCCACTCAGACCAGGTGCTGGAACCTCACCTAGCGGTAGAGAGCAGCCTGGCCGAGTTTGAATTCAGTTTCTTCTGGTTGCTCGCCAGGTAGTTGAGTGCCGCCTGCTCTGGAACGGCATTGGCGTGCTGGCCATCCAGGCCGCACAGGTTTGACTCGTGAGGGGGAGATTCCGGTCGGGTGCTGGCAGTAGGTCGAGATACTCAGATACTTGTCAAATTATTTCTTTCTTTAGTACATACAGACGTTGTGTTTTTGTGTGTTGATTGGATAAACTCCCTGTTACCGGTCGCTAGCCCTGATTTTGTGGGCTCGGTGTTACCGACCGGAAGCCAACGGTTCAAACTGTTTGAGGAGGTGACCTATGACGATTGCGACTCTTTTCGGCGACCTGACCGACCCTGGGCTCACTGGTGCTGCTGCTAAAGACGCCGGCGCTGCCAGAAACTCCGGCGCTGCCGCCATTGGGGCGGATGGCGTGTTCGGCCATGGCGCCGGGTTTGACGCTGGCAGCCTGGTTGGTTTGTTGTCCTCTGACCTAGCGGTTCGGGATTTGGCTGATCGGGAGTTGGAAGCTCGGCTGGTTTTGGTGGGCAGATGCGAGTCTCGGTTGGCTGCGGTGAAGGCTGAGATGGTGGGTGAGTTGGCCCGGCGTCGAGGTGGAGGCCCTGCGGCTGATGTGCTTCGTGATGGTTTGAAGCAGTCTCGCGGTCGAGCTAAGCAGGACGTGCAGCTGGCCGAGCAGTTAGGCCGGGCGCCGGAGACAGCCGAGGCTTTGCGCGCTGGGTCGATCACTCCTAAGCAGGCCAAGATGATCGCCGAAGCCGTGGAGCAGGCCCCGCCGGGATCACCCAGCGGGGAGGCCAAGTTGTTGGATGCCGCGGGGCGAGAGTCCGAGGACCGTTTCAGCCGCACCGTCCGCGACCATATGAACGAGCAGATCCTGGACGATCTTGAGGAGCGGCGGAAGCGTCAGCGGGAGCGGCGCTACTTGAACATCAAACAAGAACCGGATGGGATGTTTTCTCTGTTGGGCCGTTTAGATCCGGTGGCGGGTAGTCGTATAGAGACAGCGCTTACTGCTACCGCAAACCGGCTGTTTCATGCTGAAGACGCCAAGAGTCGGCTCTCGTCGGGGCAGCGCATGGCCGACGCTCTCGAACAGCTCGTCACCAACAGCGGTGGCAAGACTGGGAAGTCCGCGGGCAAGGCTCAGGGGGTTGATCTGCTGGTCGTCGCCGACTACGACACTGTGGCCGGCCAGCTGTGTGAAGCTCGTCTTGTTGATGGCACCCCGCTTTCGGTCGAGGAACTGCTAGGGCTGGCCTGTGACGCGAGAATCTTGCCGGCGGTGTTCAAAGGCAAGAGCGAGCCTTTGTGGCTCGGCCGGGGCAAACGCCACGCCAGCAGGCATCAGCGGGCTGTGCTTGCTGTACGGGATAAGGGCTGCGTGGGTTGCGGGGCTTCGGCTAACTGGTGCCAAACACACCACATCGTGCACTGGGAACACGGAGGCAAAACCGACCTCGACAACCTCTGCCTCTTGTGTAGTCACTGCCACAATCATTTGGTTCACACCAAAGGCGCCCAAGTTGCCCGAGACGCCGACGGCAAATACACCCTCCAACACCCCGACCAGCACACGAACACGCCACCCGCACGGCGTAACGCTTGGACTGCCTGCATCCACGGGCTTGCAAACAGAATCAGCATCAACCACACAATCAAATCGCCGACGGTAAACCCGCCCCTACGACGCTGAAACGAACCACTCTTGCCAACTGACAAGGCAAACGAAGGAACGCTAGCCGTACCTCAACGGTGAACGTTCTAGGTGCGGTGACTGGTTCTTTCGTGCGACGTAGCAGCCGACGGCGATATCGAAAAGGCAACGGCGCTGATGGCGGCTTTATGGCAGGTTCTTTTGGTGTGATATAGCAGCCGGCGGAGTTTGAGGTTGGGTTAGCCAGTAGGCCGGTCCGCCTTCGGGCCTTCGACCATGATTTCACTCTTATCGACTGCGGTTTTGTCGGCATCGCAGGTTATGTCGAACCGCATTACCACACGGTTCTTAGTATCAACATCGCTAACTAGGTCGTGCTGATGCGACGCCACGTCGGCGACGCAACCAACAGGCAAATCCGACACCGCTACCTTGATCACACACGGCTCTGCCTCATAGTTCAACGCGAAACGCTTTCCCTGGAAACGACCATCACCATCATAATCTCCGGTCGCCCCCAACACTGCCGGAGAAATATTTAGATCACCTTCACGCAACTTCACTACCGCAACCGCCGGCGACCCGCCAACGCCACAACCTTCGCTCTCAGTCAACGAATACCGAGCTGACCCACCGCCAGAATCGCCAATAACGCTCTGCATAACATACACATACCTCACCGCCACCTTAACTTCGTGAGTCAAACACACCGGGCCAGAAACAACCACAGTCGTGTCATCAACTCCGCCGACCCTGCTATCAGTGTCCTCACCAGTCACAACCCTTCTCCCGCAATCGGTGGCCGAAGTGGCGACAACATCAGAACCATCCGGGATCATCTTAGAAACCGGACTCAAACCATAAGACCTCACAACACCCTCAACCGAACCCGCACTATCAGCAACAAAACCAGCAGGCAAACTTGTCACAACATCATAATGACAAAGAGGGCTCGACGGCGACGGCCTCTTAACTACCGTCAAATAGGCCACAACCCGATCATCATTCTTAGTAGATGTGTCATTACTGTCTACCACAGATTTCACGCTGACAGCTCTACAACCCCCAGTCGAACCCGCCACCGGAGTAGCAGAAACTAAGAACTCGCTAGCCAAAACCGCGCCCACAGTCGGATCAGAATCCATATACGTATCATCAGGATCCCTAAACGAAGACACCCCGCCAACAGAAGACGGTGACGGGCCAACAACCACACTAATAGTAGTCATCTCCAGACCTCCATCACCAGGTAAACCGTCCTGCGGCGGCGAAACGACCGAAGTAGTCGAAGTAGTAGACGACGGCACAGTAGTCGTCGTAGTAGCAGCAGGTGCAGACGGGGGTGGGGGAGACAACGGGGGTGGGGGAGGCGGAGGAGGTGGGGGCGGAGGTGGGGGCGACGGTGGAGGTGGTGGAGAAGGCGGAGGTGGGGGCGACGGTGGAGGTGGTGGAGAAGGCGGAGGTGGGGGCGACGGCGGAGGTGGTGGAGAAGGCGGAGGCGGTGGTGGAGGAGGCGACGGCGGAGGAGGAGGAAGAGGAGACACAGTAGTAGTAGTAGTAGCGGGGGTAGTTGTCGTTGGCGGCAATTTGTCATTGTCCTTGATGACCGCAGGGACTCGGAAAGTCTCTCCCCAGGGGACTCGGTTAGTCTCTTCATCCTCGTTTTGTGCCTGACTAACCTGAGCAGGTAAGGCAACGGCTAGCGCCAACATCGCCAACATAAGGGATATGGCAATCACCGCGCTCATACAACGACCCAACCTTCGTGGACGACTTTCGAAATCGGACTTTGAGTTGTTCATGAAGCCTCCCTTGATCACCTCCGGAGGATAGCACACTCAGAAGAAGCAACCTGTGGGAGGTTCGGAATTAGCAGTCAGGGTCGTCGACTTGGTCAGGCTCATCACGGTCCGAGAAACATTGAAGTAGCCTTCGTGCAGTTCGACTGGTGAAACTGACCCGATCGTCTCGAATCATTATTCTGGGTTACTACGCCAGGTAGTTGAGCACTTCTTGCTCTGAAACTACGTCGGCGTACTTGGCATCTAGGTCGAACAGGTTTGACTCGTGGACTTGCTGGTTTCGATCACCGCAGGCGTCACGCACCACGATCGGCACGAAGCCGTGTTGGCAGGCGTCTAGGGCAGTGGCCCGAACGCAACCGCTGGTAGACACACCTGTGTGGATGAGAGTGTCAACACCCATATAGGTGAGCGTGGACGCCAGCGACGTGCCAAAGAACCCGGAGGCATACTGTTTAACCACTACCACCTCCCCCTCGTTGGGCGCCAAACCTTGGGCGTATTCCCCCAGCGGGTTACCCTTCACGAAGCACTCCAAAGCAGCAACCTTGCGGAAGAAAATACCGCCGTCGGCTCCATCCGGCTGGAACTCGACCCTGGTGTGAAGCACCGGAATACCAGCCTCCCGAGAAGCAGTTAGAACCCGCTGACAGGATTCCCGGGCAGTTTCTACCCCTGCGTAAAGGGGCGATTGTGGGTTCAAGTACGCCTGACAGAAGTCAATCACTACCAGGGCCGGCCGAGAACCGAACCCCAAGCGGTTGCTGAATCCGGCTCGGCTGTAGTCATCCGCTAATTCTTGATTGGCCATGTTTCCTCCTCGTTGACTGTCAGGGACCGGACCCCCTCGACGGTCGTCATCCGCTAATTCTTGATTGGCCATGTTTCCTCCTCGGGTGATCTCAACTTCGATGATCTCAACCTCAACTGATAATCCCGCTGGCTCGCAGCTGTTCAAGTGCATCGGTGTCTAGACCGAGGATTTTGCGAAACACCTCGTCGTTATGCTCACCTAGCCTTGGGCCGGTCCATTTAATTGCTCCAGGAGTTCCGGACAGCTTAGGCACAACGTTTTGCATGGGGAGAGTGCCGAAGTCGGGACTTTCGCTCCATACAATCGCTTGCCGAGCCTCGAAATGTTCATCTGCCAGCATCTCGGGAGCACGATACATTTGGCCGTTGGGGACGCTATGCTCATTCAATAGTCGGCGCAAATCGTCGGCATCAAGCGTGGCCGTCCACTCTGCGATCATCTCGTCTAGTTGGATCTGGTTGTCACCCCGAGCGTGGTGAGTTTCATAGCGAGGATCCTCGCCCAACTCTGGCTTACCCATCGCTTCGGCTAACCGACGCCATACAGTGTCCTGATTGCCCGAGATCAAGTGGATTTTGCCGTCACGGGTTGGGTAAGCGTTGGCGGGGGCAATGTTAGGAATCAGCGATCCGGTGCGTTCCCGAATGAACCCAGCCACATGGTACTCGGTCAACAGCGACTCCATAACAGCCAGAACAGATTCGTACAAAGCGGCATCTACTACCTGACCCTTGCCCGTGCGTTGCCGCGCATGCAGAGCATTGAGAGTGCCGATGGTGGCGAACATGGCAGTAAGAGTGTCGCCGATACTTATGCCGGTGCGACTGGGCAACTTGTCGGGATCGCCGGTGGTGTAGCGGATGCCCCCGAGTGCCTCACCAATGGCGCCGAAGCCGGGTTGGTCGGCATACGGCCCTGTCTGCCCATAGCCCGAAACTCGGGTAACGATAAGCTGGGGATTAATCGCATGAAGGATGTCGGGAGCCAGACCCCACCTCTCCAGGGTGCCGGGCCGGAAGTTCTCCAGCAGCACGTCGGCATTCGCCACCAAGCGGCGCACGAGGTCTTGCCCCTCGGGCTCCCGCAGGTTGATGGTTACAGACTTCTTACCACGGCCAACAATAGGCCACCACAGTGACTTACCGTCGGCCTTTTCCTGCCCCCAAGCCCTCATAGGATCGCCGGTCTTGGGGGGCTCCACCTTGATGACTTCGGCACCGTGGTCAGCCAGTTGCTGACCGCAAAATGGGCCAGCCAAGAGTGTGCCCATCTCTATTACCCGAATATCGGTTAGCGCGCCATGCATGCTTCGTACCTCCATAACGAGTTGCTGTATAGGTATCCAGGGTTGGCCTGGCCGAAAGTTCTCTTAGGACTTCCGATAGGCTCGGAGTCGAAATGGCTGAGCGTGTCCAGATTGTCGAAGTTGCCCCTCGCGACGGCTTGCAGGCCGACCCTGCCGATCTCAGCACCGCACAGAAAGTTGAACTCATCGAGCGTTTGGCCAAAGCTGGCCATACCCGCATCGAAGCCACCAGCTTCGTCAGCCCCAAAGCTGTGCCCAAGATGGCCGACGGCGACGATTTGATGGGCCAACTCTGCCGATCGGGCGGGGTGAGCTACAGCGCCCTTGTCTTGAACCAAAAAGGCGTTGAGAGGGCCATAAACGCCGCGGTTGACGAGGTTTGCGGGGTGGTGGTAGCCAGCGAGACGTTTTCTCAGGCCAACCAGCGGGCCACTATTGCTGAGTCGCAGCATCGGTGGCGCCACATCAGCGAAGCTGCCCGGGCAGCCGGGATCGCTACGTCGGTCACGGTGGCAGCTGCGTGGGGGTGCCCCTATGAAGGACGGGTAAAGGCTCAGCAAGTTTTCGACATCGTCGACCAACTCGCCGATACCCAGCCCGACGAACTGACTCTGGCCGACACCATCGGCGTAGGGGTTCCCAACCAGGTGGCTGCCTTGTTCGCAGGCGTAAGAGAAAGAGCGCCCAGGGTTACCTTGCGAGGGCATTTCCATAACACTCGCAATACTGCGCTGGCGAACATAACCGCGGCGCTTGATGTGGGGGTGCGAGTGTTCGATACCAGCCTCGGAGGGGTGGGAGGCTGCCCGTTTGCTCCTAAAGCTACGGGCAATGTAGCTACCGAGGATGTGGTCTACCTGACCCACGAGATGGGATATGACACCGGTTTGGATTTGGCAGCACTTATAAAAACCAGCACGTGGCTGGAAACCCAGCTTGGCCACAGCGTGCCAAGCCTGGTGGCCAAAGCTGGCGGGTTCCCCAAGCCCCGCCCCCAGTCCCGCTGAAGGACACTCAAGCAACACACCCACAGCCCTCATGTGGGTCGCTTCTGATACTGGCCATGTGGATGCCCAACGACCTCGCCGCGGCTTAGGATTCGGCTACCTCGCAGCCAAACGTCGCTGACCCTGCCTGTCAGTTCCTGTCCCTCGAAGGGAGAGTAGCCCTGGGTAGATTCCGACTCCTCGGCCCGGACAACATGGCTCGCAGCAGGGTTAAACAATGCGATATCGGCGTCATAACCCACACCAATGGTTCCCTTGGTACCCAAGCCATAGCGCTGCGCCGGGTTCCATGAAAGTAAACGGGCTATGTCTACTAACCCCAGACCCCGCTTCGTGCCTTCGGAATATAACCCGTTGAGCAGGTACTCCGTACCTCCAAAGCCGCTCTTAGCCAGCCAGATGTCAGCGGGGCGCTCCGCCGATACCTTCGCCTCGGCGCGACAGCAGGCATGGTCGCTAACAACCCAGTCCACTTCGCCGGCCAGCACGTGACCCCACAGCGCCTCCACGTCGGCACGGGGCCGGATTGGCGGGTTGACCTTCCCCCAAGGATCTCCCGAGGTTTCTATATCTACTAACAAATGTCCGATGGTTACCTCTCGGCGGAAGTCCACGTTCTCGAAGCACTTCGCCATGCGCAGAGCCGCGTCCATGGCTTTCGCAGACGACAGATGAAGCAGGTTTATGTTCACCACATCGGTCTCGTGAGCTAGATAGGAGGCCACGGCCACGGCTAGCCCCTCGGAATGCGGCGGTCTGGATGCCGAATACGCAGCCAAGCCAAAGAGCCGACCCTCGGCTTCGACCATTTGGGTATAAGCCGTCATGATCTCGGCCGATTCGCAGTGCAATGACAGCGAAAGGACGTCGGCCAACTGGGGATGAGCTTGGCGGGTTTCAGCTATACCTCGCATGATGAACTCGAAGTGGGCGTAGTCGTAGCGTTCGCCTGGTGGGGTCATCAGAAATCGAGACTGGTCGTCGCTGGCACCGTGGAGTCCGTGACCGCCGTAGAACATGAAAATCTTGAACGAGACCACTCCGTGTTGTACCGCCAACATGGGGATCTCCTGGATGTGAGCTGTTTCCATAGGAGCAAGGTGAAAGGCGTAGTCCACATGGCTTCGGCCGTTGATCTGCCGCAACACCTCAGGGAAGAACTCGGCATAAGGGCCTCCCATATTGAGGTAGTACTGTCCAGTTCTCATGTAGTTGAGCACCGTGGTGGTTCCGCCTTGAGCTGCCGCCCGGCTCTCGCTCAGGGCATCCTCCCCCAGGGGGTTGTAGATACCCATGTGGGTGTGGGCATCTACCGATCCCGGAAAGGCAATCAGGCCAGAAGCATCGAAAATCTCAGCCTCCGGAGGTGCTGTTGCAGCTAGACCTCCTGCCAGTTGGCTGACCCGTCCGCCACTGATTGCGATGTCCAACTCCTCAACAACTCCGACGTCGGGGCGGACAACGTTTGCGCCGGTTATGACCGTTTCGACCATGTCGGGTTGGACAGTGATACTGGAATCACTCATGCTTGCTCCCAGGTTTGCCCGGCCCTGGTTAGAGGGCTAAGCAGGCCTACGACACTAGGTGCGGTGCTCAACTCGGATAAGGCTTCATGCAGCCTGCGGGCAACGCCGTCGGGGACAATCCCGGCGGTGTTGTCGAAATACTTGGCGGCCAACTCCTCCGCCGACAGTGGCCGCTGCGGCCCACCCCGATTGGCCAGCACCTCATGCGCGAGGGTTTGGCCGTCAACGCAAGTGACTGTCAGTCGCGCCGGCAACTGAAACGGGTAGATGTCCATAAGGTCAGGGTCGCCTACCACGTCTATCCGTTTCATCAGCTCCCTACGTTTGGAATCTCTCACCTGCTCATCGCTGAAATCGGCCAGGCCAACGCCCAAGCCTGCGCCTCCCAGCAATCCGGTGGCCACCGTGTAAGGACCGCTGAACTGGGCGTGATATCCGGTTTCGGGCATCCGCTTGAGGTCAATAGGCTCGCCGATAGTGCGAACCGTTGGCGGCGCTACCTCAAGCGTGACCGAACAAATGTCCTCCGGACGAACACCACGTTTACGCAGGGAAATGGCGGCGTCTATTGCGTTGTGGGTGAAGTGATTGGCTGGATACGGCTTGTAAGTGATGTTCCGGGACTCCCAGCGCTCTCCCAAACCGGCGGTTACCGCTGCCAGGTTGGCCCGCTCGCCGAGGAAGGCTTGAAATAAGCCGAAGCGGCCTTCGATAGCGGTCGCAGGCCCAGTAAAGCCCTTCGCCGCCAGCTGGGCCGCCATCACACCCCCTCGAGCTGCCCAGCCGCAGTGGAGTCGCTTTACCGTGCCGCCAACCCGATTCGCTTCGATTATCCCGCTGGCCATGCTGCAAGCGATGCCCATTGCATGAGCTATACCGCCAGCATCGGCCCCTAACAGTCGGGCAGCTGCGGCCGCAGACCCCACCGTCCCACAGATAGATGTTGCATGCTGTCCGCGCTCGAAGTACACCGATTGGCGAGCCTCGTGGTCATACCCACCCATGCCTAGTCGCACGGTTATTTCCAAGCCGACGGCTATGGCATCCACCAGGGCGGCGCCGGAAACCTCTCGCCATTCAGCTACGGCCAGGGCGGCGGGTACCACAGACGCGCTGGGATGCAAGATGGAGGGCAAATGGGTGTCGTCGTAGTCCAGCGAATGGGCCAGAACACCGTTTACGAAAGCCGCTTCGGCTGCCGACATAGCGTCGTCGGAGCCGATGGCCGTGGCCTGGGGCGAGCTGCGCTGCTCGGCCGCATATTCAATAGCCGCCTGGGAGGTGTCCAGCCGGCTGGCTTGTAGCGCTATGCCCACAATGTCAATAACCCGAGAAGGGATCCCCAGTCGAACAACTTCGGGTACCGGCCCGTAAGCCAGAGCGCCAAGCTGGGAAAGAACCGC
Source organism: Acidimicrobiales bacterium (assembly GCA_964291305.2). Classification (GTDB taxonomy): domain Bacteria; phylum Actinomycetota; class Acidimicrobiia; order Acidimicrobiales; family CATQHL01; genus VXNF01. The sequence continues at coordinate 784,053 of OZ219783.1, read as the reverse complement.
ACTCATGCGCCAACACCGGTACGGGCCATATACGGGAGCCGACCGCCGGCGCCAAGCTGGGAAAGAACCGCACTCATGCGCCAACACGCCTTGTTCGGCGAATTGCTTGATGTGGCTGCATTGCGATCACCGCGATTGCAATCACGCGACTGCCAGCGGACGGGCTGGGGCACCCGTGGCACCGTGGATGTTCAAGTGCGACAGCACGAACACGAACTCGTACACCCCGGCTTTAGCCAAGGCGTCCAAATCCATCGCCTCGATGATGTTCACCCCTCGTTCCACCAGCAGCACCCTGTGGGCGGGCAACAGGGCGTGACCCTGACCAGCGGGTAGGCATTCAAAAGCCATCGTGTCGGCACCCACCAAAGCTGCTCCCTGCTGGACCAACCAGTAAGCACCGGCCTCTCCCACGCCGGGCACGCCAGTTTCGTGTCCTCGGTAGCGTTCGGGGTCGTCGAAGTAGGCTCCCCAACCGCTGCGAATCAGCACCGCATCGCCCGCTCGCACCGGGGTGGCTTGGCGAGCTACGGCACCCTCCAACTCAGCCACGGTGATCTCGTGTCCTGCTGGGCAGATCTCCACTCCAAGCAACCCGGGTATGTCCAGCAGAACTCCCCGGCCCACGAACGGCGCAAGCTCTTGGATACCCAGAACCTCGAATTTCCCACCGAACTGGGCCTGAAAAGCATCGATGTCTCCATGCAGCTTTCCCTGGTAACTCACATGGGCAAGGGCATCCACGTGGGTTCCCACATGGCAGCCCGTGGCGATCAAATCGGAGGCGGCTGAACTGCCGTCAGCGCGCACCATGTCACCGTGGCGACGGTCTAAGCAGTGGCGAAACATGGTGTGATTGGGCGACTGGGCCATTCCGTTTCGCAGCGGGCGACCGAGGTCGTAAACAGATGCCTGAGCTAGCAGTTCGATCAGGCTCTCGACAGTGCTTTGGGGCTGCACGCTCACGCCACCACTCGCTTGGCTCGCAAGTCTTCCAAACGTTCCGGGCTCAAGCCTGCCTCCCCTAACACTTCATCGGTGTCAGCGCCGAGGGCGCGACCCGGATGTCTGATAGATCCAGGGGTGGACGACAACCCGAACAGTACGTTCTGCATTCTGATCTCCCCCAGATCGGGGTCTCCCACCAGCTTTATTGCCTCACGCGCCTTTACCTGGGGATCGCCGGCGTACTGCTCCACGTCGTACACCGGGGCTAGCGCCACGTCCGCGGCTTCGAACTCTTGGATCACTTCGGCCAGCGAGCGCTCGCCGATCCAGGCCGCCACGGCTTTGTCGATCTCTTCGGCGTGCTCAGCCCTGCCGGTGCCAGTGGCAAACCAAGCTTCAGACACCATGCGGTGGCACCCGACCAACTCCATGGTTCGACGGGCAACGGCATCTGTGCTGCTAGAAACCGCAACCCAGCGGTCATCAGCAGTGAGATATATGTTGCGAGGGGCATTGTTTAGGGAGCGGTTGCCTGAGCGTCGTGCGATTTGACCAGTCTGATCCCAGTTGATCACGTGGGGTCCTAGAGCAGCCGCCAGCGGCTCCAAGATCGACAAGTCCACTACTTGGCCCTCACCGGTGTTCTGCCGGTGGTGCAGAGCCATCATCACGGCAGCCACCCCGCTTGTTCCGGCGATGCTGTCAGCCAAGCCGAAAGGCGGCAATGTCGGCGGCCGGTCGGCCTCGCCGGTCATGTGAGCGAATCCGCTCATGGCTTCGATCAAAGTTCCGAACGCGGGTCGCCCGGCGTAGGGACCAGTCTGGCCGAAACCAGTTACCCGGCACAGCACTAGCCCCGGATTGCGCTGCGAAAGCTGCTCCCAACCCAGGCCCCAACGTTCCAGCGTGCCGGGTCGAAAGTTCTCGATTACCACGTCGGCGGTGGCCGCAAGGTCCAGGAAAATCTCGGCCCCTTCGGCAAGGCTGAGGTTCAGACCCACGCAGCGCTTGTTGCGCCCCACTACTTTCCACCAGAGGCCGTGACCGTCCTTCTGGGCACCGTGATTCCGCAAACTGTCACCGTTCTGGGGATGCTCCACCTTGATCACCTCGGCTCCGAAATCGGCCATGATCTGACCGATCAGCGGTCCAGCCAGCACCGTGGAAGCATCGATGACCCTAAGGTCGGCCAGAGGTCCATTCATGTGGAACAGTGTTTCGCCCAGAGGAACATGGCCTTAGTGTTCCCCATCGGGATGGGCTTTGGCAACCAAGGCAGAGGAGCAAAAGGTAAATTATGAGCCTGAGTGAGGTATCACAAGAGGCAAACTCCATAAACAGCTCGGGTCGGAGCGTGGCGACCATCGACCGGGCAGTTGATGTGCTGTTCCTGTTCGCCGCGTCGTCGGGAACGCTGGGTGTCACCGAGATATCCAACGAACTAGGAGCATCCAAGGCGGCCATCCACCGGATACTCACCTCGTTGCGCGAACGCAACCTGTTGGCAGCAGACCCTGAGAGCCGCCGTTACTCCCTAGGACCGGCGGTGCTAAAGCTAGCCGCAGCTTACAACAACCAGCTCGACCTCAGGAGCCTGGCTCTAGACGAGATGCGCCGGCTCAGCGCCGAGACAGACGAGACAGCCACCCTGTCGGTGCGCCACGGGAATCGTCGGGTGTACGTAGCCCAGATCACCCCTCCCCGAGAAGTGAAGATGACGGTGCCAATCGGCAGCTCGTTCCCGCTACATGCCGGTGCCTCATCCAAGGCCTTCTTGGCTTGGCTCAACAACGCAGAACTAGATCGGTACCTGGCCGAGAACCCGCTTGACGCCCTAACTGAGGCAACCATTACCTCCTTAGTCGAACTACGCGCCGAGTTAGCACGTATACGAGATCGGGGCTTTGCCGTGTCGCTCGGCGAACGTCAGCGCGATGCGGGCTCGGTGGCCGCACCCATTTTCGACCACAATCTCCAGCCTGTGGCGGTCATCAGCGTCTGCGGGCCAATCGAGCGCTTCCGCGACACGGTTTCCCAGTCGGCCGCGGCGGTGCTGGAAATCACCCAAGCCCTGTCGTCCAAGCTCGGCTCCCCAGCCAGCACCTGAGGCTAAGGCGATGCGAGATCAGCTTCGGGTAGCGGCCGTACAGTTCTCAACGACTACCGACTTGGACGAAAACCTGGCTACCTGTCTGCGAATGCTGGATGCCGCGGTTGCCGAGGGGGCTGAGCTGGTTGTTATGCCCGAGTTCTGCAACCACCTCTCGCTTTACGAAAGCAGCGAGCATTGCCGGGCCGTAGCGGTACCCCTAGACGGACCCTGGCTGGGAGCGTTGGCCGCCAGAGCTGCAACCCACGGCGTTTACCTCGCCCTAGCTGTGACTGTGGCTCGTGCGGACGGGTCGGTCACTCTCACCAGCTTGCTGATCGATCCCGCAGGCAGGGTTACCGCCGAAGCCGACAAACAAATGCTCATGGGTCACGAGAGGTATTACTTGAAAGCCGGCGTCGGGCCAAGCCCGATAGCCGATACTGCTTTCGGCCCGGTGGGGCTGTATTCGTGCATGGACGGCGTGACCTTCGAGGTGCCGCGCACGCTCGCGGTGCGAGGTGCCCGCCTGCTCTTGAACAGCCTCAACTCCTTCGCGCTTGACGAGGCCAGACTGCACATTCCGGTTCGTGCCGCCGAGAATGGGGTGTTTGTGGCCGCGGCCAACAAGGTGGGGCCACTTTTGCCAGCCGAGCAGGTGCCGGCATTCTGCGAGATGCTAGAGGTACCGCCTGAGGCGCTGGACGGGGCCGGGGAGAGCCAGATCGTTGCCCCCGACGGCACAGCCTTGGCCGTTGGCCCAAAAACGGGAGAGGCGGTGGTGGTAGCAGACATAGATCTGTCTGGTTGTGAGGCTGATCGACTGCACCGTCGCCGACCGGAGACCTACGGTCCGCTGGCGCAGCCCAGCACGGCTCGCCCCACAGCTGATGCGGCGGCCGAGGTGATAGTCGGCTGCGTGCCTGGTGCTGGCTCGAATCCCGAGCTGGTACACGAGGCCATCGGCGCCGGGGCCAGCCTGGTGGTGCTCCCGGAGCTGACGCCGGTGCCTGCTGGCATTCCTGCTGGGGTGTATGTGGTAACTACCGTTCTCCGGGATTCCCAGCACATTGGCCAGGTCTGGACAGCCAACGGCGTGGTTCACGAACAGCTACAGGTTCATTCCTGTAGGCGTCATCCCGAAGCTACCCGGCTAGGTGATTCTGTGAACTTATTCAGCGCGCCGTTTGGTGACATGGCGGTGATCGTGGGCGACGACCACCGCTATCCCGAAACCATGCGCCTAGCCGCCATTGCTGGTGCCCACCTAGCCGCTGTTTGCTGGCAACCAGAACACTCCTGGGAGTGCGACTTAGCCCTGGTTGAGCGGGCAGCCGAGAATCGGGTCAGCCTGGCAGCTTGTGGCGCCGCCGGCCCGCTCGCCCCTGCGATGTTGCTTGACCCACCCGCCGACTCGCTGTGGGACCCTCCCAGATCGAGCCCCTACGACGGCACTATCAACATGCCGGTAATTAAGCGCGCTGCGCCCACTGACGGTTTGCTGATAGCGAAGCTGCATCCCGGGCGAGCCGTGAATCGTGATGTTTCCCAAGACACCGACCTAGTGGGCGGGAGGCCCTGGCAAGCCTCCAAAGTCTTAGCCGTTACCTCAACTTGAAGCCCAGGGCAGCAGTTAGCAGGCCGGCGCCAGCCGCCTAGCTAGGTAGCTCTTCGGCTGGAACCCGAGCCAGCACAGCCCGGGCTCGACGGATCACCGCGGCATCGATGAACTGCCCGTCGACTACAACAACCGCTTGACCAGCCTCGGTGGCCACCTCGAACTGGGCTAGCACATTTTCAGCCCAGGCGATTTCGTGGGCGGGCGGGGTGAAGGCTGCATTCACCACCGGTACCTGGCGGGGATGGATAACCGACCTTCCGCCAAAGCCATGGCGGCGCAGCGACTCACTACTAGCCACCAGCCCGGCCTCGTCATTGAGGTCGGTTGGAGCCGGTCCGCAGGGAGCGTCCAGGCCGGCGCCCACCGAAGCTACGACCACCCGGGTGCGGATCGGCCACATCTCCAGCGCCTCGGGCGATGGCACCATGCCCATGTCAGCAGCCAAGTCGGCTTCGCCAACACCCAGGCGCATCACCTGCGGCACGGCGACTATCTCGTATATCTGGGCCACTCCGACCGCAGATTCGATCAAAGCCATTACCGGACAGTTACCGAAGTCGGTGCCACAGGCCGCTGGATCGGCCTTGGGTACGACAACGCCGGCGAAGCCCACGTTGTCAGCAACTAGCGACCTTACGAAAGCGGCGTCGCCGTCCAACAGGTCGGGGCGGTTGTTGACCCGAACCCATGCCCGTACCCCAGAGTTAGCTCGAAGCCAGCGGCCCACCTCGTTGCGGGCAGTCTCTTTGGCAGTTTCAGGCACCGCGTCTTCTAGATCGCAGATGATGGCATCTGCTCCCGAAGCCAGCGCTTTGTCGAAGAGATCGGGGCGGTTACCTGGGACGTAGAGGGTGGTTCGACTCATAGGAGATTTTCTGCTCTGTTTCCTGGTCCGTGTAGTTGGTTGACACTTGTGTCGGCTGGTCGTATTGTCAGCTGAACGAAACGGTGTTCCGACTATCGGAACAGTATCCCTAAAACACTACCGGAGCAGCTATGCGAGAGACGTTGCAAGGTGTCCAGGACATCTTCGATGAGCGTGGCCCCAGCAATACCACGGCAACTTTCAATAGGTTGTGGACCATCACCGAAGAGCTGATGGCCAAGCTCACCAGCCGTTTCGAGTTGACCCGCGATCCCAGCACCGAAGATCTGGAGTCCTATCGGGGTGACTCCGAGTACCCCGCGGGAAGGCTGGCGGCATATTCCGGCCCGGAGATGGACTGGCTTGTGCACTCGTGGATAGGCAACCCGCCACAGGGCTTTACCAATATGCATGTCACTGCATGGCTCGGCCCCCATATTGCCGTACCCCACCTGGGTGTGGCTTGGGGCACCCTGCCCGATCTGTGGTTCTACATCGACTTCAACCCTCGCTCGGATCTCATGCTCGACACTGAATCCCTAGACAAATACTGGGGCCAGTTCAACGAAGAGTTCCTGGAACTGAGAGCCGACGAAGGTTTGGTGCCGTTCACTTCCAGGGAACTGTACGTACGCCTGGCGTTGAGCGATGTAGCTGTGTGTTTCACCACTCCTGGCAGTGTCCACGACGAAGCCCGTTTAGATCAGGTGAGCGAGCTAGCTCACCGGAGGGTGGACAAATGGTTGCAATGGGTGGACGAGGCCGAGCCTGTGCCGCCAGAGCGGCGAGAGCAGTTAGCCGCTGATGATCTGACCCGCAGACGCACCATCGCCGAACGCGACCCCGCCAATGTTATGGGAGTGCGATTCTTCGGCCAGGAATTTTCCGATCACCTGGTGCGGGCCTTGTGGGGCGGCGACCGCCTCCTGCCCCGGCCAATTTAAGATTCTGACATTTGAGATTCTGCAAAGGAGTTACCTTGTTAATTCTCAATCACTGGTATGCAGTGGAGTTCGGCCAGCGAGTCGCCGACCAACCGGTGGCGGCCCGAGTGCACGGACACGATCTGGTGTTGTGGCGCGGCCAGAATGGCACCGTCAACGCCCAGTCCGACCTGTGCGTCCACCGGGGCGGATCGCTATCCCGTGGCTGGGTTTCAGGCGACTGTGTCCAGTGTCCTTACCATGGCTGGCGTTATGGCACAGACGGAGCGTGCGTGGAAATTCCAGCCAATCGCGCTGGTCTGCCCATCCCCAAGAAAGCCCGGGTGGATACTTACCCCTGTGTTGAGCGCTACGGCTTTGTGTGGGTGTTCTTAGGCGATCTCCCAACCGATCAGCGCCCGCCAATCCCCGAGTTAGACAGCCTCGAGGAGCACATCGAAGCCAAAGCCGCCGGCTACAAAGCAGTTACGGGCGATTTTTCCTGGAACGCCAACTACGACCGGGTGCTTGAAAATGCCGTGGATATTGCACATACCCCTTTCGTTCATTCCGGGTCATTCGGCAACGCCGACCAACCCGAAATTCAGGAATTCGACTTGGAGGAGAAACACAGCAACGGCCACCTAGTGTCGGTTACCGCCACCGTGGAGCTAGAGCCGCCCCGACCATCTGGCCTGTGGAGGTTCATCTCCAAGAAAGACCGACCGCCGGTACGGACTACCACCGGTTTCTATCCGCCCAATGTGTCGCTGCTTATTGTCAGACTGCCAATGGGCGAGCTACGCATATACACGGCGGTGGTGCCCCGCGACGAGCAAACCACCGTGTCGAAGTTCTGCATGATGCGGACCTTCTTTATTGGAGACTGGGCCGACAAGAACTCCATCCAGCGCACGCTGAAAGTGTTCTTGGAGGATCAGTCCAGCGTGGAGAGCCAGCGGCCCGAACTGGTGCCGTTTGATCTTTCCGCGGAACTGCACGTGAAGTCCGACTCTATCCAGCTGGCCTACCGCCGCTGGCGCCAACAGCAGATCGACAAAGGCTGGGGCCTGGAAAGCCTGCCTGACGAGACCAGCAAAAGAGCTGTCGCAGTTATTCCGTCGCCAGCGCGTGGCGAAAACCCAGAATTCGCCAAAGCCTGGGTGTTCCCCACTGTGGGCGAGGCCCTAGCTGGGCGTCCGGCGGATACGGACAGCTCGACAGATGAGGCAAAGCTGTGAGCCTGTCGGCGAAACTATGCCTCGATACGGTAGCGAGCATCCAGACCCAACTGGAGTTGCAAGAAACTCTGCATGAGACGCTAGTTTCGGCCTTGGATGAGTCGCCGGTAGGTGCCCACAGGGTGTTGTCACGAGATGGTGTGGCCGCTTTGGTGTATGTAGGAATCACCGTTGAGGCTTTCGGTCTGGATAGTCACATGTGTTTTGCCTTCACACCGCCGACAAGCCCGGTACCGCATTTCACGGTGGACGCGGTATTGGCGGGACCTCATTTTGCATTTCACTTGGACTTGATCCCCCGTGTGGATCCCGGCGCCAACCTGGCCTATATCGACCATTGCTACGTACCGCTCACCGAGGTGTACAAATCCACTCGAGCTATTGAGGGTCTTACTGAGGCCCACCTCTCTCCCCGGCAATGGCAGCTTATGTCGGCTTGGATGCTGGCCCACCGCGCCGAGGAAGCGGCATTCAAAGAGGTCTTTCCTGCAGTGGCTGCCTATCGCGACCATTGGCTAAAGCTGGTAGACACCGGCTTACCCGATGATGTTGTCGGAGGCACAACCCCGGAGGATCTGGATCGCCGAGATGTTCTCAACCGGGCGGCGGTGTTCAACCCGGAAGTGGATCCGGTATGGACCAGGATAGATCAACTACTTGGAGCCGAAGTGAGCAGCAATATCCAAACCAGCCTCAAAACAGCTGCTCGCCACTAGCAAAGAGATTCACATGAGTAACGCATCAGCTTCGGAGTGGCAACAACGTATTACCGGTGAGTGGTATGGCTTGCCGTCGGTGTTCGATGCCGAAGGTAACCACACAGGTTTCAACAAGGTCAGCCGGGCTAGCGTGTTCGCCGACGGCAAGGTGACTTACTGGATGCAGTGCAACTTCGCCAACACCGGGCCGCTGCGCAACCGTTTCGAGATCCGCGACTTCGAGTTTGGGGTGGACGACCAGGGTAATAACCGTATCTACCAGGGTCCCGATTTCTATGGGGCGGGCCATCCCTATGGATCGTTAGTGGATTCGCATTACTACGCCCCCGGCTGGCGGGCAGACCTCAACACGATGAATCAGATCCTTTCCGATGGTGTTACCCAGGTGTACTCCTCCCTGCTGTATGAGGGGCCTACCATTTGCGCAGTGTTCAACGGGGTGTACCTAAACGCCCATGACTACGACACCAATCCGACCACCAAAAAATGGATCGACAACCATCTGGAGTCCGAGCGTCAGCTGGGCGCCTGGCCTCACACTGTGCCCGATCGCACCGGAGGCGTGTGGGAAGGAGAATGCGAGGTTTACGAGGCCGATCAGCAGTCTCGGGGTACCGTAAGCGTGAGATTGCGCCACGACCCTATTGATCTGGTACGCGCCCAACACAAGCTGGACATTTCAGGAGAAATCAACCGCAGCTTTACCTATATTCGCACCCGCTCTAGCGGTAACCGTTACACTTACGACGGCCCCGACCTTTGGGGTAATGCCATAGCATATGGACGAGCGCTTTACACCTCGCAGCACCATGCGAGCGAGGCATTCAAGATCAAGGGCAGAGAGTTCATCTTGAACCGTGACTACACCATGGCTGTGGCCTGGAAGTTATATGAAGGCGATCGTATGACCGACATCGTCTTTGGCCCACTCAGCTGGACTCCCGACCCATAGTTGGTGGCCGAAACTCAGTCCACGATCACCGACACGGAGCGATTGTCCTCCTCTTGCACCTCGGTGACCACGATGCCGCTACTTCCCAGCGGGTCACGCATCGCCCACCTGCGGAGGCGGCGTGACGGCAACGGCCAGGCGACCGAAACCCGCATAGGTCCGATGGTTCTACTGACAGTTCGATCTAAGGTCCATTCGTCACCTTCTTCACCCAACTCGGGGGGCGTCGCCGACAGCTCTAGCCGAGGGTCCAGCCCGGAAGATTCCGGCACGGCCACACCTACGATTTCGGCAATCGGCCGACCCGCCAGTGAGAAACACCCGCCGGTTAGCTGCCGGTCGCAGGCCACCAGCACCGCGTAGGACTCGAACTCATAGCCGAACCGGGGCCAGAGGCCCTGGCCAGTCATGGCACCGGTCTGCCATTCGGTACCAAAGCCAACTACGTCGGGGCCCATATATAGGCGCGATGTGCCGGAAACTTCAACCTCGAATACCCACTCGCCTGCGAAGCCTGACATCGGGTGGGAATCCAACTCGGGTGATGGCGTGCATTGTTGAGTAACCAGCAGCCGGTTTGGCCCAACCCTTTCCAAGCGGCGCTGCTGGCTAACTTTACCCCTGTAGCTGCCGTCGGGATCATAGACGTATTCGGTTACTAGCCAAGCGCCATCAAAGGTATCCCTAGTATGGCTTGCGTGACTGCCGCTAGTTCCATCGTTCACGTCGAAACTGCCTTGGCTAAGCAGGCTGGAATTGCAGCGTTCCGTAGACCGCCCCGAGGCGCTGCTCACCCCGATACCACATGTAAAGCACTGCTTTTAGATCGCCAACCAACGATGTCGCTTCGCGCCGCCACATTCGCAGTTCGTCGGCAGTGTGATGGAAGTTACCGCTTAGACCCCGACCTCCGCTGAGGAGCGCGCTACCCACTACATCGCCCACGGGCGTCCACACCTCCGAGTTGCCGGACATGAGAGTAAAGGCCGCATCGGAAGCGAAGCCAAGCCCTTTGAACTCAACTCTAGTTTCGCCAAGTTCGAGGTCAGCGATACTAGAGGCGGTGATTGTCTCGGAATGTTCCAGCGTCCCGGCCGGTGCCAGATCGGCATCTAAGCAATGCAGCTGGCCCGACCAGCAACCGGGCCGCAGCAGCAGCGGCTGGCCACAGCCGGAAGCAAAATCCTCAGATGATTTGGCCTCAACTGATTTGGCAACTCTAAGCGGACTAGCCGAAACCGGAGTTGGTTCCGTTGAGTCAACTTGGCGTTTGTATTCGCCCACTACCACCCACTGCAGTCGCTCACCCCGACTGAGCAGGGCCAACGACAACTGGTGGGTACCATCGGGCAGCACCATCAGAAAGAACCGCTGCGACAACCCCAAGTCTGGCCAGTAGTTATGGGCCGCTATTAGACCGTCGCCCAGAGCTTCGGCGAAACCGAGGTTGAGCGGGCCTTCGTAGACCCGATTAGAGCCGTGGTCTGCAATGGTATAGACGCCCGACAGCGAGAAAGGCCCATCGAAGACTACTTTCACCGTCACCCGCCCGGAGCCGTCGTCGGCCTTCACCGAGCGGGTATCCCTCCCCGACCCGGCAAAGCGCCCATCGGCCCCGTAAACCTCGGCCGAGCCGATCCATTCGCCGACTCCCTTAGAGAACGTCCCGCCGCTCACGGCAAGGTCTGCAAATCCTGGCCGAAAGGAACCCCGTTCACCCTGGGAAAGCTTGACGAAATCACATCTCAACCAGACGAACCGTTTGGCAAGTCACAGGAGTTGAGGCCAGCAGCGCGCTGAGGTTAGTGCCGGCGGGCTGCGGGCTGAGATACCGACCCTCGGTCGTCAACTCCAGATCGTTAGTCCCAAACGGATAAGGATCCAAGCCGTAAACCCCGCCGGGGCGTTCTTCAACCAAAATGGTGACATCTGTACCCACTGCTTTGGGCACATTCGGAAAGCTGGAATCCCCCCGCTCACCCTCGGGAGTCAAATGGAAGTACAGAGAAAAGGTGTCGAAGAACTGCAGCTGTTTGTACGCGTGGAAGAGGTACTCGTCTGTTGCATAGTCGGGGTGGCTCACAGCCAGTTCTTCCCGCAGGCGGCTTTGGCGCTTCTCTTCGGCCTCTAACATGGCGTCCACCTCGGGGCGCATTTCATTCGGGATGCGGTCGAGAAAGATCTTGTCGCTCAGCCCGTACCGCCCCTGGTAGAGGCCGTAGGTATGCATCGATGAGATGATGCCGCTGAATGGATGGTGAGCCTCGTTGAAAGCTGGTGAGGCTGCCGACGTGGCCACGATTTGCGCCAGCGGGGTGGCCGTCAGGTTGTAGGGCAGTCCAGTTGCCGGATCTTGCGGCGCTGCGGCATCCAGATCGGCCCAGCCCTGGTCGTGGTGATCCACAATGAACTGCATTGGCTCGGCAGGCTGGAGCCCGGCGAAGTCATCATTGCCGAAGTTGGCTGCCAGGGTTCCAGCGAACGAGGTGTGCTGGTGCATTGCGATCACGAAATGCGGTGCATCGGTTTGCCCTCCGGCAGGGCTTTGAACGATCATGGTCGCTGAACTCGGGCGAAGTCTTGAATTTGAAACAGGTTCGTCTTTCCGTCGCGCACCTTGTGGGTGATGATGCGCCGGGTATCAGGGTCGAAGAAGTAGTGGTTGTTATAGACGATGCTGTTGCTGACTCGGCTGTCAATAGTGAAAACGTAGTTGTACGGCGTTAGCTCGGCGCCTTCCAGGCTGATCTGCTCGCTGTCCGCGAAGCACCGCTTGCCCTCAACTTGGATTGGCGTGTCGTAGATTGTTTCGCCTACTCCGTAGAGATTCTCAAAGTGCTCGTGGAGGTGCCAGGTGTTGTCGTTGAGCCAGTACACATCCATGTGCACCGGGCTGGACTCCAGAAACTCACCTTGGGGGTTGAAGCTCTTGCAGAGGCCTTCCCAGCGCCCCATGAAGCACTGGTAGGGCCGTGGGGAGGTTGGTCCGTAGTTTTTAGTTGCGCTCACAACAGGGATTTTAGGACGTTTTACTGTATTGTGAAACTCCGTTCCTCTCAGCGGAACGGTTTTCTGGAGCGGAACCACCCCGCCTGGACTCGTGAATTGGACTTGTGGATTGGATTGATGTGATTGTGCGAGCGTGGCATTTTGCCTGTGAGGGCGGCGAGGATGCCGTGTTGGCCACTCTCTACTATCCCGGCGACGACCGGCGGCTGGAGGAAGCTCGCCTAACCGGATTGGTGCCGGCTCTTGAAACCCAGGCCCCGTGGCCGGTGGTGGTGATGATGCCAGGAGTCAATGTGGCTCCCGACGGCTATCGCTGGTTGGCTAATCGACTGGTGGCAGAAGGTCTGTGCCTGGTTACCTACGCGGCCATCGGCTCGTTGGGGCCGGCTGGTCGGGGCATTACTCCCGGGATCGACTTGTCTGCCTTGACACCGGAGGCCATTGGCACCCGGCCGTCGGCCACAGTAATCCAGCCGCTGCTGGCTCAGCTGGATGAGGCAACGCGATCCGGCACTCCTTTAGCCGAGTTGTTGGATCTAAGCAAGGTGGTTGTTGGCGGCCACTCGGCGGGTGGCACGGTGGCGTTGCACAACAGCAACCCAAAGTGGGTGCCTGGCCTGCGAGCTGTGTTTAGCTATGCCGCTCATACGATGACCGCTACCGCCCTGGGGCACGGCGCAGGCACCGTGGCGGCAGTGCCAGGCAAGGTTCCGATGATGCTCATAGGCGGCGGCGACGACAAGGTCATAGCAGCCAGCCGCGACCGCTATCGCGCCGAGGATGACACCAACTTCACCCATGATAACTCCGCCCATGATCCCATTAGACGTACCTTCGCAGAGGGCATCGGTCGCAACCAGGGAGACTCCTGGTTTATTGAACTGGCTGGCGCTGGCCACTTCTCCATCTGCTGGCCGTTAGACACCACCAGCGGCAGGACTTTTCTAGAACCCGCTGCAGGCAGCGCCGATCCGGTGGTCCGTGAACTTATCGTTAACCTTATTGCTGCATTCATCTATGACAGTTTGGGCCGAGAGCCAAAGAGCAGTTCAATGAACAGAATGGAGCAGTTAGTTGAGCATCAGGCGGTAAGAGACTGGTGCCGGCGTTGATTCGATGCTATGACAAAAGGGAGCTATGAGCGGTGAACAAGCGCATCGTTATCACTGGCAGCACCAGGGGAATCGGCAACGGCCTGGCTCGCGAGTTCCTGAAACGCCAGTGCCAAGTAGTGGTCAGCGGACGATCGGAAGGCACCATTGAAGCCGAAGTGGCCGAGCTTGGCCATTACTACGGTGCTTCCAAAATCTGCGGAGCGGCCTGCGACGTCACCGATTCTCAACAGCTCCAGGGTTTATGGGACCACGCCTCTAGCACTTTTGGCGGTGTGGATATCTGGATCAACAACGCCGGAATCAGTATCGGGCGCAACCCAGTTTGGCAGCAGAGCCAAGACGATCTAGAAAAGCTGGTCGAAACCAACCTCACGGGCACTCTGCTGGCCAGCAAAACGGCAATCGGCAATATGATTCGCCAGGGATATGGCCAGGTTTGGAACACCGAGGGGTTTGGTTCCGACGGCGCTACCCAGCCAGGCATGGCTGCTTACGGCGCCACTAAACGCGCCGTGCGCTATCTGCAAAGAGCCCTGATCAAAGACACAGCCGAGACGCCGGTACAGATCTGTGTGATATCGCCTGGCATCGTCGTCACCGATTTGCTCACCGGCGACTACGACCTCACATCCGAGGAATGGGAGAAGGCCAAGAAGATATTCAACATCTTGGGCGACAAGGTCGGCACGGTCACTCCTTGGCTAGCCGACCATATTCTCGCTGCCGACAAATCCGGAGCCAGAGTGGTCTGGCTGACACGCCGAAAAGCTTTTTACCGCTTTCTAACCGCTGCGTACAAGAGGAGAGATTTGTTCGCCGGCATCCCGGGAGCCTAAAGCGCAAGTACTGCTTTGCTAATCAGGGTGCTAATCAGGATTCCTTATTCCGGCCGCTGCGCTGAATAGCGTTAGGATCGCCGCCTAAGTAGCTCTTCACCACTAACGGGTTGGCCTGAACCTTCTCGGGTGTGCCTTCGGCAATGACCGATCCCACTTCCAGGGCAATTAGACGGTCACAGATTGAAGTCAGCAGCGGCATATCGTGTTCGATCACCACTAGGGTGACACCGTATATTTCTCTTATCTGGCCAATAACCCCTCCCAGCGCCTCCGTCTCGGCTTGGGCGATGCCGGCCGACGGCTCGTCCATAAGCAGCAGTCGAGGGCGTAGAGCTACGTTGGCAACCAACTCCACGATCCTGAGTGTGCCAGTAGATAGCAGGCCGGCAGGCTGATCGGCCAGCTGGCTCAAACCGAAGGCTGCCAACATTTCGGATGCCTCGTCCTCCAGTCGGTGCTCGGTGCGCGATCCGCCAGCCACAAAATGGTGACCCCTGGATCGTTGGATGGCTAGAAAGACGATCTCTCTAGGTGTCATAGTGGGGAATAGCGAAGCGTTCTGGAAAGATCGAACCATTCCCTGGCGACTACGTCTCTCTGGAGGCAGGCCGGTGATGTCCCTGCCATCCAGGAGCACGGCACCCGCATCCGGGCGTAGGAATCCGCTAATCATTTCGAACACGGTGGTCTTTCCGGCACCGTTAGGGCCGATCAGACCCAGAGTTTCACCAGGATTGACGCTAAGCGACACGCTGTTTACCGCTACCAAGTCGCCGAACCTCTTAGTGATACCCTGCACCTCCAGCGCTGCGGCAGCGGCAGTTTTAGCCTTACCAGAATCCGCAATGCTGGCCACAGCGTCTACCGAGTTGGCTTCTGGCACAATCGCGCTTTTGCGGGCTGCCACAGGATCGACGCCTCGAAGGCGAGCTATTAAATCTATCATGTTTCTGCGGGTGCTAGCCAGAAGTCCGTGAAAGCCCCGAGGTTGCTCAATGATCAAGATGAGCCAAGCCGCGTTCAAACCGGCCAGAGCCGATAGTTTCAGGTCGAAGAATTCGCGAACGCCGATGAGGTATAAAGCACCGAATAATGGGCCGGTTAGCTCGGAGAGTCCGCCGATGACCGCAACTGCGACCACGTTGATGCTGTCGCTGGGAGTAAAGAGACTGCGGGTTACAAAGGTGTTGCTCATGGCCAAGATCACGCCGCCGATCCCCGCCACGAACCCGGCAAAAGCGTAGGCCTGCAAAAGCAGCCTTCGAGGGGCCACTTGGAGGACGCGGGCTGCGGCTTCGTTGTCGCGAACTGCTTGCAGGGAACGTCCAAAGGATGAGCGGCGCAGCAAGCTGGCTGCGGCCAGAACGCCAGCGAACACTGCCAACGCAACGAAGTAGAAAGCCCGAGAGGTAGTGAGGTTGATGCCAAGCACGCTCGCCGGGCGCGACGACAGACCCGCTCCGAATGCCCATTCCTGGCGCAGCAGCCAACTAAAGGTGGCAAGAGCGAAAGCCAGCGTGGCAACGGCCAGCAACAATCCCCTTACCCGCAACGCGGGCAGCCCCACGCTGGCCGATACCGTTGCTCCTACGGCCCCGCCAACCAGCAGGCCAAGCATTAGGCTTCCGGTGCTAGTGGCCACCCTTACCCCGGCTACCGCGCCGATGGCAGCGAAAGCCACTTGACCAAGCGACAGTTGGCCGGCCAAGCCGGTTAGGAAGCTCAGCGATATACCAATGGTGGCAAAAGCAACCACGGTAGAGAGCACAAGGGCCGATCGGTTGCTAGCCCACAGTGGAACTAGCGCGGCGGCTATGGCAGCTAGGCCTCCGAATATCCAGCCGAAGTTACGGATCGGCCATATCTTTCGGTATGCGTCGGGCAGGCGATCGTCGGGAGCCAAGCTAGACCAACGTTCCGGGGCCTCGCGGCCAGACTGCACTTGTGCAGCTATACCCACCAGAATCAGCAAGAAAAGAGCCGCTTCAAACCATCCGGTGGCATCAGGATTAGACGCCAGGATTTGCTCTAATACTCCGATACCTAATCCAGCTCCCAATGCCACAGGTATGTTGGCAAATCGCGCTAGCGCCGCTACAGCCAACCCGCGAATAATAAAGTCGGGACCAAGGGCATCAGCAGTTACCGTAGATTGATTAGGAATAATGAGAATCGCCGCAAAAGCCGAGATGGCACCAGCCAGGGCCCAAGAAAGCATGGCCATGTGTTGAGGGTCTATCCCTGACAAGGTTGCCGAGTCGGGATTTGAGGCAGCCCCTCGGATGGCCAAACCAAACCGACTCCTCCGGAAAAACAGGTATAACCCGCCAACCACAACCGGCGATAGGCATAACAGCGCCGTTGCCGAGGGTGATACAAATACGGTGAGATCGAATTGGGGAAATCCGGGTGGCTGGGGAAACCGGCCACCTCCTAGGCCCCCCTTCGAGAACGAAAGTGCCAACAACAGCAAGGCCTCGGCAGCTCCCAGGGTGGCCACCATCGAGAGCACTTTGGGAGCAGAGGCCAGCTTTCGAACTACGAACGCCTCGATACCGGCAGCTATGAGGGCGGCCACTATGAGCGCTGCAACGAAGCCCAACCAGTAGGGCACGCCGTAATCTCTTACCACCACCGACATCATCGATGCAGCTACTAGGCCTATGGAGCCGTGCGCAAAGTTGATGAAGCCGCTGGACCGGTATGCCAGAATCAGGCCGATACCTAACAGCGCGTAGCCGGCGCCGAAGATTGTGCCTAGCAGTAGCAGCGGGCCAGAAACATCGAATGATCCCATCAGGCCCGACCCTCAGAGTCCCGGCCGGCCAGATGTCCGGTGTGCCCGGTTTCGCTGCTGATAGCGCGAGCTAGGCCCTTGATGTATACGGCCTGCAACAAGTCGGGCTTGGCCCGGAGTTCCCCGGCAGAACCCGAGTAGCCGATCTCACCCTTTTCTATTACATATGCGTAATCGGATACCGATAGCGCAATGTTCACCGACTGTTCCACCAGCAGCACGGCAGCGCCTTGCTCGGCAATGCGACGGACTACCGGCAAAAGATCGGCAATCACCGTTGGCGCTAAACCCAAGGAAAACTCATCAATAAGCAGTAGGCGAGGAGGCGAAATGATGGCTTTAGCCAACGAGAGCATCTGCTTCTCACCGCCCGATAGTGTGGCGGCCTGCTGGTGGGATCGCTCGGCAAGCCGGGGGAACAGTTCGTAGGCCTGTGCGATTCTCTGTTCCCGAAGCTCTCGTGGCTCCATGTGGCTGAAAAGGCGCAGGTTCTCGGCCACGGTGAGGGCAGCCACAACCGCCTCACCCCCAACCACCTGGTGTAGGCCCATGCCAACCCGCCAGGTAGGGCGGGTTCTAGTGATATCCAGACCAGCGTAGACAATGCGTCCACTGATGGTTGGCTCTAGCCCAGAGATGGCTCGCAACAACGTCGTCTTGCCAGCTCCGTTAGTGCCCAGCAGGGCGACAACCGCTCTTTCCTTCACTTCCAGATCAACGTCGAACAGCACCTGCACCGAACCATAAGCCACTGATACCTTTTCCACGGATAACAGTGGGGGGCTTTCTTGACGGTCGTACACCCGGCGCGGTACGTTGTTAGACCGCACCTGTACTACTGCCACCTCGCTATCGCGGGCTGAAGTGGCAAACCTTCGTGTTGCCCAGCCCACCGCTGCGGGCAATAGCCCCAGCCATGCGAGCTTCCACTGGTCCAACCAAGTATCAATGAGTTGGGTGTTGACCAATACCGCGACTAACCCGCCCAGGCCCGCTAAGAGCACCTGCAGGGCGGCCACAGGCCGGCGAACCTTAGGAGCCAACCCTGCGAACACGGCTGCGTCTAGACCGGCGGCTGCCATTGCTATAACACCGCCTGCCACAAGCCAGCACACCACCAGCCCGATATAGGTGAACGACACGCTCCCTAAGAACACCAAGATGCCGGCAACCAATAGCTGGGTTCCTATAGCGTCGGCCCGGCGGCTGCCGTGAAGCCGGTGTAGCCGGTGGTGCCAGTGCCCAATAAGGCTGAACAGCAGGGCTGCTCCAGGTCCCGCAGCCAGCACCGCAGCGTTCTGCGTGGCGCTCCGTTGCCATTCCCCTAACAGGAGCGACTGGGCAGCTTCCGCACCTCCGATTACCAAAGCGCCGACAGCGAAGGCGGCCCCATAAGAGCGTCGAGCCCAGGGCACGTCTAGTCGGGCCACCGTTTGCTCCACCTCGATGTCATTGTCGTGAACTAATGCGTGGCGACCTCCCAGCAATACACCACCCAGCATTACTGCTGCGCAGATCCAAAGAGCAGTTTCGTAAGTAATTGGAGCAAGAACATTTACCAATAGGGGCCACGAGGCACCGGCAGCCACCGCTGCCCAGTACCAGGAAAACGTGCGGAACCGGTCGGCAGGTTTGATGTCGCTGGCTAACAGCACTCGATGGGTCACCAAGCCTGGAGCCGCCCCCAAAGCCAGCAACACACCGCCGGTGAGGAAAAGCGCAAACTCCACCGTCCAGGCCATGAGACCTAGGCCAACTGCGGCTAGAACGCTGCCGAAGGTCAGAACAGTTCCGGCCGGCAGTTTGTTGCGCAGCCAAGGAACAGCCAAAGCAGCCACTACCGCAATAGCCCCCAAGAGGGCAATTTCTGGGCCCATGCCACCTAGGCGTTGAGAGATCTCATCTCGCCTGAACAGCAGCACCGGCAGCGGAGAAGTCAGGGCCGCTGCTTGCCAGGAAACCGCGAACAGCAGACCAGGGTTGCCCGGGCGGCCCTCAGGTTCGCTGTCCATAAGCCTTGTCGCGATTAATCACCTGTCGAAGTTCTGGGGTTCGCCCGTCAAGACCATGCACTCACATTCGGGGTCGAATCCGAAAGCCCGGTATACCTGACCGCCCGTGTAGCTGCCCTCTTTGAACTTCACGCCGTAAACCGACGCCGACTGGAAATCTTCGCCCAGTTGCCACATAGCCTCACTAAGGCCTTGCGCGCTCACCTCCGATGCGTATGGAGCGGCGGCGGACATCAAGCGGAGCACGTCGCAGAATATGAGTCCCGTGCGGATATTGGCCCGCTCGGTGAACTCCAGATCAGCGTCGGCAAAGATGTCAGCGCATTCCTGTTCAGCCGGGCCAGCAGGAAACGGATACTGGTCGTCGCCCACGTCATATCCTGGCAGAACGCTGATGCCGTGTGCCCCCGGCATCATCTCGGGGAAGTTGAAAACAGTGAACTCCGGAGTGTCATAGCTGCTAAAGGCATAAGCGGGGGCGTAGTTCTGAGTAATGCTGGTGTCGATGAACCACGAAACCAAGCGGGATCCGCCAATTGCCACTACCTTATCTACTCCGGCTTCCTTGAAGTTGATGATGGCCTGAAGCTGATCGTTATTAAATGACGTGCCGTCGGTGGGATCGATGGTATTATAAGAGGCCACTTCCACCCCAGCGGCGGCCAACCTTGGGGAGAACTGTTGCTCATAAACCCTTTGGCTCAGTTCGGAGTCGATGGCTATTACCCCGAGAGTGGCCCCATCAAACCAGTCTTCAGCTAGCAGCGCATCGGCAAGACCCCCCACCAGATCGTCGTAAGAGGGAAGCAACGGCGACCAGTAGTAAGGAGCCAACCCTTCAAACCCGATATTGTCCACCGGATAAAGCGTGGCCTCAAACATCAAAGTGTTGGCATTGGCGTAGCAGGGTCGGGCATTCTCTTGGAACTGCCCGGTGAGCACCACCGCAAAGGCCTTGTCGTCCTGAGTGATGGAGTTGCACAGTGCCTCTTCGGCAACGGGACCGTCGGTGATGGCATTGAACACGGTCACTTTGGCATCGATCTGGCGACCAGCTATGCCGCCTTGGGCGTTGAAGTGATCCACGAGGGCAGCCAGTTGGGCCTCGCGGTCGCCCTCATCGGGAACTTCCCAGCCGAACGCGTCAGCTACCGCCGAAGTGTCAGTGATTATGAACGCCAGGGTGATCTTTTCGTCGCTGACACCGGGAGTGTTAGGCCCCGCCGGTGCTAAACCCCCGTCTGTATCAGCCGGCTCAGTATCAGTCGGGCTGCTCTCAGCGGGCTCGTTGTCAGCGGGCTGGCTTTCAGCTGGTTCGCTGTCGGGGGTTTGGACAGTAGATGTGCTCGCTTCAGCGGCCATCGTGGTCTCGGGGGAGGGTTCGGCTTGCGTCTCCTCTGAGGACTGCGAACATGCGACACCAACTATCGCAAGTATCAGCAGCAGCCAGATCAGCCGGCTACTCCCCCGCCTCGAACGAACTACTTCTAAGGCATTAGCCATCATTGGGAACCTACCGTTGGGTTTGGGGGCGGGTACTCTCCGCTGCCCGTATGGACGATCGATATGCCGAGCGTCGGCGGCTGACCGCGCCTAGTGCGAAGTAGGCGACAATCGCTATTAGAACCAGCACCATTGCAGTTTGCCCCCAGCGCCCGAAGTCCAGCCACCAGTTGCCAATTACGTGCAGAAATTCGTCGTTCATCCCCGTCAAGTACAGGAAAGCTGCCAACCCGGGAAAGAACCAAGGCCGCGACCAAAGCCGGTTCATTGCTTGCTACCAACAGTGCCGAACTGAGCGCCTTCTCGACCAAATATGTGGTAGGCAGCCGCCTCCAGCCGACCCCGCTCGGCTGGGAAACCCTGCACAAGAGCCATCGACAGGTCGCGCAGGCCTCGAGATACGACTCCCGCCATCCCGGTATTGCCGGTACCACAGGCTTTGAGCGCATGTACCGCCACCTGGAAGCAGTTATCGGCGATCTCACCCTTGGCGATTCGCCAGTTGGCCACCACGTCGTCCTTGGGGATGATCTCGGAATCGGAGCTTTCAAGTCGAATCTGGCGGCGAGCCCACAGGTAGGCCGTATCTAGGTGAGATCGCATTTTGCCAATCAACTGACGGTTCAGGTCGCTGCCGCCAATGGGCTCGTCGGTACCGTGATATTTGTTGGTTTTCAAGTAGCTCAGAGCAAAGTCGTAAACGGCTTGTGCCGCACCGATATACACCGACGACAACGCCACCTGATTACCCACGAAACTCCCCCGGCTCACCTGAGTCATCTTCACGAAAGTCCCCGGCACGGCCAGCGCGTGCTCATCAGGCACGAAAGCGTTCTCAAGCACGATGCCGTGAGTGGCGGTGGCTCGCATTCCTATAGCATCCCATTTGGCCCGATCCTTCACACCCGGAGTATCCCGGGGGACCAGGAAAACGGCTAGGAACTCAGCGGTGTCACCTGTGTCTAGCTTGGCGGTTACCAAGTAGTCGTCGGCCACACCGGTGGCGCAGCCAAACGACTTGGTGCCGTTAATGAGCCAACCACCATTGGTGCGCGAGGCCTCAGTGGCGATGGTGATCGCTGCACTCTTGCTACGCACCGATTCGCTGGCGAAGTTGGCAACCCAGCGACCTTCGGCCCCCATGCGGCGCAGCACCTTCTCGCTAAACGCCCGAACTATGGGAATCTCATCTTCGGCGAACAGGCCGGCATCAATGGCCGCAAGGGGCAGCAGCCCTCGTGACGTGCCGCTGCACTGAAAGTAATACGCCAACGCCGTGGAAGGGCAGGCTGTGGCCATAGCGTAGGCGGCGGCTGCCAAGTCGCGTAAGCCCCCACCCAAGCCTCCGTAGTCAACCGGCACCGTGAGTCCCAGCAAGCCCGCAGCGGAAATGGTGCGGACATGCTCCAAGGGAAACTCGCCCGACCGGTCGGCCTCTACAGCCTTGTCGGCCAGGGCAGCCAGCACCGAGTCAACCCGCCGGGATCGTTCCCTTTCGGCCTCGGTCATATCTTCGACCAACCACTCACCGGTGGTTCGGCCTGTTAGGTCCATATCAGCGAACTGGCTGTTGACTACTTCAGGCGCCGGCGCTGCGGGCCCTGCGGCGATTCCAAAACACTGCCCCGAGAAGCAGTACCGCGGCCACGACGATCACCGGGATTAGCCAAGCCAGCATTGAGGTTCCGTCGTCATCCGCAGCAGCAGGGGTAGCAGCTGGCGCTTCTTCGGCGGGCTCAGGTGAGGGCTCAGGTGAGGGCTCAGGAGCAGGGGCTGGCTCAGGAGCGGGCGCGGGGGCTGGTTCGGGAGCGGGGGCTGGTTCGGGAGCTGGAGCCGGTTCAGGCTCTGGAGCGGGTTCGGGCTCGTCGACGGGCTCGGGTTCAGCTGGCTCTTCCTCGGCGGGTGGCTCTTCCTCAACGGGTTCGGGCTCATCAACAGGTTCGGGCTCAGCTGGCTCTTCCTCAACGGGCTCGGGCTCGGGCGAGGCCGCAAAATACACCAGCTGAGCAGCGTAATTTGCGTCCGGCCCGAAACCGTCGCCGGCCACGATGTAACACGGAGTGGTTTCATCGCATCGGCCGGGGACTGCCGCTACCGGATAGTCGTACGTGGCAGTTCCGTCGTCGCCTATCTCAACCGTGTGCTGGCCGTAGTTGCTTAGCTCGCAATCGGCCGGGCCGGCAGCCGGATAATTGAAGCAAGTCACAATTGTGGCTGTTTTGCCGACTAGCCAGCTAGTGAGCGTGACCGTAACTAACTCACCGTCGACAACGTCCTCGCTTTTCGAAAGCTCCATCGTCTCGCCGTTGTGCCCCTCTCCGTGATCGGCTAGCGCAGCCGGAGTGACGGAAAAAATGCTCAGGGCAACGGTGACAACAATTGAGATCAAATACCGAGTCAGGCGATTCCTCATTGGCTTCCCTCCTATGCCGGTGCGAGGACTGGCGATGGACTTCTCGAAACTTCTTGGGTCCAACACCCGGGCCACCGGCGGCACCGCCGGGAAGCTAGCCCTGGCGATGGACCTTGGGAAATTTCTTAGCGTCCACGCTATAGCGAAACAGCGTTCCGGTCAACGAAACACCGGTGGGGCGCAGGGTTGGCCGCCCGGTGATGCTCGCTCGTCGCGGCCCATAGCTTTGCCGATCAGCCAATGACATCAAGCAATGATGTCGAGCAAAGGCATCGAGCTTCAGCATGTCGTGGGAATGCCTAGTTCCTCCAGAGCATCTCGCATGGGGGTAACAGCGTCGATCATGCTGGTTTGTCGCATGTAGGCGCGAGCCGCTTCGGGGTGGGCTGCTCGGTCGGCCATCTGGTCCAGAGCCCTCTGGCGGGCCTCTCCGTGGGGCGCAGCCAAGCTTTGGGCGTTGTTGTGGGTGTGGCGCTTTACGTAGTCAAGCGCAATGCTGCGACGGATTTCGGCATGGCATTCGAGACGTTCAACAGGAATGTCGCCCCGCAGTACTGCGGCGAGTGAAGCGCCTAGCAGGATTGCATCGTGTATACCCCCGTTCATGCCCATGCCACCCAAGGGGTTGTTGATGTGGGCAGCATCGCCCATTAGCACCACCCTGCCCACTACGAAGCGGTCGACGACCCGCTGGTGAACCCGATATATCGTGCGGTGCCGAACTTCGTAGGGTTCGCTTCGGGCCACGATGCCCTGCAGCCTCCTCTGGGCGCTCTCGTGGCTGAGCGCCTCGTCGTCAGACTCGGTTGCGCCCACAGGAAACAGCGCCCGCCAGAGGTCAACCGTCCTAAGCAGCACAAGCCATTCCTCGGGATCAGAGATGTAGTTGACGTAACACAGGTCCTCAAGGTGATCGGCCAGGTCGAACGGCGTGGACAGCACTAGGTAGCGGTCTTCGTAGGTCATGCCGTCGAACCCCAGATCTAGGGATTTCCTTACTGCGCTGCCCGCTCCGTCTGCAGCTACTACCGCATCGGCCACAAGGAGTTCCCCCGAAACCAACTCGACCGAGGCGCTTTGGCTTGTGCAGCTGGCACCGGTCACCTCTGCGGCAAACCTGACGGTGACGTTGTCCATCCGTTCAAGCCGATCCAGCATGATCTCGCATAGCTTGTACTGCTCGCATTGAAGCCGAAACGGATGCTTGGTGATATCGGCCAGCGTGCTGAGATCGAACTCGGCTACCACCCCCTGATACCGACTTCGGTAGGCGAAGCGGGAGGCAACCAAACCCCGACAGATCATCTCTTCGACCACGTCGAGCTGGTCGAGTAGGTCCAGAGTGGCCGGATGAAAGGTTGATGCCCTCAGCTCCCGGGGGAGTTCTGGTGCTGCTTCCAGCAGGGTTACCTGAATGCCGCGGGAGGCCAGCATGGCACTGGCCACGCAACCCACGGGGCCGGCACCGACCACTACAGCGGTGGGAGGCATAGCTTAGAACTCGCGCAACATCATCCCGTGGCCCACGAACTGATCGTCGATTCCGAGGGTGCGCAGCGCGTGCCACAAACAAATAGCGTTTATGGCTAAAACCGGCTTGCCGAGCCAGCGCTCAGCCTGGTCGGCAACCTCCACCATCGACAGGTTGGTGCCGCACTGCACAATGGCATCGATGTCGTTGCCGTCGAGTCCTTTGAGCACTTCTACCAGGGTTTCGGGGGTTACATCCGCAATAGAGGTAGCCGATTCGCAACGCAAACCGTGAACCCGCTTCACGTCGAAGCCGCACTCGCTGAAGTAACCGTAAACCTGCTGATCGGCGGCTGGTTGGTACGGGGTGAGGCAGGCTATCCGGGAAACCCCAAGCAGCTCCAGAGCCGCGTTGCAGGCAGCAGCCCCCGAGGTAATGCCGATGTCGCCAGCAATTTCCTTGACACGGGCCGAGAAGTCGGCGTTACCTTGCTTGCCTCCCCAGAAGGTCTCGGCCGACATCCCCATCAGCAGATAGTCGGGCTTGCAGGTCATGATGTCATGCACTGCAGTGGGAATAGTCTGGCGAATCAGATCGAGGAAGTGCAGAAAGGCCTCGTCGTTGCTCAAATCGGGGGCCTCCACCAGAAAGCGCCCGCTGTGAAACGTAACTCCGGGGGGCCGAACCCGGGCGAAGTCATGCTCTACTACCGTGTTGGTAGAAGGCACGATAACCCCAATCTTGGCTCGATAGCCGACAACGTCAGTCACTGGTGCTCCTTCCGGTCTGCGTCACTGCGGAATGACGTTCCGCTAGCCGGAACACTAGTGCCTACTCTTGCGACTTGCCCTAATCAGCCCTTGCCTAGTCAAACCTGAGATATCCGAACTTGAGATACAGGGGGGGGTCGACGACGGAGTGATGTACGGCTGCGTGGACGCCCTCGGCCCCCAAGTCCGGTGATATGCCTGCCGTCGCGAAGCGGCCTGCTGGGCCGCCCGATCACGTACCCGGCCACCACCGACCGGCAATACGGATAGGCCCAGCAGGCCGTACATTCGCCTCTGTAGTACTAGCCTAGATGGCCGAGCACTAAGTTGTTACTCACGAGAAGATCAACTTGAACTGCGGGTCAAGCTCCCCTGGAGTTCGTAGTCACGAGTAGTTGTTGCTATTGGTTCCAATTGATCCTTTTGGCGGCTGACCACCCGCAGGTACCACTGTTTGCAAAGACTACGGCTCTGTAATTGTTACCCGCGACCAAGCCCGTGAGGCTGAGAGTTTTGTCAGATCCTCGGTAAGCGACACTAATGTCGTTATTATCGTCATCCTTTATCTCCGTTCCAGTGGTGCGGTTGACCACCCGTACGGCGTAATCCTCAACATGGGCACACTGACGCTTGCGGGGCGTGTTCGGGGCATCCCAAGTTATGGTCGCAGTAGTTCCGCTGTGAGTCTGAGCTAGGTTCCTCACCTTGCGAGGCGCCCTATAGGGTTCGTTATTCCCTACGGCCGGGTCGCCGCTGGCCGTAGCAGCGTTAGTAGTAAAGCTGGCGTAGGCCCCCTCCGACCAGGGACGGGTGCAAGTTGTATAACTAGATTCGGCGAACACTGCTACACCGTACTCGGTGCTAGCGGTGAGACCTTCCAAGGTCCAACTCGTAACAGTACTCTCGAGAAGCGCCGAGATAGCTACATCTTCAGTATCAGAATAGACCCTGACGGCGTACAGTCCGACCTGGCAATTTGAAACAACAGTGCCAGCCTGCCAAGTTATGGTCGCTTCGGTATCACCGACCGTGACATTCACATTGGTGGGAGCTGCGGGTAGGACCGTATCTTGGGCCACAGCGGGAGAAGCGCCCGCATAGGCCAAACCCGCGGCGAGAAGCCCCAGAGCCAGAATCAACCGACCGATGGTCGAGAGCTTGAGAGTTTTTGTCATCATTCGTTCCTTCTTGATCAGTAAGGCCGATATTTTGCAGCACTCTACCACGAGGGTCGCCGAATGCGCCCGCATACCGGCGTACTCGGCGACGTAGCGCTTGTTGGCTGGCTGGGCTCGCAGCTGGCTGGCCAGCATGGCAGCCTAAACTTGGTACAGACTGTCCATGCTGTTTGTCAGATAGTAGGTGGGCACGGGGTGGCTCCTTTAGTAGGTGCTGGGCTAGTAGGTGCCGGGCCTGAGGCTTGAGGGGGCCTAGGGCCAGGGGCCTTACGGTCTGCGTACTCTTCGGCTGCAGCTGTGACTACCTCTAGGTGAATGGCCGTGTACAGGCACGAGCTGCGACGACAGCACGCTCGAACGTGTGCGCTGTGACTACCTCTAGGTGAATGGCCGTGTACAGGGGCAACTGCCAGGCCGCGACTTTCACAAGTCTTCATAGGCCCTGTTCCATGCATTGTGGGCAGGGTGTTGGGGTGGGAGGTCGTGCATCAGCCTGTGGGTGCCGCAAAAGGCGCTGCCCTGGCAGTTCAGGGCGAGGCTCAGCCTAAGGGGTGCGGTAGGCACAGGGCGCTGGGCACAGGCAGTAAGGGCCAGCTAGGGCCGCGTCCGCCAGGGCGTCAATAATGGCTGTCACCTGGGGGCTACAACAGTGTTCATTCGTTCATTCTGACTGGTTCCATACCTGAAAGGTAGTGGTCAGCACCCCGGCCGCCCGGGAGCCCAGGAACGGGGAACCAAGAACCCTACTTTGTGAAAGGCCTAGTCGTAGGTCTCATAATCGCTGGCGTAGCCTTCCCAGCCATTGTCGTAGGGTTCCCTGTGCGCTTCCCAGGCCTGCCATTAGGGCGCCTCCGGTGCGTAGGTTTGGTAGAAGGCACGATAACCCCAATCTTGGCTCGATAGCCGACAACGTCAGTCACTGGTGCTCCTTCCGGTCTTCGTCACTGCGGAATGACGTTCCGCTAGCCGGAACACTAGTGCCTACTCTTGCGACTTGCCCTAATCAGCCCTTGCCTAGTCAACCCTGAGATATTCGAACTTGAGGTACATGGGGGCGCCTACATCATCCCACGCGGCTCGCACACCGTTGAAGCGGGCAAGTTGGCAGTCTTTCCGGAGTTCAAACGACTGATCTGGGCCACCCCATCTTGGGCTCCCAGACCACACCAGCCCCTTGATCCGGTCGACGACGGAGTGATGTACGGCTGCGCGGACGCCCTCGGCCCCCAAGTCCGGTGATATGCCTGCCGTCGCGAAGCGGCCTGCTGGGCCGCCCGATCACGTACCCGGCCACCACCGACCGGCAATACGGACAGGCCCAGCAAGCCGTAAATTCGCCTCTGTAGTACTAGCCTAGATGGCCGAGCACTAAGTTGTTACCCACGAGAAGATCAACTTGAACTGCGGGTCAAGCTCCCCTGGAGTTCGTAGTCACGAGTAGTTGTTGCTATTGGTTCCAATTGATCCTTTTAGCGGCCGACCACCCGCAGGTTTCACTGTTTGCAAAGACTACGGCTCTGTAATTATTTCCCGCGACCAAGCCCGTGAGGCTCAGAGTTTTGTCAGATCCTCGGTAAGCGACACCAATGTCGTTATTATCGTCATCCTTTATCTCCACTCCAGTGGTGCGGTTGACCACCCGTACGGCGTAATCCTCAGTATGGGCACACTGACGCTTGCGCGGCGCTTTCGGGGCATCCCAAGTTATGGTCGCGGTGGTGCCGCTGTGAGTCTGAGCTAGGTTCCTCACCTTGCGAGGCGCCCTAAAGGGTTCGTTATCCGCTACGGCCGGGTCGCCGCTGGCCGTAGCAGCGTTAGTAGTAAAGCTGGCGTAGGCCCCCTCCGACCAGGGATAAGTGCAAGTTGTATAACTAGATTCGGCGAACACTGCTACACGGTACTCGGTGCTAGCGGTGAGACCTTCCAAGGTCCAACTCGTAACAGTACTGGCGAGAATCGCCGAGATAGCCACATCTTCAGTATCAGAATCGACCCTGACGCCGAACTGCCGGACCCGGCAATTTGAAACATCAGTGCCAGCCTGCCAAGTTATGGTCGCTTCGGTATCACCGGCCGTGACATTCACATTGGTGGGCGCTGCGGGCATGACCGTATCTTGGGCCACAGCGGGAGAAGCGCCCGCATAGGCCAACCCCGCGGCGAGAAGCCCCAGAGCCAGAATCAACCGACCGATGGTCGAGAGCTTGAGAGTTTTTGTCATCATTCGTTCCTTCTTGATCAGTAGGGCCGATATTTTGCAGCACTCTACCACGGGGGTCGCCGAATGCGCCCGCATACCGGCGTACTCGGCGACGTAGCGCTTGTTGGCTGGCTGGGCTCGCAGCTGGCTGGCCAGCATGGCAGCCTAAACTTGGTACAGACTGTCCATGCTGTTTGTCAGGTAGTAGGTGCTAGGCTAGTAGGTGCTGGGCCTGGGGCTTGAGGGGGCCTAGGGCCAGGGGCCTTACGGTCTGCGTACTCTTTGGCTGCAGCTGTGACTACCTCTAGGTGAATGGCCGTGTACAGGGGCAACTGCCAGGCCGCGACTTTCACAAGTCTTCATAGGCCCTGTTCCATGCATTGTGGGCAGGGTGGTGGGGTGGGAGGTCGTGCATCAGCCTGTGGGTGCCGCAAAAGGCGCTGCCCTGGCAGGTACAGGTGCCAGCTACCGTCCGCCGGGCCGGTTACCGGTTCGCCGTCGTGCAAAAGGCGCTGCCCTGGCAGGTACAGGTGCCAGCCTCAGCCAGGGTCAGCACCCTGTCAGTCAGGCTGGGCACATCTAGGGCGATCACCCCAGGCCCGGCCGCCCGGGAGCCCAGGAACGGGTAACCAAGAACCCTACTTTGTGAAAGGCCTAGTCGTAGGTCTCATAATCGCTGGCGTAGCCTTCCCAGCCATTGTCGTAGGGTTCCCTGTGCGCTTCCCAGGCCTGCCATTAGGGCGCCTCCGGTGCGTAGGTCTCGTAATAGCTGGCGTAGGTCTGCCATCCCAGGTCAAAGGGCTCTGCGTAGTAGTTGTAAGACATTCCGCCTGCTAGTTCAGGGTCAAAGCCGGCATGGATGGCGCAGGCTCGCCATACTGCTGCCCTGCGCTGGCCTTCAGGGGTGTGAAAGTGTTGCGCAACTTTGGGCAGCTGCTCGCGGTACAGGTAGTACAAGTGCCACAGGTCGGGGGGCACCTGAAGATCAGGCCTAGTTAGGTAGCCAGCTTCCATTATGGCGTAATAGTCGTCTGCCAGGCCGTCTATCTGCTTTTTTTCTGCCCAGGTGATAGGCCCTTTAGGGCCTGGGTCGTGTTTCGTCCTAGCCCATAGTGCTGCCAGGATTATCAGGATTATCAGGCCTCCTATCAGGCCGATGGGGGCGGCTGGGGGGATCATCAGGGTGCCTCCTGGGGTGTTGGGGTGCTGGCTAGTACCTGCTCAATGGCTAATCTGACTGCTGCTGTGACTGCTGCCACCGTGCGGTGAGTAGCCCTAACACGAATGTTGCGCTCAATGGCTAATCTGACTGCTGCTGTGACTGCTGGGCTAGTGGTGCCAGCCAGGTCAACGTATTTGCGTGTGAGGGTGCCTATCTGGTGGGCCAGCCTGTCCGCCCCGGCCTGGCAGCCTCCTGAGGTCATCACCCTCGCCCAGTATTCATCTATCACTGCTTCAACCACTCCTGCCCATAATCCCCGCGGGGGTGATGACCACCCTCGCCCAGTATTCATCTATCACTGCTTCAACAGCTGTCAGCTGCTCTAGCGCGTCGGGCAGGCTCATCCCTGCTGGGCTGCTCAGGGTGAAGGGGCCTAGTTCTATGGTGAAGGGGCCTGTGGTCACTGGCTGTCTGCCTGGGGCGCAGGATCGGGCAGCCGCTTGATGGCCACCCTGGGCAGGTGGATGGCGTGGCACCTTTGCATTGCGCGAAGGTGGTTACAGGCTCGCGGTGGGTGTAGGTCAGCACGTGGTCTATGGGAGGGGCCTTGTAATAGGCGCGCAGGTGGTATAACCGCAACACTCTAGGTATTGGATGCGACAGCTGACCTGCCACAGGCCTTCAGTCTTTGCGTAGACGGGGGCCTAGCACAGTGGTATGCCCCGCGTTCGCCGCTTCGTCGAGGAGCCGAGACCGGCCTTTGCGTAGACGGGGGCCTAGCACAGTGGTATGCAAGCCGCCCCTAGTGGTTTCTACAGCCAGGGCAGGCAGGGCCGGGGTCATGCGCTCGTAGTGCTGAATAGGGTCTGCTGGGTAGGGCATGGTGTTGGTTCCTTCAGGGTTGGGTTGTGAGTGGGTCTGGGGTGATGGGGTCTGAGTAGGCCGCTGAGAAGGCCTTTGCCCTGGCATCAACCTGGCGCTGCGCGTTGGGGGTGAGTGGCCACCCTGTGACGGGCGGTAGCCGTGTGGTAGCTGTCATAGATAGCTGCCCAGACTTCGGGGGCTGCCTCGCGGGGCCTCCCGCCCTTCTCGCCGGTGTGGTAGCTGTCATAGATAGCTGCCCAGACTTCGGGGGCTGCCTCGCGGGGCCTCCCGCCCTTCTCGCCGGTGTGGTAGCTGTCATAGATAGCTGCCCAGACTTCGGCCTTAGTCGATGCTTTATACTCGAACTCGGCGACTCCGCGGTACGCGGCTGCTTCGTCGGTTTACAACGTTGATCCCGGCTGGACGCGGTCGAGGACCAACCGGCGGAGGTTCGCACCATCAGCCGTTTCCACGACAGCCAGAGGTATGGGGCCAGCAAGTGGAACCCCAGCTACGCGGAGGTTCGCACCATCAGCCGTTTCCACGACAGCGGCTGCACTTGGCCGGTCTGGCGATCTTTGACGCCCGCTACCGTTGCCCTCTGCTAAGTGGGGGTGGGCTGCGGTGCCTGATGCTGGGTCTGGCGATCTTTGACGCCCGCTACCGTTGCCCTGCCTCCAGCCC
The DNA here is from genome assembly GCA_964291305.2 of Acidimicrobiales bacterium. Lineage (GTDB taxonomy): Bacteria > Actinomycetota > Acidimicrobiia > Acidimicrobiales > CATQHL01 > VXNF01. The sequence goes on along the minus strand of OZ219783.1, from coordinate 752,678 downwards.
CCCCCCCCCCGGACAGGCCGCGGCGTTTCGTTCTCGGCATGATTCTTGCGCAAGATCGTCAGAACCCCGACCTGAAGACCGAGCGGCGGCGAGTGCATAAGCGTGTCAGTCTTCACCGAGAAATCCCTGCGACAGGCCCGAGGGGCTTCTAATAGCAACCGCACCGCGCCGAGCAGGCTCGCATCTGGTGGTATGAGGTCGACTGGCCGCGGACACTACCGCTTACGCGATCATCCTCCCCGAGCAGGCTCGCATCTGGTGGTATGATGTCGACTGGGGTAGTGTGCGGTTATGAGCCTGAGGCTGATCGAAGAGGCTGCACCTTCGATAGCCGTCGAGCGGCGGAGGCGCTGGTAGACGAGGACACCGAGGAGGTGTTCCTCTACGGGTCAGTAGCCCGCGGCGAAGCCACTCCGCTAAGCGACATCGACCTAGTGGCACTCTTCGCCGACATCGGCCTATAACCCCTCAGCAACCTCAAAGCTCACCCTACCATCCAGTTCACTTACCTACGGGTAAACAAATATATAATACCCCTACTTATGTACGTTAGAATTCAAGCTTGGTGGCATCAAATATATAGTTCTCGTGATGAGCGGCTGCTACCGTATCCGGTAGGTGCTCCAGTGTCGGAGATTGGCTCCGGGATCGTGTTCGGGTTGAATATGCCTTGTACGGTTGGTTTAGTCATTTGGTGTAGGTGTTGGCAGTGTTTAGAGCGCTGGTTTATTTCTTCTCTCAGCATTTCCACATAGGGGGATTGTTTGATTCTGTGTGGCAGCTCGGTTACGGATAGTTCCAGCGCTTCAGGTAGTTGTGTTGCGAGTTCTTTGGCGCGTGAGAGAGTTTCGGGTTTCGGTAGTTCTAGTAAGCGTGATGTGCGCTCCCAAGCGGCACGGTAGTCGGCTTTCAATACCGAATAGTCACGGCCTATTTTCATCGCCATCCTCAAGTTGCCGACGGGGATACTCCTGGGTGCTGTTTCTTCGATGTTGCTTTTATAGGGAAGAATCGAGCAGAGGTCGTAAAAGGGGGGCCATCCGCACCGTGGCGCCGGACAGAAGCAGCCCGTAATTTTTGGCGTGAGCGTCGGTTCCGACGATTAGCCAGTTGTAGAGCAGCGCATCGCGGAACAATCGAAGGTCGGTTTCGGGGTTCGAGGAGTGAGAGCGGAGCACGTTCGCGATTGCCCCCACTCCGGGGCCGCCGATGTTCTGATATTTGAGGTCCGGTTCTAACCGCAGCGCCTGGCACATGTCTTCTTGATGAACGCGGCTGTAATCGCTGCCCGGGGAGCGTACCCGGTCGTAGCGTTCCACCAGCAACGCCTGTTGACCTTCGATGTGCACGCACTCGGTGTGGGCTGCTTGGATGCCCAGCAGCGTCGCCGTTCGTTGCGACAAGTGTTCGATGACGTGCTGGTCAGGGAAACGACGGATGCTCGGTTTGAGGATATGAGTCGTTGGAGCGTTCCCATACGGGATGCTCCATTCTCTGTTCTGGTACCGCAATGCGAGTTTGGACTGAGCGCCAGCGAGGCTGAAAGCTCCGTCATCATGACCGCTCGACCAGGCCGACTCGTCTCGCTCCAGCCGCTCGATGATTTCTGCGACCTCGCTGTTGGTCAACGGCCTCACACCGCCTCCCCGCCCTAACATGACCGCCGTTTCATCCGGGCGGAAGAACTGCACCGCTCCTGCGCAGTCCCGCCCTATCGGTGATGCGAGCAGGTCTACCGCGTCGGTGGACGCCACGTCGTGCTCTCGTTGCCAGCGTCGCCGCACCAGCGGATTATCGGGAAGCAACCCGTTCAACCAAGCACCGATTTCGTGCTCACCAGGTTTCAGCGGCACCGACACCGACAACGGTGTGGACTGATAGCGCTCCAGGTAATCAACGCGATACCGAAAAGTAGCAGTCCGAGTTCGGCCAGCACCTGCTTTCCCTGCAGATGTGATCGTCCCAGCTGGACGACCATGCACCACCACTTCAAGAGCGATGCTCATTGCTCTGTCCGCTCACGCAGCTCTTGAAGGTACCTGTCCAGGTCAAAGCCGTCGGGATCCTCCATGACCAAGGCCAAAGAACAACTCAGCGCTCGCAGCATCCGAGAGATGGTGCCGATACGAGCGTTACCCCAGCCGGATTCGATTCGTGATATCTGAGATCTAGACACCCCGCAAGCCTCAGCCAGCTCCGCCTGAGTCATGTTGCGCTCGCGACGGGCGGCTCGCAGCGCTTGACCCAGAGGACCCCTATCGGTGATCCCTCGGACCGTGTTCCACCGATACCCAGACCCGCCAGCCTGCCGCTGAATGTGCTGCTCAGCTAACATAACGCGACATTAGCAAAATGTTAGCCCAACAGCACACACCCCACAAGAAACCAAACCAGCGAACAATCAACCCCCACACCCGAAACAGGGCTTGCTCTAAATCCATGAATGCGGTCTGAGCTATATGTTTGTAAACCTTTGAGAACCTCGGGGTGAGGCGCTTCAATGAAGGGCGGCCGGCGCCGGCCGCCGAATAGGTTGAACCGCCGATAACTTGGCCCTAGCAAACACCCTTCAATGAAGGGCGGCCGGCGCCGGCCGCCGAATGTGATTCTAGAGGGCCTGATCGAGGCCCTCTACACGCTTCAATGAAGGGCGGCCGGCGCCGGCCGCCGAATAGCGCGGCGATGAGGCTACTTCCAGGGCCTATAAGCGCTTCAATGAAGGGCGGCCGGCGCCGGCCGCCGAATCTCGGCAAAACCCCTGGTCAGAGCCCGACGAGAAAAGCTTCAATGAAGGGCGGCCGGCGCCGGCCGCCGAATGACAGAGACCTTCGGCGATTGGAAGTCGCAATGAAGGGCGGCCGGCGCCGGCCGCCGAATCTGTGGAGGCCAGACTGGTACGCCAGCAGGCCCAAGGCTTCAATGAAGGGCATTCCGCAGGGGGGGCAGGTGCTGCTGGCGCGCTAGCTGCTTCCGGCCGGCGCCGGCCGCCGAATGCACAACTAGACATTCAATGAAGGGCGGCCGGCGCCGGCCGCCGAATCATAGGTATGCATACTCACAACACTAATAGTTATGGCTTCAATGAAGGGCGGCCGGCGCCGGCCGCCGAATCAGAAACAAGCTCTGGGCCTTAGCCCACAAGATAGCGCTTCAATGAAGGGCGGCCGGCGCCGGCCGCCGAATAGGGGGTGGGATTGCGACGAGACCCCCTACCGGATCGCTTCAATGAAGGGCGGCCGGCGCCGGCCGCCGAATATAGATTCCTTCGCCTAGTTCACCACGAGGTTGCTGCTTCAATGAAGGGCGGCCGGCGCCGGCCGCCGAATGTCAGTTAGGGTATCCTCACTAACGTTCTCCGCTCCGCTTCAATGAAGGGCGGCCGGCGCCGGCCGCCGAATGTCTCTGACCTGCGGTTTTGTGTTGGGCGGATAGCTGCTTCAATGAAGGGCGGCCGGCGCCGGCCGCCGAATAGCCGTGACGAGCTAGTCGGAGTTCCGCTGCACTTCGCTTCAATGAAGGGCGGCCGGCGCCGGCCGCCGAATTCGAACCGCCCTAGACTAGGCGCCGAAGCAGCCGCCGCTTCAATGAAGGGCGGCCGGCGCCGGCCGCCGAATAAGCACACGTTTGTCCAGTCTTCGTCGGCGCGCAAGGCTTCAATGAAGGGCGGCCGGCGCCGGCCGCCGAATGGACAGAGCGACAGCCTCGACGAGCGGTCCGGACACGCTTCAATGAAGGGCGGCCGGCGCCGGCCGCCGAATGACCTGGACCGGACCGGTCGTCGTCCAAGACGTGGAGGCTTCAATGAAGGGCGGCCGGCGCCGGCCGCCGAATGCGGGCTGGTGTACCCACTGCCCACCGCGTCCAACAGCTTCAATGAAGGGCGGCCGGCGCCGGCCGCCGAATCTCCGCGCACTGGCAGGAGACAGCGACTCCGCACGGCTTCAATGAAGGGCGGCCGGCGCCGGCCGCCGAATGTCCTATCGGAGAGCCGAGTCCTCCGACGATTCCGCCGCTTCAATGAAGGGCGGCCGGCGCCGGCCGCCGAATGCAAGGTGCGATACCCCGAGCCCCCATTAGTCACCTGCTTCAATGAAGGGCGGCCGGCGCCGGCCGCCGAATGGAGCCCTGGGCGAGGAGCACTAACCTCGCCGAGGCGCTTCAATGAAGGGCGGCCGGCGCCGGCCGCCGAATGCCCAGATCTGCTCTATTGTGGCCCCCTGCTCCTGGGCTTCAATGAAGGGCGGCCGGCGCCGGCCGCCGAATCAGAGTGACCTGCGCGGTGTGCAGCTCTGTCTGCAGCTTCAATGAAGGGCGGCCGGCGCCGGCCGCCGAATTCTAATAAAGTTATAGTAGGCGTTACCCTAACATCGGCTTCAATGAAGGGCGGCCGGCGCCGGCCGCCGAATGCCAAACTGATGCCGGGATGCTGGCGGACGACGCCGCTTCAATGAAGGGCGGCCGGCGCCGGCCGCCGAATCTCGCTGCTGGAGGAATCGCTTCAATCGCTGTGACGCTTCAATGAAGGGCGGCCGGCGCCGGCCGCCGAATGCCGAGAGGGTGAGCAAGCTAGAGACCCTGATGGAGGCTTCAATGAAGGGCGGCCGGCGCCGGCCGCCGAATCAAGACCAACGAGTGCTCGTCGCCGAGGTCGCGCCGCTTCAATGAAGGGCGGCCGGCGCCGGCCGCCGAATTGAGAGCACTATAGCCCGCGCTACAGGGACTACTGGGCTTCAATGAAGGGCGGCCGGCGCCGGCCGCCGAATCACACGTTCGGCCGGCGACAGTGCACGGCGAACTACGCTTCAATGAAGGGCGGCCGGCGCCGGCCGCCGAATTTATGTCTAGTGAAGACAGCAGCTCAGAAAGGACACGCTTCAATGAAGGGCGGCCGGCGCCGGCCGCCGAATGACAGCGACAGCGTGCGGAGCGACGTAGAACGCTGGCTTCAATGAAGGGCGGCCGGCGCCGGCCGCCGAATTCAACACAGCCTGTTTAGCTTCAGGCTTTGTAGCGTGCTTCAATGAAGGGCGGCCGGCGCCGGCCGCCGAATCGGGCGGTACCTCCTACCGCCCGCAGAGATGCCCACGCTTCAATGAAGGGCGGCCGGCGCCGGCCGCCGAATGTTGGGCGAGGAGGCCCCTCCCCGCCCGAAGGTAGCGCTTCAATGAAGGGCGGCCGGCGCCGGCCGCCGAATCACTAGGAGGCACCATGCCGCCCCCACTCCCCGAGCTTCAATGAAGGGCGGCCGGCGCCGGCCGCCGAATTGGGCAGTTAGGCAGCTCCACAGCCGCGGCCTCCTCGCTTCAATGAAGGGCGGCCGGCGCCGGCCGCCGAATGGCGTCTACCCAGCAGTACTCACCAGGGCTGGCCTCGCTTCAATGAAGGGCGGCCGGCGCCGGCCGCCGAATTCAACCTCGCCCACGCGCAGGGATGGGACAAGACCGCTTCAATGAAGGGCGGCCGGCGCCGGCCGCCGAATTCGTACAACCTTTTCGACAACTTGTACCTAGCGATGCTTCAATGAAGGGCGGCCGGCGCCGGCCGCCGAATCTCCGTAAAACTGGAGAGACGACGAGCGCAGAATCCGCTTCAATGAAGGGCGGCCGGCGCCGGCCGCCGAATGCGAGGATAGGCAGCGGCTCCGACACCAGAGACGAGCTTCAATGAAGGGCGGCCGGCGCCGGCCGCCGAATGGCCCGCTCCTCTGCGGCCCCTGTTGCGCTCGCCGAGCTTCAATGAAGGGCGGCCGGCGCCGGCCGCCGAATCACACATCGCACTCGCTGTACATCGGCGAGTGCGTCGCTTCAATGAAGGGCGGCCGGCGCCGGCCGCCGAATCCCCCAGCAACTACTAAACAGGGATTAGACACTTCAGCTTCAATGAAGGGCGGCCGGCGCCGGCCGCCGAATAGGATATCGCGCTCCGATAAACGTCTCCGTAACAGCGGCTTCAATGAAGGGCGGCCGGCGCCGGCCGCCGAATACGGAGGCAACGTGCGTGTCGAACTCGGAGCTGTGATCGCTTCAATGAAGGGCGGCCGGCGCCGGCCGCCGAATCTCCTGGAACAGGTGATGAGCAGCCAGAATGCTCAGGCTTCAATGAAGGGCGGCCGGCGCCGGCCGCCGAATAGGCGTAGCAGAGGCTGCCAGCGCCTGGATCAGGGTGCTTCAATGAAGGGCGGCCGGCGCCGGCCGCCGAATGTGAATGCATAGAACGCCTAGATGAGGCAACACTACGCTTCAATGAAGGGCGGCCGGCGCCGGCCGCCGAATCGCAGATACGACACCATAGCCAGGCGCACAGAAGTCGCTTCAATGAAGGGCGGCCGGCGCCGGCCGCCGAATGGTAGAGGCCGACACCAGGCAAGCCCAGCAAAACCTGCTTCAATGAAGGGCGGCCGGCGCCGGCCGCCGAATCCACAAGCGTTTCGCCGTACTGCCGGAGCCTCGGTCGCTTCAATGAAGGGCGGCCGGCGCCGGCCGCCGAATGAATATACGGACGCCAGGTAGGTGGCCCGAAAGGTGAGCTTCAATGAAGGGCGGCCGGCGCCGGCCGCCGAATTCCGATGAAACGAGTGTACGCCGGCGGGATGCACTGGCTTCAATGAAGGGCGGCCGGCGCCGGCCGCCGAATTCCGCTAGGCGGCTTCAATGAAGGGCGGCCGGCGCCGGCCGCCGATAGTAGGACGGACCGGCTACAGTGGCTTCAATGAAGGGCGGCCGGCGCCGGCCGCCGAATGGCAGTTCCGCCGAAGCAGGTTCTTACTATGTGAGGCGCTTCAATGAAGGGCGGCCGGCGCCGGCCGCCGAATTCGCCAGCCTAGAAGTTACGGCTTCAATGAAGGGCGGCAGCGGTTAGCCTGAACCGTGCGCTTCAATGAAGGGCGGCCGGCGCCGGCCGCCGAATAGTAGGTGCGGACCTACCTTAGCTGACGCCATGTATCACCGCTTCAATGAAGGGCGGCCGGCGCCGGCCGCCGAATGGGTCATCGTATGCCTTAATGAAGCGCTGCAGACCATAGCTTCAATGAAGGGCGGCCGGCGCCGGCCGCCGAATACACGCTGGCTGCAGCAGCGCTTCAATTACGGACGACCGCTTCAATGAAGGGCGGCCGGCGCCGGCCGCCGAATCAGGAGGTTCAATGGCCGGCGCCGGCCGCCGAATCCGGCCGGCGCCGGCCGCCGAATGGGGAGACGTACTCCAACATACCGGCCAGCTTCAATGAAGGGCGGCCGGCGCCGGCCGCCGAATCGCTCTCTTAGGATAGGCCGGTTGACCTGGAAAAACGAGTCGCGATACGAGCGGTCCTTCGTTGGTGCTAGAAATTGTGCGTTCCCTACGCGGAATCGGAGCCTAAAACTGCTGGTCTGAGCTTGTTTCGAGGCCTCGCTCGGGGTTGCGGAGTCACTCGACCTCTCGCATCGGTCAAACGATCTCGGCTTCGCCGCTTGGGAGCATCGGTTGTACGCCCATAAACGTGAAGCACTCTTCACCCCTGGCTCGGGCCGGCCCGAGGTCGACGATGACGATACTGTCCTCACCATGATGGATGATAGCAGCAAGGTCTTGTTGCAGTTCGAGTTTCTCAACCCCATCTAGATCGCACACAAAAACTGAGTATTGAAGAGGATCACCATAACTGCACATAACCTTGTGAACATTGCGAAGACGCTTCGGCTCGCAGATGTCATATCCGACTAAATAACGCTGACGTGCCATCTGAACTCCTTCACCGATACTCGATCTATCTAGTCACGAACGGTGTGTACTCTGGGATATCTCCGAGCAACTTGGCAGCCAGCAATCGAGCTTGAACTTCGATTACACGACGATAGGTGATACGGTATCCGAACTCGGGATGCGCGATTTCTACCTCTAGTCGCCGTTCATACGCCCTCATCACCTTCTTTCTACCTTCGAACGTCATACTCACGCCCCCAGCTCGCACGACAAAATGACTGGGCCGGATCTCGCCATTGTTAATTAGCGTGAGCATTGCAGAGTCAGCTATTAGAGGGCGGAACTCCTCCGCTAGATCCAGTGCAAGCGCTGGACGACCAAACCTTGGTCGGTGAAAGAAACCCAAATACGGGTCAAATCCTATGACAAACGTGGTAGCCGTTATCTCTTTCGTGAGCAGCGAATAGAGGAAAGACAACAGACAATTAACCGCATCACGTGGCGGTCTACGATTCCTCCCCTGGAAACTAAACTCTCGACCAGGAAGCGACTCGGAAGAACTCAACATTTTCGATAGGTTCATAAAGTAGTCTCTCGCGGCCGCGCCCTCGATGCCCAGCAATTCCGGTATCGACTCCGAAGCTTCAGCCTTAGACGACAGTTCTTTCAACGACGACATGGCACGCTTATCCACTGGTCGTTTGGCGTTACGACGCAACATCGTGCGGCAGTTTGCGATCTTTGCACTAACAATTGCGCCAGCGATTTTCACATTTCCCTGATAGGCGTTGATCACCTGCCGGCGGCGCAATTCAACATGCTTAGAGGAAAGACCCGTTGCCATTCCGATGAACATTCCTCCGTAGTTGAACCAGCAGACCGGGATGTCACGCTTCAGCAACTCTCTTACTGCCTGCGAGGAGACCTGGACGTTGCCGAAAAGGCACAGCTGAGACACATCGAGCAGACGCAACGAGGTTACCAACTCGTCCCCTACCTTAACTTCAAGACGTCCACCCTTCTTCTTTACATAGGAACCCTGATCGGTAACGTAGAGAGGCCGAGACTGTAAATCACGCGGCACTAGTCGTCGAGGTGCTCTACCTGAGCGACCAGCAAGGAGATTTACCTCATCCGGAAGACAGATTCCTACCAGCGAACATCTAGGACACTTGGGACTGTCTACAAGCGGCGGAGGAGGCTCACTCCTAGAAGCAATTTCTCGTAATTCCTCAAGCGTCTCCAGAGTATCGGTAATCAGTTCATCGTCGAACTCGACATAGATTCGCTTACGACTCTGCGCGTAGTAAATCACGCCTTCTTCGCAGTCGTACCCTTCTTCGCGCAGCAACAGTCCCGCAACACAGAGTTGCACACGATCAGCATCCCAAGCTTGAAAGGCAATATCGGGCACGCTTCCGCGCTTGTAGTCAAGCGGACGGACCTTGCCATCCCCTCCCTCAACAAGGTCGATAACAGCAGTTAGACCCAATCGTTCCGATGAGACCGCCACCGCTCTAGCTTCGACCAGTAGATCATCATCAGGCTCGGGAGCTGCGCCTCCACCACGATCTACAACCCGGTGTGTGAACTGCCCCGATGCCGTATCAGGATTGTCCGCCCATAGAACGCTGACCCACTCGAAATAAAACAGTCGCGGGCAATATACGAACTCGTTCAGCATCCTCGCGGGCACCAGCTGAGGAACTTCTAGCGGCTCGCCGCGTGCCTCAGTTGGCGAAAGACTTCCGCTTATCGACAACTCCGGATCGGTTCGGGTCACCCCTCGACTGTTATCGAAGAGGGATTCCGGTTCAAATCCAGTACCTTGCCGGGCTGCCGGCCATAGTTCAAGCGCTCATGCTGCTTCCGTCGCTGACCAGATGATTTCCGGCGGTGCGAAGGTGCCATATGCCCCTTGATCGGAGCGACGGATCGTCGCCGTCATGACCCGAAAGATGCTCCAGGCTCGGTACCAACGACTCCGAGCTGTGATTTGCTTCTCGTTGGTGCTGGTGGCCTGGGCAAGCAGAGAGCCAACTGCTCCGTAGCCCGCAGGTCGAGACCAGAGGGGCCACGTGTAAGTGCCGTCGCGCCTCCATGGGCCTGCGCAACCCCGAGTTAGAGTGCGGTCTCTGCCTCGGCGATCTGTCCCCGCGAATACTGGGTGCCGGCTCAAGCCAAACACCGCGAGTGCTTCGGGACCCGGATTTGTGAGCTTTGGATTCAATGTTCCGTCGGTCGGATCGGCGAACGACAGCGCGTAAACACGGTCGTCGGTCACATCCCACATAAGTGACCTGGACTTGCTGGCATACCCCCACGGCCCTACGAGCCCTTCGATCAGATTTTCCTCATTCGCCTCTGCAAGAATGTCTCGAGCGACCGCCAAGAAGCGCTGATTCCCCGACGTGAAGTAGAGATCTGAGGGCTTCGCCATTACTCCCTTGCTGGTATCGAGGCATCCTTCGGCAACAAGCGCAGACGACAATACGCTTACTGGTCCCCCGTCGACTGATTCCTCCAGATACCTTCGAATTCCCTGCAAGTCGAACTTGGCATCGTCCGCCGCCTTGCCACCGAATCCGGGAGAGAGCGCTGGGCTGTCTTTCCATTTCGGGAACGTTTGTAGGGCTTGTTCAACGATTCGATCCACTGTGAACTCGGCGTCGACGACGGCGTGAGGCACGGTGTCATCGGTCCACCAGAGGCGCGGTTGTTCTTGCTCCTCGGTGAAGAGAACCTGCACGCCGAGGGCGGCAAAAAACGCAAGGGGATTTGTCCCTTGGAGGCCGGTTAGATGTGTGCCGTTCATTGCTGCTCCTCCCGCTCGCTCTGGCGATGGTCAGCTAGTCGGAATATCGCCTCAAGCCAGGCCAGACCATGGTGACCGTAGCGGTTTGAGACTCGCCAGAAACGGTCTGCTGCTTCCAACGCCAGAGGCGTACCTTCAAGGTCCGAGGAAGCCTCCATAGCGTGACCTTCATAGGTGAAACGAAGCTCCTGCGGGTCTTTGTCAGCGATGATCGGCGGAAGTGGTCGCGCCCAACCATGGTGGGTTGCTATCAGATGTAGAACCAAATCTGGGTCGTGCGCATTCTCTAGTACCTCGGGATTCGATTGCGCCAAAGCGACACTGGCGATCTCATGGCGCATTCCTTTGGGATATCGCCAAACCCGTGGCGCATCCGGAAGGGACTTCGCCAACGGCTCATCTAGCATCGCCTCCCGAACTGGGTCTCCCCCAACGAGTTGCAACTGGAACCGCCAGTCCACTTTGCCGAGATCGTGCAGGCGCCCCGCCAATCTAAGGTCCTCGCGGAGTTCGGGTGACAGCCCCAGATGCTCGGCGAATGATGCCGCCATGTCTCCGAGGCCGTTCATGTGATCGCGCAGTGTGGTGCCGGTACCGGTGCAAGAAACCGACTCGTCGGAGCCGTCGAGGGTTGCAGCATCGACGGAACGTCTGCGCTCACCTCCCTCGACAAGCACTAAGTACTCACCATTCTCGGCCTCGCCGGAACCGGCTAGCTGCTTATGCCAGTCTGCTCTTAGCCGCTGGAGCACTCGAAGCTGCCACTCAGGAAGTGAACCTGCACTGCTGAGCTGCTCAGAAACCCAGGTGTTGATCCGCTCTTCCAGCGACTCAACCTCGTCCTCGCTGTCGGGCTTAGGCACTTCGTCGCCCAGAATCCTGGGATCTAGCCGGAGTGTGACCCTCCGGCCATAGGCAACCTGGGCGGCGTCTCCCAAGTCGGCAACCTCTTCGGTGGAGGTTGGATCCCAGTTGGAACCGCTGACTCCGCCTCGGCGAGGATCCACGATGAGCACGTCGCCCGGTCGGATGTCCGCAGGGGAAATCGACTCTGGTTCGTCGGCAAAACCTCGCCATCGCACCCAGTCATCTGTGGGCTCGGGCTGGTCGCCGGACTGTTGCTCCGCCGGCTCCTCGGCGACTCCGGCGTCGGCCACCGGAGCCTCGGCGGGATGTCGTGCGAGCCACGCTTTAGCCGCCCCGATAGGCACCTGAAGGAACTCAGCCGGCCGAGGCGGCACCAAGCGGAGTAGGTCTGCCGAGCGGTCCCAGCGCCAGAGAATCGAAACGTCTGACGATTTCGTGACGCCGAGCCCGTGTAGGAACGGTGCTATGTCTGGCTGGACTATTGGCTCCGGATTGGTCTGGACCCACGACTCGATATGAGTCGGGAGGAGCAGCGGGGCCGACTCCGGCGTGGCCGAAACCCCGGGAGGCAAGTCCGCCAGGTCGCCAGACTGGGGACCAACATCAAATGGCTCCCCCTGGCCAAATCGCTTATCGAGTTCCTGCCAGGTCTTCCTAAGTGCTTCGCCGTACACCGGATCGGGGTTCTTACCCTTCACATCGGCACGAACGCCGATAATCCAAGCCTCAGCTGGCGAGCCGGTCCGATGCTCGTAAGTACCCCTACGGTCGAGGCGGCCGAAGCGTTGGCGCAAGCTATCGATCGGCGCGCATTCGCTGATGAGAGCATCGAAGCTGAAATCGGCACCAACCTCAATCGCCTGCGTAGCGACGACGAAACTGGGGCGGTCTGATGAGTGGACACGGTCGGGGTCGACGACCTGGCTTATCTCAGCAATGACTTCTTCTCGGTCGAGGGGCCGCATTCGCCCGGTGACCAACCTCGACTCGTAACCGGCATCACAAAGAGCGAGGTGGACCTGGCGGGCGGTGCGCACCCGGTTCACGATCACGCCAATGCTTCGAGCCTCCGCCGGGATTCCTTTCTTAGCAAGTTTGACGACGGCGCTTGGAATCGCCTCGTCGGCGGGTTGGCGGGCACCCCCCACCTGCATCAGTACCGCACGCTTAGACGCTTCGACGCGCTGACGCAAGATGTCCGAAGCTGCAAGGTCGGCTTCGAGCAAGGTGAACCGAGAACCCTGGTCACTGGTGGGCGTGGCGGACATCTCGACAATCTGGAACCTATGCGGCAGCCCTGCCCCGAACCCCAGTCGCCGAACCGCACCGAGGGTCTCAGCGAACGGGCGGCTCAGGTGCACCTCGTCGAGGATTACCAGGCAGTCGTTACCGGCAAGTCCGGCATAGACGGGTCGCATGCTCGCCGTGGCTCCATAGCCGCGGAACAGAAGCCGAGAGCCGAACTGATCGACGGTAGAGACCACCACCCAGGGGAGGTCGGGGCGCCGGGCCCACTCACCGTCGATCGGGATGCCGCCACGCAGGCAACTAACCCCGAGGAGTCCGGCCCCGGGCACACTAGCGAGTTCGCCGTTGGAACCGAACTGGTCTCTAATCAATCGCAGAGTGGGAGTTTCCGCCGCGGCGATGGCCGACTGGATACGCTCGGCCCGCTCGTAAACCTGGTCGACGATGATCCTGCGATCCACGACGAACACCACCCGGCGAGGGAACACGTCTGGGCGCACGGCGAGCGAGAAGACTGCCGTGTCGAGTGCCGCGGTTTTGCCCACGCCTGTTGGCAGGTCGATCACTTGGGGCCATTGGCCCGAGTTGATGACCTGCTCGGTGAGGCGCACCTGCCAGGGGAACGGCTCGTACCCGTGGACATCGCGGAAATACGTGGCAAAGGTCTGTTCAGTCATGGCTGCCATCCTTGGTGAGGGCAACAGTCGCGTTCTGGGCCGTGCCCCCGGCCTGAGTTCCGGCCTGGGTCTTTTCCTTGTCCTGCAACTCGTCTTTGACTGTGACTGGTCGCATCAGGCCCAGTCCCAGGTACCTGCCGGCGCCTAGCATCAGTGGCCCACTTACTGGCTGATCAAAAGTGACAGTGGCGTGCACCAGACGGCGAGCCACGGGCTTGCCGTCCTGGCCGCGCTGATGGAAGGCAGGGAATCGGAACGACGGCAGCGAGCCCACAATGAACGGGTAGAGCGATAGGACTACGTCGGCGGGCTCCGGCAGGCCGACGTGGCGGCAAGACTCCACCACAGCCTCCTCGGCTTTCTGCCAGGCGCTTTGACGAGCCGAAGCGGTACCGCCGGTGAGACGGCCGGGGTGGGTGGGCAGAGCAAGCGGCGTTGCGGTGACCCATCGGCGGGAGGATCGACGCCAGATCTGCGGGCGTAACGTCACCAGCGCACTCGAACCAATCAGTCGCTCCATCTCGAGGACACCCTGACGGCCAAAAGTCAGTCGAAGCGGCGATGCCGTTTGTTCCCATACGCCGATGGCTCGCAGCAGAGCACGCTTCGACTCAGCGTCCATGCCGTCGGGCGCACTGGTGGCCATTCCCATCAAACGGCCGTCGGCATGCGGGTAGCCGACCCACGGGAGGGCTAGGAAGGCTGCGTGTGGCCGAGGTGACGGGGTTCTGTCGGGAAGGTGGCCGCTGAGCCCCTCGGGCAGGGGATCGGCTGCATAGCGGAAGACCGCCTTGCGTAGCGTGGTAGTGACCTCGACAGCCCGCGACATCGGCAACCGGCGTGAACCCGGCGCAAACTCGAAGATGAGCCACTCTCCCGCCGTGTCCGCACGGATGTGTGAAGCCTCCTCGCTAACTTCGGTAGCAGCCCGGTAGCGCACCGCGACCGAAGGCAAAGTCCGCGGCCGGATTGTGAGGTGGCGATCATGCGCACGCTCTAGGGCAGACAGCTGGCCGTTACGCACACTGCGCATGACCGTCAGCCCGTCGCCCGGTATGTAGTCGGGCTTAGGTGGATTAGCTGACAACCTGCATGAAACCAGCGACGACGAGTGACCCAGCCGGGTGACCCGCGCCAGCAGGCCGTCCAGAGCGCCCTTGAGGTCCTCCGGCGGTTCGGCTACCCAGAGATAAGTGACGCGGGGAACGGCCGGGCTCACTGAAGGGAACCAGCGCTCTTGTTTGCCCCGACCTTCGGGGAGCAAGTCCAGTGCAGACTCTGGGCTTGTGTTGCCAGGCTCGGTGACCAAGTTGGCTACGTCCATCTTCCTACGGATCTTTGTCTGGAGCCCCCGGACCCGCCGGTTGATCTCGCCGTCGGATGCAAACAGGGCCTCGTCCAACTCATCGCGGAGTCCATCGCACTGCTCCACCCGCTTCATGTAAGAAGCAGGCGAGATCACCGATGAATCGTTGACGGGTACGTAGTGGCTGGTGACCTTGCGGCTAACCGCATCGGAAGCGGCAACCGCGGGGGGATGTTGGCTTTCCAGCCACTCAAGCGCCTGCCGCTCGCTGGGATCCGGGACATCGGCGTCCGCCCAGGTAGCAACCAGAGCCGAGAAGAACCGAGCCGGGTGCGGCGGCCACTCGGCTCGGCGCCGGTCGTGGTGGGCGGTTGCGACGAACCGCCCGGTCAGAAAGTTCACCTCAATGGCAACCATGACTCACTCTCCCGGACTTTCCGCTTGGGCAACCTTCCGGCTGCGGCGGATCAACTCCACCAGCTTCGGGGCCGGCTCGAGGCGGATCTCCTCGGTCTCCCAGCCGATACCGGCCGCAGCGGCCTGTGAGGCGGCTTGATGCAGAATCGAGGCGGCCTGCCCCCGGTCGATGTCCACTACGTCGGGGGCCGAACCGTCCCTACCGACAATCTCGATCCGAGGGGGATGCTGCGGAATCAGCAGACAGCGGGAGCGGAGGTCGTGGTCCATTTCGTGTTGGTAGACGATCGCCGCAACTCCCAGTGCCGCGATAGCGGTCCGCGCTACGGTTTCGGTTGCCCGGTCGCGTCCAGCGAAGCGGAGCCGCCGCAGCGCCGCTAGGGAAATAACAGTGGTCTGCACCGCCTCGGAGATGGTCACTCCACCGGCCATCGAGTCGATTGAAGGCGCCACGTTGCCGTGGTTAATCTTCGAGGGCAGCCCTGGCGTGCCGGACTCGCTGCCACGAGATGCGAGGACGGGGTTACCTTTGGAGTCCTTCTCCGCTTCGTCCGCGTTGAAGGTCCAGACCTTGTCGGGATCCTCGTGGTTATAAGCCCTGTCTTCTTCTACTAGTCGCTCGATCTGCAGAGGATCTAGCCGGCTGCCGACCTTCTTGCCGAACTCGGCGTCGAGGCCGACTATCTCGGAGACGTAGGCGCGCTGGAACTTTGAGCCGAGGCCACCCTTCGGCCCGGTGGAATCCCACATGCCGAACAGGAGCGCCGTCGGGCAGTAGCGGAACAGCGCTGCAGCGTTCCGGGGAGTGGCATCGGTTATGGCACGGCCGACATCGGACAGCCGGAACAGCGTGTCGTCCAGGAGGGAGTCTCGGAATATCGCATCCGCAAACCGGTGGGGCGCCTCAAGTGCGGTCAGCCGCCCGATGTCGGCCACGTCTTCGTCCACATTGAAGTCGACGAACGGCACAGGGAAGGCCAAGTCGCCAGCCTCCCAGCCTTCGAGCAGCGCCAACTCTGCTCGGTTCGCCTGCGAGGCCACGGAGTCCAGCAGCACAGTGGATGACTTACGACCGTCGATCTGGCGCTCCTCAGTGGCGTACTTGTGGGGCGCGCTTCCCTCCACTGCGTACGACGGGGGGAACACCTTGTCGCCCGGACCGCCGGCAGGCTGCAAGCGGGTCACCGACCGCACGGCCACGGCACCCCCGGCGGTCGCCTCTCGGAGTTGATCAAACGTGAGATTGGTCATGGGTTCTCCCTTTCTCGGGGTTGTTCTCTGTATCGGTATCAAAGATGACCGAGCATCATTATTCGTCATGGGTGTGACAGTGTTCTTGCCAAGATCTTCTAACAAACATCGAAACCCAGTCTGACCTGCGATTACCACCCAAGGCAGCGGTGGAGATCCGAACCTGCAATAGATGCCAGAACTGCGACTGGGTGCTCCCGAAACAACCCTTGGAGCGATGACTCAGACTTCGACCATGAGCGTGACAGGGCCGTCATTGGTGAGTTCGACGGTCATATGAGAGCCGAAGGAGCCCGTGGCCACGGTGGCCCCGAGGGTTCGCAGCGCTACAACCAGTTCGTCGATCAGTCGCTCTGCCTGCTCGGGTGAGGCGGCCGCCACGAAAGACGGGCGGCGACCCCGGCGGGCATCGCCGTAGAGGGTGAACTGGCTGACCACGAGGATCTCACCGCCGGCCTCAGCCACCGACCGGTTCATCTGCCCCTCGTCGTCGCCGAATATCCGCAAGTGCCACAGCTTGGCAGCCAACTTGCCGGCCACTGCAGAATCGTCGGTATGGGTCACCCCCACCAGGCAGCACAACCCCGGACCAACCTCACCCACAACTCGGCCGCCCACCCCAACCCGGGCCTGCGAAACCCGCTGCACCAACGCTCGCACACCCTCAGCGTAAGCCGACCCCCGAAGAGAGTTCTCACCCCGTTGGGGCTGCCCCCGGGCTGCTTGTCATGTGGTTAAGGCGCTATTCGGCGGCGGTGAGTACTTCTTCCCCGCCGATGCGGCTACCAAGCTCATCAACACGATTACCAAGCTCATCAACACGATTACCAAGCTCATCAACACGATTACCAAGCTCATCAACACGATTACCAAGCTCATCGACACGATTACCAAGCTCATCAACACGATTACCAAGCTCATCAACACGATCATCAAGTTTGTCGACACGATTACCAAGCTCATCGACACGATTACCAAGCTCATCGACACGATTACCAAGCTCATCGACACGATTACCAAGCTCATCGACACGATTACCAAGCTCATCGACACGATTACCAAGCTCATCGACACGATCATCAAGTTTGTCGATGCGACCGCCAAGCTCGTCGATGCGGCTGTTGATGTGACTAGCCGACTCCTCGATCTTCTTCTCGAACTCGACCCTTAACTCTTTGAATTGCTGGTCGACCCGCGCGAACCCTTGGTTCATCTTTGTTTCGAGTTCGATTCTGAGTTCCCTGAACTGCTGATCGACCTGTTCGAATCGCTGATCGAACCGTTGCTCGATTTGATCCAGCCTGGCGCCGTTTCGGCGGTCGAGGTAGATCATGAGCATCAGCAGGGCGGTGAATCCGAAGCTTACGAGTGCGATGAGTGCCTGTTCCATGACTGTTCCCTTTCAATGATAGTTGTTGGTTTGATTATTGAGAAGCCAGGCAGTCAGGCCGCCCAGCCGCGGCCGCTCGAAGCGGAGTCCGGGTGGTCCGCCGTCGGTCTGAGGCGGGGCCCGGCAAGGAGAGGCGACTGCGGTCGCTCTCAATCGACGAGCGCTTTGAGCGCTCAAAGGTCAAACGAAATGAAACTGCAGCAAAGGTTATCGGAAACTGCGGTAAAGGGCACCAATTACCTGTCTCGTCTGGTGCAGCAACTTAGGCGGCCCCGGTGGGGGGCTAAGCCCAACGTTCTCGACCCGTTTCTGCCCACGAGGCTTGACGGGGGAGTTAGGTGGGATCTCTGGGGTGGGTCCTGGGCGGTGCCGGGCTCCATGACTGGCGCTCTCGGCCAGCCGCCACTGGGGTACGGTGAGCAGGCAGTTTCCCCACCGCCGCAAGGTCGACTAGCCGGGCGCTTTCAGCTAGCACAGGCTCGGGTATGGTGACCGTTGCCCAGCGAATGCAACTTGCCTTTCGGCCTGGCCAGACCGGGGGGTTATGGTGACCGGCTGTGACTGCTGTGCGGCGGAAGTTGGTTGAGGTGGCGTTGCCGTTGGATGCGATCCGAAGCCGAGCGTCGCACCAACTACATCGACCCTACGACACCGGTCCCAGTGGCAAACAACTCTCACGAATTACTCACGGACACTGCGTCCACTAGACCCGACGTGAGCCATTCACGCGCTACTCGTGGCGTCGGCCCACTCGTCGACAAGCGCGGTAACCCTTAAGACTTGGGTCAGCCAACCATCGACCGCGAGTCTCCGACGATCAGCTACTATCCTGAAGGCCATTTCACAAAGAAAGGAGACACAATGCGTTCAATAACAAGTCGTATCCATGCAGAGACAACCGGATTTACAACATCGCGCTTGGAACAAATCCGATTAACTCAGTTGCAAGAACGGCTCATGAAGAAAACCAAAGACTACGAACACTCGCTCGCCTTCGGATTCACCTCATTCAAAGTGGACTGGATGCGGTCAATGCAACGACTTCCGCTGAATCGCCCGTGCGCCGTTTGCGGGATTTCGACAGGCTGTGAGGCGGCGATGCCACCGTGTATGGCCCGAGAGTTCTATAACTGCGAGTACTGCCCGTTTAGGCGCAACTAGTAGTGCTATTTGATGTCCGTTGAGTTCATCTCTTCTATCTTCTGCAGTGAGGTATAAGATGCACCTGAAATATTTTAGTTCGCGAGACTCCTGCAACTTAATTCGGCTCAAATGCTGGCGTCAATATAGTCTAAAAGGGCAGCGCTTAAACCATGACATGATCTAAGCCACTAATCCTGCTCGCCATGTTCAACAGGAACGTCTCTGATGCGCTGTCAACCCAACTACGCAAGAGCCAACCATGCTTACCGTTGAGTATCTTATGACCATCATAAGGTCGATATCGCACAATGTTAGACAAATGATGCATCACAGCAAAGGTAACAGCTTCATGAGACAAACGCTCTGACCCTTTTGATAAGACCACATATAGCTTATTCTTAGAGAATGAACGATCACACCCAATCAGGGTTTCGTCGTATAGCCTGCAGAGAGATCGAAAATTATTTTGTTTCTCTTCGTCAAATCTATACATTTCCCTGGATTCAAAGAAAACTGTTTCACCGCAAGTGCCAGCATCATTAAAAGACTTATAGAATATTGCAGCCTTTGTTTTCAGGTCACCTGGATTGATTCCTCTTTCAGCTAAACCGTTCTTGTCTACTTCTATCCTAATCCAGCAACGAGCAAATCCAGATATTTCTCCAACCATTACTTCGGCAGATCTAATTGGCAGGAGTCGCGGCGCCTTTCCTGTAGAATCGGCATAAGTGGTATAGCCATCTGGAAGATAGGGAACCAAGTCGTGGATAGCCAGCTCATAGTTATTTTGCCAGCAGTGACGCATTCCAGTGTTTTTTGCTAGATAATGGAACGCTCCACAATCCTTTACAACTAGCATTTCCCTATTGAAGGAATATCTTTTTCCATTTCCGCTCTTATCACTTAGTCCGTGCCTCATTCTCTCATCAATTATCTTTGGATCAGCTACAGTTAGGAATGCCTTTGTTAGATTAAGTATAAAATAGTAAGAAACAAGTGGTTTAGAGAGAGGCGAAAGCAACCTGATACTGCTATAATATTGGCGAGCTTGGTGAATAAATAACTTCATTCTCTCATTAATCTGTCTTTTAGACTGTTTATGGGGAGGTATCCCATGTAGATCCATGATTCGCTTAAATCCAGCCGTTGACCTTACAGAAGCTTCGACTGCCGCCCATAGATCAGACTCTGAGGAGCGCGACGAAATTTGACGAGCAAACGGTGCCACACCAGCTACGATTAGCCGACCGTTAGAGTTTGCTGGCCTACCGTCGCGGAGTTTATTCGACTTAAGCCCTCTTACTGATTCGGTCATAAGTTTAGCCTCCAAGTTCCGCGCAAGAACTTTCCATTAGTGGACAGCCTACTCTTTAATATTAGATCGCGCTACACATATGCAAATCAACATGGGGGTCAAGATTCATACACGAGGACAGGGAATTCCTAGTGTGCCAATGAATTTAGCGGCTTCTAGCGATCGGCGGGACATTCATGGGGTTGCCTTTTGCCATAATGGTATCTGGACTGTCCCGTCGAGATGACCAATTATTGTCATGCTGTGATGATCGTGTCATCGTCAGTGTTGTTCATTTAGCTGTGTTCGAGCAGTTATCTGAAGTGATTGCGATCGGCGATTATACGTTAGTAGATGTCGGATAGAGCGTCTACGCCCGCCCGACCACCTAGCTAAACTCGAAACAGATCCCCTGATTGGTCTTGGAGCTTTGATGTCGATGGATTCAGTTCTGTCAGGGCCCAGCCGTCTTAGTAGACCGACCTGCAATAGATTCGCGGCAACCCAGGTGCGGGTATGGTGACCGGCTGTGACTGCTGTGCGGCGGAAGTTGGTTGAGGTGGCGTTGCCGTTGGATGCGATCAACGCGGCGTCGGCTCGGGAGAAGTCGATACGTCATGGGCATCCGTCGACGTTGCATTTGTGGTGGTCACGGAAGCCGTTGGCTGCAGCTCGGGCGGTGTTGTTCGCGTCGTTGGTGGATGACCCGTCTAGCCGCCCGGAGCGGTGGCCGACTGTTGAGGCTCAGACAGCTGAGCGGGAGCGCCTGTTCGGGATTATTGAGCGGCTAGTCCGGTGGGAGAACATCAACAACTCGGACTTGTTGGCTGAGGCGCACGCGGAGATCGCCGATAGCTGCGACGGCGAGTTGCCGACTATGTTGGACCCGTTCGCCGGCGGCGGGTCGATTCCGTTGGAGGCTCAGCGGCTGGGGTTGAAAGCGGTTGCGTCTGATTTGAACCCGGTGGCGGTGCTTATCAACAAAGCACAAATCGAGATACCGCCAAGGTTCGCAGACTGTCCTCCGGTGCATCCCGACCAAGAGGGCGCAGCGCAGTTGCGCAGCTGGTCTGGCGCGCAGGGCCTGGCAGACGATGTGGCCTACTACGGCCAGTGGATGCGCGAAGAAGCCGAGCGTCGCATCGGCCACCTGTACCCCAAGGACACCGGCCCCGGCGGGGAGCAACTCACACCCATTGCCTGGCTGTGGGCTCGCACGGTGCGCTCACCCGATCCGGCGTGGAACGGGCACGTACCGCTGGCGCGCTCGTTCGTGTTATCGAAGAAGAAGGGGCGCGAGGCTTGGGTTGAGCCGATTGTCGACCGGCAGGCCCAGACGATCAACTATGAGATCCGACACGGAGATGCTGCTAATGCTCTTGAGGGCACGGTTGGCCGTGGCGGTGGCCGCTGTCTAGCTACCGGCACAGCCATGCCGTTCCCGTACATCCGCGAGGAGGGTCGCGCCGGGCGTATGGGCCAGCAGCTAATGGCGATCGTGGCTGAGGGCGACCGGCAGCGCGTCTACTTGCCCCCAACAGCGGGTCATGTCGAGGCGGCTCAAGTGCCGCTGCCGGAGACCCCCCCCCCGCGAGGCGATTTACCGCACAATCCCCGGAATTTCAATACTCCGAACTATGGGCTAACCGAGTGGGTTGACCTGTTCACTCCTAGACAGCTGGTAGCCCTAACCACATTCTCTGACCTGCTGGGTGATGTCTCCGAAATGGTATCTAGGGATGCGGCTACGGTAGGCATGGCCGAAGACGGGCTGCGGTTGCGCGCCAGCGGCAGTGGAGCCCAAGCGTACGGCGAAGCGGTCGTCACCTACCTGGCATTCGTAGTCGACAAGTGCGCTGATTACTGGTCTTCGATCTGCACCTGGAACAGTCCAGGAGAAAAGATACGTAGCACGTTTGCTCGCCAGGCGATCGCGATGAACTGGGAGACTGCGGAAACGAATCCGTTCTCTGATTCAACGGGGAATTGGATGGCAATGGTCGATTGGGTTCACAAAGCAGTTGATCATTTCCCAGCCCTAGTTCCTGGCGAGGCGGTCCAGCGGGACGCCCAGTCCGCCGTAAGCGAGCAGAAGAAGGTTCTGGTTTCTACTGATCCGCCGTATTACGACAACATCGGGTACGCGGACTTGTCAGATTTCTTCTACGTGTGGCTGCGGAGAAACCTCGCCAATGTGTGGCCGGATGTGTGTTCGACTCTGCTAGTGCCGAAAGCGGACGAGCTGGTAGCCACTCCTTATCGGTTCGACGGAGACAAACGACGAGCTGAAGAGTTCTTCGAGTCTGGGCTGACTGAAGCGTTCCGCCGTTTCAGCGAAGAGCAAGATGAGCGGTTCCCCTTCACCGTCTACTACGCGTTCAAACAAGCCGAAACCACCAAAGGAGGTGTGGCCTCAACGGGCTGGGAAACAATGCTGCAGAGCCTGGTCGACGCCGGGTTCGTGATCAACGGGACATGGCCTCTACGAACAGAGCGGTCTGGTCGCCCTGTCGCGGTAGGGACAAACGCGCTCGCGTCGTCGATTGTGCTGGCCTGCCGACGCCGGCCCTCATCAGCCCCACTCGCCTCTCGGCGCGAGTTCCTGAGCGCTCTCAAAGCCGAACTGCCCGAAGCATTGCGATTGTTGCGCCAGGGGGGCATCGCACCGGTGGATATGGCTCAGGCGGCGATTGGGCCGGGTATGGCTGTGTTCTCTCGCTATGAGCGGGTCATAGAGGCCAGTGGCGAGTCCATGCGGGTGCGCACGGCGTTGGAGTTGATTAACGAGACTCTGGATGAGGTTACTCGGGAGATTGATGCTGATTTCGATTATGACACTCGCTGGGCGGTGAGCTGGTTCAGCGAGTACGGGTTCGAGGAGGGCGAGTTCGGTAGGGCTGAGTTGTTGTCGAAGTCTCGTAACACTTCGGTGTCTGGTCTTGTGGAGGCGGGCATAGTCGAAGCTGGGGCGGGCAGGGTGCGCTTGCTTCGTCTGGATGAGTTGGATTTGGAGTGGGATCCGGCTACCGACGACCGGTTCACTGTCTGGGAAGTCGCCCACCACCTCATCCGACGTATCCACGACCTGGGCGAACAATCAGCCGCAACCCTGCTGCGCGCGGTGGGAGGCCACGGCGACTCGGCCAAAGAACTCGCCTACCGCCTCTACCTAATCTGCGAACGCAAAAACTGGGCCGCCGAAGCGCTCGGCTACAACAGCCTCGTCACCTCCTGGGCCGAACTAACCAAACTCGCCACCCAAGCCCCCGCCACCGCCACCACGCTGCTGTAACCCCACGAACGTGCCCGGATGGAAGAAACGCCTGTTGTTAGCCTCAGCCCGGGTCGCCACGCTGCTGTAACCCCACGAATGCGCCCGGCCACTCCGGCGGCAGGAGAGGCGGCGATTTCAAGCCTCGGCTTGTCGCGAGCCTTCCCGCGTGCTCAGTGGGCTGTCTCCTCGGCCTGAGAGGCAGTGATGTCCACCTCAGTAGAGGCGTTCGGATCTGAAGGCGCCGCGTGCTCTGTTCCCTTGGTCTAAGAGTCAGTGATATCCCCCTACGTCGGTGTCGAGGTTCCCTCGGGAGCCCCACCTGCTGTTCCCTCGGCCTGAGGGGCAGTGACGCCCACCGTGAGGATGGTACTAAAGGCGATAAAGGTGATCCTGCTGTTCCCTCGGCCTGAGGGGCAGTGACGCCCACCGGCTCGGTCTGGTTACTAGTCGTCCGGCGGTCGTGGGCTGCTCCTCGGCCTGAGAGGCAGTGATGTCGATGGGCATCACTTGATTTATTTCTTCGAGATAACATACAGACGTTGTGTTTATGTTTCTGATTGGCTAAACTCACTGTTACCGGTCGCTGGCTCTGGTGTTTCGGGGTTGGTGTTACCCGACCGGCTTGTCGGCTCGGCCGACCGAAAGCCACGGTTCACACTGATGTTGAGGGGGTGAATGATGACTATTGCTACTCTGTTCGACGATCCTGCTGTTGGGGTTGCTGCCGCTGAGGCCGCCGGAGGTGCTGCTGGGCGTGCTGCTGGGGGGTTAGGTCTTGGCGTGGGGTTTGATGTTGACGGCCTGGTCGGCTTGTTTAGCTCTGACCTGACGGTTCGGGGTTTGGCTGATCGGGAGTTGGAAGCTCGACTGGTTTTCGTGGGCCGTTGCGAGTCTCGTTTGGCTGCGGTGAAAGCTGAGATGGTCGCCGAGTTGGCCCGCCGTCGGGGTGAGGGCCACGCGGCTGATGTGTTGCGCGACAGTTTGAAACAGTCCCGCGGCCGGGCCAAACAAGACGTGAAACTGGCCGAGCAGTTGGGCCGGGCGCCTGGGACGGCTGAGGCTTTGCGCTCTGGGGCTATTACTCCGAAGCAGGCGAAGATGATCGCCGAAGCTGTGGAGCAGGCCCCATCTGGTGATTCGGGCGGGGAGGCCGAGTTGCTGGAAGCGGCGGGGCGGGAGTCCGAGGACCTGTTAGCCCGAACTGTTCGCGATTTTGTGAACGAGCAGACCCGGGATGATCTAGGAGAACGGCGTAAGCGTCAACGCGAGCGGCGCTATTTGAACATCAAGCAGGAACCTGATGGGATGTTCTCCCTGATGGGCCGGTTTGATCCGGTGGCTGGTAGTCGCATAGAGACCGCGCTTACTGCTACGGCTAACCGGCTGTTTCATGCTGAGGAAGCCAAGCACCGGCTTTCTTCGGGTCAGCGCATGGCCGACGCTCTCGAACAGCTCGTCACCAACAGCGGGGGAACCGGTAAGTCTGGTAGGTCTGTGGGCAAGGCTCAAGGTGTGGACCTGCTAGTGGTCGCCGACTACGACACCATTGCGGGCCAACTGCGTGATGCTCGTTTTGTTGATGGCACCCCGCTGTCGGTCGAGGAACTGCTAGGGCTGGCTTGCGACGCGAGAATCTTGCCGGCGGTGTTCAAGGGCAAAAGTGAGCCTTTGTGGCTCGGCCGGGGCAGACGCCACGCCAGCGTTCGCCAGCGGGCGGTGTTGGCTGTGCGGGATAAGGGTTGCGTGGGTTGCGGGGCTTCGGCTAACTGGTGTCAAGCTCATCACATCGTGCACTGGGAGCACGGAGGCAGAACCGATCTCGACAATCTCTGCTTGCTGTGCAGCTATTGCCATCATCATTTGGTTCACACCAAAGGCGCCGAAGTCGTCCGAAACGCCGACGGCAGGTTCACGCTCCGACACCCCGATCAGCGTGGCAACACCCCACCCGCACGGCGCAACACTTGGACCGCCTGCACCCACGAGCTAGCGGGGAAAATCAACAACACCAGCGCTAGCAAACCACCGCCCGTCAACCCGCCCCTACGACTCTGAAACCACCCACGCCGAACCTCGTCACACAGGGGGCAGAGTAGTGGGGGTGCCGAGCAGTGTCTACGACGCTGAACAACCACCGAACCTCGTCAACAGCGCTCGCCAGAGCCGCGGGGC
Organism: Acidimicrobiales bacterium; assembly: GCA_964291305.2. GTDB lineage: Bacteria > Actinomycetota > Acidimicrobiia > Acidimicrobiales > CATQHL01 > VXNF01. The sequence goes on along the minus strand of OZ219783.1, from coordinate 727,144 downwards.
CTACCCCTGGATACCTACGACACTGAAACAAACCACGCCGAAACTCGTCTGTGAGCGTAAGCACCCCGACGTTCTAGTGTTCCGTCGGCTGTTGGCGTGGCTTCGATACGCCGAACCTCGCAAGAGCGTAAGAACCCCAACGTAGCCGACCACCTGGACGCCGCCGTAGAACAAACCACGCCGAAACTCGTCTGTGAGCTTAAGGGCTGGGTGCCGAAGCGCTTGGCTACAACAGCCCCGTCACATACCCGGGATCAGGGCGGCAACCTACATGCGTCGCAGTCTGCTGGAAGACACGCTCGATTCCGTCCGTCACGTACTCGGGATCAGGGCGGCAACCTACATGACCTGGGGTGCCGAAGCGCTTGGCTGCAACAGCCCCGTCACTTCCTGGGCTGAGCTAACCAACTCCGCCAAGCTGCTGTAACTCTGCGCGGCTAACCGGTGTCATTCCTAACACTTCCTGGGATGAGCTAACCAGCCTCCGACACGCCGCTGGAAGCCCGCGCTGTTTGGTGGGCCCGCCCTGTCAGTTAGGGGCCGGCCGGCCACCAGCCCGACACGCCGCTGGAAGCCCGCGCCGTTTGGTGGGGTGGATGTTGTTGTGGTCCCGGTACCGGAGCCCGCCGCCACGCTGCTGAAGCCCTCGCCACCTGCTGCTCCCTCCAGTGCTATTAGACACATGGCGGACGGGAACTGTCTCGCCGACCGACTCGCCTCGCCACCTGCTACTCCCCCCTGCAGGGCTATTAGACACTGCGCCGCCACCCCTACCACGCATCATCGTCTTCCAATCGATATAGGTTTCTTCGGGGCGCTATTAGACACTGCGCCGCCACCTCTACCACGCTGCTGTAAGCCCTCGCCGCTTGGCCGGTACCGTGCGGTTGTGGGTATCCGCCAGTTGCTGACCGGTGTTCGGATCGTCACCGGTGACGGGTTTACCGAGCCTTATGAGGGCGACGTGCTGCTTGAAGGTGACCGCATCGTGCAACTCGGCGACGTGACGCCTAGCGCCGCCATTGGAGCCGAGCGGGTGGTCGATGGCCGGGGTCGGGCGCTGGCTCCGGGGTTTGTGGACACTCACAACCACGGCGCCCTCGGGGGTACCCGCATCGGCCGTCACGGCATCCCCATGAGCTGCGAGATGGCTCTGCTCGGCGGTGTCACTAAGCGGATCTGCGGCGCCGACGGTCTGTCGCCTGCCCCTATACCACCAGCCCAGCGCGACGAGTACGCCGCACAGCTAACTCCCCTCGACGGTTCTATTGGCGGGGCTTGGCGCTGGTCGACGGTGGCAGAGTTCCTGGCCTGGCACCGGGGTCGCTCGATCACCGACATGGGTATTCACCTGGGGCACAGCGCGGTGCGTCGCATGGTCATGGGCAACTCGGCCCGGGTGGCTAACGACCAAGAACTGCGGGACATGTGCCGGGTGGTCCGCCAAGAAGCACCGCTGACGCTGGGGCTTTCCACCGGGTTGGTCTACAACCCAGCCGTCTACTGCGACCGCCGCGAGCTCACCCTGCTGGTCTCGGCCTTCAACGACGTGAAACCGGGGGCCCTATTCCCGCACCTGCGCTCGGAGAGCGACGAGATCCTCGGGGCGCTGAACGAAGTGCTCGTCCCGGCCTTCGAAGGCGGGGGCGGCTACTGCAACGAGCACAGCAAGATCGCCGGTCGGCGCAACTGGGACAAGTACAACGACCTCACCACCCTCATCGACGAGGCCGCCGAACACATCCCCACGATGGAGAACATGTACCCGTACCCCGCCGGCAGCACCACCGGCGACGCCATCTTCCCTCCGGAGATGCGCGCCGGACTGCGAGAGGAGTTCCTAGCCCGCCTAGCCGACCCCGCCGCTCGGCGCAGCGCCTATGAACGCATCCGCGGCGACACCAAGACCTGGGACAACTTCGTGAACTTCTGCGGCGGGCTGGAAGGAGTGCAGATCGCCGGTGTGCGCACCGGCTTCGGCGACGAATTCCTGGGCAAGCGGCTGGGCGACATCGCTCGGGCTGCGGGCCACGCCGACTTGGACTCTTTCCCCGCCCACGAGGCGGTGTTCGACTTCTTCGCAGCCAACCGGGGCGAGATCACCATCATCACCCACTACGGCAACGAAGCCACCGTAGAGCGGTTCTTTCGCCGCCGGTCCATGGCCATCTGCACCGACGGTCTCATGGCTGGCCCCGGCCAGAAACCTCACCCCCGCTCTATCGGCTCGTTCCCTAAGGCTTTGCGCATGGCCCGAGAGCTGGGCATCCCGCTTCAGGAGATCGTTTACCGCATGAGCACGCTGCCGTGTAAGTTCTTGGGGCTGGCAGACCCGGTGCTGCGGCCCGGCGCCGACGCCTCGCTGGTGCTTTTCGGCTGGGACACTGTGCGCGAGGCCAACAGTTTCAGCGAGCCGCTGAACCCGCCCGAAGGCATCGACGCAGTGTGGGTACACGGAGAACTCGTCTACGAAGACGGCCGCTTTCATCCGCCGAGACCTTTCGGCGGCAGGATCCTGACCTCCCCCTTGGCTAAAGACTAAATGGCAGTCCCAACCAGAACCGGGTCAAGCGGTCAGATGGCCTGAGACTGGGCGAACTCCAGAGCCTCAGGGTCCTGAGGCCACCGAGGACGACTACGAGGACGTCAGATGGCCTGAGACTGGGCGAACTCCAGAGCCTCGCTCCAAGAGGCGCCGTTGGCGATGAGCTGGCGGTACTGCATGACGTGGCGGGGGCGGTTGAAGCCCAGCACCGCCACGATGCGACCCTTCTGGCCGTAGATAGCAGCGAAGCGGCGCTCGGCCAGCGAGCCAGTTACAACCACCACCTCGTCGGCAGACATCGAGCGACCCGCTAGCTGGATCTTGCGGTCGTACTGATCGCTCCAGAACCACGGCACGGGCGCGAACACAGCCCCGTCATTGCCAGCCAGCAGGCGGCGGGCCACCGCCATTCCCTGCTCTACAGCGTTGTCCCAGTGCTCCACGCGCATCGCCTGGCCAAACAGCGGGTTCGTCCAGCGGGCCACGTCACCGGCGGCCACCACGCCCGGCGCCGCCAAGCAGGTCTCGTCGCAGACCACGCCATCAGCTAGCTGCAAGCCCGACCCCTCCAGCCACTCGGTGTTAGGAATCACACCCACTCCGACGACAACCACGTCAGCGTCCAGCCGGGTGCCGTCGCTTAGCACCACCCGCTCCACCCGATCATCACCGAAGATCGACGCCACACCCACGCCCAAGCGCAGATCCACTCCGTGATCTCGGTGAATCTCGCCCCAGATTTCCCCCATCTCGGAACCCAACACCCGCTCCTGGGGAATCTCGGCCAGCTCAACCAGAGTGACATCCAACCCCCGGCCCCGCGCCGTGGCCGCCACCTCGGCGCCGATCAATCCCGCACCCACCACCACGACCCGCCTCGGCGTGGCATCGAACTCGGCGCGGATCGCCAAACTGTCGGCCAGGGTGCGCAGCGTGTAGACGCCGGCCAGATGCTCGGTGTCGGCCAGGGTGCGGGGGCGTGCTCCAGTGGCGATCACCACGCCGTCGGCCGTCAGGCGCTCGCCGTCAGCAAGGGTCACCGTTCGCGAAGCGGCCTCGAAACCGACCGCTCGGCTGCCAAGCCGCCACGACAACTGCAGGTCGCCCAGCGCCTCGTCGTCGTACAGCGCAATCCGCGGGGGTTCCCACTCCCCTGCCAAGATCTGCTTGGATAACGGCGGCCGGTCGTAGGGAGCTTCGGTCTCGTCGCCGACGACAGTGACGGTGCCGTCAAACCCCTCGCGGCGCAGACTCTCGGCCGCTCTCATCCCAGCTAGTGAGGCCCCCACAATCGTCACGGACTTCACCGTTGCACAACCCGTTCAGGCCCGAGTTCGAGCCGGACAGTCAATCTCGACCCACAATCGTCACGGACTTCACCGTTGCACAACCCCGCCAGAACATCCCGTCAACATCCCCGATGATCCCCGGACGCGGCGTCAGCCCGGCCGTCTTCTCGCCCAGGCGGGGCTGAAGGTGGCTTAGGCCTCAGTCCTCGTCGAGGTAGATGGCCTGTTTGGGGCAGCGCTCCACCGCCTCGTCTACTTTGGCTCGCAGGTTCTCGCCCGGCGTTTCGTTCAGGATGTAGAGGAAGTCGTCGTCACGCACCTCGAAAACTTCCGGCGCCACACCCATGCAGACGGCATTACTCTCACACAGATCGAAATCGACGACAACGCGGTAACTCATAAAACGGTCTTTCCTCTTCGACGGCCGGACAAACCCAGACTACCCGAGCCCCAGAACCCGAGTGGTTCTCTAGAGTTCGATTACCTGGCGGACCACTTCGCCGGCCTGCAACGCGGCGATGCCCTCGTTGATGTCCTCAAGTCGCAGACGGCGGTCGATCATGGCCGCTAGGTCGAGTTGGCCGGAGCGGGCAAGACGCAGGATGCGGTGGAAATCCACCCGCACGTCCGCCCCGCCGTAATACGAGCCAACCAACTTCTTCTCGTTGAAGAACACCTCAAAGGCGCTGAGATTTAGTTGCTGTTCGATCCGCCCCACGCCCACAATGCAGCAAGTCCCGCCGCGCCGGATGGCGTCGTAGGCAGAGCGCATCGTGTCCGGATGGCCGATGCACTCCAGGGCGTAGTCGAATCCCTGGCCGTCGTTCAGCTGCGCCTTCACCGAGTCGAGATCTTCGGGTAGCACCGCCTCGGTGGCACCAAACGACCGGGCCACAGCCAGCTTGGCCGGGTTGCGATCCACAGCCACGATGTCCGCCGCCCCAGCCACGCGAGCCCCCTGAATAGCCGACACCCCGACACCGCCCACGCCGAACACCACCACCGAGGAGCCGGGGGTCACCTTGGCGGTGTTCAGAACGGCGCCCACTCCGGTCATAACCCCGCAACCCACCAGCGCCGCTAACTCCAGCGGCACGGAAGCGCTAATCGGTACTACAGCCTGCTCGGGCAGCAGAGTTTGCTCGGCAAACGTGCCAACGCCGCACATCGCCGCCAGCTCCAAGTCGCCCTGGCGGAAGTGAGGGCGCAGCATGGCTCCGAACTGCAGCTCTACGCACAGGTTGGGGCTCTTGTGATTCAGGCAGTAAACGCAGCCCCCACACGGCGGTGACCACACCACGATCACGTGATCGCCCAGCGACACCGAACTGACAGCGTCGCCTACCTGGCTGACGATGCCCGCACCCTCGTGGCCAAGCACCAGTGGAACTTGCTGAGGAATCGTGCCATCCATGACCGAAAGGTCGGAGTGGCAAATGCCGGTGTGGGTGATGTCCACCACGACATCGTTCGGGCCGGGCTCAACTAGCTGGACGTCGTCGCATACCTCTAGTGCCATGTCGCCCACATCGGACAGCACTGCAGCCCGCATATAGCACTCCCTGCCCGCTAAAGACCAAGACTAGGCGAGGGCGCGCCAGATCCGCTCCGGGGTGGCCGGCATCGGCACGTCGCGCACACCCAGCGGGGCGAGCGCGTCGACGATGGCGTTGATCACCGCCGGGGTGGAGGCAATAGTCCCCGCCTCACCCACGCCTTTCACGCCCAAGGGGTTGGTGGGGCTCGGCGTCACGGTGGAGTCAGTCAGCAGGCTCGGTGTGTCGGAGGCTGCGGGTACCAGGTAATCGCCCAAAGTCGCCGTTCGCAGCTGCCCGGCGTTGTCGTAGACGGCGTCTTCCCAGAGCGCCTGCGCCACGCCCTGCACGATGCCGCCGTGCACCTGCCCTTCTACAACCAGCGGGTTGATCTGCACGCCGCAGTCATCCACGGCCGCGTACTTCACTAACTCCACGTGCCCGGTCTCTGCGTCCACCTCCACGACCGCCACGTGGGTACCGAACGGGAACGTGAAGTTGGGTGGGTCATAGCTGGCCTGAGCCTCAAGGTTAGGTTCGAGACCGTCGGGCAGGTTGTGCGCCGTGAAGGCTCCGAAGGCAATGGCAGCGATATCGATACTCGCCGACGGCGTGCCTCGCACGGTGAAGGTGCCGGCTGAGTAGTCCAGGTCCTCTTCGGCGGCCTCCAGCTGGTGGGCGGCAATAGCACGGGCCTTGTCGATGATCTTCTCGGTCGCCATATGGATGGCCGTGCCCCCCACCGCCAACGAGCGAGAACCGTAGGTGTCAAGCCCCAGGGGGGAGATCGCAGTGTCAGAGTGCAGCACTTCCACGTCGTCGGGGTCCACACCGAGGCGCTCGGCCACGATCATCGACCAGCAAGTTTCGTGTGCCTGCCCGTGGGGCGTAGTCCCTGTCACTACCTGCACTTTGGCGGTCGGCAGAACCCGCACAGTGGCTGACTCCCAGCCGCCTGCGCCGTAGTTGAGCGACGCCAGCACCCTGCTGGGCGCCAGGCCGCACATCTCTACGTAACTGGAAAAGCCAACCCCCAAGTGCCGCTTGCTGTCGGCTGCTCTGCGGCTGACCTGCTCGGCGCGGAGGTCTTCGTAGCCCACTAGATCCATGGCTTTCGCCAGCGCAGGCGAGTAGGCACCGCTGTCGAAGCTCAGGCCCGCCGAAGAGTCATAGGGGAAGGACTGAATGAAGTTGCGGCGGCGGATCTCTTCGGGGCTCAAACCTATCTGGGCGGCCAGCGCGTCCATGGCCCGCTCGATGGCGTAGGTGGCTTCGGGTCGCCCCGCACCTCGGTAAGCATCGGTGGGCGTCTTGTTGGTGAACACGCCGGTGCAGCGGAAGGAGTAGGCGCCAATGTCGTAGCAGCCGTGGAACAAAAACCCGCCCAACAGCGGCACACCCGGGGTTACGAGCTGTAGGTAAGCGCCCATGTCGGCCAGCAACGAGACTCGCACCGCCGTGACCTTGCCGTCGGCGTCGGCAGCTAGGGAGATGTCTTGGATCTGCCCGCGGCCCTGAATGGTGGCCACGGCAGCCTCGCTGCGACCCTCGGTCCAGCGCACCGGCACGCCGCGTGCGGTAGCTAGGGCACAGCAGATGACTTCCTCGGCGTAGACGTTCAGCTTCGAGCCGAAACCTCCGCCCACCGCAGGAGCCACCACGCGCACTTTGTGCTCGGGCAAGCCCACAGTGAGAGCGAGCATGACCTTGAGGATGTGGGGGATCTGCGTCGAGGAGTACACGGTCAAGTCGCCGGCGTGAGGGGATGGCACCGCGGCCACGCCGCGCGGCTCCATGGCGGCAGGGATTAGCCGCTGCTGAACGTAGCGCTCACTGACGGTGTGCGCTGCCGCGGCGAAAGCGGCTTCGACGGCCTGCTCGTCGGGCGTTAGTTCCCAGACATAGCTCACGTTCGTTTCGATGTCGGGATGGATTACAAAGCGATCACTGGCCGCGTCCTCGAGGTCCACGACAGCCTCTAGCGGCTCGTAGCCCACCACCACTTCCTCCACGGCGTCGGCTGCGGCGTAGCGGCTGTCCGCCAGCACAACCGCCACGAGCTGGCCCACGTGGCAGACCACGTCGCTGGCTATGGCGTTATGCGGGGGGTTCTTCATGTCGGATGTCACCGGCCAGGCGCAGGGCAGGGGTGCTGTCCCCAGCGAGGCGAAATCCGCGCCGCTGTAAGCAGCAACCACGCCGGGAGCCGCCAGAGCCGGCCCTAGATCCACGCTGGCGACGCGCGCATGAGCGTGCGGGCTGCGCACCGCCGCCAGCCAGAGCGCTCCGGGTACGTCCAGGTCGTCGATGAACCGAGCCTCACCCGACAAGAGCGCCGGGTCCTCCCGCCGCAGCCGTCGCCTGCCGATCACCGTGGTGTCCTGCGCAGTGGCACTCATGGCACCCCCTTATCACCGTTGCTGTTGACCCCAAGATACGCCATTGCGCTACTAATGGTTTAGTTGCGGGCAGCCCACCACCCGTCGAGGCGAGCCTCGGTTTCGCTGATGCCTAGCTCTGGGTTCTCCTGGCGCAGCTCTAGCAGGAACTTCAGCGCCTCGCCTACCTCGGGACCCGGTTTCAACCCTAGACGCTGCATAACATCGTTACCGTCCAGCAGGGGCCGCTGGGCAGCTCGCCTATCGGCTGCCGCCAGTTGTCGGATTCGCTCCTCGAGTTGGTCCACGTAATGCTGCAACTCTTCGGCCAGCGCCCGGTTGCGGGTGGTGCAGTCACAGCGCACTAGCTCGTTGAGGAGGCCGAGCAGGTGCCCAGCATCTCGGGCGTAGCGACGCACGGCAGCATCGGACCAGCCATCGCTGAAGCCCTTGAAGCGGCCCGAGAGGCGCACCAGCTCGGTCACGTCGCCTACCACGTCGGGCGGGTAATCCAAGGCCTGCAGGCGTTTGCGGGTGATCTTGGCGCCGACAGCTTCGTGCTGGTGGAATGAGACTTTGCCAAGCTCATAGGAGCGGGTGGCTGGCTTGCCGATGTCATGGAACAGCGCGGCTAGGCGCAACCGCAGATCGGGGCGAGTCTTGGCGGTGACTGCCACGGTATGCGCCAGCACGTCTTTGTGTCGGTGGATCGGATCCTGCTCCAGTTTGAGCGCCGGCAGTTCGGGCACGATCCGCTCGGCCCAGCCGCTGCGGAGTAACCCCAGCAGCGGTCCCGTGGGGTCGTCGGCTAGCAGCGCCTCCGAGAGCATCTCTCGCATCTCGGACACTGCGACAGCGTCAGAGACGGCGGTATCCGAGGCAGCTTTGACATCGGAGATACGAGTTACCGGATCGCCGCCCGATGAACTAACCGCGTCGTCGGCGGCGCCGGCGGAACTAGTGGACCTGTTCACGCCTTTATTCTGTCGCCTTCGGTGCCAAGCACCCCGGCGCGGCGAGCGGGAATCGGTGTCCCGCTACCCTTGACGGCAATGAAAGCGCTGGTTTTCGAACGCAAGGAGGCCCGCTATGCGGCGACAGCGCTCACCACGCGCCTCGCCGGGACAGCTGCCCCGCGCCTCGCCCCGCTGCGCCTCACCGACATGGACCCGCCGAAGCTGCCCGGAGCCGGCTGGCATACAGTCAGCCCCCGGCTGTCTGGCATATGCGGCAGCGACTTAGCTCTGCTGAAGGGGCGCACCTCGCGCTACTTCGAGCCGTTAGCCTCAATGCCGTTCATCCTAGGTCACGAAGTGGTGGGTGATCTCATAGACGGTCGTCGGGTAGTAATCGACGCGGTGCTAGGCCACGCAGCGAGGGGCGAGCCGCCCCCACACGCTGGTGCCGCCCCCGCCGACGGCCACGACTACGGCCACCTCATCGCAGGCCCGCTGGGTCCGGGGCTGCAGATCGGCTCGTGTAAGCGAACCGGCGGCGGATGGTCAACGGAGTTTGTGGCGCACGAGAGCCAGCTCCACGAGGTGCCTGAAGATCTAAGCGACGAGGCGGCGGTCATGGTGGAGCCGGCTGCCAGCGCCATCCACGCGGCGCTGCGTAGCGACGTGGCCTCCGGTGACACCGTCGTGGTGATCGGCGGTGGCCCCATCGGGCTTTGCGTTATCGCCGCGCTGCGAGGAGGCTCGGCCGCCGAGCGGGTCATCGCCGCGGTGAAGTACGAGGAGCAGCAGCGCCTTGCTGTCCAGTTGGGTGCGGATCTAGTGGTCAAGCCCAACGAGATCCGCCGCGCTGTACGGCGTGTTGTGGGCTGCCGCATGACCGGTGACCTGCTGAGCGGTGGCGCGGATGTCACCATCGACGCGGTGGGCAGCCCAAGTTCTCTCGCTGACGCTGTGGCGGTCACCCGGCCGCGCGGCTCGGTAGTGCTGTGTGGCATGCCCGGACCGGGGCGGGTCGACCTGGCGCCGGTCTGGCATCGCGAGGTCTCACTGGTTGGGGCTTACACCTACGGCAGCGAGCAACTCGCCGACGGAACCACAGCGCACACCTTCGACATGGCCTTCGAGTTGGTGCGCTCGGAGGGGTTGGAAGAACTGGTCTCCGCCAGCTACCGCTTAGAGGACTATGCGGCAGCAATGCGCCACGCCGATCAGGCCGGACGGCGCGGTGCCATCAAGATCGCCTTCGACCTGCGCGGCGAGCGCCGCTGAACGCTCGCTAGCAGCTTCCGGCTACTTCTGCTCCTTGAACTCCACGTGACGCCGTACTACAGGGTCGTACTTCTTCAGCGTGATCCGCTCTCGCTGGTTGATGCGATTCTTGGTGGTCACGTAGGTGTAGCCGGTGCCCGCCGTGGACACCAGCTTGATGATGGGGCGCTTGTCGCTTCCCGCAGGCATTAGAACTTCACCCCTCGGCGTCGCATGTCGGCCAGCACTTTCTCGATGCCGTGCTTGTTGATGGTCTTCATACCCTTAGCGCTGACGCGTAGCGTGACCCAACGCTTCTCACTGGGGACCCAGTAGCGGTGACGCTGAACGTTCACGTTCCAGCGCCGCCGGGTCTTACGGTGAGAGTGCGAGACGTTGTTGCCAAATGACGGCTTGCGTCCAGTGACCTGGCAAGTGCGCGACATAGGGCGAAGAGTTTACCGCCCAGCCCGAGGCACCACACTGTCCAGATAACATTGACTGCACCCAGCGGCCGCGGTGGTCGCAGAGGTGAGCCCAGGAGGAGACCGTGGCCGGCCCAGAGCAGATCCGCTTCTACTTCGATCCCACCTGACCTTGGTGTTATCAGACCTTCCGCTGGGTTCGACGACTCATCGAACTCGACGTGGTGAAGGTCGAGTGGGGCGTGTTCTCACTCGCAATCGTGAACTTCGAGCAGCCCATAGAGGAGTTTGACCCCGACAGAGGCCGGGGAGTAAAGGCGCTGCGCACTGCCATAGCCGTGCGTGACCGCTTCGGCAACGAGGCCATGGCCGACTACTACGGCGCTATCGGCAACCGTATCTTCGACGGCCTGGCAGACTATCAAGACGACGCCACCATCATCGGCGCTCTCAGGGATGCCGGTTTGTATACCGGAGTGCTGGCCGAGGCCACCTCCGACCCCCAGAACTGGGAGACGCTGCTAGCCGAGCACACCTGGCTGACCAGCAGCACCCGTAGCTTCGGCGTACCCACAATCCAGCTTGACGGCCCCGACGGGCCGGCCACCTTCGGGCCGGTCATCTCCAACCCACCGGCCAACGACGAGGACGCTTTGGCTCTCTGGCATCACACGGCCTGGCTGACCCGCTATGAGAACTTCAGCGAACTCAAACGCGACCGCACCGTGGATCCCGACCTGGCGACCTGGCGGACTCGCCAGTAAACCAGCTACGAACGCCAGTGATCGACAGCAACCGCAGCCAGAGGTAAGCGGCGGTCAGCTCGTCGCAAGGTTGAGTTGCAGGTGCTCCCGGCCGCCGGCTAGCAGCACTTCAGCTGGACGCGGTAGCCCTGTGTTTCCCGAGACCTGCGAGGAACCGCAGCGGAACCAACCTGGGCACGGTGGCCTGGTATGCGCCGTAGTCCGGGTATTTCCCCAGCGAGATCTCCTCGGTGAGTCTCGTCGAACCCTGGAACAGCAGGATTAGCAGCAGGCAGCCCAGACCGGTCCAGTGCACCACCTGACCTGATGCGGAGATAGCGAAGAGATAGAACACCACCCATATGCCCATCTCGCAGAAGTAGTTAGGGTGGCGGCTGAGCCGGTAAAGGCCCTGGTCCATAAACGGCTTCTGGATCTCACACCCCTCGGCGAGCAGCCGCTGCTTATTCTTCTGGAAACGAAGCATCTGCACGTCAGCGACACTTTCGCCGACCAGCAGCGCTACGAATAGCGCGGCCGCCAGGTAGTCCAGCCCGCCCAGCGGCTGGTCTTTATGCTCCCACGCCTGATGGATCGGCGAGGTAAACAGCCAGATGAGGGCCATTTGGCCAGCTGCCACGAACACCAAGTTCAGTAACTGGAACTTCACCTTGCCCAGCTTGGCCCGCATGTACGGCCACCGGTAGTCCTCGCCGCCCGGATGGTAGCCTCCCTTGAGGGCGAAGTTGGCGGTCAATCGCACCCCCCAAAGCAGGACCAGGGCAGTCATGAGAGTTACACGGGCCGATTCGAACCCCACATCGACCGCCACGATCAGGCAGTAGGCCGGTGGAGCCAGAGACCACACCCGGTCGATCCACGAGCATTCACCAGTCACCAATGAGAGAAGCCAACACGCTGCGGCGATGGCGATACAAACGCTCAGAGCGGTTCCGTACGGGGTGCCAGCGAGCGGGTCGAGCGGACCAGAAAGCACGAACCTCACCCCCAATCAGGTGAACGCGAATCGTGATCAGAATGTAGCCCGGGAACAAGCCAGCAGGCAAGCCAGTAGTCAAGCAGCTAGCGCTAGCTAGAAGCTCTGCCACTCCGTAGGGCAGTTGTGCTGGAGTCTGGAGTTGCGCCCACGGCAGGATTCGAACCTGCGGCCTTGGACTTAGGAGGTCCCTGCTCTGTCCGACTGAGCTACGTGGGCGAGCTGGAGCATCTTGTGGCGCGAAGTTAGAGGCTAGACGCTGAACGCAGCAGAGGTTGCAGCCCGCGCGGACTTTCTTCCAGTCAACCGCTGCTGGCACGCCGACACCGCCCTTCTAAGCGAGAGGTCGCAGCCCGCGCGGACTTTCTTCCAGTCAACCCCTAAACTGCCCCTCTGAATATCACAGCTAAGGAGCAGAATCATGGCTGATGGATATGTTGGTCACCTGGATGTCGCGCGGGGTGAAGGTTCAGAGCCCGGATCGAGGTCCGCGGGCACCCAGCGGGAGTCGAGGCATGGTCTCAGTAAGACGGCGTGGACGAAGACGGTGTGGCTGGTTGCTGTAGTAGCTACGGCGCTGGTGGCGTCTGTTTTAGCGGGCGTGTCTCCAGCTACAGCTCAGGAGGCAGTCTCAGATGTTGAAGCGCTGGTTGAGTTGACTGTTATTCCTGGTAGTGATGCGGCGACGGTGTCTTGGACGCGTGGGGCAAATCCGTCGGGTTCTGTTGATTGTCCAACTTCAAGCTATTCAGTTGGGGTTTATCATTATGATGGCAGTAGGTATAAGATTGCGATGGAGATGTGGGTTGATTATCCTGGTAGTAGTTTCCAAGTAGACAGTCTGTACTCTTCGACTAAGTACATAGTTCGGGTGTGGGCCTACTCTGAGAGCTGCGAAAAGTATGCGAATTCTGCGTCTTCTGAGCATTTCGCAACAACGGCCGCGTCTGTGTCAGATGAAAAGCCGCCTACTGAAGTTACCGAGCGCACTCCAGATGAGGAGTCAGATTTAGCTACAGAGGTCGCTACCACTACGACTACTACCACTACAACAACCACAACCACTACAACAACCACAACAACCACAACGACTACAACAACCACAACGACTACAACTACCACGACCACTACAACAACCACAACCACCACAACGACTACAACTACCACAACAACCACTACCGTTCCGGCTTCACCTCCTGATCTTGAAGCTTCGATCCAGCTAAGTGAAGACGACTCAGACGACAACTCAGACGACGATGATAATCCTCCGCCCGACGATGATAATCCTCCGCCCAATTTTGGTGTCCCACAAATTCCATTCAAGGCGGTGAGTACGAGCTACAGCCACGCTTGCGCTCTGCGCAGTAGCGGCACTATCGCTTGCTGGGGTAGCAGCAAGGACAGAGAGGCTCATCCGCCTGCTGGTGTATTCAAGGCTGTCACTACAGGCGGCAATGCAACCTACGACAACGGCTTTACTAGCCACTCGTGTGCGCTCCGCAACGACAACACGATCTTATGCTGGGGAAACAATGACTACGGTCAGTCCAACGCTCCTGTTGGGACTTTCAAAGCGGTTACAGCCGGAAGCAGATTTACCTGTGGGCTTCGCACCAATAACCTGATTGTTTGCTGGGGCAGTCAAGCTAAATGGGTATCTGGCACTCCGTTCGGAACGTTCACAGCAATCGATGCCGGCAGCTCCCACGCTTGCGGTATTCGCACCAACGGCACGCTCGAGTGTTGGGGAAGCAACACCGGCGACTTCACTCGTCGGCCCAACGGAAAGGTCACCGACACCCCGGCGGGCGAATTCATATCTATCTCTGCCGGCGACGAGCATTCTTGTGCGCTAACCGCTACCGGTTCAATCTCCTGCTGGGGATATAACGACAGCGGGGAAACTAACCCGCCTAGCGGAGCCGGTTTTGCAGCGGTTTCAGCAATTAGAGATAGTAGTTGCGCTATCCGTAACAATGGCGCAGTCTTATGCTGGGGTTGGGGCATAAACACCATTCCACCATTCGCATTCCAGTCAATCACTGGTGCTATGGGTTACCTATGTGGCATTGCTGTCGGCGGTGCCCTTATATGCTGGGGACACGACTTTACCAAACAGGGTGACCACCCAAACTACCGCTACAGGAGCATTGCAGCTGGCTGGAGCCACTTCTGCGCTGTTCGAGGCAACAAATCTATCGTCTGCTGGGGGCACGGCTCTAGCAATAAGCTCCACCCGCCAGAAGGAAAATTCAAGTTTCAACCCCATCATATTGACGCAGGCGGTCACCAGACATGTGCCATCCGCCAGGACAACACTGTCGTCTGCTGGGCAACCGACAGAATTCTCTACACTCCCTTGGAGGGGGCATTCAGCGCCGTTACTGTAGGCGAGAACTTTGGATGTGCTCTCCGACGCGCCGATAAGACAATCGCCTGCTGGGGAAACAACCAATACGACCAAACCAATGCTCCTGAAGGCCAGTTCAAAGCTATAGAGGCAGGTGATAAGCACTCGTGTGGTATTCGCCTTGATGGCAATTTGGTCTGCTGGGGCTTGTGGACCTGGGGGATAATTTATCCGCCCAAGGGTGAGTTCAAGGCCATTGCAGCAGGGCACAACAGATCATGTGCTATTCGCCTCGATAACACAATAGAATGCTGGGGCGGCAGTCAAACTTGGAGCCAGCACAAACCACCAATAGGCGAATATAAGACTATCGCAGCAGGCCGTCACCACTTCTGTGCCACTCGTATGGACGACTCCGTTTACTGCTGGGGTGACAACACTAACGGCCAGACTAACTCGCCACCCGGCGGGTTTAGGAGTATCGCCGGAAGCGGAGCCGAAACATGTGCTATCCGTAACAACAGGGCCAACACAGGCAAAATCACCTGCTGGTCTACCGTGCTAAAGCCAGAAGGCTTAGAGTGGGCTATGTGATTAGCTTGTGGGAGATGTAGTGCTAAAGTCCGAAGCAGCAAACTGGATTACAATCCCGCTGGTCACCGCCAGATAGCCACGGCGTACTCGTGGGTTTGAGTATCACGGTCCTGGGTTGTTCGGGTTCCTATAGCGGGCCTGGCCTGGCCTGCACTGGCTACTTGGTGGAGTCTGCTTCAACCCGGGTGTGGCTAGATGCCGGGCCCGGCACGCTGGCTAACCTTCAGCGGCACTGCCAGCTGAGTGATATCGATGCCATCGTCATTACACACGAGCATCCAGATCACTGGCTCGACCTAGCGATGGCCTACGTTGCCTGCCGCTACTTCCTGGATCGCAGACCCATGCCGGTCTACGGAACAGCAGGCACTCAGGCACTGGCGTGCGCCCTTGCCGGAACACATGATCTAGCCCCAACGATTAGCTGGCTAACTATTAGCGACGGCGACAGCATTACCATTGGTGACCAGCAATGGCGATTCTCCCGCACCGACCATCCCGTTGAGACCCTCGCCCCTCGAGTCGACAGTGACGGGCGCTGTTTCGCCTTTTCCGCCGACACTGGCGAGGGCTGGTCTTTCGCCCAACTCGGCGAGGGTATCGATCTAGCACTGTGCGAAGCCACGTTCCTACAACAGGATCTCGTCTCGCCTTCCCCGCACCTCAGCGCCCTGCAGGCCGGGTCTATGGCAGCCGAAGCCGGCGTACAACGGCTACTGCTCACCCACCTGGCTCCCGGCTCTGACGCGGCAGCGTTCTCGCGGGAGGCCAGCGAGGCCTTTGGCGCCCAGGTGGAACTCGTGGATGTAGACCGGCGCTACGAGGTCTGAGCCCGCCTAACCCACATCCCGGTACCGTGAGCCACATGCTTCGTCTCTACGACACGCTTCGCCGCGAGTTAGTTGAGTTGCATCCCCGCACACCCGGTCAGATCTCCATGTATGTGTGCGGCCCAACGGTATACGACGTTCCCCACCTGGGCCATGCCAGAACCGCGGTCACCTACGACGTGCTGCGCCGCTACCTCACCTGGCAAGGGATAGACGTGACGCTGGTGAGCAACATCACCGACATCGACGACAAGATCATCGACCGGGCTGCCGCCGAGGGAAGCACAGAGTTGGACGTGGCAGCCCGCTTCAGCGCCATATACGTAAGTCAGATGGCAGCTCTAGGAGTGGAGACGCCCAGCGCGCAACCACGGGCCACAGAGTACGTGGTTGAGATGGTGTCTTTCGTGGAAGAACTGCTGCAGCATGACATGGCTTACGTGATCGACGGCGCCGGCGTCTACTTCGATGTGGCACAGTATCCCGACTACGGGCGCCTACCAGGAAGGCGACTCGAGGAACTGCGAGAGGGGGCAGGCGCCCGGGTGGCGGTGGACGAGCGCAAGCGCGATCCGCTGGACTTCGCTCTCTGGAAAGCTGCCAAGCCCGGTGAACCCACCTGGGATTCGCCCTGGATGCCGGGTCGGCCGGGCTGGCACATTGAGTGCGTAGCCATGTCGTTGAAGCTTCTAGGCGACGGCTTCGACATCCACGGAGGCGGCTCCGACCTTATCTTCCCGCATCACGAGAACGAGCGGGTCGAGGCGGAGGCAGCAGGACACCGCTTCGCTCAACTCTGGATGCACTCGGCCATGGTCAACGTCGAAGGCGAGAAGATGGCCAAGTCGGCGGGCAACTACCGCACATTGGCCGACGTGCTAGATGTCCACGACCCGCGGGCGCTCCGCCTGGCGATGCTGCAGACCCACTACCGCACCACCATGGAAATCGACGAAACAGTCCTGGCGGCTGCCAAGGCCGGAGTCCAACGACTTGACGCTTTCGCCCGGCGGTTCGAAACACTAAAAGATGTCAAAGCACCCGGAAATACAGCAGAAACCACCGCCGCTAGGAGCGCATTCATCGAAGCCATGAACAACGACATGGGCACGCCCACAGCGGTCGGAACCATCTTCGAACTGGTGCGCTGCGGGAATGTTGCACTGGACGCCGGAGAGCCTGAGGCGGCGGCAGCTGCCCTAGCAACAGTGCGCGAACTTGCTCACACCCTCGGCCTACCCGTTGGACCAACCGACGCCGCGACGACCCTCCACAGCGAGCTATCCGGACCCACTGTTAGTAGGGCAAGCCTAAGCCCTTCGCCCGACGAGTCAGTCCAACGACGTGTTGACGAGCGGCAGGCGGCGCGGGTAGCACGGGACTACGCCACCGCCGACCTGATCCGAAGCGAGTTGGCCGCCGAAGGTGTTGAACTAGAGGACACGCCGACGGGCACCGTCTGGCGCAGGATTCGCTGAAGCCGCCGGTGCGCGATCTACTGGCCGCCGTCGCCCGCGTCGGCGCGGACATCGCGGTCGGCTCCAGCGATCCGATCGAAGCCAGACTACGGCGGGCGCTACACGGTCCACTGGGGGTAGTCCGGCGGATCGATCGGCTAGACGAGGCCTCGTTCACCACACGACACTTACGGGCCAACGTGCACCTCGCCAGCGGCGAGCGGCGCTCGGTCTTCGTGAAGACACCCTCCTGCACACCCCTCACGCGGCTGGTGGTAGAGGCAGCCGGCCTAACTGCCAGCGAGGTGCGCTTCTACCGTACATTGGCGGCGACTGTGCCGCTGAGAGTGCCGGAATGTCTCCACGCCCGCCACGACGGCACCCGTTTCATGCTGGTCCTGGAAGATCTGACACCCCAAGAGCACCTGGCGGCATCGACTGATGCCTGCACCGCACATCAGGCGCTGGCAGTGATTACCGCCCTCGCCGATATGCACGCCTACGGTTGGGGTCGCCCCCGGCGCGGCTCAGCCAGCGGCTGGCTCCTGGCGCAAGCCGACCGAGAGCGCTCATTAGGGGCTTGGCTGCGACTGCCACTGATGCGACGAGGGCTGGAACTGGCAGGCGAGCAGGTCCCGCCGCCGCTGGCAGCCGCCGCGCTCCATTACGCCCGGCAGTACAGGATTACCGCCGAGAGCCTCAACGGGCCACCGCACACGCTCATCCACAACGACTGTCACCCAGGGAACCTGGCTTTCGGCGAGGAGGACCAGCCGATCTTCCTGGACTGGCAGATGGTGCGCGCTGGACAGTGGGCTCGGGATTTTGCGTACTTCTGCACGCTGGCGTTGGATCCCGCTGACCGCCGCTCGGGGGAGGAACTGCTGCTGGACCGCTACCGCCGACGCCTGCGCGCCGCTGGAGGACCCACTCTCGACGCTAGCGAGGCGCGGGAGGCCTACCGGCGACATGTCGCCTACGCACTCGAGGCCGTCCTCGTGACGATGAGCCTGGGCGCGGTCCCGCGCCACGTCACCGACGTATGGCTCGCAAGGGCATGCGCCGCTGTTGCGGACCTGGACCCCTTCGAGGCCCTCGGGCAGACCAGTTGGCGCCGAGGCACCTAGGGCTGCAAGTGAGCGCAAGGATCGGAGTCATCGGAACCGGCTGGTGGGCTACTCGGGCGCACCTCCCTGCCATCGCCGCCAATCCAGCTGCCCAACTCAGCGCCATCGCCGACCCGAACGAGGCGAATCGATGCCGGGCTGCGTCAGTGTTCGCGCCACCGGCGGCCTACGCCGACCACCGGGACATGCTGCAAAACGAGCAACTCGACGGCGTGGTCGTGGCCGTCCCCCACACCCGACATTTCGACATCTGCCGAGACGCTCTGCGGCACGATCTGCACGTGCTGGTAGAGAAGCCGATGGTGCTGAGCAGCGATCACGCCCGCCAGCTGCTTGGTATCTCCGCCGAGAGGGGCCGGGAAATCATCGTGGGCTATCCGTGGCACTACAACGACCAGGTAAATCGAGCCAGGGAGTGGATTGCTTCCGGTGCCATAGGCGACCTGCTGTACGTACACTCGCTGTTCGCCTCGATCGTCTGGGAGTTGTACCGAGGTCAACCCGAACTGGTGGCCGACGCCATGGGTTACACCGTCAACCCCACTGGGCGGAATACCTACAGCGATCCGGCGCTCTCAGGTGGCGGCCAGGGGGTCACTCAGATCACACACTCCGGCGCCCTGTTGCTGCACATGACTGGGCTAGACCCTGCCGAGGTGTTTGCCCAAATGCACAATCACGACCTGCGGGTGGACCTTGTAGACGCTCTCAGCGTGCGATTTGAGGGAGGCTGCCTTGGAACCATCGGCTCTACCGGATCGACCGTGCGCACCCAGGAGGAAATCCTGGAGTACCGGCTTTACGGCACGGAGGGACACATCTTGTTCGACGTCATGAACGAGGACTTGAGGATGTACCGAGCAGACGGCTCTATCAGTAAAAGCCCACCTTGCCCGCCGGCACCGGCAGGTCGCGACTATTCCACTAGCTACCCCGAGGAGGGTCCGCTCAACAATCTTGTGGAAGTCATAAGGGGAGGCCTAAACCGCTCACCCGGCCGACTGGCTGCCCGCGTCGTGGCAATGCTGGAAGCGGCCTACGCCTCAGCCGCCGACGGCGTAGGTCACCAAGTAGCGTCGACCGACCCGTGAGCCGGCATCCGCTAGCGCATCAGGTAGCGATCTATAACCTCTTCGTTGATGGCGAGTCCCCACCCCGGACCGGTCGGCACCGACACCCACCCGTCGATCTGCTCGATGGGCTCGGTCACCAGCTCGTGCTGCATGGGTGAGGGGTTGGGTTTCAGTTCGAAGACCACGCCGTTGTCGCAGCTGGCGTAGAGATTCGCCGCCGCAGCAGTGTTGATAGCGCTCGACCAAGAGTGGGGAGTAAACCGCACGCTGTGAGCGTCGGCGAACTCCACGATTTTCTTGAAGCCGGTGACACCCTCCGCCTTGCCTGGATCGGGCATAACGATGTCCGCCGCGCCTAACTCGATGAGTTCCTTGAAAGCCCGCAGCGTCCACTCCTTCTCACCGGTGGCGATCGGGGTGCGGGTGGACTCGCGCAGACGGATATACCCCTGTATGTCGTCTTGGGGCAGGGGTTCCTCAATCCAGTAAAGGTTGTAAGGCTCGAAGGCCCGGGCCATTGCGATGGCGTGTGAAGGCGTCCAGCGCACATGCGTGCCGACATCCACGATGACATCGATATCGGGTCCGACGGCCTCGCGAATGGTCGAGACGACGGCTAGATCGCGCTTCGGATCGCGCCCGAAGCACTTCTCGGGGCTCTTCCCCCAGCCACCCTTGACGGCCGTGTAGCCGCGAGAGGCGTAGTCGGCGAACTCCTCGCCGGTTGCGTCTAAATCCTCGGTATCGAATATGACGCTGGCGCAGGCCCTCATCCGATCCATGCGCTTGCCTCCTAGGAGTTCGTAAACCGGCACGTCCAGGATCCGCCCTTTCAGATCCCACAGGGCCATGTCCACGGCACTGATGGCAAAGCTGGCGATGCCGCCGTTTCCATACCACCAACTGCGGTCTCGCATGGCCTGCCAGAGGCGCTCGGTATCACGGGGGTCCTCGCCGACGAGCAGCGGCGCGAACCCCTCCTCCACGACGACCTTCGTAGCCAAGGCCGCTTCGGGAAACTGAGCGATGCACTCCCCCCACCCGACAGCGCCGTCGGCGTTGCGGACTTTGGCGATTGTCACATAGCGGCTCTTGCCGCTGTCGTGGGGCTCGGGATAGTGCAGCGGAAATGCTTCAACAGAGGTAATGCGCATGGCAAAGCACCCTACGCCGCATATCGCTCATGCGCTCCGGAAAAGTGACCGGCAGCGAGGGCTAGGAGAAGCTAGGAGATTAGAAGATTTGGTACCCGGCGGCGTGACTGCACTAGAGGGGCTGGCGGCGGTCTTACTGTCGCCGTTCAAATGAAGGGGAAGGAGAGCATGGGTCGACACTTAGTGATGCCGCGACTTCGTTTCGGCATGTCGGCTTCTCACGCTCACACCGAGGACAAAGGAGAGCACTCAATGATGCTCCGCAAGCTCTTACGACCATTTGCAATCGCGTTGTGCGTTGCCCTCATAGCCGCCGCCTGCGGAGGTGACGACGACGAGGGAACCGCACCGGCTCCACCGCCACCACCAGCTGAGGAGCCAGCAGCCCCGCCTGATGCACCGCCAGCCGCAACTGCTCCTGCGGGTGGTCCGTCGGATGCGCCGGGTGGTCCGTTTACGTTGAATGTGGCTGGGACTGGTTATGCGATGCCGGGCCCGGCTGGGGGGATTTTGGGTGCTTTGCCGCCCGATGAGGTGTTCCCGTGGACCTATAACTTCGATTCGGCGACCTTCGAAGCAGGTAGTTCGCCCGCAGCTGTGTTCGACCCTTCGATCCGTTCAGCGTCCCGGGACTACGAGATCGCCTGGGTTTCCGGCTGGGCCGCGTTGGAGTTCTCCCAGTACATCGAGGAATCGATCCAGAGCACCGCAGCCGCCTCCGGGGTACACGTCGGTGCCATCTGTGACAGCGAGTTCGACCCCGAAAAGGCCCTCGCCTGCGCCGAGACCGTGGCCGAAACCAACCCAGACGCGGTGATCTTCGGCAACTGGCGCAGCGAAGCCGCTGAAAGCTCGATGGAAGTCTTCAACAACGCCGGCATCCCGGTAATCACCATCGACGTATGGCACCCCAACGCCATCTTCTTCGGCGCCAACAACTACGTATCCGGAGCCCTAGCAGGCATCAACTCGGGCCTGTACGCACTGGACACCTGGAACTGCGAAGGCGTGGAAGTACTGCTAGCGCAGAACCTCACCGCCGGCGAAGCGCCAGACCTGCGCACCAGCGGCTTCGCTGACGGCGTGCAAGCCGTCTGCGGCGGCGACATACCAGTACACCGCATCGACGTGGACGGCAGCCCCGAAAACGGCCTGCAATCCACCACCGACTGGCTGACCGGCAACCCCGGCGTCGAACACGTCCTAGCCACCAGCCTCGACGATGTCGTAGCCGTGCCAATGAGCCGAGCCATGGAACAAGCCGGACGCAGCGGAGTAGCCGCCGGCCACGGCTCCGAACCCAACGGCGTCGAACGACTACACGAAGGCTCACCCGAAGAAACCCGCTACCTAGGCTCAGTCGCCTACTTCCCCGAACTCTACGGCGTATACGCCGTAGCAGCCCTCATCGACCTCCTAGAAGGCAACCCAGTACCCCAAGAAATCCACATCGACCACGTCTGGATCAACCGCCAAAACGTCGACCAATACTACGACAACACCGGCACCCCCACCCACAACCTCGGACCGTAGGACCGACTAGCAACGACACAATCGGGGTGTGCTACGGGATTCTCCTCTCGTGGCACACCCTGGTTTCTATTGGTCCATTGGGGAGCCCTCATGACAACTAACGCCATTCAGTTGCGCGACATCGAGAAGTCTTTCGGTCCAGTCGAAGTGCTCAAAGGGGTATCGCTCTCGGTGCCAACCTCCTGCTGCTACGGGTTGGTGGGCGACAACGGTGCAGGCAAGTCCACGCTGTTGAAGATCCTGAGCGGTGTGCACCCTCGTGACAGCGGCGAGATCCTCGTCGAAGACGAGCCGGTGGACTTCAACAGCGCTATCGACGCCCGCATCGCCGGCATCGAGATGATCTATCAGGACTTGGCGCTGGCAGAGGATCTGGACGCCGCTTCTAACATCTTCTTGGGGCGCGAGCGCCACAAGGGGCGTATCCCCGGACTCAAACGCCTTGACCACAAGCGCATGCGCGCAGAGGCAGCCGCTGTTTTGGAGTCGGTGGGTAGCCCCATGCCGACCGACCGCAAAGTGAAGTCACTGTCGGGCGGTGAGCGCCAGCTAGTAGCCGTAGCACGGGCGCTGGAGTTCAACCCTCGCATCCTGCTGATGGATGAACCCACCGCGGCACTGTCGGTGGAGAAGGTGAACGTGGTTAACCGGCTGATCGCACGGCTGAAGGACCGCGGCGTGACGATGATCCTCGTGAGTCACCGGTTCACCGACCTCATCCAGGTAGCTGACACTATCGGCGTGCTCGTCCACGGCCGGATCGTGGACGAGTTCGATGTGGCCGACCAGACCATGGACGAGATGACGACCCGCATCGTGCGCCTCATGAGCGAGGCAGCGGTAGGAGTTGCCTAAGTGAGCGACCAGGAAAGCAGCCCCGGCGGCCCTAAGCGGGAACCGACCCCGAATAGCCCATTGGTTCGCGGGCCTGCTAACAGGATAGTCACCTGGGTACGCGACACCGTCAGCGATGTCGGCCCTGGACTCTTCATGATCCTCGGCGTCGAGATTCTGGTCTTCTGGCGGCTGGCCCACCCGCATTTCCTCCAGCAGAGCAACTTCATCGAAATCGGCAAGCGGATGACTATCAGGGGCATCGCCGCAGTCGGCGAGACCGTCGTCATTATCGCCGGCGGGTTTGACCTTTCTGTTGGATCAATAGCTGCCATGGCCAGTGTGGGATCGGCATGGGTTGTTGACAACGGCGGCAACCTGCTAGCCAGCGTGCTAGCAGCGCTAGCCATCGGCGCGCTGATTGGGGTCGTGAACGGCGCCATCACCGGTTACGGGCGAATCAACCCCCTGATCACCACGCTGGGAACTCTCGCCGTTGTGCGGGGCCTGGCCTACGTCCTCACCAACAACAAGCAGATCACCGTCAGCCACGAAGGCTTCCAGAACCTGGGCAAGCACAGCGCTGCCGGCCTGCCCTACATCGTTTGGATCCTGTTAGGCGCCTACGTGGTGTTCGGCTTCATCATCCCGCGCTATCGCTTCGGGCGATACATGTACGCCATCGGCTCCAACGAGCGTGCCGCTGCGCTGGCAGGGGTGCGCGTCAACCGTTGGAAGCTCGTCTTCTACGGAGTTTCCGGCCTGATGGCGGGCCTTGCCGGACTGGTCAACGCCACTCGGCTGGGGACCGGGATCCCTTCTTCATCCATTGGACTGGAGCTAGAGGTCATCACCGCAGTCATCCTTGGGGGAACCAGCCTTTTGGGTGGGCGAGGACGCCTGCTGGGTACGTTCCTCGGCGTGCTCTTCTTGTCATGCCTGCTTACCGGACTGATCCAGTCCGGGGCAGAGCCCGAGTTCCAGCGGGTGGCACAAGGCAGCGCCCTGGTCCTAGCGGTGCTCTTCGACGAGTGGCGGCGCGGTCGACTCGGCCGGGGCTAACGGCTAGGAGCCGATCACGTTGGGGGTGTTGTCTCTAGGATCTCGAGGGTGATGCCGTCGGGGTCGCGGAAATAGCCCACCCGTTTACCTTGGTTGGGGCCTGAGGTGATCGTCACTGGGCCGTCACTACGGGGCACAGCACCAACCGACACGAAGTGCTGGAAGTCCGCGGCCAGGTCTGTCGAAGAAAGGCACAGGTGCGCCGTACCCGGGTTCTTCGTTTCGATGTCCACCATCAAGCCCACAGGCTCTAGGTATTCGATGAGTTCGAGCAGCACCGTGGAGTTGGGGATCTGGAACAGCGCCACGTCCAATCTTGCCCCGGGATAGCCGATCTGCTTGGCGGTGTAAGGCTGATCGAAGATCCGCCGAACGAACGGTTCGACTCCGAATAGGGCCGAATAGAACGCCACTGACCGATCCAAATCAGGCACAGTGAAACCGACGTGATGGGTACCGCAGAGCATAGTTGACTCCCCTTGAAGAAGCACACGGACGGTCCCATGTATAGCAGCCACAACGCTACACCCCCCCCCCCACCAGGAGACCAACCACCTGCTCGGAGGCGTTTAGGGATTCGGGTTAGCCGGTGGGTGTGTCTGCTGGTGGGCCTATGAGCATGTCTTCTCCGGTGGTGTCTTCTGCCATGTCAGCACCAGATGCTGTTGGGCAGGTTATGTCGAAGTTCGCTGTGGCCCGGTTCTGGGTGTTGGTGGCGAGGTTGAGTGTTTGCGTTGCCGTAGTGGTGGTACAGCCGGCTGGTAGATGTGATATTGCCACGGTGACCATGCAGGTCTCGGCCTTGTAGTTCAACGCGTTACGAGTGGCAAGATTGAAGCTGCCTTCGTGTAGGTCTACGGTCGACACTTTGGATGCCGCCTGGCCGCTGCAGGCTTTGTTCTCGGTGAGCGTGTAGCGGGCTGTCCCGCCAGCGGCATCACCGGTGACGTTCTGGGTGACGTACACGTCCCGGGTCGCCACCCGCACGTTGTGGGTTAGGGTGACCGTTGTTTGTGTATACGACCTTACGGTGCTCTGCGTGGAGCCTGCGCTCGCGGCAACAAACCCGGCAGGTAGACCAGTGGTGATGTGATATTGGCAGACGATTCTTGACGGGCCTGTTTGTTTCACCACGTCCAAATAAGCAACAACCTGGTCGTCGTTGCGGGTGAACGTGCCGTTGCGGTCTACTGTGGTTCGCGCGCTAATCGGCCGACAGCCCGCAGCCGAACCCTCTACTGGGGTAGCAGTAACCGTGAAAGTGCTAGCCAGTATCGCGCCCACAGTCGGATCCGAGTCCACATACGCGCCGTCAGGATCCCTAAACGAACCCGGCCTGCTAGCGGAAGGTGTCGGGCCCACGACCACACGCACCGCCCCAGACCTAACCACCCGAGTGTCAGTCGCCGAGGAACCCTCCACCCGTGTCGGCGGCAAAGCCGTAGCCGTCCCGCCCGCAGCCTGAGAAGTAGTCGTAGTGGTCGCCCCACCAGAAGCCTGCGTAGTCGTAGTGGTCGCCCCACCAGAAGCCTGCGTAGTCGTAGTGGTCGTAGTAGTCGTAGTGGTGGTCGTAGTAGTCGTAGTGGTGGTCGTAGTAGTCGTAGTAGTCGTGGTTGTGGCGGTGCCGGAGGTGGTGGCTTCTACCGTGTCTGATGCTGCGCCTTTGCCCGCACCGTTTTCGGCTCTTATCTGGAACCGGTACCTCGTGCCGGCGTCTAAACTGGACACCGTGTGGCCGACAGTGTCGGAGTCCGAGCTAGCAATAGCTGTCCAAGCGCCGAAACTCGCGTTGCCTTTCCGCTGGCGGTACTCGTAACCCGTGATCCCATAATCATCCGGGTCCTCCCACCCCAAAACCACCTGCTGGGAACCCCCCGTGGCCGACACTCTAGCCGGTTTCAAAGGCTTACCAGCAACAAACGCTACACCCACAGCATCACCATAAACACCACAAACACCGTAAGTATTCAAAGTAGCAGCATAACGAGTGCCGACCGTTAAACCCGTCACCGTCGTAGTCTGAGCACCCGCACCCGGCGAACTGATCTCCTTCGTCGCGAACACAGTACTAGAACCAGACACGCTGACATCCACCTCGTACCTATGAATAGCACAAGTAGGCACCGCCGTCGCCGGGGTCCAAGAAAACACCACCTGAGTACCAGACAAGCTAGGAGTCAAACCCGCGGGCACAGCCGGCACAATAGTCACCGCCTCCCCCGCCTGGTTCTTAGTCGTAAACCTGATCTCCAGCTTATCAGCATACTCACCACAAGAGTTACCATAAGTATCCAACTCCAAATCATAAACAGTGCTATGCGACAACCCCGTAAACGTCTCACTCTGATTACCCGTAAGCCCTGACGTCACACTCCGGCTCGCAATCCCAGTATTCAAAACAGGCAAAGTAATCTGCAAACCATAACGAGTAACCGCACAACCAGTCGCCGTACCCGGAGACCAAGAAACCGTAGCCGAATTCTTCGTAGTCGAAACACTCAAACCCGTAGGCTTAGCCGGCGCCCCAGACTGCCCAGCAGCCCCACCAGGAACCAAAACCAGGACCACCGCCAACAGGCCAACCACAACAGCCGCCGCGCCCACACGACGACCCGGCTTTCGCCAACGACTCACGAAACCAGACCCTGACTCGAACATTTGTACCCCCCCCCCGTATCAGAGGAAGAAAGCGGACACGAACTGCACGACCATACATCACGCCAGAACAGAACACAACAACCCAACCCGCGAGCAGCACCGAGAAAGCTCGGGCTAGACACTCTAGCCTGGCTCCCCGACCGCTACGACCACGGCATCGCCGTCGTGGGCTGCGGCGGGATCGTCAACGACGGACATCTGCCGGCCTACACCTCCCACGGACTCAACGTGGTGGGCTGTTTCGACATCAACCTGGAAGCGGCGCAACGCACTGCAGAACGATGGAATATAGAGCGAGTGTTCACTTCGCTAGAAGAAGTCGCCAGCGACCCTTCGGTGGAGATTACCGACATCGCCGTCCCCGCCTGGCGGCAACTCGAAACCGTCCGCACCCTGGCTGACGCTGGCAAGCACCTACTTTGCCAGAAGCCCCTCTCAGACGACTTCGTCCAAGCTGTCGAGATCGTGCGACGCGCTGAGGCCGCAGGAGTCAAGCTGGCCGTCAACCAGCAGTACCGCTGGAGCCCAGTGGTACGGGCAATGCACACCCTCATAGCACAGGGTCGGATTGGCACAGCCACAGCCGCGTTCGTGCACGAGTCCATGGCAAATCCGTGGCAGCTCTGGCCCTGGCTGATGGAAGTGCCTCAGCTTGAAGTTATGTATCACAGCATCCACTACCTCGATGGCCTGCGCTTCCTCCTAGGAGACCACGGTGAGCCCGAATGGGTAACGAGCCGGCACACCCGTCATCCTCAACAGACCCCCAGCGCCGAAACAAAGACCATAACGATTCTCGACTACCCAGACGGGCTACAGGCCTTCGTGGCGGTCGACCACAACGATCGGAGCGACGATGTTTTCGGACGGGTGCGCGTCCTTGGCACTACCGGGGTCGCCTCAGGGACCATGGGCCTCTCCTACGACTACCCCAGTGGCCGGCCGGACACTGTGCGTTGGTCGGCGCATGACGACCCCGGCGGAGGTTTCGAGATCGACTTGCCGGGAAGATGGATCCCCGAGGGTTTCGTCGGGCCAATCTCGTCGCTTATGAGTGCCATCAACGACGACGCCGAGCCAGCTACTAGCGGTCGCGACAACCTCAAAACGCTGCGGCTCGTGCACGCGGCGTACCGGTCCGCAGCCGAGAATCGCTCGGTTAGTCCCCTAGAAATAGCCGCCGACCGCTAAAACTCTAAACCTCTAAATGATGAGTACCAGCTCCCGGTGGCTCAGATTCGATGGCTCAGATCAAGGCGCGTAACCCAGTGCGGCTAGGGCGTCGGCGGGTAGTAGCGCGGGCTCAGATCAAGGCGCGTAGCAGCACGCTGAGCGCTGAAGCCACCGAAATGACCAACAGCGCCGGGCGCGTGTAGCCGCGTTCCAGTAGCGGTACCAGTCGTCCCGACAGCAGGAAGCCCAGCAACTGGCCCGGCACCAGGATCGCCACAGCCAAGAGGTGGCGGGTACCAAACTGGCCCCACGCCGCTAGCAGCACCAGCGAGACCGAAGCTCCTAGCAAGAAGTACACCGACATCGTGCCCCGCAACTGGCGCGGTGGGATGTTCTGCAGAGTGAGCGCCAACGGCGGACCGCCCACCCCGGTGGCAGTGCCCGACACGCCCGACACGAAGCCTCCCAGCGCGATCACACCACGACCCTGCGGCAGGCGAATCGGCGTCACCGACAACGTGGCACCCACCATGATGACCGACGCCAGGAACAGCGACAGGCTCCAGTCCGAAAACACCTCCACCAGCAAAAATGTCCCTAGCAAAGCCCCAGGGAAGCGACCAACTAACGCCCAGAAAAGCGCCGGTCGGTTGATCCCAGCACGGTCCCGACGGGCCACCATGAGACTCATCACCAGGGCAGCCGCCAGCAGCGGGCCGGGCACCAAGGCGGGATCTATATGGATAAGGATCGGTGCCGCCACAACGTTCATGCCGAAGCCGACGCTGCCCTGCACCGCAGCCCCGACAGCCATTACCGCAATGGCGGCGGCAATCTCAAAGGGGCTCAGAAATAGCATCAGCTCGCTGGCATCCAGGACATCGCCGGAGCCTACGGGCGACAGCCCCGGCGCCAGCAGCCCCTGCCGGCACGCCTCACCACAACGGGCTGACACGCCGCTTCCGAGGTGCGCCGACGGCTCCGCTCGGCCGCCGCGGGTGGCTGTGCAGCGAAGTGCCCAGGTGGCTAGTATCGGTTTATCGTGGCTACCAGAACTGCGGGAGACACTGCGGGAGACACTGCAAAGCCCTGGTGGCTGCGGGGCAATCACGGCCCCCTCCCAGACGAGACTGAGGGCTTCGGCCTGCCGGTGCGTGGCCAGATCCCTCCCGAGTTGCACGGCATGCTGATTCATGCCGGTCCTAACCCGCCCCACGGAGACTCGCCGCACTGGTTCTTGGGCGAGGGGATGCTGCACGGTCTGTTGATGCGCAGCGGGCGAGCCGTGCGCTACCGCAGCCGCTGGGTACGCACGCCCCGACTGACCGAGCCGAACAGCCACGGCAACTTCGACTACTCGCCCGCCAACACCAACGTGGTCGTTCACGGCGGACGGATTCTCGCCTTAGAGGAGCGCCACCGCCCCTACGAGGTCACCTCCGACCTTGACACCGTCGGACCGGTGGACTTCGACGGTGCAGTCCAGAACCTCACCGCTCACCCCAAGATCTGCCCTCGCACCGGCGAGATGCTGGCGTTCGCCACAGCCGAAACCGAACCGCAGTTGCGCTACTTCCGTTTCGACCCACAAGGCGCGCTGATCGGCACCAGCACCATTGAGTTGCCGCGGCCGGTAATGATGCACGACTTCGCCATGACCTCAGACCACGTAGTATTCATGGACCTGCCAATCGTGTGGGACGCCGCCGCCACTGGCGGACTCCCCTACCGTTGGGACCCCGACCACGGAGCTCGCCTCGGGGTCATGTCGCGCCTCGGGGGCGACGTTCAATGGTTCGACATCGACCCCTGTTACGTCTTCCACACCATCAACGCCTGCGAGACGGCCGGCCGCATCACTCTGGATGCCTGCCGCTACGACTCCCTGTGGTCAAAGTCCTCCGATCGCTTTGACGTGCCGGCCATGGTTCACCGCTGGCGCCTGGGACTGGGCGACGGTTCGGTCCGGGAGGAGACCCTGTTTGACGTGCGCTGCGACTTTCCGCGCATCGACGAACGGCTGCTGGGGCGCCCCAACCGTTACGCCTACGTGACCACGCTGGTAGATGAGGAGACCGGCAGCGTGTCCCACGGGCACCGCGTCGTGCGCCTCGACCTGGCTGCCCGTACCACCGAACACCATCACTTCGGGCCGTCCCGCTACGCCAGCGAAGCGGTGTTCGTGCCACGCCACGCCGACGCCGAGGAGGATGACGGCTACGTACTAACGGTGGTGTACGACGCTAACCGAAACGGCAGCGAGGTCGTCATCTTGGCCGCTGATGCCATCAGTGCGGGGCCGCTGGCAGTGGTGACACTCCCCAACCGGATCCCCTACGGATTTCACTGCTCCTGGGTACCCGCCGGCCTCTAATAACTCCGGTTTACCTGCGCGAGGTTCTCCTGCGCACCATGTGGCAGACTCTCGGGAGGAGGCCGCCAATGTCCGACCCGTCTGAGAAGCTGCTGGATGCCATGAGCCTGTTGGAAGAGTTAGCGCGGGAGGTCACGCCGGAGGAGGCCGCCAGCGAGATCGACTCGGCCACACTGCAGTCTTTTTGGCGCGAGTGGCCCCACACGGTGGGATGGGCAGGCGAACTCTGGCGGCGCCTGAATCAGGATCTCGACACTCCGTCACAGCCAGGTGACGGCAGTGGCTACGACGAGACTGGCGGCTCGGGCTGATATGGCTGCGGTCAACCAGGTCATGAGCACCGAGGTGGTGACCCTGCCGAGTTCCACTGCTATGGCCGAAGCCGCCCGTCACATGGTGCGGCGGCACATTGGGTCGGTGCTCGTCGTAGACGGCACAATGCTCAGCGGCATCCTCACCGAGCGTGACGTGCTGCGCGCGGCCGGCAAGGCCACCGACATGGCAGCCGAGCCGATCTCGCGTTGGATGTCGCCCGAGCCCATCACCTGCTCGCCCGATATCGACACCGAGGAAGTGGCAGAAATGATGCTGTCTGGGGGATTCCGCCACCTCCCTGTGGTGGACAGTTCGGGCCTGGCGGGGATCGTGAGCCTCCGGGACGTGCTCAGTGCCCGCATCGGCCGCTCCGGCTGAAGACTCCCCTTGGAGAACCCATCAGGGTCTCCGTAAAATGGAGTTTGAAACCTCCGCAAAGTGGAGTTTAGAATCTCTATAAAGTGGAGTTTGAAATCTCCGCAAAATGGAGTTTCGCAGTTGTTAGGCGGCTGTATCCGGCTTGGCGGGCGAGCACATCAAGCGGACACAAAAAGCTCGTAAAGAGGGAACGTGTCGCAAAATACCAACTACCTGGCTCGTGTGGTTGACAACGAGGTCGCCGAGGCGCTCGGTTCGGCGCCCGCTGTTCTCATAGAGGGTCCGCGAGGTTGCGGCAAGACTTGGACAGGGCGGAGATTCGCCGCCAGCGAGGTGTCGCTAGACGAGAGTGAGGCTCTGCGCATCGCCGCCGAGGTAGATCCAGGCTCCATTCTTGCGGGCCCCGAGCCACGGATGCTTGATGAATGGCAACTGGTGCGCGGCATTTGGAACAAGATGCGCCACGCCTGCGACCGTCGCGGCGGGTTCGGACACTTCCTGCTCACAGGGTCGCAGAACCCCCCAGACGCAATCACCGAGCATTCGGGCGCCGCTCGGGTGGCGCGCGTGCGAATGCGGCCGATGTCACTCTGGGAAGCAGGGGACTCCACTGGGGAGGTCTCGCTCGGCTCGCTGATGGCAGGCGAGCGTTGTCAGGCGATAGACGCCAAGCACAAGATCAGCGACATCGCGGATCTCATCTGTCGAGGCGGATGGCCCCGGATGATCAGACTAGAGCCGCGGGTAGCGCAGGCACGGCTGCGGGACTACCTGCAGGACATTGCCAGAGTAGATATCGGTCGCGTAGCTGGCATCAGGCGCGACCCACTTCTGGTGGCGAGGCTACTTGAATCACTCGCCCGGAACGAAGCGACCGGCGCCTCAAAAGCCACGCTGCTCAAAGATGTCGCCGGGGCAACCGGAAGTCCGCCGGCCCGCTCGACCATTCGCGCCTACATCGACGAGTTGACCCGCATGTTCGTGATCGAACCACTGCCGGCCTGGTCTACTCATCTAAGGTCATCTGCCCGTCTCCGCCAGCGCGCTAAGCGGTACTTCACCGACCCAGCTCTCGCCGTTGCTGCGCTGAGCGGATCGGCAGCCGTCCTCGGCAGAGACTTAGAAACAATGGGACTGCTGTTTGAGTCCATGGCCGTGCGCGATTTACGCATCTACGCCCAGTCCTTCGGTGCTCACCTGTACTACTACCGCGATGAGAGCGGTTTAGAGGCAGACGCCATCATCGAAGGCCTAAACGGCAGATGGGCGGCGGTGGAAATCAAGCTCGGCGGGGGAGAAGCCATCATCAAAGCCATGAACTCACTTCGAGCCGTGCGTGACCGGGTGGATACTGAGCGGCGAAGTAACCCCGCACGGCTAATCGTCTTGACCGCGTTCGGTCACGGCTACCAGACCGACGATGGCATCGCAGTGGTACCCCTGACCGCGCTTAGGCCATGAACGCTCAGGACGCCGCGGCGGCGTGGGCACTCGGTGCTTAGCCGGCTGCGGGATCGCTTCCGGGGATGGTGCCAGCAGGCAGTTCCCCGATAGCGGGCAGTTACAGAACGCCGAGTGCGGCGTCGTAGTCGGGTTCTTCGCTTATGGGGCTTACGAGTTGGGTGTGGCTCACGGTGCCGTCTGCGTCGACCACCACGACTGCTCGGGCACAGAGCCCAGCTAGCGGACCGTCGGCAATCTCCACCCCGTAGTCCTCGCAGAAGTCCGGCGAGCGGAACGAGGAGGCGCAGGAGACGTTATCGATACCTTCGGCGGCGCAGAAACGCTCGGCCGCGAAAGGCAGGTCGGCGGAAACGCAAAGCACCGCAGTTTCCTCATGGCCGCTAGCGCGCTCGTTGAAAGCTCGCACCGAGGCGGCACAGACCGGTGTGTCGATGCTGGGGAAGATATTCAGCACCAGCTTCTTGCCGGCGAAGTCGCTGAGGCTCACCATGTCCAACCCGTCATCGGTGAGGCTGAAATCGGGAGCTGGCGCCCCGACATCTGGCAGTTCCCCCCTCGTTTGCATCATCGTCCCACGAAACTCGATCTCGGCCATGACAGCTCCTCTAGGTTTGGTCCTCTGGGTTGGGCTTCTCCGCCCTAGTTTTCTAGCCGATTTATACCCCGATTCCTCCGACCACCAAGGGTGGTCGCCGAGCCGATACCGTGAGCCACCTACACCGCCCCTGGAACCACCGGTATGGAGCGCCGGAGCGGCGCAGCAACTGCACTAGAGGAGACCATGAGCAACTACCGCCCACCGTTGCATGACATGCAGTTCGTGCTGGAACACATCTGTGAAATGCGCGACCTGGCCAAGCTGGAAGCCTTTACCTCCTTCGACCCTGACAGCCTCCCGGAACTCCTGGCCGAGGCCGGCCGTTTCTTCGCCGAAGTTTTCGCCCCGCTCAACCGCACAGGGGACAGCACCCCAAGCGTGCACAACAGCGACGGCAGCGTGACTACGCCACCAGGTTTCCGCGAGGCGTACGAGGCCTACGTGGCCGCCGGTTGGGGTGCCGCAGCCCTGGGAGGCGAGCTAGGTGGAGGCGGCCTGCCGTGGTCGGTGGGGCTGGCCCTGCAGGAAATGATGACAGCCTCCAATCTGGCGCTCTCGTTGTGCCCCCTGCTAACCCAAGGTGGCGTACAACTGCTCGACCTGCACGCCAGCCCAGCCCAAAAGGCGCAGTACCTTCCCAAGCTCATCGCCGGCGAGTGGACCGCCACCATGCTGCTGACAGAACCCCACGCTGGCTCCGACGTGGGTGCCCTCAGGACGCGTGCCGAACGGGTTGCCGACGGCAGCTATCGGCTGTACGGCCAGAAGATCTTCATCACTTGGGGCGAGCACGACATGGCCGCCAACACCATCCACCTGGTGCTGGCCCGCACGCCCGACGCCCCCGCCGGCTCTCGCGGGATCTCGTGCTTCATCGTCCCGAAGTACCTGACCGATAGCTCCGGGCAGCCCGGCGAGCGCAACGACATCACCTGCGCCTCGATCGAGCACAAGATGGGTATCCACGCCAGTCCTACCTGCGTGATGTCCCTCGGCGAGCGCGCTGGCGCTGTGGGCTACCTAATCGGCGAGGAGAACATGGGCATCGTCTACATGTTCACCATGATGAACAATGCCCGGCTAGGCGTCGGACTGGAGGGGGTGGGCGTGGCCGACCGGGCCTACCAGCAGTCGCTTGACTACGCCGTCGAGCGGCGGCAGGGCGGCCGGCCCGAGGCGGCCCGCGGCGAGCAAGCCCCGATAGTCAGCCACCCCGACGTGCGGCGCATGTTGCTGACCCAGAAAGCCTACGTCGAGGCCATGCGCTGCTTGTGCTACTACAACGCCACAGTCGGGGACCTAGCCCAGCACCTGCCCGAGGAGCCCGAGCGCCGCGCCGCGCAAGAGCTGTGCGACCTGCTCACGCCGCTGTCGAAGGCTTGGTGCACCGACGTAGCCAACGAGACCACATCCTTAGCTTTGCAGGTCCACGGCGGCATGGGCTACGTGGAGGAGACTGGCGTTTCTCAGTACTGTCGGGATGTTCGCATCGCCGCTATCTACGAGGGCACCAACGGCATCCAGGCCATAGACCTGGTAGGCCGCAAGCTTCCTGTGCGCGGCGGGGCCGTAGTGCACGAGTTGCTAGACCGCATTGTTAGCACCGCCAACCAACTCCCCCCCGACTTGGCGGCCCTGCGGGAGCCGCTGACTAGCGCCGCGGCCGCCGCCGGTTCGTGCACTGACTGGTTGCTGGAGCACCCCGGAGACGACGGGCTGGCGGGAGCCACGCCGTACCTGCGCCTGCTGGCCAGCGTCGTGGCTGGCTGGCTGCTGGTGCGATCGGCGGACATCGCCCGCGCTGAACTCGCTGCCGGTGCGACCGGGGAGGAGGCCGAGGCGCTAGCCGCCAAGCAGGTAACCGCTGAGTTCTTCTGCCTGCAGTTGCTGCCGCAGGCGGTGGCTCTGGCGTCCGCCGTTTCCGGCGGGGCCAAGATCTTGACCTCTCTCAGCGCCAGCCAACTGCGCTAGCAGACCACGCTGGGGAGTCTCAGCCCTCTGCGGTAGCTTCGGCGATCCGACCCACCGGCATTGAGAGATCTAGTTCACCGTCTGGTCCGATGGCGGTACACAACAGGCGAGTGAGAGGGTCGAACTCGCCGATCTCGGGGAACGTGACGACCATGATCCGCACCCCGTTCTCGGCCACGATCATGCGGTAGCGGAAGTCAGCGGTGGCGTTTGGGCCCTCCTCGGTCTCGTGGCCGTCGTGGGCCAAGATGCCCGCCGCCAGCAGCCGCGGCCCGTGGGCGCCGGAAACGGATGAGCCTGGGGCAGCAGCACTCACTGGATCGTCGGGGTCGTAGCCAGGGGAAGTACGCAAAGACACGCCCGCCTCGTCGGTGACGATCACTTCAAAGTCGCTGTCGGTGGTGTTGGTGACGCGGAAGATCAAACCCTCGCCAGGTGCCACGCTGAAATCTCGGGGCGTGCAGCCGTCGGCGCTAGCAGTGATCTCCATCAACCGCCGAGGTGGTGCTGTTTCTTCGTCATCGCCGCCGAACCACACGATCGCCACTGGGATCCAGGCCAGCCCGAAGGCAATCGCTACCCACATAACGACGCGCCAGAGACGAGAGTGGTCTGGTTTGCGGCGCTGACGCCGGCGCAAAGCGCCCGCCGACACTCCAGCGGGAGAGTTGCCGGCTTTGGAAGGCGAATCTGCGGCTGACTGGCGGGCGGGCCTAGCGCCGGAGCGGCGTTTTGGCGGGCCGGAACTCATCCCTGCTCCGGGATCGCCTCGGGATTCGCCGGGGGCACGCCGACCCCACCCAAGCAGGCCGCGCCAGGCTCGGGTGCAGTAGGGCCGTCGAATAGGTAAACCTGCAGAAATTGCTCGAAACGAGGATCCTCTAGCGACTTGAGTGGGAGTTGGCGCGCCCAAGCGCTGAGAACAAGCGGTGAGTCCTGCCCCTGATAGGGCGACACGAGCAGGTGCGAAGACTCCCGAGTCAACGATTCGAGGGTCTGCAGCTCGCCAGGCGCTACGTCGGAGCGATAAGTCACCCAAACCGCTCCGTGCTCCAGAGCGTGAACCGCCAACTCGTCCAGCACAGGCACCGTGTAGTAGCCGCAGTTCTGCCAGATTCCCAGGTGGGGGCCGCCAGCCGGTGGAGCCGTGGGGTAATCCACATCGTGGCGCACGTGCTCGCCGCTGGTGACCGGCACAACCACGACCCCCTCAATGCCCTCAGGGGCAGAGTCCGTCTCCCCGGACACCTCCGGCGGCAGTAGCGGGGTGGTGGACTCGGCCATCGTGGAGATCGTCGGGAGGTCGGCAGCAAGGTCTACTGCGCTGTTGTCATCGTCTGCTGGTGAGGCGTCTGGGCGCGCCGGAGGTTCGGTGTCACCTCCACCGCAGGCCGCAAGCAAAAGCAGGGCCGCGCCGAGCAGCAACGACCCCCACGCCGGCGACCCCTGACCGAACATCCTCATCTTCGTGCCTGTCCCCTTCCCGCTGGCAGCCTCCGACGCCGGATCTAACCTCCGGGTCGTGGCTACACAACCCGGCTCTCAGCTTGACTCTCACCCGGACCGACACTCAAAGGCTAGGCCCAGCAAGCCGGCGACCACCGGCCGCTACCCGCCTCCGCGGGGCGCCGTTGCGGTCGTAACCGGTGCCGCTAGTGGTATCGGGGCAGCTCTGGCAAAACGGCTTGCCGCCGATGGAGCTTTCGTGGTTGTCACCGACATCAACACCGACGGAGCCGAGGAGGTAGCTAAAGCCATAGGAGGGCAGGCCCGCTTCTTGGATGTGCGAGATGCGACCGCCACCGGCCGGCTGATCGACGAGGTGGAACAGCAGCACGGTCCGGTTGAGATCTACTGCTCCAACGCCGGACTTCTGGTGCCCGGAGGTGTCGAGACGGCGGTCGCAGACTGGAGCCGCAGTTGGGATGTGCACGTAATGGCGCACGTTCATGCGGCCCGCGTGCTGTTACCCCGCTGGACCGAGCGTGGTGGCGGAATCCTGGTGGTCACCGCCTCCGCGGCGGGACTGTTGACCCAACTGGACTCAGTCTCCTACGCCGTCACTAAGCATGCCGCGGTGGCAGTTGCCGAGTGGCTAGCCATCAGCTACGGCGACCGGGGCGTCCAGATTGCGGCGCTGTGTCCGCAGGCGGTGCGCACGCCGCTGCTGACAGACTCTCAAAACGCCTCGGTGCCGGGGGAATCCACCGACGCCGGGGTAATCGGCCGATCGGCTGCCGCTACCGACGGCGTGCTGGAGCCCGAGTTGGTCGCCGACGCCACGGCTGAAGCTTTGCGGCTGGGGCAGTTTCTGGTGTTACCTCACCCGGAGGTATCAAAGTACACGAAGCGCCGAGCAGCTGATCCCGAACGCTGGCTGGCCGGCATGAGGCGCCTCGCCCGAAGCCGGAGGATCTAAGCTGGTTACTCGTTGCGGTGCCGTTGGGCCGGTGCCCGGTCCAGAGTTTGCGCCAACGCCTCCATAATCGCTGCCGCAACGCGTTCACGATTCTTACGCTCGTCCGGCTCTAGCGGCGGCAGCGATTCCACTATTACGCGCACAGTCGGGCGGGCGCTGCCGAGCCGCAGACGGGGGAATCGACGGCCCAGGGGCCACACCTCGTCGGTGCCAGTGATAGTACAAATGCCCACAGGGACAGCGCTGCGGGCCGCCAGGATGCCGATTCCCGCGCTCGGCGGCCCGACACCGTCGGGGCGTTCGCTAGGGGGAATCACCCGCCCTTCTGGCATCAGTACAACACTTTCGCCGCTCTCTAGTGCTTCCAGGCAGGCCTTGACCCCTGTTATGGCACCCCTGCCCGGCTCCAGCGGAATGCAGCCACCCAATCGCAGCAGCGGACCCATTAGCCAGTGGTCGAAGTAGCGCTTGGCGACCACGATGCGAGCCGACGAGCGGAAGTTCCAGAACAGGCGGAACCCGACGACTACATCGAACATGCTGCGATGATTCCCGGCGAATATGGCCGGCGCCGGCACCGGTTGCAGCTCGGGTATATCCCAGCGAGCCAGCAAGTTCGCCGGCAACCGGATCGCCGTTGCCAACAATCCGAATCTGCGGTGGTAGCGGGTTCGGTGACCGCTGGAGGGTCGCATCGGCGGCATCGTAGAGGCGCTCTCGGAGGCTCCGTGACCCAATACGCTGGGAACCGATTGGGAGGTTGACCACTGGCACCGACAGCACTCCCCCACGGGTTGGAGTTCCGCGACTCCCCTCAGAAGCTGAACCGCCTCGACACAACCATCAGCGGTATGACTTGTGGCGCCTGCGCCAGCAAAATCGAGCGAGCGCTGCATGACGCCGACGGCGTGTCCGCTGCCCACGTCAACTTCGCCACCAACCAAGCCAGCGTGATCTACGACACCGCCCTGCTCAGCGAGCCCGACCTGCTAAAGCGCATCGCTCTGCTCGGCTACCGGGCTACGCCAGGTGCGCTCCACCTCGCAGGAGAAGAACCCCGTTTGATGTCGGCTAGGGCACTTGCGGCGACGCTGCTCCTGGCTGCTGTAGCAATGCTGGTCTCGTCGATCACAGAGCTGCGTTTCATTGGCTGGGAGTGGTTGGTGCTGGGGATCACCGCGCCGGTGGTGCTGATTAGTGGGCTGGTCTTCCACCGACCTGGCTGGCGAGCAGTTTGGCGGGGCCACGCCACCATGGACACCCTCGTATCGCTCGGATCACTGGTGGCCTGGAGCTGGTCGGCGGTCGTGACCATCGGCGACCTCAACGGGCACCTGTATTTCGACACAGCTGCGGTCATCGTGGCGGTCGTGCTGCTGGGCCGTCGCCTGGAGGTGCGTACCCGTCGGCGCGCCGTTGACGCCATCGGTGAGCTGGTGGGACTCAGCGCCGATGTCGTGCGCCTGGCCGACGGTCGCGACGTGTCCCCGGCGCAACTGGCCGTCGGTATGCGGTTCCTGGTCCGGCCGGGTGAGCGGGTCGCGGCTGATGGCATCGTGACCGAGGGACATTCCGCTGTGGACACTTCGATCGTGACCGGAGAGCCCGTGCCGCGGGAGGTCGGACCGGGCGACGAAGTGACTGGCGGGATGCTCAACACTCACGGCTCTCTAGTGGTGGAAGCCCGCCGTGTGGGAGCTGACAGCACCTTGGCGCAGATAGTGCGACTCGTAGACGAAGCTCTAGCACGCAAGGCGCCAATCCAGCGCCTAGCCGACCGGATTTCGGCGGTCTTCGTTCCCGTAGTAGTCGTTGTTGCGGTCGCCACGCTGGTGGTCTGGCTGCTGGTGGAGTCGATCGCTGCCGCCATCAGCCCCGCCGTGGCGGTTCTGATCGTGGCCTGTCCTTGCGCCCTGGGTCTGGCCACACCTGCGGCGTTCCTAGCCGGAAGCGGCAGAGGTGCCCGCATGGGCGTGATTATTCGGAGCCCCGACGCCTTGGAGGCAGCACGCCAAATCGACGTAGTGGCGCTCGACAAGACCGGCACCGTGACCGAGGGACGGCTAGAGGTAGTAGCGGTGGAGACAGCCGACGGGGTTAGCCCTGCCGACATACTGGCGACAGCCGCGGCCCTGGAAGCCCGCTCGGAGCACCCGATAGCTGCGGCAATAGTGCGCGCCGCGGCCGGAAAGCCGGGGAGAGTACCGGATGAAACCCCAGATGTAGGCAGGCAGCCGCAGCCGGCTCAGCTCACGGTCTGGGACTTTGCCAACCTGCCCGGTTTCGGTGTGCAGGGGCGACTAGAGCTGGGGATAACCCAGTGCGTGGTGACCGTCGGGCGCGCCGAGCTGTTTGAGTGCGTGCCGGCGGAACTCCAGCGGTCTGCGGCGCATCACGCCGCCGCGGGGTGCACGCTCGCATTTGTGGGCAGCGACGGAGCAGCGCAGGGATTGCTAGCCCTAGCTGATCAGCTGAAGCCCTCGAGTGCCGACGCTGTGGACGCCTTGAGGGAGGCCGGCATCCAGGTCGTGCTGCTAAGCGGCGACACCACCGAGGCAGCCGAGCAGGTCGGCCGGCAAGTCGGGATCGACCGTGTCGTGGCCGAACTGACCCCAGCCGGCAAAGTAACCGAAATCGAGCGCCTCCAGGCCAGCGGCAGGCGAGTAGCTATGGTGGGCGACGGGGTGAACGACGCCCCCGCCCTGGCAGCCGCTGAAGTAGGAGTGGCAATCGGGACCGGCGCGGATGTGGCTGCTGAGGCCTCGGACTTGACCCTTGTCGGAGCCGACCTCCGCTTGGTGGTGGACGCCTTGAACCTGGCCCGGCGCACGCTCGGCACGATCCGGGGCAACTGTTCTGGGCCTTCGCCTATAACACCGCCGCTGTGCCTCTAGCAGCGGCAGGACTGCTACGCCCCGAGATAGCCGCCGCTGCTATGGGACTATCCTCGCTGTTCGTGCTGGGCAACTCGCTAAGGCTCAACCGCTTTTCTGGGCTGTGCGGCTAAGGCTGTGTAGATAATGCTGTGCAGCTAAGACTGTGCAGATAGATCCGGCCGATCCGGTGCCTGCCGGCGGGCACATCCCCCTCGATGGTCCGTTCTACGACCTGCTACATCCTGGGATGGAACTTCCCCGCCAACCGGGCGTCACGCTCGACGCCGGGCTGTGCGCCGTCTATCAGGCGCTCGTCGGTGAAAGACTGCCACTGGTGCAGAACCGCCGGCTGTGTGCCGAAGTCACCGGCTCCACTGAACCGCTAGTCAGCCCGGGACTGCTAATGGCGCTCTCGGTCGGCCACACCACAACCGTTAGCCGGCGCGTCATCGCCAACCTCTTCTATCGGGACGTGCGCTTGCTGCGGCCGGTGTACCAGGGTCAAACACTGGAGACCTCAGTGCGTGTGATCGCTATGCGCGACGGCCGCCCGCGCCCCGACCGTCCGCCGCGGGGCATGGTGCTCGTGGCTTGCGAGAGCACCGCCGACGGCGTGGGTGCGGTGAGCTATCAGCGCTGCCCCATGCTGCCGGCCACGAGCGACGACCTGCCGGGTTTCGCGGACGACATCGGTTCCGGAGCCGACAGTGACGACGCTTACGGCGGCGTTGACCTAGACGCCTGCGTAGAACTTGTGCCGGCCGACTGGCGACTACAGCTACTCGGCGAGCCCGACAACTGGGCGGTCGGCAGCACTGTGACCGATCCGCTGCGCGATTACATCGACAACACCCCCGCCCTATTGCACATCACGCACAATCTGGCCTTCGCGCACCGAGACGCCGAGGTCTCGCCCTACGGGCAGCGGCTCGTCAACGGCCTGCAGGTAGTAGGCATGGCACAAGCCTCGCTCAGCCGGGTCCTGACTGGAATGGCCAGCGTTGCGGCTTGGGGGTACTGCAACCACACCGGTCCGGTGTTCGAGGGAGATCTGCTGTCTTTCTCGCACACGCTCCTCGGCGAGATCCCCGCAGGTCAGGGTCGCCTGCGTGCCGTCCGGACCGAGGTAAAGGCGCAGCAAAACGACGACGCCAACCAAGTACTCGACTGGACCCTCGCCGCTATCACCCCCTGAGGGCTCTGGGCGCAGCGGTCAGCCTCGGATGAGCGAGCGAACCAGCTCCGGGGTGGCTGGCAGCGAGGTGACCGCTCCTCGACGGCCGATGGCGTCGTCGATGGCGGCGGCTATGGCGGCCCCGCAGGCATTGGTGCCACCCTCGCCCACGCCCTTTAGTCCTAGCGGGTTCAGCGGGCTGGGCGCGTCCTCGCTCAGCAGCACTTCTACCGGCGGCTGCTCGGCCACCGTAGGCATGAGATAGTCCATGAACGAGGTTGCCAGAGGCTGGCCATCGGCGTCATAGCTGAACAGCTCTAGCAGCGCACCGCCCACGCCCTGGGCCACGCCGCCGACGATCTGGCCCTCGCAGAGCATCGGGTTCACCGCCCGGCCCACGTCGTAAGCCACCACGTAGCGTTCCACGGTCACCCCGCCAGTAGCGGCGTCCACAGCCACCACCGCCGCGTGCGCACCGTAAGGGTAGGTCATGTGGTCGGTGTCGAAGGTGACCTCGGCCGGCTGGCCGGTCGCCGCCAGCTCGGTGGCGGCAAGGAACACCGCCGCACCGGTCATGACCGTTACCCGGCTAGCGAAGGCCCCCATGCCGCGGCCGATCATGTCGGTCTGACCGTGGTGCACCGTCACGTCGCCGTAGTCCACCCCCAGCACCTCGGCGCAGATCTGAGCGAGGACAGTCTCCATTCCCTGCCCCACCGAGGCCGCGCCGGTCACTACTTCCACTCCGCCGCCTTCGAGTCGCCGCACCTTCACGTCGTCGAAAGGCCCCAGGCCGGACTTCTCCACGAACATGCCGAGGCCCAACCCGACCATCTCACCGGAGGCCCGACGCGCCGCCAAGGTTTCCCGGAGTGACTCGTAGCCGATGTGCTCTAGCAGCCGGTCCAGCAGCCGGGCGTAGTCGCCGGAGTCGTACACCACCTCAGTGGCCAGGGTGCTAACCCCGCGGGTGAACGGCATGGCCTCGTGCGGAATGAGGTTGCGGTGCCGGACCTCGACCGGGTCCAGGTCGCAGGCAGTCGCCACGGCGTCCATTAGGCGCTCCCGCACGAAGGTGCTCTCATAGCGTCCCGGAGCCCGGTAGGTGCCCGCTGGGGTCTTATTAGTGAGGCGGATGTGGCCGCGGACCCGGTAGGCGGGCACTCGGTAAGGCCCCGGCAGCAGCGCTAGCGAGAGGTTCGGCACGGTGGCACCGTGGGTGCGCACGTACCCCCCCTGATCGTGAAAGAACTCAACATCAAGGCCGTGTACCACCCCAGAGGCATCGACCGCGGCTTTCACACTGTAGGTCTGATCGCGCGAGTGGTTGGCCGCCATCAGGTGCTCTCGGCGGTCTTCCACCCACTTCACCGGGCGTCCCAGCTGCAGGGCGGCGTAGGTCACCAGCAGATCCTCGGGATATAGCTCACCGCGAACGCCGAAACCCCCGCCGACGTGACCCTCCCGGCCGACTACCTGGCCGTCCGGCAGGTTGAGCATGGAAGCAATAGTGGCGCAGTTGTAGTGCGG
This sequence comes from Acidimicrobiales bacterium, assembly GCA_964291305.2. Taxonomy (GTDB): domain Bacteria; phylum Actinomycetota; class Acidimicrobiia; order Acidimicrobiales; family CATQHL01; genus VXNF01. Next base: position 684,081 of record OZ219783.1, on the reverse strand, counting down.
CACTTTGGCGATGCCGTAAAGCTCCACGACACCTCCGTCCGCCGGACGGGCTAGTAACCCGCGGGTCTCCAGGGGGATCCCGCTGTGGCGACCCACCGAGGCCTGCAACTCCACGACCCTGTCGGCCTCGGCGAAGGCGGCCTGGATGTCGCCGTGTTCGTGTTCAAGGGTCAGAGGGGCGACTGCGTCTGGCGAACAAGCCTCCAGCACCGGCTCGAGCGGTTCGATGTCAGCGAAGGCCAGCTCGGCTGCGTCCTCGGCCAGGTAAGGATCCTCAGCGATCACCACGGCCACCGGGTCGCCCACGTAACGCACCCGCTCGCTGGCCAAGATCCGCTGACAGTAGGGGCGTAACTCGTCGAGGCCAGACATGCGAAACTGAATAGGCGGGATGTGCGCTACCGCCTCGGCGCTCCAGGCCGCTACCACGCCCTCGGCCTCCAGCACCTCGCTGAGGTCCACGCCCCGCAGCACGCCGTGGGCCACATCCGACCGCACCACCCGGAGATGCAACTCACCCGGGAAACTCACATCGGCGAGAAAGCGTCCCTCGCCAACCAGCAGCGGCCGGTCCTCGAGGCGCAGGACCGACTCGCCGATCAGCGAGCTTCCTCTAGCGCCGTCGAGGGCAACCAAGGCTCAGGCTCCAGCGGAGTCGCGCACCGACTGCACTGCCTCGACAATGGTCTGGTAGCCGGTGCAGCGGCACAAGTTGGAGGACAGCGCCTCGCGCAGTTCGCCGTCGCTGATGTCGGGCTGGCTCTCTAGCACGCCAGCGCTGAGCATCAAGAAACCTGGCGTGCAGAAGCCGCACTGCAGGCCGTGATGGCGCCAGAACGCCTCCTGCAGCGGGTGCAGCGTGCCGTCGTCTGTGGCCAGCCCCTCCACCGTTCGGATTTCGGCGCCTTGGCTCTGCACGGCAAACAGCAGGCACGACCGCACCGGCTCGTTGTCCAGCAGCACGGTGCACGCCCCGCAGACGCCGTGCTCGCACCCCAGATGGGTGCCTGTCAGCCCGCAGTCTTCGCGCAGGGCATCAGCCAGTGTCCGACGCGGCTCGACGGCGATGCGGTGCTCGCTGCCGTTCACCCTTAGCACCACTGGGACCGCCACATCGGACGGTGAGATCTTGGACATGTTCTCAGCCTCCTTAGGTCTCTTAGTTCTTAGGTATTTGAGTCTGCTGGCCCTGGGCTGGTGGCGCCAGAGACGGTTCCCGAGGCCGCTCGCACGGCTGCCCGGACCCGCTCGGGTGTGGCGGGCATCTGGTTCAACTCCACGCCCAGGTGCGCAAGGGCGTCGTTCACGGCGTTCAGGACCGCAGCCGGAGCCCCGATGGTGCCGCCCTCACCCAGCCCTTTGGCACCGGTGATGCTGGCGTCGCTCAAGGTCTGGAGGTGGAGGATCTCCACATCGGGGATCTCCGCTGCTGTGGGCGGTAGGTAATCCATGAGCGAGGTGGTCAGAATGTTGCCGTCCTCGTCGTAGACGACCTCCTCTAGCAGGGCATTGGCTATACCTTGGGCCACGCCGCCGCGGATCTGACCGTCCGCGATCATCGGGTTGATGAGACGCCCGGCGTCCTCGGCAACCACGAAGCGCCGCACTACCACGCCTCCGGTTTCGGGGTCTACTTCCACCTCAGCTATGTGACATGCGTTAGAGAAAGTGCCCGCCGGGTCGTAACTCGCCTGTGTGGCCAGACCAGGTGCCGCACCGGCGGGCAGCCGCTGGGTGTGATGGTGGGCGATCCGGGCCAGCTCGGCTAGGTCTACTCCCACAGAAGTGCCGGCCACGGTGGCCCGGCCGTCGGCCAGGATGATGTCGTCGGCCGCAGCTTCAAGCACCTCGGCGGCCAGAGCGCCAAGTTTGCTGGCCAGCTGCTGCGCCGCTAGGTACGTGGCCCCGCCAGCCAGCACCATGGCACGGCTAGCAAACGAGCCCCAGCCGTAAGGTGTGCGGTCGGTGTCGCTGGCCACGATTCGAACACGGCTCGGGTGAGTTCCGAGTTCGTCAGCCACGATCTGCGACAGCGTGGTCGCCAGACCCTGGCCGTGCGGCGAAGCACCTATGCGTACAGACAGGTAGCCCGACGGGTCCATGGAGAGTTCCACGTTCTCATAACCCGGCGTGACTCCCATCGCTCGGGCAGCAAAGGCCGGGGTGCCGTAGCCGGTGCGCTCGCTGAAGGTGCAGATTCCAATCCCCAGCTGGGAGCCTCCGGCGGCACGGGCAGCCTGCTGACGGGCACGGAAAGCCCCCAAATCCACGTGACGCACGGCCAACTCCATGGCCTCCCGGTAGGTGCCCTCGTCGTGGCGCATTCCGGTTGGCGAAGTATGCGGGAAGTCGCTCTGTAGGTTCCGCCGGCGGATCTCCACCGGGTCGATGTCCAGGCGAGCCGCAGCGATGTCCATGAGCCGCTCCAGCGCCAGGGTAATGGCGGGCCGCGACACGCCCCGGTAAGGCGACATAGGGCAGGTATGGCTGGCGACGCCCCGAGAGCGCACCCCATAGTGCTCCAAGTTGTAGGGGCCTGGCAGCTCGGCCAGTGCCATGAGCGGCTCCACCCCCCAGGTGATGGGGTAGCACGGCCACGCTCCCACGTTGGCCACTACGTCGGCTTGCAGCGCCTCGAGGTGGGCGTTGGCGTCGAAACCGGCTCTCAGCTGGTAGCGCTGCTCTCGGCTGTGCCACGACGCCATTAGGTTCTCGCTGCGGTCCTCGATCCAGCTCACCGCAGAACCCAGCCGGCGCGAGAGCCAGACCACTATGGCGTCCTCCCGCGCTAGGGGCAGCTTCTGGCCGAAGGCACCCCCCACATCGGGGGCCACCACCCGCAAATCGGCCTCTGGCATGCCCAACAGGTCGCAAATCACGGTCCGCACCATGTGCGGCGCCTGGATCGAGGCGTGCAGCGTGGTGCGGCCACCGAACCGTTCGGTCACGGCGTGAGAACCTCGGGTCTCAAGTGGTAGAGCCGCCTGGCGCCCCGAGACGATCTCCAACTCCACAACAGCATGGGCGCCTGCAAGAACCTCGGCAACTTGCGGGGTGGCCATCTCGCCGGCCACCATCACGTTGGACTCCGATTCCTCGGGGTGGACCAGCGGCGCACCTGGGGCCAGGGCCGCCTCCAGACCTACCGCCGCCGGCAGCGGTTCGATGTCCAAATCCACCTGCTCAGCTAGGTCCTCGGCCTCGGCGGCCGTATCGCCCACCACGACCGCTACTGGCTCGCCCACGTATCGCACTCGCTCTCGAGCCAACAGAGGTTGGGCCAGCGGCACGTAGTCGGGACGGTGCAGCACGGCTTCGATGCTGCCGACGCCGTCGGCATCAAGGTCTTCAATGGTGTAGGCAGGGCCGCGTACGGCTCGAATTAGACCGCTGGCCAACGGGCTGCGCACGAACTTCACCACGGCCGCGCCGCCCATGTCGCCTACGAACATGCCCGCGCCGCGCAGCAGCGTAGGGTCCTCAAACCTGCGGATGGAGCGGCCGACCCAGCTCATGAAGAAGCTCTCATGACGAAACTACTGTGATGGCTTTAGTCGGCTGATTTAGCGCCCTGAGCCAGCGCTCGTGACACCAGCACCCGCACTAGGTCTCGCCGGTAGGTGGCGGAGCCGTGCAGATCTCCCACCGGGTCCACCTCGGCGGCGGCAGCAGCGGCGGCGGCGGCGTGCAGCTCGGCACTCGGCGTCTCGCCTAGCAGTGTCGCCTCGGCGTCTGGCAAGCGCACCGGCACGCCCGCCACGCCGCCTACGCCAATACGGGCCTCAGCAATAACACCGCTGGCCGACTCCAAGCGCACCGCCGACATAGCCGCCACGATTGCGAAGTCGCCGGCTCGACGGCTGAACTCGCAGAACCCTGCCCGCCAGTCGTCGCCCAAGGCAGGTAGGCGCACTGCGGCGAGCAACTCCTCGGGCTCTAGCGCCGTAGTGAACACTGTCTGGAAGAAGTCGCCCGCCGCTATAGCCCGCTCGCCGCCGCGGCGCAGCGCCACCATCTCGGCATCGAGAGTGCGGGCCAAGATGCACCACTCGGCAGCAGGGTCGGCGTGCGCTATCGAACCCCCGAACGTACCCCGGACGCGAATCGGCAAATGGCCAACAAATCGGGCAACCGCCGGCAGCAGCGAGCCGAGGACACCGCCGAGCGGCCGGCTTGGGCCAGCGGGCACATCTACCTGCGGTGCCTCCAGGCGGGCATGGATAACCCGCGCCCCTACGGTCAGCTTGCCGTTAGCTAGGGACAGGCCGTCTAGACCACTCACCCGCCCGATGTCCACAATCACTTCGGGGCGGGCCAGGCGGAAGTTCATCATGGGCACCAGGCTCTGGCCACCTGAAAGCACCTTGGCCTCATCGCCGTAGCTGTCCAGCGTTTCCAGAGTTTCCTGAAGCGTCTCGGGGGCGGTGTAAGCGAAGCGCGCTGGCTTCATCGCGGCACCAGCACATGGGAATCGCCATCCTGCCTCATCTTCCTGCGCATCCCCCAGCTCATAGAGCGCATCTTTAGCGGCACATCTCCTCCGATCTACAGGCCGAGCTACAGACGCTGCGTGCCCAGCGCCACACCGTAGACATCGGTCCGACGGTCAGCGCGTGGCCGAATCCGCTCACCGCGCACCTGCGCCCGGGACACTTCGGTCAGATCTACCCGGGCCAGCGCTAGTTCGTCTTGGTGGCGGGCGAGCGGGCCGGCGACCACTTCTCCGTAAGGCCCTGCCAAGATCGACGAACCCAAGAAGTGCAGATCACCGCAATCGCCCACCTGAGAAGCACAGGCGATGAATACCTGCGAGAGGTTCGCCTGCAGCAGGGCTCCCAGGGCGTGGGGGATCAACTCGCCGTTCGCGAGCTGACGGTCATTGAGTAGCTGACGGTCATTGAGCTGCCGATCGAACCCCCCAATCCACGCGGTCGGCACACAGATCAATTCGGCGCCAGAAAGCGCCAGCGCCCTGACCACCTCCACAAACCGCAGGTCGTAGCAAACACAGATCCCCAACTGGCCGAAGCGAGTAGCAAAGGTCGGCAATCCCAGATCGCCGGGCGTGAACGAGAGCTGCTCACGGTCGAAAAGGTGCAGCTTGCGGTAGTGGCCAATGACACCTTCGGAGCTAACGGCTACTGCGCTGTTGTACAGCGCCCCGTCGCTGGCCCGCTCGCAGAATCCTCCGACAATCAGGCCGTTATGAGCAGTAGCAACTTCATGCCATGCTTCGCTGGTCGGCCCTTCCAGTGGTTCGGCCTCGGCTTCTAGCTGGGTTTGATCGGCCGTGTACCAGGGCACGCACAGCTCAGGCAGTACCACGATGTCGGCGCCGCATTCAAACAACTCTGCCGCCGCCTCGATGCTGCGTCGGCGGTTGCCCTGGGAGTCTCCCGCAGGCGCGGCAACCTGCGCCAAACCCACGTGAACGGTGTTCACAGTTCTGGCTTGTGCAAGTCTGGCTTGTGCAAACGCCGGCTCACTCCACGCCAAGCAGCGCCAGCAGGTGGCGGTCCGGCGGGCAGGGACCCCCCACGCTCACGATGCGACTGTCACGGTCAGCACACACGGCGTGCTCTACCCCAGCAGGTACGTGCACGGCGTCGCCGGCCTCGAACTCCAGACGCACATCGTTGGTGAGATCTTGGACCGACCCCTTTCCCTCGATGATGAAGATGGTGTCTTCAGACTCCGAATGGGTATGTGGGACGTTCTGTTCGCCTGGCTCCAACACTACGTAGTTCATATTCGCCACCTCGGCCCCTACGCCTGGCCAGACGATCAGCCGGGCGTCAGAGGAGATGATCGGCATCATCAGATCGGGTTCGTCGCGGTGAAAAACGCGCACTGCCATGGTCAGGCCTCCAGTGACTCGTAGATAGAAGGGTCGGGCGGACATGGACCCCCCACGATCTCGGCGCCTTCGGCCCCAGCTTCGAACTGATGCGCCGTTGACTGGTCTACGTGCACCATCGATCCCTCTATGAGAGGGTGTCGTTCGCCGCTGTCACCGTCGGTCACGGCGGCGCTCCCGGAGCGCAAGTAGTACACCGACTCCGAGGGGTGTCGCAGTTCGACGGTCCGCCCGCCGGGTTCTAACAGCAGGCGGTGGAGCGAACGGTGCTGCGACCCGACGCCGGGCCATACGACCGCCAAGGCCTCGCCACCGGAGTCGATCAAAGGCAGCGGCACGGCCTCAGCGCTACCCCGCAACACCTGCACCCGATTTTCGCTCATCAAACCTCTCCCCCAGTGGGACTTCAAGATCTGTGTAACCGGTTGAACAGTACTGTAACCACAGGACTGTAACCACCGGTGCCGCCGGTTGGATTGCAAGAGGTTGCCAGCGATTGCGGGTTGGCTGGCCAGGGCAACAGAACCAGGCCCGCAACTTCTCTCAGAGCTTCACCTTTCTCAAGGCTTGATAACACCACCATCGATGCTAATGACGGCACCAGTCATGAAGTCCGACCCCGGACCGGCCAGCATTACCGCCAGAGGCCCTATTTCGGCAGGGTCACCGACCCGCCCCAGCGGCGTATTTCCCTTCACAGCAGCCATGATCTCCGGAACGTCCAGAAGGTGGCTGTTCATGTCGGTGTAGAACGCCCCCGGCGCAATCACGTTGACCGTCACCGATGGCGCCCATTCCCAGGCAAGGCTCTTGGAGAGTCCAATGACGCCAGCCTTGCTAGCCGAGTAGGCAGACCAGTTGGCGCCTCCGTGTAAACCGAAGTTAGAGGCAACGTTGATGATCTTGCCCCTGCCCTGGGCCAGCATGCGTTCGCCTACGGCGCGGCAGCAGTAGAAAACACCCGTCAGGTTGGCGCCCAACACGGCCTCCCAGTCGGCGTCGCTGGTCTCTGAGGCGGCAGCTATGAGCAGCACGCCCGCAGAGTTGAACGCCACATCCACACCGTCGGCCTGCTGCCAGGCCTCGGCCGCGGCCGTGTTGACCTGCTCTGAGTCGGTCACCTCTACCGTCTGGGCAAGACAGTCCCGACCGGCGGAACGCACCTCTGCAGCGGTGCGTTCGAGCGCTGTTTGGTCCCGGCCCCAGATGACTATGTCGGCTCCCGCCTCCGCCATGGCTAGAGCCATGGCCCGGCCCAGACCGCGGTTGCCCCCGGTCACCAGAGCCGTCCTACCGACAAGCGACTGGCTCATGGCACCCTCCCGATCTGCTGGATAGTTAGCTGGATAATGCTCAGCCCCCGGGCGTCCTCGGTCCCCAGGCAGCTACTCGCCTCGTCTAGTCGTCTCTTCTGGCGTCTACCGACTGTGGGCGCGGGGACAGGTTGACCCACACGGCGCGGGCCCGCTGGCTGCCCTCGTTCACGATCCGGTGCGGTCGGGTGGATTCAAAGGCGATGGAGTCGCCCGGCTCCAGACAATGCTGGGCGTTCTGCAGTTCCACGGTCAGGGTGCCTTCTAGCAAGAAGCCGTATTCGTAGCCGCCGTGATGGGTAACTTGCACGGCGCTGGCGGTGCCGGGCTCGTACTCGTTGATCACCAACTCGAGGCCTCGCCGCGGGTCCACCTGAACAAGTCGCCGTAGCACCCCGTTGGCTGTTTCGACCACCTGTTGATCGGCGGAGCGTTGCACTACGTCTCGTGGTCCGTCTACGTCCAGCTCGAATAAGTCGGCCATGTGCACGCCCAGCGCCGACGAGATGGCGATCAGCGTGCCGATCGACGGCGAGGTGCGTCCTCGCTCCACCATTGAGACCATCGACGAGCTGAGACCAGTGCGCTCGGCGATCATCTGCAGTGTCAGACCCTGTTCCATCCTTAGGGCGCGGATCTGATTTCCCAGCTCAAGCAGGTGATCCTCGGTCGTCACCACCCCCCGGCGCGGCATGCTGTCGGGCTTAGGCCCGGCCGGAGACTCAGAGTTGGATCCCATAACTGCTTGGGTGCTCATCGGGTACTCACTTTTGCGATGGTACCGCGCCGGAACCCGGGTGAACATCAGGAGCTACCGCAGCTGAGAGCCGCATTTTTGCTGATCCATTTGCTGATCGATTCGACGATCATTTTCGATAATGCTGAAACGTTGGCGCACGCGATTGAAACTGGCTCTGGAAAAACGACTATCGTCGCCTCGTTGGCACCGAGCGGTGAAACGAGTCACAGCGCCGGTACCGAGGCCGAGGAGGCTGGGTGAGCGAGGGGATCGGCGGCAAAAACGCCGCCGGCACGGAAGCAAGCACGAAAGTCAATACAGCAGCAAGCGCGGCCACTGCTGGGCGCTCTCGCTGGGCGCGCCTAGATGTGCTGGCCGCCATTCGCCACGGTGACATACTCGGCTCGGTCCTGCTCACGATCGGCGTAATGGCAGTCATCGTGGTGGCCTTCGGCGGGAATCCTTGGACTGTCGCCAAAACCATCATCAATAACTCACTGGCCGAGCAGATCTTCTTGGGCCAGACGATCATGACCGCCACTATCTTGACCCTGACCGGCTTAGCCGCGGCCATTCCCTTTACCGCCCGACTCTGGAACATAGGCGGAGAAGGTCAGATGTTCGCCGGTGCGGTCGTTGCGGTCACCCTCGGAATCATGCTGCCCGAGGGCACCTCTCACGGACTTTTCGTGCTGATTCTGATCATCGGGGCCATGGCTGCTGGCGCGGTCTGGGGCTCTGTCCCGGGCCTGCTAAAGGCCTATTTTGGTATCAACGAGATCGTCACCTCGCTGATGTTGAACTTCTTGGCGTTCTTCGCTGCCAACTACGTCGTCACCGTGGCCTGGCCCGAGATTTATGCCCAACTGCAGAGCCAGGAGATCCACGACAACGCCCGATTCCCAGATTTCTGGGCGTCGGCCAAAGTTGACATCAGCGTCGTCGTCGCCTTGGCCGCGGCGGCAGCAGCCTGGCTGCTGATCACCCGCACCTCCCTCGGCTTCTCCATTCGCTCCATTGGCGCCAACCCTCGGGCCGCCCGCTTAGCTGGTGTGCGTACCCGTCTGGTGACCGTGTCGTCGTTTGTAGCTGCCGGCGCGGCGGGCGGCCTAGCGGGCGCCGTCACGGTTGGGGGCATTCACCACGACCTGGCCCTAGACCTATGGATCTCTAACTACGGCTATGTCGGCATCGCCGTGGCTCTTTTGGCCCGGCTGAACCCCATGGCCGTATTGCCGGCTGCGTTCATCTTCTCGACGCTGCGTGTCGGGAGCAATAGCCTGCAAGCCGCAGCTGGCATTTCGGCCTCGTTCGGTGAAGTGCTTATCGCCACGTTCGTCATCACGCTGATGGTCACCGGGGCCATCAAGTTCCGCTACGCACAGAACTAGGGGAGCCGTGACCGAGGTCGTCATCATCACGCTGTTCTCCTCAGGCTTGGCCCTCATGGTCCCTGTTTTGCTGGCTGCTTTGGGTGAGGCCATCAGCGAGCAGGCAGGCGTGCTGAACGTGGGCATTGAGGGCACCATGTTGTTCGGCGCGGCAATCTGCGCTCTCGTGGGAGTCAACACCACCAGCGTGGCGCTATCGGTGCTAGCCGGCACAGCCACCGGTGCCGCATCAGGGGTCGTGTTGTCAGCGCTTTACGTGCGTCGGGGCACCGATCAGATCGTGACCGGTCTGCTGTTCAACATCTTCGCTCTGGGACTCACAGGCATCCTGGTCTCGCAGGTAATCATCGGGAACACAGCGCCGACCTTGTCGCCGTGGACCTTCCCGCTGCTGGGACGGATTCCCAAGCTACGCGATGTCATCAACGAGCAGAACTTCCTCTTCTGGATCTCGATCCTGCTGGCCGTGGTGATCTTCTACATCCTGCGGCGCACTTGGTGGGGCTTGTACGTGCGTGCCGCTGGTGAGCGCCCCCACGCCTCATCTTCCGCCGGCCTGGATGTTTGGCGGCTGCGCTATGCCGCGGTGATCGCGGCAAACGCCCTGGCCGGACTCGGCGGCGCGGCTCTGGTGGTGTCTACCTCAGGTCGCTTTATCCCCGGCTTCACCTCGGGGCGCGGCTTTATTGCCTTGGGGGTGGTTGTGGTAGCGCGCTGGAATCCGCTTGCGGTGGTTGCCATTGCCGGGCTGTTTGGGCTAAGTCAGGCCCTTCAGTTCGTTGCCGGGCTGGTGGACTTCTTCGATCCGGTGCCAGATCAGATCTGGCTAGCGCTCCCCTATATCGTCACCGTGGCCGCCGTGGCCATATCCCGCGGATCGCGCTACCCCGCTGCTGTGGGGATCCCCTGGCGAGAGCCCGCAGCCGAAGCGCGCTAGAGGTCTGACTATGCGAGGTCTGTCTATGAGAGATCTGACTATGCAAAACCTGCTAGTGAGAGGTCCGACTTGGAGCGGTGTCGTAGTCTCGAATTACTATGCGCCAGAGATTGCACCAGACATAGCGCCAGACTTTCTGCAACGTCGCAGCTACGTATCTACGATCTGGCCCGGACGCGCGGTCCGAGGCCCTATTTCAAGCCATATCCAACCAAGGAGGGAAAGATGATGAACTATCGCACCGTGGTCAAACTGTTTGGCCTGCTACTGAGTGTGGCGTTGATTGCCGCTGCCTGCGGCAGTGACGACGATGACACCCCGGCGGCACCACCACCAGAACCGGCAGCGCCAGCACCATCACCGGAACCGGCTCCAGAGCCACCGCCGCCACCGGAGCCAGCCGAGCAAGAAGAGCCCCCCTATTGGGCCGTGATCCTCTTCCCCGGATTCTCCAACGACGAGAGTTGGGCAAACGCCTGGTGGGACGGCGCCGAGAAGCTAATGAGCGAAAGGTCCGACGTTTACATCGAGCCCACCGAGTACGCCTACGAGGTGGACGACTATCTGCAGCAGGGCCTCAGCTATGCCAGCGAGGGCTACCACCTAATAATCATGGCCCACGGTGCCATGGCCGACCCGGCAGCACAGGTGGCCGAGGCCTACCCGGAAACCCAGGTGTGCGTTGCGCCCGTGGATCCCACGCCCGAACTGCTAGAGGGCAGCCCGGAGAACCTCTGCTTCATCGACATGGCCCAGCACCACGCCAACTTCTTCAGTGGTGTGCTGGCCGCTCTTATTACCGAGACTGGCCATGTCGGCGCGCTGGGCGGCTTCCCGTTCCCGGCCCTAACCCGCCAGCCGGAGACCTTCCACCTCGGCGCCCGCTGCGTGAACCCCGACATTGAGTTCACCCAGGAGTACATCCAGACTTGGGATGACACCGGAATCGCTAAGACAGCGGCACAGGCTTTGATCGCCGGCGGCGTGGACGTAATTCAGTCCGCCACCGACCAAGCCGTGCTCGGCATCATCGATGCGGCTGGGGAAGCCGACAGCCAGGTTTGGGTAATCCCGGCGTACTACGACAGCCACCACATCTCACCCGAGGTGATCTTGACGTCCTCGCTTCACGGCCTCGACGAGGTGGCTTACACCATGGTGAGCCGCGGGTTGAACGGCGAGATTGAGAAGTTCAACGACTTCACCGCCTACAACACGCCGGGCATTCGGGCAGCGGACCTGCGAGAGCCCGCACTCTCCGCGATGACCGCCGAAGATCTGGCCATCTACGAGGACTTCGAAGCGCGGGTCCGCAGCGGCGAGATCCAGATCCCTGACGAGACCAAGGGCGACAACCCAGTGGGCCTCGAGGAGGGCATAGGCGGCAAGATCGACCTTGCCGATATCGGCTGCTGAGGACTCGAACCTTCAGCCACAGACAGACCAGACAGACCATCAGTCACCAGGATCCGACCTAGAGGCCTAGAACAAGGAGGCAACCATGAAAACCGAGATGTATTGCTACCTGGAGAACAGCGAGAAGCGGGTGCTGCCTTCGGGCACCAGCAACTCCGCAGACGTGTTCGACAAGTGGCTCGACCCCGAGAAGACCGCCGTGGCCTGCATCGACATGCACCGCGGCCATGTCGGCCCTGAAGCGGAGTTGACTTGTCCGGCGCCGCGCGCCCGCTGGCGCATCCCGGCGCACAACATGTTCCACGCCGCCTGTAGGGCCATCGGCATTCCCATCATCCACGTTCAGCACTGGCAGCGTTACGGCGGGATAGACGACCTGAACTCGCGACACCACAATCGCATGGCCAACTGGCGGGCGATGTATGAGTTGTACTTGCCCCCCAACCCCCTAATGGATCAACACTCATGGGAGGGCACCGAGTGGTTGGACATCCTGGTTGAGGAGGAAGAAGGCGACTACTACGTGCGCACCAAGAAGCGCCTCTCGGCCTTCTACCCCACCGATCTGGAGTTCCTGCTGCACCAACTCAACGTGCCCAACCTGGTGCTGACCGGCACATACACCGACGCTTGCGTGCTGTCATCGGCATTCGACGCCGCCAACCGCGACTTTCGCGTGATAGTGCCGCGCGATGTTGTGGCGGGGTACTCACAAGAGGTGGAGGATTCTGCGCTGACGATCATCTCGCTGCACCTCGGGCTAGTGGTGGACGCCCCTGCGCTAGTGCGTGAGTGGTACACCCGCAAGGGGTTGGAAGTACCAACCGAGTTCCAGGGCATCAGCGAGATCACTGAGAGCAGCGGCTTGCTCTTGGACAGAGACTCGGCAGCCCAAGAAGCAGCCTGAGGGCCGATCCCACAGCCAATTCCCGCGACCGAGCTAGGTGAAGGTGGCGGCCAGCGGTATACCTGCCCGCCACCGCTTTCACCGTTGACGCCATAACCGTTGACGCCATAAGAGAACCCGAGAGAAACGCCCACCGAACCGGAGGTAGTCATGGCCAGCGATATCCAACACATCTGGGGCGGCGAGCCCATGCCGCTTATGCCTTACACACCAGCGGTGAAGGCCGGCAACTGGGTGTTTCTGTCTGGCCAGCTAGCCACGGACTTCGAGACGGGGATCACTGCCGCCGGCGGCGGAGATGGTCGTAACCCCTACCTGGATAACCATCTAGAACTGCAATCCAAGGTCATCTTGGACAACCTTACGACCACGCTTGCCGCCGCGGGCTGCGACATCTCCACTGACGTGGTGCGGATTTACCAGTGGTTCACCTCGGAGTACCCCACGATGGAGGAGTTCGCCGCGGGCAACACCTGGCCGCGTATAACCATCACGCCGTACCTGCGAACCCGCGACCTCTACATCAAGCCGCCCCGTCCCGCCTCCACCGGTATGGGCATCAAGGAGTTGCTAGTGCGCGACTCGCTTATCGAGGTTGACCTGCTGGCCATCCCCGGCGGTCCCAGCGTGGGCTACGAGACGCCCGAGAGCGTACCCTCGCCCCTAGCGGGCTACTCACCGGCCATCAGGCGCGGCGACTGGATCTTCCTCGCAGGGGAGATCCCGGTCGACTGGATGGGCGACTGGATGTCCGAGCGTCACATGGGCGAGTTCAGCGGACTAGCGCCTGAGGCTCGCGTCAACCCTTACCTCTGGTACGGCTCGCCAATCGAGCGCCAGACCGACTACACGCTGGCGAAGCTGGAGAAAATTGCTGCCGCAGCCGGCGCTTCCTCGCTGCAAAACAACTGCGTGAAGGCCACCGTTTACCTCTCTAGCCCCAACGATTTCGCTGGTATGGACAGGGTGTGGCGTCAGTGGTTCCCCGAGAACCCGCCAGCTCGAGTGGTGGTGCCCTACATGGGCCTCGGCGGTATGGGGTCGCGCATCGAGATTGCCATGAAACTCCTGGCCGACGACGCCTCCATCTCTAAGCAGACCATCGAGACGTCAGACGCGGTGCAGCCACCCTGGCACGAGCCGCAAGCCGTAAAGGCTGGCGACTACCTCTTCTTCAGCACCGTCATCCCCACCGACGAGCGGGGCAGCCTGCCCCAAAGCGTGCAGCGCAACCCTGGCTTCCCGCACTACGGGTTACCGCCGCAGATGGAGATGGAGTATCTACTGCAGAACATCTCGGCCATCTGCGAGGCGGCCGGCACCTCGCTAGAGAACATCTGCAAACGGCAGTGCTATCACGCCGACTTCGCAGACTTTCAGGTCTCCATCAACGAGTGGGCTCGCCACTTCCCCGGCTCCAAGCCAGCTTCCACAACGATGCGCATCGGCGGGCCACTGCAGGTGCCGGGCGCACACGTCATCCTGGATCTGATCGGCTACGCCCCCTCGGCCTGACAGCGGCACCCCGAAGCACAGAAAGTAACCCATGGCAACAGCAGGTTCGATCCTGGGCCACAGCGTGTTGCGGCGCGAGGACGCGGCCCTGCTGACCGGTGGTCGCCCGTACGTGGATGACCTGCAGATTGAGGCGCGCAGCGTCGTCTTCGTGCGCTCCGACGTGCCCCACGGGCGGATCCTCAGCATCTCAGGCGGCGAGGGGGTCTACACCGCTGAAGATCTGGACCTCCCGGACATGCTGGCTGGGCCGCCGGCGCCCTCGCACTTTGGCCGTCCCGCGCTCGCCACGGGAACCGTGGGCTATGTAGGCGATCCGGTGGCCGCCGTGGTGGCCGACACCCCAGCCGAGGCCCGAGACCGCGCCGAGGAAGTGTTCGTCGAAATTGAGGAACTCCCCGGTAACTCCGATCTGATGGCGGCTACCGAGGTGGTCTTTGAGGTAGATCCACTCGAGGATCCGGGAGCGCTCGACGACGCCGAGGTGGTCGTCTCATTCCGCTATGTGAATCACAAGATCGCCCCGGCGCCGATGGAGACCAACGGCATCCTGGCGATTCCAAACTTCGACGGCGAGCAACGCCTACGGCTCTGGGTGCCTACGCAATCGCCGTTCTCGGTCCAGCAGACCATCGCCACCTGCCTGGGACTCGATGTGGATCAGGTTCATGTCGTGGTGCCGGCCACAGGCGGCGGGTTCGGAGCTAAAGGCCACGCCTACGTAGAGCAGGTAGTAACCGCCGCTCTGGCGGTGCGGCTGGGTGAGCCGCTGCTCTGGACAGAGTCGCGCACTGAGAACATGCTCCACATGGGCCACGCCCGCGGCCAGGTCCAGGATGTGCAACTAGGGGCCCGGGCCGACGGCACCGTGGTGGGCATGAAGGTGAGCGTGACACAGGACGCCGGGGCCTACCCCGACATCGGCGCCTGGCTGACCTTTTACACAAAGATGATGGCCGCGGGCACCTACCAGATCCCGCGGATCGACTTCCGGGCACGCAGCGTGGTAACTAATACCGCTCCCACCGGCGCCTTGCGGGGCGCGGGAAGGCCCGAGGCTGCAGCACTCATAGAGCGGGGCATGGACCTGCTGGCCGCTGAAATCGGACTCGACCCGGTAGAGGTGCGACGGCGCAATCTGATCCAGACCCACAGCGACCCGGTAGAGACCCTGACAGGAGCCGTCTACGACGCCGGCGACTACCTGGGGGCCATGGAACGCGCCGTCGGCCTAGTCGGCTACGAAGAGTTGCGCCGAGAGCAGGCCGAGCGCCGCTCCCGGGGTGACCGCTACCAACTCGGCATCGGCGTGGCCAACTACATCGAGGTCACCGGCAACGGCCCCAGCAGCGACTACGGCTCGGTGGAAATCCACGCCGACGGCACAGCTACGGTGCTCTCGGGCGTCTCGTCCCACGGCCAGGGTCACCAGACCACCTACGCCCAGATCGCCTCGGAGCAGTTAGGAATGCCCTGGGGGGATATCACCGTCGTTCAGTCCGACACCGATCTAGTGCCCCGCGGCAACGGGACCTACGGTTCGCGCTCTCTGCAACTGGGCGGATCGGCGATCGACCGGGCCGCGGCCGAGGTGGTGGAGCGAGCCCGACAAGTCGCCGCCGAACACCTAGAAGCCAACGCGGATGATATTGCCGTATACCACGGAGAGGGCCTAGGCGTGGCCGGGTCGCCCGACACCGTGCTCTCGTGGGCCAAGCTCGCCGAGCTATCTCCCGAGCCGCTGGCCGCCGAGTGCGACTTCGACCAGGGCGCCCGGACCTTCCCGTTCGGCACCCACGTGGCCGTTGTGGAGTTGGACACCGAGACCGGAGGTGTCCGTCAGTTACGCCACCTGTGCGTGGACGACTGCGGCAACGTCATCAACCCGCTGCTGGCCGAGGGCCAACAACACGGCGGGATCGCCCAGGGCATCGCCCAGGCGCTGTGGGAGGAGATGGTCTACGACGCCGACGCCGGTCCCCGCACCACCAACTTCGGGGACTACCTGATCCCTTCGGCGGCGGAGTTCTGCAGCTTCGAGACCTATCGGAACACCACACCCACGCCGCTCAACCCTCTGGGCGCCAAGGGAATAGGCGAGGCGGGCACCGTTGGTGCCACACCCGCGGTGCAAAGCGCAGTCGTTGACGCTCTGGCGCCCTACGGCGTTCGCCACTTGGATATGCCCCTAACGCCCGAGAAAGTCTGGCGCGCCATGTCTGGCGTTGGCTCGGCTGGCTGAGGAGGGCAGCCCACCGTGAGCACCGCCGTGAGAGCTTCAACCAACGGCAACAACAGCACCAACGGCAACGTCGTAGAGCTGC
Source organism: Acidimicrobiales bacterium (assembly GCA_964291305.2). Lineage (GTDB taxonomy): Bacteria > Actinomycetota > Acidimicrobiia > Acidimicrobiales > CATQHL01 > VXNF01. Next base: position 667,682 of record OZ219783.1, on the reverse strand, counting down.
GCGGAATCTCGAAGACCTACGGCGAGACGAGAGCCAACGTCGACATTGACTTCGATTTGCGTGCCGGCGAGATCCATGTGCTGCTAGGCGAGAACGGGGCCGGCAAGACGACGCTGATGAACGTCATGTTTGGGCACGTGCTGGCTGACGTTGGAACTATCCACGTGCGCGGCAGCGAGGTTGACATCAACTCGCCCCACGACGCCCTGGAGTTGGGCATCGGCATGGTGCACCAACACTTCTCTTTGGTACCCACCTTCAGCGTGGCGGAGAACATAGCTCTGGGATCACGACCGGCGACCAACCTGCGACTGCGGCGCAGCGTCATAGGAACCGAAACCCGCGAGTTGGCCGAACGCTTCGGTATGCCGATCGATCCCCACATCGAAGTTCAGGACCTGCCGGTTGACCTACAGCAGCGGGTCGAGATCCTCAAGGTGCTCTTCAGGGGTGCCACCATCTTGATCCTCGACGAGCCCACGTCCCTGCTGGGCCCGCGCCAGATTCAGAACCTGCTAGCAATCCTGCGCGATCTGCGAGATCGGGGATGTTCGATCGTGCTCGTGACCCACAAGCTTGGCGAGGTCATGGAGGTTGCCGACCGAGTGACCGTGCTGCGCGGCGGCCGCAAGGTCACGACCAGCGAGCGGGGCGACTTCGACGAGCGCAGCCTCACCCGGTCCATGACCGGCCACGAGATCGTCGCCGTCGAAAGCGACCACGCTCCCTTTACCGACGATTTCCCGTTGCTGGAGGTGCGCCAGTTGACCGCCCCCGGCGAGGGCTCCGATCACCTGAACGACATGTCGTTCGTGGTGCGACCTGGCGAGATTCTCGGCGTGGCCGGAGTGGAGGGTAACGGCCAGCGCACGCTCGTGAACTCTGTCTGCGGGCTGGGTGAGCTTGAGTCGGGCTCGGTTCACATTGCCGGCGAGGAGGTCACCGGGGCCAGCACCAGCGCCCTGCGCACCGCCGGGCTTGCGGTGATACCCGAGGACCGCCACGTCTGGGGCCTAATCCTGGACATGACTCTGGCGGAGAACATTGCCATGTCGGATATCCCCGCTGGTGCCTACAACAAGCGAGGCGTCTTGGATTGGCGCAGCGTCCGGCGTAAGGCTCGGAAGCTGCTGGAAGAGTACGATGTCCGCCCGCCAGACCCAGACCTGCTGGCCAGCAGTCTCTCGGGGGGTAACCAGCAGAAGGTAGTGCTGGCCCGCGAGTTGTCTCGGGAGCCAAAGGTGCTGGTAGCCGACAACCCCACCTGGGGTTTAGATGTCGGCGCCATCGATTACGTGCACCGGCGGCTGCTAGAGGTGAAGGGCAGCGACGCCGCCGTCCTCCTGCTTTCGATGGACCTGGAGGAACTCATCAAGTTGAGCGACCGCTTGATTGTGCTGTTTCGAGGTCGAATCGTGCTGGAACGCCCAGTAAGTGGCCTGGATATGGACGAACTGGCGCTGGCAATGGCCGGCAGGGCCTCAGCAGCCATTGCTTAGCGTGGTCGGCTAGCGCGGTCAGTTCTGGTCAGCCCGGTCGTCTCTGATCGTCTCGCACAGTCTCGGCGGCCCTGCTACTGTAACTTCAATGAGATTGAAGCTCCGCTTGCGTACCTGCCTGCGGAGAGCCAGATCTCGTCAAATAAGTCAACAAATCAAACAAGTCAGATAAGTCGAACGACAATCGGGAGGGGAATAGTGCGACGCATTTTCCTGTCATTAGCCGCGATCGTGCTGCTGGGCGGCATCGTCCTCAGCTGCGGCGGTGACGACGACGAGGGAGCAGTCAAGTTCGGCTTCCTCGCGGGCCTGTCCGGCGACTACGCCGAATGGGGTCCACCTAGCCAAGACGGCGCAGAAGCCGCCATCGGCGTCATCAACGAAGCCGGCGGCGTCTTAGGCCGCGACGCTGAACTCGTGGTACAGGACAACCTGTCCACCGCCGAGGGTGCAGTCACGGGCTACAACCGGATCCGCGAGGAGATTGACGCGCTCGGTGGCGTTGAATCCGACGGCGCGGTGGCCCTGTTGGGGACCGTTGCAGAGGACGAAATGCCGACCATGTGCCCAGCTTGCGGAACAACCACGCTGGACACCCAGGGCGGTAACTACATCTGGCGCATCACCGCCTCGGACACAACCTACGGCATCATCTCGGCGCAGTTGGCCCGTGACCTGGGTTACACGCGGGTAGCCATGCTGGTGCAGCAGACCGAGGGCACTGAAAGCCCAGCGGAGGTCTTCAAGGATGTCTGGGAGAACAAGATCGGCGGCGAGATTACCGCAGATGTGCGATTCCAGCCCGGCCAGGACAGCTATCAGGCCCAGGTAGAGCAGGCCTTTGCCGGTGATCCCGAGGCCGTCTACATCGGCGCAGGCCCCCAGGCAGGTATCCCCATCATCCGTGAGTACATCGCCAGGGGCTATGAGTCCACGATCCTAGTCTCGCCCGACCTGCAGGTGCCTGACATTGCCGAGACAGCATCGGCCTTGCCTACCGGCCGGGTGCTGGCCGCTCAGGTCACCGACGACTTCGACTCCCCAGCGTATGCCAGGTTCGCGGCGGCGCACCAGGAGTACGCGGGCAAACCACCTCCAACTGGCTTCTATGAGACCAACCAGTACGACCAGTATGTCGTCCTGGCACTGGCGATGACCGCCGCTGGGTCCACCGACGGTCCCGCCGTCGCCGCTCAGGTGCCAAGTATCGTCAACGCTCCAGGCACCAAGGTGTACACCTACGCCGACGGCGTGGCTGCGCTAGAGCGCGGCGAGGACATCGACTACGACGGCCCCTCGGGCTCGATCGAGTTGAACAACCTCGGCAACCTGGTGTCGCCCAAGGTCGCCGTGCAGCACATCGTCGGCGGCAGTTACACCGAGCGCGAGGTAATCGAACTCGACTCAAGCCTGGGCCGTTAGGCCAGCTAGACCGATACTGCAGACCGATAGAGTCCCCGGGGCAGCCCCACTAAGCGGGCGGGCCGCACCGGGGGCCTAGGTCTTGATCGCGTGCAACACGTCATATTCGGGCTGACCACCGGCGGGGTATTGGCCGCCGCCACGGTGGGGTTCGCCCTCATCCGCCAAACCGAGAACATCCTCCACATCGCCCACGGGCAGATGCTGGCGCTCGGTGCTTTTATCTCGGTCATTCTCATCACCAACGCCGGCTTGAACGTGTTCTTAGCCGGGGCGGTGTCCATGTTGCTCATGGGTGTCTTGGGCGTGGCGCTAGGGATAGTGGTCTTCAAACCGGTGGCGGATAAGGGCGGCAACGTGCTGCTGTTCACCTCGATCGGCCTCGCCTTCGTCATCTATGGGGCGATTATCGCCATCTTCGGCACCATTTTGCGCACGGTGCCGGTGGGCTTCGGCAGTCGCATCGAGTTCTCGGTTACCGAGTTCGTGCTGGTTCTGGTGCTTGCCGCTGTTCTGGCGGCGCTGGTGGGCTGGCTGCTGGCCAACCGCGCCCGGCGAGCCGAGCACCGAGAAGCCGTCGGCGGCTGGGCCGAGTTATGGGCCGCCCGCAGCACCGGTCTGGGCTTGGCCCTTGCTGTGGTGGCGGCGACCGTGGTGTTCGTGCTGGCGACCCAGAGCGACGGCTTCGGCGCCCAGCACAACGCTTTAGACATCGCCACCGGCGAGTTGGGAATGATCCTGCTTTCGCTGGGGGCGATCCTTAGTTTGCAGTTCTTCCTGTCGCTGACGCGCATGGGCCGCTGGCTTCGTGCTGCGGCCTCTAATCCCACTCTGGCAGCGGTGCGCGGCATACCCGTGCGAGTGGTCTCCAGCGTGGTGTGGTTCATCAGTTCGGCCCTAGCTGCCATGGCTGGCGTGATGATCGCCGTGCGCCGCGGCGGCATCACCAGCCCGCTGGGATGGGAGAACATCTTGGTGATCCTGTCCGCAGCCGTGCTGGGCGGCACCGGCAGCATCATGGGAGTAATGGCCGCGGCCGTGCTGCTGGGCTTGGCGATGGACGTAAGCGCGCTGTGGATTCCCACCGCTTACCGCTTGGTCGTGGCTTTCGGAGCTTTGATCTTGGTGCTGCTAGTGCGTCCTGAGGGATTGTTCAGCACCCGCCGCCGGGCGGAGCACGCCTGATGAGCACGCCTCGGCACGCCGCATGAGCACTCTCGCCGCTGTTAGCGCCCTCAGTTCGCCCAGCTTCTGGGTGAGCTTGTTCACCCTCATCGGCGTTTACGCCTGCGTCACCATGCTGCTGAACGTGGAGGCCGGCTGGGGCGGCATGTGGGACCTGGGCATCGTGGGGCTCCTGGCTATCGGCTCTTACACCTACACCATTACCACGAACCCCCCGGGGGAGTTTGAGGTGGACTTCGCTCCCGGCTGGCCGATCTGGGCGGGAGTCCTAGCAGCTATGGCTGTGACGGGCATAGTGGCGTTTCTTGTCGGCCTACCCGCTCTGCGAGCTAGACGCGAGTACTTCCTGATTATCACGTTTGCGTTTGCGGAGGTGTTCCGCCAGTTGGCAATCAACCTGCGCAGCGTCACTCACGGCACTGTGGGCTTCAACAGCGTGGCTCGACCGTTCGAGAGCTTCTTCGAACGCGATGCTCTTCGGGCTGTTCTGCTGGCTGTGACCTGGGGGGCTGTAATACTGGTTTTCGCTTTCACTCGCCGCATCAGCCGCTCGGGCTATGGCAGGGCGCTGCGAGCTATGCGTGACAACGAGCCGGTGGCCCTATCGCTGGGGATTCGGGTGAGTCGGCTGCGGCTGCAGACTTTCGTGCTGGTGGGTGTCGCTGTGGGTGGGGTCGCCCCGCTGTACATGTGGTGGTTGCGCTATGCCAATCCCAGCGTCTTCGAGCCGCAGTTCACTTTCACCGCATGGACCGCGCTGGTACTCGGCGGCATCGCTAGCCGGTTCGGCCCCGTGCTGGGCGTGGCAGTTCTGCTGCTCTTCACCGAGCTGGTGGAGTTGATCGACGTGCCGCTGGAGTTTCGCAATGTGCTGGTGGCGGTGCATCCCCTTTCAATCGGCCTGCTGCTAGTGCTGGTACTGCGCTTCCGCCCCGAGGGGCTGCTTTCGGAGCGCAAGACGTTCGGCAAGCGAGCCCGGCTGCCAACTTCGCTCGACCTGGCCGGAGCTGCAGTGACCTCGCGGCTGCGGCGCCTGGGCCAGCGCGGTGACATCGGCGACGCTGGTAATGCCGGCGAGGGGTCGGCACCGTGACCCCGCTACGGCACTTCGGGGTTTTTCGTCGACGCCAGCGCGGTGATGCCGACGAGGGGTTGGCACCGTGACCGGCTCCGGCAGCAACGGCACAGGCGCTCTGTTGAGCACCCGCGGTTTGTTCAAGGCTTTCGGCGGCAACGTGGCCGTGCATGACGTGTCTTTGGATTTGTACCCGGATCGCATCACCGCTCTTATTGGGCCTAACGGGGCCGGCAAGACGACGCTGTTCAACATCGTCACTGGCTACGAACGCCCTGACGCCGGCGACATCACATTCGATGGCCGCTTGGTGGCCGGTATGGCACCCTGGGAGATCTCGCGCCGGGGGGTTGTGCGCACGTTCCAAACGCCGGTGGGGTTCCCCACCATGACCGTCTGGGAGAGTCTGCAGGTGGCTGGGGCCTCGCACGCGGTTCTCACAGGAATGCTGACAAGCCGAAGCGGACGTGAGACCGCTGAGCTATCGCAGCGGGCCGACGAGATTTTGCAGAACCTAGGGCTTCAGCAAGTCCTCGACACGCCAGTAGACGAGCTGGCCGCAGGTGATCGCAAGCTCTCCGAGCTAGCTCGCCAGCTAATGGCCCGGCCCCGGCTGCTGCTCCTGGACGAGCCGGCGGCCGGCGTCAACCCCAGCGGCATCTCACGACTCTCGGAGGTGATCCGCAACGTGCATCGCAGCGGCATCGCTCTGATGATCATCGACCACAACCTTTCCTTCGTGTTGGACGTGGCTGACTATGTTCACGTCATGGCTAACGGTCGGATCATCGCCGCCGGGACGCCCGAGGAGGTAGCCGCCAGCCCTCTGGTGCGCCAGGTGTACTTGGGAGTTGATACGTGAGCGGCCAAGAGGGCCAGGAGTCCGCGGCCAGCCCGGTGGATCGGTCGGCGGCGAGCTTGGTGCTCAGCGAGGTGCGCTCCGGCTACGGCGACCTGCCGATCTTGCACGGCGTGAGCTTGGAGGTGGCCCCGGCGGAGATCGTGGCGGTGATCGGCCCTAACGGTGCCGGCAAGTCGACTCTTATGAAGACGCTTTTCGGGCTGCTGGCGCTGCGCGGCGGCACGATGAGCTTCGGCGAGGAGGATCTGGGCCAGACCAGCGCGGGGGCCCGCGCCCGGCTTCAGATGGCCTACGTGCCCCAGGAGGGCAGCACCTTTCCAGAGCTGACGGTGTACGACAATCTGGCCGTCAGCCTGCTGCACGAATCCACCCGCACGCAGCATCGTCGCATCAGCGAGATGCTGGAGTCTTTCCCAGCGCTGGCGGAGTTGCGCCGAGCCCGCGCCGGCACGCTTTCGGGCGGCGAGCGCCAGATGTTGGCAATTGCTTCGGCGATGATCTCCGAGCCTCGTTTCCTGGCCCTCGACGAGCCAACCACTGGGCTGGCCCCGTCGATCGTGCAGGAGCGAATTGCTGACATCGTGGCCGTGCGCCAGCAGGGCACTTCGGTGCTGTGGGTCATAGAGGAGAGCCCGATGCTGTGTCTGCCGCACGTGGACCGGGTTTACGTGCTCAACTCCGGCGTGCTGGGGCCTTCCCAACCGGCCGCCGACATGCTCGACGAGGAGCTGCTGCAGGCCACCTTCTTCGGGATCGAACACCGGGAGTAGCTAGGAATACAGCTACCAGACACAAAGCTAGGGGGACCAATGACCACCACCGAAACCGCCGCGACAGTGACCGCCGCCAGCCTCGATGAGATCCACCCCCGAGCGCCCGATCTGACCAACTATTGGCATCCGGTGCTGGAGTCGGCCGAGGTGACCGCCGATGCGCCGGTTTCTTTTGAGTTGCTGGGCCGGCAGTTGGTGGCTTACCGAGACGCTGTTGGGCAGGCCCGGGTGTTGGAGGATCTTTGCATCCATCGGGGTACTGCGCTGTCGCTGGGCTGGACCACCCCCGAGGGCTGCATAGTTTGTCCGTATCACGGCTGGGAGTACGACGGCGAGGGTCGCTGCGTGAACATTCCGTCGCTGGAGCCGGGTTCGGCCATTCCGTCTGGTGCCCGGGTTGAGAGTTTTCCGACTCAGGAGCGCTACGAGCTGGTATGGGTGGCGCTGGCCGACCCGGTCGGGTCGATCACCGAATGGCCGAGCGGTGAGTGGGAAGACCCGGGGGTGCACATCTGGTATAGCCACCGCTACACCTGGCAGGCCTCCGCCGCCCGCACGGTGGAGAACTTTATGGATCTTTCCCATTTTCCGTTCCTACATGACGGGCTGCTGGGCAGCCGCGACCGCACCATAACTAACGCCTACGAGGTGACCCCCACCGAATACGGCTTTTATTTCGACTACAAGGAGTTAGAGCCCGGTGGTGTGCATTCCCCGTCCGGCACCGAGGTGCATTGGGAGTATTTCCTTTGGCTGCCGTTCAGCGTTCACCTGCGTAAGGGCACGCCCGACGGGCAGAGCACCGTGATATCCCTGGTCAGCCGGCCCACCAACGACGAAACCAATGAGCTGTTTCTGTTCCTGTCGCGCAACTACGACCTGGACAGCGACGACACTGGCTTCAACGAGTTCACCCACGAGATCATGGAAGGCGACCGCCGTGTAGTGGAGAGCCAGAGGCCGGTGCCGCTACCGGTGCGGCTAACCGAGGAGCTACACCTAAGAGGCCCCGACGCCGCAGCCCTGGCCTACAGAAGAGCCCTAGGCCCAATAGGAGGCATCTAACCGCGGGCGTCCGTCGCCGGTTCGGGAGACTGGACACCCATCCACACCACGCCGCTACCCGACATCTGACCACTGGGCGGCCGTCGACAGCGCTCGGGAGACCTCCCCGGCCGAGAGCTAGGTTCAATAGGAAGAATCTGATCGCGAGCGACCACAGCGGACTTCGATTTCACGGTCGCCGAAGCCACCTAGGCCCAATCGGCGGTACTTGACCGCGAGCGACCGCCGCCGCGCTCGACGGCCGATCGAGTCCGACCTCTGCGACGTTTGCTTTGACATCTGACCGCCGAACTCTCTCGTCGCGCGCCGGACGGCCGATTCGCACCCACGCCCCTAGCCAATCGGCGATACCTGAGTGCGTTCCGCCGCTCTGGCCGACATCCACAATTAACGGAGCATCCGCCAATAACGAATGTCTGTCTCCCCCTGCGCACATCCAAACCGCCCCGCCCAGCGACCACAATCGATGTCGCACTCAACCGGCCTACTCGACGGTTGAGCTGCCCTGGGTTGGTTGGAGGCTCTCGGTCTTGGGAACGAGGATGGAGTTATGCCACGAGAGAAGTCATCGGGGAAGCCAGAGCCTTGGGCTGTGTATCTGGGTCGACTGCCGGTTGAGTGGATCAGCTAGATGTTGATTATCTCAGCGCCGATTGGCTCATTCACCCTGTCGTGAAGACGTGATACTCGCGCGGTCCACAAGTGTTGATCATCTCAGTGTCACTTGGCTCATTCACCGGCGCGGCAACGGCTGCTATCTTCCGACAATCAGCTAAGTGGGCCGTCTAAGCAGCGCATTGCATAACTCCCCGACCCCGGATCGGCACGACGTACGCGTTTCCATTCCTTAGGGCCGTCTAAGTAGCGCATTGCATAACTCCCCGACGCCTCGGCCGCCGCCCTCGGGCAATCGGCTCGTCTTGGTTTGTTTCAGCGTCGTAGGGGCGGGTCCACGGTCGGCGGTTTGATGGTGTTGTTGATGTTGAACCTCGCCGCGAGCCCATGGGAGCAGGCAGCCCAAGCACTGCGCCGTGTTGGTGGGGTGTTACCAAGCTGATCGGGCTGTCGGAGCGTAAACCTGCCGTCGGCGTCTCGGACGACTTCGGCGCCTCTGGTGTGAACCAAATGATGATGGCAATAGCTGCACAACAAGCAGAGGTTGTCGAGATCGGTTCTGCCCCCGTGCTCCCAGTGGGTGATGTGATGAGCTTGGCACCAGTTAGCCGAAGCCCCGCAACCCACACAACCCTTATCCCGCACGGTGAGCACTGCGCGTTGGCGGCTAGAAGCGTGACGTCTACCCCGACCGAGCCACAAAGGCTCACTCCCACCCTTGAAAATAGTGGGCAAGATTCTCGCGTCACACGCCAAACCGAGAAGCTCCTCAACCGACAACGGCGTGCCATCAACAAGACGAGCGTCTCGTAGTTGGCCCGCAACGGTGTCGTAATCGGCGACCACCAACAGGTCCACGCCCTGAGCCTTGCCCGCAGACCTACCAACATCACCGCCGGTGTTGGTGACGAGCTGTTCGAGCGCATCCGCCATGCGCTGACCCGACGAAAGCCGGCTCTTAGCATCCTCAGCATGAAACAGCCGGTTAGCCGTAGCAGTAAGCGCGGTCTCTATGCGACTACCCGCCACCGGATCAAACCGGCCCATCAGGGAGAACATCCCATCGGGTTCCTGTTTGATATTCAAATAGCGCCGCTCCCGCTGACGCTTACGCCGCTCCCCCAAATCGTCCCGGATCTGCTCGTTCATGTGGTCGCGCACAGTGCGGCTGAACTGGTCCTCGGACTCCCTACCAGCAGCCTCCAACAACCCAGCCTCACCACCCGAATCACCAGACGGGGCTTCTTCCACAGCTTCGGCGATCATCTTGGCCTGCTTAGGAGTGATAGCCCCAGAACGCAAAGCCTCAGCAGTCCCCGGAGCGCGACCCAACTGCTCAGCCAGCTTCACGTCCTGCTTAGCCCTAACGCGTGACTGCCTCAAACCGTCACGCAACACATCAGCCGCATGCCCCTCACCCCGCCGGCGGGCCAACTCACCCACCATCTCAGCCTTCACCGCAGCCAAACGAGACTCGCACTTGCCGACCAACACCAGCCGAGCCTCCAACTCCCGATCAGCCAAATCCCGAACCGGCAGGCCGGAAGCAAACAAACCAACCAGACTGTCAACATCAAACCCGGCGCCACGACCAACCCCACCAGCCGCCCCAACAGCGACGCCGGCGGCCCCAATAGCGGCGGTGCCGTCGTGCCCAGCAGCACCCCCGACAGCAGTACTAGCGGCCCCAGCAGGCCCATCAGCAGTGCCGTTAGTCCCACCTGTGCCTCCGGCCCCGGCAGCGGCGAGCCCAGCAGCAGTACTAGCGGCCCCGGCGGCGAGCCCATCAGCAGCGCCGTTCAGCTCGGAGGTACCGTCGGTCTCATCGGCAGCAACCCCAACAGCCGAGTCGTCGAAAAGAGTCGCAATAGTCATCATTCACCCCCTCAAAGTGTGAACCGTCGGCTTTCGGTCGGCCGGGCCGACAAGCCGGTCAAACCAATACCAACCCCGCAGCACCAGGGCCCAGCGACCGGTAACAGTGAGTTTAGCGAACCAAACCAAAAACCACAACGTCTGTATGTTATCTGGAAGAAATAAATCAAGTCATGCCCATCGACGTGGACATCACTACCTCTCGGGCCGAGAGAACAGCCCACTGAGCACACAGGACGGCTCGCGACAAGCCACGGCTTGAAATCGCCGCTCTCCTGCAGACGGAGTGGCTGAGCGCGTTCGTGGAGTTACAGCAGCTTGGCAGCAGTGGCGGGAGCTTGGGCAGCGAGTTTGGTTAACTCGGCCCAGGAGGTTACGAGGCTGTTGTAGCCCAGCGCTTCGGCAGCCCAACCCTTACGCTCGCAAATCAGATAGAGGCGGTAGGCGAGTTCTTTGGCCGAATCGCCGTGGCCGCCCACATTGCGCAGCAGGGTCGCCGCTGACTGCTCACCCAAGTCGTGAATACGACGAATTAGATGATGAGCAACCTCCCAAACAGTAAACCGCTCATCGGTCGCCGGATCCCACTCCAAATCCAACTCATCCAGACGAAGCAAACGCACCCTGCCCGCCCCAGCCTCGACAATGCCCGCCTCCACAAGACCAGCCACCGAAGTGTTACGCGACTTAGACAACAACTCAGCCCGACCAAACTCGCCCTCCCCGAACCCATACTCACTGAACCAACTCACCGCCCAACGCGTGTCATAATCAAAATCAGCATCAATCTCCCGAGTAACCTCATCCAAAGTCTCGTTAATCAACTCCAACGCCGTGCGCACCCGCATAGACTCACCACTGGCCTCCATAACCCGCTCATAACGAGAAAACACCGCCATACCCGGCCCAATAGCCGCCTGAGCCATATCCACCGGCGCAATCCCCCCCTGACGCAACAAACGCAAAGCCCCAGGCAAATCCGCCTTAAGAGCACCCAAAAACTCCCGCCGAGACGCAAGCAGGGCGGAAGTTCCCCGCGGTCGACACACCAGCACGACCGAGGACGCCAGGGCATTGGATCCGAAAGCACGTAGGCGATTCGACCTTTCCGTTCGCATGGGCCAAGTCGCAGTGACTTGCAGGCCTGAATCGACTACGGCCTGGAGAAACGTGTCCCAGCCGGTGGACCGGATATCCCCGTGGATGTTCTCAGTAGCCTTATAGGCGTAATAGATTGTCGCCGGAGCGTCGGTGGTCGTGTTAGTTGCCACAGCTTGCATTAGCTCTGCCATGCCCACCTCGAAAAATTCCTCTGCATTCTCTTTCGAGCCAGCCCGATAGCGGTCAGCGATCAACTCATCAGCCTTCGGGGTCGCCAACGTCGAGCAAACCTGCGGCCACACATCGGCGAGATTCCTACGCAGCCATACATAGAAGAAATCGGACAAATCCGCGTAGAAAATGTTGTCGTAATACGGCGGATCGGTAGATAGAACCGCTCCCGTATGCTGGCGAACCACCGCCTGAGCGTCCCCCTGCAAAGCAATGCCATTGCCTCCAGAGGCTGGAAGATGAGCAACGGCCTTGCTGACCCAGTCGACCATCGCCATCCAATTACCCGTCGAATCTGAGAACGGGTTAGTTTCCGCGAAGTCCCAGCTCAAAGCGATCGCATATCGGGCGAACGTGCTGCGAACCTGCTCCCTTGGACTGTTCCAGGTGCAGATCGACGACCAATAGTCGGCACACTTGTCAATCACGAAAGCCAGATAAGTGACTATTGCATCCGCGTACCCTTGGGCTCCGCGGCCGCCGTCCCGCAACCGCAGCCCATCACCCGACATACCCAATGCGAGAGCGTCATTCTCAACCAGGGCGGCGACCTCAGCGAAAAGGTCTACAAACGCTGACACTACCGTCAGTTGCCGCGGCGTGAACAGATCTGCCCACTCTGTTAATCCGTACCGCTGAACTCTGAAGCCAAGCGCCTGCTGCGGCAGTTCGGCTCGCAGGGTGTCGGCGGGTGAGGCTAATTGAGACGCGCCGATGTGACCCTCGTCTGGTGACAGATAGACCCTCCGTCGATCACCTTCAGCTACGACGGCTATCAGTTGCTCGCCCATACAACCAGCCTGGCCTTCCCCGCGGATGTAAGCGAAGGGGATCGCCGCTCCGGTGGCTAGACAGCGGCCACCATCACGGCCGATCGTGGCCTCAGGCGCGTCAGCAAGATGGCCGGTCCGGATTTCGAAGCGGATCGATTTTGTAGCCCGGTTGACAATCGGCTCCGCCCACGCGATCCGGCCCTGCTTCTTCGATAATACAAACGACTTAACCAGCGGCACGTGGCCGTCCCAAGCGGGATCGGGTGAGCGCACCGTCCGCGCCCAAATCCACGCAATAGGCGTTAGCTCCTCACCAGCGGGACTTTGAACTTTCGGATACAGGTAGCCGATGCGGCGCTCAGCCTCGTCCCTCATCCACTTGCCGTAATAGGCCACATCAGCAGCTAGACCCTGCGCACCGGACCAACTACGCAACTGGGCGGCGCCCTCCTGGCCGGGATGCACCGGAGGACAGCCCGCGAACCGTGGCGGTATCTCGATCTGCGCCTTGTTAATCAGAACCGCAACCGGATTCAGATCACCCGCAATCGCCTTAAGGCCGAGCCGCTGAGCCTCCAATGGGATAGACCCCCCCCCCCCGCAAACGGGTCAAGGACCGTCGGCAGCTCACCGTCGCAGCTATCGGCAATCTCCGCGTGAGCCTCCGCCAGCACTTCTGGGTCGTTGCTGTTCTCCCAGCGCACCAATCGCTCGATAATCCCGAACAGCCGCTGCCGCTCCTCAGCCTGACCCTCAACAGTCGGAAAAAGATCCGGACGGCTAGACGGGTCATCCACCAACGAAGCGAACAACACCGCCCGACACGCAGCCAACGGCCGCCTCGCCCACCACAAATGCAAGGTCGACGGATGCCCATGCCGGATCGACTTCTCCCGAGCCGACGCCGCGTTGATCGCATCCAACGGCAACGCCACCTCAATCAACTTCCGGCGTCGCCCAGTCACAGCCGGTCACCATAGCCAAGCCGGCTCGGTGAAATCTGTCGCATGAGACCTACCCAGGCAGAGTGCTTAGGTCCGCAAAACTCGACGCCGACACCATGAAGCTACAACAACGCTGACAACTTCGTGAACAGGGAGTTGGGCCTTCCCCCCCGTTTGCGATTGCCGGTCCGCCTTGGGGTCGCGGAAGGCACCAGGGTTGAGATGCTCTGCTTCGACCGATAGCGATCCTAGGGTGGATCTACCGGTTGGTCGATGTCCGCAACTTTAGATCGCGCTCTCGCTAGCCTCGCAATCATCATGGGTCCAAAGCGACGCGCAACATCCCTGCAGCTTTCACAGGCTGTCGAGACCCAAGAGTGGCTCCGGCCAGCCTTCGAACGAATGCTCGAGTTCTTGTCGCTGGAGGAGAACTGGAACGGCTACGGCGAACGCCCTGTTCAGGAGGATGCGGTAGAGCGAGCCGTCAACGTGCTCAATAAGATCTGCCCCAACGGGCCCAGCCCCGTCGTCGTCCCTACAGCCGAGGGTGGCCTCCAACTGGAATGGTCATCTGGGGGACTCGAAATCGAGGTTGAAATCCCTCCCAGCGGTCCAGCCCTCATCTTCATCCTGGAACCGTCGGGCCAAGAGACCGAGACGACAGCAACCGCCCAAAGCGAGACATGGAAACTGCTGAAACAGAAACTCGCTCGATACAGCAGACGGCCGCTTGAACAACTACAAGCCGCTCGAATACAGCGGAATCCCCTAACGACTAATCCACGAGCGCACCCCGACTAGAGCAAAGTGGCAGAATCGGGTGGGGCTTATATCGGATAGTGCCCAATAGTGCTTTGAGCTAGGGGAATGGCGGCGGTCACACCCTGTAAATAGTATGGTGATGTGAGCAGATGTGTAGGGCGTGCTCCGGGTCGTGCGGGGCGGGCACCGGGCCGCGCGGGCAGTTTGGTGTTTCGTTGATGTCACCGACGGCGGCGGCGGGGGGCTGCCTAGTATCCCGGCCCGAGTAGGTCACCCCACCGGAGTCCGTCTTTAGGTGGTTGGGTCGGGATTCGCCGCGGCTGTTCAAGCGCGTTTTCGCATGACTGAAGCTCATAGTTAAGCGCTTCAAGCAGATTAGGTGCTACGCCGTGTTGGCGGCCCTGTTCACCAGCAAACCTTGCGATCTCCACGGCGGCCTCAGCGTGCGCCTCTAGGTATGCGTCGTCAAATCCTTCGACCGGCTGCGCCCCACTGTAGATAGCGCCTTGGTGCCATTCAGGCAGTCGGACCAAGTCAATGTTTCGCGCCGCCCACTCAAATGCTTCAACAACCCAGCCAGGCTGAGGCTTCAACAGCTTATCAAGCAGGTGCGTATTGGGTGCCGGTTCCCCCGTCGTAATAATCATCATCAGCTTCGCCGCCGCCTCAAAAGTCTGATGCACCGAACCGCACGCCCGCCCGAACCTGTCCAGCTCCATGCGTGTCTGTTGGATCACGTTGTCGGCGCGGGCTGCTTGCCTTTCTTTTGCTGTCGGTTTCAGATTTAGATCCAGATTCCCCACAGCTTTAGTGAGTTCCTTAAAGCGTGACTCCATTTCGGCATGCGGAGTATCCGGCATTCCAATCTCCTTATCCCAATAGACTGTGCCGCGGTTGCTTGAGTCGGCCAGCCTCACCGCGGTCGGCGCTATGCCCGCCTCGAACGAGCAGCCCACCTTCTGAGTGCGCGTGGTCCACTCGGGGAGATCTGTGACGAACACGTCCACCGGCCACCCCGCGACCCGACCCGCCCGCAAGCCAAGATCACACCGCACACGGCTCCGACATCGATAATCGCCCAGATCATCAAAAACTGCCACCAAATCAATATCGCTGTGCGCTGTAGCGTCCCCACGCGCAACAGACCCGTACAACAACACCATCCCCACACCAGCATCAACCAACTCCCGCGCCGCCCGGCGAGCATCCTCCAACGTCGGCGCGATCTCCGAAACCGCTACAGAACCCACACTCCCAGCCTAGCCACACGTACCCTGCTGCACGCTCACCGACCCACACCGCGGACACCCCACCCCGCCAACCCACCGACGCTCAACCCCCCAACCCACCGCTGCCGCACCACACGGGAACAACCACACCAACCCCACCAACGACACCTCACACCAGCCCACACGATGACACCCCCGCACATCTGCTCACACCACCACACTAATCACAGGGTATGACAGGCACCATAATCCCAGCTCAAAGCACTATTGGGCACTATCCGATATAAGCCCCAATCGGGTGGAGATCGGTGACAGCCTGAGCGCTATTGGAGTTGCTGGAACGCGGTCTGGGTAACAGGGGCTTGGGTGGCGAGTTTGGTTAGTTCGGCCCAGGAGGTGACAAGACTGTTGTAGCCGAGCGCTTCGCCTGCCCAGCCCTTACGCTCGCAAATGAGGTAGAGCCGGTAGGCGAGTTCCTTGGCCGCGTCGCCGTGACCGCCCACCGCGCGCAGCAGGGTTGCGGCTGACTGCTCACCCAGGTCGTGGATACGACGGATGAGATGATGAGCAACCTCCCAAACAGTAAACCGGTCGTCGGTCGCCGGATCCCACTCCAAATCCAACTCGTCGAGGCGAAGCAAACGCACCCTGCCCGCCCCAGCTTCGACGATGCCCGCCTCCACAAGACCAGCCACCGAAGTGTTACGAGACTTCGACAACAACTCAGCCCGACCGTATTCGCCCTCTTCGAAGCCGTATTCGCTGAACCAGCTGACCGCCCAGCGGGTGTCGTAGTCGAAGTCGGCGTCGATCTCCCGTGTGACCTCGTCGAGGGTTTCGTTGATCAGCTCTAGTGCCGTGCGCACTCGCATGGACTCACCACTGGCCTCCATAACCCGCTCATAACGAGAAAACACCGACATGCCCGGCCCAATAGCAGCCTGAGCCATATCCACCGGCGCGATGCCACCCTGGCGCAACAAACGCAAAGCCTCGGGCAACTCCGCCTTGAGAGCACCCAAAAACTCCCGTCGAGACGCGAGTGGGGCGCACTCGGGTCGCGGTCGGCAGGCCAGCACCACAGAAGACGCCAAAGCGTTAGACCCTAAGCCCCGTAGGCGATTGGACAACTCGGTTCGCATAGGCCAAGTCGCGGTGACCCAAAGATCGGCCTCAACCACAGCCTGAAGGAAGGTATCCCAACCGGTAGACCGTAAATCCCCATCGCTGGTCTCAGTGGCCTTATACGCGTAGTAGATAGTTGCCGGAAAGTCGGAGTTCGTGTTGATAGCGACCGCTTTCATGAACTCCGCCATACCCGACTCGAAATGCTCTGCCGCTTTCTCCTTCGAGCCGGCCCGAACGCTATTAGCCACTAACTCCTCGGCCTTCGGGGTCACGAGCGTCGAAAACTCCTCAGGCCACACATCGGCAAGATTCTTACGCAACCACACATAGAAGAAGTCAGAAATGTCAGCGTAAGGGACATTGTCATAATAGGGCGGATCAGTCGAGATCACTAAACTCGAAGTCCTCTGAACCCGTACCCTGGCATCCATCTGCACCGCAGTACTGCCCAACTCCGAAGCTGGTAAGTGAGCAACCGCTTTACGGACCCAGTTGACCATCGACATCCAGTTTCCCGTCGAATCCGAGAACGGGTTGGCCTCCGCAAAATCCCAACTGATCGGGATCGCCTGACGGGCAAACGTATTACGAATCGTCTCACGTGTGTTGCTCCAGGTACAGATCGAAGACCAGTAATCGGCGCACCTGTCGACAGCGAATGCCAGATAGGTAACGATCGCGTCTGCGTACACTTGCGCGCCGCGGTCGCCGTCCCGCAACCGCAAACCATTGTCAGCCATACCCGATAAAGTCGCATCCCTTCGCACCATCGTTGCGACATCCCCTAGCAGGTCAGAGAAAGTCGTGAGAGCGACAAGTTGCCGCGGCGTGAACAGCTTCCACCACTCGTCCAGGCCATAAAGCGGTGCAGCCATGTACTGCGAGTTATCAGCCAGCGAGCCCCCAGGTAACCATTCAGGCAAAGAACACCGGGCAATAGATTCGTGCAATTCAGTAGGCGAACAGTAAACCCGCCCCGGGTTACCTTCAGCCACGATCGCCATCAACTGCCGGCCCATCCGGCCCGCCAGACCCTCAGCCTTGATATACGACCTAGGAATCGCTGCCCCAGTCGCGACACAGGTGCTATTCGCCCTCGCAACCGTCCTGGCGAAATAGGGTTCACCACCGGTCCGGATCTCGTAGCTGATCGTCTGCAAGTCACGGTCAATGACCGGCTCAACCCAAACCTTCGGCTTGCCCGGCCTGTTGCTAAGCGTCCACGACGAAACTAGCGGCACATGGCCGTCCCACGCCGGGTCCGGAGAACACACCGTCCGCGCCCACAACCAAGCAATAACCGTGGCCTCATCGCTCCCACTGGGGGGGGGGGGGCTATTTTCGGATACAAGTGACCAATGCGACGCTCAGCCTCATCGCGCATCCACCGGCCATAGAACTCCACATCGGAAGCCAAGCACTGAGCATCCGACCAACTACGCAACTGGGCGGCACCCTCCTGGCCGGGATGCACCGGAGGACAGCCTGCGAACCGTGGCGGGATCTCAATCTGCGCCTTATTGATCAACACCGCCACCGGATTCAAATCAGACGCATGCGCCTCCAAACCAAACCGCTGAGCCTCCAGCGGAATAGCCCCCCCCCCCCGCAAACGGGTCAAGGACCGTCGGCAGCTCGCCGTCGCAGCTATCAGCAATCTCCGAGTGCGCCTCAGCCAACAAGTCCGGGTCGTTGCTGTTCTCCCAGACAACCAACCGCTCGATAATCCCGAACAGCCGCTGCCGCTTGGCAGCCTGAGCCTCCACAGTCGGAAAAAGATCCGGGCGACTCGACGGGTCGTCCACCAACGAAGCGAACAACACCGCCCGACACGCAGCCAACGGCCGCCTAGCCCACCACAAGTGCAAGGTCGACGGATGCCCATGCCGGATCGACTTCTCCCGAGCCGACGCCTCGTTGATCGCATCCAACGGCAACGCCACCTCAATCAACTTCCGCCGCTGGGTAGTCACAGCCTGTCACCATACCCGTCTCGTACAGGCAGAAAGTTCCAGTTATGGGTCTGAGACCGCAACCCGCGGCGTATCGAGATAAGCAGTCGGGAGCGTCCTAGTCCTGCTAGACGCACTCTTCGCACCCGATCTAGCTGCGTCCAGGATAAACAGCTTTCTGGCATCAGGCCGAGATGCAGTGAGGCAGAGGAGGTAGCCCCAGCCTGCCGTCGTAAACCGATATCCCGATGGAGTCCCGATGGAGTGGGCTTCCTCGGCGATTACTGGCTGGATAGTTGCGCGGTGTCGTGCCTGGCGCTATAGTTCTCGTTACACCCACCCGGCCCTTTATGGGCCGGGTCTTCTTTTACCAAGCAGCGGGCTTCGCGAATTGACCAACCCTGTCCGGCAGTTGGCAGTCTGTGTAGTCGGCCGCGCTCAGCTTGTACCACCAGTGCAGCCCGACACCCTCATCGGCCCTACCTGTGAGGTCGCCCGCGAGTCGACTTTGCCCAGGGTTGACTAGTCCGACCGGCACGCGGCGACGACTCTCTCGGATCGGAAGTCGGAGATCGCTGTCGTTCGAGACGACGATTGCGGCATCAACTTGCTCGCCGAGCACGTCAAGCAGCAACCGCGATGCCACGTTCACATCGGTGCCCTTCTCCTCAAAACGGTGACGAGAGACAATAAACGTCGCATCCGGAACATCGCCGCCCGACGAATCTCTTACCTGTACAGGCCACCGCGATGTCATCACGATCGGTTTACCGTCGGAACCCATAATTGCCAGAGGTGCCTTCTGGAGTCGGCTGCTGAACCTGCCCTCGACGAGTTCATCAATGGACCCGTGCTCCAGAAGCGCGGCAACGTACCTATCTTGATTCCGTCGACCTTCATGGTTCGTTTTTCCGTCGATGAAGGCTGTGCAATAGATGACTCGATGAAGTACTGCTCCTTTGGCGAGCCAATCCCGTCGGAGGTCAATGAGTCTCTGGCTCAATCTGCGCAGATCTAGCCAACGCCACCCGGCCTGATGTCGCCGGCCTCCGGCCACCACAGCACGTCCG
The DNA here is from genome assembly GCA_964291305.2 of Acidimicrobiales bacterium. GTDB lineage: Bacteria > Actinomycetota > Acidimicrobiia > Acidimicrobiales > CATQHL01 > VXNF01. Next base: position 648,121 of record OZ219783.1, on the reverse strand, counting down.
CCGTAGTACAAATTGAACCCATCAACGTAGACACCTACCCGCATCACCATCTAGACGCTCTTTCATGCTCAATACGTCCTGCTTGCACTAACTCGGCTGCCCATGTTTCGAGCCCCACTCTCTCCGATTGCGGCGCGTGAATGGCAAGCACTCCTCTCCGAATATCCGCGTCGCAATGAAACTCCTAGGCATGCGGCGGCGCAAGATCAGCACAGACCGACAGCTAGTCGTTCGGTATAGGCTGCAGTATCAAGGTGTGACATCTAAAGTCATACTAATGACTTTAGAATACCCGAATCGCGCTGTCCAACGCGCTGGCGACGAATTCGACTAGGTAAATCTGTCCTCGTCGGGACAAATCGAAGTGTCAAGCAAACGGGGAGGCACTCTCGCTTCGACCGATAGCGATCCTAGGGTGGATCTACCGGTTGGTCGATGTCCGCAACTTTAGATCGCGCTCTCGCTAGCCTCGCAATCATCATGGGTCCAAAGCGACGCGCAACATCCCTGCAGCTTTCACAGGCTGTCGAGACCCAAGAGTGGCTCCGGCCAGCCTTCGAACGAATGCTCGAGTTCTTGTCGCTGGAGGAGAACTGGAACGGCTACGGCGAACGCCCTGTTCAGGAGGATGCGGTAGAGCGAGCCGTCAACGTGCTCAATAAGATCTGCCCCAACGGGCCCAGCCCCGTCGTCGTCCCTACAGCCGAGGGTGGCCTCCAACTGGAATGGTCATCTGGGGGACTCGAAATCGAGGTTGAAATCCCTCCCAGCGGTCCAGCCCTCATCTTCATCCTGGAACCGTCGGGCCAAGAGACCGAGACGACAGCAACCGCCCAAAGCGAGACATGGAAACTGCTGAAACAGAAACTCGCTCGATACAGCAGACGGCCGCTTGAACAACTACAAGCCGCTCGAATACAGCGGAATCCCCTAACGACTAATCCACGAGCGCACCCCGACTAGAGCAAAGTGGCAGAAGGGGTGGACAGCCATCGGCAGCGCCTATTGGAGTTGCTGGAACGCGGTCTGGGTAACAGGGGCTTGGGTGGCGAGTTTGGTTAGTTCGGCCCAGGAGGTGACAAGGCTGTTGTAGCCGAGCGCTTCGGCAGCCCAGCCCTTGCGCTCACAAATCAGGTACAGGCGGTAGGCAAGTTCTTTGGCCGAATCACCGTAACCGCCCACCGCGCGCAACAGGGTCGCCGCTGACTGCTCACCCAAGTCGTGGATACGACGTATCAAGTGGTGGGCAACCTCCCAGACAGTAAACCGCTCATCGGTAGCCGGGTCCCACTCCAAATCCAACTCGTCGAGGCGAAGCAAACGCACCCTGCCCGCACCCGCTTCGACGATGCCCGCCTCTACAAGACCAGCCACCGAAGTGTTACGAGACTTCGACAACAACTCAGCCCGACCGAACTCGCCCTCCTCGAACCCGTACTCACTGAACCAACTCACCGCCCAACGCGTGTCATAATCGAAATCCGCGTCTATCTCCCGAGTGACCTCATCCAGAGTCTCGTTAATCAACTCCAAAGCCGTGCGAACTCGCATGGATTCGCCGCTGGCTTCCATGACCCGTTCGTAGCGGGAGAACACCGCCATACCCGGCCCAATCGCAGCCTGAGCCATATCCACAGGAGCGATACCACCCTGACGCAACAAACGCAACGCCCCAGGCAGCTCGGCTTTGAGGGCACCCAAGAACTCCCGCCGAGACGCAAGCGGAGCAGACTCGGGCCGCGGCCGGCAGGCCAACACGACCGAGGATGCCAAGGCATTGGATCCAATCGCTCTGGGACGGTGGGATCGTTCAGTTCTTAGCGGCCAAGTAGCGTTTACTTGAAGGCCTGCATCGACCGCTGCTTGGAGGAAGGTATCCCAGCCGGTGGATCGGACTTTCCCGTCGCTGGTCTCAGTGGCCTTATAGGCGTAGTAAATCGTTGCCGGATAACCCGAGACCGCGTTGGTTGCCACAGCTTTCATGAACTCCGCCATGCCGGACTCGAAATACTTCTCCGCTTTTTCCTTTGAGCCGGCGCGATAAGGGTCAGCGATTAACTCGTCGGCCTTCGGGGTCGCCAACGTCGAACACACCTCAGGCCACACATCAGCGAGATTCCTCCTCAGCCACACGTAGAAGAAATCCGACAGATCCGCATACCCAATGTTGTCGTAATACGGCGGATCAGTAGACAGAACCGTGCCAGGCTGCTGTCGAACCGCAGTTCGCGCGTCCAGCTGCACTGCAACACCGTTGCCCATGGAATCTGGAAAATGATCGACCGCCTTGCGGACCCAGTCGACCATCGCCATCCAGTTGCCAGAGGAGTCAGAGAACGGGTTGGTTTCCGCGATGTCCCAGCTCATCGGAATAGCTTGACGGGCGAATGTGTTACGAATCTGCTCTCTTGGTGTGTTCCAGGTGCAGATCGAAGACCAGTAATCCGCACACTTATCAACTACGAATGACAGATAGGTAACTATCGCTTCCGCGTATGCTTGTGCACCACAGCCGCCGTCCCGCAACCACACTCCATCTTCGGCCATACCTGCTGCAGCCGCATCCCTACGCACCATTGCAGATACGTCGCTTAGCAAATCGGAAAAAGACGTAAGAGCCACAAGCTGTCGCGGCAGAAACAGCTTCCACCACTCAGTCTTGCCGTAAAGTTGCACTCCGAACCCGAGCGCCTTGTCCGGTAGCCTGCCTCGTGGAGGGTCTTTGGTCGCCACTATCCTCGACGACTCAGCGTGACCTGGAGTCGGTGCGACATAGACGCGTCGCCGGTTTCCTTCGGCCACAATCGCTATCAGTTGTTGGCCCATGCGGCCGGCGCGACCCTCGGCCTTGATGTAATCTCCAGTGATCACTGCGTCGGTGGCGATACATCTGCCGCTGCCACGAGCGACCGTCCGAACAAAATACGGATCCCCGCCTTGTCGGATCTCATAGCTGATCTCTTGAGATTCGCGGTTGATAATCGGCTCTATCCACGTCACACAGTTCTTCTTCGTCGACACCACAAACGACGAAACCAACGGCACATGGCCGTCCCACGCCGGGTCGGGTGAGGCCACCGTGTGTGCCCATAGCCAGGCAATGGGTGTGAACTTCTCACCTCCCGGCCCGGCAACCTTCGGGTATAAGTGACCAATACGACGCTCAGCCTCCTCCCGCATCCACTTGCCGTAGTAATAGATGTCGGCAGCTAGACCCTCTGAACGCAACCAACTACGAAACTGAACAGCACCCTCCTGGCCAGGATGCACGGGAGGACTCTCGGCAAATCTTGGAGGGATCTCGATTTGTGCTTTGTTTATTAGCACCGCTACCGAGTTCAGATCAGAAGCAACCGCCCTTAACCCCAGCCGCTGAGCCTCCAATGGGATGCCCCCCCCCCCCGGCGAACGGGTCCAGGACAACTGGAAGGTCGTCGCCGTCGCAGCTCTCTGCGATCGCTGCGCGAGCTTCGTCAAGCACCTCTGGGTCGTTGCTCTTCTCCCACACAACCAGTTCCCTGATAATCCCGAACAGCCGACGGCGCTCCTCGGCCTGAACTTCCGCCGTCGGGAAAAGGTCCGGTCGGCTAGACGGGTCATCCACCAACGACGCGAACAACACCGCCCTACATGCAGCCAACGGCTTTCGTGACCACCACAAATGCAAAGTCGACGGATGACCATGACGGATCGACTTCTCCCGAGCCGACGCCGCGTTTATCGCATCCAACGGCAACGCCACCTCGATCAGCTTCCGGCGTCTCCCAGTCATGGGCGGTCACCATACCCGCCCCGTGCAAGCAGAAAGCGCCAGTTATGGGCCTGAGACCGTAACCCGCGGCGTAGCGAAATGAGCAGGCGGGAGCGCCCTAGCCCTGGTAGACGCACTTTTTGCACTCGATCTAGCTGCTTGCGGAATAAATAGCATCCTGGTAGCAGGCCGATGCAGTGAGACAGAGAAGGTAGCCCCCGCCTGCCATCGTAAACCGATATTCCGACGCAGTGGGCTTCCTCGGTAACTACTGGCGGGCTGGGTTGTTGCGCGGCAGCGTACCTGGCGCTATATTTCAGTTCACACCCACCCGGCCCTTTATGGGCCGGGTCTTCTTTTATCAGCCGATGGGCTCTCGTTTGAACCATCGCAGATCGCTCTCTGAGAGCCAAATCACACCTGAGCAGGTCAAATTGACTGCTAAGCCAGCCAACGCGAGCCGAAATCAACGTCGCGACAGCCACCGGCCGTACCGGTCACCGGGTACTACAAGGCCCTGGAAATCGTCGCCACCCCGACACCATCGCACAATCGGCCGACCATTGACCATAAAACCACTGGACCCCGGGAACCGACCGTGGCGGGCGGCCCCTCGGGATCTTCGCCGATCACTCTACCCGGCACGTTGTTAAAAGTAGACTGTTTGGGACGCATGCTGGGTGGTGCCCAATCGTCCGACTTTTGCGGTATGCGACGGGCCGGAAAAGGCAATACCCCGGGCGCATGCCACCAGGGCATTAGCGACACCGGGGAATTATCGGCCAGGCTACGCTCGATCAGCATGGAGTTCAACCCAAGAATCGAGCAGGGATCCGGCAAACGCGTACCCTTCGATTGGCACCCAAGCTTGGAACTCCTCGAATGGATGTCACCAGATCTCGCCCAATGGCACCGCGAGTAGGCACTCCTCCCAACAGTCCTCGGTCTACGCCCCTGCCCGCAGCCAGCCAGATGAAAGCAGCGGACATCATCGAGGTTCTTGGCCTCGAGCCTTTGCCGTTCGAGGGTGGGCACTTCGCTGAGACCTGGCGCGATGCGCATAGCTCGGCGATCTACTACCTGGTCTCGCCCGGGAACTTCTCGGCTATGCACCGGGTGGATGCGGCGGAAATGTGGCACCACTACTCCGGCGCCGCGGTCGACATGCTGCTACTGCATCCTGATGGCAGCGTCACCACGCCGATCCTCGGCAAGAACCTGAGCCAGGGGCAACGACCGTGCGTGACCGTGCCGGCCGGGGTCTGGATGGGCGCCTCCACCACCGGCGATTGGGCGCTGATGGGCACGACGATGGCGCCGCCCTACAACGAAGCGGGATTCGAGCTGGGCAGCCTCGAGGAGCTGACGGCACAGTATCCAGCCGCAGCTGGGGCAATCGCCCGCCTAGTTCGTCCCTGACCCGCACTTGGAGCCAGAAGCCGGCTGAAGCCCCGCCGACTTCTCTGCCGCCGATCCTTGCGGCTCGCTCTATCAGTGCTTGTTGTCTCGAGGGGGGTGGGGATCCTTGCCTGGAGGCACGGCGTCGGAGCCGCGGATCCGCCTAGGTTGCGACGTCGGTGTTTTAAACAAGATGGAGATTTTCGTATGACACTGATATGGCAAATAAGGAAGCAACCTATGTTTATGGTGTCACGACACCTATCGAAAGAAGGGCACTCATGGCAGACACCCAGAAAACAATGACACTGCGAATCCCTGCAGAGCAGGCCGAGGCGCTTGAACTCATCGCAGAGGTCGACAGAGTAAGCGTTTCCGCTGCCGTCCGAGACGCGATCGAATCTCACATCGAATCGCGCCGGGGAGATCTTGGTTTCCAAGAGCGCTTAGCTGCGTCGATAGAACGACACAAACGAATCCTGGATCGGCTAGCCGGCTAAGAAGAGTGAACTACCTCGGGCTCGGTGACGTAGTACTCATCGCATCAAAGGTACTGACTGCGGAGCCCGAATTATTGCCGCGTGGAACGGCGGTTTCTAACCGAAAATCACAGTCCGTAGCGCTTGGCCATCGCCGCCACGGCTTCTTCGTCTACTGGGCCTTCCCCGTTGGTCCAAGCCTCTAGAAAGGCACCGAGGGCATCCCGACGCTCTAGGTCAGCAGCCAAAAACCGCAGAGCTTGGCGAATAGCGCTTGTATTGCCACCGTACTCCGCCGCGAGCCGCTTGAGGAGTTGCTCGTCGGCCTCGTCGAGCTGGAAGGTGGTCGTGATGCTCATAGCGCTGAGCGTAGCAACTCCAGGCCTGCGCAGACTCTCAGAGTTGGCTGGAGCAACTGGCCAGGGCACCCGAGCCGGGGCGGCACGCAGGCTCGCGCTAACTAAGTTTGTTAGCATGACCCTTCGGCAAGGCCAGAGTGCTGGCGGTTGAAAGGAAGCTTGATGGCAGACGTTGTACTTGAGGATGTCAACAAGGAGTACAGCAACGGTTTTAAGGCCGTTACCGACCTGAACCTCAAGATAAATGAGGGCGAATTTTTGGTGATGGTGGGACCGTCGGGGTGCGGCAAATCCACCACACTTCGGATGATTGCAGGTCTTGAGGACATCACCTCGGGGAAGTTGAAGATCGGTAGTCGAGTAGTCAACAGCCTCGCGCCCAAAGATCGCGACATAGCCATGGTGTTTCAGAACTATGCGTTGTACCCCCATATGAACGTGTTTGACAACATCGCCTTCTCCTTGAAACTTGCGCAGAGACCCAAGGCCGAGATCAAAGAGAGAGTGCAAGATGCGGCCCGCATCCTCGAGCTGGAGAACCAACTCGACAAACGACCAGCACAGCTGTCGGGCGGTCAGCGACAGCGGGTGGCAATGGGCCGTGCCATCGTTCGCTCCCCCAGGGTTTTCCTACTCGACGAGCCCCTCTCAAACCTTGACGCCAAACTCCGAGTGCAGATGCGGGCCGAGATAACCGAGTTGCAACGCAAGGTGGGCGTAACAACCTTCTACGTAACCCACGATCAGATTGAGGCCATGACAATGGCCGACCGGGTTGCGGTTATTAGCGGGGGGATCCTGCAACAGGTGGACCGGCCGATGAAGCTATTCAACGAGCCCAACAACATCTTTGTGGCCGCGTTCATCGGTTCTCCGTCGATGAACCTGATGGAAGCAATAGTGCAACGGCACGACTCAGGCTTGTCGATGAACCTGGGAAGCCACACGCTTACAGTTCCTGATTCGGTGCTTAACCAGCGGCCGGCTCTGGAGGGCTATTTGGACCAGAAGGTGGCTGTGGGTCTGCGGCCGAAAGACTTCGAAGATGCAGAGATCGCCTCGGATCATCCTGCGGATCAGAGGGTGCGGGCCACTGTCTCGCTGGTTGAGGCCCTTGGCTATGAGTCGATCGCCTATTTCGAAATTGACGCCAAGCCGGTTATTTCACAAGAGGCGTTAGAGCTAACCGAGGAGCAGATGACTGACACAGAACAAAGCTGCACCCGAGTCCACGCCCGCTTCAACCCCACAACCTCGGTGCAGAACAACGACACGATTGAGGTTGCGGTGTCGATGGCCAATGCCCACTTCTTCGACTTGCATACCGGGCTGGCCATACGAGACTGATAGACCTCAGCTAGCAGCCGCCACTCCACCAACAACCCGGCAGTTCAGTCTCCGACTAGGGGGGCGTGGTTGAGAAGGGGCAGCAAGGAGCGGCCCACCCGCTCGCACTCTGGCAGGTGTGGGTAGCCGGAGAGGATAAAAGCCTCGATGCCCGCCTGCCGGTAAGCAGCCAGTTTGGCCAGCACCTCGCCGGGGTCACCAACGATGGCGGCGCCCGCCCCTGACCGCGCTCGGCCGATGCCGGTCCACAGGTTCTCTTCCACGTAGCCATCGTTGTCGCTCATCTCTCGCAGCTCGGCTTGCCGGCTGACGCCCGCCGAGGTTGAATCTAAAGATCGCCGTCGTATGGCTGCGCCCGCATCGTCATCAAGGCGGCTGACCAGTCGAGCGGCGGCGGCTCTGGCTTCAGCAGCAGTCTGACGCACGATGACATGGCTGCGCAGCCCGAAGCGCAGCGTGCGCTGATGACGATTGGCTCGGGATTTCATATCGGAAACGGTGTCGGTCACTCCTGCGACCGTGTCAGGCCAGGTGAGGAACACATCGGCTGCGGCCGCGGCGGTTTCCTTGGCGGCATCGGAGAAACCGCCGAAGTAAAAAGGCGGACAGCGGCCCGAAATGGTAGAAGCTCTGGGGGGATCGATGACTAAGTCCACGAACTCACCGTGAAAGTCCACCGGCTGACCGCCAAGCAATGTCCGCAGCACCTGCATCCACTCAAGTGTTCGCCGGTAGCGGGGCTCGGAGTCGAGTGTTTCACCGGGGATGTCGCTGGAGATGATGTTGATGGTGAGGCGACCGCCTAAAACCCGATCGATAGTGGCCAGTTGGCGAGCCAGCTGGGGGAGCCACAACTCTCCCATTCGCACCGCCAAAAGCAGGCGGATCTGCTTGGTGAGCGGTGCCACTGCGGCGGCAAACGCGGTGGAGTCGATACCCAGTGTGTAACCCGAGGGGAGGAGGATGTTGTCGAATCCATACCGATCAGCGGCCAGAGTGATGTCGCGGCAGTGTTCCCAAGTACTGGCAAGCGCAGGGTCGGCGACACCGAGAAACTCGTAATCGTCGTCGCACAGCGCAGCGAACCAGGAAACCTCCACCGGTGCTGAACCGCTCACGGTAAAGGCACGCCTTCGGAGGCTTCGATAATGGTGTAGACGGCATCCCGGTCGAGGGCGATCTCAACTGCTTGAGCGGCGGTGGTCAGCCGCTCGGCGCTCTGTGTCCCCAGAAGCGCAACCGGGCGAGAAGGATGAGCCAGAACGAAGGCGATGGCCAGGTTGGTTCGGCTGGTTTCATGCTGGCTGGCCAGCCGGTCAAGCGCGGCAATCAGTTCGGGGCGAACATCGGTGCCATTAGCCAGTCTGCCCCCAGCTAATGGGCTCCAAGCCAGGGGGATGACCCCATCGCGCATGCAGAGATCCAGCGTGCCGTCGCGCAGGGCACCCAACTCTGCAGCCGAGTACTCGGGCTGAGTTGAGACAATGGGAAACGGCAAATGAGCAGCTAGGGCCTCGTGCTGGCGGGGCGTGAAATTCGAGACGCCCACTTCTCGGATCTTCCCCTGTTTGCGCAGCGCAACCAGCGCCTCGGCCAGATCGGCAGGGTGGGTAAAGAGATCGGGCCGGTGAATCTGATAAAGATCAATGACATCCACCCTGAGACGGGTTAGCGAGGCCTCACAGGCGGCAGTGATAGCCGCCGGGCTGGAGTTATAAGGGGTGGGCGGTGTGATGCCCCCCTTAGTTGCCAGCACCATCCGATCTCGCAGACCAGGCGCGGCAGCCAGAACCCTGCCTAGGTTGTCCTCCGCCTCACCGAAAGAAGTACCGCCCCAGTCCAGACCGTATATATCCGCGGTATCAACCAGGTTGATCCCAAGGTCTAAAGCGGTCTCCAACAGCTCTCTGTAGTGGCGTTCCGAGCTGCCGACGAGTCGCCAGCAGCCAAACCCCAGACGGCCAACCCGAAAGTCGGCGCCGAGGGGAATGGGATTAGGATCTATGAGGCTGTTTGGCACCCGATCAAGCTATCGTCTGAAGCTGTTCGTGTGAGGCCACTGGCCGAAAAGCACGGGATAATTTAGCTCATCTTGGCAGGCTTTGCCTGTCGCCGCCTGCTGACGGGGAGCAACAGGGTGATCCGCTACGGAATCATAGGAACCGGCATGATGGGCCGGGAACATATAGCTAACCTCGCCCACCTCCCAGGTGCTGAGGTGGTTGCGCTAGCCGACCCCCACCCACAGTCGCTTGACGCTGCAGGGACAATGGCCCCCCAAGCGGCAAGATTCGCCGACTATCAAGATTTGCTGGCTGGCGAAATGTGCGATGCGGTGATCATCTCCACGCCCAACATGACCCATGCGGATGTTTTGGGCGACGTGTTGGGAACAGAGTTGCACATACTGGTGGAAAAGCCGCTTTGCACCACGGTGGCCGACAGCCGCCAGGTGGTCGAGGCAGCGGCTGATCATCGCGGGGTGATCCGGGTAGGGCTGGAGTACCGGTATATGGCACCGTTCGCCCGGCTGATCAAGGAGGTAATGGGCGGCGCGGTAGGCCGAGTACGGATGGTTTCGATGCGCGAGCACCGGTTCCCGTTCCTACATAAGGTGGGTGACTGGAACCGGTTTTCCGGAAACACCGGTGGGACGCTGGTTGAAAAGAGCTGCCACTTCTTCGATCTTATGAACTTGGTAATGCCCGGGCAGCCTGAGTGGATATTCGCCTCGGGGAGCCAGGCGGTCAATCACCTCGACGAGCGCTATGGCGACCATGTCCCCGACATTGATGACAATGCTTATGTAGTGGTCGGCTACAACGACGGTGCTCGGGCCATGCTGGACCTATGCATGTTCGCGGAAGCCACCCACAACCAGCAAGAGTTCGCCGTGATCGGCGATGCGGGCAAGGTGGAGGCGCTGGTTCCGGAGCACATCGTTCGGATCGGACGCCGGGGCGAGCACTCGATTGGCGCAGTCCAAGTTGTCCAGACACCGGTCGAAGCACCCTATGAGGGGTTACATCACGGTTCGAGCTTTGTAGAGCAGCAGATATTCTTAGACGCAATCAGAGAGCGTGAATGTCCTGATTCAAGGGCTCAGTCAAAGGCCCAATCGATTCAGGCGCTGGAATCTGCCATGTTGTGCGTGGCAATGGGGGTGGCGGGGCAAAAGTCTATAGCCACCGGTGGGCCGGTGGCGCTAACCGAAGTGGGGATCAGCCTTTGACCGAACCGGCCAACAGACCTCGCACAAAGTGGCGCTGGAGGCTGAAGAACACGATTAGCGGCACGATCATTATAACGAACGCGGACGCAAACCGGAGTTGGAAGTTAGAACCTCGCTCGCCCACTAGGTTGACCAGCGCCACCGTCATAGGCTCGTTATCGGTAAGGAACACCGCAGCTATTAGGTAGTCGTTCCAGGTCCACAAGAACTGAAAAACAGCGAAAGCTGCCAGCGCAGGCCGGGCCAGGGGCACAACAAGGCGCCAAAAGATGATTAGATGACCGGCACCGTCTATCCGGGCAGCCTCGAACACCTCTCGAGGTAGCTGGCTGACGAAGTTGTGCAATAACAGCACAGCCAGAGGCAGGCCAAAAGCTGTGTGAGTCAGCCAAACCGCTGCCGCGGTGTTGGCCACGCCCACATCGGGTATCAGCGCGATAGTCCAATCGGTACCTGGAATGGTTAGCCGGGCACCGTTATTGAACAACTGCAGCAGGGGCACGAAGGCCATCTGGTTGGGCAGGGCGATCATCGAGACCAGGGCGATGAAGAGCCAGTTGCGACCCCGGAACTCGATCCAGGCAAACCCGTAGGCAGCGAAGGCGGCAATCGCAATGGGAATGATGGTTGCCGGCACCACGATAGCGATGGAGTTGAGGGCGAACTCCCACATCGACGGCTGGGCGGCGCTATCCCTGAAGATGTCGCGGTAGTTCTGAAGAGTCAGGTTGTCGAGGTCGTTCCACGATGTCCACCAACCGGAACTTGTGATGTCAGGAACTTTGCGAAACGACGAGACGAAAAGCCCAAACGTTGGCACAGTCCATAGCACCACGATCAGCCACATCACCCAACTGGGAGCACTGCCCAACATCTGACGAATTCGCTGCCCCGTGGGCATGAGCGCATTGTCAACCGGGCTTGTTGGGGTGCTCATCTCAGCTCTGATTGCAGTCTGCGGATGTTGTAGATCATGACCGGCAGGACTAAGGCCAGCAGCACCACCGCGAACGCGCTGCTGGAGGTAAAGTTGCGGTCACGGAGCTGGTCGAACATCTCGTTGGCTAGCACGTTGGTTTGGTTCGCACCGTTTGTGGTGGCCTTTACCAAGTCAAAAACCTTGGTAACGATGACCATAAGCGTGGTAACCACGACGATGATAGTTGGCCGGATCTGGGGTATTACAACCCGCCAGAAGACTTGCACCTCATTGGCCCCATCCACTCGGGCGGCCTCGGTGAGGTCTTCGGGAACTGCCCGGATAGCGGCCGACAGAATGACCATAGCGAACCCGGTCTGAATCCAGACCATGATGAACATGATCCAGAAGTTGTTCCACGGGATCATTGAGGAGTTGATAAAGAAACCGCGGGGCCGGAAACCGAGACCTTGAAGTATAGCGTTCATCAAGCCGGTCTGATTACCGGTGGGTTGTACTTCATACATGAAGTCCCAAATCACCGCAGCGCCAACCATAGAAATAGCCATCGGCATAAAGACCAGGGTCTTGGCCAACCGCTCGCCTCTGGCACGCTCGGCCAAAATGGCCAGCAGCAGTCCGAGCCCAGTGGATAGCCCGGCCACGGTGAATACCCACCAGATATTGTTCCACACCGCACCTTGGAGGGTGGAGAGAAAGCCGAAGATGACCATGCCGACGGCCAGTGCGATCAGCATGGAAGATGCAGGCGACCCCCAATCCATCTCCACACTGCCGCTGCGTGTCCGGGCCAAGAACCATGCAACCAGGATCGCAACGACCACTGCCGCTACCACTAACAGGGTGACCCGGCTTGACACCAAGACAGTTAGCACGTCCACGATCTCTGATCGGTTCGGATCACGGAGCAACGACTCGACGAAGCCGGCTAGCGCTGCTATCACAAGCAAACCGGCGACGACGCCGATAAGGCGCATGGTTCGTCGGGCCAGGTTCGCTCTCAGCGGTCCGCCGACAATTCGAGATGCGCTAGCCCATGCTGCAACCGCCGCAATCGCGGCTGCAGCCAAGCCGACTATGAAAAGGCGGCTGGTAAAAACCGAACTCCACCTGGCAATGGAGAAGAAATCCCGATCGGTAAAGATCTCTCGGTAGTGCTCAATGGTGAAGCCGGCTTCCTGGCCCCGAGGTCCGTTCTTCAACGACAGCCACATGGTTCGAAAACCGGGGATAATCAAACCACCGGTCACGAACAGAAGGGCCGGGCCCACGAAAACCCATGGTCTAAGACGGGCCTCCAAGTGAATACGCCGTTCCAACGAGGGGATCAAACCCCGCCACATTGCGCCCCCGAGGACCGCTCCGAGTGCTGCGCCGGCGAGTCCGCCGATGACAATTACCAACCAACCTTCGGCAAATGGCCCGCCGAGCGCAGGGCCTCGGGGGATCCAGCCATTGTGCTGTAGCGCAGCTCCGAGGATCAGGCCCGGGACGGCCCCCATGCCAGCCATAAAGGCAGGCCACCGGCTCAGAACAGAGTTAACGGTCCGATCTGCCCCAATGAAAAGCACCGCGGTGACAGCCAGCGCCCCGGCGACGCTGACCAGCATAGTGACAACTTGGCTCATGGTTTGCTAACCCTAATAGCTAGAAGGTTGTCGCTGCGCTAACGCGACATGGCCGGGAACGAAGTTGCCGCCCCCGGCCATGTCAAAGTTGATAAGCCGCTAGCGGCTTATTTTTGGACTATGGCCAAGCATCCTCGGTGTCGTCAGCGAACTCCTGAGCGGACTTCGAGCCTGACACATAGTCGGTAGCCGAGCGCCAGAACTCACCTGCGCCGACCTCACCGGGCATCAGGTCAGAAGCGTCGAACCGGAAGGGATTGGCGCTTACCAAGATGTCAGCCAGACCTCGGTCGAAGTTCGAGCTGTAAAGCGAGGTGTCATGTTCGCGGTTAGGCGACAGGAACCCGCCCTTATCAGCCATGATCCGGGCGTTGGCGTACTCAGCGGTTCCGAGGTACTCCAACACTGCAAGAGTCTCGGGCTTGTCGGTGAAAGCCACCGCATGGGTGCCGGCGCCAAGCACGACGGTACCGAACTCGTCGCTGATGGTCGGTAGGTAGAAAACGTTGACATCACCGTCGGGCCCAAGCTCGGCACCCGAGTCGGTGAAGAACGCACCGGCGAAGTTAGCTTGGCGGTGCATCACACATTCGCCTTCGAGGATCGGCAAGGCTGCCTCGCGGAAGCCCGTGGCCGCGATCACGTCTCGACCACCTAGCACGTTGCCCTCGCCGAACCAGATCTCGCCTATGAACTCGGCTACTTCAATAACTCGCGGGTCGTTGAATGGAATCTCGTGGGAAACCCACTGGTCATAAACGTCCGGGCCATGAATCCGAAGCATCATGTCCTCCATCCAGTCGGTAAACACCCAGCCGGTTGCATCACCAGACTCAATACCGACGCACCAAGGCACCAAACCGTCGGACTTGATCTGCTCAGAGAGCGCAGTCAACTCATCCCAGGTTGAGGGGATCTCATAGCCCCGCTCGGCGAAAAGTGTCGGGCTGTACCAAACCAGGCTCTTAACATCGCCCTTGTTGGGAACTCCGTAAACCTGCCCGCCGGTAGTGGCCAGATCGAACCAGAAGGGGTCATAGGCACCGCTGATGTTGTCGAGAAGCGACTGAGGCAGGGCCACGGCCTCGCCTGATTCGCCGAACTGGATTATGCGCCCCGGCTGGGGGATGATCACAATGTCAGGCGGGCTGCCAGCCTCCAGTGCCAGGCTCAACTCGGTGGTGGCATCACGACTGCCGGAGTACTGCACATCGATGCCTGTTCTTGCTACAAGCGGCTCGAAACCGGCCAGGAAGCCCTCAGCCTCAGAACCGGTTTCCGGGCCGAGGATGTTGACCACAGTCCCCGCTAAGCTCATCTCTGGCTCAGGCTCCTCGGGCTCAGCCGCTGCCGCAAGGGCCGCTTGCGCCTCTTCGGCTGCGCTCTGCGCGTCCGCCAGAGCCGACTCAGCCTCTTCGGCTGCGCTCTGCGCGTCCGCCAGAGCCGACTCAGCCGATGCTAGAGCCGCCTCAGCTGCGGCCACATCCGCGGCATTACCTTCGGCAGTGGCCTGCGCTAGCTCAGCCGCTGCTTGTGCCGCGTCCGCGGTTGCCTGGGCCTCAGATGCAGCTGCAGCAGCTGCGTCAGCGGCGGCGCGCAGTTCACCGACGGCTGCGGCTGCTGATGCCGCATCGGCTGCTGCTGATGCCGCATCGGCCCGCGCCTGGGTGTCCTCCATCACCCCTTCGTCGTCGCTGCCGCATGCGGCGGCCACAAGGGCCACCGTGAACAAGACGGCGAAGAAAGATAGAAGCCTCGATTTGCGTTTCATGGTTGTGGATCCCTCCCGAGAGTTCTGCTATTTGCCAAGCGGGAACACTATCGACCAATTCTTGACCAATGCAACCTGGGGAGCGCCAGTATGGCGTTATAGCCGCGCCGCTTGGTAGCGCTCCAACTTTCGCGGCGTCAGGAATCCCAGTCTCGGGGCTTTACCTCGGCGGCGTGCCCGTGGCGTCTTAGCAGGTCAGCTACCGCATCCTGGGCGAAGCGGAGCCCGTCGTGCATCCCTTGGCGGAACGGCGTGCTGCCTTTGGCGGAGTTGTAGTCGAGTTCGCCGTCGATCCGCTCTAACAGGTTCTTTAGATCATCGGCCAGGCTGTCGCCAGAGGCGATCACCCTGCGGCCTTGATCGACTTCTAGAGAGTTGCCTGGGGGACTAGCAGCAGCGACAACACTACCGGTGGGCATCGCCGAGGTCTGAAGTCCTACAACTTCGGCAAGCTGCTCGGCATTGAAGCCCACAACTTGGCGGTCGCCGGCTATCAGTGTCGGCACCACGAGGTCGCCGGTCAGCGCTAGTAGCTCATCGCGGGCGTCGGTGCTTTGGCGGATGTTGCGGTCGTCGAACTCGACGGAATGCTGGTTCAGGAAGTCCCGAACGCGGCAGCACTCCTGTCAAGTAGGCGTCCGTGCGTCGGTATTCAAGCTGTAGAGGATCACCTGGTCCACAATCCCTCCTTGCCCCCTCCTTGCCTATTTGACCGTGGACTTACGGTACCGCACCGGGACGGTTTTCTGTCTCGGGAATGTCATCTACTAACCTGCATAACTAAAGCTGTCTGAACATTGGGATCTCATGTCACTGCGAGCACGACTAGAAACAATCCGATCCATGCCACCCCCCGAGAACGAGGAGTCGGCCAAGTTCCAGATCCTGGCCCCAACCCTGCGGAGTCTGGGCTGGGATACTTCCCAGCCTGAAGAAGTGATCTACGAACTCCAGGTAGGGGGCAATCGCGGCGGCGGTCGAGCAGACATCGTGCTGAAGTCCAACGACCGGATCGTAGCGTTGATCGAGGCAAAGGCTCCTGGCGCCAACCTAAACCACCACGTTGGACAGGTCCTCACCTACGCGTTTCACGAAGGTGTCGACATCTGCGTCCTAACAACTGGCCTGGAGTGGTGGCTGTACCTACCGCGGGAGCAGGGCCCACCCCAGGACCGCCGTTTTGCGATCCTGAAGCTCGCGGACGATCCAATAGAGCAACTCTTGGGAGACTTGCACGCGTTCCTGAGCAAGGAAATGCTGGTCGACGGGCGAGCAGAGAAACGGGCACAGGCCGTCTTGAGGGCTAGCCACGAAGCAGCTCAACTGAGCAAAGAAGTGCCGGGCATCTGGCAGGAGATGCTCAAAGAGCCCGACGACGAGCTACTCGAAATTCTCGGGCGGAGGGTCTATGAGAAGGTGAGCCTGCGACCAACCAAGCCGCAGTTGGTAGCAGCACTGCAAGGCTCGCCCATTCCCTTGGCCGCCATAGCTCCGGAGGGAATGGCGTCTAAGACATCACCAATCCCGCAGCAGCAAGCCAAGTCAGGACAACGCAAGAAGAATCCGAAACCCGTAGCGATGGAGTTATGGGGTCAACACTTCGGCGTCGAGACAGCTGCCGACGCATTCAAGAAAGTAGTCGATCTCCTATTCGAACGGCATAGAGACGAATTCCATCGCGTGCTGGAGCTGCGAGGACACAAGTATCCCCACGCGGCGCCCGACCTCGCAATGCTCGGCCCAAGAAGCCAGCAAAACAACTACGAGCACGAAGCATCAGGCTACTTCTTCGACCTGCACCTGAGCAACAACAACAAGATTAGAAGGGCTCGCCAACTCTTAGAGCACTTCGACCACGATTCGGCCGAACTCAAACTCCTATATGAGACTCCTTCGGCGGAGAGGTCACTCGGAACTGCGTCGTCAACTCAGTCGGATCAAGGGGCCGAGTCAGGACAGCGGACACAGAGTTCAAGTCCCGTGGCGATGGAATTATGGGGCGAATGCCACGGGATTGAGTCACACTCAGATGCACTAAGAAAAGTCGTTGACACCCTCTTCAAACGGCACAGCGATGAGTTCCACAGTGTACTAGAATTACGAGGCCGCAAGCATCCCTACGTGACCCGCAATCTAGAAATGCTCGGGCCAAGTAGTCAAAAAAGTCATTATCTGCACCCGGAGTCCGGATATTACTTCGATCTTCACCTGAGTGGCAAAAACAAAGTTGGAAGGATACATCTTTTACTCAAACGCTTCGGCTACGATCCAACCGACCTGAAGATTCTATACGAATGAGGTAGCCGATATGTCTCTGCGTGAACGACTGGAAACAATTCGCTCTTCCTCGGCCCCGCCCAACGAGGAGACAGCCAAGCTAAGGATCCTGGCTCCGATACTGCAAAGCCTCGACTGGGATCCATACGGGCCTGAAGTACTCTACGAACTCCAAGTAGGTGGCAAGAGTCGCGGTGGGCGTGTAGACATTGCGCTCAAGTCAGCCGGCAGGATTGTGGCGCTGATAGAAGCAAAGGCCCCGCGGGAGGATCTAAGCAGTCACGTTGAGCAAGTCCTCAACTACGCGTTCCACGATGGCGTGGATATCTGCGTCCTAACAACCGGCCTGGAGTGGTGGCTGTACTTACCGAGAGAATCAGGTCCACCTCAGGAACGCAGGTTTGCAGTATTGAATATTGCAGAGGATCCGCTCGAGCAACTTATGGAGGACTTTAATGCATTCCTAAGCAAGGAAAAGCTAGTCAACGGGCAAGCAGAACTCCAAGCAAAGGCCGTCCGAAAAGCCAGCTTAGCGGCAGAAAAACTAAACAACGAAGTGCCGAAAATCTGGCAAGAAATGCTAAGAGGCCCTCATGATGAGCTAGTCGAACTCCTGGGCAAACAGGTCTACGATAAACTGAACCTACGGCCAACCAAACCCCAATTAATGGCAGCCCTTCGAGGTTCACCGATCCCATCAGCCGAAGTCCCGTTCGAAGGAATGACGTCGACTAAGTCACCGACTCAACCACCAAAGGTTCTCAAGCGACAGGACTCTAAGCCAACAGCACAAGAGCGCAGAGCGAGACCCGTAGCGCTGGAGTTGTGGGGCGAACGTCACGATATTAAATCTCATATCGATGCATACAAGAAGCTGCTAGACCTCCTCTTAAAACGACATCGCGACGAGTTCCATCGCGTGCTTGAGCTTCGCGGCAGTAAATATCTCTGGGCAGCACATAAACCTGATCAACTCAGCGTGTATGGCAGGAAATTCAACTACCAACAACCGGCCTCGGGATACTACTTCGATACCGCTCCAGCCGGCCAGGATATCAAGCCACGGGTAGCTCGAATCCTCAAGCTGTTCGGTCATGAACCCTCTGACTTCAAGATTCTGTACGAATGAGGTAGCCGATATGTCTCTGCGTGAACGACTGGAAACAATTCGCTCTTCCTCGGCCCCGCCTAACGAAGAGACAGCCAAGCTAAGGATCCTAGCTCCGATACTGCAAAGCCTCGACTGGGATCCATACGGGCCTGAAGTACTCTACGAACATCCAGTAGGCGGCAAACGCCGCGGTGGGCGTGTAGATATCGCACTCAAGTCCGCTGGCAAGATCGTGGCTCTGATCGAGGCGAAATCCCCTGGCACCGACCTGGCCCAACACGTTGAACAAGTCCTCAACTACGCGTTCCACGACGGGTTGGACATTTGTGTCCTAACAACCGGCCTGGAGTGGTGGCTGTATTTACCGCGGGAATCAGGTCCACCTCAGCAACGCCGGTTCGCGATCCTTAATATCACCGAGGATCCGCTAGATCAGCTCGTTGAGGACTTCGACGCATTCCTAAGCAAGGAAAAGCTGCTGAACGGGCAGGCTGAGAGCCGAGCAAAAGCTGTCCGCAAAGCTGGCTTAGAGGCAGCAAAACTAAACAACGAAGTGCCGAAGATCTGGCAGGAAATATTGAGAGGCCCTCATGATGAGCTAGTCGAACTCCTCGGCAAACAGGTCTACGATAAACTGAACCTAAGGCCAACCAAACCCCAGTTAGTAGCAGCCCTTAGAGGCTCGCCCATTCCATCGGCAAATGTACCTGTTAAGAGTACGACGAAAACTCCGCCATCGAGCCAGTCGCAGCAGACTACCAAACCGCAGAAGCCGAAATCGGGCACAAAACCCATAGCAATGGAGTTATGGGGTGAACGCTATGATATTAAATCTCATAGGGATGCATACAAGAAGGTACTAGACCTCCTATATAAACATCATAATCACGAGTTTCATCGTGTGCTAGAGATCCGAGGCAGAAAGAATCTCTACGTAGCACGCAAACTTGAACTGCTCAACTCGGACGGACAGTACCGATATTACGAACCACAATCATCAGGATACTTCTTTGCGCTCGGCTATGAAGGTACAGCGACCCTCATGAGAAGGGCGCGCCAATTCCTTGAACTATTTGGCCATGACTCCTCTGGCTTCGAGATCCTGTATCAGGACTCTTTCGAATCTGAACCTAGTAAACAACAAGATATTTTGCCTTCGAAACCAGTAGCGATGGAGTTGTGGGGCCAACACTACGAGGTAGGATCGCATGCTGATGCATTCAGAAAAGTAATCGATCTACTCTTCGAACGACACAGCGACGAGTTCCACCGTTTGCTAGAGCTTAGAGGAAACTATACTCCCTACGTGGCACGTAATCCTGAGATGCTCAGCTCGAAAGGCAAGAAAAATTGTTATGAGCCTTTCTCGTCAGGATACTTTTTCAATGTGAATGGGAACGGCAAAATGCTCAGAGGGAGGACTCGCAAATTCCTCAAGCTTCTCGGCCACGAACCCGATGACTTCAAGATTTTGTATGAGTGACGCAGTTCTCGTCTACTGGTCACACTGAGGGGGATTATGTCTCTGCGTGAACGATTGGACACAATTCGCTCTTCTCCGACTCCGCCGAATGAGGAGTCGGCCAAGCAGTGGATCTTGGCTCCGATACTGCAGAGTCTTGGCTGGGATCCGTTCGGGCCTGAGGTGAGCTACGAACTCCCGGTGGGCAGTAAACGCAGCGGTGGCCGTGTAGATATTGCGCTCAAGTCCGCAGGTCGGTTCTTAGCGCTGATCGAGGCTAAATCGCCTGGTGCCGACCTGAGCAGTCATGTTGGACAGGTTCTCGGATACGCCTTTCACGAGGGGGTGGACATTTGTGTCCTAACCACCGGCCTGGAGTGGTGGCTGTACCTTCCGCGCGAATCCGGCCCACCCCAGGACCGCCGATTCTCGACCCTTAAGATCACTGAAGACCCGGTGGATCAACTTGTTGAGGACTTCGAAGCGTTTCTGAGCAAGGAAAAGCTGGTCAACGGGCAAGCAGAGCGCCGGGCTAGGGATGTCCGCAAGGCCAGCCTAGAGGCTGCTCACCTCAGCACAGAGATGCCGGGAATTTGGCAGCGCATGCTGAGCGAACCTGACGACGAACTGGTCGAACTATTTGGCAAGCGGGTTTACGAGCAGGTCAGCCTGCGGCCCACGAAGCCTCAGTTGGTGGCAGCTCTTCGAGGCTCGCCCATTCCGTCCGCTAATGTGCCGGCCGAGGAAATGACGAAAACTCCGCCATCGAGCCAGTCACCGCAGATCCCCAAGCCGAAGAGACCGAAAACAAGTAAGAGACCCATAGCGATGGAGTTATGGGGTGAACGCTACGAAATCCGATCTCATGCCGCTGCATATAGGAAATTAGTAGACTGTATCTTCGAAAAGTATCGCGATAAATTTCATCTCATCCAAGAGCTAAGCCTGCCAGAGGCTAGTCTGCCCTATGTCGCCCGCGACCCCGAGATGCTTGGTAATAGGGGCAGGAAACATTACTACGAGCCACTGTCATCAGGACACTTCTTCATTGTCCCCGGAACCATCCACTACGCCACGGCTTTAGCTCGCGCGTTGCTAACTGAGTTCGGCCACGATCCCTCTGAATTCGAAATTGCATACGAGGACAGTGTCGAGACATCACCAAACAATTATCTCGGGACGGGGGACTATGAGCAACATATCTTACGTACTACAGAACTGAAACAAGAGGCACAGTATCAGAAACCTGTAGCTGTGGAGCTATGGGGTGAACGCCACGAAGTAGAATCTTATGTAGATGCATACAAGAAGTTCTTGAACCTCCTCTACGATAGACATACCCACGATTTTCATCGCGTCCAAGGACTGCGACGATCCGGAAGCAGGTTCCCTTTTGCGGCACGCAATCCGGAAATGCTAAGCCTAAGCGGCAGGACACGGTGCTATAAACCAAGGCAATCGGAATACTACTTCGTTGTCCATGGGAATTCCAAACAACTAAGGACACGGGTGCGTAAATTGCTCGAACTATTCGGCCACGATCCTTCTGACTTCAAGTGGATATACGAGTGACCCCTCTAAGGTCAGCTTCGGTGGAGGATGAAGTCTATTTCTATGTCGGGGCGGATTACCTCGTCGGGGCCTAGGAACATTATGCCGGTGCCTCCGTCGCGCTGGCGTGATGGGATTAGTGTTATGGGTGGTGGGTTCTCTACCCCGCCTTCGGTCATTATCCGGTTCCAGGCTCGTTCGAAGCCTCGGTAGTCACGCTGGGCGTGCACTAGGAAGATGTGCGCGTCCACCACGTCTCGCAGTTCGAATCCGTTGGAGTCGATCTGGTCCTGAATTAGGCGCATGGTGGTCTCGGTCTGCAGCTCTATATCAGAGAAGTAGTTGCGCAACGCCGACGGACCGGTGCCTACCACGCCGGTTAGGAAATCGGGCACCGGCACCTGACCGGCTAGGAACAGCCAGTCGTCACCTACGGCGATGCCGGGCGTGAAGTTCACTTTCCGCACCAGCACGGGGTGCCAGTGAATGCCCTTGCGGGTCTCTACGATCTTCATCGACTCGTCGGGCATAACCCCCAGCAGGTTGGCCACGAACACTGCCCGCTCTACCAGCAGATCTCGGGCGGCCATGGAGGCGCGGGTAGGTGGGCGCGGCATGTAGCGGGCCCAGACGGCGTCCACATCGGGGAACGTGAGCAGGCTGGGCTCGTAAAGATGGGCCTTGATTATGTTGGCCACCTCGGTGCCGGCCGCCTGCATCACCTTCTGCAGGTTGGCGAAGACGTACTCGGCCTGGTCGGTGGCGTCGTTGGCGTAGTAAGGGAAGGCGGGAAGGTTCTTGCCCACGCCTAGGGGGATGCCGGTCTCGTAGTCGCACGCCGGCAGGGCCGAGGGATACACCCAGTGACCACCCCTGATGGCCTGGGGCACGTGCTCATAAGGCATAGGGTTTGGGGCCTCGTCGGTGTGGATGGTCTGGCGCTGGGCCGCCGAGTCGCCGTTCAGTGCCACAGCGTTGAGCGTCACCAAAGTCCCGGGCACCACCTGATCGTTCCCCACCACGATGGTTGTGCGGGCCGGCGGCTCGTCGCCGAAAGCCTCCATCCAGGCGAGCTTGAACTCGTGGAAGTCCGCCGCTGAAGCCAACTGCACCTCCACCCGCAGCACCCGATCCATGGAGCTTCCGTCGGCCTCCACCCGCCGGGCCAACTCGTCGAGAATCGCACGGGACTGGGCATAAACGTCGGAGTCACCCATGTGGGGCGAACCGGAAGTGGAATACACGGTGCGACCGTCGCCGTCTACCGGGAAAATCGTCGAGACGTAGAGCAGGTCGCCCGCTCGCTTGGTCTCTGAGCCAGGGAGCAGGTGCTTGGCAGCGGACATGGGACGGACTCCTCGTGTCGGTCCCGCCGCTGGGAAGTTGGCCGCCAGCCGCGGGATCAGAAATGTCAACAGGATCGTAGACGATTCAACACTGCTTTATCATGGGGCCCCTAGCGGCCGGCGGCGGCAGCCACGAGGCGTCACCACTGGTCCGAGCCATTCCCAGGGCTAGGAGGACCCGAGATGCCCTACGTCGTACGCAAGATCCCCTTCGAGAGCGTGCAGGACACCTCCGGTTTGGAGGCGGCCATCGCAGCCGGCGACTTCGCCGCTGAGGAAATAGTGGCCCTAATCGGCAAGGTGGAAGGCAACGGCGGGGTCAACGACTTCTCCCGAGTTCTGGCCGACCGGGTGCTGCGAGACTTCCTCGTGGAGCACGCCGGCAAGACCCGCGCTGAGGCCCTAAAGGTGCCAATTGCCTGGTCGGGTGGCTGTGATGGCGTCATTTCGCCGCACATGACGGTCTTCGCCAAGGTGGACGGCCCCGCTGAGCCGGCGGACGAGAAGCGTCTGGCCGTGGGCTTCGCCGTGTCCGAGCCCATCCTGCCCGAGGAGATCGGCCGCCTGGAGATGGTGGACAAAGTGGCTGCTGGCGTGCGTAAGGCGATGGAGGCCGCCGGAATTAGCGACAGCGCCGACGTGCATTTCGTGCAGACAAAGACGCCGCTGCTGACCGCCGAGCGCATTGCAGATGCCCACTCTCGGGGCAAGACAGTGGCCCTCACCGACACCATGGAGTCCATGGCGGTGTCCAACGCCACCTCCGCCCTGGGTATCGCCACTGCGCTGGGCGAGATCCCCCGGCCGCGGCCCGAGCAGATCGCTAAGGACCTCTCGGTGTATTCCTCGGTGGCCTCTTGTTCCTCTGGGGTGGAGCAGGTGGAGGCTCAAATAGTCGTCGTCGGCAACCGACTCGGCGTCGGCGGGCGCTACCGCATAGGTCACTCGGTGATGCACGACGCCTTGGACTTCGACGGCATCTACGATGCCATCCGCTCCGCCGGCCTAGAGCTGCCCGAGCGCCCCCGGGCCGAGGACCTAAACGACCGAGTGGTGAACTGCTTTATCAAGTGCGAGGCCGACCCCTCGGGACGGCTGCGAGGCCGGCGTCAGGTGGCACTCAACGACTCCGACGTGCATCACACCCACCACACCAAAGGTGCAGTCGGCGGCGTGGCGGCAGCGGCCATCGGCGACCCCGCTGTGTTCGTGTCGGTGGCGGGCCTGCAGCAAGGTCCGGCAGGCGGCGGCTCGGTGGCGGCCATCGTGGACTTGGGGCCGTGAGCCGCCTGAGCGGACTGCGCCCGGAGGAACTCACCGCCGAGCAGCGAGACCTCTATAACTCAATCGCTGGCGGGGATAGAGCCCGAGACGCCTCGTTCCGGCTGACCGAATCCGACGGAAGCCTGGTAGGCCCGTTCAACGCCCTCCTGCTGAGCCCCGTAGTGGGTAACGCTCTGCAGGCTTTAGGGGGTGCCATACGCTTTGGGTCCGACCTGAGCCCGCTGGTGCGGGAAGTGACCATCCTGGCGGTTGCGGCGCACTGGCGTTCGGAGTTTGAGTGGTGGGCGCACGAACCCATCGCCCGCCGGGCGGGCCTAGGCGACGAGCAGATCGCGGCTCTAAAGGCTGGCGAGACGCCCGAATTCGACGACGAGACCGCGGCGGCGACCTTTGATTTCTGCCGGGCACTGATCGCCGGGGAGCGGCCCGACGACGCCACTTTCCGGCAAGCGCGGAAAGTCCTCGGCCTCGACGGCGTCATGGAACTCGTCACCATTGTCGGTTACTACAACCTGCTAGCACAAATGATGAAGACCTTCGACGTCGGCGTGCCAAACGGGGAGACCTCTCCGTTCTGAGTCCGCCGACGGCAGCGGGCGGGCTAGCAGCCGGCGGGAATCTAGCTAGAACGTGGCGGGAATGTGGGAGCGGCCGTAGAGGATGCCGACGCTGTTGGGCCAGCAGATGTCTACGTGCGAAACGGTGTAGTCGCCGAGACGTTTCAGGATCTCGGCTAGCACCACCCGCATTTCTACCCTGGCTAGGTGAGAACCCAAGCAGCGGTGACCGCCCACGCCGAAGGTGAGATGGCGGTTGGGTCGGCGGTCCAAGACCATCTCGTCGGGTCGGTCGAAGGCCTCGGGGTCGCGGTTAGCCGAGCCCCAGAGCAGGAAGACCGTCTCCCCCGCAGGTATCGGGCAGTCGCCGATCTGAATGTCCCGGGTGACCGTCCGGGCGAAGCCCTGCACGGGAGCCTCGAAGCGCAAGAACTCGTCAACGGCAGCAGGTAGCAAACTAGGGTCCTCCGCCAGGCGGCGGCGCTCGGCTGGGTGCTGCTCCAGATACAGCAAGGCGCTGCCGATGGCTGCCATGGTGGTGTCGAAGCCGCCGATGGTGACCATCATGAGCAGGTCCACCACCTCGTCGCGGTTCAGGGAGCCTTGCCTTTCGAGGCTTAGCAGGTGCATGATCATGTCGTCACGGGGCTTAGCGGCTCGCTCGGCAACCTCGGCGGCGAAACGCTGGCGAATCGCCCAGACGCCTTCCCGGGCGGACTCGTGGCTTGGGTGGTCGGTTGGGTAGGAAATTAGACCGTGCAGCGGCTCGGCCAGGATGGCCCAGTCCTCCGGCGGCAGACCCATCAACTCCAGCGTGGTCATGGCGGGGACCGGAGCCGCCAGGTCGGTGACCAAGTCACAGCTTCCCGAATCGATGAAGGCATCGATAGTGGTCGTGGTGAAACGCCGGATGTCGGGCTCCATAGCCTCGGCAGCGCGCTGAGTGAAATACGGGAACAACGCCGACCGGTAGCGCTGCAAGTCGGGAGGATCAGCGTTGAGCGGGATCAGCCGACCCACACCAGTGGCGGGCAGCACCACCTCTCGGTCGGAAGAGAACGTCTCGTCGTCGCGGGCCGCGTCCCACACATCCTCGTAGCGGGAGAGGACGTAGAAGCCGCCGTAAGTATCGGAGTACGCTACCCTTGCGGCGCGTAAGCCCTGGTAGATGCTCCACGGGTCGCGGGCGAAATCCCCGGAGTGGTGATCGAACCGAACGACGGGGCAACCGGGCGGTTTATCGATGCGCTGGGTCACGGTGCCTCCCGAAAGCCCCGGTGGCGCTCGTAAACCCGCTCTAGCATCTCCAAGTAATCGGGTTCGCTAGTAGCTATGAGCGGGCTGGGCTGCTGGCCGGGATAGCCGATGAGCTGGCGCACCGTGGGGCTGAGATAGTAGGAACCGACAACCGCCGTAGATATTACGGCAAAGTCGTCGGGCCGTTGGGCGGCCAGGTGGCGGGCGAACACCTCAGGGGGCTGGGAAGCCAGCTCGTCTAGCAGCGCTGCGAGAGGTTCCGCTAGCACGGGAGCGGCTTCCAGACAGCGGTCGATCAGCTCGCCGGCCAAGCCGACCGTCGACGCCGCCGGCATACCCCGACCCTCGGCAACTAGCACATCGGCTAGCAGAGCCAACGCCGCCCGTTGCGAATCGTCGAGGCGAGGACCGCTCACCCCGGCACCTCCTGGGAGGTCCGCGTCCCAATCAGGTGGTCGGTCACGCGCTGAGCGTTGGCCATGATCGTGGCGGTGGGATTAGCTGATCCGCCGGTCACAAACACCCCTCCGTCGATCACGTAAAGGTTCGGCACGTCGTGAGCCCGGCACCAGCGATCCACTACCGAGCTGGCAGGGTCGTTACCCATCGGTGTGGTGCCCAGCACGTGGCCGATTCCGCTGGGCCAGATTTCTCTCACCAGGGTTTGGGTTGCCCCGGCAGCTTCGGCGGCCTCTACGGCTCGGGCCACATTGAAGTCCAGCATCCGCCGCGAGTTTTCCGACACCCGGTACTGGATTCTGGCTGTCGGCAACCCCGAGCTGTCGCACACATCCGGGTCGAGGACTACTCGGTTGTGCTCTTCTGGCAGGTCCTCCGCCTGGATACCCCAAGTGAACGAGTGCCCGAGCAGCTCTGCTGTAGCCCGGTGGAAACTCTCCCCCCAGATGGCCTCGAAGCCCTCGTGACGATGCGCCTCGTGATACTCCGCCACGGCGAACATTGGACCGCCGTGGGGCATGACCATCCACTTGGCACCACGCACGAAGTCTCGGCTGGGATGGCTCTCGGCGAACTCCAAGGAATAGATGCTCTGACCCCAGGGGCCCTGCCAACTTTCCAGCGGCTCTTCGCACACGGCGGTGACGGTGCGGTAGGGGTGCTGCATTAGCCGGCGCCCTACTAGGCCAGAGGAGTTAGCCAGCCCGTCGGGAAAGCGCGCCGACTTCGACAGGAGCAGCAGGCGGGCCGTGCCCACGGCGTTGGCGGCCAGAATCACTACCTGCGCCCGCTGGAAATGCTGGTTGCCGGCGGCGTCCAGATATACGGCACCTATCGCCCGACCCCGCTTGTCGAGGGGGATCTCGGCGACTCGGGCGCCAGTGATGAGGTCGGCGCCAGCGGCCAGCGCGGCCGGCCAGTGGGTCAGCGAGGGGGTTGCCTTGGCGCTCTCTGGGCAGCCGGTCATACAGGTGCCGCGGCGCTGGCAAGCCTGCAGCTTGCCATGGCGGCGCGAGGCAATGGCGTTGGCACCGGGCCACCAGTGCCAGCCCAGCCGGTCCATCCCGGCGGCCGCCGCCTGGCCGACCTTCCCAATGGCGATCGGCGGGTTGGGATAGACGCCCAGCTCGGGCAGCGCTGGGTCGCCGGCCAGGCCCGATACCGACATTTCGTGCGCTACCGAGGCGTAGTGGGGGGCCAGGTCGTCCCAGCTGATCGGCCAGTCGTCGGCCACCCCGTCGAGTGAGCGAACCCTGAAGTCCGAGACGAGCAGCGGCTGCCACATGGCCGCCCACTGCACCAGCCCCCCGCCAACGCCGTTGTACATGACCGGGCGGATGTCGGCGTCGCCGGTGAGCGGGTAGTCGGCCTGGTTGGCCCGCACGTTGGGGGCGGGATTCCAGCGCTGCACCCAGGCCAGTTCGGCCTCCGGGGTGGCGCTCATGTAGTCGGCGGTTTGCGCCCAGTCGCCCTGTTCTAGGCAGACCACGCTGAAGCCGGCGCCGGCGAGTCGAACAGCGGCCACCGAACCCGAGGCCCCAGAGCCGACGATCAGCACATCTGCGACAGGGTTCTGGGCGGGTCCCCGCGCCGTCTGAAATGTCTGCTGCTTAGGCTTCAGCATCTAAGTACTATATTTTGCTGTAGGAGAGCTATCTCAAAGCTATGAACTTCCCCGGCGATCAACCCCTCTCGGGGATCAGAATCTTGGACTTCTCTCAGATCGTGATGGGGCCGGTGGCGACTCAACTGCTGGCCGACCACGGCGCTGATGTGCTGAAAATAGAACGACCAGGCACCGGGGACATTTTCCGCCAGGCGCTCGTGGACCCCGACGGCCCCCTGCATCCCGCTTTCGGCGCGGTGAACCGCAACAAGCGCAGCCTGGCGATCAACCTGCGGGAACCCGAGGGTCTGCGGCTGATCGAAGATCTGGCGCGGGTGGCCGACGTGGTAGTCAACAACTACCGGCCGGGGGTTATGGAGCGGCTAGGACTGGGCTACACACGGCTGTCGGAGTTGAACCCGCGCATCGTCTGGGCTCAGGGCACCGGATTCGGCACCGAGGGAGTCTACGTGCGCAAGGGAGGCCAGGACATCCTGGCGCAAGCTCTCACTGGCGCCATGTCACACAAGGCCGATGACGCTCACCCCACCGCCATCTATCCCATCGCCCTAGCCGACTACACCGCGGGAATGAACATGGTACAGGGCATCCTCATGGCTCTGTTGCAGCGGGAGCGGAGCGGCCGAGGTCAGCGGGTGGAGGTCTCGTTGTACGACTCGCTGCTGGCCATGCAGATCCTCGAGGCCACAATGGCGCTGATGAATCGCGCCAGCTTGAACTGGGCGCGACTGCCCCTAGTCGGGACCTTCGCC
This sequence comes from Acidimicrobiales bacterium, assembly GCA_964291305.2. Classification (GTDB taxonomy): domain Bacteria; phylum Actinomycetota; class Acidimicrobiia; order Acidimicrobiales; family CATQHL01; genus VXNF01. The sequence continues at coordinate 619,533 of OZ219783.1, read as the reverse complement.
ACCAGCGACGGCGAGATCGTGCTAGTTGGCGCCTTCAAACCCAACCCGCTGCGCGATATCTGCGCCGCCCTGGACTTGGAAGACCTATCGGAGCACCCGGACTTCGCCGGCATGGAGCAACAGGCTGCCAACAAACCCCGACTGCAAGCCCTGCTAGTCGATGCCATCGGTCGCTTTAGCACCGCCGAGGTGATCGCCCGGCTGGAGGCTGAGGACGTGCTCTGTGCGCCGGTGCGAACTTTGACGGAGGCGCTGACCGACCCGCACACCGCGCCCATGATTGCCGAGATAGCTCGCAACGGATCAGAGACTCTGCGGTCGGTGGCCTCACCGGTGCACCTACCCGACACGCCGCCGGTGCCACACCGACCGCCGCCGGCGCTGGGTGAGGGAGCCGCTCTGGCGCTAAAGGAATACGGCATCGAGCCCGAACGGATCAAGGCGCTAACGGCCTCGGGGGTGCTGGCGTGGACAGCACCGTGAGCGACCGGCGCATTTCTACCGCCCCATTTCTATGGAGTGCAGATCTGGCTTAGTGTGAGCGATTACGTGTCGAACAGGGAGGATCCGATGAGACATCGACGCATTTTCTTGGCCCTCTTCGTGGCTGTTGCATTGGTTGCGGCAGCCTGCGGCGAGGACGACGGCGGAATGACCGCAGCACCGGCACCCGCGCCTGAACCTGCTCCGGCGCCGGCCCCGGAACCTGCACCCGAACCGCCACCTCCGCCAGCGGAACCGGCGCCCGCGCCCGAACCTGCACCCGAACCGCCACCGCCGCCGGAACCCGCGCCCGCGCCGGAAGAGCCGGTAACCGTTGCCCTAGTGGCTAACCAGCGAGCCGGCGACCTGGGACCAATCGACAGCCTCGTCCAAGGTCTGGAGATGGTTGAAGCCGACTTCGGTGCCGACATCACCTTCATCGAAGCGACCGACCCCTCAACTTTCGAGGCGACCCTACGGAACCTCGCCAACCAGGGCACCGACATCATCGCAGTCACGTTCCCACCCATGCAGGAGGTCGTCACTCTGTTGGCTCCGGAGTACCCCGATACCCGCTGGATCCACATCTTCGGATTCGAAGATGGCATCGACAATCTCGTCTCCATCGGTTTCGACTATTACAAGGGCACTTACCTGGCGGGGCTCCTAGCGGGCGAGCTAAACACCACAGGCAAGGTTGGATTCGTGGGCGGCGTGTCTATCCCGTCGCTGAACGCCGACTACAACGCCTTCGTGGCCGCAGCGCAGACAAAGGACTCGTCGATCACAGGTGAGGCCGCCTTCGCCGACTCGTTCGAAGATCCCGCCAAGGGGCGCGAACTGGGCGCGGCGCTGTACGACGGCGGCGTGGACATCATCATGACCGACGCGGCGGCCACCGACCTCGGAGTAATCCAAGCTGCTGAGGAGAAGGGCGGCTATGTAATCGGCGGCTCGGAGAACTACTTCACGAGTTCAGCCGTGATCGCCAGCGTCCTGCTGTACTGGGCCGAGATTCTCTACGCCCAGGTAGAACACGCTCTGAGCGACGACTACACACCCGGCTACATCGGCGCTGGGGTAGCCGAGGGTGGTGTGGACATGGTCATGAACCCCGACTTCTTAGAGAACGGCCCGCCCGAGATGGTCGAGATCATCGAAGCCACGCTCGACGAACTCGAAGCCGCACGCGAAGCCATCAAGGACGGCACGCTGGAGATTCCCTTCAACCCCGAACTCTGAGACAACTAGTCTCCAGCCGATGACGGCGCCGAGCGAACCGGCCGCCGCTGGAACCCCGGCGGTTTGCTGTCAGTCGCTCGGCGTCAGCTTCGGTGCCGTGCGGGCGCTGCAAAACGTAAGCCTGGAGTTAGCTCCCGGCCGGATCCACGCCCTCGTCGGCCAAAACGGCGCTGGTAAGACCACCCTGGCCAAGGTGCTGGGCGGCCTGCAGGCGCCCGACACCGGCAAGGTGCACGTCGGTGGCCGGGAGATCCCGCCCGGTGACGTTCGGGCCGCCAAGTCGGCTGGACTGGCGATGGTGCACCAGCACTTCTCGCTGCCGCCGTCGTTCACCGTGGCTGAGGCTCTAGAACTCACCGCCGTGCGGACAGGTGGTCGCGCCGTGTATCGACGGGCCGAGTTGCACCGGCGTTGGCGGGCAGATGTCGCTGAGATCGGCGGCAAAGAGACCCTGTCGACACGAATCCGCGATCTTCCAGTCGAGGCTCGCCAGTCGCTTGAGATCGTCCGAGCCCTGGCAACCGAGGCGTCTGTGCTGCTCTTGGATGAACCCACTGCGCTGCTAACTCCGGCCGCTACCGAGGCGCTTTTCGAGCGCCTGCGGCGCCTGCGTGACAGCGGCGTCACCGTGCTGGTGGTGCTGCACAAGCTGCGCGAAGTGGCTGCCGTGGCCGACACGGTGAGCGTGCTGCGCGACGGCGAGCTGGTGCTAGGTCCAGCCGAGATGGCCGAGGTGTCCCAGGGGCGACTCAGCGACGCAATCGTCGGCCCCAGCGCACAAGACGAGAGCGCAGCCGGTGTCCCGGAGACAGCTTCGGGCACCCAACACACGCTCTTGGAACTCACCGGGGTCTCCAGCGCCGAATCGGCTTTCGAGCCTGGGCTTGCTGAGGTCAGCCTAAGGGTGGAGGCCGGTGAGATCGTGGGGATCGCCGGCGTGGAAGGCAACGGCCAACGCAGCTTGGTCTCGGTGATCGCCGGACTCAGCGCCATCGAGGCGGGCTCCGTCCGCATCGGCGAGGTAGAAGTCACCGGCTCCGCTCCGGCCCGGCGACGACTACTGGGACTGCGCCTAGTGCCATTCGACCGCAACACCGAAGGTGTCAGCCAGAGCGCCGCCTTGTGGCTGAACCAGTCGGCGCTGCGGCTGCTGGGCCGAGGGCGGCGGGGCTCAAAGCTCATCTCGCTGCGGCAGTACAAGCGGCAGGCGGCCGAGGCGATGGACCTCTGGCGGGTGCGCTATGACAGCGTGGTGCAACCCGCCGAGAGCCTCTCGGGGGGGAACATCCAGCGTCTGATCCTCTCCCGCGAGCTGGCCCCGGGGCTGGAAGTGCTAGTTGCCGCTCAACCCACCCGCGGGCTGGACTTCTCCGCCACCGAGTTCGTGCGCCGATCCCTGCGGGGACTGCGCCAGGCCGGCGCTGGGGTGCTGCTGATCTCGTCGGATTTGGATGAGCTGTTTGAACTGTCCGACCGGCTGCTGGTGATGTACGGCGGCCGGATTGTAGGCCATTTCTGTGGCCCCTACGACCGCCGAGCGGTCGGCGACACCATGACCGGGGCGGTGCGATGACCAGGGGAATGCGGCGCATGGCTTGGACCGTGGCGCTGGTTTTGATGTCGTTTCTCATCACTGCTCTGATCTTGCGGGTCAGCGGATACAGCGTCGGCGCTGTGTTCTCGGGTGTTATTCAGGGCGCAATCACCGCCACCGGAGCTTCCACTTCCACGATCCGCTGGGCTATCCCGCTGCTGCTGATCGCGCTAGGCGTCGTGGTTGGCTTCCGAGCCGGGTTCTTCAACATTGGCGGCCAAGGACAGTTCTACGTGGGCGCCTGCTCGGCGTTGGCCATCTCGCTAGGTTGGCGCGAGGGTCCTAGCGGGCTTGTGGTCCTCTGCGGGACTTTGGCGGCGATGTTGGCCGGGGTGCTGTGGTCGCTGTTCCCCGGCTGGCTGCGAGTGAGATTCGGCACCGACGAGGTGCTCACCACCCTAATGATGAGCTTCATCGGCGCGCTGGTACTGCAGTATCTGACCGCCGGACCGATGCGCAACCCGCAGGGCACCGGCCAGACGGCAGCCAGCGAGCGAATCCCCGAGAGTTTTCGCCTCACCGGCGGCTCGGGCGTTTCGACCACCGTGCTGCTGCTCGTAGCCGGCGTCACGCTGCTGGTTTGGCTGGTGTTAGAGCGCACCCGATTTGGGCTCACCGTCACCCTGGTGGGCCGCAACGCCACCATGGCTCGCTGGCAGGGCATAAACGTGCGTCGGGTGGGACTGGGGGCGTTCGCTCTGTCAGGGGCGCTGGCCGGTCTGGCGGGCGCGGTGGAGCTTTACGGCCCGGCGGCGAGGCTGGTTACTGGGTTCTCGCCCGAGGTGGGCTTCACCGCCGTCGTGGTGGCGCTCGTGGGCCTGTTGAACGTGTGGGGCACCGTCGTGGCCGCCATTTTCTTCGGCGGCTTGCAGTCGGCCATCTTGTTCCTACCGATTGTGACCGATCTGCCACCACCGGCGCTGGTGCTGTTACACGGCATGGTGGCCTTCCTGGTGACCATCAAGTTCCGCGCCGTGCGCCGCCGGCGGGCGGCACAGACCGAAGCACCAGCAGGCTGATGGAACAGATTCTCGCCACCACGCTGCGCTCGGCCGCCCCGCTGGTATTGGTGGCCATGGCCGGTGTGTTTGCCTTCCGGGCCGGGATCTTCCACCTGGGGCTCGAGGGGCTGATGATCACCGGAGCCTTCACCACGGTGGCCGTAGGGGACAGTACGGGCTCGGTGGAACTCGGCATCCTGGCGGCGATCGGGGTGTGCCTGCTGCTGTCGGCGATCTACTGGTGGGTGATCGGTCCCTTGGGCGCCAACGTCATCATCGCCGGTCTTGGGCTCACGTCCATAGGCCTCGGAGGTACTGCCTATGCCTTGGGGGCCATATTTGACGTGCGTGGGTCGATGTTCACCGAAGTAGTACTGCCGCGCCCCGTCCGGGGTATCACCTCCGGGGCAGGTGTGATCATCGCCGAGCATTCCATCTTCGTGTGGATCACGCCGGTGATCGTGTTGGCTGCCTGGGTTGTGCTGCGGCGGAGCCGTTTCGGCTTGCGTCTAGCGGCTGTTGGCGAGTATCCGTTCGCCGCCCGCTCGGCGGGCGTGAACCCATCGCTGATCCGACTGCAGGCACTGCTCATCGCTGGCGCCCTCTGCGCCTTAGGCGGGGCGGAACTCTCGGTGGGGGCGTTGCGCAACTTTACCGAGAACATGACCAACGGCCGAGGCTTTATTGCGTTCGTGGCGGTCATTTTCGGAGCCTGGCACCCCATCGGCGCCGCCTTCGCCGGCCTGTTCTTTGGCTTCGCTGATGCCATCGGCATCCAGTCGCAGATCAACATCACCGAGCGGGTACCGCGGGAGTTTGTGCTGATGATCCCCTTCGTGTTGACCATTTTCGCCGTCTGGCTGGGCGGCCTGTGGCGGCGGCGCTCCCTAGAGGCCGAGGCCGGCTACGCCGAACTGCGAGAACCCGACTTCTGACCGCCACCCCGGCGACCGCGGCGGCATGAACGCCCCGGCTAGTCAGTGGCGCCTATGGCGTCGCCGGTTTCGGGATCGAAGAAGTGCGCTAGGTCGCTCTCGACAGCCAACTCGATAGGACTTCCCGGGCGGGGTGAGCGGCGCGGGTCGATGCGGGCGGTGAAGGTTGCGCCTTCCTCGTCGGCCAGCAAAGTCATTGTGTCGCTGCGCTCGGCGTCGGCGGCAGCCCGCGTCGCTTCGGTGTCGACCCGGGGAGCGTCGATCCCAAACACCAGGTAAGTCTCAGCGCCGAGTTCTTCCACCACCGAAGGCACAACCCGCATGCGCGGCAGGTGCGGAGCGGCGTCATCGCTGTGAGCGAAGTCGCTGGGCCGGATTCCTAGGATCACCGACCGATTCTGGCCCCGCAACGGCGAACACTCCGGCAGCGACATTTCTAGTCCGGGGAACGCGACGCTGTCGTCGGCGACGGTGGCCTCCACGAAGTTCATGCTCGGCGAGCCGACGAAAGCGCCGACGAATAGATTCGTGGGGTTGCTAAACAACTGCTGGGGGGTGTCGCACTGCTGCAACACCCCGGCGCGCAGCACCGCCACCCGCTGACCTAGCGTCATCGCTTCGGTCTGATCGTGGGTCACAAAGAGAGATGTGGTCTGCAGGCGGGCATGCAGGCGCACAAGCTCTGAACGCATCGCCACCCGCAACTTGGCGTCCAGGTTCGACAGCGGCTCATCCATCAGAAACGCCGCCGGCTCGCGCACCATCGCCCGCCCCATCGCTACCCGCTGGCGCTGCCCACCTGACAGCGCTGCCGGCTTGCGATCCAACAAGTCTCCCAAACCCAGCGTGCGCGCCACCGCGCTCACTTTCTCGGCTCGCTCGGACTTCGGCACCTTGCGCATTCGCAGGCCAAACCCCAGGTTCTCGCGCACCGACATGTGCGAATACAGGGCGTAGTTCTGGAACACCATCGCAATGTCGCGCTCCGGCGGTGAAAGATCGGTAACGTCCCGATCGCCAATGGTGATCGTCCCCTCGGTGGCCTCCTCGAGGCCCGCGATCATCCGCAACATCGTCGACTTGCCGCACCCCGAAGGCCCGACAAGCACCATGAACTCTCCGTCGTTGATCTGCAACGACACATTGTCAACGGCGCGCACTCCGTTCGGGAATACCTTCGAGCAACCGTCGAGCGTTATCGCACCCATGTCCGTCCCTCCAGGTCAGGGCTTGCGCCAGAAGAGAGCCACGTCACCAGCAGAGCACGCTGCTTCGTCGGACGCACGGTCGCGCACTTCCTCGACATTCACACCGTAGACAGGCACATCGCCAGTGATCACTCTGGCCACCTCAGCGGCTGCCCGGTTCTGCAACAACTCCAGCGATTCCACTGACAAGAAAGCGGAGTGTGGAGTCAAAACGGCGTCCTCGCAGGCCAGGAGGGGTTCGTCGTTCGCTGGCGGCTCCTGCTCTAAGACATCAAGTCCGGCTCCGCCGAGTCTTCCAGTGGCAAGTTCTGAGTGCAGTGCCCGCTGATCGATTACACCACCCCGGGAAGTGTTCACTATGAACGCCCCGTCGCGCAGCGATGCCAGTTGCTCTGCTCCAATGAGATGGCGAGTGCCCTGAGTTAGCGGGACGTGAATGCTAACCACATCGGCATTGGCTAGGACATCGGTGAGTTCGTCCGCACGCTCTACCCCGGCGGAGGCGAAGGCGGCGTCTTCAACGAGCGGGTCGTGCGCTATTACATTCATCCCGAACCCCTGCGCTCTGGCTGCCACGGCCCGGGCTGCCCTGCCGAATCCCACCAGACCCAGCGTGCAGGCAGCCAAACGGCGCATCGGCATGCCGTCGTTGTAGTCCCAGTAGCCAGCCCGGATTCTCCGATCAAAGCGCACGATGCGGCGCATTGAAGCCAGAATCAGCGCCATGGTGTGATCGCCGAGTTCCTCGCTGCAGTAGTCGGGCGTGTGTGTGACGTAAATGCCCGAGGCAGTGGCGGCAGCGACCTCCACCTGGTTCAGCCCGGCGCCGTACTGGCAGATCACCCTGCACCTCTCAAAGGTGGCAATACGGGCCGCATCGCAGACGAAGTAGTCGGTCATCACCGCTACTGCTGTCCGACAGGCCTCCAGCGCCTCGTCGTCCCCGGCAAATCGCTTGTCGGCGACAGTGCAGCCGAGCGGCTCGAGATAAGACCGCTCCACCTCGAGACTCGGGAAAGAGGCACCAGCCACCACGACTATGTCGCTCGAGGGTGTTTGCGCGGACATCGTGGAGTCAGGCATCGGGTTCGTCCAGCTCGAGGCGCACGACCGTCACAGCAAACTCCTGCAACTCATCTACGGCCACGATGGCCGAACTGTCGCCGTCGGGAAGCCAAGAGGCGGCTGCCTCGGTAACCGGATCGGCAGCGGGATCGATCAGCCAAGCTCCGCGTAGTGCGGTGCCCGGCGGCAGACCCACCTCCAGCGGAATATGCCGCATCGGCTGCTCGGTGTTGACTAGGGCGAATAGGAACTCACCCCGGCGGCGGCGCAGGAAGACCGGCTCGACGAATCGTCCCGGCCGGCCGCGCGCCCGGACATGTACTAGGGGCAACCCATGCGGGGCGATGAACGACGAAAGTCCCCGCTGCATCGACGTGAACTGCTCACGATCGCGCAGAATCTCCGGCAGAGCCAGGGCGTAGCGAAGATCGATCTCCCCGGCAGCCACACCAAAGGCGATGGCGGAGTAGGCCCGATATGTGTACACCGTGCCGGCGCGGTGGCCTACCCACCAGTAGTCCAAAGCACGCTGGATAGCCGCGGTGACCACCGGATCGGGGATGCTGCGCAGTGCCATCATCAGGCGGTAGCTGGATGCCACGGTGTACACGTCCTCGATCTGTGGCACCAAGTCCAGCTTGATGTACGGGGGATCGCCGGGCCGCTCCAGGGTGGGATCTACCTGGCTCAAGCAGTACAGGAACTGCCCGTCGCCGCGCTGGATGCCCCGCTCTAGTCCCCAGCGCACCGCTGCCAGGCCGGCCTCGGCACCCTGGCGAGCGGAAGGGTCTCCGGTGCGTTCGGTGTACAAGGCCAAGAAGGCTGTAGCACCAGCGTGGGTGTTCAGCACGCAACGCTCGTCGGTGTAGCCCAACTCGTTTATGTAGCCGCCCCAGCGGTACCACCAAGCTCCCTCTGCGACCTCCACGTGCCCGTTGGCGGGCGGCGGGTTGGACACCCAGAAATTCACAGCCCGCCCGGCAGCATCTAAAAACCCCTCGTAACCGGTGGCGTCATAGGCATCTAGCAGGAACATACCCGAGATGTAGGTGTCGTACATGTGGTGGTGCTGGGGCGGCAAATTGTAGAACTCCACGCCTTCGTACCAGCCACCATGAGTGTTCTGCGTATCGATCAGAGCGAAGGCCTTCTTGATGCCAGAGTCTCGGTAGTGGTCTTTGCCGGTCAGGCGCCAAAGCGAGAAATCCTCGTTACTCCAGGTGAATCGCCTGCGGGCCAGGACGTTCAAGCCCAGCGGTCGCGTGATGAGCTGGTCGTAAGGCCGCTGCATAGCACCTTCGGTGATAGGCGGTCCGAGCCAGCGGTCCTCGATCTCCCAGACCCGCTGCTCAGAAAACTCGCCTTCGGGAACATAGCGAACCTCGTCACGATGGTCGTAACGGACCTCGTGGCGAAATCTGGCACGGAACTCCTCGCTGTCCGCCGTCCCGCTACGTAGGAAGATGGCAGCCTCGAGCGTCTGGCCCGGCGCCATCTCAACGGGGAACACTGTGGTGAGCGCCAGCGCCCCACCGTCGGTCGCAGTCAGCACGCTGTCAGCCAAAGTGCGGTGTCCGTAGGCGCCGACATCGTTCCAGAAGGCCAGCCACGGGTATTTCTTGATCGCCACGCCCACGACAGCTGAGCGGCCCAGCAACACGCCCGAGGCGTCGAAGCGATCCACTGCCGCAATGGCGGCATCCTCCGACAAACCCACGCGAGGCAACTCCACGCTTTCGGCCCGCAACGGGGACTCGGCCTGAAGACTCACGTAGAGGTGCAGGTTCTCGGTGGTGTGGACATCCCAACAAAGGCGGGCCGTCACTCCGGGACCTGCGAGATGTTGAATAATTCGGCCCATGAGTGTGCTCTGGATGGGCGCTTCGGTCCGAACGTGGTGCAAGCGAAACCCATCCACCGACACGCCGACATCGAGCGTCCCGAGCCCCTCCACTGCCACGGCGCCTGTCGCAGAGTCGAAGTTGAGCCTCCCGAAGCCAGAAACGGCGACGATCTGCAAGTCGGTGTCGTTATTCGCCACGGGTGGTTCCTCCCTCGGTATCCCTGCCCGAGTGCACCCGAGCCGGCTCAGAACCCGCTGGCGACAGCCTGCATCGCGCCACCTGTGGGGTACCGCACGTTGACCGAGGCGACCTCCGTCGCTCATTCACGAGGCGGTACCGGCTCCTGGCCGTAACTCCGCCCGGAGCGCATCGGTGGCAGTCTCGTCCACGACCCCGTCGTCGCTACAGACCACGCCGTACTCCTCAGCGGCCAAGGCGGAGCTTAGGAACCCCTGGCGAACGTCCGCGGCCACCCGGTCGGTCTCGCGGTCCAAGGGGTCGCCGTACCCGCCGCCGCCCGAGGTCACGATGCAGATGCGGTCGCCGGTCTGAAGCCGCACATCGGAGAACTTGCCGTTGCAAGCCACACCGAACGCCTCGGTGAAGGTAGTCCAATCCTCGTCGCTGTTGCGCTGTACCAGCATGGCCGCGGTTTTCCCGGACTCGCCATCAAACAAACCCCACGGGCGGGTCTTCTCCTTCTCGATAAAGCACGACACTCGCAAGTACTCGCTCAGCACCCTGAACTGGCGGTAGTAACCGAACCCGCCGCGGTTGCGCCCGGCGCCGGCCGAGCCCTCGTGGATCGCCAGCGCCTCATGCATGATCGGATAGCGGGTCTCCAAAATCTCCACCGGCTGAAGGGCGCAGTTGCCGTTAGGGATGCAGAGGGCGTTGTTCCCATCTTTAGTGGCGCGGGCGCCCCAACCACAGCCCTCATTAGTGAGGTTGGCAAAGATCTCACCAGTGTCGGGGTGGTGGCCGCCGATCCCGACCAGCGCCGAAGTGCCGCCGTCGTGCGCCGAGACTCGAGCGGGGAGAGCATCGGCTAATGCACCGTAGATGGCCATCACCAGGTGGGGATGAATCTCGGAGTTGCCGCCCACGCTGGCGCCCGGATAGGCCACATTCACGATCGTCCCGTACGGGGCGATGATGCGCACCGGCCGGAAGCAGCCGTGGTTGGAGGGTATGGAGTGATCCGTGAGGTGCAGCAGGGCGTTGTAAGTGGCCGAGGCAGTGACGCCGTAGGTGCAGTTCACCGGGCCTAGCCGCTGCTCGCCGCTGCCGGTGTAGTCAACAGTAATGCTGTCGCCGTCAATGCCGACCCGCACCTTCAGCTCGGACGGATCCTCGGTGACCCCGTCGTTGTCGATCACGATGTCGGAGAAGTCGTAGGTGCCGTCGGGCATCTCGGCGATCTCGGCGCGCATGCGTCGCTCGGAGTAGTCCTTGATGGCCTCACCGAGGATCCTAAACCGCCCCGGGCCGTGACGGTCCACGAGTTCCAATACTCGCCGCTCGCCCACGTACAGCGAACCGATCATCGACTTCAAGTCGCCATAGGACATCCGCGGGGTTCGCACGTTGGCCATGATGATGTTCCAGATGGCCTCAACGTCCTCGCCTCGCTCCACAATCTTCAACGGCGGGATCCGTAGTCCCTCCTGGAACACTTCGGTGGCGTCACCGGCGAAACCGCCGGGGACTTTGCCTCCTACCTCGGTCATGTGCCCAATGCAGGAGACGAAGGCAACTAACTCGTCGTCGTAGAAGACCGGCTTGATCACGCAGTACTCAGGGAGGTGGCAGCCGCCCCGGAAGGGATCGTTGTGGAAAACCACGTCCTGTGGGTTGAAGTTCTCGGGCCCGATCTCATTGATGGTCCACTCCACCACGAAGAGGATGGCGCCGAGCTGAGCCGGACAGAACTCGGCCTGGGCGATCATCTCGCCGCCCGCGTCGAAGATGGCGCACGAAAAATCCAGGCCCTCATTGAACAGCGGCGAGTACGCCGTGTTGCGCATGGCGATACCCATCTCGCGCGCCGTGGTAACCAGGAAGTTATTGACCACCTGCAAGGTGATTTGATCCACCTCGTAGATCGTGGGCCCGACCTCCTCGAGGACAGCCGTCTCATAGTCGGGAAGCGTCTGTGTCACGATGGGCTCCTTAGATGTCTTTTCCGATTTTCGCTTATCGCTGACTCGCTAGTTGTCTGAAAGTTCAGGACGGCGCCACGTGGATTAGCAGGTTTCCGTAGTCATCAACGTCGACCCGCTCACCGGGGTGGACAAGCGTGGTCGACATGGCCTCTTCAATGACAGCCGGGCCCACTAACTCGGCACCCGCCGGCAACTCCTCGCGCCGGTAGATCATCGTCGGCACCCAGCCCACCTCACTGAAATAGACTGGTCGCTCGGCAATAGGGGAGGTAGATCCGCCAGGCGGCAGCGGAGCCAGGCCTGGGTTCTCGTTCACACCGACCGCGGTCATGGTGAAAAGCACCAGCTCTACGATTTCGCCAGAAATGTCATAGCCGTATAACCGCCGGTGCTCGGCCTCAAACCGGTCAATCGTCTGAGCCAGGTTCTCGGGTCCGAAAGCCCAATCGTCGAGCGACAACACGACTGAGGTGCCATAGTTCTGGCCGCTGTAGCGCATCTCGACTGTCGGCTCTAGCACCGGTGTACCGGCGTAGCCCTCGGTAGCGATCCGCCGCAAAGCGGTGTCCCGGAGCCGCCGCACCAAGTCGGTGGCGCGCTCGTAATCCACTAGATCCGAGCGGAAGCTAGTCGTAACTGACTCGTCTACCCGCATGTCGGCAGTCATCAGTCCAAATGCCGAGAACACGCCCTGGTAGACAGGTACCAGCACGTCACGCGCACCGATGATTCGGGCCAAGGCGTTGGCGTGCAGCGAGCAAGCGCCCCCGAAGGACACCAGCGTGAACTCTCGCGGGTCCAGGCCCCGGTCGATGGACACTAGCCGGATGGCGTTGACCATGTTGAAGTCCACTAGTTCGACAACGGCCATGGCCACTTCCTCGGGGGTCATGGCCAGCACGTCACCCAGCCTTCCGAGAGCGGAACTAGCGGCCGTGGCGTCTAGCTGCATCTCGCCTCCGAAGAAGCTGGCGGGGTTGATGCGTCCCAACGCCACGTTGGCGTCGGTGACGGTCGCCTCCATCCCGCCGCGCTGGTAGCAGGCCGGCCCGGGATTGGCGCCGGCTGAGCGCGGGCCCACTCGCAAGAGTCCGCCCTTGTCGATCCACGCCACCGATCCCCCACCGGCGCCGATGGTTCGTACATCCACCATCGGCGTGTATACGGGCAGACCCCACTCGATCTCGAACTCGGCGGTGCGGTTCGCCTCACCATCCTCAATCAGGCTGACGTCGAAGCTTGTGCCGCCCATATCCATGGAAATCAGATTCTCACGCCCCACGAGACGCCCGAAGTAGAGAGCACTTAGCACGCCCCCCACTGGGCCGGAGACGAGCAGATCCACGGGCTTGGCCGAGGCGGCCCTGTGATCCACCAAACCGCCGTTGGACTTCATCATCAAGAAGTTGGCATCCACCCCGATGGGCGCCAGTCCTGCGGCCACATCTTCGATGTACTCCCCTACGAGCGTCTTGAGAAAAGCGTCAGCCAGGGTGGTGCTCATGCGGTCGTACTCCCGCCAACGCGGGTAGACCTCGTGACTGAGCGAGACCCGCGCCTTGGGGTGCTCCTCAGCGATGATCTCCCGCATCCGCAGTTCGTTGGCAGGGTTCACATAAGAGAACAGGAAGCAGACAGCGATGTCTAAGAGCCCCGCGTCGCGCAGTCGGCGAGCAGCATCTCTGGCTCCTACCTCGTCCAACGGCTCTACGATCTCGCCCTTGTAGTTGCAACGCTCGTCCACCTCTAAGCAGTGCCGCCGCTCCACGAACGGAATCGGCTTGTCCCACTGCAGGTCGTAGTGGTGCTTACGGTTCATCCGCTGGATGAACACCACATCGCTAAAGCCCCGCGTGCAGATGAGACCCGGTAGTTGCGTCTTGCGTTCCAGCAAGGCGTTAGTTGCCACCGTTGTACCATGCACCAAGTCGCGAATTGTGCTGTTGTCAATGCCGGTCCGGTCGATGACATCATTTACCGCCCGATGCGGTGTACCCGGAGTGCTGGCCGCCTTAGTTACCTGCACCTGACCGGACACCTCGTCGAAGAGCGCCAGATCGGTGAACGTCCCGCCAATGTCGATCCCCATGCGCACCGCCATGGCCGCTTCACCTCCTCCGGCCTATGCCGGTTCGCGTCCCAGTCACCCACTGGCCGGGGTCGGTTAGCCCGTAAATCTCGAGATACTCGTCACGGCAAATTTCCGAGCAGTAGACGATCGCGCCGCGTTCCCCGGTGGCCTCAATGCGTCGCTGGCGCTCATGGAGCATGATCCCGCACCTCTCACAATGAGGGAACTCTTGCTTCACTTGAATCGCCATTTGCTGCCGCCTCCTAAATCTCCGCTCGCCCGGCTCGTCGCCGCCGGTGTCAGCTAACCTTTCACAGCGCCGAAGGTCATACCACGAATCAGGTATTTCTGGATCACCAGAGCCAGCAGAACCACCGGCAGCACCCCCACAACACTGAGGGCAGCCTGCGGTCCCCACTCCAGCCCCACCGCCTCGCTGAAGTAGGCCGACAGCTGCACAGGAACCGTGAAATGGTCGTGGCTGGCGAACACGAGCGGGACGAAGTACTCACTCCAGCCGAAGATGAATGTCAACAGCGTCGTAGCGGCCAGCCCGGGCGCGCTGAGCGGAAGCGCGAAGCGGGCGAAAACAGAGAACCAAGAGCAGCCGTCTACGCGGGCTGATTCCTCAACCTCCTTTGGGATCTCATCGAAGAACCCTTTCATCATCCACACCACGAACGGCAACTGGAATGCGGTGTATAGCAGTATCAGCCCGCGGTAGGTGTCGTACAGGCCCGCGTCGGTGAACATGATGAGCAGCGGTACGGCGAAAACCACCGGCGGCAGGAACTTGATCGACAGGATCCAAGTCACGATGTGACGCCCACCAGTGCGGAAGCGCGAGAAGCTATAAGCCGCAAGCGAGCCGATCGTCATAGCCGCCACAGTGGCGATGCCGACGATGATGAGGCTGTTCCACAACGCTCCGGCGCCGCCGTCGGCTACCCACATCTGCGAGTAGCTCTCGGTCGTCCAGTCACTAGGAATCCAGACAGGCGGGTCGGAAACCCAATCCGCTTCCGGTTTGAAGGACGTGAGAATCAGCCACACGATGGGCAGCAATGCAACCAGTAGCGCCAGCGCTAGGGCGGCAATCAGTCCAGAGTTTGTGATTACCCGGCGCAACGGAGAGCGGCGGGTACGAACGCGGTTCACCGGGCGGCCCTCACGACTGAACGCACGGCGAAGAACACCACGATGCTCAAACCGCCGAGCATCAACAGAGCGGCTGCGGCGCCCATGCCGAGGTCGAAGAACTTGAAGGAGAGGTTGTAGATGTAATAAGTGATCGTCTCGGTGGTAATGCCGGGTCCGCCTCTCGTTGCGAGTGCCACCAGATCGAAAGTCCGCAGCAGATCCAGTCCTCGCAGCACCAGGGCAATCAGCAGGATCGGCTTGATGGACGGCAGCACGATGTGCCAGAAGAGCTTGAACCCCTTGGCACCGTCAGTGACCGCGGCTTCGAGTTGGTCGCCCTCGGTGGCCAGCAACCCCGCCAGCAAGATCAAGAACATGAACGGGCCCCACTGCCAGGTGTCGGCCGCAATGATCACTATTGGCGCCAGCGACGGATTGCTGAGCCACTGAAGGCTGACATCGCCGGGCCACAACAGGTCAAGGATCTGGTTTAGGAAGCCGAAGCTGTTGTTAAAGACCATCCGGGCTGTAAAACCCACCACAACCGGTGCGATCATCATGGGGACCAGAACAAAGGTGGCGACCCAGCGGATCCTCTGGTAAGCGATCCAGAACAGCAACGCCATCCCCAGACCGAACAGGAACTCCAGCGCCAACGCCGAAGAGGCGATGATCAGCGTTCTCTCAACGGAGTTGATGAACCGCTCGTCCTCGAATAGCAACTCGCGGAAGTTGTCAAACCCTATGAAAGGCCTAGATGGACGCGTGGTCTTCCAGGTGTGCAGGCTGATGAAGACGGCGTAGCCAAACGGGTAGGCAGTCAGCCCCAGCAGCAGCGCCACAGCCGGCGCCACGAAGAGCCAGCGGATGCGCGGCCGCTGCAGCGTGCGGCTGCGGCGACGGGCGCGCCGAGCCCCGAGCCCTGGAGGGCCCGGGGATTCAGCTACCTCAGCCGGTGCCGCCAGAGCGCCGGGTTCTGGTTCTATGGCCTAGCCGGCGATCGATGCCAAGAAGTTCTGCCAAACAGCCAACTGGGCCTCACGCCCAAACTCGTCGGTGATCTCGTCCCACGCCTCAGCGGCGTCGTCCAGGGCCTCCTGGGGCGACTTCTGATCGGTAAGGGCGTTAGAGATCTCGATCTCGAGCGCCTGGGCGTACTCGCCGTAGCCGGGTAGCAACGGGTCGGGAACGGCCTGCGCCAGGTTCGCCTTCTGAGCATCCAGATAGGCGTCGGCTCCCGGGAAGAGTTCCGCCATCGCCGGGGCGCCGAAGATGGAAGCCCGCACCACGTCGGTGTTGCCACCCAGGTTGCGGTTCGCCTCGATGAGGTTCTCAGGGCTGGTGAACCACTGGGTATATAGGTAGGCCGCTTCCTTATTTATGTCGGAGTAGTTCGACACGAGGATCGTGTAGCCGGGCGCCGACATAGACCGCTGATGGACCTCACCGTTCACGACGTAGCCCGGAACGGTGGCATAGCCCCACTTACCGACGGTGGTGGAGGTCTCGGGATCGTTGGCGTTCTTGCCCGCAGCCGGCCAGGTGATGTTGGAGAACACCAGCCCGCTGGTCATGGCCTCTACCGTCTCCACGTAACCGTAGCTCAGGGCATCGGGCGGCATGACATCTGCCATAGCGATCATGTCCTCAAGTGCCTGAACACCCGCAGGGCTGTTGACCGCGGCCGACATGTCATCGTTGAAGTATGTGCCGCCGCCTGACCACAGCCGCTGCCAGAACCACCAGTAGTTGACACCGGTGATCCGCCATTCGGCCGCGCCGTAGAGGTTGTCCTCGGGCCGGGTGAAGAACTCCAGGACTTCCATGTACTCGTCGTAGCTCTTCGGCACCTCCAGCGGCCGGCCGTACTGCTCCTCGAAGGCAGCTTGCTCGACAGGATCTTCCAACAGGTCCTTGCGGTAGTAGAAGATGAACACGTCGCCGTCGGTGGGCAGGCCCACGAAACGCCCGTTGTACTGCGAGGCGGTGTTGCTGATGGGGAAGATGAAGTCCTCGATCTCTGGGTCGTACTTCTCCACCCACTCGGTTACGTCGGTGAGGTAACCGGCGTTGTCCAAGTCGCCTAGCCGGTTGGTCTCGACCAGCACCACGTCGTAGGTGCCGGCCTGGGTGGCGGCGTCGGTGAGGATCTTGCTGGCGTACTCCAAGAAGGGTGACTTTTGGATATCCAGCTTGATGCCGGACTCGGCTTCGAATTTGTCCTTAGTTATCTCTGGCCCCAGGATCGACAGATCTTCGGTAAAGACCGTAATGGTGAAGTCCGCCGGGAGGTTCAGCGCCTTAATGCCCGCGATAGCCCGTTCGGCCGGCGTGTCACCGGTGATCTCCGCCGCCGCAGGCGGAGGCTCGTCCGCGGGCGGAGGTGGGGGCGGCTCTTCCGCCGGAGCCGCCGCGGGAGGTTCTGGAGCGGGCGGTGGCGAAGCGGGCGAGGAATCGTCGTCATCGCCTCCGCAGGCGGCCGCCACAAGACTGAACAAGGCAAGCAGCGCCAGTAGCAGTGAAAAGTATCGTCTAATGTCTCCCCCTCGAGAACAGACAGACGAGATCTACCGTCGATCTCGCTTAGCGGACTCACTGTAGTCGCGCCACTCGGAGGGCACGAAAGATGCGGCGTCTTCGTCTCCGTGTTGGCCGGGCCGCCTACTGGTATATGGCCGCAGCAGGAACTCACTCGGCCAGTAGGAACCTTCTCTGGAGTATCAGCGGATCAGCAGACCGCCGTCCACTACGAGAGAGGTGCCGGTGACGAAGGAGGACTCGTCAGAAGCCAGGAACACGGCGGCGGAAGCGACCTCTTCGGGTTGGCCAACCCTGCCCATTGGGTGGGCGGCGTGACAGGCGGCAAGGGCCGCTTCAGGGTCAGGCTGCTGCTGGCAGTAGTGACGCATCTGGGGCGTCTCGATGAATCCAGGACAGATGGAGTTGACGCGCACCCCTGCGGTGGCGTACTCCAAGGCCACCTGTCGGGTGAGCATTAGCAGCGCCCCCTTGGAGGCGCAGTAAGCGGCGTCGTTCTCGAACCCCACGAAGCTGGCAACCGAGGCAAGGTTGATGATCGACCCCGATCCCCTGCTCGCCATGCCTCCAACAGCGTGCTTAGTCAACCAGAAAGCGCCGCGCACATTGGTGTCCATGATGTATTCGTAGTCGTGGAGCGTTGTGTCCTCCACTGAACGCAATATCCCCACCCCGGCGTTGTTGCAGAGCACATCTATCCGACCATAAAGAGCCTCAGTATCCGCCACGAGACGTTCGCAGTCCTCCAACTGCCGGATGTCGGTGCGCACGAAAGTGGCTTCGCCTCCGGCAGCTGCGATCTGGGCTACGACCGCCTCGCCTTCGGCCTCGTTCCGATTGGCGGCCACGACAATCGCCCCCTCGGCACCAAACCGCGTGGCAATGGCGTGACCGATGCCGCGCCCGGCACCGGTGACGATGCTGATCTTGCCGGCAAGCCTGGCCATCAAGTCCTCCTAGCTGGATCGGGGCGGTAACTCACTTGACTAACCCGCCGTGGAGAGGGACTACGGTGTCGGTCACGAAGGAGGCGTCGGTAGAAGCCAGGAAGGCAGCGTAGGCAGCGACCTCTCCGGGCCGGCCCACACGACGCAGAGCAGTAGCTCTGGTGACGGAGGCGATCAGGCCCTCGTCTTCCATAAAAGACTCGATCATGGGCGTCTCAATGAATCCGGGGCAGATCAGGTTAGTGCGCAGACCTTCGGGGCCGTAGCGCTGGGCAAGAGAGGCCGAGTAAGAGAGAAGAGCGCCCTTGGCGGCGGCGTAGGCGTGGAAGTAGGGGTCTCCTCGGTAAGACGCCACCGAGCCGACGTTTAGAATCACCGATCCCGGAGCCGCCTCTAGTAGTACCGGCAGAGCGTGCTTACAGAACAGGAAAACCCCAGTGGCATTGATCGCCAGCACGTCATTCCAGGTAGCGAGCTGGAGAACCTCACTTGGGCAGTCGTCGTCGATTCGGAGGACTCCGGCGTTGTTATAGAGCACATCAAGGCCTCCGAGGCGGTCGTTGGAGCCAGCCACGACAGCCGCTACCTGTGCTTCGTCGCGCACATCGGCGGCGATACCGACGGCTGTCGTGCCAGCATCACGCAGCTCCCGTGCCAGTACCTGCACCGCGTCGTCGTGGAGGTCGGTCAAAGCGATCGACGCCCCCTCAGCTGCAAACCGGCGACAAACGGCTACTCCCTGGCCACCGGTTGCGCCGGTCACCAGGCAACGACGCCCCTCGAGCCGTCTTGTGCTCATGACCGAACCCTCCTTAGTCGATTCCGGACAGATAGCTAGCGATCCCCCTTGACCCGATGTTCTAGCGTGAGAGTCCTATGGCCGCCAGCTGGGAAGCGCCGGTGATGCTGCGCAGCAGCCGATGGTTCGCGCCACAGGACCTGTTCGGCTTCCTGCACCGCACGGCGCTGCGCGCAGAAGGACTCTCTGACCGCGCCATTTCGGCGCGACCGATAATCGGGATTGCCAACTCGCACTCCGAGTTGGTCAGCTGCAACCTCCACTTCGACGAACTTGTGGTGGCGGTAAAACGTGGCGTTCAGTCCGCGGGCGGGTTGGCACTGGAGTTCCCCACAATCTCGCTCAGCGAGATGCTGATGAAACCCACCACGATGCTTTACCGCAACCTCATGTCGATAGATGTTGAAGAGATGATCCGCTCCAGCCCGCTGGACGCGGTGGTACTGGTGGGAGGCTGCGATAAGACCGTTCCGGCACAGCTCATGGGCGCGGCCAGCGCCGGCGTACCTGCCATCGCGCTGACTGGCGGCCCCATGCAGCCAGGCAACTTCCGCGGGCGGCGTATCGGTGCCGGCACCGATCTTTGGCGCTACACCGACGACTTGCGAGCGGGGCGCATGTCATCCCGCGAGTACGCCGAACTAGAGGCCGCCACACGACCCGGCGTCGGCCACTGCAGCGAGATGGGCACAGCCTCCACTATGGCCACCCTTACCGAGGCTCTCGGCATGTCTCTCCCCGGCTCGGCGGCGGTGCCCGCGGTCGATGCTCGTAGAAGCACTCTCGCCGAAGAGACCGGGCGTCGTGCCGTTGAGATCGCCCAAGAGGGGCTGCAGCCAGCCCACATACTCACGCTTGATGCGCTGGAGAACGCCGTGACGGTCCTGTCGGCGGTGGCTGGATCCACCAACGCCGTGCTGCACCTGATCGCCCTGGCCGGACGCCTCGGCGTGGACCTGCCGCTGGACCGTTTCGACCAGATCGCAGCCCGGACTCCCGTACTCACTAACATCCAGCCAGCCGGTGAGTATCTATTAGAGGATCTGCAGCGGGCAGGTGGCGTTCCCGCCTTGCTCGGCGAGTTGGCACCCCTGCTGCACCTTGACGCGCTGACGGTAACCGGGCGAACCTTGGGGGAGAACATTGATAGCGCCGAGGTCTGGGACCGAGACGTGCTGCGTTCACTTGATGCGCCGCTACAGCCGCCGGGTGGGCTGGGGGTGTTGCGCGGCTCGCTTGCTCCCGACGGCGCGGTCATCAAGCTAAGCGCCGCCTCGGAAGACCTGCAGCAGCATCGAGGTCCAGCTCTGGTCTTCGATGGCATCAACGATCTGCTGGAACGGATCGACGATCCGACGCTGCCGGTCACCGCAGACACTGTGCTGGTTTTGCGCGGCGTCGGCCCAAAAGGGGCGCCCGGCATGCCCGAGTGGGGAATGCTGCCCATCCCCCGCAAGCTGCTGGCACAGGGGGTGACCGACATGGTACGCATCTCCGACGCACGCATGAGCGGTACAGGCTACGGAACCGTAGTGCTGCACATCGCCCCCGAGAGCGCAGTAGGGGGGCCTCTGGGAGCCGTCAGCGACGGCGACGAGATCCTCCTAGACGTAAGCGCTCGGCGACTCGATCTGTGCGTGGAGCCTCAGGAGATTCGCCGCCGCCTGGCGCAGCTGACCAAGCCTGATCCCCACTACCGCCGCGGCTACGGCAGCATCTACTTGGACCACGTGCTACAAGCCGACGCCGGAGTCGACTTCGATGTGCTCCGCTATCGCCCCGGCGAGCAGGAAACCGAGCCACGCGGGCTGCTGGAGGGCTGGATCAGCGGTTGGTGAAACGGCAGCTTTTAGGCACCTGCGCACATCCCGTCGTTAGGATTGAGGTATGCAACCTGAGGCTTCCCCGTTCAAGGTTCCCGAGCGTCACCGCAAGTGGGTGGATATTGCCGAAGAGTTGGGTCGGGATGCCTTTGCTCCCCGAGCCGCCATGATCGATGCGGAGAACCGCTTCCCGTTCGAGAATTATGACGATCTACGGGCTAGCGGCCTGCTGGCGCTCATGGTGCCGGAGAGCTTCGGCGGCATCGGCGCTGACTCCTTTACCTATGCCACGGTGCTGTCCAAGATCGCCCAGGGCTGTGCTAGCACAGGTCTGACCTTCAACATGCACTCGGCGATCCTCTACTTCCTGCGCCAGATCGCCTCCACACCCCAGCAGGAGCGCTATTTCGGCGAGGTGGTCACCGACGGCGCCGTGTTTTCGTCTATTACCAGCGAGCCCGGCATCTCCTTCCGCCATAAGGGCAAGGTGCGCACCCGCATTGAGCGCGACGGTGACGGCTACCGGCTGACTGGCCGGAAGATCTTCTGCTCGCTCTCCACCGGAGCCTCCTATTACTTCACCTGGAGCTTCCTCGACGGTGCCGAGAGCCTGGCCGATGGCCTGCTGACGGTGTTGATCCCCGCCGGGCGGGAGGGGATCAAGATTCTGGACGACTGGAACACCGTCGGCATGCGCGGCACCGCCTCCAACTCCATCGACTTCGAGCACGTGCGCATCGAGCCGGACGAAGTTGTCGGCGAGGCCGGCGCCATTCTGGGCCAGAACATGAGCATCTGGTCGGTTGGCTACACCGCGGTCTACATCGGCATCGCCGAGGCCGCCTTTGAGTACTGCGTCAAAGCGATGCGCGCACCCCGCTCGGACGGCAGTCCTCCCCGCAGTGAGGATCCCCTCACGTGGCAGGAAATCGGCCGACTGTCAATGCAACTAGAGGGTGCCCGTCGAGCCCGAGACACCCTGGGACACCTCAGCGGCGAACTCGACCCGCAGGCACTTACCTACGTGCTGAACCAGGCCAAGTACCTCGCCACTGAAGCGGCGCACGACATCACGACCCAAGGAATGCGCATGCTGGGCGGCCGCGGCCTACACCGTTCGCTCCCGATGGAGCGCTATCTGCGCGACGCAATGGCGGGGCTCGTGATGCCGCCCGCCAACGAACGCTGCCTGGAGACCGTCGGCAAGATCGCACTGGGCCTTCCGGCTAAGACAATCGAGTTTGAGTAGGTGCGTCTAAGCGACGACGCCGGGCCGAGAAAACCGGAGGTAGTCATGGCCAAACTGACCCAACTAGACCACACCAGCCTGTGCGTGGGCGACATTGATAAGGCGGAATGGTTCTACGGCGAGTTGCTAGGCCTAGATCAAATCCCGCGGCCCGATTTCGGTTTCCCGGGGGCCTGGTTCCAAGCCGGCACTATTCCCCTGCACCTCACGACTGGCGGTGACATGCCCGGCGGCGAGCAGCTGCGTCCCCAGAACGGGCACCTGGCGTTCCTCACCGATAACTTCGACGAGATGCTGCAGCAGTTGGCCGAGGCCGAAATCGATTGGTACGAGCTACCCAACTCGCCGTCTGCGCTGCGGCAGGTGTTCTTCCGCGACCCCTGGGGGAACATGATCGAGTTGACGATCTACGAAGAGGACTGACCTGGCGTCGATAGCGTCGCGGGCATCGAGCGGGAGAACTCGATGGTTGATATCGACGCCTTGAAGGCCGAGGTGGCAGCCATCGCACAGATGATGGCGGCGGCTGGGCTGGTGGAAGGATTTGGTCATGCCTCTGCCCGGCTACCCGACGGAGGTTTCCTAATCACGTCTACCTCGCCGCTGTTTCAGGCCAGCGCCGAGAGCATCATCACCGCTAACGACCGTGGCGAGGTGATAGACGGCGGGGCTGGACACCCGCTGGAAATACCCATGCACGCCGGCGTTTACCGAGCCCGCCCCGACGTCATGGCCGTGTGTAGGGGTCACGGCCAGGCAATGGCCGCCTGGGGAATGCAGCACGCAGAGGTGCCGCTACTGCACGGTATGGGTGGGCTAGCCGGCGCAGTGGTACCGATTCACCCCGACCTGAACCTCATAACCACTCTGGCCGAAGGCGACGAGGTGGCTGCCAGCCTGGGAGCCAACTGCGCTATGTTGCTACAGGCCAACGGCGGCTTGGCTACCGGCGCCAACCTGCTAGAGGCAGCTACCCGCCTGTGGTACCTAGAAGAACGTTGCCGTGTGGCCGTCTCTTCGGGTGCGGCCCATGGCGTGGCGTCGACCCCTCCTGGCAGGTGGGCCGAGCGGCTTAGCTTCAGCGACGCCGAGCTGGGCCGCGCCAAAACCTGGTTCGCGGCCCGCTTCGGCGACTAATCCTTCTGACTACTGCTGTCTGACTAATACTGGCTAAAGGAGGCTGGTGACGGTCCCGCCGCCGATAGCCACAGCTCCCATCGAGTTGATACCGCCGATGGCCACGATGCCCACTGAGTTGATACCGCCGATAGCGACCAGGCCGATGGAGTTGACGCCGCCGATGGCCACGAGCCCCATCGAGTTGACGCCACCGATGGTCACCACACCCATGGCGCTCAAGAAGCTCAATGCGGCGACGCCCAGCGCGTTGAAGCGGGCTGCGGCGCCGATACCTACCGCATTGTGGCGATGGACAGCCATGATGCCGACTGCGTATTTTTCTGTGCATACCTCGTTAGTCACTTTCTGACCTTTCTATATGCGAATCTCGCATTTGACATATTAGTCCGGTCGCTGCATCCAAACCTGACTGTCGCTCCGTAGTCAAGGTGAAGTCCCCGAGACACGGAGAAGATCATGTCCAAGAAACTTGTAAGGCTGCTGGCTGCATTGCTGGCCCTAAGCCTGATTGCGGCCGCTTGCGGCGACGATGACAGCAGCGCCTCGCCTGAGCCTGCTGCCCCAGCCCCGGCTCCCGAACCAATGCCCGATCCTGAGCCGGCACCTGCTCCCCCCGAACCTGAAGAGCCGGGGACGATTGTGGACGTAGCCGTGGCGGCGGGTAGCTTCCCCACCCTCGTTGCCGCAGTTCAAGCAGCTGGCCTCGTGGACACGTTGAGCAGCGAAGGCCCATTCACCGTCTTCGCCCCCACCGAAGACGCATTCGCAGCTGCCCTGGCCGCCTTGGGCATTAGTGCCGAAGAACTACTAGCCGACACCGACCTGCTGACCGCTGTGTTGACCTACCACGTGCTGCCACTAGAAGCACCCGCGGAAGTAGTGCTCACCCTCGACGGCGAAAGCGTCACCACGGTCAACGGCGCAGACATCACAATCAGCATCGACGGCGACACCGTCAAGGTCAACGACTCCAACGTCATCACTACCGACATCACCGCTTCAAACGGCATCATCCACGTCATCGACGCCGTCCTGCTCCCACCCTCACCAGAACCAGAGCCCGCAGACGAGCCAGAACCAGAGCCCGAAGCTGCTCCCGAGCCTGAGCCTGAGGAGCCGGGGACGATTGTGGACGTAGCCGTCGAGTCTGGACAATTCCCCACCCTCATCGCAGCAGTTCAAGCAGCTGGACTCGTAGACACGTTGAGCGGTGAAGGCCCATTCACCGTCTTCGCTCCCACCGAAGACGCCTTCGCAGCTGCCCTGACTGCGCTAGACCTAACCGCTGCCGACCTGCTGGCCAACACTGACCTGCTGACCGCCGTGTTGACTTACCACGTGCTTCCTTTGGCAGCCCCGGCCGAGTTGGTGCTCACCCTCGACGGCGAAAGCGTCACCACGGTCAACGGCGCAGACATCACAATCAGCATCGACGGCGACACCGTCAAGGTCAACGACTCCAACGTCATCACTACCGACATCACCGCTTCAAACGGCATCATCCACGTCATCGACGCCGTCCTGCTCCCACCCTCACCAGAACCAGAACCTGCAGACGAGCCGGAGTCTGAGGAGCCGGGGACGATTGTGGACGTAGCCGTCGAGTCTGGACAATTCCCCACCCTTGTGGCGGCTATTGAAGCGGCCGGGCTTGTAGAAACTCTGAGCGGCGAAGGCCCCTTTACCGTCTTTGCTCCCACCGAAGACGCGTTTGCCGCTGCGCTTGAAGTTCTAGGCATGCCCCTGGAAGCGCTGCTAGGCGTTCCACCCCTGCTCACCTCTGTGTTGACCTACCACGTGCTGCCAATAGAAGCTCCAGCGGAATTGGTGCTCACCCTCGACGGTGAAAGCGTCACCACAGTTCACGGTGCAGACATCACCATCAGCATCGACGGCGACACCGTCAAACTCAACGACGTAGCCACCGTCGTTGCAACCGACATTCCTGCCTCGAACGGCATCATCCACGTCATCGACACCGTTCTCATCCGAGATCGCGAGTAAATCACAAGAGATCGCCACCCCAGGCGGGTCCGATTCAGCAATCTCTCTCCTGGCCCGCCTGGGGTGTGCTGCCATCGCCACACCCCAGGGTTCTGTCACAAAGCTCTAGAGCCCCCACCAGATCATTGTCTTAGACCGACGAGCCGACACAGCAGTCGGGATACGATGCCAGAGTGCCGAGACGTGGCCCGGATTTACCTCACGATATGGAAAAAGCCTTCTCCCGAGGTGAGGAGGGTGCCCTCCGTGCGGCTTTCGATCAATACGGCAGCCTCGTCTACACCTTCTGTCGCCGCACACTCGACGAGAGTCGCGCCAAGGACGTTGCGCAAGAGGTCTTCATCAGCGCCTGGCGTAGCCACTCAAGCTACGACCCGGCCCGGGGAACGTTGGTGGCCTGGCTGGTTGCGATTGCGAAGAATCGCATTATCGACAACGTCCGCTCGGAGCGGCGCCACACAGAGCGTCAATCCGAAGAAGACCCAGCCGAGATCCCGAGCGACGAGCAAATAGAGGCCATTGGAGATCGCCTGATGGTGGCCGAAGCGTTGAGTTTGCTCTCCGAGCGGGCGCGGCAAGTTGTGACGCTGCACTATTTCGAAGGTCTGACACACGACCAGATCGCCCACCGCTTGTCACTTCCGCTAGGCACCGTCAAGAGCGACCTAAGACGCAGCCTCAGCAGGATTAAAGATTACCTGGAGGCAGCTCATGTCTGAGAGGCACCCCAGGCGATCGGCGGATGTGGAGGCGATCCTCAGCGACATGGACGCAAACGACCTGGAGTTGTTGGATCCCCCGGACGAGGTTTGGGAGGGCATCGCCGCCGCGACAGCTGCCAGCGACGCCGCCTCCCCGGCGAAGCTGGCTCAGCTGCAATCCCGGCGACGGATACCAAGGCACATTGCGGTGATAAGCGTGGCGGCTGCGCTAGCGGCGATTGCTGCAGTCTCGACATATTTCGCGCTGCAACAAGACGATTCCGACCAGGTGCTGAGTACCGCCGATTCCACGCTGCAAGAAGAGCCCGAACAGGTGCTGCAAGACGAGCCTGTTCCAGTGCTGAGTACCGCCGAACTGACATACGACGCGGTCGCATTCGACCCTCTCGGGGCCGACGCCTCTGCTAAAGCCGAACTAGTGGAAGCCGAGGCGGGCTATGTGATTGACCTCGCAGGAGCCAAGCTGCCTAACCCTGAGGCCGGGGCCGACCTAGAGGTGTGGCTAATCCAACCTGATGCCGCCGGCGGCGTAGCCGACTTGGTCTCACTTGGCATGGTGGACCCTGCCAATCCCGGCCGTCTAGACGTACCAGCTAGCCACGATCCCGACATCTACTTCGTGGTGGACATCAGCGTCGAACCACGCGACGGCAACCCCGATCATTCAGGAAGATCGATCCTAAGAGGCCCGCTGCAGGACAGCTGAGACCAACCCGCCTAAGACCAATAAACCGCCGCCCCGACTCCGGCAAACTGGCCTAGCTAAGCCGGCGGGATGAACGGGACCAGGACGTAGTTCGACCAGTCGGACCCAAAGTGCAAGGTCACCTCGTTTTCGAAAATCTCCGGAGGGCGATCCCGGGGGTCGTTGTGCAGGAACGGCCCACAACCCCGCAGTTCGTTCTTGAAGTTAGATAGCCGCAGGTCGGAGGTGTCGCCTCCGTACTCGTAGTCTCGGCCGCGCACGGTAAAGCCGATGCGGTAGCCGGCTGGCACCACGATGCAGGTCGGCCAGATCTCAATGTCCAACTCGTACATCTCGCCTGGCACTAGCGGTTGCGCATCGGCGCGGGCATGGGTGTGGTATGGCCGCCACGGTTGCGACAGTTCGGGATCTAGCTTGCGATGACTGGCGCGCAGCCAACCCTGAGCGATCGGCGTGTGTGGGTCGATCGCCCCCATGAAGGTCACCTCTTTGCCGTCGGGGTCAAAGACCCTGAAGATCACAAACAGATCAGCATCCGCGGTGGACGACGACACGAACAGCTTGGCCGCCAGAGGGCCGGTGATCTCCACCTCTTCGGTCATAGGCCTGGTGAGGAAAGTCAGCCCTTCGCCTGTGGCCTCGTAGCTGAGCGTCCCAGTCTGACCACAGCGATGGAAACGCAGTTGTCCGTTGGCGTGCAGGTGCATAGGGCGCCAGTCGGTGCGCGGGATCGGCCAATCCTCCTCGGCTCGCTCCACGAAGCTGTCTACGTGGCGCACCTGCAACAGCACCCGAGGTTGGCTGTCCCAGCCGGTGTCCTCGCCCTTCAGGAAGTGCCCGAAGAAGCGTTTTTGCAGTTGCACCCCGTAGTCGGTGTAGTACTCAGTCCAGTGTTCGATGCCGTGTACCTCCAGCCAGCGCTGCGGTGAAGCCGAGCGGGTGTAGGCCTCGAAGTTGCCCCGCGGGTGCAGCCCCTGGCCGCCCCAGTTGGCCGAGGACAGGAACGGAACCTCCACCTTCGACCAGACCGGCGAGCGGTCGGCGTGATACTGGTCGTCGAACGGGTGGGCCAGAATCTCGTTGCCGAAGTCGCAACGGTTGGCGGCCAACTCCTCATCGCTGAGAGTCGACGGGCCCGACACCAACTCGCCGGTATTGGGGTTGACCGAGCCCCGGGTGCCAAGGCCGTGCTGCACCGTCTTGACCTGCATGTCATACCAGTTATCCCAGAAGGTGCAGAGGATGCCACCGTGGTGCGTGGAGTCCCGATACCACTCGGCGGCGCCCTCCCAGGGGATCATGGCTACCAGGTGCGGTGGCTGACGAGAGGCCACCGCCCACTGATTCATGGCGTAGTAAGAGACGCCTGAGAGTCCGATCTTGCCGTCGCTCCAGGGCTGCACGGCAGCCCATTCGATGCAGTCGTAAAGGTCCTGGGTCTCGCGCGGCGAGAAATGGTCGATGTAACCGGGCGACCGGCCGCAGCCCCGGGCATCCACCCTCAGACAGACGTAGCCGTCGGGTACCCACTTCTCGGGGTCGCAGACCTCCCAGTTCTGGTACTTGTTGGTGGACCCCGCCACTACATCGGGATGCTCGCTAGCCATCCGGTTCCAGGCGCTGGGATAACCCTCCTGAAAAGCCAGTCCCTTGGCGTAAGGGCCATAGGAGAGCAGCACGGGATAGCGCCCGTCGTCATCGGGCCGGTAAACATCGGCCCGCAACACCAGGTGGTCGTCCATCGGAATGGGCACGTCCCAGTCGATGCGCATGCCGTCGCGCACCTCGCTTGCGGGCTGTTCGTCAGCGGGCAGGGCGTTTTCGACCATCATCTCTCCTTTCGGGTAACCGGCGGCGAGTGTAGATCGCTTCCCTTGATCGGGTGGCATTGAGATCAAACTCCCGGCCGGGATCACTAGCGTGACAGTCATGGCTGGCTGGCTCGTCGTCGTGATCGTCGTCGGGGGACTCCTGGCGGCGGTGGCTATCTATGACTTGTTACAACGCAAGCACACGATCCTGGCCAACTTCCCAATAATCGGACACATCCGCTACCTGCTGGAGAGCATCGGCCCGGAGCTGCGCCAATACATCGTCACCAGCAACGACGAAGAGCGCCCCTTCAACCGTGCGCAGCGTCGCTGGGTGTACGCCTCGGCCAAGCGGCAGAACCCCAACTTCGGCTTCGGCACCGACCAGGACCTAGACCAGACCGGATATCTCATCATCAAGCACTCCGCCTTCCCGCATCTCGGCGAGATAGACGAGGCCGCCACTTTGCCGTGCGCCAAAGAGCTGGGCGCCTGGCGGCAGCGGCCCAGGCGGTTCCGCCCAGCGTCGGTGGTGAATGTCTCCGGGATGAGTTACGGGTCGCTCAGCGGTCCAGCCGTGGAGGCACTGAACGTCGGCGCTCGGCTAGCTGGCTGCTTGCACAACACCGGCGAGGGCGGGATCTCCGCCTACCATCGCAACGGGGGTGAACTCATCTACCAGGTCGGTACCGGCTACTTCGGCGCCCGAAACCCCGACGGCAGCTTCAGCATGCCACACCTGCTTGAGACAGTCAGCTCCGCACCGGTCAGGGCCATCGAGATCAAACTCAGCCAGGGCGCCAAGCCGGGACTCGGAGGGGTGTTGCCAGGGGTGAAAGTCACGCCAGAAATTGCCGCTGCCCGTGGGGTGACGGCAGGCAAGACGGTTAAGAGCCCTAACGCCCACAGCGCCTTCGGTGACGTGGATGGCCTTATCGACTTTGTCGAGCAGGTCGCCGACGCAACTGGCCTACCCGTGGGTATCAAATCCGCCGTCGGTGGTATTCGCTTTTGGGACGAGTTGGCGCGGCGTATGGCCGAGCGAGCCGAGGGCCCCGACTTCGTGGCCGTGGACGGAGGCGAAGGGGGAACAGGGGCGGGGCCACTGGTCTTTACCAATCACGTAGCGCTGCCCTTCCGGCGGGGATTCGCTCGGGCATATCTCTCCTTCGCGGCGCACGATCTGCACCAACAGGTGGTGTTCGTCGGTAGCGGCAAGCTTGGATTCGGGGCTGAAGCTCTGGCAGCGATGAACCTGGGCGTCGACCTGGTGAACGTGGGACGCGAAGCGCTGCTTTCCATCGGCTGCATCCAGACTCAGCGCTGCCACACCGGTCGCTGTCCCACGGGGATAACCACCCACAGCCGCTGGCGGACCCGCGGCTTAGATCCAACCCTCAAGTCGGTTCGCTGCGCCAACTACATCATGAGCCTGCGGGCAGAGCTGCTGCAGCTGGCCCGAGCCTGCGGGGAGACCCACCCAGCGTTAGTCCCAGCAACGGCGTTGGAATTGCTGTACGAAGAGCCGGCCCGACGGGTAGACCTGTGCCAGCACTACCGCTACCCGCCGGAACTCCACACCCTCAGCGCCGAGCAGGCAAAGACGATCCATCGGTTGTGCACCCGTGCTGGATCGTCGCGCGTGTCGCTGCCGCTACCTATACGGCGGTAAAGACGATCCATCGGTTGTGCACCCGTGCTGGGGCAGGGAGCGATGTGCCCGTTGCCATCTCTTGAGCGTGGTGCCCGCCGCGGCTTAGCGCTCGTCCTCGCCGGGCTACTGTTCGCGGCTGGATGCGCGCCAGCTACCGGTCCCGGCGACGGCGACGCCGCTGATGCTGCTTTGCTCGAAGCCTGGTTGATCCCCGAGGTTGAAGAGGCTGACGAAGCGCCCGATTCCGTTGGCAGCAGCGGGGTCAGAGGACGGTCGGGCTTCGGCGACGATCTGGAGTTGCTCGCCGGCGGCGAATTCGTCTTGTTGGAGGGCATCCCAGAACCTAACGCTCCGACACCAGTGGCAATCCATGTGACCTCCGCCGAAGTCCTCAGGCTGAACGGTGATCCTTTTGTTGCGGTTTACGTGGCGGGTGCGGGGCAGGATGGGGTGGCGCAGGATGGGGTGGCGCAGGGGGACTCAGAGCAAGGGGGTACGGCGCAGGAGGGGGACATACTCGCCGGCTTGTTTCCCTTTGAGCCATCACCGTCGCCAACCCCGGTGGCCACTGGTCGTCCGCCAATAGGGCTATGGGTAACCGGCGCTCCCATCTTCAACTGGGGCAACGGCCGGACCTACCGGGGAGAGGGTGTGTGGCGTTCCGTCGTACCCGGCGCGGTCGGCGACGACGGGGTCTCCTGTGCCGGGCCGTCCGCCGACGAGTTGACGCCTCACGTCTACCCCGAGTGTCTGGCTTTACACCTCGGAGACGACAGCGGTCAGCACTCCCCCATCTACGGCTTCGCCGCAGACGGCTATCCGGTTTACGGCCCTTGGACCGACTTGGAACTACTAGCACGCAGTTCCTGGCGACTCCGGGACTACGAAACAGCCGGCTCACCCACCGGCTGCGAGCAACCGGGGCGCCGGACCTGCCTGCTAGCTAATCCGCTAGGCCCATCCGCCGGCACGCTGCCCGCCACCGCGGAAGGTCCAAGCACGGCCGAGACCCCAGCGGGAGCATTTTTCGAGGACTACTGGTTCGACATCAGCCTGGACGACGGCTCACCACACGCCCTAGATGCCTTCAACGGCCACGAGCACGACGAACTGGGCTACCACTACCACGTGACACGCATCCACAACGGTGACGGCAGCTTCAGCGATGTCTTCCCTTATGTAGTAGGGCCTTGGTTCCGCGGCGAGTTACACCCCGGAGACCCCCACGCGGAGGGGCCGAGGCTTCCTGAGGATGCTGTCACTTCCGGTTCAACGACCCCGGAGCCACCTCCGGAACCCCTAGACCCGCTAGCCGACCCGCGACTCATCTGTACCCCCCGTCGAGGCGTCTGCGACTAGGCCACCACACACCCTCGTAATACGAGCGATCCAGTGCGTCGTCGTACCCCCGCCGAGTCCGTCTGCGAATAGGCCACCCCCCCCCCCCCCCCCGCGACATCGCCCTCGGCGACCTGGCAGCCAACTTCCCCGATGTGGAACTAGCCGCCGAACCCGTCTAGCACCCCACGTTCGTAATCTGACTCCTGGTCTGCGAGCGCCCAGGCTCGCTCTCGCACGCCGAACCCGTCTACCACCCCACCTTCGTAATCCGAGGCCTCACCGAACTTTGCCCAAGCGTTAGCTAGCTGCCCGAGGGGACTGTCACACCCCCGTTGCATGCTTGTTAGTAGATAAGTGCAGGACCTGAGCTTCGAAGGGAAAACTGTCGGGTGTTGGTCACAGGTCGGACTGTTCAAGTGGTTTACGGATTATCTCTTATCTTGACACGTACAGACGTTGTGGTTTTTGGTTTGATTTGCTAAGCTTCCTCATACCGGTCGCTGGCCCTGGAGCTGCGGGGTGGGTGTTGGTTTGACCGGCTTGTCGGCACTGCCGACCGAAAGACGACGGTTCACACACTGTGTTTGAGGAGGTGAATGATGACTATCGCGACTCTTTTCGACGACCCAGCTGTTGAGGTTGCTGCCGCTGAGGCCAAGAGCACTGCTTCTGGGCGTGCTGCCGGGGGCAGCACTGATGGGGCCAACCGCGCTGCTGGGGGTGCTGGGGCCGCCGGCGCTGCGGGGCACAACGGCGCCACTGCTGCTGAGGCCGCTGGCGCTGTTACCGGGGCCGCCGGCGCCGCTGTCTCTCGGTCTTCTGCTGGTGGGGCCAAAGGCGCTGCTGCCGGGGCCGCTGGCACCGTCTCTGGTGGGTTTGGTCGTGGTGCCGGCGCTGCTGTCTTTGAGTCTGCCGGGATTTCTGGGGCCGCCGGGGCTGGTGT
Organism: Acidimicrobiales bacterium; assembly: GCA_964291305.2. Taxonomy (GTDB): domain Bacteria; phylum Actinomycetota; class Acidimicrobiia; order Acidimicrobiales; family CATQHL01; genus VXNF01. Next base: position 587,108 of record OZ219783.1, on the reverse strand, counting down.
CTTTGGGTCTGCTGTCGTCGGTGATGGGGCTGCTGCTGCTGGGGCCGCCGGCACCGCTGTTGGGGCGGCTGGCGGGGTTGGTCGTAGTGCCGGGTTCGATGTTGAGAGTGTGATGGGTTTGTTTGCTTCTGACCTGGCGGTTCGAGGTTTGGCTGATCGGGAGTTGGAGGCTCGGCTGGTATTGGTGGGCCGCTGCGAGTCTCGTTTGGCTGCGGTGAAAGCTGAGATGGTGGGTGAGCTGGCCCGCCTTCGGGGTGAGGGCCATGCGGCTGATGTGCTGCGCGACAGTTTGAGGCAGTCACGCGGTAGGGCTAAGCAGGACGTGAAGCTAGCTGAGCAGTTGGGTCGCGCTCCGGGGACGGCTGAGGCTTTGCGCTCTGGATCTATCACGCCAAGACAGGCGAAGATGATCGCCGAAGCTATGGAACAAACCCCATCCGGCGATTCGGGTGGTGAGGCTGGGTTGTTGGATGCTGCTGGGCGGGAGCCCGAAGACCTGTTAGCCCGCACCGTCCGCGATTTTGTGAACGAGCAGACTCGGGACGATTTGGGGGAGCGGCGTAAGCGTCAACGCGAGCGGCGCTATTTGAACATCAAACAGGAACCCGACGGCATGTTCTCCCTAATGGGCCGGTTCGACCCGGTAGCGGGTAGTCGTATCGAAACCGCGCTCACCGCTACAGCTAACCGGCTGTTTCACGCTGAGGATGCTAAACGTCGACTTTCTTCGGGCCAGCGCATGGCAGACGCCCTCGAACAGCTCGTCACCAACACCGGCGGTGGTGCTGGTAGGTCTGCGGGCAAGGCTCAGGGCGTGGACCTGCTAGTGGTCGCCGATTACGACACCGTGGCCGGCCAACTACGTGACGCTCGCCTTGTTGATGGCACCCCGCTGTCGGTTGAGGAGCTTCTCGGTTTGGCGTGTGACGCGAGAATCTTGCCCACTATTTTCAAGGGTAAGAGCGAGCCGTTGTGGCTCGGCCGGGGGAGACGCCACGCTTCTAGCCGCCAGCGGGCGGTGTTGGCTGTGCGGGATAAGGGTTGCGTGGGTTGCGGGGCTTCGGCTAACTGGTGCCAAGCACACCACATCGTCCACTGGGAGCACGGAGGCAAAACCGACCTCGACAACCTCTGCCTGCTCTGCAGCTACTGCCATCATCATTTGGTTCACACCAAAGGCGCCCAAATCATCCGAGACGCCCACGGCAGGTTCACGCTCCAACAACCCGACCAGCGTGGCGGCAACACCCCACCCAGACGGCGTAACGCTTGGACTGCCTGCAGCCACGGACACGCAACAAGAACCAACATCAACAACACCATCAAACCGCCGGCTGTGAACCTGCCCCTACGACGCTGAAACAAACCACGCCAACCCGATCCACCCAGACCGCAGTCAATCCAAAATACCGCCCACCCCACTAGCAGACGGAGAGAATCGTCAACCCTGGCAGGCTTTGGAGGGGGCCAAGAAACTTGAGCAGGCGGGTGCGCCCGACCGATACTGTCACACGTGTTCCGTATCTTCGGTTTGCATGGAAGCAACGCAGGAGCAACCTATCTTGGCTGACAGATCTGGGATCGAGTGGACAGAGGTCACCTGGAACCCAACCACGGGTTGTGACCGGACATCCCCAGGGTGCGACAACTGTTACGCCCTGGCTCTGGCGAAGCGCCTGAAGTCTATGGGTCAGGCGAAGTACCAGAACGACGGCGACATCAAGACCAGTGGACCCGGCTTCGCACTCACTCTCCACGAGGACACGCTGGCGACGCCCTACAAATGGCGGTCGCCTCGCCTCATCTTCGTGAACTCCATGAGCGACCTTTTCCACCCTGAAGTCCCCCTCGACTTCATCCAGCAGGTGTTCACGGTTATGGCCGACACTCCGCAGCACACTTACCAGGTGCTCACGAAGCGCTCGAAGCGGCTTGCCACTGTTGCCGGTGAGCTGAAGTGGACGCCTAATGTCTGGATGGGGGTGAGCGTCGAGACTGAGCGCTACGCCTTCCGACTGGATCACCTGAGATCAACCGACGCAGCGGTGCGTTTCGTCAGCGCCGAGCCGCTCCTAGGACCGCTACCGAACCTAGACCTGTCTGAGATCGACTGGCTCATAGCCGGGGGCGAGAGCGGCCCCAGAGCCCGACCAATGGAAGAGAACTGGGTGCGCGACCTCCGAGACCAATGCGACACCTGGAATGTGGCGTTCTTCTTCAAACAATGGGGAGGCAAAACCCCAAAGGCAGGAGGCCGAGAACTAGACGGCACCCTGCACAACAACCTGCCAACCGTGAGTTAGGGGTAGTAAGAGGCGCATAAACATGGCAAACCGCACCTGGGGGATCTGGACAAAGGGCAAGCTGGATGTACTCCAGAGCTATCTCAATGCGTTTACCACGGCGTCAAAGAGACTCCCTGAGAGAATCTACATCGATGCGTTCGCCGGAACGGCCGAGAACCGCGACCGAGTAACCGGAGAGCCGATTGCAGGCTCAGCACGTATTGCGCTGTCGACTGGCTCGCCTCCGTTTACCCGACTCCGTTTCTTTGAAACACCCAAAATCGCTCCGAAGCTGGAGGAAGTCCTAAGGAAGGAATTCCCTGACCGAGACTTTGAGGTGATCGAAGGCGACAGCAACCTGGAGATCCCTAAGGTCCTAAGGGAACTGGATGAATGGGTGTGGGCGCCGACCTTCGCATTTATCGATCCAAACGGGATGGAAGCCAAATGGCAGACTCTAGAGGCGCTCGCTGCCTTTCGAAAGAACGAGAAGACCAAGGCCGAACTCTTCTATCTGTTTTCCCCGCCAATGTTCCAGCGCCTCCTACGGATTGACGGAAGCCAGGTCCGAACTCAGGACTGGGAGGCGATCAGTGCGGTATTCGGCACAGATGACTGGAGAGGCATCTACCAGGCCCGACTAGATGGAGAGATTGAACCATCGAAAGCCCGCGAGGAATATCTAAACCTAATGCGGTGGCGAATGGAAAAGGTACTTGGCTACCGGTGGACACATCCCCTTGAGGTACGAAATGAGGCTGGCCACGTGATCTACTACATGATCTTCACCACCGACCATCCGGTTGGCACCAAGATCATGAGCAACATCTACGCGAGTGCTGCCGCAAAGTCTCCAAAGATGCGGGCAGAGGCGCGACGGAGACGACGTGAGATCGCTAAGGAGAAGAGCGGCGAGATGGCGCTATTCGACGACATGACGCTCCAGGAACTCCAGGAACCAGCTAAGGAGGGTGAGAGATTCTACGAGCACGAACCGCCCTGGGAGCCGAAGTTATAGGTGAGGTGTAACTCATCCTCTGCCCAAGCTCGTCAGGGCAGGACTCTGTAAAGTGACAACATGAACGATCCCGGTGCGGTTTTGGCGGAATTGGAGGCTTTGGGTACGGCCCAGAATCGCAAGGTCTATGCCCGTCATGGCGTGACCGGGCCGATGTTTGGGGTGAGCTTCGCCAACCTTCGCAAGCTGGCTAAGAAGCTCCGACGTGATCACACGCTGGCGCGGGCGCTGTGGGACTCGGGCAACCACGATGCCCGCGTTTTGGCCTTGTCGGTCGCCGACCCGGCTTCGGTGGATCTCGACGAGATCGAAGCCTGGGCTGCCGATATGGACAACTACGTACTAATCGATGAGTTCACGGCGTTCGTGGCCCGGACTGAGTATTCGGGTATCTGCGCGGACGAGTGGACAGAGCGGGACGGCGAATGGATCGTCTCAGCCGGGTGGAACCTGGTGGCCCAGCAGGCACTAGGCGACAACGACCTGGCGGATACCTATTTCGAGCAGCGGCTTAGCACCATCGAATCTCGTATCGGCGGCGCGGCCAACCGGGTGCGGCACTGCATGAACGGAGCCCTCATCGCCATCGGCGGCCGCAACGAGTCACTACGCCAAAACGCCATCGCCACAGCTAAGCGCATCGGCCCGGTGATCGTGGACCACGGCGAGACCTCCTGCAAGACCCCAGAGGCGGTCGCCTACATCGGACGCATCTGGGCTCGCCGCGAGCGCGCCTCAGCCTGACGCAACATCTGGATCCGACTCAGAGTCCAGTGCTTGTCCACTCTCGCGGAACTTACGCAAACTCGGCCTGACTCAACATCCGGGTCCGACTCAGAGTTCCACCAGCGCTTGTGCTGGCCTCCATCTAGCAGGATATGAATGTCTTCGTCGTTGAAGTAGCCGGCGCCGGCGCGCTTGGCCGCCTGATAGGTGACCTCGTCCCGCGGAGGGTTGAGAGGGTATGGGAGGACACGCCGGATAGGCGCCTGATTAGGCGATCTAGTTATGCGGCTAGGAGATAGCCGGTGATTTGCCGGCGGCGAGGCCAGGGATCAAGGCGGCGAACTCGTCGGGCCAGGAGGACACACTATGGCTACCATCACCCCCTGCGAGGCCAGGGATCAAGGCGGCGAACTCGTCGGGCTGCTAGGAGAAGCCGGTTATCTGTGCATCGGCCGGCTGGGTGGACGACATAACCACGGTGATCGAGTTATACGGCTAGGAGAAGCCGGTTATGGCTCCTGGAATGGCTCGGGGGTCTCGGGGGCCCCAGGTTCCGGCGGATACCCGGGTTAGGAAGTCTGCGAGGAGAGTGTTCACCAGGTCGGGCTCTTCGATGTTCAGCGTGTGCCCTGTGCGCGCTAGCACCGCAAGGCCGGCGCTTGGAATCACCCGTTTTAGCCACAAGCTGGTTTCTAGGCAGCCGTCGTCCTCGTCGCCGGCGAGCACCAGCACCGGCGCCGCTATTGCCGAAAGGTCGTCTTGCAAGTCGTGCAGTAACGGGCGCTGGCGCTGCACGCCGCGCATGGTGTTGGCCGCACCCGTCGCCGAGTGCTCGCCCAGCCAGCGGGTGTACTCCTGGTGGGCTCGCTGGTCTTTGTTCTGCAACTGCACCCGTGACGGACCCGCCATGTACTTGGCGGCGAAGGCAGCCATCCCCAGTTGCTTGATCTCGGCCGCGATGGTGTCGCACTCTCGGCGAAACTGTTCTGAGTTGTCGGGTTGGGCGCCGTAACCGGTGCCTGCCACGACTAGTGAGCGCACCCGCTCGGGATGCGCCATGGCGAGGTGCAACCCGCAGAAGCCGCCCATCGAGATACCGACGATGTGAGCGGCTGCCACGGAATAGGCGTCCAGCACAGCAAGAGCATCCTGCAGAGCGTGCCGCTGCGAGTAGGCGGCAGGATCTACAGGGACTTGCGACGGCAGGTAGCCGCGGGCGGCGTAAGTGATACAGCGGTGGCTGCGAGAGAACCGCCGGATCTGTGGTTCCCAAGTGCGGTGATCGCCAGCGAACTCGTGGAGGAACAAGATTGGCTCACCACTGCCAACCGCCTCGCTGTGCAGCACCACCCCATCGGGGGAAGTAACCGTCCACGCTGAAGACTCCCCTGAAAGCTCACCTTCGTTGGCCACGATTCTCACCAGACCATCCGAACCCAATGGCAAAGCAGGGCGGAGCCTGAAGTCTCACCTTCGTTGGCCACGATTCTCACCGCCTTTCCCGGGCAGCATCACCAAATCCTCGGCCAGCAGATTATCGACCGTGAACCAAGCGGCCGGCAGCTGCGACCGGACCGAGAACCATCGAACCGAGAACCGCGGCAATGGGACTGGCGGTATTGTATGGGCTTCATTGAGTGGGTTTCGCCGATGTCGTGCCAATCACCCGCGGCGGCACGAGCGGCGGTTCATTGAGTGGTCATCGCGGCTAGCGGCGTGCAAACAGCAAGTACCTGCGCTGCGGGCCTTGACCAGACCGGCACACTCCGCGTCGATCGTCCGCTGTCGGACAGCGACGCGGTACCTGCGCTGCGGGCCTTGACCAGACCGGCACACAGCTAGTCCGCTAACTAGCATCGGTGGCCACTGCGGTCCCCCCGAGGATCGCAGTTGGATTGAAATTGGGGGCCATGCCGACCACCATGCCGCGAATCGCCCGCTCGCCGAGGAACCCACGAGTATGTGGGCACCAGTGCAAGCGGGGATCGACCACCATGCCGCGAATCGCCCGCTCGCCGAGGAACCCACGAGTATGTGGGCACCAGTACAGGCGGGGATCGATACCCATGCTACGAATCGCCTGCTCGCCGAAGATCCCACAAGTTTGTGGGCACCAGTACAGGCGGGGATCGATACCTATGCTAAGAATCACCTGCTCCCCGGGGATCCGATGGTTATCGGCAGTTGGGATGACTCTTCTGCTGGTCGTCTCAGCCTGCGGCGGGGGAAGCGGGGATGACCTCAACCGCTCGCCCGAACCTGCCGCAGCACGAACCCCGCCAGCCCAGCCAGACGGACCCGGTGACACGCCAGCTGCTTCCACGCCGGGCGACCCGCAGCTATCCGAGCCCGACGAACCGGTGCCCGCGCCCGGCAACCCACCACCCGCAAACGCTGATTCAGCAACCGCGCCCGAAAGCACGCCGACACCGCCGCCTGCAATCAACACGCCGCCGCCGGCACCTGTGGCTGCGGCCGAACCAATCACCGAACCGGTCTACGGCGGCACGCTGGTGTTCGGCATTGAAGCCGAGACCGGCCAGGGCTGGAACCCAGCAACCACGCAGTGCGCCGTGTCTTGTCACACCGTGATGCGAGCCATATTCGACCCACTCACAATCGAAGGCCCCTCCGGAGCACCCGAGCCCTACCTGCTGGAATCTTTCACCGCCAACGAGGACTTCACCGTCTGGACGCTGAAGCTGCGGCCAGGCATCAAATTCCACGACGGCACCCCCGCCGACGCTGCCGCACTCGCTAACCACTTCGACAACCTGACGAAGGGGACTCTTACCAGTCTGCTCATCCGCAACTGGGAAAGTTGGGCCATCCTGGATGATCTAACCCTGGAGTTGCGGACCGCCCGCCCGACCGCCGGTCTTCCCTCACTGTTATCGGGCCAAGTGGGTTACCTGGCCGCACCCAGCCAGTACGCCGACCCCGAAGGGGCTACTAACCCCGTCGGCACCGGGCCATTCACCTTCGCCTCGTGGACCCCCGATGCGGAACTCGTCGTCACCCGCAACCCCAACTACTGGAAGACCGACGCCCAGGGGCGCCAGCTCCCCTACCTGGACCGCGTGGTATTCCGACCCATCCCCGACCAGGACGCCCGCCTGCTAGCGCTGGAGTCGGGAGATCTGGACGTACATCACATCAACTCTCCCCTGCTTTCCCCCGACAACCGGGAGAACTACAAGGTCGTGGAGGAGGGCAGCTTCTTCCAGACCACCTACCTGCTGCTCAACGCCGCCCAACCCCCCTTCGAGGACATCCGAGCCCGGCAGGCGGTGGCCCATTGCATCGACTATGAGACCTACAACCTGCTACGGATCGGAGGCAACGGCCCCATCGCCAACGGACCCTTCGGGCCTAATACGCCCGGCTACCTAGCCGACTCGGGTTTCCCTAGCTACGACCCCGAGGCCGGCCGCGCCCTGTGGAGCCAGCTCGACAACCCCGGAATAGTGGAACTCGGCACCACGAACGATCTCTTCAATCGAACAACCACAGAGCTGATCGCGCAGATGTGGAACGACTGTGGCATCGAAACCCAGATCATCCAAGTAGACCAGGGCAGCCTCATTACCAACGCCGTGCTGGGGCTCTTCCAGACGTTCCTTTGGCGGAACCACAACGGCTCCAACCTGGAGGCCGAACGCACCTGGTGGCACTCCGAGTACGCCACAGGGCTAGCCACGAACTTCGGGCGTGCCGTGGATCCTGCGCTGGACGCAGCGCTGGAAGCAGCAGCCCGCACCACCGATCCCGAAGAGCTAAAGACGCTGGCCGAGGACATCAACCGAGCCTTCGCCAACGGTGTCTACAACATCTGGTTGAACTGGTCGCAGTGGATGTTGCCCCACCACGAACACGTCCACAACATGGCCCAACTGACGCTGCCAGACGGTCGCAGTCTGCTCAACCTGATCGAGGGACGAGCGTTTCTTACTGAGACCTGGCTGGTTGAGTGACCCGAATCCGGACCTCTGTGAGAGGTTCAGGCCTCAGCGGCATGGCGACGCCGCTGGCGGTCCTGCGACGGCTGGCTGGCCGGCTAGCCCAGACGGCGGTGGTGGTGCTCGTCGTCACGTTCATCACCTATTGGATGCTCAGCCTGCTGCCGAGCGATCCGTGCTTCCTGTCGGTGGGAACCGGCGCCACTGAGGACCTCTTAGCGGAATGCCGCCAGCGCCTAGAACTCGACCGCGGCCTGTTTGCACAGTACGGCGCTTGGCTTTCCAACACGCTCACCGGCGATCTCGGCGAGTCCTACCGCAACAACATCGAAGTGACCGACAGCCTGCGCCAGAAACTCCCTGTAACCGCCTGGCTGGTCTTTTACACCACCGTGTTGAGCATCGTGATCTCGGTACCGCTGGGATTGCTCAGCGCAGTGCGGCGCGACACCTGGGTTGATCGCCTGCTCACTGGTGGAGCGTTCTCGCTGCTAGCGCTGCCGTCGTTTGTGCTTGGGGTGGTTCTAGCCCTGGTCTTCGCTGCCAAGTTGGGGTGGTTCGACCTCGGCGGCTACGTAGGCCCTACCTCCGGCCTCCTGCAACATTGGAAGTCGCTGTTACTGCCGGTAGTCACCCTCACCGCCGGCATCATGCCGTTCTTTCTGCGCCTGCTGCGCAGCGACGTGATCGCCACACTGCAAGAGGGCTATGTAGAGGCAGCTCGAGCCAAGGGACTGCCCCGCTGGTGGATCCTGCTGCGTCACGTGCTGCGACCATCCAGCTTCACGGTGGTGACAGTCGCTGGCCTTAATGCAGCCCAACTAGTGAACGGCGCTCTGGTAGTAGAGATCATCTACGATCTGGATGGCGTCGGCACATATCTCATCTCGGCCGTGTTCAATCAGGATTTCCTGGTCGTGCAGACTCTCGTGGCACTCCTCGCCGCTGCCTTCGTAGCCACAAACATGCTGGTGGATGCCACTTATCCCCTGCTAGACCCGCGAGTTCGGGTACGCAACCGATGAGAGAGCCAACCGCCCCTAGAGTTCTAGTGCCCGGTCGCCACAGCCTGGCGGTGCTGACCGGGCGCAAGCCCCTTAGCAAAGACGACGGATGCGACAAAGGCGCTAAGAGCCGCCTTCGTTTGGCTGAGCAGCCGCTGGGCTTCTGGCTGGCAGTCAGCTGGCTGGCCGTTCTGAGCTTCTTCGTGCTGTTCGCTCCGGTGCTGTGGTTTCTGGCTGACCCCGACAGCTACTCCCGGGACGTGTTGCAGGGCGTAGGCTGGTCGCACTGGTTTGGCACCGACGAGTTGGGGCGCGACATGTTCGCCCGGGTGGTCTGGGGCGGTCGCCTCTCGCTGATGATCGCGCTGATCGCCGTAGCGGCCGGGATCCTGATCGGCGGGCTGATGGGCCTGCTGGCCGGCTACTTCGGTGGCTGGGTGGACACCACCCTCGGGGCAGTGATCAACATCCTGCTGTCGCTACCGGCGCTGATCCTGGCGCTGTTCATCGTCACGGTCTTGGAGCAGAACACCCGCAACGTCATCATCGCGGTCACGATCCTCTCTGTGCGCGCCGTGGCGCGCATCGTTCGGGCACAGACGCTGCGGTTCCGCCAGCGCGAGTTCGTAACCGCAGCGCGTTGCATGGGAGCGCGCACCTCTCGCCTGATTTTCCGCGAGGTAGTCCCCAACCTGGTGCCCATCGTGGTGGCGTTCAGCTTCCTAGGGCTGGGACTTGTGATCGTAGGCGAGGGCAGCCTCAGCTTCATCGGCAAGAGCGTGCCGTCGCCGGCCATAACTTGGGGAGGGCTACTAGCGGTCGCTAAAGGCAAGCTCGCCGACGCTGCGCACCTCACCATCTACCCGGCCGTCGTGATGTTCTGCACCCTGCTAGCGGTCAACTACATCGGCGACACGCTGATGCGCCGCTTCGATGTGCGCAGAGCGCTTATCTGAGAAGGATCCGAGATCATTCGAACTCATCAGCGGCCAACGGCTGAGCTGCGTCGGCCCGAATCAGCTGCATCATGTGAGCCGCCCGACCCTCCCAGACGCTCGCCGGCCCCACCCGGTAGAAAGGCGAGCGCAGGTTCTCCATCAAGAGGGTGACCATGGCAGTGTCCTCGGCGTTGGTCTCGGCCAGGGTCTGCAGTTCGCGCTCCTGGTCGGCGAGGGTTTTGTCTACGCCGTATATGCGTGACAGCAGCCGGGTGCGGTTAGGCGCAATGGGGTCGGCGCGCACCAAGATGAGCTGCGTGGGATACGGCAGCGGTGTGAGGTTGGGGTAGATGAAGTCGGCGTAATGGCCCTGCAACTGCTCAGCCGAAAGGTCGTCTCGCCCGCCGGAAGCATCATCTAGGTCAGAGTGGGGCTTGTAACCGCTGCAAGTCCGACCCTCGAAGCGCACGATCGTGTCCATCTGTTTGCGGTAGCGGTTCAGCCGGCGATGAACGAACCGCACGTGGTAATCGTCGTTGGAGTTCTCGACGAAGGCCTTCCAGTTGATGTCGTAGGTCTCGTCTAGCTGGCGGTGGTAACGGGTGAAACTCTGGAAGTCGTAGCGGTCGTAGCGCTCTACAAGTGGCCCAATCCACTCCCGGAACGGCTCGGTGCGCTGCGACAAGCAGCCGAAAACGAGCTTGCCCCAGGCCACCTCCACTCGGAACGGCACCAGCCCGTACTCCTCAAGCGGCAAACCTGCGGGGTACATGCGGTCGAGGTCCGGCACTCGCAGCAAGCGCCCGTCGATGGCGTAGGACCAGTTGTGGTACGGGCAAGTGAGCGTGCTGCCACAGTTGCCGGACTCCTCGAAGAGTAGGCCAGAGGCCCGGTGACGGCAGTTGTTCAAGAAACCCTTAACGCTGCCGTCGGTCTGGCGGATCACGAGAACTGGCTGGTAGCCGATACGACCAGATATGTAGTCACCAGGTGATCGGAGATCCTCGGTGTCTCCTAGCCAGACCCAGCTGCGGCCGAACACCCGCAGCATCTCGCGGTCGAACAGGCTCTGGTCCCACACCTCCCAGGGTTGCAACATTGGGCTAGCCAGCGGCGAGTTGACCAGGCCCGCGCCCTCCCGCGGGGCTGCGCTAACTGTTCCCGGCGTAAGCGACTCCCCCATCGGCGCGCTGACAAATCCCCCGCGCGTCACCCAGCCGAGGAAGGTGCTCTCCTCCTCGGGCGACTCCCCCATCGGCGCGCTGACAAATCCCCCGCGCAGCTCTGAACTTAGAGCAGCGGCAGGACCTGCTCGCCCAGGCGCATTAGATGCTCGGCTGCCTCGTCATAGGTCTCGCTGGGGAAGTTGGGGAACAGGGTGAGGTGCTCTAAGCCGCCCAGCGCCTCGGCGTAGCCAGCTATGCCTTCAGCCACGTCCTCGGGTGCGCCGACCACCCACACCTTCTGCTCCAGAGAGTCCTCCAGGCTGGGAATCAAGCCCGCCGCGGCCGGGCGACCGTCGGCTGCCATGTAACCGCGGCTCCAGCCGTAGGGGCCGAGGAACTTCCAGAACTCGTCGTGGCCCGCTCGGGCGTCGCGTAGCGCCTGCTCGTAAGTGTCAGCCACTCGAACGTTCAGTACCAGCATGCGCTTCTCTCCGGGGGCCAGAGCCACGCCGTGCTCCTTCTCGTACAGCTCACCGAAGCGCCCCCACCAGTCGGCTAGGAACTGGTGGTTGCGCAGCCAGAAAACCCCGCCCCAGCCCCGGCGCGGCACGTACTCCAACGTGGGTGGCGACGTGACTGCTTGCCAAATGTCGTAGGGGTATAGCGGGCGCGGCACCAGCGTGAGGTGCTGCACGGTGCCGCCCCGGTCGGGGATGCCCTCGGGGGGCAAGTCGAAGTATTTGCCGTGGTAAGCGAAGGTCTCGTTCTCGAAGGCTGCCAGAATCACGTCAAGCGCCTCGTCGAACATCTCGCGGTTGATCCGGTCGGCCTCGGCCTTGTCGGGGTTGTCGAAGCTACCTACGAAGGTGCCCAGAGATTCGGCCTCGCGGGGCACAGTGCCCCGGCCCACGCCCAGCACCCCGCGGCCGCCCGAAAGGTTATGCATCGTGGCGAAGTCCTCGGCGAGGCGCAGCGGGTGCCACTGAGGAACGATGTTGAACAACGCCCCGATCTTGATTCGTTCGGTGCGCTCGGCCAGCACCGACCCGAAGAGCAGTGCATTAGGCAGCACCTCGTAGCCCTCGTACTGGAAGTGGTGCTCGGTCAGCCAGAACACATCAAACCCAGCACGCTCGGTTGCTACGCCCATGTCGAGCATACGCTCGGCGGCGTACCACATTTCCCGCTGGGTGTAGCGACGATCGGTGGGCGCCGGCGGACCAGCCCCCACATCGTCCATCTCCACCGCGCCGAAGAAGAAGATGCCAGTCTCCATAACTACCTCAACTACCTCCTGTCTGAAAGTCTCTGGAAGTTCTCGCTTTTAGCCTGGCGGGTGCTGTCTCTGGGGATAACTCGTCGGCCCGCGTCATCGCTCGGCGTTATCGGCCCGCGTTAGTCGTGACCGAAGGAGCCGCGCAGGGCGGCCGAGACGGCACCGGTCAACTCGGCGAAGTCGGCTTCGTAGCGCAGCTTGGAGGCCCGAGGGTATTCGAAGGGAATGTCGAAGCTCGCCACGATGCGACCGGGCCGGGGTGACATCACTAGTACCCGCGTGGAGAGGTAGACCGCCTCATAGATCGAGTGCGTGATGAACAGCGCGGCGAACCGCTCGCGCATGAACAGCGAGATGGTCTCCTCATTGAGTCGTTCACGGGTGATTTCGTCGAGTGCCCCGAACGGCTCATCGAACAGGAACAAAGGGGGGTTGAGGGTAAGCGTGCGGGCAATGGAGGCGCGCATACGCATGCCGCCGGAAAGGGCTTTGGGGTAGTGGCCCTCGAACCCTTCGAGGCCGACGGTGCTGATAGCGGCCCTCGCCAGGCGGCGGCGCTCCTGTTTGGAGTAGCCGTGCAACTCGCCTAGCAGTTCCACGTTGCCGAGCACCGTGCGCCACGGCATCAGCGTGGCATCCTGGAAGATGTAGCCAATCCGGTCGCGGTCCACCTGCACTGCGCCGCCGGTAGCGCTGTCCAAGTCTGACGCGATCCGCAAGAGCGTGGACTTGCCACATCCCGACGGCCCTACCAGGGTCACGAACTCGCCACGGCTCACCGAGAAGCTGACATCCTCTAGGGCATGCGTGCCGTCGGGAAAGACCTTAGAGACGCCCTCGAAGGCCAATACGGCACCGTCGGCAGAGCTGCTATTGGAATCGCCTGAGGTGGAGCTATCACCCGAGTTATCACCAATAGGGCCTACCCCAGGAAGATCAGTCGTTGCCGGTGCCATCTCACGAATCAGCCTACCGTGCCGAGCCGTTCGCATCCGGGGGTGGGGTTAAGTAGGGGACCCAAGTAGGTGGTATCACCCCAAGAATCACCCCACGGATAGGTTCCGCTGACGCCACTCCGCCGTAGCCGCCACTTGGTTGAAAGTGAAGACGTGCAGCCCTGCGATGTCCAGCTCTGCGGCGTGCGAACTCAACGGCACCAAGAGGTCGTTGGGGTCGTAGTGCGGCACGGTCATCAGCCTGGTCATAGCTCGGCGGTTCTTGCGCAGGTAGCGCAGCGACTGTCCGATTCCTAGGCGAACGCCAATGCCCAGCAGCTTGGCCCGATCTACCACACCGGCAATCCCTAAATGCACCGGCAGTGTGAGGCCCGCCCGCCGCTCGTCGGCTAACCAGTTGACAATTCCGGCGGGGTCGAAGCACATCTGCGTGCTGCAATAGCCGTCTAGCTTGGCCTCGTCTAACAGTGCTTGCTTGGCATGCAGCGCTGCGTGCAGCACCGGCGTCTCGATCAGAGGATGGCCGTCGGGGTAGGCAGTGACCCCCACCTGCTGCAACCCGTGGTCGGCCTCCAACAGATCAGCCAAGAAGGTCAACGCTTCGTGGTAGTGGCCAGGCTCAGCGACATCGCCGCCCACGAGGAAAATTTCCCTGATTCCGTTAGTTCGCAACCAGGAGGCGATCGCCCGGGTGTGGTTAGGGTCGCGCACCAGCCGGGCCGAGATATGAGGGATTGCGTTATGCCCATCGGCAAGCAGCCGCTCAGTGATCTCCAGGGTGGCGTCTAGACCTTTCGCCGGCGACGCCGTGACCGAAACCCGCGAGGCCGGCGGCAGGGCCGAGAGGGCTTCGTCCAGACTGCGCAGCGGGATTACCTCGAGGTTGCTGGCCTCGATGAGTTCTAAGCGGGCGCGGCGTTCGGTGGGATTCTCTCCGCCGATTAGCCGGCGCCGCGAGCGCGGGGCGGCTCCCATCAGTTGAGTCCCAGGATGGCTCGGGCCGTTGGCGTCGAGGCCGATGCCAATACCCGCAGCTCTTCCATCAACTGAGCCCAATAATGACTCGGGCCGTTGGCGTCGATGTCTATGCCCTTGGCTGCCGGTACCCGCATCGATTCTGCTCTCATCAACTGAGTCCAATAATCCATCAACTGAGCCCCAGGATGACTCGGGCCGTTGGCGTCGAAGTCGAGGTCGATACCCGCAGCTCTTCCATCAACTCAAACCAATAATGTTGCCGTTGGCGTCGATGTCGATGCCCTTGGCTGCTGGTACCCGCCCCAGGCCCGGCATCGTGCGCATCTGGCCGCAGATGGGGTAGACAAATCCAGCACCCACCGAAGCCCGCACCTCCCGCACCGGCAGAGTCCAGCCCGTCGGCGCCCCTTTCAACGAAGCGTCGGAGGAGATCGAAAGGTGGGTCTTGGCAATGCAAACTGGCAGGTGACCAAACCCCGCCTCGGTGTAGGTAGCGATTTGCTTGGCCGCCTGCGGGGAGTACTCCACATCTTCCGCCCCGTAGACCTTGGTGGCGACCGAATGAATCTTGTCACGCAGCGACGCTTCGTCGGGGTACAACACCGAGAAGTGGCTCTCCTCCTCGGCGGCTTCGGCCACCGCTTCGGCCAGTTCGGCAGCACCACGGCCTCCTTCAGCAAAGTGGGTGGTGGCCGTGGCACGCACACCGAACTCGGCGGCGATTTCGGCCACGGCCGCCAGGTCGGCGGGATGGTCCTCGGGGAAGGCGTTGATAGCCACCACCGGCGTGCAACCGTGCAACTGAATGTTCTGGATCTGCTTGCGCAGATTGTCTCCGCCGAGGTGTACCTCGTCGGGGTTCTCGGCCAGCAGGGCATCCGGAAGCGGCCGACCAGCCACAATGTGATGGCGGCCGGAGTGCGCCTTTAGCCCGCGCACGGTGGCCACTAGCACAGCGGCGTCGGGCGCCAGCCCCGAGTAGCGGCACTTAATGTTGAAGAATCGCTCGGCCCCCATGTCGGCGCCGAAGCCAGCCTCGGTCAGCAGGAAGTCGCTCATGCGAATCCCGATCTGGTCGGCCACGATGGAGGAGTTGCCGGTAGCGATGTTGCCAAACGGCCCCGTGTGCACCAGCGCCGGCGTGTTCTCCAGCGTTTGCATCAGGTTTGGCTTGATCGCCTCCCGCAAGATGACCGCCATAGATCCGGCCACGCCGATCTCCTCGGCGGTCACTGGGGTGCCAGCAGAGGTGTAGCCCACGACGATGCAGCCCAGTCGGGCACGCAGATCCGCCAAAGAGCTACACAGCGCCAAGGTCGCCATTACCTCCGAGGCAGCGGTGATGTCAAAGCCGCTCTCGCGGGGAATGCCGTCCAGCCGCCCGCCTAGGCCGATGGTGACATTGCGTAGTGCTCGGTCGTTTATGTCCAGCACCCGGCGCCAGGTGATGTTGTGGATGTCTAGGCCCAGTTCATTGCCGTGGTAGAGGTGCGCATCCACCATGGCAGAGCAGAGGTTGTGGGCCGCGGTCACGGCGTGCATATCGCCGGTGAGGTGGAGGTTGAACAGCTCCATCGGCACTACCTGGCTGTAACCGCCGCCGGCCGCGCCCCCCTTGATACCGAACGTGGGACCCATAGAAGGTTGGCGTATGGCAATGGTAGCCGTGCGCCCGATGTGCCCGAAGGCTTGACCAAGTCCCACGGTGGTGGTGGTCTTGCCCTCGCCCAACGGTGTCGGCGTGATGGCCGAGACCACCACATAGCGGGCCCGCGGCCGGTCGGCCATTGCGTCGGCTGCGGAAAGGTCCAACTTGGCCGCGCCCTTCCCATAGAACTCCAGGCACTCCGAAGGGATCCCGGAACCTGCGGCAATTTCCTCCAGCGGCCGCAGTTGGGCCTGCGATGCAATCTCCAAGTCTGATGGAAAAGCCATTTATCCCCCTACGTTGTCTGGGCGCAGTTGGCATGAGCGTATGCCCCGCGACCCCGGGTGGGTGGTCGGCGCGCTAAAGTAGCTATGTTCGTGTTCCGTATGTTGGAACGATTCCACATTACAGAACGCTAACACAGCGCACGGGGACGTTGCTTGTCACGGCAGCAGGAAGTTAGGTCCGGGTAGATAGCCATGGACCCAGCATCCGCCCGTCCGAACTATAACGATTCAAACGATACAGAAGGGGCACGCACAGTGGTGCCCCGCCGATCGCGGAGGCACGACGTGAGCGAACTACCCGCCAAGGCCCGCTGCGTGGTCATCGGCGCAGGGATCGTCGGGAACTGCCTGGTAGGACACCTGGCCAAGCTTGGCTGGACCGATTTGGTGCTGCTCGACAAGGGTCCCCTGCCGAACCCTGGCGGCTCCACAGGACACGCATCCAACTTCATCTTTCCCGTGGATCACAACAAGGAGATGTGCTTGCTCGGCGAGCAAAGCGCCAACCAGTATCGCGATCTAGGACTCTCGGTGGACTCCGGCGGTATCGAGGTGGCTCGCACAGCCGAGCGCATGCACGAGTTCCAACGGCGCATGACCTCGGCCGTGGCCTGGGGTATAGAGGCTTACCTGCTGACGCCTGAAGAGGTACGCCAGCTGGTGCCTTTCATCAACTCCGAGGCCATCCTGGGTGGCTTCTACTGCCCCACGGTCTCGGTGGTGGACTCGCTGGAAACGGGCACGGAGATGCGCAAGCTGGCCATCGAAGCCGGCTGCGGAGTGTTCGCTAACACCGAGGTGCTGGACATCACCACCACCGAAGGCCCGCTACCGGGCATGCGTACCGTGGAGTCGGTTGTAACAGACAAGGGCACTATTGCCACCGAATACGTGGTGATCGCCTGCGGGGTGTGGTCTAACAGGGTGGCCAACATGGCTGGCGCCTATATTCCGCTGGTGCCGGCGGTGCATCAGATGGCCGACGTGGGGCCGATAGACGTGCTGGCTGAGACGAACAACGAGATTGGCTACCCCATCGTGCGCGACATGGACACGTTCTGCTATGAGCGGCAGTCGGCGGGCTCGATGGAGGTCGGCTCCTACGCCCACCGGCCGATCCTGCACCATCCCGACAGCATCCCCTCCAACGACGAGGCAGCCCTGTCGCCTACGGAGATGCCTTTCACGCCCGACGACTTCGATCCGCAGATGGAGCAGGCCATAGAGCTAATGGACATGTTGGGCGACGCCGAGATCCGCTACGCCATCAACGGTTTGTTGTCGCTTACGCCCGATGCCATGCCCTGCCTCGGTGAGGTGCCCGATGTGCGCAACCTCTGGTCGGCTGCAGCCATTTGGGTGAAAGAGGGCCCAGGTATGGCCCAAGTGGTGGCGGAATGGATGACCTTCGGCTATCCGCGGGTCATAGACACTCACGGTGCCGACGTGGCCCGCTTCTACCCCGAGGAACGCAGTGACACCCACATCTGGGCCCGAGCCGAGGAGCATTTCAACAAAACCTACGGCATCGTCCACCCCGCCGAGCAGTGGGAGAGCCGCCGCAACCTGAAGGTGAGCCCCTACTTCTCGCGCCAGCAGGCTCTCGGCGCCGAGTTCTTCCAGGCCCGTACCTGGGAACGCCCGCAATGGTTCGCCTCCAACGCCGACCTAGTGGAGCGCTACGGGCTAGAGGACCGGGAGGTGGAATGGGATGCCCGCTGGTGGAGCCCCATCACGATGGGCGAGCACCTCAACCTGCGGGAGAACTGCGGACTGGTAGATCTCAGCGCCTTCCAAATCTTCTCCCTTTCGGGTCCTGGTGCCGTGGAGTTCGCCGACCGGCTGGCCGTGAACCGCGTAGACGTGCCTGTGGGTCGGGCGGTCTATACCCCCTGGCTAACCCCCGACGGTGGGTTCCATTCCGACCTCACGATGATGCGCACCGGCCCCGAGGAGGTGTACATCGTCACCGGCGTCTTCGACGGCGGCCGCGACGAGTTCTGGGTACGCCGACACATGCCCACCGACGGTTCGGTCCGCTTCGCCAACATCACCAACAGCATCACCACCCTGGGGCTGTGGGGGCCTAACGCCCCAGAGGTTTTGAGCGCCTTATGCGATCACCGTTGGGGCGACGCGCCCTACGGCTCGGTGACTCCGGCGGAGTTGCGCTGTGGCGACCGAACTATTGCTACTGGACTGTTCCGCATCTCTTACGTGGGCGACACCGGCTGGGAGATCTACACCGCCTGGGAGAACGGACCCTACCTGTGGGACGCGCTCATGGCCGTCGGCACAGACCTAGGGCTTAGGCCCACTGGCGGCGGCGTCTACGGAACCTCGGGCCGCCTGGAAAAGGGCTACCGCCTTATGGGTGCCGAACTGGAGAGTGAGTACAACCCGTTGGAGGCCGGCCTAGCCCGCCCTCGAGTAAAGGACGCCGACTTCATCGGCAAGGAGCGCTATTTGGCCGCCCGCCAGGTCGGCGAACCCGAAGTGCAGATGTGCGTGCTGACCGTGGAAGGCCACACCGATAGCCAAGGCCGCAAGCGTTACATGCAGGGAGGCAACGAGCCGCTCCTGACTAACGATGGCCAGCGGATCACCGACAGCCACGGGCGGGTTTCACGGGTTACTAGCGCCGGGCCAGGTCCGTCGGTGGACAGGTACCTGCTAATGAGTTACCTGCCGCTCGAACTTGCCGCGGCCGGCACCGAACTGCAGGTCATGTACATGAACGAGTTGTTCCCAGTGCGGGTTGCAGGAACCGGACCGGTCTTCGACCCCGAAAACAGTCGGCTGCGGGACTGAGGTCAGACGTTGGAGGCCACGAGGTAGCGGCGATGCGGATCTGTTGCTGCGTTAAGCGGGTGCCGGCGCCGGGCGCCCGGATAAACGTCACCCCCGACGGCCAGGCGGTCGACACCGCCCACCTGGGCTTCACTACCAGCCCGCACGAGGAATGTGGGGTAGAGGAAGCCGTGCAGCTATGCGAGGAGCACGGCGGCGAGGTCACGGTGCTTACGCTGGGCCCGCCAGAGGCGGCAGAACAGTTGCGCTACGCAGCCTCGGTGGGCGCTCACCACGGGGTGCTAGTGCCTACCGACGGGTCGCCTTGGGACCCTCAACGCACCGCGGCCGCCCTAGTGGCCGCCATAAGGACTCTGGAGCAGGACAATGGGCCCTTCGATCTGCTGATCTTCGGCAACGAGTCCGCCGACTCGGGGGGCTTCCAAGTGGGCATCAGGGTGGCGTTCGCCCTGGGCCGGCCCATCGTGGGAGGCATCAAGGGAATAGAGATTGACGGCACGACGGTGCGGGCGCAGCGTCAGACCGACGCCGGCTTCGAGGTGTATGAGATGGCTATGCCGGCCGCCGTCGGGGTAAAAGAGGGCATCAACCTGCCGCGCTACCCGACGATGCGCGGGCGCCTGGCCTCCAAGCGACTGGAAGTCGTCGAGCTATCCCTGGATGCCCCAAAAGGCGATCAGCGCATGCGCCGGCTGCACCGCCCGGATGATACGGCGTCGGTGACACAGATCCTCGGTGAAGGTCCCGCAGCCGCTGGTGCCGCGGTTGATGTCTTGGCGGACTTGGGGGTGCTCTGATGCTGCTGGTGGTCTTGGAACACGATCAGGGTGCCATGGCCGAGGCGACCCGAGAAGCTCTTACCTTCGGGCGCACGCTGGCCGGGCAAATGGGCTTGCCGCTGCACGCCGCCCTAATCGGCTCCGAAGAGGCCAACCTAGTTGCCGAGGCCGGCGAGTACGGCGCCGGAGTGGTGCACACCGTGGAGCACCCGGTGCTTTCGGACTACGGACCGGAGGCTTTTGGCGAGGTGGTCTGTGCCATGGTCAGAGGACTTTCGCCGGGCGCGGTGCTAGCTGGCGGCAGCGACCGTGGCAACGAGGTGATGGCGCAGGCAGCGGCCCGCCTGGATGTTCCCTTCGTAGCCAACTGCCTCGCCATAGATCCCAGCGACTGGTCGATTACGCGAATCCAGTGGGGCGGCTCGCTGTTAGAGGACGTAAGCCTGTCAGCCGAGGTGCCACTTCTGAGTTGCGGCCTGCACGCTGTGGCTGCGACGGCGGCCGAGTCGCCGGGCGAGCCGACCGTTCAGGCCTTCGAGGTGGAACTCAACTCGGATTTGGCTCGCACGGTGGTACGCCAGCGGGTGACGCTGACAGCCGGGGTCACGCTGTCAACCGCTCCGGTTGTGGTGGGGGGCGGACGAGGCGTCGGCTCGGCGGAGGGTTTCGCGCCCCTGGAGGAGCTGGCCGAACTGCTGGGCGGCAAGGTTGGCTGCAGCCGGGCGGTCACTAACAACGGTTGGCGCCCGCACTCCGACCAGGTGGGCCAGACCGGCACCCGAATCGCCCCGGAGGTCTACATCGCCTCGGGCATCTCCGGTGCCATCCAGCACTGGGTGGGCGCCATGGGGTCAAAACACATCCTGGCCATCAACCTGGACCCCGAGGCCAACATCGTCCAGAAGGCCGACTGGGCGGTGATCGGCGACCTTCACGAGGTCATTCCGGCGATTACCAACGAGATCCGCTCCCGCCGTTAGCTCTGCGAGACACTAAAAAATTAGATTAGACAAATTGGATTGTTCCCTCGATGGATGGTACGTGCTAAAGGTAGCCAAGTATACGAATATACAGACTTAGTGGCGCAACAATTGTCACCGTTTGTGCAGTTCAAGTTCGATGTCTAGATTCGTTTAGCGCGTGCACCGGCGAGGTTGACCCAATAGCTTGTTCCGCTCCTGCCAGTGCTGACTCTACCCAGCGGGCAGGATCTTGCTAAAATCTCTGAGGCAGACTGCTGACCAGTGGCAACGTCCCAGTGGTGACTTGGTGGCTCAGATGGCGAGCAACCACCTAGATGCAGACCAGTCTGGATCGTACGGTGTCAAGCCCGTCTAGTGTGAATACGGCTGTCCCGGCGGCCGTACTGTCACTGCCGGGCAAATAATCCACGAACAGTACACCACCTTTAGCACTGAGGATCACGTCGTCGACAAATCTGTTGCCTTCAGCAGCGAACAGGACGCTTTCGATTTCCTCATCACTCCACCAAGTGTAGGAGTCGGCTTTAGGTGTTTCCCATTCTTCGAGCCTATAGATCAAACTGGATCGGTCGTTGTCCCAATCGTTAAACATCAGGTGGGTAGTGACAATGAAAACGTCGAGCAAGTTGCCAGTGCAACGCACGAGCAGGCCATGAGGCTCTTCCCACTCATAGCCAGAATCGAAATCAGCGATGAGAGCAAAGCCCTCGAATCGTCCAGCGGTGTTGGCGCCTTCGAAGAACTCCCAGTTACCTAAGCCGGCAGGCTCAGTCGTAGTCGTAGATGTCGCAGGCTCAGTCGTAGTCGTCGTAGTCGTAGTCGTCGTAGTCGTAGTCGTAGTCGTCGCAGGCTCAGTCGTAGTCGTAGTCGTAGTCGTAGTCGTAGATATCGCAGGCTCAGTCGTAGTCGTAGTCGTCGCAGGCTCAGTCGTAGTCGTAGTCGTCGCAGGCTCAGTCGTAGTCGTAGTCGTAGTCGTAGTCGTAGATATCGCAGGCTCAGTCGTAGTCGTAGTCGTCGCAGGCTCAGTCGTAGTCGTAGTCGTCGCAGGCTCAGTCGTAGTCGTAGATATCGCAGGCTCAGTCGTAGTCGTAGATATCGCAGGCTCAGTCGTAGTCGATACGGGAGTTTCGCCGTCCGCGCAGGCAGCAGCAAATAACACCCCAAGTACCAACAAGACTGTCAGAAACCACCGCGTAATACTCTGGTTATTAGTCATCATATTTCTCCTTTTCATTATAGTTTATCGGTACGCCGTAGTCGCGCGCAACCGATTTGACTGGTTCGCCGGCGGCGAGGCGGGAGCGCACTGCTGATAGCGGGGCTCCCCCGTTCAAAAAGAGTGGATCACCGCCTTGGACGCTGGCAGCGACTCGAAGCAAAGGCCGTTTAGTCACTGGTAGGATCAACTTGTTAACCCACACATCTCCGAACGTGATGCGCTCCAAGTACTGCTTGATGGCATCGTGGAAAACTCGTTGCCCGGAATGCACAATTGTTAATAGGCCGAGTTGCTTGTCGTCGGAACTGCGGGCATAATCGTAAAGAATCTCTGCGCCGTCGCTGTAGAGCTTTCGGCTAGCGAGGGCGTGCTCAAGCTCGCCCTGCTCAATGAGCGCCTCCAACACTCGCCGAATTCTCTGCTTGCCTTCCATTACCGATTCCAGGACGCCTCCTCCCCTATGGCGCCGAGTCTAGGAGCCTGCTGTGAGAGCCCTTGGCCATTACCGTCCCATAACCCGGAGTTAGCCGAACCGAGGGAAGCGACCGACCAACCCTCCGCATCCGCACCAGACGGGAACGAACACCCCAACTCGACCAACGACACATCGCCTCGACTAGCACGCCCCGCAGCCCGACCCGCATATCTACTCATACCACGACTCTATTCAACGTGTGTGACAGCCACCATAACCCCAGTTCAAGCCATTATTGAGCATTATCCGATATAAGTCCCCCATCTTTAGAAGCCGCGGCTTACAGGAAGTAGTTGAACGATCTACGTCTCGCGTTTAAAGAATACGCCGTACGTCTCACAGACCTCAGGCGATCGGGAAACCGACTGGCCCTCTCCCCGTTTTTGGGAGGCGTGCTCTTAGAGGAAAGGGGAGCTATGCCTGAGGCTTGGCGAAAATTTGATCGGGATTTCCGTGCTGGTGCGGTGCGGATCGTGGCTGAGACGGGTAAGCCGATTGCTGTGGTGGCCCGGGATTTGGGGATCCATCCGGGCACTTTGGATAACTGGGTCTCGGCGGAGCGTCGCAGCGCCTCTGCGGGCGCGCTCGATGTTGATGAGCGAGCTGAGCTGGCCCGGCTTCGGCACCGCTGGGCGGAGTTGGAGATGGAGCGCAATGTGCTCAACAATCCGTGGTCCTTTGGGCGAACGAGACGACAAGGTGAGCCTGGCAGCCTTCGTTGCTTCCCAGAGGGCCGAGCACGCGATCCCCCACGCAGTGTCTCAGAGGGTTGGCAATAAGTATATGCTGCGTTCTCTCTGACTCTTTTTTGCTGCTACGGTCGTAACCGGTTTGGCAATTCTTGGGGTTTTTATGACCTTATAAGCTACAGGTTACAACTTTTACAGTATACCTAGATACGGGGGATGGACAAAAGTCATAGACTATCTTTTAGCAGTAACAGTAGGTGTTGCTGTCATTTGGCGCTGGTGGTCCGTTCTTACCCGTTGGGGCGCATAGCTAGTTATCGTTTTGGCATCTCGCACATCTAGAGCCGATAGGAGCTACTCTTACTTATTGTCAGAAATTGTACGCCGGAATCATGGTTATGTAAGTTGGGGGCAAACTCGCAGGTCAGCAGATCGCCCCAGACGGGAGTAGAATATGCGTATCGACGACGAAAGACATGATGTTGCCCCTCAGCACCGCGTAGACCCGAACGCGCAGCAAGCAAGCGGTGAACCAGCTAGCGGCTGTTGGGATTACCGTTGGCGGGTACCGGCTGGGGGCCAAAATCGACGAATCGCAAATTTACCGCGAACTTCGTTAGTAGCAGGGGAGTCTTTGTAGGGCAGCGTCGAGCCCGTTGAGTTGGAAGACGGCAACCGCTACTAGCCGGTTGAGATAATCCCAAACCCCGATGGTCACAATGTCTGCCCTTCGGGATGCCTCCAAAAAGGGCTGGAGCTGCTGCGGGCGGGTAATCTCGCCAAAGTCAACCGTTCGCCAGTATTCGTGAACCAGCTCCCCCTGGTCGAAGCTGAATGATACTTCAACACTTTTGGGGTCTACCCGAATAATTGTCGTGTCCCACAGCACGCCAATATCTATTTTGCCCAAGCCGCAGATAACTGACAGCGCCGGCGGACGCCTCTGGGCAACCGAACTGACAATCTTGTATTCGTATACATCTGAGACTGTGAATATCAAATGCCAACCGGGTCGCTCGCGGAGAATCCAGGCTCCGATCCTGTCGGGCGTGGACGCCCCTGATGTGGTCGTGCCGAGAGATGTGGTGGTATCGCCAGCGGTGTAGCGAGACGAGTACAACCACTGTCCTACCGACGCCGTGCGGTACGGGAACAAACGCGAGCTGGGCAGCCACTGACGGTTAGAGTCAACCTGGAGCGCGAACTCTACCTTGCCGCTGTTTAGCTTACGGGCCCTGACGCGCACATCGCGGCCGTCGGACATAGCAAACGGCGAGGACCGCAGCCAACGGTCTACCTCCACAGTGTCATAGGTCAAGTAGCGAGCGTTAGGCAACCACAGATGGCCCCCACCTGTTCGCAAACCGAACTCGACCTGGCCTCCCGAGAGTTTTCGTGCGGCGATCTCAACGCTCGAAGCCGTCTGAGCCGACACCGCGCCGCTAGGTCCCACAACCCCCAACATCGAGCCCAGCAGACAACCCGCCACAACACCGAGTGCAACCCTCCCCCAGACAGACAACACGCCCCTAATCCTCATCGCCGACACCTCCGAAACTGCCAACACACTGAACAGTCAGCGAACCCTAGCCCACCAAAGCCAACATGGGGGGCGTTGGGGCTCAGCGAGTCGTGGTTCTACCGGTGGCGCGGCGACGGGCCGCCTTCGGACATACAGAAACGCCGCGCCGTTCTTGACGGCGAGGTAGCAGCGGACCTCGAAGCCTCCGGCGGGACTTACCGATCCCCCAGGATCGCAGCGCAGCTGCGCCAGCAAGGCCCAACGGTGTCGCGCGAGTCCGTGGAGGCGTCCATGTCTCGTATGGGACTAGCCGCCCCCGGCCGAAACGCCGCCGCAACCGAACCCGACCCGGCGCGGTGTCCGCAGGCGACCTCATCGGTCGGGACTTCACCGCCCCGGCGCCGAGTCGTCGACTTCAACAAGCCCCCACCAAAGAAGGCCCAGTACACCTAGCCACAGTCATGGACCTGTACAGCCGGCGCATCTTAGGATTCGCCACCTCAGACAACCACCCCACAGCCGCGCTCGCTCAAGCTGCGCTCGAAGTCGCCGCCGCCACCCGAGGAGGGAGCGTGAACGGAGTGATATTCCACACCGACAAAGGCTCCCAATACGCCTCCAGAGACTTCGCCAAAGCCTGCGACCGGCTCGGCGTCAACCGCAGCAACGGCCGCGCTGGCAGCGCCCTAGACGACGCCGCTGCCGAAGCGTTCTTCTCCACCCTCCAACACGAACTCGTCAACCAGCGCACCTGGACAACCCGCCACCAAACCCGCAGAAACATCGCCACATGGATCACCGACTGGCACAACACACAACGACTCCACAGCACACTTAACATGACCAAACCAACCAATACGAAAACGAATACCATCACACCAACCCCCCACCCCCAACCACCTGACAAGCAAACAGGGGGAAGACCCAGAAGCCCATTGATTGGCACATGGTGAAGCAGTGATCTATCCTGGCCTAAAGTTGAGGTGAATCAAATACAAATTAGCTAAAGCAACTGAGTGACATAATTTTTATCATTTTGATCCGAGACAATATTGCAGGAGAGATCACCTTAATATCCAAAATATGCTCATTGCCAATTTGATACTAGATCAAAGCTCTAAACTATCCATGACACGGGTAATCTTCACCATAGGCGTCTTACACTAAACTTGTTAATACAATAACGCATACAATAAATAAACAATATGCAAATCGGCCGATCAAGTGAATTACGGTGCTCGGCTCAAGACGCGCTTATATCCACGAATCAGAATACAGCTGAGCGCTATAAGTCAATAACGCTAAGTCTTAGTTGAGTGCCATGAAGTACAGGAAAAATATTAACAGAAAATGAATAGTATTGAGTAGTCTTGTAATCACTTAATTACAACTATATAGACATGAACAAACACCGATTGGTAGTATTTATTTCAGAGATCAATGATTCAAAAGTTGTTAAAATTCGTGCTAAGAAATACTTATAAATAAATTAACAAGAAAGATAATAGAATATTATGATAACTGCCCGCCCAGTACCGGTGTTGTACAGTTAGTTACTATGAAACGACTGGCTCCTCGCGAGACAACACGAGGGAACTATGAATGACTGAAAGCGACCAGATCGAACACTACGGTCAGCGTCGTGCTAAACAAGAACCGGTCAACGAAGGTATGGTAACTTTGGCCTTTGAGATCCTCTCAGTACTGACGCAGAACGGATGGAAATACCAGAAAATTAATGAACTTTAATCCAAACTCTCTCTACTACGGAGACTGTCTCGACTGGATGCGCCGCTGGCCCAGCGCGAGCATAGATCTCATCTACCTAGATCCTCCGTTCAACAGTAATGCCAACTACAACATGCTCTACGCCGCGGGGGGGGGGGGGCGACGCCCAGTTCCGAGCATTCGCTGATACATGGTCATGGGATCAAGCTGCAGCGGTTCGCTTCGAGGATTTCGCCGCAGCAGTAGCGCGACCAGCACATCAGGCTATCGTCGGGTTCCACAAGATGCTCGGAACCTGCGGAATGCTCGCCTATCTAACCTATATGGCCGAACGACTAGAGGAACTTCACCGACTGCTAAAATCGACTGGCGCTATCTACCTTCATTGTGACCCGACCGCTTCGCACAGTCTGAAACTACTTATGGATAGTATCTTCGGGGTGCAAAGCTTCCGAAACGAAATCATTTGGTGCTACCCACCCAAGGGCCGTGGACCATCCAAGGCATTTCACCGTAAACATGATACACTACTATACTACAATAAGTCCGCTGACAGCAATGATGGCACATTCACCAGACCCTACTCTCCGTTAGACGACAAACAGAGAGCGAAGTTCTATGCTGTTGACAATGACGGAAGACATTACAAGCCATTCAAGGGCAAACGTACTTATCTCGATGAAAGCAAGGGAAGGCCTGTCCCGTCCTGGTGGGATGATATAGCTGCTACAGCACAATCTAGTACAGAATATCTTGGCTATCCCACCCAGAAGCCTCTTAAATTGCTACGACGAATTGTCGAGACTTCGTCTAATCGTGGCGATATTGTTCTTGATCCGTTTTGCGGCTGTGGTAGTGCGATAGAAGCGGCACGCTCAACGGGTAGACAATTTATCGGAATAGACATCTCATCACACGCGATTGATGTAATGCTAGACCGACTTCGAGATCGTACCATTTCAACCTACGGAATCCCCGCTGACTTACAGTCAGCTGAACGTATGGCAAAAACTGATCCTTTCGGTTTTGAAACTTGGGCGGTGAACCGCATTCACGGTTTCGCTGCGAATACGAAACAGGTTGCTGACGGTGGTGTAGATGGAAGAGGAACGCTTGCATTGAAACCTGACGACTGGGAATCACGACTCGCGTTAGCACAGGTTAAGAGCGGAAAGCATACTGCAAGCTATCTTCGAGATTTTTGTGGAGTCACTCAGCAACATATGGCCGCCGTGGGGGTATATATCACGTTGCGTCCAGTGGATACCCCAGCATCGAAGTCGGACTCGTTGGCATTAGGAAGCATCACTGTTTCTGGTCAGCAGTATCGGCGCATGAACCTATGGAGCATCGCGGAATACTTTGATAATCGGCCACCGAATCTACCACAGATGAATAATCCCTACACTGGTAAACCACTTACGCAGCTCTCAATGTTCTGACGGGTAACGAAAGCGGCACCATGACCTCTGAACTTGGAAAGTCTGCCGTCGTTGATCTGTCTAAACCAGATGCCGATCTCCATTAGCCCAGCGTCAGATCCAGCCTCTTATATAGCCAGTTGGGCCGACAGGCTCTCCGCCGCCCTCGCGACAGCCAGCCCGATGTCGTGGGCGCGGTCGGGGTCGGGGAAGCGATAGGCCGGGCCGTGAACATTTAGCGCTGCTAGCAGTTGAGCGTCGGGACAAAGCACCGAAGCAGCGACCGAGTTCAGATCGTCAGCGAACTCGCCGTAAACCCAGACGTAACCGATGCTGCGGATCTGCTCTAGCCGCGTCCTGATCTCGTCCGCGTCGGTCATCGTTCGTGCCGTGTAGGGCTCCAGCTGGTGGGCTAGATACTCCTCGCGCTCAGCGGTCGGCAGGCGCGCCATCATGGCCAGCCCCGAGGACACCACGTGCATTGGGATTCGCTCGCCTGTCCAATCCCGGACCTGTACCTGCGACTGCGAGTCGGTCTGATCTAGGTAGTAGACCTCGCCGCGGTCCAGAATCGAAAGGCCAGCGATCTCGCCTACTGTCTCGCTAAGTTCCAACAGGTAAGGGCGTGCTGCCGATACCAGGTTGCGACCCGGCGCCACCGTGCCGGCGAGGTCGATTAGGCCCGGACCTAGTTGGTAGAGGCCGCTGGACACTTCCTGCTCTACCGCGCGTTCGGTCTCGAGCGCAGACAGCAGACGAGCGACCGTGCTCTTAGGCAACTCTGCCCGATCAGCCAACTCGGTTACCCCCAGAGGCCCGAGAGCCAGGGACCGCAGTAGCAGAAAGGCGCGTTCTAGTGATTGGACCGCCATCGCGGCGGCCTACGGTACCAAGCCGCTAGGTTCGAGACGCGCTGCGGGTGAGACGGCCACGCCGATTACTCCCACTCACGGGTCTCAATCTGCGGGTCGAGAGTGTGATAGTCGCTAGCGGTGGCTGTCCAGACGACGCGCTCGGTTTGTAGCCCGGTTGGGGGCTCGAGCGTGCCTGCGCAGACCCACATACGGCGAGTCTGCGGATAGGGGCCATCCGGCGGCGGCTCCAGCACCCGCCAAAACAACGACCCTCCGCATTGCTCGCAGAAACCGTATGCAACGTTGGGGTCATCGGCAGGGTGATACCACCGGAGCGTTTCGCCCTCTAACAAGCTGAAGTCGTCGTACTCGCAGCTCGTGGCGGCCATGAAGTGGCCCGTCCAGCGCCGACAGCGTTCGCAGTGGCAGTTCCAGACCGCCCTGGCGGGGCCGCCGATCTGGAAGCGCACCGATCCGCAAAGACAGCGGCCGGTAAGAGCGTCGCTCACGTTCGCCTCCAGATGTTCGGGATCGCCATGTTCTTGATCGCTGTCTTGGGGACATCTGGCCAGCGACACCCGGTGTGACTTAGAGTCAGGTGTGACATATGGCCCATATCGTGGAACCGTACCACAATCCGGAACATCGTTGCTAGACTAGGTTGATTCCAGCGTCTTGACCGGGGTCAACTCCTCGCCCCGGTCCGAGTTTTAGGACGGGTCAAGGGTGACAGGTCCTTCGATTATGGGCAACAAGGCCGTACGGACCTTGCTCATCGGAATGGCGTTCCTGATGACGGGCAACGGCCTGCAGTCCTCGGTATTGGGTGTACGGGCCGAGATCGAGGGATTCGGCTTCGCCGTCACCGGTGCGGTCATGACCTCCTACTTTGTGGGATTCCTGTTCGGCACGGCGGTGGCGGTGCGGTTTGTGGCCGCAGTGGGCCACATCCGGGTCTTTACCGCCTTGGCCTCAGTGGCCTCCAGTGCCGCCATCCTGCACGCCGTCTGGGTGCACCCGGTCAGCTGGGCCCTGCTGCGATTGGTATTCGGGCTTTGCGTGGCAGGGCTGTACGTGGTCACAGAGTCATGGCTGAACGACATGGCCACCAACGCCAACCGGGGTCGGGTGCTGGGCAGCTACATGGTGGTCATGATGGGCGGGCTTGGCATGGGCCAAATGCTGCTGCCAGGGGGCGACCCAGCCAGCTTCGAGTTGTTCGCCCTGGTCTCGGTGCTGATATCGCTGTCTCTGGTGCCGATAGCACTGTCGGCCACCGCCGCCGCTCCTGCGGTAGTAATCGAGCCGCTCTCGCTGCGCCACCTGCTGAGAACCATACCTACCGGTGCGGTCACCGCTCTGCTCACCGGCGCAGCACACGGAACGCTGCTAGGGCTAGCTGCGGTTTACGCTAAGTCCGAGGGGCTTACGAGCGGCCAAATCGCCCTGTTCACTGCCGCTGCGCCTCTGGGATCGGTGGCACTCCAATGGCCTATCGGCTGGCTGTCCGACCGCATAAGCCGGCGCGGCGTCATCGGCGTCACCGCAGCAGCAGCAGCCCTAGCCGCGGCTGGCGCCTTGCTAACCACCCCGGCGTCTGTGCCGTCAATGGTCCTCATGTTCCTCTTCGGCGGACTCACCTTCCCCTTGCACTCCCTCGCCGTGGCGCTCACCGTTGACCACGTAGCGTCAACCCAGATCACCTCCGCCAGCGCCACCCTGGCGCGCGTCACCGGCGTGGGTGCGGCGGTGTTCCCCGCTCTTACCGGGGCCATCATGGGCGCTACGAGCACGGTGGCGTTCTTCATAGTGCTCGCCGCCGTCCACAGCCTCATCGCCGTCTACGTGAGCTACCGGGTGTTGACTCACCCGACCATTTCCGCCGACGAACAGAGCGACTACCTGCCGGTTCCCGCCCGCGGCACCGCCGTGACCGCCAACTTCCACCCCGACGTGGCAGACACGGCACCCACCGGCGAAAACAGTGACCCGGAGTCGACCAACGGGGTCGGCGACGTGGCAGACACGGCAAACACAACGCCCACCGGCGAAGAAAATAGAAGCCCCGAATCAACCAACGGGGTCGGCAACTCCGGACCTGTCAAAGAGACTGGCGACCTGGAACCCGCCGGGAGGGACCGGCGAGCCCGAACCGTCACCAGAAGGCTGACGCTTCTACTTCAGCCAATCTCGTCTTGCATCTCGGCTTTGCGGCGGGCTACGTAGTCGCGGAGTTCTGCGTCGACCGCCTCGTCGATCTGGGGGGGCTCGTAGTCAGCCAGCAGTTGCTTCCAGCGGGTGTTGGCCCGCTGGGCGGCGGTTAGGGATCCCTCTTCGGACCACTGCTCGTAGCTGTTGTGGTCGGCTAGTTCGGAACGCCAAAAGGCGGTCTCGAAGTTGGCCAGCGTGTGAGCGTTACCCAGAAAGTGGTCTCCGTGGGCGTTAGTGCGGAACGCCTCCAGCGCCAGGCCACCGTCGGAGGTATCGACGCCTTGGGCGTAAACCGCCATTGCTCCGAGCTGGTCAGCGTCCAGGATTAGCTTCTCGTAGGAGAGCGCCAGACCGCCCTCTAGCCAGCCAGCGGCGTGCAAAACGAAGTTCACGCCGGCTTGCAGTGTGGGCAGCAGCGTGTGGGCAGACTCGTAGGCGGCTTGGGCGTCGGGAGCCTTGGAAGAGGTGAACTGGCCGCCGGAGCGGAACGGTACCCCCACCCGCCGGGCTAGAGCAGCCATCACGTAGATGGCCTGGCCGGCCTCGGGTGTGCCGAAGGTAGGAGCCCCGGTGGCCATGGACATGGTCGAGGCAAAAGTACCGAACACCACCGGCGCGCCTGGCCGCACCAACTGTAGATAGGCCATGCCCGACAGCGCCTCAGCCAGCGACTGCGCGGCCAGCCCAGCCACCGTTACCGGCGACATAGCCCCCGCCAGGATGAACGGGCTGATAACGCAGGCCTGGTTAGCCCGGGCGTAGGTGGTGGCGGCACCCAGCATCGTGGCGTCCCAGCGCATCGGCGAGGCAGCGTTGATTAGGGAGGTCATGACGGTGCGGTCAGCCAGGTCACCGCCGAAGGCAATACGGGCTATTTCAATGGAGTCAGCAGCCCGCTCGGGGGCGGTCACCGAACCCATAAATGGCTTGTCGCTGTAGCGCAAGTGGGCATACACCATGTCCAGGTGCCGCTTGTTTACCGGCACATCCACCGGTTCGCACAACGTCCCTCCGCTGTGGTGCAAATGCGGCAGCGCGTAGGTGAGCTTGACGGCATTCTGGAAGTCCTCCAGCGTGGCGTAGCGCCGACCTCTGTCCAGATCGGTTACAAAGGGGGAGCCGTAGTTGGGGGCGAACACCACGGCGTCGCCCCCGACCTGGACGTTGCGGGCTGGGTTGCGGGCGTGCTGGATGTATATGGTCGGGGCGTTCTCCTGCACGATTTGGCGGCAGAGCCCGCGAGGAAATCGCACCAACTCGCCGGCGACCTCCGCTCCCGCCTGGCGCCACAGTTCCAGCGCCAGCGGAAAGTCCTGGAAGGCTACGCCGACCTCCGAGAGCAGCATCTCGGCCGTCTCTTCGATTCGTACCAGACTTTCGGTGTCCAGGATCTCGAACGGCGCCCCGCTGCGCTTTAGGTACGGCACCGTCACCGCGGCCGCGGCGGCGTGCGCCGCCTGCCGCGCGGCTCTCCCGCCACCTCTGCGTCTGCGTGCCTCGCTCACGGGTTTACCAGTATGGCAGCCGGCTGTGGCGTCGGGTTGGGCTCATCTGATCTTCCTACTCACCTGGCTCGGCGGCGACGCCTAGCTCCAGCTCCAGCGACCCGATCGCTGTTCTCTGGGGTCTCTGGGGCTGGCAGTTCTACTACCTGCGCCAGATGCGGCGTTGGTGCGGTCTCGTGCGGAAAGGCCATGGCTGCCACAAATAACTCCTGGAAGCGGGGCTCGGTGGCGGTCTCGATCTTGACAATGCGCTCGCTGAGTTGGCTGATCTCGCGGCGTTGAGCCCGCGATAGCAGCAGCCTTGCGGCACCAGCACCCGAGGCGTTGCCTACCGAGCGCACCCCGGCTGCTGGCGCGTCCGGCACCAGGCCAAGCACCAATGCCCGCACCGGGTCTATGTGGGCCCCGAAAGCACCCGCTAGGCGGATGTCGTGAACCTCGGCTACTGCGGCATGCTCCAGCAGCAAGTCAATCCCAGCCCGCAACGCCGCCTTGGCCAACTGTATTGCCCGCACATCGTTTTGGCTGATCCGCAAGCGGACCGGCTCACTCTGAAGCTCGTAGGCAAATGTGCGACCGTCGGGGACAATCCGAGGCGTGCGCTCAGCCAAATGCCCCTGCACTACGCCATGGCGGTCGATGATGCCGGCCAGGTACATCTCGGCAACCACGTCGATGATGCCCGAGCCGCACAATCCCGAGACTTGCAGCGAACCCAGCGCCTCAGCGAAGCCCGGATCGTCAGACCACAAGTCGCAGCCGATCACCTTGAAGCGTGGCTCGAGGCTGGCGGGGTCGATGCGGACCCGCTCTATAGCGCCAGCGGTGGCGCGCTGGCCGCAACTGATCTGGGCACCCTCGAAAGCAGGCCCGGTGGGACTAGAAGCCGCGAAGACCCGCTCGCCGTCACCGAGGATGATCTCAGCGTTGGTGCCTACATCCACTAGCAACTGCGGCTTCGAGGTCCGGTGGGGGCCTTCGGCGAGCGTGGCGGCCGCGGAGTCAGCTCCCACGTGGCCGGCGATGCAGGGAGCCACATAGAGCGAAGCATGCGGTAGTCCCAGCTGGATGTCGGTTGCAGCGGCACGCACGCTGCGGCGCTCGGCCAAGGTGAAGGGAGCTGCGCCCAGCGGCGTGGGATCCAGCCCTAGAACCAGGTGATGCATGATGGGGTTGCCGACGATCACGAGGTCATGGACATGTCGCCTTTCAGCTGAGCCTGGCTCGCACAGCTCGCCGATCAACTCGTCGAGCGCCCGCCGGACCGTCTCGGTGAGCGCCGCCGCCCCAGCGGGATTCAGCATCACATAGGACACTCGGCTCATGAGGTCCTCGCCAAAGCGGATCTGCGGATTCATACGCCCCGCGGTGGCTAGAACCTCACCGGTGGTCAAGTCCAGGAGATAACCGGCCAGAGTGGTGGAACCGACATCGATGGCAATACCCCAAGCCTCATCGGAGTATCCGGGGCGGACCGCTAGCAGCTGGCTCCGGTCCGCCACTACCGCGGTGACTGCCCCGTTGGCTTCGTGAACCGCCGCCTGCAGACTCGCCAACACCTCCAGCGGCACGACCACATCGACTAAGCCCCAGTCACACGCCAGCGCCTCCAGCAACCTCTCAGCGTCGCTCATCTCGTCGCCTAACACCGATGGCGCCAACTCCAGGTAGTGCAATGTGATCGGTGGGTCTAGCTGCACGTCACCCAGATCGATGGCCTTGCGAACCACGGGTCGTCGCACAGCGCTGGCAGCGGGCACGTCGACTACGACATCGGCAGCTACTAAGGCTTGGCATCCCAGACGATGATCTTCAGCCAGCGGCCTCCGCCCGCGGTAGCCGGCTTCGACACTTCCCTGGGCCGAGAGGGCCTCAGCCGCGGCGGTGATACCCCACTTAGCGTGGTGGCCCAGAGCCGGCACCACCTGACAGCGCCCGCACAAGCCGCGCCCGCCGCACACCGAATCCAGGTCCACGCCGCCGAGACGTGCGGCGTCGAGCACGCTGGTGCCCGTCGGCACGGCCAGCTCGATTCCCGACGGCGTGAAGACCACCCGATGCTCGCCGCTACTTTGCTCGCCACTGGTGCTCGAGCCGGAGGCAAACTCGGCGCTGGATTTAAGAATGGTCACGCTCATCTGCCTACCTGCGCCTGCTTGCTTTAGCCGCTTGGCGCGCTAGTTGACCGAAAAGCGCCAAGACTCAGGTCGCGGCGCAAGTTGCTCAAGCTGCGCTGCGGCGCCGCCCGCCTCGGCGCCGGGAGATACCGACTCCCAGCGCACCCAACTCCCGATGCTCGCCGATCCAGGCCATGCAGTCCCGATCGTGGCCGGCCAACACATCGGCCGCCATGACTGCGTTCTTTACCTCCGGATGCAACGGGTTCATGATCGCCGAGGTCATACCAGCGCCGATCGCCATGGACAGGAAGGTGCCAGTGATGGCGTGACGGTTGGGCAGCCCGAAACTGACGTTGCTGGCACCGCAAGTGGTGTTGACCTTCAACTCCTCCCGCAGCCGGCGCACCAGGTGCAGAACCTGGCGTCCGGCGGTCCCGACAGCCCCGATCGGCATCACTAGCGGATCCACCACAACGTCGGAGTGGTGGATGCCGTGGTCGTCCGCCCGTTCGATGATCCGACGAGCCACCTCGAAACGAACATCGGGGTCTTCGCTGATTCCGGTCTCGTCGTTGGAGATCGCCACAACGGCGGCACCGTGACGCTTCACTAACGGCAGGACCCGTTCCATGACCTCCTCCTCGCCGGTCACGGAGTTGATGAGCGGCTTGCCGTCGTAGACGGTTATGGCCGCTTCCAGAGCTCCCACGATCGAGGAGTCGATAGAGAGCGGTACGTCGGTCACTTCTTGTACCAGCTTTACCGCTCGGGTGAGCAACGCCGGCTCGTCAGCCAGGGGAATACCGGCGTTTACATCCAAGATGTGGGCACCTGAGGCCACCTGGGCAACTGCGTCGGCCTCGACACGGCTGAAGTCGCCAAGCTTCATCTCTTCGGTCAGCAGCTTTCGCCCGGTGGGGTTGATCCGCTCGCCGATCATCACGAAGGGGCGCTCGAAACCGATAACCACTTCTTTGGTTCGAGAACTTATAACTGTCTCGGTCAAGACGCTTCCTCCTGGTGCTGCAGTTCGGTGGTCGGTAGATCGATAGTCGGTTTGCTGTCGGTGTCGAGAGGATCAACTCGATCTGGATCCCAACCGCCGGTGGCCACGAACTCCTCGAGGCGCTCACGCGGAAACGCCTCCTCTAGTTCTGCGGCCAAACGCAGAGCGGCGCTCTCGGGATCGTCGCCGGCCGCAGGGCGGGGGTTCCGCCGCCACTCCCCTATGTACTGCGAGGCCTCGGACTTGCCGGCCACCATGGCGGCGGAGTCGATAGCCCGCTGGAAGCGGCGAGGCAGAATTCGCTGGACCTTATGCTCACCCGAGCCAGCGTTGACCTGAGCCGGGATGTCACGCCAGCTAATGATGACTAACTCGCCGTAGCCATCTCGCCGCCGCCGGCGTCCACCCGAAGCCTCACCCCGCGCCACCACGATCAAGCTGCCCGCACCGCAAGTCGCCTCCCGGCACCTAGCGATGCTGCCAGACCTTCGGTTCCCACCTGAATCTGCTCGTAGCGCAACCCCAGGCTCACCGCAGCGCGCCGGCCCACAGCCTCCAAGGCAGCGTCAGGCTCCTGCGCTAGGTGTACAACCCGGGTGTAGTTGCCGAAATACACCTCACGTAGTTGCGGGTGAGCTTTGATGCCCAGCCCCTCCAGGATCAGCCGCTCGAAATGCCGCACCAGGTAATCGGTGAGATAAAAAGTGCCCGGTTCGTCCTCCTGGAGAGCATCGAAAAGTTCCGTGCCTGCGTACAACTCGTAGCAGTGGGCTCCGGGAAGCCGCTCCACCCCCTCCTCGGCGCACACGCGGTCCAACAAGCCGCCCGTACCGCAATCCATATACCCCACGAGGATCGTTTGGTAGGCACCGCGGGCTCTGCGCACTCGCTGACGCACCGCCTCGGGGATCTGCTCCGGTCGGTTGTGCAGCCGGGCCGGGAGGCATTCGAAGTCCAATCCGCCCAACTCGGCCGTGATCGCCGCTAGTTCTCGAGCCAGCGCTCCACAAGCGATTACCAGGACCCGACTACGCGCCTCTTGCACCATCTGGCGACGAGTCGCTGTCATTAGATCAGCCGCAGAAGATCAAGCGGCAGCGGCGGCGCGACGCTCGTTTAAGAACTTCGTAGCGGTCTCTGCGGCGATGGCCGCGTCACGGCAGTAGGCGTCGGCCCCAATGGCCATCCCAAACTCCTCATTGAGCGGCGCACCCCCCACGAGGATGATGAACTCCTCCCGACGACCTTTCTCGATCAGCGTGTCGATTACCACCTTCATATACGGCATGGTGGTAGTGAGCAGCGCCGACATACCCAAGATGTCGGGCTTATGCTCGTCTAGGGCATTGAGGAACTCCTCCACATCGGTGTTGATGCCCAAGTCGAACACCTCGAAGCCGGCACCCTCCAACATCATCGCCACCAGGTTCTTCCCGATGTCGTGGATGTCTCCCTTTACCGTGCCGATGACCACGCTGCCGACGGGTTCGGCACCCGTCTCGGCCAACAGCGGCCGCAGAATGGCCATCCCCGCCTTCATGGCGTTCGCCGCCAGCAGCACTTCGGGGACGAAAAGAATGCCGTCACGGAAGTCGATGCCGACGATGCGCATGCCTTCCACTAGGGCATCATTCAGGGCCTTGTCTGCTGGCCAGCCGCGCTCGAGCAGGATGTTGGTGCCCTCGGCAATCTCGTCTGCTAGGCCGTCGTAGAGATCGTCGTGCATCTGGGCGCAGAGTTCCTCGTCGCTCAGCGCTGACAGGTCGAGGTCGTCGGCGTCGTCAAACTCAGTGCCGGTGGCTACATCACTCATGGGCTTGTCCTAGTGGTTCAGTTGCTCTGCTACCTATTTCCGTGTCCCTGATCCGGTGTCCCTGATCCGCATCGTGGATTCCGTATCGTGGACCGGAACCATAATACGGAACAAGCTAACACATACTTGAGGGCGAGTCCACCGCGACCGCATAGCCACCCGTAGCTGCAGCTCGTCCCGCTGCTTAGAACCCGAAGAATTCAACCTCAGACGAATCGGGAGGGCAACTGAACGGGGAAGGCCTGGCGGATTCGGGCGTCCAGTTCGGCGCCGATGTGGTCGGGATAGTGCCCGGCCAGCACCTGCTGGGCGTGGCGGTGGGCTACTTCCAGAGCGCTGAGCCCGCCGGCATCAGCCCAGTCCTCCGGCGAGTCTCGATCTCCGATTGTCGGATAGATGTACTCGCTCTGCATCAACGAGAGAGTCTGCGCCGAGCCCAGGAAGTGCCCCGGCCCGGCGATCACCTCGGCAATCACATCCGCCGACAGCGTCCCCTCGTCGACTTCGATGCCGCGCACCGTCCGGTTGATAGAGCCCAGCATGTCGTCGTCGATGACCAGCTGCTCTGGCGAGCAGGCCAGCAAGCTGGCCAGCATTCCAGCGGACTCCATAATCAGGTTGGCCCCAGCGTTAGCGGCCAACCCAACGGTGAGGCCCTTTTCGTAACCGGACTGGGCATCTGGCAGCTTCGAGTCGGTCATGCCCGCCGGCACGCTCGATACGACCCCAATCCAGTTGAGCAACTGGGCGGCCGCAGCGTTCAGCACTGCCTCCTCGCCGGATCCTCCGCTCATGGCACCGGTTCGCAGATCCGAGACGAAAGGCCAAAGGCCCACCGCGCATGGGTGCCCGGGCCTTAGCAGGTTGGCGTTGCACAGCCCAGCCAAGCACTCGGCTAGCCCCTGTACCAGCGACCCCGCCAGGGCGGCCGGCGACGTGGCTCCCGCCTGGCCTGCCGAAAGCAGCAGCACTGGAACGCCCGTTTTGATCTGCGCCACCATGCAAGCGTTGGCCTCCTCGGCGAAGCGCATCGGGGGTACCACGAAGGTGTTGTTGGCCATCATGAAGGGGCGCTTGGCAAACTCGCCGGGACCTCCAAGAGCCATGTCAAACATCTCGACCGACTCCTCAACATGCCGAGGATTAAACCAAGCCGTGGCTGCCGGCTTGGATGTACCAGTCATGACGGCGTAACCCGTGGAAATGTCCAGGTCGTGTGAGGTCTCCATGTCTCGGGCCACGCTTGTGCGGCCGAAGAAGTGGATGTGCTCAAGTGAGTCAACCAACCGGGCGATGTCGTACACATCGGCAATAGTCGAGGGCCGGAACTGGTTGGTGGCGTAGTCGTGGATCAGGACTGCCGCTCCCGCAGTACCGAAGTGCACCCGGTTGAGACCCACGTGGATCGACTTATCGTCGTCGAATCCGTGCCAGATGAACTCCTTAGCCGAGAGTTCAATCCCCCGTTCTATGAGTTGCCGCGGGTAATGCAGGCGGCCGTCGGCGTCCAGCCAGCCGCCGGCTTCACTTACCACTTCGACGAACTCCGGGATGGGTGTGCCCATGCCGGTGTCCTCGAGCAACATCAGCGCGGTGTCGTAGATCTGTTGCATGTCGCTTTCACTCAGCGGTGCGTAGCTGCCCCCCGGCATCCCCGGACGCACCGGTCGCTCGACCGCTGAGTCGGGGGGGGCCTGGCGCTCGGCGATGCGGCCAGCCCGGCCGCCGCTGCGGCGTCGCGATCCTGACCTGGGCTCAGTGGACATTCGGCCTCCTTTCGTTTGTCTCACTTGTCGCGTCACTCGCGCGCCGGCCTCCGCCGCGGCGTCGGCTGGTCTACGCCCGTGGCGCTCGGTTTTCTGGGTCATATGCCGCGGCCGCCAGCACGGTGGCAGTGCGACGCTCGCCCAACATCTCCAACTCGAAGGTAGATCCGGGAGCTTCGAACTCTGGGGCCACGTAGACAAAGGCCAGGCTGGTGCCCACCGAATGCCCGTAGGTCCCGCTGGTGGAGACCCCCATGATCTCCTCGCCGCCGGGAGCGTAGGCTGGCTCGTTACCCCAGGCGTCGTTGTCGCCCTCGCTCAACGAGCAGTAGACCAGAGCCCAGCGCAGCGGCTCGGGGCCGTCACGGCGGGCCAGCGTGGCCTGCTTGCCAACAAAGTCCTTGGAGAAGTCCACGAAACGTTCAATGCGGGCCTCGATGGGGGTGATCTCAGTGGTGAGTTCTGCACCCCAGGCCTTGTAGGCCTTCTCAATACGCATGACGTTCATGGCGTAGCTGCCGTAGTGGACCATGCCGTAGGGCTCGCCCGCCGCTAGCAACGCCTCGTAGAGATCGGCCATTTGGCTAATCGGGCAGTGCAACTCCCAGCCCAACTCTCCTACGTAAGACACCCGCAACGCCTTGACGGCCACACCCGCTACCTCTATTTCCCGAGCTGTAAGCCAGCGAAACGAGTCGTTGCCGAGGTCGGCGCTGGTCAGCGGCGACAGCACATCCCGGGCACGCGGACCGGAGAGGCCCAACAGGCCGGTCTCATCGGTGACATCGGTAACCGTCACGTCCTCACCGACCTGGATGTGCTGCTGTAGCCAGTCCCGGTCGTGGCTCTGGCCCACAATGGCCGAGGAGAGGTAGAAGCGGTCGGCACCTAGACGGGTGACGGTCATCTCACACTCGATGCCACCGAGTTCGGTCAACATGTGCACCAGCCGGATGCCGCCCAGCCCCGGCAGCCGGTTGGCCGAAAGTCGATCCAGTAGAGCACCGGCATCGGCACCGGTCAGCTCGAACTTGGCGAAGGCCGTCAAATCGGAAATGCCGACCCGTTCCCGCACACCCCGCACCTCGGCGCCAACCGGCTCGAACGCGTTCGACCGGCGATAAGAGTGCACTTCGGGACTGGCGTCTGGGGAGAAGTACTGGGGGCGCTCCCAGCCGTAGACCTCCTGCCACTGCGCTCCCAGGGCATCGAGCTGCTGGTAGATGGGTGTTACCTTCTGCGGCCGGCCAGCGGGCCGGTACTCGCCGGGTGGGCGCGGTTGGTACATCTCGTGGTACTCGTCGAGTGACTTCTCGACGCTGTAATAGCTGCGCGCTCCGGCGTAATCGCCGTAGCGCCGGGGATCCATGCCTCGAACGTTGATCTCGGTCTGGCCGTGCACCATCCACTGCGCCAAATACTTGCCGGCCCCCGGACCTTGAGTCACCCCGATGGCGGCGCCGCAGCAGTGCCAATAGTTCCGCAGGCCCGGTGCCGGCCCCATCAGGAATCCCGAGTCAGGGGTGTGGGTAATAGGGCCCGAGACCACTTTGCGTATCCCAGCATCGGCAAACGCGGGGACACGCACCGCTGCCCAGTCCAGGCACTCCTCAAGGCGGTCCAGGTCTGGCGGAGTTAGGTAGAAGTGCAGGTCCCAATCCACCCCGTCGACGCCATAGGGCTGAGCATCCGACATCTCGTAAGGGCCTACGAGGAAGCCGTCCAACTCGCTGCGCACGTACATGGAAGCTCGAGGGTCGCGGATCGTGGGTGGCTCATAGCCCAGATCCACTAGCTGCTGTACGCGCTCGGTGACTAGATACTGGTGGATGACCGACACGATCGGCACGTCAAGGCCCACCATGGCACCCACTTGCGGGGCGTAATGGCCGGCGGCGTTCACAACGTGCTCGCAGATAATCCGGTCATTGTCGCAGATCACTTCCCAACGGCCGTCGGGCAGCTGGTTCATATCCCTAACGAGGGTGTTGCGGCGGACTTCGGCACCCAGCTGGCGGGCGCCGCGGGCCATGGCATTAGTGCAACTCGACGGGTCGGCCCAGCCGTCGTCGGGGGTATAAACGCCCGAGACCACGTCATCTAAGTTCAGCAGCGGGTGCATCTCGGCGATTTCGGTAGGGCTGATGATGTGGCACTCCACGCCGGCTTGGTGCAACAGGCCCTGGGTGTAGCGATGCCAGTCCGCCTCTTCCGGTCGTCCCTTGCGGGCGAGGCGAACGGTGCCGGGCTGGTGCCAGCCGGTGGAGAGGCCGGTCTCGGCTTCGATGCTGCGGTACAGCGAAACCCCTACCTCGTGCACCTTGGCCAGGTTTAGGTCGCTGGTGAAGTTGGGGATCATGCCCGCCGCATGCCAGGTTGAGCCAGAGTTCAGCTCGCCTTTTTCCACCAGGATAACATCGGTCCAACCTTCGTGGGCCAAGAAGTAAAGCAGTGAGGCACCCATGGCACCGCCGCCGACAATCACAACCCGAGTCTCGGTAGCCATCTACTTACCTCCTGCGCGGGCGATAGAAGCTGCGCAGCGAAGCCGTGGCCGGAACCCGCCGTCCGCCCACATCGATTGCAAAGGAACCCTCCGCCAGCCAGTCCGCCGTAACCCCCTCAGGATGGTGCACGTAGCCCATGGCCAGGCAGCGATCCTCGAGGTAGCTCCAGGCTGCTGAGGTGGTGATGCCGACGACCTCTTGGTCTGCCAGGATCGGCTCATCGTGGTAGACGAGCAGTTCGGGATCATCCAGGCGGAACTGCACCAGCCGCTTGCTGCGGGGCTGTGGCCGCTGGGCTTCTAGAGCTGCCCGGCCGCAAAAGTCCAACTGCTTGTCCCAACCCACAGCGAACCCCAAGCCGGCCTCCAGCGGAGTGTCAGCTGGTGAAATGTCGTGGCCCCAATGCCGGTAGCCCGACTCCAGGCGAAGAGTGTTCATAGCGTGGTAGCCCGCAAGGGCCAAGCCGTGCGGCTCGCCAGCCGCCAACAGAGCGTCAAAGACGGCCCCAGCGTCACGGTTGGCTACGTACAGCTCCCAGCCCAGCTCGCCCACGTAGCTCATCCGGATCGCCAGCACCTCGCAGCCGGCCACCTGGATCGTGCACGCCGCGGCGAAGGGGAAGTCCTCATCTGCCAGCGAAGCAGTAGTCAGCGGTGCCAGCACTTCCCGGGAGCGCGGTCCCATAAGCCCCAGCATGGCCTGCTGCTCGGTGATGTCTTCTAGGTCTGCGTCGAAGCCGCGACACCCCCGACGCAGTCGCGCCCAGTCACGCGTCTGGCTGGCCGCGGCGGTTACCACTAAGAAACGCTGTTCGCCAAGTCTCGTGACGGTCAAGTCGGCCTCTATGCCACCTCGGTCATTGCACCACTGCGTATAGACGGCCCAACCCGGCTCGACATCTACTTCGGCCGCGCTGAGTCGATTCAGTGCTACTACGGCGTCTGGTCCGGTGACGCTGAACTTCACAAACGAGGTCTGATCGAATAGTCCCACCCGTTGGCGCACCGCACGGCACTCGGCGCCGGCGTTAGCCCACCAGTTCTGCTTGCCATAGCTGTAGGCGTACTTTTTCTCCTGGCCGTCAAAGGCGTACCAGTTAGGGCGCTCCCAGCCTGCGGTCTCCCCGAACACCGCGCCGGCGGCAGCAATACGGTCATGCAGCGGCGAGAGCCGCCGGTTGCGGGCACTCTCGTACTGTCGGTGCGGCCAATGCATGGCGTAGAGCAGGCCAAGGCTCTCGCCGATGCGGTCGCGCAGGTATTCCGGGTTGGCCTGGAAGGGCATTGCCCGGCTGATATCCACCGAGGTCAGGTCGAGTGGAGGGTTACGGTCGGCAACCCAGTCTGCTAGCACCCAGCCAACACCGCCGGAGGTCTGCACGCCGATGGAGTTGAACCCGGCCGCTACGAAACAGCCATCCACTTCGGGGGCCTCACCCAGATAGAACACGCCGTCGGGGGTAAAGGCCTCCGGGCCGTTGAAGAAGAGTTGTATTCCACAGTCGCCTAGCGCCGGCACCCGGTGTATCGAGCGTTCGAATATGGGGCCGACGTGATCCCAGTCTTCGGGCAGTTGCACAAAGCTGCTGTTGGGCGGTATGCCTTCGAGTTGCCAGATCTTCCCTCGGGGTTCGAAGAAGCCGGCCATGATCTTGCCGGTTTCTTCCTTGAAGTAGGTGTAGTTGCCGGGGTCTCGCAGCACGGGTGTGGTGGAGTCCACGCCCGCTAGGGGCTCGGTGACGATGTAGAAGTGCTCGCAGGCCTGCAGCGGCACGTTCACGCCAATTGTGGCTGCCAGCTGGCGGGTCCACATGCCAGTGGCCAGCACTACCGACTCGGTCTGGATGTTGCCCTGATCGGTCTGCACGCCGACGATGCGACCGTGGCGGGCATCCAAGCCGGTGACTGTCACGCCTTCGCGGATAGTGGCACCACGGTCACGCGCCCCTCGCGCCAACGCCATAGTGGTATCCACCGGCGAGAGTTGGCCGTCGCGAGCTACTAACAGCGCACCCACCAAATCGTCGGTGCGGACAAGCGGCCAATACTCAGACAACTCGCCCATGTCTAGAACTCGAGTCTCGACGCCCACCATGGTACCCATAGAAGCGCCGCGGAGCACCTCCTCCCAGCGCTCGGCGTTATCGGCGACGGTGATCGACCCCTCGGTGCGGTAGCCGGGAGACTGGCCGGTCTCTGACTCCAGCTGCTCAAACAGGCGGGCTGAGTAGGCGGCAAGCTGCGTAAGGCTATAGCTGGAACGTAACTGGGTCACCAGCCCGGCGGCGTGCCAGGTGGTGCCGCACGTGAGGCTGCCCTGTTCCAGGACCAGCACGTCGCTGATGCCGCGTCTCGTGAGGTGGTAGGCGGTGCTGCAGCCGATCAC
Organism: Acidimicrobiales bacterium; assembly: GCA_964291305.2. GTDB lineage: Bacteria > Actinomycetota > Acidimicrobiia > Acidimicrobiales > CATQHL01 > VXNF01. The sequence goes on along the minus strand of OZ219783.1, from coordinate 543,073 downwards.
GCCGCCGCCCACTATGACCACCTGCGCTCGTTCGGGTAATCCGTTCCCTGTGCTCATCTCTGGACATTCTGACAGGTCTGGAACCCGCTGGAATGTCGCCTCTTCACTGACCGGCGACACATCCTGTAGCCAGGTACTTCAGTGTTGTCAAGCCCCTAGCAGCAACAGCAATGACTAGCGAGCCTAGGCTGGGGGAGTTGGCATAGCACCGGTGCGGGACGATGGACGCAACCACGACTAAGCAAACCACTCCAGCCGAACAGGCACGACAGCTGGCACCCCCGGCGGTGGTAGCCGCGGGCGTGATCGGCCTCTGGTACTTGTTTACCTACTTCGTCCTGGACCGGGACCAACGGTTCTTCCTGCCGCCGCCCCACCAAGTGGTAGATGTGGGTTTTCTCACCTGGGGCAACCTGGAGCAGGTGCTGCTGGGGCTCTGGCGTACCACCCAGGTCACTCTGGTGGGGCTGGCAATAGCCATTGTTGGGGGCATGGCAATCGCCGTGATCATGAGTCAGGCACGCTGGATAGAACGGAGTGTCTTCCCCTATGCGGTGGCGGTGCAGGCCGTGCCGATCGTGGCTATCAGCCCGCTCATCGGGATGTGGTGGGGTTGGGACTTTCAGAGTCAGGTAGTCGTGACGGTGATCATCTCGATCTTCCCGATTATCACCAACACGCTTTTCGGCCTTCGTTCGATCGAGCCGAACATGCACGACCTCTTGACGCTGCACCACGCCAGTCGCCTCACTCGGCTGCGGAAGTTGCAGTTGCCTGCTGCCCTGCCGGCCATCTTCACCGGCTTTCGCATCTCAGCTGGCCTGGCCGTGGTCGGAGCCATCGTCGGCGAGTTCTTCTTCAAAGGCGGCAGCTACGGCTCAGAGGGATTGGGGCAGTTGCTCTTCTTGTTCCAAAACGAACTCTCGGGGTCGAAGCTGGTGACTGGTATCGTGTTCAGCTCGCTGCTCGGCGTGGTTCTCTTCTGGTTCTTCGGCTGGGCCGGCCGGCGCCTAACTAGCCACTGGTACGCCAACTGAGCGGGGTGCAAGACCATTGCACCGGCACCCGAACCCCAAGCTGGCGCTAATTGACTAATCTTGACCGTCGGCCAATCGCACCGGAAAGGTCGATCCATAAACAAGGCAAACTTGGAGGAGAAATCCCGATGAGCAAACGTGTCCTTATTGCGCTAATCGCGGCGTTGGCAATTTTGGCGGCCGCCTGCGGATCCGACGACTCGGATTCCACGGCACCGGCCGAACCGCCACCCCCGCCAGCCGAGCCAGCGCCAGCTGAACCGGCACCACCGCCAGCTGAACCAGAACCCGCGCCGGCACCCCCGCCAGCCGAACCAGAACCCGCGCCGGCTGAACCGGCACCCGCACCGGCTGAACCAGAGCCCGAGCCAGAAGAGCCGGCGGAGATGGCGCTCACTGACGTGTGCCCAAACCCGCTGGTCATCCAGACGGACTGGTTCCCCGAGCCGGAGCACGGCCACACCTACCAGATGATCGGCACTGACGGCGTCATTGATGCACAAAACGGCACTTACTCCGGCGAGTTGCGAGACACGGGCCTCACCATCGAGATCCGCGCCGGCGGTCCGTACATCGGCTTCTCGCCGCCGAACGCGCAGTTCTACGCCGACGATGACATCTTCATGGCCTACGTCGACACTGCGGCGGCGATCCGCGGCTCCGGCGAGACTCCGGTTACTGCGGTCTTTGCCAGCTTCGAAGTGGGGCCACAGATCTTGATGTGGGATCCCGAGGACTACGACTTCGAGGACTTTTCCGACATCGGCGAGTCGGGCGCCACGGTTCTGTACTTCCAGGGTGCTGCCTACATGGACTACCTGATCGCTGAAGGAATGCTCAGCGCCGACCAGGTGGACGGCTCCTACGATGGCTCACCCACCCGATTCATCGCCGAGGACGGCCTAGTGCAGCAGGGCTTCGCCACTAACGAGCCCTTCCGCTACCAGAACGAGATCGACGGCTGGATGAAGCCTGTGGACTTCTTCCTGATCCACGACTCTGGCTTCGAGTTGTACCAGTCGGCCGTCTCGGTGCGGTCTGGCGACCTCGAGCGCTACCGCGAGTGCCTGGAGTTGATCGTGCCGATCATGCAGGAAGATCTGGTCAACTACTTCAACGATCCGCAGCCGATCAACGACAAGCTGGACGACATCGTGAAGGAGCTGGACAACTTCTGGACCTCGTCGAAGGCGACGCACGCCGCGGCCACCGTGGCGATGAAAGACCTCGGCCTGGTGACCGATGGGGACAACGGCATGGTCGGCGACATGGACGGCGACCGCATCCAGGGCCTCATCGACATCCTGCGGCCGATCTTCGAGGAGAGTGGCGCTGAGGGCTTTAACCCAGATGTCACCGCCGATGATGTCTACACCAACGAGTTCCTGGATCCATCAATCAGCCTCGGCTTCTAGTCGCTAACGCCTAGGAGTTCAGCCGAGCGATGTTGCGGCGAAGCGGTCCGGCACCCGAACGGATTTGGGGGCCGGACCGCCCCTCGCCCGAGGGCGACTGGGACACCAACACCTCGTCTGGATTGCCATGGCTCTGAGGCTGAAGTCAATCGCCCTGCCGCTGGCATTCAGCTTGGCGATGGTGGGGGTCTGGTACTTGTTGTCGTACGTGCTGCTGGAAGCCGATCGGCGATTCCTGCTACCACCGCTGCACGATGTCTGGAACGAGGCGTTCGCCGACGCCGATGTGCGCGGCGAGTTGCTAGACGGAGTGCGGGTCACGGCCAAAGAGTCGTTCACCGGGCTAGCCATCGCCACCGCAGCCGGGATGCTCTTCGCTGTGGGGATGAACCTGCGGCGCTGGGTCGAGCGGTCGTTCTTCCCTTGGGCGGTGGTGCTGCAGACCATTCCCATCTTGGCCCTAGTTCCACTCGTGGGCGGGCTGTTCGGCTTCGGCTTTCAATCCCGGGTGATCGTCACGGTGCTAATCGCCCTGTTCCCGATCATCACCAACACGTTGTTCGGCCTGCAGTCGGCGGATCGCAACCTGCACGAACTCCTAAGCCTGCACGACGCTTCCCGGGCGACCAGGTTTCGGAAGCTGGAGTTTCCGGCCTCGCTTCCGGCCACGTTTACCGGGTTGCGGATCGCGGCCGGGCTCTCGGTGATCGGTGCCATCGTCGGGGAGTTCTTCTTCGGCCGCGGCGAGAAAGGCGTCGGGGTGCTCATCGACAAGTACCGCGGCCAGGCAGCCACCGAAGAGCTGATTGCGGCACTCATCATCTCCTCGCTGCTGGGAATATTGGTGTTCTGGGGGTTTAGCTGGCTAGGCCGCATCAGCACTCAGCGCTGGCACGCCTCCGCCACCGGAATGGGTCCGTAGACCGCGTGGGCCGGTGAGCCATCGTGTGCACACCTGGGTGGTGCGATAGGTGAGTAACTTCGGATCGGTCCTGATATTTCCTGCAGCAGCGTTGACTCTGCTCGCACTCTTCGTCGCTGAATGCGGCCAATCCGCCCCAGCGGACGAGACGCCGCCACTAACTCAAGCTGCGGTATCGGATGAAGATCTCCCGGGCGAGCCTTATGACTTCGGACCCGACGCCGGCACCTGGCTGGCGGTGGTTGGTGTGGATTACGCCGACGTGCTGAATGTGCGGGACGTGCCGTTCGGCGAGATCATCGCCACGCTAGATGCCTCTAATCCCTACGAAGGTCTCGTAATCCTCCGAGAGGCACCCTCCGATGAGTTGCTTGCCTCGTTCGACCGCTGGACCGGCGCGATCAAGGCCAGCGGTAGGACGCGGCGAATACCCCAGAGCACATGGCCAGACAGTGTGTGGGCTGAAATACATGTCGCCGGACTGAGAGGCTGGGCGCGAGCGGCCTTCCTGGCACCAGTTGGGCTTACCGACGACGCTACGGCACACCTCGTCGACGCCATGGACGGCCGGACCGAGGCCGAGACGCTAATCGCACTGGCGCAGCGGGTCGGCAACGCGCTGGCGTCCCAATCACCCGGCTCCCGGGTTGTGGTCGTTACAAGACCCATCTTGTTCGAGGCGCTCGGAGAGGTCACGGTGGATGTGCTGAACCTCGCTGACGATTCTCTGCTGGGCTACCGGCTAGCGGTGTTGGCCGACCCCACCAGCGAGGATTGGATGTCGGAGAACCCCGGCCCGTTCAAGCTGCGGACCGTGGAGCGTACTCTCCTCTGCGAGAGCTACCGGGGCGTTACCGCTGAAGGCCTCTGCGTTTAGCGCCAAACGTCGCCGTGCTGGAGAAGTGGATCGCTAGAGCGGAGCGCGCTGGGAGTCCTCGGCGATTGTGACCCATTCGCTCCAGGAGCCGTCGTAGACCGACACGCCAGCGCCCAAGCCGGCTACTTCGTATGCCAGCGCGGTACCGCAAGCGCCGACCCCGCCCCGGCAGTAGAGGATCGCACGCGGCTGGGTGCCGACGTTAGCCAGGATCTTGGCGCGGCAGCTCTCGGGTGAGCGCATAAGCCCGTCTTCAGCCAAGAACTCGATGCCTGGCAGGTAAGCGCTGCCGGGGATCATGGCTCCGTCCTCGATTCGGGCGGGCTCCATCCGGCAGTCCACAAGGCTCACGGATGAGTCGTCGAGTGCGGCGATTACGTCGGCGTGCGTGGCATAGGCAGCCGAGCGTGGCCGGGCGGTGAAGTCACCTCTCGGCCAGCGCGGCACCTCGCTGCTGAGCGGGCGCCCCTCAGCCACCCAGCGGACAATGCCCCCGTCGAGGACCGCTACGGACTCGTGGCCGTAGACCCGCAGCGCCCACCACAGGCGGGCCGCCACCGTGACGTGGCCGTCGTCGTAGGCCACGACTGTGGTGCGGTCACTAATGCCGGCTGCCGCCATGGTCTCAGCGAAGGCCTCCGGCTGGGCGAGCATCCCCGGAATCGGATGATCGGGATCGGCCCAGTGGGTGTCCCAGCGCAGGTGCACAGCACCGGGGATGTGACCGGCGGCGTACTCAGCGTCGGGGTCCCGCAGGTCGAACGGTTTCAAGTACCAGCGGCAGTCCACTACTCGCACGTCGCTACCGGCGAGGCGCTCCGCCAACCAGGCGGTGCTCACGAGAGGGCCGAGCGGCCTAGCTACTGCCGATGACCCTCGGCTCACGACCGCTCTCCACGCACTGCCGGTAGCACTTCAGCTGCCAGCGCTGTCACCGCCCAGTTGGGGTCGGGCCCCAGGGTGTACCAGAGCAGCGGCATCGCCATACCGGAAGCGCCGAAGGGAGCCAGACGCTCAATCACCTCAGGGGTGTCGCCGGTCACGGCGAAAGTGTCTATGAGCTGGCCGCTCACGGCAGCCGCTCCGGCGGCTAGGCCATCCCGGTGCACCGCGGCCCGTACTGCCGCCACGGCCTCTGGATCGGCGCCGGAGCGGTCTACCACCACGCCCTCCACTCTGGCCAGGTAGTAGGCCAACACCTCGCACACCTCCCGGCGGGCAGCGGTCCGATCACGATCCAGGCTGGTTAGCACGTTGCCGGAGATAAGTACTTCACTGGGGTGGCGCCCTGCCGCCCGGGCGCCCTCGGCGATCCGCTCAGCCGCCCATGCCACGTACGCCGGGCTCATAAGCGCACCCAACTGCACCCCCTCCGCCCAACGCCCGGCAGCGGTCAGCATCCGAGCATTCACCGCGCCGACATCTACAGGCACCGCCAACGGGGGTGGCAGATCGAGGCACAAACCAGCTTCGGCGGCGAAGGTCTCGGGCTGAAAGCCCAGGGGCTGACCGGCCAAGAGTGCTCGCATCGCCCGAACCGTCTCGACGGTGTTGCTGTAGGGCAGCCAACCCTCTGGTTCGCACCCGAAGGCCCGCATGGTCCACTCGCAGGCTCCGATGCCGAAGCGCACCCGCCCCGGCCCGATATCGGCCAGCGTGGCAGCCTCCAGGGCCAGCAGCAAGGGGTGACGAGTTACCGGATTAGCCACGCCAACCCGCACCGTCACCCGCTGGGTCCGAGCCAGGATCGCCGCCGCTACAGAGGTAGTAGAGCGATGCAGCCGACTCTCCGGGATCGACACCTCGTCATATCCCAGTTCATCTGCCCGCAAACCCTGCGCCAGCGTGATAGCGGCCGAATCCTCATTGGACAGCGACAATCCCACACCGGCAAAGCGATCAGGTGATTCGCTCATAGCACCCAGTCTGCCCCACAAGAGACGCCAGTGCCGCCAGGTGCCTAGCAATCCTCAGCGATAGCCGCCGCCTCTTCGGATGCTGTCGATGGAGACGGCCAGAATCAGGATGATCCCGCGCACGACCATCTGCCAGTAAATCTGCACGTTCGTGAGAACGAAGCTGTTGGTGATGACACCGATGATCAGCAGACCCAGGAACGTGCCCAGAAGGCTTCCTCGCCCTCCGGTGAGGGCCACGCCCCCGAGGAATACCGCGGTGATGATGTCCAATTCAGCGCCTTCCAGCGCCGCAGGTATGGCTGTTCCACCACGAGACATCAAAGCGATGCCAGCGACGCCAGACAAGATGGCCATTGCCACGTACGACCAAGTGCGGATTCGGTCTACCTTCACCCCCACGTTGCGGCATGCCGTGGGGTTGCCGCCGATGGCATAGAGGTAGTTCCCGATGAAAGAGTGGCGCATGAACCACATGCCACCCAGCAGCACCCCGGCAAAAACCCAAAGCGTCACCTTGATGCCTAACACCTCACCTCGGCCGAAGTGACTCCAGGCGTTAACGCCGATGACGATGTTGTCACCCTCGCTGACGACGAAGGCAAGTCCCCGGAATAGTAAAAGGGTGCCCAGCGTGGCAATGATCGGGTTGACGCGGAGCCGCACGATGATGATGGCGTTGATGAACCCCATGGTTGCTGCGCACGCCAGGGCGACCAGTCCCGATAGGGCCCCGTTGATGCCGGCGTTGATCATCATGGCGGCAAACATGCCGGTGAAGGCGGCGACGGCCGCAATCGACAAGTCCAACCCGCCACTAATCAACAGCACGGTGAGTCCGATGGCCATGAGTCCGCGGATGGAGATGGCCTCGCCTATGTTCACGAAATTGTTGACGGTAAAGAAGTACGGGGAGCGCTGCCAGGCGTAGACACACAGGGCGGCAAGGGCTATGAGCAGACCAGGAATCGTCCAGTCGTTAAGGCGTCTAAACGGCCACCATTGAAGTCTGCGCTCCTCGGACGGCAGCAGTCGGTCACTTAGAGCCCAACGCAGGGCTCTGGATCCCAATCCCCCGATCACCGCCGACCGTCCCGCTCGGTTGGCTGATTCACGGCGACGGCGCCGTTGGCGAATTGTGAGGGCAGCGCCCCGGTGATCCAACCAATGACCTCGGTCTGGGTTGTGGCTGCCGCTGGAGTGTCGGCCCAGAGTCGGCCCTGGCGTAGCACAACGATCCGGTCGGCGATTTCCAGGACGTCGCTGAGGTCGTGGGTGATAAGCACGATGGAGTTGCCGTGAGTTTTCATCTCGCCCACAAGGTCGTGAACTTGGGCGGTCTGCTCCACCCCGAGCGAGGCGGTCGGCTCGTCCAGCAAGAGCACATCACCGCCTTGCGCCACGGCCCGAGATATTGCGACGGCCTGGCGCTGCCCCCCGGAGAGCACGCCCACATCGACGCGCACAGAGGGAAGCGTGATGTTGAGGCGCTGCAGCAAATCGGCGGCGTCACGTTCCATCTTGCGCCGGTTCAGCACGAGACCCCAGCGACGCGGTTCCCTCCCGAGGTAAATGTTGTGAGCCACCGGGCGCGTCTCCACCAGGGAGAGATCCTGGTACACCGTGGCGATGCCAAGGGCCATGGCGTCGTTGGGATTCTGGATCGAGACTGGCTCGCCATTCCGGGCAAAGCTCCCCTCGTCAGGGAAGTAGACGCCGGACAGGATCTTGATGAGCGTGGACTTACCGGCGCCGTTGTCACCTAGTAGACCGATCACTTCGCCGGGATTGATTTCGAGGTCGACGCCGGCAAGAGCAACCACGTGACCGAAAGACTTCGACACACCGGTCATGCTGAGGAGTGGCGGCATCACGATTTCCCGTAGTCGGCTAGGAGAGCTGGACATGTTGGACTCGTACGGAACATCAAGTCGATCATTACTGTCTTCAGTGGACGAAGAGCCAGGATCGGGACGGGCGTGTGCACCGCAGAAAGCGGCAGTGGTGCACACGCCTATCCGTGCAGTTTGCTTAGCCGGGATACAACTCCTGGACGTTCTCACGGGTGACCGGCGACACCGACGGGATCACCCGGTCGGGCACGATCCGGCCTTCGAGCATGTCCACAACTGCAGGCACCAGGTACTGGCCATAACGCTCGGGGAAGAACGAAATGGTGGCCTTGAAGACCGACTCCTCGTCGGTGCGCTCGCGCAAATCGACCAGTGCCTCGTCGGAAGCACCCAAGCCAACTGCGGCGGCCCGGCCCTGGAAGCCGCCCTGCTCCAAAGCGAGGGCGCAGTCCACACCTGGCTGGTCGCTATGGCCGAAGCAGAGCACGTTCTTGGCATCAGGGTTGGCAGTCACCCAGTCGGTAACCAGCGGGAAGACATCATCTAGGTTCTTGTGGGGAATATCCACGTGGATGTTGTCCTCGGGAATGTCGAACGATTCCAGCACGCCGGCGATGGCGCCGTCGCGGCGCTCACCCATTACCTGCACCCCTGCAGTCCAGAGAATGACCAACTCGGTCTCGTCTGGGTCCCAACCTTGCTCCTCGGCGAACGCGGCCAGGTAGCGACCGCCCTCGCGGGCAGCTTCGTAGTTGTCGGGACCGAAGTTCCTGCAACCAGGATGCGGTCCGTCCCAAGCGATGCAGGGCATCCCAGCGTCGATATAGATACCGGCTATCAACTCTTCGGTGCCGGCGATCCAGTTGGCAAAGATCACACCGTCGGCTTCCTGCGCAACGATCAGGTTGGCGCATTCGACTGTCTTCTCTTGGTCATAGGCGTTGTCGCAAAAGACAATGTCCACGCCCATCTGATCGGCTACGTCGTAGATGCTGTCGGTGACCGAGTCGGTGAACGGAATGCCGGCGAGGCCGTCGGCGTGGCCGATCTTCCAACGCTGGGTAGCCGGACGGATAACAGCCTCGTAGTCGCCTGCGATGGCCTTGACATTGTGGCGAGCCACATCGGCCTCGAGTTGGGCCTCGGCTGCCTCCTCGCGGGCTGAAGCCGCCTCTTCCTGCGCGGCCGCGGCTTCTTGCTGTGCAGCAGCGGCTTCTTCCTGCGCGGCCGAGGCTTCTGCCTTAGCGGAAGCCGCTTCGGCGCTGGCCGCTTCGGCAGCCGCCTGTGCCTCGGCAAGAGCCGCTTCGGCAGCCGCCACAGCGTCTTCGCTGCCCTCGGCTGTTGCAAGAGCAAGGTCAGCAGCAGCTTGAGCTGATTCGGCGGCGGCCGTTGCCGCAGCTGCCTCGGCACTGGCCGCATCGGCTGCCGCAGTTGCCGCTTTGGCCTCGGCGCCTGCCGCGGCAGCATCGGCTATGCCGGTAGCAGCTTCTGAGCTGGCGTTCCGCGCTTCAGCAATCGCTTCTTCTGCCCTGTCTTGGGCAGCATCGTCCGTACAAGCACTCGCCACTAAAGCGAAAGTCACACCGAGTGCGGCAACCAGCCAGAATTTCCTATGTCGTGAAATCATGTCCCCTCCATTTCTGTGTCCGCAGCTTGCAACAGCCACATCCCGACATCCAGTGGAGAGTAGTAGATGTAACATCAGGAGTTAAGTGGCACTGGCAGCAACGTGTGAGCAGAAGGAACTGCTAAACGAACAGGGCTTCTTCGTCATCGAGGAATACCTGGACTCAGCCGAGGTGGCAACTCTCAACGATGCCTTCGAGGAGGTCGGGGCACGGCTGAGACAAGAGCGCGGTATGGCACCCGACGCGCAACTCAGCATCCGCAACGGGCTCGTCAAGCATGAGGCGTTCCTGAACCTCATGGATCGACCAGACATCCTTCGCTACGTGGTTGACATCGTTGGCTGGAACATTCAGAACCGCGACAGCGTGATTCTCTGGACTCCCCCGCAGCCGGACCGGCATCCTTCAGCGCTCTCGCTCGGCTGGCACTTCGACTATGAAGAGGAGTTTATGGGCATCGGCCTCGATGGTCCGATGCCCTGGCTGGACTTCAAGATCGGCTGGTACGTTTCTGACGCCACCGAGCCGGGCCATGCCACCGTGTTGTTCGTGCCCGGCAGTCATCGCTGGGGACTCCAGCAGCGGGAGCGCTGGCGCCACGAACTCCGTCCCGCCGACATATTCGAGTTGAAGGTGCCGCCCGGCAGCCTCATGATGTGGCGGCCGACACTGCTGCACGCCGCCAGCCCCAACCTTTCCACCCACGAGCGCCGAGCCCTCTACATCAGCTACGCGCCCCGCTGGATCCGCCCGTCGGGCCATTTGGAACAAGATCCCGACCTAGTCGCCCGAAGCGACCCCATCCGTCGTCAGCTGCTGGGTGCCATGGGCAACCTTTCCCATCCCCTCGGGCCCGACCCGGAGAACCACCCCGACTCCCAGTACTGGTTCGCCGCCGACTGGGAAAACATACCCCTGAAGCAGTGGGCCGAGGAGCAGGCCGGCGAGCCCCCGTACGACTGGGGTACCGGCTACGGCGTGGGCACCGTCAAGGGACCCGAATACGCCTTCCAAGACAACACCGACCCCCGTCGGGTTCAAATAGCCGAAGTTCAACCCAGAGGTAGCCCGAGTCGCTCGGTAACCAACAGGAGCTGACCTCCGGCTTAGCCTGAATGACAGCGACGATGAGGTAGCGAGTTGTGCTAACGCTCGCTAGTTACAGGCTTGGCGAAGTCGATCATCAGCCGCGAGAAAGGATCCTCCGGTGACTGCGAGAACGCTGACGCGGCAGTACCGACTAGAGCTTCGAAGTCCACGACCTTCCCCCGGCGTAGCACCAGGCGCACATCAGACAACACGCAGATGTCCGCCACTGGATCACCGCCGACAGCCACCATGTCGGCTACCGAGCCCGGCCGAATCACTCCGATGTCGCTGAGGCCGAGCACCTCCGCGGCCACCGAGGTGGCGGACGCCAGCGCGGCCGCCGGCTCAAGACCGGCGTCGACGAGCAAGGACAGCTCGTCATGCAGTGAGAATCCTGGCACCAGATGAGGGAAGGGTGCATCCGAGCCAGCAATAATCGTGCAACCTGCGCTGGCTAGGGCGCCCAAGACCCGTTTCATGGTGTTGACGCTGCGTTGGCGGTCGAGGCGCGCGGCAGCCGCGCCTGTGCGGTGCGGGAAGCGCTGCCAGATCTTGGCGATATCGGGGTGAACCCAGCTGTCACGCCGGTCGTGCCGGAAGGCGGCGTCGTTCAGGCGGCAGAGCCGATCCCAGACCACCAGCGTGGGGCACTGCACCACCCCCGCTTTCGCCAGCGATGCCGCAGAGTCAGCAACCGCCTCCACATCGGTCCGCCACCCCTGAATGTGATGCACACAGCCCGTGAGGTGCTGCACCTCGCGTACCCCCGCCGAGACCGCCGTCGCCAGGTTCACCGACGGCCCGAGGTGGGCAAGCAGCGGCAGATTGCGGCGATCGGCCTGCGCCGCCGCGGCGCCGATCTGCTCGGTGGTGAGGTTGACGTAAAGCTTCACCGCATCCATACCCCGCTCGGCCAGCTCGTCGATGGAGCGGCAGATCGCCGCGGCGTCGGCATGCGAGCGCCCGACTTGGGGCCAGAACGCGGAGGTACCGTCCAGCAAGGGACCGCAGCAAAAGATGTCCGGTCCGGCCATCGGATCTGACTCGGTGCGCTGGCGCCGCTGGAGGATCCAGTCGGGGTCGTTCCCGGTGTCGCGAACCGCCGTGACCCCTGCTGCCAGAAAGCCGGGGAGCATCCAGTCCGAGAGGTGGGTGTGGCAGTCGATAAGCCCCGGCAGCAGGGTGCAACCCGGGAGTTGTCGCAACTCCATACCCTCCGGCAACGCACCTAACGCCGAGGTGCCAATGACGCGCTCGCCCTCTACCACAACCGCACGGGCTTTCCGCAGCCGGGTTCCGTCGAAGAGCGCCTCGGGAACGAGCGCGAACCGGTCCACAGCCGGCTCAGTAGATCAGACTGCCGCCGCTCACGTTGAGCGTGGCGCCGTTGACGAAGCTGGCATGAATCGACGCCAGAAACACCACGACCGCAGCTAGCTCCTCGGGCTGGCCGATGCGGCGCACCGGACACGCGGCGGTGGAGGCCTCCACGATCTCGGTAGGGATGTCCTCGTGCTGCATCGGCGTGTCGATCTGTCCGGGCGCTATGGCGTTAACGAGAATGCCATGAGGTCCGTAGCGACGAGCGAAGCCACGGCTGAGCGTGATAACCCCCGCCTTTCCGGCGAGATAGGCGTCGCTGCCAAACACCGGGCCGTTCCACCATCCCCCCGAACTGAAGTTGATGATCCGCCCGCCGCCCCCGGCCTCTACCATTGCGTTGCCAACCGCCCTGTTGAGGAAGAAAGTCGCCTTCAGGTTGACGTCGTTCTGGGCGTCCCAGTCTTCCGGCGTCACGTCATCGGGGTCCTGGCGTCGCAGGAGCGCCGCCACATGTGCCAGCGCCCAGAGATCGCCGAAATCTTCAACTATCCCAGCCACAAGATCGCTAATGGCCTCCACCTGGCGCAAGTCGAAGGTAATCGCACGATGTCCCGCGCCGTCCAAGCCGGCAACTACCTTGGCCAGGCCAGCCGAATTGAGGTCCACGGCCGCAACTCGCGCACCGGCAGCCGCCATAGCGCGCGCGGTGGCGGCCCCGACCCCCCGAGCACCGCCGGTCACGATGACGCCGCGCCCTTCTAAGCCGGCGCCCAGCGCCCCGTAGCCGATCTGGTGCTGGTCAGCCACCAGAACCTCTCAACGAGAGTGAACCCCAACCTTCGCCGCAACCAGGTCGGAAAGTTAGCCGCATCAGACCAAGCGACTCAGATGGTCTTGGTCGGGATGGCAAACGGCTCGGGGGCCAAGAAACGCCGCAGCACGTTGTTGCTGATAGCAGCCACGTTGTTGTCATAGTCAAAGTTGCCGAGGCTGCCCGACCAAGCAATCGAACCAGTGGAAAATACTGCACCTCCGCTGGGGGTCTCGAAGAACACCATGTCGGCGCGGATCTTCTCGGGTTCGTCCGGGTCGATGTTAGGCAAGACATCGCCGATCGCAGACACCATGAGTTCGTAGAGGTTGGAGTGGTCCTCCGAAGACGCCAGTACGAGGGCGTGGGCCGGGGTACCTAGGGCGGCATCCACCCGTTCTATCTCGTAGCCGGCAGCCCCGCCCTGCAGGATGCCGAAGTCGCCGATGATTTCGTCCTCGACACCCTCGAAGATGAACGCCGCCCGCGGGTCACTACTGGCGGCCGTGCGCCGATAGTAGGAGCAGGCGTCGAAGCCCTGGGTCACGAACCCCACGCCGCCGATGGTGTGCGGGGCCCGCCCGATGCCGATCCACGTGCCGGCCGGCTCGCCGGTAAAGGTGTCGTGGCCTTGGCTGGCATCCGCCCGCCAGAGTCGCGGCAGGTCGGGTCGGCGTACCTCGGTCATCCCCGAGTGCTTGGGGTGATAGGCGATGCGGTGCCAGTAGGTGTTGCCGCCCAGGTTGATCAGCCGCCCGCCGCGGCGCAGGAAACCCTCAACGGCGTCCATCATGGGAGTACTCGTGTACTCGGGATGCGAGCTGGTGACCAGCACTCGATAGGGCGCTAGAGCTTCAAGTCCTTCTCGGTCCAAGTCGTCATCACAAATTACGTCGTAGGCAATGCCGCTGCGCTCCAACCAGGCCACGATTAGCAGGTCCTGGCAGAACTTGTACATGCGGCCGTGCGGGCGGAAGTTGGTAACCGGCCGGTGCATAGAGGAATGCACCACGGTGCTGCCGTCAGCGTGACTGTCGTAGGTGCATCCCCCGATCTCGCCGAAGCGCAGCATCAAGAGATCCGTCTCGTCGAGCACCGTCAATCGCCCGTGGATCATCTCGTTCCACGGGCTAAGGACTCGGATCTTTAGGTTGGCATAGGCGCAGTAAGTAGCCGTCGGCAACAGAAAGGCCACATCGCTGGTGGCTGCGCTAGCAGCCGGACGCACCGCGAACGGCACCCAGAACTCTGCCTCGCCTGCCCGGAAGCGGCCCGCGTAGCAGCCGCTGGCCCAGACGTCGGGTACCCGCAAGCTCTGTGTCGTCTCCCAGCAGGCGTCGCTGATGTCGTCAGCGTGGAAGTGGATAGCCCCGTACTCCTCGGGGGCCACCTGCCAGTCCGAAGTACGTCCGGACCAGTTGGAGCCGCCAACGCCGCGAGTCGGCATGTTCACGATGCGACCGTGACGCTCGTTTCCTGAGACGTCGCGTACGTCTTCGCTGCCGATGGCAAGGGAGAAATCCCAGTCGCCGAGCGCCCCCTCGACGGCCAAAGCAGGGCCCCCGGCGGCTATGGCTTCGATCTCAGTGGACCTTAGAGCGCGCCCGAACAGCCGCGGGCGTTCGATCCGACCGTTGAAACAGGAGACTGCGTAACCTAAATTTGACTGCTCGGCAGCGATTAGGATTGGCCCGTCGCCAAGACCCGCCACCGGGCCACAGAGGTGCTGCTCGTGTTCCCAGCCGCGATCCTCGAGCAGATGCGAGGCCAGCCCGCCGGCGTGGAACGTAACTCCACCAGCACCGTCACAACTCACGGCGACACACGTCCAGCGGGATTCGGGAACGACCACACCGCTGAGGACAACCTGGCTAACCGTTCCATCACCGCAGACCAAACCCAAGCGGCCCTCGGGATCCACAAAGAGTCCCGCACCGGTGGCGGTGTCTTTGCAGTACGTGCCCAACAGCATCTGACGACCGGCGACGCGCAGCGTCGAGAACAGCGACAGAACAACGGTGAATCCCCCCTCGGCACCACCCCCGGCGCCCGCCGGCACCTGCACGTAAGATCCCGGATGGATCTCCTGGTGCCGGGCAAGGTACTCGCCGCAGACAGGTGTCCCCATTTCGCTCGCCACATAGGGCGGCACGTGAGGTCCATCGCCTAAATCGGGGCTCAGTAGACGCACTATGTCGAGCGTGTAACTCTCCGCGCCCGAGCACGACACCTTGAAGTTGATCTCCTTGCCCGCCCGCAGCGCCTGGCGATCGGCATAGGCCAAAAGTTCTGGCCCCCCGAAGCCGGCTTGCACCAGCGACTGCTCAGCGGGCACTGAACCTCCGGCTCCCTCAGGCAACCCACCGAACATGGCCGCCCAGCGCAGCCGGAAGACGTAGCGCTCAGCTTCTTCGATGTCATCGAAGACCACCTCGGGCAGGCGCTCCACACCCAGCGGATCGCCCTCAGTGAACCGAGCGAGCATCCACTCCATGTTGGAGCGGGTCATGAGCAGGAAGTGTTTACCGACGATGGGGCTCCCCCGCATGTAGTTGAGCAATGACTGAAGGTCTGGAGTGTGACGCCCGAAAGGTCGCCGCATGAACTCTTCGAAGAGGTCAGACCGCCCGCCATCGATTCCGAGCGGGAGCTTGGGAACCGCCGCGTTCATCGGCTAAGCCCTTGGATTGCCAGGACACGGGCTGGGTTGGCGACAATCAAGGTCTCCACCTCCTCGTCGCTCCAGCCTGCGTCACGGAACAGCGGCAGCACGTGGTTGAGAGTGTGGGCGTAGCCCCAGCCGCCATAGGCCAGCAGCCGGGTCTTCACGCCCCCCATGTCCTGAGAGACGAACAGTTGCTCTAGGTGACCTCGCTGGGCCAGCGCCACCAAGCCTTGCACTATGTCAAAGTCGCTCGGCGGGTATTTCCCGAGGCCAATCAGCGAATGATCGAAGCCCATCAAGTCGTATGCAAGGTTGGCGCCGCGCTCCAACAACTCCAGCTGGTAGGGCTCATTGGCGATGGCAGTATTCATGTGCCCCAGGATCACCCGCCCGGGATCTACGCCTTCAGCTTCAAGGGCTTTCAGTACCTTGATGCCCTCGAAGCCCCACGGGTGCAGGTGGATCGTTATGGGCAAGTCGGTCTCGTTGTGGGCCCAGGCAGCGGCTCTCAGCATCCGAAACTCTTCAGGTTGCACCGGGTCGTAGGTGCCAACCTCGCCGATGATGCCCGGGCGGATGCCGGTGTCGCCTACGCCGTTGCGCCACTCGTCCACCATTTCGGCCGCCAGATCCTCCGTGGAGCGCTCGGAGGTGCCCTCGGGGTGTGACGCCGCCAGGTAGTAGAAGCCGCCCATGATCACGTTCAGCCCGCTGCGCTCAGCGATGTCTCGCAGAATCAGGGGTTCGCGGGACATGTGGCGCGGCGTGACCTCCACTATGGTGCGCCCACCCGCGGCGTAGAACGGCTCTAACTCTTCTAGCACCTGCTCTACATCTGTCTGGTGATAGTTGTCGGGGAATCCGCCGGGGTTCCAGCGCGCCTCGGCGGCAGTGCACATGGTGAGCGGCTCTTCGGTCACCACCGGATAGCCGTGGATGCGCAAGATCGGTCGGCAGTCGATGTAAAGGTGCTCGTGGACGTGCGTGGGGCCGAGTTCGCTGACCGGCACCGGGCCGGTGACCGTCATCGCGCAGGCACCGTTAGCGGAACTGTCGGTAGTCATGGCTTCACTCCTCTGGACCCAAGCTCTAGTGGAACATCCCACCGGGCACCGCTTCAATCAGATCCTGCGTGTAGGGATGGGCCGGCTGCGAGAACATCTCCTTGGTCGGACCGCTCTCGACGAGTTCTCCTCGGCGCATCACGTACATACGGTCAGCGAAGCTGCGAACAAGGCGCAGATCGTGGGTTATGAGCATTATCCCCAGGCCTCTCTCCTCCTGTAGCCGCCCGAGCAACACCAGCAACTGCGCCTGCGCTGACTGGTCGATGGAGGAGGTGGGTTCGTCTGCGATGAGAATGCGAGGCTCCACCGCTAGAGCGCGAGCTACGCTCACTCTCTGGCGCTGCCCGCCGGACAGGCTCGGGGGGTACAGCCGGGCCTGATCCTCACTGATCCCAACCTCGCGCAACAGAGCCATAGCCGAGTCGCGGGCCGCCGAGCGCGATAGGCCTTGCCAAACCCCGAACACCTCGGCGACAGCGTGCAGCGCCCGCTGCTTGGGGTTCAGGCTGGAGTAAGGATCCTGGAAGATCATCTGTATCTGCCCGCGTACTTCGCTGCGAGCGTTGCGACGGGGCAGCTCGAGGGTTTCGCCGCGGTAGGTGACCACGCCCTGAGTAGGCCGCTGCAACAAGGCCAGCACTTTGCCGAGCGTGGTCTTACCGCTGCCGCTCTCGCCCACGAGACCGACGACCTCGCGCTCCTGCACGTCGATGTTGGCGCTCTCCACAGCATTGAAGGCGTTGTGACCACGCCCGAAGGTCACACGAATATCGTGACCCGCGAGTCCGGCATCGTTGGCCGCAATGTTGGCTGCACCATTGCCGCTCATTTCTCTTCCCCTGCGACAATCTGCGAACCGAGAGTAGGCGCCCCCTCGGCAGCCATGGACGAGGCAAACACGCAAGCGGTGAGCCGGCCATCGTGCTCAACGGGCTGAGGCTGCTTTCCCTCGCAGCAGCGGCTGTGCGGGATACCCCCGCCGAGGCGCAAGGTGAGACCGCAGCGCGGGTGGAACCGGCACGCCGAGGGCCACGCCCCCACGCTGGGAGCCTCGCCGGGGATCGGCTCGTAGCCACCCACCAACTCCATGTGTGCCGCAGCAATCAGTCCCGCAGTGTAGGGATGCCGGGTGTGTGCCCGGACGAGCGCCTGCGGACCCGACTCCATAACCGCCCCCGCATAGAGCACCAGGATCGAGTCGCACACCTCCTCCACGACCGCAAGATCGTGCGAAACCAGCAGCAGCGACATCCGCAACTGCTCCCGGAGACGGCGCAGTAGATCCAAGATGCGTGCCTGTACGCGGACATCCAGCGCGGTCGTGGGCTCATCAGCGATTAGCAGGGAGGGATTGCGGGCCAACGCACCGGCTATGACCACCCGCTGGCGCATGCCGCCTGAGAGCTGGTGCGGCCGCTCGTTCATCACCGAATCGATCCGGGGAATCTCCACCAACTCCAACAGCTCGCGCACCCGAGCACGCGGAGAGGCCTCCCCGCCGCCGGCACCACGAGCGGCCCGCACGAGCGCCGTGAGCTGCGTGCCGACAGTTAGCACCGGATTTATACCCGCCAGCGAACTCTGGGGCACATAGGCGATCCGGTGCCCACGGATGCTCCGCCAGACCGAATCGGAAGCCCCGACCAGTTCGATGCCCTCAAAACAAATAGAACCACCGGTGACTTTGGCGGAGTGGCGGTACAGCGTCCCGACGAGCGACCGGCAGAGCATCGACTTTCCCGACCCCGACTCCCCCACTAGGCCCAGAGTCTCCCCCTTACCGATTCGGAGCCAGGCCTTGTCCACGACGGGAACGGTTTCGCCCCGCCTGCCGACCAAACCAATGGAGAGTTCGTCCACGTTCAGCACGTCGATCTCCTCGCCCGGAGACGCGGTGGCGGTCTCATCCGACGACGTTCTCCGAGGTGCGACGCCCGAGGGCTTGTGAGATCAGCGACACACCGAGCGCCGTGATCGACAGCATGATTCCCGGGAACAGCACCGGCCACCAGGCGCGGAAGATGTGCAGCCGGGCGTCGTTCAGCATGGCACCCCACTCGGGTGTCGGCGGCTGCACACCCGCCCCCAGGAACGAGAGGCCGGCGATAGCGCCGATCACCACTACGAAATCGCTCACGGCATAAGCCAGCGTGAGCGGGAATACGTTGGGCGCAACGTGGCGGCCCAAGATGCGCGCCCGGCTGTACCCCAAACACCGGCCTGCCTCCAGGTAGTCCATGTCGCGGATCACCAGCGCTCGGGCGCGCGCCACTTTGGCGTAGCGTGCCCAAGCCGTAATGAACAGACCCAACAGGATGCCTCTCGTACCCCTCCCGAACGCCGCTACGAGCGCGATCACGATGATCAGCGTGGGGAACGAGTTGATGACCTCAATAGCCAAGTCTCCGGCATTTTGCACCAGCCTGCTGCGGGTAATCCCAATGATCGACCCGACGATGGTGCCGACCAGCAGCGGTACCGACACTGCCGCCGCAGCCAGGATGATGTCGATACGCGCCGCCTCGAAAGTGCGTGCAAACACGTCGCGCCCCAGGTGGTCGGTCCCAAACCAGTAATCAGCGCTGGGGGCAAGATTGGCGTCGGGGCCGCCTCGCCGGGTGTCGTAGGGGCTGAGCGCAGGAACGAGGATCGACAGAATGATCATCAGCAGCATGATGGTGATACCGACCTTCATGCCCGGCGACATAGCGCGCCAGCCGACGTTCAGCCGCCCCAGTAAGGTACGCGGCTCGATGCTGTGGACCTGCGGGGTTCCGACTTGGTCTAAGGGGGTCATGACAGCGTCCGAGAGCGGGGATCAATCAGGGCGGACACGGAGTCACTGAGGAAGTGCACTGCGACGACAATGAAGCCGAAAGTAAACAGGGTGCCCTGCACAACGGGGTAGTCACGCGCTAGCACCGCCCTTACTAGGTAGGTGCCGATTCCCTCCAAGTTGAAGACAGTCTCCACGATTACCGCAGCTGCCAGGTTGGCTCCCACGATGTAGCCCATTAGGCCGATCACCGGGGCGATGGAGGGTCGCAGCAAGTAGCGCCAGACGAACTGCGGTTTGGCGATCCCCCAAACGAGCCCCGTCTCCACAAACTCCTCGGCGTTGGTCTCGCGGATGGACTCCTGCAGGACGATGGCGAAGATCATGCCCACAGGGATGCCAGCGACAATGCTCGGCAGCAGCAGATACTCCAGATTCTGCGGGAATGTGTCCACGTACCCGGCCACCGGCACCCATTGGAGCCTCACTCCAAACGCCAGCAGCAGAAGGACGCCGGACACGAACGGAGGTGTGGCTATCAGCGCGGCCGAACTGAGGCTGAACCCCTGCTTGTACCAGTTCGAGCGGGTGAGACCTCCTATCACCCCCAGTGGGATCGCAATAAGCAACGCGATCACCATGCCCAGCCCTATCAGCCAGAGGGTGATCGGCAGGCGGTCGCCGATGGTGTCCAGTACCGGTCTTGTGGACTGGAGTGACTGCCCCAGATCGCCGCGCAGCACGTCACCCATCCAGCTGCCGTATTGCGAGACGACCGACCCTTCGAGGTGGAGCCGCTCCCGCAGTGCCTCAATCTGCTCAGGGTTGGCCTCCTCCCCCAGCAGCACCCGTGCCGGGTCGCCTGGCACGATCCGAACGATGGCAAAAGCCAGCAACGAGACACCCCACGCCACCAATATCGCCCGGAGCAGGCGGCGTCCAATGAGCCATAGCACACGATTGCGACGCCCGGACCCGATAGGCCCCGCATCGCTCGCCGGCATCGCAGCAGCAGCCGGTTGGCAGCTCAGCGAGCCACCAACCGGAGCTTTCGAACTAATCAGTTCTCGGTGGCCACCCAGAAGTTCTGGGAAGCCGGAATGACCGCCAGGATGTCGGTGGAGAGGCGGCTGCCGACGAGGACTGCCCGCTCACCCATTGGGCAGTAGTTAGCTCCGGCGTCGAGAGCCAAACGCTGCACCTCGGTCTGCAGGCGCTGCGACGCCTCCATATCCCCGGCGGGCATGGCCTCCGCCAACTCGTCGAACGCGGAAGTCACCTCGTCGTCAGAAAATGCGACCGAGTTGGACCAGAAGTTGTCTGGGTAGAACAAGGTCCGCAGGGTCGAGAAGTTGGGGCCACCGCTGCCGATCCACATGGCGTCATAGGCACGGTTGATGATGTTGTCGATAATGATTGCGTCTTCCAGCGGCTGCACCTCAGCAGTCACGCCGATATCTGCCCAGTTCTCCGCTAGCACGGTGGCGGCATCGGTCCAGCCGGGGCGAGCACCCATCGTCTGCAGCGGAGTCGAGAAGCCGTCTTCGTAGCCGGCTTCGGCCAGCAGCGCCTTGGCACCCTCCACATCGCGCTCTAGCGGAAGGATGTCCTCGTATTCCCACTCGGTGCGATACTTCGACAGGATCGAGCCACCCGGCTCGGCGGTTCCCAGGAACGCCCTCTGGTTGATGGCGTCGCGGTCCATCGCCAAGCACAGCGCCTTGCGTACCCGCACATCGGCGAGAGGGCCGGGCGAGTCGCTACGGATCACGAACCAGAAAGTGCCACCGATGGGGTGGACAATCTGAAACACGTCGTCGGGAAGATCAGCACGAACCGATGCGGGAATGTCGAAGCCCATGGCCGCGGCGCCGGTCGTGACCTGCAGCAGTCGCGAGATCGGATCGGTGGCCGACGCTAGCGTGAGCTGTTTGATGATCGGCTCGCCCCTCCAGTAGTTGGAGTTGGCCTCCAGAACCATGGTGGGCGAACCTGGCACCCAGTCGCTAATCACGTACTGCGATGCGCTCACCGGCTTGGCGAAGTACCCCTCCGGGTCTGCTAGCACTTGCTCGTGCGGATGCAAAGGCATGTTCTCGCTGCAGACAATCTGATTGTTTAGGCAGCTGAACGGCTCGTTTAGATGGTAGACGATCGTGCGATCGTCAGCGGCCTCGGCGTAGTCAAACGACGCCATCTGGGCACCGAAAGGACCTTCGTCTTTGGCGCGCTGCAACGTCACCACGGCGTCCTGAGCAACTACCGGCGTGCCGTCGGAGTAGACGAGGCCTTCACGCAGCGTCACGGTCATAGTCAGCCCGTCGTCGGAATATTCCGGGAAGTCGGTCGCCAGATCGGGTTCGTAGGTCCCGTCGGGCATGTAGCGGTACAGGTAACCGCCCAAGGCCAGCAATCCCGCTGCATGGGCCGGAGCCACGTAGGGTGCCCGTGCGTAGTCGGCCTGCGCCACCAAGCTGGGCGTGCTGATAACGACGTTGTCCAAGTCGATTCCGGCTACAACAGCAGCAACCTCCTCCGCAGCTGCTAGTGCCGCCGCCTCAGCCTGAGCCGCCTCAGCCGCGGCTTGAGCTTCGGCCAGCGCGGCCTCCGCCGCGGCAACTGCGGCCTCGTCTTCGGCAGCCCGCGCGGTAGCCAACTCGGCCTCAGCCCTCGCCTGCTCAGCCTCAGCCTCAGCCGCCGCGGCGGCCGCCTCTGCTGCGTCGGCTGCCGCTTGAGCTGCTACTGCCTCGGCGCGCGCCGCGTCGGTCTCGCCCGTGTCGTCGGAGGTGCATGCCGCCAGAACCAAGGCGAGCACGACCCCTACAGCTAGGAGCCTTATCAAGTATTTCGGTCGAGTCATCTCTGTCCCCCTTGGATTGTGCGATGACCACTCAGCGCCTTCGACCAGCACTGTCAATCAGCAAACGAGAGTGGACCTCACTGGCTGCCTCAGAGCAGCGCGACTCAGCCCCCTACCGTTCAATGATTCGGACACAATAGTTCCTCGCTTGAAGCGCTGCTTAGGAGCGCTGGAAATCTCCGATTGGGCTAACGCCAGGCGGCTTGTGCGAACATGGTGCCATGTGGATTCAGACCGTGCCCTACGAGGATGCCGGCGACGAACTGCGCCGCCACTATGACCGCCAGCGTGAGACGCTCGGCGAGGTCACCGAGATGACCCTGGTTGGGTCGCTGTACCCGCGGCTGGTGGGCGCCCGACTGGAGTTGTATGCCGCAACTGAACGCTGCCCCTCAGCTCTGAGCTTGCGCCAGCGCAACCTCATTGGCTTCGTGACGTCGGCCCTCAACAGCACCGTGCATTGCATGAGCCAGGTCACGGTAAAGCTGCGAGCCGCCGGCTTCAGCAACGAGGAGATAGCCCGCCTGGCTAGCGATCCAACTGGCGCCGCCGACGAACTGCCGGCAACCGAGGCAGCCCTCGTGCGCTACACCGTGGCGCTGACCACGCGTCCGGGGGAGATCAGCGAAGCAGACATAGCAGAGCTACGGCAGGCAGGCTTCGACGATCTGGCCATCCTGGACGCCAACGCCCACTGCGCCCACCTCAACTACGTAAACCGGGTGGTAAACGGTCTGGGGATCCACACTGTCGTAGATCCCGAGTTCCCCGCCTACGACGCCATACCGGTCGACTGAGCCGCCGCAGAACGCCCGCTGAGCGAACAGCTATCCACAGAGCGAAAGCACGTCAACTAATCTCCCCGCGTGACCAACGGTTGGGCGAATACCGCACTGGCAATCGTCTCGGTCCTAAGCACCGGAATCGCTGCCGCGACGGATGCGCTCGTCACGCACCGAGACAGGAGGAAATAGATGAAATCAAATAGTCGATTCAGTAGGTTCGCGAGCCTAGTAATCGCCGTGGCGCTTATCGCCGCAGCATGCGGAGGTGACGAGGACAGCGCCATCCCCGCAGCAGAGCCCGCTCCAGCACCCCAACCGGAGCCCGCTCCAGCACCACCCGAGCCAGCACCGGCGCCACCAGAACCCGCTCCAGCCGCAGAGCCGGCCGCTCCACCTGCCGCGGAGGAGCCGTCGGAGGAGCCGGCCGAAGATACCTCCGAGGAACCAACCGACGACCCCGACCAGGAGGAAACGGGGACCATCGTCCCCAACCAGCCCGACATAAACGGCGACGGCCAGGTCATCATCGGCGTTGCCAGTCCCGGCGATACCAACGACGGTGGCTTCTACCAGAGCTTCGTAGACGGCGCACGCCGCGCCGCCGAGGAAGAAGGCTGGACGGTAATCGTTTCGGATTTCATCAACCCGGCCGAGAGCGAGTCGGCACTAGCCGACCTGGCGAGACAGAACTTGGACTTTCTGGCTGTGGGCGCCACCGAGTTGCAGGACGGTCTCGATGCCATCGCCTGCGAAGAGGAGTTCGAGAAGATCGCCATGTTCCTCAACTCCAGTCTCGCTGTCGAGCACCCGTGCTATGGCCAGGCCAGTGACAACTACTTCCAGATCCACTGGGTGCTGGGCGTGGCGACAGCCCAACTGCTCAAGAGGACCGGCGGCACTACCGCCGGCTTTATCGGGGGACCTGAGTTGGCCTTTGTGGTCATCGCCAACAAGTCGATGGAGGCGGGGATGAAGTCCGTCAACCCTGACTACGAGTTGATCACCACCTACACGGGCGACTTCAACGACGCCGCCCTAGGTGTTGAGGCAGCCCGGGCGATGCTCGACCAAGACATCAATGTGATCCACACCTTCCTGGGTGGAGCCATGTTCCCCACCGGCGGGTTTATTGCCGAGAACGATGGCATGGCCATCTCCGCCTCCAGTAATACCTGCTTCCCCGGATCACCGTTCGTCGGAGCTTCGCTTTTCCCACCGGGCGATTATCTGGCAGCAATCCTGCGAGACTTCGCTGCGGGCAACTACCGCGAGGGAGCCGTCCGACCGTTCCTAGTGGGTATCGACCCGGAGGTGGGGGCCGTCCTCTGCGACCCCACCGCTGAGGAGCAGGCGGCCATAGACGACGTAGTAGCCCGGATGGGCTCCGGCGACCTGATCCCGGAGGAGTTTGTGGAGCTGCCCGGCTAGGGCAACAAGTCCGAGTCCCCAGAACGGACTCTTAAGGGCCATGACCGCCGGTCCGGTGCTCGAACTCAAATCCATCAGCAAACGGTTCGGTCCGGTCACCGCCTGTGACCGGGTCGACCTAGCGGTCGCGCCGGGAGAGATCGTCGGCCTGCTCGGCCAGAACGGAGCAGGCAAGTCGACACTCATGAAGATCGTGCTGGGTCTTGTACCCCCCGATGCAGGTGAGGTGCGAGTGGACGGCCAGCCGCAGACCATCCGCGACCCTGCCCATGCCGCCACCCTCGGCGTCGCAATGGTGCACCAGCACTTCAGTGTCATCGACGCCCTAACAGTCTGGGAGAACGTTCACCTGGGCACCGGGGGATCGCTGGAACCGCGCAAGCTGCGCAGAGAGGTAGAGCAGTTGAGCGCCGCCTACGACTTAGTGATTGATCCCGATGCCAAAGTGGGCGATCTCAACGCCTCACAGCGACAGCGGCTGGAAATCATCAAGTGTCTGCGCCGGGATCCGTCGGTGATAATCCTGGACGAACCTACTTCGGTGCTGACCCTGGCGGAGTCGCGACGGCTCTTCGATGTGCTCCGCCGGATGGTCGCTGACCACCAGCGGGCGGTGGTCCTCATCAGCCACAAGCTGGACGAGATCCTGCACGCCACAGACCGGGTGGTGATCATGCGGGACGGCCAGATCGTGCGGGAACTGCCGACGTCAGCTGCTGACGCTCCCACCCTGGCGCGGGCCATGGTGGGACGAGAAGTGTCCCTACGCAGCGAGGCCTCGGCACTAGGCATTCTTGACGAACTGACCGCCAGTGCTGGCGACGCATCGGCCGGCGTTCCCGTAGCTGGCGATGTCGTGCTAGCGATCCGCAACGCAAGCGCTGTCGGGCCCGACGGCAGGACCCTCCTGGACGGGCTAGATCTGGATCTCCGCTCTGGGGAGATCCTCGGAGTGGCCGGCGTGGAGGGAAACGGCCAAGTGGCACTGGCCGAACTGCTTTCCAGCCTCCTTGAACTAGCCAGCGGCGAAGTGTTGGTGGCCGGCGAACCGGTGCCCGCAGGCGTGCCGGGCGCCATGGGCCGAGCCGGCGTGGCCGTCATCCCCGAAGATCGGCACACCTCGGGCTGCGTGCTAGATCTCAGTGTCGCCGAGAACCTGATTCTCACCGACACTGCTGCCGTGTCGCGCTGGGGAATGCTGAACCGATCTCGCATTGAACAGTTCGCCGGCGATCTCATCAAGCGATTCGAGATCGCCACGCCATCGCCAAACGTGCCCTTCCGCCTGCTATCGGGCGGCAACCAACAGAAAGTGGTGCTGGCGCGCGAAATCTCTCACTCGCCGAAAGTACTAGTTGCCTCACAACCGACTCGCGGGTTGGATGTCGGGGCCATTGAGTACATGGCCGAGCAGCTGAGAGCTGCCGCCGCCACGGGTGTGGCCATCCTGCTGATCTCTACTGAGCTGGAGGAGATCCTGGAACTCGCTGATCGCGTCACCGTCATCTTCCGAGGGAGCCTCACCGACCCCATGCCGAGGGGTCAGGTGGACCTGGAGCGTTTGGGGTTGATGATGGGCGGGCACGCCGCGTGAGCACCGACCGCCAGGACGAGGGGGCGACGGCCAGCGCTGCTGCGGAACCGCAGGACAGCGGACTGGTCGGCCGCGTTGAGCGCCGCTCTGTGCGCCTAGCCGTGCAAGCAGGGTTCTTGGCGTTGTTCCTGGCGCTAGCAACTGTCATAAGCGGTGCCCTAGTGGCTTCGGTGGGCGGCTCTCCCACCGCCGTGCTCAACGCTCTCCTAGATGGCAGCCTCCGCAGTCCTGGGGCCTGGGGACGCTCACTGGTCGAGATGGTTCCCCTAGCGCTTGTTGGTCTGGGCGTCGTCGTGACCTTTCGTGCAGGCTTCTACAACATCGGCCAGGAGGGCCAGGTGGCAATTGGTGCTCTGGGAGCAGCGGCGGTATCGCTGCTAGTGCCTGGCCCCGCGGCACTGGTAATGGCACTAGCGCTGATCTCCGCCGCCGCTGCTGGAGGTTTCTGGGCGGGTATCGCCGCTGTGGCCGAGGCCCGTCGCAAGGTAGACGTGCTGATCAGCACTCTGCTGCTGACCTTCGTGGCACCGAACGTGATTCTGTTCATGGTAAGTCGGGATTACCTCTTGTTGGACACCTCCGAGTCGAACAGCCGGCGCGCCTCCCAGAGTCAGAAGATCGCCGAGGGGCTACGACTACCTCACGTGGAGATCTTCGGCAACAAGGTCCACGTGGGAGTGCTCGTCGCAATCGTGATAACTGGGCTCGTCACCATCCTGCTAGCTCGCAGCGTCTGGGGCTTGCGGTTGCGCACGCTCGGCCTCAGCGCCCGAGCCGCCCGGCGATCCGGGGTGCGCCCGGGCGTCGTGGGCGGAGGGGCACTGGTGTTCTCTGGCGCGGCAGCTGGCCTAGCCGGGGGGATGTTCCTAAACGGCGCCGCCTTCCGCTTACAAGACCAGATCGCCAACAACTTCGGCTGGCACGGGCTGCTAGTGGCCTTAGTGGCCCGGCTGAACGCCACTGCCGTGCTACCGGTGGCGTTCTTCTTCGCCATGCTGCGCACCGGCGGCGGATTCCTCACCGCCACCGGGGTTTCCCGCACGATTACCGACGTGGTGCAGGCCCTGTTCGTGGTGGCGGCGATGCTGCCCGCAGCGGTCATGCTCATTAGAGACCGCAGAGCCGCTCAACGGATGGCGCTGCGATCGGTGGCGGAGATTTCACCGTGATCGGCAATCTAGAAACGATCCTCGAACCGACGGTGCGCCTGGGCGTGCTGCTGCTGTTCGCCGCCCTCGGCGAGTACGTGGCCGAGCGGGCCGGCACCATCAACATCTCCCTTGAGGGGATGATGCTAAGCGGTGCCTACGGGGCAGCGCTTATCTCGTCTTTGGCCGGCTCGCCGGTCGTCGGGATTCTGGCTGGCATGGCGGCGGGCTTCCTTATCGCCGTGCTGCAAGCGCAACTCAGCCACCGGTTAGACATCAACCAGTTCGTCGTGGGCATCGCCCTCACAACCCTCGCCGTGGGCATCACAACGTTCCTGTCCACCGAGATCGATATGACCTCGGGTCGCTTGCACGTGTTCCGGATCCCCGGACTGGCTGACATCCCGCTCATCGGCGAGGCGTTTTTCGCCCAGGTCTGGCTCACCTACCTGATCGTGCCGACCATCTTCATAGTCCGCTGGGTGATGGCGCGAACTTCGTGGGGATTGGAGTTGCGTGCCGTCGGAGAGAACTCGCCGGCGGCAGATGTCAGCGGCGTACCCGTGCTGACCAGACGACGCCAAGCGATCTACGTGTGCGGCCTGCTCTCGGGGCTGTCGGGTGCTTACCTGGCTGTGGGACTAGTCGGTGACTTCTCGCAGAACATGACCGCCGGCAAGGGGTTCATCGCCATCGCTGCCGTGCTTTTCGGTGGCTGGCGTCTGTGGGGTGTGGTAGCGGGGGCGCTGCTGTTCGGCTTCGCCGACGCTCTGGCAGTGGCTCTGCCGGCTATCGGGGTTCAGAATGTGCCAGGGGCACTGCTGGACTCGTTGCCCTATGCGCTGGCACTGCTGGGCCTGCTGATATTCGCCGCCCGAGCACGCAAGCCCTCGGCGCTGGCCGTGCCGTTCTCCCGCGGAGTGGCCTGATGACACTCAACTGAAATGGAGGCTCGATGACTCCCGAAACCGCCGTAACGTTCGACCCGGCCGACCACAGCGCCATGGACCGCCAGTTCATGCTGTCGCAGTTGGTGGTACCCAGACCTATCGCCATGGTCTCCACTCGCAGTCCCGACGGCATCGCCAACATCGCTCCAATGAGCTACTACCTGCCGATAACAGGCGACCCCATGCTGGTCGGCATAACCATGGGCTTGCGAGAAGACGGGGGCCTAAAGCACACCTACGAGAACGCTATGGCCTCAGGTGACTTCGTTATCAATGTCACAACCGAGGCCTTCAAAGATCAGATCGAGGTAGTAGCTATCGAGGGATCCCGAGATTCCGACGAGTTCGAGTTAACCGGCTGGAAGCCGGTACCAGCCACAAAAGTCAGCTCTCCTGCCATCGGCGAGGCGGTCGCCCGCTTGGAGTGTGAGGTGCGCCAAGTGATCGACCTGGGCACTCCGGGGGTGCCCTTCGGTGAGGTGCACCTGGTTGTAGCCGAGGTGGTGTGGGTAACCTACGACGAGGCGAACCTGAACGAGCGCGGCCGCATCGACCCGCTGCGCCTCGGTGCCATCGGGCGCTTGGGGCTGCGGACGTTTCTGCGCACCGTCGAAGAAGGCACCTACTTCCTGCCACGCATCCCCTGGGACGAGTTCATCAACTCCGCCGACGGGTCGGACTAAGAGCACGCTGTTGTCATCACCAGCGTTCACGCTTGAGCGTCCGCACACTTCTGACGAAGCGATCCGCCTACTCGCAGCAGGCAACGAATCTCGAGTGCTCGCCGGCGGGCAGTCTCTGGTTCCACTGCTAAACCTCGGATTCGCCGAACCCGAGGTAGTCGTGAGCCTGGATCGCTGCGCGGACTTGAGCCAGCTGACCTTCGGCGAGAGCGCGGCATACCTCGGAGCTTCGGTCACAACCCGGCGCATCGAACTGGACGCCAATCTGGCGGCCCGCTGCCCGCTTATGGTCGCAGCGGCCGGCAAAGTGGGCTCGCCACACGTACGAAACTTCGGAACTCTGGTAGGGAACCTCTGCCACGCCGATCCGGGCAGCGACCTTATCCCCGCAGCGCTTTGCCTCGGTGTCGAGGTAGAGGTGCGTTCGACCCTGCGAACTCGGCTGCTGGGAGTGGACAAACTAGTGGTGGGGCCGTTCGTCACCTCTCTGGCACCAGACGAGCTGGCTGTGGCCGTTCACTTGCCACTGCACCACCACTCCTGGCGGCACAGCTACCGAAAGCTGGCACTTAGAGCCGGAGACCTAGCCATCGCTACCGCCGCGGCCCTGCTAAGCCTTGAAAACAACACCGTGACCGAGGCCCGGGTAGTGGTAGGTGGCGCCCTGCGGCGGGCCGGTCGCATCCGACGGATCGAGTCGACTCTGGTCGGGACTGACACCGCCGAGGTAGCCAACGCAGCGCTGGCGACCAACTGGATCGAGGACCTATCCGACGACCTGCTGGTCGACCCAGCGATCCCAGCTGACTATCTGAACTCCATGCTGCCCCGCTTCGTGGCCGCCACCCTGCACGACGCTGTGACGGGGCCACTATGAGCACCAACCGCTCCCCCGAGACCGTGCAGCTCGTTGTGAATGGTCAAGATCAAGCGGTGGCGTGCCAGCCAAATGAGACTCTTTTGGCAGTACTGCGAGAACGCCTAGGGCTAACTGGCACCAAGTTCGGCTGTGGTATCGGCTACTGCGGCGCCTGCACAGTGCTGGTGGACGGCACCGCCGCCCACTCCTGCTGCCTGCTAGCTGCAACCCTCCAGGGGAGGGAGATCACGACCATCGAAGGCATAAGCGAAGACGCTCCCGACCCGGCGCAGGTGGCATTCCTAGAGGCGGGCGCCGTGCAGTGCGGCTACTGCACTCCCGGATTCGTGGTTTCGGTAAAAGCGCTGCTAGCGGAAAAACCATCCCCCAGCGACTCCGAGGTACGACGCTTCCTCAGCGGCAACATTTGCCGCTGCAGCGGCTTCGCCGCCATCATCCGAGCTGCCGTGGCAGCCGGAGTCAACCGCTAATGTCGCAGCCGGTAGTCGGATGCGAACTGCCGCGGGTCGACGGCTGGGAGAAAGTGTCGGGGTCGGCGGAATACCTCGCCGACATGTCCCCGCCCGGTGTGGTTCAGGCGGCGGTGCTGCGATCGCCGTATCCCCGAGCCAGAGTCACCGGATTCGATGCCTCTCTCGCTCTGGCGACTCCGGGGGTGCTTGCCGTACTCAACTCGGAGGATGCTGCCGAGCTACCGCCGGTGCGCATCTTCGCCGACTCCCCGCCGGTGCAACGCATCCTCACCGACACGCCGCAGTTTGCTGGCGACGCAGTGGCTGCGGTAGTAGCCGAGACTGCCGCAGCCGCCCGGCAGGGCGTGCTTGCCATCGCAGTGGACTACGAACCGCTTCCGGCGGTGCTGAGCGCCACCGACGCCCGCGATGGCAACATTCAACTCCATCCGGCAGCGCCGGGGAACCAGGCGGGACCGCCCATCAAGATCAGCCGGGGCGATGTAGATACCGCCCTCGCCGGCTGCACACACGTCTTCCGTGACAGCTATACCACTCAGCGTCAGTGCGCTCAGACAATCGAACCCTTGGCCTGTGTCTGCGACTGGAGCGGCGAGTACCTGGACGTCTGGACCCATTTGGACTCTATGTTCCACTTTCGTGACGCTCTAGCCGAGTCGCTCGCTATTAACCCCGAAAAGGTGCGGATTTATCCGCCGGAAGCTCTGGGGGCTTCATTCGGCTTGAAGAACAGCCTGATCGCATCCCTCGAGCCCCTAGCAGCGCTGTGCTCTCGGCTGGTCGGGAGGCCGGTGAAGCTGGCACTATCACCCGAGGAGTCAATGGCAGCGACCGTCACTCGCCATCCCGCCCAAATAAGTCTTGTGACCGGTACCGATGTCGAAGGACGGCTTGTGGCTCGCAGCGCGGATGTACTGCTGGATTCCGGAGCGTATGGCTGGGGCTACGTGGTAGCGCTCAGCATGGTCGGAAAGTGGGCCTCGCTCTACCGCACCGAGCACCTGCGCTTTGAGGCCACTTCGGTATACACCAATCACATCCCCGGAGGGGCCTACCGCTCGGTGGGCACCGCACAAATCCACTTCGCTATGGAATCTCAACTCGACGAGATCGCCCGGACATTGGGAATCGACCCCGTCGAGTTGCGGCGCCGCAACCTGACCAGGGTGGGTGATCCGCTCAGCTTCGGCACCACTATTCGCTCTTTCGGCGCCGAGTCTTGCCTGGATCGCGGTCGTGCGGCCGCCGGCTGGACGCCAGCAGGCGAGGCTGAGCCTGACATCGAATCTGCCCGCCAAGACTCAATCGGGTGTAGCTACGGACGGGGCATGGCCATGGGCATGCACCACGCCGGGCTGACCGGACTCACACCGGTGACCGAAGAGTCGCGCTGTTTGGCGCAGCTGGAGACCGACGGCAGCGTGTCGCTCAGCCTGGGGGTGATCGAAAAGGGCCAGGGAGCTCTCACCACGCTTACGTTGGTGGCCGCTGAGGAGTTGGGGCTGCCGCCGGAACGCATCCGAGTACACAACCTCGGAACCGCCGCGGTCCCGCTGGACTTCTGGGGAGCCGAGGCCAGTCGCACGACCTATGTCATGGGTAGAGCTGTGGCCAACGCCGCCCAAAGACTGCGGGAGGCCATCGGTCAGCATTTCGGCTGTGAGCCAGACGCCCTGGGGCGCGACGGCCTCACAGTGCCCAAACCGATCCTCGTGAAAGGCCATTTCGCTCCTGTAGATAGTGACCCTCTGCCGGTCGTAGGCGCCCACTTCTGCGAGGTGGAAGTAGATCACGCCACGGGCCAGGTGAGGGTGCTGCGCTACGTGGCCGCCCAGGACGTGGGACGTGTGATTAATCCGCTGGGGTGTCGCGGCCAGGTGGAGGGGGGCCTTCACCACGGCATCGGCTACGCCTTGCTAGAAGAACTCCGCCACGACGAAGGCACCCCGCTGAACCCCAACTTCATGGGGTACAAGGTGCTGATGGCCAGCGACATGCCCGACATCCAAGTTGTGCTCGTGGAGGACCCCGACCCCGACGGCGGCCCGCATGGCGCCAAGGGCATAGGCACCCCGGTGATTCCAGCCATTGCACCCGCCGTCGCCAACGCCGTGCGCGACGCCATCGGCGTCCGTCTCACCGAGCTGCCGATGACGCCACCTCGAGTGCTCGCAGCCCTGTTAGCAAAAGACCTACCTTCGGCCTCCTGAACCTTCTCTAAGCCCAAGTCAGACGGCGCGAGCGCCCCAAAGCCGATGTCGGCTCAAACTGGGATAGCCGCCTGGCAGGTGCGGGCCAGAATCTCTGCAGAGCCTTCTATGTGGGCCTCGCAGGTAGCCTCGTCGTTCATCGGTAGCAGGAAGAGGTCGAAGTGGTTGCGCAGTTCGGCGATCTGGGCGGCGCACTCGTCGGGCGTACCGACCACCGCGTAGAGGTCTAGCAGCGACTCGGGCAGATGTTCGGCGGCCTCGTCTAAGCGGCCGGCCAACATGGCGCGACGCACCCTGGCTGCTCGCAGTTCGTCCAGACCCACCTGGCGTCGAATGTCTTCGGGCGCGTCGAGCGCCATGTAGGCGAAATGGCGCAGGGCTCGCTGGCGCTCTGTCTGGTCGTAGGCCAGGTAGGCAGACCAGGCAATACGGGCCGCGCCCTGGCGGATAGCCACAGCCGCCTCGGGTAGTTCAGCTAAGGCCTTGGCCGAGAGGATCACCCAGTCGGCCTCGGCGGCGGCGAACTGCTGGACCCGTGGACCCCGCCCTGCCACCGCCATCGGAACGGTCTCACTGAACCAGTCCAACTGGGCGGCGCCGACCCGACGGCCGGCTAGCAGGCGCCGGTTCAACCCAAAGGTGTCGACGAGTGCCGAGTACGGCCTCTGCGGTTGAAGTTGCAATGGTTCCAGCACCCGACTGCCGCCCACCCCGAGGCCGTGCCAGACACGTCCGGGGGCCATCTCGGCGAGCGTGGCCACCGCTGCAGCGGTAGTTACGGGGTGGCGCGAGAAAGGATTGGTAATGGCCGGTCCTACCACCAGCTTTTCGCTGGCAGCCAGGATTGCTGTAAGCGCCACGTAAACGTCGCGTTCGGTCCCCTCGTCAGCCACCAGACAGACCTCTGCACCCAACTCCTCGGCGAGCTTCGCCAGGGCAACAAGGCGCCTAACCGGCTGCGTGGGCTCGAACCATACCCCCCAACTAATGGCCTCGTGACAGCTCACCACGGAATCGGGGGACTCATGAAGGTGGCGCGCCCGGCACGACGACGTTCCGCACAGTGTGGGCCACTAAACGACCTGCCTTGAAGGTCTGGCGGGTCCCGGGGGCCGAGGCAATGGCCTGGCGTTCTGAAGTGACATCCACGGCCACAAAGTCGGCCACCCCACCAGGGTGAACTTCGGCAGGTGGTAAGCCCATTACATCTCGGGCTGTTGCCGAGACCGCAGCTAAAGCCTCCGGCGGAGGTTGATGACCGGCAGTGACGAGCAGCGAAGCCGTCTCTAGCGGATCACCCCGACCCATGAGATTGAAAGGATCCTGCAGGTTGTCGCCCCCGCCGGCCACCCGCACGCCCGCCTCGGCCAGCGCAGCCAGGGCGGTTAGCCCCCTAGGGGGTGCCGTTCGACGACCCCGGCTCTGCAGAAACAGGTTGGTCTGGGGGAGGGTTACAACACCTACGCCGGCCTCGGCAACCAAAGCGGCGATCTCTCGCTGATCCGACTCTGGCATCATTCCCAAGCTGACGCAATGGCTAGCCGTCACCGGATGCGGGAACCCACGGTCTATAACACCCCGGGAGAGGTCCACAAGGGCGCGTGCTTGCGGGTCGAGTGTTTCGTCGATGTGCAGGTCAACGCCCATGTTGGCCTCAGCGGCGGCATCGAGACAGACCGCCACGTACTCGGCCGGTCTAGGATCCAGAGCAGGTGCGCCGCCCACCAAGTCGGCCCCTGCATCGATGGCGGCCGCTAGGGCTCGCCGGTTGTCGGCACCCTCGGCCCCGGTCAGTGGCACGCTTACGAGTGCCACGAGTTGTAGATCCACCAGACGGCGGCAAAGGCGTCGAACCTCGCCGAGAGCCTCGATACCGCGTGCGCCAATGTCGGCGCCGACGTCGATGTGGCTGCGGATAGCGGTACAGCCTGCTTCTACGTAAATCTCCACGGCTCGCAAGGCTCGAGCCATGAAGTTCTCTACGGTGATGCTGCCGCGGGCGGCCTGCCAGGCCTTGATGGCACCTAGCAGATCCCCGGTGGGATTCAACACCGTCGCCGCCGACAGTGCCTTATCCAGATGGGCATGCGGCTCAGCAAACCCCCCCAACAGCAGCATTCCCCCCAGTTCGTGGCGTTCTTGCGAAGAGTCCTGGCGGGCCGATCCAGCTGCCTCCACCGCCGCAACCTTGCCATCCACGACGGTTACGTCCACGCGGCGCCCGTCGGCTAGCAGGGCGTCGGCCAGGATGCAGCTTCCACTCACCAGCGCCGAGGGTAGCCGGCGCCGGACGCGCCGACCCTGCACTCGATATAGCCCGGTCGCAAAGGCCGAGTAGGCCGCTACCCGTCGCCTGCACCCGCCGGACTGCCAGAATGGGGCCGTGCGCGTGTTGCTGGTGTTAGCCGACGATCCAGCCGCTGACGACGGCGGCCTACGCCGGGCCGTGGAAGCGGCACTGGCGGCGGCACAGCAAGACGTAGACATCATCGACCTGCACGCCGATGATTTCAACCCCGCCATGACCACAGCGGGGCGCCGGGCCTATCACTCCCCTAAACCCCTCGTGGAGCCCGATGTGGCCGACTTCGGGCCTAGAGTTCGGGCGGCCGAGGCGCTGGTCTTCGTCTACCGGGCCACCTGGACGGGGATGCCTCCACTGCTCAAGGGTTTCCTGGACCGCACCTTCGTGCCCGGCGTGGGCTTCCACCTCGTCGACGGCAAGCTGCAGCGAGGATTGGGCGGGGTGCGCCGGCTAGTAGCGATAACTATCCATGAGAGATCCCGGTCCGACGTGTTCCGCAGCCGCGACGGCGGCCGCCGCATCCTGCTGCGCACCATGAGGCTGATAGTGCATCCCCGCTGTCGGCGACGCTACGTGGCGCTTTATGACACTCGACCCGAGCGCGCCGCGACAGCCCGTCGACGCTTCGCGGCCAAGCTAGACCGCACCCTGGTGGGCCTGTGAAAACGCTGATCGTCTTCAGCCATCCGGTGCCGGAGAGTTTCAACTCGGCGCTGGCTTCTCAGGTAGTTGAGACTTTGACCGAGACGGGCACAGAGCCCTTGCTGGTGGACCTTTACGCCGAAGGATTCTCGCCAACAGCGGCAGGAGCGGAGATCGTTGCAAGCCACCGGGAGTTGCTGCGCGCCGCTGCGGGTCTTGTGCTGGTGTATCCCACCTGGTGGAGCGGCTTGCCAGCCATGCTTGCCGGCTGGTTCGAGCAAGTCATACGCGGTGAAGCAATACCACGGCCAGGCAGACCGGAAACATCAGCGGCCAGCCGCCAACTCCTGGCGAACTTGCTCTACGTGGCAGCAGTCACCACCCACGGCTCTTCTAAGTTCGTCAACGCCGTGCAAGGCGAAGCAGCCATGCACTTCCTGCGGCACAACCTGCACCCACTCTGTCCTGCTAACTGCCGGCTGGCCTGGATCGCCTTCTACAACTCCGATAGATCCAGCATGGCCGACCGCCGGGCCTTCCTAGCCCGAGTTGATCGCCGTTTACGGCGCCTCGTCTAGGACCGGCTCGGTGGCGCCACCACGTAGCAACTGTCTGAATACGTAAGGGACGATGCCACCGTGGCGCCAATAGGTGACCTCGGTCTGGCTCTCAAGCCGGACAATCAGCGGAAACTGCCGCTGCGAGCCATCGGTCGAGGTAGTCACCAGAGTGGCCGAACCGCCAGGTGATATGCCCCTTGCAAGCCCGGTGATATCGAAGCTCTCGCTGCCGTCGAGGTGGCCTGTGCGCCAGCCAGTGCCGTTGGCAAACTGCAGCGGCAGCACGCCGGTAGCGATGAGGTTCTGGCGGTGCAGCCGCTCGAAGCTCCCGGCGACTACAGCTCGCACCCCTAGTAGGGCCGTGCCTTTGGCCGCCCAGTCGCGCGACGAACCGGCACCGTAAGTGTCGCCTGCCAGCACGATTAGGGGCGTGGACTCGCGGCGGTAACGCTCGGCGGCGTCGAAGACGGTCAGGATCTCGCCGCTGGGTTGGTGCGCCGTCCAACCCCCCTCGCGTTCGCCGGCCAAGTGATTACGCAGCCGCGGGTTAGCGAAAGTGGCGCGCACCATCACCTCATGGTTGCCCCGGCGCGCCCCGAGCACGCTGAACTCCGAAGCTGCCACACCTCTGCTCTGCAAATAGCGCCCGGCCGGGCTAGCGGGATCTATCGCCCCGGCGGGCGAGATGTGATCGGTAGTGATCGAATCGCCTAAAAGTAGGAGGCAGCGGGCACCATGCAGGTCGGCAACCGGCGGAGGCTCTGGGGGCACCTCTCGACAAAATGGTGGCTCGGTGATGTAGCTGGAAGCAGCATCCCAGTCCGGCACCACCGAGGATGCAACGATCAGCGATCGCCAACGAGAGTCGCCGGCGTGGATGTCGTCGGCGCGGATGTCGTCGACACGGGCGGCGAACAATTCCGGCTTAATGACATCATCGATCACCTGGGCGATCTGGGTCTCGCTGGGCCAGAGGTCGGCCAGCAACACCGGGTTTCCCTTATAGTCGAGACCTAGCGGTTCGGCGGTCAGGTCGATATTCACGGTTCCGGCGAGGGTGTAGGCCACAACTAGCGCCGGCGAGGCCAGGTAGGCCAGCCGGCACTGAGGGTGGATGCGACCCTCGAAGTTGCGGTTGCCCGAGAGCACGGCCGCTACCGAGAGGTCGTGACGCTCAACGGCCGCAGCGACCTCTGCTGCTAGTGGGCCCGAACCGCCCGCGCAGGTAGTGCAGCCGTAGCCAACAACGGCAAAGCCGAGCTTTTCCAGATACGCCAGCAGCCCCGCTCGCTTTAGGTAGTCGGCCACTACGGGCGAGCCGGGCGCCAGGCTGGTCTTGACGTGCCCCGGCGTAGACAACCCGCGCTCGATCGCGTTGCGTGCCAACAAACCAGCACCGATCATGACCGCCGGGTTTGAGGTGTTAGTGCAACTCGTGATGGCAGCCACAACAACGTCGCCGTGGCACAAGCCGGTCGAGCCTTTGCCCGGCGAAGATCGGCAACTGCTGGAAGGCTCGGCCTGGCGGCGTTCCGCTAGGGCTTCGGCTAGCGACCCGGGCACCTCGCGCAGCGCCAGGGTCTGGGGGGGGCGGGAAGGCCCAGCCACCGTCGGCACCACAACAGCCAGATCGAACTGCACGACTCGGCTGAAGCTCGGAGGCGGGTCATCAGCGACACGGAAAAGCCCCTGGGCCCGGCAATAGCGCTCGACAAGATCGACGTGTGCTGCGCTGCGGGCCGTGCGGCGCAGGTAGCGGAGCGTCTCGCTGTCGGGGGCGAAGAAGCCGGTCGTGGCGCCGTACTCGGGCGCCATGTTGGTGATCGTGGCCCGGTCCTCCAGGCTGAGGCGGTCCAGGCCCGGGCCGAAGAACTCCACAAAAGCGCCAACTACGCCTTCCTGTCTCAGTGCCCGTGCCAGTGCCAACACCACGTCAGTGCCAGTAACGCCAGGGGCGGGGCGGCCCACCAGTCGCACCCCCACAACCTCCGGCAGCACTAGATGGATCGGCTCACCGAGCATTAGCGCCTCGGCTTCGATCCCGCCGACACCCCACCCCAGCACCCCCATCCCGCCGATCATCGTGGTGTGCGAGTCGGTGCCCACAACAGTGTCAGGTCGGGCGACCAGACAGTCGTGGCGGCGCTCTACCGCCACGACCGACGCTAGGAACTCCATGTTGACCTGGTGCACGATTCCCCTACCGGGTGGCACCACTTGGAGGTTGGCAAAGGCCTGCTGCGCCCAGCGAGCAAAGCCGAAGCGCTCGGCGTTGCGCTCGTACTCTCTGGCCAGGTTGGCTTCGGCATCGGCGGGAGAACCAACCTCATCCACCTGCAGCGAGTGGTCGATCACCAGATCGGTCGGCAGTCGTAGATCCACTCGCCGGGGGTCGCCGCCGGCTCGCTGTAGGGCGCTGCGCAGAGCAGCCAAGCCCACCAGAGCAGGGATGCCAGTGAAGTCCTGCAGCACCATACGGCCGGGGCGGAAAGCCACCGTCACAGAGCCAGAACCGGTTTGGCCGACCGCCCAGCCCGCCAGAGTTGCCACGTCGCCGGCACTATCTGGGACGCCACTACAGCCTGGCTGCTCTTCGCTATGTCGCAAAGCACCTTCTAGCAGCACCTTGATGCTCACCGGCAGACAGCTAACAGGACCTAGGCCTAACTCCTCTAGGCGCTCTAGGCGGTAGTAACTGAACTTCCCAGCGGTCGTTTGGAGGGTTGAGACCGAGCCGAAGCCGCTCACGACAGCTACCCGGTAGCGAACCAGGCCTCGCCAGCTAGGTAGGCCTGAGGCACCTGAACCGTGCCGCGCATTATCTCTCGGGCGGTTCGGTGTATTACCTGGCGCCGCACCCGCCAGCCACTATCGGTGTGCTCAGCGGTCACTTCCAGCTCTAGAACCCCCGCCGGATGCCCTAGACGCACGCGCCGGGGTACTCCCTGCTGCCTTGAGGTCTCCCCAGCCGGCTCCGGCGGCAGCGATCCCGCAGCAACCTCCCACACGACGCTGCCGTCCATCACCGCGGCGGAAGCGCAGGCCATGGCGGCGGTCATTGCCAGGGTACGGTGCGTCTTCCCCAGCGAGACGAGCCGCACCAGCAGGTCTACCTCGGCTGCGGGCACCTCAGCGCCTCCCGTGGTTCGGTACGTCTGCGGCGACCCCACCAGCGCCACTTTCGGCAATGTCCGGTGATTCAAGCCGGCATCGCTCAGCGACGAAGCCACCCCTATTCGCACCGCCGCCTCGCAGCGGATCCGCTCTAGGCGGCTCTGCAGCACCTCGTCGACATCCAAAGCGGCAGGCAGCGCGGCGGCTGCGTTGGGCAACCCCAGCGCTTCAGCTGGAACAAACACCGCCGGGTTGCCCACATCCAGGATCGACACCGGCACCGGTCCCAGCTCGGGCAACTCCATCTGCTCGCGCACCTCGCCGGTGGGCAGGGCACCCCGCCCAATCGAGCCGTCGGGGTCCAGGTATTCCAGGCGCAGGCGCGCCCCGGTGCCGGGCACACCGTCGATGGCAAAGTCCCCGGTCGGGTTGTAGCGGCCCTCGCTGAGCGGCACCCCAGCTACCAACCGCTGACCAGAGTTGAGGTTAAGCACCACCACATCAACCGAGTCGCCACCAGCGGTCACCAGGCCTTCATTAACCGCAAATGGGGCAATCGCGGCGGAGATGTTGCCGCAATTACCGCTGAAGTCCACCTGCGGGCTGGCGACCTCCACCTGAGCAAAGCGAAACGCTACTTCGGCGTCGCTGCCTGCAGGTGCGGGCGCCACGATGGCAGCCTTACTAAGCGAGGAGATCCCACCCCCCAGCCCGTCGATCTGACGCCCATGAGGATCGGGACTGCCCAGCGCCGCCAGGATGACTGCTTCCACCTGTTGCGGCCCAAACTCGCTGAGGTCATCAGCCCGAAACAGCACGCCACGGCTAGTGCCGCCACGCCAGAACGCTGCCGGGACCGCCCGGTCCAAGCCTCAGCCCGCCGGATAGGGCCGCGGTGGGGACCCCTGATACAACGCCCGGGGTCTGATGAGCCGGTTGTTGGCGTACTGCTCCAGAACATGAGCGGTCCAGCCGGCCACTCGACTGCAGACGATGAAGCTGGTAAACATGCTCCGCGGGAAGCCCAGATGATACAGCACCAGCGCCGAGTAATAGTCCACGTTGGCGTTGAGACCCTTGCGCTGATGTAGTTCTGCTTCTAGGGCGCTAGCCACCGCGTGCCAGTGCGGCTCGCCTGCCCGGGCTCCAAGCTCGGCCGCTAGAGCGTCCATAGCCGAAGCACGCGGATCGCGGGTCCGATACACGCGGTGGCCGAACCCGGGCACTTTTCGCCGTTCCGCCAGGGCGGCCTCCACAAACGGCACCACTCTGGCCGGTTCGCCGATCTCGAAAAACACCGCCATGGCATCGTCCACAGCACCCCCGTGCAACGGCCCCTTTACTGCCCCGATGCCCGCCACTATCGCCGAGTAGTAGTCCGACAGCGTGCCGACCGTGGTGCGGGCGGCGAAGGTCGAGGCGTTTAGTTCGTGCTCGGCGTAGGTGTTGAGCAGGGCGTTGAGCGCTTTGACCTCAAGCGGCGTGGGAACTCGACCAGTGAGCATCCAGCAGAAGTTGGCAGCGTGATCTAGCTCTGGGTTCGGCTCCACCGGCTCGGCGCCGCTGAGGTGACGGCTCATAGCGGCCACCATCGTGGGCAGGCACGCCACCAGCCTTGTCGCCTTAGCCACCACGGCCTCACGGGAAATGTCATCGGCGGTGGGGTCGCCAACGCCGAGCAGCGACACCGCCGTCCGCAGCACAGCCATCGGGTTGGCGATGCCTAGCGGCGCAGCAGCCAGAGAGTCCGAGATGTCCCGCTGCGCTGCTACCTCGGCGGCGAAGGCGGAACTCTCGGCGGCGTCGGGCCAGTCGCCGTGCCATAACAACCAGGCCACGTCACAGAAAGCGGCGCTAGTCACGAAGTCGCCGATTTTGTAACCGCGATAGGTCAGCACCCCTGCCGGCCCGTCGATGGAGCAAATCGAAGACTCACACGCCAGCACGCCCTCAAGGCCCGAGATGACCTGCGGCCCGGTTTCATGGCTCATCGGTCGCCTCCTCGGTTCGGAGCACCCAGGCTTTGGAGTCTCAGCCCAGCTTGAACGGGTCTCGGGTGGCTCCCGATGTCTCGACCCACACCGACTTGGTGTGCAGGAACTCGCGCATTCCGTCCAGTCCGTTCTCTCGGCCGTGCCCGCTCATCTTGTACCCCCCGAAGGGCACGTCGTAGTTGAGAGTGCGGTAGGAGTTGATCCACACAGTGCCCGCCTGCAGCCCGGGAACCATGCGATGCACCCGCTGCACGTCACGGGTCCACACACCCGCGGCCAACCCGAAGGGCGAATCGTTGGCAATCGCTAGGGCCTCGGCCTCCCCTTCGAAGGGAATCACCGACAGCACCGGGCCGAATATCTCCTCGCGGGCGATCCGCATGGAGTTGTTGACGCCGCAAAAGACCGTCGGTTCGACGAAAAGTCCGTCGCCGAAACGCTCGGGGCGCTGCCCGCCGGTGGCCAATTCGGCGCCCTCGGCTACACCGATTTGGATGTAGCCCATGACCTTGTCCCAGTGGGCGGCGTAGGCCAGCGGCCCCATCTCGGTTTTGGATTCCATGGGGTTGCCGAGGACTATCTCCTGCGCCCGCCCCACGACTCGATCTACCAACTCGTCGTGCACGGGTCGCTCTACCAGCAGGCGAGACCCGGCAATACAAGTCTGTCCGCAGGCTGCGAAGATCCCGGCTACTACGCCGTTGGCCGCAGCTTCCAGATCGGCGTCCGCAAACACGATGTTGGGCGACTTGCCACCCAGTTCCAGCGAAACCGGGGCCAGGTGCTCGGCTGCCGCCTTGGCGACTCGTATCCCCGAGGATACCGAACCGGTGAATGACACCT
The DNA here is from genome assembly GCA_964291305.2 of Acidimicrobiales bacterium. GTDB lineage: Bacteria > Actinomycetota > Acidimicrobiia > Acidimicrobiales > CATQHL01 > VXNF01. The sequence continues at coordinate 501,225 of OZ219783.1, read as the reverse complement.
TGTCTACGCCCGGATGCGACACCAGCGGCTCGCCGACACTGGGGCCGTCACCGGTGACCACGTTGTAGACGCCGTCGGGCACGCCTGCGGCAGCCACGATTTCGGCAAATCGCAGCGCCGAAACCGAGGTGTGCTCCGATGGCTTGTGGACGAAACTGCACCCAGCGGCCAGCGCCGGCGCCAGCTTGAACGCAGTCAGCAGCAGCGGCGAATTCCACGGGGTGATAGCACCCACCACGCCGACAGGCTCAAACAGCTGGTAGACGAAGAAGTTGCTTTTGGCGGAGTCCAGCACTTCCCCGCCGATCTTGTCGGCAGCACCGGCGAAGTAGTCGAAGAACTCCGGCATAAGCGCCGCCTGTCCTGCCATCTCGCGCAGCAACTTCCCGTTGTCGCGCACTTCGATAACGCCGAGTTCTTCAGCTTGCTCGGCAAGCATCCCCGCCAGCCGACGCAGAACTTTGGCACGCTCCACACCCGGTAGTCGGGGCCAAGGCCCCTCGTCGAAGGCGGCGCGGGCCGCGGCTACGGCTTGGTCCACATCGGCGGCGTCCGCCTCGGGAACCTGCGCCCACGGCTGTCCGGTATACGGTTCGATGGAGTCGAAGGTCCGACCCGAGAGCGCCTCCACCTGCTGCCCACCGATGAACATACGCAACGGGGCGCTCGCCAACGATCCGCCGTGCTGCGCGGCAACCGCCGAAGGTCCGCTATCTGCGGTCTTGCTGCTCATCGCTGTTGGTCTCTGCTCACGGAGCCAGATTCTACGACCGCACTGCGCCAGGGGGCGGAGGCAAGGATGCGGCACCTAGCGGAATCGCACTAAGGCGGCGTTTGCCCCAGCTACCTGACATCGATAGTGTCTCGGACGCCAGCGCCGCTTGTGGACTCGTGGCATCCTGACTCTCCGGGACAGCAGCCAGACAGACGAAATCGGCGACAAACGACCGGAAGAGGAAATTCATGAGTGGTTTGAAGAGGGGCAGCGTTCTCGCGGGGTTGCTTGTACTGACACTTATAGCAGCGGCGTGTGGAACAGATAACGCAGCCTCAGACACCGCGGATGCGGCCATGGGCGAGGCACGTAGCGCGTCCGCCGCGGCCGCGGAGGCGCTTTCAGAAGCCCAAAGTGCCGCGGCCGACGCCTCAACCGGAATTGCCGACGCGGCCGCCGCCGCCACTGCTGCAGAGGCAGCACAAGCCGCTGCGGAGGCAGCACAAGCCGCAGCCGAACTCGCGCAGGCGACCGCCGAAGGCAACGTAGAAGCAATGGCAGCCGCCGAAGCCGCACTCGCCGATGCTCAGGCCGCCGCCGAGACAGCTCTTTCGGAGGCCGCTGCCGCACAAGCCGAAGCCGACGAAGCGCGGGAAGCCGCCGCTGCCGCTCAGGCCGAGGCTGACGCAATTCGCGCCGAAGCTGAGGCCGCAGCCTTAGCAGAGCGGACGGGACCGGCACCCGGCTCGGTTGAGCTGGACTTCCTGGTATTTGAGACACCAAACCTGCCAGCGGAGTTCTGGGATGACGCAATTGACCGAACGGTGGCGGACTTCCCGCAGTTCAAGATCAACAAGATCGTCGCCCCAGACCTCAATATCGGGGACTTCCTTAAGCAGCTAGCGGCCACCGACCAGCTCCCCGACGTCATGATGAGCAACTTCTCCACCGCAGAGTTCATCGCCGAGGGCCTGCTGCTGCCATTCGAGCCGGAAGATCTAGAACGATTTATTGACCCGGTCGGACTCGGACTCACTGACGGTAAGCAGTACGCGCTACCCATGCTGACCGTGTACGAGTCGGGCGTCTTCTACAACAGGGACATGTTCGAAGCGGCCGGAATCGCCGCAGAGCCGGAGACATGGGAAGAGTTCATCGACGCGGCAGAGGCGATCGCTGCATCGGGCGAGACCCCGTTCGTCGTCGGCGGTGCCGGTGACGACGCCTGGGCTGCGGGCTGGCCGATCATGAACCTGGCCTCGCTGAACGTCACCGGCGTGGATCCGACGTTCAACCAGAAGCTGAGTTCGGGCGAGACAAAGTTCACCGATCCGATCTTCGTGGACGCCCTTCGGCCCTATGAGGAGATGGTCGCCAATGGCTGGCTAACCGGTGACGAGTTGAACCTCGGTTACGCCGACCTACAGCAGACGTTCCTCGACGGCGCCGCGGCGATGTACCCCATGGGCAGCTTCTTCGCCGGAGCGGTCCCCATGGATCACCCGTTCGAGATCGGCGTCTTCCCGATGCCTACATTCGACGGGCCTAAGCGGCTCGCTACTTATACGTCGGGCGGACCAGCCATCTCGGCGCGAACCTCTGACCCGGAAGCGGCTCGACTGTTCTCGGTTGAGTTCGCTACGAACGTTGAGACAAACCTGGACGACCTCGTCCGGGACGCCCACATCGCCAACAACAAGCTGTTCGTGCTTCCCGACGATGTGGAACTGCACCCGCTGATCACAGAGGTAATCCAGATCCTGGCTGATCAGTCGGCGCAACAGGTGGCCTTCTACACCTTCGAAGTCGGCGACGACGCCCTAGTAGCGGGCTTCCAGAACGAGCTGTGGATCCAGGCCCAGGAGATGTTGGCAGGTCAGACGGCGGAAGAAACCGCGCAGGCGCTCCAGGACGCCTGGGACGACCTCTCCGGCTAGACAAACTGACTTGATCTCCGCCGCGGGGGGCAAGCTCCTGCCGACGCGGAGGCACACCGAGCGCCCCTCCGGCCGCCGGGTCGGGGGGCGCCGCCGGCCACCCGGTGCCCACCAGCGCAGACTCGAGTTGATGGCACTGGGAGCGCCTACCACGGTGCTTTTCCTAGCACTAGTGGTAGCGCCGATCGCCATCACAGCCACCTACAGCCTCCACGACGTGAACTTCCTGCGAGACGAGATCTCGTGGGTGGGGTTCGACAATTACGTAAAGCTGTGGGAGAACAGCGACTTCCGTCACGCCCTGTATGTGACTCTTTTGATCACCGCCGGCGCTGTGGTAGTCCCCAATGCTCTCGGGCTGCTGTTCGCGGTTTTGCTGGATGCCGCGTCGCGCCTGTACACGGCGCTTCGTATAATCCTGTTCGCGCCGTTCGTGCTGAGTCCGCTGGTTGTCGGCTTGACATTCCGTTGGACGCTCGCCAACGACGGATCCCTCAACAACGCGCTCGAAGCGCTAGGGATCCCCGGGCCAGAGTGGATCAGCTCGCCGAATCTGGCAGTTGTCTCAGTGGGGTTAGCGCTAGCGTGGCAACTCGTCGCTTTCGCCACTGTCCTCTACGTGGCGGCCCTGAGGGCAATCCCCACCGACCTCTACGAAGCGGCCAGCATCGACGGGGCCTCAGGTTACCTGCGGTTTCGGCTCATTACCTGGCCCCTGGTGGCACCGGCGGTGACTATCACCACGCTCATCTCGCTCATCTCCGCCCTTAAACTCTACGACCATGTAGTGGCTTTGACCGGTGGCGGACCGGGGCGCTCCTCAGAGACCGTTGGTCTGGCAATCATCCGTACCGGATTCACCCAGAACCGCGCCGGTCTGGCCTCGGCGATAGCCGTCCTCCTGCTTGCCATCACGGCAGCCACGACGGTCATCTCGTTGCGGGTACTGCGTCGCCGCGAGGTAGAACTCTGATGCGCCAGACACGGGCCTTGCTAGCGATCATTGTCTCAGCGTTCTTCCTGTTTCCGCTGTACCTGGTGATCGCCAACGCCTTCAAGACCGAGCCGGAGATCCTGCGATCACCGGCGAGACCGCCTATCGGCCCGACGCTGGACGGTATGTCGGGCGTGCTGGACGCCGGGGACGTGACCGGCGGTCTAATCAACTCCCTGCTGATCACGGGCTCGACTATCGCCCTCATCATGGTCGTATCCTCAATGCTGGCTTTCGCCCTACACATGTCCAACAGCTGGATCAGCAACGCCGTTGGAGCTGTCATCCTCTTCGGGTTGATCCTGCCCACACCCGTAATCCTGATCCCCGTGTTCCGGGTATTGAAGTACTTCAGTCTCCAGAACAGCTTCCCGGGACTCATTCTGTTTCTGTGCGCCTATTACGCCCCGTTCGCCGTGCTCGTCTACCGCGGCTTCATGCGCTCTATCCCGCGGGACCTAGTAGAGGCGGCCTCCATGGACGGAGCCTCTCTGGGATTCATCTACTGGACAGTGATCCTTCCTCTGCTAAGACCCGCCACGGCGAGCATTCTGGTAATCACAGGCGTGTGGGTGTGGAACGAGTTCCTCCCTCCGCTGATTCTGTTAGGTCCTCTGCAGGGCAACACGGTGACCGTGGGGTTGTTCCGCTCTGTGGGACAGTTCGACGTGAACTTCGGGCAGCTCTTCTCCTACATGCTGTTCGTATCAGTTCCCGTGCTGGTGTTCTACCTGGCCTTGCAACGGTACTTCGTCCGCGGCCTAACCGCAGGTGCCACCAAGTGAGTAGTCCTGGTGTATAGTCCGCCGCTGTTCAGAAGGGGATCGCCACCGTGGCTTCGCTAAAGCTAGTGAACGCCACCAAAGAGTACGTCAAGGGTATACCGGCGCTTAAGGAACTCAACCTCGAAGTGGCCGACGGCGAGTTTGTTGTACTCGTGGGCCCGTCAGGTTGCGGCAAGTCCACCGCACTACGCTTGATCGCCGGGCTAGAGACCATCACAAAGGGTGACCTCTATATCGGCGGCACCCACATGAACGATGTCGCCTCGCACAAGCGGGACATCGCCATGGTGTTCCAGAGCTACGCCCTTTATCCACACATGACAGTAGAAGAGAACATGGGGTTTTCTCTGCGCACCTCCCGAGTGCCAAAGAAAGAGCGGGCTGAGCGTGTCCGGGCCGTGGCCGAAACCCTCGGATTGACCGACCTACTTTCGCGCAAACCACGCCAACTCTCGGGCGGGCAACGCCAGCGGGTCGCCATGGGTCGGGCCATCGTCCGCAAGCCGCAGGTCTTCCTCATGGACGAGCCGCTGTCGAACCTCGACGCCAAACTCCGCGGCGAGATGCGCGAGGAGATCGGCGATCTGCAACGCCGTTTGGGTACCACAACCGTGTTCGTAACCCACGACCAGGTCGAAGCCATGACTATGGGCGACCGCGTGGCAGTGCTGCGTGACGGATTACTGCAACAAGTTGCGGCCCCGGACATGCTGTACGACGCGCCAGGCAATCTGTTCGTGGCATCGTTCATCGGCAGCCCGCCCATGTCGATCCTGCGGGCCCGAGTATCTGGTACCAAGCGGATGCTGGAGATCGGCACCACCCAGATACCAATCTCCGAGGATGTTCTGGCCGTTCGGCCCGGTCTGACCCGAGACGGCGAGCTGCTGGTAGGGATTCGGCCCGAGCACGCCACGCTCGGGGGCACCGGTAACGCTGGAGTGCTCGCTGGCGTCGTACGATCCGTAGAAGGGCTCGGGCCAGACACCTTCGTTCGCGTGGATTACGACCCTGGGACGCATGCATCTCAGCCAACCGCCACCGGTGAGAGCGCGGGCGTGCCCGACGACGCGATCTCACCGGCAATCACTGTGCGCCATTCGGAGGCAGCAAGACTGCAGCCCGGCCAACGCTGCAATATCAGAATCGATCCGGCTCGGTGCCACTTCTTCGACGCCGAAGGCAAATCCATCGGCTAGAGGTACCGGATGTGCACGAGCAACATGCCCGAGTTGGGCCTAGTGGGGCTCGGCACTGAATCGACCAACATTTACGGGAAACCACGATCAGAAGTCCAAAGCATGTCCGAATCTAATAACCGACTCATCGACACCCACCTCCACCAGTGGGACCTAAACCAGTGCGCCTACAGCTGGCTCCAAGCCGAACTGCCGCCGGACTTCCACCAACTTCGCCGGACATTCCATGTCGACGAGGCACGGGAGCACATAGAGGCCAGTGGTGTGACTGAAGTGATTCTCGTACAGGCGGAAAACAGCCTGGCCGACACCGAGGCGATGCTCGCCGTGGCCGCAGCCGACAACCGGGTGGCCGCGGTCATCGGTTGGTTTGACATGCTCGACCCTGAAGGGGCGTCGGCTGCGCTCGAAGCCCTCCAAGAGACTGGGCCGGTCGTGGGAATCCGCCACTTGATTCACGACGAGCCCGACCCCGACTGGGTGCTGCAACCTGCCGTAATCGAGAGTCTCAGCGTCCTCGCCCAGCACGGCATGTCCTATGACTTCGTCGGTGTGCAGTTGCGCCATCTGGAGCACATACCAATGCTGGCAGGCGCGCTAGGCGACCTCCGCATCGTGATCGATCACCTAAACAAGCCGCCTATCGACACTGCTGACTTCCCACGGTGGGCGGAACTGATTGGCGTGGCGGCGAGCTTCCCGAACGTCTTCGCCAAGGTGTCGGGCCTCCACAACGTCACACCTCACCCTGATTGGACTCCAGAGGACCTCAGGGGAACTTTCGAGGTAGCTCTGGAGTCGTTCGGGCCCCAGCGGCTGATGTTCGGCAGCGACTGGCCTGTGTGCAACGTGGGCGGCGGATACCCGCGCCAGATCGAAGTCTTTGAGACGCTTGTATCCCCGCTCGACGCCGAAGCGAAAGAGGATCTGCGCTGGCGGTCGGCCTGTCGCGCCTACGGGCTGGACTGAGCGCACAGCTGCACGAGGGGAACACGCGGGAGGAGGAAAGGAGGTCCGTATATGTCCGCAAGTCCACGTGTGGCGGTCGGCGGCATCCTGACCGAGTGCAACGATTTCGGTGGTCAGCCGATCGACATGGCAGCCTTCGAGCGCTTCGAACTCCGCTACGGCCATGAAGTGCTGGAAGTAGCAGGAGGCGTCATGGGCGGGATGCTCGAGGTTCTAGCGGAGCGGGGCGCCATACCGGTTCCCCTGCTGTTCGCCTCTACCAGTCCGGGCGGGCCACTGACTACCGGTTGTTACGACACGCTGCGCCGTGACCTGCTAACGGCCCTGGAGGAAGTCGCCCCCGTGGACGCGGTGTTGCTGGCGCTGCACGGTGCTGCGGTATCGGAGACGGTCCATGACATAGAAGGCGACCTGCTGGCCAGCGTTCGGACATTGATCGGGCCAGATACCCCGATCGTCGCCACGCTGGATCTCCACGCTCACGTCACCCAGACCATGGTCGCCAACGCGGACGGGTTAGTGGCCTGGGAGACCTACCCCCACCGAGACAGTTACACGACGGGTCGCCGTGGGGCCACGTTGCTGGTCAACACCGCCGTCGGTGCGGCGCGACCGACGATGGTAATGGCAAAAGTGCCTGTGCTGACGGGTGCGGTGAACGGATCAACCGAGGGTGACGGGCCTTTCGCCGACATGATGCGCAAGGCCAAACGGCTGGAAGAGTACCCCGATGTGCTGTCCACAAGCATGTTTCTGGTGCATCCCTTTATTGACCGACCGGGTATGGGCAGTGGCGGACTCGTGATCACCGACGACAACGTTGTCGGAGCACGACAGGCCGCAGTCGCACTGGCGGAGGAGTATTGGCAACGGCGTCACGAGTTCGAGCCGGCTATGGCAAGTCCCCTAGCAGCTGTCCGGCAAGGACTGGTAATCGATGACCGCCCGATCGTGCTGATGGAAACGGCCGACGCCTGCGGGGGTGGAGCCGCCGGCGACAGCGTTGCCTGCATCGGCGCGCTATTGGAGTTAGCCCCGGACGCCGAGTCGGTAGCACCGGTAGTGGATCCGGCCGCGGCGGCACAGTGCCACGCCGCTGGCGTAGGCGCTGAAGTGAAAGTGCACCTGGGCCACCAAGTCGACCCGCGCTGGGGCAGCCCGATCCCTGTCTCCGGCGTCGTCGAGGCACTGACCGACGGCAGGTTCGTGTACGAAGGCGGCATCTGGGAGGGCACAGTCGGCGAGATGGGACCAACGGCGGTGCTGCGATCCGGCGGCCTACAGATCGGGGTTGCCACCCATCCCACTTACGAGTGGACCGGTGAGCAGTATCGATCGGTGGGAGTGGACACGAACGCCCCCAAGTTCGCCATCGTGAAGAACCCGATGAACTATCGCATGGTCTACCCCGACGCCCCCGCGGTCATCGTTATCGACTCGCCCGGCCCCCACACCAGCCTCGGTGCGTTCACTGCCGTTCGCACGAATGCAACGGCCCTTCTTCCCGCTGGACGACGACATCGACGGCCTACACCCGACGGTCTTCTCCTGAATCCGGTAATTGCCTAACCGCTTGCTGGACGCCTCTGCTCAAGGCGCATTACGCCGCGAAGGCACTGGACGCGGAGCCAAAGCCCAGTTAGCGATCTCTTAGAAGAAGGTGCGCACAGCACCCACGATGTTGTGGGCGTCGTCGATGACTGGGATGGCCCGCCAGCGTTCGAACGAAGTACAAGGATGGCTGATGCCGCAGCCCAGCTGATCGCCGACTCTGATGTCGAAGCTTGGCGCCAGGCGGATGAAGGCGTGCTGGTCGTTGAGTTCGAAGACCTCTAGTTGGCCGCTCACATCGTGTATCACACCGTCGCGGCGGAGCACCTGAGGTATTGGCAAGTCCACGTCGTAGGAGCAGTCGCGCTTGCCGAATCCCGCCAGCGCCAGATCGGGTTCGGGCCGCGAGACCACGTAAGACCACAGGGTGAGCGCTGGGCGCAGCGTCGGATAGGTGTCCATCGGCGCCCGCACACCAAACGGACCCGACTCGGTGTACATCTTGGAGTCGTGGGTCACGTAGCAGCCGGGACGAATAATCGGCCGTACTGGCCGGCCGATATCCCAGTCGCTGCCCAAGATGGCCACCACTCGGTCGGGGAACATACTGCCCCCAGCCGTAACGATCACCTCGTCTAGGTGATCGAAGTGGCCCGCTTTAGCTAGTCGCTCGGTTAGATCCCGCATCTGATACAGAAACTCGTCGACCTGGCTGAAGTCGTCGCCATCGAAGTGCAGAATGCCCTCGTAGCCCTCCACCCCAACCAGGCGGAGCCGGTCCGAGGCAACAATCCGCTGGGCTACCCGCATCGCCCCGTCGATCGTCCGACAGCCAGTGCGGCCGGTCGGCATGCCCAACTCCACTAGACCGTCGATGGGACGCCCAGCGGGTCTGCCGGCCAGCGCCGATTCCATCAACTGAACACCCTCCAGCGAGTCCACCAAGCAAAGCAACTCCACATCGGGGTGGGTGTCTAGCTCGTCGGCCATCCAGCGGACCGCGGCCGGGTCCACCACTTGATGGGCGATGAATATCCGAGGGATGTCGAAAGCTCGAAAGATGCGAGCCTGACTAGCAGTGGAGGCTGTGATAGCCCAGGCCCCCGTATCTAGTTGCGAGTGGGCGAGTTCGGGCGACATGGTGGTCTTGCCGTGCGGCGAGAACGACACGCCAGTCTCGGAGCAGAACCGGGCCACGATCTGGATGTTGTGCATCAGGCGGCTCTCGGAGATCACCATGACCGGGAACATGAAGTCGTCAGCGAAGAGGTTCAGCCCCGCCGAAGCCACCGAGGACAGATCGGCGGTGCCCGGGTGCAGTGGCCAGCCCTTGTACTGCCACGCCAGATCGGCATTGGCAACGTCATAGTTACGGCGCCAGCCCGATATCCCTGTGGTCATAGTCCTAGAACTCCGGTACATAGGCAATCCCCCGCAGGCCCACACATTCAATCTCTGCGACCGCGGGAACCCACCGGCGAAGACATAGTAATGGCCCCACCAGCAGACACACCCACCGGCTACCCCCCCCCCCCCCACTGAAGATTTGTGCGGTAGCAGCCTGATCGAGGATCTTCCTGCGTTCACAGACGGCAGAAGCGGCGTAGCTTAGAGACGTTCGTAATCCCAGCTGGTGGCCCGGTCGCCGTCGTAGGGCATTACTCCGTGGAATGGCCGGGGATCCTCGTCGAAGACCAACGGCAGGAAGTGCCGGTCGCCGTCCCACAGCACCAGATCGGCAGCACTTCGAGTGGCTGAATCGGGGTGACAGGCAGCCAAAAGTCGGCTGCGCGGCACCCAGATGAGGGCACCCTCGTCGTTACGCTCTGGGGGCTCGCCACTCCAGGCGTCAGCTAGGAACACGAACCCCAACCAGTCCTCGTTGCGGGGTCCGAAATCGGTCCAAGAGATCGTGCCGCGCAGACGTAACGAGGTGATCTCCAGGCCGGCCTCTTCGCGTAGCTCTCGGCGCAGTCCCTCTACGACATGCTCACCGGTTTCCAGCTTGCCACCCAGCCCGTTCAGCTTGCCGTAGTGGTCGTCGTCGGGACGTGCGTCTCGCCGCACCATGAGCACCCGGTCGGTCTCCGGGTCCCAGAGATAAGCAAGCGTGCCGACGATCGGGGTTAGTACCACCTCAGCCGGCCAGCTCGGCGAGGTCACCAGCAGCCAGGTAACACATCAGTCCGATGACAGCCAGGTTGACCGCACTAATCGGCCACTTCCAGCGGTGATCCACCCGCCAGAACCGTCGAATACTGACCACGTTGAAGACGACCGCCAAAGCCCCGATGGCCACACCCACCGCTGGCCCCACCACGTCGGTGACGCCGAGCAATGGAAAGACGTACGGGAACACCACGTAGGCCAGCAAGCAGCGAGTACCAGAAACAACCATGGACTGGCTGAAGCGACGTTCAGCAGTCTGACGCGAATCAGCTCGACGCGAGGTGGTTTGGGTGGAGGCACCAGGAATCATGAGGCGATCTAGCTCAGCCTACGGGCAGAGTTCAGCGCTCGCCCGAGAGCCCCGACAGCCAGCGGCGGCTCAGTCTTCGAACTCGCCGCTGTCGAACTTTAAGGTGGCGGCGTTCTCGGTGACGGTGCGCTGGGTGGCGTCGTTGAAGCCCCCGGGCGCGGTGCCCTCCACCTCGATAGTTATCTGGACTTTGGCTCCGTCGCTGCGGGCGAGTTGGTTGACGACGGCGTCGGCGATGTCGGCAGCTGCCCGAGTCCAGCGCGACGAGTCCAGCGTGATCCGACCCCAGTAGCGCGTAGGCAGTGACGAGCCGGCGGGCTCGGCCGACTCGTCGCCGGCGGCGCGACCGTCAGTGCCTACTGATGCAACCTCGCCGGCAACGCTGCCGGTATCGGCCTGATCAGCAGCAAGTTGGGCCAAAGCCACCGTAGGAGCGACAACTAGGCCGCTAGGCGCCAGAGCAGCGAGGGCCTGGCCAGACCGCAAGCCCACATAGCGCACAGGCAAGTCTTCGGTTTCGCCTCCACCCTGGGCTGGAGTTTCTAGGGCGTCGGCGTAGGCAAAGCCGTCATCTTGCCAAGTGAGCGAGGCCACACCGTCTCGCACCGCGTCTTCCAGCACGCTTCGGTCTCGCAGCCGCGGCAGATACAAGAACTGCGTGTAGTCCTCCCATAGTTGGCCGACGCTTACGCAATCCCCCCGCCAAAGCGGCACCCGCTCGATGTCCAACCGCAGGCGCGGCCCCGAATATCCGGCCACCAGCCCCTCGCTGGAAATCAACTTCCGAGCCACCCGCTCGGCCAGCGACTCCTCAGCACCGCGCCCCAAACCCGGACTCGCCAAATTGATGATGTCCCAGAACATCGGCCCGGTGGGATCCTCGGGCGGTTGGTCGGGGTTGAGTACCCACTGATAGGTCTCAGCGATGCGCTGATCGACCGTCTCGTCGAACTCTGCTGCCTTAGTTTCGGCCTGGCGGGTCTGGAAAGCATCCAGGTTTAAAGTCTCGGCGTCGTGCCTGATGGACTCCCACGCCAGCCACTGGCGCGTCGCCTGGCGTAACTCTTCCAGTCGGGTGCTGTCGGGCGCCAGGAACACAACCATGTTGCGATGACGCCGCGCTCCGCCCGAGCGTTCTTCCAGCACCTTGCTGGCAAACTTCATCGCCTCGCTGTTTTCGCTTCGTCTCTCGTGCTGGTACTCCGGGTCGATAATCACCAGCCGGGCGGTGTCCTCATCAGGTACGTCGCCGGTAGCGCGGGGGCACACGTGAACCGCGGCGAACTCGCTCCGCCGCTTCGCCTGGGGGATCAGGCGGCGCCGGATCTGCTCGTCAACATCTAACGGTTTGATGTCGTCGGCCCTGTCCCGGGCCAGGCGCGTCACCGTCGGCGCCAGCGCATACCAGTAGCGGGAGGCGTCGCGATAAAGATGAGTGGCCTCGTCGGACAGCCGGCGGAGAGCGTCGCCGAACGTGGAGGGGCGCTCCCCCGGCTGCACACAGCCCAGCTTGATAGAGCGGTCGTCGAGGCCCTTGTTGGCGGCCTGCTGGCTAGGGGCCGAGCCAAAGTAAACCGTGCGGGCCACCCGCCGAGCCGCCGAGTAGCGACCCAAGTTGGATTGCTCAGAGTCGAGGCGACGCGGCAGCGAATTAGACCCGTCTACATCTGTCTCTAAGACCGGACGCCAGCCGTCGTCCAAATAACGGGTCATTTCGGCGGCAACTTCGGAATCGTCGACGGGAATCGTGCCCGGCATGATCACAAGGTTGGCATCCTCGTTCATCCACAGGCTGTGGATAACTTTGGCCATCAAGCGCAGCACGCCGCGGGTGCGCTGGAAGCGCTCCAGGTTTGACCAATCACCAAACAGTCGGTCAAAAAGTTCGGGGTGCACCGGGTAGGCGGCTTCCATTCGACGCCGATAATCAGCCTCGCGACATTCGGAAGGGAACTCACCGCCGTTAACGCCGTAGAGCTTGCTGAAGGCCGCCACAACTTCGTCACGTCGGCGGGCAGCAGACTCACTGAGGGGCTTGAACAGCCGACGCCGCACTATCTCGAAGCTCTCCTCAGCCGTGGCGGTGCTCCAGTTGGCTTCTACTCGCCCGAACAGATTTTCTAGCCGGACGAGCGCCGCCTGGCCGCCTTCGCCACCGACCTCGATCTGAGATGCGGGGATGGTGGCTACCAGTAGCGCTTGGGGCGTGGCAGCCACAGCGTCGGCCAGCGCCTGGGCAAAGCTGAAGTGGGCATCGAAGGTTCCGCCGGATAAGTCCCGCTGCCCATAGAGCTGCCGGGCGTAGGCCACCCACTCGTCGATGAGGATCAAACAAGGCGCGTAGGCACGCAGTAGGTCGCTCAGCGCTGCTCCCGGGTTGGTAGCGGCCCGATCTGACTCCGCAATGTGTGAATATGCGTCAGATCCACCGAGCTGCCATGCAAGTTCACCCCACATGGTGCGAATTTCGCAACCGTCGGGCTTGCGGACGAAACTGCCAAACTCGCCAAGCTCTAGCTGATGGCCCACCAGAACCGCCCGGCGCACCCCATCTTCGCCCGGGAGTCGTAACCCCCTTTCGATCAACAGGTCTTCCACGCCCGGCAGGTTGGCCGCCCTGCTGGCGCCAGCGAGATGGTACAAAGCAATGAGAGCGTGAGTCTTACCGCCGCCGAAGTTGGTCTGCAGCTTGACGATAGGGTCGCCACCGGTGCCGGCGAAGCGCTGTGCGGCCCCAGTAATCAGCTTGCTGAGCCCATCGGTGATAAACGTGCGCCGGTAGAACTCGGTGGCGTCGCCATACTCGTCATCGGCCTCGCCCCGCCAGACTTGGTGCAAGTCGGCGGCGTACTGCGCCATTTCGAAGCGCCCCGAGGTGACATCGTCGTGCGGCTCTATCACTTCCCGCCAGGCCGGCAGACCAGCCGCCACTCCGGTGTCGGTGCGCTGAGCAGTCCGACGCTTGCTGCGGGTCTGCTCCTCGTACTTCTTCCGCAGCAACTCCTGATGAAGGCCCGAGACCTCGTTTGCTTGCGGGCCGGCGGCGGTGGACTCCAAAAGCCGCTGGGCGGTGTCTAGCCCGCGGATAGCATCATCTGTGGAAAACCCATCATTATGAGCCCAGGAGTTACGCACACCCTGAAGCTCGGCGACGTAGTTACGGTCGGCCCGCGAGAGCTTGCGAGAGAAGACCGAGTTCCACTCATCCCAAATAACGTTCAGCAAGAACTGCGGATCTTGCGTATTCACCGGCCGTGTCCGACCAGTATGAGGATCGGCCCGATGCACCCTCGCTTGCCAGTTCTTGCCGTACTTCGCCTCACACTCTCGGACAACGAACGGCGCCAGTCCTTCGCCTAGCAGAGTCAGCGCCTTCCCGATCCGCTCAGGGTTGCTTATTGCCACCAGATCACTCCTCCCGGGGGCCATACCGGTGAATCAGCCAACACTTGCATGCGCCGGTGCAAACAAAGGTAGCAAGGCACAGTGTCAGAGCAGATTCTGCTGGCCAGCAGCAGCCAGTCGGGTCAACTCCGCCCAGGAGGTGCCGAGGCCGTTGTAAGCGGCGGCCTCCTCGGTCCAGAAGCGGCGGCTGCAGATCTGAAAGAGCCGATAGGCCAGCTGGCGGGCGGCGCCCGCGGTTTCGTACTCCAGGCGGCTCAACAGCTCTGCCGCGGCTGGCTCGCCGTCTTCGTACAAGCTTCTTAGCAGGTGCTGCGTTACCTCCCAGACCGTAAGGCGCCGGTCGCTGGCTGGATCCCAGTTGACCTCTAGCTCGTGACGCCTACGAAGGCGGACCCGGTCGCCAACGGCCGTCACGATCCCGGCTTCAACCAGGCCGGGCACCGAGGTGTTCCGGGCCTTGGAGAGTTGTTCAGCCCGGCCGTAGGGACCCTCAGCGAAGCCGTGCTCGTCGAACCAGGTCAGCGCCCAGCGAGTGTCAGCGTCAAGGCCAGAGTCGGCGCCGATCAGCGTCTCATCCAGCACCTCGTTGATTTGAGCTAGGGCCTCTCGCACGCCTAAATGCGAACCGTCGGCGGCCAACACACGCCGGTAGCGCGTGTAAACCTCCATTCCCGGGCCGATGGCAGCCTGAACCAGGTCCAAAGGCGCGATGTTGCCCTGCTGCAGCAGACGCACGGCTTCGGGGAGTTCTGCTCGCAGCTCTTGCTGTAGTTCACGCACGGTAGTGACCGGCTGATCGTCTGCGTCTTCGGTTTTCGGGCGACAGACCAACAGTACCGACGACGCCAGAGACTTGGTCCCCTTCTTTACCCCCTCCGGGCGCTCGGTGCGCAGCGGCCAGGTGGCGGTAATCCGCAGACCGGCAGCTATGAGGCTCTCCAGCAGCGCCTCCCAGGCAGTGCTAGAAGCCGCAGAGCTACCTAGCTTCGTCTTCTTCTCCACTTGCTGGTAGCCGTAGTAGACGGTTAGCGGGTAGCCAGGGTCGTGGACTTGGCGCATCCGCTCAAACGCTCGGCGCAACAGGGTCTCGAAGTGGTCGTGCGCAGCCGCCCGGTCGCCGCCGAAGCTTGCCGGGTTGGAAACGATCTGCTGCTCAGTCGGGGCTAGCAGCGGCCCTAGGGTGTTAGGCCACACCTCGCCAAGCGTCGCCCTCAGCCAGACTAGGAATAGGTTCGACAGCGAGGCGTAGTCAAACATGTCGTAGTAAGGCGGGTCGGTGCACACCACGCCAACATCGCTATCCAGCACATCCAGCATGGAGCCGCACCGAACTTCGGCTCGGCCCACACTCGGCTCGACTCGCGGGGAGTCAGCTGGCCAGTCTTGCGACCGGTTCGCACTTCGATACTCTGCCGCTGGGTACTGACTGGAGTCTCGGTTAGGCGCCGGCAGCGCTTTTACAGCCCGGACCACCAAGTCCAGATTGTTCGCCCACGATCCTGTGGAGCCAGAGAACGGGTTGGCCTCGGCGAACTCGCCATAAAACCCATAGGCGGGACGAATAAACGACTGCTCTACCGAACCGTTGGCCCGATTGTGGGTGGTCATAGTGGTCGTTCGGTTCGCCATGCTCGACAACGCCAATGCCAGATATGTGGTCACGGCTTCGGCGTAGGCGCGTGCGCCGCTACCACCCTGCTCCACGCCGCGGCCACCAGGTGACATTCCGGCGTCGGTGGCATCCCGCTGAACCGTTGGCGTCATCTCGGCGATTACCTCGGCGAAGGTCGCCATCGTGCGTTGCTGGCGAGGCGAGAGCAGGTCGCTGATTGTGCGCATACCGAACGCTGTGACGTTGCCGCTCTCAATCGGTAACTCTCGTAGCAGCGCCGACTCCACCCGAGCCGAAGGCCGGGAGTCCCAGTCCGCTAGGCCGGCCCGCTCAATAGCGGGGCCGGGGGCCAGCCAGACTCGCCCGCTGCGCGAGCGGGCGGCGTCGAAAAGCGCTTGTACGCCGACGAGCCTCAGCCCGAAGCCCGAGTCCTGACCACATCGCCGTACCCAGTCGGCGTCGTTGAGGGTGCCGCAGAACACGCAGGAGTAGTTGGCGCCGCGGCTGACCTTGAGATCGGCTAAGTCGGTCGGCGGCGGGCCAGGCGAAACGTCGAAGCTGAGGCGGTTGTCGTCTATTACCGGGCGGGCGTGCCAGCGGTTGGTGGTCTTCTTCGACAGCCACCAGTTAGACAACAGCGGTGTTGCTCGACGACAGCCGGGGTTAGCACAGGGAACGGTCCGGGCCCACAGGTAGGAGATAGCCACGGTGCGCCCGCTTGAGGCGTACTCACTCAGCGGATGCTCAAAGAAGCCCGCCAGGCGGTTGCGGCACTCGACCTCGACGAGTTCTCCGTAATAGTTGATGTCGGCGGCGATACCAGCCAGCGCCTCGCCAGCAGAGGTCTCGCCACCCCCAACTACGGCCCGATTGACAGCCCCCTGCCCGACAAATCGCTGTGCCACTGAAAGCGTCGTAGCACTTACCAGCGCGGCCACGGGGTTGAGGTCGACAGCGAGGGTGTCCAGGCCTAGTCGCAGAGCCTCGGCCGAGATCGAGCCGCCGCCACAGAATGGGTCGATTACCGCCGGTAGGGTGTCGCCGGCCGAAGCGGCAATGCATCGCTGGGCTTCGACTAGCAACGCCTCGTCATCGCTGCGCCGCCATTGGCTGAGTTCTCCGACCAACTCCAATAGTCGCTGACGCTCGGCTTGCTGCGCCGCCTCTGTGGGGTACAGGTCTGGCCGAGCCGAAGGGTCGTCCACCAGCGAGGCGAACAGCACTGCCCGCGCCACTCCCCGCGGCTTGCGAGACCACCAGAGGTGCATCGTGGCAGGGTGCCCCTTCTTGGGCACCGCCTTCTCGTCTCGCCCAGCGGCGTTCACCAGCTCGAGCGGCATAGCAACCTCAATAAGCTTGCGCCGCGGCGACTCCGAAGGTGAGGAACTCACAGGAAAGGTTTAATGCAAGAGATTTGCCGATACGAGAACTGTCACAAACCACCAATGGCGAGCTTGAAGTAGTGGCATTGCAAATCACCCGGGTTGCAGGTTACACTGATTACGTGGCAAATCTAACCCTAGCGATCGACGACGAACTGCTTCGTAGAGCGCGCATTCGGGCTCTCGAGTCAAGGACCTCGGTTAACGCCGTCGTACGCAACCTCCTCGTCGACTACGCCGGGCGATCGCGGCAGGATGTCACAGTACTAAAACTCATATCGCTCGCCGCTGAGACCGATGCCGCCAGCAGTGAAGTGGACCGCAGTTGGACCCGCGAGGAAATCTACGAGGAACGGGCGAACTCCTGAGCGTCTTTGTCGACACGAACGTATTCGTATATCTCTACGACCGCACCCATCCCGATAAGCAGCGTATTGCTCGATCAACACTCGCGGATCAGACCGAGGACATCGTTATATCCACCCAGGTGCTCTCGGAGTTCTTCTGGGTAGCCACCAGAAAGCTCAACCTCGATCCCCAAGGTGCACGAGATATTGTTGGCCAAATGGCGGCGTTACGCGTCGTACCCATCGACCACCGGCTAGTCATACTCGCAACGGACACTTCCCTGAGCGCGCGGATCTCGATCTGGGACGCCCTCATCATCGAAGCGGCCGCCCAATCCGGTAGCTATCGCCTGCTCTCAGAAGACCTCAACGAGGGTCAGACGATTCGAGGGGTACAGACCTTCAATCCGTTCGCGCACGCCAACTGAGGGTGGTGCTTAAGTTTTTTGATTACAGCAGTGTGGCGTAGTCGGGACTCATGGCTGCAGAGTAGAGGGAGGGGTTGCTAACGCTTCTTTACTGTTACTGTATCGGCCTCCCCAGCAGACGATGGTGCCGTCGGTGCGCAATCCGCACAAGTGGTATTTGCCGGCGGTTATTGTGCTGAACTGGCCTGAGGGCGGGTTGGCTTGGCCATGGTTAGCATCGGGGTAACCTTTGTCAATCGAGCAGGCGACGGTGCCGTTAGTACGCAGGCCACAAGCATGACTACTGCAAACTGCCACCTCGCTGAACGGACCGTCGACATATGATTTGCCGGCGCACCAATAACTTACATCGACGTCGAAGCCGCCGCAATAAGCGTCCAAGTTCCATCCCCAGCAAGCAATGTTACTTTCGGTGTCCAGGATGCAAGTAAATCTGTATCCTGCGGATATCGAGTTGAGTATCCCGGTTGGTTGAGTAGATGGGTCTTCTGGTTGGGTTGGTAAGTCTTCGCTGGTTTGTTTCCAGCAGGTGATGGTGCCGTCGTCGGCTGCTATTGCGCAGCTGTGCCGCCAGCCGACAGACAAAGAGCTGAACCTCTTAGAAGCAGCCAACTCGCCGAGAGCTTACTCCCCGTCCCCCCAACAAGTAATACTATCGTCGGCGAGCAATCCGCACGTCTGCCAGGGACCAGCCGCCACCATAGTGAACTGGCCTGACGGCGCGCTAGTCCGACCCTGAAGCTCCCTAGCCCAACAAGCAACAGAACCATCGTCGGCGCGCACCCCGCAGGTGTGCCGATTACCAGCATCCACCATAGTGAACTGGCCTGACGGCGCGTCAGCTTCGCCGTCAAGGCTCCTGCCCCAACAAGCCACCGAACCGTCGTCCTTCACCGCACAACTATGATATTTCCCAGCCGACACAGACACCCCCCCCCCCCCCCGAAGGCGCGTCCAGCTGGCCGTACTTGTTCCTACCCCAACAACTGATAGTCCCCCAGCAGCGCGCACCGCGCACGAATGCTCATAACCAGCAGACACGCCAGAGAAAACGCCAGCCGGAGCGTCAGCCTCGCCGAAACGGTTCAGACCACCCCAACAATCAACAATCCCAACAGCGCTCAACCGGCACGAATGAGACCCACCCGCAGACACCGACACAAACTCGCTATTATCGTCGTGATCGCTGCTGTCGCCGCTTCCAGCGGTCGTGGAATAAATATATTTAGCGCCCAACATCGGGTATCTATCACAGACCTGCGAGTACGGGAACACCTTAGCTATGTACTCAGTGGCCAGACTCAGACCGCTCACCTCTAAACTCTCGCCCGGGAAATCAACAAATTCATTAGCCCTTTCCTCGGTCGCGCCGTCAACGAAACGATAAACCGCGACCCAATACTTCGAAACCGGACAATCAGCAACCGATGACCGCGGCCCGCCCTGCGACCACGACACCACATAACCACCATCATCCTCACCAGAAGACACCACAGCCACCCCCACCGGAGCATCAACATCAGGCGCAAACCCCTCAACCCGAGGAACCGTAGAAGAAATAGTAACCGTTGAAGTAGTCGTCGTAGTCGTTGTACTAATAGTAGTAGTCGTAGTAGTAGTCGGGCTAGTTTCAGAATCGTCGTCTGGTTCAGACGCCCTTTGAGCAGAGCTAACAGTAGTCGTGAAATATACTATCACACCACCATTAGACGCATACTTCTCGCAACTCTCCGAATAAGCCAAAACCCGAGCCACATACCTAGTCGAAGACTGCAAACCGCCCACCTGGAAACTAACAGCCGGATAATCAACATACCTCTCCGCCACCGTCACATACCTACCACCACCAAAATAATGCACACCCACCGAATAACTCGAAACCGGGCAATCAGAAACCCCGCCCGACACCCCACCATGCGACCACGACAACACAGACCCATCACTAAAAGCCACAGCCCTAGCCGTTATCGGAGCATCAACACCAGGAACCAGAACCCCAACCCAAGCAACAGTCGTAGTCGTCGTAGTCGTCGTAGTCGTCGTAGTCGTTGTAGTAGTCGTCGTCGTAGTAGTAGTTGTCGTAGTAGCCTCTCTAGCTAGAGCCGCCTCCTCAACTGGCGTAGACTCAGAAACTTCAACAAGCGACGCTTCATCCGCCACAGAAGCAGCCAACGTCGTGAAATACTCAAAAGACGATGCACCCGAATACTCGACATCCCAACTCTCCGAATCAGCCCACACCTGAGCCACATAATCACTCACCGGAGACAAACCCTCCACCCTCAAACTACTATCCGGCACATAAACATAATCGCTAACCACATCAACAGACCCACCATCACTATAATAAAACACCTTCACCAAATACCGCGAAGGAAGCACTTAGGAAGTTCGGGGACGAAGTCGCTGCCGAACTAGAAGACCTACAAACCTCTGTCGTGCCAGGCCCGAAAGAGTCTGACCCGATACGCTCTCCCGAACAGCAAGAAAAAGCGCGCCTTGCTGCGGGTCACAAAATATCAGCGTGCCTTCGCTTGCTGCCACCAGGTTTACGCTCAGAGATCTCAGACGGTTTGAAAGCGCTGAATATCGACTTTGAGACGATGTCTTCGTGGCGAGTGTGGGCCGGCTACCCCGACAATCTACTAGCCCTGGGACCACTGGCAGACGACCTGGCTTTTAACTGCGTTGCTGCTGCCGTTGAGTTCTCGGGCATGCTGTGCTCTGACCTGCGCGCAGCTATCGGCTCGGACAACGAAACGATGCAAGAAGCCACAATGGAGTGGCAGGCAACCATTTCAGACATTACAAGCCAAGATGTTCGCACCGGCGAAACTAGCAGACTCGACCTAGACCTGTAATGGCCTCAGATAACCCGAAGCGGCAAAGCTTAGGGGCCATATGAGACTCAACTGCTGTTGGGTTGGTATGTCTTCTTTAGCGGCCGATCCGCGAGGGAGCGGGATTTCGTTCGGTTGATGCGATTGTGAGCCCCCTGGAACATTATTTTTGTTTCCAGCAATGGGAAGTGCCTTCTCTGTCTATCCCACAACTGTGCCGATGGCCAACGGACACGGCCTTATATTGCCTGGACTTGTCCGACTCGCCGAACGCGTAGTTACCGTCACCCCAGCAAGCAACAGTGCCATCGGCGCGCAACCCGCACGACTGCCAAGTACCCACCGAGACCTCGCTGTACTGCCCCGACGGGACATCGGTTCGACCCCCGCGACTGCTTCCCCAACAAGTGATCGCACCATCGGTCAACAACCCGCACGAGTGCCGATGACCAGCGGACACTGCAACGAACTCACCCGACGGAGCGTCAGCCCGACCATCACGATTATTGCCCCAACAGCCGACAGAGCCATCAGCGCGCACCCCGCACGTGTGCCGCCGCCCCGCGGACACAGCTACGAAATCCTCACCCGACGGTGCGTCGGCCTCACCATCACGGTTCCTGCCCCAACAAGCGACCGCACCATGAACATCAACCGCGCAACTGTGATACCTACCAGCCGACACAGCCACAAAATCCCCACCCGAGGGAACACTCAACTGACCATGCTGGTTCCTACCCCAACAACTCACAGCGCCCGCAACACGCACCCCGCACGAATGCTGATAACCAGCCGACACCGAAATGAACTCACCCGAAGGAGCATCAGCCTCACCGAACCGATTATCACCACCCCAACAACCAACAGTCCCACCAGAACGCAACCCACAGGAATGAGACCCACCTGCAGACACAGAAACAAACCCACTATCCGACTCTCCAACCGGGACACTTTCGTCAGTCATGAAAGAGGTATAGAGGAAACCTAGACGACAATTCAACTTTCCTTTCCCAACGAACTGTGATGGCAGAGGCCACAAATCGACGCTATAACGGGTGAGCGGCTTCAAATTATTAACTTCAAAAGTTGTCACCGCCGGATATTCTACATACTCACTAACAACCAAAGATTTAACGGGATTATCAGGATCCATAACAATCTCCCTATTTGCGTAAATTATGCTACCGTCAGCATCGACTCTATACATATCATCGGAGACCAAAACTTCCCATACCCTGACCAAATGCAGCGGAGGACTACAATCAATACCCTCCATAACATCCTTCTCTATAACATAATCTCCATCTACAACACGACCTAAATTATCGTCCGTCCTCCACTTATCATACGTCCAAGTCACCCCTTCATACGTCCAATTCAAAACCGCCCCAGTGCTTGAAGGAACAATCTCTAGCTCAGGCCTACCATTGGGCCAAATAGGCCTACCACCCTCACGCCACCTAGGCGGAGACCCACCGATCGGAGTGGCAATAGTGGTAGTGGTAGTTGTTGTAGTAGTTGTAGTTGTGGTGGTAGTAGTCGTTGTTGAAGTAGTAGTGGTAGTCGTCGTTGGGTTGGTTTCAACATCGTCGTCTGGTTCGGACGCCCCATAGGCGAAGCTGTCAGTAGTCGTGAAATATACTGTTACACCGCCATTAGACGCATACTTCTCGCAACTCTCCGAATAAGCCAAAACCCGAGCTACATACCTAGTCGAAGGCTGCAAACCGCCCACCTGGAAACTAACAGCCGGATAATCAACATACCTCTCCGCCACCGTCACATACCTACCACCACCAAAATAATGCACACCCACCGAATAACTCGAAACCGGGCAATCAGAAACCCCGCCCGACACCCCACCATGCGACCACGACAACACAGACCCATCACTAAAAGCCACAGCCCTAGCCGTTATCGGAGCATCAACACCAGGAACCAGAACCCCAACCCGAGCAACAGTCGTAGTCGTCGTAGTCGTCGTAGTCGTCGTAGTCGTTGTAGTCGTAGTCGTTGTTGTTGTAGTCGTAGTCGTAGTCGTCGTTGTAGTAGTAGTCGTTGTAGTAGTAGTGGTGGTAGTCGTGGTAGTCGTTGTTGTAGTAGTAGCGGCCTCTCTAGCTAGAGCTGGCTCCTCATCTGGAGTGCGCTCGGTAACTTCAGTAAGCAACGTTTCGTCCGACGCAGACGCGGCCGTTGTCGCGAAATGCTCAGAAGACGCAGAACTCGCATACTTTTCGCAGCTCCCCGAGTAAGCCCACACCCGAACTATGTACTTAGTCGAAGAGTACAAACCGTCTACTTGGAAACTACTACCCGGATAATCAACCCACATCTCCCTCACAACCACATAGTTACTGCCATCATAACGATAAACCCCCACTGAATAGCTCGAAGTCGGACAATCAACAACACCCGACAGGTTCGCCCCACGCGTCCAAGACACCGTCGCAGCATCACCACCAGGAACAACAGTCAACTCAACCGAAGCCCCAAGATCCGAAACAGCCCCCTGAGCCGAACCCGCAGACGAACCAACCAACACCGACGCCAACACAGCCACCGCAACCACAGCCACCCAAACCAGCCGGCACCAACCCCGAACCAAACTCCCCTCAAACACGACAACCTCCCAAGCTCTCAGAACCGAACTGCTCGACTCACGCACCACCACAGGTACGCGGCCCAAACAATACCCCCCCCCCCCCGCGGAGAATCACAAACACCACCCCCCACCAGGCAATCCTCGCATCGTCGTGGCTGTACTACTACGGACTGGGACGAGAGCTGACCTCCCTGACCTACGTTCTCCCAGCCCAAGGCCGGTTCTATCTTCTGCAAAGAAACTAGCCCCCATCGTTGCCAGGCTCTCGTGAGCGAATGGCCGATTCGTTCCCAACCGCTTTGCCGGATATTCGGCCCCGGTCCGACAGCGATGCCGGGGCGGCTGGGGGTAGTGTGTTGTTGTGAGCGTGACGCTGGTTGAGAGCGCTGCCCCTTCAGTGGAAGATGCCCGCCGGGCGGCGGCGGCGCTGCTAGCCGAGGGCGCCGAGGAGGTGTTCCTCTACGGGTCACTAGCCCACGGCGAAGCCACCGCGCATAGCGACATTGACCTAGTAGCGCTCTTCGCCGACATCGACTACAACGAACGCTACGAGCTAACCCGCCGGCTGGAAAAAGCAGCATCAGAAGCAATAGCCCGGCGCTGGCCCGTGCAAGTATTCACCACCGACCGCCCAGAGTGGGAAGCCCGCACTGAAAGAGTGCCTAGCTCGTTCGAGAGCCACATCAGCACCCGAGGGCTGGTCCCGGTAGGCGAAACATCGTGTCGTGGCGAGGTGCGCTGGGGCAAAGCTATGGTACGCCCAATGAGCGACCCAGAGGAAGCCCTCAACTATTTTCAAACCAAAGTCATCCCCGAACTAGAGGACCTGCAGTCCACTGTGGGACCGATAAAACAAGAACTAGATCCTACTAATACATACGAAGAACAAGAGCGTGTCCGCCTTTATCGCATGGCCCGAGTTTGCGCTAAAGCGGCACTGGTTGTCGAAAAGTCATTCAAGGGTCTAGCCGTGTTGCATACCGACCCTACACCCGACGAGCTAGCGCGCCGAGAAGCAGGCCACGATATCGCAGCCTGCCTGAGCGTCCTCCCCCCGGGTTTACGCATAGAGTTCGACGACCGCCTCAGAGAACTCGGCATAGCCCTTGACATCATGTCCGCGTGGCGCGTATGGGCCACCTACCCAGACAACTCACCAGCCCGACGACACCTAGCCGACCAACTCGCCGACAACTACGTCGTCGCTGCCATCGAGTTCAGTGGAACGCTCAATGCAGACCTTAGCTCAATACTCGACCCCGACCACCCCGAACTCCGAAAAGCCACAAAAAGCTGGCGAAACGCCATCACAGAGATCACTAGCCAAGATGTTCGCACCACCCAAACCCGACGACTCGACCTAGACCCATAAACCACCAACACGCGCGGCGCAGCCACTCGACCTCAAACACCGTACCCAAACAAAAGGAACAGCACTCAAACCAGTAGGCTACGGTGGCACCGGTCCTCGCTGGGCCTCCCGAACGGGCGTGGTGCCGGGGACTGGGGGTAGTGTGTTGTTGTGAGCGTGACACTGCTTGAGAGCGCTGCCCCTTCAGTGGAAGATGCCCGCCGGGCGGCGGCGGCGCTGCTAGCCGAGGGCGCCGAGGAAGTATTCCTCTACGGGTCACTAGCCCACGGCGAAGCCACCGCGCATAGCGACATTGACCTAGTAGCACTGTTCGCCGACATCGACTACAACGAACGCTACGAGCTAACCCTCCGGCTGGAAAAAGCAGCATCAGAAGCAATAGCCCAGCGCTGGCCCGTGCAAGTATTCACCACCGACCGCCCAGAGTGGGAAGCCCGCATCGAACAAGTGCCTAGCTCTTTCGAGAGCCACATCAGCACCCGAGGGCTGGTCCCCGTAGGCGAATCATCGCGTCGCGGCGAGGTGCAATGGGGCAAAGCTATGGTACGCCCAATGAGCGACCCAGAGGAAGCCCTCAGGAAGTTCGGGGACAAAGTCCTCTCCGAACTGGAGGATCTGCAAACCTCTACTGTCGCAAACAAAAGAGAATCGGACCCTGACTACATTTTACAGGAAGATACCCGCCTTAACCGCATGGTCCGCGTTTGCGCTAAGGCAGCCATGGCTGTTGAAAAAACTATCAAGGTTTTGGCCGTGCTTCATAGTGACGTTAAGCCCGACGAAGCAGCACGCCGTCTCGCAGGCCACAACATATCCGCGTGCCTTCGCTTGCTGCCACCAGGTTTACGCATGGAGATCGCAGACTGCCTAAACACGCTGAACATCAACTTGCAAACAATGTCATCGTGGCGCATATGGGCTACCTACCCCGACAACCTACCGCGCCTGCGACCACTGGCAGATGATCTCGCCGCTAATTACGTTATTGCTGCCGTTGAGTTAGCAGGCATTTTATACGCGGACTTAGAGGCGGTTATCGACCAAGACAACGAGATGCTGCAAAAAGTCACAATTCAGTGGGAGGCGGTCAGCGATGACATTACCCGTCAAGATGTTCGCACCGGCCGAACCCGCAGACTCGACCTCGACCTGTAACGCCCTAAGCTCCGACCCGAAGCGGCAAGGCTCAAGGCCATATGATCCGAGGGTCGTAACAGAGGAACACGTATCCCCTCGGTCTGCTCACCTATGGGTAAACAGGTAGATAATACCCATTGTGGGGGTTGTTTAGCCGGTGGGTGTGTCGGCTGGTGGGCCTATGAGCATGTCTTCGCCGGTGGTGACTCGGGTAATGTTGGTGGGGGTGTTTGAGCCGGTTATGTCGAAGCGGAGTACGGCACGGTTTGTAGCGTCAACATCAGCGGCTAGGTTGCGTGTTTCTGATATTTTAGTAGCGGTGCAGCCGGCGGGTAGGTGTGATACTGCTACGGTGACCACACAGGGTTCGGCCTTGTGGTTCAGCGCGTAACGGGTGGCCCCGAAGCGGCCGTTCGCGTCCTCGGAGCCGGTGGGCCCTAGCACCGCCCGTGAAACATTGAAACTGCCCTCGTGTAGGCCCACGGTCGAGACTTTGGGTGTTAACAGCGTGGGCGTCGCGCAGGCTTTGTTTTCGGTGAGCGTGTAGCGGGCTGTCCCGCCGCCAGCATCGCCGGTGAGGTTCTGGGTGACGTAAACATCCCTCTCCGCGACTTTGACGTTGTGGGTCAGGGTGGTGGTTGTTTGTGTATAAGACCGCACGGTGCTCTGTGTCGAACCCGCGGTAACGGCAACGAAACCGGCAGGTAAACCGGTCGTGATCTGATAGTGGCAGGCCGCCCCAGAGGGGCTTGCTTGTTTGGCCACGTTCAGGTGGGCGACAACCTGGTCGTCATTGCGGGTGAACGTGTCGTTACGATCCACTGTGGTCTCCGCGCTAACAGCTCGACAGCCCGCAGCAGAACCAGCCACCGGAGTAGCGGTGACCTTGAACGTGCTGGCCAGTATTGCGCCCACAGTCGGATCCGGGTCCAGGTAGGCGCCGCCAGGATCCCTAAACGAAGCCGACTCACCAGCAACAGGCGTCGGGCCCACAACCACACGCACCGTAGCCACCCGAGTATCAGTCGCCGAGGAACCCACACCCCCAACCCGCGGCGGCAGAGCAGTAGCCGTCGCGCCGCCCGCAGCCTGAGTCGTCGAAGTCGTAGTAGTCGCACCAGAAGCCTGAGAAGTCGTCGTAGTAGTCGTCGTTGTTGTAGTAGTGGTCGTCGTCGTAGTGGTTGTGGTCGTAGTGGTTGTGGTCGTAGTGGTTGTAGTCGTAGTAGTAGTGGCTGGAGTAGCTTCCTGTGAAGCCGTCTGCGGGCTGTTACCCCCACCATTCTTAGCGCGTATCTGGAACCGATACCTCGCACCATTCTCCAAACCAGGTATGCGAAGTAGTATCAGCATCCGAACTTGGAATATCAGTCCAAGAACCCCAACCAGCGTTACCCTTCCTCTGACGATACTGATACCCAGTAATCGAATCATCACCAGGATCCGACCACGACAACGCAACCGACCCAACACCCCCAGAAACAGAAAAACCAGAAGGCCGACCAGGCACCGCAGCCATAGTCGTCGTAGTAGTCGTAGTCGTAGTAGTAGTAGTCGTAGTAGTAGTCGTGGTCGTAGTAGTCGTTGTCGTAGTAGTAGTCGTGGTTGTCGTGGTGGTGGTAGTAGTAGTCGTCGTTGTAGTGGTAGTGCTACCAGTGAAAGAGGTACTGATAGTACCACCAGAAGCACTGGCAGTAAACGCATCAGACCAAACTCTACTAGTGCTCGCCGGTCTACAACTCCCAGAATACGCAATAACACCAATCTGATATGCTGTGCCGGACTTCAAACCAGTGAAAGTCACACTCGTAGCAGGCAACACCGCAGGCTTCCCCCGCCCGATCGCCTTCCCATTGTTATAACGCAGAGACATAATATGTCTCTCCGCCGCGCACCCACCCGTACCCGGCGTAACGGTAGCCGTAGCAGTAGTCGCAGTATAAGAAACCGAAATACTAGCAGGAATAGTCGTAGCCACAGCCGAAACTGGATCAGAAACCAAAACAAGGTTCGCCGCCAGCAAACCCGCAAAAACTAAAACCCGCCAACCACCAAACCGAAACCTACCCACACGAACACCCACCCCCCCACGGGAAACCAACGCGGCCGCAACAAATAAGCGACCCTGCGGACGACGAAACTCATTCATTCGAAATCACCTCACGATACAGCCAACACGCCGGCCCGGCGCCCATTTTCGCACAGGCCGCCAGCTCGGTGGTGGACCCTGGCACCAACAACAGCAAGTACAGATTGCGCGCTCACTCCAAGCAAGCAAACCGGCGCTAGAAACACCGGCCCGCCGAACATCATCACAACACGACCGCCAACAAGCAGCAACAGCAACACTCACTCACCCGTCACGACCGTTCCACGACACCGCCGCCCCCACATGCGGGCCGGGATCCGACGATACGCCCCCTCAATCTGGCGTCGGCGCACTTCTCGCCAGCGGCACCTAAATCCTCAGCATCAAATACTTAGGTCGTGAGCGACGCCATCATCGGTTACGGGCGGCTCAACCCTGTTATCACGACGCTGGGTGCTCTCGTCGATCACGTTGGGGGTGTTGTCTCTAGGATCTCGAGGGTGATGCCGTCGGGGTCGCGGAAATAGCCCACCCGTTTACCTTGGTTGGGGCCTGAGGTGATCGTCACAGGAGACCAACCACCCGCTCGGAGGGGTTTAGGGGTTCGGGTTAGCCGGTGGGCGTGTCGGCTGGTGGGCCCATCAGCATGTCCTCGCCGGTGTTGTCTGGGCTCATGTCAATGCCGGGTGCGGCTGGGCAGGTTATGTGGAAGCCGAGTATGGCACGGTTCGCAGCGTCAACATCAGTTGTTAGATCGCGTGTCTGAGTCGTTGTGGCAGCAGCGCAACCGGCCGGTAGGTGTGATATTGCTACGGTGACAACACAAGGCTCGGCCTCATAGTTCAACGCGAAACGCGACGCCCCGAAACGGCCGTCAGCGTCCTCAGAACCAGCCGGCCCCAACACCGCCCGAGAAACATTGAAACCACCCTCATGCAAACCCACAACCGAAACTCTAGGCGCCCCCGCCTGGGCGCCGCAAGACCGGCTCTCAGTCAACGTGTAACGAGCCGACCCGCCGCCGGCATCGCCCGTCACGTTCTGCGTCACATACACATCCCTAGTCGCCACCCGCACATTATGGACAAAAGTGGTAGTCGTTTGTGTGTAAGACCGCACGATGCTCTGAGTAGAACCAGCGCTCGCGGCAACAAACCCCGCAGGCAAACCAGTCGTGACCTGATAGTGGCAAGCCACCCCAGAAGGGCTTGCTTGTCTAGCCACATCCAAATAAGCAACAACCCGATCATCGTTACGAGTAAACGTGCCATTACGATCCACCGTGGTCTCCGCGCTAACCGGCCGACAACCCGCAGCAGAACCAGCCACCGGAGTAGCAGTAACCGTAAACGTGCTAGCCAGGATCGCGCCCACAGACGGATCCGACCCCAAATACGCGCCATCAGGATCCCTAAACAAAAACCCACCCACAGACGGCGACGGGCCCACAACCACACGCACCGCAGCCACCCCAAGCCGGGACTTCGCCCCCTGCGTGCCAGTCACTGTAGGACTCACATCGCCAGGCAAACCCACCCGCGGCGGCAAGACAGCAACCGACGCGCCACCCGAAACCGAAGTCGTAGTAGTAGTCGTCGTAGTCGTCGCACCCGCAGCCTGAGTCGTAGTAGTCGAAGTAGTCGTTGTTGTAGTAGTCGTAGTAGTCGTAGTGGTTGTAGTAGTAGTGGTTGTAGTAGTAGTGGTTGTGGTCGTAGTAGTAGTGGCTGGAGTAGCTTCCTGTGTAGCCGTATTCTGGCTGTTACCCCCACCATTCTTAGCGCGTATCTGGAACCGATACCTCGCACCATTCTCCAAACCAGACACCGTATGCGAAGTAGTATCAGCATCCGAACTCGGAATATCAGTCCAAGAACCCCAACCAGCGTTACCCTTCCTCTGACGATACTGATACCCAGTAATCGAATCATCCCCAGGATCCGACCACGACAACACAACCGACCCAACACCCCCAGAAACAGAAAAACCAGAAGGCCGACCAGGCACCACAACCATAGTCGTCGTAGTAGTCGTAGTCGTCGTAGTCGTAGTGGTGGTCGTAGTGGTAGTAGTCGTAGTAGTCGTCGTAGTAGTGGTCGTCGTAGTGGTCGTCGTAGTGGTCGCAGCCGTGGTCGGGGTTGTAGTGATTGGTGCGGCCTCATAGGTGGATACGCTAGCTTCCACGCCAAGACTAGACTTAGAAACGCACCCAGCGCCATACGCCACGATCGCAATCTTATACGCAAGCGTAGGCTGCAAACCTGTAAAATTAACCGTCTTGCCCGGCATATCTACCATCGTACTCTTCAGCGTGGTAGTCAAAAACAGAAGAGAAACATCATGCCGCGTCGGAGCACACGCCCCAATCACAGGCTCCCACGCCACAGTCACAGACTTAGCAGCACGAGTCACAACGAGATTAGTCGGAGCGCTCGGAGGACCAGCAGGCTGAGTAGTAGAAGACGAAGTAGTAGCAGTCGTAGCAGTAAAATCCTTACCTATATAAGGAGAAAGCGAATCGCAGTTTTGACTGTAAGCAACCACATCATATCTATAGTTAGCACCAGAAGTCAAACCGCTAAACGTCTGAGTCTGAACTGCAGTACTCAACACATTTGACAACGTAATTTTAGCACTCTTTACAACAGAGTTATTAGACCTCAAAAGGACCCTTATCCTAAACTCATTAGTAACACACTGATTCCCGATCCTAGTTCCCGGAGTCCAAGTCCCCGTCACCCCAGTATTAGTAGGAGTAACAGTCAAACTGTGAGGCGTCGGCGGCTTAGCCGGATCAACCTGCGCCTCACTCACCTGAACCGACACCACAAGCCCCACCGCCACCAGAACCACCACGACGGCCGCCGCGCCTACACGACCACCCTGCTCCCGCAAACACCCCTTGAAACCCCACCCTGAATCGAACATTCGTACCCCCCCCCCCCCCCCGTTAGCAGAGGAAGAAAGCGGACAACGAACCTTGGAAGGCTACACCAAAAACCACCACGCCGCACGATTCGAACCCGACCAGGCGCGAAAGGCTGAAACGGTTGTCTACTAGGGCATCAGTTAGGCTTCTCGGTGTGCTGTTGCCGACCGCGATGGTGGGAAGCTATCCGCAGCCGGACTGGCTGATTGACCGCCCCGCGCTCCGTACGCGGCTGCCCCCGCGGGTGCAGGCCAAAGAACTCTGGCGGATCCCGCCGGAGCATCTCGCTGAAGCACAAGACGATGCCACCATCGTGGCAATCAGAGAGATGGAGCAGGCCGGCATCGACATCATCACCGACGGTGAGATCAGGCGCGAGAGCTACTCCAACTACTTCGCCACCGCATTGGGGGGTATTGACCTTGAGCAACACGGCACCGCTATGGATCGCACCGGCAAGCCGAACCCGGTGCCCCGCATCGCTGGGCCGATCACCCGGCCCGAACCCATCTTGGTACGCGACCTTGAACTGCTGCGGGCCCACAGCAGGCGCACAATAAAGCAGAACCTGCCAGGGCCGTTTACGCTGACCCAGCAGGCTCAGGACGATTACTACGGCGACGAGCGAGAAGCAGCGTCGGCCTACGCCAAGGTGGTCAATCAGGAGATCAAAGACCTGTTCGACGCCGGTGCAGACGTTGTCCAACTAGACGAGCCGTACATGCAGGCCCGCCCCGATAAAGCCTCCGAATATGGGGTCGAGGTGCTAAACGAGGCGCTTGACGGGGTAACCGGGACAACCGCACTACACATTTGCTTCGGCTATGCAGCCATCCACGCTTGGCGCGGGCTAGACAAACCCAACGCCTACGCCTTCCTGGCCGAGTTGAACTCAAGTGCAGTAAACCAAGTCTCTATCGAAGCCGCTCAGCCAGGGGTAAACCTGGACATCCTGCAGCGGCTTCCCGACAAGACCATCGTGCTCGGCGTGATCGACAACGGTAATGCCGAGGTGGAAACACCCGAGACGGTGGCTCAGCGGATCCGACAGGCCCTGAAATACGTGTCAGCAGATCGGCTCATACCCGCTCCCGACTGCGGCATGAAATACCTGTCGCGCCAGGTAGCTTTCGCCAAGCTTTCGGCGCTTTCCGAGGGGTCAGCGATTGTGCGGGCGGAGTTGACCGGCTGAGCGGTATAAACCAGCAACCCAACGGTCCTCAGCCCTACCCCGCGGTGGGGCGAGATCCCCAGGGGCGTTGTCGCTGAACAACGACGGTGCGGGCAAGTCTGTCCTGCAGGCTGCGTTGCAGGCGTGAGTCGCCGACCATCGGCAGAAGCGAGAGCACCATCAGCACAACGGCTAGCTGCGGACCGGCGGCCAAGATGCCTGCGGGAGCACCCCTAGCCAGCGCCGGCCCCCAACCTGGCCGGCCACCGTCGGAGCGGCGCACGATGTGCAAACCCAATAACATCTTGCCTGCCGTTCGGCCGGCCAGCGCGACCATGACGGTCTCGTACGCAATAGGCAAGGCTACCAATACGGCAATACGCCCGCTGTGGGGTAACGGCACGCTTGCCAGCACCGCCAACAGCATCAAGGCGGCGTCGAAGAGTCTGGCCGACAGGCGCGCCAGCAGCGATCCGAGCGGCTCGCTGGGGGCTACCTCCCCTCGGGGTTCCTCAGAAGGGGTGCGGCTGGCCTGAGGCGGGCTTTCCATCCGGATCGGCTTTATCACTCGGCGGCTTCGCCAAGAGCTTCGGACAGCGTGGGATGAGCGAAGAGAGTCTCAGAAATGTCTCCGACAGTGAGTCGGGCGGTCACAGCGAGCGCCACCACCGAGATCAGCTCAGCCGCCTGTCCGCCGACGATAGACCCACCGAGCACCACACCCGTGTCGGGATCTGACACCAGCTTCAAGAAACCACGTGGGTCATTATTGATTAGTGCCTTAGGAGTCACCGAAAACGGCATCTTGGTGACCCTGATCTTGCGACCCGTGGCCTCCGCCTCGGTCAGCCCCACCTCGGCAATCTCGGGCTCGGTGAACACCGCCGAGGCAGCTTGGCTGTAGTCGATGTGGCGGTGGGGGCGATTCTGATGCTGCCCCATGGCGTGCTCGGCGATCTTGCGGCCCTGCATCGCTGCCACCGAGGACAACAGAGCCTTGCCACTAAGGTCGCCGGCGGCGTATATGTGCGGCACCGAACTCTGGCAGTTGTGGTCGATGGTCACATAGCCAGCCTCTGAGTCCACACCCGCCGCAGCCAAGCCTAGATCCTCAGAGTTAGGAGTCGACCCAACTGCTAGCAGCGCGTGTGTGCCTCGGGCGACCCTCCCATCGTTGCAGTGGACTGTCACCTCATCGGCGGTCACGTCGATCGAGCTAGCACGGGCCCCCTTGTAGAGATTCACCTTGCGGGCCAGGAAACTCTCCTCTAGTACCGCCGCCACCTCAGGATCCTTGCCCGGCAAGACCTGCTGTCGACTGACGATGAGCGTAACGTCGCTGCCAAAGCTCTTGAACATGTGGACGAACTCCACGCCGGTCACACCAGAACCGATTATCACCAGGTGCTGGGGCACTTCGGGCGGTGGATACGCCTGGCGGGTGGTTAGCACCCTCCGACCGTCGGGGCTGCACCACTCGGGGACACGCGGACGGCTGCCGGTGCTAAGCACAATCACATCGGCGCTGACTTGGCGCAGACCGTCGGCAGTCTCGGCTGTCACCTCGTGTGGCCCTGTGAGCCTTCCAGTGCCTCGAAGAATCTCCACTCCCTGGCCTTCGAGCACCTGGCTGAGCGACTCGTTCAACTGCCGCTGAGTGGACTCGATGTACTCCCTCAGCCCCGCTAGGTCCATAGTCGGAGTAACCGGGTCGAGTCCCATCCCCGTTGCACGGGAGACGAACGACATAACCCCGCCGGCGGCGATCATCGACTTGGAGGGGATGCAGTCCCAGAGATTGGCTGCGCCCCCGAGAATGTCCTTCTCGATCAGAGTGACTTCGGCCCCCAGGCGAGCGGCCACCGAAGCGCAAGAGTTGCCAGCCGGGCCGCCGCCCACGATGCAGAATCGCAGCGCCGACACGACTTAGCGATCCTCGCTAGTTCGCCGCATGTCCGACTCGAGCATCAGCGAAACGAGACCTTCGAAATCCACTTTGGGTTTCCAACTTAGATCCCGGTTGGCCTTGGTGGGGTCGGCCACCAGGTGAGCCAAATCTGCTGGCCGCACAAACTGCGGATCGGTGCGCACATGATCCTCCCAATGCAGGCCGGCCTGCCCGAAAGCCAACTCGCAGAAGTTACGCACAGAATGTGATACTCCGGTACCGATCACGTAGTCATCAGGACTGTCCTGTTGCAGCATCAACCACATCGCCTCCACGTAGTCGCCCGCAAACCCCCAGTCGCGCCGGGCGTCTAGGTTCCCGAGTAACAACTCGTCGGTTCGCCCCGCCAGGATGTCCGCCACGCCACGGGTGATCTTGCGGGTTACGAAGGTTTCGCCACGCCGCGGGCTCTCGTGATTGAACAGAATTCCGCTAACCGCGAACAGCCCATATGCCTCTCGGTAGCTAGCCACGAGGCAGTGTCCCAGCGTCTTAGCGCAGCCGTAGGGCGAACGGGGTCGTAAAGGGGAATGCTCGGTTTGGGGGATCGGAGCCGATCCGAACATCTCCGAAGAGGAGGCCTGATAGAAACGAGCGCTCGAACCCAGCGAACGCAGACCCTCGAGCAGGCGCAGCGGCCCAAGTCCGGTGGTCTGCATGGTCTGCTCGGGTACGTCGAAGGAGACCGCCACGTGGCTCTGGGCCGCCAGGTTGTATACCTCGTCGGGCTGAGTTGCATCTAGCAGCCGCACGAGCGAGGCACCGTCGATCATGTCCGATGTGTGGAGCCAGAACCGCTGCGCCGAGACGGGGTCGGCCAAGATGCCGCGCAGCCTTCGGGTGTTATCCAGCGAAGTGCGGCGCGTGGTGCCATGCACCTCGTAGCCCTTAGTCAGCAGCAACTCGGCGAGGTACGAGCCGTCCTGGCCGGTCACACCGGTAATGAGAGCTACTGGCACAAGCGGATTGTACTTCCCGCGCCAGCGTCGAATCGGGCGAACCGGGACTGTACTTGGGCTCCCGGGGCGGAGGCACGATTAGCAATACTGTTGCGAAAGTGGAAATTGTGGGCGATGATATTGGTGGCAAGGGGCGGTGAGTACTTCGGAAATCATTCTTAGTGAAACTCCCTCACTGGCACACAATGTGTGCCAGTCGCCTCATTGCCATGCGTCGATTTCTGAGTTCGCCGCTAGCACGACCCAGAATGGGTCTGCAACCTGGCGTGCCGGCTGTCCGCTTCCTCGCAACTAACCAGCGCCGGCGCGCGGGACGCCACACAGGCCAACCCAAGAGCCAGGGGATAAGCCAACTCGTAGGCAAAATGGCGCTGGCGGGCATCTCGCTGATGCTGCTGGCCTCTGCGGTGTGGCTGAGCCCTCCGCATCTTCCGGTGGTAGCCCAGCGCGCCGGCTTTAGCACATCCTCGCTGAGCAGCAACGACGATGTCACCTTCCGTGGCGCCGGCTGGGGGCACGGCGTGGGCATAAGCCACCAAGCCCTGCCGGCGAGGGTGGCCGCGGGCCAGACCGCCGCAGACATCCTGAACTTCTACTACCCGGGCACGGTGCTCGACGGGGGATGGGGTTTAGACAATCTGAGGGTTCTGCTGGCCGTCTCCAGCAGCAGCCGTTTCCGGCCCCGCGGCCCCTTTGACCTAGTAGTGGATGGCACGACCGTCTACAGCTCGTCGGAGACCGCGTTGTTTCGGGTTACCCGCTCGGGTAACGGCTGGGACGTAACAACCAGCGACGGCTTCTCGCTTTGTCCGGGCTTGATCTGTAGCGGTGATGTGCTGCAGATCAGAACCGCCGACGGCGTGGCGGTGGAGTCCTCGGCCACCCGCAACTCTTACTCGCACGGTCAGATAACCCTCTCGAAGATGTCGGGAAACTCTTGGTATCGCATAGTGCTAACCGACCTGAATCTGGAGTTATACCTCCGAGGGGTGGCTGAGGTGCCAGGGGACTGGCCAACCGAGGCTTTGCGCGCCCAGGCCATCGCCTCAAGGAGCTACGCCCTGCACGTGGCCCGCGAGAACCGTTCCAGCGACACCTGGACAGCCCCCTTTGACATCTACTCCACGACTATGAGCCAGGTCTACAGCGGCAACTCACGGGAACTCTCGCCGCGAAACGGGCCCTGGCTGCAAGCCATCGCCGACACCACCGGTCAGGTGTTGGCCTTCAACGGCGAACCCGCCCTGACTCTGTTCACCACCTCCGGTGGCGGCTACACCGAGAACAGCGGCTACGTATTCAACGAGCAGCATCCCTACCTAGTGGCTAACGCTGACCCTTACGTCTCCGGCGATCCTTACTCATCTTGGACTCGTAGCTACAGCGTGGGCGCCCTCAGCCGCTGGCTGGCCCGAATGCCCGATACCAACGTCGGCAGCCTGCAACGCATCGAAGTATCGGGCAATATCGGCGTATCGGGGCGCATCGACCGGGCCACAGTCAGCCTCTCGGGCTCAGCTGGCAACCGGTCGGTCACGGGCTCGCGCTTCGTGTTCGTGGTCAACAAGGGCGCAGAGTCCGAGGGTTGGGGGCCAATGCCTAATGCCCAAGGCCGAGGTGGACACTTGCTTTCAACCCTGTTCACCTTCGGCGACGGCACGACTCTGCCCACCCACACGACGCTGCCCGCTGACTTAACGCCCAATGTGGCAGCTAACCAGATCCCCTCGCAGACCGCTTCGATCGACCCGCCGGGCGAGCCCCTAGCGGTCTCGCTGGTGCCTGGGCCCAGCGAGATAACCGTTACCTGGCAGCCGCCAGCCTACGAAGGCGGCGCTGCGGTTACCGGCTACGTAATCACCTGGGTCTCCTCTACCGGTGCGTCGGGCACGATCCCCACCAGCCAGACCTCTCGCACGCTCCGCAACTTGTCCAACCAGGCCACGTACACCATCAGCGTGGCAGCCACCAACGCAGGAGGTACCTCAAGCGCGGTGACGGTGACCGCTAAACCGCTGGGGGCGCCTAGCCCGCCAACCGATGTCAATCTGCGCAGCGGTGATGGGCTCCTGGAGATCTCCTGGTCAGCAGCCGATGGTGGGGGGCTCGCGGTAGCGTCCTACTCGGTTCACTGGACCGGACCAGACGGCGTCACCAAAGTGGCGAAGGTGCAAGGCACCCAGCACACCATTGGAGACCTGACCAACGGCGCTAACTACACCGTGACAGTCATCGCCACCAACGAAGCCGGCTCTTCGGCGCCTAGTACGCCCGCCAGCAGCCGGCCGGCTGCTCCGCCGGATCGCCCCGAGGCCGTTCGGGCCAGCCGTGGCGACGGCTTGGTGGAAGTCAGCTGGACAGCGCCGGGTCGCAGCGGCGGACTCCCGATCACCGGATACCTCATCGCCTGGACCTCCTCCACAGGCGCCAGTGGCACCATCCAGACCAGCGATACCAGCTACACCATGCAGAATCTGCTCAACGGTGCCAGCTACACCATCGAAGTAAGCGCAACCAACGAGGCCGGCACCTCCCCCGCCGGCGAAGCGGTGACGGCTACCCCGGCAGCAGCACCTGCCGCCCCTGCCCAAGTAACCGTAGACCGAGGCGATAGGCGGGTGGACATCACCTGGCAACCGCCTGCCAGCGACGGCGGCAAGCCGGTTCAGAGCTACACCGTCAGCTGGACAGCACCAGACGGCACCGGAGATTCAGCTGAAACTACGGCCACGAGCCACACCTTCGAAGGACTTACAAACGGTGTCAGCTACAGCGTGGTTGTGACGGCTACCAACGAGATCGGCACCTCGGCCGCCAGCCAACCCGCCAGCGGAACACCGGCCTTCATCCCCGGCGCCCCGGTGGCCATCAGGGTTGCCCGCGACGACGCTCGGCTACACGTGAGCTGGGACCCGCCCGCCAGCGACGGCGGTTTGCAGGTCACCAGCTACACGGTGCTTTGGGTTGCACCCGATGGCACGACCGACTCCGCTGACACCTCCGGCACGAGTTACACAATCGAGGGTCTCACAAACGGCAGCACCTACGGCATAACCGTTTCGGCCACCAACGAAGTCGGTAGCTCGGTCACTGCAGATCCGGTGCGAGCCACACCGGCTGGGGTTCCCGGCTCACCGGCTCGTGCCGAGATCGCCATTGGCCACGAGTCGCTGTTGGTGTCCTGGGAGCCCCCAACTGACGACGGTGGCCTACCGGTGCATTCCTACACACTCACATGGTCGGCACCCGACGGGCAGGTCACCTCGATTGAGACCACACACACCAGCCACACCATTGCAGACCTCGTCGGGGGCGCCGAATACGAGATCACGATCCTGGCCCACAACGACGTGGGGGCCTCCCCGGCTGCGCTGTCCGCGCAAGCAACCCCAGATCATGCTGTCGCTGACGACGGCGACGACTCCGTTGGCAGCCTGGCAACGTCTGACAGCGAGAGCCTGACGGTGACGGCCACTGAACCCCCGGGGATCTCTGAAACCACTTTGGTAGAAACCACCGCCGCGGCGCCCGCAGCACCTGCTGCTGCACCCCAGGCGGCGCCAACCAATAACCGGTCCTGGCAAGACGCGGTAACCAACGACACTGCCATCGTCGTGCTAGCCGCGGTTGGGTTGGTGTTGATCGCGGCTCTGCTAGCGGTGACCCGTCGGCGGCAGGAAACCGTTGAAGAAGCCAACACCGACCTCGCCGAGGGCTGGTAGCAGCCAATAGAGCGGAACCCGCAGCGGGCCCGCTCGCCAATGGCCTAGTCGGCCAACGGGGCCTCCAGTGGGGCCGGGCCGCAGAGACCGTCGAGTTCGACGACCTGGATGCGATCCCGGTTCTCCCAAGTGATCTGGTTGGCGGGATCGGGCCGTACCCGATACTCGCGGAAGCTCATCTCGGCGGCGTCGAACGTCAGCAGCCTGCCGCGCAGCACGTCTCCGTAGTCCAGCACAAGCTTGAGGGCCTCTAGCGCTTGGATAGATCCCACGATTCCCGGCAGCACGCCCAGCACTCCGGCTTCAGCACAACTCGGGGCCAGCTCGGCCGGTGGAGGCTCGGGCACCATGTCCCGGTAGGTCGGACCTTGGGTTGGGTCGAACACGGTGACCATCCCCTCGAAACGGAAGATCGATCCGTGCACTACGGGGATACCCAGCTTCACCGAAGCGTCGTTCAGCATGTAACGCACCGGAAAGTTGTCGGCACCATCCACGATCACGTCGTAACCCTCGATGAGCTGCAGAATGTTGTCGGCTCCGAGGCGGACATCATGGGTGACTACGTTTACGTCGGGGTTGAGGCTGGTGAGCGTCTTCTTGGCCGAGTCCACCTTGCGCTCGCCTACCCGGTCCACGTTGTGCAGAATCTGGCGCTGCAGGTTTGAAGCATCAACCACATCCATATCCACGATGCCCAACGTGCCCACGCCCGCAGCCGCTAGGTACATAGCAGCCGGTGAACCCAGACCGCCAGCCCCGAGGCACAGGACGCGAGCATCCAGCAAGCGCATCTGCCCCTCCTCGCCGACCTCGGGCAGCAGCAAGTGTCGGTGATACCGGTTGCGCTGCTCGGGGCTGAGCACCCGGGGCACAGACCAGGCACGGCCCTCGTCTTTCCACTTGTTGAAGCCGCCGTCCATGGAAGCCACCTGGGTGTATCCCAGCGATTGCAGCGTGTCGGCGGCGAACGCCGAGCGCACACCCCCAGCGCAGAACACCACTATTGGGGTGTCGCGGCCCGGCAGGCGGTTCTCGATGTTGGCTTCTAGGTGCCCCCGTGGGATGTGGATAGCTCCGGGAATGGCACCTTGTTCAACCTCATCGGGCTCGCGCACATCCAGCAGGGCTGCACCAGTGTCGCGCAGGCGTTCACCGGCGGCCGTGTCCACCTCGGTGATCCGAGACTTGGCTTCGAGCAAAATGTCGCGGAACGTTGGCATAGCTTTGGCTCCTTAGGCGGGCTAGTAGGACCGATCTCTTATCTAGCAAAAGTCTACCAAGTTAGTCAGGAATCTTCTTCCGCCCCGAGAAGGGTCCGCCAATAAACTCAAAGGCTGGTACACGGCAATCACCCGGATATGAGCACAGCACAAACCTAGAAAAGGGAGATCACCATGACTCCGACCCACCCAACGCGCAAGCGACCTGCCAACAACTGGCGAAAAATACTCGCCCTGACTGTCGCCACAATCGTGTTGACCCTGCTCGCAGTCTTCACACCCACCGTCGCGGCTAACGCTCAAAGCGACAACTCGGGTGGAACAAGCCAGGAGGTGCGGATACGGGCCCGTAAACTCAGCAACGGCAAAGTCGAGTTCGCCCTACGCGTCGGCGGCGGTGACAAGACTGGCTCGACCGTGTTGTATCCGCGGACACGCCACTTCCCCGCCAATGCCGCAGTTGGTAGATGGCTAGTCAGCTCGACCCTGAACCTAGATGTCGGACAGGTGCGCATAGCCGCCCGCAAACTCAGCGATGGGCGCATCGAGTTCGCGGTAGAACAAAAAACGAATAACGGCTGGGGGCCTAAGAGGCTGCCTGCCAACCGCACTTTGGCCTACGCAGGTGTTGCGGCTGGTCGGTGGCTGCAAAGCTCGCCGATAACACTAAAAGGTGTTGGGGGCTCTGCTGCCAGCAGTGAGGTTACTCGTCGGGCTAACCCTCCTTGGGGCGGCAAAGGGCTCTTCGCCCACCTGCACACCACCACGAACTGTGCGCCACTACCCGCGCACGCCCCCCAGGACTGGTGCCTCAAACCAGCCGACAGCAACACAATCCGTTTGTTCGCCTGCAAACCTTACGGCGAGACAAACCCCGATTACATTACCGGGCAGGGAATGGTCAATTTCGTAACCAACGACCCCGGTATTGGCACGCGTTGGCTGCCGCTGCGTGTAGGCACACGAGTAGAGCACCACTCGACCTGCACATGGAAGCGAGACACGCTTCAGGTAATTCTAGGTTTCGATGGCTGGGATGAAGTACACCCAGCTGGCGGGGGGGGGGAGATACCCCGCACTCATAACATGTAGGGTCAGAGGTCGGTGGCAGGGCGATGAAGTCATCGGATTCAAAACCCTTAAACGTTTACGCAATTTTGGCACCCCGATCAACGAACAGGGTCACTACCAGCTCCGGATCAGCGCTGATGTTCTCAGCGACCCCATACCGGGCTCGCACTGCGACTAGCCCAACCAAACAGCCCACGCTCACGTATCCCGACAAAGGAAATGAAGGAAACCGAGCACACCTAAGGTGGCGTTCCTCTAACTCTGTAAGCTAACATGCGTACGCGAGCTGCTCGCCGGTGTGATTAGCATCTGGCAGAGGCGTTTGTCGCGGAGAGATAGGAGGGGGTAGGCAGGGGTGGTGTCGGTTCTGGGCGTTTTGGGGGCGGTGCTGCGATGACGGGTTCTCTTGGTCAGGAGTAGACCCCAGCCCTGTCTGCCCGCCGGGGCGAGTGCAGCTCTATCTGGGGTAGTGTGTGGGTGTGAGTGTGACGCTGAGCGGAGAGGCTGCGCCTTCGATAGCCGACGCCCACAGGGCGGCGAAAGCGCTGGTAGACGAGGGCGCCGAAGAGGTGTTCCTCTACGGCTCAGTAGCCCACGGTGATCCCGGACCGCTAAGCGACATCGACCTAGTAGCACTCTTCGCTGACATCGATTACAGAGACCGCTATCAACTGACTCGTCGTCTAGAGAAGGCAGCATCCGAAGCAATAGCCCGCCGCTGGCCCGTGCAAGTGTTCGCTACCGATCGCCCAGAATGGAAAGCCCGCATCGAACGAGTCCCAAGCTCGTTTGAGCACCGCATAAACGCTTTGGGATTGATCCCGGTAGGCGAGTCGGCGCTTCGCGGCGAAGTGCGCTGGGATAAAGCTATGGTACGGCCCATGAGCGACCTGGAAGAAGCTCTCAAAACGTTCGATAGCGACATTCTCGACGAGCTTCGCGGTATGGCAACCTTCACCGTTGCATACACTCTGGAATCGGCCCCGGACTACCCCTTTGAGCTTCAAGAAGGTGCTCGCCTCGGACGCATGGTCGACGTTTGCTCTAAAGCGGCAATGGTCATCGAGAAGACGATCAAAAACTTGGCTATATGGCACAGTGACCCTAAACCCACCGCCGCCGACCGGCGACGCGCAGGCCATGACATATCCGCATGCCTGGAATTACTACCACCAGGTTTACGCTCAGAGATCACAGACCGGCTAGGAGAGGGCAATATTGACCTAGCAACAATGTCATCGTGGCGCGTCTACGGCACCTACCCTGACAACGTAGAAGTGCTCCGAGACACTGCCGACAGGCTCGCCCAACGCTATGTCACCGCCGCCGTCGAACTCGCTGGCATCCTCTACTCAGATCTAGCCGCAGCCAGCGTTCCGGGCAACGACACGCTAAAAACAGTCACAACCAAATGGAACAAACTCACATCAGAGATCGCCAGTCAGGATGTTCGCACCGGCCGAACCCGCAAACTCGACCTTCCCAGCCTAGACCTGTAACCCTAAATAATACCCATTCGTAGCACTGTGGTTAGCCTTGGCACAGGCTGTTGAACATAACGAGCTTAGGTGGCCGGCGGTGGGGTTGTTATAGTGCGGCCGGGTTGGTCGGTCTAGCGTGTTGGGGGTAGCCGCGTGCCGTTCATGAACGCCGCGCCGGGGGAGTTCGAAGAACAACTCCACGCCACCTCCGATAGGTCCCACCCGACGAGACCCCATTGGGTGAGCCAATCCCGGCTATGTCCCGTCCGGGCGGAAAGGGAAGTACCAGATGGCGCTGCAGAACGACGTACAGGCCATCCTCGAAGGGGGAGTTAGCCGGGGTGACGTAGCAGGCGCCACCGCCCAGATCGTGAGCGCTGAGGACGTACTCTGCTCCGCCGCGGCGGGCGTGCGCTCGCTGGGAGATTCTGCCGCCGGGGCGATGACCGCCGACACCGTGTGCTGGATTGCGTCTATGACCAAGGCGATAACCGGTGCCGCCGCCATGCAGCTAGTAGAGCGAGGCCAGCTGCAACTAGACACCCCCGCTGCCGAAGTGCTGGATTATCTGGGAACAGTCGGCGTGCTACAGGGCTTCGACGAGGACGGCAACCCGCGGGTACGCCCAGCCAGCACCCCGGTGACCCTGCGCCAGTTGTTGACCCACACCGCCGGATTTGGCTACGAACTCTGGAGCGAGGACCTCGTGCGCTACAAGCGGGCAACCGGCACGCCCTCAATCATGAGCTGCCGGCGGGCGGCATTAGCAGTTCCGGCACTGCGCGACCCTGGCGAGGCGTGGCTGTACGGCACGGGCCTCGAACACGTAGGGCTGATGGTGGAGGTGGTCTCGGGGATGCGACTCGGCGACTACCTGCAGCAGAATATCCTGGGTCCCCTGGGCATGGACTCCACCGGGTTCGCCATCACCGACAAGATGAGGGCCAGGCTGGCCGGCGTTCACATCCGCGGTGAGGACGGAAGCCTCAGCCCCTACGACTTCGAGCTAAACCAAGAGCCCGAAGTGCAACTCGGCGGCGCCGGGCTCTACGGAACCGTAGAGGACTACAGCCGCTTCCTGCAGATGATCCTGGGGCGCGGCACACGCCAAGGGGTGCAGGTGCTGCGTCCTGAGACAGTGCAGCAGATGGTGGTGAACAACATGGGCCAGCTGCGAGTCGTGCCGTTGCCTACGGCAATGCCACGCTTATCCGGTGACGCCGCGTTCTATCCGAATATCCAGAAGTCCTGGGGTTTGACCTTCCAGATCAACGAAGAACCGTTAGCAACAGGCCGGCCAGCAGGCGGGCTCATGTGGGCGGGGCTGGCCAACTCCTTCTACTGGATCGACATGGGTAACCAGGTGGCAGGTACCTACATCAGCCAGCAGTTCCCCTTCGGGGACCCTCGCACGTTCGGGCTATTCGACAACATCGAGCGCGCCTACTACACGGCTCTTAGAGAGGAGTCACCCGTAAGGGCGTGAGCTTGGGTCACTTGACCTTCGCTTGACAAAGCGATATTTTGCGTATATAGATAATGTTTGATTAGTTTCATTACTTATCACATAGTTCACATATTGGATGTGACGGTGTGACGGGTTGATGCCAAGGGGCATCCCAAGTTCAGACTCGCGCTAGGAGAACGCCATGCAGTCACCACTTGCCCTCGTCCCTGAAAGTTCCAGCCCCTCAGCACCCAAGATCGCCGGCCAACGAAACGCCGGTCGCGCTGCTAGCCGACGCGCCTCAGAACGCAACAAAGCCAGCGCCCTCGAACTCTGGGTCGAACCCTGGGTAGACCTCTGCCCCGACGATGGTCGTAGTTATCACCCCAAGTCGCCTTACGTGGAGTTTTTCTGGTTAGGCGTGCTGGGACCGTCGGCCACCTGGCTGATCCGGCGTCTGGCAATGCAGCTAGAGCAGTTCCCCGATGGGGTGACCGTAAACACGGCCGAGATAGCTAGCGAGCTAGGCCTCGGTGGTCGCTCGGCGCTCCATGCCGCATTCAACCGGGCATTCGAGCGCTGCTGCCGCTTCAGGCTCATGCAGCGGGGGCGTCACGGCACCCTCTTTGTGCGCATGCGTCTTCCCAGCCTGACTGTCCGCATGGTCGAACGTCTACCTCCCCGACTAAAGCTGGCGCACGATCTCTGGCCGCAGCCAGCAGTCATGGATCCGCCAGGGGTGGAGGCATTGGCTCGAGCCCGGCAACTAGCGCTAGCACTGCTGACATGTGGCGACGATCCCGACTCGGTGGAGCAGCAACTGCACTCGTGGCATTTCCACCCTGCCGTGGCTTTCGAGGCAGCCCGCTGGGCCACCGAAAGGCACACCCGGGCGCAAGCCTTCGTAGACCAGGGAGAGCGGGCAGGCGAAGCGCGAACTGAGCGCAAGACCCGGATCGGCGGCGGCCGAGCGATTAGTCTCCGAAAGACGAGAAGTTCCTAATCAAGTCCACAAGCAGGCGAACCCCGAAACCGGTGCCACCCTTGGCAGCCTCGCCGTCGACGCTGTCGGTCCAGGCGGGGCCGGCGATGTCTAAGTGAGCCCAG
Source organism: Acidimicrobiales bacterium (assembly GCA_964291305.2). Taxonomy (GTDB): domain Bacteria; phylum Actinomycetota; class Acidimicrobiia; order Acidimicrobiales; family CATQHL01; genus VXNF01. The sequence goes on along the minus strand of OZ219783.1, from coordinate 456,330 downwards.
GGGATGCCGTCGGCTACGAACTCTCGTAGGAACAGCGCTGCGGTCAAGGTGCCGCCCCAGCGGTCTCCGATGTTCTTCAAATCAGCCACCGGAGAGTCCAACTGCTTGCGGTAGTCCTCCGGTAGCGGCAGGTGCCAGACCCGCTCGCCGGCGCGCTCGGCTGCAGCTTCCACCGCTTCGATCCAACCAGCGTGGTTACCCATTAATCCGGCGACCTTGGTACCAAGCGCCACCATGCAAGCCCCAGTGAGCGTGGCAAGATCCACGATGGCGTCCGGCTTTGACTCACTGGCCCACGACAGGGCATCGGCGAGCACCAAACGGCCCTCCGCGTCGGTGTTGAGCACCTCTACGGTCTTGCCGTTGCGGATAGTGAGGATGTCGCCGGGCCGGGTGGCATCGCCCCCCAGCATGTTGTCAGTTATGGGGATGTAGCCGGTGACCCGGATAGGCGGAGCCAGGGTCTTCACCACCCGCATTGTGCCGAGGACGGCCGCGGCACCGCTCATGTCGATCTTCATCGTCTCCATACCAGACGCCGGCTTGATAGACAGGCCGCCGGAGTCGAACGTCAACCCCTTGCCCACCAGCGCCAGGAAACCCTTCTCGGTCTCGGGGGGTCGCCAAGTAATCTCCACGAAACGCGGCGGCTGCTCGGAGCCGCGATTCACCCCCAGCAGGCCGCCAAAGCGGGCATCCACGATGTCCTGGCGGTCCCAGACCTGGATCTCCAAGTCGGCGCCGTCTCCGCTCGTCGCCACGGCAAGGGCTTGCTCGGCCAGCTTGGTGGGAGTCAAAGAGCCGCCGGGCTCGTTGACCAGGTCACGGGCAAAGCAGACCCCCTCGGCGACGGCCACGCCAGCCTTGAGGGCGCCGCGCACCTCCTGTCCACTGCCGATCACCGTGAGCTTCGCCAGCTTGTTGGGCTCTGGTTCGCTCTGGAAGGCGTGATAGCCGTAAGCGCCTAGCACGATCCCTTCGGCATGCGCCTGCGCCGCGGCTGCCAAGGTGACCTCGTCCTGAACCGCCTCGCTAACCGCCTCCAGCAGAGATGAAGCCAACCAGCGCTGGCGGCGCACTAGCCGCGCCAGCGCGGCCGAAGAACGCCTAATCACCGCCGGCGTCAACTCAGCTGCAGGCCCTAATCCGACTACTGCCACCGGCCGGCCATCGGGGCCCGAGACCAACTCCACTTGAGCTGGCTTGGCCTCGAAGCCGAGGCTGCGCAGCAGCGCCCAGTCCAGGCCATGTGGTTCGGCGTCGACCTGCTCGGAACAGACGCCCAGAGCTGTCACCTCGGCGCTAGCGGGAACGGTCGCAGCAAGAGTTACAGAAATAGCCACAGTGCTCCTCCTCTGTTGGGGGTGTTAGGGCTCTGTTAGGGGAATCGATAGTACGAGGCCAGCGCGAGAGGGCTCATCGAGGCGGGCGCTACGCCCCGGCAATGAAAGCTTCGACAGCGTCGCGGGCGTCCTCATCGCGCATCTGGCGAGGCGGCGATTTCATAAAATATGCCGAAGTTTCATACAGCGGACCCCCGATGCCCCGATCCAGTCCTAGACGGGCGCAACGGATGGCATCGATGACCACGCCGGCCGAGTTAGGGCTATCCCAAACCTCCAGTTTCAACTCCACGTTCAGCGGCACGTCGCCGAAGGTGGTGCCCTCGATGCGGATGTGGCACCACTTGCGATCCTCTAGCCACGGCACGTGATCGGAGGGCCCAACGTGCACCTCGGAGCCAGGAAGTTCAGCCTCCAGCTGGCTAGTGACGGCCTGGGTCTTGGAAATCTTCTTCGACTCCAGCCGGTCTCGCTCCAACATGTTCAAGAAATCAGTGTTGCCGCCGAAGTTGAGTTGATAGGTGCGATCTACCCGCACGCCGCGGTCCTCAAAGAGCCGCACCAGGTTGCGGTGCACGATGGTGGCACCTACCTGGGACTTGATGTCATCACCCACGATCGGCACGCCCCGGCGGCGGAAACGCTCGGCCCAATCCTGGTTACCGGCAATAAAAACTGGCATGCAGTTGATCAGGGCGCAGTTGGCTTCGAGGGCCTGCTCGGCATACCAACGAGCCGCCTGCTCGGACCCGACCGGCAGGTACGAGACCAGGACCTGGGTGTCGGTTTCGCGCAGCACCCCAGCCACGTCTACTGGCGCTTGCGGCGACTCTACGACTACCTCAGCGAGGTAGCGTCCGATGCCGTCAAGGGTGAGGCCTCGCTGGACGATAACGCCGGTCTCTGGGACTTCGCAGAATGTGGCCGTGTTGTTCTGACCCTTGGCGATGGCTTTACCGAGGTCCTCCCCGACCTTCTCGGCGTCGACATCGAAGGCGGCGGTGAAGCGCACATCTCCAATGGAGTAGCCGCCTAGCACTGGGTGCATGAGGCCGGGAATCTCCTCATCAGCAGAGGCATCCCGGTAGTAGTTAACGCCCTGGACAAGCGAGGAAGCGCAGTTGCCTACTCCGACTATCCCAACGTTGATTAATCCCATCTTCTTCTCCTCCTTGCGCCACCGGCGTGCCAGCGGCCGGCGACTGTACTTCTGGTGGCTGTACTTCTGGTGGCTGTGATTCTCTAGAGGCCCCGCGGGGCTGGCACCTCAATATATTAGATACATGGAATAGTGCAACCATTTCAATAGGAGAAAGATTATGGGATGGATTATAGGATGGTGACATGAGCCGGGAGCCGGGAGAGAAAGGCCAAGACACTCGGCGACACGTCGGCCACCGCCCCCGGAGCGAACGTCCGCCGGGAGCCCTAGCGCCGCTAAACCTAAACACCCGCACGCTCTCTTACCTGCAGAAAGTGGCGGAACTCTCGTCGTTCACCGAAGCTGCTGATGAGCTGGGGATCAGTCAGCCGGCGCTCTCGCAAAGCCTTTCGCAGCTAGAGCAGCGTCTTGGCATCGTGCTCTTCGAACAGGACGGACGCCGTAGGCGGCTTACCGAGGCCGGCTGGATGGTTGCTGACTTCGCCGCCGAGGTGCTCGGGCGTGCTGACGAGCTGGAGACATGGATTAGGTCACACCAGCACGGTGACGTGGGGCGGCTAAACGTCGGTCTAACCGACGCCGCCACGCTCTACCTGCTGCCAGACGCCCTGATGATCTTCCGCAACACCCACCCGGCGGTGGAGTTGCAACTCGTTGTGGACTCCACGACGGCGCTCTGCGAGCGGCTACTGAGCTACGAGTTGGACCTAGTTTTCGCCGTCGGCCCGCCGCCAGAGGGCCTCGTAGGCGAACTTCTCGGAACTGAGGAGTTGCGCATTTACGCCCGCCGCAGCCGCGAGACAGTCGAGCAGGACTGCTCCGGCGTGGAATGGGCACTGCCGCCGGCGGGGTCTCGTACTCGGGCGTTGATAGAGGCCGGCCTTGCCGAACGCGGGATTCAGCCTGTCGTGACGCTCACCTCGCAGAACCCCGACGTGCTGCGTCAGGTGGCGGCCGTGGGCTTAGCGTGGGCTGTGCTGCCCGAAGCGGTGGGTGGGCACGATCCCGAACTCGTGGATGTCGCTGGAGAGGCCATAGCTCACCGACCATTGGTCATGATGCGCCGCTCCTCGGCTCGGAAAGACGCCCGGGTGGAAGAGTTGTGCCGCCTCGCCCGGGACGTGATCCGGCTCACGGGCGCAGCGACACTCGGGCAATGAGGTCCATGCCGAAGGTGGTCATGATGGCCAGATATAACAGGCCGGTACTCGCCATCACCGCGGCATAGCGCCTAATCCGCAAAGCTGCTTCGGTGGCAGCTAGCAGAACCGCGCTCCCGGCAGCGCAGAGCACCCAGTACCAGCCCAACAGGCCGCCGAAGCCGTCGTCCACGCTGCCCGTAAGTATCGAGATCACGCCAGTGGGCCACAGCAGCACCACTGTTTCGGCGACCCAGAGCACCATGCTCCAGCGCACTAACTGCACTAGGGGCGCCCGCCGCAGCCCGGGCTGCACTAGATACCAGTGGCCCAGCAGCATGGCATCTGACACCACCCCCAGAAACAGGGCACCCACTAGGACCCGGGCAACCGACAGCGGCACGGGCCCACCCGCTGCCACACCACCGGCCGCCACACCCACCAGAGCCACCAATGGCGCTACCAGATCCACCAGCGGCGGAAACTCCGGACCTGGGGCCGACTCCGACGCTGGCGCCGGGCGGCCGACCATCGCCGCCACCCTGCTAAGGCGGCGTTGAGCAGCGCGTTGCTGGGCAGTCTGTGTGGTCGCCCGGCGGCGCAGCGAGAGGGTGAGCGCCCCAGCCGCGGCTGCCGCCGCGGCGAGCGCAGCCAGGTCCCGCGCTGGGCGAAAGCCGGCAGCGGCACCGACGATTCCCCCCAGGGCAGCCAGCGCGCCGTAGAGCGATCTCAGCAGCCAGCCGTAGCCCGGTCCGACTTCCCGCCGGCGCGTAGTGACGTAGCCGAAGAGCAAACCACCGGCGGCCCACTGCAGCAAGACGGTTGCGGCGTGTACCTCGCTCACAACGCAGGCGTGGACTGGCTCGCCGCCCCAACCGCCCGAGCCGACCCGGCAGCGTGGTAGCTAGAGCGGGTTAGCGGTCCCGCCTCAACGTGGCCTATACCCAACCCAGTACCGATTTGAGCCAGCGCAGCGAACTCCTCCGGCGACCACCAGCGCTCCACCGGCAGGTGAGAACTGCTAGGTCGCAAGTACTGCCCCAAAGTCACGATGTCGCAGCCCACGCCGGCCAGATCGGCCAGCGCCTCGCTGACCTCAGCAGGGGTCTCTCCCAGGCCCACCATGATCGAAGACTTGGTCACCAGCCCGGCGGCCTTAGCTCGTGCTAGCACGGCCAGACTGCGGGCGTAGCCGGCTGACGGACGCACCGCCCGCTGCAGTCGGGCCACGGTTTCGATGTTGTGGTTCAGCACATCGGGCCGTGCAGCAAAAATGGTCTGCAGCGCGCCAGCGTCGCCCTTGCAGTCGGGGATCAACACCTCCACGGTGACATCGGAGCAGAGCCGCCGGATCGCCCCGATGCAAGTCGCAAAGTGCTGGGCTCCGCCGTCGGGTACGTCGTCGCGGGCGACTGCGGTGACTACGGCGTGCTCGAGGCCCATGCGGGCGACTGCTGCGGCCACCCGCTCGGGTTCGGCAGGGTCTAGAGGCTCGGGGCGGCGGGTGTCTACCAGGCAGAACCCGCAGGCCCGGGTGCAACGCTCGCCGCCAAGCATGAACGTGGCGGTTCCCTGCTCCCAGCACTCGTAGATGTTGGGACAGCCGGCCTCCTCACAGACCGTCACCAAGTCCAGGTCTCGCATCACCGCAGAGATCCGCCGGAACTCTGGCCCGGTGCGCGCCACCACTCGCATCCAGGAGGGCTTACGCTGGCTGGTAACTGGATGATGCGAAATCCCTGCCCGTGCGGCCAACTCAACCGGAACGGGCCGAGTTCTGCCAGCCTGGATGCGAGTGCTGGTCTGGGGCTTGGCTTTTATGTTCTTCCCGACTGGGGCCACCACATCTGCCCGGTCCCAGCCTTCGCCGCCCCACCGCTGCACAGACCGCAGGACCGTGGCTTCTACCACCTCGGACATGGCGACATTGACGCCTTCGGCTGCTAGCGAGGTCACCGAGTACTCGCGGATCCCACACGGCACGATCCGACTAAACCATTCCAGGTCGGGGTCCACGTTAAGGCTGAAACCGTGCAGGGTGCGGCCGCGCTGCACTCGTACCCCGATGGCAGCGATCTTGCGCGGCTTGGGGCCGGTAGGGTCTAGCCAGACTCCCCGATGGCGATCTAGTTTTCCGGCTCCCGCTAATCCCAGATCCTCCAACACCGCAATAAGTAGGTCTTCCAGGCTCTCCACGTAAGCCGCAGCGGCGCCCAGGCCGCCGGTGCGCCGACCGGCGAGGCTGAGGATTGGGTAACCCACTAACTGTCCGGGTCCGTGATAGGTGACATCGCCTCCCCGGTCGGTGTGGCACAGCTCGGCACCAACTGAAGCGGGAAACGTCAGCACGTGAGCCTCGTCGGCGCGGCGTCCCAGGGTGACCACGTGGGGGTGCTCTAGCAGCAGCAGATAGTTACGGGAACTGTGAGAGTGCAGAGCGCGCTGCAGCGCCCAAGCCTCGTCGTAGCCGACCTTGCCCAGCCAGCGGACCGAGAGATGTTTGGGTGCCGTAAGCGCTGCGGGGGCGACGGTGCCCTCGGCGCGCCGCCGCCGGGACGCCGGTTGACTAGCCGCCGGTGCCGGCGCCACTAGAGAATCTCGGCTTCCCAGTCCCGCGTTTGAATGATGTGACGCAAGCGGTCCAGAAATGCCGCCACGTAGGCGCCGTCGAAAGCCCGATGGTCCCAGGCCAGAGCCAACACGCCGACCGAATGGATCGCAATGGCCTCCTCCCCTTGCTCGTCGGTCACCACGACGGGTTTCCGGCTGATGCCGTCGGTCGACAGGATCGCCACCTGTGGCTGGTTGATGATCGGGAACTGCATGAGGGTGCCGTACTGGCCAGGATTGGTAATAGTGAACGTACCGCCGGTCACCTCGGAGGCAGAGAGTTCTTTGGAGCGAGCCCGGGCAGCCAGATCCATCACCTCGCGGGCGATGGCCCGGAGTCGCTTAGTCTCGGCGTTGCGCACTACGGGGGCTAAGAGTCCCTGGAAGCCCAAGTCCACCGCCACAGCCAGATGTACGTTGCGATGAACTACTAGGTCACCGCCGTCGATACTGGCGTTGATGTGCGGGAAGTCCACGATGGCGTCGCAAACCGCTCGAGTAATAAAAGGCAGGTAGGTAAGGCTGAAGCCCTCCTGAGAACGCCAGGCGGCCCGGGCTTTGCGGCGGACCCGCTCCACGCCCTCGAAGTCCACCTCCACCGCCGTCAGCACATGCGGCGAGGTGGCCTTGGAGGCTACCATGTGCCGGCCGATGGTCTTGCGGATGCTGCTCAGCGGCACACTCAGTGAAATTTCCCCCCCAGCCTCCAGAGGCTCGGCGAGGGGCTGGGCTATAGGGGGCTGGGCCGGGGTGGACTGGGGGGCCAGTGGCGCTGGCTGGGTTGTTGCGGTCTGGGCACTCTGGCGCTGGCGGATGACTCGCTCCACATCGGCGCGGGTCACTCGGCCACCGACACCGCTGCCTTCGATTTCGGCAATGTCGATACCGTGCTCGTTGACCAGCCGGCGCACCACCGGCGAGAGCAAGCGTGGCTGAGGCCGGCTTTCGCCTTCCGGGGCGGGAGCGGCAAAAAAGGAAGTCTTGATCTCAGGCTCAGGGGCAGCAGGGAAAGAGGAGGCCGCCAGCTTCGGGGGAGGAGCGGGGAAAGAAGAAACCTCCAGCTTCGGGGGAGGAGCAGGGAAAGAAGAAACCTCCAGCTTCGGCTCGGGCGCTTTTCCACCCTCGGAGATGACAGCCAGCAGCGCTCCCACCTGCACAGTTTCTCCCTCGGGCACCACCAGCTTGGTGAGCACCCCAGCGGCTGGCGACGGCACCTCCGAGTCCACCTTGTCAGTGGATATCTCAAAGAGCGGCTCGTCTCTGGCCACCTCGTCTCCCACTTGCTTGATCCAGCGGATGATGGTGCCCTCGGTCACCGTCTCACCCAGTTGGGGAAGAATCACATCGGCCATTACGCCCGTCCTTATGCTCTGGGTCCTGATGCTTTGGGTCCTGGCGGTCCCGGTGTCTAGATCCCGGTGCTCGCCGACCTACCTCCGGCCCGCTACCCGTGCAGTGACCGGCCGGTCAGCGACAACACCGTCTCGCCGAAAAGTTCGCTGAGCGTGGGGTGCGGCTGGATGAAGCCAGCCACGTCGGCCACCGTGGCCTCCCAGTTCACGGCCAGGTACCCCTGGCCCAACTGTTCGGTGGCCCACGGCCCCACCAGATGCACGCCTAGTAACCGCCCGGCGCTGCCGTCAGCAGTTCGCTCTGCCACCACCTTCACGAAACCGTCGGTCTCGCCCACAATCATCGCCCGGCCGTTAGCCATGTAGCGATGCTTGGCGACCACCACATCTAACCCAGCCTCGGCCGCCTGCTGTTCGCTTAGGCCGGCGAACGCCACCTCCGGGCTGCAGTAGATACACCAAGCCACGTTGGCGTAGTCGATGGGTGTTGGCGACTCGCCCAGCAGGTGTTGCACTGCCAAGATGCCCTCGGCGAAGCCCATGTGCGCTAGTTGTGGTGTGGCTAGGACATCCCCGACGGCGTAGACCCCTTGCTCGCCGGTGCGGCAATACTCGTCAACCGTCACAAAGCCACGATCGTCGATCTCCACGGCGGTGTAGTTCAGCCCCAGGCCCTCGGTTACGGGGCGGCGCCCCACGCTCACTACCACTAGGTCGGCGTGAACTTCGTCGCCCGAGCCGAACCGCACCCGCATTGACTCCCCGGCCGGCTCAGCCCCGGTCACCGCCACGTCGGTATGTACCTTTATGCCCCGGCGTTCGAAGGATCGCTTCACTTGGCGACTTACGTCGGTGTCAGCAGAGGCCAGCAGCCTTGGCAGAGCCTCCAGCAGCGTCACTTGGCTGCCCAAGTCGCACAGCATCGAAGCGAACTCGCAGCCGATGGCGCCGCCGCCTATGACCGTAGCGCTGGCCGGCACGTAGTCGATAGCTAACAGCTCGTCGGAGGTCACCACCCGCTGACCGTCTACGGTGAACCCTTCTAGGGTTCGGGGCACCGAACCGGTGGCCAAGATGACGTTTTGGCCGGTCAGCGTGAGGCTCTGGTCGCCGCCGGTGACCCTGACTGTACGGCCAGCCCCAAGGGCTCCGCTGCCGTCGTAGACCGTCACCTTGCGCCTGCCCAACAGCTGTGACAGCCCGCCGGTGAGTCGATCGATGATCCCCTGCTTGCGGCTTTGCGCTATGGCCATGTCCAGGGTGGGTGATGAAGTATTTACGCCGAAGTCTCCGGCGTGACCCACCGCCCGGAAAACCGCCGCAGTCTCCAGCAGTTCCTTGGCCGGGATGCAGCCCACGTGCAGACAGGTGCCGCCCAGCTTGGAGCGCTCCACGAGGCCTACGTCTAGTCCGACGCTAGCGGCGTACAGCGCCGAGGCGTAGCCTGCCGGGCCGGCGCCCACCACGATCACGTCGTGCGATGTCACGCACTCAGCCTACCGTTCTGTCCCCGGCTGGTCTGCGGGTCAGCCAGAGTGGGCAAGAGTAGGTACGTGACTTGAACTCGCGATCTGAGCTTGTGACTTGAACTTCAGGTCCAGCTAGAGCATCTAGAATCCTGCGTGTTACAGCAGCATCACCTAGGGACGGCAAGTAGGTACGGCTATGGCTCGCGCAACGACTCGAATTCTCTGGATAAACCCAGTTGCTACCGACGCCTACGACGCGCCGATTGCTGCCGAACTCCGCGCCGAGGCGGCAGTTGGGACTCGGGTGGACGTTTGCTCGCTTCCCGGCTCTGGGCCGCAGCACTTGGAGTGGAACGCGCTAGAGGCAGTCGTGGCCGGCCCCACCGCAGGGGTGATCCGCTGGGCGGCAGAGCAGGCCAGCTACGACGCGGCGGTCATCGGCTGTTTCTACGACCCGTTCCTGCGCGGGGCGCGTGAACTCTCGGGAGCTATGGCGGTGACCGCGCCGGCCGAAGCGTGCCTCCATATCGCCTCGACGGTGGGTGAGAACATCTCGATTCTGGTGGGGCGCAAGAAGTGGATCCCCGAGATGCACGAGAACGTCGTGAAATACGGCTTCGGCGACCGCCTGGCGTCGTTTCGAGTTCTGGGGATGAGCGTGGACGACTTCCAAGCTGATCCCGACTTCACCAAACAACAGATACTCACCGAGGCCGAGGCGGCCGTGGAGCATGACCGAGCCGACACCATCATCCTGGGATGCACCATCGAGTTCGGCTTCTACCGGGAGATACAGCACAAGATCGGCGTGCCGGTCATCGACGCCATAACGGCGCCGCTGCGTTACGCCGAGCTGCTGGCCACGCTCGGTGCGGATCACGACTGGCGCACCAGCCGCGCTATGGGGTACGAGTCGGTACCCCCACGCGAGTTGTCCTGGATTCCGCTATTGCAGCCGGTGCTGAATCGCGATCCTCGGTAAACCTGCGGCGGCGCTGAAGTAGTACCTAGGGCAGGTATTTTCGGGGATTCACCGCTTTGCCGCCGATCCGCACCTCGAAGTGCAGGTGCGGGCCGAAGGAGTACCCCGAGTCGCCCACGTATCCCACCACCTGACCGATCGAAATAGTCTGACCCGCCGACACGGCAATGGCTTGCATATGCGCGTAGAGCGTGGACATGTTGCCGCCGTGATCCACGATGACGGTTTGGCCGTAACCGCTGATCCAGCCGGCGTAGACCACTCGGCCCGACTCCGCTGAGCTGATGGGCGCACCGAAGCTTCCGGAGATGTCAAGGCCTTCGTGCATTCGACCCCAGCGGGGCCCGTACTCTGAAGTAACCCGCTCGGCTAGAGGCCAGCGGACCGCGCTCGGCGGCACAACCACGCCCACAGCCGGGCAGTTGATCCAGGATCCATCACTGTCAAGAGGTGAGCGCGGGTTGTTGAAGCAGATCTGCCGCCGCCGGTCTCGTTCGGCGGCCTCGAGTTGGATCTCGGCTATCCGCTTGTTCAGAATGGCGTCTACCTCGGCTTGGGCTTGCTCCAGCGCCTCGATCTCGTTGTGCAACTCTTGGACACGGACCTGCAGCTCGGCATGCAGAGCCGCTTGCAGCTGGCGACTTGCGACGGCCTCGGCTAGCACTTCGCTCTCTTGGCGGGCCAGCTCCTCAGTTTCGCGTTGCAGTTCCTCCAACCTCTGGCGGCGCCGACCAATTTCTGCCAGCGCGGCGTCGAGGCCCTCTAGCAGGTTCTTGTCGTGCTCCCCAACCATGGTGAGGAGCACATGGCGGTTTTCTAGATCGTGAACATCATCGATCTCCCAGGAGAGGGCGGTGCGGTGTTCAGAGGAGTAGATGTACATGTTGACGATCCGCTCGGTTGCTAGCTGTCGCTGGTCGGCGTAATCCGCCTCAGCCCGCTCTAGCGCCCGCTCCGCTTCCGCGTACAGCTCGCTGGTTTTGCTCTGGCGAGCCGCGATGTCCACCAGTCGGGCTTCGGAGAGCGCAATCTGATCGGCCGTGCGCGCCAACTCTGCCTCGAGTTGCGCGGCCGAGAGCTGCAGCGTCTGAATCTCGCTAGCGAGGAGTCCCTGGTCGGCGCCTAGTTGTTCGAGTTCGGCGCGCGAGTGGTTGAGTTGCTCGTCGTCGGCTAGACGATCCTGCAAATACTGGTGATCGGAGGATTCCTGCGCCTGGGCGGGAAGCGCCAGCAGGAAAACAAGCAGGCAGGCGGCAAGCAGCCGAGAACGTCTAGTCATGTTTCGTAAGAAGCCTCAAACCCACTTGCCAATAGCAACACTAGTAACATTAGTTCCCAACAGCAACAAGCCTCAGGACTTGGAGCGGGACTTCACCTAGTTGAAACTTCGGCCAGCGGCATCGCAGTGCACCAACGCCTCGACGGAGACCTCGGAGCGGGACTTCAACTGTTGAGCCTTCGGGCCGTTTGGGCCTTCCCCCCTGTTTGCTTGCCGGCAGGTTCAGGTCGGGGTTATTGGTGTTTTTGGGCCCGCCGAGCTTTGGCGATTAGCTCGATGCGGATTGGTGCACCCAACTCGGCGTGGGTTTGTTTCAGTGTCTCAGGGTGGAGGTAGCAGCAATCCGCAACATCAGGAGCTGGAGGCTTACCTCTGTTTGCTTGACACTTCGTTGTTTGCTTGACACTTCGTTTAGGAGGTAGTCATGCCAGCGATGATAGAGTCGGGTTGTTTCAGCGTCGTAGGGGCGGGTTGACGGTCGAGAGGTTGCCAGCGTTGGGGTTGTTGGTTCTTGTTGCGTGTCCGTGGGTGCAGGCGGTCCAAGTGTTGCGCCTTACGTGTGGCGTGTTGCCACGCTGGTCGGGATGTTGGAGGGTGTATTTGCCGTCGGCGTCTCGGATGATTTGGGTGCCTTTGGTGTGAACCAAATGGTGGTGGCAGTAGCTGCAGAGTAGGCAGAGGTTGTCGAGGTCGGTCTTGCCTCCGTGTTCCCATTGAACGATGTGGTGTGCTTGGCACCAGTTAGCCGAAGCCCCGCAACCCACGCAGCCTTTATCCCGCACAGCCAACACCGCGCGCTGGCGAACGCTGGCGTGGCGTTTGCCCCGGCCGAGCCACAAAGGCTCACGTTTGCCTTTGAACACCGCGGGCAATATTCTCGCGTCGCACGCCAGCCCGAGAAGCTCCTCAATCGAAAGCGGAGTGCCATCAACAAGGCGAGCGTCACGTAGTTGGCCCGCAATGGTGTCGTAGTCGGCGACGACTAGCAGGTCCACACCCTGAGCCTTGCCCGCAGTCTTACCAGCACCGCCGCTGTTCGTGACGAGCTGTTCGAGAGCATCCGCCATGCGCTGACCCGAAGAAAGCCGACACTTAGCATCCTCAGCATGAAACAGCCGATTCGCCGTAGCAGTAAGCGCTGTCTCTATGCGACTACCCGCCACCGGATCGAACCGGCCCATTAGAGAGAACATCCCATCGGGTTCTTGTTTGATATTCAAATAGCGCCGCTCGCGTTGACGCTTACGCCGCTCCCCGAGATCGTCCCGGGTCTGCTCGTTCACAAAATCGCGGACAGTGCGACTAAACCGGTCCTCGGACTCCCGCCCCGCAGCATCCAACAACTTGGCCTCACCACCCGAACCGCCAGGCGGGGCCTGCTCTACGGCTTCGGCGATCATCTTCGCCTGCTTCGCAGTGATAGACCCAGAACGCAAAGCCTCAGCAGTCCCAGGCACCCGACCCAACTGCTCGGCCAGCTGCACGTCTTGCCTAGCCCTACCGCGGGACTGCTTCAAACCGTCACGCAAAACGTCAGCCGCATGCCCCTCACCCCGACGGCGGGCCAGCTCAGCGACCATCTCAGCCTTCACCGCAGCCAAACGAGACTCGCAGCGGCCCACCAACACCAACCGAGCCTCCAACTCCCCATCAGCCAAACCCCCAACCAACAAATCCGAGCTAAACAAACCAACCAAACCCTCAACATCAAACCCGGAGCCAAGACCAACCCCACCAGCAGCACAAGCAGCAGCGCCGGCGGGTCCACCCGCAGCGGCACCGGTCGCAGCAGCCCCATCAGCGGCGGTGCCTTTGTGCCCAGCGACACCCCCACCAGCGCGCCCAGCAGCAGTGTCAGTGGCCCCGGCGATCCCAGAATCAGCGCCATCGGCTCCAGCAACCCCAGCAGCGCCACCTTCAGCGGCACCAGCAGCGCCGTTGTTCTTACCAGCGCCCTTTGGCTCGGAGCCGCCGGCCCCGGCAGCAACCCCGGTAGCCGGGTCGTCGAAAAGAGTCGCAATAGTCATCATTCACCCCCTTAACACAGTGTGTGAACCATCGGCTTCCGTTCGGCAGAGCCGACAAGCCGGACAAACAACACCAACCCCGCAAGTAGGTCAGCGACCGGTACCAAGGGAGTTTATCCAACCAACACAAAAACCACAACGCATGTACGTGCTAAAGAAAGAAATAATTCAACAGTTATTCGAATAATCTGAACTATTAGCAGTACTCGACCAAACTCTCCACCCTGCGGGGACCAAACAAACGGGTCAGGCACCCGTTGATTGTCGGGCGAGACGGGTGGCTCAGACTGGGTTGCCCATCTGCCGGACGAACTCTCGGGCCAGCGCCCGGTTGATGTCGTCGGGCACGGGCTGTGCTCCCGGCGGCAACGACTCGTGGTAGCAAGCCACCCTTTCCAGCGACCGGACCTGCATGGCGAAACCCATGTCCATGGACTCGATGCTGTTGCCCTTGGGGTGGCTGCCGGCGAGGTTCATCATCCGTCCCTCGGCAATCAGATCCACTGTCCTGCCGTCGGCCAGGACATGCCGCGCCAGAGCATCCCCAAGCGGGATCCGCTCGGTGGTCTGAGCGGTAAGTGCAGCCACGTCGATCTCCCTGTCGAAGTGGCCCACGTTCGCCAGCAGAATTCCGCTGGGGGCCTGCTGGAGTTCAGCGGCCCCGATTACCCCGTCAACCCCCGTGGCCGTGAGAGCGATGTCCGCCTCGGGGATGAACTTGGCGACAGAGTCCGCAACTCGGAAACCGTCGAGCGCCGCTTCGAGGGCCTTGATCTCGTCGATCTCGGCCACGACCACCTCGCAGCCGTTGGCCCGCAGGTACTGCGCCACTCCCCGCCCGCACCAGCCGTAGCCGGCGACCAGCACCCGCTTGCCCTGCGGCATGAGGTTGGTGAGCCGGCAGAGTGACTCGTAGGTGGATTGGCCAACAGCGTGCTTGTTCTCAACCAGGGCCTTGAGGGGCGAATCGTTAATCACGATTACAGGAAAGTTCAAATGGGGCGCAAGCTCACCAGCGAGGATGTTGTGACCCGAAGTTGTCTCCTCGGTCCCGCCGAGCACCGCCAGACCCCGGTCCACGACGCCCCGAGCCAGGTCGGCGCCGTTGTCCAGCAAAATGTCGGGGCTCGAATCCAGGACCGACTCGACATGACCAAGGTGCCGTTCAAGCGAATCCGACCCGCTGCCGCGGGCGTCAATGCCTTGGTTGTTGAGGTAGGCCACCACGTCGTCTTGGGAGGTGCCATAGTTGCCGGTAGCGACAATCTCGGCCCCGCCCGCCTTAAGCGCCAAGAGCAGCACCGCCGTCTTTACCTCGAGATGTAGCGATACCCCGATGCGCAGCCCGGCGAAAGGCTGTGTGGTCTGGAACTCTTCGGCAATCCGACCCAGCAGCGCCATGTTCGAAGATGTCCAAAGAATGCGACTCGCTGTTTCGTCGACCATCTAGGTAACCCTCTGCGTCCGATCCCGGTAACCGATCCGGTCGGCGGTGATTTTAGGCACCGATGGAGTGCGCCGCGGCATCTGTGGCGGCGACTTCGAGCCAGCCGAACTCTCGTGAGATAGCACGAGTCGCCTTGAACAGAAGCGGCACCATGGTAAGCAGCGTGTCGTAGTCGCACGAGAGTGTAGTGGTTGTGATCGAGACCGACCCCGCAACCTGCCCCGACGCTTCGAAGATCGGGGCGGCGACGCAGTTGACCCAGGGTTCGTGTTCAAGGTGGTCGATTGCGTAGCCGCGCTCGGCAGTTGCAGCTAGGTCGGCAAGGTATTCGCTCTTGTTGGCGAGGGTGTTATCAGTATGAACGACAAAGTCGATCGTGCTGGCTAGGCGTTGCTGTTCCTCGGGGGGGAGGAAGGCCACGATCGCCTTGGCGACGCCGGTGCAGTAAAGCGGAGCGATGTTGCCGATTCGTGAATACATGCGGACGGTTTGCTTTGCTTCGCGTTTGTCGATGTAGACAACATTGTCCGCCTCAAGCATTGCGAGGTGGATCGTGTGTCCCACTTGTTGACTGAGTTCAGTTAGAAACGGCGTGGCGACCGTTCGCAAGTCGATGTTCTCGAGCGCCGTATTCGCCAGACTGATGATGCGCCGTCCAAGGCGGAACACGTTGTGGCTATCGCGGACGACCATCTGTTCGACCTCTAAAACCTGGAGTGTGCGGAGGGCTGTGCTGCGATGGGTCCCCATAAAAGAGGCAACCTGCTCGATCGACGACGGGCTCTCGGCAATCAGTCCCAGCACTTGGATGGCTCGTTGTACGGTCTGACTCATAGTGTCTCCAGCTCGACCATAAGTATTGCGACCGATCTCTTAGCCGGGACATCCGGTATTACGGTGCTCTTTCTGTCTGGCATTTAGCCAGCCGCGTAGCGAAACGAGGCCGCCGGACTGTGTTAGATCAGCGCCTAGCCCGACGCCGATTGCGCCTGCGGCGAGGTAGTCATCCACTTCAGCAAGGGTCACGCCGCCGGTCGGTACCAGGAAGGCGCCAGGGAACGGTCCGGCCATAGCCCTGACAAAAGAGGGTCCTCCTAGCTGGCGTGCGGGGAAGAGTTTCAGCTCGGTTAGGCCATGTGCCAGCGCAAGCTGCAGCTCAGAGGGGGTTGCGACGGCAGGGAGATACGGGACCATGCTGGTTCTGGCAGCGTTGACGATCTCAACATCTAGGCCAGGCGATACTGCGAACGCGGCGCCGGTGTCGACGGCACGCTGAAGCGCACTCACGGAGGTGACGCTGCCAGCACCGACTTCTCGTCCAGCTGCTGCCATCGCGGCAGCTACTGCCTCCAGACAACGCAGTCCAGCGTTGTCCTGAATCGTGACTTCGATGAGATCAACGCCTACGTCTGACAGCTGGCGAGCGGCGGTAGTTGCGGCCACGGGAGAGAGCCCGCGCAAGATTGCGATGACTGGACAGTGTTGCAGCGAGCGTTCAAAGTAGGAGTTCAACTGATTAGCGGGTTCCCCGGCCGAACTAACTCGAATAGTGCTGATGGGTCTGCTCCAATCTGAGTTCTGCGTCATCCCACTCCTCGGTCGATAGCGAAAGTAGGCGCTCGGTAGCCTCGCGGCTGGCTATCTGGCCTACATCTGAAGCTTGTGCCAGCGCGCTCATCGCGGTGATGTGACCAAGCCTGAGCCAAGAGGAAACATCGCCAGGGTAGACGAAGGTCGCTGCGAGCACGCCCGCTGCGAACGCGTCCCCAGCACCGACAGGCTCGACGACAGGACCGCGTAGAGCTTTGACGAAATGGGTTGCAGAGTCAACAATTGCGTACGCGCCCCGCTCTGCGTCTTTGACAACCAAAATCTCTGGGTTCGGTAGCAGTTTGCGGAGTTCACTGACTGTCGGCGCGTTCCAGATTTTATTGGCCTCGTCTAGGCCGACGAAGGCAATGTCGGCTTGATTGGTGGCCACTCTTAGAGTCTCCCCCGGCGAACTTTCCGACGACCAGATTGCTGGACGCCAATTCACATCAAATGCCAGCTTTGGGCCCAAACCGTTTCTTCGATGCTGGGGGTTGAGCAGCAATCCGAGAAGCTGCCGACATGATTCGGAAAGGGCAAGGGTGATACCGGTCAGGTGCAGGATTCTGGCTGAGCGGAGAAATCCGAGGTCGACATTGCACTCAGCCATGGTGGACGCTGCGCTTTCACGCCGGTAGTACCGAATCTGCTGAATGCCAGCACTCTTTTCCTTAATCATGATGCCGGTCTGGTAGTCGGGCACTCTTGCGACCCGCGAGACATCGACTCCGGCCTGGGCGACTGTGTCGACAACCAGGTCTCCGGCAAGGTCCTCGCCGACTCGGCTGACCCATGCTGTGCTGGCTCCCAGCGCAGCGCAGTAGCGGAGCACGTTCGACTCAGCTCCCCCGATCTCCCAGTCAAACGAGTCACCGTTAGCTGAGCGCCGGAGTGTCAGCATGGATTCACCAATGCCGACGATGTCGTATAGCTGGATCGTGTTGCGCGATGACTCAGTCGAGTCGGCCATCAATCACCTCGTGTCTCGTTGTGCTTGACACACCTCAGACGACATGATAAAGCAATGTGCAGCATATGCAAATAGAGTGCAATAGTTGCACTCTCGCTCAGGGAGGAACTGGGATGAGGCCAAGAAACAATCGGACAAGATTCCGGGCGGCGGCAGCAGTGCTGCTTGCGTTCGGTCTGCTGGCTGCCGCGTGTGGCGGCGATGACGATGGGGGAACGACCGCTGCTCCACCACCTGCACCCGAGCCCGCAGCGCCAGCACCGGAACCTGCAGCGCCGGCACCTGCGGAGGAAGAACCCGCCAGTGCCGACGGCGGCGATCCTGCAGAACCAGCGGAAGAGATGCCTAGCGGAACACTGCGTTTCGCTAACTGGCAGTGGCTCGAAGAAGGTCGCGGCGTTGAGATCTGGGACGCGGTTGCTGCCTACGAACAGACGAACCCGAACGTATCGCTCGAGCAGCAGGCAATCGTCCGTGATGACTTCGAATCGACACTCCAGACAGAGTTCGGTGCTGGTGGCGGCCCAGACATTTTTGTCATCCCCGATACTTTCTTTGCCGAGTTAGTAGACGCTGGTGTCCTCGCCTCGCTCGACAACGTGGCCGCTGAATGCGGGGCCGACATGAACGCCAACAATGACAGCCTCGTTCGCAATGGTTCACAGCTCGCATTCTCCTGGGAGGTAGTGAACTACGCAATGTTCTGGAACCAAGCGATTCTGGATGAGGCGGGCGTGACTCCTCCGACGGATGTGGAAGAGTTAATCGCAGCAGCGCGTCAAATCGAAGAGAACACTGACGCTGAAGGATTTGCGGTTCGTCATCTAATAACCGGCGAGGTGCCCTGGTGGTTCGACATTAACAACTGGTTCCAAGGCTATGGCGGAGGATGGTCGTCCGACGGTGCCCTTACGATCGACAGTCCTGAGAACATCGCAGCCCTTACTGCGTACGAGAGTGTCGTGAACTCGGGAGCATTCCCGGTCGGCGATGATGCATCGACTTTCCGCCAGAAGTTCCGTGAGGGCCGCTTGGGGATCATGATCGACAACAGTTCTGCGGTGTTGACACTGGTTGGCGAGGCAGTGGACTCAACTGGAGTTGGGTCCTCGAGGCTGCCGTTCCCGACCGACGGCGCATCGAACGTGCCCGTTCATGTTGGCATAAACGCCAACAGCGACAACCTCGATGCAGCTCTGGATTGGGCGTGCTGGTTCATCAGCGAAGGACAGGCCGGGCTAGCCATCGCGCTGGCGCCGAGCGCTGTCGCAACGAACGCGCCTGCCGCGCCGAACTTCATCGCGGAGAATCCCTGGGTACCTGTTTTCCAGGCCCAAACCGGAACCTCGCCTGTAGTTGTGGGTTTCGAGGCCGAAACCCCGATCATTCGCAGCATTGTGTTGACGGCAGTGGAGCGCGTGCTGCTTGAAGGTGCCGATCCCGCTGAGGCGCTGGCTCAGGCGCAGGAGGAGGCTGAGGACGAAGTGGGGTAATCAAGCGCCCGCAGATGGATTACCTCCAGGGGTTTAGATGCCGGTACCGCGGGTCACGCTGTGGTGCCGGCATCCGGGCGTCCGTAGACCTATTTTCTGCGTGGAGTGCCACGCTGAAGACGCTGGCAGCTGGCCCTAGGGAAGAGCCGATGACGAGGATAAATCAACAATGCCCCAGTTGAGCGCTCCACGGCGTGCGCGTAGGACAATGTTGCCGTACTTATTCTCGGCTGCGGCCGTTGCCTACTTGGTGATCTTTCTGGCTTGGCCAGTGGCGAACAGTGTCCGACTATCAACGACGGACGCGCGGCTCGTTGCGCCGAACAAGGGAGAGAACGTTGGACTGGAAAACTATCGCGACATAATCAGCGACGACCGCTTCCTTGAAACACTCAGCACAACGTTCATCTACGCTGGCGCGACTGTCGTTGGCTCTATTGCTTTGGGGATATTCGGTGCCGTACTGTTGAATCGTCCATTTCGAGGGCGCAGCGGGGCCAGAGCCATCCTGATCTTCCCGTGGGCCGTGCCAACGGTCGCAGCGGCTCTTATGTTCACGTGGATGTTTAATCGGTCGAACGGAGTGTTCAATTACTTCATCGGCCTGGTGGGGTTAGAGCGTGTGGGATGGACTAATGACCCCGACTGGGCACTCTTTTCGGTGATCGCCGCTTCGGTCTGGAAGGTATTTCCCTTCGTAATGCTTGTTGTACTTGCGGCTATGCAGTCGATTCCAGAAGAGCACTATGAAGCCGCGAGGCTCGATGGTGCAGATTCATTGAACATATTCAAAGGTGTAGTATTACCTGCAATAATGCCGACCGTAAGAGTGGTTGGTATTCTTATGACGATCTGGTCGTTTCGCCGATTTGAGCTAATTTGGTTGCTCACTAAAGGTGGACCTCTGCGCAAGACTAACACCATCGTCGTGGACGTATTTAGAGAAGGATTCTTGAATTCTGAATTGGGTTCTGCAGCCACCCTTGGAACAATCGGATTGGCGCTATCGCTCGTTGTAACGATTGTATTTTTCCTCGTTGAGCGCCGATCCGATCTAGAAAGCGCCAAATAAACGTAATGGAAACTGTATCGCGAACGACTGCTGGTAGTCGCATTGCGCGAGTCAACCGCAGAGTACCGCGCCCCCTAGCAATACTCTTGCTTGTCCTCTTTGCGGGGTTTCCAGTCTATTGGATGGTAACAACCGCGGCTACGCCGACAGGCGAACTCTTCAACGACTCGCCGAACCTTCTGCCTACCTGGCATCGATTCGACGACATCTTCCGCGTAGTCATAAACGACACTGTCCCCATCGCAAGTTGGCTACAAAATAGCGCAGTGATAGCAGCAGGAACAACAATACTGTCCCTTGCCTTGGCCATACCTGTGGCGTATGCATTGTCAAGATATCGCTTCTACGGGAAAGGCCCGATCGGATTTAGCCTTTTTGTCACACAGATGCTTCCGGAAGCCCTTCTGGCTGTACCACTGTATGCAATGTTCATAGGCTGGGGTCTGATAAACGAGCTGTATGGTCTAGTGTTTGCCAACACCGCATTCGCGATGCCGGTTGCTGTATGGATTCTCAAGAGCGCTATGGATTCGATTCCGATAGAAGTAGAGGAGGCGGCGCGTGTGGATGGTTGTCCTAGCTACGCTGTGCTCTGGCAGATTACATTACCGCTGGTTGTTCCTTCTGTAGCCGCAGCATCGGTCATAACCTTCCTGGAAGGCTGGAACGAGTTCCTCTTCGCTCGAATATTTATCTTTGATCAGGATAAATGGCCGGCATCTCGCGGGGTCTCTTCCTTCATCGGTGAATTTATCACTCCACTAGACGAAGTGTTTTCTGCTGCTCTCATCTTCACCGTACCAGCAGTTATCTTCTTTCTAATCGTTCAACGACGGATTATAAGCGGCCTTACCGCGGGCTCAGTAAAGGGTTAGAAATGCCGAGCATTCATCTGGACAATGTCACCAAGTCGTTTGGCTCGAATGAGGTCCTAAAAGGCATCAATGCAGTAGTCAACGAAAACGAGTTCCTAGTCCTGCTAGGACCCTCTGGATGCGGCAAGAGCACTTTGCTGAGAATCATCGCCGGGCTAGCACCGCCATCAAGCGGAACTGTCCGATTCGACGGAGAGTCGATCGACGAGCTTGAGCCCCATGAGCGCGGTGTTGCCTTCGTGTTTCAGTCCTATGCGCTTTACCCTCATATGACTGTTCGGGGTAATATTGCGTTTCCGCTTATTATGAGCCACTTTAAGTGGTATCACCACACGCCGATCGTGAATGGCGTGGTCAAGAGACTTCTGGCGCAGCGAAAGGATATTGCCACCAAGGTGGAAGCCGTAGCGGAGACACTCGAATTGACCGACTACTTAGATCGGCGCCCGAAGGCTTTGTCGGGTGGCCAAAGGCAGCGTGTGGCTGTAGCTCGCGCGCTCGTTCGCGAGCCGCTTGTGTATCTGTTGGACGAGCCGCTTTCAAACCTGGATGCAAAACTCCGTACCCAGATGAGAACCGAGATTGCCTCGCTTTATCACACGGTGCAGAAGACCTTTATCTACGTCACCCACGATCAGGTCGAGGCAATGACTATGGGTACCCGGATTATCGTGATGGACGATGGAGAGATTCAGCAGGACGGCACGCCGCAAGAGATTTACGACGAGCCTGAGAACATCTTTGTGGCACGGTTTATCGGCAGTCCCCCCATGAATCTCATCCTTGCCCGCGTCGCTGGTGAGATTCTCGAGTTCCCGTCGGGCATCAAGGTAAAGGCCCCCACTTGTCCCGAAGGCTACGACGAGATCCTCTTAGGCCTCCGCCCGGAGAACATTCACCTGGCCGAAAGCAAAGACGACGACCGCGGTGATGTAACTACAGCGTTCGTAAGCGTGATTGAGCACCTCGGTGCTGAAACGCTGCTGGGATTCCGCTTCACCCGGTCAGATGCTCACGGCCTCGGTGAAGCAGCCGCCCGAAACGTCTACTACCTGAAATCTCCCGGCACCATGGAGTTTTCGCCCGGCGATCAACTGCTCATCGACCTTAACATTGGGCGCGCACGGTGGTTCGACCCCAAAAATGGACGCCGCATTTTCCCGCCCAGGGCCGACAAGCCAGCCGCAAGTGAAAGCTCTGTCCGTGCTTGACCACGCTATTCGGGACGCCGTTATCGAAGACGGACTTGGCGGGAACCCTTTCACGGCCGACATCGGAATCGAACGGGGACTGATAGCAGAAATCGGCATAGTCGGTCGTGCACGTCACGAGATCGTCGCTGCTGAGTGTGTCGTAGCCCCTGGATTCATCGACGCCCACACTCACGACGATATGGAGTTGCACGCCAACCCTGACAATGCAGCCAAGTTAAGGCAAGGCGTCACAACGGTCATTACCGGAAGCTGTGGTTTTAGCGCGTTTCCTCACAAGCCGGGAACGCCATCCCGTGATCTTTTGCGCGTGGATGGCAACTGGCGCTCGTTATCGGAGTATCAACAGACTCTGTCGAGCCATGGGATCGGTACGAACGTGGCTACCTTCGTCGGCCACAACACGGCCTATAATCACCACCTTGGTCGCTCGGCGAAAGCGGTCAGTAAGCAGCAGCTCCGCATTGTCCGCGACGAAGTGCAGCGAGCGATGGAAGCCGGAGTTCTGGGCGTATCGACGGGGCTCATCTACGAACCTGGCAAGTACGCGACCACCGAACAGCTGATCTACATCGTCGGGGCCGTGGCCGAGTTTGATGGAATCCACAGTACCCATCTACGCAATGAAGCCTCTGGACTACTCAGCTCAATTGACGAGGTTGTGGAAGTAGCGCGCCAAACAGGAACCGGCCTCCAAATCTCGCACCTGAAGATTATCGGGCCGGACAACTGGGGCGAAATTGGTGAAGCGTTGAATCGCATTGAAGTCGCTAAACACAACGGAACCGACGTTGCCTTCGACGTTTACCCCTACATGGCAGGATCCGGCCCAATGGCGACATACTTCGACCCCGCCGCTATTGACAGCGAGCGAGCCGAGCTAGTGCAGATCATCTTGTGCCCAGACTTCCCCGATTACGAGGGTCGACAACTAACCGACATCTCAGCCACCGAGGGAATCGACATCGTCCAGCTCACCCAGCGCATCATCACTGCGCCACAAGCCGAGAAAACGCTCTGTGTCATTTTCGAGATTGACGAGCAAGACATGCTCGAAGTACTCATGCATCCGCTGTCGATGGTCGGAAGCGACGGTATTCCGCAGGCTAGCGGAACGCCCCACCCAAGGCTGTACGGGTCTTTTCCCCGCGTTTTAGGCTACTACTGCCGCGAGCGGGGGCTCTTATCGCGCAGCAACGCGATCAAGAAGATGACCAGCGTTCCGGCCAGGCGGTACGGCCTGAAAGGGCGCGGCGAAATCACAATCGGTGCCGCTGCCGACCTGGTTATCTTTGATCCAAATAAAATCGGAGAGCGCGGCAGCTACTCTGCTTGCGCTTACCCAGCAGGCATCAGCCATGTGCTGGTCAACGGCGAACTTGCGCTGCGGCCAACCGGTCTAACCGGGGAACGCTCCGGCAGAGTCCTATCCCGTTATGAGCAGTGGGTGGGGCCGGCTGGCAGCCCCACCCACAAAGTTAGGTAGAGGGATTAGCCCTCGAACTGATGGGCCACCTGATCCAGAATCTCGAGATGACGCTCGGAGTCAACCCGGATTGTCTCGGCTACTTCGCCGTCAGCGCCAAAGACGCGGAGCACAGGGATCACCGCGTTGATGCCGCCGGGGCTGAACGTGGCGGGACCGGTTACGCCCTCGTAGTCGATGTCCTCGCCCGCACGTATTAGCGCCAGGCACTCGGCGTAGGTAAAGCACTGCGTACCAGGCGCCGAAGTGACTTCGAACATGGCCGGCGCCCAGTCCGAACCGTTCGTGGAACCGGCTGCCTCGATGGCCAGCGCCGTGACGATCAGCAAGTCGTAGGTGGTGTACGAGTAGGAGTCGTCAGCGGAGGTGTGCTGGGTGTAGTCGGGGTCGTTGTCCCACAGCGGCTGGTAGAAATCCCAGGCCGCGTTCTGCTGGAAGTCGAAGCTCGGGAAAGCCACAACCTGATGCGAGGCTATGGCCTCCAAGGTGGCCGTCTCGGTGAACTCAGGTTCTACCCAGCCGGCCTCGCCGACCAGGATGCCCGACCAACCAGCCTCAGCGAACTGCTTCACCATGATGGCACTCTCGGTGGCCTGCGCCATGATGATCACGGCGCCAGGATCGGCGTCCACCGCCCGCTGCACCTCGGTGCGGTATGAGGCCTGCTCGCCAGGCGCATCGATCCGGTCGAGCAGCTCGATACCCAGCAGATCCAGGGCCTTCTCGGTGGCGTCAGCGGTGAGCTGATAGCCAGCAGTCGGCGTGGTCAGGATGACCACCGACTCTGCTCCTAGCGACTCCACGTATAAGGCGTCGGTCACGCCTTGGCCTTCATCGCTGCCCTGGGCACGGAAGATCGGCTCGCCCGCTCGACCGCCCACGTTTACGGGGATCACGCCGCCGTGCACCGTCGGCATGAGCGGCCCGTCGTTGTCCTGCTGCCAGTCCAGCATGAAGTCCCGGTAGGTGAAGTACTCGTGAGCAGAACTCAAAACGATGTCTACCCCATCTTGCTCTAGCAGCTTGCGCACCGCCTGGGCTTCGCCGACCGTGCCGATGTCTTCGTGGATCACCTCGATCGGCCGCCCCAGGGGCGGATCCAAGTTGATGACCTCGTCGATGGGGAAGTCCACCTGGGCTGCCAAGTAGGCACCGACCGAGGCGAAATCGCCGGTGAAATAAGCCAGGTCGCCTAGGAGAATGGGCTCCATTTCCTCCGGTTCTGGTTCAGGAGCCGGCGCAGGTTCGGGAGCTGGCGCCGGTTCCGGAGCCGGTGCCGGTTCAGGAGCTGGCGCTGGCTCAGCAGCAGGTGCCGGTTCAGGAGCTGGCGCTGGCTCAGCAGCTGGCGCGGGAGCGGGAGGCGGAGCCGCAGCACCGTCGTCATCGTCGCTGCAGGCAGCCGCCACAAGGCTGACCGCCAGCAGAAATGCGCCCGCTCGCCACACCCAGCTGCGCGAACGCCTGGCACCCGTCGTCGGGCATTGTGTGGTTTTCATATTTTGTATCCTTTCCTCAGCTGGTCTGTTGTGAGGTCCTTGGCATCAACGATGGTCAGGGCCTGGCCGAGGCTCAGGACCATCGCACGGTCGGCAACTTCCAACGCCTTCGTGGCGTTCTGTTCGGTGATGATGATCGCTACCTGCTTAGTTTCGTGGATCTGGCAAATCCTGTCGAAGAAGTTCTCGACGTACAGGGGTGAAAGTCCCGCGGTGGGCTCGTCTAGCAGCAAGAGCTTGGCGTCCTGCATCAACGCCCTGCCGGCTGCAACCATCTTGGTCTCGCCCCCGCTGAGCGTTCCCGCCTTCTGGTTACGCAGACCTTCCAGCGCAGGGAACAACTCCATTACTTCACTAAGCCGCTGGCTGCGCCCGTGTTTGGCTACCAAGCCGCCAACGCGCAAGTTGTCCAGCACAGTGAGGTCGCCGAATACACCTCGCTCCTGAGGGACTAAGCCGATCCCCAGAGCAGCAATACGCCAGGGCGGAATACCCGAAATCGTCTCCCCGTTGAACTTGATCTGGCCCGCCGTGAGCGGCAGCAGACCCGCGATTGCCGACAACAGAGTGGTCTTGCCAGCTCCGTTCGCCCCCAGAATGGCAAACACTTCCTCGCCGACAGTGAAATCCAAGCCCTTTACGACATCGATTCCGTCGTAGCCCACGCAGATTCCCTGAGCTTCAAACATGGCCACTGCCCAGGTATTTCTCTACCACGGTGTTGTGCGCTCGGATGTAGCTGGGATCACCCTCCAGAATCACGTTCCCTTCAGCCATGAAGTGCACGATGTCACTGAAACCCCAGATGACATCCAGATCGTGCTCCACGATGATTACCGACATGCCCTCGGCCACCTTGCCGCGGAGCACCTCGATGACCTGGGCAGTGACATCTTCGGGTAGGCCGGCTGTGGGCTCGTCCAGCAACAAGATTTTGGGCCGAAGCAGCAGGCAACGGATCAAGTCCAACAGCTTCTTCTCACCGGCGGAGTGAGCAAAGCCACCCGGATCGGAGAACTCAAAGAAGTCCAAATAGCTCTGAATCTCCTCACCGTGGCGTTCCAGCAGGTGGCGCTCCCGGTAGATCCGATGCGGTCGCTCGTCGCGACGCTGCGCCACCGCCAGCAGCAAAGAGTCCCAGATGGTCAAGCCAGCAAAGTCCTGGGTGACCTGATTGGTCTTCACCACGCCGAGCGAGGCGATCCGGTGCGGCGCCAGCTTCGAAATCACCACCTCAGAGGTGTCATCAGTGAGGGTGACGCTGCCCGTGTCGGCCCGGGTAGAGCGCATTATGAGTCGCATCAAAGTGGTCTTACCCGCCCCGTTCGGCCCGATAAGACCTTCCACCGGCTTAGAGCCCAGCACCAGTTCGTCGATGTTCACGACGGTCTGCTCACCGAAGCTCTTGCTGAGCCCGCTGATACAGATCGTGGCGCGAGCAGCGGGTGCGGCGCCGTTGCCCTCAGACACGGGACAGTCCCTTCACGTGACGCTCACGGCGCATACGGCCCAGGAACCCCAGCGGGCGGAACAGCAGTACGAAGATCAGCAGCGCCCCGAAGATGATCTGCTTGGTGACCGGGAAGGCCTGCTCCAACACCTCCTTGGGCAACGGCACGTACAGCTTTATGACGATGTCGAACAACCCCACGGTCAACAAGGCCCCCACGAAAGCTCCCCACGGCCGCTGTTGGCCCCCCAACACCAGCGCGGTGATCACCGAGACGGTGATGCCCACGGTTAGTTGTGTGGGGAACAGGAAATGCACAATCGGGCCGTAGAGGCCGCCTAGGGCACCCATGCCCGCCGAGGTAATCGCCATTAGCACGACCTTCGTGCGCTTGACCGGCTTGCGAAGACTGCGAGCTAGCGGCTCGTTAGTGGCGGCGGCAATCAGCAGGCGGCCGTAGGGAGATCGATGAACTCGCCGGGCATACCAGATAAGCAGCCCCACAACGCCGGCGAGGATGCCCAGCCAAGCTAGATCGGTCCGTTTGCCCACATCGAAGGGGAAGTCCAGCGTGCCTAGGCCCACCCGACCGCCGGTGATGTCGGTCTCGCTCTCGATGGCCAGGAACACGATGGTCGCCACCGCCAAGGTGGCGGCCAGAACACCGTCGGCGTCGAGATCGGCCACGACCCAGCCCGTGACGAGGCCGAGCAAACCACCAGCCGCGGTCGCCGCCAGTAGCGCTAGCCAGAATCCAACGTCGTAGCGCACCTGCAAGATGCCGAAGGTGTAGAGCCCTACGCCCCAGAAGCCGGCTACACCAAAGTTGCCGATGCCCGTAACGCCCAGTTGCAGGTGCAGCAGTACTCCCAGGCCGACGATCATAAAAACCGTGTAGGTCCCGAAGATTAGGAACGCCGGCGACCCGAAAAGGTAGTCCCAGACTGCGCTCACAGCTCAGACCTTGGCCAGTTCGCGGAAGCGGTTGCCCCGCAGTTTGAGCACCATGATGAACGCCACCAGCAGCACCATCTCGGCCCGCAGCGGGGCGATCTCTAGCTTCAGGGCCGACAGCAGAATGCCGGTTCCCATGCCGGCCAGAATCACACCCCGCAAACCCCGAGAGCCACCCACTAACACCACCAGCAAGGTCAGCAGGAAGCGATCCCAACCCAGTCCCGGCTTGGCCGAGGAGCCAACACCCCAGAACGCGCCCGCCAGACCGCCAGCGGCACCGGCGATAAACCACATCAGCAGCGTGGTCAGCAGCGGGTTTATGCCGCTCACCTTGGCCAAGTCGGCGTCGCTGGCCAGTGCCCGCACTTGGCGGCCCCAGGCGGTCCGCTGCACGAAGAAGTAGATGACCAAAGCCAGAGCGAGAACCAGGATGAACGCCGTGAGCTGGAAAGAGGTAAAGCCCACCCCGAACAGCTTCATAAAGCGGGGCGGTGGTGTGTCGTAGAAGCGCGCCTCGTAGCCAAACACAAACTGCAAGGCGTAACGCAACAACACCGAGAGCCCGAGGGAGACAATGATGACTTCCACGGGACCTACGCCCCGGCGCTCGGCTGTGCGGAAGACCAGGTAGTAGGTGGCGCAACTCAGCAGACCAGAAAGGATGCCGGCTACCACCAGGCTGAGGTAGAAGCTGGCCGAGAAGGAGGTGTTGACCCACATCCCGAAGTAGGCACCCAACGTGATGGTCTCGGCAAAGGCCACGTTGATGACCTTGCTGAGGTTGTAGATCAAAGCCATGCCGATGGCCGCCAGCATTAGGGGCGCCTGTTCGGTGAGGCCGATGATCACGGCTTTAGCAACGAAGTCCAAGCCGGATCCTCAACAGTCCGCGGCGGCTGCAGTCACAGTGTTAGCCCTTGCTGTCCGGCTAGCTACACCCCGGACATGACGGGATCCTTGTGCCACTTCCCGTCCTTCATGATCCCGACCAGGTTGTCGTGGTTCTGTAGCACGGTGATATCGCGGGAAGGATCCCCGTTTACCAGCAAAAGGTCCGCCAGGTAGCCCGGCGCCACTCGGCCCAACTCCTCGGGGCGCTCGAAGATCTCGCCTCCAAGCACCGTTGCCGCCCGGATCGTCTCCATAGGCGTGAAATCCAGCAGATCCACGAAATGCTGCAGGTCACGGGCGTTGGTGCCATGTGGGGTCCAGGCAAAGCCGTAATCGCCACCGGGGAGAACGCGCACACCCCGCTTGTGGAGTTCCTTCAGCCCGACTATGGCGTTCTCGAGTTCGTCTTTATAACCGACGGCTTCGGCTGCCTCCTGGGGATAGCCAAAGTCGGCCGCCTCGTAAAGGGTGGCCCAGAGCCAGTGCAGCCCCGGCCCCACGAACACGTCGTGGCGGCGCTCTTGAAACATGTCAGCCGCCTCGTCGTCGATATAGCTGGCGTGGTAGATGATGTCCACGCCCTGGCGCAGGCACTGCTTAATGGACTCGGTGCTGCGCGCATGAGCCGCCACCCGCCGGCCTACCCGATGTGCCTCTACGACGGCGGCTCGCACCTCTTCGTCGGTCATATAGGTGTCCTTAGCCCAGACACGCTCGGTTATGGACTCACCGGAAAGGATCAGCTTGATGATCTCTACGCCCATGCCACACATCTCCCGGACGGCGCGTGTCATCTCCTCGGCACCGGAGATGGTGCGGGTGATGCCGTAGACGAGCACTCCTGCCGGGGTGGCCAGTTCCTGACCGCTGGCCAGGTAGCGGGGCCCAGGGATCATGCCGGCGTTAATAGCGTCCCGACAGGCGATGTCGATGCGCTCCTTAGCCGAAGCGGCGCCGACACACATGGTGTACCCAGAGTCCAGCAAGATGCGCGCCGACTCCACTGCCACGATGGTGTGATCCTCCACCGGCATGCTGGCTAGAGCGTCGAGGCTGCCGCCGCTGTTCCAGGTGAAGTGCGTGTGCGCGTCGCAGAGACCAGACATAAGTGTCATGCCAGCACCCTCGACCACGCGGTGACCGGCACGAGGCAGCGTCGCCCCGTCGGTGGCTATCTCGCTGATGCGGCCGTCGGCCACACTCACCTCACCCAGGACTGGCCCCTCAGCGTTGCCGTCCAGGATGTTGACGTTGGTAAACAGGGTGTCGCCCATGGTTCCCCTCCCTTGTCTTTGGTTTTTGGCGGGCTTTCGACTATGTGGCAGCCAGCGCTGTGGCGGTAGGAGTCAGTCCGACCGCAGAAAGTCCTCTAGGAGTTGGTTCACTTCGGTCGGGGCTTCCAGGGTTGTCCAGTGTCCGATGTCGTCGATAACCACCGCGGTGGCGTTGGCAAACTCCCCGGCAAAGGCGTGTACCGCGTCCGGGGGGCAGACCATGTCCTCAGTGCCGGTGATAGCCAGCACCGGGCAGGTGACCCGAGAAATGTCTGGCGGTCTCGAACCGCCCAGCGCCTCGCAGGCAGCCGCGTACCCTTCGGCGGACTGGCGCTGCAGGAGTTCTTTGATCATCGCCGAGACCACGGGACGCTCAGATCGGGTTACCGCCGACACCGCGCCCTGCGAGATGGCGCCAGCGACCGCGGCCATGCCCTGTGCCCGCACCAACGCCGCCCGATCCGCCTGGGCACCGCGGGCAGCGTCAGCCAGATTCCGCACCGGGCCCAGGAAGGCGCTGGCGCTAACACGATCTCCGGCGGTAGCCATCACCTGCTGGGCTACCAGCGTCCCCATAGAGTGCGAAAGCAGGACGACCTCGGCCAACTCAAGCTCATCCATCAGCGCTACGACATCCTCGGCCCATTCCTCAATCGAGATTGGTCCCACCATGGGGCTCATGCCGTGACCGTCCAGGTCGAAGGCCACGAAGCGGTGTTCGGCGGCTAGGGCAGCGATCTGCGGCCCGTAGATATTGCACGTGCCGCCTAGGCCGTGGATGCATACGACCGGCGGCGGCCCCTCGCCGGTGTCTTCAACCCAGACATGCTTGTTTCTGAGAGAGCGAAAGCCTGCAGCCATATTTCATCTAATCCTGTTCTTGAGTGTTCCAATAGGTTCGATGGTTGCTGCCACCTCGTCACCAGACTTCAAGAAGCGAGGGGGATCAAAGCCGATGCCCACGCCGGCTGGCGTGCCAGTGGCGATGATGTCGCCGGCTAACAGGGTCATGCCGGCCGAGAGTTCTCTGATAAGCGTGGGAACGTCGAAGATGAGGTCAGAGACCGAGGCCTGCTGGCGCAGTTCACCGTTGACGCGGCACTCCACGACAGTGCTGGCAAGGTCGATCTCCTCGGCGGTCACCACCGTCGGGCCCATCGGACAGAACGTATCCATACCTTTGCCCAGCAGCCACTGACGGTGTTGCCGTTGGCGGTCTCTGGCGGTGACGTCGTTGACGATGGTGTAGCCGAAGACGTGGTCGAGGGCTTCCTGGAGGGCGATGTTTCGCCCACCTCTGCCGATGACAACCGCTAACTCGGCCTCGTAGTCCAGCATGGAGGTGAGTTCGGAGTGCGGCTCGATGAGATCACCCGGACCGATGACCGAGGTAAAGGGCTTGGAGAAGACAATCGGGGCAGTGGGGATCACGTCGGCCGCGGCTTCGGCGAGGCTGGTCGAGGAGTCGAAGCCACTGGTGGTGAACTCGAGGGCGTGCTCTCGGTAGTTCTTGCCGATAC
The DNA here is from genome assembly GCA_964291305.2 of Acidimicrobiales bacterium. Taxonomy (GTDB): domain Bacteria; phylum Actinomycetota; class Acidimicrobiia; order Acidimicrobiales; family CATQHL01; genus VXNF01. The sequence continues at coordinate 425,235 of OZ219783.1, read as the reverse complement.
AGAAAATGTTGCGCGGGAACGAGCCGATGGGTGCCAGCAGTTGGGCTTCCTCGAGTCCTATCGGATCGCCGAACTCCACATCCGCGGTGCCTAGCTCACCCCTGATGAACGGGTGCAAGTCGGTCACTGGGTGGCCCCCGGCGCGCACCGGCTGCACATACCCGTTCCGGCGGGCTGCCGCGACTGGGCCAGCGTCGCCGAGAATCCGGCACCAGGCGGTCACCGGCGTCCAGCATGGGCCCGCAGGTGGTGAGGGCACATGACCAATCGGCAACCAATTGCAACCACTAGATGCGAATGTTAGCAGAGCCTGCACCTGATTCACCATTTAACAATCAGATTGCTACCCAAAAGCGCCCCGACGCCCGATAATTGGTTATGATTGGTTGCAGGCTTTGGTCTAGGGGATCCCCGGGTGTCCAGGGTCTGTAGGTGAAACGGCGAGCAGAAGATCTAGGCGAGTCGTTATGGAGGAAGTTGGTGGGTAACAGCACGCGCGACAAGATCGAGACGCTGATGATCGAGGAAGGTCTGCAAAAGGGCGATCGTCTTCCCGCCGAGCGGGATCTAGCACAGCGGCTAAAGCAGTCCCGCTCGGCGGTACGTAAGGTGCTCAACGAGTTTGAGGCCGAGGGGCGGGTGGAGCGGCACGTGGGGCGCGGCACGTTCCTGCTTCGGGAAGCTGCCGACGGCAGTGAAAGCATGAGCCCGAGGGACGTTATGGCGGTCCGGCGCCTGCTCGAACCGGCGGTAGCCAGGCGAATCGTGGCCGAAGCCACGCCAGCCGACGTGGCCGAAATCCGCCGTTGCATGCAGCGCTGCGAGGGTTCTGAGGACTACCGGGAGTTTGAGTACTGGGACGGTGCCTCGCACCGAGCCATGATCGAAGCGGCACACAGCCCGCTGCTCAGTCGGATGTACTTGCTAGTGGATCAGGCTAGATCGGGTTCACTGTGGGGCGCTCTCAAACAACGCTCAGCCAGCGCCGAGTCTTTGCAGACCTACATTGCCGACCATAGAAACATCTTGGAGGCCATCGTCAAGCGCGATCCCGACGAGGCCGAACGCGCCATGCTGACCCATGTCGAGAACGTCACCAGACGCCTCTTCGGTTAGCGCTCCGCCACCGTGATTTCTGCCTCAACACTCTCTGAGACTCAACGGGTAGCAAGTTCTGGAAAGTAGCTTGCGTAGAACCCTCGATCGCGTGTTAGGAAGGCGTCCGCCACGCTGATGGCATGGGCGCCTATCAGGAAGTCGGTGATAATCCGTTTCCTTTGTCCACCCGCTCGACGGTACCGTTTCCAGCGCAGGCCCGCTTCGTAAGCAATATCGGTTGTGATCGGCGACAAAGATACGTTGATCTCCCCGAGCGCGGCGTCTAGTAGGGCGCGACCATCGAAAGCCGGAGCGAGTTCGGCGTACACAACGTCGCAAATGACCACGGCACCCGCGTCGTATGCCTCCTTTAAGCGTTGCTGTGATTCGGGGCCGTGCCGCTCGCTGGCCAGGAAGGTGTCCAATAAGACATTGGTATCGACGGCAGTAATCACCGTCCCCGGATCTCCTCGACGTAATCGTCGGGGCTCTCACCGCTATCGAGGATGCCATACACCCGCTCGACGGGGTGTTGCGCAACAGTCCGCTTGTGTATGAGTAGCCCTTCCGCCGTAGGAGTGATTGCCACCTCAACGTTGTGATTTAGCCCGAACTGATCCCGCAACCTCTTGGGGATCGTGATCTGTCCTCTCTCAGAAACTCGCATGGCTCCTCATTCTGAATTACCGAAACGGAGATTCATACCCTAGCAGTCGGCGGCCGCTAGCGTCAACTGCCCAAGTTCGGTCGCCAACCGGACTCTCTGGCTAAGAGCAATTAAGAGTTAGGCTCTAACTATTAATCGATGTCGATCCGATTAAGGAACTATTAACGATGCACCGGGGCAAGACGGGCAATTACCGCATCACCATTCAAAGCGGCGAAGAGGTCCGCGCTTTCATCCCGGAGCCATTGCCCCCGGCACTTCCGCTGCAACTCGACGGACCTCTCCTGAAGCTGCTCGAGGCAGCAAACCGAGCGCTTGGCCGCCTCGACGCCGTTACACCTCTTATACCGGACAAGAACCTACTTCTGTATTTTTACGTTAGGAAAGAGGCTGTCCTCTCAGCGCAGATCGAAGGCACCCAATCTTCACTCACAGACTTGCTGCAGCACGAGAGAGGTGCCGCTCCAGGGGTTCCCCAGGATGACATCGCCGAGGTGTCCTGCTACGTCGCCGCGCTCCAGCACGGGTTACGACGGCTCCGAGAGGACGACTTTCCACTCTCGAACCGGCTGATCCGGGAAGTCCACGGGGTCCTGCTGGAGTCGGGACGGGGAAGCAAGATGACGCCTGGTGAGTTCCGGCGCTCACATAACTGGGTCGGCGGCACCCGCTCAGGAAACGCCGACTACGTGCCGCCACCCCACACCGAGGTAGAGAACTGCATGGCTGCCTTGGAGCGCTTCCTCCACGCGACCGACGATGGGTTGCCTGATCTTGTGCGCGTCGGCCTAGCGCACGTGCAACTCGAGACCATTCACCCCTTTCAGGACGGGAACGGACGGATTGGGCGTCTGCTCATCACCTTCCTGCTGTGCCACTTGGGGCTGCTGCAAGATCCCCTGCTTTACCTGAGTCTCTACCTCAAGCAGAACCGTGCGGAGTACTACCGACTGCTAACCCGGGTTCGCCTAGACGGTGACTGGGAGGCATGGACGGCCTTCTTCCTCGAGGGGGTGAGAGCGACCGCGAACGGCGCGTCCGACACGGCCCGGAAACTGGCTGAGATGTTCAGAGCGAACAGGGCACGGATCGAAGCGCTCGGCCGGTCGGCCAACTCCGCACTCCGCTTACACAATGCGCTCATTAACTTTCCGATCCGCAGTATCCCAGAGGTATGCCGCGAGACCGGGCTTTCGTACCCGGGAGCCTTGGCGGGGATGAACCGACTAGTTGAACTGGGGATAGCCGAGGAGATCTCAACAGAGGGGCGCAGTCGCACTTTCACCTACTGGCACTACATAGACCAGCTAAGCGAGGGAACAGAACCGCTCTAGCCGACAATGCCAGGCCCATAGACATAGCCCCTGCAACCTGCGTCTCCCGCGTAGTCTGATCAGCATGGGGACACGTGGGGGTGGGCAGTTGCTGTCTATCGGGTACGAACAACGAACCATCGACGAACTCGTGGCGATCCTAATCGAGAACGAAGTGCAGGTACTCGTTGACGTGCGCCTTAACGCGATATCTCGGAAGCCCGGGTTCTCGAAAACGGCCCTATCTACTGCACTGTTTGACGCAGGAATCGAGTACCGCCACGAACGCAGGTTCGGCAACCCAAAGGACAACCGCGAGGGGTTTCGGCGAGGTCATGCAGCCGCACGTCGACGCTACAGGAACCACCTCGACAATGCAGTTGGGGAGACGAGAGACGAAATTATCGATCTAGCGGAGGCCAAGAGGGTCGCGTTGCTCTGTTACGAGCGACAACACAGCGAGTGCCATCGCTCTTGCATCACCGACTGGGCGCTCGCAGCAGCCCCAGATTTAAGCCTCGTAGAGTTGTGACTCGTAGGAGCAACGGCGGCCCTCATGGAGCTGCGAGTCGGTGAGTTGATGCACTTTCCGACAAAACTGAATCCCCGAATCCTTGAGACTTCGGGCCTTTCTGTTGGTGGCGGGGAGAGGGTTTGAACCTACGACCTTCGGGTTATGAGAACGTTGGGACTACCCCGAGCGTCTGGCGCCTGACCAGCCGATTCGGGCGTTTACCCAGCTCAGGAGCCGTCCCGAGCGCCGGGGGTCTTGCTCAATGTTCCCTGCTGCCTGTTCCCTGCTGCTCCCCACTGTTTCCCGCTGCTCCGTGAGTTTTCTGTGAGAGCTTTTTGGCGTTCCGGCGGAACCCCGCATCTACGTCTCGATCACCGTTGGGACCCCCACCTGAGCAGCGACGGGCGTCCACAGGTCCGCCGTCTCGACCGGGGTCTCGATCGAGATCACGAGCCCGTAGCGCACACCGAACTCGCTCCTGTCTCGTTTCGGCTGTTCCTTCCACCACCCGGTGACGGGGAACACGGCGATCCGGCCTCGGGAAGCGAGTTCGATGGCGGTGCCGTCCCAGAAGTCGACGTGCAGCGACCCTCGATTCCGTGCCTGGCTGCCGAGCCACCAGCCGTCTGAGTCTCCGCCGGCCGGGTGCCTTCCCGCCTCGTCGAGCGCACGCCGGTTCAGGCGCTTGTGGAACTCGTCGTTCGTCTCGTCGGGCCGTTTCAGCTCGAAGCGAAGCCCGTGCGAGGCATAGCGGTAGCGGTGACGCCACCCGCGGCGTGCGGGGTTGGGCTCCACGAAGTACGAGAGCGTGACCCTCAGCCGCACGGGGGCCTCGGCCAGATCTGCGAGCGCCTCCGTCGGCCACGGCAGCTCGTGGGTGTGCATCTCCCGCAGGCACCTGTTGTAGAAGGGCCGGATCATGCTCTGCAGAACGAGCGTGAGCGCGTCGCCCGCACTTCGTAGTGCCCGATCGGCGCGCGGGACGCCGAACCCGTATCGCCGCACGAGTGCTTCGCGTGCTCGCCGGCCCTGCACGGCGTCGAACTGGCTTCCCATCGATGGGGTCCACTTAGCGGAGTGGACCACCAGTGCCCGAATCGTCTCGGGCCACAGATTCGGGTATTCCGCAGCCACCGTCGCCGAGAGTTGGCTGGCTTGCGAGGTCGCTGCACTGGTTGCATTCGCCACAGTGAGGAGTCGTTCGGTCGGCCGGTGATGCGTGGTCAACAACTGGAGCGATTCAGGCCAGTCGACATCGTTGTCCGGGGACCGAGCGGCGTTGCCGCCTTCCATCAAGATCTCCGGTTTGGCCGGCCACTGCCGCTGGAAGGCCACCGATGTGCGGCTGAACGGGGAGAGCTCACCCGGAGCGGCAATAGGCACCCAGCCCTCGTAGTCGGTACCCGACGCTTCAACGTCGACGAGTTCGGTGAAGGCTCCGACGCTGAGCGCATTCCACGCCTGAGCGGGGTTCTCCACGGGCTCCAGATCGCTTCGCTCCAGGTGGTCCTCACCCGGATCGGGAGAGCGGACGTTTCCGGCGGAGACGATGAAGAGCCGGTGATCGCCAAGGCTCCCCTCGTCCAGGTAGCGCAACTCGCCGTCTACGGCCTCGAATCCCCGTCCTATTGCGAGGGCATCGATCGCTGCTGACCACGAGGTAGGTGTCCCAGCGATGCCATCGTCGTCCGCGGTGACAGACACCGAGAACGCTCGGCTGCGGCCTGGGCCTTGGATCTCGGCCCGATAGACCGCGTCTGCGGTCACGGCGCCGTACAGATCGGGGTCGTTCGCCTCCGGCGGTGGCGGCAGGATCTTCACCGATTCAAGGCGGTGGCGAGGCCGGACCGTGCCATTCGATTGGAGGGAGTGCACCAGGTCCCCGTAGAGGGCAAGCCCTGCCATCGCTGTGCCGTGGCCGTCGTGATCCGAGGCCCCCCAGTCTGGCTCACATGCGTGGGTGTCGTTGTCGTCCAACGCAGGTTCGAGAAGAGGATGCAGCCGGTTGACTCCGGTGTCGAGGATGCAGACGACAGGCGCGTCCACCCCGGCGTGCTCTGTCCGATCGACCAGGTCGTTCACCCAGTCGGCTTGGTCGGCGGGGGTGGCGCTGAAGAACTCGGTAGCGACCTTGGCCGGACGGAGTTCTGCGAAGTCGTCGAGTAGATCGAGCGCTGAGGCCAGCTGCTCGGCGGTGGCTTGTACGAGCACGATCGTGCGGTCGTCGAAGACCAGGTGCCGGTCACCGACTCGGATTGGAAGCGATTCCGCCATGCGCGCCAGCCGGGCGAGCTCTTCGCCGTCGCGATGGCGAAGCCACACCTCCCACCACACAACCTGATCCGGTGGAGGGAACTCGTCCGGATCTCCAGTCCAGAGCGCTTCGATCGTCGCCAATCTGACCGCCGCGATCCGCTCGACGAAGTTCGCGTGCTTCGGCGCTCCACTCTTGGTTTCCTCCGTTGCGTAGGCCTCGAAGCGACTGATGAAGTAGCCGAGCTTGCCCTCGGGCACGAAGACGGTCGCTCGCTCGACCTCCTCATCGTTCTCGGTGGCTACCTGGACTGCGACGAGTTCCGGTTGCTCGCCCGAGGTCTGCGGGTCGAACGTCATCAGCTGGAGTTCGAATCCCGGAGAGCTGTCGAAGGTGATATAGACGCCCTCGCTCGACGGGGCGACGCCGATTCGACCTGCCGCCTCCGTGCGTCGAGCCTGGCCGGCAGTTGCGGCTTCCTCCGTCGCGCGCGCCAGTGCCGCCCCGTGCGCCTGTCGATCAATGGGCGCAGGAGGTCTCGGACTGTCCCGACCCGTGGCGTGTGAGGTGTACGGGTCCGTCTCGGGAGGCCGGGCGACGATGATGTGCGGTCGATTACGGGGAGCCATTGGAGCCGGGTGAGGGTCAGCCGCTACTGGAAACGTGTCGCCGCTCCAAGAGGGCTGCCTTCAACATCGCCGTCGTGACACGGTCCTTCCCGGACAGGATCGCCCCCTTCGCTGCCTGCTCACATGCAAGGGTCAGTTCGGCGTGGCTCAGACCCTCTGCCGCTTGATCGATGTTGGACCAGCGGAGTCCCTTCGTGTCGACAGCAGCCAGTCGGTTACGTATGACATCGCGTGCGATCGTGGGTGAAGGCAACGGGTACTCGATCACCGAGTCGAAGCGCCTGAACATCGCCCGATCGAGGAGCTGTGGATGATTGGACGTTGCGACGATCACGCTCTCGGAGTTGTTCGCATCCAAGAACTGCAGGAACGAGTTCAGCACTCGACGGATCTCGCCAACATCGTTCCCCGACGACCGGTCGCCGGCAAGAGCGTCCACTTCGTCGAACAGGTACACGCCGCGGGTCTCTTCGACAGCATCGAAGATCAACCTCAGCTTCGCTGCGGTCTCACCCATGAACTTGGTGATCAGCACCTCGAGGCGGATCAGGAAGAGCGGCAGCCGCAGCTCGCCTGCGAGCACCCGGCCGGTTATCGTCTTGCCGGTACCAGGAGCGCCGATCAGCAGGAGGCGGTGCTGGGGGTGATAGCCACGCTCGCGGAGACGATCGGCTTGTCGTTGCTCGGTCAGCACTCGCTCGACTCGCTGACGTACCTCCGTCTCAACCGCCAGATCCGACAACCGTCCGTCTGGGTAACTGACTGCCAGTAGGCCCGCGAGTTCGCCCCGTGGCTGAGTCACCGGGACCGGTCGAAGCGACCGAGGGGACTCCGACCTGGCCTTCGCCTCGTCGACGAGGTCGCGCAACTCCTGGGCGAACTTGTTCTGACCGCTTCGTGCCGCCCGTGCCGCTACCTGAAGTGCGACAGAGTAGAACTGGTCCTCGTCTCCCGATGCGTGGCTACGCACGAGAGCCTTCAATTGATCCGCGGTGGCCATCAAACCTCCCCTCGTCGACTCGGACATCTCCATTCTGGCCGACCCGCTCCCGGGCGCACAGCCATCACTCCAAGAACCCGGTCATACCACTCACGGCGCCACGGCCACGCAACGGATTCGCCACTATCTTCGCGCGCTGCGCCCGCTCACGACCTGCCGTGCGCCGAGCGCTACTGGATCATCGGATGAACAGCATCGGTGCCTGAGAACGCGTCGAACCATGCGGAGGGACGCAGCGAGGCGACTCATGACGGGTTCGGCCTGGGCTGCCGCGATCCGAGAGCCAGGGGCCCACCGAATCGCGCTCAAGCTGGGCAACCGCGAGTACATCGCAAGCTTCGATGTCTCTGACGAACTTCTCGAGGCGCGGATCAGCGATGGGCTGCCCGCCATCACCGACTATGCGTCGAACTTTGCCCTGTGGGAGCTACCTCTCAACGGATGGGTCGAGCTGAACCAGCTACCACCCAAGCACGCAGACTGCATCAGGGCTCTGCCTGCTGGGTTCGTCGAATTCCGCGGCGAGGCCGTTCAACGTCAAACGCGACCGCCAGTCGTCGTCCGCTTCCTCGCTGCCGAGAGGACAACAGCCACAGCTGCACTCGGCGCCTTCGGCACGACCTGGTGGGCGCCACTGGAGGTAGCAGTATCGAGCCGTGGCGCGAGCGCTCGGACGGCAGCCCACGCTCAGGCCCTGGGCATCGGGCTCTTCGCCAGGGGCGAATGGCGTTCACTCCCGCGGCCGAAACAGCCCGCCCGACCGACCCCACTTCTCTGGTGGCAGGCCGAACTTACCTACGCGGCATGGATCAGTCAGGGAGATCGCGCCACTGCTTGATCTGGGCAGATGGCCGTACACCGGGGATCATGTGAGCAAGCCGATCGGCTTGGAACGATGCTTGCCCGACCAAACTCGCGAACTCCGCCCGTCGCCCTGCAGGCTCCTCGATGGCGATAACGCTCTCGTGGATCGCCGATAGTGCCGCCATGTTGTGACGCACCACATCCTGGGCTGCGGCCGGATCTGCGAAGCGCGTCAGAGGCGCTCCCTCGCAACATGACTCCATGCAGCGGAGGTCGTACTCGATGTCAGCATCCCGCTGTACCCACCCGAGGAGCACCTCGGGCTTCTTCCAGTCGAGGAGAGTCGGGACGAAGATCGACGGCTGACCGGACATCGGGCCTCCCCCACCACCGGCCGAGACGTGGCGCGTCGTCGACGACACACCGATCGAGCCCATTTCCGCGCCGTGTACAAGGGCCCAGATCGCGGCAACATCGGAGCGCATCAGCGCAACTCGGGGGACGATACCGATGAGTCTCACGAGCGCAGCCACCGCTCCCTTCTTTGCTAGCGGATCGTTGCTGTGCGACAACGACAGCCAGACTGGATGACCCGCGCTGGCGAGCAAGCCCCCGATCTCGTCCGTTGCTTCGAGCAGACTGTCGGTCTCCAAACACACGGACAGGTAGCCGCCGCCCGATTGAGCGCTACACCACTCGGCCTCCACCTCGACCAACCGCTGCCAGTTCGCCGAATCTTTCGCCGCAAGCAAGGCACCGGGCGATACGAACGCAGCAACGTACAGCCGATCCTGTTCCTCCCGCCAGGGAACAGTCGGTCGAGCCCGCTGGCCGCGGCCTAGCTCGTACTCCGCCGGATCCAGCAGCATTGGAGCGGCAACACCCCGGTCTCGCAGTTGCGTGATCAGCTCGATGCCACGTCGACCCCTCAGAATAACGAGGGTTGAGACTTTCGCTGCGCCCACATACTCGTCGGTCAGCTTGGAGGGCAAGTACTTTCCCAGCGTGCCGGCTCCGAGGTCTCGTCGCAGCAGCTCCGTCGGTTGCATGTCTGTCTGCAGCTCCTCAGCTTGGTTCCGTACTCGGCACAGTGTACCGTAGACGCAACACTACTCGATAGAGGAGGCTCTCGCTACCAATGAACTCAGAGGAGCCGCGGGCGTTTGCCAGCCAGGCCTTCATCACCGATGTCGACACGGTCCGCTCACACCGAGAGGCGTCGTGGCGAGATGTCGCGCGGGAGGTGGGCGTAAGCCCCTCGACACTCACCCGGCTACGGCAGGGCACGACACCTGACCTAGAGACGTTCTCCAGGCTCTGCTCGTGGGCGAGTCTCCCTCCTGATCGGTACATGGGGATCGAGGAGGCAGAGGCTGAGGGGGACAGCCCACTTGCCGGAATCGCTGCGCTACTACGCAGCGACAAGTCGCTCGACGCGTCGGGGGTCGAGGTCATGGAAGCGATGATCCGCGCCACGTACGAGAAGTTCCGGCAACGCGAGCAGTGACGCGCGGCTTCAGGCGGGGCTTCAAGCAAGAGGTCGCCCAAATCGTCACCGAGGTCCGATCCGACTTCGGCATCCGGCCGCTCGACCCAGTTGATCCAAGCGAGATCGCGGGCTGGCTCGGAATCCCCGTCCTTGGCGTGTCCGAGGCGGGGCCCGACCTCACGGGCGCGTTCCGAGCATCCACCGCCTGGGACAAGTTCCACGCCGCCACACTTCCGTTCAGGATGGGGCACTTGATCATTCACAACGACCTGTCGCCGCCGATGCGCCAGAAGTCCGACGTGGCTCATGAACGCGGTCACATCTTCCTCGAGCACGAGTTCATGCCGGTGAACGGCAGCCTCGAACACCGGGACTCGCTCGTCGAGAGAGAGGCAGACTGGTTCGGCTTCTCGTTGTTGATCACCGACGAGGCTGCGCTGTCCCTGGCCCGCTCCAACCTGCCAGATGACGAGTGTGCTCGAATAATGCAGGTGAGCGAAGCCGCCATCGCCTTTCGGCTGAACGCATCCGGAGCCCGCTTGAGGGCCAGCCGCGAACGGGATCGCCGGCAGGGATGACCACGAGCGGCTACCACTGGAACCCCCACGCTCCGGGCCCATCAACCGGGGAGTTCACGCATCGACGAGCGGATCGTCGATCCGCTTGTGAGTTTTCTGGGAGATCCCGTCCGTGGGGAGCTGCGGCCTGACAACTACGAAGGCCCGGATCCTTGAGATTTAGGGCCTCTGTGGTGGCGGGGGGAGGATTTGAACCTCCGACCTTCGGGTTATGAGCCCGACGAGCTACCAGACTGCTCCACCCCGCGGCGGATTACCGAGGATAGGCCCCAGAGGGTAGCGGGGCAACTCGCTGGCTAGGGAGGGCACGCTGCGCAGGAGGGGGGCATTCAACTCTTCCTGACTCTGCATCTCCCGAAAGCGTGACGCCGGAGGTTCCGAGCCCTGAGAGCCCAGGTTGGAACCTCGGGCGGGAACTAGCGGGGGCCTTGCGTCGTCAGACACCAGCAAGAGGACCGTAAACGCTACGGTCACCGTAGGACTCGGTGGATTCCCAGCCTGCGCCAGGGGATATAACCGGGACAGCGAGGAGAACCTGCAATGCGCACACTGCTTACCGCCATCTTGGCTCTTACCCTGCCGATGTCAGACTGCGCCGCGGCGGCGAACACCGAGGATGCGCCTACCGCCGAAACCTCGGCCGCCGCGGCGGCGGTATCGGAGTCCCCGGCTGAAGGTCAGCCTGCCTCGACGCTGTCTAACTATGAGGACTGCGACAGCTTGCTATCTCACATTCAGGGCGAGGCCCTAAACCACGTTGGCCCCTACGGGCTGAATGCCCTCGGATTTCGGGCTATGGCTGCGGAAGAGAGCGCCACCGCAGATGCCGCAGATGCGGATATGGCAACCGCGTCGGTAGCCGCTGCCGACGACAACGCAGCCGTAGGCGCTAACGGCGAGGGCGGAGGAGACTTCTCGGGCACGAACGTGCAGGTAATCGGCGTGGACGAACCCGACTTCGTCAAGACCGACGGTCGTCGCGTCATTCTGGTACGCAACGGCACCCTAACCGTCGTGGATGTCAGCGGCGCCGAGCCGGAAATTACCGGCCGGGTACTAATCGGAGAGCGCCAAGACGGCGAGATGCTGCTACACGGCGACCGGGTGTTGTTTATCAGCAACAGTTACGGGACCATCGAACCGCTCGCCGGCCAGGCCTCCGACAGGCGCGGAGTCGAAGGCGAGATCGTCATCATCGACGAGATCCTGTTGGACGGCACGCCCCGCCGAGGCCGCAGCCTGCGGGTAGAGGGCCACTATGTGAGTTCGCGGTCTATCGATGGGACGGCGCGTGTAGTACTTGACTCTTACCCAGACGAGCTGGGCTTCCTCTACCCCCGCAACGCCAACGGTGAGCAGATTGCGCTGGAGGCCAACCGTAAGGTGATATTGCAGAGCCAGCTGGAAGACTGGCTGCCCGACTACCAGGTGGTCTCCTCGGAAGGCTCCATCGTGGCCGAGGGGCAGATTCTGGCGTGCGACCGGGTGTACGTGCCAGCGGAGTTCTCTGGCTTCGGCTCCCTGTCGGTGCTGAGCTTCGACATGAGCGAAGCCTTGAGTCTCGGAGACGGCGCCGCCACCTTTGCTCAAGGCGGAACCGTTTACGCCAGCCATCACAACCTCTACGTGGCTACCAACAGCTGGCTGTCGCCAGAGACCTTCGAGGGTGAAGACTCGCTAAGAGAAATCGAAGGGCAATACCGCACCTCGCTGCATAAGTTCTCGCTGACCTCAGGCGGGCCAGCGAAGTACGAGGCGTCTGGCTCGGTGAAAGGCCACCTGCTCAACCAGTTCTCCATGCACGAGTACGACGATCATCTCTTCGTAGCGGTGACCGAGGGCTCGTCTTGGGGATCCGACCGCGACAGTGAGAGCCACATCTTCGCCCTCACCCAACAGGGCGACAACCTGGCGGTCGTCGGCGGAGTCGGCGACATGGGGCGGGGCGAGGAGATCCACTCCGTGCGCTACATCGGCGACCGAGCCTACGTCGTGACATTCCGCCAGGTAGATCCGCTCTATGTGGTTGACCTGGCCGACCCAACTGCGCCTGAGGTACTCGGCGAGCTGAAGATCCCCGGCTACTCGGCCTACTTGCACCCAGTTGGTGACGGCCTGCTGGCCGGCATCGGCCGGGACGCTGACGACGAAGGCCGGCTCCAGGGCTTCAAGGCGTCACTGTTCGACGTATCCGACCCAGCCAATCCAACCGAGATAGACACCTGGACCCTTGCCGACGCCCAGAGCGACGTGGACTGGGATCATCGAGCCTTCCTCTGGTGGGCACCGGAGCAACTCATGATCGTGCCGGTGTGGTCGTGGGAGAAGGGAGTGCCGACTGGTGCTGCAGTCTTCCGGGTCAGCGCCGAAGCCGGCCTGGACTATCAAGGGCTCATCACCCACGAACCCAAAGACTTCCCCTTCACCACCGACTGTTACTACGAGTTCAACAGCGAGGCACTTGACAAGAACTGGGAGGTGCCGCTGCTGCTGGTCTGCAGCCCCGGGGAGGTTGGCGTGCCGACCGGCTACAACTGCGAAACCTTGGCGCAGGGCAACACCTCAGAAATCGACCTCGAAGCCCTGGGTACCACCGTCGGCCCCAACGACCGCTTCCAACTGTGCTGGGAGAGAAACCCAGTGACCGACAAGCGGATAGACCGCTCGCTGATCATCGGCGAGGAGATCTGGACGCTGTCGCTCTCGCTACTGCAGAGCAACGACCTAGACGACCTAGACCGCGGTAACCGCCTGCCGCTGCCAGGCTGATCTGGGTTAAGCCATTAGTCCCCGCCGCCGGCCTGTCCGGCGGCGGCCGGACCTGATTCGGCGGCTGGCACACCCCCTATGCGGGGCCGTGACTGGTTGCGCACCACCATCCCCAGAGCCGCCACGACCACCAGCATCGCCACAATTTGCACAACCGACAGGGCCTCACCGAACCACACCCACGCCACGGCCGAGGCAACCACCGGAATAAACAGCGTGAGGACAGAAGCCAGCCACAGGGGCACCTTGGTTAGGGACCAGTTCATGACGGTGTGACCGCCAAGTCCCGAGCCAAACGCCATCACCGACAGCCACATCCAGCTATTGGCTGTAGGCCAAGAAAGGTCTTGGCCAAACAGTACTGCCAGTGGCAGATTGAGCAGCCCGGTGTAGATCGCCACGCACACCGTGTACTGCTGGGTGGATACCTTGCCTCTAGCTTCCCGGGACAGGACGAAGTACGCCGACCAGGCAAACAGAGCACCGACCGCGGCCAGATCGCCCGCTAGAGACCAGTTCTGGCTTCCCGATGAGCCTGAAGCCACGAAGCCCACGCCGACCATCGCCACCGCTGCGTAACCGATGTCCCTGCGGCTCATGCGCTCGCCGTACCGCTTGGCCGAGAACAGCGAAACCATAACTATCTGCAGAGCGTTCACGATTGTGGCGTTGGCCACGGTGGTGAGTTTCACCGCCGTGAAGAAGCAGGCCACGTCGAGGCCTAAGGCCAAGCCGCCCCACAGCGAAGCTCGCAGCGACTTCACGGTGATCGGCGTACGCCGGACGCTTAGATAAACCCCTAACACCACCGCATAGAGCAGGAAGCGATAGCTGCTGATCGCCAGCGCTCCCATGTCGATGACCTTGGCCACCACACTTGACATGCCCCAAACCGTCACCGCGAAAGCCGAACCGGCAAGACCAACAGACAGTTCGCTGCGGCGGACGGCCTTCCCGCCAGCGGATGCGGTAGCCGACGACTCGCTCACCCGAGCACTCTACGGTCGGACTCGGGGTGGCAAAAAGCCGACTCGCTGGTTCGTGACTAGTTCGTGGATGGTTTTTCGGGCTGCGGCAGATAGCGCCCGAGGCGTTTACTTGGCGAAGAGGCGGCCGGGTCGATCCACGGCATTAGGATTCTCCCCCGAGTCGCGCACTCGAACCACCTTGTTAAGGGCGCTCACGAAAGCGCGGACCGAAGCCTCCACCACGTCGCTGGACAAGCCCCGGCCGGCCACCGTCACACCGTCGGTGGACTCGAAACGCAACGCCACATCGGCAAGGGCGTCCACCCCACCGGTCACTGAGGTCACGCTGTAATCGGTGAGCCGTCCCTGCAAGCCGGTGGCGACCTTTACTGCCTTGCAGGCGGCATCGACCATGCCGTTGCCCTCCTGGCGAGCGGTGCGCAAATCACCGTGTACCGACACCACCACGGTGGCACTCGGCGTGCCCGTGCCGACGCTGCCACCGTGGCACTCCAGTACCTTTAACTCGAAGGCGTGCAGCAAGGTGCTGCCAACCTCGTCGGCCACAATCGCCTCCAGGTCGGCGTCGGTCAGCTCGATCTTGCGGTCGGCCAGCTCCTTGAACCGTGTGAAAGCCGCGTTTAGGGCATCACCGGCAATATCCAAACCCAGACTGCGGAGACGATCCGAGAAAGCGTGGCGGCCGGAGTGCTTGCCCAGCACGATCTGGCTACCATCCTGGCCGACGGCGCGAGGATCCATGATCTCGTAGGTGCTGCGCTCGCTGAGCACCCCATGCTGGTGAATTCCGGCCTCGTGGGCGAAAGCATTGCGCCCCACGACTGCCTTGTTGTACTGCACGGGATAGCCGGTGAGTCGGCTTACCAGCCGGCTCGTCTTGTGAAGTTCCTCGGTGCTGATCCCCACCTCTAACTCACCAAAGAAGTCGTTGCGGGTCTTCACCGCCATGACAATCTCCTCAAGCGCGGCGTTACCGGCCCGCTCGCCGATGCCGTTGATGGCGCACTCCACCTGCCGGGCCCCCGCCAGCACGCCCGAAAGGGAGTTGGCCACAGCCAGGCCCAGGTCGTTATGGCAGTGCGTCGACAGCACGTAGTCACCGCGCACCCGTTCGCGGATGCGTCGCAGCTTGGCTGCATACTCCTCGGGCACGCCATAACCCACGGTGTCGGGAATGTTAAGCGTGGTCGCGCCGTTGTCGGCAGCCACCTGCAGCACCTCGCACATGAAACCGAAGTCGCTTCGGGAAGCGTCCTCGGGCGAGAACTCCACATCATCGGTGTAACCCCGGGCTCGTGTCACCGCCGAGGCCGTCTCGTCCTTAACCTGCTCGGGGGTCATGCGGAGCTTGTGGCGCATATGGGTTTCGCTGGTAGCGATGAACACGTGGATGCGACGCCGCTCCGCCGCCTCGATGGCCTCCCAACAGCGGTCAATGTCCTTGTGAGCCGTCCGCGAGAGACCACAGATGACCGGACCACGCACGCCCTTGGCAATCACCTGCACCGCTTCGAAGTCGCCCTGACTGGCAATCGGGAACCCAGCCTCAATGACATCCACCCCGAGACGTGCCAGTTGCTCGGCGATCTCGAGCTTTTCGCTTTGGTCGAGGGAGATGCCCGGCGACTGTTCACCGTCGCGCAGCGTTGTATCGAAGATGACGATCCTTTCAGGGTTGTTTGCCGACATGGCCTTCTCCTATTCCTTGGGGTAAAGAAAAACCTCCTGCCCCGGGGCAGGAGGTTGGTCGACGAGCGCCAATATTTGGGGCGCTCGCCCTAACGAAGAAGCAGCGGGTGATCGAAACTGCGCATCTGGCTACAGCATGGCAGCAGTTGCGGATTTCATCAACTTAATAATCTGCTTATCCGGTGGATCGCAGCAAAGATCAATCGCAGCTTCGCTATACTTCGGAGTGATGTTGCGAATCCTGAAGCGGCTGTTCAAGTGGGCGTTGATCATCGCTGCCGTGGCGGGCGTCATTCGCTGGCTGAAGAGTAAACGTGAAGCCGAGGGCGATGAGCAGGATCCCGGTTCGATCGAACCGTGGCCTCCGCTCGACGCCGAAGTGCCCGCCGGCGATGCCAGCGAGGAGCCTTCGGATACCTGAGATCCGTTCGGCACCCCAAACGGCACCAGTCAATCCACCCTCAAGCCATCCACCCCCAAGCCAACTGAGGCGGCGGCTCCGCGAGCCTACAGGTGCTCAGAGCGTCGACGCCTCCCCACTGCCTATCGTCTCAAGACGGATCACGGTCACTTTCAGGACGCCGGGTGCCTGGCGGAGCCGCTGCGCCACCTCCTCGCTGACATAGCGGTCTGTTGAGAACATCATCAGCGAATCACCGCTAGCGCTCCCCGACCGATCTAGCACCATGTCGGCAATGTTCACTCCGGCCTCGCCCAGAATCGTCCCTACGGTGCCGACAACGCCGGGGCGGTCCTCGTTGGTGATCATGACCATGTGGCGCGACGGGCGCACGTTGATAGCCAGGCCGTTCACCTTGACGATGTAGGGATCGCCACGTACCCCAACCAGGGTGCCAACCAGTTCGGTGCCTCCGCCTCGTACTACCACCTCGTTGAGGAAGTCCCGGGGCGCCACGTGACAGTGGGTAACCGTCCGCAGATCCGCTTCGCTGGCCAGCAGAGGGGCGTTCACGTAGGTGACCGACATTCGGCGCGCCGTAGCCAACAGACCCCGCAGAACCGCTAGTCGAGCGATGGACGGATCGTGATCGCCGATACGACCCCAGAACTCCAGCTCCACCGAATCCGGCAGGCCGCCGTTGATCTCGGCCAGCATGCCGCCCATGTGCTCACAAAGCGGCAGGTAAGGACGCAGAATGTCCGGCGCTCCCCCCGCCTCAACGTTCACCGCGAACGAGACGAACCTGCCGGCAAGCGCGTCGTTAACCTGATCGGCGATATTCACCCCGGCACGATGCTGCGCCTCGACCGTGCTAGCCCCCAAGTGTGGAGTGACGACCACTCCCTGAAGACCGAAGAGCGGCGAAGACTCGATGGGTTCACCGTCAAAGACATCCAACGCCGCACCCGCTACCTGACCCGAACCCAGCGCCTCTGCCAGCGCTTTCTCGTCCACGAGACCGCCGCGAGCCACGTTCACGATGCGAATGCCCGGCTTGGCCGAGGCTAATAGTTCTGCCCCTATTAGCCCGACCGTCTCGGGCGTCCGGGCGACATGCAGGGTCACAAAGTCGCTGCGGGCCATCAACTCGGCCAGGGTTACTAACTCGATGCGCAACTCCCGGGCCTGCTCGGCCGACACGTAGGGGTCGTGGGCCAACGTGAGCATGCCAAGCCCAGCCACACGCTCGGCCACGAGGCGGCCGACCCGGCCCAGGCCCACGATGCCCAAAGTCTTGCCCGACAGTTCGATGCCCTCCCACTTGGCTCGCTCCCAGCGTCCTGCCACCAGCGCGGCGTGCGCCTGGGGGATGTTGCGGGCCTGAGAAAGGATCAGCGCCACGGTGTGTTCGGCCGCCGAAAGAACGTTCGATAGGGGGGCGTTCACCACCGTGACGCCAAGGCGGGTGGCAGCAGCAAGGTCTACGTTGTCCAACCCCACTCCGGCCCGGCCCACTACCAACAACTCGGCCCCAGCTTCGAGGACCTCGGCGGTGACCTGCGTGGCCGATCGGATGATTAGCGCCTGCGCACCTACAACCGCCCCGCAAAGCTCTTCGGGCGACATGCCAAAGCGCACATCTACCTCGTGTCCGGCACTCCGAAGTAGGTCAACGCCAGCGGAAGCAATTCGCTCGGCGACAAGGACACGTGCCATGAACTACCTCGTTCGCTTGTGGTTAGCTCGTGTAGCTACTACCGGCGAGCGTGCCGGCTAAGCGCAGGTTAGGGACGCTAACCCTGGTTCCAAAGCGGCAGTGCTAGGCACCGTCCTCAGGAATATCGATGATCTGCGACGGATCCGGCAGGGTGACCGAAAGCGACGGATCGTTGACTGCAAGGGTTTCGAGTCGGACAGAGACCAGGTATTCGAACTGAGGCAAGGAAAGGCCGTCATCCGCCGACGCGCCGAAGTCCTCGTCAGGGCCTGTGAACAGACCCGCTAGGAGCGATCCGAGGTCTAGGTCAATTTGCAACCGCCGGAGGTACCCCGATGAATCGACATGGACTTCCAACTCGGCAGGGACCGAGGGCAGCGAGCCGAAAAATTCTTCCGGAGTGAGGTCACCCTCACCCGGAGTTGCTACGAATTCCGCCAAGATCGGCGGCAGGTCCCTCAAAAGGGTAGAAAGGTCAACCACGAAGCTATAGGCCTGGGTTGCAACTCCGGCTACTTCGCTAGAGCCGTCGGCGCGAGCCTCTAGCAGGCTTTCGCCCTGGGTTGCTAGCTGGACAAACTCCAATACTGCCTCGAGCACCGACGGGCCGTGAAATCCCAACTCCGAAAGGAAGCTACCAGCGGCATCCGAACTCCACCGACCCCATAGTTCGAGTTCGTCTAGATCGGAGCCACGCGTCGCGAGAAGATCCGACAGCCACGAAGGCTGAGACTCCTGAAACTGCGCTGCTAGTGGTTCCAACTTGAAATAGACGGTCTGGCTTTCGGCATCGAGGATTACTTCCAACGGCGGCAAATCGGCTGGCACGGCCGGCTGCGTCTCGTCCTCGAAACCTCTAATCGCCGCCAGTTCTGCCTGGTCAAGCTGGAAGTGTGAGAGATCACCCACAGTGGTCTGGCGTAGATAGATAGCCTCGTCCACTGATGCGGCCACAAAGCCGTCGACGCTGAAACTGAGTGACACCCCAGTTTCTACGAGAGACGAGGTGACTTCTGACTGCGACTCGTTCAGAGCTGCCAACAGGGCGGCAACTTCCTCCTCGTCGAGCGGTCCGTCAGGCGGCTCGTCAGGTGTCGGCTGAGTGGTCGTCGGGGCCGGCGGCTCGGCGGGCGCAGCTGGCGGTGGCTCGGGAGGTGCAGTGGGTTCAGCAGGAGTGGCGGGTGGCGGCTCGGGCGGAGCGCTCGGTTCAGCAGGCGGCGGCTGAGTAACCTCTGAGGCCTGGCTGGCAACTTGCTCATCGCCAGAGCTGTTGCACCCAGCTGCAGCTGCAAGAGCAATAACCGCAGCTAAGCAGGCAACCCGTGTGATAGCTCGGCTTCTCCAACTCACCGTTGCTCTCCTTCGCGTAATTTGGTTGTCCGGGCTAACAAGTCCCAATATCAATCGTACAAGTCCACCTGCTGTAGACAACAACCCAGCAGAAAACCCCGACATGATCTACAGCCCCGCACATGGTGAAAATCAATTCACTGTCCTATTATTCGATGATTTTCTCCGCCGCACGCAGTAGAAGTAAACAAGCTCTACGGCTCGGGGAATGCTATCGGGGCCATGTACGACCACATAACATCGTCCTTGAGTTTGCATCCCCTACCGTGTTTCTCCATAAGCCCGACTTCGGTCAGCTTGTTGAATCGCTTTGAACCTCAGCGTTTTCAATCCGTCGAGGAATCCTTGGATGGCGTAGACGAGAAAGCTCGTGGACGATTGGTTTCGGCTGGCGGTTTCCAGCTCGCGGTAGTACTGATCGCGGGTGAGTTTGTAGTGGTTGGACAGCAGGTGGGCAGCCATCAGCGGCATCCTGCCGATCGGGCCAGCAGCATGAACTCCAGCATTCGGGCAGTGCGTCCGTTCTCTCCTGGTAAGCCCGAGATGGAGGCGCGGAGTAGTCACCATGGTGGATTCCCATCACCTGCTCCTCGGTCAAGGTGTTGCCCTCAATGGCGGTGGTGGCCCGGGCTCCCCCGATGAGGGCAACCTCGTACAGGTGGCCTGCGAAATCGGGCGACAACGGCATGATCGCCATGTATGCGCAAATTTCTTGAGCCTCACCCAGCATCATCCATGTTTGCTGCGAGAGGTCGTTAATATCAGTGGCATCGAAAGTGACCCACGGATGGGACTCCTCGTATGCTTTCACCAGCCTATTCTTACTATCTACACTGTAGATTGTCCATCAGATTGTCTTTCTGGTTGTCCATACGGAACCCGGCATCCGTTCTCGGAGTTCGCCTGGTCGGGCGGTGAACTCTGTTCTCATAGTTTGCCTGATCGGGCCGCGAGCAACGATGCCCGTAGGACGCCGATGAACACATCCAGTTCGGCTTCCGCGACAACCAGCGGGGGTGCGATTCGCACCGTCCCGTCCGAGTTGAGCATTGATCCCACGATCACTCCACGGCGTTCCATCTCCTTGACGATCGGCATCGTAAGGTCGGAGGGGAGATCGATGGCCAGCCAAAGGCCTCGGCCGCGGACGTCGCTTATGTACTCGGGGAACTGGGTCATCGTGGTTTCCAGGCGTCGTTTCAACTCGGCCCCCTTCTCTTCGGAGGCGGCCAGCAGGTCCTCGCTCTCGATGACATCGAAGGCGGCGACCGCGGCGGCACAGGAGACGGGGTTCCCGCCGAATGTGGTCAGGTGCGAAAGGGGAGGGTCGAGGAATGTGTCGAAGATCTCGCCGGCGGCCAAGAACGCGCCGAGGGGCAGGCCGCCGCCCAGTGCCTTGGCCAGAACCACGACATCGGGGACGACATCCCACAGCTCGAACGAGAACCACCGACCGGCCCGGCCCATTGCCCCCTGCACCTCGTCCGCGATGAGAAGGGCTCCTCGATCGGTGCAGATCCTACGCAGTCCGGGCAAAAAGTCGGCCCTCGGCACGCGAACCCCGCCCTCGCCCTGAATGGGCTCCACGATGACGGCGGCGGTGTCGTGGTTGATTACCGCCGCGGCGGCGGCGAGATCGTCGAACGGGACAAAGTCCACGTCCTTGAGCAGGGGTTCGAAGGGCTCGCGATACTGTGGTTTCCAGCTGATCGACAGTGAACCGAGGGTGCGCCCGTGGAAACCCCGCTCGAACGCGACGAACCGCTTCCTGCCGGTGTGCTTGCGGGCCAGCTTGAGCGATCCCTCGATGGCCTCGGTCCCCGTTGACGTCAGATAGACCGTGTCCAGATCTCCCGGGGCGACCCGGGTCAGGCGATCAGCGATCTGGACCTGGGACGGAAGCACGAATCGGCCGTACACGTTGACGTGCGCGAATCGAGCCATCTGATCCTGAACGGCCTGGACGACCTTCGGGTGACCATGGCCCACATTGGCGACCGCGATGCCCGAGATGAAATCGAGGAAAAGCCGACCGTCGGCACCCTTGATGGTGCAGCCGCGGGCTTCGTCCACAACCAGTTCTTTGCGGCCGGGGACGGTCTGGGCCAGACGTTGGAAAAACCCGTCCTTGTAGGCCTCCACTTCGTCGGGGTCCATGGTCGGACCGGGCCGGGGGCGTTCGAGGACCATGGCGACTATTCGCGATCAGGGGTCGGGCTGGCGGGGACGAACCGGGCCTTGAACCAGGCCTTGGCCCGTATCAACTCGATGTCGGTGTAGGCCATCCGCTGCTCCCAGTCACCGGCGGCGGGCTCGGTTCTTCGGGCCGCGAGCGCCACCTGGGCTCTCTCTTCGAGAAACCACAGCCGAGTCGCGGCTTCGAGCAGGTCGGCACCAACCGCAAGACCGCCGTTGGACAGGAGAAGAGCACAATGATGCTGCCCCAGGGTCAGCGCCAGACGATCTCCAGACTCCGGGCCGGCAATGAGGTCGAGGTCGGGATGCACGGGGACTACGGCTCCGAGCATCGGTCTTGTCGCTGTGATAAGAAACCCCCCGTCGGGAAGGCGGGCCGACACATGGCCGAACGCCCCGACCAACTCCGAAGCGGCCAACATCCGCGCCGTGTCGGCCACTGCCTGCTTGAGTTCGTCGCCGGTCACTGGTCGCGCACGCGCATGAGCATGGGAGTGCAGTCGAAATTGTTGCAGGGCGTCAGATCCTGGGGGCAGGCCGACAACAGCACGACGAGATCGAAATGGGCCTCCAGGCTGATAGTGGCACCGGCCCCATGGGCCGCGGGATCGGTCACGACCTCGCCGTTCTCGGTCACCCGGTTGTGCATGAAGACGTTCCAGGCCTGCTCACCGTGGAGTTCGTACTCGATACCCAGCAGGTCCCGAGCCTGTTCGAGGTTGGCCAAGCAGTGGCGGTGATCGGTCAGGCCGTAATCCCTGAAGTACCGCTGGTGATCGCAGCAGGGGACGATGACGTCGTGCTTCTCCACATCGTCCCTCACGATGGTGAAGATCGGGTTCCGGTGATTGGAGAAGACCTGCGATCCGGTCCTGAGCATCACCGATGCATTGCACGACACGGTGTGGGTCGGCGAGAGGTATTCGGTCGGATCGGCTTCCACGAAGGCGACCAGATCGCCGACCTGGTGCCCCTCCACATCGATGATGTCGAGCAGTTGTCCCCTGCCCACCCTGATGCCCCGGCCTTGCGAAGCCGGCACTAGCACTTCTTCGACGATTCCGTTCATCCTCGCTCCCCTGTCGGGTTGATGTGCTCAACAAACGTGCTCTGATCCGCAAGGATCGTCGATGGGGGGGACCACCACCGCCGGTGTTGCGGTCGCCGGGGTGTTACGGCTGGTGAGAGCCCTGATTTCTCCATCGATCAGAACGGCGCCGATCCCGGGAATGTCCCCTCGGGCCAGCGCGCCGGTGGCCCCGTGGCCGTGGGAGCCCCATGGCGCGTCGGCGATCACGACGTCCGCCGGGCGACCGACCTCGATCTTGCCCGTGTCCAGGTCGTAGACGTCGGCAACCGCCCCCGAAGCCCACGCCCAGACCACTCCGGGATCGACATCTCCCAGGGATGCCAGTTCGGCCATCGTCTTGATCACGCCAAGGGGCATGACTCCGGTTCCCGTCGGGGTGTCGGAGCCGATGATCACCCGCCGCTCAGCACCGATCTCGCGCACGGCTTCGACTATCCGCAGGGAGGAACGGAGGTTGCCGGCCTGCACGAGCTGGAGGACGAGGTCGGTCTCGCACACGAGGCGGTCGAGCTTCTCGTCGTCGAGCGAGGTGGGGCCGCCGTTAACATGGCCGCACACATCGGGTTTGAGCAGCATGAGGTGCTCGACCGAGATCGGTTGCGAGCCGGGGATCGATGCCCCACCGCTGTGGGCCATGACCTTGATGCCGGCTGCCTGGGCGTCCCGCACTTGGGGAAGTCCCTCGGCCGGGTCGTCGTAGAGGCCGAATCCGAATTTCGCCAGCCACACTCCTTGGGCGGCCACCTCCTGAAAGTCGGTCGCGGTGAGGACCGGTTCGAGGATGATGGCCCCGCCGCTCACCTTCATTCCGTTGGGCCGGTGGTCGGACCACGATCGCTGGGCCAGCACTGCGAGCGCTTTGACCCCATCGGCGTCATGGGGGCGTCCGGGGAGGTGGATCTCGCCGGGTGATATGCAGGAGGTAATGCCCCCGTGAACGTACGACTCGAGAAAACCGATGGCCCGCTGGCGGGGGGTGTAGTCACCCAGCACGACATGGCAGTGGGAATCGATCAAGCCCGGGCCGACCGTCGCGCCGCCCGCGTCAATCACGCGCTCGCCGTCGGTGGCCGTGGTGTCCCCCAACCTGGTGATGACACCATCCTCGATGAGCATCGAGGTGGCGGCACCATACGGGTCCGCCACGTCTCCGGTCAGCAGCGTTCCGATGTTGATGACCGCGGTGACGGGTGGTCCCGTCTGCTCGCCGCCGGTCATCCGATGATCCTGGACTGCGTATCGAGCCAAGCCGTCAAGTGGTCGAGCAACTCGGGCAGGCCCAGGGGGGTGTCGTGTCCGTCGCCGCGGGCGTAAACCGCTCGCACCGTGTCCGGCGAGTGCCGGCGGCCCTCGTGCTCGAGCCGGATGGCGAGATCGGATCGGGCCTGCTCGAGCTGACCGACGGTGGGCATGACGTCAACGATTCCCGGCGCGAGGTCGCAGACGCCGCGCAGGGTCACAGGACCGGACGTCCCCCGACGACTCATCGGGAGCCCTTCTGCCTTCCGCTGGGCCGAGTCAATCAGAAAGCTCCGATGGGTGAGTCCGGGCGAGGTCCAGGCTCCGATGGCGCCATAGCGTTGGGAGACGCGGGTCAAGGCTTTATGGATGAAATCGACGAGGGTGTTGTGGGCCTGGACGTAGGCTTCGCGCTCGGCGGGACCCCATGTCCATTTGCCCGAGGCGTTCCGGGTGGCGGTGTGGTCGTTGCGCCAGGGTGAGACTGAATTTCCCCGCGATTCGAACAAACCGGGGTCGTCGTACGCCGAGGCCGGGCTGGGACCGTTCTGCCAGGTATACACATAGTGGTAGGGAACCAGTGCCAGCGGTTCGGAGATCACGATGCGGTCCAGGGCGATACCGTTTCGGACGAGGGGGCCCGAGTCCAGCAACCGGGGGTCTTCGCCGGGGTCGAGCGCACCGTACAGCTTCTCGGGAGGGTTCCCCGTCCCCGTGCCGTCGGGCTCCCATCCTGCTTTGAGGAGGGCCCCGTTGATACTCCGGTGCTCTCGGCTGGTGGGATACGGTTTCGACTTGGTACACGGGATGATGAGGGCCAGGCGAGGTCCATCGGCCGGCGGTTGCCACTCGTGCGCGATCCACTGGAGGTAGGGCGCAATACGCGGATGCTCGAATGCATCGACGTTCTCCTGGGGGGAGTAGAAGAGCATCGTGGGATCGACCTCGAACGGCGGCTTGATCTTGGCCGCCGAGTCGGCGAACCGATCCTTTTTCGTCTCGGTGCCCATGACGATTGCTAGCGCAATCCGTCCTTGCCGATCACCTCGTCGGCGGAGATGCCGCCGAGGCGGCTGTTCAGCCGGCCCCGGTTGGCGACGGCGACGGCCACGACGATCTCATCGGGGCGGGGGGCGTCGCCGGGGTACAGCGTGACGGCATCGTAATTGTCCCGCACATAGAGGGCGTCCTTGTGAGCGAGCGGGAGCGTGAGCGGGGTTCCCGCCGCCGCCACCAGGGACGCGGAGGAGATCCAGGCCGCTCCGCCGCCCGAGGCCTTGCGCAGCTCGTTGCCGAAGGGTGTGGTCACGAATGCGACCACATGCTCCTGGGATCCGTTCACCCCCGCGATCCCCCCCTTTCCGTAAGCCTGCACCGGCTCCGCGAGCGCCTCCACCGCTCGACGGCCGATCTCGGCCCCGAATCCCACCGACCATTCCACCGCCTCGGAGAGATCGTCCACGTAGTCGCCCAAGAATGGGTTCCGAATCACCGCGGCAACGGTTACCTTGCGCAGGGGCATATCGGTGACGATCCCCTCGGAAACCACCTCCTCGGTCACCTGGGTGCGCCAGCCCCGAATGGTGAAATCGGTCATTCTGCCTCCTTGGCCTGCTTGGCCGCCGGCGGCCAAACTTCGTCGAAAATGCCGGGTTCGAGTCCTTCGAGGTATTCGACCACCTCATCGGTGTCGGTGACGTCGACGTACTTCATGTGCAGGTCGAGCAGCGCCACTTTGTGGGACAGCTCGGAGCGGTCGAAGGTGGTCTCGTGGGGAATCGTCACCAGAATGTCGTAGGACAGCGCATCGACCGAGGTCGCTCTGACGCAGCCGCTGGTAGTGGTTCCCATGACGATCAGCGCATCGGCCTTGAGATTGTTCAGATGGCTCATGAGCGTCGTACCGAAAAATGCGGACGGCTTGCACTTCTCGATGAACAAGTCACCGGCGACGGGTCCGACTTCCTCCACGATCTCATTGCCCCTGTGCCCGGACACGTCGACCGCGTCGTCGGCTCGGAAGCTCTTGAGAGCCCAGATTCCCAGATCGAAGCCGTCGTCTCGGCGGGGGTTGGTGGTGTAGATCACCGGTAGTCGCTTGGCCCGCCCGGCGGCGAGAACTCGTTGGATGGCGGGGATTCCGGTATGCCAGGCCTGAGGCCCACAGGCGTAGCGCCATTTCCTGATCGATTCGAGAACGGGCTCTTCCTTGTCCCCGCAGAAATTGTAGTTGACGTCAATCACCAAAAGAGCGGGGCGCGTACCGAACCCGGCCCGCTTTCCCCAGCCGGCGGTCTCGAAGATCTCCCGATCCGAGTCGGATATCACATCGTCCCAGGGCGTCGTCATGGTCTAGACCTCCCGGGGTCCGGTGTACTTGAGCGTTTCCGGGCAGAAGCCGGGACGAGTCCAGTCTTCGCGCAGCCAGCGGTTTCCCTTGGCGATGCGGGCCATGCTGGTGATTTCGGGGTTCGGACTCCTGGCCCCCAGAGTTCGGGGCAGGTACCGGCCCCGGGGCTCGCCCACCGGCCGCATTCCCGAGGAGTTGTCGGCCCACTCGGCCGTGACCTGCCCGCGCAGGATCGTCTTGACCGGCCAACCGGTGAACTCGTGGCCCTCCATGATCGACCAACCCGACCGGGTGTTGATGTGCTCCTTGCCGACCACGACCTCGCGACCTATATCGACGATGACCATGTCGGCGTCGAAGCCCGGGAACAGCGAACCCTTCGTGCCCCAGAGCCCCGCCGTTCGGGCCGGGTTCTCGCAGGCCACCTGAACCACCCGCTCGAGGGGGATGCGTCCTTGATTGACGCCTTCGGATAGCAGAACGGGCAGGAACAGCTCGACCCGGCTGAACCCGGTGCGGCAATCCCAGATGTTGGGGTTGTACATCTCCTCGTACGACGAGGGTTCCCATCCGACTACGTGGTCGGAGCCGACGACGTCCACGATGCCTTCGGCCAGCGCAACCCATAGAGCCTCGATGTTGTCGCGTCGTCGCAGCGGGACGTTGATGCGCCAGCCGTACTCGGGTTCCGCCCACAGCCAGGCCGGGCCGGTTTGGGCGAACACTTCGAGCCCCTCGGCGCGTGCCTTGACCACCTCGTCGAAGGAGAGTTTGGTGGTGCAGTGCTGGAGGTAGAGACGGACCGGTCCGGGTGTTTGCGAGGCCAGGTACGAGTAGGCCCGGATGTGCTGCGCCTCCAGGAAGTCGGGGCTCCGGTCGGTCCAAGCACCGAAGTCGGTCCTGCCCGCCGCCCGAAGTCGGTCCTCGAATATCCGGCCGATCTCCCAGTTCTCCGGGTGGATATGGACCATGCCGGGATCGCCCAGATAGGCGACGTTCTCCATCACCAAAAAGACGGTGCCGTCGTCGATGCCGGTGCCGAGGCCGGCGCGGCGACTCGGCCAGTTGGTGTCGATGTCGTCGGCCATCCCCTTCATGCCCCGGGTCTGGAGGTAGAGCTTGTAGGAGGTAACCCCGTGCTCCTCGGCGTACTGGGGGATCTCGTGGGCCTGCTCGTCGGTTTCGAGCATGTAGGTGAGATAGGCGTCCACGTGGCTGACGCGGTTGATCACATCACGCCCACTGGGGAAGGACTGGTTGAACGAGACGACGTCGGCCGACGACACCACCTCGCGGAACGGCTCGGTTCCCAGCCGGGTGGTCGGTGCTTGAATGCCCCATGTGGTCACGCCGGCGCAGGCCGCGGCTCGTGACTCGGTGGTCATGTCGTACTCGAACGGGACGTAGCAGCCGGGGTGAGCCTCGCTGTCGACGACGCCGGGGAGAACTTGGTGGCCTCGGGCGTCGATCGTCTCCTTTGCCGGAGCGAGGAATTCCTCGGGGGCAAGAACTGCCACCTTGCCGTCCTTCACTCCGATGGCCAGCCGGTACCGTCCATGGCCGAGCACCACGGTTCCATTGACCACGGCCAGATCGAGTCGTTCGTCTCCCATTGCGCGCCTCCGGGGGTCGCTGTTATGTCATCTGTTAGTTGCAGGGTGACACTATTCGATTGCAGGGTGACACTATTCGATATCCTCGATACTCGCAAGCTTCCGGATCGGCTTTCGGGCCGGCTCGCGACTCTATTGAACGGCTGAAATTCAGGGGGTTGTCCGTTGGAGGAGCACCACCGGCGAACAGAGGGGATCGGTGAAGGTTTGGGCGGAGATGGTCAGCGCCTGGGCGACGCGGGAGGAGCACCACCGGCGAACAGAGGGGACCGGTGAAGGGCTCGGAGACTCCGGGCACTCTCGTCCGGGGGGCCCACGTGCTCACATCGGGTGATCCGCCCGAGATCGGGGACGGGGCGGTGCGGATCGTTGGTTCGGTGATCGATGCCGTCGGGCATTGGGGCGACTTAAGGGCGCAGTTCCCCGACGACGCCGTGACCGGGGGGCCGTTCGACATCGTCACTCCTGGATTCGTGAACACCCACGGTCACTTCTCCGAGGCGCTGGTGGCGGGAATCGCCGAGCAGTTCACGCTGTGGGAATGGATTCAGGCGGTCATTCACGCCATCAACCCCATCCTGACCGAGGAGATGGCCTACATGGGAACGCTGCTCTCGGGAATCCAGATGATTCGCAGCGGCATCACGACGACGAACGACATGTTCGTGTGCGCGCCGGTAAGCGGTCCGGTCACCCCCGGCGTCGTTCGGGCTCTCGACGAGATCGGTTTGCGGGGGGTGGTGTCCTTCGGTGCGGGTGACCTCGGTCCGGCGTCAACCGCGATGGCCATGGCCGAGCACGAAGCCCTCCGCGAGGCGGCCCAGGCCAGCCGGCTTTGCCAATTCCGGGTGGGCGTCGCCGCACTCGGGGCGCAAAGCGACGCCCTTTTTGCCCGCAGCACCGAACTGGCAGCCACCGGCGGTTTCGGGGTCCACATACACCTCCAGGAGGTGCGGGAGGAAGTAACGGAGATTCGCAATATCCACGGTGTCACCCCCATCGCATACTGCGAGCGGGCCGGTGCCTTCGAGTCGCCGACTTTGGCTGCGCACTGCGTCTGGGTCGACGAATCCGACCGTGACGTCCTGGCCCGCAACCGGGTGGGGGTTGCCCACAATCCGGTGTCCAACATGATTCTGGCGTCGGGAGTGTGCCCGGTTCCGGAGCTGCGGAGGTCGGGCGTCGTCGTTGGGATCGGGGTTGACGGCGCGGCCAGCAACGACAGCCAGAACTATCTCGAGAGCATCAAATCCGCGATTCTTCTCCAGCGAGTGGACCGGCTCCGAGCCACCGCCCTCAGTGCTCGCGACGCGTTCGTCATGGCGACCATCGAGGGCGCGGCCGCTCTGAATCTCGACGGCATCATCGGATCGCTCCAACCGGGCAAGCAGGCCGACATCGTTGTCTTCGATGGTGGGACGGCCGCTCTGGCCAACGTTCACGACCCCTACCAGAAGGTGGCGTATTGCGCGAGCCCCGGGGACGTGAAGGACGTCTGGGTGGCCGGTCGGAGATCGGTCCGTGACCGATCGGTGCAAAACGTCGAAGAAGCCGAGGTCATAGCCCGCTCCCGCGAACTCTCCCGACGTCTCATTACGCAAGCCGATCTCGGGGCTCTATCGCTCCTGGCCTAACCAATATTCCCGCCCCTGGCCCCAGAGCGTTGGACGGCTTGCTCGAACCCCTCGATCACCAAGGCGACGTTCTATTGGACGGTCTGTTCGAACCCCTCGATCACCGAGGCGACGTTCTGTCCCAGCACGGAGAGGTCGTAGCCGCCTTCCTGGATCATCACGACGGGCAGACCGACTTTCGCCAAGCAGGCACCGATCCGGCGATAGTCGTCCCCCACCAGGTTGAGCACTCCGTCCTGGGTGGCGGTGTCGACGCCGAGGGCGACGACCACCACGTCCGGACCGAAATTGACGACCTGCCGGCAGGCTTCTTGAAGTACGGGCTCGTACCGGGCCCATTCCGTCCCCCGGTCCATGGGGAGGTTGAGATTGAAACCCTCGCCTTCACCGCCGCCCCGTTCGTGGGCGTGGCCCTGGAAGTAGGGGTATTCGACCGCGGGATCGACATGTAGCGACACCGTGAGGACATCACGACGGTTCCAGAACACCGTTTGGGTACCGTTGCCGGCATGGGCGTCGACATCGAGGACCGCAGCTCGTGCGCCCTCGCGGGCCACCAGCTCGGCGGCTATGGCGGTGTTGTTCAGGTAGCAGTAGCCGCCGAAGTTATCGGGACCGGCGTGATGGCCCGGTGGCCGGACGAGCGCATAGGCGGCCTCGACCTCGCCGGAGAGAACCGCATCAGCGCCGGTCGCCGCGCCGGCCGCCGCGGTGCTGGCCGCCTCCCAGGTACCGGCCAGGATCGGATCGGCGTCGTTCGAGTATCGGCCCATTTGCGCCAGGACGTGGTCGGGCACGGTGAAGCCTGCCCCGAGCATGGGGCGTACGAACGGTAGGGCCTCACCGGGACGGCCGGCACCGGTGATGGACCGCCAGCGGGCGTGGGCGGTCTCAAGGAACTCAAGGTATCGAGGAGTGTGGATCCGAGCGGCCAGCGTCGGGTCGAATGCCGCGGGCTCGCGCCGGTCGACCGGGCCGCCGGCCTGCAACCCATCGAGAATGGCATCGATCCGAGCCGCGTTCTCCCTGGGGGGCAGAGGCACCCCGCCGAACATGTGCGGTTCGACCGGGTCGTGGAGGCGGTGGGTCTCGGATGCAATGATCAGCACGGTGGGATCCGATCAGGATTTGAGCCACGGACGGCCGAGGGCGGCCGGAGGCCTTCCGGCTCGGGCCGCGAACCCATAGACCACCAGGGTGAGCACGAACGGCAGCATGAGCGAGATCTGATAAGGCACCGAGGCTACATCGAGCGCCTGAATCCGCAGTGCCAGAGCATCGGCGGTGGCGAAGAGGACAGCAATCCCCACCGCCCAAGTCGGTCGCCATCGGGTGACGATCACCAGGGCCAGGGCGATGAAGCCCCGGCCCCCGGTCATGTTCTCGATGAAGGTGAAGAGCTGCGCGAGCGAGATGGAGGCTCCGCCGAGGCCGGCCATCACTCCGCATATCAACAAGGCGGTCCACCGAGTCCGCAGGACCGATGTGCCGACGCTGTTGAGAGCGTCGGGATCCTCGCCGGCCGCTCTCCAGGCCAGACCGGGGCGCGAGCGGAACAACACCAGGCTCAGCACCCCGGCCGCCGCCAGTGCGAAGTAGAAGAACGGCGATTGGGCGAACAGGACCGGGCCGAAGAAGGGGACGTCCGAGAGCCACGGGATGACGATGGGCTCGAAGTGGGCGACCTCGGACTGCTCGGTACCGAGGATCTTGCGGGACAGATAGGTAGTCAGACCGAGCGCTCCCAGGTTCAGCGCCAGGCCGCTGACCACCTGGTTACCTCCCCAATTGATGGCGATGACCCCATGGATCGAGGCCAGCAGGGCTCCGCCCAGAGTTCCGGCCAGCGCCCCGATCCACGGATCCCCGGTGGCGTCGGCAGCTACTACTGCGGTGAATGCTCCCATGAGCATCATGCCCTCCAGGCCGATGTTCAGGATGCCGGCCCGCTCCGAGACGACTTCCCCGGCGGCGGCCAGGATGATCGGAACCGCGAGTCGCATCGCGCTGGCAATGAACGCGGTGGAGACGAACAGATCGACGAGCGTGTCCATGTCAGGCGATCGGCCGATCGAGGACTTCGCCGAGCTGCCGTCGAGTCCGAATCCAGCGTCCGAGCCGTTCGGAGCGGGCCAGAACCAACAGCGCCACGATGATGGCCTGAGCCACCAGGCTGGTGGCGGCCGGAACTTGGGCCAGGCGCTCCATGGACGCGGCCCCCGCGGTCAAGGCGCCGAAGAACAATGCCGCCAGCACCACGCCTCCGGCCCGGGCGTTGCCGACCAGGGATAACCGCCGTCATCCCGGTCCCGCAGGGGTCCATGCACGGCCCAACTCGCCAACAGATAGCCGATTCCGTTCAACAGGATGGTGGTGATCACCTCGTCCATGTTCAGGTAGGCCCGCATCCACCCGACGACCGCCCCCCAGAAGCCGCCCGCAGCGATACCGACGACCAGGATCATGGCAACCGCCAAGAACGAGACGCCCACCGCGAAAACTTGGGACACGACGGTGGCGGTCAGCGCGGCGACATAAAGCTGGCCCTCGCCCCCAATGTTGAACAGACCGGCTCTCAGCCCGATGGTGATGCCCAGGCCGACGAACATGATCGGGATGGTCTGGCTCAATGATTCCTCGAACGCCCGAGCATCACCGAAAGCGCCGTTCAGCAACGCCGGGATGGCTTCGCCCAGATCGGCCCCGGTGACCGCTAGAAATCCCAGGGACAGCAGCAGCCCGAGGACCATTACCGCAACGACCACGAGCGTCTCACTGCCCAACAGGACGATTCCCAGCGAGTTCGGCCTCGTTTTCACGAAGACTCCTGCTGATGTCAACCCCACCCATCAACATCCCGATATCCTCGATCACGTCCGGTCCGGGGGCCACTTCGCCGGTGATCCGTCCCGACGCCATGACCAGAACGCGGTCGGAGACGGAGAGAATCTCGTCGAGATCGTAGGAGACGAACAGCACTCCACCACCCCGGGCGCGGACCGAGACGAGTTGGTCGAGGACGAACCGGGTGGCCCCGACATCCAGGCCCCGGCATGGATTCATGGCCACGACCAGGTCCGGTTCGTCGCTCAGTTCGCGTGCCAGGACGGTCTTTTGCTGGTTTCCTCCGGAAAGCTCGCCCGAGGGTTGATCAGGTCCGCTGGTGCGGATTTCAAATACGTCGAGCAAGGCCTGAGACGCCGTGCGAGCGCGGCGGCGGTTCAGGAAGGTGCCTCGAACCAGCCCGCGGTGGCGCAGACGACCCAAGTGGATGTTCACCCACAGCGGTAGCCCTAGAGCCAGGCCGTGGCGGTGGCGGTCCTCGGGTATGCGAGCTATTTTTTTGGATCGACCGTGGTGCCACCCCGGGCGGTCATCACCGAACCAAACCGTCCCGGAGTCCGAGTCGCGAACCCCGCACACCACTTCGATTAGTTCGCGTTGCCCGTTTCCGTCAACTCCGGCGACGCCGACGATCTCGCCCCCGTTGATATGTAGGTTGACGTCGTCGACGGACTGTCGGGCACCCCTTACCGACAGCGCGTCGACCCGAAGGAGGGTCGGGCCGGTTCGGCGGCCTTCGCGTTCGAACCCGGACTTCACCTCGCGCCCCACCATCAATTGGACCAACTCCTCGTGGGAGGTCGCGGCCACATCGACGGTGTCCACCATCCGGCCGTCTCGCATGACCGTAACTCGGTCGCAGAGGGCGAAGACCTCGTCGAGCTTGTGAGTGATGAAGATCACGCTCAACCCCGCCGCCCGGTACTGCCGGAGCGCGGCGAAGAGTCGATTCCGCTCGAAGGGGGTCAAAGTGGAGGTCGGTTCGTCCAGAACGAGCAGCGCGACGTCGCCGGCCAGGGCCCGGAGCAGACTCACCCACTGACGTTCGCCGACCGACAGATCGTCGGCAATCGCCTCGGGATCGATCACGCCTCCGTATCGCGCCGTGAGTTCAAACATCCTGGCGGCGATCTTCTCCTTGGAGATCAACAACGAGGTACCGACGGCCAGAGCGAAGTTCTCCCATACGGTGAGTGTGGGCACCAGGCGGTCGTGCTGATGGACCATGCCTATTCCCAGACCCGACGCCGTCCTCGGCGAGTCGATGTCCGCCTCATGTCCTTCCCATGTCACCGAGCCCGAATCGGGCTGGGTGATGCCGTCGAGGACGTTCATCAACGTGGTCTTGCCCGCACCGTTCTCCCCCAGGAGCGCATGGATCTCGCCTCGCTCCACCTCGAGCGAGGCGCTTCTCAGCGCAACGATGGAGTCGTAGCGCTTCCAGATGTCACGAAGCGAGAGCAGACGGGACCTGGACGCGGGCCGCGTCTCGGGTACCGTCAGCATGCTCCTGGCCGGAATCAGTGGCTAGGTTCGACGATGAAGGGAACCTCCACACTGCCATCGAGGATCCCGGCCTCCACCTCCGCGACCCTGGCTTCGATCTCGGCGGCATTGCCGACGACTCGAACCGGGGCGATGCCAAGAACCGGAGACGTCAGGCTGAAGAAGCGTTGCCGCCCGTCGAAGGTTCCGTCGTGCACCGCTTGCACCGCTTCGACGACCAGCAGGGTCTGATCCACGATTTGGGATGTGACCAGGGTGTCGGGGGCCACCTCGGTCTGGTCGCCTCCCCACCCGATCGCCAGCACTCCTTCTTCCCGAGCGGCTTGGATCACACCGAGGCCGGCCGCGTCGGCTATGTGGTAAACGACATCGACACCGCTGGAGATCATCGCTCGGGCGGTCTCCTTGCCGGCTTCCACGTCGTCGAAGGTTCCGATGTAGGTGAGGGTGGCCTCGATCTCCGGATCGACCGACTGGGCACCGGCGGCGAACGCCTCCATCTGCGCCACGATAATTGGGAATGCAAAGCCGGCGATACCGCCGATTTTCTTGTTCTCGGTGGTCATTCCGGCGACGATTCCGGCGAGGTAGGCCGCGTCCTGCGAAGCCGGTTGGAGCCCTTGCATGTTCGGTCCCGACAATTCGGGATGATTAGTGACCAGGAAGATGGTGTCGGGGAACTCGGGGGCGACTTCCTCGGCGATCTCACCGAACTCGAAACCCTGACCGATCACGATGTCGTAGCCCTGGGATGCGAAGTCCTCGAAGGCTGGGACGAACTCGTTCACCGGCGTCATCTCCGTATATGCCGTCTCGGCCCCGAATCGTCGTCGTTGCCGCACGCCGCCGAGAACAGCGTGAACACGGTCAGCACCGCAAGCAGCTGGATGAGTTTCCTGATCATTCTGGATCCCTTCTGTCTCTCTGTTAGTGACAGATGTGCCGCGGCGTTATATAGTTTTAAGGTCCGTGTGGCAAGGGAGTTCGGGGTCTGCGGGGGTTTCCGTCCATGGCGTCGTCGGCTAGCCACATTTCGAACGCCGCGTCGCCCCACCTATCATCGGCCCATGGTCCTCGGTGGGAGCGGCAGCCAAGACGGTGCCCGTATCGACCACGGTGTCGCCCGGCGGCCACCGCCATGAGCACTTCTGGCCGATCGAGCATCAACGGCGAGGATGTTCGCAGGGAGATACTTCGTCAGATCCTCGGCGGGATCTGGAAGGCGGGCGAGCGTCTGCCCTCGTGCCGTCGGATTGCCTCCGAACTCGGCAGCAACGCGAACACCGTCAACCGGGAACTTCAGCGGCTGGCCGCGGAGGGAGTCGTCCGTTCCGAACCGAGACGGGGCACCTACGTCACCGGATCAAGTGGTTTGTCGATCCTCAGCGCAGGACTCCAGGAGGAGGCCAAGGACCTGATCCGGCGGGCCCAGGCCATTGGCTTCTCCCGAGACGATCTGATCGGTCTGATCGACCGGTCGTTCAACGACGCCCTTGAGCCTGAGATCGCCTTCGTCGAATGCAATACGACTGATCTCGCCCAGATGTCCGAGCTGATCGCCAATGCAACCGGGATTCAGGTCGCCCCTGTTCTGATCGATGACATCGCTGAGCGAAACGCAACCTCGTTCGACCTGGTCGTGACGCCGTTGTTCCACATCGCCGAGGTGCTGGAGGCCGTTGGTGACCGGAACCGAATCCTCGACCTCAACTTCACCGCCTCGTCGGGAACCCTACGAAAGATCGCTGAGCTGAGCACGGACCGAGTTGTGACCGTTGCCGCGCCGACGCCGAGCGGGGCCGAGCGCACGGCCGCGCTGGTCCGCACGGTCTTTCGAGGCACCATCTTGGAGTTGGTCCTGACCGATGGCTTCTCGGCCGAACTCCACGACGTGGATGTGCTCGTCCATGTCAACGCCCTCCAGCTCAGCGACGAAGCCCTGGCCGCACCGAAGCGTTGCATTCGAATCGACTGGCAACTTGACGGCCTGTCCGCCGAACTGCTCCGCAGCGAAGTCGCCTCCCTGAGCATCCAGTTATAACTCAGAGTCATCCCCGACGACTGCAAAATGATGTCAATGCTGGCAGAATGCAGTCGTGTCGGTTCAGATCACCATTCGGGGGATTCCGGGGGAGGTTCGAGACGTATTGGCGGAGCGGGCAGCCTTGAAGCGCCAATCCATGTATATAGTTCCCAAAACCCAAGCATAAAGTCACAGCCCCGACGGCTCGGCAGTTCCAACCGACGATGGTGCCTCACAGGTTCCGTAAAGTCACTGGCGCTATATCACCAGCGGCTTCGAAACCGAAGATCTGGCCCAAAAAGGAGAGTTCGGCCGCGGCTGCTGCCACGATGGCCTCTGAGCCCCGAAAGCCATGTGCCTCCCCTTCGAAGAGCAGGTAGGCATAGGGCAACCCGTTGGCTTCCAGCGCCGCTACCAGGGCCTCCGCCTGCTCCGGCGGCACGACTGGGTCGCTTTGACCTTGCAGCACCAACATCGGACAGGAGATCCGGTCCACCCGGTGAATCGGCGAACGCTCAACGTAGAGGTGGCGCTGCTGGGGGTAAGGGCCAACAAGTCGATCCATGTAGTGCTTCTCGAACTTGTGGGTATCGCGGGCCAGCGCCTCCAGGTCGGTGACGCCATAGCGGATGAGACCAGCAGCAAAAACGTCGTAGTCAACGAGCGCCTGCAGTACCGCGTAGCCGCCGGCGCTGGCACCCACGATGGCCAGACGATCAGCGTCAGCCTCACCGCTATCGGCCAAGTGGCGTGCCGCGGCCACGCAGTCAGCCACGTCGGTCACGCCCCAGCCGCCGTCCAGCGCTCGGCGGTAAGCCCGCCCGTAGCCGGTGCTACCGCGGTAGTCCACATCCACGACTGCTATGCCTCGACTGGTCCAGTAGCGCACCCCGAGGTGCAGCGCAGTACGGGCCGCCCCGGTGGGACCGCCATGGGCCATGACCAGCAACGGCGGCGAACCAACTCCTTCGGGGGCGCCACAGTTGGGGTTGGCTGGCCGGTAAAGCAGAGCGTGAGCCACCTCACCGCCACTAGCGGGAAAGGTCACCGGTTGGGGCTTGGGAGTGAAACCCGGGTCTAGTTGCAGCGCCGGCGGGGTATAAAGCACGCGGGCCTCAGGTACGCCTGCGTTGCTGGTGACGTGGAGGACCTCGCTCTCTACCGACGGCGAGGCCGCCACGGTGACCACACCCGACTCCCAGGCCCGCAGCACGCTAAACGAGGTATGACTGTCGTAGGTTGCGCCCAGATACCCAGTGGCGTTTGGTTCCTCAGCGAAACACAGTTCCTGGCAACCCCCTCGAGAGACCGCGTACCCCAAACCACTGCCGCCGCCGGTCTGCGGCCAAGTGGCGTGACGGCTCATGCCAAAGACCCAGTTAGGTGTCTGAATTTCGCCGTCTGTGAGTTCTACCCAGCGTCGTGGTTTTGCCTCCGGTGCCAGCGGATCGCCTTCCAGCAACCACAAAGTCGACCAGCCTGAACCGTCGCTCACCCAAGTAAGCGCCCCATCGTGTCGCCAACCGGGACCGAAGATCCACTCGTTAGGCCCGCCGGCGATGCGGCACGACTCGTCCACGTGCTGACCGGCCAGGCGCCCTACGTGCAGTTCGCAGCCATCCCAGGGCATGTTCGGGTGGTTCCACTGCAACCAAGCCAGCCAGTCACCGCAAGGCGAGGGGCGCGGGTCGGAGTAGAAGTCGGCACCGCTGGTGACCACTTCGGTGCGGCCGCTACCGTCGAGCGCCACGCAGACAATCTCGTTGACGTGCTCCGGGCTGGCCGGGCGTTCCCTCACGCACACAAACCACTCTCCGTCAGCGCTGAGACGGCCGTCGGCGTACAGTGCTGAACGGTCAGTTCCTTCGGGGGTAAGCACAATTGGGAGACCGCCGTCGGCGGTGAGGCGGCGCAGACGAAAATCGCTGTCGTCAGAGTAAACGCAGACACCGCCAGCCACCCACCAGGCAACCCCGCCGTAGGAGTGGACACGGCTGCGCACGTTGGCCTCTGGTGGAGTCATTTGGCGCACTGAACCGTCGGCGCTGCGGCGCATCAGCACGGTCCGCGCCTTCGCCGCAGGTCGGGTTTCGGACCACCACAAGTCGGTGCCGTCGACCACCAGCGTGGTGACCCGCACGCTGGCCGCCGCTAGGGACTCAGGCGTAATAGGTGACGGCCAGGACCCGTATGGGGCCACCTCACCGGTCACGGCTACTCAACTCTCGGCTCCGGCCACATCTCGGTTCCGGGCGGCTACGAGAGGAAGCTCACGATGCGACCCACGCCTTCTGCCAGATCATCGTCGGCGAGAGCGAAAGAGAGCCGCGCACAGCCGGGTGCCCCAAAAGCCTCGCCAGCCACCACTGCTACTTTTACCTCCGAAAGCAGCAGGTCGGCAAGTTCCAGACTAGAACTCACCGAGCGCCCAGCAACGGGTCGCTCGAGCACTCCCTGCAGCGACGGGAAGGCGTAGAACGCCCCCTGAGGCATGGGGCAGTCGGCTCCGGGAATCTGTGAGAGCAGGCCGTGCATAGTGCGGCGCCGGCGGTCGAAGTGCGACCTCATTTCCGCTACGGCGTCCAACGGTCCCGAAACAGCGGCGAGCGCCGCCCGCTGCGCCACGTTGCAGACGTTGGAGGTTTGATGCGACTGCAGCGCCGCAGTTGCGGCCGCTACCTCTTGGGGGGCAATGATCCAACCGATGCGCCAGCCGGTCATGGCGTAGGTCTTGGCTACCCCGTTGATGATTACGCAGCGCTCGGCAGCCGCTGGGGCCACCACGGGCAGCGAAACGTGGCGGTGATCGTCGTAGGTAAGGTGCTCGTAGATCTCGTCGGTCAGCACCCAAATGCCGTGGTCGGCCGCCCAGTTGCCGATCGCCGCTACTTCCTCGGGAGGATAAACGCTGCCGGTGGGGTTAGACGGCGAACAAAAGATCAGCAGCTTGGTGCGTTGCGTGCGGGCTGCTTCTAGTTGCTCCAGCGTGACGCGGTAGCTGCCAGTTACGTCGGTCTGCACGATCACCGGCTGGGCTCCAACCAGCTTCACCGGTTCCGGATAGGTGGGCCAGTAAGGGGCAGGCAGAATGACTTCGTCACCGGGGTCTAACAGAGTTAGGAGGGCGTTATAGACGGCGTGTTTGCCTCCGGCGGTCACAATCACCTGCTGTGGAGCAACCTCCAGGGCCGAGTCGCGCAACGTCTTGGCGGCAATGGCCTCACGCAGCTCAGGCAGGCCCGGCGTGGGGCTGTAACGATGGTCGCGGTGCTCACGGCAGGCCCGCACCGCGGCTTCCACAATGTGGGGTGGCGTTGGGAAGTCGGGCTCGCCAGCTCCGAAGCCGATGACGGGCTCACCAGCGGCGCGTAGTGCTTTGGCCTTGGCGTCGGTGCCCACAGTGGCAGATGGAGTGATTGCCGCCACAGACCGCGAGACCGCTAAAACTAGGCCAGGCTGCGCGGGAGGCGATGAGGGTGATGATGCAGTTGATGACGGGGAACTCACAAGTGCAGTCTCGCACCACGAAAGGTAAATGATGACCGGCAAGGATGCTCTAGACCATATTCTCCTGCCCGACGGCATACGTCCGGGCGATGGCCGCTTCGGTAGCGGGCCGTCACGAGTGCGCCCCGAGGCGGTGACCGCACTGGCAGAGATCGCCGACGGCTACCTGGGAACCAGCCACCGGCGGCCGGGTGTGCGCCAGGTGGTGGGGCGGCTACAGGACGGTTTCGCCGAACTATTCGGCCTGCCCGAAGGTTGGCAGGTAGTGCTGGGAAACGGTGGCGCTACCGGCCTCTGGGACTGCCTCGGGTTTGGGCTAATCCGCCACCGCAGCCAGCATCTGACCTTCGGCGAGTTCTCCGCCAAGTTCGCCCGAGCCGTACAAGCCATTCCGCACCTAGAGGAGCCGCAGATCATCGAGGCACCGTTCGGGTCACATCCTGAGGCGGTCCCCGCTGAGGTGGATGTCTACGCCCTAACCCACAACGAAACCTCTACGGGCGTGCAGTTGCCACTGCGGCGGCCGCACGGCATCGGTGCCGACGACGGACTGGTAGTAGTAGATGCCACTTCGGCCGCTGGCGGTCTGCGCTGGGACCCTGCAGAGGTAGACATGTACTACTTCTCGCCACAGAAGTGCTTCGCAGCCGACGGCGGCTTATGGGTGGCGTGCTGCTCTCCAGCCGCGCTGGAACGTATTGCTGAGATTGGTGCCAGCGGTCGCTGGTGTCCCTCGTCACTCAGCCTGCCACTGGCGGTGAAAAACTCCGTTGCAAATCAGACCTACAACACGCCGGCGCTGGCCACGATCTTCCTCACGCTTCATACAGTGGAGTGGATGTGTGCCAATGGGGGCCTGGAGTGGGCAGCCGATCGCTGCGACGCCTCGGCTGCGGCCATATACAACTGGGCAGAGGCATCGGAGTTCGCTGAACCGTTCGTGACCGACCCGGTCAAACGCAGTCACGTGGTGGCCACCATCGACATCCGCCCCGAGGTCGCCGACGCTGGGCGGATAGCCACAGAGCTGCGGGCCAACGACATCGTAGACACTGAGTCCTATCGGGCGCTGGGCCGCAACCAACTCCGGATCGCGTTGTTCCCCGCCATCCCGGCTGAAGATGTGGTCGCCCTCTGCGCTTGTATCGATCACATAGTGGACCGGCTTTCGGCCACTTCGTGAGCGGCGTCAGGAGGCGCTGAGCTGGCCGCGACAGAACTGTCTACGGTGCCATGAGCGAGTTCCACGCCCGCAAACTGCTGGTAGCCACGCCGCTAATCGGCGACGGAAACTTCGAGCGCACGGTGGTACTGCTACTTGAACACACCGCCGAAGGGGCTGTGGGCCTGGTGCTGAACCGACCCTCATCTCTGGTAATAGCCGAGTTGCTGACCGGCTGGGAGACCGTGCCGGGCGTGCTTTACTCAGGTGGCCCAGTGTCGCCAGAGAGCCTCATCGGGCTTTCCCGCGAGTGGCCTGGCTGTGCCGAGTCAGGCTGGACGCGCCTCATCGGCGATGTCGGCTGCCTGAACCTCTCGCTCGAAGGTGAGGAACTAGCGGAGCGGCCCGGTTTGCGCCTCTTTTTCGGCTACGCCGGATGGGGCGCCGACCAACTTGAAGGAGAGCTAGCAACCGGGGCGTGGTTCGTGGTGGAACCTGAACCCAGCGATGTGCTCACCGAGGATCCTGAAGGGCTGTGGGAGGCGGTGCTAGAGCGCCAGCACACCGAGGTGTCTTGGTTTTGGAACTATCCCGACGATCTGCGCGCTAACTGAAACCCTAAATCTGGCTAGGAGCGCTAGGAGCGACGCCGCACTTGGCGACGGCGCTTGATGCCATACCGCCCCCGCGCTTGCAGCCGCTGGCGTTCAGCACGCGCCTCGGTTTGCTGGGCTAACTCCTCCCACAGCCGTTGGTAGCGCTCCAAGCGAGCGGCGTCGATGCTGCCGGCCTGCACTGCCTGCTGCACGGCGCAGTCGGGCTCACTTCGGTGAGTGCAGTCCCGGAATCGACAATCGGTGGCACGTTCGGCGATTTCGGCGAACACCCCATCGAGAGCCACATCAGCATCCCAGAGGCTCACCGCCCGCAGCCCCGGCGTGTCGATCAGCACGCCGCCGGAAGGCATCAGCAAAAGTTCACGACGCACCGTAGTGTGCCGCCCGGCGCGGTCAGCGTTGCGCACGTCGCCGACGGCCAAGGTTGGGACGCCGATAAGCGCGTTTAGCAGGGTTGACTTCCCTACTCCCGACGGCCCCAGTGCCACGAAAGTTCGCTGCGGCGCCACCACCCTGCGCAACTCCTCGAGCCCCCAGCCAGCAGTGGCACTGGTCTCAAGAATGTCAATGTCTGGGGCCAGCGCCGCCAACTCAACCCGGACTTGGCGTCGGTCGACCTCGTCGAGTAGGTCTCCCTTACTCAGCACGAGCAGCGGCTTGGCCCCGCTGTCGGCGGCTAGTACCAGAAACCGTTCAATCCGAGCCAAGTTAACCGGGAGATCCAAACCCACCATCACGCCCACCAGATCCACGTTGGCAGCCAGCGTCTGCTTAGTGAGGCTGACGGCCGGGTCTCGCCGCACGATGGCTGTGCGCCGAGGCATCACCGTGTCGATCACCACGCCGGCTTCTGGGTCGGCGCTGAAGAGGATCCAGTCACCCGTGGTGGGCGACACGGCGGCCTGCGAACGCTGCGAATCCGAGGCGGCGATTACCTCCCCTTCGACCCCCAAGACCACGCTATAACCCCGACTTACCGTAGCTACCCGGCCCGGTTGGCTATCCGGCAGGTCTAACTGCGCCTGGACCTGTGCCCACTCGGCGTCCCAGCCGTAGCGTTCGAGACCCTCCCAGCCGGCTCTGCTCACGCGCTCACCTCAAGATGTCACCGGGCAGCAGGCAGGCCGTGTGAGAAACAAGTGAGATACAAAGTTCGCTGTTCCTTTAGCTTGGATTCATCCA
Organism: Acidimicrobiales bacterium; assembly: GCA_964291305.2. Classification (GTDB taxonomy): domain Bacteria; phylum Actinomycetota; class Acidimicrobiia; order Acidimicrobiales; family CATQHL01; genus VXNF01. The sequence goes on along the minus strand of OZ219783.1, from coordinate 383,009 downwards.
ACGAGGCTGCGCGCCATCTCGCCCACTTACCTGCCAGACTAGGAGGCGAACCGTAATCGAGCAGCGAGAGGCCGAACCATGGATACAGGTCCCTCTGGCGACCACAACCCTGAAAGTAAGCGGAGAGGCCTCTTGGCTCGACTAAAGCCTCGGCCGGGGTCAACTCTGCCCTGGGCTGGCTTGGCCGGACTGCTGGGCGCGGGCGCTGCCATCTCTATCGGCGAGTTGATATCGGGAATCACCGACAAGACACCGTCTCTGGTGCTGGGGGTTTCCGACGCCATCGTAGACAGTCGTTTCGTGCCCGGCGACGTAATCCGCTGGAGCATCGACACCTTCGGGTCGGCCCAGAAGCCGCTGCTGTTCTACGGCGTCTTAGCAGCCACGCTGGTGCTCGGAATACTAACGGGGATCGTATCCCGGCGGCACCGCTGGGTGATCTTGGTGGTCTTCGCCGCCTTCGGAACTCTGGGAGGCCTGGCAGCCAACGCGCACCCAACCGCATCGACCTCAACAGCCGTCTTGACTGCAACTTTGGCGACGGCAGTTGGTGGCGGAGTGCTCTGGGGGATGCTGCGACTGATCTCGCCGGTTACGCCGGTTACCGAAGACGGCGAGAAGCCTCGCCAACCGCACCCGTACCTCAACGAGACTGGACGGCGCTGGTTCCTTACCGCCGCTGGCGCCACCGCAGTCGGAGCCCTAGCCGCCAGCGGCGTAGGTCGCTACCTAATCCGGCGCAATAGCGACGTGGAAGCTGATCGGGCCAGCGTGGCCGACTTGCTGAGCGATGCCGAAGTTCGCGTCGACTACGACGGATCGACGGACGGAACACTCTCGCCACCCACCGCCGGCGACACGCCCGCAACCACGCTCGGAGCTAGCCCTGGACCTGCCCCGGCGGAGGGTGAGACAACCAAGCCGACAAGTGGACCCGGTGGGGACAGCATCCAGCCAACAACCACAACGGAGGCTCCAAGCCAGAACAACTCCACCTCGAGCACTACGACGACCGCGGCCGAGCCCACCACCACGACGGCGGCCGAAACTGCTACGCCAACATCTACCGAGGCCGGCAACGGTTCGGTGTCCACGACCCAGGCGGCTACTGCCCCGCCCGATGAGTCCGCGGCCGGAGACGCCCCGCCGGTGGCCGATCCAGGGGAGGCGCCAGCACCGACGACCACCCAGGCGCCACCCCCACCAACTACAACCCAGGCGCCACCTCCTCCGACAACCACCCAGGCGCCGCCTCCGCCGCCTACAACTACCCAAGCCCCGCCGCCTCCACCACCGACGACTCAAGCAGCTCCCCAACGGAACCGGGCGGGCTACTACGACAACACGGTGACTGGCATCTCGCCGATCGTTACGCCCAACTCTGACTTCTACCGCATAGACACCGCTCTGGTAGTGCCTTCGGTAAACGTAAACAACTGGGAACTCAGTATCAGCGGCATGGTTGACAATCCCTACACCATGAACTTCCGCGAACTCATCGACATGGGCCTTGTGGAGGTGCCCGTAACCCTCAGTTGTGTCTCCAACGATGTGGGCGGGAATCTGGTAGACAACGCCATCTGGCGGGGTGTGCCCCTAGCGAGCGTGCTGAACCGGGCGGGCGTGCAGCGCGGCGCTACCCAGATCGTGGGCCGATCGGTAGACAACTGGAACTCCGGTTTCCCCACTGAGTACGCCTTTGACGGAAGGGTAGCCCTAGTAGCAGTAGCCATGAACGGCGAGCCTCTGCCTCGCGCTCACGGGTTCCCAGCGCGGCTGGTAATCGCAGGCCTCTACGGCTACGTATCAGCCACCAAATGGCTGGAGGAGATCCGGCTCACCACCTGGGAGGGCTTCGACTCGTACTGGGTACCCCGAGGCTGGTCCAAGCGGGGGCCCATCAAGACTCAGTCCCGTATTGACGTTCCCCGCGGTGGCTCACGCGTTCGAGCTGGCAGGGTGGCCGTGGCCGGCATAGCCTGGGCCCCGACACGAGGCATCCAACGAGTCGAGGTTCAGATCGGCAACGGTCCCTGGGTAGAGGCCGAGTTGAGCAACAACATGTCGGTCAACTCTTGGCGTCAGTGGGTTTATGCCTGGGATGCCGCCCCCGGCAACTATCAGATCCGCTGCCGTGCCACCGACGGCCGGGGCCGCACCCAAACCTCCGACATACGCCCACCGGCCCCCAACGGCGCCACCGGCTGGCACACCATCAGGGTCAGCGTCGTCTGAAGGAAAGAGCCGGGCATGGCGAAATCCCTCGATCGGTGATACGCTCACTCGCGGCTTCCCTTGAGACAACGAATCGGGCAGATCTTCTTCACGGAGGTGGTCCGATTCCCGCCTAGGGAGGAGATCAGCGAGATGCAGACCGGCAACCTGGAAACCATTGTGGCCTGGGTTTCGATCCTCGGTGTCGTCCTTGCCACTTTCGGCTACTTGTTGCGCGAGATGCGACGAGGCTTCGATCGGATTGACCAGAGATTCTTAGCCGTCGACGATAAGTTCGGCCAAATGGACAACAAGTTGGAAGAGAAATTCGACCGCGTCGACGATAAGTTCGACGAGCGACTCATCCGCCTGGAGAACAAGTTCGACAATCGCCTCATACAACTTGAGGGCAAGTTCGACAATCGCCTCACTCACCTGGGGGGCAAATTCGACAATCGCCTCACTCACCTGGAGGACAAGTTCGACAAGAAGTTCGAGCTAGTCACCGAGGAAATCAAAGGGCTGACCAAGGAGATGGCCTCGGTACGGGTAAGGGTGGCTCGCATTGAGGGCCACCTGGGCATCGGCATTGCCGTCTCCGAAGAGCCTCAACCTCCCGATCCCGCTCGAGAGTCAGCCACTGGAGATCCGGCGATATTACGGCCTCGCCGGTCGCCTAGCCGCCTCGCCGCGCCGGTGGAGGAAGGCGCTGGGGATTAGCGCTCGAACAGCTTCGAGATATCCCCGATCACCGAGCCCTCGCCCTTGGAGGCCCCAGGCAAGGGTGCGGCGGCGCTGAGAATACGGTCAGCCAGCCGGGAGAAGGGCAGCGACTGCAGCCAAACCGCCCCGTGTCCAGAGAGCGTGGCCAGGAACAGCCCCTCACCGCCGAAGATGCTGGACTTGAGATTTCCGGCCCGCTCAATGCCATATTCGATGCTTTGCTCAAATGCCACGATGCAACCCGTGTCGACGCGCAGTTGCTCGCCCTTGAGTTGGCGCCGCAGCACCGTCCCGCCGGCCGACAGGAACGCCAAGCCATCACCGGTGAGGCTCTGCAAGATGAAACCCTCCCCGCCAAAGAGACCCGTCCCGAACTTGCGTTGGAAGGCGATGTCGATCCTTGTGCCCAAGGCGGCACAGAGGAAGGCGTCCTTCTGGCATACGATGCGGCCGCCGTGCTGGGCAAGGTCCACAGGCACGATCTTGCCGGGGAACTCAGCCGCGAAGGCCACGCTGGATTTACCCCCGCCGCTGTTGGTGAAGTGGGTAAGAAAGACAGACTCCTGCGCCAACGCCCGCTTGCCGGCCGACTTCAGCTTGCTCCAGGTGCCCTCTTCAGGGTCGGCCCCGTCGCCCATCTTGGCCTCGAAGGTGATGCCAGGGTTCATGTACATCATGGCCCCAGCTTCGCCGATCACCGTCTCATGAGGATCCAACCAGACCTCCACGAACTGCAGGTCGTCTCCGCCAATGCGGTATTCGATTTCGTGACTTTGTGCCATGAAAAGATCATGGCACATCCGCCGGCGCTCACTCTGGCAATCCACGTAGCCCATGGTCGCCTGGGGCCACGAGGGATCACGAGTAGTCACGACCCGCGCTAGTTGCCCGTTTACCATGTCGCTGTGACCTCCGGCGGGAGCGCGACAGTCGCGCCCAGATCCTCAGACCGCAGCATCGGCACCCCCGTCTCCATCTGTGGGGTCTCCAAGTGGTTCAAGACCGGACGCAGCTATCTGCAGGCGTTGACAGATATTCACATCCAGATTCAGCCGGGCGAGTTCGTTAGTCTCATCGGTCCGAGCGGCTGCGGTAAGTCCACCTTGTTGCGGGTTGTGGGCGGTCTACTGCCACACGAACTTGGAGCCGTAGAGGTGGGTGGTAATAGCCCGGCACAGGCCCGCGACTCCAAGCAAATTGGATTCGTCCCACAGACACCGTCGCTGTTGGCATGGCGCAGCGTGCGTCGCAACGTAACCCTGCTGGCAGAGGTGAACCGGCGAGGCGCCAAGTACCCGCCCCTTGGCGCGGCCAAGATCAGCGAACTGCTCGAGGCGGTTGGCCTTGGAGACTTCCTAGACCGGTTGCCAAAAGAACTATCCGGCGGCATGCAACAGCGGGTCTCGCTGGTCCGATGCTTCGCGCTCGGGGCCCCTGTGTTGCTGATGGATGAACCCTTCTCAGCTCTGGATGAAATCACCCGTAACGAGATGCGCTACCTGCTGCTGAATCTCTGGGAACTAACCGGCCACACGGTGATCTTCGTGACCCACAGCATCCCCGAAGCAATAATCCTCTCAGATCGGGTGCTGGTAATGGCAGCCAAACCCGGGCGTATCGTCCACTCCGAGGTAATCAGCCTCCCCCGACCCCGTTCGGCAACCTTGGAGGACGACGAACGCTTCCTGGCGCATATGCGCAACGTGCGCCGAGTCCTCAGCGAGGTAGTAGACCGATGACTCTCGGTGCCAACCAACCTGACGCCGCAAGCCAGCCTCCGCAACAGCCCCCCAAACATCTCCACCGATCGGCAATGACCCTGGCACCGCTCGTGGGACTCGGAGTCGTCTTCGCCATCTGGGAGTTCTACGTGCGGGTTTTCGCTGTCTCGCGCCTCACACTGCCGACCCCATCGAGCATTCTCGTACATCTTGCTGACGAACCGGGCTTCTATTGGCGCCACGCGCGCGTCACCTTGATCGAAGCCATCTGGGGTTATGGGCTGGCACTTGGAGCGTCGCTTATCGTGGCCACGTTCATGGCGCATTCCCGCTTCATGGAGCGCGCCTCTATGCCTGTGATTGTCTTGCTCCAGAGCACGCCGGTAGCAGTGCTAGCGCCGGTCTTCCTCATCTGGTTCGGCTTCAGCTACTGGCCCAAGGTGCTAGTAGCAGCCGTGTTCTGCTACGTCCCCTTCACTATCAACCAGTTCACCGGCCTGCGCTCGGTGGATCCGAACACCTACGAGTTGCTGCGCTCGGTCTCAGCCAGCAAGATAGAGATCTTTGCCAAGTTGCGCTTCCCGCAGTCCTTACCGTACCTATTCTCCGCTGGGAGGCTCTGCATAGGGCTGTCGCTGGTGGGGGCGGTAATCGGCGAGATGTTCGGCGGCTCCACCGAGGGTCTGGGTAACACCGCTCGCGTGGGCCAGACCCGGCTACTCATCGACCAACTGTGGGGTTCGATATTCGTCCTCGCTGGCATTGGTGTGATCGCTAACCTGATTCTGGCGGCGGTTGAGCAGCGAACACTCCGATGGCACAGCTCCCAGGATCTTCTGGGCACATCGTCGTCTACGCGCTGAGAAGGCGTGGGCCAATACTCGTGGCAGAACCTTCGCTAATCCAGTAGTTATCACCTTAGGGGGATCGAACTATGTTAAACTACTCCCCGCTACTAGGGATCCGCTGTTTGTTCGTCTTGCTAGCCTGCTTTTTCGCTCTCCTGGCCGCCTCGTGTGCAGAAAACTCTGCGCCAGACACCGAGGCTTCCGCAGACGCCGAAACCGTCGAGGTAATAACCCCCGACGGACTACCCGCCTTCAGCACGGCCGAACGCTGCGAGGCCAATCGAGCTGCAGGACCGCTGATCTTCATGACGGGCTTCGACTTCGCAGCCGCGGCTGGCATCATCGAAGTGGTCGTTGCCAAGGACAAGGGCTATTTCGACGAAATGTGCCTGGATGTTGAGATCCAACCCGGCTTCGCTCCAGGCAACAGCGCTGCGCTGGCGGCCGGTGCCGCGCAACTTGGCGTGACCGCCACCTTCGGCGAACTCGTCACCAGCAACGTGCGCGGTGAAGCCAACCTTATGGGATTCGCCCAGTTAGGACACACGGCAATCTCCCAGTTGCTGGTCGACCCCACCTCGGGCGTTGGGGATCTCACCGATCTGGCAGGCATGACGATGGGGATCAAGGGTGACATTCCCATCGCCATTCAGGCCATGATCGCCAAGGCTGGGCTCCAGCGCGGGACCTTTGACGAACTGCTGCTAGAGGGCTTCAACCCTGTTGAGCACTTCGCTCTCGGAATCGATGCCCTGCCGGTCTACCGCTCCAACGAGCCGCGCTGGCTCGATCTGGCGGGTATTAGCTACCTCACCTTCGATCCGCTGGACTACGAAGTGCCTGCCAGCTTCGCTATTTATATGACGACGAGGTCGTTCTACCAGGAGCATCCGACGGCAGTAGAGGACTTCGTGCGGGCCGGCCTGCGCGGCTACTACTTCGCCGCGGAGAACCCCGAAGCAGCAATCAACTTGGCCTTCGAGCGGATCGAAGCGGCCGGTAACCAGATGTTTCTCGCCCAAGAGCACGAGCTGTACCGCTGGAGGACCGACCAGAAGATCATCGAGGAAATAACTCCAGAAGGTCTCGTGATCGGCCAGCTGGACGTGCCCCGGCTAGGCGACGAGATCCAGAACCTTGTGGAACTAGGCGTCTTGGAAGACAAGCCCGACTGGCTGTCAATGCTGGACGCCAACGTTGTCCCAAAGCTCTACGACGGCAACGAACTCATATGGGCATCGATGAACTGAGGCCGTGGCGCGAGGCCGGCCATCCGGTCGCGGCGGGCTTCAGATGAGGCGCGCTCGACCTCTGTTGATAGCTGCGGCGACCTTGCGGATGAAGGTGCGGGGCATTACCTCCGCCAAGCTTGAGGCAATCTTGTACCCCAACCCCGGTACGTAGACCACCCGGCGGCGCGAAGCAGCACGGAGCGCCAGGTAAGCCACCTGCTCAGCCTCCATCCACAGCCAGCCGGGGGCACGGCTGATCTGGCGCTGCTGACCGGCCCGGGCATGCAGTTCGCTGCGGGTCAGCCCCGGGGTGACAGTTGTGACGAACACCTCGGTGTCGCGGAGTTCTTCGTGCAGACCCTGCCCGAAGAATGTCACGAACACCTTTGTGGCGGCGTAGACCGCCTCATAGGGCAGCGGCTGCAGACCGGCGATTGAGGAGATGTTGAGGATGGAGCCCCGACCATTGGCCACCATCTGGGTGACGGCTGCCCGACTGAGCGCCACAACGGCAGCAACATTGAGCGCCACCATGGAGTCAGCAAGGTCGCCAGCCGGGGCGGTGAGAGGGCCGAAGCTCCATATCCCGGCGTTGTTGACTAGCAGGTCGATCGGCTTGGAGTCGTCGGCGCACCGGCGAGCTACGGCAGCAAGTTGAGCAGGATCGGTGAGATCGGCCGGTAAAACCTCCGCGCTAACTTCCAGCGACCCGGCGATCCGCTCTAGACGGTCGGCGTTACGCGCCACCAACACCAAGTCGGTGCCTTGGCGCGCTAACTCCTGGACAATGGCCTTACCAATGCCTGTGGAGGCTCCGGTCACGAGCGCCCGATCCCACGTGACTTGCTTCATCGCGTGATCTCCTCCACCGGCAAGCCACCCTGCACAGAACTTCAGGGGAGCTGTGTTCGTTTCTACCGGCTGCGGCGCGCTATCGCTCGCTCTTATCGCCTTCGAGGCTTAGCCACTCAGTGGGTGCTGCCCGCTGCCACCGCCAGGCGGATCTCAGCTCGCTTCAAAGCCGCAGTAGCCACGGCGTCGTCGGGATCAGCGGTCAGCGCCGCACGAGCCCGCTCAGCCGCCGCTCTAGCACGGTCCTCGTCGATCTCAGCCGCTAGTTCGGCTACGTCGGACAGGATCGCAACCTGGTCGCCGGAGACCTCCACAAAGCCGCTGTGAACCGCGATAAGTTGGGCATCTCCGTCTTCGCCATAGATCCGCACCCGCTCCGGTAGCAGCACCCCAACGAAGGGAACGTGACCTGGTTGGAAGGCGATGTCCCCATCGGTGGTCCGTACCACCACCATCGAGGCGCTCGTCGTGACTACAACCTCCTCGGGCGACACCAACTCCACTTGTAGTGACACGCTACGCCGCCTGTGCCTGCAGCTGGGCAGCCTTGCGCTGGACATCGCTGGCCCCACCTACCATGAAGAAGGCCTGCTCGGGCAGGTCGTCCAGCTCACCGGAGACCAGAGCCTCAAAGCTCTCGACGGTTTCGGAAGTGGATGTAAAGATTCCCGGCATGCCGGTGAACACCTCGGCCACGAACATGGGCTGAGACAGGAAACGCTGCACCTTGCGGGCGCGAGACACCGTGACCTTGTCCTCCTCCGACAGCTCGTCAAGACCCAGGATGGCAATTATGTCCTGGAGTTCCTTGTAGCGCTGCAGGATTTCCTGTACCCGTCGGGCGACTCGGTAGTGCCGGTCGCCGACAACCTCGGGCGTAAGGATGGTGGAGGTGGAGGCCAGCGGGTCTACTGCCGGGTAGATGCCTAGGGCTGCGATATCCCGCGATAACTCGGTGGTGCCATCGAAGTGGGTAAACGAGGTAAACGGCGCCGGATCGGTGTAATCGTCAGCAGGCACATATACCGCCTGCAGCGACGTGATAGAGCGGCCCCGGGTAGTGGTGATTCGTTCCTGCAACTCGCCCATCTCGTCGGCCAGCGTGGGCTGGTAGCCCACAGCCGAGGGCATTCGTCCCAGCAGCGTGGACACCTCCGAGCCGGCCTGCACAAACCGGAAGATGTTGTCGATGAACAGCAAAACATCCTGATTCTGGACATCGCGGAAGTACTCCGCCATAGTCACCCCCGCCAGGCCGACGCGCAGGCGAACCCCGGGCGGCTCGTCCATCTGTCCGAACACCAAAGCAGCCTTCTCGAGCACCCCCGACTCGCCCATCTCTAGGAACAAGTCGGTGCCTTCTCGGGTGCGCTCGCCCACGCCGGCGAACACCGAGACCCCGCCGTGCTGCTCGGCGACTCGACGGATCATCTCAGTGATAAGCACCGTCTTGCCAACACCGGCGCCGCCGAACAAGCCGATCTTGCCGCCCTGCTTGTAGGGGGTCAGCAAGTCGATGACCTTGATGCCAGTCTCGAACATTTGGGTGGAAGGCTCTAGTTCGTCAAACGGTGGTGCCGGACGGTGGATCTCCCACTCTTCGTCTACATCCAGGGTGTCGCGGTCAACGTCGAGACAGTCGCCGAGCACGTTCCAGACATGGCCCAGCGTTACGTCACCCACCGGCACGGTGATACCCCGACCCAGGTTGCGTACTGGGGTGCCGCGGGTCAGCCCATCGGTAGGGCGCAAAGCAATGGCCCGAACCCGGCCTTCACCGATCTGCTGGGCAACCTCGGCCAGTACCGTTACCGTCTCACCGTCCATGGTCACGTCGAATGACACCGCCGTGTTGATCTCTGGCAGGGCATCGGGTGGGAACTCGGCGTCAATCACTGGGCCGGCGATTGCCACGACCCTGCCTTGCTTGGTGGATTCGCTCATCTTTCTCTCCTCATCACCTTCGAACTAGTCGGGTGGCTGTAGGCAACTCCAGCGCGGCGCCTAGCCAGCGCTGCGCAGGGCCTCGGCTCCGCCCACGATCTCCATGATCTCAGTCGTAATGGCGTCCTGGCGGGCACGGTTCATCATGCGGGTCAGCTTCACTATCAGTTCCTCGGCGTTATCGGTAGCCGCTTTCATGGCCCGTTGCCGGTTGGCGTGCTCGGACGCGGCAGCGTCCAGCAGAGCCGAGAAAAGTCGGCTCTCCACGTAGCGGGGCAACAGCACCTCCAGCACCCCCGAAGGAGAGGGCTCAAACTCGAAGGAGGCCCGCGCCTCGGCACTGCCGCCACCTAGTTGGGCGATCTCCTCAATGGTGGCCAGCGGCAGGAAGCGCCGCACCGCCACCTTCTGCGATCCCAGCGAGAAAAACTCCATGTAAACCAAAATCACCTGGTCCACAGCACCAGAGACGAACCTCTCGGAGACCTCTTGGGAAAGGGTCCGAGCATCTGCGTAACGCGGCGTATCGCTCATACCTTCGAAGAAGGCGCCTATCTGGTAGTTACGAAACCTGAAGTAGTCTCTGGCTTTGCGCCCTATGAGAATGAGCGAGTAATCCCGTCCCTGGCGGGTACCAGCCATGATCTCTCGCTCAGCCGCCCTGATCACAGAGGAGTTGTAAGGTCCGGCCAAGCCCCGATCTGAGGTAAACACGACGTAGGCCACCCGGCGGATTTCGTCACTCTGGCGCAACAGGGCGTGCTCAGTAGCCGCGCCTGCGGCCGCTAGGTCCTCGATGACGCTCGTGATGCGGTTGGCATAGGGGCGAGCGGCGTGAGCCCGCTGTTGGGCCTTGACGACCCGCGTAGCAGCGATCAACTCCATAGCCCTCGTGATCTTCTTCGTGGACTGGACCGAAGAGATCCGACGCCGGAGTATCCGCTCCTCGCCACCCGGCATTACCCGACCCTCCTAGGAGGATTCTTCGAGTTCGGGACGGTCTATCTCCTCCTCGGGCAGCGTTCGATCTGAGTCAACCATGCTGCTGGAAGCGTCGGCCTGCTCGGCAGCTTCTGGCTCCGACCCGTGTTCAGCAACGCTGGGCTGGAACTGCTCGGCAAACGATGTCACCACGGCTTCGACGGCAGCCGGGTCAGCAGCACCCGTATCGATTATGGTCCGCAGCAGGTCAGCGTGCTTGCTGCGGGCGAACTCCAGCAACTCGGACTCAAAGCGCGGCACATCCTCGATATCAATGGAGTCAAGGCGGCCGCTGGTGCCAGCAAATATGGAGATGACTTGCTCTTCCACGGGCATGGGACTGTTGATTCCCTGCTTTAGCAGTTCGGTCAGCCGATAGCCACGCTCCAGTTGGGCCTTCGACACGGCGTCAAGGTCGGAACCGAAGGCGGCAAAGGCTTCTAGCTCGCGGAACTGCTGCAAGTCAGCCTTCAAGGTGCCCACGGCGGTCTTCATGGCCTTAATCTGTGCCGCCGAACCCACCCGGGAGACCGAGATGCCCACATCCACCGCCGGGCGGATACCCGACTTAAACAGATCATCCTGGAGGTATATCTGGCCGTCGGTAATAGAGATGACGTTGGTGGGGATGTACGCCGAGACATCGCCGGCCTTGGTCTCGATTATTGGCAGCGCTGTAAGCGACCCCGCGCCTCGGTCGTCGCTTAGCTTGGCGGCCCGCTCCAGCAAGCGGCTATGCAGGTAGAAGACATCGCCCGGGTAGGCCTCACGGCCCGGAGGGCGCCGCAGCAGCAGCGACATCTGTCGGTATGCCTCCGCCTGCTTAGAGAGGTCGTCATAGACAACGAGGGCGTGGCCGCCGTTGTCCATCCAATGCTGGCCTAGGGCACAGCCGGCATAGGGCGCTAGATACTTGAACGGAGCCGGGTCCGAAGCGGGAGCAACCACCACCACCGTGTAGTCCAGCGCACCGTGCTCAGCGAAGGTAGCCACGGTCTGGGCCACAGTGGAGGCTTTCTGGCCAATAGCCACGTATATGCAGCGCACATCTTGGCCGCGCTGGTTCAAGATGGTGTCAACCGCGATCGTGGTCTTACCAGTTTTGCGGTCGCCGATAATGAGTTCCCGCTGACCGCGGCCGATAGGAATCAGCGAGTCGATTGCTTTGATCCCGGTTTGCATGGGCTCGTGCACAGGCTTACGGCCGGTAATACCGGGAGCCTGGACTTCCATGCGGCGGGTTTCCGAGGCCCCAATGGAGCCCTTGCCGTCCAGCGGCTCGCCGAGGGCGTTAACCACCCGACCCAGGAGCGCATCACCGACGGGGACCGAGAGAATATCGCCAGTAGCTCGCACGGCCTGACCCTCTTCGATGTCGTCTACCTCACCGAGCACCACCGCGCCTACGGTGTCTTCGTCCAGATTCAGCGCTAACCCAACGGTCCCGCCCTCGAAGGAGAGCATCTCGTTGACCGCGGCGCCGGGTAGACCGCTGATGCGGGCGATGCCATCACCCACCTCGACGATTCGGCCAACCTGGGTCTGGCTAATCTCGGGGGAGAAGCCTTCCAGGTTCCGACGGATCGCAGCTGTGATTTCGCCGGTGTCGAGTGTGAAGGTTGCCATGTGTCTCCTAGAACGCCTCACGCAGTTGGTTGATGCGGGTGCGGACGCTGCCGTCGATGACCTCGTCGCCGATGCGAGTAACGAGACCGCCTAAAACTGTCGGATCTATGACCACTTTGACCGTGATGTCCTTGCCTGTGGACCGTTGCAGTGCCTCTGCCAGACGCTGCTGCTGCTCGTCGCTGAGGGCGACTGCCGAGTGGACTTCAGCCACGGCCTTATTCCGCAGGCTGGCGCTGCGCTCCACGGCCGCTTCGATGATCCGGACCAGGTCGCTGCCGCGACCAGCGCCAACGATCATCGACACCAGGGCCATGGTGGTGTCGGCCACCTGACCGCTCAGTAGATCTTCCACGATCTGCTGTCGGCGGGCAGCGGGAATGCGTCGGTCGGCGAGCGCCTCACGCAACTCGTCCGAGCCAGCTAGAGCCTGCGCCACAGCAAACAACTCGTCCTCGGTCTTAGCCAAGTCCTCCTCGGCCCGCACCACCGCTACTAGAGCTTCGGCGTAGCTGCTGACCTTGTCGGCTGACATCTCTGGCGTCTCCTAGCCGCTGAGCTAGTTCCGCGACCCAACGTCGTTGATGTAGCTCTCTATGAGCTGCACCTGCGTGTCATGGTCGAGGTTCCGCCCAATCACCTGTTCGGCGGCGCCGATCACGATCTCCGCCACCTCACCCTGCAGGTCGGCTAGCGCCTGGCGCTTAGCCGTCGCGACATCCTGGTCGGAGCGCTGGCGCAACTCCACAGCTTCAGCCTCGGCGCGGGCGATCAACTCGGCCCTAACCTGCTCTGCGTCAGCACGAGCCGCATCGACAATGCGTCCGGCCTCAGCACGAGCGTCGGCTAGTTCAGCTTCGTAGCCGGCCTTCACCTCAAGCGCCTCGCTACGCGCCCGGTCAGCGTCGTCCAGATCTTGGCGGATCTTCTCGGCGCGCCGATCCATCCCTCGCTTCACGGCTGGGAACAACTTCCACTGCATCAACGCCAACAGCACGACGAATGCGATACCACCCCAGATGATCTCTGTTACCTCGGGGAGTATGGGATTGGGAGCCTCGAGACAACTCTCCAGCTTCTTCTCGAAAGACTCGAGCTTCTCTTCGGCGTAGGCATCTTCGCCGCTTTCTGCCGCCACCTCTAGGTGTTCCAGCGCCTCGGCGCCAAAATAACCGCCGAATTCCAGGGCTGCGACCTTCTCAACGAGGCAGGCGCCGGGCGTCTCGCCCGCGGCAGCTACCGGCGAGGTGCCGAACCACAAAGCGACCAGGAAGATCAGCGAGCCGGCAATCGCTCGTCGGCGCAGCTTTCGGCCGTCAGGGGTGCGTGATCTCATGGTGCGTCTCCTTGTCTGCTAAGGAAGCAGCAAGATAAATACGACGAAACCGATGAGGGCTAGCGCCTCGGTGAAGGCGATCCCCAGGAACATGGTGGTTCGCACCATGCCTGCCGATTCGGGCTGGCGGGCCATTGCCGTAACGGCATTTCCGACCACCAGTCCAATGCCGACACCCGGACCAATCGCCGCTAGGCCGTAGCCGAGCCCGGCACCTATGGCCTTGAGTCCCTCAAGGAACTCGCCTGGTTCTGTCTGGGCAAGAATGCCAATTGTTCCAAGGAGGTTAACCACGTTTCTTCTCCTCTTGCTGGGATGCGGTTCTTTCGATCGAGTTGGACTTGCGAATTAGGTCTGGGACTAGTGCTCTGGATGAAGCGAGCCGCCGATGTACACGGCAGTGAGAATCGTGAAGATGAAGGCCTGCAGGGCGCTAACGAAGATCTCAAAGGCAGTCAGCAGTACGAGCATGAAGAACGGCAGCACTGCCGGCACGTAGCCGAACCCCCAAAGTGCAGCCGACAACACGGCGAAGGTGACAAGCAGCAGGTGTCCGGCCATCATGTTGGCCCAGAGTCGGATCGCCAGGCTGAGCGGCCGAATGAGGAACGTCGAGAACAACTCGATGGGCGCCACGATGAGATACAGCGGCTTAGGCACTCCGGGCGGGAACAAGGAGTTCTTGAGGTAACTACCGAAGCCCTGGCTGCGGATCCCTACGTAGTTGTAAATCACCCACACGACTAGGGCCAACAGCAGCGGAATCGCCATGCGAGAGTTGCCCGGGAACTGGATGAACGGGATGACCTCGAAGATGTTGGCGAAGAAAATGAAGAAAAACAGCGTCGTTAGGAAGGGCATGAACCGCCGGCCGTCGGGGCCGATGGTCTGCATCACGATGTTCTGCTCGACGAAGTTGATCCCGCCCTCGGCGACATGCTGGACGCCGCTGGGCACCAACGCTCGCTTGCGGGCCGCCAGGCCGAAGGTGACCACGGTTAGGACCATCGCCACCAGATAGATCAGCGACGTTTTGTTGAGCGCCAGGGGAGTGTCACTAAAGACGATGTCGGGCCACTCAAAAAGTTGGGTGACAGCAGGGAAATCCAGGGCGAAGATGCTCATGCCAGCATGCTCACATGACTCTCCGTGGCACCGTGACTGTCAGGCTGGGCGCTTCGAGGGCGGCGGCTGCGCCGGCGGGCACCGCTGCGGAAGAGGCCGGTGCCGGGGTGCAGTCCGGGGTGGGCCAGCGAGGCGGCCACGTGACGCAACTCCCAGACGAGCAGGCCAATGTGCAAGACCAGCAACACGATGGCGAAGGGCGTCACGTCGAACCAAGCTTCGTTACGGATCGGCACCACTACTGCGGTGATAATGCCCAAACGTAAGAAGTAGCCGCCAAGCACGCCGGCCATCATCATCACCGAGGAGATGCTGGAACACCGCCCGATGATGGCGGCGCCGGCAAAAAAGTTCGCCAGCACCAGACCTAGGGCCAAAAGAGCCGACCAGAGCCCGTCCAGACCCCAGCCAAGGGCACAGAAAAGAACCAGCGGTGGGCCTGCTAGCAGACCCTTTCGGACAATGTCGCCCGCCACGCGCCTTTCGGGGGCCTCAGGCGCTTCGTCAGCACCCCCTATGGGGCTGACCTCAGACATCAGCACTTCGCCTTCCCGGAAGCTTGTTCTCGAAAACCTGCATTCGCTGCTCGTAGCGCTTGAAGACTTTCCAAATTGTGTAGGCCAGCACAATCGACATAAACAGCAGGGTGAACAGCGGTGTTGTCCCCACACCCCGGTCGAGCAGGAGTCCAAAGAAGGCGAACAGCGCAGGCGTGGCAATCATCTCGAAGGCGGTGGACAGCGCTTCGCCAGCGCCGTGTGGGTTCACACGCGCGCCGAATTTGCGGAGATCGCCCTGATCCATACTTGCCTCTTCGACCATCTGTCGCGCGGGGCCTGCGCCACAGCTTGTGAAACTACGCGCAAGCTATCGGGCAGAGGGTCAGCTCACAACCCCATTCAGACTCTACGTGCTCAGATGAGACCTAGGGATAGGGCGTAAAGCGGCCACAGAGGGCGCGAACCTCCTGGCGCACCCCGGAAAGGGCGGAATCCTCGCCTCGGTGGCGCAAGGTGTGGCCGATAAGAGTCGCGATCTGTGCCATCTCGCCAGGCCCCATTCCCTGCGTGGTGACCGCTGCGGTACCGATGCGCAACCCACTGGTGACAAACGGCGAGCGCTCATCTCCGGGAATTGTGTTCTTGTTGAGGGTGATGCCAGCCCGGTCGAGGGTGATCTGAGCCTCGGCGCCGGTGAGTTCGGCGTCGAAACTACGCAAGTCCACAAGCATCAGGTGGTTGTCGGTCCCGCCGGAGACGAGCCGGAACCCTTCACCCGCCAGAGCCTCTGCCAGCGCCCGAGCGTTGGTCACGACAGCGGCCGCATAGTCGGCAAAAGTCTCGGTTGCGGCCTCAGCGAAGGCCACAGCCTTGGCAGCAATCACGTGCTCCAGCGGACCTCCCTGGCTACCGGGGAAGACAGCCCGATCGATGGCGCGGGCGTGGGGCTCTTTACACAAGATGCAACCGCCACGCGGCCCTCGCAAGGTCTTGTGGGTAGTGAAGGTCACCACATCTGCCTGGGGTACCGGGTCAGGGTGCGCACCGCCGGCAATGAGTCCAGCTATGTGCGCTGCATCAAACAGCAGCAGTGCTCCTACCTCATCGGCGATGGCGCGCAGCGGCTCCGGGGGGATCAGCCGGGGGTAGGCCGTGGCACCGGCCACTATTAGCCGGGGGCGGTGTTCAACCGCCGCTTCCCTCAATAGGTCGAAGTCAATCCGCTCGTCAGCACCCACGCCGTAGGAGACGAAGCGGTAGAGAATGCCGCTGGCGTTGACCGGCGAGCCATGAGTCAGATGCCCGCCCTGGTCCAAGGCCATGCCCAGAACAACATCTCCCGGCTGCAGCAGTGCCTGATAGACAGCCATGTTGGCGTTAGCCCCTGAGTGCGGCTGGACGTTGGCGTGCTCGGCACCGAACAACTCCCGGACCCTGAGGCGAGCCAACTCCTCCACCTCGTCGATGATCTGGTTGCCGCCGTAATAGCGCCGGCCCGGATAGCCCTCGGCATACTTGTTGGTGAGAACCGAGCCGGTGGCAGCTAACACCGCCGGGGAGGCGAAGTTCTCTGAGGCAATGAGCTGAAGAGTGGTGTTCTGGCGCTCGACTTCGGCTTTGATGTGGTCGAATAGCTCAGCGTCGTGAATCTCGGGCCACGGCATCGCCTACTCCTTGCCTGCTGGGAAATAGCGGAAAATACTGAGGTCAGTATTGCGCCGGTGAGTCCAGAACGGATGGCAGGCCGGCAAACCGCCGCGCCATCCAAGCGCTGAGCCAGCTGAACCAGAGGCCTCGGACGCCCTCAACTAACCTCCGCCGCAATGCTCGAGGCATTAGGCGCCAAGGCAGGGCCAAACGTGCTGCTAGTCGTCGGCGGCGACGTGGTCACGATGAATGCCCGGCGAGAGGTACTCAACGGAGGTGCCGTGGCCTTCGCCGGCGATCGCATCCTGGAAGTGGGTTCCACCACAGCTCTGCGAGCTACCTACCCTGATGCAGCCGAACTAGACGCTAGGGGCTGCATCGTTACCCCCGGGCTAATCAACGCTCATCAACACCACACCGGCGACCCGCTGGTCCGCAGTTGCATCCCCGACTTACTGGCACCCGGCGAGTCGATCTTCTCTTGGTCGCTGCCGCTGCACGCCGAGCACACCCCTGACGATGACGAGCTTTCGGCCACCCTGACTGCGGCACAGAGCGTGCTCTGTGGCACCACCACGCTGGTGGAGGCCGGCACGGTGGCCCATCCCGACAGGGTGGCGGCCGGAATGAGGGCAGTCGGGGTGCGTGGCACTGTGGGTGCATGGGGCTGGGACATCAAGGGCGTCCCGTTCGCCGCACCGCTCGACAGGGTCTTGGAAAGCCAGCGGGCCGTGCTCGCCGAGCATCCTCCCGGAGGACTCGTCGAAGGCTGGGTCACCTTGGTCGGCCACGATCTGGCGAGCGACAAGCTGCTAGTGGCGGCATCCGAGCTGGCTCGCAGCGCCGGCTGCGGTATGACCATGCACATCTCGCCGAGTTCTGCCGACCCCGAGAGCTACCTGCGCCAACGCGGCGCTCGACCCCTAGTGCACTTAGATCGTCTCGGGATCCTGGGGCCTCACCTACTGCTAGCCCACGGTGTGTGGCTGGACGACGCCGAGGTGGAACTGGTGCTGGCCAGCCAGACCGCAGTCGCCTATTGCCCGTGGGCCTATCTGAGGCTGGGCCAGGGCGTAACGGTGTCGGGCCGCCACATTGAGTTGGCTACCCGAGGTGGCCGCCTAGCGCTGGGCTGCGACGCCGGGAACGCGGGCGACCTGCCAGATGTGCTGCGGGCCGCAGCACTGGCGGCTGGCTTAGCTAGGGACATGCCGGTGGACCCAGAGGGATTTGGCGCTCACCAGGCCTTCGAACTCGCAACCATCAGGGGAGCCGAGGCCATCGGCAAAGGACACCAAATCGGATCGCTGGAGGTAGGCAAGCTAGCCGACTTGGTGGTTTTCGACTGCGGCGCATCGGCCTTTACCCCTCACGGCGATGTGGCTCTGCAGCTGGTCTGGGGCAGCGATGGACGCGATGTGCGCGATGTGTTCGTCGGGGGACAACTCGTGGTGCGCGACGGCCGTTGCACCAACGTAGATGTCGCTGATCTCCGCACTGCTGCCGCTGCCGCCCAAACCGACCTGTTGCGCCGCGCCGGTGTCGAAGTGCCGCACGCCTGGCCGCAGGTGCCCGCCGGCTGAAGATTCCGAGAGTTCAGGAGAGAGCAGCGGCCCCAAAGGGCACGCTGAAGCGGACACACCAGACAACCACAGTCGAGTAGTGATCCAGATCCACGCTCGGGGGGATCTCGTAGTTCTGAGAGCCCACGTTTCCCTTTAGGTCGCCAAGATTGATCCAGTCGTTCAGAATGTCGCGCGCCGGAGCGTCGGGTGGCAAGGGCGAAAGCCATACGTCTACATCAGGACCGTTGTCGGTGCGGAAGTCCTCAAAACGTAAGAAGCGCTGCTCGGACCCGTCGTTTAGCACTTGCACCCGACCCTCGGTGTGATGACTCCGGCTGATGAACTCGCCCGAGACGAGGGTCACGATCTGCGGTGCTCGGGGCATGGGTCGCTCTTCGTTCATTACGACTTCGCGAGGCATCTCGCCTGAGGCGACGGCCTGGTTCATCTCGTCGGCCATCTCTTCGGTTATCTCATCCCCCGGCAATCCCGAAGCACCCGGCCCGGCCACCATCGGACCTTCCGCCTGGCTGGCTGACGCTGCTGGTGTATCTGCGGTAGCCGGATCCGTGCTTGGCGCCGGTGTCTCCTGACCTGCCGCTACCGGGGGCGGCTCAGCGGGGGGTGTAGTAGTGGGGTTCACTGGAGCAGGCGAGGAACCTTCCGCAGACACCGGCGGTACAGGTGGCACCTCAGTAGCAGGAGCCGGCGATTCCTCACCAAGGATGGGTTCGGGAGTTGGCGCCGGTTCAGCAGCCCCCGGCTCTCCGAATACCGGTAAGGCCTCATCCACCTCGTCATCAACCCAGAGCAGATGAACGGCGAAGTAGAAGAAGATCAACCAGATACCAAGTCCGATGGCCACCGCCAGCCCAACCGAGGTGATGATCCAATGACGGCGAACCCAACCCCAGAGCCGCCGGATCAGCGAGCTTGCTGCTGCGGGAGCTGCTTCCATATTTTATTTCCCCCTCCCTGTGCTTAGACGACGACGCTCGATGAAGTGGTCTCCGCCGAGCAGGCTTCCATACTTTCCCCTCCCTGTGCTTAGGCCTGTGAGGAGTATCAGGCGTTGCGATCCACCCCCGTGAACAGTACGCCCACCCTCGCCCCTTCGGTTATCAGCCCCGCGGAGCGAGCCGCCAGCAGACCGGCTAGGCCCGCCGAGCCCGTGGGATCCACCGGTACTGCTGTCCACCGCCGGGCCAAGTCATGGGCATCGGCTATCAGGCGCTCCGACGCCACTACTACATCACCCCCAGTCGCCGCCACCCCCCAGACGATCGGCAGCCAGTCGTAGGTCACATCATCTAGGATGCCCGTAGCAAGGCTCTGGGGCGTGTTCCCATCGGGTGGCGTCCACGGCTGCATGAAACGGTCGGGATTGGCCGCAGCCAGCTCTAAGGCAGCTTCCATTCCCCGCTGCGATCCCAGCAACGAGAGCCGTTCCCAAGCCAACCGCAGCGGAGCGCACCCCTCGGTCTGCACTGCGTAGAAAGCCGGAAGCCGACTGATGTAACCCTCATCCAACGCCTCGACAAAAGCCTGCACCACGCTGGACGCCAGAGCCCCACCCCCCACCTGCACGAACAGGGCATCTAACTCCCCTGCCCTTGCCCCAGCGAGCCCTTCGATCAGCTCGAACGCCAGCGTGCGGCCGCCGTCGGTGGTCCAGATATTCTCTGCGGCGACGGCGCAGAAAGGCAGCGAGCCAGCCGCCGTGGCTTCGAGGAAACGCAGGAAACAGGGATCTCCCAACTCACCCGGTAGCCGGGGGCAGATCTGAATGTGCGCCCCTAGCGCCTCTATTGACCGCACGATGAACTTGTCGGCCCAAGGAGGGATGAACACGTCTAGGGGTCGCTCGGCAGCTCTAGCCACCGTGGCCGCCGCTAGGGCCGCATTCCCGCAGGAAGCGATGGCCAGCCGACGCTCCGGAGGCTCGCCGGCGGCTTCGAGGTGTAGCGCCAGACCCATGAAGTGGCGCGCCTTGTGCGTCCCGGTGACATTGCCCGTCTCGTCCTTCAGCCACAATTCGACGCCGAGGCGCTCACCTAACTCCAGCGCAGGCTTCGTGGGCGTGACCCTGAAGCCACTCCCGTCAACTTCGGCGACCCGGTGGTCAATCCGTTCGGTCACGGCCACGAAATCCGTATCGTCGCGCCCAGACTCAGCGAACCGGTGATGCGCCCAGAGCCGGCGGCGGTAGCGCAGGAAAGGGTTATCGCTGCCGACATCGAGGTTGAAGCGACCGTCAGGGGGTGAGCCCAGCCAGCCAGCCTCCCGAGTGATACGTTTCATCACCTGACCTCGGGACCGCTCAGTTTCCGAGTCTGGCTCCGCTGCGGGCGTTGAACTCCTCAATCATGGCGTCCCAGGCGGGCACCATGTCGTGCAAGTGATGCCAGAACCCCTGATGGCGGCGCGCCTCGAAATCCTCTAGAGATACCCCTTGCTGCTCTACCCAGGTGAAGTAGCCGAGGTTGAAGATGCGGCTACGACCGACCTCATCGAGTAACAACACATGCGACGTGTCGGCACCAGCTAGGTGTGCCTCGATCTGGTCGGCCGCGTTGGCCGAGTCGAAGGAACCCCCGAAGCGAGTACCTGTCAGACGCGGTCGCTCGCTCTCGTAGAGCGCCGCGCCATCGGTGGCAACGGTCACGATCACATCAGCGGCTCCCAGACCGGCAGCGCGGGCGTACTTGATTGCCGCCAGCACGTTGCAGATGCTCGATAGTCCAAAGTGGCTGAGCGAGGCCAGTACGCTGGCAGGAACGCCGCTCTCGCTGAGGATTCGCCGCCCAGCCTCGTGGCCAAAAGCCAGAAACAAGCCGTCAGTTGCCGCGTCAGAGATCGCCACCGCGGCGTCGCTGTTCATGACGTTGTGTACCAGGGGAATGTGTTTGTCGCCGATGCCCTGAATGTTGTGCTCACCAAACCCGTTGTAGAGCATTGTCGGGCACTCCAAAGCCTCGACCGCCACGATGCGGGCAGCGTGTCGCTGCTTTAGATAATCCCCTGCACCCAGTGTTCCTGATGAACCCGAAGCCGCTACGAAGGCAGCCAGGCGCAGCTCCGGCTCGGCGGCGGCGTAATCCATAAAGATCTGCTCAAGGGCCGGTCCGGTTACGGCGTAGTGACCGGCATGGTTAGAGAACTCAGAGAACTGGTTGAAGATCACGTTGCGTGGTTCAGCCTCCAACTCGGCGCAAGCGTCGTAGATCTCCTTGACGTTGCTCTCGGACCCTGGCGTAGCCACGATGTCGCTGGGGTCGCTAACCCAGCGCTCCAGCCACTCGAATCGCTCCCGGCTCATGTTCTCCGGTAGCACCGCCGCGCCGCGACAACCCATGATCCGACTTATCGCCACACCGCCACGTGCGTAGTTGCCGGTAGACGGCCACACAGCCCGCTGGGAGGTGGGGTCGAAAGCACCAGTCACCAGGCGGGGAACCAGACAGGCGTAGGCAGCTAGCACCTTATGGGCACCGATCATGGGGAACGTGTCCCCGAAGGCCACAAGGATCTGCGGCGCCACGCCCGTGAACTCCGGCGGCAAGGCGACGTACTCCGGAACCTCCCGGAACCTTCCCGTGGCGGTGTTGTTGTACCAGTGAACCCGCCAGAGGTTCCCAGCGTCGGCGTCGTTACGCCCGACTCCGGCTAGCGCCGCCAGCACATCGGGAGGGATTCGCTGTGGCTCGGCGAGTTGGGCAAAGGTAGGCAACACGATTTCGTGAGCGCCGAAGCGTTTGGCTGCCCTGGCCAGCACATCGCGGTCGACCACCGCGGTACCCAGGCCGAGACCCGAGGCCAGTGAGTTGTCGAGGCTTTGGCTGTTCATACAGCGCCCACGCTACCGGCCACCGGCATCGCCTACCGCGTACATTGCGCCGCTGCGACCTCCCACGTAGATCACGCCGTTCCACATCACCGGGGAGGATTCGAAGCGCCACTCGTTGCCAACCTGTAGCTGCCAGATCAGCGGCGGCTCAATCGACGTGTCGCTCACGTTGTAGGCGCTAATACGGCCCGCCCCGTCGGCCAGGATAAGAGTCTCGTCAATCACCACAGGGCTGCTCCAGAGGAGGTCCGCAAACCTCTTCTCCCAACGAATCTCCCCAGTTTCACGATCAACACCCCAGAACCTGCCGGTGTGGGTCGTGGCAAACACCATGTCGCGCCACACCACTGGTGTGCTCCAAACACCGCGCGGGTAGCCCTGGGCCGGGTCGTGCACCGACCAGACGATGGGATCGGAGGGTCGCGAGGGGTCGAGTTTGAGGAGTTGGCCCACCTCTTTGGCGCGTGCCGTCTCCCGTTCCTCGTACTCCACCCCTACGTATAGGTAGCCCTCGGCATCTACGACCGGCGTGGCGTCTATGTCATCGCCAGCCCAAAATCTAAAGACCTGCTCGGGCATAAGTCCGTCAGCTAGACCCGAGATGTCCCAGCCTGTGACTAGCCCACCAGAGTTGGCGAAGTAGAGGGTGTTCCCCCAGATGGCCGGGGAGGACTCGATGGCCACGTTGTAGTTGCCGGCGTCTGAGGCAGCAAGGTCGGCCAAGAGCTGGTCATCCCAGCCCTCCCAGTGAAACAGCAACTCGGGCTCTACGGTTACTAGCCCTTCAGGGTCGTAGCCCCGGTTTAGGCGAATAACAAAGAAGCGGCTGTTCTCACCTCCCAGAAAGAGATAGTCGTCGATCACTAAGGGGCTGGAGTCCCAATCGTCGTTCCACATGGTCGGCGAGACGTCGTAGGCGCCCAAGCGCCAGAGTTCGGTAGGTTCGGACCGGTCAAAGGCCACGATCCGGAAGTAGTTGTCCCGCGACCCGAAGTACGCCAGCGGGTAGTCGTCAGGGTCGATAACTACCGAGGTCTTGATGATGTCACCGGTCTCAAAGGAGGGCAACAACTGCTGTCCGGTGGCGGCATCCAGGAAATGCACATCCTTGTCGAATGCCCCAAATACCAACCAAGTTCGCCCATTGCGCTCAAAGACCGCCGCCTGACCGGACCATCCAGTGCCGCACCAGCGGATGATCTCGCCGTGATAGCTGGAATCCGCACACATGTTGCTGTTTGGCGGGTACCGCCAGAGCAACTGCGGATTAGTAGGCACCGGACCAGTCCCATACCAACTACGGGTGGGTGAACCTCGGAAGGTAAGGACGCCTTGCGTGGCACCCTCGGGGGCCTGGCCGAAAGATGCGGGGTCTGCCCAGGTATCAGGCTCCTGGGCTGCCGGAACCTCCAGCGGAACCTCGGAGACCGGCTCTAAGGACGGTGCCACGTTGGCGAGCGCTTCTGGAGGTGTAACTGGAGGCGCTGGCGACCTGGGCTCGCCGGGAGGAGGCTGCGTGCCGTCGTGGGTAGCGCCGGCGGATACTTCCCCTTGGCGCTCTGACGTCTGAATCAGCAGGACTGGCAGAACCAAAGACGCAAGCACGCAGGCGCCCAACACCGTGACCCGAGCAGATGCGGAGTACCAGGAGGCATTCACCGCTCAGGAGTGTGCCCCAAACGGGTCGTAAGTGTCAGTTCCCGACTTGCGCGGTGGTGCGGAAGGCCCTGGAGAGCAAGGGTGTCTCAGCCGGCTCTGAAGCCGCCTCACTATCGCTAGGAACTGAACTTTCGACGGGATCGGCGTCGTCAAGTTCCGGCTGCGAACCGGAAAATCCGGCCCCCTTCGGCTTCTGTCGTGCGGTCTGGCTCCGCTGGTCCGAGAGCACCCAGCCGACAGGCGGCCGGAATCGATTGGCATGCACCGAGCAAATGGGCATGCCGCGCCATGTCCGGCTCGGGGCGTCCACAAGCCAGGCGGTAGTTACTCGGGCATCGAACAACAGCACTGCGGTCGCGAGTTCGGGACACAGCATGTGTGAACACCTGACCGCATCTTGCACACCGTTGCGCGGTACCGGCGGGGGGCTGTCGGGGGCAGACGCGGCGGCTCCACCTGCTAGGTGGCCTCCGTCCATGTGTCAACGGTACCTTCAACCCGCGCTCAGCAAGAGGATTTGCGCGCAGCTCGCGGCATCACCAAGTTGAGTTGACGCCGCGTGTAAGCTCGAATCATGTCTCGAACTCGCCTTCGTAGGCTTCTCGCTCTGATAGCAACGACCGTAGCTTTGGCGCTGGTTCTCACCTCCTGCTTTGGCGGAGATGATGAACCCGATGAGACAACTACCACCACGACCCAGCAGTCAGCCCAACCACCAGCTCCGCCGATCGAGCCGCCCCCGCCGCCTCCGCCAGTTGTCGTCGAACCACCCCCACCAGTTGTCGTCGAACCACCCCCACCGCCGCCGCCAGTTGTCGTCGAACCACCCCCACCGCCACCGCCAGTTGTCGTCACCAACGACCCGCTCATCTACACCGTGCAGACCGGCGACACTCTCTTCAGCATCGCTCAGCGTTTCGGCATAACCCTCGACGAACTCACACAGGCCAACAACATCAGCAACCCAGACATTATCTACGAGGGCGATACGTTGACCATCCCACCGGCAGGCTGACAAGCCGCCGCGACCATGACACCTTGAGGGTGCAGTCACACTCTCGACAGAGGTTTAGCAAGTCGATTTCCCTTGATTCGTGTGCCCTGACTAGCCTGGTGCGCATGAGTGGGCCCCGAACCCTTGAGCGGGCCGCCATCGTCGGTCTCACTGCCTTGCTGGTCGTGGCCCTTACCGGATGCCTCAGCACTGGCGACGACACTGAAGGTCCCACCACCGACACTGGGGATACAGCAAGCAGTACCGTCGTCACGCTGGCACCACTCCCGCTTCCGCCCGTAACCCCCACCACGGGCGTCATCCAAGCACCGCCCGCCCTACCCCCCGAGCCAGCTCCCGCGCCCCCGCAAACGACACAGCCCGCGCGCGGGCTTGGCGACCAACTCATCTACACAATCAACCCCGGCGACACACTCTTCAGTATCGCCAGCCAGTTTGGAGTCAGCGTCGACGACTTAGTAGCGTTGAACAACCTCTCCGACCCGGACAGCATTCGCGCCGGGGATCAACTGTTCATCCCCCCACCTGGCTAAACCTGGTTGGCCCAACACCAGCCCCAGATCCAACAGCGCGCCCTCTGACCCGGACAGCATTCGCGCCAGAGATCAAGTACTAATCCCCCCACCCGGGTGACCCAACACCAGCTCCAGATACAAAGGCGCGCCTAAATATCCGCCAACGGCCCGGCGACTCTGCATACAATCCCGCGCCGGTGGATCTTTCCGACGATGTTGAGGGCGGTACTAACACCATGGGCAGGAAACCCGCTCCGACAATCATGGCCTGTGGCCTGTGCGATGTCACCTGGCGCGGCTGGCCCGGCGATAACTGCTGGGCATGCGGTCACTCGGCGCACACCGTGGTCGCACCCCCGCCCCAGGTCAAGATTCCGGCCCCGGCCTGATTGGCGCCATGGTGCACGGGGCTCTGGGCCTGCGCACCGTTCGGTACCCTACCCGGGTGCAATGACCAGCGTTTACGTCCGCTACCTCCTGCCGGCACTGGTCGTCGTGGGAGCTGCGCTGACTCTGCTGGTACGCCGACGGCTTGGCCGCCACAAGGCCGCCCTAGATCGCTCGCATCTCATCGTGGATTCGAAACTCACGCCGGCACCCACCGACCCCGCCTCCGAGCAGGCCTGGTACCGGTTGCATGGTGAAGTACTCAATGCCTGGATGACCGCACATGAGGATCTGCTAGACCGCGCCAGCGAGGACGATTTCAGCGGCGCTCAAGCCGTCTTGGACGAGGCGCCAGAGCTGGCGCCAGAGCACCTCGACACGGCCGTGGTCGCCCATCCCAACCCCTTGCGACGCGCTGAACTCAGCGCCATGCGGGCTGCCGCCTCATTCACGCTGACCGCGCTCGCCCAGGGTGACTACACACGGGCACGGCATCATCACCTCATCTATTGCGACTACCGGGAAAGCTGGCAGCAGCACGCGTGAAAGAACCACCACTCCACCACAACCGCCTAAACCATTGCGACTACCGGGAAAACTGGCAGCAGCACGCGTGAAAGAACCACCACTCCACCACAACCGCCTAAACCATTGCGACTACCGGGAAAACTGGCAGTAGCACGCGTGAAAGAACCACCACTCCACCACAACCGCCTAAACCATTGCGACTACCGGGAAAACTGACAGCAGCACGCGGCTACCGGATACGACCCCGAGGGGTCTTGAGCAGGACTGTTAGCCTCGAGCCGCCCCGAAGACTGCCGCTACTTCCCCGGCGATCGCGCTCATGCCAGCACCCGTAGGGTGGACGCAGTCAATCGAGCTAACCCAGGACTCCCCAGGATCCTCCTCGGAGCAGTAGGCCCGTACCTGCACCCCCAACAAGGTCTCAATCGGCTCGCGCAGCCAGTTCGGGCCTAGAGCGTCACCCGCCTCGTGCCCCTCGTAAAGGGTGGCCACATCCGCCAGCGAAACCCGGGCGCGGTAACGGTCAGCTACCCCCGCTAGGACTCGGTTCAACTCATTGTGCATAACGTCGGCTAACTCCACGAAACACTCTCCGCGGCAGCCTTCTAGCCCGGTGGGGTTCACTGCCGTTGGGTTGTAGTAGTTGGTGAGCACAATTTCGGCATCGGTCCGATCCAAGAGTTCGTCCAGCAGGTAGCCCACGCCGCCAGCCACATTTTCCAGCCTGCGCGCTAGTTCAGCGTCGTCTAGTTCACCGCCCGCCAAGATCGAAAGGTCTACGACGCCCAGGTCGTTGGCCCCAACAGTAAGGGTGATGTAGCCAGGATTTAGCTGGATCGCCCAGTCGAGTTGGCTCCAGTCCGACTCGCCGATGCCAGCAGGGGCGTCCGGCGGAAACCAAGTCGGCGACTCCCAGACATCCCCAGTAGAGCTTCCCGAACAGGCAACCAAGACAACTTCCGCCTGGGCTTGAGGCACTTCTTCCGCCTCCACGAGGAGATCCATGACCCGATTCGGATACGAATCTGCGGGCGCTCGCCAGCAGGGATCCCCCAGCAGGGCATCGGTAAGGTCGAGACCGAATCCGGCCGCCACTGAGTCGCCCAATCCCACCAAGGTGTGCTGGCGCTGCGGGTAACGAGAGATAAACGTAGCCACTGCGCTGGAGCTAGCACCCGCGTCATCGGTAGCGGTGACCTCGACTCGCCAGGTTCCCGCCACCGGAGGAGTCCAGGAAAATGCCCGCTCGGCGCCACCCGAATAGGCAAATCCGGGCGGGGGGCGATTCCACTCGATACGTGTCACTGTGCCATCGGGGTCACTCACCACGAGCTGCTCATCCAGCCGGCTTCCTACCTGCTGGAGGTAGCTGTCCACGACGATCTCCGGCGGCCGGTTTGGGGGTTGTGTGGCCGCTGGGGAAGCCTCGGTGCGCGGTTCAGCCTCTCCCGGCCCCGTAGCGGAATCGTCGGGGCAGCCGCTAGCCGCCAGCGAGAGGGTGGCCAGCGCGACGATTAGCACAACCAGCCACCGGTTAGGTGAGATAACGGGTTTTGGCCCGGTTGCGTTCGTGCTGGACCGCGCTAACCTGATTCTCGACAAAATCAGTCTGGAATTACCGGTCACGCGACCACCAACCAAGGGAGGACACAGCAGCATGACTGTGCAACTGGGGGATGTTGCCCCCGACTTTACGGCAGACACCACCGAAGGCACCATCAATTTCCACGATTGGAAGGACGGCAGCTGGGCGGTGCTGTTCTCGCATCCGAAGGACTTCACGCCGGTCTGCACTACTGAGTTGGGCTACACCGCCAAGCTCCAGAGCGAGTTCGCCAAGCGCGACGTGAAGGTCATAGGGCTGTCGTGTGACTCGGTGGAAGATCACCGGTCGTGGTCACAGGACATTCTTGACACTCAAGGCATCGCTCCCAACTTCCCGATGATCGGCGACGCCGACGCCACGGTGGCCAACCTCTACGGCATGATCCACCCCAACGCCAGCGACACCATGACCGTCCGCTCGGTATTTGTCATCGGCCCTGACAACCTGGTCAAGCTGATGATCACCTATCCCGCTAGCACTGGGCGCAACTTCGACGAGGTGCTGAGGGTTATCGACTCGCTGCAGTTGACCGCCCAGCACAAAGTAGCCACACCGGTCAACTGGGAACACGGCGACAACGTGATCATCGTGCCTGCACTCAGCAACGAGGAGGCCGCCGAGCGCTTCCCCGGAGGTTGGGACGAGCAGAAGCCGTACCTGCGAGTGGTCCCCCAGCCCGCGGGCTGAAGCGACAACCTGCCGCTCTGACTTCGCGTCCTGCGCTACTTGTAACCACTCCAGGTGAAACAAGCCCCCCCCTCTGGCGCCAAAATCATTCAAACACATCAATAATCATTGTTAGGTTGTCGGGCAAGTTATTCCTCAAGACCGCGTGAGCGCCGATACTTCACCGTAGACTCGCTCGGGTTCGCCATCAGGACAGGGAGGCCGGAGTGGCAAGTAACGGGCAGCAACCGGCAACAGCCACCGAGCCGGCAGCGCGGGCCGTCGGGGCGGTAAAGATCTACGGCAGCGCTGAGACTGAGGTACGCGCCCTCAACGGCGTTGATGTGACCTTTGAGACCGGCCAGCTCACCTCCATCATGGGGCCGTCGGGGTCTGGCAAGTCAACGTTGATGCACTGCATGGCTGGACTCGACTCACTCACAGATGGCCATGTCTTCATCGGCGACACAGAACTCGGTGCCCTCAGCGAGCGGGAGTTGACCTTGCTGCGACGCCGGAACGTGGGGTTCATCTTCCAGGCCTTCAACCTGCTCCCCACCCTCACCGCGGTGGAGAACATGACGCTGCCCATCTCCCTGGCGGGTAAAGACCCCGACGATGACTGGCTGACAGAGGTCGTGAACGCCGTCGGCCTCGGAGATCGCCTGACACACAGACCAAACGAACTATCCGGCGGGCAACAGCAGCGCGTCGCTGTAGCGCGGGCACTGGTGAGTCGGCCGCGCATCATCTTCGCCGACGAGCCGACTGGAAACCTGGACTCCCGGACCGGAGGGGAGATCCTGGAGTTCCTGCAGCGCGCTACCGGGCAACTAGGCCAGACGATCGTAATGGTGACACACGACGCCGGAGCTGCCAGCCACAGTAACCGGGTGGTGTTCCTGACCGACGGCCAGATAACCGATGAGATGCGAGACCCTACCGTCGACAGTGTGCTCGACAAGGTCAGAACTCTCGGTGACTGAGCAATCGGGCCAGAATCACCTAATTAGCTCGGTAACACGTTCTAGAGACTGAATCGCCGCCATGGTCCTGCTGCGACTCACCCTGAAGAACATCGCAAACAGGAAGTTGCTATTCCTGGGTACCGCCTTGAGCGTCGTGCTGGGCGTGGCTTTCGTGGTGGGTGTATTCGTCGTTACCGACAGCCTGCGCGCTTCCTTCGATGACGTTGCCGACGACATAGCAGGGTCTATCGACCTGCGGGTTCGTAGCGAGATTGAGTTTGGCGATCAACTCAACGCTCCCGCAGTGGAACCCCAACTCGCCGACAGGATCGCAGAAATCGAAGGGGTAGCCGCCACAGTTGGGGCTGTTTTTGCTTGGAACGTGGTCATCATCGACCAGAACGGTGAGCCGCTGGACTCCTTCGGTCCGCCGCAGGCAGGCGTTAGCTGGTCAGACGAACCGAGCCTAAGAACGTTTCACCTGGCGGAGGGTCGGCCACCGGCAGGACCGACCGAGTTCGCCGTCAACGCGCAAACCGCCGAATCGGCCGATCTCCTGATCGGCGAGACGTACCGCATCAGCCTTCCCGAAGGCACGCTGCCTTTCAAACTTGTCGGCACGGTGAACTGGGCCGACCCAGACGAAGACCAAGGACAGGGCGTGCAGTTCTCTGTCTTCGATCTTGCCACGGCTAATGAGTTGCTGAACAGTGGCGCCGGCTGGGATGAAATCAGAGTGGATGTAGACCGGGAGGCCGACATTGCCGCAGTCGCCGCAGCGATAGAGCAGTCGTTGCCGCCAGGACTTGAGGTACTCACCGTAGAAGAGGTAGCGGCGGAGCAAAACTCCGAGTTTGACGAGTTCATCACCATCTTTCAATCTATCCTGCTGGCTTTCGCTGTCATCACGCTGGTGGTCTCGGCCTTCCTGGTTAACAACGTGTTCTCCATCGTCATTGGCCAGCGCATCCGCGAGTTGGGCCTGCTACGGGTCGTCGGCGCCACGGGTGTGCAAATCAGGCGGTCGGTGTTGGGGGAGGCAGCTGTGGTAGGCCTAGTCGCCACAGCACTTGGCCTAGCCGGGGGAATCGCCGTGTCGGCGATCCTGGATGCCATCTTTGGTGCCCTCGGTGGCGACTTGCCAATCGACCCGCTGCTGCTGTCGGGACGCACGGTGGGTGTAGCTTTCGCTGTCGGTGTGGGTATCACGGTGCTAGCGGCCCTGTCGCCGGCGCTCAAGGCCCGCCGCATCACGCCGGTGGAGGCCCTGAGAGAGGACGCCCGCATCTCCGAGGCGGTGGTCGCCAGGAAACCAGTAGCAGGTATCGCGGCCCTGCTAGCTAGCGCAGTTCTGCTGGCGCTGGGCATCGTCGGCAATGTACAGGGGTCAGATAACGGCGGGGGCTGGCAGGCGCTCATCCCGCTAGCGCTGTTGGCTGCTTTCCTCGCCAACTGGGGCGGCAAACGGCTGGTGTGGTGGGCAGGAAGACTGGCCGTAACCGGCGTTGGGCTGGCACTGCTGCTTACTGCGGTGTTCGCCGACCTCACCACGACCCAGTTGCTGGTAACCCTCGCCTTGGGTGTGCTTACGGTGTTTGTAGGGGTAAACATGACCAGCCCACTCGTGGCGCGACCCCTAGCCCGCGCCTTGGGAGCACCGCTGGCCCTCCTAGATGGCATGGTTGGGCACCTAGCGCGTCAGAATGCTGCCCGTAGCCCGCGGCGTACGTCCTCCACAGCGGCTGCCCTCATGATCGGGCTGGCGCTCGTTGTAACTGTGAGCGTGGTAGCCGACTCACTCAAGAGCAGCTTCGCAGATGTGCTCGACGAACAGGTCAACGCCGACTGGTTTATCTGTATCGACGACTGCAACGACCAGATAAGCGGGTTCAGTCCTCTTCTCAGCGAGGAACTTGAAACGCTTGCCGAAACGCGGTCAGTGGCGGCTTACCGAGGACTAGAAGAGGCTTTCCGCACCCCCGCTGACGGGGCGGTGCAAAGCTTGTTGTCGATCAACACCCCCGAGTTGGACGCGCACTTGGACCTTGATCCCATCGCAGGACGTGTAAACGATCTTGCCGACAACGCTGTCCTGGCCCACATCGACAAGGCAGAGGAGTACGGACTGTCAGTTGGTGACAGTTTGGAAGTTGAAGTGCTGGGCGGCGAGCGAGCAACCTGGCGCGTGGCGGCCATCTACTCCGACGACGCCATAGTCGGCGACTGGGTGGTGTCGTCTCGCACTTGGGAGCGCTACTTCGACTCCAACGTAGATCAGTTCGTGTCGGCCCTGACCGCCGACGGGTTTAGCGATGAGGCCGCTAGAGAGGCCATTTCCCGCTCGGTCGAAGAATACCCTCAGTTGGTTCTGCGCTCCCGCGCCGAGTTCCGCGACACTGCCGACGACAACATTAATCAGGCTCTAATCGTGGTGAACGTGTTCCTTGGGCTTTCCTTGGTGATCGCCGTGTTGGGCATCGTGGCAACCCTGGCGTTGTCGGTAGTGGAACGCACCCGAGAACTTGGGCTACTGCGAGCCGTCGGCATGACTCGAGGCCAAATGCGCCGCATGGTCTGCTGGGAGGGCCTCGTCGTAGCGATCTTCGGAGGGATCCTAGGTGTCGCGCTAGGGCTGGCCTTTGGCGTCCTAGCGACGGACATTATCCCCGACTCGGTCGTTCGTACGCTTTCGATTCCCGTCGGTCAGATAATCCTGTATCTCTTCATATCAGGGCTTGCAGGCCTCGCCAGCGGGGTTTTGCCAGCCTTCTGGGCAGGCCGGCTGAAGGTCTTGGACGCCATCGGCTACGAGTAGCCTGCCCGGTCGAGGCCGGCAGGCTCCATACTTGTCCTCATGCCGGTAGCGCCGAGGCTGTCGCTGAACCCTCGCCGGGCCGTATTGGTAGGGCTAGCAGGGGTTGCGGCAGGCATCGCCCTGGTGTGGGGGATGAGCCGCCTGGCCAGCACCGGAGAAGTAACGGTGCGACTTGGCGATGACAACTTCGAAGCGGGCGATCCGGCCGAGATGAGTCGCATCATCATCCGCGACGGACCTATCCTCTACGCCGACGCCGCCGGAGGACGACGCGACATCTGGTTGCAACACCTCGGCGGTGACTCAACTGTTGGCTGGTATGCCTTCGACGCGCGCCAGCTAGGCGCACCTCGGGACTGCACCTTGCAGTGGCAACAGACAGCCGCGGTGTTCACCGACCCTTGTGACGGCACGGTCATCGAGGCGCACGGTGAGGGGCTGGCTTCCTACGAAGTTCGGATCGAAGACGGCGAACTGATCGTGGACCTGAACGCTGTCGGAGCCGGCGGTTAGCCTCGCCCAAACCTCTACAGCGCGACTTTCTCCAGTGGCGCCCAGGCCACCAGCAGGCGTTTTTCTCCCACATCGGCGAAACGCACTGTGACTTCAGCGTCCTCGCCTTTGCCGGCGGCATCTACGACCACGCCGAGACCCCAGGCGGGATGACGAACATCAGTACCCACCGGCAACTCGACGAGTTCGAGCCGATCCTGAGAGGTCGCTCGTTTGGCGTCTTCAGTGCGCAACGCTCGCTGGACCTTCGCTTCCCGGTTGGCCCTCCGGCGGGCGGCGAAATCATCAGCGCCAAAGCGACCCGGGCGTGATGGACGCTCCCGGTAACCAGAGACTTCGGTTAGCAACTCGGCGGGGATCTCCTCTAGGAAGCGGCTCGGCCGGTTGTACTGAGCGGTTCCCCACATGGTGCGACGTTCGGCGTCACTTAGGTAGAGGCGCTCTCTGGCCCGGGTGATCCCAACATATGCCAGGCGGCGCTCCTCGGCCATCTCCTCGGGGTTGTCCAGCGCCTGTGCCCGAGGGAACATCCCCTCCTCCAAACCGGTCAAGAAAACCACCGGGAACTCCAGACCCTTGGCGGCGTGGGCGGTTAGCAGCACTACCTGGGACTGCTCACCATCTAAGTCGTCGGTCGCTGACACCAGGGCGGTCTGCTCCAAGAAGTCACCCACCTCTTCGATGTCTCCGGCCAACCCCAACAGCTCGTCCAGGTTCTCCAGCCGGCCCTCGGCTTCGAGGCTTCCCGCGCTGGCGTCTTCGTAGAGTTCCTCGAGATAACCGCTGCGGGTCAGCAGGAAGTCCAGGACGCCTTTGGGGCCCTCGTCAAGCCGGCTAGCAGCCTCGTCCAGCAGGCTGCAGAACTGCTGGACGCCCGCAAATGCGACGCCCGTGACGCCCGCCTCGGACGGCCGGCGTAGGGCCTCACTGAATGGCAGTCCAACGCTGGCCGCCCAGGCGTCGAGTCGCTCCACCGAACGGTCTCCGACGCCCCGCCGCGGCACGTTTAGGACCCGCTTGAGACTCACCTCGTCGGCGGGGTTCACCACTGCGCGCAGGTAGGCCAGAGCGTCGCGTATTTCGCGACGCTCGTAAAAGGCCGTGCCGCCTATCACTTGATAGGCCAGATCCTCGGCATGCAAGGCAGTCTCTAGCGCCCGACTCTGGGCGTTGATCCGATACATAACGGCGAAGTCGCTGAGCGCATACCCGTCGGCGGCCAACCGCCGGATCTCCCGCACTATCCAGCGGGCCTCGTCGTCTTCATCGCAAGCCCGGTACCAGACGATTTGCTCGCCTCGCTCGGAGTCAGTCCAGAGTCGCTTAGGGTGACGGTCCAGGTTGTTAGCAATCACGGCGTTTGCCGCGTCCAGCACTTTCTGCGTGGAGCGGTAGTTCTGCTCTAACAAGATCACAGTGGTGTCTGCAAAAGCCCGTTCAAAGTCCAGGATGTTGCGCATAGAAGCGCCGCGGAAGCGGTAAATCGACTGGTCGGAGTCGCCGACAACGAAGACGTTGCGGTGGCGGGCACCCAGCATCAGCACTATTTCGTTTTGCGCCTTGTTGGTGTCCTGGTACTCATCTACCAGGATGTGCTGGAAACGCTCCTGGTAGTCGGCCAAAACGTCGGGGTGCTGGCGGAACAGTCGGACCACCAGCGTCAACAGGTCGTCGAAGTCCATCGCCCCGGCGCGCTGCAGCCGCTCCTGGTACTCGGCGTAGACCTGGGCGGTCTGGCTTAGCATCGGCTCTGAGATCAGCGCTGCATCCAGATACGACTCGGGGCCGATCATGTCGTTCTTGGCGCTGCTGATGCGGCCATGCGTAGCCTGCGGGGTACTGCGCCGAGTGTCCAGACCCAGATCGACCATCACATAGCGGGTGAGGCGGACCGAGTCAGATTGGTCGTAGATGCTGAAGTCGGCCGGGTAGTCCAGCCGCTCGGCGTGTTGGCGCAGAATCCGAGCGCAGGCCGAGTGGAAGGTACGCACCCACATGCGGCCAGCTACCGGTCCCACGAGGTCCACCACTCGGGCCCGCATCTCCTCTGCGGCCTTGTTGGTGAACGTGATGGCCAAGATGGCGAACGGCGAGATATCGCGGTCTGAGATGAGATGAGCAATCCGGTGCGCGAGCACCCTGGTCTTGCCCGAACCAGCACCCGCGCTGACCAACAGGGGTCCGCTCTCGTGCAGGACGGCGTCGTACTGAGCAGGGTTCAAAAGTGCCATCGCGGGCACCTTACCGGTGCAGGCTCTCAGCGCCCCAGCGGCTGGCCAATGCCTGCAGTCGCAGGTCCCGGGGGTACCATCGTCGCTGTGACCGAGCCAGCCCGCCCGCCAGCCGACAACGAATCCGCCACCGCCGAAACTGCCGCCGAATCCGCCGCTGCGCCCGTTGCCAAACCCGCCACCGCCGAGCCCGGATCGGCAATTGGCACGCCTATCCCCTCAGCTGCTACCACCGGCGGTCTGAACAGCGGGGACATTGTCTCCGGCGTCGTCAAAGCTGTGGAGCGCCGAGAGCTGGAACTAGACCTGGGCTCGGAGCGGACCGGCGTGATCGGTAGCCGCCATTGGACTGCGGGACTAGATGTAGACCTCACCGGCGAGGTAAAGGTTGGTGACGTTGTCGAAGCTGCAGTCCTAGTACGCGAGGACCACAAGCAGCGGATCGTGCTGTCGCGGAGTTGGGGGCGGCAGCAACGAGCTTGGGAACTGGCCGAGAACGCCCACAAAACCGGGGAGATCATCTCGGGCACCGTCACCGACGCCGTCGCCGCCGGCCTCACTGTTGACATCGGCGTCCGGGCGTTTGTGCCGGCTTCTATGACAGGCGAGGACGACCTGGAGTCGCTTGTGGGTTCGGTAGTGGAATGCAAGGTCACCGAGGTAAACCAACTCAAGGGCCGCTGCATTCTGTCGCGCAAGGCCGCGCTGCGTACCCGCCAGCGACAGGCCGCCCGCAAACGCCTCGACGAGCTAGAACCCGGCACTCGGGTGCGCGCCCGGATCACGAAGGTTGAGAACTTCGGGGCGCTGGTGCTGGCTGAAGGGGACCTCCGCGGCCGCATCCGCCGCAGCGAACTCAGCTGGTTTCGAGTGCGCCGCCCGACCGATGTGGTAACCGTCGGCGATGAGGTAGACGCCGTGGTGCTGCAAACCGCTCCCGCCAAGATGGGCTAGAACTCTCACTGCGAATCGGCGACGACCCGCTGGCTGGCATCAGCCCAGGCGAGCGACATCAAGCCACTATCACCTCGCTTGCCCCGTTCGGAGCTTTCGTAACCGTCGGAGACGGGATCAAAGGTCTGGTGCCGACCGCCGAACTCGCCGAGTATCCCATTCGCCATCCCCGCGAGGTGGTTGTCCCCGGCGACAGCGTGCTGGCCGAAGTCACCAAGGTGGACAAACCCCGTCGCGAGCTGGAGTTTTCGGTGAACCTGGCGGTGCTCGTCCAACCGTCCCAAGACAACTCACCTGAGGGTTCACCCGAGGTAAGCTGACTTTACTTAGGTGGTGACAGGCAGTCTCACTCCCACTCGATGGTGCCAGGCGGTTTCGAGGTAATGTCGTAGACCACCCGGTTCACGCCGGGCACTTCAGCCACTATCCGCCCAGCCATGGCCTCCAGCACGTCGTATGGCAGGCGGGCAAAGTCAGCAGTCATAGCATCCGAGCTAGTCACGGCTCTAACCACAATAGGGTGGCCGTAGGTGCGCTCATCGCCCATCACGCCCACGGAGCGAACCTCCAGCAGCACCGCAAGCACCTGCCAGACATCCCGCTCGAGACCCCCACGGCAGATCTCTTGGCGCACGATGGCGTCTGCCGCCCGAACCACCTCAACCCGCTCCGCGGTGACCTCACCGACGATACGCACCGCTAGCCCCGGCCCGGGGAACGGGTGACGCCACACCACCTCAGGTGGTAGGCCCAACTGCTCCCCCACGAGTCGAACCTCGTCTTTGAACAAGTTCCGCAACGGCTCCACGAGTCGAAGTTGCATGTCCGCGGGAAGTCCACCGACGTTGTGGTGGCTCTTGATGCGTGCCGCCACGTCGCCGCCCGACTCGATGACGTCGGGATACAAAGTGCCCTGCACTAGATATTCCACGTCACCGAGACCCTCGGCTGAGGCTTCGAAGATGCGCACGAACAACTCCCCGATGATGCGACGCTTGGCCTCAGGATCACTAACCCCGGCAAGTGCCTTCAAAAAGCGCTCCGAGGCATCCACGAACACCAACCCATCACCACCAAACACCTCCCGCACTCCTTCGGCCTCGCCGGCGCGCATCAGACCGGTGTCGACAAACACACAGCTGAGGCGGTCACCGATCGCTTGCCGTACCAGCGAGGCAGCAACCGCCGAGTCCACGCCACCCGACAGACCGCAGACTGCCCGCCTGTCGCCAACTTGCTCTCGGACCGCTGCCACCGAAGTTTCGATTATGCAGTCGGGCGTCCAGTCAGGCTCGCAGCCACACGCCCGATAAAGGAAGTTCTCTAACATGCGCTGACCGTGGGGGGTATGTGCCACCTCGGGGTGGAACTGCACCCCGAACAGGCCTCGTCCGGAGTGCTCGAAGGCCGCCGCAGGTGAATCAGCGGTCACAGCGGTCACCGTGGCACCCGCAGGAGGACGTACCACCGCATCGCGGTGGCTCATCCATACCTGCTGGGCAGTCGGTAGTTGGGCTGAGACGATCTGGCCAGGCTCGGTCACCTGCAGTTCTACTCGCCCGTATTCGGCTAGCCCGCTGCGGTCCACCTTGCCGCCGAGTTCATGTGCCAACAGCTGCGCCCCGTAACAGATCCCCAATACCGGAACTCCGAGCGTGAGGATCTCGGGGTCCAGCTGGGGGGCACCGACGGTGTGCACCGACTCGGGCCCACCACTCAGAATCAGTCCAGCCGGCCGTCGCTCACGTACCCAGGCCGCACTGACATCGTGGCGAACAATCTCGCTGTAGAGGTTGGCCTCGCGCACCCGCCGGGCGATCAGTTGGGCGTACTGGGCGCCGAAGTCCACCACTAGCACGCCTCCCCCCCAGCTGGCGGGGGCTCCGGCGACGGTCACAGCCCCATGCCCACGCCCTGGTGGCGCTGCAAGGCCTTTCCCTCGCTGGCAACTGACGGCGCCACCATCACTTCGGCTTTCTGGAGTTCTTTGAGGGTTGCAAAGCCGCTAGCAGCCATGGCAGCAGAAAGAGCACCGAAAAGATTGCTGCGTCCGTCGGCCTCGTGGGCCGGCCCCAGCAGGATCTCTGCCAGAGATCCTCTCGTTCCCACATGGACCCGAGCGCCGCGGGGCAGCGCCATATCTGGCGTTGCCATTCCCCAGTGGTAGCCGCCGCCAGGAGCTTCCACCGCTGCCGCCAAAGGGGAGCCCAGCATGACCGCATCAGCACCACAGGCGACGGCCTTGGAAATGTCACCGCCAGTCGCCATCCCGCCGTCGGCAATAACTTGCACGTACACACCGGTCTCGTCTAGGTGTCGCATGCGGGCAGCCCGCACATCGGCGATGGCGGTGGCCTGGGGTACGCCCACGCCCAGAACGCCACGTGTGGTGCAGGCCGCGCCTGGACCCACTCCCACCAGCACACCAGAAGCCCCAGTGCGCATAAGGTGCAAGCCGGCCTCGTAGCTAGCACA
Source organism: Acidimicrobiales bacterium (assembly GCA_964291305.2). GTDB lineage: Bacteria > Actinomycetota > Acidimicrobiia > Acidimicrobiales > CATQHL01 > VXNF01. The sequence goes on along the minus strand of OZ219783.1, from coordinate 344,516 downwards.
GCCGCCCACTACAACTGGCATGGGCAGTTCCCGGACGACCTCCTTGAGGTTCAGCGGCTTGCGGGTACGGGACTTATGCTCAGCAGTCACAACCGTTCCCTGGATCACTAGCAGATCCACCTCAGAAGTGGCTAGATGATCAAGCAATCTGGTAGCCCTCTGGGGTGTGACAGCGACACCTACTAACGCGGTGTGCTGCCTGATTTGGCGTACTCGCTCACCAATCAACTCGGGGATGAGGGGAGCGGAGTAGACCTCCTGCAAGCAAACCGTTGCCTCGGTAGCGGATGCGCTCCTAATCGCCTCGAAGGCCGGGGTCGGGTCCTCGTAGCGAGTCCAGAGCCCCTCAATGTTCAACACACCGATGCCGCCTAGAGTGCCGATGATCCCCGCAGTCTCTGGCGATACCGCACTGTCCATGGCCGCAGCCAGCAGCGGTAGCGGCCTGCGATAGGCGTCGATCTCCCAAGAGAGGTCCACATCGTCGGGGTCTCTGGTACGCCGGGCAGGCACGATGGTGATCTCGTCTAACCCGTAGGCTCGCCGCCCGCTCTTACCGAAACCAATCTCGATTTCCGCCACCGCGATCACCTCTCGCTTCCGAGCATACGCAGCACATCAATCAAGTGTCATCCGAGTTTGTTTCAGAGCTTGGCAGATGCCTCGCTGATGGCTTCCCAGGCGGCCTCCACATGGTGGGCACGGGTGGCTACGGTGCCCACCGAGAAGCGCAGCGTGTACTTACCGTCGAGGACGGTGTGAGTGATATAGAAGCGCCCAGAGTCGTTAACTGTGGTCAGAATGCGACGGTTCGCCTCGTCACCACCCCGGTGGCGGAAACACACCAGGCTGAGCGGCACCGGCGCCGCCAGGGAAAAGTCGGGGTGCTTGTCCACCCAACCGGCAAACTGCTGCGCCCAGGCCACCCCGGAGCGGATGTAGGCCTGCAGACCAGTCGCCCCGTACCAGCGCAGCACCAGCCAAAGTTTGAGCGAGCGGAAGCGGCGGCCCAACGGCACCTGCCAGTCCCGGTAGTCGATAACTGTCCCCTGCTCACTTTCGGGGTTGCGCAGGTACTCCGGGTTGACGCTCAGCGCAATTGTGAGTGCTGCCCGGTCGGCCACCCACATGGCGGTGCAGTCCAGGTTGGTCAGCAACCACTTGTGCGGGTTGAAGCAATAACTGTCAACGGCGCCGAGACCCCGGTTCACGAAGCGAAATTCGGGACATACCGCCGCCGCACCGGCCAGCGCACCATCGGTGTGGATCCACATCCCTTCGGAGCCGGCTATGGCCGCAAGACGCGCCACCGGGTCTATGGCCAGCGAAGAAGTTGTGCCAACAGTGGCAACCACCGCGCAAGGAATCAGCCCAGCAACTCGGTCGGCAGCAATGGCATCGGCTAGCGCCTCGGGCACCATGGCGTAGTGGTCGTCGGAGGCCACGCAACGGATGCGATCGGCGCCGAAACCAGCGATGCGGGCACTCTTGTAGATAGACGAGTGGGCGTGTGCGGAGGTGTATACCACTAGGTCGGCAACATTGGCCGTGCCCGCCCCTACTAGCGCACGTTCCCGGGCGGCGACTAGCGCACACAGCGCGGCACTAGAGGCCGAGTCCTGAATCACTCCGCCCCCTGCTCCGTCGCTGCGGAACCGCCTCGGCAGTCCGCACAACTCCACTAACCAGTCCATAACCCGGCTTTCCAACTCGGTGCACGCCGGGCTGCTGAGCCACATCATGCCCTGGGAGCCCAAGCCCGCCGACAACAAGTCACCCAGGATTGCCGGGCCGGTGGCCGGAGTGGGAAAGAAAGCAAAGAACCCCGGCGCCTGCCAGTGGGTTAGCCCCGGCAGGATGACTCGCTCCAGATCAGCTAGCACGTCGTCGAATCCTTCAGGTTCGTAAGGCGGCGACTGCGGGAGCCCGGCAGCCACCTCGCCAGGGCTGACCTGCGAAAGGACGGGAAAGCTCTCAAGCCGCTCGTGGTAGCCGGCTACCCAATCCAGGAAACGCTCACCCCAGAGGCGCAACTCCTCCGGGGTCATGTGGGGTGCCGCCGGGCCGTTGAACTCCGCTGACGGATCGGGACAGCTCTGGTTGAAACCCATGGGGTATTTCTAGTTCCCGCCTTGCCAAACTCCGGTAGCGATGACCAGGAGCTGCCGCAGGATGGTAGCCGTGGCGCCCCAGATGGTGTCGCCCGGAATGTCGAAGAAGTTGATATGGCGAATATGTCCTGGGCTGTGCCAGACCTCCTGGCGGTAGACCTCCGGAGCTAGCAGCCTGCTCAGGGGTAAGTGGATGATCTTCTCCACCTCCGCCGTGTCGGGCCGTAACCCGCCCGGACGCCCCGACGGCAGCTCGGCAACATAGGAATGCACTAGGGAACCACTGCTGAGAGTGGAGAATCGATCTAACTCTCCGATGCACACCGCGGCGGCAGGATCCAGCCCGATTTCCTCTCGCGTCTCCCGTAGAGCTGTCTCCCACAAGTTGGCGTCTGTGGGTTCGCGGCCACCGCCAGGAAAAGCCACGTCCCTGCTGTGCGCACGCAGGTGCGCCGCCCGACGGGTGAGGATCAGGTGCAGCTGGCCACGGTGCTCGTATAGCGGTATGAGCACCGCTGAGAGCCGCTGGCTGACCCCCTGCGCCTGTGGGGCGGCCGGCCAACCCTGCATCGCCAGCCGCAGAGTGCCCAAATCTATTCGCCGCTCGGCGGCCGGCAGGTTCGCCCACGGAGCGGCATCCCCTGGTCGCACAACCGGCGGGCGGGGAATCCTCTGCGGACTTTTGTGAGTTTTCATCTCAGCGATAAAGGCGGCGAACCCGCCGGCCAATGTCACAGACCACCTCGTAAGAGATAGTCCCGAGACAGTTGGCTACCTCGCCGACGCCGATGCTCTCGTCTCCCTGACTGCCAAGCAGTACTACCTCATCGCCCGCGGCCACCTCACCGACGGGACCACAGTCCACCATTAGCTGATCCATCGTCACGATCCCCACCACCGGCCGGCGTTGCCCCCGAATGAGGACATGCCCACCGCGCAGGCCGTAGTCGCGTCGAACCCCATCGGCGTAGCCAATGGGCACGGTGGCAACACGGCTATTGGAATCGAACTGATGAGTGAGTCCATAAGAAACGGCTTCGCCGCGTTGAACCGTTTTGACGAACGACACCTCGCTCTTCAGCCCCATAGCAGGTCTCAGCCCGTTGAAGTCGCCGATTAGACCGTCGCTCGGCGCCAGCCCGTAAAGCGCGATGCCTGCTCGAACCAGGTCGTAACGACTACGCCGGCGCAGCGGTGAGGCACAGGGGTGTCCGGCAGTCAGCAGCAGCGCCGAGTTGGCGACATGACGGCGGAAGGGGCTTGGTGCTACGTCTCCGGCGGCCAGCTCCGCTAGCACCTGCTCGTAACGCGCCAACTGCCCGTCGGTGAACGGGTTCTCTAACTCGTCGGCGACGGCACAGTGAGTCCACACACCCTCTAGCTGAAGGCCGTCTTTGGCAACAATGGCGCGTGCTAGCAGCAGCGCGTCCTCACAGCGAGCACCGACGCGGTTCATCCCGGTGTCGATCTTGAGGTGAACCGGCAAGCGGCGGCCAACTGCTGACGCGGCCGCGGCCGCGGCCGCCAGACCCGCGGGGCTGTAAACCGAGGGACGCAAGTCGTGCGCTACCACTTCTACCATCTCGTTGGGGCGCGGCTCCGAGAGCAGCAGAATCGGCGCGGTCACACCGCCAGCGCGCAGCTCGATACCCTCCTCCACCAGGGCTACCGCCAGCCAGGCAGCACCACCCGCCAGCGCGGCCCGCCCCGCAGCCACCGAACCGTGCCCGTAACCGTCGGCCTTCACAACAGCGCACAACTCGGCTGGCGCGGCGCGGCGAACAAGTTCCGCGGCGTTGGCCTCCAGAGCCTCCAGGTCCACGACTGCCACTGTTGGACGCATCAGCCCTGAGGCGCTTTCGGAGCAAGTCGATCTGACTGTGGCTCCAGCAACCCAGCGAGCGCGGCGGGGATGGCCCCCAGAAGATCGCCGGCGATGAGGCCGACTGGCGGGCCCAGCAAGCCGGCCATCCCGTGCAACTGCGCGGCCAGGGCGGCAGCCTCCAACGGAGCTACCTGCTGCGCTAGCAAAGCCCCGATCATGCCCGCTAGGACGTCACCGGTACCAGCAGTAGCCAGACGAGCGTCGCCCGAGGTCACAATGCGCACCAAACCATCTGGCGTAGCTACGACAGTGGTGGGACCCTTGAGCAGCACAGTGGCGCCAGTTGTAGCTAGTTTCCGAGCCGCCGCCAGGCGATCCGCGCCAGGTTGGTGCCCCAGCAGCATTTCGTACTCACCGTCGTGCGGTGTCAGGATCACCGGTGCGCTAGCGCTGGCCAGGATCGCCGCTACGTCGGTTGCTAAGGCCGCTAAGGCGTCGCCATCTAGCACTAGCGGCACTGTCGCCCGGCCAATAAGAGCCCGCACCTCCGACATTTGCTCCGGGCTGCGCCCCAGTCCGGGGCCAACTACCAGCGACCCAAAGCGAGAAAGCTCCAGCTGATCTCCCCAGCCCACCGCAGGCAGAGAGTGAAAGACCACCTCGGTGGGTATTGCCGCATCGGGCTCGCCGCCCGGCACCGAAAGGCGCACATACCCCACTCCCGAGCGCAGAGCCGCCAGCGAGGCAAGCGAAGCCGCTCCCCGCATCGTTGGCGAACCGGCCACAACCCAGCAAGCCGAATGCCACTTGTGGGCCTCTGAGGGTCGCCTGGGCCAGCTATCGGCCACGTCTTCTGCGGTCAGCAACTGCGCTCTGGCAGAACTTACGTCCAGACCGATGTCTGCAACGCTTACCGTCCCGGCAAACCGACGACCTGGGTGCAACAGCAGGCCCGGCTTAAGCGCAGCGAACGTCACCGTACGGTTAGCAGCTAGAGCACCACCGTGCACTTCTCCGGTGAGGCCATCCACGCCCGAGGGGATGTCCACTGCCAGAACATGGTCGATGGTTCCGCTGGGTGTCGGCGGGGCCCACGGTCCCCTCAGCCCAGTGCCGTAAGCAGCATCGATCAGCAAGTTGCAGCGCGGGACTGCAGCCTGTTCCGGTTCCAGGATGCGACACTCGGCGCCAGCCCGCTGCAGGTGACGGGCGGCGGCCCGACCGTCGGCACCGTTGTTGCCCCGACCTGCTACTACGACCACCTTACGACCACGCAGAGCCCCGCGGGCAGCAACAGGACGACCGGAACCCCCAATGGCAGCGGCAGCGTCGCTACGACCGGTCAGCATCTCGGCGGCAGCCACGGCGACCGCGGCACCGGCCCGCTCTATGAGCACATCGGTTCCTTCAGGCGCCTGGGCATCAATGGCAGCCATCTCGGCGGGCGCCAGAACAGGGATCACGGCAAGTCTGCGACCTCTAGCGGGTCGTGCGAGACAACTCCCCCGGCATCTAAGGCCAGAGCCACCGCCACCGCCGAGAACTCTGTGTGAGAAAGGCTCAGATGCCAGCCCTTAACGCCGGCCAGCTGGGCACGAACGGCGGCGCTGCCCCAGAGTTGGATCCCCGGTTTACCACCCGCAGCACGTACTACTTCCAAGTCCCTGAACGACACCTCGCCGAATCCTGCCCCTAGCGCTTTCATCACCGCCTCCTTGGCAGCAAAGCGAGCCGCTAACCGCTCAGAAGGGTCAGCTCGAGTCTCGGCGTAGGCTCGCTCCCGCGGCGTGAATAGACGCTCGGCAATTCCAGGTCGGCGAGCCAGCATGGCCCTGAAGCGCGGTACATCCACGATGTCTATACCGATCACGTTGACTCCCCTCGCCAACGCGCTGCCACAGCGCCAAGCTCACCCAACAGCAGATCTTCGGTAGAAACCTCAGCCAGAAGCGACTCGTCGAATACAACTTCGGTTTCGGTAACCGCATTCCGCAGACGACTCAAGCGGTCACGGTAGCGACTTAGGACATCAATGGCCACGGCAGGCTCTAAATGCTCGTGCAGCTCTACGTGCAACAGCACCAGGCCGACCATCTCGCCACCTTTGATCTCGGGCACGAGCAGAATGAGACGGCCGTCTCGCAGCCCCCGGGTAAGCAGCACGCATCGCTCACGGCTCACCTGCCGCTTGGTACCTCGCAGCGTTGCGCCACCGTCTGCCCGCGAGGCAAACGTTGTCGCCACGCCGGAACGCTGGAAGATCTCGATGCGTTCGCCGTCGATGGCATAACGGATGTGGCCCGTGACCCGGGCAACCGCTCGATCCAGTCCCGCCAACGCCGATAGCGTGTCGTAGCTGAGTCGGTCGCCCTCGGCTCCGGCGAGTTGCACGGCCTCAGTCAGCGGAACGTGAAGCAAAGCCTCTTCGCTGCGCGAGATTCCCACTGTGACCGTCTTGGCCTGGTGGCGAATGGCATCCACAGGTCGGGTGAGTTCCTCGATTGCCTCGGTGAGCGCCCTCAGCAGTCGCTCCAGCACTCCCGCCGGGGTTCCCAGCTCGCCGAAGTCCAACTCAAAAGCGGCCAGCGGCAGCACACCCAGGGCGTAGCGAAATAGCACATCTAGACGCGACGCCGCTGCGGCAGGCAGGTTTCCGTCATAGCCGCCGGCGCGGAGCCGACAGCCAAACTTTTCGGCTCCTTCGGCAACCTCCGGCGCCAGGCGAGCGAGCAGCGCCTCGGCGTCCACAACCGAACCATCGGGCTCGGCGTCCAGCGCGGCCTCGATAGCCCCTCGGGTTCGCCTCAGCGGATCGGCACAGGCGTCGATCGCCAGAGCTGCCTCGTAGCCGAAGAGATGCCCGGCCATCGTCGCCAACACGAACGCAACCTCCGGGTGAACAGCCGGCAGCAGAATCGAATCAGGCGAGGTGCGCGCTAGCTCGGCATCATCGGTGAACACCACGGGCGCCCCACGATGCGCGGCGAAGATAGCTACCTCCTTGGCAACGTCGCGCGCGGTCGAGCGATCTAGCCCGGTCGCACAGATCAGAGTCAAGGGTTCCGCTGCTAAGTCGATGTGCTTCTTGTCCTCGGTGACATCACATGCCACAGAGCGGTAGCACAACTCGGAGAGCTTGATCCGTATCTCCTCAGCCGCCAGTCGATTGCGGCCGTTGCCGGCGGTAGCCCAGTGGCGCCGCGACGGAGCAAGCCGCTGAGCAATGTCAGCTATTTGCGAGCGTGCTGCCAACACTTCGGTCATAGCGTCGGGCAGCCGCTGCAGCGACCGCAGCAACTCTCTGCGACGCTCCGGGTCGGCCGGCACCAGCGAGAAATGGTCTGCAGCTGCGCACGCCACCAGGTAACCGGCCGCTACTTGGGCGTAGAAAGCCTTAGTGGAGGCCACACTCATCTCCACATCTCGCCCGTCGGAGGTGTAAAGCACCCCATCGGCCCGAGTGGCCAGATCACTCTCACGACGGTTCACGATCCCCACGACCCAGGCACCGCGAGCCTGGGCCAAGGTAACGGTCCGGTTGGTGTCGGTGGTGGTGCCCGACTGGCTAATCGCTACTACCAGGTGATCGGACATATCAGCGCGCAGCTCGAAGCCCGAGAATTCGCTGGCGGTTCGGCTGGACACCTCGACCCCAGCCCCGGCTAGTTGGGAGGAAATAATCTCGGCGACAGCTTGGGCAGCTACAGCTGCGGTGCCCTGGCCGATAACCACTATCCGGCGTGGTAGATCCCCCTCCGGCGGCAAAACGCCGTCTAAACACACCCTGAGGTCCCCGGGATCACCAACCAGTCGGCCGGCCAAAGTCTTAGCAAACGATCCGGGAGACTCGCTGATCTCCTTTAGCAGGAAGTGTGGGTAGCCACGGCGGTCGATGTCCCGGGTGGTTATCTCCGTGGAAGTCACTGGCGGCAATGCCAGCGCCCTACCCTCATAGGACCAGCGTGAAACCCCGGTCGTGTTCCCGGCGGAAACCGCTTCTAGGCGAACTAGCTCGCCCGCCTCAGCCTCGCCGGTGCCGTCGATGCGAAGATAATCGCCAGCCTGCTCCACAAGCCCGTAAGGCTCCGAGGCCACTATGAAGGCGTCGGAAGCGAGTCCCACGTAGAGCGCTTGGCCGCTGCCCTGACGGGCTAGCAGCATGCTGTCGGGGTTGTCGCTGTTGAGCGCCACGATGGCATGAGAGCCCTCGAAGACGCCCACAGCCGCCGCAAAGGCCTCCTGATCGGAGCGTCCGTCTACCCTCAGGCGGCGTGCCAGGCCCGGAACCACCCTGGCGTCGGTAGTGATTGCCGGCGGATAGGCCAGGTCGAACTGCTCCACCACCTCGCTGTAGTTGTCAATGTCGCCGTTTACCGCAGCGAGCATCCAAGGCTTGCCGTCGGCGGGCAACGAAGCCACTGGATGGGCATTGGGCTCGGTTACGAGGCCGACGCTGGCCCAGCGAGTGTGCCCTAGAACCGCACAGCGAGCACCAGGCTGCGCCAGTGCCATCTGTAATTCGCCATCGGCTGCCAGCGCCGACCGTAGGACCCGCGTGTTGTCACCCAGCTCGCCGACCTCTACTGCGGTCTTATAGATGTGCATTGTCACGTTACCGTGCCGCCAGATGGCGCCTGAGCGACCTAGAGGATCGCCGTCAGGAAGCCCGACGGGCGGCGTGGCGGAACTAACCAACACCGCGATCCCCGCCGAGTCCCGGCCGCGCACCTCCAGACGATCCAGAGCCGAGAGTGCCACTTGGATAGACCACCAGCCCGCTACAAGATCCTCGGTTGCTTCGGCAGCGTTAACACCCAGCAGCTCAGCTACCGCCTGCGCCGTGGCTAGCCGGTCTTCGCGAATGCACCAGAGGGCATCATCTAACTCCCTTTCACCGGTTTCTCTAAGCCTCGTTGCCACAGCCACTTCGGCTCTAAGCCCAGCGTCACGCACCAGGTTGGTCAACCCCACTGGGCCAGCTAGCAATCGCGCCGCCTGCTGAACCCCTTCGCTGCTATCGAGCATTCCCAGGATCTCACTGCCCGACAGAGGCTGGCGACGTACTGGACGGCTGATCACCGCCACGATCCCGCACATCAGCCGGCCCTCTGCTCTACCTGGCGCGCCAGGTCCTCGGCTACCGCAGTAGCGTCGGCCTGGGTCGCGGCTTCGACCATGACTCGGATCAGAGGCTCGGTACCCGAACAGCGGACCAGCACCCGTCCACTCTCGCCCAGCGCCGCCTGTGCTCGCTCAACCACCGGATGGATGTCAGCTAACACGCCGGCGGCGTCGCCACGCACTGCTACGTTGCGCAAAACCTGGGGGTGGCGGGTCATGACCTTTGCCGCCAGATCGCCTAGGCGCTCACCGCGGCGGACGGCAACGTCTAGTAGCTGTACCGCCGTCAGCAGACCGTCGCCGGTAGTGGCCAGGTCTCGGAACACCACGTGGCCAGATTGTTCGCCCCCCAAGTCCCAGCCGCCGGTCTCCAGTGCGCTCAGCACATGCCGGTCACCCACTGGTGTGGTCACCAGCTTAATTCCCGCAGCCGCCATGGCCTGGTGCAGGCCGAGGTTGCTCATCACTGTCGCCACGACCGTGGCATCGGACAAGAGGCCACGCTCATGGCGGTCGATGCCACACAGGGCGATGATGCGGTCACCGTCGATCAACCCTCGATCGTAGGCCATTACCCGATCACCATCGCCGTCGAAGGCCAGCCCGATCTCACCCGGGCGCGTCTCGCCCGCGATGAATTCAGGCGAGGCTGCTCCGCAGCCGTCGTTGATGTTCCGCCCATTCGGCTCGCAGGCCACCGTTCGCACCTCAGCCCCCAAGCGGCGCAGCAACATCGGCGCAAGCTCGAAGCAAGCTCCGTTAGCAGCGTCCACAACGAGGCTTAGGCCGTCGAGAGCACCCGGTTCCACAGTGTCCGCCACCGCAGCTAAGTACGCCTCAAGCCGACCGTGGGCATCAACCCCAGAGGTTGCAGCGGCAAAAGGCTCGATCTCGGTGCGCAAGACCGCGGCCATGGCGTCCTGCTCGCTTTCGCTTAGCTTGCGCCCCCCGGGGCCGAAGATCTTCAACCCGTTGTCCCAGTAAGGGTTATGCGAAGCGGAAACAACAATACCCGGCACCCCTTCGAGGGCGCTGCAGAACGCCACCGCCGGCGTCGGAGCCACCCCCAAAAGACTCACCTCGGCGTCCCCCAAGCCCCTTAGCAGACCCTGAACCAGGTCGTCGGCAGACATTCTGGGGTCGTGACCTACCACTACCCGCTGGCATTCGAAGATCCCCACTACCGCCGCACCAACACGGGCGGCGATATCGGGGGTTACGTCACGGTAGGCCCGCCCTCGAATCCCGTCGGTGCCGAACATGTCCGAACCGCTTGGAGGCTAGGGGTGCCTCCGGGGTAGGTTCTTTTACCTCTTGGAGTACTGCGGAGCTTTCCGGGCCTTCTTAAGCCCGTACTTCTTGGACTCCTTCTTGCGCGGGTCTCGGCTTAGCAAACCGGCGCGCTTCAGCTTCTGTCGGCAATCACCGTCGAGCCGCTCCAGCGAGCGAGCGATACCCAAACGTAGCGCCCCCGCCTGGCCAGTTAGGCCGCCGCCGGAGATCGTGGCATCTACGTCGTAGACCGAACCAGTGCCAGTAATGCTTATGGCTTCGCTGGCGTGGGAACGATGTGACGGGGATGGGAAGTAGTCCTCGAACTCACGCCCATTGATTACTACGCGTCCCTCACCTGGGCGGATACGGACGCGGGCCACGGCGCGCTTGCGGCGACCGGTGGCCTGGACGAGCGGCGGTGTCATGTGGTTCTCCTGGAAGGCGGCAGTGGCTGCGGCTTTTGAGCCTCGTGGGGATGGACTGGCCCGGCATATACCTTGAGCTTTCGCAGCATCTGCCGGCCCAGACGGGTGTGCGGCAGCATGCCACGCACGCTGCGCCTTACAACCTCGGCTGGTTGCCGCTCCATCGCCTTAGACAGCGTCTCGGAGCGGAGCCCACCGGGGTAGCCCGAGTGCCGGTATAGAATCTTCCGATCGGACTTGCCTGCGGTTGTGACAACCTTGTCGGCGTTCACGATGATGACGTGATCTCCGCAGTCCAGGTGCGGGGTGTAGCTGGGCTTGTGCTTCCCGCGCAAAATGCTGGCCACCTCAGTGGCCATACGCCCGAGGATCTGGCCTTCGGCGTCAACGATCCACCAGGCGCGCTCAACCTCTGATGCCTTAGGGCTGTATGTGCGAGGGCTGTACGTAAGCACACCTCAAGGATACGGGATCGTCGCCGGAATCAGCCCCCGCCAGGCTGGCAAAGTCCCGTTCAGGAATAACTAACCGACTCCAAGCAGAGACCGTGTGGAGGCGCCACACCACCGGCGGCGGCCCGGTTTCGGCTCTTCAGGATGTGCTGGAGATCAGCGGGCGAGCGACGACCTCGACCCACCTCCACGAGCGTCCCGACAAGCGAACGCACCATCTGACGACAGAACGAGTTAGCTGTTACGTCGAAATACAGCAGCGCCGGCTCGGGGCAGCTCCAGCGAGCGTGATGCACCCGCCGCACCGTAGGCGCCAACCGCATTTCACCGTCGACTAGCTGCTCGGAGCGGGAGCAGAACGAGGCAAAGTCGTGCTCTCCCAGCAGCAACTCGGCAGCTTCGTTCATGGCCACAACATCTAGGCATTCGGGTACGTGCCAGCAGTACCGGCGCCGGAATACATCGGGCTGGGGGGCATTCCAGATGCTGTATCGGTACGACCGCGCCAATGCCGAGAAGCGGGCGTCGAACTCGTCTGATGCCCGCTCGGCCGCCAGCACGGCCACCTCAGGTCCACACATGCGGTTCAACGCTGTTACTAACGCGGCCAGTTGCTCGGAGGTGGCGTCGCCGTCAGCTACCTCCAGGCTCACAACCTGCCCCCGGGCGTGCACCCCCGCATCGGTGCGCCCAGCGCAGGTCAATTGAACCGAATAGCCGAGCCGCCGCTCGATAGAGTCGGCGAGTACGCCTGCCACTGTGCGCACGCCGGGGTTAGGGGCGAAGCCGCGAAACCCCTCACCGTCGTAGGCAACCAGGAGGCGCAGGCAAGCCACGCCGCGGTGAGCTGCCTAAACGAGTTCGATGCGGACCATAGGGGCGTTGTCTCCATAACGGGGACCTACCCGCAGGATCCGAGTACAACCACCGGCCCGGTTGGCGTAGCGAGGACCGATGTCGGAGATCAGCTTGTCGGCAATCTCCCGGTCGTTTAGGAAAGCCAAAATCTGCCGGTGGTTGTGCAGACCACCCTTGCGCGCCTTGGTAATGAGCTTCTCGGCAACAGGCTGCACAGCCTTGGCCTTGGCCTCAGTAGTCACAATCGACTCTGCCGCCACTAGCGACGCCACGAGATTGGCCATCATGAGCTTTTGGTGCGCGGCGCCGCCACCGAGGCGGCGGCCTTTGCGTGGTCGGCCGGGCATGACTACCTCTCGCTTAGTCCCCGGAGGTCAAGGCGAGACCCATTTCATCAAGACGAGCCCTAACCTCGTCCAGGGACTTCTCGCCGAAGTTGGGAATCGCCAACAGTTGCAGCGGCGTTCGCTCTAAAAGCGCGCCGATCGTGGTGACCTGAGCCCGTTTGAGGCAGTTACGCGGACGCTCCGAGAGGCCCAGTTCGTCAATAGAGCGCAGCAGGTCCGACGACACCTCCGACCAAGCGTCGGGATCCAGCCTGTCGGGCAATGACACTTCGGCCAGATTTTCCACGAGCTGCGCCAGGCGTCGAAGAATGCCGCCAGCAGTTGCCATTGCTTCCGCTGGCGTGATCGTGCCGTCAGTCAGCACATCCACCACTAGTTCATCAGCCGCCACGTCCCGCTCTCCGGGGCTTGCATCTACCTCATAGGCGACGCGTCGCACCGGCGCGAAGAGAGCATCCACGGGGATGTCACCAATAGTGGCGCTAGCCGGTCGGCTGTCTGCACCGCTATAGCCAAACCCCTGCCCAACGGTTACATCGGCGGCGAAGCGTGCCTGGCCGTTGAGCGTGGCGATATGCAAATCGGGATTCAGCACCTCGACATCGGGGTTCACCCCGAAGTGCGCTCCAGTCACATCTGTTGGGCCCAGCACGTCGATACGCAACTGCACTGGCTCGGGACTGTGGCTACGCAACACCAGATCCTTCAAGTTCAGCACTATGTCAGAGATGTCCTCGACCACACCTTTCAGCGTGTCGAACTCGTGCAATGCCTCATCGAACCGGACATGCGTCACCGCCGCACCCGGGATCGACGAGAGCAAAGTACGCCGTAAGGCGTTACCTATCGTGTGTCCGAACCCCGCCTCGAGCGGTCCGATGACGAACTTCTGGCGATTGCCCGCGACGCTGGCCGCGGTAACCGTGGGATGTTTGATCTCAAGCATGGGCAACCTCGCTGGAGCTACTTGCTGTAGAGCTCGACGATCAACTGCTCGCGAATCGGCACGTCGATCTGATCACGTGCGGGAACCGACAGCACATTGGCCGCCCAACCCTCTTCAATGACTTCGAGCCAGGTGGGCGGAGTCCGATCCAGCACGTCAACGTTCCACTGCATGGTGGACATCCCCCGGGACTTCTCACTCACGCTGACCGCGTCACCAGCTGAGACGCGAAAGCTCGGGATAGTAACCCGGCGGCCATTCACCGAGACGTGGCCGTGTCGCACGAACTGCCGGGCCTGAGGCCTGGTCGCTCCCCAGCCAGCCCGGTATACCACGTTGTCGAGCCGCAACTCGAGGTAGCTCAGCATGTTCTCGCCAGTAACTCCCGTGCGGCGACTGGCCTCGGCGTAGAGGTTGCGGAACTGCCGCTCGGTGAGCCCGTAAGTGAAGCGGGCCTTCTGCTTCTCCTGGAGTTGGATCAGGTACTCCGAAGTGGTCGTACGCCGGCGCGAGCGGCCGTGTACACCCGGCGGGTACGGGCGCCGATCAAGCGCTGCCGCCTCGCCCTTAGTGCCGAAGATATTCGTCCCCAACCGGCGCGACACCCGCGCCTTTGGCCCGGTGTAGCGCGACATCAGACGCGCCTGCGCTTCGGGGGCCGGCACCCGTTGTGTGGCATGGGAGTCACGTCCTTGATGCCGGTGACCTCTAGCCCCAAGTTCTGCAGCGAGCGGATCGCTGTCTCGCGGCCTGAGCCTGGCCCTCGCACCTGTACGTCCACCTTGTGCACGCCAAATTCCATTGCTCGCCGTGCTACTTCTTCTGCCGCCATCTGGGCGGCGTACGGGGTTGACTTACGCGACCCCTTGAAGCCCACATTGCCAGCTGAAGTCCAGGCCACAACGTTGCCCTTGAGATCGGTCACCGTGATGATGGTGTTGTTGAAAGAACTCTTTATGTGCACGATGCCGTGCCCGATGTTCCTGCGTTCGCGCCGCCGTGGGCGACGTGCCTGCCTATCTGCCATAACCCCTCAGTACTTCTCGTGAGCGACTTCTCTTGAGCGATGCGTCACCGCGCCCCTCGGGGCACAGGACATGGTGGTTAGCGCCTAACTAGGGCCGGAGCCACCGGTTCCTACTTCTTCTTCATGACGGTCTTCTTACCCGCCACAGTCTTGCGCGGACCCTTGCGGGTGCGAGCGTTGGTGTGGGTGCGTTGACCCCGGACCGGTAGTCCACGACGATGCCGTATCCCCTGATAGCACCCAATCTCTAGCTTGCGGCTGATGTTCTGGCTGATCTGGCGCCGCAGATCGCCCTCAACTTTCAGATTGCGTTCGATGTGTGCCCGCAGCCGGGCCACCTCCTGATCGGTCAGATCCTTGATCCTTACATCAGGGCTGATGTCGACGGCCTCGCAGGTCTGCGCTGCGACCGAAGGACCGATGCCGAAGATATAGGTGAGTGACACCACGGCGCGCTTGTTGCGCGGGATGTCCACACCTGCGATTCGTGCCATGTCAGCCCTGCCTCTGGCGGTGGCGCGGATTGTCACAGATCACGCGCACGCGGCCATGGCGCCGGATGATCCGGCACTTGTCGCACATGGCTTTCACGCTGGGGCGCACTTTCATATCCGCATCCGCCTATTCTCGTCGCCTGCTCAACTGCCGTGGGAGGCGGAACTCTCCCTCGGCGGTGAGGTCACTACTTGTATCGATACGTAATCCGACCGCGCTGCAAGTCGTAGGGCGTGAACTCCACCTGAACGCGGTCCCCAGGAAGGATGCGGATGTAGTGCATCCTCATCTTTCCTGAGATGTGTGCCAGCACCTGGTGGCCGTTGTCGAACTCAACCCGAAACATAGCGTTGGGGAGGGACTCTAGGACCTTCCCCTCCATGAGGATCGCGTCTTGTTTAGATTTCGCCAGAACTCTGCTCCCGCCTTGAAACGCGACTTACCAGCTTACCTAGACATCCTTAGCGGCACCAACCCGCTGACCGCAGCGGAGAGTCGATCGAACACCTCTTGGGGCTCGCCGGTTCCGTCGATCCGCTCCAACAGCCCCCGGACTTCGAACCAATCCACCAGCGGAGCCGTCCGCGACTCGTAGATCTCCAGGCGGCGGGCAATGCTAGCAGCAGTGTCATCAGCCCGCCCGCGAGCCAGCATACGTTCAGAGACCTCATCGGTGTCTACTTCCAGGAGGATCGCACCCAAGAGTCCGCCAAGGCCGGCTATCTCGCTAAGGGCTTCGGCCTGCGCCGGCGTGCGCGGGAATCCGTCGAGCAGCACCACCACGCCGGAGCGCAGTAGCGGGGTGAGCCGCTCCGCTACCACATCGCACATCACGTCATCGGGCACAAGCTCGCCAGCCGCCATGATGGCCTCAGCTCGCAGACCCAGTGGCGTGCCAGAAGCGGCGGCGGCGCGCAGCATGTCACCGGTTGAGACATGGACGATCCCGTCGTAACGCTCCTGCAGCAGTTCGCACTGGGTTCCCTTCCCCGAACCTTGGCGCCCAAGGACGACGATTACGCCGCTCATTTCAAGAACCGCCTCAGGGTCGGCGCACCACACCAATCGGCCGGCTCCAGCAGTGTTTGGCCGTCACTTCAGGAAGCCTTCGTAGTTACGCAACATCAACTGGCTGTCGATCTGCTTCATGGTCTCTAACGCCACACCGACGGCGATGAGGATCGAGATCCCGGTGAAACTGAAGATGCCCTGCGTGCTAGTGGGCACGATGTTCCCGATCACCACGGCTGGTGTCAGCGCAATGAGCGCCAAGAAGAGTGATCCCGGAAGCGTGATACGCGACAGGATGTGCGCTAAATAGCGCTCAGTGGGTCGCCCGGGCCGGATACCAGGCACAAAGCCGCCTTGCTTGCGGATATTGTCGGCCTGCTTTACCGGATCGAAGCTGATAGCTGTGTAGAAGTAGGCGAACCCGATAATCAGCAAGCCGAAGAAAGTCAGATAGAACGGATCGTCGTAGCGCAGTAGATGGTCGTTTACCCAGACCCGGACCGAGTTGCCCCAGCCGGCCGAAGGAAGCACGACCACAATCAACTGCGGTAAATACAGCACCGAGCTAGCAAAGATGATGGGGATCACGCCCGACTGGTTCACCTTCAATGGGATGTAAGTGCTGCCGCCGGTGGTCATTCTGCGCCCCACTACCCGCTTGGCGAACTGCACCGGGATGCGGCGCTGGCCCTGCTCTACGAACACGATGAGCACCAGCAGCACTAGGTACATAGCACCCACGTAGAACAGCCCAGGCCAACCCGAGTTGCCCTTGACGAGCGAGAACTGGTTGGGCAACGAGCTGACAACTGCGGCGAAGATGATGATGGACATACCGTTACCTATGCCCTTTTGGGTGATCAGCTCGCCCATCCACATAAGCAGGGCTGTCCCTGCGGTGAGTGTCAGCACCACCAAGCCCACCCGAGGCGCGGTGAACTCTGGCAAGAGATCAGGGATGCCCGTGTCCCCAGCCAGGCCGCCACCGCTGTTGTGGAACAGGAAGGCAAAACCGGTGGCCTGGATTAGCGCAATAGCAATCGTGAGATAGCGGGTCCACTGATTGATTTTGCGCTGACCGATTGCTCCCTGCTGCTGCCACTGCTCTATGCGTGGCACCACCACGCCCATCACCTGCATGATGATCGACGCCGTGATGTAGGGAAAGATGCCCAACGAGAAGATCGCGAACTGAGTAAGCGCGCCGCCGGAGAAGAGTTGCAAGAAGTTGAGGATCCCGCCGTCCTCGGCTGCCTCCTGCAGTGGCCGAATTGCCTCCAAGTTGATTCCGGGAGCTGGGATAAAGGCACCTAGCCGGTACACAACCAGCATGCCGAGGGTGAAGAGGATCTTGCTGCGCAGATCCTCAATCCGGAAGATGTTGGCGATGTTTTGCAGGATCCGGCCCACTGGAGAACTCCCTTTAGACAGTCGTGGCCGTCTAGCGGTTCGTTAGGGCGTTGCCGCGCGCCGGCGGACGGCGCTCGCCCCACGGTTTGGGCAAGACTTCGAGGGTCGCCCCGACCGACTCCAAGGCGACACGGGCCGCCTCAGAAAAGGCATGGGCGCGTACCACCACCGGTCGAGTCACCTCGCCCCGGCCTAGCACTTTGATGAGGGCGCCTTTGCTCACGAGGCCGTGGGCATAAAGCGTCTCAGGGGTGACTTCGTTCAGCCCCGAGGCCTCAATCACATCGAGGTTGACCGGCTGATAGCTCACCCGGAATGGGTTATTGAAACCGCGCAGCTTCGGCAGCCGCCGCTGGAGCGGCATCTGCCCGCCTTCGAAACCAACTGGCACTTTGCTGCGCGCTCGCTGACCCTTGGTGCCACGCCCTGCCGTCTTGCCGCCCTTGCCCGCAATCCCGCGGCCCACGCGACGGCGTGGCGTACGGCTCCCGGGAGCCGGCTTTAGGTCGTGAACCTTCACGATTCCGGCACCTCCTCGACTTCCACTAGGTGCGAGACCGCCGTGAGCATGCCGCGCACATCAGAGCGATCACTTAGTACCCGAGACTTGCCAATTCGCCCCAGTCCGAGCGCGCGCAGCGTACCCAACTGGGATGGTTTGCGGCCGATGCCTGAACGTATTTGGGTCACGCGCAAGGCCACCTTCACCCCTCCTCGCTACGCATTGCTAAGCGCCGGTCCCGCTCGGTTTCGTTGTAAGCGGCCAGCAGACCAGGGGGAACAAACTCACTGGGGTCCAAACCACGCAGTCGCGCCACATGGTCGGGGCGCATTAGCGCGCGCAGGCCGGAAATGGTGGCGCGGGCCACGTTAATGTGGTTCGCAGACCCCACAGACTTACAAAGCACGTCTGCGATGCCCGCCTCCTCGAGGATGGCACGAGCCGCGCCACCGGCAATAACCCCGGTTCCAGGCGCCGCCGGCTTCAACAGAACCCTGCCCGCGCCCCACTCCCCCAAAATCGGATGCACAATCGTGGTGCCAGCCAGCGGGACGGCAAACAGCGAGTTGCGCGCCTCCTCGGTGCCTTTCTGGATGGCCAGCGGCACCTCCTTGGCCTTGCCGTAGCCAAGCCCCACATGGCCGGCGCCGTCGCCAACCACCACTAGCGCCGAGAACGAGAACCGCCGGCCGCCTTTTACTACCTTGGCTACGCGGTTGATGTGGATGACGCGTGAGTCGCGCAGTTGCAGACGCGACGCCAGCGCCCCGGTGGCCGCCATCAGAGCTTCATCCCAGCTTCGCGGGCGGCGTCAGCTACCGCCGCCACACGCCCGTGGTAGCGGTAGCCGCCACGGTCGAAGACCACCTCGGCAATACCGGCATCTGCCGCACGTTCGGCGACCAGACGGCCCACCACGGTGGCGGCACTAATGCCTGTGGCCTCGCTGCTGCGCAGCTCGGACTCCAACGTGGAAGCAGCAACCAGGGTGTGGCCGGCGGTGTCGTCGATGATCTGCGCCGCCACGTGGCGATTGGAGCGGTATACAGCCAGGCGAGGCCGTTCGGCCGTACCTACGATCTTCTTGCGTACCCTCCGGTGGCGCCGCATCCGGCCCCGGCGCCGCTCCGCTGAGATATTTGTCATTAGGTTTGCTCCCTGCTTCGGCGCCAGAGTTACTTAGCGGCTTTGCCCGCCTTACGGCGAACGTACTCACCGGCGTAGCGGATTCCCTTGCCTTTGTACGGTTCAGGCTTGCGCAGCGCCCGGATCTGAGCAGCCACCTCACCGACGGCCTGCTTGTCGATTCCACGCACCCTGATGGCAGTCTGTGACGGCAGCTCGAAGGTGATCCCCTCGGGTGCCTCCACCGACACCGGGTGGCTGAATCCCAGTTGTAACTCCAGGCTGGCTGGTCCTTTAGCAGTGGCCCGGTAGCCAACTCCCACGATCTCTAGGTCCTTGTGGTAGCCCTCGTGGACGCCGATAACCATGTTGTTGAGAAGTGCCCGGGTCAAGCCGTGCAACGCCCGCGAGGCGCGCTCGTCATCGGCGCGGGCCACTAGCAGCACATCGCCGTCCTGGCGAACGGTTATCACCTCGGGCAGGTGATGCTGCAACGAGCCCTTGGGGCCCGACACGGTGACCTCGTCACCCGCAACGGCCACGGAAACGCCTACCGGCAGCGGAATGGGCGACTTACCTACACGAGACACGGCACACCTACCAGACGAAACAGAGGATCTCTCCGCCGAGACGGCGACGGCGAGCTTCCTGGTCGGTCATGAGGCCCTTGCTGGTCGACAGCACCGCCATACCTAGACCTCCCTGCACCCGCGGCACCCCGTCGGCCTTGGTATAAACCCGCAGACCAGCCTTTGATATCCGCCGCAGGCCGCTGATAACCCGCTCACGGTCGGGCGAGTATTTCATGTCGATGGTCAAAGTGCGCCCCGAGCCGCCATCCTCCATCACCTCGTAGCCGCCGATATATCCCTCGCGTCGCAGCACCTCGGCCAAGGCCTCCTTGAGTTTCGAGGACGGCATACGCACCTCCTCGTGCATGGCCACGTTGGCGTTGCGAATCCGAGTCAGCATGTCGGCGATGGGATCGGTCATGGTCATGTCGGCTACAACCCCCTACCAGCTTGCCTTCGTGAGACCGGGGATCTCCCCGGCATGGGCGAGTTCACGCAAGCAGACACGGCACAGACCGAACCGCCTGTAGACCGAACGCGGCCGGCCACAACGCCGACAGCGGGTATACGCTCGCACCCGGAACTTCGGGGTACGGGCCTGCTTGTTTACTAGTGCTTTCTTAGCCATTTCGTCACTCTCGCCAAATCGTGTGTCGAATCTGCCAGGTCGCAGCCGGATGGTTCATGCCCCGTCTCGGCGGAGCGGGAAGCCGAACGCCTCCAGCAAAGCCCGCGCCGACTCATCATCAGCGGCCGTAGTTACCAAGGTGATGTCCATGCCACGGATGGTGTCGATCTTGTCGTAATCAATCTCGGGGAAGATCAGCTGCTCTGAGACGCCCAAGGAGTAGTTCCCATTGCCGTCGAAGGAGCTAGCAGAAAGGCCGCGGAAGTCGCGGATACGGGGAATCGCCAAATTGATTAGCCGGTCGAAGAACTCCCACATCCGATCGCCCCGCAGCGTCACCTTCACCCCCACCGCGTTCCCCTCGCGCAGCCGGAAGCCAGCGATAGAACTCTTCGCCCGAGTGGTCACCGGCCGCTGCCCGGAAATGACCGTCATGTCGGCAATAGCCCCCTCAAGCAGGCGCGCCTGGCGAGAAGCCTCGCCGACACCCATGTTCAGCACAATCTTCTCCAGCCGGGGAACCTGCATCACGTTGCCGAGCCCCAGCGACTCCTGGAGCCGACCACGCAACTCGTCGCGGTATAGCTGCTTGAGCCGCGGCACAGTGGCCGCATTGGCACTCACGGGAGGTCGGCCCCGGTGCGGCGACAGATTCGCACCTTTTCGCCGTCGGGGGTCATCCGGTAGCCCACTCGGGTGGGCTTGCCGTCCTCGGGACTAATGATCGCCACCCGAGAAATGGGGATCGGCATGTCCTTGTCGATGATGCCACCCTGCATGACCCCAGCCTGGTTGGGCTTGCGGTGCTTGCGAACAACGTTCACGCCGTCCACCAAGAGGGTACCCTTAGCTGGGAACACGGCCGAGACCACCCCCTGCTTGCCGCGGTCCTTGCCCGACAGCACAACCACGCGATCACCCTTGCGGATCTTGGCCATCACAGCACCTCCGGCGCCAGCGACACGATCCGCATGAATCGCTTATCTCGTAGCTCCCGCCCAACTGGACCAAAGATGCGCGTCCCCCGGGGTTGATTGTTCTCGTCGAGCACGACTGCGGCGTTCTCGTCAAACCGGATGTAGCTGCCGTCGGGTCGCCGTTTCTCTTTACGCGTGCGAACCACAACGCAGCGCACCACGTCACCCCTACGCACCTTGGCACCGGGAATGGCGTCTTTGACCGTTGCCACAAATACGTCGCCGATTGAGGCGTAGCGACGTCGGGAACCACCGAGCACCTTGATGCAGAGGACCTCTCGGGCGCCAGAGTTATCCGCCACCCGAAGGCGTGTCTCCTGCTGAATCACGTCTGCCCCCTCTCAGCGCGCCCGTTCGAGGATCTGCACAAGGCGCCAACGCTTCAGCTTGGACAGCGGGCGGGTCTCGGTGACTCGGACACGGTCCCCAACGCACAACTCGTTGTTCTGATCGTGGACGTAAAGCCGCTTGTGGCGCCGAACAGTCTTGTTGTAGCGAGCGTGTCGAACCTGCTCGACGATTACCACGACAGCGGTTTGATCCATGGAGGCCGACGCCACCACGCCCTCGCGGGTCTTGCGACGGCTTCGCTCCGTTTTAGGAGCCGGCTCTGGCGTCGGTTGAGTAGTGGTTACTTGTTCAGTCATCAGCGACGGCGCCTCCTCTTAAACACCCCTGGCTTGGCGCCAGAGCTGTCGTCCACTGTCCCAGGCTCAGAGGTCTCGAGAGCCTCGCGCTCCATTGTCAACTCGGCGGCGTGAATCTCTCGGGCGCGGAGTTCGGTCAACAGACGCGCCACCTGTCTGCGGGACTCAGCCAACAGGTTAGGGTTGTCGAGTTGTCCCGTGACGTGCTGAAAACGCAGATTAGTGGCTTCATCCTTGGCCTGATCTAGCCGGTCAAAGAGTTCCACATCGCTGAGGTCTGTCAGCGCCTCCCCGCGAGCCATAACTACACCGCCTGGTTACGGGTCACGAACCGCGCCCGCACGGGGAGTTTCTGTATGGCGCGTTCGATGGCCTCTCGCGCCACGATCGGATCGGAGTAGGAGAGTTCGAACAGCACCCGGCCCGGTCGCACTACGGCCACCCAGCGCTCGGGGTTGCCTTTGCCCGACCCCATCCTGGTCTCCGCCGGCTTCTGGGTGACCGGCTTGTCGGGGAATACGTTGATCCACACCTTGCCGCCGCGGCGGACGTGGCGGGTCATAGCCACACGGGCTGCTTCGATCTGCGGCGCGGTAATCCAGCCAGGCTCTAACGCCTGGATCCCGTAATCGCCGAAGCTGACGGTGGTTCCACCTTTGGCAACACCTTTCGTGCGGCCGCGGTGGTGCTTGCGATGTCGGACTTTCTTTGGCATCAACATGTCAGTCGGCATCCCCCGGTCGGAAGTGGGGTGTCTCATTCTGCTCCCGCGAGGCCCGTTCGATCTCTTCCTCCTGCTCAAGGAGGCGCTCGAACTCGGCGTCGGCCTCAGCCACCAGCGGGCGCAGTTCTTCTAGTTCGGTGGGGAACTCCTGCTCTTCGGTTCCGGTTGACGGCGTGGAGGTTGCACTCCGTCGGCGAGCTGCCGAGGACACCACCTTGCGGGAGCGGGCGGGACCGGCCGTCTCTCCGACCGCCATCGCTGCCTCGCGGTTGATCCGCTCGTCGGTGTCGAGGCGGTAGGGCAAGATGTCGCCCTTATAGGTCCATACCTTCACCCCGATACGACCATAGGTTGTGTGCGCTTCCCGGAAGCCGTAGTCGATATCAGCCCGCAGGGTGTGCAGCGGCACGCGACCTTCGCGGTACCACTCGGTGCGGGCCATTTCCGAGCCGCCCAGCCGGCCCGAGCACTGAACCCTGATGCCTTGGGCACCTGCTTTCTGGGCGTTCTGCACGGCGCGCTTCATGGCCCGCCGGAAGGCCACGCGGCCCGTCAGTTGATCGGCTATGCCCTGGGCAATAAGTGCGGCATCCAACTCAGGCTGCTTAATCTCCTGGACGTTGAGCTGCACACGCTTGTTGCCCGTGATGTCGGCGAGGCCCCCACGTAGCCGATCGGCCTCCGAACCCTTGCGCCCGATCACGATTCCCGGGCGGGCAGTGTGCACGTCGATGCGGAGTCGATCCCTGGTGCGCTCTACTTCGATGCGGCTGATGGCGGCGTGGGGCAACTCACGCATGAGGTAATCACGGATTACCCAGTCCTCGATTACGAAGTCTTGGTATTCCTGACGGGTGGCAAACCAGCGCGACTTCCAGTCGGTCGTGATTCCCAGACGGAATCCGTATGGATTGACCTTCTGACCCATTAGCTCTCCTTGCCGTCCTCGCCGGGCTGTGGGCTGGCATCCTGCTCTGTGGCACCCGAGCTGCCGCTAGCGTCCGGTTCCACAGTTGCACCCTCCTCGGCAATTACGTCCTCCTCGGCAACAGTCTCCTCGGCCGTCGCCCGACTAGCCGCCACGCGGCGGCGGCGTACTTCGGCGGCTGCGGCGCTGGACGCCACGCCACGCTCGGCTCTGACCTCGCGCTCTGCTAGCGAGTAGCGCGCCAACACGATCGTGATGTGGCAGGTGCGTTTCATAATCGGGGTGGCCCGCCCCCGAGCTCGAGGCCGCCAACGCTTCAGGGTCGGCCCCTCGTCCGCATAGCAGGCCGCTACATAAAGTTCCTCGGCGGCCAGACCGGAGTTGTGCTCGGCATTAGCAATGGCCGAGTCCAGACAACGAGCGACTGTGCGGGCGATCCGCCGCTCGGAGAACTGCAGGATCTCATCGGCGCGCTCGCAGGACTCACCTCTAATGAGATCTAGCACGGCCCGGGCCTTGGAGGCCGAGCTGCGCACGTAGCGCGCCGAAGACCGGGCTGCGGGGTCCGCCACAGCGGTAGCCATCAGCGCCTAACTCCCCGCTCCTGCCCGGCGTGGAACCTGAAAGTTCGAGTAGGGGCAAACTCTCCGAGCTTGTGGCCCACCATCGACTCGGTGATGTAGACGGGGACATGCTTGCGCCCGTCGTGCACGGCAATGGTGTGACCGACCATGTCGGGGATGATCGTGGAGCGGCGTGACCAGGTGCGAATAACTCGGCGCTCGCCGGAGTCGTTCAGGACATCCACCTTGGCGAGGAGATGCTGGTCTACGAAAGGACCTTTCTTAAGGCTTCTGGGCATCGTGAGCCTCCTAGCGCCGGCGCCCGCGGGTGCGCCTGCGACGCACGATCATCTGCGAGGACTGTTTCTTGGGATTGCGCGTACGGCCCTCGGGCTTGCCCCAAGGCGAGACCGGGTGGCGGCCGCCCGAACTCTTCCCCTCTCCACCACCGAGCGGATGGTCCACCGGGTTCATGGCCACTCCCCGGGTCTGCGGACGTATCCCTTTATGGCGGTTGCGCCCGGCCTTGCCGATTTGAACTAGCTCGTGTTCGGCGTTACCGACCGAGCCGACCGTGGCCCGGCAGTCAATAGGCACGCGTCGCATCTCGGTGCTGGGCAAGCGCAACGTGGCATGACTGCCCTCTTTGGCCACTAGTTGAATGCGACTACCGGCCGCTCGGCCCATACGCCCGCCGGCGCCTGGCTTCAGTTCCACATTGTGCACGACAGTACCCACCGGGATATAGCGCAGCGGCAGAGCGTTACCCGAGCGAATTTCCACGCTCTTGCCCGACTCCAACACATCTCCAACTGCGATGCCCTCGGGCGCCAAGATGTACGACTTGGCCCCGTCGTAATAGTGCAGCAGGGCGATGCGGCAGGTGCGATTGGGGTCGTACTCGATGGACGCCACCTTCGCCGGTACACCGTCCTTTTGACGATGAAAATCGATAATCCGGTAACGGCGCTTGTGTCCGCCACCGCGGTGGCGCGCCGTCTTGCGGCCGGCGTTGTTGCGGCCTCCGGTAGAAGGGCGCGGCGCCAGCAGGGACTTCTCCGGGGTGCTGCGAGTGATCTCCGAGAAATCGTGCGCGGTTTGGAAGCGACGGCCTGGGCTGGAGGGTTTACGGCGCCGGATGCTCATAGCGTTACACCTCGAACAGTTCGATTGAGTCGCCCTCTGCGAGGGTGACCATCGCCCGCTTGGTGTCGGGCCGGCGACCGTAGGTAAGCCGGCGCCGGTTGCGGATGCGCTTGCCCTTGCGACGGAGGGTGTTCACCTTCAGCACCTGCACGTCGAAAATCTCTTCGACGGCTTTGGCGATCTCGGGCTTGCTGCTAGTGGGATGCACTTTAAATGTGTAGACGTTTTGCTCTAGCAACGTGAACGATTTCTCGCTGACGACCGGCGCTAGGATCACGTCACGGGCGTCCTTCACGGCTGCTTCACCTCCGCTAACGCGGCGCTGGTGAAGACGACCACGTCGCTGACCAGCACGTCGTAGGTATTCAGCTGGTCGGCCGCCAGGATGTTCACCCGTGGCAGGTTGCGGAAGCTCTTTTGGGCTACCACATCGCTGCGGTCCAGCACCACCAGGACCCGCCCATCAGCGCCGAGCGTCGCCAGCTTCCCCAACGCAGATTTCGTGGAGGGAACGTCGAAGTTCCAGTCTTCCACGACGATTATCTTCCCGTCCGCAGCTCGGTCCGAGAGCGCTGAACGCAGTGCCAGTCGTTTCATCTTCTTGGGAGTCGATTGGGCGTAACTACGGGGCTGAGGTCCGTGGGCTATACCTCCGCCCCGCCATAGGGGGGACCGAATAGAGCCATGGCGAGAGCGCCCAGTGCCCTTCTGGCGCCACGGCTTGGAGGAGCCACCCTGCACCTCCGAACGAGTCTTGGTCTTGTGCGTGCCACTGCGCCGGGCCGCCAGCTGGCCGGTCACAACCTGGTGCATCACCGCCACGTTGGGATCGATGCCGAAGATGTCGGGATTGAGTTCAACCGTGCCGGTCTCAACACCGCTGACATCGTGGACGGGAAAGGAGACCATGGGACTAAGACCCCTTGACCGCGTCGCGGATAACGACATGCCCGCCCCGGGGACCGGGCACCGAGCCCTTAACCAGCAGCAGGTTGCGTTCAGCATCGGCTTTGACCACCTGCAAGTTCAGCGTGGTGGTTCTGCGTGACCCGTGGTGTCCGGGCATCTTGCGGCCCTTGAAAATACGCGACGGCGTGGCGCACTGGCCGACCGCTCCTGGCGCTCGATGAATCTTGTGGGCCCCGTGGCTGGCCTTCTGGCCGCTAAAACCGTGGCGCTTCATTACCCCGGCGAACCCCTTGCCCTTGCTGACGGCGGTGACATCCACCAACTCGCCGTCGGCAAGGATGTCTACGGCGATCTCCTGGCCGACGGAGTAGCTGCTCACGTCGTCTAGGCGAAGTTCCACTAGAGCCCGGCCCGGGTCGGTGCCATAGCGCTCGAAATGTCCCCGCTCGGGGCTGTTCAGCTTGGCGGCGTCGGTGTAACCCCAGGTGACCTGTAACGCCGAGTAGCCATCCACCTCGGGAGTCTTAAGCTGCACGACCCGGCACGGCTCGACGGAGAGCACCGTCACTGGGACAACGCGGTCCCCGTCGTCCCAGACCTGGGTCATGCCCACCTTCTCGCCAATGATCGCCTTCGTTGCCATGTCTGGGTGTCGTTGCTCCAGGGGTGGCGTCGGGGCTTGCTTACTGCCCTGACGCGAACACTCCGCACGGGCAAGCCCGGCGGAGCGGTTTATCGGTTTGCTACGTGGTTCCTGCTAGCTGTGCCGGGGGCGCGTTGCAGGCCTGCGCAGACATCAGTTAGTTCACGGAGTGGTTCCGGGAAGCAGTGCACTATATCGGACAGAACGGCACAACCCACGCCCGAGCCGGCCGACAGCAGGGCTCGTGCTATCCGGCGGGCCTCCCTCGCCGTGCTGTGTGGCAGCCTAAGCCAGCCCCACGGGGGCTAAGTAAACGGAATCGGTGACTGCGCCCACCAAAACCGGTCGCTGGTACGCACCTCGGTCACCCACTTCACCCACCACAAACCTCGGCGGCCGGGCACCACCAGCCTGGCTGGGTAACCGTGGCCCCGCGACAGCGGTTGACCACCCACCGAATGGGCCAGGTACATCTCAGCTAGATCGCTGATCGGGAAGCGACGGCCGTAGCCGGTTGCCGAGCGCACCTCCAGGCTGCGACCCGACACCGCCGGGCCCAACAGCTCAGCCAGCGGCACGCCCGTCCAACGCTGCGTGCTGTACCACCCGCTAGTGCAGTCCAGCGTTACTTCGGTTGTGTGATTGTGGCTTAGCAGTTCTTGGTAGTCCACATCCCGGTTGACCGATCCCCCCAGGCGCAGCACCCATTCATCCGCCGCGATGTCTGGCGGTGAGTCGTTCAGCCACTGCACGACCGGCATTTGCCGAGGCTCCCCCGAGCCCACCTCATGCGAGCCGGTGAAGCGCCGCTCAGCGGCGAAGAACTGCTCGAAGCCTGCCCGAGCTAGCAGCGCTACTCCCGCCACGGCCAGAGCCTGCAGTGCGGTACGCCGTGAAAGGTCCACCGGGCGGACCCGCTGCGGCCGGCCAATCACGTGCCACGCTGCTAGCGGCACCGCGGCGATGGCGAAGACGAGGTGGAGCCCCATGGCTGACCAAACACCTATGGACTGCCAGAACCCCAGCGCATGCACGATCCCAGTGGCAAACGCCCCGCTGACGCATACCCCCAAAGCCATCGAGGCGTACCGGCTGGGCCGGCGGCGGCGCATACCCCTGCGCACCACCGGCACCTTCGGGCGGACCAGCACTAACACGGTGAACCCCACCACACCGTGAACCGTCACCAGCCAGGCGGTAGAGAAGCCGCCCAGCAGAAACGAGGCGGCGCCGCTGATCCAGGCCAGCACCAGCATCACCAGCAGGGCCAGGTTGGTCTTCCGACTGCGAGTACCGGCCCGGTCGGCCGCGGGCGGCGAGAGGCGGGGCCGTAGGGAAGACGACCGTCCGTCGCCGGGCCGGGCTGCTTGGAGCACTCGCCTGCGAGACTACTGAACTCACCGGAGGCGCGGGCCGCGGCGGCTAGGCGGTCTCGGCCCGCAAGGCGTACGGTTGCCCCAACCAGTCGAACACCCACCGAAGCACTACCCACCGAAGCACTAAGGAGGCACCGTGCGCGCTATCCGCATATCCGAATACGGCGGTCCCGAGGTTCTGGCCCTTGAAGAGTTGCCCGACCCGACTGTCGCTAACGACCAGATCGTCGTCGACGTGGCTGCCGCTGGAGTCAACTTCGTGGATACCTATCAGCGCACCGGCCTATACCCGATTGATGTCCCTTTCACCGCAGGACTAGAGGGTTCTGGAGTAGTAACCGCCGTCGGCCCAGGCGTTAGTGACGTGGCGGTAGGCGACAGGGTGGCTTGGTGCGGCAGTCAGGGTTCTTACGCCGAGAGCTGCGCGCTGAATGCCGCCGGCGTGGTGGCTGTCCCCGAAGCTGTCTCGCTCGAAACCGCGGCCGCGGCGATGCTGCAAGGCCTAACAGCGCACTACCTGGTCAAAGACTCGTTCCCGCTGAAGCCCGGGGATCGCTGTCTAATCCACGCCGGGGCCGGCGGCACTGGGCTGCTGTTAATTCAAATGGCCAAGCGCCTCGGCGCCGAGGTGTTCACCACTGTAGGCACGCCCGCCAAAGCCGAGTTGGCCACCGAGGCTGGCGCCGACCACGTGATCCTCTACGAAGATGTGGACTTTGCCGAGGCGATCTGTGACATAGCCGGGCCGCGCCCGCTTGACGTTGTCTACGACGGAGTGGGGGCCGCGGTCTTCGACGCCAGCCTGGACTTGCTGCGGCGCCGGGGCACGATGGTCAGCTTCGGTAACGCCTCGGGACCGGTGCCGCCGATCGCCCCGCTGCGGCTATCACAAGGGGGTTCGCTCTTCCTCACCCGTCCGACTCTCTGGGATCACTTAGCCGAACGAGCCGAACTGCTCGCCCGCGCGCAGGACCTATTCGACTGGATCGGCGAGGGCATGAATGTCCGCATCGGTCTGGAACTCCCCCTAGCCGAAGCCGCCGAAGCCCACCGTCGACTAGAAGGCCGAGCCACCACCGGAAAAATCCTGCTGCGGCCCTGAGCTAGGCGCCCCCAGAGGCCATGCTCGAATCGATAGCATCGCTGCATGGACAGCCCGCCCATCTACCACGCTTGGACTCCGATTGCGGACCTTAGCGACGCGGACCTGACCTCAGCGAATAACAGAATGCCCTCTCTGATCGAAGTGTGGCAAGAACTTCGTCACGCGTTCGACCAGCGCCAACTTGAAGAGTTCAATGAGCGCCTAAACCGCGAGTGGGCAATCGAGACCGGCATTATCGAGCGGCTCTACACTCTCGACGAGGGCACCACACGGCTCCTCATCGAGCAAGGAATCGACGCCTCGCTAATTGCTCACGACGACAATGGACGCTCGCCCGAATTAATTGCCGGCATTATCTGCGACCATCAGGAAGCTGTCGAGTGGCTTTTCGAGGTGGTGCGTCAGGAACGGGATCTAACGACCTCCTTCGTCAAGGAGCTTCACCATCTCATGACTCGCAAACAGGATGTCGCTGAGGGAGTCGACTCGCTCGGTAGACGTGTCAGTATCCCGCTGCGTCACGGCGACTACAAAGTGCGTCCTAACAACCCAACCCGCTCAGATGGGCAAGTGCACGAATACTGCCCACCAGAACACGTAACCGCCGAGATGGACCGGCTGATTCAGCTACACAGCGAGCACGAAGCCTCAGAGGTTCCACCCGATGTTTCTGCGGCCTGGCTACATCATCGGTTTGTTCAGATCCATCCCTTCCAGGACGGGAACGGTCGAGTGGCAAGAGCACTGGCATCACTGGTCCTGATTCGTGCCGGCTGGCTGCCACTCGTCGTCAACCGCAAGGACCGCCCCCGATACATCAGCGCCCTTAGCGAGGCGGACAGAGGCGACCTAAAACCTCTGATGAACCTATTCGGCGCCATCCAGGAGCGTTCAATCACAACAGCTCTAAGGATCATCGACGAAGTAGCGCGGGAAACGGCACGCCTAGAGCAGATGCACGATTCGATCGTTGAACAGTTCGATCGTCGCGACCAGACTCAACTCGCCGAAAAGGACAAGGCGAAGGAAGTCGCAGCACACCTACGCAATATAGGACATGCCAAGTTCGCAGCTACAAGAGATGTACTCCAACCGCGTATCAACAACGGTGCTCGTAAACGCCAAATCTTCGTGGACAGCGGTGGTGACCTAACCGATCAACCCGAGTTACGTAGCTGGTACTGGTACCAAGTCGTAGACACAGCAAAAAAGCTTGACTATTACGCGAGTCTCGGAGACTTTCACACTTGGGCACGATTGGCATTTAATACAGAATCTGGAAGATCCGAGATTTTACTTTCTTTCCACACGGTCGGACGAGACTTCCGCGGGGTTTGTGGCGCAACAGTTTGCTTCTATCGCAAACAGCAGGGTGAAGGCATCGAACAGCAGCTTATCGACCTTCAGATAGTCTCTGAAGAACTGTTCTTGGTTAACTATAAGGAAACTCAGGCCGAAACCGAGATGCGCTTCGCGCCTTGGTTAGAGCGAGCACTGGTAACAGGACTCGACGCGTGGCGGCGCAGCGAGTAGCTACAGCGCGACGGGTGACTCTGTCTTTGACCTGTTTGGTGCTTCCTCTTATTTGCTGGGGCTGCGCTCCTTCCAGTCAGCCCAGTGTGGTTTGTTTAGCGTCGTAGGGGCGGGTTCACGGTCGACGGTTTGCTAGCAGTAGTGTTGTGGATCCTGGCTGCAAAGCCGTGGGTGCAGGCGGTCCAGTTGTTGCGCCGTGTAGGTGGGGTGTTGCTGTGCTGGTCTGGCTGTCGGAGGGTGTATTTGCCGTCGGCGTCTCGGATGATTTGGGCGCCTTTGGTGTGGACTAGGTGGTGGTGGCAGTAGCTGCAGAGCAGGCAGAGGTTGTCGAGGTCGGTTTTGCCTCCGTGCTCCCAGTGGACAATGTGGTGTGCTTGGCACCAGTTAGCCGAGGCCCCGCAGCCGACGCAACCCGTGTCGCGGGCGGTGAGCACTGCGCGTTGGCAGACGCTGGCGTGGCGTTTGCCCCGGCCGAGCCACAAAGGCTCACTCTTACCCTTGAAAATAGTGGGCAAGATTCTCGCATCACAAGCCAGCCCGAGGAGTTCCTCGGCTGTTAGTGGGGTGCCATCAACAAGGCGAGCATCACGCAGTTGGCCCGCAATGGTGTCGTAGTCGGCGACGACTAGCAGGTCCACACCTTGAGCCTTACCCGCAGTCTTACCAGCACCACCGCTGTTCGTGACGAGCTGTTCGAGAGCGTCAGCCATGCGCTGACCTGAAGAAAGCCGGCTCTTAGCATCCTCAGCATGAAACAGCCGGTTAGCCGTATCAGTAAGCGCTGTCTCTACACGACTGCCCGTGACCGGATCGAGCCGGCCCATTAGCGAGAACATCCCATCGGGTTCCTGCTTGATATTCAAATAGCGCCGCTCCCGCTGACGCTTACGCCGCTCCCCCAAATCGTCGCGGGTCTGCTCGTTCATGTAATCGCGGACGGTGCGGCTGAAACGGTCTTCGGACTCCCGCCCCGCAGCATCCAACAACCCAGCCTCCCCGTCGGAATCACCAGATGGGGCTTGTTCAACGGCTTCGGCGATCATCTTCGCCTGCTTCGCAGTGATAGACCCCGAACGCAAAGCCTCAGCCGTCCCAGGCGTCCGGCTCAACCGCTCAGCCAACTGCACATCCTGCTTAGCCCGACCGCGGGACTGCCTCA
This sequence comes from Acidimicrobiales bacterium, assembly GCA_964291305.2. GTDB lineage: Bacteria > Actinomycetota > Acidimicrobiia > Acidimicrobiales > CATQHL01 > VXNF01. The sequence continues at coordinate 312,676 of OZ219783.1, read as the reverse complement.
AACCGTCACGCAACACATCAACCGCATACCCCGCGCCCCGCCGGCGGGCCACCTCTGCGACCGTCTCAGCTTTCAACGCAGCAAGACGCGACTCGCACTTACCGAACAGCACCAGCCGAGCCTCCAACTCCCGATCCCCCAAATCCCGAACAACCGGATCAGAAACCAACAACTCGACCAAAAGATCAACACCCAACCCACCGCTCACAAAGCCCCCAACAGAGGTAACACCAACAGCGGCAGCGGTAGCACCAGCACCAACGGCGGTTTCGGCGGACTCAGCGGTGGCGCCGGAGACCCCACCAGCAGCAGTGCCGTTGGACCCAGCAGCAGCTTCGACCCCAACATCAGAAACCCCAACAGCAACAGCGGCCGGATCGTCAAAAAGAGTCGCAATAGTCATCATTCACCACCTCAAAACAGTGTGAACCGTGGCTTTCGGTCGGCCGAGCCGACAAGCCGATCAAACAACACCAACCCCGAAACACGAGGATCATCGACCGGTACCAAAGAGTTTATCCAACCAACACAAAAACTACAACGTCCGTACGTGTTAGAGAAAGAAATAATTTGACAGTTATTCGAATAGTTTAATATATCGCCAGAGCCAGACCGGCCCCCACCGTTAGTCGGCTAGTCGGCGTTGCGGCATAGCGGGCAACTACTGCACGATGACATGCGGCGACTGGCCTGAACTAGTCGGCCTCATATATCTGCAAGCCGCGGGGACAATTAGTCTTTCTGGTGGTGGTTGGCAAGACGGTTCGGGTGACGGTACCGGTCGGGTTGGTGAGCGGGGACAATTAGTCTTTCTGGTGGTGGTTGGCAAAGTTAGACATGGCTTTATGCCACAGAGTCCGTTGGTGCGGATACTGCTGCTCTTGGCAGTGGCCGTGACTGCGATCGTGGTTGCCGGCACGCTGTTCTCTGGAAGCGAACTAGCAGCAGGCGACCCAGTCGCGGGCTCACCGGCGCCCGCTGCCGATGAAGCCGTCGATCCCGTAGACAGTGAGGCTGGGGCCGACGACACAACCAGGCCTGAGTTAGCAGCCGCGCCCGAAGAAACGGCCAGTGACGAGACCGCTACAGGGCCCGACGACGCGGCCGCGCCCGAAGACACGACCGGAGGGGGGACCGCTGCCGAACGTACTTCGACCCAAGAAGAGGCAGCCGACGAAAGTGCCGCACGAACCCCACCGCCCGAGGACGCAGCAACAAACGAGACAAGTGAGTTATCGGCGCCAGATCCCACAACGGCACTGATCGAAAAGTTGCGACCGCTAATCGCAGAACCAAGTGCGAACATTCCTGACTATGACCGTGACCGCTTCGCCGGTTGGCGTGACGCCGACGGGGACTGCGTGAACACCCGCCATGAGGTGCTGCAATCCGAAGCGGCCTACTTCTCCATGACTCCCGATGGTTGCGCCGTGGCGTCGGGGGAGTGGCTTGATTCGTACACCGGCCGCACCTATACCAACCCGGGGTACCTTGACGTGGACCACGTGGTGGCGCTTGCCGACGCCTGGGTATCGGGCGCCCGGGACTGGACTGATGAGCGGCTGGACCGATTCAGCAACGACTTGGGCAACCTAAACGCCATCGCCGCTGGCGAGAACCGATTCAAGTCCGACCGCGGGCCTGCCGACTACAGCCCCAGCGCTCCAGGCGCTCTCTGCGGATACCTAGTGCAGTACGCCACGGTGAAGATCGCCTGGCAACTCTCGATCACCCACCAGGACTTCGAGGCACTGGCAAGCGGTTTGACCGGCTGCACCATCGACAGCGTGCCTAACGATCAGATAGCGCGGCGGGTAACGCCCCAGCCCGCTCCCCCAGCCGTGATAAGCCCTGAACCGACGGGCGAATGCCACCCCTTATACGAGCCCTGCCTACCGAACCTGCCCGGCGACGCCCTGAACTGCGACGACCTGAGCCCCGACCAGAAACCGGTGACCGTCATCCGCCCGGACCCCAACTCGTCGTACCCCCGATCATTGCTCGACGAACTAAACCAGAAACCCGTAACCGTAATTCACCCGGACACTGACCCTTACCGGCTGGACCGAGACGGCGACGGCAGGGGCTGCACAAGCTAATGCATAAGTAGAGCAGCCTCGAGGCCAACGTCAGAGGCGGCCAGCCGCTACCGGCCGAAGTTGAAAGTGCTGATCTCTACAAGTTGCTCGGCGACTAGGCCGACAGCGGTTTCGAAGAGGCGCTTGCCAGCCTCGGCGGTGGCACCTGTGGGGTCACCGATATGGCCGTCGGGGCCGAAGTCGTTGGACAGCCAACCGAAGGTGGTCAAACCGCCGAAACGCACGTGAGTCTGCTTAGCCAGTCCCTCGGGTACCCGGCGGACGGCACGGTCCATCCGGACCAAGTCTGGGCGCAGGTGCAGCATGACCGATGTCTCGTCGTGGCCTCCGTGAATGCCCATACCCAACTCGTCGGTGCTGCTGGGGTGGCCGCCGTGATCCGGGGGCACGAAAGGATGCACTAGGAACGTCCGCAAACCGGACCGGCGCCTCAGCTCGCGACAAGCCACGCCCAGTAAGGCCGAGTTGCCGCCGTGGGCGTTACAGAAGACCAGCCGCTCGGCTCCAGTGGTGGCTGCCGACCGCCCCACATCGTTAATCACCGCTAGCAGCGTCTCGCTCGAGAGCCACAGCGAACCCGGCGACCAGGAGTGCTCGTCGGACTTAGACACCGAGAGCGTCGGCAGCAGCCAGGCGTCGGCCTCCTCGCCACACTCAGCTAGCGCCGCCCGCGCAGACTCTTCCGCAATTACGTGGTCCACCGAAAGCGGGAGATGCGGCCCGTGCTGCTCCACGGCGCCTATCGGCCAGACCAGTACCGAGCTGGGGCCTATCCGCTCGGAGATCTCCGGGGCGGTGAGGTTCTCGAGTCGCCGTTGCTCGCTGCGGGAAGTCATATAGCCACGCTAGCGGCACCCATAGTTAGGTAACCGGCAGTTGGGCCACCAGTGACGCTCATAACCACCGGGTCACGACCGAGGCAACGTTGCGCCCCGAGGCCCCCCAGACGCCCGCCCCGGGGAACGTGGCCGCTCCAGCGCAGAAGAGCCCGCTAACCGGAGTGGTGTATCGGGTGAGGTGGCGCGGCCGGCCCAGCAATGCCGATAGCGGTGACCCAGAGAACGAAGCGGCGTGACCTCGAGGCATTCCGAACTGCTGCTCGTAGCTCAGCGGCGTCATGACCCGCCAGTCCACGATGGTCTCGGCGAATCCAGGCTGCACCCATTCGCTGAAGCGCCGCAGCCATCGCTCCGGCTCGGTAGCACCAGGCCAGCCGCCGGCAAGGTCATACGGCGTGTAGAGGACTTCCAGGCTGAACACTTCGCCCCCTGCAGACGGGCTCATCTCAGGGTCTAGCACCGAAGGGACGTTGGCGAAGAACACCGGACGCTCCGCCACCCGGCCAGCAGATGCAGCCCCTAGAGCCCCGCGCAGCCCGTCGAGCCCCGGTAGGACGAACGTAGTGGGCACTAACGTTTCCGCTGCGTCTAACCCGGGGGCCGCCTGTCGGTAGACCGGCGCAGCCGTGAGGGCGGCGTCGACTTTCGACTCGTAGCCGTCGCGGGCGGCAGGCACCCAAGTCCGCTGGAACCGCTGAGGCAGGCTGGCCCCCTCGAGCGCTACCGCCGCAGGGTCGCAGGCCACCACCACCGCAGCTGACTCCACAACCTCCCCATCGGCCAGCCGCACGCCCGCCACCTTGGCGCTGCTGCCTGTTCGTTTGGTCATTAGCACGGACTGCACGGGCGTGTTGCAGCGCACCTCCCCTCCGGCCGCCACGAAGCACCGACTCACCGCGTCGGTAAGGGCGCCGCTCCCCCCGGCGGGACGCCCCAGCTGAACAAGGTGGCGCATGGCGTAGCCCAGCGCGCCGAGCCCGGTGCCGCCGGTGGAGCCATCGAGCCCCCAGACCACCGGCCCAGTGGCCAGCGCCGGGAGCATTAGCGCCTCGTGACCAAAGAAGTCGCCCAGCAAAGATTGGGCAGAGCGCCGCGACCACGCCCACAGCCGCGACGCCGCGTTGGGGTAGCGCCCCAGCACCTTCGCTAGCGAGGACGGTCCCGGGGTGTGCTGAGCCAGGGCGATCACCAACTCCGCCACCGGCCTGGCTGCCTGGAAGTAGCGACGATAGCCCTCCACCTCGTTGGGGTAGCTGCGCCTTAGTGCCTCGAGGGTGACATCCAGGTCATGACTAGCCACCCATGGGGCGTGCCCATCCCAGAATCGGTGTATTCCGACAGGCTGCACATCTAGGTATCGCAAACCGAAACTCGCCAAATTGAGTTCATCAGCGATGGGCATAGCCCGCACCAACAAATGGTCACAGTTGCAAATGTTCACTCTGGCACCTGCCGCCGCCACGGTGGAGGCACACCCGCCGACAGCAGAGCGGGCCTCCAGCAGAACCGTCTGTAACCCGGCCCGAGCCAAGTAGGCAGCGGCGATAAGGCCGTTGTGGCCCCCGCCTATGACTGTGACATCTATCGAGCCACCCATAGAGTCACCCATCCCCATGGACTAGCGCATCCCGAGGCTAAGCCGACGACGTGTCAGGTTCCTGAGCCTCTCAGCCAGCAGCGGCGCCTCGGCGGTCTGCAGTTGTCCGTCGCGCACCACCACCTTGCCCGCTACCACCACGTGGCGGGGCCTGCGACCGGGATTAGCCCATAGCAGTCCGGCAAGCGGATCGGCCACGCCGGCGTCGGCCACGCCGCTGATGTCGTAGCAGCACAAATCGGCAGCTGCGCCGACCTCCAGGTGGCCAAGCTCGTTTCGACCGAGACCGGCCGCCGAACCCGCCGTGGCCATGGTCAACAACTCCCGCGCGGTAGGCGGCCGGGAAGTCAGCCCGCCGACTTGCAAGCCAAGCCGGGCGTCGGCCAGCAGGTGGCCGGCGTCGTTGCTACCGCCACCGCTGGTGCCCAGGCCCACCGAGACCCCGGCGTCCAGCAGGGCACCCACTTCCGCCACGCCCCAGCCCATCGGCACGTCGCAGCCCGGGGCGTGGGTGACGTGCGCGCCAGAGGCGGCAACGCGGGCACGCTCGCCGGCAGTTATCTCGCAGAGATGAGCCACTGTTACGTCGGGTCCTAGCCATCCCCAGTCTTCAAGCAAGTCGATCGGCCGGCGGCCCCACCGTTGCGCCGCCCTTGCGACATCCACTTGCTCATTGGCCTGCGTGCGGCGGCGCAGCCCGTAGCGGGCCGCCACCTCGGAGAGCGCGGCGAACGTCTCTGGACCGTCGGAGTGCACGCCGGCGGGACCGCAGGCGATCTGAAGCATCCCGTATGGGTCACCAGCTCCGTAGCGGGCTACAAGCGCTTCGGTAGAAGTTGCCGCCACTTGGGCATCGTCACCGGCGGTGCCCCGCACGAATACCAGCCGAGACCCCAGCTCCGCCGCAGCGGAGATGGTTGCCGCGGCCAACTCGCTGGGATCTTGATCCGGTGGCCACGTGAGGTGGTGGTCGGCCACGGTAGTGACCCCCGCCAGCAGACCTTCAGCAACGCCGACAGCAGCCGCCGCGGCTGTCAGTTCTGCGTCCACCCCGGCACGCCGGTAGTAGTCACCCATCCTGGCCAACCAGCGATCCATGCGAACATGGCGGGTGCCTTCCAGGGTCCGGAATGCTGACTGAAGCAGATGATGGTGAGCGTTGACAAGCCCGGGGATCACGACACAGCCAGATGCATCCAACAGCTCTCCTGGCGCTGCACTGGCGGCACTCTGCTCTGCCGAGTTCCCAGGCAGAAGGCTCGGCCCGGAGTCAACCTCAGCAACCACCCCCTGCTGGCACAAGATCTGAGCACCTGCCAGCTCGCGGCGACCAGTCCACAGCAACTCCGCACCGCCCACCACCAGCAAATCCATGTGGCGATGGTAATGGGTCGCGACGCGCCTAGCCGCTCTGCTCTCAGCTAATGTCGTGCAGCCGGGCAGCGCGACGGGCTAATTCCCGGTGCGCAGCCCGGAGGTTTAGACCGGCCAGTTCGCCATCGGTCACCACCTGACGACCACCCACAAAGAGGTGACGCACCCGGCGGTCGGGGCCCAGCACCAGCGCGGTTTCGGGGTCGGCGATGTCCGCCAAATCTCCGGCGGGCCAGACGGCGATGTCAGCTGCCATGCCTACTTCAAGGCGACCCAACTCGGCACTGCGGCCTAGACAGGCCGCCCCGCCAACGGTGGCCATCTCTAACACGTCTTGGGGCATGAGGGCATCGGCTCTGGCCTCACGCTGGCGGGCCGTGTAGAGCGCCTGACGCAACTCGGGGAATAGCCCTCCCACCTCGTTGGAGGCCACTCCGTCCACCCCGAGGCCTACCGGGGATCCAGCGCCGCGCAGACCCACAACCGGACACATTCCAGCCGCAATCCGGGCATTGCTAGACGGACAGTGGGCAACTCCCACGCCAGCAGCACCGAGCCTGGCCATTTCGGCATTCTCGAGGTGGATACCGTGTGCCAGCCAGACATCGCTACCCATCCAACCCCAGCCATCCAACACCTCAACCGGACGGCGTCCGAACCGCTCTAGGCAATGCTGCTGCTCCTCCAGCGTCTCTACCAGATGCGTGTGCAGGCGCAGCCCCAGGCGTCGGGCCAGCTCAGCCGCCTCGACCATCAGCCCGGTACTGACCGAGAAGGGGCTGCAAGGAGCCACCACGATCGAAACCCACTCGTCGTCGTGATACTGAGCCGCGAGCCGCTCGGTGGAGGCACCGATGTCGTCACGGTTCTCCACCAGATGATCCGGAGGTAACCCACCCTCGCTCTCGCCGAGGTCCATCGATCCCCGAGACAGCGCCAGCCGGACGCCCACCTCCCCGGCGGCCTCCACAATGGCATCGAACACCGTGTCGTCGCCGCGAGGCACAACATAGTGGTGATCAAAAACTGTGGTGGCACCGCTGAGAGCCAACTCAGCCAGGCCCACCCGGGCAGCTGCCCCCACGTCGCTGGGGTCCAACTGACCCCAGATGGGATACAGGGTCACCAGCCAGCTGAAGAGGTCGCAGCCGTCGGCCCGGCCGCGGGTCATCCACTGGTAGAGGTGATGATGGGTGTTAACCAAGCCGGCGGTGATGATGTCGCCGTCGCAGCGGACTATCTCGTCACCCGGTTGAGGCGACACCTCGCCGACCGCCACAATACGCCCGCCTGCTAGCGCCAAGTCTCCGGGCCAGCGACCGCCCCGAAGCACCACCCGTCCGGGGTTCTGCGCCCTATTCATCGGCTCACCCTGGCACTGATGAGCCGCGGCGGCGCTGCTTGCTCGGACACAGATTGCCGGCTCTGCTAGCTGACTGCGCTGCCCATGGCCGCATGTGGGTGGTTTTCGGTCAGGCCGGCCGGAGTGACCCGCACAAAAGCAGCGTTCTGGCGGAACTCTGCGAGGTCGGTGGCGTCGAGGTAGCTCATAGCGCTCTTCACACCACCAAGCAACTGGTGCAGCACCTTGGAGACCTCCCCCTGGTAGGGCACCAGCCCCTCCACACCTTCAGGGGCACGGTGTTCGAAGTACTCGTCGTCCAGCTCCTCGCCATGGCGCTCGGCTCGGCTCTCGACGGCCTCGCGCGAGGCCATACCTCGAATGCGCTTCACCAGCCCCTTCGAGGAGTGTTCTAACTCACCGGGGCTTTCCTTTGTGCCAGCGAACAGACTCCCGATCATGACGGTGTCAGCTCCGGCGGCCAGCGCCTTAGCGATATCGCCGGAGTTACGGATGCCGCCGTCGGCGATCACTGGCACACCGTCGGCCCCCGCCACGGCCTCGTCAATAGCGGTCAGCTGCGGCATACCCACTCCTGCTACCAGACGGGTAGTACACACACCGCCTGGTCCTACACCCACCTTGATGGCGTCAGCGCCTGCGGCCGCCAGATCGGCCGCGCCCGCTGCCGTGGCCACGTTGCCCGCTACCAAGTCGATATCGCTAAAGGCGTCCTTTAGCCGCTTTACCCCTTCAAGAGCGTGTTCGGCGTGACCGTGGGCAATGTCCAATACCAGCACGTCGGCACCCGCGGCTACACAACTTTTAGCGCGCTCCATCATGTCGTGATCGGTCCCCACGGCCACGCCCACCAGCAGATCCGCTCCCGTCAGCTTTACCTTCTCCACCTCAGTGGCGTGGGCATAGCTAGGTAGAAACCGGTGGATGATGCCTATGCCACCAAGGCGGGCCAGCGCAATAGCCATCTCCGCCCCGCAGACAGTGTCCATGTTGGCTGCCACAATCGGCAGGTCCAGCTGGATGTTCCCTGAAAGCCGGGTGTTGAGACTCACCTGGTGGCGCGAACGCACCCGCGAGCGCCGTGGAATCAGCAGCACATCGTCGTAAGTGAGCCCAAAACGCAAGTCATCCAGCGGCATGCCGGAACCTCCAGCGGTGCGGTCGAGAGGGAGCAGCCTTAAAGCCGACACGCTCCCGATCGCGTCGGCGAGCAGACACTATCGAGCAGACACTATCGAGCAGACACTATTTAGTCTGCCACAGCACCGGAGTGGTGCGAGTCCGCAGACGTACCGACCCTGCTGAGAAGATGATCCGCTGCGGCACGCAGCGCTCCCGCTGCCGGCGTGTCCGGAAGATCTACTAGCGCCGAGGCGGCGCGGTCTGCCCAGAGGGAGGCCGAGGCGTACGCCTCGGTTACCCCCGACCCCGCACGGATGATCCGCCGAGCTGAGCGAGCTTCGGCGAGGCTGAGCCCCGGACCAAGGATCGAACGCAGCCGATCACCCGCCTCCGATTGCACGGCCAGCAGCACAGGCAGGGTGTAGTTGCCCTCTCTCAGGTCGTGGCCCGCCGGCTTGCCGAGTTCGTCCTCAGTAGCAATCACGTCCAGAATGTCGTCCACGATCTGGAAAGCCATCCCGTAGCTGTGGCCGAAGTCCGAAAGCGCATCGGTCAGCGCTGGGGGAAGCCCGGCCACGATGGCACCGATGCGACATGAGGCGGCGAGGAGTGAAGCTGTCTTGCCAGTAATAGAAAGCTCGTAGTCCCGCACAGTCCGGTCGCAGTTGAAGGCGTCCTGATACTCGCGGATCTGCCCCTCACACAGCTTGCCTATTGTTGCGGCCAGCAGTCCAGCCACTTCGGTGCCCAGAGAAGCCGCGATCTGGCTTGCACGGGCCAGCAGGAAATCGCCGGCCAGGATCGCGGTGGCGTTTCCCCAGGTGACATTCACACTCGCCACGTTGCGCCGAGTGGTGGCACCGTCAATGACATCGTCGTGATATAGCGACCCCATGTGTACCAACTCGACTGCCACAGCCCCGGCAATCAAGTCGTCCGAGCCGTTGCGGCCCTCCGGGTCAGCAATTCCCGCGGCCGCGATTGCCAGGCCAGGTCGGATGCGCTTGCCTCCGGCATGGATTAGGTGACGCGCCACCGTCGAGAGGAAATCCAGATCGCACTGGAGTTCTGCCCGCAGGCGCTCCTCCACCCGCTCCAGATCCGCGCTCAGGCTCGGAAGTGCCAGGACCGGGTCGGTCGTTACCACGCTGCGAGGATAAAGCGGGATACCCCCGGTGAGGCCTCACCTGTACACTTGGAATGAGCGTGGCAGCCGAGTTGTTGAATACATAGTTGGATTCGCCAACCACAAATTGTCACGCGTCAGCAGCAGGAGGAGCCGATGTTTGAGAGATTCACGGACCGTGCTCGCCGGGTTGTCGTGCTCGCCCAGGAAGAGGCGCGGCTGCTGAACCACAACTACATCGGCACCGAACACATCCTGCTGGGGCTGATCCACGAGGGCGAGGGTGTAGCAGCACGGGCTCTGGAGTCTCTAGGTATCTCTCTGGAGCGGGTCCGTGAGCAGGTCGAGACGCTCATTGGCAAGGGCGGAACGCTGCCCAGCGGCCACATCCCGTTCACGCCCCGGGCCAAGAAGGTCTTGGAACTGTCCCTACGCGAGGCATTGCAGTTGGGGCACAACTACATCGGCACCGAACACATCCTGCTGGGGCTGATCCGTGAAGGCGAAGGGGTCGCCGCCCAGGTGCTTTCCAAGTTGGGCGCCGATCTAGCCAAAGTCCGACAGCACGTGATCCAGTTGCTTTCGGGCTACGGCAGTGGCGGCGAGCGCGCAGCGAAAGCCTCCACTGGCGGGCGCGGCAGGTCATCGAGCAGCTCACACGTTCTGGACCAGTTCGGCCGCAACCTCACCCAGATGGCCAAAGACAACAAGCTCGACCCAGTGGTAGGACGACTGCGCGAGACCGAGCGGGTGATGCAAGTGTTGTCGCGGCGTACCAAGAACAACCCCGTCCTGATCGGCGAGCCGGGCGTCGGCAAGACCGCCATAGTGGAGGGCCTGGCCCAGCGCATCGCTACCGACAACGTGCCGCGCACCATTGAGAACAAGCAGCTCTACACGCTGGACTTGGGCGCCCTTGTGGCCGGCAGCCGCTATCGGGGCGACTTTGAGGAGCGCCTCAAGAAGGTCCTGAAGGAAATCAAGGGCCGAGGCGACATCATCCTTTTTATCGACGAGCTGCACACCCTGGTTGGCGCCGGAGCCGCCGAGGGAGCCATCGACGCGGCGTCGATCCTGAAACCCATGCTGGCTCGCGGCGAGTTGCAGACCATCGGGGCCACAACCCTCGACGAGTACCGCAAGCACCTCGAAAAGGACTCAGCGCTTGAGCGCCGCTTCCAGCCCATCACGGTTGACGAACCCTCTGTCAGCGACACCATAGAGATCCTCAAAGGACTTCGTGACCGCTACGAAGCACATCACCGGGTCACGATCACCGACCAGGCGGTGGTAGCGGCTGCCAACCTCGCCGACCGCTACATCTCAGATCGTCACCTGCCAGACAAGGCAATCGACCTCATCGATGAAGCCGGGTCGCGCCTGCACCTCAAGCGCATGGATATCCCTACAAACCTGTTGGAGATCGATGCCGAGATCAACGTCGTGGCGACCCGCAAACAGCAGGCCGTTGAAGCGCAGGACTTTGAGGAGGCCAGTCGCCTGCGCGACCGCGAGAAGGAGTTGCTGACCCAACGCGAGACCGCCGAGGCCGAGACCCGCAGCGCCGGCGTGGACCTGTTCGATGAGGTTGACGAGGAGGGCATCGCCGAAGTGCTCTCGGTCTGGACGGGTATCCCGGTCTACAAGCTCACCGAGGAGGAGACCGTCAAACTGCTGCGCATGGAAGGGGACCTGCACAAGCGCGTGGTCGGTCAGCACAACGCCATCGGATCGGTCAGCCAAGCCATCCGCCGGACGCGAGCCGGGCTTAAAGACCCCAAACGACCCTCCGGCTCGTTCATCTTCCTGGGACCCTCGGGGGTAGGCAAAACCGAGCTGGCGAAAACCCTCGCCGAGTTTCTCTTCGGTGACGACAACGCGCTGATCAGCCTGGATATGTCGGAATACATGGAGAAGCACACCGTGAGCCGACTTATTGGAGCGCCCCCCGGCTACGTCGGCTACAACGAGGGCGGCCAGCTCACCGAAGCGGTGCGCCGGAAGCCCTTTTCTGTGGTGCTGTTCGACGAAATCGAGAAGGCTCACCCCGACGTTTTCAACTCGCTGTTGCAGATCCTGGAGGAGGGTCGTCTGACCGACAGTCAGGGGCGCTCGGTGGACTTCAAGAACACTGTGCTAATCATGACTTCAAACCTCGGCACACAGGACCTGCGCAAGGCGACTCTGGGCTTCGCCCGCTCTGACAAGGCGGTGTCGTACGAAGCTATGAAAGAGAAGGTCACTGACGCCCTCAAGAAGCACTTCCGGCCCGAGTTCTTGAACCGAGTGGACGAAGTGATCGTCTTTCATGAGCTGAGCCTTGAGGAAGTCACGCAGATCGTGGACCTTATGATTCGCCGAGTCGCCGACCAGTTAGCCGGTCAGGGCATGGGCCTCGAGATCACTCCCGAGGCCAAGGTGCTGCTGGCTGAAGAGGGATACGACCCCACGCTCGGGGCTCGGCCACTGCGCCGGGCCATCCAACGACTGGTTGAGGATCCTCTGTCGGAACAGTTACTCAACCGCGAGTTCCGGGCCGGGCAGATCGTCATCGTGGACGCTACCGATGATCGTCCCCTGGAGGATCCGGGGGATGCTGCGACCCCTGATGACGCTCCGAAGCGACGAATCGTATTTAAGGCCGTCGAAGGATTTGAGCCTCCATCTGCTGTCGAGGAGATGGTCGCCCACTGACCGTGCGACTCCCCCAAGGGCGCGCAGGCAACACTGGTAGCCCGCGCGCTCGACCGGCGGCTCGCGGTACTCACATGGGTAACCGCAAACTACGGCACCTGCTGCTCGCGGCAGTCTTGGCTGGCGCGCTGGTCGCCACATCGGCCTGCGAAGTGGGTGTGGATGTAGACATCGAAGTTGAAGAGAACGGCTCGGGCACCGTGGCGGTGGGAGTGAGCCTAGATCGCGCCGCGGTCGACACCCTCGGCGACCTCGTCTCCCAAATCGACCTGCAGGACTTGGCTCTAGCCGGCTGGGATGTCACCGGACCGGAGCGGGAAACCGACAACCTGCTGTGGGTGCGGGCCACAAAGCGCTTCGGGACTGCCGAGGAGCTTCCCGAGGTGCTCGCCGAGATCGCCGGCGAGGACGTCTTCCAGGGGTTCCAGTTGCGGCGTCGAGCCGAGTTCGCCGAGCAGACATGGGAAATTTTCGGGCAAGTCGACCCCTCTGAAGCACTACCAGACCTATTCGACACGCTGGCACTAAACGAAGGCCTGCAGGAGCGAATTCGCGGGGCCATCGGCGACTTCGGCGGCGACCTGCCGCTGGAAGGGCTGACCATAGGGTTGAACATTGACCTCCCCGGTCAGTTGACCAGCGGCGGCGGCAACTTCGGTTGGAGTTCGATCAGTACAGAGTCCCCCACAGGGCAGGCGACTGTGCAAATGACAGCTCGTCAGGAGAACACCACCGCCATGACGCTGCGACTCGTGGGGTTGGCAGCAGCAGCGTTGTTTGTACTGGCGCTGATTCTGAACCTGCTGGGGTGGTGGTACGTAAGGCGTCATCGCAAGGAGCGCGAACGCGCCCTGCTGGAGAAGGCCGACCGTCAGCCGATGCCCATTGTCGTCGGAGAGCCGGGCGTGGGTGACACCGAGGACGCCGGCGAGACTGTCGCCGAAGACGTGGAGCAGGGCTCCGCCGTCTCCACTGCCGCCAGTGAGGCCGGCTGGGAAGAGTTCGGTGAGTTCGAAGAACTAGACGAGGTGACTTTCGAGCCGACTCCGGCCGGCATAGAGACCTCCGAAGACGACTGGACGGCATCGCTGGAGGGGAGTGCCAAGGCGGAGATTGAGTCGTTTGTCGCAGCAAAGCCCACGACTACTCCCGCGTTGGAGGAACCAGAAGGATCAGAGCCGAAACAAGCCGAACTGGGCGAACCGTTAGTTGAGCCCGGCGAACCGGCTGCCAAAAGAGAGGCGGAACTGGAGGAAGCCGCGCTAAGCGAACCCGAGGCAGACGAGCTTGTGTCTAGCAAAGCCGAAATCGACGAACCTGAGACGGCACCGGCCAACCCAGAAGCCGAGCCCAAGCCTCAAGACACCGAAGACGGTATGACACTAGAACCCGACATGACCGAGCCGGAGACCGCTAAACCTGACGAACCCAACCCCAGCGAACCCGAACCAGGGACACCCGCAGACTCCGAGCCTGAGCCGGAAGCAGAGAGCGAGCCTGAAGCCTCTACCTCCTCAGCTGCAGCTGACCCTCCATCGCGTGCACTTCAATTGGTGGTCATCGGCGGCTGGGGCGTGCTCTTCCAACCGGCCGATCCAGCTGGAGAATTGTTGATCCCATTCGTGCAACAAGCCGGGGCGACCGCTTCTCCAGCAGAGATTCTGGAGTCCTACCGGCTTGCCACCCTAGGACGCCTGACGCCCGTTCAACTCTGGGAAGCCTGCGGTCTTTCAGGCCAGCCGACCTGGACTCACGGACCTTACACGGGGCGGATGTCGGTGAGCCCTGGCGCGGCCGATTTCGTCCGTGCCTTGCTCCGCCGCGGTATCAGCGTGGGCTGCATCACTAACGATGTCTCCGACTGGTCCTTGCGGCTGCGAGCCTGGACGGGATTCGAAGAAATCTCGCCGTGGGTGGTGAGCAGTGACATCGGGATCCGAAAGCCCGATCCGGGCTTCTTCGAGATGCTGCGCAGAGTTTCGGAGGTCCCTTTCGCCAACTGTCTGGTCATCGACAACGATGTGCGCACGCTCGACGCCGCCCGCTCGCTCGGTATGTCGACCGGCCTATTCGGCGCGTCGGCCGAAGATCCCTCGAGCGAGGTTCAGAGCACCCACCCAGTCGTCGGCGACTTTAAGAGCCTGCTCCGCCGGACTTAGGCCTTCTGGGTGATCCGGGCGGATATAGGCCCGAAGCCGCCTCGCCGGAGATCGGACGATATGTGGGCAATGTATCTCACCACAGCAGTTGCCCAACAAGGTGCGCCAAGCTCGACTTCCTCAGTCGGCTGGTCAGCGGCTTCGTAGTTTCAGTTGTTCCCGGTCTCGGATGACGTAGCGGTTGCCTGAGCGTCCCAGCCAGCCGAGACGAACGAACTGCGAGATGGCCTTGTTGACCCGCTCGCGAGAAGCGCCGACCATTGCCGCCAATTCCTCCTGGGTGACCGGCAGCGTGAAACTCTCGTTGTCGCCCGCGAAGCTCAGCAGGCGCTTGGCTGTTCGGCCCACCACATCTAGGAACACCGCATCGGTCAGCGCCGTACCGGCTGCCCGAAGGCGTCGTACCAGCATCGTCACGACCCGCCACAAGTGGTCGGGACGCTGCTCGTACAGCCGCCGCACCGCACCGTAGGGCACGGTTAGCACCTCACTGGTCTCTAGCGCACGCGCACTAGCAGACCGACCTCGGCCGTCGAAGAACCCCATCTCGCCAAACAGATCATCCTCCTCCATCAGCGAGATCACCGAATCCCGGCCGTCAGGTGCAGTGGTCACGATCGCGATCCGACCGGCGAGGACCACGTACATGGCATCGGGGCGGTCGCCCATTCTGAACAGCAACTCACCACGTTCTAGGGTTCTACATACACAATGGAACGCAACATCAAGTAGCAGATCGTCGTCGACTCCCTCAAAGATCTCCGTCTGCGCAAGCAACTTGGCGTCAACCATGGCAAACGCCATGCTAATGAACGTGAATGAGAGCAGGCGCGAGGATTCCTACGACCGCTGGAACGCGGCGCCCCGCTGATGAACGTGAGTGAAGCCAGACACGGCGACGGCCCGGAAATCTGGACTGTGCTCGTAGCCGCAGGCGAAGGAAGGCGATTCGGCGGCCCCAAACAGCTACAACCCCTCGCCGGCCGCAGAGTGATCGACTGGGCCTTAGACGCTGCGACGGAGACAAGTCACGGCGTCGTAGTGGTGGCCGCCGCCGACCAGGTTGAGGCTCTACGCCAGGGTTTCGGGCACCAGGGTTTCGGGGCGCCGAGAGGACCGACCGCCGAAGCTAGCCATGAAACCCAGACCATCGTAACCGTCGGCGGCGGCACCCGGTCAGAGTCGGTCCGGGCAGGTATCGCCGCCGCCCCCACGACCGCGGAGGTAATCGTCGTCCACGATGCTGCCCGACCGCTGGCCAGATGGGAACTCTTCACCGCTGTCACCGACGCCGTCGTCGCAGGGGCCGATGGCGCGATCCCTGTCGTTGCTGTCA
This sequence comes from Acidimicrobiales bacterium, assembly GCA_964291305.2. GTDB lineage: Bacteria > Actinomycetota > Acidimicrobiia > Acidimicrobiales > CATQHL01 > VXNF01. Next base: position 296,967 of record OZ219783.1, on the reverse strand, counting down.
AAGACACTGTCCGCCACACCCACGATGGTCCGTTGGACCGTGCACAACTAAGGGCTGTGCAGACCCCACAGGCCTTCCGTGCCGACATCTTGCGCCGCGCTCACGCCAACCTTGGCGAGGCCACCGACGACGCCACGCTCGTCGAAGCCGCCGGAGGGACAGTGCGACTCGTAGACGGTGAGCCCGACAACCTCAAGATCACCACACCAGGGGATCTGCAAATGGCCGAGGCGCTGCTGACCGCGCAGTCGTCGCGACCGACTGTCGGGCTACCGCTGGTGGGGATAGGTTTCGATGTGCACCGCTTTAGTGAGGATCCAAGTCGAGGGCTCGTCCTCGGCGGCGTCAGGTTCGAGGACGAAAAGGGGCTCGAGGGTCACAGCGACGCCGACGCCGTCGCCCACGCCTGCTGCGACGCCATCCTAGGTGTCGCAGGTCTGGGCGACATCGGCACCCTCTTCCCCGACGACGAGGTGCGTTGGCGCGGTGCCGACAGTCTCGCCCTACTGGCCGAATCAGCTCGACGAGTCCGGCTGGCGGGCAAACAGATAGGCAACATCGACTGCACCGTGGTTGCTGAACGCCCCAAGCTGGCTCTACGCCGCACCGAAATGCAGGCTCGTCTAAGCGAAGCTGCGGGTGCCCCAGTCACCCTCCGGGGTAAGCGCGCTGAATCGCTCGGCGCGCTAGGTCGCGCTGAGGGCATCGCCTGCTGGGCAGTGGCACTGCTGTACTGAAAATCACTTTGACAGGCCGATTCGACCGATCAATTCGACGTGACAGGCTCTCCCCTTGCTTGACACTTCGATTAGGAGATAGTCATGCCAGCAATGCGAGCGTCAGATCTGAGCGCCGAGTCGGGCCAGTGTCCCGCTATTCATGATCGCTAGCCCCGAAGGCCGAAAGAACCTTGACGGCAATGTGCGCCAGATTTGGGGTCAACGTTTGCTTTACCCCTCGGGGGGGGGTCTTCGGTTGAGTGTAGGTAAATAGGTCAGACTATTCGGGTGATCGTTGGATAATTGTCAAGCTACTTCTTACTTTGATACATACGCACATTGTAGTTTTTGGTTAGGGTAGCTAAACTTACTTGTACCGGTCGCTGGCCCTGGTGTTGCGGGGTTGGTGTTTGTTTGACCGGCTTGTCGGCTCCGCCGACCGAAAGCCGACGGTTCACACACTGTGTTTGAGGAGGTGAATGATGACTATCGCGACTCTTTTCGACGACCCGGCTACCGGGGTTGCTGCCGGGGCCGGCGGCTCCGAGCCAAAGGGCGCTGGTAAGAACAACGGCGCTGCTGGGGTCGCTGGAGCCGATGGCGCTGCTGCTGGGGTTGCCGGAGCCGATGGCGCTGATTCTGGGATCGCCGGGGCCACTGGCACTGCTGGGCGCGCTGGTGGGGGTGTCGCTGGGCACAACGGCACCCCCGCTACTGGGGCTGCTGGCGTCGTCGCTGGTGGTTTTGGTCTTGGTGCCGGCGCTGCTGTCTTTGGATCTGCTGGCGCTGCTGTTGGGGCTGCTGGCACTACTGCTGTTGGTGGGTCCGATGGTGCTGCTCCTGGGGCCGGCGGGACTGCTGTCTTTGGGTCTGCTGGGGCCACCGATGCTGAATCCGCCGGCATCACTACGGGTGGGGTCTCTGGTGCCGCTGCGGGTGGACCCGCCGGTATTGCTGCTTGTGCCGCTGGTGGGGTTGGTCTTGGCTCCGGGTTTGATGTTGAGGGTTTGGTTGGCTTGTTTAGCTCGGATTTGTTGGTTCGGGGTTTGGCTGATCGGGAGTTGGAAGCTCGACTGGTGTTGGTGGGCCGCTGCGAGTCTCGTTTGGCCGCGGTGAAGGCTGAGATGGTCGCCGAGCTGGCCCGCCGTCGGGGTGAGGGCCACTCGGCTGATGTGCTGCGCGACAGTTTGAAACAATCACGCGGCCGGGCCAAACAAGACGTGAAACTGGCCGAGCAGTTGGGCCGGACGCCTGGCACTGCTGAGGCTCTGCGTTCCGGGGCTATCACTGCGAAGCAGGCGAAGATGATCGCCGAAGCTGTGGAACAAACCCCATCTGGCGATTCGGCTGGTGAGGCCGAGTTGTTGGATGCTGCGGGCCGGGAGTCCGAAGACCAGTTCAGCCGCACTGTCCGCGATCATATGAATGAGCAGACCCGGGACGATCTTGGGGAGCGGCGGGCGCGTCAACGCGAGCGGCGCTATTTGAACATCAAGCAGGAACCCGATGGGATGTTCTCTCTAATGGGCCGGCTCGATCCGGTGGCGGGTAGTCGCATAGAGACAGCGCTTACTGCTACGGCGAATCGGCTGTTTCATGCTGAGGATGCTAAACGTCGGCTTTCTTCGGGCCAGCGCATGGCAGACGCTCTCGAACAGCTTGTCACCAACAGCGGCGGTGCTGTTGGGAAGGCTGCGGGCAAGGCTCAGGGCGTGGACCTGTTGGTGGTCGCCGATTACGACACCATTGCGGGCCAACTACGTGACGCTCGTCTCGCTGATGGCACCCCGCTGTCGGTTGAGGAACTCCTCGGGCTGGCGTGTGACGCGAGAATCTTGCCGGCGGTGTTCAAGGGCAAACGTGAGCCTTTGTGGCTCGGCCGGGGTAAACGCCACGCCTCTAGCCGCCAGCGCGCGGTGTTGGCTGTGCGGGATAAAGGCTGCGTGGGTTGCGGGGCTTCGGCTAACTGGTGCCAAGCACACCACATCGTGCACTGGGAGCACGGAGGCACAACCGACCTCGACAACCTCTGCCTACTCTGCAGCTACTGCCACCACCATTTGGTTCACACCAAAGGCGCCCAAGTCGCCCGAGACGCCGACGGCAAATACACGCTCCAACAGCCCGACCAGCATGGCAACACCCCACCCAGACGGCGTAACGCTTGGACTGCCTGCAACCACGGACACGCAACAAGAACCAACATCAACAACACCAGCGCTAGCAAACCACCGCCAGTCAACCCGCCGACTGTGAACCCGCCCCTACGACGCTAAACAGGCAAGCGATACGGGGCCGGTCGAATCCGCCGGCAAGCCTCGACCGTGTACCCACATTTACGACGCCGAACAGGGCTAGACATCTAGCTGATATTCTATACTATTATCTGATATCCTATGTTATGAGATAATACTGTCTTTACCTTGGAGCATTCGTTACTTAGAACGACCGCCTAACCGTGCTCGGCGTTGTCGCCGCCGACCGTCTGCGGCCCCTAACCCTCACGTTGAGCACCGCTTCCGTATTGCCTGACCATCAGGCCTCCCAACAATCAAACCAGCGTCTACCATTGAAAGGGAACAGTCATGGAACAGGCACTCATCGCACTCGTAAGCTTCGGGATAGGGCTCATGCTCTACCTCGACCGCAGAAACGGCATCAGGCTGGATCGGATCGAGGAACGGACAGATCGACGCTTCGAACGAGTCGAGCAGCGATTTGAGCGGGTCGAGCAGCAGACCGGAGAACTCAGAATCGAACTCGAGACAAAGATGAACCAAGGATTTGCACGGGTCGACCAGCAATTCGAAAAGGTCAATCAGAAGATCGAGGACTCGGTCAAGCACATCAACAGCCGAATCGACAAACTCGACAGCCGAATCGACAAACTCGATAACCGCGTCGACAAACTCGACAGCCGCGTCGACAAACTCGATAACCGCGTCGACAAGCTCGACAGCCGCGTCGAAAAACTCACCCACGCTGTCATCGCACTAGCCAAGAGCGCCGGCCGAGAAGAAGCACTAGCAGCCGTTGAATAGCAACCGGCATTCTGGGCAAGCAACACTCAGGAGCCGCGCCGCCTAGAGGCTCCCGCCGCTCTACCTGAAGTTGCTCCGGTTTGGTGGCCGCCTGGCTCTGGGGGGTTAGGCCTTAAAACTCCAGCGAAGGGGAGAAACCCGAAGCCGCCCACTCGACGAGACCACGGAAACGGCATCGGCACCGTAGGGTTGCGCTGATGGACGACGAAACGCCTGTTAACCCGCATACCCCAGGCCAGGCCGGCGGACGCGGGCCTGGCGGCGGCCGAGGCGGTGGCGGAAACAGATCCGGCGGCAAATCTAGCGGCGGCCGAGGTGGGGGCGGGCAAGGCTACGGGCGCGGTGGCTCAGGAGGGCGTGACAGTCGAGGCGGCCCAGGCGGGCGCGGCGGGGGAAGACGCGGCGGGCCAGAAAAGCGCGGCGGCCGGGACCGAACCGACGAACGCGGCGACTGGCAAGAAGGCGGCGACCGGCGCGGCGGGAGACGCGGACCCGGCGAATACGGCGGTGGTGGCGGGGGGCGCAGCGGACCTGGTGGTGGCGGGGGGCGCAGACCTGGCGGTGACCGGCGCGGCGGAGGACGCGACCGCGGAGGAGAATGGAACGGACCGAGAGGGGGACGCGGGGGACCAAACAGAGGACGCGGCGACTGGCAAGAAGGCGGCGACCGGGGCGGCGGGGGACGCGGCGGACCGGGCGGCGGGGGACGCGGCGGACCGGGCGGCGGGGGACGCGGCGGACCGGGCGGCGGGGGACGCGGCGGACCGGGCGGCGGGGGACGCGGCGGACCGGGCGGCGGGGGCCCCGGGCGCGGCAGCTCCGGGGATAGGTCCGGCGGCAACCGCCGGGACGGCCAGCGGGGAACTACGCCAGTGCGACGGCGCGAGCAGAGTCACGGCGAGACCCGCGGCCTGGGCGGCGATAGGGTCGAGGGACGTCGCGCCGTCAAGGAGTTGCTCCTGGCCGGCACCCGGCCGGTGCGGCAGGTTGTTCTCGCTGCCGAGCAGGAACCGTCATCGATCCTCGACGACATCATCGACCTGGCCGATGAGGCTGGGGTGGACATCCGCGAGCTGCCGCGCGGTCGCTTCCACGAGATGGCTGCCACCGAGGCTCCGCAGGGCGTTGTGGCGTTCGCCGCCCCGCTCCGCGAGTACGCCATCGAAGAACTCGTTAACCGACCCACCGGCGAGCCCAACCGCCTGTACCTCTCGGCCGGAGCCGAGCACACCGACCGCCGCGCGCCGGCGACGCCCAGCGAGGGAGACCCCGGGCAAGCTGAGGAAGCCGACCAACCCAGAAAAGCCAGGGAAACTGAAACCACCGAGGAAGCTAGAAAGACCGAGGAACCCGGGAACGCCGCGGACGCCCAGACGAGTACCCCAGACCTGCCGACCGAGCAAGATGACTCCGATCCCCCTACCGCGTCGAGCCCCCCAGACTTACTGCTGGTCCTAGACAGCATCAACGATCCGGGCAACCTAGGGGCGATCCTCCGAACCGCGGAGTGCGCAGGAGTCACCGGCGTCGTATTGCCACGCCATCGAGCCGCGCGCATCACGCCGACGGTCGCCAAGCGAGCCGCCGGCGCCATCGAGCACCTTCGCTTCGCACCCGTGAGTGGAATCCCCACAGCACTGTCAACGCTCGCCGACTTGGGCGTCTGGACGGTGGGGCTAGACGTGACCGCCGACGAGACCATCTGGCAACTCGACCTGGCAGAGGTCCCGCTGGCGCTCGTGTTGGGTGCCGAGGGGCACGGACTGTCGCCGCTAGTACGCAGGCGCTGCGACGTGACCACTCGTATTCCGGTCACGGGACGGCTCGCCGCACTGAACGTGTCCGCCGCCGCGGCGATCGCCCTCTTTGAGACTCTCCGGCGCCGCGCCGCTGACTGATCCCGGGGCCCTACGAACGGCTCTCAGACCCAGAAAGCCCAGCCAGCAGCCCTAGCAGCGCGGCAGGTGAAGCAGCAGGTTCTGTAGCAGCAACTTCTCATCTGGGTTGCGCGCCAAAGCGGCTTTAGCTTTCCTTAGCAGTTCAAGCGCATCTTCGACCTGCCCAACAGCAGAGGTGTCCAGTAGCTCGCTGTAGCGCTCGGCCAGTACGGCAAACCCGAAACGTAGCTCTGTGTCACGAGCTAGGCGCTTACGGCGATCTTGCTTCTGCGACTCGGTCCTACCACCAGCCCCAGCAACGGAGCCACCCCCATCTCCCGATGTTTCAGGGCCCGAAGCGCCGGTTCCTGCTGCGGGCGTGGAGTCGGCGGTTGCGGCGGAAATTGAGGTCGCGGCCACCGAAGCATCGATCTGTGCCCGCAAATCGTCCACCAAGGCTGCGGCTCGGGCTCCCGTGTCGTCGAGCTGCTCTGGGATTGACCACCAGGCCTCGATCCGTTCAGCCAGATTGCCTCCCGCGACCAGTTGACCGGCCTGCCCCGGATCGACCCCTACGGCTCGAGCCGCACGCTGGGCCACCGTCGGCGCCACTCCGGACCGTATGAGCCATTCACACACCTCGTCCGGAGCCGGAGCCGGAAAGCGGATAATCACGCAGCGCGAGGCCACAGTGGAATGACTAGGGGGCACCTCATCGGCCAACAGCACGATGGTGGTAGCCGGTGGCGGTTCTTCGATGGTCTTCAGCAGGCTCGCCGCCACACCAGGCGAAGCTGTGTGAAAGCGATCACAGATGATCACCTTGCCGGCACCCTCCAACGAGCGACGACCCGCCTCGGCAATGAGCGTTGAGGCTTCAGCCGCCAGCAGTGCCCGTCCCTCGGGCTCCACGAGCAGCACATCTGGATGCGTCGCCTGGCGAGCCCGACGCCGATGCCGCGCAACCACATCCGAGCCTGCCGCCGCAGAGGCAGCAGCCAGCAGCTCGCCGGCAAACGTCCGGGCAACGGCGCGCTTGTCTCCCGCGACGGTCCCGACCAACAAGTAGGCGTGAACCGGGGCCAACAACGCGGCCTCGAGTTGCCGCAGACCGGCAGCTCCGCCCACTAGCGGCGGCCAATCGGGATCTGACTGATCAACCTCAGGCTCAACAAAATCAGGCCCGCCAGCACCAGGCCGTACCAAACCAGGCTGGACAGCCCCTAACTCACCCGGGTCTGCGCCGTGCGAATCAGACTCGTCCCTGTGACCGAATAGGGCCGGAGAACGATCCGTCACTTCCAACCCAGTCGGTCGGCCACCAGAGTGGCGATGTCAAGGTGCACCTCGACCGCCGAGCGGTCAGCGTCGATCACCGCCCAACGAGCAGGCTCGGCCGCAGCAAGTTCTAGGTAGCCGGCGCGCACCCGGCGGTGGAAGCCCAACCCCAGCTCCTCGAAGCGGTCCGAGCGGACAGTGCCGCGCTGGGCTGCCCGCTGCGGATCCATGTCCAGCAGAAGTACCAGATCTGGCCAAAGGCCACCAGTGGCTACCTCCGAGAGCATCCGAACCAGCTCCACATCAAGGCCACGCCCATAGCCCTGATAAGCCAGCGACGAGCCGATATAACGATCACATACCACGTTGCGGCCTGCCTCCAAGGCTGGTCGAATGACCTCGCTGACATGCTGTGCCCGGTCCGAGGCCATCAGCAGCGCCTCGGTAAGAACGTTCAGTTGCATCCCGGCCTCACCCAACAGCAGCCGGCGCAGCTCCCGACCCAGCTGGGTACCCCCCGGCTCGTGTGTCAACTGGGCGCCACGAAGTGTCGCCAACCAGGCTGCACAGGTGGACTTGCCCACCGATTCGCCCCCTTCGAAGACCACGAACTGGCCCCGCTTTGGGGTAGCTCCCATCGAACCTCAGTCTTCCAGAGACCGATCTTCCAGAGACTCAGGGCCGGAAGTCGTGGCTCGCCTCGCAGAAGCTTCGACTCGCTGGGTGCGCCGGGCCAGCAACCCCGCCAGTACCACCGTCAACCCCGCCAGCCACAGCGTCAGGCGAACCCCCGGGAGTTCCACCACCAAGATGCCGATGTCGATTGCGCGATCCCACAACACCTCAGAGATCCTGTCAAAGGCGGCTGCTAGCAGCGGGCCCACTACTAACGCCAGCACAACACACAACCGGACAATCGAGTAAAGCCCAGCGAAGACCCGCCCCCGCACTTCGTCGGCAGTGAACTCATGCAGCAAAGTGAACCCCAGAACGTACATCCCGCCAGCACACATCCCCACCGCAGCCGCTACCAGCATCACCCACGGCAACGAGCCCAGCGACGCGGCCACTAGCAATCCCAACCCTGCCCCTGTCAGCGAGCGGGCGAATACTCGGTGCTTGTTAACTCGCCGCTGCAGGATCGACAACACCAAGACACCTACCCCAACTCCGGCACTAAGCCCGGTGACGATGTCGGCGAATCCCTGCTCACCTACCCGGAGAACTTCGATCGCATACACCAGCGCTAGGGGAATCAGCATCCCGCCGCCGATCAAGGCCGTCGCTAGGCCAATGGTGACCGAGCGCACCGTGGGATTAACCACTACGTAACGCCACCCCTCGCGATACTCACGGAAGACTCCCTCCCAGCGCACCGCCGCACGCTTGCTAAGGTTGGGATCCCGCGGGTGCCGAAGCGGCAGCGAGAACACCAGGGCCGCCGACACCACGAAGGTCAGGGCATCCAGGTAAAAAATTGGACCTTGCTTGTCGGGGTAGAAAGGCGCCAGCCAGCCGTCGACAGAAGCGCCCTCCAGCGCGTTAGCAACCCTTGCAAATATCAGCGAGGCAACTGGGAAAGTGGCGTAGGTGGCGAACATAGACAACGAGTTGGCGGCAGTAAGGTGCTGTGCCGGCAACAGATTTGGGACCGAAGCCTCCTTGGCAGGAATCCACAGCAAGGTGAAAGCCTCCAAGGCAAGCGACACCAGCACCAGTTGCCAGACTTTGTTCACCAGCGGCACCGCCAGCAAGATCCCCGCCCGTGCCAGGTCACAGGTCACCATGAGCCGGCGGCGATCCCACCTGTCAGCTAATACTCCCGCTACCTGCGAGAGCAGGACACCCGGAACTAGCCGCGCAGCCAGGACCAGTCCGATGGCGGCCTCAGGAGTGCCCGATCCAAGGCGCGCCGCCACCACCGAGATGGCCAGAAAACCCAGCCAGTCGCCCGTAGAAGTAACGACCTGTGCTGACCAGAGTCTGAAGAACTGAGGTGTGGCGAAGATCCGCCGCTGGAAGCCCGCCCACCTGCCGGGGCGATCTTCCGGCGCGCCCTCAGCCGTCACGGGCGGAAGATCCCTTCCGGCGCCGGGATGTTCCGGAAGCTCCCTTCCGAGCTGTCGGCGGCGCATCGCGCCGGGCGGCCAGCAAGTCCGAAGCCCGCTCCGGTGTCAGGGAATCCGCCGTGTCACCCGCCCGCAGCGAAGCGTTGCTCTCGCCGTCGGTGACGTAAGGGCCCCAGCGTCCGTCACGCACCAAGAGGGCGCGGCCAGTAACGGGGTCGGGACCCAGTTCCCGCAGCGGCGCCTTGGCTTGCTGACCCCTCCGGCGGCGGGGCTGGGCCAGTAAAGCCAGGCTCTCTTCAAGCGTGATGGTGAAGAGTTGCTCCTCGGAATCTAAGGAGCGGGATTCCGAACCCTTCTTGAGGTAAGGCCCGTAGCGGCCAAGCTGGGTGGTGATCTCTACCCCGTCAGTCGGATCTGCTCCCACGGTTCGGGGCAGGCTGAGCAGCTGCAGTGCATCCTGGAGGTTGATTTCCTCCAAGCTCATCGAACTCAGCAGCGAGACTATTTTTTCTGGCTTGGCGTCGGGATCGTCGGCAGACGGACCGAGTTGCACATACGGCCCGTAGCGGCCCTGCCGGGCGCTCACCGGCAGTTCCGAGTTTGGGTCGATGCCGAGTTCTCGCTCGGTGGAGGGTTGGGCCAGCAGCTCTAGCGCCTTTTGCTGGGTCAATTCGGCGGGCGCTATGTCTTCGGGCAGCTGGACGCTCTCGTCACCGCAAGAGATAAAAGGTCCGTAGCGGCCCAGGCGGGCTTCAATAGGCCGCCCGTTGTCGGGATGGTTCCCGATTATGGAGGTGTTCACCGCCCGCCCGTCGATCTCGTCGAGCCTGTCCGACACGCGGGACTTGAGACCTGGATTGTCATCCGCTCCGAAGTAGAACAGCGACAGCCACGGTTGAAACTCCTGCCCGCCGCGGGCGATGTCGTCGAGGTCATCTTCCATCCGGGCGGTAAAGGCATAATCCACGTAGTCCCCGAAGTGGCCCTCCAGCAGGTTCACCACGCTGAAGGCAGTGAACGTGGGGACCAGCGCCGTCCCCTTCTTGCGGACATATCCCCGATCGGTGATCGTTGCCATGATGGTGGCGTAAGTCGAAGGTCGGCCGACACCCAGTTCCTCGAGTCGACGAATCAGCGTGGCTTCAGTGAACCGGGCGGGAGGTTGGGTTTCGTGACTCTCGGCCTTTGGGTCTGAAAGATTCAGCAGTTCACCCTCGGCAACCTGTGGCAGGCGACGCTGCGTGGCGCGGCCTTCGGGGGAGTCTGTAGATGTTTCGGGCGATCCAGTGCTGTCTCCGGGGGCTGCATCACCGTTGCTGGCCGCGTCACTTCGGTTAGAGCCGTTGGTAGTACCGGGACCGGCAGATGGGAAAGGATCCCAGGCCTTGCGAAAGCCCTCATGGCTAATCACAGTGCCCGAGGCGGTGAGTGCCACCTCGCCGGCGCTATCGGTATGCGCCGTTGCTTCAATGGTGACGGTCTCGCCGGTGGTGTCGGTCATCTGCGAAGCCAGGGTTCGGCGCCAGATCAACTCGTATAAGTCGGCCTCCACCGGCGACAGTTGCGGGCGCAGCGATTCCGGTGAGGTGAACGTCTCCCCTGCCGGACGGATGGCCTCGTGCGCCTCCTGAGCATTGCGCACCTTGCTGGCGTACCGGCGGGTTTTGGCCGGCAGGAAGTCCTCGCCGTAGCACCGCTTCACTTCGGCCCGAGCGGCCTTTAACGCCACATCAGCCAGGGTCACCGAGTCGGTCCGCATGTAGGTGATGTAGCCCTGCTCGTAAAGCGACTGGGCTACCCGCATAACCGCCGAGGCCGACAGGCGCAGCCGTCGCGCGCCCTCCTGCTGCAGCGTAGAGGTGATGAACGGCGGCGCTGGGCGGCGGCGGTACGGCTTGGAGGAGACCGACGCCACCTCCGCGCTGGATTCGTCCAACTCGGTGGCTAAGCGCTGCGCCATCGCCTCGTCGAGTACCACCACGTCGGGGGTGGCCGGCTTTCCGTCGGCGCCGAAGTCGCGCCCGGCAGCCAAGCGCGATCCGCCTAGGGCACTAACCGCCATGGGGAAACTCTCGCCCGCGGCGGTAGCGGCGGTCACTCCCAGCGACCAGTACTCCGCCGGGACAAACGCCATCCGCTCGCGCTCGCGCTCCACGACGATTCGTGTAGCCACGCTCTGTACCCGACCGGCCGAAAGGCGCGGGGCTATCTTCTTCCAGAGCACCGGCGACACTTCGTAGCCGTAAAGTCGGTCCAGCAGGCGACGGGCCTCCTGGGCATCCACCAACCTCCGGTCGATGTCGCGCGGGTTCGCCACGGCGGCCCGGATGGCGTCTGGCGTGATCTCGTGGAACACCAGCCGCCGCACCGTCACCTGAGGCGGCGGCGAGAGCACCTCCAGCAGATGCCAGGCAATCGCTTCGCCTTCGCGATCCTCGTCGGTCGCCAGATACAGTTCGTCCGCCCCGTCCACGAGCTTCTTGAGGGCACGGACAGTTTCCCGTTTGTTGCTGGCCAGCACATACAACGGCTTGAAGTCGTTCTCCACGTCGATGCCCAGGCGAGACCAGGACTCGGCGCGATAGGCCTTAGGAACCTCTGAGGCCTTCGTCGGCAGGTCGCGGACATGTCCACGGGAGGACTCCACTACGAAGCTGTTGTCGAGGAAACGCGCGATCGTTGTGGCCTTGGTGGGCGACTCGACAATTACGACCCGCTTTGGCGCGGCAGCGTTAGCCATGACAAGCAAGATACGGGTTAGGTGTGCCCAATTGTCGCCCGTGCGGCCGCCGAGCGCTGACCGGCGACTCTAAGCACCATCAGCCCGGCAACGGCAGCAATCAGTGAGGCCACCAGCACTCCAATCTTGGCTTTGTCGCCCACGAAGCTCCCTTCAAATGCCAACTCTGTCACAAACAAAGCCACCGTAAAGCCGATTCCCGACACGATGGCCACGCCGACGACCTGGAGACGGGCAATGCCCCGGGGTAGCGCGCTGAGCCCCAATCGCACGGCTAGCAGCGTGAATCCCGACACGCCTACTGTCTTACCTACCAGCAGCCCTACAGTCACGCCAATAGTGACCGATGAAGTAGTCACGGCGTTCAGCAAATCGCCGCTTAGCACCACCCCCGCGTTTGCCAGAGCAAACACCGGAACTATCAGATAGCTGACATAAGGATGCAGCGCCACTTCGAGCCGTTCGGCCACCGAGCGCGACTCGGCAATACCGAAGTTGGCTCGCCTGATGTCGGTGACTGAGATATCGGTCTTGTCTTGTAGCCAGCGAGCCACTGAACGGGCATCGGATTCCCCCTGCAAGGGTTTCGCCGGTGTCAGAAGTCCCAGCGCCACACCAGCAATCGTTGCGTGGATACCAGAGTTCAACGTAGACCACCAAAAAAGCACGCCGATGAACATGTACAACGGCCATTGCCAGACTCGTATCCGGGTGAGAATGACTATTAGCAAGCCAAGTGCCACGGCCAGACCCAACCACGCCAGCGAGATATCCGCAGTATAAAAAATGGCGATTACAAGGATGGCGCCGATGTCGTCCACTATCGCCAGGGTCAGCAAGAAAAGTCGGAGCCAGTCGGGGACCCACTTGCCGACGAGCGACACGACCCCCATAGCGAAGGCGATGTCGGTGGCCATGGGAACGCCCCAGCCGTTTAGGTTGTCACCCCCCAGGTTGAAGGCCACGTAGATCAGCGCCGGTACGACCATCCCTCCCAGAGCGGCTACCACCGGCAAGAGGGCGTTACGCAACCGCCGGAGCCGGCCGGTGACCATTTCGCGTTTGATTTCCAGACCGACCACGAAGAAGAACAGAGCCATCAGAGCGTCGTTTACGAATTCGTGAAAATCCTCGTCCAGGACAACGAAGTCGCTCACTGTGATTTCTATGGGGGTGTGCCAGAAGTCGAAGTAGCTGTCACCCACCGGAGAGTTGACCCAGATGAGGGCAGCAACAGTGGCAAGCAAGAGGAGAATGCCAGCAGAAATCTCAATATGCAGGAAATGCAGTAATGGCCGGCCTACCGTCCGAGCCAGCGCGCTGTCACGGCCAATGAACGTCAGGCTGCTGTCGGGTGGCGAGCCCTCGGCTTGACGAACCTCTTCGTAAAGCGGTTCCTCGTCTAGTAGGTCCTCATCTAGTAGGTCCTCGTCTGAAGACTCAGAACTCATAGTTTCAGAGTCCGCTGATTTCCCTGAACCGATCTTGTTGTGTTCAGCGTTTTTGTCCTCTGGCATCTGATTTTCCCAAAGCAACCTCTGCTAACGACCCTGGCACGCTAGCGGCTCCCTCGCCGAGCTAGTACGCCGACGGGCTAGTCCCGCGAGGTGTGCAGCACCAATCGCACCTCGGTGCCGCGTCGACCTGTGGCGATGGAGTGATCGTCGGACATAACCCGCATGAGCCATAGGCCCCTGCCTTTTTCAGCGTAGAGCCGGCGAGGATCCGACAAGTCCGGTGGGTCTGCTACTGCCGCGGGGTCGAACCCGCCACCACGGTCATAGACGCCAACCTCTACCCGGCCCGGACCCCTCACGCAAGTGATTTGGATGGGTGTATCGATCCGGCAAGCGTTATGGGCCGCGATAGCGTTGGTGACCGCCTCGGACACGGCCACGCGCAGATCCGCAAGCCGCTGCGGTTCCACCCCAGCCTGCTGGGCGACGGCCTCAGCGACGACGTTCCGGACCATAGCCACGTACTCGGTGCTCGGCGGGATGCTGATTTCCACCGCGTCGCCGCGGCCATGAGTTGAAGCCACCATCGGAGAAGTCCCTAGTAGCAGGGGCGGTACGTCGGGGGTCTACGGTACTGCGCCAAGACTCAGACATCGTGGTCGCAGATCCGCCGCCGGTCCACCAGCGGTAAACCTAGGCAAAGCCAAAGGTGCAGGGTACCGGATAGAGCTGAGACTATCTCAACGGCAGACGGGTTACTGAACCTCTAATCTCCCGTGAAGCTCCTTGTCCCAGCAAACAATCGACCCGACCACAAAACCGAAGTAACCCCACAGTATAGACAACGCGCTCTAGCGCTCAGCGGTTCCACATGTTATTTTAAAGAAAACAGTCCAACTGGCCTGTTTTTGCAGATTCCATCTCACGGGGGCCGCAATGCGAACCTACAAGACCAACCACATCCGCAGTTGGAAGATCTTCGCCATTTCCTTGGCGGTGATAGCGCTAATCGCTGCAAGCTGCGGAGACGATGACGATGGGGCCGGCGCGGTAGATTCCAGAGGCTCCCAGACGACGATCACGCTGGCAGTCAGCCCATGGAACGCTTCAGAGGCCAACGTGGCTGTTGCCGCGCAGTTATTAGAAAGCGAGTTTGGCTACGAAGTCGAGCGGGTGGAGATCGACGAAAACGCCCAGTGGGCTGCGATCAACACCGGAGACATTGATGCCTCGCTGGAGCTTTGGCCATCGGGCCATGCCGCCAATGTGACCGACTACATCGACGATCCCGGCGGCAACGTGGACAATGCCGGTTTGCTGGGCCCAGTAGGCAAGATCGGCTGGTTCATCCCCACCTACATGGTGGACCGGCATCCCGAACTGGCTACCTGGGAAGGCTTCGCAGACCCGGAGTTGGCCGGGCTGTTCGCCACCGCCGAAACCGGGGACAAGGGCCAGTTCCTGGGAGGGGACCCGAGTTTCGTGCAGTTCGACGAAGCCGTCATCAACAACCTGGGCCTGCCGCTGGAGGTGGTTTACGCCGGTTCCGAGGCAGCCATCCTGGCTGCGTTAGATGCTGCATACAGCCGCCAGGATCCGATCCTGGTGTATCTCTGGACACCGCACTCGGCGTTCAACTCCTACGATCTCACCAACGTACTGCTTCCCGAGTACACCGACGAGTGCGGAGAAGCCGCGGTGAACTCGCCCGAGAGTGTTGACTGCGACTACCCAGAGGACGTGCTGTTCAAAATTGTGAATGCTGATCTGGCCGAGAACGCTCCCGACGCCGATCACTTCCTGCGTGCAATGAACTACACCAGCGCTGCCCAGATCCAGATGCTCTCGGACATAGAAAACGAGGGCCTAGATAAAGACGAAGCTGCGGCCAACTGGATTGAAGCCAACGAGAACGTCTGGCGCTCCTGGCTGCCTTAGGGCGCCAACCTCGCCCACTCCTTGAGGCTCAAATTCAAGGATTGAGGCGTTGCCAGATTTGCTGCACGATTTCATAATCGTCGGAGGCGGCTCGGCCGGTTGTGCGTTGGCTAATCGGCTGAGCGCGGATCCGAGTAATAAGGTTCTGGTGCTCGAAGCGGGACGCCGGGACTACAAATGGGATGTATTCATCCACATGCCAGCGGCGCTGGCATTCCCCATCGGCAGCCGTTTCTACGACTGGAAATACCAGACCGACCCTGAACCCCATATGAGGGGTAGAAGGATCTACCACGCCCGGGGAAGAGTGCTCGGAGGCTCCAGCTCGATCAACGGAATGATCTTCCAGCGGGGAAACCCTGCCGACTACGACAAGTGGGCCAAAGAGCCCGGCATGGAAGCCTGGGACTACCGCCATTGCTTGCCCTATTTCAAACTAATGGAGAACTGCCTAGCCGGTAGCGATCGGTGGCGGGGCGGTGAAGGTCCTTTGGTTCTAGAGCGCGGACCAGCTAGCAACCCCCTGTTCACCGCCTTCTTCCAGGCAGTACGGGAAGCGGGATACGAGCTGACAGACGACGTTAACGGGTTCCGCCAGGAGGGGTTCGCCCCGTTCGACCGCAACATTCACCGGGGTCGTCGCATCTCGGCATCGAAGGCTTACCTGCACCCGGTAATGAGCCGCAAGAACCTGGAGGTCAAAACTGGCACGATGATCAATCGAGTGCTGTTCGAGAGGGGCCGGGCGGTGGGCGTTGAGTACAGCCGAAGGGGGCGTAATCACGTCGCTAAAGGAGCGAACGTCATCCTGTGCGCTGGGGCTTTCGGGTCGGCACAGGTGCTGCAACTTTCAGGCGTGGGACCGACCGACCTCTTCGATTCTTTGGGCATCCCAACAGTGGCCGATCTGCCTGGGGTCGGCGAGAACCTCCAGGATCATCTGGAGGTGTATATCCAGTACGCCTCCAGCCAACCAGTTTCCATGCAACCACATCTCAAGTGGTGGCGACGACCCTGGATCGGCCTGCAATGGCTGGCTCGAAAAGGTCCCGGCGTCACCAACCACTTCGAGGGTGGCGGTTTCGTGCGTTCCAATCCGGCTGAGTCCTATCCGAATCTCATGTTCCACTTCTTGCCGCTGGCCATCCGTTACGACGGCTCGTCGCCGAGCAGCGGGCACGGCTACCAGGTTCATGTCGGCCCCATGTACTCCAATGCCCGGGGTCGGCTGCGGATTAAGGAGCGCGACCCCAAGGTGAAACCTGCGCTGGTGTTCAACTACCTATCCACCGAGCAGGATCGCCGGGAGTGGGTCGAGGCGGTCAGAGTGGCCCGCCACATCATGAACCAACCGGCGTTGGCTCCTTTCAACGCGGGGGAACTCTCGCCCGGGTTGGCCGTCTCCAACGATGAGCAAATCATCGATTGGGTGGCGCGCGACGCCGAGACTGCATTGCACCCCGCTGGAACAGCTCGAATGGGTACCGATGACCAATCGGTCGTGGACCCTGCCACTATGCAGGTCCACGGCGTCGAGGGACTTGCTGTGGTAGATGCTTCAGTGATGCCCACTATCACCAACGGCAACATCTACGCCCCCGTGATGATGATCGCCGAGAAGGCGGCCGACTTTATTCTGGGCAATAAGCCCCTCACCCCAGTGGATGTCCCGACTTACTCCTCAGAGCGGGCAATCTCCCGAGCCACTCCTTGATCTGTTATCAAATTCGACACGAGGTCGAGAACCTTGCGCCGCTCTTCAACGGTGGGTGGAGCCAAACCAAAAAGGTCAATGAGCCAGAGACCGTCACCGACCAGGCGCGCCAAAAGAGCCCGCACCTCGTCGAGCCCGTCGTGGCGGAGCAACCTGTCCTGCCAGCGATGAAAGATCTCTCGAGTGCTATCCAGCAGGTCTTCGTCCACCGCGGCTGCGGCCAGTATCGACTTGGCGGTGTCGGTCGCTGTCTTGGTGGGCTCTCGCACATAGTCCAGGTAGGCCAACGCGAATGCCCCATTACGGTGCTCGCTACCTTCGACGAGCATGTTGAGTTCGCCATCGAGCATTCCCATGAGCTGGTTGAGCAACCCGATTATGAGAGCATCCTTGGATCCGAAGTGGTAGAGAAAGCCTCCCTTGCTTATTCCAGCCCGAGTTGCCACCTTGTCAAGGGTCAGCGACGACACGCCCTCTTGCTTGATGACTTCAGAGGCCGCTCGAAGTATTCGGTCGCGGGTTTGTACGGCCCGCTCCTGCACCGGCAGATTGCCGTTTGTACTCCTCGAGTTCATTGCGATTTCAAGCTACCCCGAACCGATGCCCATTACGGCCACCGGTAAGACTCAGAACTAGGAGCAATGGAAGAAAAAAACGAGGCGGCCCAAGTCAGGGTTGAGGGCTTGTGGAAGATCTTTGGCAAAAAGCCTCGCGAAGCCAAGGAAATGGCCAAAGCTGGTGCCAGCCGGGAAGAAATTCAGACCGCCACCGGCTGTGTCGTAGCGGTACGCGATGTCAGCTTCGAGGTGGCTGCTGGGGAAACGTTTGTGGTCATGGGCCTCTCGGGGTCGGGCAAATCTACCCTAATCCGGTGCGTCTCTCGACTGGTGACACCCACCGGAGGCATGGTGGAGGTTTGCGGAACGTCGCTTACCCAAGCCAGTGCCATCACCCTGCGCCAGCTGCGCCGCCAAAAGATGTCGATGGTTTTTCAGAACTTCGGGCTCTTCCCCCACCGCAAAGTTGTGGACAACGTGGCCTACGGACTCGAAGTGCAGGGAGTCAGGCGCCAGGATCGCCAGGATCGGGCCAAGGAACTACTGAACACCGTGGGGCTAGCCGGTTGGAGTAACCACTACCCTCAGCAGCTAAGCGGAGGAATGCAGCAACGAGTGGGGTTGGCCCGTGCGCTGGCAGTTGAGCCGGAGGTCTTGTTCTTTGACGAGCCGTTCTCCGCCCTGGACCCTCTCATCCGTCGGGACATGCAGGACGAACTCATCGATCTTCAAATGAACCTGCAAAGGACGCTGCTATTTATCACCCATGACTTTGCCGAGGCACTGAAGCTGGCCGACAGGATTGCCATCATGAACGACGGATCGTTCGTGCAAGTCGGAACCCCGGTGGAGATTCTCACCGACCCGGCAGACGAATATGTGCGAGCGTTCACCCAGGACGCCCCAATTACCAAAGTGTTGACGGCTCACTCGCTAATGCGACCTGTCGGCTCTGACCCTATCTACCCCGAATGGTCCAGGATCACCCCTACCACCTTGCTGGAGGCAGCGCTGCCCTACCTGCTGGGCGCCGCTAATCCTGTGGTGGTTTGCAACGAGCAGCAAGATCCGGTGGGACTGCTTTACGGCGAGGATGTAGCTGCCGTAATTTCTCGGAATAGCTAATGGTGCAGGTGGCTCACCACGAAGAAACCAGATATCATGTCGCGCCATTTAGTCGACTAACAAGATTCGGTCTAGCCGCTGGCACCATCCTGGTGCTGATATTTGTATTCGAGTACCTAACGGATTCAGGAGCCTTCCCGACATCTTGGGACGTGGGCCTGGCTGAGCCGATTGATCGGGCTCGGCGCTGGCTGATCGACAACCAAACTTCGCACTGGCTGTACACAGTGGTGCTAAACCCAATCACCGATGCCATCGACTCGGGTATTAGATGGTTGGAGTCAACCTTAAAGTGGCTCCCCTGGTACGGCTTTCCCCTCTTGAGCGGCTTGGGCTTGTGGTGGACTCGGGGCCGGTTGGCCGGGTTGATGGGTTTTGCCGGGGTAGGCCTTATAGGAGTGGTAGATCTCTGGGACGAAGGCCTAGCCACTCTGGCACTTATGGGAGTCTCAGTATTTATATCTATGGTGATCGGCATACCGCTTGGTATTGCGGCGTGGCGCAGCGAAAGGGTTGCCCGCATGCTTCGTCCAACCCTTGACACCATGCAGACCATGCCGGGTTTCGTGTATCTGATCCCTTTCGTGCTGCTCTTTGGGTTCGGGCGGGTTCCGGCTTTGGTTTCCACCGTGATATTCGCTCTGGCCCCGGTAGTGAGACTCACCGAGGTGGGGCTGCGTACAGTTCCCCGGGTCACCGTCGAAGCGTCGGAGATGTTCGGAGCGACCGAACGACAGACGCTCTGGCTGGTTCGTCTTCCCCAAGCAAGACCGGCCATATTCGCAGGCATGAACCAAACCATCATGCTTGCGATGAGCATGGTGGTCATAGCCGCCTTTATCGGTGCCGGAGGCCTAGGTCAGGTGGTGCTGCGGGCCATGCAGAACATAGATGTGGGGAAGGCTTCCGAGGCCGGCCTCGCCATCGTGATCTTGGCTATAGTTCTGGACCGCTTTTCAACCGGCATTGCTACCGCCGATCCGGGGCGCGATGCCCTAGCCATCCGCGGGTTGACCATACTCGCTGGGACAGCAGTTCTGACCGGAGGCTTTCTGGGGCACAACGACTTCCCCGAAGCACTCAAATGGCAGTTTGCTCCCTACGTGAACGATGTCACCGATTGGGCTAGAGACAACCTTTACGACATTGCTGACTCTGGGATCGGAACCGGTCCTTTTAGCGATTTTGTAACCCTCACGTTTATCACTCCCCTACGCGAGTTGCTATCAGACACAATCCCGTGGCCGACCATGATAGGCATCGGGGTGGTGCTTGGCCTTTGGGCCCGGGGCTTTCGCTTAGCCATCGGCATTGGCGCAGCTTTGTTGGCTATTGGGTTCTTGGGCATGTGGGATCTGTCGATGGACACGCTGGCCCAAACAATCGTAGGGGTGTCGGCAACCCTGCTAATAGGGGTTCCAGTTGGGATACTGACCGCCCGCAACGACCGCCTGCGAGTTGCCGTAAGACCGGTGTTGGACTTCTTTCAGACAATTCCTAGTTTCGTGTTGCTAGTTCCAGTGATAACCCTTTTTCATGTCGGGCGCATTCCAGGCATCATTGCCTCAGTTATTTACG
The DNA here is from genome assembly GCA_964291305.2 of Acidimicrobiales bacterium. Classification (GTDB taxonomy): domain Bacteria; phylum Actinomycetota; class Acidimicrobiia; order Acidimicrobiales; family CATQHL01; genus VXNF01. The sequence continues at coordinate 276,874 of OZ219783.1, read as the reverse complement.
CCTTACCTGCGGCGGTCCACTACACCGACTTGGGGTTGCGACGGGTGCCTGTAAATATTCGTGAGGCAGCGGATAGCTTCGGCGCCACCCGCGGTCAGCGCCTGCGCAAGGTAGAGATGCCCCTGGCCGCCCCCGAGCTGATGGTGGCGGTGAACCAGGTAATAATGCTCATCCTGGCCATGGTGGTTATAGCCGGCTTGGTCGGGGGAGGCGGACTGGGCTTGGAGGCGGTCCGGGGCCTGCGGCGCAGCGATGCGGTGGGGCGTGGATTCGAAGCTGGGATCGCCATTGTGCTGCTGGCCGGTATTCTCGACCGCCTCACCAGGGCTATCGCAGATCGCCTTCGCCCACCGCCAGCCGCCTAACCACGGGTTCTTCGCGTAACCGGGTGGGGGTAGTTGTAAACGCCCTCCGAACTCTGCTGAATCAGCTCTCGGGAACGTCGGTCTGACCGCGGCTGTTATCGCCCCAGCAAGCAATAGTGCCGTCGGTACGCACCCCGCACGAATGCTCAAGGCCGACAGACACCGAGGTGAACCGACTATCCGATTCGGCGAAGGCGTGCTCCCCGTCGCCCCAGCAGACGACGGTGCCGTCGGTACGCAACCCGCAGGTTTGCCATTTACCCGCCGACACCGCGCTGAACTGACCCGTAGGAACATCATCCATCTGGCCTTGGCTGTTATCGCCCCAACAGGCAATGGTTCCATCGGCGCGCACCCCGCACGAATGCCGATAGCCAGCAGACACTGAACTGAACTCGCCCGAAGGCGGCGTTGACTGACCATAGCTGTTATCACCCCAACAGGTGATAGTACGGGGACTATGGCGCACTCCACACGAATGCCAATAGCCAGCAGACACCTCTTCGATCAACGGGTTGGACTTTTCGGTCGACGGAACATCCAAGCGTCCCTTAGAACTAACACCCCAACAGACAACTCTGTTGTCTGCGTTGATTCCACAAGAGTGCGCCTTGCCGGACGATACAGCAAAGAAATAGCCCGACGGAGCGTTCGACTGGCCATTTTTGTTATTCCCCCAACAAGAGATAGTGCCAATTCTGCCGCTAGCGCTAAGCCCACAAGAGTGCCGATTGCCGGCCGACACTGAATTGAACCCACCCAAAGGTGGAGTCGACTGGCCCAAACTGTTGCTACCCCAACAAACAACGCTGCCATTAGTGCGTAGCCCGCAAGAATGATAACCCCCAGCAACCACTGCGCTAAAGCGAGCAGAAGGCTCTGGGGTCGGAGAGCCAGTCTCAGCATCGATTGAATTCGCTAGATGGTTGGGCACGTTTGTCTGTCCCTGGCCGTTTTCACCCCAACAGGTAATGCTGCCGTTAGCACGCAATCCACACGTGTGAAAAGAGAGTCCAGGGCCCGTGGCTACTGCGGTGAACTTGCCTGAAGGCGGAGTCGACTGGCCGTAGCGGTTGTCGCCCCAGCAAGCAATGGTGCCGTCAGTGCGCAACCCGCACACGTGCCGATAACCGGAACTAATCGCGCTGAACTGGCCCGAAGGAGCCTCCAACGCACCGAAGTAGCGAAACTTCGGGTTTTCTGCTGATTTTCTTTCGCCCCAACAGGCGACGGTGTTGTCGATCCTTATCCCGCACGAATGCCAACCACCGGCCGACACCGCTTTGAACTGACCCGATGGTGCGTTTAGCAGGCCATACCTGCTATCGCCCCAGCAGATAACGGTTCCGTCGTTCCTAATACCGCACACATGAAGACTACCAGCCGACACCGTGCTGAACTGACCCGATGGTGCGTTTAGCAGGCCATACCTGCTATCGCCCCAGCAGATAACGGTTCCGTCGGTCCGTATCGCACACGCAAATCCAGTGCCGACCGTCACTGCCTTGAACTCGCCGTAAGGGGCAGCCTTGTGGCCCCCCGGGGAGTTGCCCCAACAGACGATCTCGTCATTGGTAAGCAACCCACAAGTACGAGTTTGGTTTGCATCTACCGCACTGAACTCACCCGAAGGAACGGCCAACTGGCCAAAATCTTTGTTACCCCAACAAGTGACAGTCCTATCCGCATCCAAAGCACAAGAATGGTAACTGCCAACGGCGAGAAGAGGAGTTTCGGGAGTGACTGCAACTTGAACTTTTTCGCCAGTGTCGTCACTATCATCAGAATTATCGTCATTACTGTCGTCTGCGGCAGACTCCCCGTCAACAATTTCATCAGCAGTCGCAAAAGATATCGTATTACCAATATCAGATGGGAACTTATCACAGCTTTGCGAGTAGGGCAAAACATGAACTCGATAATAAGTTGAAGAGCTAAGATCGCCTACTTCAAAACTATTCCCCGGATAGTCAACGTACTTCTGCGCTATAACTACATGCCCGCTGGTACCATCATTATGATACACTCTTACCAAATACCGCGAAATCGGACAACCAGAAGCCTCTCCTGCTGGTGAACCATGTGACCACGACAGAGCCAGACTATTACTAGAGGTCACAACCGTGGGCACTATCGGAGCTTCAAGGTCAGGAACTTCGCCCGCTTCGGCTTGAGGGATAGTAGTGGTAGTCGTAGTTGTGGTTGTGGTAGTAGTCGTGGTGGTAGTAGTTGTCGTGGTGGTGGTAGTCGTTGTTGAAGTAGTAGTGGTAGTCGTCGTTGGGTTGGTTTCAACATCGTCGTCTGGTTCGGAAGCCCCATAGGCGAAGCTGTCAGTAGTCGTGAAATATACTGTTACACCGCCATTAGACGCATACTTCTCGCAACTCTCCGAATAAGCCAAAACCCGAGCTACATACCTAGTCGAAGGCTGCAAACCGCCCACCTGGAAACTAACAGCCGGATAATCAACATACCTCTCCGCCATCGTCACATACCTACCACCACCAAAATAATGCACACCCACCGAATAACTCGAAACCGGGCAATCAGAAACCCCGCCCGACGACCCACCATGCGACCACGACAAAATAGATCCATCACTAAAAGCCACAGCCCTAGCCGTTATCGGCGCATCAACACCAGGAACCGGAACCCCAACCCGAGCAACAGTCGTAGTAGTTAGAGGAACAGTCGTAGTCGTCGTAGTAGTAGTCGTAGTAGTCGTCGTTGTAGTAGTCGTTGTTGTAGTAGTCGTCGTCGTAGTAGTCGTTGTTGTAGTAGTGGTAGTGGTGGTGGTCGTGGTAGTCGTTGTTGTAGTAGTGGCGGCCTCTCTAGCTAGAGCTGGCTCCTCATCTGGAGTGCGCTCGGTAACTTCAGTAAGCGACGTTTCGTCCGACGCAGACGCGGCCGTTGTTGTGAAATGCTCAGAAGACGCAGAACTCGCATACTTTTCGCAGCTCCCCGAGTAAGCCCACACCCGAACTATGTACTTAGTCGAAGAGTACAAACCGTCTACTTGGAAACTACTACCCGGATAATCAACCCACATCTCTCTCACAACCACATAGTTACTGCCATCATAACGATAAACCCCCACTGAATAGCTCGAAGTCGGACAATCAACAACACCCGACAGGTTCGCCCCACGCGTCCAAGACACCGTAGCGGTATCACCACCAGGAGTAACAGTTAACTCAACCGAAGCCCCAAGATCCGAAACAGCCCCCTGAGCCGAACCCGCAGACGAACCAACCAACAACGACGCCAACACAGTCACCGCAACCACAGCCAACCAAACCAGCCGGCACCAACCCCGAACCAAATTCCCCTCAAACACGACAACCTCCCAAACTCTGAGAATCTCGAACTGCTCTACCAACGCACCACCACAGGTACGCACGGCCCAACACAATACCCCCCCCCCGCAGAGAACCACAACCACCACCCCCCACCAGGCAATCCTCGCGTTGCGCTTAGCGCTCTCTTCGCATTACCACCTCAGCCGACAGCTTTAGATGGTCGACAAACAGCGCCAGAGGGGCGAACCGCACCGCCGAGCGGTAGTCCAATCGCACCGAGACGTTGTCGCTACCGGCTAGATCTTCCACCCGAACAACTAGGCGTTGCGGGTCTAGCCGTGAGGCAGCCAGAACCGCAGATCTAGCTAGCGAGGGCTCGTTGCTGACAGCCACGGTGCGTGCCGCCTCGCGGGCGCTGTGGCTCACCATGATCTGATCACGTGCCGTCAGCGCTAGTTGCGCCAAGAACAATGCCATCAGCATGAGCAGCGGAAGTAGCAACGCCAGCTCGACGCTCGCCTGACCCTGCTCGGTGGCGCTGGCACGCTTACCGCTGCCGGCACCCGCGTCCTGAGCAGCGAGACTCACGTGATGAGCTTGCTGATAGATCGGAAAACTGCGTCAAGCAGCCGGCTTACCATGTTCGTGTTACGCGCCCAATCCAAGACGAGTATGGCAATGAGGGACACTCCGAGTAAGACGAGGGCGTACTCTGCCGTGGCCTGGCCCGACTGGACAGCCCGCCGGAGCCGCCTCCGGCACCGGGCCGGGAAGGCCGACCGCTCGGCGGTTGAGTTTGACCCGGATAGTGCGCCCGACTTTGGCGCTGCGGTTACTGAAACTTCAATTGGCATTGTCATAGTGGTTTCTCCTGTTGTTGCTTCTGTTAGTTGGCTCGACGTCATTGGGTGTCTTGGGTTGGAGGCGGGTCGATTCAGAACTGCAGGACGTCGAGCGCCTGAGCCACGGTTGGCACAATCGTCAGCAGCACGAATGCGGGAAGTACGCACAAGGTGAGCGGGAACAGCAAGCGCAGCGGCACCCGCCGAGCGGATGCTTCGGCCTGGCGCCGGCGCTCACCGCGGGCTGCTGCAGCTGCCTTCTCAAGCGCAGACCCAAGCGCGGATCCATAGCGCAGCGAGTCGACGAGGGGACGTACCAGCAAGCGAAGAGGTTCGCCTTCGGGCGGACGAGTCAGGCCCTCCAATGCTTCGGGAACCTCGACGCCTAAGCGCACCTCTTTGACTACCCGGCTTAGTGCACTCCCGATAGGTCCCCTCAGGCGAGGCGCTACTTCCTCGACAGCCTGTCGCACGCTCAGTCCGGCGCTGGCAGCAAGCGCAAACAAGTCCACCGCTTCGGGCAGCTCAGCCAGCGTCGCCAAGCCGACTAGCTGGCGATGGCGGGCAGCGCGGCGGCGCAAGACGAGCCAGGTCACCGTTGCGGCCAAGAGCGCCACCACGGGGCTAACGGCCGCCCCGGCTAGCAGTGCCAGCGTCACCGCTGCAGCCCTGCGGTCGGCGGCGGCATCGGGCGGACGGCCCACCAGCGAGCGTAGGCATCTCCCCAGCTGCTCAACTGGTTGGCTCCTGCGGCGACGCCCCTCGGGACGCAACTGCTGGAGACGCTCGCGGGTTCGTTCTGATACGGGAAGCAGCAGCAGCGCTCCCCATAGCACCGCCAGCGCCCAGGCCGCCGCCAACACGGTCACGGCAGCCGCGTGATCCGGTGCATCCAGACCAAAGCCACCAAGTTCAGGGCTGTACCAAGCGCCAGGCAGATGAGTCCCAGCGACGTGCCGTAGAGCGCCGTGACCGAGCCGCTGTCTACCAGCGCCGACAACCCCAGGAAGCAAAGCGGAAGCAGAGCAATCAGCAGCCCCGACAGACGTCCTTGCTGGGCTAACGAGGCCAAGTCGCGCTGAGCAGCCCGCGCCTCGCGCAGCGTGGCCGCAACCCCGTCTACGGCGGGTGCGCGCCGGCCGCCGGTGGTGGCACCGATGGAAAGCGCCGCCGTAGCCAGATTCACTTCCGGCAGCGGACAGCGGGTGTGCCAGCTAGCTAGCGCCGCCTCCAGCGGGCGCCCAGCTCTAACGTCTGCTACCACGCTGCCGATGTCGGCGCCGAGCGGACCTGTGGCGGGACAGTTCTCCTCCACAGCGGCAACAGTGGACACCCCGGCTCGCAGTGAACGGGCCACCCGCTCGAGGAACTCAGGCAGCGCCTCGGCGATGAGTCGAGCCCGGCGTCGGCGCGCCGCCCAAAGTGCCGCTGGCATCCCGAGCAGGCCCGCAGCTGCACCCACTGCCGCGCCCGGCGCCGCGGCCAGAACTAGGCCACCTAGTATCCCAACGCCCCCGGCAACTCCCCAGATCGCCACAGCCTGCGACTCGCTGGTGTGAACCGCGGCATCATCCAGGGCACGACGCAACCTGCGCCGCAAGCGACCGGCGCTTCGAGCGGGCTTGGCAATGCTCTGTCTCTGTCGAGACCTAAAAGACACTGCGGGTTGTTCGGGTTTCTTCCCGGAGCCGGACCCGCCGTCGAGCAGCCGACCGCGTCGGCGAATTCGCCAACGGGCTAGCTCGACAGGCAGCCGGCGCAGCGCCAAAGCTGCGATCACGATCGCCACCGTGTAACCGAATGCGCCTGTCACAAGAAGTCTCCTTTGCCCACGGTCTTCAGAGGCGGAACCACGACTTCTCTGGAGGCGGCACCTCGGGGGCTCGGGGCGTTCCCTCCGGCAGAGCCCTCAACCCAGCGGCGTCCGCTAGCGCCACCAGCCGCTCGGGGCCGCGGCGCACCTCGGCCACGCCGGCGATTCGGCGAGTACCCGCTGGACCCCGCGCCAGATGCACCACAAAGTCCACGGCAGCGCTAATTTGTTCGCGGACCGCTTGCAGCGGCAGTCCCGTACCGGCCATGAGGACCATCGTCTCCAGCCGGCCAAGGGCATCTAGCGGGCTGTTGGCGTGACAGGTGGAAAGGCAGCCATCGTGCCCGGTGTTCATCGCCTGCAACATGTCAAAGGCCTCGGCGCCTCGAACCTCGCCGACGAGAATCCGGTCGGGTCGCATTCGCAGCGCGTTGCGCACCAAGTCACGCACAGTGACTGCCGCCAGACCTTCGATGCTTTGTGGCCGCGACTCCAGACGCACAACGTGGTCGGCCTGCAGGCGCAGTTCGGCGGCGTCCTCGACGGTGATGATCCGCTGATCTGGCGGTATGTGCGCAGCCAAGGTGTTCAACAAGGTGGTCTTGCCGGCACCCGTTGCGCCGCTCACCACGATGTTTGCCCGCGCCGACACCATCCAGCGCAGCAACGCTGCTACCGGTGGAGAGGCGAAGTCCTCGAGGCCTAAGACCGAGGCTCGGAAGCGACGAATCACCAGATAAGGGCCGTCTACAGCCACGGGTGGCATAACGACATTAACCCGCGACCCGTCGGGCAGCCGGGCGTCCACCAGCGGCGAGGTGCGGTCAGCGCGCAGCCCCAGTGGTGCCACAACCCGCTCGATCAGTTGACGCAGCGTGGCCTCGCCGACGCTAACGGTGGTGCGGCGCAGCTTGCCGTTTTCTTCAGCCCAGATGGCTCCGGGCCCGTTGACCATGATGTCCGACACTGCGTCGTCGCCAACGAGTGTCTCCAAGGGACCCAGACCGGCCAGACGGGCCGCCACCCGCTCAGCTAGCCGCGCCTGGAGTTCGGGGCTCATTAGCGGTGCACGCTGGCGAACAAGTTCACGGATCTGCTCACTGGCGACAGAACCACCAGAGAGATAAGCCTCCACGACCAAGCCGTGCAGCTCACGCTCGACCGTGGCTAAAGACTCAGAGCCGGCCGCCACCGGTGACTCGGACACGCCCAACGTCGTACCCGTCCCGTTTGTAGTGAGCCTGTCGTTCACGCCGGGACCGACTGAGAGAGAGCCCGGTCTAGCGCCGCAGGAACTCGGCTAGCCAATAGCCCGGCATCCACCGCCCGCGCCACCGACGGATCAACGTCCAGTCGGAGCACCACCGGGGCACCCACCACGTCCTCCACATCACCAGCCGTGAGAGGCCGCCCGGGTTCATTCAACAGCACCACTCCGGTCGGCTGCATCGGCGCCCGCGCCGCCCGCCGCAACGCCAAGAAGCAGGCCCGGGTAACCAGCCAAGACCGGTCGGCCCCGGCAACGATCCGCCGGCGCACATCCACATCGTCGGGAGCCGCTCCGGTAGCGGCACCACCGGCCTCCTCACCGCCGGCTCGCCAGAGACAACCACCGTCCACAACCGCCAGCCGATGGTCCGCCGCCAGCTCTCGTCCCATCAGTTCGGCCCTGTCGATCCGGCTCAGAGGACCATCGCCGCGATGCAAGAGGAACAGTCCTGCTGCTACCTCTCGCTCCAGGCGACGCAGGGCGTCGATCTGCACCTCGTCGCCAACCCCCAACCAGTCGGCGACGCCGGGCGTGGTGGGCTCGGGCACTCCGAGCAAACCGGCCGCGTCGCCGCAGAGATCCACCAGCAGCGCGCCCACCTCCCCAACCGACGCCCAGCGGCGCGCAGCTAAGGCCGCGGCGACCGACGTTCCCGAACCCCCTTTGACCGACCAAAATGCAACGTACATCTCTGCTTCCCCTAGCTTGGCGCCCGACAGGCGAGCGCATCGTGTTTTCAGGGGGAAGCTGGGTCGGAATACAGCACCAAGGCGCTAAGGGTGCTTAGGCCAACTAAACGACCAGCACCGAAGCTGGCGCCCAAGGCGCCGAGTTAGAGGCTGAACCCGACCCACTAGGGCCGGATCAAAGGATCAGACCTCTCGAACCTTCTTGGCCACCCAGGCCACAAGCACCGCCACCAGAACAAAGAGAAGAAACTTTTTCACTATTCGTGATTATACGACTAGCGCTGAGGGATGCAAGCCCTGTGACCATTTAGCTGTGCGGAGGTGGACGGGAATCGAACCCGCCGGACGGGGATCGCCCGTCCCGCCCGCTTTGAAGGCGGGGGAGCCCACCAGGCGCTCGGACACCTCCAACTGCGACCCTACCCGTTGGAGGCCACCGCCCCGCAGGACGGGCTCAGACCGCCAGCAGGTCTCGGGCACCCGTGTCCGAGGAAGGATGCCGCAGCTTGGACATAGCCCTCGCCTCGATCTGGCGGATCCGCTCACGGGTCAGATTGAAGTGCTCCCCGACCTCCTCGAGCGTGCGGGGCTCGCCACGATCTAGGCCGTAGCGAAGCGTGAGGATCTCCCGCTCGCGCTCGTCCAGCGGCGACAACAGGCGCCTGATCTCTTCGGGCAGGAGCGCAGTGGCGGCTACCTCGAACGGCGATTCGGCAGAACGGTCCTCCACAACATCACCCAGTTCGGCGTCGCCGTCCTCCCGCAGAGGCTCGGAGAGCGAGAGCGGCTCAGAGGCAAAACGCAGCGCCTCGGTCACCTTCTGTTCGGGCATCTCCACCTCTTCGGCCAGCTCTCTAATCGTGGCCGGCCGGCCATGGCGCAACTCCAGGCGAGAACGGGCTTTCTGGAGTCGTGCCAGGCTGTCCCCGGCATGCACAGGCAGGCGGATAGTGCGTCCAGTGTTGGCGATCCCCCGGGTAATGGCCTGCCGGATCCACCACGTGGCGTAAGTGGAGAACTTGAACCCCTTACGCCATTCGAACTTCTCGACGGCGTGCATAAGCCCCAGATTCCCCTCCTGGACAAGATCCAGCAGAGGCAACCCCGAGGCTTGATACTTCTTGGCAATGGATACCACTAGCCGCAGGTTCGACTGCACAAACTGCCGCTCGGCCTTTTCCCCCTCGGCGATCCGCCGGCGCAGTTCCCGTCGGCGACGATCACTCAACGACTTGCCGCTGTCGAGTTCCTCGCGGGCCTCGATCCCCGTCTCGATCGCCTGGGCTAGATCGACTTCGCCGTCCTTTGTGAGCAGCGTGTACTGGCCGATATCGGTTAGGTAGAGGCGAACAAGATCTTCTTCGTCCCTCTCAACACGCTCTCTCGCCACTAACGATGTCTCCCCAAAATCAGCAAGCGACCGAGAATCGGCCTCCTGAGCCTCCCCTGATCAAGCGCCTACGGTCCATGCTACAGAGCGCGCTGGCCTGTCCAACCGCGCGGGCCTCAGAACGCCAGGTCGGCCAGGCGGCGGCCGAGCGTCGACGCCAGCTGCTGCTGGCTGGCAACTGGCGGCCGCTCCGCCAACAGGGCCTGACCGCGCTCTGCGATAGCGCTCAGATCCTGAGCCACAATGGCGCAAAAGCGTTGCTCGGCTGCGGCGTGTACCCCGTTGAGTTCACCGGAGAATTTCTCCAGCGAAGCAAGCAACCGGGGCAGCACAATATGAACCAGCAGCACCAGCCGATCAGAAGTATCCTGGGTGCTGGAAGCGGCATCTTTGAACAGTCCGTCCCATTCCGGCGAGGGGGCACGCACCCGCTCGGCTGCGGCCAAGGCAGGCGAGTCCGCCAGCAGCTCCTCCCAACCGGTGCTGTGGCTGGCAAATCGGCGCGCCGTGCCGTGCAGGTACACAGCAACCTCGGCGTCATCGGTGAGGTCTACCCAAGAACTAAGCGACTCCGCCAGTTGGCGTTGCTGCCAAACGTAGCCACCGATCGCAGTAGTCAAACCTTCGATCAGCACAGTGCTAACTGCCAGTCGCTCTAACGGACTAGCCGGTGTTTCCGGCGTGTCCGCACGGCCTTAGTTTCAAGTGGGGCCTCGCCCAAGTAACGGCTAGTGATCGGCATACGCCGGTCTCGGCCGAAGGCCTTAGGGGTCACCCGCACACGTGGGGGTGCTTGCCGGCGCTTGTACTCCGCCGCATCTACCAGCCTGCCGAGACGCCGTACGAGTTCTGGATCCGCCCCGGCCGCAATCAGCTCGGCGACTGTCTTATCCTCCTCTACCAGCGCTTTAGCGATCGGGTCTAGCACTTCGTACGGCGGGAGGCTGTCGGAATCGCGCTGATCGGGGCGCAACTCGGCCGACGGTGCCTTGGCCAGCACCCGCTCGGGGATGAGCGCCTGGCCAGCGATTTCGTTTCGGCGCTGGGCAAGCTCGTATACCTGCGTTTTCCAAATATCGGCTATCGGAGCCAAAGCGCCCGCCGAGTCGCCATAGAGCGTGGAGTACCCCACCGCAGACTCGGACTTGTTGCCTGTTGCCAGCACCAGCCAGCCAAACTTGTTGGCCAACGCCATGAGCAGCACAGCTCGAATACGCGACTGTAGGTTCTCCTCGGCGAGACCAGGGGGGCAGCCAGCGAACTCTGACGCCAGCATCTCCTCAAAGGCCCGATGCGCCGGCTCGATACCGACTAGAAGCGGCTCGATGCCGAGGTTCTGGCAAAGTGCTTCAGCATCGGCCACCGAGTGGTCAGACGAGTAGCGCGACGGCATGAGCACGCCGTGAATCCGCTCGGGACCCAGCGCGTCGACGGCCACGGCAGCCGCCAGCGAAGAGTCCACGCCGCCAGAGAGCCCCAGACAAACATCACTAAAGCCGTTCTTTCTGACGTAGTCACGGGTTGCCATCACCAGTGCCGCATAGATCTCGTCGAGGGGGTGAAGCGGGGTCGGCGGCGGCACGACTGGCAGCGGTTCGGCGGCCACCACCGGCGGAGCGTTCACCGCTACGCGTGTCAGCGGAGATTCCGACCCGCCTGTCGGTGCCGCCGGCGAGCCGAGAGACACGTCAACCAGCAGCACCTCTTCGCTAAACGCCTGGGCCTGCGCCAAGACCGAGCCGGCGGCGTCCAACACTAGGGACCGACCGTCGAAGACCAGCTCATCCTGACCGCCCACCAAGTTCAGGTACACCACTGGACAACCGATCCGGCTAATGCGTCGCCGCAGTACAGCCAGCCGCTCTTCAAGCTTGCCGATGCTGTACGGCGAAGCGTTCAGATTGACGATCAACTCGGCACCCCCGGCGACTAGTCGCTCTACGGCACCTCCATCGATCCAGATGTCCTCGCAGATGGAAACCCCCACTGCCGCACCGGCGATCTCGAAGATCCCGTCGGGTGCCCCAGCAGTGAAATGGCGTTGCTCGTCAAAGACGCCGTAGTTGGGCAGGTGGGACTTATGAGCCAGGCCGGCCACAGCGCCGTTGGCACAAACCGCCGCGGCGTTGAACAACGCCGCACCCTCTCCCAGGGCCGGCAGTCCGAGGATCGCCGCACAGCGGCTGCTGGCTGCGGCCAGCTTCTCTAGCGCCGCCCAACAGTCCAAGGCGAAGCGCGGTTTAGCTAGCAAGTCCTCCGGCGGGTAGCCACAAACAGCCAACTCCGGGAATACCGCCATATCTGCGCCGCGCTCGGACACTTCGGCCAGAGCCGCAGCCATCCGCTCGACGTTGCCATCGAGGTCGCCGACGGTGAGATTTAGCTGGCACAGGCCAACCCGCAGCATCGACTCAGGCTAGCGAGGGTCCGACCGGTCGATCTCGCTAGACGTTGGCTCGCCGTTCAGTCTGCAACTGGGCGCTATCTCAGATGGAGTAGTACAGCTCGTACTCCATCGGATGCGGTCGCAGACGGACGATGTCTACCTCTTCCCGCTTCGCCTCGATGTAAGACGCCAGCAGCGACTCCCCGAACACGCCGCCAACGCGCAGGAAGTCGTGGTCGGCCTCCAAAGCATCAAGCGCCAGGGCCAGGGTGGCCGGGACCTGGGGTATCTTGGCGGCCTCTTCGGACGACAAGGCGTAAATGTTGGTTTCGAGGGGGTCGCCTGGATCGATCTTTTTCTGAATCCCGTCGATGCCCGCCAGCAAGATCGCAGCGAAAGCTAGGTAGGGATTAGCCGAAGGGTCTGGGCAGCGGAACTCCAACCGCTTGGCAGCCGGGCTGTCCGACACCATCGGCACGCGGATGGCTGCGGAACGGTTACTAGCGGAATAGGCCAGGTTGACTGGTGCCTCGTAGCCCGGAACCAGGCGCTTGTAGGAGTTCACCGTCGGTGCGGCAAAGGCCAGAATCGAGCCGGCGTGCGCCAGCAGCCCGCCGGCGAAGTAGCGCGCCATTTCCGACAGGCCCGCATAACCGTCGCGGTCGTAGAACAGTGTCTTGCCGTCCTTCCACAGTGATACGTGGGTGTGCATACCCGATCCGTTGTCGCCGTAGATGGGCTTCGGCATAAACGTCACCGTCTTTTGGGCGCGGTGCGCCACGTTCTTACACACGTATTTGTAGAGCTGAACCTTGTCAGCCATGGTTACCAGCTCATCAAAGCGCATGTCGATTTCTGCCTGGCCGGCAGTTCCAACCTCATGGTGGTGGAGCTCTATTGGCACGCCGCAGGCCTCTAATACCGACACCATCTCGGCACGTAAATCCTGGTGGCGGTCCAATGGCGGCAACGGGAAGTAGCCCTCTTTGTAGCGAATCCGGTGGCCCAGGTTGGGATCGTCGCGGGCGTCCAGGGCTTCACCACTGGTCCAAATGCCCTCTACGGAACGCACTTCAAAGGCGGCACCGTAGGGCTCATTGTGATAGTTGACGCCGTCGAAGATGAAGAACTCAGCCTCGGGACCGATGTAGCAGGTGTCGGCCAATCCCGTGCCTCGCAGATAGCGCACCGCCTTCTTAGCGATCACACGCGGGTCTTTGAAGTACTCGTATCCGGTAACCGGGTCGTAAACGGTGCAGTGCAAGATAAGCGTCTTGTGCCGATAGAAGGGATCAACGAATCCGGCCTCGACATCTGGGACTAGCAGCATGTCCGAGCGGTCGATCGTCTGAAAGCCGCGAATCGACGAACCGTCGAAACCCAGCCCGTTCTCGAATACACCTTCATCGAGTTCGTGTGAGGGCAGGGTGTAGTGATGCTGCAAGCCCGGCACATCAGTAAAGCGGAACTCGACAAACTCGATGTCTTCGTCGGAGAGACGCGCAACGATTTCAGCGGGGGTGGTCATGGGGGACACCTCCAGTCAGATCGGGGTTACTAGTTGGACATCACCAGGCGTCTTCGCCCGAATGACACATTCGCCGAACGCCGATGCCACACCGCCAATATCACGCCGTAGCCGCCGGTCCTGCGAGGTCCCCCGACTGCGCTGGCTGGAGACTGGGCCGAGTCTACGAGGAAACTCGGCGAATCGGACATGCCGCGGGCCATGCTTAGCGGCGGCCGGTAGGCCAGACCGGCGGGCAGCCCAAGGCAAGCCAAGTGGCAGCTGCGGTAGCTACGAAGACCGAGTCGGAAACGTTCGCCGGTTCGTCGCAGCTCTCTATAATCGTTACCTCCACTGTAGGTGTGCGAGCAGCCCCCACGACACCGAAGGACCGCACCGACAGGTCTGCGACCGAACCGTTGGCATCAACGGCAACGGCCTCTGAGGTAACGAGGCTGTAAGCCATATGGGCCGCGCCGATGCAGTAAGAGCGCAGCACCACCTCATCTAGCGGGCGCCCGCAGTTGACCTCCAGCGAAATGATGTCGCCGACATGCGCCGTTGCCACGCCACAGTTGGGTAAGCGGACTGGCCCAGAGAAGCCTCGCGCCCCAGCTAGAAGCGCCAGAGCTTCTAGCACGCCGGCGGCACGTAGGTCGGCCGAAGTGGAGGGACCGGCCACATCCACCTCGCTGATCTGAAGGCCCGGTGCGACCGCGGCGATGGCCTGACGGATCCCCCGCGTGCGGGCCACGGTCAGCCGTCCGCTGCCGTCGGCGTTGGCACCGCCAGCGATCGGCGGGCGCTTGGACCCCAGGCGAGTGGCGTCTGGCCGGGAGTAGAGCACCCGTACCGGACGGCCCGTCTGGTTGGCTAGCCGGCGAGCTGTAGCCGGGGCCTCCGAGTGGGTCTTAGCGCCGAATGCCCCGCCGTTAGCCAGCGGATCTGCGGGCTCCCCGCCGGGTAGACACCAAGAAGCGTCGAGTTCTAGGTAGGCCGGCTCACTCCAGCAGGTGCGCAGAGTGCAGTCCCAGTCTCCCGGCGGCACTTCGAGAGGGGGTTCGGGTCGCAGCGTGCTGTGTCGGCCCTCGGCGGCACCAGCGGCTCGTCGAGCTTCAGCCAGCGTCTCCCCCAGCGCCCAGCCCCCACCCGGTGCCGGGACCGCCACTAGAGCATCGGCAGGCGCCGAATCGTCGGCGAAGCCTCCCTCACCCAGCGCCACGTGAGGACCGGTGGCCTGCGGGCGCCGACCCTCTAATGCGGCCCGACGGGCTGCCGCCGAGTAATCCCTGGGCTTGACATCTCTGGGCGCCTTATCATTGGGCTCTCGGGTTCTGGCAATAGGCCCGCCGCCGTCGTTCGCCGCGACCAAATTGGCGGCCTCCACGATGGTCTGCCAGCCAGTGCAGCGGCATAGATGGGCGACTAGGGCACGCTCGGGATCTGCTCCTGGCGAGCGCTGAGCCAGGCTCTCGAGGCGCAGGATTATGCCCGGCGTGCAGAACCCGCACTGGCTGGCGCCGGTGGCGCAGAAGGCCTCCGCCCAAGCATCCCGGCGCTCTGGCTCTAGTCCCGCCAGAGTTGTGACCGCGCGACCTGCCACGCGCCGCGCAGGTGTAACACAAGCCACGCGGGCAGCGCCGTCTACCAGAACGGTGCAGGCGCCGCACTGTCCCTGGGGGCTGCAGCCGTCTTTGACCTCACGGATTCCTAGGTGTTCGCGCAACAGCGTCAGCAGCGAGTAGTCCCCGGCAGGCGCGCTGACATCTTGCCCGTCGACTGTCAGTCTGATGAGATCGCCGGACACTGCCGGCAGGAAGGTCAGCTGAAGGACTGGCCGCAGCCGCAGGTGCGCTGGGCGTTGGGGTTGTCGATGGAGAAGCCGGCGTTTTGCAGGCTGTCACTGTAATCAAGCGTTGCGCCCTGCAACAGCATGGCGCTGGAAGCATCCACTACAACTGACACGCCTTCAAAGTCGGCGCTTTGGTCGTTCTCGTTGCACTCTGTGTCGAAGTACATCTCGTAGCTAAACCCCGAGCAGCCTCCCGGGCGGACGGCCACCCGCAGTGCCAGACCCTCTTCGCCCTCCTGCTCTAGCAGTTCGTTAACCTTGCTGGCCGCGCTGGGAGTGAGCGTGATCATGAGGCACTCCTTGGTCTTAGGTATGGGGTCTTAGGTATGGCCAGCCACTTGCCGGGGCGACCACTCTGTGGATTCGGTCTGGGGCACTGGGTCTCTAAGTGTACCTTGGGGCAGCCTCTCCGCTTACCGGGTCAGCGGTTCGGCGCACCCCGTAGACTCATTCCCTTAGACTCATTTATATGGCCCGCGTGATGACTGCACATCCGGAGCCGCCCGCAGCTACCGAAGCAGCTACAGGGGTAACGCCAGCAAGCGCTCCTCTGCCTACTCCAGAGGCCGTCTTGGCGCTGCTGAGCGATGTCATCGACCCCGAACTGGGTAGCAACATCGTCGAGTTGGGGATGGTGCCGGCGACCGAGGTGGACGCCAACGGCCAGGTCACTGTGACCGTCGCGCTCACGACAATGGGCTGTCCGCTGAGGGCGCAGATCCAGCGAGACATACGCAACCGGGTAGCAACGCTGCCGGGTGTGCGCGGCGTGGATATCTCCTGGACCGAACTCTCCGCCGAGGGCAAGGCCAAAGCCATGGCGACCGCCAGGCGCAACGTGGCCGAAAACGCACCCGATACCGAAATCCCAATAACTACCAAGGTGCTGCTGATCGCCTCCGGCAAGGGGGGTGTCGGTAAGTCCTCGATCTCGGTAAACCTAGCTATGGCGCTGGCTAGTGAGGGGCTGACGGTAGGACTGCTCGACGCCGATATCTGGGGCTACTCGGTGCCGAGCATGCTGGACCTCACCGGCCGGCTGGAGGCGGAAGAGACCCGGCGAAAGATCCTGCCGCAAGTCCGCCAAGTGGGCGAGGGCACACTGAAGGTGGTCTCAATGGGGCTACTAGTAGACGACGAGCAAACTGCTCTCATGTGGCGCGGCCTCATTTTGAACCGGGCAGTGCGCCACTTCTTGGAAGATGTCCTGTGGGGACCGATGGACTTCCTGGTGGTAGACATGCCGCCTGGTACCGGTGATGTGCAGATGGGGATCGCCAAGCTGCTGCCGCGGGCCGAGATGATCATCATCACCACCCCGTCACGCAGCGTGCAGAACGTGGCAGCACGCGCCGCCAACATGGGCCGCAACAACTACCTGCGCATCGCCGGCGTAATCGAAAACATGACCTGCTACGTAGCGCCCGACGGCAGCAACCACGCTCTGTTCGGCGAGGGGGGTGGCGAGGCACTAGCGGCCGAGATCGGGGCACCCCTGTTGGGCAAAGTTCCGATCGATCCAGTGGTTTCTCCCTCCAGCGACGCCGGCGAGCCCTTTGTGCTGAGCGACGGTCCTGCCGCCGAGGCTGTCCGTGCCGTCGCCAAGCGGCTGATCGATGAACTAGTTCCTCCGAGCGCGCTTGCCGGTTGCAGCGCCCACCTTGCCGGAACGCCGGTAAGCCTGTCGCGACGCAACCCTTGAGCTTCGCTATTCCACCCAGCGTTGACAAACTGGCAAAGTCCCTGGCCGACTGCGGGCTACCACACGGACTGCTAGTAGAGGCAGCCCGAGAAGCCATCGCCGCCGGCGACCCCTCCAGTGCCGCCGGGCGGGCTGACGAAATGGCGCGTTCTCTGCTGCGCCCCGTCATCAACGCCACTGGCGTGCTGCTACATACCAACTTGGGGCGAGCGCCTTTGGGGGCCGCTGGGCGAACTGGCGGCGAGGCTTCGTCGAGGCTGCGCTACAGCAACCTGGAGTTCGACACCCAGCGAGGAATCCGGGGAGATCGCCACGCTCATGCCGGGGGACTGCTGGCAAGACTCTGCGGCGCCGAGGCTGCTCTCGTAGTCAACAACTGCGCCGCCGCGGTGACCTTGGTTCTGGGTGCCCTGGTGGCGGGGCGCGGCGTGGCAGTTAGCCGCGGCGAGCTAGTGGAGATAGGCGGCGGCTTCCGGGTGCCGGAAATTGTGGCGCAGTCCGGGGCTCGGCTGGTGGAGGTGGGCACCACGAATCGCACTCGGCGCCAGGACTACCTAGCAGCCGTTGAGGCCGGAGATGTGGCTTTGTGCCTAAGAGTGCACCAGTCGAACTACCGCATCGTGGGTTTCACTGAAGCACCGAGCGTCGCCGAGTTGACAGGTTTCGGCGTACCGCTGGTGGCCGACATCGGCTCGGGCCTGGTGGACGAGGCCTGCGCTTGGCTGAAGGGAGGCCCACCAGTGTGGCTGCGCGGTGAGCCCGCCGCCCGCCAGACCCTAGCTGCCGGTGCCGACTTAGTGACTTTCTCTGGCGACAAGCTGCTGGGAGGCCCACAGGCAGGCATCATCGTCGGGAAGGGAGATCTGGTGAGGCGCTGCGCCAGCCACCCCCTAGCCCGCGCTTTTCGGGCGGGAGGTCTGGTGTTGGCAGAACTGCAGGCGCTGGCGCTTACTTATCTACACCGACGGGGCGAGGAGATCCCCTTCTGGCAGATGGCTACCCGTCCGGTGGCCGAACTGCGGGCGCGCGCTGAGGCTCTAGGCGTCGGTGAAGTGTGCGATATGGCGGCCACCACCGGCGGCGGCACTCTGCCGGGCGTAGAAATCCCTTCAGCGGGCATCGTGTTGGACGGCGGCCTGACCGCAGCCCTGCGCCGATACGACGTGCCGGTCATTGCCCGGGTCGCCGGCCAGCGCACCTACCTGGACCTGCGCACCGTAGACCCAGCCGACGATGCCACCGTGGCCGCCGCGGCTCAGCAGGCCCGCTCTGGCACCGCCAACGATTAGACAACGGTCCCCGGCAGGAGATCCGGCGAGATCAGCATGCACGTAGTTGCCACCGCCGGTCACGTGGACCACGGCAAGTCCACGCTGGTAAAGGCCCTCACCGGCACTGATCCAGATCGATTTGAAGAGGAGCGCCGTCGCGGCCTGACGATCGACTTGGGCTTCGCCGCCGCTGAGCTGCCCAGCGGCAGGCTCTGCGCCATCGTGGACGTGCCGGGTCATACCCGCTTCATCCGGAACATGCTGGCCGGGGTGGGGGCAGTGGACGCCTGCATTTTCGTGGTGGCCGCCACCGAGGGCTGGAAACCGCAGTCCGAGGAGCACCTGCGCATCCTGGAACTGCTTGACATCGGCGGCGGCCTGGTAGCACTCACCAAAGGTGACCTAGTGGACGCCGAGTTGGCCGAGATCGCCCGCCTAGACGTCTCGGACCACCTAGCGGGAACGTTTCTCGCCAACGCAGAGATCCAGACCGTGGACAGTCTCTCGGGCACGGGCATGCAGAGCTTTACCGAAGCCCTGGAGCGGCTGTTGGCCCGCACCCCGCTCGCCGTAGACGCAGGGAGACCCCGGCTGTGGGTGGATCGATCTTTCGTAGCCCCGGGGGCTGGCACCATCGTCACCGGCACCCTCACCGGCGGGACAGTCACTATTGGCGACGAGCTAGTGCTTCAGCCCGGGCACCGGCGGGTACGGGTACGCGCCATCCAGAGTCTCTACGTCGCCCATTCCAGCGTGGGCCCCGGGCATCGGGTCGCCTTGAACCTGACCGGCGTCAAGGCTGACGAGGTGGAGCGCGGCCACGTGGTGATCCGCCAAGACCAGTGGCATCTCACCCGCACCGTGGATGCCTCCCTGGGTGTGCTGGAATCGCTCGATCACGAGGTGTCCCGACGAGGGGCATACGTCGCCTACCTCGGCGCCGGCGAGTTCAGCGTGCGCCTGCGCATCTTGGGAAGCGAGTCCCTGCAGCCAGCCAGTCAGGGCGCGGTGCGTCTGCACTTGCCCTGCCGGCTGCCGCTGTGTCCCGGCGACCGCTTCGTTCTGCGCGAGAACGGCCGAGCCGAGACCGTCGGTGGGGGGGAGATATTAGACGTGGATCCTCGCCTGTCCGCAGCAGTAGCCAGACCCGATCGCTCGATTGATCGGGTGATTGCCGAGCGCGGCTGGGTGGAGCCCGATGACCTGTGGCGCCTAACTGGCCAGCGGCGTCCAGCCAACCTGGCGAGATGGGTGGTGGACCCCGCCACGCTCCAGGCAGCAAAGAACGACCTGCGAAACCGCATCGCTGCCGCAGGCGACCTGGGACTCGACCTAGCTAGCCTCAGTCAGCAGGAGCGCGCCGTGGTTGAGCACCTCGACGGCGTGACCAACGAGGCGGGACGAGCGCATCTTGCCCGCCAGGCTGACACTCTGGCTGAGCACTCGTTTCTGGCGGCACTGACAAGGCGGCCATTCTCGCCCCCCGAACCCGCCGCCCCCCGAACACCTCCGGTGACACCAGCAGAGTTGCGCGAACTGCTGCGACGAGGCCTAGCGGTGTCCCTTGACGGGGTGATCTTTGCCGCCGTCGCCGTGGAACGTGCCTCTGAAATAGCGACCCAGCTGCTAAGCAAACGGCCCGAGGGCTTTACCGTGGCGGAGTTCCGCGACGCCACTTCGACCACCCGCAAGTTCGCTCTCCCGCTACTTTCAGCGCTCGACGCCGGCGGCCTGACCCGCCGCAGGGGAGACTTGCGCATCGCCGGACGCCGCCTGGCCGCCCAGCTAACAGATCCACCCCCCGAGACCTAATAACACAGGGCCTACTCCAGGGGCCTAATAACACAGGGGGCTAATAACAGGGGGGCTCAATACCGCCGGCGGCGTTCCTGTTCGTTGAGCCCGCCCCAAATGCCATGGGGTTCGCGGATCCGCAGGGCGTACTCGAGACAGTCGTCAATCACCGCGCATCGGGCGCATATGGCCTTGGCACGGCTCTCACGCTCGGAGCGCTCATCCTTGGTCTCAGCCATCGTCGGCGGGAAGAACATCACCGATTGCGGACCCCTGCAGGCTGCCCGCATCTGCCAGTCGAAGCCGTCGGCGATCGCGCTCACCAGGTCTCCCGTATCACTGAGGTGACCATACGACGGCATTCAATCCAGCACAAGACGAGATTTGGGACTTCACCTATTGGGCGAACCCCCGAGAGCTTCAGTCGGTCTCCTGAGAGGTTTCGGGGGGCGACACCTCCAGCAACAGGCCGTCGATGCCAGTGACCTCCACCTCCCCGCCCGGGGCGATCGGCGAGGCTCGGAAGGTGCGAGCGCGCCACAACGAGTCGGCGATGCGCACCACCCCGTAGGGGTGAAGCGGCTCAACCGCCTCGCCACGCATTCCGATCATCCACTCGCGGCCGATGGTGGGAGTAGAGAAGCGACTGCGAATCAGTGGCGGCAGACCCCCCAGTATTCCGAGCATCAGCCCCACCAAGCCCCCCAACATGGGTACCCACGACATCGAGACCCCGTCGTAGAGCGTGAGGGTCCCAGCCACGACGCAGGCGGTGCCGATAGCGGTCCAGAGGCGCGGTACGCCGGTCTGCACATCTACGGCAAAGGCAAAGAAGGCGAAAACGATGAGAGCGATGGCGTAGCCGTTGGTCGGCAAAACCGCCAGCCCGTAAAGCGCCAAGACCCCACAAGCTGCACCCACCACACCAGCAATGCCCACCCCGGCGGTGTATAACTCCAAAAGCAGCAGCGAAAGGGCGACAAGCAACAGCAAGTAGGCCAACGGCGGACTGGCCACGGTATGCATGATGCCGCCAACAAACGGCAGGCTTACGAACTGCACCGAGGTTTGCGGCTCGAGGCGTGTCTGCCCAGTCTCAGGGTCGATGACCTGCACAGTCTCGAAGCCCAGACTCTCCAGCGTGAACAAAAACTCGCCCAGCGTGGGTGCCGGTGCCGACGCCACTCCGGCGCTGACCGCCTCGCTGTGGTCAACGGTTTGGTCAACCAGAAGGGGCGCGTTGGCCCCCCACAGACGCCCGAAACGACCGCAGTCCAGTACCTGGGTGCCGGTCTTGCCTAGCTCTGCACCCGGCGCTATTCCCACACGGTCCGTCAACGCTAGGAGTTGCGCCACCTCACCGGTAGCGCGGGCACCCGAGGGCCCTACCCAGGCGGTAACTGGCACCCGTGAACCCACGATGGCCTCGGCTATCTCGGCCAACTCGGCCCCCCCTACCACCGCCCGTCGGCTGTCGATCCGCAGGACCACTGCTAGCACACCGCTCCCAGGTGCCGAAGCCCGAGCGATACGGTCGACCACGAAGTCTGAGAGCACCGGATCCATCAGGCCCACAACCTCGACGACCTGCACCACGTCAGCTGCTGGGTCTGGCGCCCGCGACATTAAGGGGGCACCAGCGCTGCTGGGGCAAATCTCTGCCTCAGCGCTAACTGGGCCGGCGCCAGCCAGCAGCCAGACCGCCGTGGTCAGAACCGAAAGCCCGGCAACCAGCCATAACCGCCGGCGCGCGCCGGAAGGCACAGGATCGCTTCGGTGCATTGACGGCTTAGGACTCTTCGGCGGAGTCGAGCGCCTCAAGAGCCGCTTGCATCGTCTCGACCATCGGGACGATGCGGTCGAAGCCCGTGGTGTGCAACAGCCGGGTAATGGCAGGACGATCGCAGAGCACCGAGATAGTTCCGCCGCCGTCGCGCACTCGCCGAATACCACCGATGAGCGCACCCAGGCCAGCCGAATCTATAAACGGAACACCGCTCAGATCAACCACCAGGCGAGCCCTCTCGTCGACCCCGCTAAGAGCCTCGCGGAAGTCACCCACCGTATAGGCGTCCAACTCGCCGATCGGTCGACAGACCGTGTGATCCTCCGCGACTTCCACTTGAACCTCAAACACTTAAGCACCCTCCCGTCTCGCCGGGGATGTTACCGCCCCGGTAGCCTCACGGTATGGCTGACGTGCTGCTTGCAACCGATGCCGACTGGATCTTCGATGAGGTTGCTGGCGCTCTGGCCGATGACGAAACCCGAGTTAGCAGGGTGCGATCAGGGCGAGAGCTGCTAGCTGTAACCGAGCAGCTAAAGCCCGAACTGGTAATTCTGGATCTGCAGATCGCCAGCATGGGCGGCATGGCCTCATGTCTGGAGTTACGCGCTGAAAGTGATGCCGGGCGCCTGCCGCCGCAGAAGGTGCTGATGCTGCTGGACCGACCGGCGGACGTGTTTCTGGCCCGTCAAGCCCGCGCCGACGGCTGGCTAATCAAACCCCTGACCGCCTTCCGGCTGCGTCAGGGGCACCAAGTGATCGCCGAGGGTGGAACCTTCTTCGATAGCGCCGGCTGACCCACCCGGCGCGACGGTACCGCCTTGGTATCCTCGGCTCTCAACGGGCAGTGGCGCAGCTTGGTAGCGCGCTTCGTTCGGGACGAAGAGGTCGTGGGTTCAAATCCCGCCTGCCCGACTCTCCGCTGGCCCGCTGGCGCCAGACAGACTCCAGATTGCCAGCCATGAACCCGAAAGCAGCGCTGAGGAACCGGCTGGCTTGGGCAATTCGGACGGTGCTTTCGGGTAGCGGCACGCGCAAGTTCGCCCCCACGCCTGGAGCCCCAACCCTGCTGCCAGTCGGCGGGGCTGCCTGGCTAGTACATGCCGAGGCCTCGATGATGGTGGGCGGAATCAGGGCACTACTGTTGCAGTCACTGCACCCGGTGGCCATGCGGGGAGTTGCCGATCACTCGGACTACCGCCAAGACCCGCTAGGCCGGCTGCGACGCACCGTGTTCTTCCTGGGCACCACCACCTACTGTTCGCTGACCGAAGCCGAGACCGCCATTGAGGCGGTGCGAAGGGTCCACCTTGCCGTGTCGGGGGTGACCCCAGAGGGTCAGCGCTACCGGGCCGACGACCCCGACCTGCTGGCCTGGGTACACGCCACCGAGATAGACAGCTTCCTGGAAGCGTTCTTGTGCTACGGCCGCAGGCCGCGCCGCCGCAGTGGGCACCTCACCCCCAACCTGCCAGAGCCAACTACTTTCGCAGCCGCCGTCGAACCAATCCCGCTAGCGGGGCTGGCCGACAGTTACGTGGCCGAGATGGCTACGGTTGCCGAGCGCTTGGGGGTAGCCGAGCCGCCGCGCAGCCAGGCTGAGTTGGCCGCCATAATCGACGGGTACCGCCCGGTGGTTGCCGCCACAGACCTCAGCACCGAAGCGGCCTACTTTCTCCGGGCCTTCCCGCTGGCACCGCTGGCGCGCCTGGCGTACTCCGTGCTGTTCTGGGCGGCGGTGGACTGTCTACCTCGTTGGGCGCAGGACTTGCACGGTCTGCGTCTAGGCCGGCTACGCCGCAGCCTGGTGCGCCCGACCACTCGGGTCATGCTGTCCACCATGGGCTGGGCGCTAAGCCATTCTCCCGACCCTGATGAGTCACCGGAGCACCGCCGGTAGCCTGAAAGTATGGAAATAGCTGTTGTAGGCGCCACTGGCCAGGTGGGTGGCGTGATGCGTTCGTTGTTGGTCCAGCGAGATTTCCCGCTTGACCGGGTGCGCTTCATGGCCTCGTCCCGCTCGGTCGGTAAGCAGCTGGCATTTAACGGTTCAAATGTCGTCGTCGAGGACGCGCAGACCGCCGATTACTCCACGGTGAACATCGCGCTGTTCTCCGCCGGCAAAGCCACCTCGCGGGCCCTAGCGCCAGTAGTGGCAAAGGCCGGGGCCACCGTCATTGACAACTCCTCGGCCTGGCGTATGGACCCCGACGTGCCCTTAGTGGTACCCGAAGTAAACGCTGACGAGCTGGCTCACCTCCCAAAGGGGATCATCGCCAACCCTAACTGCACGACCATGGTGGCTATGCCGGTGTTACGGCCCCTGCACGAAGCCGCCGGACTGCGGCACCTAGTCATCAGCAGCTACCAGGCCGCATCGGGTGCTGGCCGGGCCGGCGTGAGCGCCCTGGCCGACCAAATCGCTGCTCCGGGCGAGGAGGCAGCGGGCTTGGCCTTCGATCCGAGGTCCGCCGAAGTGCCCGCAGAGGGACCTTTCGGCGCGCCACTGGCCTACAACGTGGTACCGCGGTGTGGCGGCGGCACCGACGACGGCAGCGGCGAGACCGACGAAGAGCAGAAGCTGCGCAACGAGAGTCGCAAGATCTTGAGGATTCCCCATCTGGCGGTCTCGGCAACCTGTGTGCGAGTCCCCGCCTTTACCGGGCACTCGCTTTCCATCAACGCCGGCTTTGAGCGACCGCTTAGCCCCAGTCAGGCCAGCGAACTTCTGGCCGAAGCACCCGGTGTGGTGCTGGACGACCTGCCCACACCGCTCAGCGCCACCGGAATCGACGACACCTTGGTGGGGCGCATCCGGCGCGACCCGACAGTGCCACACGGGCTGGCGCTGTTCGTCGTGGGCGACAACTTGCGCAAGGGTGCAGCGCTAAACGCCGTTCAGATCGCAGAGGTGCTGCTAGCTAAGCTGAACTGACAGCGCCGGCTGCTGGCGGCTCAGTCGCCGAGGTGCAAGACGACATCCACCTCAATGAGGAAGCCCGGCAGCTGCGTCTGGATCGTGGTGCGAGCCGGCAGCGGCTCGGGGAACGCGTCGCGGTAGATGGCGTTCATCTCGGCAAAGTCGGCCATGTCATTGAGGTAGACGCCCACCCGCACGGCATCGGCCAGAGATCCCCCCGCCGCCTCGGCTACCGCCGCCAGGTTGGCGAAAGTCTGGCGAGCTTGGGCGGCGAAACCCCCCTCGGGCAACTCGCCGTCGGGCCTAAACGGACCCTGGCCCGACAAGAAGACGAACCCTCCGGCGTCAATACCCTGCGAATACGCCCCCGACGGCTGGGGTGCGGACGGGCTAGTAATCGGCTGCTTCGCCATGGTTGCCTCCTTCGGCCGGGCACCGGTAGTAGTTCAGATTAGGCCAGAAAGTTGTTCAACACGTTGGCCGTGATCCGAGACACGTTGTTGTCGTAGCCGTTATGTGACAGGCCTGAGAACCAGTTGATGGAGCTGACCGAGAACACCGCTCCGCCGTTGTCGGTTTCGAAGTAGACCATGTCGGCGCGCACACCGTCATTATTGGTTCCGTCCACGTTGGCCATCGTCACAAAGATGTCCTCGTGGCACACCAGGTAGTAGGCGGAGTGCTCGCCTGCCGAAGTTGCCAAAACCAAGGCGTGCGACGGGGTGCCCAAGTTGTAATCCACACGGTCCAACTCATCGCCGGCACAGCCGTTCATCACCAGACCGAAGTCGCCGATGATCTCGTCGTCGCCGACGCCTTCGAAGATGAACGCCGCACGCGGGTCGAAACTAGCGGGCAACCGACGGTAACCAGGTGTGTTTGCATCCCAGCCCTGCGCGGCGAAGCCGGTACCCACGATGGCGTTCGGCGGGCGACCCAGGTGCCGCCAGATGCCGCACTGTTCGCCGGTGGAGGCGAACTGTGTCTCCCCGGGATGCGACTCCCAGGCCCGACTGCCAGCGAAGCCGCGTCGTACCTCAACTAAGTGGCGGCGGCCGGGGTCGAACTCAGTGGCCCAGTAGAAGCCGTTGCCTCCCAAGTACATCAGACGGCCGCCGTCGGCCAGATAGGACTCGAGGGCGTCGAGCATGGGACCGGTCCAGTACTCGGGGTGGCAACCCGTCATGATGACCTTGTATTCGGCCAAGCAGTCGAGTCCTTCGAAATGCAGATCCTCGTCTGTAATGACGTCGTACTCGACGCCTTGGACATCCAACCAATCCACCAGGTAGAGATCGAAGGCGTAGCCCCGCGGAGCGCCGGTCACCCAGTGGCGACCAGTGGGCCGCATCGACAGCAGCGGCCGGCGAGAAGTGGAGTGACATACCCCGCTGCTGTCACGATGTACGTCATAGCACGAGCCTCCAAACTCGACTCGTGCGCCCAGATAGTCGGCGTAGGGGTCGACCACGATGGGGATATCGGTGAGGTCACTGAAGTCCTGGCCCCCGCTGAACAGCACCCGCTCGTTGGCGTAAGCCAGGTAGCTGCAGGTGGGCGCTAGCAACGCGGCAGGGGCTCGGGGGGCGCCTGGTGCCGGCGTAACGAAAAAGGGGACATGGTCTTCCTCGCCGCCAGCTTCGTCGGAGGCTCGCAGATGTGCGGCGTAGTAGCCGCTGCGGGCATCGGTCGGCACCGTAAACCTGAAGTCCTCGTCCCAGCGGCTGTCGTCGCAGTCGTCGTCGTGAAAGTGGATGGCCCCGTACTGTTCCGGAGCCTCCTCGCGCCTGAAGGCGGTGGCATCCCAGTTGTGCCCGGTAAGGCCCCGCATGGGATAGTTGATCGCCGTGCCGTCGTTACCCGAGCCGGTGGAATCCGCAATGGCCACGTCCCCCGCGGGCGTAGCGGCGAAGTCCCATACAGCCGCGATCTCCCCAAACTCCAGCGGATCGGCGTCGTGCGCCAGGGCTTCCAGCTCCTCGGCACTAAGGGCCCGGCTGAACAAACAGGGCCGTTCGATCTTGCCGTTGAAGCAGTTCAAGACACCCACATCGGTGTCGCGGATTCGGCTTCGGGCCGCTATGAGCAGCGGCGTGTCGGGGTCGGTTGGTATGGGGTCAGCCCACCCAGAAGTCAGCGGCCCAAGGTTCGTCTCTGCCACGACAGAGGGCGCGGAACCTCGCTCGCAGATCCGCTGAAGCAGGCGCGCCTCGCCCGTGGCCGCGTCCCAGGAACCTGCTACAAAGTGCCAGCGCTTCTCGCTAGGCCAGACGCCCAAAGAGAGTTCTGCCCGACCGACACACAGCGTTAGCCCAAGTCCAGTGTCTGTTTTCTTGTTGGCGTCTGCGTCTTTGTCGCTGGCTGCCTCCGGTTGGCCCGAATACCCTCGCTGGGTTCCGAGGCCGAGGCTGTAGCCGCCTAAACCGCTGCAGCGCGACACGATGGTCTGTAGTCCCGTGGTGGGAACGGTCGGCCAAACCCACGCGGCAAGCGTGAAGCTTCCGGATATCTGAGGTGGGTTGGGCACCTCGACGTACGACCCGATGTGAGTCTGCTGGCGCCTTCCGGGATGCGGCCCGTCTGCGGGGGTGGCGACCGGCTCGGCCCTATAGCCAGGGCCCTGGGGGGAGGTATCGCCGTGGATAAGCCGCACCAGCTGCGAGTCGTAGGACTCGAACTCGCTGCTCACCATGACCCGAACTTCGTCACCCGGATGAACCACCATCGGGTCGGCATAACCCAACAGCTCCCTACGGGTGCGATCCGATTTGTAAGTGGGCGACTCGGATTGTGTCTCTAAGTCTTCTGCGCACATAAGCCCTCCCGATCTCTCCCGCTGGCCCTTCGAACTCACACGTAGTTAGCCAATGCGCCACCATCTATCACCAGCACCGTCCCGTTAGTCCAGCGCGACTCGTCTGAAGCCAGGTAGAGCGCTGCGTGGGCGATCTCGCTGGGTTCGCCGAAGCGTCCGACCGGGTAACGGGCCAAGCGCATCTGGCTACCGGCGTCACCGTGAACGTCATGCACCTGGGCCATGGTCGTGCGGATAGTGCCCGGAGCAATGACGTTGGCCCGGATCCCCTGTGGTCCGTACACCACCGCTAGCGAGCGGGTGAGCGAGATCAACCCACCTTTGGCGGCGCTGTAGGCATCCATGGGCATGCTGCCGCCCACGAATGCTCTGATCGAGGAGGTGTTGATGATCGACCCAGCGCCGCGGCGCAGCATCTGCGGGATGGCGTGTCGACACCCCAGCATCGGACCTGTGAGGTTCACGGCTAGAACTCGGTTCCAGGTGTCCAGGCCCATGTCCACCAACGAGGTGTCGTCGACGCTAACGGTTGCTGCGTTGTTGTAGAGCACATCGATCCCGCCGAAGGTCTCAACGGTCTCGAGTATCACTCGTCGCCAATGATCTTCGCTGCTTACGTCGGTTTCAACGAATAGCGCCTCGCCGCCCGCGGCGGTTATCTCAGCAGCCGCGGAGGCTCCGGTGGCAGCATCGGTTTCCGCGATCACCACTCGGGCACCCTCGGCAGCAAACCGCAGCGCCGCAGCGCGGCCCTGCCCCGAGCCTGCTCCGGTGATGACAGAGACCTTGCCGGCGAGCCTCATAGGGTCAGCGGCTCTCGCCGCGACCGGTTGCGACCCAAGTAGCGACGTGCTCGCCGTCGGCGATAATTTCGGACTGACCGAGCATGTGGAACACCGAGCAAATGTGGTTAGGCAGGATCTGCACCCGCTGACCAATGTGCACCTCGGCAGGCGGTCCATCGCCGGCCCAGCGCAGCCAGCCGTGCTCCTCAGAAAGTTGGTACAGCTCCCAGCCCGGTAGATCCACCACCAGCCCGTGCCCGCCGGGCGCGCCCGGCACGTGGATAGCTAGGCGGTCCTGACTGAGCGACTTAGAACCTGCGTCCAGGATTGCCCGGCCTGGCGCCGCATGACTTACCACCGTGGAAACTACCCTGGCAGCACAACGGCTGAGTCCCACTACGCCGCGCAGCACTTGGCCGTAGTCGTTGAAGGCGTATATGCCGGGGCGGACCTGGGTTATACCATCAACCTCGGTGGTGTGGCGGGCTGTGGCACTGGACCCCACAGACACCACATCTATGTCAAGTCCCCGCGCACGAATCTCAGCAGCAGCGGCAACCATTAGCTCTCCGGCGTGGACTGAGGCGTTGTGTAACCCCTTGTCGCCCGGCTCGGCGTAGGCGTGGCCCTCATGGGTAATCAACCCTCGGAGACGAATCCCCTCCAAGGTCGCGATGGCGGCGGCGAAGTCGGCGGCCTCACTAGCGGCCACGCCACAGCGGTGGTAGCCAGTGTCGACAATCACTAGCAGATCTGCGACCATCTCCGAGGCCGCCATAGCAGCTCCCAGGGCTTGTGCCGCAACTAAGGAATCAACTGACAGCAGGATCTGGGCATGCCGCATCAGCCGGCGGGCGCGGGCGATCTTGTCGGCGCCCACAATGGGGTAGGCCATGACGAAGTGGCCGAGTCCGGCATCGGCCAGCACTTCTGCCTCACCCAGCTTGGCGACGCAGAGCGCTTCGGCCCCCGCGGCCATCTGCAGCTGAGCAATCTCCGGTGTGCGGTGTGTCTTGGCATGAGGTGCCAGGCCGATACCCCGGTCGGCCGCGTAAGCGGCCATCTCGGCAATGTTCTGCTCCATCCGGGCGCGATCCACCACCAGTGAAGGCGTCTCGATGCTGTTAGGTATTTCCAGGAGGCCACCAGCCCGAACCGAGTTCTCAGCCATCGCAGGCTCCGATCGCAAATGTCGCTTCGGCCACAATCGGCAAGTTGAACGGCAGACTCGCCACGCCTACTACCGAGCGGGCATGACGGGCCTCGACGCCGAAGGCCGCCTCAAGCACCTCACTAGCGCCGTCCAGAACCCGGGCGTGATCCTCGAAGCCGACTGCGGCATTGACGTAGCCAGTCACTCTGAGCACCCCAGAGATCGCCGACAAGTCGCCGAGTGTCCCGAACGCCGACGCTAGCAGGCTCAAAGCGCAGGCCTCCGCCGCGGCCCGTGCCTCAGCGAGGGTGAGGACCTCCCCCACAACACCGCGATGGGTAAAATCGCCGTTGGGGCCGAAAGGGCCATGGGCGCTTAAGTACAGCAGGTCCCCGTGACGCCGGGCGGGCAGATATACACCCTTCGGTTTCGGTAGCGGCGGCAGCTCCCAGCCGGCTGCCAGAAGCCGCTGGATCGGAGTGCTCACGCTGCCCCCTGAAGTTGGCTGCGCAGCACCCGGCCCGGCCGAGCGCCGGTGTGGATGTCAGTGTCCTTCACCAGTTCCCCGTTCACGAGCACCCAAGGCATGCCTTCGGGATACTGGCGGGGATCTTCGAAGCTGGCGGTGTCGCGCACCCCGTCGGGGTCGAACACCACGATGTCGGCCCAGTAGCCCGGACGCAGCAACCCCCTGTCGAGCTGCCTCAGCCGGAGGTTCGGCAACGCCGCTAGCTTGCGCACTATCTCCGGCCAGGCGAACATCCCCTCGTCGCGGGCGTAGTGGGCTAGGTAGCGAGCGAAGGTGCCCCAGGCGCGGGGATGTGGGCGATCGCCGGTCATGATGCCGTCGCTGCCGCCCATGTGAAATGGCAACTGCATGATGGTGCGCACGTTGTCCTCGTGGCCGACGTGGGTGAGGATGTTGACCTCTAGCCGCTCTTCGAGCATCAGTCGGCGGGCGGCCTCCCAGGGCGTAACCACCATCTCAGCGGCGATCTCTGTCACGCGCCGGCCGGTCCAGCGGCGGCCCGCCTCGGAGCCAACTGAGGACACCTCGATAGCCGACCAGTCCATTTGAGCCCCGTGGAAGCCGTCGGTCCCGACGTTCTCCAACTCGTGACGAATGCGCTCAGCGGCATCCGGGTCAGCGAGATACCCCAGCACGCCCTTCGGACCTGCGGTCCACGACCAGTTCGGCAAGAACGCCGCCATGTAGGTTGAGCCGGGCACGTAGCAGTAGCTGTCAGCACTGAGTTCTAGTCGGCGCGGGTCGATAGCCGTAAGTCGCTCAACCAACTCGCTGGCACGTCCTTCGTTACCAGGAAAACTGACCTGACAGTGCGTCAGGTGCAGCGGCGCACCCGAGCGCAGACACACGTCGATCATCTCGTCGTAGGCCTCCATCACACCGCGGCCGTAGCTGCGGGTGTGGGGCGAGAAATAGCCGCCGCCGGCAGTGATCTGGCGACACAACGCCACCAACTCCTCCGTGTCGGCATACATCGCCGGTGTGTAAGTAAGACCGGTGGAGAGCCCCAGCGCCCCCTCGGACATTCCCTGGCGCACCAGGGCGCACATTCTGTTGAGTTCGGCGCTAGTAGCAGGTCGATCTTCGGTACCCACGGTCATCATGCGCAAGTTCCCGTGAGGCAACAGGAAAGCCACGTTGAGCGAGGCGGGTGCTGACTCCAGACGGTCCAAGTAGTCGGCGACCGAACGCCACTGGTAGTCCAGGCCCGCTGGATCGCCCACCCAGCCGGCGGTCTGGGTGCGAACCGTTGCCAGCGTAAAGTCATCCAGGGGGGCGTACGCCAGACCGTCCTGGCCGATTACCTCGGCGGTGACACCCTGCATCACCTTGGCCTCAGCGGTGGGTTCGGCCAGCAGCGCCAGATCGGAATGAGAGTGCATGTCCACAAACCCCGGCGCTACCAGGTAACCCGAAACGTCGATGGTTCGCCGGGCAACACCAGCGTCACCCAGGGCAGCGATGCGCCCTTCGCTTACCGCTACGTCGGCACGAAACGGCGGCCCGCCGGTGCCGTCCACCACGTGGCCGCCTGCGAGCACCAGGTCATACATAGGACGGGCGAGAACTCAACTCCGTAGGTTCTGGGAGTCGGAGCCAAAGATGTGACTGCGGGCTGGGTCGAACACCAGCCGGACGTTAGAACCAGTGCTCACTTGGGTGTCGGGTGGAGTCCGCACCTGCACAGGGTGACCGGCGACATTGACGCTCACGAATAGGTCCGACCCCACTGGCTCCAGGAACCGGACTACCCCGGGCAGGCCCTCGGTTTCGGGTGACCCCAACTTGAGATGTTCAGGTCGTACACCCAGTTGAGCATCACCGATAGCCCCCTCGAGCACTTCGGGTGCGATCCTCGTCACCTCTGGGTGAACAGCAAGTTCGTAGCCCTCAAAACGGAAAGAGACCTGCCCGTTGTCCCGCACTAGCGATCCGCCAATCAGGTTCATCGGCGGGGCGCCCATGAACGTGGCCACGAACGTGTTTGACGGTGTGTCGTACACCTCAGTCGGACCGCCCACCTGCTGGATCCGACCGTCGC
Source organism: Acidimicrobiales bacterium (assembly GCA_964291305.2). Taxonomy (GTDB): domain Bacteria; phylum Actinomycetota; class Acidimicrobiia; order Acidimicrobiales; family CATQHL01; genus VXNF01. The sequence goes on along the minus strand of OZ219783.1, from coordinate 244,665 downwards.
GCATCACGGCGATGCGCTGGCCCATAGTCATGGCCTCCACCTGATCGTGGGTGACATAGATCGCCGTAATACCGAGGCGTTCGTGCAAACCCATCAGCTCCAGACGGGTTTGCAACCGCAACTGGGCGTCCAGGTTGGAGAGCGGCTCGTCCATCAGAAACACCAACGGCTGGCGCACGATCGCCCGGGCTAAGGCCACACGCTGGCGCTGGCCACCGGAGAGCTGTTCGGGCAACCGCTTCAACAGCGCCTCGATCTCTAGCATCTCTGCTGTCCGCTGCACCGACTCGGCGACCTGCTCCTTCGGCATCCGAGCCGTCTCGAGCGGGAAGGCCACGTTTTTGTAAACGGTCATGTGCGGGTAAAGCGCGTAGTTCTGAAAGACCATCGCCACATTGCGCTTGGTGGGATCCTTGAAGTTTATTAGTTCGCCGTCGATCAAGATTTCACCGCTAGTGGCATCCTCAAGCCCCGCGATAAGACGCAGGATGGTGCTCTTGCCGCACCCCGAGGGACCCAGCAGCACGAGGAACTCTCCGTCGGGAATGCGTAGGGTCACGCTCTCGACAGCTTCGACGCTGCCGAAGTGCTTAGTCAGCTGACGCAGGATCACCTCAGCCATGGTGCCTCCAGTCTCCTCTGCGGATCATTGCTTCAGGGCACCAGCCATCGACGCCTGCACAAACCACTTCTGGAAAAACAGGAAAATGATGGTCACCGGCACGATTGTCAGCAACGAGGCCGCCGCCAAGATGCCCCAGTCGGTCACGAACTGCCCTTTGAGCGAGGCGATACCCACCGTCAACACTCGGAACTCATTGTCGGTTGCCGCCACCAGCGGCCACAGGTAGCTAGCCCAAGTCAGCATGAACACGAAGATGCCCAGCACTACAAGTGCCGGTTTGATGAGCGGCAACACAATCCTGGTGAAGATGCGCCACTCACCCGCCCCATCCAGGCGAGCTGCCTCGTAGAGGCCCTCAGGAAGGGTCTCGATGAACTGGCGCATCATGAACACACCCAGAGGGGATACGGCGCTGGGCAGGATCAGACCCAGGTAGGTGTCGATGTCGATCCAGTCGCCGATGATCGGCCACCCTCCGATAGTGCGCACTGTCAGGTAGGTAGGCGCCAGGACGGCAGCCACCGGCACCATGAGCGTCGCCAGGATCACAAAGAAAAGTATGTTGCGCCCCGGAAAGCGCAGGCGAGCGAATGCGTAGCCGGCCATGGAGTTAGTGATAACGGTTAGCAGGGTGGTACTAACGGCGAATATCAGCGTGTTGATCGCCCAGCGCACGTAGCTGGTGTTGGAGAATAGGAAGCGGTAGTTGTCGAGAGTCGGCTCGCTGGGGATCCACTCCGGCGGGTAGGTAAACAGCGAGACGCTGTCGCGGAACGCCGGCGAGATGAGATAAAAGGCCGGTCCGATGGCAATCACCACGAACACAGTGAGAACCACATAGGCCAGGATCATCCGAGAGCGATCGTTGAGCCGCTTGGCCCGTCCCGCCGCAGCTAGGCGCTCCGCCATAGCGGCGGCGTCGCTGGTCGCCTCAGGCGCAGCGGAGCCAGTCACATCGGCTGTCACTTTCCCGCCATCCTCACGCTTCGCGCTTTCGTCGCTTGCCCAGCAACCAGAACGACAAGGCGGTCAGGACCAGCACCACGACCAACATCCCGATGCTGGCTGAATACGCCAGCCCGGTGTCCTGGAACTTAAATAATCGCTTGTGAATAAACCACACCACTGTGGCAGTGCCGAGCCTCGGGCCGCCGTCGGTGAGCACCTGTACCGAGTCGAAGAGTTGGAAGTTGAAAATGACTGCGATCACCAGGGCGAACAACAGCAGCGGGCGCAGTGTCGGCACGGTGATGCGCCGGAAACGCCGCCAGCGGCCCGCCCCGTCGATACGGGCAGCGGCCTGAAGTTCTTCGGGCACGCTCTGCAGACCCGCCAGGTAGAACAGCACCCAGAAGCCAAGGCCACGCCAGACTTCCACCGCCACGATGGTCAACAAGGCGTGAGGGTTCTCGCCCAGGAAGCGAACGCCTTCGCCGCCAAAAACACCCCGCTTGATGAGGTTCAGAATCCCAAAGTCGAAGTTGATCATGAAGAACCACATGATCGCCCCGAGGATCGGCGGCGCCAGCAGCGGGAAGTACAGCGCCACCTTGAAGAAGTTGCTGCCCTTCTTGTAGCGGTTAAGCAGTGAAGCCAGAAAGATGGCCAGGGTGAACACCACCGCTATGGCGATGATCACGTAGATTCCGGTGTTCTTGACCGCGGTGCGGAGTTCGGAGTCGGTCCAGGTGCGGGTCCAGTTGTCGAAGCCCACAAAGACCCGTGGGTCCCCCTTGATTAGCCCGCCCTGATTGAAGCTAAGGAAGATCCCCCAGACAGCGGGGACGGCCAAGAAGACGCCCCAAATGATTAGATAAGGGGACAGAAAGCCCGCGGCTCGCCTGACGGTTCGTAGACGGTAGCGGCGGGCACGCCAGCGGTATTCGCCGTCGCTGAGACTTAGCTCTGTCCAGTCATCGGCGGCCGGCGCCGCTGTCACCGGAGCCGGGGCCACGGTCATGACGCTCCAGCGCGATCTGCCCAAGGGGAAGACTGCGCCTCAGGAACCTTCAAGTGCCTGCCTCGATCTCCAACGTCATCCTTCAGAACAATCAATGTTCTCGGCGGTGTACTCGGCCGGCCCCGTCGCAGACTTCCGCGATGAGGCCGGCCTCCGTCTGTGTTAGCCGCGCTCAAGGACCTCCGTGGCACGTGCCTGAGCCTCTGCGAGAGCGTCCTCGACTGACACTTCACAGGAGGCTGCAGCCTCCAGCGCCTTGCCGTACTCGTCGAGAATCTGGGCGATATTCGGATGCGTGACCAGGCCGTCCCAGGATTCCAGGACCCAATCCAGGTTCCTCTGCAGCTTGTCGTTGCCGAGGAATGTGGTGATGTCGTCCCGTGGCGAGATCCAGCCGTAGACCTCGTTGTAAGCAGTCATGAACTCGGCCGAACTTAGGAACTTGGCCAGCTCCCAGGCGGCTTCGGGGTGATCGCTCTCTGCCGCTACCGACCAGTGGCCCGTCGTGGAGAACATTGTCCGAGTTCCGTCGGGCGCCCCCACCGGCGGGGCGATGTCCCAGTCGAAGGGCAGGCCCTCTTCCTCGAAGGCGGTGACCCGCAGCGGCTCATCCAACAGGAAAGCTAATTGACCGCCCTTGAACAGCGAGATGCCTTCCTCGCGGTTGTACTGACCGATCTGCGGCTGCACGCCCTCGCTGCAGATTAGGTCGGCGCCGAACTGCGTTGCCTGCTGCACTGCCTCGGAGTCGAGGGTTGCCGAGGTGTAGTCATCGGAGACTATGTCGCCACCGAAGTTGTGGACGTTCTGCAGGTTGAAATACCAGTTGAAGTCCACGGTCGTCATCGGTACGTGGAAGCCGATGGCGTCGGTGTTGTCCTGTACGGCCTTGGCCGCGGCTATGAGTTCCTCGGTGGTGGAGGGGATCTCGCTAACACCGGCCTGCTCTAGCAGGTCCAGATTCACGAACATCACAGTGCTGCCAATGATGATCGGAACGCCGTACAGCTTGCCCTGGTAGAGGCTGGCATCGATGGCGCTATCGATGAAGTGCGCTCGCTCGGAGGCGTACTCCGGGCTGCTCATCAGTGGCAGCACATCCATAAAGGCACCTCGATCGCCGAACAGAGTGAGGTGCGTACTTACCTGGTAGGTCACGTCGAATGGATCGTCGCCGGCGAAGCTGGCGGTGTAGGTGGACTCCACATCCTGCCAAGGAACAACCGTGTGCTCGATTTTGATGCCGGTCCTCTCTTCGAAGGGAGCGAACCACTTCTCAAACAGTTCGATCTCGTTCTCGCCATGTGGGGCTTTGCCAAACTTCAGCGTGACCCCTTCGAACGGGCGCGCGGTCGCCGCCACGGCCGCTTCTGCCTCAGCCTGCGCAGCCGCAGCCTCAGCTCGGGCTTCGTCGGCTTCGGCCTGAGCTGTGGCTGCTTCCTGTCGGGCCGCAGCCGCTTCTGCCGACGCAGCCTCTGCCGCAGCCTGCGCTGCTTCCAGAGCCTCCTCGGCAGCCTCAGCGGCCGCTTCGTTACCTTCTGCGGTGGCCTGAGCTAGATCGGCGGCTGCTTGCGCCGCTTCTGCCGCAGCCAGAGCCGCCTCGGCGTCGGCCGACGCTGCCTGAGCCTCAGCGCTCGCCGCGCTGGCATCTGCCATAGCCACCCCGGCATCGTTTGCCGCTCCCTGGGCTGTGCTCATGGCCGAGTCTGCCGAGGCCTCAATGTCACTGGTGTCAGTGGCACAGCCGACAGACACCAGACCTAATACCGCTAGCAGAGCCAGTCCTACGGCAAGGCCACGTCTCGTAAACAGTTTCATCAGTCGTTCCCCTTCTTGGTGTAGCGATCTGGATTTGACCCGGGGTTCCTCCCTGCAGAGCCGGTAACCCCCGACCCGACGGGTAGCGAACACCCGCCGAGCCAAAACCTCCGACGCTGTAGCATCATTTGACGATCCCCTAGGGAAAAGCCACAGGCGAGTGCCGACTATAGATCAATCTCCCGAAGCGCACTTGAGGCCGCTGCGCCGACTCGGGGAGGGGTGCTGCTCACTGCGGTCACTCCATGAGCTTGCGGAGGTCCTGCCTGCGGATCTTGCCGCTGGCGGTGCGCGGGAAATCTTCGACGAACAACACGTTCCGCAGCCTGCTGCGACGGTCCAGGTTCGCTGCTAGAAGTTCGGACATCTCAGCGGCGGTGAGGGTGCACCCAGGCTGCAGTCGGACTGCAGCGACAGGCACCTCACCCCATTCCGGATCGGGCACGCCGAAGATCGCCACCTCGCCAACTGCGGGGTGAGCCGCGATGACCTTCTCTAGCTGAGCTGGGTAGATGTTGACGCCGCCAGAGATGATGACATCCTTAGAACGGCCGACGATGGTGATGTAGCCAGCGGCGTCGACGGTCGCCAGGTCGCCAGTCCAGAGCCAACCGCCACTGCCTAGGGCGGCCCCAGTAGCTTTCTCGCCCAAGTAGCCGGACATGAGCTTGGCTGTGCGGACGGTAATCTCACCAACTTCCCCAGGAGCTACCTCAGTACCGTTGGGTTGGCGTACAACTACCTCCGCACCCCCAATCGCACGGCCAATTGAACCCAGCCGAGGGTCTTGGAGACCCGTCAGAGCGTCGTGGTCAGCGGCAGTGAACGCACAAACCACGCCCACCGTCTCGCTAAGTCCGTAACCGTGGTACAGACCGCAACGAATCTCCTGTCGCATCCGCCACACCTGTTGGCGAGAACTCGGTGCGGCCCCATAGGCCAGCAAGCGCAACGACACCAGTCGTCCGAACGTGAAGGACTCATGATCCAGAATGCGACGGACCTGCGTGGGCACGACGATGGCACTCGTCACTCCGTGGGCTTCAACCGCCTCAATCCAAGCGCCCGGCTCGAAGTGCGACAGCACGACGTGGCTGTGCGCCCCGTGAAGCATGGCAAATACCCGCGCCGCAGCCGAAGTGTGGTGCAAAGGCGTCGAGGTGAGATAAACCTCGTGGGCGCCGAACTCCTGGGACCGGGCAGTCATTTCTGCATTAGCGGTCAGCGCCGCGTGACTGATACAGACTCCTTTGGGTCGGCCGGTGGTACCGCTGGTGTAGACAATCAAGACGGTGTCGGTTGGCTCGGGGAGGGCCGGGAGCCCAGCGACGCTAGTTGTCAGCGCCTCAGCCCACCGCTGACTGCCCTCGACCACGACATCTACACCGGCTGCACTCAGCGCACCGGCGCCCGCCTCGTCAGCGAACGCCAGGATGGGGCTGGCGTCGGCTACTAGGCGGGCCACTTCCGCATCGGCTAGTTCTGGTGCCAGGGGCACACATGCCACGCCGATGCGGGCTGCAGCTAGGTAGACATCGAAGTGCAGCTGGCCGTTGGGGGCTCGCAGCGCGACCCGGTCGCCGCGCGCCAGGCGCTTCGAGACCAGCCATGACGCCAGGCAGTCGACCCGAGCGGCCAACTCGGCGTAAGTGGTCGCGGCGCCGTCAACCACGATGGCGTTCCGGCACGGGGCCGACGCCGTCGCGGTGGCGAGCAACTCAGGTATTAGGCGCGCTGAGCCGCGCTTGCTCACAAAGCCAGCACCAGCTGACCTGGCGCCCTCAGTCGCGTCTTAGCGCCGCGCAGTTCTGGCGCACCAAGCGGAGTTGCTCAGTGAGCCCCAGGGCGGCATCGGGGCGTCGGGCGGTGGGGTCCTCGAGCAGCCGGGTGCGAAAATGGATCTGAGCCACTTCTGGAGTGCAGAACGGCATATCGTCCCCGCCAACATCCTCCAGCCAGACGTGACGAGGTACGTTCTTGCCGCAGTAGGCGCAGTTGTAGACATCAAACGACAGGTACATCGGCTCGCGCTCGACCCAGCGGCCAGTCACCGCCGCCTCCTCGTCGGAGCCTGAGGCTGCAGTTTCAAGCGACGCCCGCCCGTTGCGCAGTGGGGGTGGCTCCCCAGGAGCCGTTGTGGCGCTGCACGGCCAAGCCGTAGTCGCGTGCCGCACCTTCGGGCGTCACTAGCCCTTCGGCCACGTCGGCTAGCACCCGCTCGGGCGAACGCCTCAGCGGGTCGCCCCAGCCGCCGCCTCCAGGCGCCACGATCTTCACCTGATCGCCACGGTGCAGCAGGATGTTGGAGAACTTCGACGGCGAAATCGTGCCGAACTTCTGGCTGAACGTGCTCCAGGATTCCTCGCCGGCGAGGCGCACAAATATGCCACTGTTGGCACCCGGGCCGCCGCCGTGGATCCCGAACGGGTCCACCAACATGCGGTTGAAAATAGCGCTGACGGTCACCTCCTCTGCTGTCATGGTCAGGATGCGTTCGATCCCTAAACCTCCTCGGTTCAAGCCCGCCCCGCCGGAGTCTTCCAGCAGCCGGTAGGACTCCACCCGCAGCGGGTAGCGAGACTCGAACACCTCAACTGGGGTGTTCCGACAGTTGCCGTTGATGACGATGATCTGACTGTTGCCGTCGGCGGCCGGTCGCCCGCCCCAGCCGATGCCCTCGAAGTGGAAATGCGAATAGAGGTCGCCGGTGTCGGGGTGCTGGCCGCCGAACAGGAAGCAACACGAGGTACCGCCAAGGGAAGCCGGGATGCGCTCGGGCAAGGCCTCGGCCAAGGCGCCGAAGATGATGTCGGTGATTCTGGGGCTGACCTCGGTGTTCCCACCAACCAGCGGTGCCGGGAACTCGCAGTTAACGATGCTGGGTGGCGGAGCAATGATGTTCAAGGGCCGGTAGCAGCCCTCGTTTCGGGGGATGGTGGGATCAGTGATGTGCATAAAGGCGTTGTAGACCGCCGAGGCAGTCACCGCATATGTCGCATTCATGGGACCGGCAGCCTGAGCGGAGGAACCGGTGAAATCACAAGCCGCGTGGCCTCCGTCCACGACCACGGTGCAGTCGATAACGTAGGCACCCTCAGCCACGCCGTCGTCCTCAATGACATCGCTAAAGCGGTACTCGCCGTCGGGGATGCGCCGGATCTCTTCAGACATGCGCCGCTCAGCGATACCGATTAAGTCCTGAGTAGCAGTGGTGACGGTCTCGTAGCCGTATCTGTCTATGAGGCCGATGAGTCGCCGTTCGGCCACGTTCAATGACCCCACCATGGCCATGAGGTCGCCGTAGGTGACCTTCGGTGTGCGGTGATTGGCAAAGATGATCTTCCAGACATCCTCCTGGGGCACACTCTCGCGTTGCAGCCACAGCGGGGGGATACGGAGACCCTCTTGGAAGATGTCAGTGGCGTCGCCGGCCAAGCCGCCAGGCGCCTTAGCGCCCGGCTCGGCCAGGTGGGCGCAGTTGGCCACGAAGCCCACGATCTCGTCGTCGTGAAAAACGGCCTTCAGCAGCGTGTGCTCGGGAATGTGGCCGCTGCCCCGGTAGGGGTCGTTCATGATGATCACATCGCCGGGCCGGTACACGTCGGGACCCAACTCGTCGATCATCCACTCAACGGTGAACTTGATGGTCCCGATCTGGGAGGGACAGAACTCGGCCTGGGCAATCATGCGGCCCTTAGCGTCGAACAGCACACAGGAGAAGTCCAGGGACTCATTGAACATCGGCGAGTACGCCGTGCGCATCATGGCAATGCCCATCTCACGGCAAGTGGTGGACAGGTAGTTATCGATGACCGTAAGCGTGACCTGATCCGCCAGCAGGTTGGCGGACAGCGATGGGCTCTTTGAGGGTGTGAGCAGGTCAGTCATGGGCTCACCTCCACGATCAGGACATCCTCGGGACTACGGCGAACCCGCATCCCCGGCTCCACGAGCGTAGTTGACCCCTCCTCAACGACGATAAGCGGCCCCTCTAGAAGCTCTTCGACTGGCATAGCCCGGCGGTGCAGCACCCGGCACGGCACCACACCCTCGCCGGCGAAGTGCACCTGGCGGATAGTCTCGGGAGTAGCTGGCTCTGGACGTACACGGGCGAGGCGGGGGTGCGGGATCGCCCCAATAGCCGAGACTCTGAAGCTGACCATCTCGATAACAGCATCGGAGATCACGTATTCGTACATGGCCCGGTGGCGGTCGAGGAAAGCCGCATAAGCCCGCTGGAGTTGCTCATCGGCACCGGCGGCGTCTAATGAGTCGATTGGCGGTACTTCCACCTCGGTCTCGTAGTTCTGGCCTAGGTAGCGCATGTTGATGGCGTAGCGCAGGTCGCAGTCGCCTTCGAATCCCTGGGCCCGCAACTCCTCTTTGGCCGCGGCGGCGATGGTGGCGAAGCGTTCAACTACCTCGCCGGCGCTGACCCTGTCGGACCGGAACGACTGCGTCCAGAGTTTGTCGACTCGTAGGTCGCCCAGCAACAGCCCCAGCGCCGAGAAGCTGCCGGGAAATGGGGGCACCACGAGGGTAGGTATACGCAACTTGCGGGCTACCGCAGCCCCGTGCAACGGCCCCGCCCCGCCGAAGGCCAGCAAAGCAAAGTGGCGCGGATCGTGGCCTCGGTCGATGCTCACCATACGGATGGCGTTGGCCATGTTCTCATCTGCGATCTCCACAGTGGCGTGGGCCAGCTCGAGCGGCGACATGTCCAAGACAGCAGCCATCTCAGCGGCGCCACTGTGAGCCAGGTCTGCATCGAGGCGCATGACCCCGCCGCAGAAGTAGTCGGGGTCTAGGTGGCCCAACACCAGATTGGCGTCGGTAACCGTCACTTCCCGCCCGCCGGCCCCGTAGCAGATGGGTCCGGGGACTGCCCCGGCGCTCTGCGGTCCAACCTGCAGGAACCCACCAGCGTTGACCCAGGCAATAGATCCGCCGCCGGCCCCAACGGTGTGGATGTCCATGAGCGGGATTGCCGCCGGAATACCCCACTCCACCTCGTAGGAGGTGGTGTAGCCCACGTCACCGCCCAGAATCAGGGCCACGTCTGCGCTGGTGCCGCCCACGTCAATGGTAACCATGTTCTGAAGCCCCAGTAGGTCAGCTACATGGCGTCCGGCCACAGCCCCACCCGCCGGCCCCGACATGGCGAGGTGAATAGGCCCGTCGGCAGCAGCCGCGGCTTTCATCAACCCGCCGTTGGACTTCATCATCGCCCAGTTCACGTTGATGTCAGCGTCCGCTAGACCGCCGGCGAGGCTGGCCACGTACCGCTGCATGAGCGGCTTGACGTAGGCGTCGGCGATGACGGTGCTGGAGCGCTCGTACTCGCGCCAGATGGGAGCCACCTCGTGACTCACCGACAGTGGCAGCTCACCAAAGCGCTCCCGCAGGGCCTCCGCCAGAGCCTTCTCGTGATCGGTGTTGAGGTACGAGAACAGTAAGCAGACCGCTAGAGCCTCGAGTTCAGAGTTAGCGGCAATTCGCTCGCAGAGGTCGTGAATCGCCTCGCTGCTGAGCGGCGTCAGCACAGATCCGTCGGCGGTGATGCGTTCGGCTACGCCGAAGCAGTCGCGCCGACTGGCCAGCAGCGGCCGAGGCTTGTTCCAGTTGAGATCGTAAAGAAACTGCCGGTTGACCCGCTGGATGAAGGGGATGTCCTCGTGGCCGGCCGTACAGATAAACCCCACGCGGGCTCCGGCTCGCTGGATCATGGCGTTGGTGGCCACCGTGGTTCCGTGCACCAGGAAAGCAATGTCGTCTGGCGCCACACCGGAGGCTTCGATAGCTCTCAGGAACGCCCGCAGCGGCTCAGACGGCGTGGAAGCCACCTTCAGCGAGGTAACCGTGCCGTCGGCGGTATCGAAGGCGATCAGGTCGGTAAAGGTGCCGCCGGTGTCGATACCGATGCGAGTAGTGCCTGCACTCACAGGAGCGTGCCCCCAGTACGACGGTGACTGCAGCAGATCATCCGGTGATCTCCCCTCGTGTCGGCGGGTTACCGACGCTCATCATGCGCTCATCATGCGCTCATCATGGCAGCGAAGGGATGCGTACCCGCAAACGCCGTGGGGCAGAAGTGCAACCGCTGCCCAGCCACGCCCCAGTCCACGGCGACCATCTCGTCGGTGTCGTCGACGGTGATGAAAAGTGTGCTGTGGTCGATCCCGCCGAAGCAGACGTTGGTGGGCGCCACGCCGCCGCAGACGATCCGGTCTACTGCTACGCCCTGGCGGTCGTAGACGAACACAAAACCCGAGCCGTAGTGAGCCACCAACAGGTTCCCCTCGGTGTCGAAAGCCATACCGTCGGGACCGCAGACGGGCACGTCGGGTACATGCGGCTGGCGACAGAAGAGTCGGCGGTTCGTGGCCTCACCGGGTGCGACGATGTCGTAGATCCACACGCAACTACGCAGCGTCTCAGCCACGTACAACTGCTCATCGCGCAGCACTATGCCGTTGGGGAAGCCCATGCCCCCATCAATACGGTGCAGGTCGCCGTCGGGGGACCTGCCGTAGACCGCACCGACCGGGTTCTCTAGTGAGCTACCCCAGGGGTCGGTGAAGTAGCAACTACCGTCGGCGTCGAAGCACAGGTCGTTGGGGCCGTTGAGCGGTTCGTTGTCAAAAGACGAGGCCCAGCGGCTAACGGTGCCGTCAGGATCGACCCGCAGGACGGCTCGGTGGCCCTCATCGGTCACGTAGAGCGCTCCGTCGGGCCCGAACGCCAGCGCCGCGGGGATGCCCACAACCCCGCTTTCGGTCGTGTTTAGCAGCCTTCTGCTCTGTCTGGGAGCAGCGAGGTGCGTGGCACAGATATCGCCACCCTGGGTCGGCCAGGCCTCATCACGGGTGAACGAACAGACGTTGAGGATCCAGCCGTCGGGACCGGCAGTGGGACCTTCGGGAGCACAGAGCCTCGTAGCGAAAGCTGTCGGCTCGACTGCCACCAAAGGGGACCCCTTAGCGGTCGCTAGCCGTCGACCGCGGCGCGCAGGCGACCCACTAGGCGATCCACCTCCGCTAGGGTCTCGGCGTCGGGTTCGTAGCTGAGCGGGCCTCGCCGGCGGGCGCTCGGTATCACGCCCTGTGCTACCAAAAGGTGCTTCTCGATGGCCACAAAAGCGTCGAGGCTGTCCATCAGCGACACCAGCCTGGCCAACGGATCAGCAATGGCCTCGATGCGCGCCTGATCCCCGGCCTCCAGTGCCCGCCAGAGCGCCACAAGCGCCCACGGGGTGTCTGCCGCCGGCATGGTGCCGACGATGCCCCGCCGGTAGCTATCCACTAGGGCGATGCCCCCGGAGCCCTCGAAGACACGGGCTCGACCATTGGTGGCCTCGCGCAACGCAGTAAGCCGCGGTCCGATAGGCACCGCCTCGGGCTTAAAGAGCACCCTCTCGCCGTAAGCGCCCAGCAAGCCGGCCTGCAACTGGATCGACATCGGCTGCCCTACATAGCCGCTGGCGTCCTGCACCACCACCGGGATTCCGACTGCCCTTAGCAGCGCTTCGTAGTAGGCCACCAACTCGCGGTCGGCTAGCTCCACCGAGATAGGTGGGATCGCCATGACCGCTGTGGCACCCACGCTCTCGGCGTGGCGAGCCAAATCCACCGCCACCTTCGTGCTTTCCGCCCCCACCGAGATGATGACCGGGCCGTGCTGTAGACCCAGACTGCACGCAAGTTCGGCCAAGTGCCGGCGCTCGCCGGTACTGAGCCGCAGCACTTCCGAGACCATCGCCAGCACAATCCCGTCAACTTCACAGGCATAGACCCACTCGATTTGGGCCTCAAGAGCCGCGGGGTCGATTTCGTCGTTAGCGTCAAAGGGCGTCTGGAAGACCGGGAACACCCCAGCCAGCGCCTCGGCAGGATATTGCACGGTGGCGATCCTAATCGAGCCCGTTCTAGGACTCGACAAGGTCACCGGCCGGAGATACCTCGACTCAAGTGGGGAGTTCGTCGCGCAGCCAGCGAACGAGCGCCTTTTGGGGGTCGGCGATTTGCTCCAGCGAGTCGTACCAATAGTCCTCCCAGCCATGCTCGGGAAGGCCCGTGAACAGCATCAGGTTGAGCGGGTACGCCTCGCTGTCGTTGCAATGGCGGAAGTCGTCTCGGAACAGGAAGGTCGGCTTACCCCAGGCAATCGCCATCCCTAACTCCACCATCACTCCCTCCTCGGGCGGGCAGCCGTTGGTGATGGTGAAGATGCCATCGGCCTCGCGTACAAGCCTCATGTCCTGCTGGCCCACCCGGTAGGGCCAGCCCGGTTCTCTAATCCAACCCCGCTGATCGCCGAGCGCGAACGGTTCCCAAACCTCGGCCCCGACATCTTCCAGCGCGGTTATCAAGTCGCTAAGTGGCCCAGACCGATGCTGCGCCGAGAACCCGTAGGGGTTGGCCAGATATAAAGTCTTACGTTGGCTCACGGTCGCGACTCCTTTACCTGTCTGTCTCCGGCGGCTGCTGATCCAACGCAAAAGCCTGGTGCAAGACCGAGACCGCCTTTACCATGTCTACCTCGCGAACTACGCAGGAAATGCGGATAGCCGATGTGGAGATCATCTCGATGTTGACCCCGCTGGCCCCGAGTGTCTCGAACATGGTCGCCGCCACTCCCGGGTTGGACTTCATGCCAGCCCCGACGAGGCTCACCCGCCCGATGTCGCTGTCGGAGGTGACAGTTCCGGCGCCGATCTCGCTGGCCAAGGCCTGCGCTACCGCTTTGCTGGCCTCCAACTGACCGCGCGGAACGGTGAAGGAAATGTCGGTAATGCCACCCTCGGAGACATTCTGCACGATCATGTCCACGTTGACGTCCAGTTCGGCGAGCCGCCGGAAGAGTGTCCCAGCTATGCCAGGCTGGTCGGGCACGTCGGGCACGGTGATCTTGGCCTCAGACGTGTCGTGAGTGACGGCGGCAACGATTGCCCGTTCCATAGTGGGATCCTCCTCGCCAATCCAGGTACCCGGCTCCCAGGTGAAAGCCGAGCGCACATGCAGCGGGACATGCCGAGCCCGAGCCACCTCGACGGACCGCATGGCCGGTTTCGGGCAGCCAGTGGCGGTCATCTCCAACATCTCGTCATACGACAATCTTTCGATGCGACGAGCTTGGGGCACCACCCGGGGATCAGCGGTGAACACACCCGAAACATCGGTGTACAACTCGCAGGCGTCGGCGCCGAGCACGTTGGCCAATGCCACCGCGGTGGTGTCCGAACCGCCTCGGCCTAGAAAGGTCACGTCGGACTCTTTGGAGATGCCCTGCGAACCCGCTACCACTGGGACCCGCCCCTCAGCCACAGCTGCGCGCACCCGATCTGGTCGTATCTCCAGGATGCGGGCGTTCTGATGCGTCGTGTCGGTGATGAACCCCGCCTGACTGCCGGTTAGGGACTCAGCCGATACCCCGGCATCGTGGAGTGCCATGCAGACCAAGGCGGTGGCCTTGCGCTCCCCGGCTGTGATCAACATATCCATCTCACGCCCGGGGCGACGGTCGGCCACCCCGGCAGCCAGGCGCAAGAGTTCATCGGTCTCGTTGCCCATAGCGCTAACCACCAGCACTACATCATCGCCCTGGAGCCGCCGGACGCGCACCTGCACAGCGATCTCGCGCATGCGCTCAGGGGTGGCTACCGATGTGCCGCCAAACTTCTGTACCAAGAGATCCATCGCTGTCAAACTAAACTAACGCCATCTAGCACCACTCTGCGCCTCTGGTACCGGTAACTTTTAGGCCATGGGTACCGAGAAACGCGCTCGTCAGAAGGCTGGAACGAAGGCTCGCCGAGAGGCTGAAAAGCAAGCTGCGGCACGAGCCAAGCGACGCCGCAGGGGCATCCTCGTCGGGATCGTGGTGCTGGCAATCGCCGGGACCTTCCTAGGCATCGTCCTAGCTGGCCGCGAGGATGAGTCCGAGACGGCTCTGCCGCCGCCAGAGCCGGTCGGGGCAGAAGTGACCGCCCCAACCGATGCAGCCGAGATAGAGCCCGACGAAACAACCGAGCCCGATGAGACAGCCGAAGCAGACAATCCAGTTGACCCGGTTGACGAGTTGCCTGCCGAGTCTTCAAGTGGCAACCCGGACTACACGCCGTACACCGCTGAGGAGTACGGCACGGGGCCTTGCGCTCCGGCTGAGGGCGCCGCTGAGCGAGTCCTGAGCTTCGACGAGGCGCCGGCGCAGTGCATCGACCCCTCAGTGCCACACACCGCCGTCTTCGACACCTCACGGGGTACCGTGCGCGTGGAGTTAGACGTAGTCAACACGCCAGGCACGGTAAACAGCTTCGTGAACTTGGCCCGCTTCGGTTACTACGACGACACTCTCATCCATCGCAGCGACCCAAGCATCGGAATCCTGCAAGGGGGCTCGCCGACCACAAACGACGCCGCCGACCCGGGACCGGGATACACGCTGTGGGACGAGGGGACCGGTTTCAGCTACCGGCCCGGACAGCTAGTGATGGCCCGCCGCGGCGAACCTAACAGCGCCGGGGCGCAGTACTTCTTCACCGTCACTCCCAGAGCCGACCTACTCGACGGCCAGGGAACTTATGTGGTGTTCGGCCAGGTGACCGAAGGGCTCGACCTGCTAGTCGAGATTCTTGCGAGCCACGCAGACATTCCCGATAACCCTCTTGGCGGTGCTCCCGACCCGGCTGTGGTTGTCAACAGCGTCACGATCCAGTCATCGCCCCCGGGGAGTTGAGCCTCATCACAGAATCACTACTCACCGTCGTCAACCTCGTCACGATCTAGCCATAGCTCACCATGCCGGTGTGGATCGGGGCGAGCGTCGCCGGCTACCGCCCGCAGAAGCCCCGGGGGGCCACCTGGCGCTGGGTACCTGGACAACGAAGTCACCTCGTAGCCGCCCGTCCAGAGCGCGCCGCTGATGTGGCGCCCTAGCGAAAGGCCCCAGTATCGCCGAGCTAGGCCATCTAGCCGTCGGCGCCAGGGGCGAGCGTCGCCGTCCAACTCCAGGAACAGCAGCCGGCCGTCCGGCGCGCTGAGCCGTAGCAGCCTGGCCACGAGTCTCTCCAGGCACGGCGCCGCCGCCATTGCCCCAAACGAACAGATCGTGTCGAACGGCTCAGCGGCTCGCTCATCAAGGGACCACGGTGGCGCTACGACTAGCTCGCTGGCCGACCCATAGGAGAAGCCGCTGGCCAGCGGGCCGCGGATATCTAGCACTCGGCCGGTCGCCCGGCTTTGGATATCCAGCACTTCGGGTCGAAGCCGGACTCGCAGAGCTGCGACACCGTCGCCGAGGCGCATATTCGAGCCAGGATCGGCCGCCGCCCAATCGCCTTTGGTGACTGACGACAACTCCGCGACTACCGAGTGGCGCCTAGCGCCACCAGCGGCCAGCGAACCGCCAGCCAGATCGTTCTGGCGCTGACCTAGGAGCCTCCGACTGCTGCACCAGCAGACTCACAGCAGCAGCTATCGCCGCCACTTCCCCATCGGTAGCTAGCGGCGGCGCTAGCGCCACAACCCTGCCAGTTGGGCCAATCGGAGCACTCACAGCGGAATAACACCGTGTTTGCGGCGAGGCCGCTCAGGACGCTTGGAACGCAGTGCATCGAACCCGGCGATGACTTTGCGCCGGGTGTCCGCCGGATCGATCACGTCGTCGATATACCCCCGCTCGGCAGCAATGTACGGATTGGCGTAGCGCTCTATGTAGTCCTCTACCAGTTCGTCTCGGCGGGCTTCGGGATCCTCGCTGTCGGCCAGCTCCCGCCGGTGCAGGATCTCCACCGCCCCCTGCGGCCCCATGACCGCCAGTTCGGCGGACGGCCAGGCAAAGCACAAGTCCGAGCCCACAGACTTGGAGTCCATAACGACGTAGGCACCGCCGTAAGCCTTGCGGGTTACCACCGAGATGCGCGGTACCGTCGCCTCGCAGTAGGCGTACAAGAGCTTGGCGCCGTGGCGGATGATGCCGCCGTACTCCTGGTCGACACCAGGCAGGAACCCTGGAACATCCACGAGGGTCAGCAGGGGGATACCAAAAGCGTCGCAGGTGCGAACAAAGCGGGCGGCCTTAGAGGACGATTCGATATCTAGCACCCCAGCCAGTACTAGCGGCTGGTTGCCGACTACGCCGACGGTGTGCCCGTCGAGTCGGCCAAACATGCAGACAATGTTCTGCGCCCAATGAGGGAAGTACTCGAAGTACTCGCCGTCGTCGAGCAGCGAACCGACCACTTCTCGCATGTCATAGGGCTGATTGGAACTGGCGGGAAGAGTGGCCCGTAGCTCGGGGCAAACGCGGTCTGGCGAATCGAGCGGCTTATAGTGCGGGGGGTGTTCTAGGTAGTTTGCTGGCAAGAAGCTAAGCAGCTCTTTCACCGCATCCAGAACTTCGTGTTCTGTGTCGCGCACGAAAGTAGCCACGCCTGACTTGGTGGCATGACTTCGGGCTCCGCCGAGGTCCTCCAGCGAGACCTCCTCGCCGGTCACAGCGCGAACCACGTCGGGGCCAGTGATGAACATGTGCGAGGTCTCGCGCACCATAAAGATGAAGTCGGTAATCGCCGGGCTGTAGACCGCCCCACCCGCGCAAGGCCCCAGGATCACCGAGATTTGCGGTATCACGCCCGAAGCGCGCACGTTGCGCGAGAAGATGCCACCGTAAGAGTCGAGGCTCACGACACCTTCCTGGATACGCGCCCCGGCGCCGTCGTTTAGGCCGATGACAGGCGCCCCGGTGGTAGTAGCCAGATCCATGACCTTGTGAATCTTCTCGGCAAACACCTCGCCGAGGGCACCGCCGAACACGGTGAAATCCTGGGCAAATACGAAGACCTTGCGGCCGTCGACAGTTCCCCAACCGGTGACCACGCCGTCGGTGTAAGGCCGCTCGCTCAGGCCGCTATCAGCGGCGCGATGACGCGCCAACATGTCGAGTTCGTGGAACGAGCCCGGATCTAGTAGGTAGTCGATGCGCTCGCGGGCCAGCAGCTTGCCCTTGGCGTGCTGACGCTCCACCGCCCGCTCGGGGCCGGCGTGACGGGCCTGCTCCTTACGCTTGGCAAGTTCCGCCAGGCTTTCGGCCATGGAATGCTCAGCCATAGGCGCGAGCGTACAGGCGCAGCCGACGGGCGGCCGTTCGGAAAGGCCCGGGCCGATTACAGGCCGCTAGGGTGCCCCATATGCGGGTTCAGTTTTTCGCTAGCTGCCTCGTCGAGTTGCTGCGCCCCGAAGTTGCTTCAGCGGCGCAGAGAGTGCTGCGCGCCGCCGGGTACGACCCACAACCGGTACGGAGAGCGACGTGCTGCGGTCAGCCCGCTTACAACGCCGGCTACGGCAACGAGGCCCGGCGCGTGGCTCGCCGGACGCTGCGCGCTCTCGGCAACAACGAGACACCCTGCGTGGTCGCCTCGGGTTCCTGCGCCACGATGATATCCCATCACTGGCCGCAGCTCTTCGACGGCACCGCCGACGCTGGCGCAGCCCGCCGAGCCGCAGCTCGCACAGTTGAGTTGACCGCCTTCGTGACCAATGCAGGCAACCCCACCGACGACCGCACCGAACTGCCACAGGACTCTGCGAACGCGGCCGAAACTGTCTTGGTCCACGACTCGTGCCATGCGTTGCGCGAACTGGGCGCAGGAACCACGGTTCGGCAAGCCCTGCGGGATGCTGGCAAGACACCCATCAGCGCCGAGGGAGCCGAGCGCTGCTGCGGTTTCGGCGGATCCTTCTCGGTCAAAATGCCAGGGGTGTCGATCGCCATGGCCGACGAGAAGCTGGACAACCTCCTCGCAGCGGATAGTTCACAGGTCACCAGTTGCGATCTCTCCTGCCTGCTGCACCTACAGGGTCGCGCCCGGCGGCGCGGCCTGGAACTGCAGTTTGACCACGTTGCCACGCTGCTGGACCCCGGGCATGACTTTGCTTAACGAGCATCTCTGGGTCGTAGGCCTAGCTGGCGGGGAGTCGTCTTGAGCACTCCGACTGCGGTACCTGTGAGCTTCAGCCACCGCGCTGGGCGAGCCCTTGGCAACGAACGGATGCAGACGGCTATAGCCCGGGGTACTGGGCTGATGGTGGAACGCCGCAACGAGGCCATAGCCGAACTCGCCAACGCCGACGAACTACGCGACGCGGCCGCGGGAATTAGGGCCGCCGCACTCCAGCACCTACCCGAGCTGCTCGAACTCTGGTCGGACAAACTAATCGCCCTCGGTGGGCAGGTGCACTGGGCCGCCGACGCCTACGAAGCCACCGAGATTGTGGCCGACATTGTGGCACGACGTGGTGCCAAAGTGATCGCCAAAGGCAAGTCCATGGTGTCTGAAGAGATCCAACTGAACGAGGTTCTAGCGCGGTCCGGTGCCGATGTTGTAGAGACCGATCTCGGCGAGTTCATCCAGCAACTCGCCGGCGAACCTCCTTCTCATATCGTGGCGCCAGCCATGCACAAGGACCGCTTCGAGGTCGCCGAGCTGCTGACCGCCGACCGGGGAGCACCGGTCAGCCCTGAAATCGAAGCTGAGGCCTCTTACGCGCGCAAGCGCCTCCGGCAGGCATTCTTGGATGCCGGCTTGGGTATCACGGGCGTGAACTTTGCCGTTGCTGCTAGCGGTTCGATCTGCCTCGTCGAGAACGAGGGGAACGGGCGCATGTGCTCCAGCCTTCCTCCGACTCACATTGCCCTGATGGGTCTAGAACGCATCGTGGCTGACTTCGCAGAACTCGACGTAATGTTGAACCTGCTGGCTCGTTCCGCTACAGGGCAACCACTGACCGTGTACACCAACATCATCACCGGGCCGCGGCGAGCCGGCGAGAGCGACGGCCCCGAGGAGCTACACGTGGTGGTAGTGGACGGGGGGCGCAGTGACATCGTGGGCACCCGCTTCTCGCCGGCGCTGCATTGCATTCGCTGCGGGGCCTGCCTCAACGTCTGCCCCGTCTACCGGCAGGTGGGAGGACACACCTACGAGTCGGTCTACAGCGGTCCCATCGGCGCCGTGTTGACCCCGCTGCTGAGACCCGCCGATCCGGCGGCCCGCGAGCTGTCAGAGGCCTCCTCGCTCTGCGGTGCTTGCACTGAGATTTGCCCAGTGCGCATCCCGTTGCACGATTTGTTGCTCCAGTTGCGCCACCGGGATTCCCGCGCCGACGCCTCGCGGCTTCGCCGGGCAGCATTTTGGCTTTGGTCCCAGGCGTGGTCCAGGAGCTGGATCTTCGCCCTCACGGTGCTAGCCGCCCGCCGCGGCTTGCCGCTGCTGCGGCACCTGCCACGTCTGCCCAACGTCGGCTGGCTGGGTGCCTGGCAACGGGGCCGGGACTTGCCGTGAGCCAGCGAGACGATTTCCTCGGCCGGTTACGCGGTGGTACAACCAGCAGACCCGCAGCTGCACCGCTGACACCAAGAGCCCAATTCGTCAATGTACGTAGAGGCCCCGAAGGATTCCTCGAGGCGTGGCAGGCTCTCGGCGGAACCGCCGAGCGAGTTCCTTTGGAGGGGTTGTCAGCGGCGGTTGCCAACTACGCCTCCCGCCACGAAGGGCCTGTGCTGGCCACCGCCGGGCTGGAGGTAGATGCCGACCTCTACTGGCCTGACTGCGGATCCGCCGCCGTCGTATCTGCTGGGGTAGGGGTAGTACGGGCAACCGCCGCAGTGGCACAAACTGGCACCGTGCTGCTGCGCTCCGACGAGTCCCGGGGCCGGGCCGCAAGCCTGCTACCACCCAGTTGCATCTTCGTTATCGACAGTGCCAGCGTGGTGGACACTCTCGGCGACTTCTTGCGCAACCTCCAGGACCTGCCGAGCCAGCTCGTCGCCGTCACCGGCCCGTCGCGCTCAGCCGACATCGAGAGCACACTCGTAATCGGCGTCCACGGCCCCGGAGAGGTTCACGCCATTGTTACGAAGTAAGGGGGGTTAGAGGATCTTGATCTCGATGTCTACCCCGGCGGGCAAATCGATGCGCTGCAAAGAGTCCACCGTCTTCGCCGATGAGTTCACAATGTCTAGCAGTCGCTTGTGAATGCGCATCTCGAAGTGCTCGCGACTGTCCTTGTCCTTGTGGGGCGAGCGAATCACGGTGACTCGGTGCCGCTCAGTGGGCAACGGCACCGGTCCGCGCACGTCAGCCTGGGTTCGCTTCACCGTCTGCACAATCTTGCGCGCTGACTGATCCACAACCTCGTGGTCGTACGCCTTTAGGCGGATCCGGATTTTCTGCCCCGTGGCCATGGCTGGCTACTTCAGGATCTTCGTTACGGCGCCGGCGCCGACAGTACGCCCGCCTTCGCGAATGGCGAAGCGCAAACCTTCGTCCATAGCAATGGGCGCAATCAATTCGACGGTCATCTGGGTGTTATCACCCGGCATGCACATCTCGATGCCCTCCGGCAGCGAGATAGAGCCCGTGACATCGGTAGTGCGGAAGTAGAACTGAGGCCGGTAGCCGTCGAAGAAGGGCTTGTGGCGGCCACCCTCGGCCTTGGTCAGCACGTAGACCTCTGCCTCGAAATGGGTGTGCGGCGTGATGGAGCCCGGAGCAGCCAGCACTTGGCCGCGCTGCACCTCCTCCTTGCCAACTCCCCGCAGCAGAGCCCCGATGTTGTCACCAGCACGACCCTCGTCGAGGATCTTGCGAAACATCTCAACGCCGGTGCAGACCGTCTTGCGGGTTTCTTTGATGCCGATGATCTCGACGTTGTCGCCAGTGTTGACGATGCCCTGCTCAACGCGCCCGGTGACCACCGTGCCGCGGCCCGTGATGGAAAAGACATCCTCAATAGGCAGCAGGAACGGCTTATCCACATCTCGCACCGGCTCGGGGATATAGCTATCCACGGCCTCCATAAGCGCCACTACCTGGTCAGCAGCCTCACCGTCGCCCTCAAGCGCCTTGAGGGCCGAGACCGGCAGAACCGGGGTGTCGTCGCCAGGGAATCCATACTCGTCAAGCAGCTCACGCACCTCAAGCTCGACTAGTTCCAGCAACTCGGGATCGTCGACCGCGTCCACCTTGTTCAGCGCCACCAGAATGCGCGGTACGCCCACCTGGCGGGCCAGTAGCACGTGCTCGCGGGTCTGAGGCATAGGCCCGTCGGCAGCTGAGACCACCAGAATGGCCCCGTCCACCTGAGCGGCACCAGTGATCATGTTCTTGATGTAGTCGGCGTGGCCCGGCATGTCGACGTGGGCGTAGTGACGGTTCGACGTTTCGTACTCCACGTGGGCGACGTTGATAGTGATACCGCGCTCTCGCTCCTCGGGTGCCTTATCGATGGAATCGAAGTCAGCAAAGCTCGTGGAGGTGGGGTCACGCTCAGAGAGCACCCGCGTAATTGCCGCCGTCAACGTTGTCTTGCCGTGGTCGATGTGACCCATGGTCCCGACGTTGATATGGGGCTTCGAACGCTCGAAGACTTCCTTTGCCATATTCCTGCTCCTGATTTGTCGGTTTGATTCAAACTGCTCGAGATGGGTTCGGGCACATCCCGTGTAATCCGGCTGTCAGCTGTCAGTAATTATTGCGCCCGTTGTGACTCGATATCTTTGGCCTCAGACGCCGCGCACACGAGAGACCACAGTCTCCTGCACCACCGGGGGCACTCGCTGGTAAGAGTCGAACTGCATAGTGTAGGTAGCCCGCCCCTGAGTGCGCGAACGCAGGTCGGTAGCGTATCCAAACATCTCCGCAAGCGGCACCGTAGCGCTCACAACTTGATTGGCGCCGCGCTGTTCGGTAGCCAGCACCCGCCCGCGGCGGCTGTTGAGGTCACCCACCACTTCGCCTAGGAACCCTTCGGGCGCCACCACTTCAATCGCCATAACCGGCTCTAGCACCACCGGTGAGGCCTTGTGCGCGGCCTCCCGGTACCAGGACACGGCCGCGATCTTGAAGGCCATCTCTGAGGAATCCACCTCGTGGTACTTGCCGTCGTTGAGGATGACACGCACACCGACAGTGGCGAAGCCGGCAAGCACACCGTTGGTAAGCGCTTCGCGGATGCCTTCCTCCACTGCTGGGATGTAATCCTTGGGGATCGACCCGCCGCGCACCTCGTTGACGAACTCGAAGTCCTCGCCGGGCCCTAGAGGCTCGATTGAGGCGCAGATGACAGCGAACTGACCGAGACCACCGGTCTGCTTGCGGTGAATGTAGGTGTGCTCGATGACCGGGGCGGTGAGCGTCTCTCGATAGGCCACCTGCGGCCGGCCCACTGAGGCGTCCACTTTGAACTCGCGCAGCATCCGATCCACGATCACCTCAAGGTGCAACTCGCCCATCCCGGCGATGATCGTCTGGCCGGTGTCGCTGTCGGTGCGGACTCTGAAAGTGGGATCCTCCTCCGCTAGTGCCTGCAAGGCTTTGGACAGGCGATCCTGATCGGCTTTGGATTTGGGCTCGACGGCAACGTCTATAACCGACTCGGGGAACTCCAACTGCTCCAGCAGGATGGGGTGGTTCTTGGCACAGAGCGTGTCGCCTGTGCGGGTGTTCTTGAAGCCAACGCCGGCCACGATGCCACCGGCGCCTACCTCGTCGCGGTCGAGGCGCTCGTTGGCGTGCATCTCCAGCAGGCGCGAGATGCGCTCAGTTCGACCACTACGGCTGTTCAACACCTGATCACCCTTGGAAACCTTGCCGCTGTACACCCGGAAGTAGGTGAGCCGACCCACGTGAGGATCCGACATGATCTTGAAGGCGAGCGCCGCAAACGGCTCGGTCTCGTCGGTTCCCCGCCCGAGCACCTCGCCGCTGCGCGGGTGGGTACCCTCCACCGGCGGCAGGTCCAGCGGAGATGGCAAGTAATCCACGACGGCGTCTAACAGCGGTTGCACACCCTTGTTCTTGAACGCCGAGCCGCAGAGCACGGGCACGAAATGGCCCAAGAGGGTGCCTCGGCGGATAGCCGGACGTAAGTCGTCGGCGGTGATCTCCTCTTCGGCCACGTACTTCTCCAGCACGTCGTCGTGGATCGAGCTGACGTGGTCGATAATCTCGGCGCGCTTGGCCTCTGCCAACTCTCTTAGCCCTTCAGGGATTTGGATCTCCTCCCAGGTGGCACCCAAGTCGGAGGCGTTCCACACCAGCCCTCGCATTGCCAGCAAGTCCACAACGCCGGAAAACTCCGACTCTGCCCCGATCGGCACTTGCAGTACCAGGGGCGTGCAACTCAGCCGCTCGCGAATGCTGTCGACGCAGAAAAAGAAGTCGGCGCCGGTCCGGTCCAGCTTGTTGACGAAACAAATCCGGGGCACGCCGTAGCGATCCGCCTGGCGCCAAACCGTCTCGGTCTGCGGTTCAACCCCCGCCACTCCGTCGAAGACCGCCACAGCGCCGTCTAGGACGCGCAGCGACCGCTCCACCTCCATCGTGAAGTCCACATGGCCTGGGGTGTCGATGATGTTTATACGGCTATCGCGCCAGTTGCAGTGGGTAGCAGCCGCCGTGATGGTGATGCCGCGTTCCTGCTCCTGGGCCATCCAGTCCATGGTGGCGGCACCATCGTGCACCTCGCCGATCTTGTAGTTCACCCCGGCGTAGTACAGGAAGCGTTCGGTGGTCGTGGTTTTACCCGCGTCGATATGGGCCATGATGCCGATGTTGCGGGTTTGTTCAAGAGGACTTAGAGACATAATTGTGCTCTCCGCTGCGAAGATTCGGAGCCTGTTCGGGCCCCGGTGGACTGGCGGTGACGCTGTCACCCAACCAATCGCAAATTATTCAGGCGCGGTGACAGTCAGCTGTACTCATAGTTACGCAACCATGACAAATCTTGCTCCCACTACCAACGATAGTGAGCGAAAGCCTTGTTGGACTCCGCCATCTTGTGGAGGTCCTCTTTGCGCTTGATGGACGCCCCGGAGTTGTTAGAAGCGTCGAGCAACTCGCCGGCAAGGCGGGCCGCCATGGTGCGCTCGCGGCGGTCGCGGGCGTAGCCGACAATCCAGCGGATTGCCAGCGTGGTCTGACGACGCGGCCGCACATCTACAGGAACCTGGTAGGTGGCACCACCAACTCGGCGGCTGCGCACCTCTAACTGGGGCTTCACGTTGTCAACGGCGCGCTTGAGAATCGTCGAGGGTTCTGCGCCGGTGCGCTCACGAACTGTCTCTAGGGCATCATAGACAATGCGCTCGGCCAGTGAACGCTTGCCGCGCTGAAGCACCTTATTGACGAACTGTGTTACCAGAACCGAGTCATAGACCGGGTCGGTCGGAAGCTCGCGGCGCGGGGGGGGGCCTCGGCGGGGCATCGGTTCAGTCTCGCTTGGCGCCGTAGCGGCTACGAGCCTGCCGGCGCTCATCCACGCCGCTGGAATCCAGGGCCCCGCGAATCACCTTGTAACGCACGCCGGGGATGTCCTTAACCCGGCCGCCCCTTACCAGCACGATAGAGTGCTCCTGTAAGTTGTGCCCCTCGCCGGGGATGTAGGCCGTTACCTCAATCCCACTCGTGAGGCGCACCCGTGCCACTTTTCGCAGCGCCGAATTGGGCTTCTTTGGGGTAGTGGTATAGACCCTTGTGCAGACCCCTCGTCGCTGGGGCGCGCCTTTCAGCGCCGGTGTGCTGTCTTTGCGGGACTTGGACCGGCGCCCCTTACGGACGAGTTGTTGGATCGTGGGCACGGTGGCTTGGGCTCTCCTGAGCAGTCGGTTGGGGCAAAATCGGGTATCGGTTACCGGCGGCACCGGACGCAAGCCAGATCGGTGGGCGAGCCGGCCTCGCGGTCGCCCGGACTCCGTCACGCGCCGTCAGCAGCGAAATTTTGAAGCGGCGGACCCTACAAACAGATCGGAGCCGACAGTTCAGACTACGAGCGGGCGGCGAGCATCACAACCCGGCGCTCTCGGCGCTGAGTTCTGGTGCCTCAGCCAGCGGCGGCACCTCTGGCGTCTCGGGCAACACCCCGAAGACATCCGCGTAACCCTCAACAAACTCGTCATAGTCCTCGGCATAGACCTCCATTGGAACGTAGTCGGGCGCATGCGGCCGAACGTTGCGGTATTTGGCGATGCCGGTACCAGCCGGGATCAGCTTGCCGATCATGATGTTCTCTTTCAGCCCGCTCAGATCGTCGCTGGCCGACTCGATGGCAGACTCGGTTAGTACCTGAGTGGTGGTCTGGAACGAGGCCGCCGAGAGCCACGAATCGGTTGCCAGAGAGGCCTTGGTTATGCCCATCAACTCGGGTCGTCCCTGCGCCGGACGCTTCTCCTCGGTGATTAGGTGCCGGTTGGCGTCGCGGTAACGGCGGGCATCCACCCGCTCGCCGGGCAGGAAATCCGAGTCGCCCGACTCCTGCACCAGCACCCGCCGGGTCATCTGGCGCACGATCAGCTCGATGTGCTTGTCGTGAATCGAGACGCCCTGCTCGCGGTAGACCGCCTGCACTTCGTCCACGAGGTACTGCTGCACCGCACGCAGACCCTTGATCTCCAGCAGCTCCTTCGGGTCGATGTTGCCTTCAACTAGCACCTCGCCGGCCTCAACCTCAGCGCCGTCGGCAAACTCCAGGCGCACCCCTATCACCGCTATGTGCTTCTCCTCAGTGCCATCGCTAGCTATAACTCGCAGCTTCTGCTGCTGCCCATCAGGTTCGTCCACTCGCAGAACACCCGAACTGCGCGCCAGGGTGGCCTTGCCCTTGGGCGTCCGAGCCTCGAAAAGCTCCACCACACGAGGCAGGCCGCGGGCGATGTCGCTAACCGAGCGGCCCAACTCCATGGCCCCGCCGGTGTGGAAGGTCCGCATGGTCAGCTGAGTGCCGGGTTCGCCGATGGACTGGGCAGCAATCACGCCGACAGCTTCACCGGTCTCTATGAGAGCCCCAGTGGCCAGAGACATACCGTAGGATTTGGCAGAAATCCCCTGCAGCGAGTTGTCGGTAAGTGGCGACAAGACCCGCACTCGCTCAAGGGTCGTATCGGCCACCAGCTGCTCCATGAGCTGGCGCGTCACCATCTCGCCGGCGGGCACCTTCGTGCCGTCCTCCAGCAGGACATCGTCAGCCAGAACTCGGCCCAACAGCCGCACCTCCAGCGGGCGGTCATCGGATTGCAGATCTATGTAGATGCCAGGAACAGGCTCATTGCTCTCAAATGGATCCTCGTCATTGATGATTAGCTCTTGGGCCACGTCAACTAGACGCCGCGTCAGATAGCCGGAGTCGGCAGTACGCAACGCCGTATCCACCAGCCCCTTGCGGGCGCCCGGCGTGGAGATGAAGTACTCCAGCACAGACAGCCCCTCACGGAAGTTTGACTTGATTGGTCGAGAGATCATGTCGCCGCGGGGGTTGGCTACAACGCCGCGCATGCCGGCGATCTGGCGGAGCTGCATCATGTTCCCGCGCGCCCCGGAATCCACCATCATGTTGAGCGGGTTGAGTCCCTCGCTGCGGAGAGCGTCAACCATCTCGTCCTGCACCTCTTGGGTGGCCTCAAGCCAGGTCTCTATCTCCTTTTGACGTCGTTCGCCGTCGGAGATGATCCCCCGGCGGAACTGGTTCTCGGTGGACTGCGCCTGACGCTCGCGACGCTCCAAGATACGCGGCTTGTCGGCCGGCACCTTGATGTCATCAAGGGAGATCGTGAGCCCGGACTGCGTGGCGAACCGGAAGCACAAGTCTTTCAGACCGTCGAGGCTGCGCGCCACCTCCGCCTTGGGGTAGTTGCGGGCCAGGCGCTCCACGACATAGCCAACCGCCGACCGTTTCAACTCCTCGTTGATGAAGCCAAAGTTCTCCGGCAGCTGCTGGTTCAGCAGGACACGCCCAACCGTGGTGGGCTCGTAGCTGGCTCGACCGTTGTCAGAGGGGTCATCTGCCTCAGCCCGCCGTAGTTCGGGGAGGCGGTACTCAATAGGCGCGTGCAACTCCAGCTGACCAGCCTCATAGGCGAACATGACCTCATCGGCATTGCGGAAGATGCGGCCAGCGCCCTGGCCCTCGGGGTTCAGCAGCGTGAGGTAGTAGGTGCCAATGATCATGTCCTGGGTGGGCGTTACCAATGGCGATCCGTGGGCCGGCGACAGGACGTTGTTGGCCGACAGCATCAGCACGCGCGCTTCAGCCTGAGCTTCTGCTGAGAGCGGCAGGTGCACCGCCATCTGATCGCCGTCGAAATCGGCGTTGAAGGCGGCGCAAACCAGCGGATGAATCTGGACGGCCTTGCCCCCAACCAGAACCACTTCAAAGGCCTGGATGCCCAGACGGTGCAACGTGGGCGCCCGGTTCAGCAGCACCGGGTGCTCCTTGATGACCTCCTCCAGAACACTCCATACCGCCGGGCGACGGCGTTCCACCATGCGCTTGGCAGACTTGATGTTGGGCGCTAGTTCTTGTTCCACCAAGTTCTTCATGACGAAGGGCTTGAACAGCTCCAGCGCCATCAGACGCGGCAGGCCGCACTGGTGGAACTTGAGCGTGGGACCCACAACGATCACCGATCGGCCCGAGTAGTCAACGCGCTTTCCTAGGAGGTTCTGCCGGAAGCGGCCCTGCTTCCCCTTCAGCATGTCTGAAAGCGACTTCAGCGGGCGATTGCCCGGGCCCGTGACCGGGCGGCCACGGCGTCCATTGTCGAAAAGGGCGTCCACCGCTTCCTGCAGCATGCGCCGCTCGTTGTTGACAATGATCTCTGGAGCGCCCAGGTCTAAAAGGCGCTTCAGACGGTTGTTCCGGTTGATAACCCGCCGATAGAGGTCGTTTAGATCCGAGGTGGCGAATCTGCCGCCGTCTAGCTGCACCATGGGACGCAGATCCGGCGGGATCACCGGGACTACGTCCAAAATCATCGCCCGGGGATCGTTGATGCGGCGACCGTGCTCATCGCGGGTGTTGAAGGCGCTCACGATCCGCAGGCGACGGATCGCCTTGTGCTTGCGCTGCGCCGACAGCGGCTTGGTGTCCTCGGGGGGAGACACCATTAGGCGTAGCTCCTCCTCCTGGGCATCAAAATCCGACTCATCGATGAGCCGAGCGATGGCGTCAGCGCCCATCCCCCCCTCGAAGTAGAGGTCATAGCGGTAGCTCAACTCATTCCAGAGTTCCTCATCCTCGATGATCTGCCGCGGGTGGAGGTCCTTGAAGACATCGAAGGCGTTCTGGATTTTCTCAAGTTCCTCGGTCAGCAGTTCTTTGAGTTCTTCCCGCTCGCGCTCGGCGGTTGATTGGAGGTTGCGGATGTCCGTCGAGGTGCCACCGCTTTCTTCAAGCTGTTCAATCTCTCGCTCTAGGGTCTCGACGATCTCATCGTCGCGCTCCTTGAACTCGGTCTTGAGAATCCGGAGTTCCTCCTCCATGTCCCGCTCGAGTTCGGGCAGGTCTGCCTGGCGCCGCTCGTCATCCACGCTCACTACTAGGTGGGCAGCGAAGTAGACGACCTTCTCAAGCTGCTTGGCTTTGACCTCCTCGCGGGGCTCGGTACCTGTCAGCAGGTACGCCAACCAGGAGCGAGTGCCGCGCAGATACCAGATGTGTACAACTGGGGCCGCCAGCTCGACGTGGCCCATCCGCTCGCGCCGCACCTTGGTACGGGTCACCTCTACCCCGCAGCGCTCACAGATAATGCCGCGGAAGCGGATCCGCTTGTACTTCCCGCAACCGCACTCCCAGTCCTTTTGGGGGCCGAAGATCTTCTCGCAGAAGAGTCCGTCTTTTTCGGGCTTGAGGGTGCGGTAGTTGATGGTCTCGGGCTTCTTGACCTCGCCGTTGGACCACGTACGGATTGAGTCCGCCGTGGCTAGACCGATCCGCAGTCGCCCAAACTCGTTGACATCCAGAGCGCTAGAGTTGTTTTGCCGATTCTGCTCCATCGCTACATCTCCCTCCTACCCGCGTATGCAGGCCGGTCGCCGGCAAGTTCCCGCTGTCGGCGTTCAGCCTCACGACGGGCATCCTCCTCGTCAGACCCCCGTTCCGGGCGCGAGATGTCGATACCCAGTTCCTCGGTGGTCCAGTAGATGTCTTCGTCGATTTCCTTGATTTCGATCTCCTCGCCGGCGCTGGAGTAGACCTCCACCTCCATGCAGAGAGCCTGCATCTCCTTGATGAGCACCTTGAAGCTCTCGGGAATGCCCGGATCAGGCATGTTGGCGCCCTTAACGATGGCCTCGTAGACCTTCACGCGGCCCAGCACGTCGTCGGACTTCACGGTCAACAACTCCTGCAAGCAGTAGGCGGCACCGTAAGCCTCCAGCGCCCAGACCTCCATCTCGCCGAACCGCTGGCCGCCAAACTGCGCCTTACCACCCAGAGGCTGCTGGGTAATCATCGAGTATGGCCCGGTAGAGCGGGCGTGAATCTTGTCGTCCACCAGATGGGCCAGCTTCAGGATGTAGGCGTATCCCACAGTGACCCGCTGGTCAAAGGGTTCGCCGGTGCGACCGTTGTAGAGCACAGCCTTGCCATCTAGACCCACTAGGCGCTCGCCGTCGGCCGATTCTGGCCGTATGTACTCCAGCAGAGAGCGAATCGAAGGCTGATCACCGGTGACGCCCAATGTGGGCGCATCATCCCAGCGGGCCCCGTCGAAGACCGGAGTTTCGATAAACACCGACGGCGGCGTGGTGGGACGGGTTTTCTGCTCGGTGCCCCGCAGCGGCTCTTCGCCCACTGACTCCCCGTTGTTCTGCCAACCCCAGCGCGCCACATAGCCCAGATGCGCCTCCAGGACTTGACCCACGTTCATCCGCGACGGCACGCCAAGAGGGTTAAGAATGATGTCTACCGGCGTTCCGTCGGCTAGGAACGGCATGTCCTCTATCGGCAGGATCTTGGCGATAACGCCCTTGTTGCCGTGACGACCCGCCAGCTTGTCGCCGACGCTGATCTTCCGCTTCTGCGCCACGTGGACGCGCACCAACTCGTTCACGCCTGGCGGCAGCTCGTGGTCCTCGTCACGGCGGAATACCTTCACGTCAATGACCTTGCCGGCGTCGCCGTGGGGGACCTTCAACGATGTGTCGCGCACCTCGCGCGCCTTCTCGCCAAAGATGGCTCGCAGCAGTCGCTCCTCGGGAGTGAGTTCGGTCTCGCCTTTGGGCGTGACCTTACCTACGAGTATGTCGCCGGGGCCCACTTCGGCGCCCACACGTACCAAGCCGTTCTCGTCGAGGTCAGCAAGCACCTCATCAGACAGGTTGGGAATGTCCCGGGTGATCTCCTCGACACCCAACTTGGTTTCGCGGGCGTCGATCTCGTGCTCGTGGATGTGGATGGAGGTAAACACATCGTCGCGCACTAGGCGCTCGCTGACGATGATGGCGTCCTCGAAGTTGTACCCCTCCCAGGACATGTAGGCCACCAGGATGTTCTTACCGAGCGCCAACTCGCCGTGGTCTGAAGATGGTCCATCGGCCAGGAGATCGCCCTTGGTAACCCGGTCGCCGACGCTCACTAGGGCGTGCTGGCGGATACAGGTGTCCTGATTAGAGCGGGCGAAGCGTGCCAGCGGATGCTTGCGGGAACCAAGATTCTTGTAGTGCATATGGATGGCCCGACCATCCAGATCGATCACTTCGCCGTCGTCGAGGGCCAAGATCACGTCCGCCGCGTCGCGTGCGGCGCGGGCTTCCATTCCAGTCCCGATGTAGGGAGCTTCGGCCCGCTGTAGGGGAACCGCCTGGCGCTGCATGTTGGCTCCCATGAGAGCCCGGTTGGCGTCGTCGTGCTCCACGAAGGGGATCAGCGCCGTAGCAACCGAGACGATTTGCTTGGGAGAAACGTCCATCCGCTCAATGTCGCTCGGAGGGGAGAACACGATCTCGGTAGTGGCGCCAAAGAAGTGCTCTTCTTCCAGCTGCAGCTTGAGATCTTCCAGCGAGGCGGCTTGGGGAGAGCGTCGTGCCAAGACGCGCGGATTGCGGAAGGTGCCGTCGGGATTTAGTGGCGCGTTTGCCTGCGCTACTACGTATTCCTCCTCTTCGTCCGCGGTGAGGTACTCCACTTCGTTGGTCACCTGGCTGTTGAGCACGACTCGGTACGGCGTTTCGATGAAGCCGTGTTCGTTTATCCGGCCATAGGTAGAAAGCGCGCCGATGAGCCCGATGTTTGGGCCTTCGGGTGTCTCGATAGGGCACATCCGGCCGTAGTGGCTGAAGTGCACGTCGCGTACCTCAAAGCCAGCGCGCTCGCGCGACAGGCCGCCAGGCCCCAGCGCCGAGAGCCGGCGCCGATGGGTCAGTCCCGAGAGCGGGTTCACCTGATCCATGAACTGGCTGAGTTGGCTAGTCCCGAAGAACTCCTTGACAGCAGCCACGACCGGGCGAATGTTGATGAGCGTCTCGGGGGTGATGGCCTCCATGTCCTGGGTCGTCATGCGCTCGCGCACCACCCGCTCCATGCGCGACAGGCCGATTCGCACCTGGTTCTGGATCAACTCCCCGACCGAGCGGATCCGGCGGTTAGCGAAGTGGTCCTGGTCATCTAGCCGATAGCCCTGTTCGTAACGCACCAGATGCAACAGGTAGGTGGCTGTGGCTAGCAACTCTGCGGGAGTCACGGTGGACTGATCAGGCTCCGGCGCCTCAAAGTCGATGTCAAAGATCTCCCTTATGCGGTCGACCTCTTTGCCGAGCTTGCGGTTCAACTTGTAGCGCCCCACCCGCGACAGGTCGTAGCGGCGATCATCGAAGTAGGCACCGGAGAAGTAGGCTCGGGCCGCCTCAGCGCTGGGCTGGTCCCCGGGCCGCACCCTCTTGTAGATCTCGATTAGGGCCTCATCCCGCGACATGTCGTGGTTCTTCTCGTTCTCCCATTGCGGCGTCAGGAAGTCGAAATAGTTCACGAAGCGGCTGAAGAACCCCGGATATTTTTCCTCGTCGCCGAATCCCAGCGCGGTGAGGAACACAAAGAGGCTAAGACGACGTTTGCGCGCCACCCTCACACCAGCGCTGACATCCCGGCCGGGCCGGTGCTCAACGTCAAACTCGATCCACTCACCGCGGTAAGGATGGATGGTGCCGGTCACGAGCTGGTGCTTGGACATATTCCGCAGCCGGTAACGCTCGCCGGGCTGGAAGATAACCCCTGGGGATCGCACCAACTGTGATACCACCACCCGCTCGGTGCCGTTGATGATGAAGGTTCCTTTGGGGGTCATCTTGGGGAAGTCCCCCATGAAGACCACCTGCTCCTTGATCTCCCCGGTGTGGCGGTTCATGAAACGCGCCCGCACGAAAACCGGCGCGCTGTAAGTCATGTCCTTTTCTTTGCACTCCTCCACGGAGAACTTGGGATCCATGAGGAGGAACTCGTCCTCCGGATCGAACTCAAGCTCCAAAAGCAGATTTTCGGAGTAGTCCTTTATGGGACTGATATCAGCGAATACCTCCGCTAAGCCCTTTTTCAGGAACCAGTCGAAGGAATCACGCTGTATCGCAATCAGATCGGGAAGTTCGAGAACCTCCTCGAGATTGCCGAATGAGTAGCGCTGGCGAGCAACAACTGGAGATGCCACATCTCACTCCTGGGGAAGCACATGACCGAATTGGGGGCGCGCGACGATGCCACGAGGTTCAGAACCCGAATTCCCGGCAGTGGAAAACGGAGATGCCTACGCGGAGGACGGCGACACGGGGAAACAATAATAGTGTCCGCCGGCCCCGCCGGCAACCTTCGAAGTAGATTTACCAGAATCCGTCGCTGGGTCCTGCAATCCAACTCAGGAAATCTTGATGACAGCGCCAGCGGCCTCTAGGGCCTCCTTGGCAGCATCGGCCTCCTCGCGCGGCACTCCCTGCAGTACCGGCTTCGGGGCGGAATCGACCAACTCCTTGGCCTCCTTCAGCCCCAGGCTGGTGAGAGCGCGGACCTCTTTGATGACCTGAATCTTCTTCTCGCCGACCTCTGAGAGTTCCACGTCGAAGGCGGTCTGCTCTTCCTCCTCGGCGGCCGCCTCGGTGGCTGCAGCCGCCGGTGCCATCGCGGGCATGGCCGCCACGGGTGCCGCTGCACTCACGCCGAAACGCTCCTCGAACTCCTTGAGGAGTTCGCTCAACTCCAGCACCGTCATGGCGCTGATGGTGTCGAGGACTTCTTCGACCTTAGACATTTTCTTTCTCCTTGTGCTTGTTCGGTGCTTGTTTCTTCGGTACGACTACCTTGTCCCGCCACAGGCGGCGGGGAGTCAGTTCTGCGAGCGCTGGTGGATCAGTGACCGCAGCAGGCCGGCGAAAGTGCGTGCAGGCGCCGCGACCAGGCCGGCGAAAGTGTTCAGCGGTGCCTCCAACAAAGTCGCCGCCTGTCGCAGCGGGCTCGCCAACGCTCCGGCCAGCTGCGCCTGGAGTTCGATGGCGGGGGGCAGTTTGGAGAGGCTCTCCACCGCTTCGGGGCCCACGGCACCGGCGCCCAGCAGACCGCCCTTGATCACCAGAAGCTTCTCGCGTTTCTGGAATTCGACTAGCGCCTTCGCCACAGCCGCCGGATCTCCCGGAGTGCCGTCGGCCAGGGTCTCCACGAACGCCACCGCCACCGGACCAACCAGCAGGTGCTCGCAGTCAATGTCCAACTCGCGCGCCGCCAGTCGGAAGAGCGTGTTCTTGTAGATCTTGTAGCTTCCGCCCAGCGGTGCCAAGGTGGCCCTCAGACTTGCCATAGTTGCTGTGTCCAGACCGCGATATTCGGTCAGCATGGCACCTTGACAATCGGTCAAGCGCCGCCGGATCTCGTCAACGACCGCCACTTTCTCTGGGCGAGGCGGTCGAGAGTGTGCACTAGCTGGCTCAGACACGGAAGGCTCCGGGATCGGTTGAGGTGGACAGGTTGGCGGGACCGATTGGTCCATATTCGGGCGGCGCCGTCAGCACTACCGCGGTGGTGTTAGGACATTGCCAAGAGCGGATGTACCCACCGGCGGGAACAGAAAGGCGCCGCAGAAGACCACGCGGCGCCGGGGAGAGTTGGGGCGTCACCTCATCAGGCGGGCGGCAGCAGAACGGCTGCTTGCCCTTTCAGCTCCTAGGAGCACCGGAGATCTTCAGCGAGCATTCGGTTGTCGGGTTGGCAAGGCTAGCGTCCGCTATCGCCAACTCCACGGCCTAGCTCCACTAGCACCGCGGCCCGCGGCAGACTCAGATGCTGGCCGGGTCGATCTTGATCGGCGGCCCCATAGAGGAGCTGACCGTCACCTTTTGCACGTAGCGACCCTTGGCAGCAGCAGGGCGCGCCCGCTGCAACTCCTCCATCACCGTTCGCAGGTTCTCCATCAAAGCCTCGGTGCTGAAACTCACCTTCCCAATCGGTACGTGCACGTTGCCCTGGCGGTCCGTGCGGTAGCCCACGCGGCCGCCTTTGAAATCAGCAACGGCTTTGGCCACATCAGCAGTAACGGTGCCGCTCTTGGGGTTGGGCATTAGCCCACGAGGTCCCAGCACGCGTCCCAGACGGCCCACGAGCGGCATCATGTCTGGCGTGGCAATTGCCACGTCGAAGTCCATCATGCCGCCGCTGATTTGCTCGACGAGGTCGCTGTCTCCCACGTGATCGGCCCCGGCAGAACGGGCTGCGATGGCAGCCTCTCCGCCGGCAAAGACAGCGACTCGTACTTCCTTGCCCGTACCCGAAGGCAACGAGACCGTGCCGCGCAGCATCTGATCCGACCGGCGAGGGTCTACCCCTAAGCAGACGGCCATATCTACGGTCTCGTCGAACCCCGCCGCCGGCAGCCCCTTGATTACGTCGAGCCCTTCGGCGGCGTCGTGCAGGCGCTGCCGCTCGTAGCGGCTAGTTGAGTCGTTGTAGCGCTTTCCTCTACTCATTGTCTTCTCCGGATTTCGAGCGAGACCTGCTAGCGTTAACGCGCCACCCGTACACCCATGCTGCGGGCGGTGCCAGCAACTTGACGCTTAGCCATTTCAATGTCATCGGTGTTGAGATCAGGCAGTTTGGTCTCGGCGATGGCGGCGACCTGCGCGTCTGTGATCGTGCCGACGAACTCACGCCCCACCTCGCTGGCGCCTTTCTCAACGCCAGCCGCCTGGCGCACCAGGAACGAGGTAGGCGGAGTCTTGAGCACGAAGCTGAAGCTGCGGTCCTCGAAGATGGTGAGTTCCACGGGCACAATCTGTCCAGCCCGATCCGCAGTGCGGTCGTTGTACTGCCGACAGAAGTCCATGATGGCAATCCCGTGGGGGCCCAGCGCGGTTCCCACGGGCGGAGCGGGCGTGGCCTTGCCGGCCTCAATGTTGATCTTGACGACTGCTTTGACCTTTTTGGCCATGATTGGCTCTCCTGTTGCTCCTACCGAGGCCAGCTAGAGCTTAGCTACCTGGGAGAATTCCAGCTCTACCGGGGTTTCGCGACCGAATATGTTGACCAGAACCTTCACCTTCAACTGCTCGGCGTTGATTTCAATGATCTCACCTGACAATTCCGCGAACGGGCCCTCGCGCACTCGCACCGTCTCGCCCTGCTCATACTGCAGGCGGGGACGACTGCGTTTCACGGCCTCGTCGCCGGTCGTAGCGGTCTCCAGGAAGGTCTCAACATCGCGGCGTCCCAGCGGGGTGGGCTTTGGCCCGCGACCCACAAAACCGGTAATCGACGGGGTCTCCTTAATTACCTGAAAAGCCTTGTCGGTAAGCCGGCAGCGCACCAGCAGATATCCCGGGAAGACCTTCTTCGGCACCACAACCTTCTTGCCGCCCTTGAACTCCACCACATCCTCGGTGGGGATCTCTGCCTCGTAGATGAGATCTTCGGCATCAAGGCTGCGGACCCGCGCCAAGAGATCTTGCTTGGCCTTCTTTTCGTAGCCCGACTGGGTATGCACCACGTACCAGCGTCCAGGGCGCCGTGAGGGGCGGTCTTCGTCGGCAGGCTCTACCGCGACTTCTTCGGCGGCTTCCGCTTCTGGCGTTTCTTGGGCTTCTTCGGCACGAGCGTGCAACTCGTCCTCGCTGAGAACGTTGTAGTGCTGCTCTGGCGCGGGGACGGCGGGCTCCGCCAAGGGGCCTGAGGGCAGTATCGCCTCCGCAGCCGGTGTGGTGGCCGGCTGGGGCGAACCGTCGGGCAGTTCGGTCTGGCTGGTTGTGGGGTGCTCACTCACGGAATCGCTCATCGCTCGAAGAGTTTCAGAATTGCCTCGCCGAAGCCGAAGTCCAGCGCACCAATCATCGCAGTCAAGATGACTACAACAACCAGAGTCACGATGGAATAGTTGACTACCTCGGAGCGAGTCGGCCACGAGACCTTGCGCAACTCGGCCCGTACCTCGCGCATGAACTGCGCCGGCGAGGCGCGCTCGCGGCGGGGCGCAGCTTGCCGCCGCTCGGCGACCGGCGCGCCCTCTTCGTCGACGGCCCCCTGCTTGCGGGCCATGCGGCGATACTGTCTATTCATTTCCATGGCAGGGCAGGAGGGACTCGAACCCCCAACCGCCGGTTTTGGAGACCGGTGCTCTCCCAGTTGAGCTACTGCCCTCGGATGGGATCGGGGCGGTACGGGACAGGTCAGGATAACCAACCAGCGCGGTCATCCCCACAGAGGGCAGCGCCAGCCGGCTAAGAATCTGCTGTACCTGCTGTAGCGGCGGCCAGAATCGAACTGGCGACCTCTCGATTATGAGTCGAGCGCTCTTACCAACTGAGCTACGCCGCTCGGGTTTGTGGGACTCTGCCCGCGAGCTCCCTGAGAGAATCGAACTCTCGACCTTTTCCTTACCATGGAAACGCTCTGCCGACTGAGCTAAGGGAGCCGAGCACCTCACATGCTAGCGGGCCACAGGTAACGTCTCGCTCTATGGAGATCCGCCTGGCAACTAGGGCCGACGCCGAGGCAATAGCCGCCATTTACAACCACGAGGCCACGCGCCAGCGAACCGTCTTCGATGTACGACCCCGATCGTTAGCCGAGCAGCAGGAATGGCTGGCCGAACGCTCGGGGGTGCACTCGGTAATCGTGGCTGTCCTGGACGGCGAAGTGGTGGGATTCGCCTCGCTCTCGCAGTACCGGCCACGCCCGGCCTACAACACCAGCGTGGAGAGTTCGATTTTTGTGCGACGCGACTGCCAGCGACGGGGCATAGGGCGAGCCCTGCTAGAGCAGCTTGTGGCTCTTGCTGCTGAGCACGGCTTCCACAGCATGTTCGCCCGCATTGCTGGAGAGAACGATGCCTCGGTGGCGCTGCACGCCCAGTGTGGCTTCGAGCTGGTAGGGGTAGAGCGCGAGGTGGGCCGGAAGTTCGGACGCTGGCTCGACTGCACGGTGATGCAGCGGCTGTTGAGCTAGTTGAGTTAGCCCCGGGGGTATTCGCCATGGGAGACGGCTAATGGCCCGACGATCTCCATGGTCTCAGTGAGAATGATCCCTCGGTCGGTGAACCCCACCTCGGGGATGTTGGGCAGACAGAGAAAGTTCAGAGCGTAGATAGGTCGGTAGCTGATCGAACAGCCCAACTGCTGGATCAGCACTTGCTCCAGCGCAGCCAATTGTCCCCCGACTACCTCTAAGGGCTCAGGTGAGAGCAAACCGGCGAGCGGTAGCGGGACTAGCGCAGCCAGCTCATCGCCGACGGCCGCCGCGTAGCCTCCCTGAGCCTCAATGACAGCGCGGGCCGCAACCGCCATGGAGGCGTGCGAATCACCTATCACAACCACATTGTGCGAGTCGTGGTTCACTGTCGACGCCACCGCACCGCCGCGAATGCCAAGTCCGGTGACGAATCCTCTGCCGATGTTGCCAGTCCTATGGTGCCGCTCCAGTACGGCGATGGCGGCCACGTCGCACTCGCTGTTGGGGTTCACGACTCCGCCGCGGGCGTGCAGTTGCACCCGATGCATGGTCTTGGGCGCACCGAAGGCCACGGAGTTGGCCGTCACCGGGCCGTCGGGGCAGTCCACGTGTAGCGCCAGATCCTCAGCTGTGGGCCGGTCGAGGCGAAGCGTGTCGCTAGCCCAGGCGGGGTAGTCCGGCGTCGGCGGGGCCTGCACTAGGGAACCTTCGGCAGCCACCAACTCACCCCGGTACAGCACAGCTGTGGGGGCAAAATCCTCCAGGGTCTCCAGCAGCACAATGTCAGCGAAGCGACCAGGCGCCACACTCCCCAGATGGCGGTCTATGCGCATCAGCTCGGCAGCGTTGAGGGTGGCCAGCTGTATGGCAGTCAGTGGGTCGAATCCCGCCTGGATAGCCAGTCGCACCCGCTGATCTAGGTGACCCTCGCGCAGCAAGATATTGGGATGAATGTCGTCGGTACAGAGCACCAGGCGGCGGGTATCCAGCCCTAAGCGCTCGGTGGCGGCAACGATCTCTGGCCATTCCGACGCTGGCAGCCGGTCGATGCGAGGCGTCAGCAAGACCCGGGCACCACAGCGGAGTTGCTCTACAACCTCTGCGGGTGACTCCGCCACATGGGTGTCCTCCACGCCGGCCACCAGCGTGGCGTTCAAGACCGCGCCGGTGAAGCCGGGCAGCTGACCACCTACGGTCTTGTGGCGCTGGATAGTGGCCTCGATCTTCTGTAGTTGCGCGCGGTCGGCACCCAACAGTAAGGCGGGGTTAATGTCGCCCCCGATGCATACCGCCTCGGGGCGGTCGAGCATCGCCAACGTCTCGGCTAAGTCCATGGCGTGGCCCGAGGTTTCCTTATCGGCCGCCATTGCGGGCACCCGACCGGGCACTCGCAGCAAAAAGTTGAGCGGCAGAGGAGCTGCTTCGGCTACCAGCAGATCGACGCCCGCGGTGCCCAGCACGTTGGCAATCTCGTGGGGGTCTTCGCAAACCGACAGCACGCCGCGGGGCACAATGGCGCGGGCTAGCTCCGCCACGGTGATGTTTGAACTCTCTAGATGCATGTGCGGATCGATCAGGCCGGGGGCCACGAAACGGCCTTCAGCCTCAATGATCTCCGTAGCTGGGCCCACCAGCTGTTGACGGCTGTCGCCGACCGCGGCAATCCTGCCAGCGGCGATGACGATGTCGGCGGTCACTAGCTCGCGGGTGAAGACGTTCACGACGCGGGCCCCGGTAACCACCGCCTCAGCCGGTTCGTCGCCCAACGCCACCCGGATGAGGCGCGTGCGCACATCGCTACCCATGGCCAGAACTTGTGCAGTCATGCGCCGACAGTATCAATTCGTCTCTGAGCAGCCGCCGGCAGAGCACATTTTCGGCGGCGGAGAGTATCGTGGCCGCCCCGAGGGTCGGTGCCCGAGCGGACAAAGGGAGCAGGCTGTAAACCTGCCGGCGACGCCTTCGGAGGTTCGAATCCTCCCCGGCCCACCAACGTTTAGCCGTAGCTCAGTTAGGTTGCCAGCGAAGCACCGGCCGACGAGCCGCTTCCGCCTCATCAAGCCGTCCGATGGGTGCTTTCCACGGTGCGCCGTGCAGCGTCTCTGGATCCGTTTCAGCCTCGGCGGCAATGGCGATCATCGCCTCGGCTAGAGCTTCGATCGCCTCGGGCGGCTCGGTCTCGGTCGGTTCGATCATTAAGGCCTCCTCGACAATCAGTGGGAAGTAGACCGTCGGTGGGTGGAAGCCATGATCGATAAGGCGCTTGGCGATGTCGTAGGTGCGTACGCCATTGTTGCGACGCTGGCGCGAGCCCGAGAACACCACCTCATGCAGCACAGGGCGGTTGTACGGCAGGTCGTAGTGATCTTCCAGCAGCACACGCAGGTAGTTGGCGTTCAGCACGGCCTGGCCAGAGGTAGCGCGTAAGCCCGCTAGGCCAAGGGAACGGAGATAGGCATAGGCTCGGATCAGCACGCCTACGTTGCCGCTGAACTGCTGCAGTCGGCCGATACTGCGCTCCGGCTGGACGAGCCTCACAAGGTCGTCGTCGCATTTGGCCACGACCGGCGTGGGCAGGTACGGGGCCAACTCCTCGCTGCAGCAGACTGGTCCCGCGCCCGGCCCTCCTCCGCCGTGAGGAGTGCTGAAGCTCTTGTGCAAGTTCAGATGGACCACGTCGAAGCCCAGATCGCCGTAGCGCACGCGGCCCATGATGGCGTTTAGGTTGGCTCCATCGCCGTAGAGGTAAGCACCCGCCTCGTGCACTAGGTCGGCCACTTGCTCAATGCCGCGCTCCCACAGTCCCAGCGTGTTCGGGACTGTAACCATGACCCCAGCAACCGAGCTGTCCAGCTCGCGCTCGACCGCGGCACGATCCAGTGAGCCATCGGCGCCCGTGGGGATTTGGGTGACGGTAAAGCCGGCCATGGCCGCGGTTGCCGGGTTGGTGCCATGCGCTGAATCCGGCACCAAGATGCGCCGCCGCACTGCCAGCTCCCCACGATCCTCCAGCGCACGAGTGATCATCAAGACGCCGGCCAACTCGCCCTGTGCTCCGGCAGCGGGAGCGAAACTCACCTCTGGCAGTCCGGTGATCTCGGCTAGACCGAGGCGTAGCTCTAGCAGCGTTTGCAGGGTGCCCTGGGCCTCCTCCGCCGGTGCCAAGGGGTGTGCATCCGCCAGACCAGCCAGTGAGGCCACCAGGTCGT
The DNA here is from genome assembly GCA_964291305.2 of Acidimicrobiales bacterium. GTDB lineage: Bacteria > Actinomycetota > Acidimicrobiia > Acidimicrobiales > CATQHL01 > VXNF01. The sequence continues at coordinate 203,811 of OZ219783.1, read as the reverse complement.
TCACCTTAGGGTTGTACTTCATCGTGCAGGAGCCAAGCGGATAAGTTCCCGAGTCGATTCCGTAATTCCGAGTTGAGAGTTCGGTGTAATAACGCACCAACTCGCCCTGGCTTAGCTCTGGCAATCGCACCGAGTCGCGCAGCAGCCGAGCCTCCGGCAAAGGCGCGGCTTCGCCGTTCCAGCTAGGCACGTCGACCGCTCGCCGGCCGGGGGCGCCCCGGTCGAAGCTCAGACGCGCCCCGAAGTCGGCGTCGCTGAGGCGGGGGGTGCTCACGCTCCGTCTCCGATCTGCTTCAGTGCCTCAATAAGCGCATCTACGTGTTCGTCAGGCGTGGCCTCAGTCACCGAGAACAGCAGGGCTTCATGTGCCTCAGGCTCGGGTCTGTGCGACACGTCAAGCCCGGGTCCGATACCCCGAGCCCTCAGCGCAGCCGCCAGGTCGGGCGCAGGCATAGGGCCGCGCACCAGAAACTCTGAGAACCAGGGCCCCAGCTCGGGTGTCTCGTAGCCGTCTAGCGCGTTTACACGCCGGGCGGCGTCGTGAGCCCGCTGGTAGGACAGCTCGGCGGCCTGGCGCAGCCCGCGCGGGCCAAGCGCCTGAAGCGTGATCGTAAAGGCCAGAGCGATAAGCGACTGTGCCGTTGAGATGTTTGAGGTGGCCCGCTCTCGCCGGATGAACTGCTCGCGCGCCTGCAGGGTTAGCACGTAGCCGGTACGAGGTTCGCCCTCGTCGTTTCCTGGCGCTGGCAGTTCCCGCGTGCGTCCGACAATGCGGCCCGGCATCTGGCGCATAAAGGCGGAGCGAGCGGCGAACAGGCCGAGAGATGGCCCGCCGAAGTGCGGCGGGCCCGCCAGATCCCGCCCCTCGCCAGTAACGATGTCGGCGCCGGCGTCGCCGGGGGCGCGAAGCATGCCCAGAGCGAAAGGGTCGGCCATTGCCACCAGGAGCGTGCCGTGGGCGTGCAAAGACTCCGCGAGCGGCTCGAGATCCACAATCGCGCCGAGGAAGTCCGGCTGCTGGACGACAACACAGGCATAATCTCCGGTGGCATCTCCGGTGAGCGTCTCCAGCGATCGCAGCGTGTCGGTGCGCAACTCGGCGCCTCGGGCATAGCACGCTACGACTTCGGCAACGTGGGGGTTGATCGGTTCGAGTAGTGCCACTGAGTTGCGCTTGGTGACCCGCGCCGCTAGCAGGCACGCCTCGGCAGTGGCGCTGGCACCGTCGTAGAGACCGGTGTTTGAGACATCAAGTCCGGTGAGTTCGCAAACCACCGACTGGTATTCAAACGCTGACTGCAGCGTCCCTTGGCTGATCTCGGGCTGATACGGCGTGTAGGCCGTAACAAACTCCGAGCGAGCAGTCAGGTGAGCGGTGACAGCCGGGATGGCATGCCGGTAGGCACCGCCGCCGAGGAAGTCCGGCCGAGTCGGATCAACATTGGCAGCAGCTCGCTGGCTCAGCAAGGCAATCAACTCCTGCTCGGCCAGGGCTGGAGGCAGGTTGATCGGCGGATTCAGCGCAGAGAGGGGCAAGTCGACGAAGAGCGCATCTAGGTCGGAGACGCCGACTCGCTGGAGCATCCGAGTGCGGTCCGCCTCGGTGGCGGGAATGAAGGGATGCGGCGAGCCGTCCTGTGACTGGGTCGCCACGGTTAGTTAGCCTCTAGTCCCGCCTGGTAGCCAGCGGCATCCAGCAGGCTCGCCAGCTCAGCGTCGTCGGCCAGCTGTATACGTAGCAGCCATCCCTCTTCGTAGGGCGAGGCGTTGACTAGCTCTGGAGTGTCGACGAGTTGGTCGTTGGCGGAGAGCACTACGCCGCTGACCGGGGCGTAGAGTTCGGCGACGGTTTTGGTGGACTCGATCTCGCCGCACACCTCACCGGCGCTCAGCTGGGTGCCCGCAGCTGGCAGGTCCACGTAGACCACGTCGCCTAGTTGGTCTTGGGCGTAGTCGGTTATGCCAACTGTGGCTTGGCTGGCATTCTCGCCGTGGCGGCGCAGCCATTCATGGCTAGCGGTGTAGAGCAGGTTAGTTGGGGTACCGCTGGCGGTGTTCACGTGTTTCTCGCTTTCCGGTAGAACGGGCGGCGCACGACTTCTATCGGGAGCGCGCGACCGCGGACATCAACTTCCAGGGTGACGCCGGGGCTCGCAAGCTCAGTCGGAAGGTAAGCCATGCCGATGCCGCGGCGCAAACTTGGGCTGAAGGTTCCGCTGGTGAGCTTCGACACCGCCGCACCAGTGAGGGTACGTACCGTGTGGCCAGCTCGGGGAACCCCGCGCTGGGTGGCAGCTAGGTGGCTGAGCTGTCGAGAGCGTGGTCGGGCTTTGGCTTCTACTAGCGCCTGGCGGCCGGTGAACGGGGCTCCGTCGTGAAAGCTCACGGCGAATCCGAGCCCGGCTTCAAAGGGGTCCGTGGTGTCGTCGATGTCGTTACCGTGCAGCGGCAGCGCCGCCTCGAGGCGTAGCGTGTCACGTGCACCCAGCCCCCCAGGCGTGGCCCCAGCCGCGGTTAGGGCATCCCAGAGCGCGCCGGCTCTCTCGGCGGGAAGAATGCACTCACCGCCGTCTTCGCCCGTGTAGCCAGTCCGGGCGAACAAGACAGTCGCGCCGCCCCAGTCCAGCTCTAGGCAGTCTCGTGGCGCCAGGTTGGCTACAGCGTTACCGAGTGTGCGGCACAGCAGGTCGATGGCATCGGGACCCTGGACGGCGAACATCACCGTGTCTTCGGAGACGTCTTGAGCATCGGCGGCTGCGGCGCGGAGCCGCTCAAAATCATCGGCGGCGTTCACCGCGTTGTGGACCACCAGCCAACGCTCACCGGGCAGCCGATAAACAAATACATCATCAGCTATGCCTCCGGCCTCGGTGCAATAAAGCGAGTAATGAGCCTTGCCAACCAGCAGACCAGTCACGTCGAACGTCGTTACTGACCGAAGCGCTGCAGCCGCCTCCGGCCCCTGGACCCAGACCCGTCCCAAGTGCGACACGTCGAAAATGCCAGCCCGCTGACGTACCGCTTCGTGCTCTCGCACAGTGCCCTCGTACTGCAGTGGCATCTCCCAGCCGGCGAAGGGAGCAAAGCGGGCACCGGCCGCTTCGTGACGATCACGCAGCGGCAGCTTGCGTAGCGTGGTGGGCCCATTACCACCCATGTCTCGACTGTACCCTCGTTCAGTCCCGAGCTACGGCGCCGCCGGTGGACCACACCGTGTCACTACGTGTGCGACGCGGCGACCCCGCGCTAGGCGCCTGCTCGCCCGCGACAGCTAGAGCCGCCGCCACTCCCAGCGAGCGCGACCCTAACTGGGTCAGGTCCGCTGATGAAAAGTCCTGCAGGGGGACTCCCGGTGGGGGTTGACAGCCAATGACCTCGGTTGGCGAGCCGGCTTGCATATCCCACTGGTCGAGGACACTGGCAATGCGGTGGGCAGCTCGAACGGTGCCACTCACCACCGCAGTCGCCAGTTCGGTATCCTCCGCCGCTGCGGTGGAGACTGGGTTGATTTGGCGAGCCGCGGTCACCGAAAGGCGCACAGCCACCGCAGCCGTCCGGGCGGCGAGCTTTACGAGTTCATCAAGGGGCTGGCCGAAATCCTCGCCGGGGAACCTGGAGTTCCTGAGCCGCTCCAGAGCATTCGGCAACTCGCACTCGGCGAAGATCCGCTCTAACTCCTCAGCTAGCTGCTGGGGCATTTCATCCGCGGGTTGGCCTTTGCGCCGGCCCCTCCGGGACTTCACCTCAACGCCGTCCCAAGCCAGCGCCTCTAGCGAATGCTCCACAATGGCCCGAGCCTGGGAACATATGCCTCGAATACGCGCCGACACCGCTTTGAGATAGCCCTCGGCGTCGTCGCTGCCTAGCGCTGCCCGCTCGTCGGAGAGCGGGTACAGGAGAACTCCAAGCAGCAACAAAGACCGTCGGGCTCTGTCTACCGAGGCAATGAGACTTCCATTGCTGGTCAGCGGCACGCCGATCTCCTCTCCGACACGACCCTGGTTGGTTATCTAAGCGAGCGGGGGGGGGTTAGGTGCTGTAGCGCTGACGCCAGTCGCCAGAGCGAAGACGACGTACCCGCTCCTCGGTTGCGGGGTGAGTGGAGAAAATGCCAGCGAACTCCAGGCGCTGGCCAGCTAGCGGATTCACGATGTAGTGAGAAGCCTGCTCACGAGCCACTGGCGTGGGAATGCGGCGGCCCGCTCGGTCGAGTTTCTCCAGCGCCCGTGCTAAGGGCTCGCCATCTCCTAGCAGTTGAGCCGCTGTGCGGTCAGCCTTGAACTCGCGGGTTCGGCTGATTGCGGCCTGCACCAAAGCGGCTGCGATAGGCGCCAAGATCATGGTTGCTAGCAGTACGAACGGATTACCGCCGCCTCGATTCCGGTCACCCCCGCCGCCAGTAAACAAGGCGGCAAAAAAGGCGAAGCGTGCCACCAGCGTGATAGCCATGGCTACCGCCGCTGCCACTGAGCCGATGAGGATGTCCCGGTTGCGGATGTGCATCAACTCATGGGCTAGCACGCCCTTGATCTCGGTCCAGTTGAGATGTTCGATAAGTCCAGCGGTTATCGCCACGGCGGCCTTCTCGGGATTACGGCCGGTAGCGAAGGCGTTGGGCTGAGGGTTAGGCGTGACGTAGAGGCGCGGCTTGGGGAGTTTGGCCCGGGCAGCCAACTCCTCTACCACGGCGTGATACTCGGGGAACTCGTGGCGTTCTACCAGCCGAGCGCGGGCCGAGGCGATAGCCAGCTTGTCGGAGAACCAGTAGGAGAAGCCCACGATGGCGAAGCCCAGGACGGCCCCCACGATGAGCCCGCCGGTACCGAAGATGCCTCCGATGCCAATGCACAGGCCGCCCAGCAGCGCCAGCAGGACGAAGGTCTTTAGCGTGTTGCGCACCTTTTCTTAACTTCTCCTCACCTTTTGCAAGGTTCCGACGCCAACGGTCTCAGCGTGCCGCCCGGCCCGGTCGAGAGTAGTAACCGGAGTGGACGTACACGCACGGCAGATCCTCACCTGCGTACATCTCAACGATACGAGGATCATCCTCAAGGGCGAACATCGGCTTGAACCCAAACGAGCGCAGCACCCCCAGAGACTGCCGTTTGAAGTCCACCGAATAAGTCCAGTCTTGGGTTGGGCCGCGCAAAGCCAGCAGGTCCCAGCGCAACCCGTGCTGGCAGACCCATTCCAAGGTCAGTTGACGTAGCCGGAACGGACGAGCTGTCAGCAGCACGACTTGGAGACCGGGATCCAGGTGACGCACCAGCTCTGCGTGATGCTGTAAGAGGGCGTCGTCGGAAGCGTCGTCGAAGAACCTGACCCAGTCGCGCCTCGGCCCGTCTAGATGCCACTGTCGGTGAGCGGCATCTGCCAGCACGCCGTCGATGTCCACGACGGCAGCATCCCCCGGCTTCTGGGGACCGGCCTGCCAAGTCCAGTGAGCCGGCAAAACCGGCGAGGAACTCACGCGACTACTACCTGCGACCGGCGCTTACCTGAGAACAGATCATTTCCTTTGTTTCCTCACTGGATCAAGCCGAGGAGCAACCAGCCCCCGAGGAATTGGCTAGTTAGCGCACTAGGGGTCGGCGGGGGATGAAAGGGCTGGTCTTCTTCACGTAATCGCGATAACCGGGGCGATTCTTGTGCAGGCTGTGTTCCAGCATGGGCACCCCAGACACTCGGAGCAGGGACCAGGTGATCAGCGCCGGGCCGATCAGCCCTATAGTCCCAATCGGCGTGGAAGCCGCTACTAGACCTATGCCCCACCAGGCGGTGGCATCACCGAAATAGTTGGGGTGGCGGCTGTAACGCCACAAACCCTTGTCCAGCACCTTGCCCGAGTTATCAGGATCGGCTTTGAAGCGAGCGAGCTGCCAGTCGGCGACTGCTTCAAACGCAAGACCCACCAGAAACACTGCCGCTCCGATGAACCAAAGCGCCTCCCAACCCGGATTGGTTTGCCGGATGCCTAGCTGCAGCGGCAGGGACACGATCCACATGACCACTGCTTGCAGCGCGAACACCCTGAACAAGCTCTTTAGCCAAAAGCGCGGACCGCCTCGTTGGCGCATCGCCTGATAGCGAAAGTCCTCCTCTTTACCGACGTTTCGGATCCCCAGGTAGATGCTGAGGCGCAATCCCCACACCGTGGCCATGGCCACGAGCAGAGCGGCACGCACGCCGTGCCCGCCGTCGAAACTCCAAACCACCCAGGCCACCAGCACGAAACCGAGACCCCAAAAAACGTCCACGATTCCCGCATTTTTGACGACCACGCTGATCGCCCAAACCGCCAACATCATCCCTGCAATCGCCGACGCGGCAATCCACAAGGCCATATGCACTCACCCTACCTAAAGGTGGAGAACTAAGAACGAGGAAACCTGCTAAGTAGTCAAGCGTCTGTCAGTCTTCCACCGGCGTCTCGGCCGCCCGTCGGCGGATCTCCTCCACCACCGAAGCGTCGGCCAGCGTGGTGGTGTCGCCCAGATTCCGCCCCTCCACCACGTCGCGCAATAAGCGACGCATGATCTTGCCGCTGCGGGTCTTGGGCAGATCGGGTACCAGCACCACTGCCTTCGGGCGGGCAATCGGCCCCAGCTTGGCAGCCACGTGACCGCGCACCTCCTGGCGCAGCTCGTCGCTCGGCTGGGCGCTTCCTCGCAGAATCACATAGCCCACGATGGCCTGGCCCGTCACAGGGTCCCTAGCGCCGACCACTGCCGCCTCGGCCACCGCCGGATGGTCCACTAGCGCCGATTCCACCTCTGTGGTGCTGATGCGGTGACCCGAGACGTTCATGACGTCATCCACCCGCCCCAGCAGCCATAAGTAGCCATCTTCGTCAACCTTGGCACCGTCGCCGGCAAAGTAGCGGCCCGGAAAGCGCGACCAGTAGGTCTCGTAGTAGCGCTCGGGATCGCCCCAGATGCCTCGGAGCATGGCCGGCCAGGGGCGGGTGATGGTTAGATACCCACCGCCTCGGGCAACTGGCTCGCCAACGTCGTCTACCAGCTCGGCAAAGATGCCCGGTAACGGCTGTGTGGCCGAACCCGGCTTGGTGGTGGTGACCCCGGGCAGCGGGCTGATCATGTGCCCGCCCGTCTCGGTCTGCCACCAAGTGTCCACTATGGGACAGCGTTCGGTACCAATGTGGCTGTGGTACCATATCCAGGCCTCGGGATTGATGGGCTCCCCCACGGTGCCGAGCACCCGCAAAGAGGACAGGTCGTGGCGGGCCGGCTCCTCGGCGCCCCAGCGCATGAAAGTGCGGATTGCCGTTGGCGCGGTATACAGCTGGGTGACGCCGTAGCGGGCGATGATGTCCCAGAGGCGATCCTTGGGCCAGTCGCCCCGATCCCCGATGCGGAACTCCGGCCGCGGCGTGTCGGGCGTGCCCTCGTAGATCACCGACGTAGCGCCGTTGGCGAGCGGGCCGTAGACGATGTAGCTGTGCCCGGTCACCCAGCCGATGTCGGCGGCGCACCAGTAAACATCGCTAGCAGGACGCAGATCGAAAACGTAGCGATGCGTAAAGGCAATCTGGGTGAGATACCCGCCGGTGGTGTGCATGATGCCCTTGGGCTTGGCGGTGGTGCCCGAGGTGTACAGCAGGTACAACAGGTGCTCGCTGTCGAATGCCTCGGGGCCGCCCGGGGGATCGGCGTCAGCCCCCTCGGCCGCTGCCATCAGCTCGTGCCACCACAAGTCTCGGCCCGGCTGCAGCTGCACTTCTAGGTCGCAGCGGTTGACTACTACCACTTTCTCCACCGACTGCGCCCCGGAGGCGAGAGCCTCGTCCACGTTGACCTTGAGCGGCGAGGGGACGCCACGCCGGTAACCGCCGTCGGCGGTGATGACCATGCGGGCCTGGGCGTCCTCGCAGCGGTCCACGATGGCGTCGGGGGAGAAACCACCGAAGATCACCGAGTGCGCCACGCCGATTCGGGCGCAAGCCAACATGGCTACCGGCAACTCGGGGATCATGGGCAAGTAGATGGCAACTCGGTCGCCGGCCACGAGCCCCAGAGAACGCAGCACGGCAGCAAAGCGGCGCACCTCTTCGAGCAACTCGGCGTAGCTAATAGTTCGGGTGTCGCCCGGCTCGCCCTCCCAATAGAACGCCACCCGGTCACCTCGGCCTGCCGCCACATGACGGTCCAGGCAGTTGTAGGCCATGTTGAGCTTGCCGCCCACGAACCAGCGGGCGTAGGGCAAGTCCCATTCCAGAGTGGTTTCGAAGTCTTCAAACCAGGTCAGTAGCTGACGGGCCTGGCGCGCCCAGAACGCCTCGTAGTCGGCGGCGGCCTCTCCGTAGAAGAGGCTCGTAGCCGCGGCCTCGAAGCCGGGAGGCGGAGGGAAGGTGCGCTCCTCGAGGTAGAAGTCGGCAATCGTTGCATCAGCCATGACTCAACTCACTTCGCAGTGCGGCCGCCGGGTGGGCTCTGCCGGTCGTAACTATCTTGCGAGGTCTCCGATCCTACTCCGGGCGCTTCGCCGGCTTAACTGGCCCCGGACATTCAGCGGTGCCAGACCGCAACCGTAAACGCTCCTAGCCCGGATCGGTCACACAGCGCCTCCGCCTCGTGCACCCGGCTACGCGCTTGCAGGGCGACAAGATCTCCAATTGCCGCCCGCTGCTGCCAAATCTCACGACCCTCAGCTACAAGTTCGTCTATGCCCAAAGAATGCAGAAAAGCGGCCTGATTAGTCACCTGAGCAGCGGGATAGGCCGCTAGGAGCTGATCCAGCGCAACCTCCACCGTGATGTCGGCGGTGCCAACATCTTTCAGCGGCGCGTGACCCCGAACTCCGGCGCGATACGTGCGCACCCACTCAAAGGACGGCCTCTTTGCTAAGGATGCGCTGGTGTCGGTGTAATCGATCACAACGAGGCTGCCGGCCCGCAACAACCGCAGGGCGCGGCCCACCCACTCGACGGCTGCTGACGCCAGCGGTATTCGGCCCTCCGGCGGCGCCTCGGGAGCCAGTACAGCCGCCGCTGCTTGCTGCTCGGTCGACAGCGGTCGAAGTTCCTCGACAAAAGTGCCCAGACCAGTCGCGTCATCGCAGCGCACGCACACCTCGGCCCAGCCGTTTGTGGTCCGCTCTATCAGGCGGCAAGGCAAGTTGTCCAACAGCTCGTTGGCAACAATCACGCCGGAAAACGGCTCGGCAGGCAGGTCGGCGAGCGACTCCAGGCCAGCGCAAGGCCCCGGCGGCGGCGCCAGCAGGGGCCGGTGAGCCCGGCGCAGAGCCGCCGAGCGCTCGACAAGCACGTAGCGAAGCGCCTCGGCGCATGCCGGACGAGCCGCTAGGAGGCTTCGAGCTAGCGTCCCTGTGCCGGCCCCGGCATCCAGGATCGTGAAATCGCCGGGCCGGCCTAACTCCTCCCAACGGCGATCCAAATACCGGGCGAGCAGCTGCCCGAATAGTGGGCCAACCTCCACGCTGGTTAGGAAATCCCCACCTCGACGCCCAGCACCCCGGCCCGAGGCGTAGAACCCGCCAGGCCCGCCATAGAGGGCCAGCTCCATGAAGGCGTCGAAGCGGAGCAGGCGAGAAGAACCCAAGCCGTAAGTCGTCCCCAGGACTACTACCGCAGGCTTGAAAGCCGCGGCACGACGATCTCGGGCAGGCGTTTTGAGCTACTTGCGACCGAGTTCCACCTGCACGGGGCTGTCGGCGGCGCCGGCAATCGCCGCAATCTGCAGCTCGTTCAGTTCTTCATCAAAGAAAAAGCCGTCGTCAAATGGGGCCGGCTTTAGGTCGTCCCACCAGACGGCAGACGGGTCGTAAGCAGCGAAGAACAAACGGTTGGTCCACTTGGCGCTGCGCCCCTGCAGCAGACGCAGCACGAATACCTGCTCGCCGTAGAGGTCCATTATGTCCAACAGTTGCACCTTGCCCGGTGTGGCCGACATGGAGGGCCCGCGCATGGTGCGCCCCAGGCCCGACACCTCCCGGTATGCCCCGTTGTAAATCTCCAGGGCCCGCTCTAGCGGCAACTCGAAGTAGCGCTTCGCTCCGGTGTCGCGCTCGACGAACATGTAGTAAGGCACACACCCCAGCTTCACTTGGCGGCGGATCATGTCGGCCCAGATCTTCGAGTCGTCGTTGACGTGGCGGATAAGCGGGGCCTGGCAGCGGATAACCGCCCCGGTATTCAAGATGTTCTGGATCGCCTTCTCGGAGGCTTCGGTGGCTAACTCCACTGGGTGCGAATAGTGCCCCATAATGGCCAGGTGCCGTCCCGCCGCGGTGATGTCGTCGAAGAGCCTCAGCGTGTCGTCGGCGTCTTTGTCGTCCACAAACCGGTGCGGCCAGTAAGCCACGGCCTTAGTGCCGATCCGAATAGTTAGGTGCTCGAACTCGGGGTCTAACAGCGGCTCGATATAGCGGCGCAGTATCGCGGTGCGCATAATCATGGGGTCGCCACCGGTAAACAGCACATCTGTTACCTCGGGATGTGCCCGCAGGTAGCGCACCAGATTGGCACCCTCCTTCGTGGCAAACTTCAAGTCGTCGAGCTGCACAAACTGGGGCCAGCGGAAACAATAGGTGCAGTATGCGTGACAGGTCTGGCCCTGGGCGGGGAAGAACAACACCGTCTCGTCGTACTTGTGCTGCATTCCCGGCATCGGCTCGCCGGCTACGTGGGGTACGTTCAACTCCACCTGACCACTGGGATGCGGGTTCAGGTTGCGCTGGATGGTGCGTGCCGCTTTGTCAATATCTTTGGCCGGCGCGTCCGAGCGCACCATGTCGGCAATAGCGGCGAAGTGCTGGGGGTCGAGCATCCCCTCCTGGGGAAAGGTGAGCTGATAGATAGGGTCGTCGGGAATGTTGGACCAGTCGATCAACTGCTCGCAGACATAGTTATTGGTCTTGAACGGGAGCACTCGAGACACCACGTCGATCACCAGACGCTGGTGTTCGGTTAGCCGGTCGTAGCCGGGAATGTCCTCCATATTGCGCCGCTGGAATGTCCGGAAGATCGGCGTCTGTCCATTGGTCGCTTGTTGCATTTTGCAGCCCCCTTATGCGGCATGTCCTCCTGTTGAAACGAGAAGCCGAGCACTCCCCCGTCTCGGGCTTGTTGACACCATCCTAACTAAAAGACCCTCGGTTTCGCTAAATCACCAGGTCAGAGCGCTTAATCGACGGTTGGCAGGTGCGACGGCAAACAAATGACTACAGCCAAACCAGCCATCCCACCGCTGGCAGCCCGCCTGACTGCAGCCTCGCCGCTAGACGGCTTCGTGGACTACGTGACCGCGGAGGGGATTTCGCTCTACCCCGCGCAAGAGGAGGCGCTGCTGGAAATCCTCGACGGCGCCAACGTCATCATGAACACCCCCACAGGCTCGGGCAAGTCGCTCGTGGCGACAGGAGCCCATTTCGCCTCCCTGACAGCGGGTCGCCGCAGCGTCTACACCGCTCCGCTGAAGGCGCTCGTGAGCGAGAAGTTCTTCTCCCTTTGTGCTGCCTTTGGATCCGAGCGCGTAGGGATGATCACCGGCGACGCCTCGGTCAACCCACAGGCTCCGATCATCTGCGCCACGGCGGAGATCTTGGCCCACTGGGCGCTGCGCGACGGCGAGCAGGCCGACGTGGACCTGGTCATTGCCGACGAGTTCCACTTCTACGCCGACCCCCAGCGCGGTTGGGCGTGGCAAGTGCCGCTGCTCAGCCTGCCGCAATGCCAGTTCGTGCTGTTGTCAGCCACGCTGGGGCCAACCGAGCGTTTCGCCGACGAGCTGACTAGCCGCACGGGGCGAGAGACGGTGACAGTGCGCTCCGCCGAACGTCCGGTGCCGTTGCGCTTCGAGTACGGAACCTTGCCGCTACACGCCTCCATTGAGGATCTGCTAGAGCGCAACCGAGCCCCTATCTACGTAGTCCACTTTTCCCAGCGGGAGGCCATCGAGGCGGCACAGGCCTACACCAGCATCGGCATCCTGAGCCGAGCTGAGCGGGATCAGGTGGCAGAAGCAATCGGCGGTTTCAAGTTCGACTCACCAATCGGCAAAGACCTCCGGCGACTCATAGGCCATGGCGTCGGAGTGCACCATGCGGGGCTGCTGCCCAAGTACCGGCTGCTCACCGAGAAGCTGGCCCAACAGGGGTTGCTAAAGCTCATCTGCGGTACCGACACCCTCGGTGTGGGGATCAACGTGCCTATTCGCACCGTGCTGTTCACGCAACTTTGCAAGTACGACGGGCAGCAAACCCGCCTGCTGAAGGCCCGAGAGTTCCACCAGATTGCCGGGCGTGCAGGCCGCGCCGGCTATGACGAGGAGGGTTGGGTGCGGGTACAAGCCCCGGCCCACTGGATCCAGAACCGCATCGCCGAGGCTAAGGCAGCGTCCGACCCCAAAGCCAAGCGCAAGCTAACCAAACGCCGGCCACCCGAACGCAACTATGCCCACTGGAATGAAGACACCTTCAAGCGACTCATCTCGGCGGATCCCGAGCCGCTGACCTCCAGCTTCGAGGTCAGTCATCAGATGTTGATGCATCTGCTAAACCGGCCAGGCGACGGCTGCGGTGATCTTCGGCGGCTGCTGGTAGAGAACCACGAGCCGCGCCGACGCCAGCGGAGGCACATCCGCCGAGCTGTAGCTATCTACCGCTCGCTGATCGACTCCGGTGTCGTGGAACTATTAGAAACTCCTGACGAGTTGGGCAGGCGAGTGCGGGTGATGGTCGACCTGCAGGACAGCTTCGCCCTACATCAGCCGCTCTCGCTGTTCGCGGTGGAGGCATTGACGGTGCTGGACCCCGCCGAAGAGGACTACCCACTGAATGTACTTTCGATCCTGGAGTCGGTGCTGGAAAACCCGGGGCCTGTCATCGCCGCCCAAGTCGAGCGTCTACGCAGTGATCTCTTGGGGGAACTGAAGTCGCAGGGCGTGCCTTACGAGGAGCGGATGGAGCGCCTAGCGACCGTGGAGCACCCCAAGCCGCTGCGGGAGTTTCTGTATGGAGCGTTCGACATCTTCCGCCGGCACCACCCTTGGGTGGAGGGCGACAACGTGCGGCCCAAGTCGATCGTGCGGGAGATGCACGATCGGGCCATGACATTCAGCGAGTACGTCAACCATTACGGCCTGAAGCGTTCCGAGGGACTGCTGCTGCGCTACTTGAGCGACGCTTACCGGACCATGGTGCAGAACGTCCCCGCCGAATACCAAACCCCGGAACTGGCTGAACTGACCGGATGGCTGGGGGCACTGGTGCGGGATGTGGACTCGAGCCTGCTGGATGAGTGGGAGCGGCTCACGACAGCGGCCGCCGAGGCCGAGATCAGCTGAGAGATCCGACGGCTCGGAACTCAGGCGTTGAGCAGTAGGAAGATGCCGGTGACGGTAAAGGCCAGCATCATCACTAGCAGCCCGTACTGGGATCGCACGGCTAGGCGCGGCGAGAACCGCGCCACCGCCTTGTCGTGGGCTAAGACGACCCCGGCTAGATGACCCACGACAGTCGTGATGGCCTGTACCAGAGCAATCGTCCCGGTTGAAATGAGCAGGTAGTTGACTTCGAAGTGAGCCGTGGCGAAGAGGTCAGCGGACCCTCCAAAGGGTCGCGACAACAATGCTAGAAAGTTCTGACCCTCGAAGATCACCAGCGAGAAGTAGTGCCCGATGTGATACGCAAACGCGATCGGCACGATTGAAGGGGCGAAATCGGTCAGCATTTGCCGCAGAGGCGTACGGGCAATAGCACCGCCCACAGCCATCGCGGCGATGTAGAGCACCAAGAAGTCTGCCGCGAACTGCAGCAACCCGAAAGCGCCGAACCCAACGGTCTCCCAGCCAATCCGAGACCCCAGAAGGCCACCCCACCACTCGGTGCGGGAGATGCCATCGAAGCTGGTTGTGCCCGGCATAAGTAGCAGGACGAAGGTGTGCGGCAGGGTCATGCGCAGCTTCGCCAAGCCCACTATTGGAGGGCGAACCGCCAGGCGACCCTCGCCGTCACCGCAGAAGATCCCCATAGCTCCGATATGCCGAAACACCACGCCGAAGCCCTCGCTGTGTCGCAACCACTCACGTCCCCAGAGAGATGCTCCCACCAGCATCAGCCCCGAGTAGACCGCTATCGCAATGCCGAGTAGCCGGGTCTCGGGGGGATTGGGGTGCACTAACTCAAGGGCAGCAAAACACAGGATGGCGACAACGCCCAACCACCCGCTGTGCACGGGATCGGGGCGCCAGAGACGGTGGCGCGGCACGCGGGCAAAGAAACGGCGTCTCAGCGCGGCACCGACCAGTGCCAAGGTCTCCCAGGGGCTGAGCAGCCGCCAGACATCCCCAAAGACTGCGGAGAAAAACAGCAGCCCCACCCAGAACCCCACGTACACCGCAACCGGCGCAATCGTGGCGTAAGCACCTAGCTCGCCGAAGAGGGACGCCCACAGCACCACGGCAAACATCGCCAGGCCCAACAAGCGCAGCAAAATACCGAGCCCACCGGCCAACGGTTGCGTGACGCCGGGCAACGGTCGCGGCCTGAAGCGGCCTTCCAGCTTGGAGGTTGGCCAGAAGCTGCCAAGCAGCAGGAACGAGATTACTAGCGCGGCGCCGGCGACGTAGGCGAACATCCACACCGGCAGCGGCAAATCACCGCGCACCCCGATGCCGTGCGCCAACACTCCTGCGGGGGCCATGGATTCTCCTAGGACACCTCTAGCTGGAAGAGTTCTCGGTTGGCGTCGTGCAGTTCGGCCTCCCAAACACCAGGTAGGTTGGCCTCGAAAGTCAGCACGGCCTCGGCACCCGGTTGGAGTTGCAGGTATAGGTCATAGCCGTGCAGGTGTACCTCATCGGCCACGTCAGAGGTGACCCGTAATTCCACGGTGTCACCAAATGAGACCTCATAGCGACGTTCAGCTTCGATGCGACCGTCCACCAGCGTCACAACGATGACGGCATCGGCTTCTGACTCTGTCGACGGGGGCGGCGGTTCTGGGGGAGGCGGCGGCGCTTGCGTGGTTGTAGTCGCCGGTTGACCGACATCGGGCTGCGGTGGAGGAGGCGGCACAGGTTCCGGCGCTGGGGATGATGGGGCGGAAGTAGTCGTCGACGGCGGGGGTGGGGCTTGCGTGGTTGTCGTTACTTGATCGTCCTCGGCTGCCGTCGGTGGAGGCGGGGTTGGCGGTTCTGGGGACCGCAGAGCAGCGGCGTCGGAAGCTTCGGGCGTGGGTCCAGCAGCCTCAGTCGTGGCCGGAGGTGGGGCGGAAGTTGCCGTCGTGGGTGGCACGGCCGTTGTAGCTGCTGCAGTGTCGGATATTGCCGCGGTGACAGGAGCCGTCGGCGACTCGGAGTCAGCGGCACTGCAAGCCACGGCCGTCACCAGTATCAGGGCCAACGACAAGGCGCCGAAGCTGAGCCGAAGCATCACGGTTGGCAGTCTGTCAGCAAGGTACGCCCGACGACTACCTCCAGTAGACAAGTAAGGCCGCTTGGGATTGCCAATGGAATGAGCGATCGATGGCGCCGCACCATGGGTGGCCGGGAGGTTGCTTGGAGCTATGCCCCGCAACTAGCGAGGGCCGGACAAAACGCCCGGCCCTCACAGATTCGAATTGTTGACTTGTTGACGCCCGTTGTGCGGGCGGCCCGCTAGCGGTTGACGGTTCGCACCCGGCGGCCGGTGCCGAGCACCAGCAGGCCGGCTACCAGGATTGCGGCACCCATGATGACGATCAGGTTGCTATCGGAGCCAGTTACCGGCATTTCCTCTTCGCCCGAAGCCTCAGTCAGGTCATCCACTGACCCCTCTTCCGGAGCGGACCCCTCAGTGGCGCCTTCATCCATTGTCTCATCATCCATGGACTCCTCATCAGCATCCATCATCTCCTCATCAGCGCCGCCAGGCTCAGAAGCATCCGCATCCTCCATCATCTCCTCTTCCATGGGCTCCTCGTCAGCGCCGCCAGGCTCAGAAGCATCCGCATCCTCCATCATCTCCTCTTCCATCGTCTCTTCTTCCATGGGCTCGCCGATGGTCAGCACTGCAAGTGCTCCGTTGGACTCTGGATCCGCCAGCGCGGTTAGGTCCAACCAACCGGCCCCGATGACTAAGGCTCCGGCATCGATCTCCGCTTGCGTGATTGTGACCGTGATCGTCGTGGCGAAGCTGCCGTCGTCCCATTCCACCGCCCTGACGTCGGTCAGCAAGTTGGGGCACAGGCCTTGGGCTGTCGGCAGGTCTCTCATCGCCAACACAGGCTCAACGTCGCCGCCAGCACCGGTGCAAGCGGTAATGAAGAACGGGACGGGCTCTGACCAGTTGCCACCGGATACGGCGATCTCAACGTCGCCCAACTCGGCTGGCACGCTTGTCGGATCGAGCGTGATGAAGTGAGTGTGATTGTCGGCAGCCGCGGGCGACGCCCACAACACCCCGATTAGCGCCACAACTCCGGCCATTACAAACAGTCGCTTGAGATTCATCTCACGCCTCTCCCAATTGGACACTCCAACGGGGCGAAACCTTATCGCATTGAGAGCAACCCGAACAGGGTTATCGGAAAAAAATCTGGTTTAGAACTCCTATCATGACGCCATTAGCCCAGCGCCCAAGGGCAGCGACTGGCAAGAGCAACATTTAGGGGACCTCATGGCCGGACTGTGCGAAGGAAGGGTTGCCGTAGTCACCGGGGCCGGGCGAGGCATCGGCCGCGAGCACGCTCTGATGCTGGCAGCAGAGGGCGCCAAAGTGGTCGTCAACGACCTCGGCAGCAACGCCGCCGGCGCCGGCACGGATATCACGCCAGCCCAAGAGGTGGCGGAGGAGATTGTGGCAAAAGGTGGTGAGGCGGTCGTTAACGGTGACGATGTCAGTGACTTCCACCAAGCCAAAGACCTCATTCACCAGGCCATCGAGACCTACGGCGGCCTGGACATCCTCATCAATAACGCTGGCATCCTGCGGGATCGCATGGTCTTCTCGATGTCCGAGGAGGACTGGGACTCCGTGATGGCCGTTCACCTCAAAGGCACCTTCGCCCCCACCCATCATGCAGCCACCTGGTGGCGCCAGCAAGCCAAGGCCGGCCACCACCTAGACGCTCGGGTCATAAACACCTCGTCGCCTTCGGGTATCTACGGGAGCGTCGGCCAATCCAACTACGGCGCCGCCAAAGCGGGGATCGCCGCCTTTAGCCTCATCTGCGCCATGGAGTTGGCCCGCTATGGGGTGACGGTCAACTGCCTCGCCCCCAGCGCGCTTACCCGGATGACCATCCCGATAGTCGGCGAGACTAACGCGCCGGAGTTGGCCGAGTCCTGGTCGCCGCGCTGGATCGCCCTGATTACCACCTGGCTAGCGAGCCCAGAGGCCTCTGGCGTGACTGGCCGAGTGTTCCACGTGAGCGGTGACCAATTGGGTATCGCCGAGGGTTGGCGGCTTGGCCCCATCACGCGTCAGCCCGACGACCCGGCGCAACTCGGCGAGGTGGTGCGATCCCTAATGGCCGAAGCACGGCTGAACGTAGATATGAGTGGCCTAGAAACCGAGGGGCCCGGACGCCCTTCGAAGACCATCTAGCAGCCCGCCGCAGGAGACCAGCTAACTGGTGCGGCCTGAGGGCCAGCGGGAGTCGGGGAGATGAGCATTGCTGCCACAAGACGGCTCCACGGACGAGTCCTTGTCACCGCCGATCGCTGGCTCTCGCGGCGGATCTATTGGCTCTGCCGGAACGTCGGGCTGCTAGCAGGAGTGTTCTACTTCCGAGTCCAGGTGCACGGTAAGGAACACCTGCAGGCGCCCGGAGCGGCCATCTTGGCTCCGGTTCATCGTTCCAACCTGGACGTACCACTCATCGCTGGGCACTGCCCGCGCCGGCTGCGCTCTCTGGCCAAACAGGCCATGTTTCGGGGACCAGTCGGCCGCTGGTTCTCGTCCTGCATCGGAGCCTTCCCCGTACAACGAGACCAACTAGACCGAGTGGCGCTGGAGACAGCCCAGACTCTCTTAGCTCGCGGCGAGATGCTGCTGGTCTTCCCCGAGGGGACCCGCGGTTCGGGGCTGGCCGTCGGTGAGGTGCACACCGGCTGCGCCTATCTGGCAACCCTTACCGGAGCGCCGGTGATCCCCATAGGTGTGGCCGGGACCGAGGAGGCCATGCCCCCGGGTGCCAAGTTGGCCCAGCCGCGGCGAGTGGTGCTCAACATCGGTGAACCAATCCAGCCGGCCCAGCTCACGGCCGCGACAGGCGAGGGCCGCGAGCAGCGCCGATTGCTCTCTGACCGCGTCCGCGGCGAGATGCAGCGACTGCTTGAAGAAGCCCACGACGCCCTAGCAGCTCGCGGCAGCCAGCCACGCAAGCGGTTGTAGTCGCCGGAGAGCCGTTCCGGGCTCGGGAATGCCCAACAGGTATTGCCAACGGGTATTGCTGTTGTGGCTTATTTCAGCCCCGGCTAGGTTAAGAGCACCTAACCCCGATGTCTCGAGGCCAGCGATGATCGTCTGCCACTGTCTGGCTATAAACGATCGACTTATCCAAGCCGTCGCCGGCGGGGAGCCCCTGACGGTGGAAGATGTCATCGAGCGTTGTGGGGCAGGGACGCAATGCGGAGGTTGCCGGGATTCTATCCAACAAGTACTGGACGAGGCCCGAAGTCCACGACAGCCAATCTCTCACTTACCAGCGGCCGGTAAACTGACGCCATGAAGGGGTCACCGAAAATCATCGAGTTCCTCAACGAGGCGCTGACATCAGAGTTGACAGCCATCAACCAGTACTTCGCGCACGCCAAGATCTGCGAGAACTGGGGCTACTTGCGGCTCGCAGCCAAGTTCCGCGAAGAGTCCGTCGAGGAGATGGGCGACGCCGAGAAGCTCATTGACCGGATCCTGCTGCTGGATGGAATGCCAAACATGCAGCGGCTAAACAGCGTCTGCATCGGCGAAACCGTGCCAGAACAGTTGGCGGCCGACAAGGCCCAAGAGGAAGACGCCGTTGCCATGTACCGCCGTGGGGTGGAACTAGCTGTCAGTGAGGGAGATCCGGGAACCCGGGAGATGCTGGAGCAACTGGTGGTGAGCGAAGAGGAACACCTCGACTGGATCGAGTCACAGGAGCAGATCATCCGAGACATTGGCGTCGAGCGCTACCTGCAGTCGCAAATAGGCGGTTGATCTTCAGGCGCTAACAAAGCACGAACCTAGGCTCGCGGCATGACCCAAAGAGCCCCCTACCTCACGACTCGGCTGCAAGGGTTCGGCGCAACCATCTTCGCCGAGATGTCCGCCCTGGCCGTGCGGACCGGCGCTATCAACCTGGGCCAGGGGTTCCCCGATAGCGACGGGCCGCCCGAGGTGCTTCAGGCAGCGGTCGAGGCCATTGGCAGCGGACGCAACCAGTACCCGCCCGGCATCGGCATACCAGAGCTGCGGCACGCAGTGGCCGCACACCAGAAGCGCTTCTACGACCTCTCCTACGACCCCGACACCGAAGTGCTTATAACCGCAGGCGCCACTGAGGCGATTGCCGCCGCCCTCATATCGCTCTGCGAGGTGGGCGACGAGGTGGTGTGCTTTGAGCCCTACTACGACAGCTATGCCGCCGGAATCGCCATGGCCGGGGCGGTTCGCCGTCCGGTTCTGCTGTCTGGCCCAGACTCCAGCTACGTCCCCGAGGAACTTGAAGCCGCTATTGGACCGCGCACGCGACTGATCCTGTTGAACTCGCCGCACAATCCCACCGGCAAGGTCTTCAGCCAGACCGAGTTGGAGCACGTAGCCGAGCTGGCCATACGCCACGACCTGTTAGTGGTGACCGATGAGGTCTACGAGCACATCGTCTACGAGGGCGAGCACATACCTCTCGCCACGCTGCCGGGCATGAGCCAGCGGACGGTCACCATCAGCTCGGGGGGCAAGACCTTCTCGACTACGGGCTGGAAAATCGGCTGGTTATGCGCCACGCCAGAGCTAGTCACGGCAGTGCGGACAGCCAAGCAGTTCCTCACCTACGTGAGTGGCGGCCCCTTCCAGTACGCCATTGCCGCAGGCCTCAAGCTAGGTGACGACTACTTCGCTGAGCTGGCTTCCGGCCTGCAGGAACGGCGCGACCGACTCAGCGCTGGGCTACAAGACGCCGGTTTCGAGGTGTGGAACTCAGCTGGTACCTACTTCGTGACGACTCATCTAGCCCGCCTAGGCGAGAGCGACGGAGTGGACTTCTGCTGGTCTCTGCCGGAACGCTGCGGGGTGGTAGCGGTGCCTAGCTTGGTTTTCTACGACAGAAAAGCCGTAGGGCGGCCGCTAGTACGGTTTGCCTGCTGCAAGCGGCCCGAGGTGATTAGCGAAGCCGTGACGAGGTTGGCCACGCTCCGCCCGGACACGCAGGGACAACCCAAGTGAAAGTCGCCGCGCTACAGCACGACATCGTCTGGGAGGACCGCCAGGCCAACTTCGACCGGCTAGAGCCGATGATCGCCGGAGCCGCCGCAGCCGGAGCACGGCTCGTAGTACTAACCGAGATGTTCAGCTACGGCTTCTCCCTAAATACCGACCGCATAACCGAGCCACCCGACGGAGCCAGCACGCGGTTCCTGCGGGACACAGCCGCTGGGCTAGACGTCTGGCTGTGCGGTTCAATCCCGATTCTGGCACCAGGTGACGCCCGCCCGTGCAATCGTCTAGTGCTGGCGGGTCCTGGCGACGAGTTGGCCAGCTACGCCAAGATTCACCCTTTCAGCTACGGCAACGAGCATTTGGTCTACGACGCCGGCGACAAGACCCTAACGGTGCAGGTGGACGACCTTCGAGTCAGCCTCTTCGTCTGCTACGACCTGCGTTTTGCCACCGAGTTCTGGTCGATTGCAGCAGAAACCGACCTTTACCTAGTGCCGGCCAACTGGCCACGCCCGCGACGCTCCCACTGGCAGGCGCTACTGGTAGCCCGGGCGGTCGAGAACCAGGCCTACGTGGTTGGGGTGAACCGCGTGGGGTCAGGTGGCGGTCTGGACTACGCCGGCGATAGTCGCATAGTTGACCCTTTGGGTGTAGTCCTCGCCGCCGGGTCCGAAGTAGAGGCCACTCTCATCGCTGAGGTAAACCCGGCCCGGGTTGCTGAAACTCGCCAAGCCTTCCCGTTTATGCAGGACCGGCTCTGACGCCGCGCCCACTACGACGCGGCTAAGTCAAGAGTTCGACCAAGCGGCCACAATCTCTTCGGTGCTGGAGATGGTTGAGACAAATGCCAGCGAGTGCTCGATGGCCAACTCCACGTACTCCGACGGGATGCCGGTCACGGCGTCGCGGGGGATGACCACGTCGTAGCCCCGGTTGATGGCATCGAAGGTGAGGCCAGTTATGGCCCAGTTCACCGAAACCCCAGCGGGAACGATCGTGCTGATCTTCTCGTTTCGCAGCACAGGGTCTAACTCGCTGGTCGGGAAAGGCGAGACGCCATGATGGCGGACGATTGTAAAATCGGCAGGCGCTACACCGATCTCCTCTAGCACCCCAACGGCGGCGCTGCCGGGGCGCAACTTCACCGGCGACTCGTCAATCGCTTTGAAGAGGCCCAGGTCGGTGTTGTCGCCCCAACCGTCGGCACGCTGATGGAAGACGCTGTGAATAACACGCACGCCCGCGCTGCGAGCCGCGTGTACTAGCCGAACCACGGCGTCGATACAGCCCGAGGAGCGGGCAGCCTCGGCCATGGCCGGCAAGCCAGATTCGGTCCCGATGATGCCGTTCTGACATTCCTGTAGCACAACGGCTGTTCGGGAGGGCTGGAGGATCTCTGTCAGGGAGGGTGCCATAGACAGACTCTATTAGTTCCTATGGCTGGCTGCCGGACGACACCCCTGTGGGGACACAAGGGTGCACGCGAACGGTGCTGTGGCTGGCAGAATTGGGCCATGGTCTCCTCCAAGGGCGACGCGGTCCCCGTCTCGGTATACGCGCAGTTGGGTGGAGCGGACTTCTTCGAAACCCTGGTGGAGCGCTTTTACGCCGGAGTGGCAGATGATTCCGTGCTAGCACCGATGTATCCCGAGGACTTGAATGACGCCAAGGCCAACCTGCGCGACTTCCTCATCCAGTATTGGGGTGGACCAGACGATTACAGCCAGCGACGCGGCCACCCCATGCTGCGCGCCCGCCACCTGCCATTCAGAATCGGCCGTCAGGAGCGAGACGCCTGGATGAGTCACATGACCGCTGCTGTTGAATCATCTGGCGCGCCCACTGACCTAGCAGGTGAATTACTGGACTACTTCGAACGGGCAGCCACGCACCTGCTGAACGCCGAGCCACAGCGTCCGGGGCAGCTTCCGCTAGTCCCAACCTCCGACGACTGGCGCAGCCAGAGCTGAAAGCCAATCTGGCAAACGCTCTCTGGGAACTGAGCCGGCGCTTCCGCAGACACTTGAGGGCCGTGCGCGAGGAGGGACTTGAACCCTCACGTCCGTATTGGACACAGGAACCTGAATCCTGCGCGTCTGCCAAATTCCGCCACTCGCGCCGGTCCGGCAAGGCTACAACGCAGCACCTGCACTAGCACGACCAGCGGTGCCCTACTCGAAGCTTTGCAACCGCACTGATTAGGGTCACCAGCTAGAATTGAGTCGATGCCCGAACGCCGCACCGCAATATGGCGCGAACGAGTAGCGGCGGCAGGTTCGAGACACCGCGGTACAAACCGGTGGAGCTTTGGCCTCAACGCCAGAGGCTGTAGCGACACGGGACGGAAGCGCCAGTCCAACGAGGACGCCTTCCTGCTAACCGACACCCTTGTGGCGGTAGCCGATGGCCTGGGCGGGCACGCCGGCGGGGGCCTGGCCTCAACTTTGGCCATAGAGTCTCTGTGTTCCTTGGGCCCCGTCGCCGAAGCCGAGAGCCTCCGAGGCGCTTTCGCCGAGGCGCACCGGGTTGTGCGGCAGCGTGCCGCTGGCCAGCCGGAGTTGGAGGAGATGTGCACAACATTGTGCGCCCTGGCGCTAGATCCAGCCGGGCGAGTTGTCCTGGCCAACGTCGGGGATTCACGGATTTATCGCTTCAGCCACGGCCGGCTGGAGCAAGTCACCTGGGATCACAACATCGGGAACGAATACGAGCGAATGGGGCTGAGTGCGCCAGAGGCTCAGAAAAAGTCGCAAGCTGGCAAGCTGACCCGGGTAGTTGGCGCCTTCCCTGCGCCATGCGAGGTGGACATATGGACCTTTGACGCCGCTGACGGCGACCGTTATCTCCTGACAAGCGACGGTCTAACCCGGGAACTGGCCGACGCCGATATCGCCGCGTTGCTGACCGTCGAGGAGCCACCAGAGCTGACCGCTGCCAAACTCGTGGGAGCAGCCAACGATCGTGGCGGCAGCGACAACATCACCGTGATAGTCGCTGACATCGTGGCGCTCGAGATCCAACCGCTGCGATGAGTCGACGCCTCCCGGAGGCCGCGGCGCCAGCCTCGTAGACTTTTCTGCAGTATGGCAGTCCAGAAACCACCGACCCTTGGTGGGCGCTACGAAGTCCGACATCGCCTGGCCCAGGGCGGGATGGCCACCGTCTATTTGGCCAGAGATCTCCAACTAGACCGGAACGTGGCGTTGAAGATGCTGCACTCGCAGTTCGCCTCCGATCCGACTTTCGCTGAGCGTCTGCGTCGAGAGGCACGCTCCGCTGCCGGGCTAAGCCACCCCAACATCGTCGGCGTCTACGACTGGGGACGCCGGGGCGAGCGCTATTTCATCGTTATGGAGTACGTGAGCGGGCACAGCCTCGCCGAGATCATCACAGCGCGAGGGGCGCTCGGCTCGAAGGCTGCAGCCACTATTGCCTTCGAGGTGGCCGCCGCCTTGGCATGCGCTAACCGTGCGGGCATAGTGCACCGAGACATCAAGCCACAGAACTTGCTGCTAAGCAATGACGGTCACGTCAAAGTCACCGACTTTGGCATCGCCGCCATGATGGGGCGAGACCGCTCAGTGGGCCTCGCTGAGGCAGGTACGGTGGTCGGCACCTCCACCTACCTTTCGCCGGAGCAGGCCCGCGGCGAGCCAACTGACGCCCGCAGTGATCTCTACTCCCTCGGCGTGGTGCTCTACGAGATGCTGTCGGGGTACCCACCGTTTAGAGGCGACACGCCCATGGCTGTTGCCTACCAACACGTGCAGACACCGCCAGTACCCCTGCGTGAAATTGCCCAGGGGGTACCCCGGGCGCTGGAGTCGCTCACGATGCGGCTGCTCGCCAAGGACCCCGAGGACCGCTACCAGAGCGCCGACGACTTATGCGAGCACCTCCAGATCGTGCGCCAACGACTCGACCGGCTCGCGCCTGAGGCCCCAGCGGAGCCACCCAGA
Organism: Acidimicrobiales bacterium; assembly: GCA_964291305.2. Lineage (GTDB taxonomy): Bacteria > Actinomycetota > Acidimicrobiia > Acidimicrobiales > CATQHL01 > VXNF01. Next base: position 179,473 of record OZ219783.1, on the reverse strand, counting down.
CCAGCGCCAGCCCCACCGGCGCCAGCGCAAACCAGGCAGACTCGGCAGGAGGATCGTCAGCCAGAGACGGCCACCCCGCCGGTGCGCCAGCAGCCCCAACCCACGCCTCAACCGCGCCAGAGACCTGCTGGGGAACCAGTGCGTCGAGCGCCGTCCAAAGGTGCCGCGGCCCGTCGACCTCCCGGCTACGGCGAGCGATCCCGCAGCTACCGCAGCGGCAGCCGAGACAACTACCGACGGCTAGAACGGCAACGCCGCTCGGGGCTCTTCTTTGTGGGCTTTGCCGTTCTGTTGGTAGTTCTGCTGATTCTGATCGTGGTCTTAGTGAACGTGCTTGGGTCCGATGACAACACCGGTCCGGCCGCTCCGGCCACGATCGATGTGCCGTCGGTGTATCAACTGGAGGAAGCGGTAGCAGTGCGCACGCTGGAGTCCGCTGGGTTCTCAGTTGTTACGGTGCGAGAGGCGAACGCCGAGGTTCCCGCCGGCCGCGTCTTCAATCAGCAGCCTCGCGCCGGCACAAAGCTGGCCCCCGGCGGGTCGGCCATCACTCTCACGATAAGCGCGGGAGCCTCTGCGGTTCCGGTGCCCAACGTCCTGAGTTGGCAAGCCATCGATGCCGAACGGACTCTGAGGGCGGCGGGTTTCACCGTAACTCTCGTCCAAGTGGGTAGCGACCGGCCCGCCGGCGAGGTCCTGGACCAGGAGCCGGCACCGCTAGTGGCACACGCGGCCGGTGCCGCCGTGACGCTGAACGTCTCAACAGGCCCGGTGGCCATCCTGGTGCCCAACGTGGTGGGGATGAACGATGTCGCCGCGGCGGTAGCGATCACTAACGCCCGACTGGTGGTCGTAAGCCAAACCGAGGCATCTGACATTGTCGCCCAAGGGCTAGTAATCCGTACTGAGCCCGCGGTAGGCAGTCAGATAGCCGAAGGCAACCAAGTAATCATTTACGTCTCCACGGGTCCGGATGTCTTGGTAATGCCCGACCTAACGGGTCTCAGCCCGACGACCGCTTTTATCCAACTCGACACGCTCGGGGTCACCGCCGACGTGGTGGCCGTAGCTCCGATGCCAGGAGAAGCAACTGGTCTGATCGTGGCGCAGAGTCCCACAGCCGGAACCCAGATCACTCCCAGTTCGATCCTCACGCTCTACGTCACCGGCGAGGTAGATCCGACATCGGGGGAAGAGCTAGTGCCTCGAGCGGGGGTACCTAACCAGGGCGCTGAAACCACCGACGACGGGCTCATCCCGCCGGCGTTGACACCACAACCGGCGCCCTAGGAGCTAGCTGGCCGGCGCCAGACTCCGCGCTTTGAGGAAGTTCGCCAAAATAGCGTGACCATCAATGGTCATCTGCGACTCGGGATGGAACTGAAGCCCCTCGATGGCCAGAGAACGGTGGCGTAATCCCATGATGATGCCGTCAGCAGTAGTGGCTGTGACCTGCAGACTTTCGGGCACCGAGGAGGGTTCTACTACCAGCGAGTGATAGCGAGTGGCCTGCAGCGGGTTGGTCACCCCCTCTAGCACGCCGGTGCCGTCGTGATGGATCTCCGAGACCTTACCGTGCATAACCCCCGGGGCACGCACGATGCTCCCCCCGAAGACCTCGGCAATGCACTGGTGCCCCAAGCACACTCCTAGGATCGGACAGCGGCCCGCCAACTCCGCAATGGTGGCGCAGCAGACTCCGGCATCGCTCGGGCGGCCGGGGCCGGGGCTGACAAGCAGCGCATCGGGCGACAGCGCTACGGCCTCAGCCACGGTGACCTGGTCGTTGCGGGCAACGATCGTCTCCGCGCCAAGTTCGCGCAGGTACTGGACAAGGATGTAGACGAACGAGTCGTAGTTGTCGAGGACCAGTACGCGGCGGCGCACGGGTGCTGAGGGTACCGGGCGCCTATCCTGCAACCATGGCAAATCCTCCCAAACGCAAAGTTCAAGGCGGCAGGGTGACCCCTAAGGGGACGCGACCGGCGGGCGAGCAATTCATGCCCCCAGAGGTCAAGGTCAGCCCCGTCTGGGTTCCGATCCTGCTGTTCGGCCTGCTCGCCGCTGGCACAGTCCTCATCATCATTAATTACCTGGGGTTGATTCCGGGCGGCACAAGCAACTGGTGGCTGCTGGCGGGGCTGGGACTAATCCTCGGCGGGGTGATCGCCGCAACCCAACTGCACTAGAGCCCACGACTGAAGGCCACAGCTAGCGACCCACTAGTTGAGAGCTGCAAACTACACACTCGTAATTACCCACAGGGTATTCACGGTTGTGGAAAACTCTGATTCCCGGTCGCTCAATCCTCTATGGGGGCGAGGACTGCCATCTCCTCGCCGCAGTGGCGAGGCGGGTCTGGATCCTCCAGCGGAGCGATAGTCATGCGGACTTCGGTTCCACAAAGGCTGCAGCGATATGCAATCCGCACCTTGCGCAACTCGCCCGGGGGCGGCGGTTCGGGCTGGGGCTGAGACAGCAAGCGGAGCATCAGGATCCCCAACCAAAAAATCACGAGGCCGCCGATCACGGCAGCACAAATCTTAAGAGCCGTCGCCAGCGCACCGGCCAACACGGCCCCATCAGCGAGGGCGACGACGCTACCGGCGCTCATGTCTGGCGCTCATGTCCAAGATTGCCCATGTCTGGCGCTCATACCTCCAACATTACGGCCACCCCGTGCCCGTCTATCGAGTCACAGGCTGCCAGCCCGTAGCCCCCACCCGGCAGTGCCCCCAGCGCTCGGACAAGCCGCGCCACCAACGCAAGTCCCGTGGCCCCCTGCGGATGCCCCAACGCCAGGGAACCTCCGTCCAGATTCAGCACTGCGCTGAACTCGGAGCAGTTCAGCTCCCACGCCACAAGGCTGGTGGCGAACAGCTCTCCGACTTCGAGACGGCGCACTTCGCCTGCGGACACGCCAGCCAGACCAAGCACTTGCTGCACCGCCTCCGGCGCCGAGCCACAGCCGACAGTGGGATCACCCCCGAGCAACGCCGCAGCAACTATGCGGGCGACGGGCTCCACACCCAGCCGGCGGGCCGCAGCCGGCGAGGCCACAACGGCGGCGGCCGCGCCGTCGGCCATGGGGGCCACAGTGGCCGCGGTAAGCAGACCGTCGTGGCTATATAGGCCCTCTACCCGCGGACCCTCGGCAGAATCCTCTGCTTTTACACCTTCATCTGCACCTTCGGCATCTGCACCTTCGGCTCTTCCCGCACTTTCTGGCAATAGCTCGTCGTGGCTGACAGTCTGAGCTGATTTGACTGTCCCGGCCCCAACCGGAAGCAGCTCAGCCAGCAACTGGCCGTCGTCCTGCGCCTTACGAGCCCGACGGCGGCTCCGGCGCGCTACCTCCTCTAGACGATCGCGGCCCACGTCGTGGCGCTCCGCCCATCGCTCGGCCGCGACTCCCGGCGCAGCCATAGCCTCCCGGCCAATCGGAGGCAATGGCCGCCCGAATCCTCGCTGGACTAGATCGGCGCCGGCAGGAACGGTGCTCATCAACTCCACCCCACCTACCAGCACAACTCCGCAACGACCAGAACGCACAGCATCGGCCGCCTGTAACAGCGCTACTAGGGAAGACGTGTCCCGCGTGCTGACGACCGAAGTCGGCACGTGACGCAGTTGTCCCGCCGCCCGCGCCGCGCCGGCCGCCAGGTTGCCGCCTTGCGCTCCCACAGGGGTTGCGCACCCCACTAGCAGTTCCTGCACCTCCGAGGGTTCCGTGCCGCTCCGGCGGAGCGCGCCGTCGAGAATGGCTCCGAGGAGTTCAGCCGGATGGTGTCGGGCGAGTTGGCCGTGGCGCGCTCCGAATGGGCTGCGTCCCGCACCGAGGATCAGCGCCTCAGACACGGTCACCTAGCAGCAAGCAGCTGGCTGGGCGCATGGGGCCGTCGTGGTAGAATTGATCAGCACAAATTGGGCGGCATTTAGGCGGCTCCGACGCTCGTAACGAGCCAAGCAGTGGGTATCCGGCGTGAGGCGACAGGAGGGCCGTGGAATTCTTGGATTGGGCACTTCTGCTCTTGCGAATCGTGGTCGGCTTGACGCTAGCCGCCCACGGGTACAACAAGTTCTTTAGTGGCGGGCGCATAGCAGGCACTGCCCGCTGGTTCGAGAGCATCGGCATGCGTCCGGGTCGACGCCACGCCGTAATGGCAGCTGGCGGCGAGCTGGCCGCTGGCCTGGCGCTCGCAGCCGGACTGCTAACGACCCTTGCAGCAGCAGGCTTCGTGGGGTTGATGGCTGTGGCATTTTGGGTAGCTCACCGCACCAAGGGCTTCTTCGTAATGTCCGACGGCTGGGAATACACCGCCGTCTTAGCCACTGTGGCGGTGGCTGTTGCCATGGTGGGGCCGGGTGACCTCTCGCTCGACGCGGTCTTAGGCAACCTGGACGAAGCACTGGACGGTGCGGTGGGGCTCGTCGTGAGCCTCGGTGGGGGCCTGGGGGCCGCCGCGCTCTTGTTGAAGGTGTTCTACCGACCGCCAACGACACAAACCTGAGTCGTTCGAGCGCTCGCTATACCGCGAGAGCGCTTCGGTAGCTCCCATCATGGCATTCCTGCTAGGCATCCTCGTCGCTCTGACCATCGGCTCGGGGGACTTTCTTAGCGGGATAGCGGCACGCCGAGTGCGCACATCGGTAGTAGTAGCCTTATCGCAACTCTGGGGGCTCATCCCGCTGGGTCTCTATATCGCCGCCAGCGACCGGAGCGTCCCCCCGATGTGGGATCACCTACTGGGAGTCTTCGCCGGTGGAGGAATGGTGGTGGGTATCGCCTGCCTGGTGCGGGGCCTGGCGGTAGGGCGCATGTCGGTGGTTGCGCCGACTACCGCCGCGCTCGGTGCCACCGTGGGTGTGGTTTACGGATTAATCGTCGGCGAGCGGCCGGGAGTGGTAGCAGTTGTTGGCGTGGTGCTAGCAATCTCAGCAGTGGTGTTGATCGCCCGAGTCGCCGAACATCACGAAGCAGATGTGGGCGTCCACCCGGGCCACGCCCGCCAAACTGTCGCCAGCCGCCCCCAGGAGATGGCTCTGGCTATCGGCGCCGGGCTGACGCTGGGCACAACACAGTTGTTCTTCGCGGCAGCTAGTGACGATGCCGGGATGTGGCCAGTCGCCAGTTCCCGACTGACGACAGGACTGCTAGCCGCCGGGTTCGTGCTATCACGGGTTCGCTTCGACGGACGCCCTGCGCGACTCACGTCCGGTGACGTTCGCTTGCTGGTGTCCTACACCCTGCTAGACACCGTGGGGATTTCCCTGCTCATCGAGGCGTTTCGCCAGGGGCTCGTAAGCCTTGTGGCACCGGTGGCCGCGCTCTTTCCCGCAGCAACCGTCCTTTGGGCACGGCTGATCCTGCAAGATCGAATGAACCGGGGTCAGATCGTGGGATTCGGCCTGGCCATTGCTGGGCTGGTGCTCATCGGCGTGGGGTAAGCCAGCATCCTCAATAGCACCCGCCACTCAGGTGACCGTGATTGCTCCGAGATAGGCCGCCGCAGAGCCGGCGACTAGCGAGGCAGCCGCGTACATCACGGCGCGCCGGCGACTGTGACGCCACAGGTCGAGGATCTCGACTATCAGGGTCGAGAAGGTCGTGACCGAGCCGAGCGCACCAGCCGCCAGGATCACCGTCGCCGCCTCGCCTGCCCCGGCTAACAGCCCGACCGCGAAGCAGCCGGCGACATTGACTGCCCAAGTGCCCCAAGGGAACGCTTCGCGGTTGAGGCGCGCTGAGGCCATAACCCGCAGCAGCGTGGCCGCGCCGGCTGCGGCCAGAAATCCAACGGCCGTCACCCCGACACCCGACGGAGCGCTCGAGGGAAGCGCCGGCGGAGCCACCCCGCCGCCAGAGCCGCTGATATTGCCGCCGCGAACGAGACCGCGGCATACATCAGGCCAGAACCAACCCGGCCCGAGTCCACGTGCTCGGCCACGATCAGGCCGAACGCCGAGAACGTGGTGAAGCTGCCACAGAAACCCGCTCCGACTGCCTTAGCGACAGCGTCACGGCTGGATCTTGACGCTACCAACCAACCTAAGAGCGCGCTGCCAGCCACGTTTAGCGCCAGCGTCGCCCAAGCTGTGGCCCCACCGGGCCAGACATCGGTAAGCCACCAACGCAGCGCAGCGCCAGCCATCCCGCCGAGGGCTACAGCAGGTGCTGTGCTGAGACCCATGGCAACCGAAGGTAGTGCCGGGGCGGGACTAGCCTCGCCAAATGCCCCTGCTCCGCTGGCATCGCAGTAACTGAGAAGTTCCTGAGACGTGGAAGTCCTATTCGGCCTGGGGGTTGCGGCCAGCCTGGGGATCGCTGACTTCGTCGGGGGGAGCGCCGGCCGCCGCACGGGACCGCTACCTGTCATAACTGGGATCCAGTTCGTCGGAGCGGCGGTAATCGGGATCTACTTACTAGCAGCATGGCAGCCCCTGCCCTTCGCACGCGAGACCGTGTTGGCGGCGATCGCCGGCGCAGCGCTGTCTCTCGGGGCCGCCAGCATGTACACCGGGCTTTCGTGGGGTCGCATGTCGGTTATGGCTCCGGTGACTGCGGCCGCGGTGGCAGTCGCCACTTTTGGCGTGGGGTTGGTGCGCGGCGAGAGGCCGTCGGCACTTGCCCTAGCTGGCGTAGCGCTAGCAATCGTGGCCGTGGTGCTCATCGCGCGCCCACCTCAGCCCGTTCACGTCTCGGCAGGAACACCGGAGGCCGCCCGGCGGATTGGGCTAGTCGCTGAGCTGGCGCTGTCGATCGCCGCGGGGGCTTCGTTCGCGGCCTTCCAGGCCATGATCGGGGAGATCGGCAGCGACGCCGGCGTGGCGCCCCTGCTGCTAGTACGCGGCGTCGGCGGGACCTTAAGCCTGCTAGCTCTGCTGGTTCTGTGGTACCGCTCCGGCACGCCTCAACTCAGGGCACCTCGGCGCAGCACGCTCTTAGCGGTGCTGGCAAGTGGGGTTTTGCTGGTCACGGCACACGCTTTGCTCATCGAGGCTCTGGCGCTTGGGCTTTTGTCGATTGTCGGCCCCATCACGTCGCTGTCGCCCGCCTTTACCGTGATTCCAGCACGGATCTTCCTTAACGAGCACATCAGCGGGGTGCAAGTGGTGGGAATAGTCCTGGCCACGGTCGGACTGGTGCTAGTAGCCCTCGGCTAAGCCGACCGAACCGCCAGAAAGGCAACCGCGTTGCTGGCTGCTGGCAGGATGGCCGCGTAGATCTCGGCTAAGCCGACCGAACCGCCAGAAAGGCAACCGGCTCCACCGCCAGAGCAGTCCACCTGAGGGCACTAGCCTTGCCGGATGCTCATCTGCGCCACAGCGCGCCGCTTCTGAGCCATGGACGTATTACTTGGCGTGGGGGTGGCTGGCGGCCTAGGGCTGGCCGACTTCTTCGGGGGGATGGCTGGCCGCCGCACCGGACCGGTACGCACCGTCGTCGGGGCGCAGCTTGTCGGTGGCGCGATCATGGGGATTTACCTGCTAATCACCTGGCAGTCGCTCGGCGACAGCCGCGAGCTGCTCCTGGCTGTCCTGGCCGGTGGGGCGCTCACACTCGGCGTGGGCTTCATGTACACCGGGTTCACCTTCGGTCGCATTTCCGTGGTCGCCCCCATCACGGCTTCGGCCATCGCCATCTTGACGTTCATAGTGGGTCTGGTACGTGGAGAGCGTCCGTCCTCGCTGTCCCTGGCGGGCGTGGCGCTGGCAATCGTCGCCGTGGTGCTTATCTCGCGCCCACCGAAGGCGCGCGGCTCCGACGACTCGCCGACGGGCGCGGGGCGGCGGATTGGTCTCTGGGGCGAGTTAGGGCTGTCGTTGGCGGCTGGAGCATCCCTTGCGACCTTTCAGACAACAATAGGCGAGATCGGCGACACGGCTGGCTTGGCCCCGCTGTTCCTGGTGCGGGTGGTTGGCTTAGGGCTCAGCTTGGCGATCCTCTTGGTTGTCTGGCGCCGAGCCGGAACTCCCCGACCCCGACCGCCCCGGCGCAGCACGATGTTGCCTGTTATTGCAAGCGGGTTCTTGCTGCTGCTGGCGCACGCCTTGCTGCTGGAAGCTCTCTCGTTGGGGCTGCTTTCCATCGTCGGTCCGATCACCGCGCTGTCGCCCGCCTTTACGGTGATCCCGGCGTGGCTTTTCCTCCACGAGCACATCAGCCGGACCCAGATCTTGGGAATGACGGTGGCCACCGCGGGGCTGGTACTCGTGGCGCTCGGCTGAGGACAGCGCGTGCAACTTCCGGTAATGCCCCCCGTGGCTCCGATGCTGGCCCGCCCGACCAGCTCGCTCCCCGAAGCTCAAGCGGGCGAGATGTGGTTCGAGCCGAAATGGGATGGGTTCCGCGCGTTGGTCTTCCGCGACGGCACCGAGGTAGCAATCGGCAGCCGCAACAAGCGGCCCCTAAACCGCTACTTTCCCGAGTTGCTAGGCCCGCTGCTGACGAGGCTGCCCCAGCGCTGCGTGCTGGACGGCGAGCTGGTCATCGTAGGACCCGAGGGAGGGTTGGACTTCGAGGCTCTCAGTGCACGCATCCACCCAGCTGCTAGTCGCATCGCCCGGCTATCGGTCGAGACTCCGGCGAGTTTTGTGGCTTTCGACCTTTTGGCGCTGGGAGATCGCGATCTCACTGACCGGCCGTTCGTCGAGCGGCGCGGCTTGCTGGTTGAGGTATCGGCCGGTTTCGCCACGCCTGTGCACCTCACGCCCGCCACAGACGACGTTGCCGTCGCTAAGGACTGGTTCGAGCGCTTCGAAGGGGCAGGGCTGGACGGGATCATTGCCAAGCCCGCAGCCGATCCGTACGTCGCCGGCAAGAGGAAACAGTTCAAAATCAAGCACCGCCACACCGCTGAGTGCGTGGTGACGGGCTACCGACTGCACTCCAACTGCGATGGTGTCGGCTCGCTACTTTTGGGGCTCTACGACGCCGATGGTGTGCTGCACTACGTAGGCGCAGCCTCGGGGTTCGCGGCCTCACGACGCTTGGAGCTGGCGAGACAACTGGAACCCCACCGGCTAGCCGACGGCCAGCAGCATCCCTGGACATCCGAGAACGCCAAAGGACGCCTGCCCGGCGCACCAAACCGCTGGCGCGCTGGGGCTGAGGCTTGGGTGCCCCTCAGCGGTGCTCCGGTAGCCGAAGTGACCTACGACGCGATGATTTCGGGTCGGTTCCGCCATAGTGCGCGCCTGCTGCGCTGGCGTCCTGACCGCCGCCCCGAAAGCTGCACCTACGACCAGACCTTCCGCTCGCCGCCGGTGGAACTGGCAACGATATTCGCCCAGACGAAATCGAAGCACTAATCTGCAAATGTCTAGCTCTGGAGGCACGGTGTCCGGCTCTAACGGCGTAACTGTTGCAGAAGAACTTCTGCTGCTGTCGATGGATGAAGAATACGGCGAGGCGATCACAATCCCCGCTCGCAACTTGGGGTACGCGCTCGCCGGCGCCGTGCTCATGGAACTATCGCTCAAGGAACGAATCGATACGGACTCCAACACACTCATCGTCACCAACCCCGAGCCGGTCGGCGATGACCTACTCGACCCGGTGCTGGCGGACATCGTGGAAACATCTGGTGAGCCGCGTAATCCAGAGTTCTGGGTCCGCCGGGTAGCTGGACGTTCGGAGGACCTGCGTCGGCAAACGTTAGGCCGGTTGGCGGAGCAGGGCGTCGTAGAAGCAGACGACAGCGGGCTGTTCTCTCTCTCTCGCAATGCGCGCCATGCCCGGTACCGCTCAGCGCCTCAGAGTGAGCACAAAGCGACGGGTATACGTTCCCGCATATCGCAAGTCATTTTCAGTGACGAAATTCCCGATATCCGAAGCATCGTCATAATTGGCTTGGCTCATGCCTGTGACATGTTCAAACATATACTCTCCGAGACGGAAGCCGAAGCCGCTTCGGAGCGTATCGAGCTTGTTTCCCGACTGGAACTACTCAATAGGCAAGTGGTTGACGCCATCCAGAACTTGACCTTGGTGGAATCACAGTCTCTCCGACGCACAATTGAAGAAAGTGGAGGTGGCTGGCCAAGAGCAGCCGGCCATTTACCGCTACTGGGTCATGCTCTGCAGTTCAGAAATGGCCTACAGAACTTTTTCGTGAAACAGTATCTAGAGCTAGGTCCAGTATTCGAAGTATCAGCGCTTGGCAGAAAACAGGTAGTACTTGCTGGACCAGAGGCAAATAAATTCTATCAACGCGAAGGTAAAGACTACATACAGTCTAGCCGCACGATATGGCCGGGATTTACTGAGCAGTATGGGGCTAATAAAGTTCTTCCATCGCTAGATGGAGCAGACCATTTGCGTTTAAGGAAGGCCCTCCGAGATAGCTATTCTCGAAGGGTCTTATTGCATCATCTGCCTGAAGCCACAGCTGTGATTGACAGCGAACTCGCGGATTTTTCGCTTGACCGCCCCTACGCCGTTCAACGTCTGACACAGCGGATAGTAGTGCAGCAGCTAGGCATACTAATGGCTGGGACAACATCCCGAGAATATGTTGATGATATAGCAAAATATACTCGTATGTTAGTAATGGTCGATATGCTGCATCTATACCCGAAGATCATCACGTATAGACCGAAATACCGTAGGGCTACTTCACGGGTCAGGGAACTCTTTGAGCATTTGATCGCGACACACGATACGGGTTCAAGCAAGCTTGAGGGACATGATCTGATTGATGCTCTCGTAGAGCTAAGACGCTCGTCTCCGGACTTTCTGACAGACACTGATCTGTTCCTCAACATGATGGGTCCTTATCTGGCGGGAATCGACACATCCAGTAGTTCTACCTCCTTCATGCTCTATGCGCTATTGAAGCAACCAGAACTACTGGAGCAAGTTCGCGAAGAAGCTGATCAAGCTTTCCGCAATGGGATTCCTACTGCCGAAGACCTGCGTAATATGCCGATTACTCATAATGTAATAATGGAAACACTGCGGTTGTATCCAATCGTCCCTGTAGTCCCTAGAACTGTTGTGAACTCGGTTAACTTCGGGGGATATTGGATCCCTGCAGGTACGGATATCTGGTTGGCTATAGTGGTACCTCACCACCTACCGGAAATCTATTCAGATCCAGAGGTGTTTGATATTGACCGCTTTTCGCCCGAGCGACAGGAGCATAAACAGCCAGGCGCATTCGCGCCCTTTGGTTTGGGGATGCACAGTTGTATAGGGCAAGGTGCAGCTCAGGCACAGATTGCACTGATGGTGTCAACAATTTTGCACCGGGCAGAAATTAGCCTAGATCCACCTGACTACCAGCTAAAAGTGAAATATCTGCCAGTACCTCGACCAAGTTTCGACTTTCGAATTCGCATCTCAAATTGGCGCAATGCCCCAAATACGTAGAGTATCTGACTGTTGTGACTGTCTCTGACCAACAGGTGAAATCGGCGCAACGGTATTACGACCTAGACGCGCTGCGTGCGTTGGCAATGTTCCTGGGAATCGTGTTTCATGGAGCGATCTTCGTATTACCCGAACCAGTGTCTCAGTGGCCTATGCACGACGAAAATGCGGCAGGCGATCAAACTTACAGGTTGATAATTGACGTTATCCACGGCTTCAGAATGCCATTATTCTTCTTGATTAGCGGCTACTTTAGCGCACTCTTATGGAAGCGCCGCAGCTTACGATCGCTCGGGATACAGCGCCTCAAGCGTATTGGCATTCCTTTCATTGTGGCGTGCCTCACGGTATTGCCACTAAGTGTCGGTTTGTTGGCAGTCATTGCCGATAGGAGGGACCCATACGACTTTTCGCTTTGGCTACTGCCGCTGGTCTGGTTTGAGAGCCTTGCCCATTTGTGGTTCCTCTGGTACCTGTTGGTTATTACCGCCATATTTGGCATTGTAGTACAGTATGGAAGACGATTTTTACACCCAGCGATGTGGAGTTTGTTGCTGCCAGCATCTTTTTTGATTACCATGGTTATGCGCGAGCCGGTTTTTGGCGCTGATACCGCGGATAGTCTTATACCTAACGGGCCAGTACTCACCTACTACATATGCTTCTTTCTTGTAGGAGTTTTCTTATATCACCGGAAGATTCCTGTACGTAGGTGGTGGAGCGTGGCTTTGATTCCCGCCATACCCGTTTTTATTTTTGGCTATCAATTCGTTGAGAGGTTTATTGACGAAAACGATATCGTCTTAGGTGATGCCCCAGAGGCTCTCTTGTATAGAGATTCGTTGACTTTGTTCGGCTCGCTATTTGAGGTGACTTTTGCCTGGCTGATGTGTTTCGGAATGATGGGTGTGTTCCGCTGGATCGCTGCTCGCGAGAGCTATCGTTCTCAATATTTGTCGGACTCAACATATTGGATGTACCTGATACACGTTCCGGTTGTTATTGCCGCTCAGTGGCTAGTGATTGATTGGCCGATCAGCCATCACTTGAAGTTCGTGGTGGTCTGCGTAGGGGTCACAGCTGTGGTTCTGGTGACATATGCGTGGTTTGTCCGCTACACGTTCATTGGACGTACGCTCAACGGCCCACGGACGCGCCCAGAAAGGCCTGAACGGTCTCAAAAAGGAGTGGCAGAACTCGCGGAGGCAACGAAACAATAGATTGAAACGCCGCCGCCAGGGCGCCAACTGCTAGACAGCACGTAATGAAAAAGAGGCCCGTTAGAGGCGGATTTGCCACGCGGCAAGCGAGGCTACGGAGGCTGCTGATCGTAAGTCTTGTGCTAGCTATAGCTGTCATCATCGTGGCCATCGTCCGTCTCAGCGTTGGCGGCGAGACCGATCTCGCTGGCTTGGAGCCCGCTTCGACAACGACTGCGGTCGCGGAGGAACCAGAGATCACCAGTGCTGCGGGAACTGCTACCGGCAATCAGCCCACCACAACCGAGCCCGCCGCCACCACAACTATGGCCACCACAACCACAATCGTGACTACTACAACGACTCAGCCACCCACTACCACCACCGAACCCACGCCGGCGACCACTACCGAGCCTCCGCCGACTACCACCACCGAGCCTCCGCCGACTACCACCACCGAGCCTCCAACTACTACCACAACTACAACCGAACCCCCGCCACCACCCCCAGTCGCCTGGCTCACCGCATCGGGTATCCCAGTCACCGTTCTGGAAGTGCTGGATGAGGGCCACCTCGTCCGGACACCGTGCGGCGGCACCGCCGAGATCAACGACGGTCAGCGAATCGACCCAGTGCGGGTAGTGCTGGATCCCGGCCACGGTGGCCCGGTAGAGACCGGCACCGTTGGCCCCAACGGCCTGGTGGAGCGCGATCTGAACCTCACGTTGGCCGATGCAGTGCTGGCAGAACTCGCCGAGCGCGGCATCAGTGCTACTACCACACGCACAGGCAACTACATGGTCCGACTGGGGGTTCGAGCCGAGTTCGCTGACGCTGTCGAGCCCGAAGCGCTCGTGTCGATCCACCACAACGGTCCCACATGGGACTTAGTAGACACTCCTGGGACCGAGATCTACGTACAGTCCGAAGCGGAATCAGAAAGCGGAATGCGTCCCGCGTCGGGCCGCCTCGGTGGCCTGCTGTACGAGGAGATCGTCGAGGCACTCAGTGCCTTCGAAGGCGTGCAATGGAGCGGGCTGCCCGATGCCGGAGTAAGGCGCGTGGTGCAGGCCGACGGGACCGACACGTACGCCCTCGTTAGGCTGCCAGAGACTCCGGCAGTGCTGGTTGAGTACGGCTACCTCACCAACGCCTCAGAGGCCGAGTTTTTCGCCACCGAGGAGTACATAGCCGTCGCTGCCGCCGCTACCGCCAATGCCATCGAGGCCTTCTTGGAGACCGATCAACCAGGAAGCGGCTTTATTCCCGAGCCCCGCTTCTACGACCCCGACGCCTTAGACATCCCCTGCACCGACCCGCCGCTGGAGCCCCCGCCAGCCGAAGACACCGGGCCGGAAAGCGACCCCGCAGAACTAGATCCCGTAGAAGTTGACTCTCTATGAACCAATCCCGCAGCCCAGCCAATAGGCCACCTGCCAGACGCTGCGGCGTATTACCCGCGGCGCATTACCCGCGGCGCGGGTGGTGTGGCGGCCAAGGGGCGTCGCCCAGCCCCGCTGCTGCATCCTGGGCGGCCAACTCCAGCAGTGGCATTAGCGAGCCTGCTCGCTCTTCCTGTGCCGCCTCCACGTCGCCGACCGTCTCCCAGCGCTGCGGCATCGTGGCCAGCGTAAAGTCAGCGGGCTCGGCGTTGGCGACCTCGTCCCAGTGCAGCGGCGCTGCCACTCGTCCCTCGGCCCCAGGACGAACGGAGTAGGCCGAGGCCAGGGTGCGGTCGCGGGCATTCTGGTTGTAGTCCACGAATACTTTCGGGCCCCGGTCCCGCTTGCGCCAAGCGCTAGTGATTAGGTCGGGCTGGTACCGCTCGGCCGCTCGGGCTAGGGCCAGGGCGGCATCTCGTACCTCACCGAAGCCGGCGACCGGCACGATCCGCGCCACGATGTGCATGCCTCGGCCGCCAGAGGTTCGCGGCCAGCCCTCCAGGCCGAAGGACTCCAGCAGATCCCGCAGCAGGAATGCCGCCCGGCGGACCGTCTCGAAGCCAAGGCTGGGCGCGGGATCCAAGTCGACGCGCAGCTCGTCGGGCCGATGTGGTTCGAATCGCCGCACCGCCCACGGGTGCAGTTCCAAACAGCCCAGGTTGACCGCCCAGACAATGTGAGCCAGATCTGTGGGACATAACTCAACGGCGGTGCGTCCCGACGGGAACGCAACAACCGCAGTCTCCAACCACTCTGGGCGTTTCTCGGGTACCCGCTTCTGGTAGAAACTCTTCCCCTCGGCGCCGTCAGGGAAGCGGTGGAGCACAGTGGGGCGGCACCAGACGCCTCGGAGCGCCCCGGGGCCAACCGTTAGGTAGTAGCGGACAAGGTCCAGCTTGGTCTCACCCCGGGAAGAGAAGAAGACCTTGCCGGGATTGCTAACGCGCACTTGGCGACCGTCCGCCGTAACGGTCGTGAAGTCTCCGGCCACCGAGTTGGCCTAACGGAGGTACAGCTGGAGGCTCAACGGCCCGGTCGCCGGCCTGCTGCCAGCGCAGCCGCTCGAGCCACCAAGTTCTCGGCGTCGATACTGGCGCACAGTTCGGCAAAGCCTGGGCGGGGTCCCGTCCAAGCCAGGGAGTCAACCGCGCCGGCGGCGCCTGGTGGGGTGCTGTCCAGCACCCCGGGCACATCGGTAACCAGCGTGGCGAGGCGACGGTACAGATAAGCCTCCCGGCGGCCCGCCGCTAGCCGAGTCGCCAGGCCCACCGCACCCCGCACCGCCACATCCCACTGGCCCGAGGCGTCGGGGATGTCCTCAATACAGCCGTAGCGGGCCAGCACCGCCGCTGCCGACTTAGCCCCCCAACCCGGCAGACCAGGGAAGCCGTCAGCACTGTCGCCCACCAGCGCCAGATAGTCAGCAATAGCCCCCGGCGGCACACCGAAGCGCTCTATCACTCCGGCCCGGTCGGTGATTCGGTCGTGACGCCGATCCCACTGAACCACCCTCCCGTCGTCGCTCACACACTGCGCTAGATCCTTATCGGGGGTGCAAATCAGTATTCGCTCCACCGCGGGATCGGTCGCAGCTCGAGCGGCGGCAGTAGCCAGGGCGTCGTCTGCTTCGTAGTCGGTCATCGCCCAAACGGTGAAGCCGGCGGCAGCTGTTACCTCCTCCAGCAGCGGGAACTGAGCCTGCAGGTCAGCGTCGACTCCCTCGCCCGTCTTGTAGCCGGGATACAACTCGTTGCGGAACGACGGGATTACGTGATCGGTGGCTACGCCGATGTGGCTAGCGCCGTCGGCCACTAGCCGCAGCAGGCCGCCCACGACCGCCCGAGTGGCCGCCACCTCCTGCCCTGAGGCGGTGCGGTGCGACGGGCGGGCGAAGAACTGTCGGAACAGCTCGTAGGTTCCATCAATGAGGTGGACCTGCACCGCTCGCCCCCAGTGGCCTCGCCGGGCCTACTCCTGGACCAACTCGACCAGCGTGCCGAACGATCCCTTCGGGTGCACAAACGCAATGGTCGTCCCACGCGAGCCAGGTCGAGGCTGAGCGTCCAGCGGTGTGGCGCCAGCTGCAACCATTGCCGCCAGAGCCGCGGCGCAGTCAGCCACGCGGTAGCCGACATGGTGCAGCCCTTCGCCGCGGCGTTCAAGGAACCGTGCCACAGGCGAATCGGCCCGCGTGGGCGAGATGAGCTGGATATACGAATCCGCCACCGCCAACAAAACTTCCTCCACGCCGTCGCGCTCGACGATCTCTCGGTGGGCCACGGTGGCACCAAACGCCCTGGCGTGGAAGTCCACGGCAGCCTCGAGGTCAGCCACGGCGATAGCCACGTGGTCGATCTCGCTGAGAAGCACAGTCCCAGGATGCCCCAGCAAGCCCCACCGGCCAACTCGCGGGAGCACCGCCGCCGAAAGCGCCGCTAGCTTGGCTCAGACAACGGCAACTCGTCGCAACGGAGGTCCAGATGAGTGCAACGTTGATTCTGGGCGGTGCTCGCACGCCCATCGGTCGCCTCTCGGGGGCACTTTCCTCTTTCAGCGCCACCGAGTTGGGCGGGCGGGCTATTAGCGCAGCCCTGGGAACTGCCGGCGTCGCTGCAGCTGAGGTGGACTACGTGTTTATGGGCCAAGTCCTGCTAGCAGGCGAGGGACAAGCACCGGCTCGTGCCGCCGCCACCAAGGCGGGTATCCCGCTCACCACACCGGCCGCCACGGTGAACAAGGTCTGCCTGTCGGGACTAAACGCGGTCTACCTGGCCAGCCAGATGATCGCCGCCGGAGACGCCGAGGTGATCGTGGCGGGAGGCATGGAGTCGATGAGCGGGGCGCCCTACTTGGCTACGGGGGTGCGCGCCGGCCTGCGACTAGGGGACGCCACCCTCGTGGACTCAATGATGCATGACGGTCTGACCTGCGCTATCGAGGGTCGCTCGATGGGTCTCAGCACTGAGTACCACCTCGCAAGCATCGGCGGCATTAGCCGGGCGGTGCAGGACAACTTCGCCGCTACTTCGCACGAGCGGGCAGCACGCGCCACTAAGGATGGGCTGCTCGACAGTGAGATAGTAGCGGTGGAAGTGCCCCAGAGGCGCGGTGAGGTCACCGTCGTGGCTCAAGATGAGGGCATACGACCCGACACCACCGCTGAGTCGCTTGCCCGCCTGCGGCCAGTCTTCGATCCGCAGGGCACCCTAACCCCCGGCAACTCCTCGCAAATTTCTGACGGGGCTTCGGCGCTGGTGCTGGCATCGGCAGAGGCCGCTGAACGGCTCGGCGTAGCACCCCTCGGCGAGCTGGTTTCCTACGGCCAGGTGGCCGGCCCCGACACGTCGCTGCTGACCCAGCCGGCTGCGGCCATCCGGAAGGCTCTCGAGCGGATCTCTAGCGGTCTAGGCGACATCGACCTCTTCGAGATTAACGAGGCCTTTGCCGCCGTGGTGCTAGCCAGCATGGCTGAGTTGAGCCTGCCGCACGACGTGGTGAACCTCAACGGTGGCGCCGTGGCTCTCGGCCACCCCATCGGCGCTTCGGGCAACCGCGTGCTGCTAACGCTGATGCACGCGCTGCACCGGCAGGGCGGCGGTCTAGGAGCTGCAGCTCTCTGCGGCGGGGGCGGCCAAGGGGACGCCGCCCTGGTGCGAGTCCCTGCCGTCGCATGACAGCAACTTTACGGACGTAACATTACACACATCTCTTTGACCAGGATAAATACTATAATAATGGCTGCAGTTGACAACTTCTCGTGAAGTCCGTAACATAAGGGCGTGGTTCTCATCGGGGTTAGCACGATCTTCCCCTCCCCCGGTGCGACGGTCGGGGCGCTGCCTCGTCGGGCTGCAACGTAGCCCGCGCCCAGTAGCCCACGAGGAGCGCCTCGGCCGTATTTCCGCCTTGCCGGTTTGAGGCGACTTGTCCGATCTCACTCGCGGAGGATGTCCCGCCTACCTGCTAATGCTCGCCCTAGGGTCAGTTCGTCGGCGTATTCCAAGTCGCCGCCTACGGGAAGCCCGCTGGCCAGACGGGTGACGCTGACGCCTAGCGGGGCTAGCAGGCTGGCCACATACATGGCGGTCGCCTCCCCTTCCAGGTTGGGATTAGTACCCACAATCACCTCACTGACCGACTCGGCGGAAACTCGCTGAAGCAGTTCGGCTATCCGCAACTGATCGGGACCGACCCCCTCCATGGGGTTTATTGCCCCGTGCAGCACGTGATAACAGCCGTTGAATTCGCCGGTCCTTTCGAAGGCGATGACATCTCGAGGATCCTCAACTACACAGATCAGCGACTCCTCTCGCCGGGGGTCGCCGCAGATGTCGCATAGCTCAGTTGCGGTCATATTGCAGCACCGCCGGCAGAACTTGACGCTGCGTTTGGCCTCGCTTATGGCCTTAGCCAGTTCCTCGACCTCGCTAGTCGGGGCCTTCAGCAACCAGAAGGCGATGCGCTGAGCCGACTTTAGGCCGACGCCGGGGAGTCTGCCGAGTTGGTCGATCAACTCCTGGATAGGAGCGGTGTAGCCGCCGCTGGCCACGTCACGCCCTGCTAAGAGGCTTCGAGTTCGACTAGGCGGGAGCCGGGGAAGGCCTTCTGTAACTGTGCCACCCCGCCCTGGTTCTCCTGGCGGACCGGTCGCGCCCGGGAAAGCGTCGTGACCTCACCCAGGTACGGCGAGCGCAGGGCCGCGGAGGCAGCTCCGACGGCCGGCGGATCGGGCGTACTATCGGGCTTACTGCGGTCGTCTAGGGCGAACTCAACGGCCACGGGGCGGTCAAAGCAGCGGCCGAACGCCGCTTCGACCTGAGATCGGAACTTCTCGCACCCCTGCAACGATCCGGGGGTTTGGAAAGCCAGTCGGAGGGCGCCGGGCGCGTTCGGCAGGAAGCGCCCATTGGCAAGCCGGGCTACTGCGCTTTTAGGCACAGACGACAATGTCCGCAGCGACGGCAGAACGTCCGCCACCCAGGCCAGAACCGCTTCCTCGCGCTCAGGTGGTGCAGCCGCCGGAGCTGGCTCGGACCCACCTTGCTCGACCCTGGAGGCGGCCGGTGGGCTGGGAGGCTGCGCCGTTTGCTCTGATCGGCTAGCGGCGCTCGGCTCGGGCCGCTTGGCCCTAGCAATGTTGGCTCGGGCCTCGTCACCCGGCCGCCGAGGTCGGGCCGGCGGCGAGGCGCTATTGGCGCTCGGTGGTGGGCGGGTTCCTGCGGCAGCGGGCCTGGGGGTGCCGGCGGACCTATCCCCGCTGTCGTGCTGTTCAAGGCGCTCTACCCGCTCCGCCAGAGACTGCAAAGTGAGACCGATTTTGGGGTTCGTGAGCTGTACCAGCGCCAGATCTAAATCCACCCGAGGGTCGGGCGCCTCGCGCATCGCCACCAGGGCCTGCCCTAGAAGCTCCAGCGCCCAGGTGAGGGCACGAGGCCGCATCCGGCCTGCCAAATCGGACGCGGCAGATCGCTCGGTCGCCGGAAGATGCTCCAGCGGTGCCTCCATCGAAGCTAAAAAAGCGCTGCGCAGCCGGCTCAGCAGAGCCTCGCCCAAGATGTGCGGCTCGCGCCCGGCCCGGGCGGCGGCGTCAGCCCCGCTGAGTGCCGCTGCAGTGTCCTCATTCGCCACCGCATCCAGCACAGCAGCCACCAAGTCGGCACCGTCGGGAGACCGGCCGGCAGCCACCACGGCATCTAACGCCGAAAGGGTGTCGCGGGCCGACCCGCCGCCGGCGGCTAGAACGTAGGCCACGTCAGCCTCTGACACCTCAAGTTTGGCGTCGGCGGCTATGGCCCGGACATGGCTTTCCAGTAAGTCGGCAGCTAGCAACTCAAAGTGAAGGTGCTGGGTACGGCTGCGGATGGTCTGAGCCACCTTGTGCGGCTCAGTGGTGCAAAGTACGAACACCACGTGAGGGGGTGGCTCCTCGAGCGTCTTTAGCAGGGCGTTCTCCGCGCCCGGCGTGAGCATGTGGACTTCGTCGAGCACGTACACCTTGACTCGGCCCGGCGTGCCGATGGCTACTCTGCTGATGAGATCGCGGACATCGTCCACCTTGTTATTGGAGGCGGCGTCTAGCTCGTGTAGCTCATAAGACGTTCCCCCGGCGATAGCGCTGCAGGCGGCGCACCCCCCGCAGGGCTCACCCCGAGCGGGATTCTCGCAGTTGAGCGCCTTGGCCAGAATGCGAGCAGTCGAAGTCTTGCCGGTGCCGCGGGGACCGCTAAAAAGGTAGGCATGGCCCACTCGCTCACTGGCCACGGCGTTGCGCAGGGCAGCCACTACGTGGCCCTGACCAATGATCTCGGCGAACCGAGCCGGTCGGTATCTCAGATAAAGCGACTGATGTGCCATCGGGACCGAGCCTAGTAATCCTCTACGACAGCCACCCAGCGAACAGAGCCGGCGCCCGGCCTCGGATGTGGTGGCCAGGCTGCCTGCGGCGCTCCGGAGGTTCCGCTGAGAGCTGCTGCCTCCCGGCCCTGACTCGGTTCACGGGCCCCGGTCGCACAGGACCCAGCCACCACGTCCCAGGACGGTCACCGGCCACCGCAGGCTACCCTGGTTGAGCCTTCCGCGCTTGGGCGGGAGACCAACGGGAGGGATGCGAGAGCGGACGATTCGGCACGCCTGGAGAGCGTGTGTGGTCTTGCGGCCACCGTGGGTTCGAATCCCACTCCCTCCGCTGCAAGAGCAGGGACAGGCAGCAGATGGGCACTGACAGCGAAGCGGCGGCCATGCGGGCAGCCTTGGTCGAGGCTGCTGCGGCAGTCCGTCACGGCGACGTGCCGGTGGGAGCGGTAGTGCTGGCGGACGGCGAGTTGATCGCCCGGCGCCACAACGAGCGCGAGCTGCAGGGCGACCCCACAGCCCATGCCGAGATATTGGCGTTGCGTGACGCCGCGGCGGCTCGCGGCACCTGGCGCCTAGACAACACCACCTTGGTGGTCACCTTAGAGCCGTGCCCCATGTGTGCCGGCGCAGCGCTCGCCGCGCGGGTTGACCGCATTGCCTTCGGTGCTGTCGACCCTAAAGCCGGCGCCTGCGGTTCGCTCTACAACCTGGGGGCCGATCCACGCCTGAATCACCAGATGGAAGTGGCAGGGGGCTTGCTGGCTGCCGAAGCCGCCGAACTGCTGCAACAGTTCTTCGCCCTCCGGCGACGCTAACTTGTCCGGCGGAGGGTTGCCAGAGCGGAGCAAGTGGCTGGCGGCCCGGCCGCCTGCTCTAAGAACTCTGCTGCAACAGTTCTTCGCCCTCCGGCGACGCTAACTTGTCCGGCGGAGGGTTGCCAGAGCGGACGAATGGGGCGGCCTCGAAAGCCGTTGTGGCCTCCGGGTCACCGTGGGTTCGAATCCCACACCCTCCGCTCACAAACAATCGCAACAATGGCAAACCAGGGACTACTGGCAAGGACTTGGAGCGCCATTGGCCCTCCGCTCACAAACAATCGCAACAACCGTAAAACTGTCCCCGGGCTAGCCACACTAAGCCAAAACCGGCAGAGATTTCAGTACATGATCGTGCGTGTGAGGTGGTGAGGCCAGAAAGTGGCGTGGTAGCTCTTCCATAGCCGGAAGTCCAACTGTGGCACCACCAGAGCCAACGAGTCGGGGCGGATACGGTTGACGGCGTCAGTGAGCAGAGCCGTGGCATAGAGGGTGTGAGCGCGGATCTCTACCTCCTCGGCACTGTCACGAGGGATGTGGTCGCCTCGATTAATGGCCGCTTCCAGCTCTGGGGTATAGGAGGTAATGCCCATCAACCGCAGCGCCACCGGCACGATGTAGTCGGCGAAGGCTGTCATTTGATCCAGGTCGCCCACGGCGAATGTGCCCGAGCCGGCCAGGGCCATGTGCAACTGCCAGAGCCACAACTGCGCCAGCTTATGCAGTTGCACCTCATGGCCGTCATGGCTGCTGACGTCGTTGAAGCGCGGAAACTCCACAACTAGGCGCTCCATGAGGCCGTCACCGGCTGCGTACATGGCGGGGGCACAATCGGCCACGAACCGGTGGGCGGCGCCGTCGTAACCCTCGACCAGGGTGACGCCCACGGCATTTAGGATCTCCACCCGCTCGACCGCCATAGGTATAGGGATGTTGCCAACAAACACTCTTGCCAGGTCATTACTGTCCAGCTCTGCCAGGTAGGCGCCGTCGGTCAGCGGCACACCCTCCTCCAAGGCCCGGTTCACGCAAGCGAACATGGCCTCGCTGTCAGACCACTGCTGGCCTTGATATGTGGTGGCGAACTTCACCCCCGTGTCGAAGTCACTGAAGGCGAAGTTCAGCACCGCGTAAAAGAACGACACGTCGATGATCGCCGAAGGGTCCGTTCGGTTAGCAAACTGCCCGTCGATAGCACCGGAGGGGAAGCTGAACTCCTCATAGGCCATCCACGACGCCACCTGCTCGACTGCCTCTGGGTGTGTGGTGACATGGCGGGAGCGCTCGATGACTCCCACCACCGATTGCAGGACGGGCGAGGACCACACGGCGGAGTTGGACATGTGTTGCTCCTGTACTTTGGCTGGAAGCTGGCCGGGGATGCGCCCGGCTAGGCGGCAACGTGGCCCGCCACTATTCAGGCTATGACATCGCAGTCCTCACCTGGCAGACTGTGGCACCCGGGGGTGTCCCCCCCCCCCCCCCCCCCGCAGACTCTCAGAAGGAGCTAAACATGGTCCGACACACTGCTTACCAGCCCGGCACACCCTCATGGGCCGATGTGAGTTGCCCCGATCTAGAGGCTGGGCGGGCTTTCTACGGCGCCCTGTTCGGCTGGACTGGCGAACCCTCCCCCATACCCGAAGCTCGCGGCTACACGGTCTTTATGCAAGGAGACGCCGCGGTGGCAGGCCTTGGTCCCACCTGGGGGGACATGCCGGCTGTCTGGAGCACCTACGTAACCGTGGCAGATGTCGAAGAGGCCGTCAGTGTCGCGTCCGCAGCCGGCGGCCAGGAGCTACATGGGGCCGTGGACGTATTCGACGCCGGTCGAATGGCTGTAATCGCCGACCCCACTGGCGCGGCGCTGTCGCTATGGCAACCCGGCCAGCACATCGGCGCTGAAGTACGAATGGAGTCGGGCACCCTCTGCTGGGCGGAGTTGAATACTCGCCAGCCCGAAGTGGCTTCCGCCTTCTACAAAACGCTATTCGGCTGGGAGTCCCACGAGTTGGACCAGCAGGAAACCGGAGGCGACTCTGCCTATCACATGCTGCAACTCGGCGACACCGCCGTCGGCGGCATCATCACGATGGACGACCGCTGGCCCGCCGAGGTGCCGTCGCACTGGATGGTGTACTTCGCCGTGGAGGACTGCGAAGCCTCCTCGGCCCGAGTAGCCGAACTAGGCGGCAAGGTGTGTGTGCCACCGACGGACATCGCGCCCGGCCGTTTCGCCGTCGTGGAGGACCCTTTCGGTGCCCCGTTCACAATCATCGCGCTAAATCCGGAACTCTTCGGCTAGCGCTGTCACAACCTCCAGAGGTGCCGAGATGTCGAGGATAATCATCGTGGGTAGCACCATGATGGATCTGATGGCCTACGCTCCCCGCCTGCCCGAAGCAGGTGAGACCGTAGTTGGCACCTCGTTTCAGGCCGGCTTCGGCGGCAAGGGTGCCAACCAGGCGGTTATGGCCCGTCTGCTAGGGGCCAAGGTGTCGATGGTCTGCTGCGTAGGCAGCGACAGCTACGGCACCGAGACTCTCCAGAACTTCGCCGACCGGGATATCGACACCACTTGGGCACGCCGGGTGCCGGGGGCCAGCGGGGTGGCACCCATTTGGGTAGAGGCCAGCGGCCAGAACCGAATCATCATTCTGCCGGGCGCCAACTTGGCTATGGACTCAGACGTAGCCGTCGCCGCGGTAAACGACGGGCCAGCACCGGCCGTGGTGGCCGGACAGTTTGAGGTCCCCCAGGCGGTTACAGCCGCTGCCTTCGCCGCCGCTCGGCGTAGGGGCGCAATTGTGGTCCTGAACCCCGCTCCCGCAGCACCGCTGGAGCCCGCGCTGGCCGCCGCCTCGGACTGGGTCATCCCCAACGAAGTGGAGTTGGCCTCACTCGCCGGCGAGCCAGTCGGAAACGGCATACCAGGAGACGGCATACCAAGTGACGATGTGCTGCGATCAGTAGCCGCCAAGGTGGGCTGTCGCCTGCTCGTTACTCTCGGCTCGGCCGGCGCGGCGCTGGTTTCGGTAGCTGGCGAGGTGCTGCGCCTCGCCGCTCCGCCCGTCGAGGTCGTAGACACCACCGGCGCCGGGGACGCCTTCGTGGGCGGCTTTATCTGGGCGTTGGCTGGGGGCCGCAACGAACTCGAGGCGGCCCAGATAGCCATCGCGGTAGCGTCCGACAGCGTCACCCGTCCTGGCACGCAACTCTCCTACGCCACTCCCGAGGCCTATCAACGACTCTTAGCCGACTTCTAGCGGTCGCTCTGCGGAGAGGGTGGGATTTGAACCCACGAAGGGCTTGTAACCCTTACTCCCTTAGCAGGGGAGCGCCTTCAACCGGACTCGGCCACCTCTCCGTGAAGGCAGCATGATAGCCGAAAGTGCCTTACGGGAGCCTTCGAGCTAGCGCTAGTTAGGCTCGCGGCATGAGCGATCAGCCCATTTCCTTATTCCCGGTACCCAACTTGGCAGAGATCCCCGCGGACTTGCGGGAGCGCATTGAGGAGGTAGAAGCCAAGGTTGGCTTCGTGCCGAATGTGTTCTTGGCGCTCGCCCACCGGCCGGCTGAGCTGCGAGCCTTCCTGGCCTATCACGATGCCTTGATGTCAGCCTCCGACGGTCTCAGCCTCGCCGAACGGGAGATGATCGTGGTAGCCACCAGCGCTGCCAACAGCTGCCTTTACTGCACCGTGGCTCACGGTGCCGTGCTGCGGATCCGCTCGGGGGACCCTCTGCTAGCCGACCAACTAGCGATCGATCCGGCAATGGCCAACATCACCGAACGCCAGCGCGCCATGATCGACTTCGCCCTAAAGCTGTGCCGAGAGCCAGCCAGTATCGATCAGTCCGATCACGAGAGTCTGAGAGCCTGCGGTTTCAGCGACGAGGACATCTGGGACATCGGCGCCATTAGTGCCCTGTTTGCCATGTCCAACCGCATGGCCCACCTAGTAGCCATGCTCCCCAACGACGAGTTCTACACGATGGGCCGAGCCTAAGAATCCAGACTCACATAGCCCAGCAGGGTCCCAGCGACCGGGCTGGCCACCGGGACCCGCTATGGGAGTTGCTACTCGCCACCCTCGTTCAACACGACCTCGGCGCGGCTCCAACCGCTACCGGTGGTGTCAACGCCAGCGGCCTGAAGGTTGGCTATGGCCTCCAGCACAATGTCGGTGCGATAAGCCTCACCTTCGGGCAGGGAACTGAGGATGCCCTCGGCCACCGCGATGTCAACGGTCTGGTTCCACAGGCCCTCGTCCATGACCCCGATACCGCCGGAAGAGGGCCAAATCAGGGCGCTGATCTCGTTCAGCTGCCACGCCTGGTGCGAGCGTCCCAGCGTCGGAGCGTTGTCTAGGACCACATCTACGCAGGCGTCGGGCTCGTCGCGGCACCAGATCCAGCCGGCCAGGGTGCCCTGCACAAACCGTACTGCGATATCGCGGTAGGCGGCGTCGCTCTCAAGTCGGTCGGCGTCAGCCCAAATGGCGTCCTGCAGCATGGCAGTGCCTACGTCGTTCCAGTCGATGACCACCAGGTCCTCGGGCTGGAACAACTCGCCGGTCTCGGGGTTGATGGCCTCCAACACCTGGGCGTACTCGTTGTAGATCATGGCTTGAGCAGCGTCGATCTCTCGGTTCAACAACGCCGACATGTCAAAGTTCTGCTGCACTAGGGTCACGTCGCTATCGGGATCGATGCCGTTACGGCGCAGCCCGGCCAGTAGCTCGAACTCGTTGCCGAAGCCCCAGTTGCCGACCTTCTTGCCAGCCAGGTCATCCACCGAGGTGATGCCCGAATCGGCCCAGGCCACCTGAAGCGTGGCGCTTCGTTCGAAAATCTGGGCGATGTTCACAACGTTGGCGCCCTCTTCACGGGGAACCAGCCCCCGCGGCACCCACGACACAGCGAAATCGGCACCGCCGGAGTCCAGCACCGGAATAGGCACAATTTCCACGCCACCCTCGATGATCGTCACATCCAGGCAAAGGTCCTCATACAGTCCCTGGTCTTTGGCCGCGTAGTAGCCGGCGAACTGCGACTGAGTGAACCACTGCAACTGCACCGACACCTCGGTCAGCGCATCACAACCCTCCTCTACGGGCGCCGGCGCGGGCTCTGGCGGTGGCGGTGGCTCTGGTGCCGGCTCGGGCGGGGGTGCCGGGGCGGGCTCGGGCGCGGGAGCCGGCGCTGGCGCTGCTGCTTCGTCATCGTCGCCGCAGGCCGCGGCTACTAGCCCCAGCACCAGCAAGACCGCCAGCATTCGCCAAGCCAAGCTTCTTTTAGAAGTCCTCATTGTCTTCCCTTTCAGTTGTGTTTTCTCCATTCTCGGCGAGCGGAGTTCCACCCGGAGATCTTGTCATGGCCCTTCAGGTAGCGGTCGAGCGAGCGTAACGACCGGTCACCAAACGTTCCAGCAGCAACGCGGCGAAATACAGAGCGATCCCTACGACGCTGCCGGCCGCCACCGCGGCCCAGGCATCGTCATACCTCGTGAACTGGGCGTTCTGGGTAATCATGTTACCAAGCGTGTCCTGACGGCCGCCGAAGTACTCCACCACAATGGCGGCGATCACCGCCAGCGAGGCCACTAGACGCAGCGCCGTAAAGAAATAAGGCAAGGCGTTGGGAATGCGAACTGTGCGCATGATGCGCCAGTCGCTAGCGGCGTACGACTGCATGAGTTCGATCTGTTCCTCCCCCACCTGGCTGAGCCCTCGGGCAGTGTTGATAAACACAGGGAAGAACACCAGCAAAACCACCACCGCCTGATTCGAGCGGGGCGAGGTTATGCCCAGCCAGTTATTGAACAGTGGCGCCAGAGCGATAATCGGAATGGCATTGACGGCTACCGCCAGTGGGGTCAACGTCTCGTTGGCAGTGCGGGAGCGGGTGACTATCAGGGCCGCGACTGCGCCCAGCACCACACCGCCAGCGAGTCCCGTGAGGATGATGAAGCCGGTGACCCGCGAGACCACCCACACCTCTGAGATGTTCTCACCCAGGGCAACGGCGATCTCGCTGGGTCGCGGCAGCACAAAACCATCTGGGTTGGCCAGCCAAAGCACTAACTCCCAAAGCCCCAGGCCGGCCGCCCCAACTACCACTGGCGGCAACCAGGTACCCCCGCGCAGGAACTTCACGTGACCTCCACCGAGCGCAGCGTGCGGCGCACCAGCGAAACGTTGCGGAAGAACTCCTCAGTGTCGCGCACCTGCGGAGTGCGTTGGGGAAGCTGGATGGGGATCTCCTCGGCGATTCGGGCTGGCCGGGGCGACATAACCGCCACCCGTGTCGAGAGGAACACCGCCTCAGGGATGGAGTGAGTAATGAAAATAACCGTCGTGGTCGTCTCCCGCCAGATCTTCAACAACTCAGCCTGCATGTACTCACGGGTCATCTCGTCGAGGGCGCCGAAAGGCTCATCCATCAGCAGTAACGCAGGCTCGAAGCTAAGCGCCCGGGCTATCGAAACCCGTTGTTGCATACCCCCGGAGAGCTCGCTGGGATAGTGAGAGGCGAAGTTGCCGAGATCTACGAGTTCCAACATCTGTCGGGCGCGAGCCCGGCGGCGAGACTTCGACCAACCCATCAACTCCAGTGGTAGTTCCACGTTACGTGCCGCCGAGCGCCAGTCCAGCAGCCCGGCCGCCTGGAAGACCATCCCATAATCGCGCCTCAGGCGAGCCTCCTGCGCGCTGCGCCCGTTGACTAAGAGCTGGCCCGCGGTGGGGTCGATCAGCCCACCCACCAACCGCAGCAGCGTGCTCTTACCACAGCCAGAAGGACCGATGATCGAAACGAACTCCCGGGGCTGCACGGCTAAGTCCAAGCCGGAAATCGCAGTCACGGCGTTGGGCTTGTGGGGGTTGAAGGTCTTCTCGAGGTCGGCAACCTCAAGGACCAAGTCGTTAGTCACTGCTCCGGTTCCTGCTGGCAGATCCACCGCGACTAATCCACCGCGTTTAGTGGGCCGGCAGCTGACGGCGAGCCAACAACAGCCGCTCCGCTACCGCTACCACCCCTACTGCTACCAGGCCGGTGACGCACGCGCCGATGATTGCGACATACAGACGCTCGGGTCCGGTGATGTACTTGCCGGCAAAGTCCAGGATCAGCCGACCCAGCCCGCCACGCACCCCGGCGGAGATTTCCCCCACGATGGCGCCCACGACACTAGCGGTGGCGGCAATGCGCAGCGCGGGGAACAGGAACGGCAATGAGGCCGGCAACTGCAGGCGCCGCAGCACTTGGCGGCGGCTAGCTGCGTAAGACTGCATCAGCTCGGCAGCCTCCGGTGGAGGCGACTGCAGTCCCCGCAGGCCGTTCACCGCCACCGGGAAGAACGTGAGATACGTGGCAATGAGCGAGACCGACATCCAGTCCTGCCACTCCCACGGGAGGAACTCCAAACCGGTACGCCCCCACACCACCACGATTGGGGCGATAGCAATAAGCGGCACGGTCTGACTAGCGATTACGTACGGCAACACTCCCCGCTCGGCGCGCCGAGACTGCAAAAGCACTACGGCTATGGCCAGCCCGATGATTGTTCCGGCAGCGAAGCCAACGGCGGCTTCACGCAGGGTAAACAGAGCACCGTCGAGGGTGAGGCGGCCAATCGTCGTGCCGCCCTCGCGGGGGGCCTCGCCAAACTCGGCCAGGATGTCCAGCACCGGAGGCATGTTCTTGTCGTCGCTGCGGGGCAAGAACGAGCCCACTACCCACCAGTCTCGCTGGCTGTCGTCGATGGCCTGACCAAATGCCTTATACCCGGTGTACAGCAGCGCCAGGACAACCAGGAATACGACGAAAATGAGCGTTCGGCGGGTCCTGTCCCGGCGGGTCGTCGCCGCTGTCACCAGCGCCTCAGTTGCTATCGGCCATGGCGGAAATAATGCCGCCGTAGGCCTCCAGCGTCTCGTCGGGTTGGTCGTGCATTAGGTAGACGGCGAACTGGTCGACGCCCAAGTTAGCTAGAGCCTGAAGGCGCTCCAAGTGCGCCTCCGGCGGGCCGAGGATGCAGAAGCGGTCCACAATCTCGTCGGGCACAAAATCGGTGTGAGTGTTGCCCGAGCGGCCGTGCTCGCTGTAGTCGTAGCCCTGCCGACCGGCGATGTAGTCGGTGAGCGCCCGCGGTACCCCCGACCCGTCGCCGCCGTAGCGCGCTACCAGGTCGGCGACGTGGTTGCCCACCATGCCACCGAACCAGCGCACCTGATCTCGCTGATGCGCCAGGTCATTGCCCACGTAAGCGGGTGCCGCAACACAGATCGTTAACTCGTCGGGGTCGCGCCCCGCTGCGCTGGCTGCAGCCCGCACCGCGCCGATGGTCCAGGCAGCGATATCCACATCGGCCAACTGCAGCACGTAGCCGTCAGCCTGTGCCCCGCACAGCGCCAGGGCCTTCGGGCCGTAGGCGGCCATCCAAATGGGCAGTCGGCCCTCGCCGCGCCAAGGGATCCGCAGCGGCTGACCGTTGTAAACCACCTCACGCCCCTCAGCTAGGGCTTTGATGACAGTCATCGACTCCGCCAGTGTGGCGAGGCTGCAAGGCCGGTGACCGATGACCCGCATGGCCGAGTCGCCGCGCCCGATGGCGCACACGGTCCGCTCCCCGAAGGTGTCGTTGAGCGTAGCGAACAACGAGGCAATGACCGTCCAGTCCCTGGTACCAGGGTTGGTAACCATCGGCCCTACGACCATCTGGTCGGTGGCGGCCAGCATCTGGGAGTAGATCACAAACGGCTCCTGCCACAGCACGTGCGAGTCGAAGGTGTAAGCGTGGCTGAAGCCCAGTTCCTCTGCCCGCAGGGTGAGGCCCACAACGCGCTGGGCAGGTGGGTCGGTCTGCAATACGAGGCCGAAATCCATGCCGGTTCCTTTCTGCGCTGGGGGCTGCGGTAATCGCTAGCGATTGCGGGGGAAGCCCAAATCAATGGTGCTGGTGGCTGGGTCGGGCCAGCGGCTGGTGACCACCTTGGCCCGGGTGTAGAAGTGGATGCCCTCGGGGCCGTACATGTGAGCGTCGCCAAACAGCGACCCTTTCCAGCCGCCGAATGAGTAGTACGAAACCGGTACCGGGATGGGCACGTTGATGCCCACCATGCCGGCGCCCGCCTCGAACTGGAAGCGCCGAGCCGCGCCACCGTCGCGGGTGAAGATAGCAGCGCCGTTACCCCAGGGGTTGTCGTTGATTAGCTGCACCGCCTCGTCGTAGCTATCGACCCGGACCACGCTGAGCACCGGACCGAAAATCTCGTCGCGATAGCAGGCCATGTCCGGCGTGACGTGGTCTAACAGAGAGGCTCCCAGAAAGTAGCCGTCCAGGTTGGCGGCGTCATCACTGCCGTCGCGCAACACGACTGCTCCTTCGGCCCGACCACTCTCGAGATAGCCAGCAACCCGGTCGCGGTGTTCGGCGGTGATGAGTGGCCCCATCTCAGCATCGGGATCCTCCAAGCCGTCACCGATGCGAATCTTGTCTAGGCGGGCATCGATAGCAGCCACCAATGGATCAGCCACGTCGCCCACGGCGACCACGGCAGAAATAGCCATGCAGCGCTCTCCGGAGGAGCCGTAAGCGGCGCTCACCGCGGCGTCGGCCGCTAGTTCCACATCGGCGTCTGGCAGCACCACCATGTGGTTCTTGGCGCCGCCTAGAGCCTGTACTCGCTTGCCCTGGCGCGTGCCAGCTTCGTATATAGCCCGGGCTACCGGCGTGGACCCCACGAAGCTGATGGCAGCCACGTCAGGGTGTTCGATCAGCCGATCCACCGCCACCTTGTCGCCCTGGACAAGGTTCACTACACCCGGCGGCAAGCCCGCCTCAGCCAGCAACTCCATGGTGAACAGCGGCGCCGAGGGGTCCTTCTCCGAAGGTTTCAACACGAACGTGTTCCCGCAGGCGATGGCGTTGGGGTACATCCACATTGGGACCATGGCCGGGAAGTTGAACGGCGTGATGCCGGCCACCACGCCGAGGGGCTGGCGGATGGAGTAGACATCCACCCCGCTGGAGGCCTGTTCGGTGTGCTCGCCCTTGAGCAACTGTCCCACACCGCAGGCGAACTCAATGTTCTCTAACCCCCGGCTCACCTCGCCGGCGGCGTCGGCGAGCACCTTGCCGTGCTCGGCAGTCAGCAGCCGGGCGATGTCGCTGCGATGGCGGTCCACCAAGTCCCGGTAGCGGAACAGGATCTCGCTGCGTCGGCTAACCGGCACTTCGCGCCAGAAGCCAAACGCCTCGCGCGCCGAGGCCACTGCGGCGTCCACCTCGGTAACCGTGGCAAAGTCCACCTCGGCGGTCTGGACACCTGTGGCCGGGTTGTAGACCGCCCCGCACCGCTGTCCGCCGCCCGGTGTCAGCTTCCCGTCAATCCAGTGGTGGATTCGCTTCATGTTCGCTCCCTGCTCATCGATCCGGTGCTTATAAGTCCGGTGGTCGGCGATCTTTGTCTAGCTACTGGCGGCGAGGTAGGCCTACAGCAAGTACTGCGAGAGGCCGCGACGCAGGTACTGGCCGTCGCCAGGGCTGCCGAGATAGGAACCTCCATCCACCACCACCTGGCCCCGCGACAGCACTGTCTGCACTGCGCCGTTGATTTCGAAGCCCTCGAAGCACGAGTAGTCCAAGTTCATGTGGTGTGTGGCGGCGCTGATGCGGGTCTGGGCAGTGGGGTCGTAGATGACCACATCGGCATCGGCGCCGGGGGTGATGCTGCCCTTGCGGGGGTACAGCCCAAACATCCGCGCCGGGGTCGTGGCGCAGGTCTCCACCCAACGCTCCAAAGACAGTTCGCCCTGTACCACACCCTGATAGATGAGGTCCATGCGATGCTCCACCATGCCCAGCCCGTTGGGAATCAGACGAAAGTCCTCGCGTCCCAGTTCCTTCTGCTCTTTCATGCAGAAGGGGCAGTGATCGGTGGACACCACGCACAGGTCGTTGGTGCGCAAACCTCGCCACAGGTCGGCGTGATGAGTCTCGTGGCGGCTGCGCAGCGGCGGCGAGCAGACGTAGCCAGCACCAGCAAAACCGGGAGCCCCGAGGTGCTCCTCCAGATTTAGGTAGAGGTACTGGGGGCAGGTCTCGGCGAAGACGTTGTAGCCCTCATTGCGGGCAGCGGCCACGTGTCCCAGAGCGTCAGAGGCCGACAGGTGTACGAAGTAGACCGGCGTACCCGCCACCAGCGCCAGTTGGATAGCTCGGTAGGTGGCCTCTCCCTCCAAGCGGGGGGGCCGGGTGATTCCGTGGTACACCGGGTCGGTCTGGCCTCGGGCCGCGGCCTGGGCGGCGATGACGTCGATAGCGATGCCGTTCTCGGCGTGCATCATGATCAGGCCGCCGTTGTGGTGGGCCTGCTGCATCGCCTGCAGGATCTTGCCGTCGTCGCTGTAAAGCACTCCTGGGTAGGCCATGAACAGTTTGAAGCTGGTGATGCCGTCGTTCACCAGCGTGTCCATCTCCTTTAGCGATCGCTCATCGACGCCCCCCAGGATCATGTGGAAGCCGTAATCGATGGCGCACTGGCCCTCGGCCTTGGCGAACCAGGCTTCGAGGCATTCCCGCACATCCTCGCCCTCGCGCTGAACGGCGAAGTCCACGATGGTGGTGGTGCCGCCGAAGGCAGCGGCCCGGGTACCGGTCTCGAAAGTGTCCGAGGCGAAGGTACCACCGAAGGGCAACTCCATGTGAGTGTGGACATCCACGCCGCCGGGCACTACATAGCGGTCAGTGGCGTCGATGAGGCGTACTTCGCCGCTTCGGCGCAAGGTTTCGGCAATGTCGCTGCCGGGCGCCACGACCGCCTCGATCACCTCCCCGGACACCACCACATCTGCCCGAACACATCCAGTGGCACTGATTACCGTGCCGTCGGCGATAAGGGTGCGCATAGCGTCCTCCTTTGAGAGGTTGGCGGGGTGCTGTCCCACTTGCGGTTCGACTGCGTCCTCCGGCCCCCAGTTCGCTAGCTCAGGTCCGCCGCGGCCGCCGCCAGAATGTCGACAGCCTCGTCGATCTCCTCCGACGTTACGCATAAAGGCGGAGAGATGCGCAACACGTTGCCGTAGAGGCCCCCCTTGCCGATAAGCAAGCCACGGCGGTGGGCACCTTCATGCACCGCGGCTGCAGCGGCCGGTAGCGGCTGGCGGCTGGCGGGCTGGTTGAACTCCAGCGCCAACATCAGCCCACGACCGCGCAGTTCGGCAATCTCCGGTATTTCCTCTGCCAAGGGCTCGAGCCCCAGACGCAGCCGGTTGCCCATCTTGGCGGCGTTGGTCTGCAAGTCGTGGTCTAACAGGTATTCCAGGTTGGCTAGGGCGCCGGCACAGGCCAACGGATTACCGCCGAAAGTAGAAATGGAGTTGGCGCCCAAGCTGTCCATAACTTCGGCACGGGCCACTACACCGCCGAGAGCTAGGCCATTGCCCACACCCTTAGCAAAGGTCAAGAAGTCGGGCACAATGCCGTGCGCCTGATACCCCCAGAAATGGTCGCCAGTGCGACCCCAGCCGGTCTGCACCTCGTCGCTGATGAACAAGATGCCCTTTTCGGTTAGCACCTCGGCCATGGCACCGAAGAATCCGTCGGGGGGCGCAGCGAAGCCGCCCACTCCTTGGATTGGCTCGGCAATCAGGGCAGCCACGTGTCCCGTAGTGCACATGTCGATGACCTCACGCAGGTCCTGCACACAGGCCGCGGTGTAAGACTCGTCGTCGTGATCGGGCCAGGGGCTCCGCATCCGATAACCGCCGTGCACGAAGTTCACCGACAGGCCCGAAAGACGCGAGGCCGACCAGTAGCGGTTACCAGTGACGGCCTGGGTGCTGAAGGAACGGCCGTGGTAGCTGTTACGCAAAGCCAAGATCTGATGGCTGCCCCGATAGTTAGTGGCCAGCAGCAGGGCGGCGTCATTGGCTTCGGTGCCCGAGGTGGTGAAGAACACCTTGGCGTTGGGGATCTCGCTTAGTCCCGCAATCTTCTCTGCCAACGCCACCATCGGCTCGATGAGATAAAGCGTGGAGGTGTGGAGCATCTTCCCGGCCTGCGTCCGGATGGCATCCACCACCTCAGGCACGTTGTAGCCGGTCATTGTGGTGAGGATCCCGCCAAAGAAATCCAGGTGGCTACGGCCCTCGCTGTCCCAGACGCGGCAGCCTTCGCCTCGAGTTAGCTCAATGGGCTGCTCGTAGTACAGGTTCAGCCAACTCGGCATCACGCTGCAGTGACGGCTCAGCAGTTCGGTAGACACGAGACTTCCTCCTTGCCCTGTGGGGACCGGTTTAGCCGGCAACTAGCGAGTCGTAGGCGTCGGGGCGCCGGTCGCGGTAAAACGCCCACTGGTTACGCACCTCACCGATGAGATCCAAGTCCAGGTCGCGGACGATGACCTCCGGCTCGCTGTCCGAGGCCACCTCGCCCACGAACTGGCCGCGCGGGTTGGCGAAATAGGAAGTGCCATAAAAGTCGTTCGCGCCCAGTGGCTCGACTCCGACCCGATTGATAGCCCCGACGTAGTACATGTTCGCCGCTGCGGAGGCGGTCTGCTCTAGCTTCCAGAGATAGGCCGAAAGGCCCCGACTGGTCGCTGAGGGGTTGAAGACGATCTGCGCCCCGCCGAGGCCCAGGGCGCGCCAGCCCTCGGGGAAGTGGCGGTCGTAGCAAATGTAGACACCCACCTTGCCGACAGCGGTTTCGAACACTGGGTATCCGAGGTTGCCGGGCCGGAAGTAGTACTTCTCCCAGAAGCCCCTCACCTGAGGAATGTGCGTCTTACGGTACTTGCCCAGATACGTGCCATCGGCGTCGATCACCGCGGCAGTGTTGTAGAGCACCCCGGGCTGCTCCTGCTCGTAGAGCGGGAGCACCATGACCAGACCTAGTTCTGCGGCCAACTCGCAGGCCAACTGTGTGGTGGGACCGTCGGGCACCGCCTCGGCCGTCTCGTAGAACGAGTCGTCCTGTACCTGACAGAAGTAGGGGCCGTTGAACAACTCCTGAAAGCAGATCACCTGCGCCCCTTGCTCGGCAGCCGAGCGGGCCCAGGCTACGTGGGCGTCGACCATCGAGTTGGCGTCGCCCGTCCAGGACTGCTGCACGAGGGCGGCCCTTACGACGTTCTCCATGACGTCTCCGATCTACCACCCGCCGCCGGTGCCGGGCGCGGGACCGTCTCATATGACCCGCTGCCAACTACAGGGGAAAGCAAAGATACCACCTCTTCATTCGACTTAGCTGTCAGGCTCGTTTGGGCGCAATCCGGCGAGCCCGGGCGCCTAAGAGACGTGCATCCGATCACCTCGCCAGGCATGATGGTGTAATGAGCGTGCGAGTAGCGGAGAGCCTCGAGGAGGTGTGCCACCTGTTGGCAGCCGATCCGACATCCAGTTTGCTGGCAGGCGGCACCGACTTCATGGTGGAGGTGAACTACAGCCAGCGGCGACCTACCGCGGTTATCGCCATCGATCGGGTTCCGGAACTGACCGGCTGGCGGCAGCAAAACGGCCATGTGGAGTTGGGCGCGGCCATGACCTACGCCGAGATGGAACATCCCTTGTTCGCCGCCTATGTCCCCGCTCTGGCCCAAGCGGCGCGCACTGTGGGCTCGCCGCAGATCCGCAACGCCGGTACCCTCGGCGGCAACTTGGCCACCGCCTCTCCAGCGGGTGACACGCTGCCCCCGCTGGCTGCGCTGGATGCCCGCATCAAGGTCTGCTCGCTACGCGGTACCCGCCAGTTGAGCCTCGACGAGCTGATTGCCGGGCCCAAGCAGAACACGTTGACGCCCGACGAGGTAATCGTCAGCGTCTCGGTGCCAGTCCTAGACGGTCCCCAGGAGTTCTTGAAAGTCGGCACCCGTAACGCCATGGTCATCTCGGTAGCTACGGTGGCGCTGGTGCTGGATCGGGAACAGCGCAGCGTGAGAGTGGCGCTGGGCTCGGTTGCGCCGGTGCCGCTGCGAGCCGCAGAGGCCGAGGAGTGGATCGCCAGCGTCGTGGACTGGGACGCTCCCGCGGTGCCAAACGAAGACGTGCTGAACCGGTTCGGCGAACTGGTGGCTGGTACATCTAACCCCATCGACGATCACCGCAGCACTGCCGTCTACCGGCGCCACGCCGTGGCCGTGATGGCCCGCCGGGCGTTGGCCAGGGTGCTCTCGTGAGCGGCGACCAAGGCGTAGCCGGCGAGGCCACGCTGCACTACACACTGAACGTGAACGGCACCGACCACCAAGTGGCCGATGCCTGGCTGGGCGAGAGTCTGCTTTACGTGCTGCGCGAGCGACTCGGTTTACCTGGCACTAAGAACGCTTGCGATCAGGGTGAATGCGGCTCCTGCACGGTGCTGGCGGATGGTCTGGTTGTTTGCTCGTGCATGATGCTGGCAGCCGCGGCCACAGGCCGGGAGATCGTCACCGTGGAGGGCCTCGGCGACGACGGGGAGTTGACCGACATCCAGCAGGCCTTCGTAGATCACGGAGCGGTGCAGTGTGGTTTCTGCACCCCTGGACTGATCGTGGCCGCTGACCACCTGCTGGCCCGCAACCCGTCGCCTAGCGAGTTGGAGATCCGCGAGGCCATCTCGGGCAATCTCTGCCGCTGTACCGGCTACGGCCGGGTAGTCGCCGCCATTGCCGGCGTAGCTAACCAGCGCTCCGGCGACTAAGCCACACCCACGAGGCCGCTGCGACTGCCGGGGACATGGCGCCAAGTCCCTAACCTGACAGCATGGATTGGGGTGTGTACGCGGCACTGGGACGCGACCCTGAGGCGGTAAAGGGGCGCACCCTAGACCGCAGCGTGGCGCGGCGAGTGCTGACCTTTGCCGCCCCCTACAAGCGCATGATCACGCTGTTCGTGCTGGCCATCCTGCTGGGCGCACTGTTGAGTCAGGTACCGGCATTGCTATTTCGCGAGATCATCGACGACGCCATCGTGAACTCTGATCGGGCGCGACTGAACCTGCTGGCTGGGCTCATCCTGGGGGCCGCCTTCGCCGAGGCGTTTCTGGCCTTCGGCGAGCGCTGGTGGTCGGCCCGGATCGGTGAGGGGCTTATCTTCGACCTGCGGGTGTCGCTGTACGACTACGTACAGCGCATGGGGGTGTCGTTCTTCACCAGCGTGCAGACCGGAGCACTTATCAGCCGTCTCAACAACGACGTAATCGGCGCCCAGCGGGCCATGACCGGCACGTTGGGCCAACTGGTGTCCAACCTCTGCGTGCTGCTAATCACGCTGCTCACGATGTTCATCATTTTGGACTGGCGGTTGACACTGCTCGCCCTAGTACTGCTGCCCTTCTTCGTGATCCCCGCCAAGCGGGTCGGCCGACGCCTGCAGGGCCTAACCCGACGGCAGATGGAACACAACGCCGACATGAACACCCTCATGACCGAACGTCTGGGGGTGGCTGGTGCCCTGCTGGTGAAGCTGTTCGGTCGTCACGCCGGCGAGAAGGAAGCCTTCGCCAACAAGGCGGGCAAGGTCCGAGACCTGGGCGTGCGCACTGCTATGTACGCCAGGGTCTTCCTCATCGCTCTGACCCTGCTTGGTGCTGTGGGCACCGCCGCGGTCTACTGGGTGGGCGGGCAGCTGGTGATTTCGGGGTCGGTAACCATTGGCACCCTGGCAGCCATGGGCCTGCTGGTGGCGCGGATCTACCAACCCCTCACGAGCCTCACCAACGCTCGTGTGGACATCATGACGGCGATCGTTTCCTTCGAGCGAGTCTTCGAAGTGCTGGACACGCCTAACGCCGTGCCAGATCGCCCAGGCGCCGCTTCGCTGCCACGCCCTACCGGCCGAGTGGAACTCCGGGACGTTCGGTTCAGCTACCCGCCGGCGGGAGCCGCACTGGCCTCGCTGGCTCCAGCTATGGAATCCCCTGAGCCTCAGCCGGCGTCAAACGGCGAGCAGGCCAGCGGTCCGGCCCTAGACGGCGTCAACCTTGACATATCGCCGGGAGAGTTGGTGGCGCTAGTAGGCCCGTCGGGCGCCGGCAAGACGACCTTAACGGCGCTACTGCTACGGCTCTACGACCCCGACGAAGGCAGCATCACCATCGACGGCCACAACCTACGGGAGGTCACCGGAGAGTCGCTGCGAGCGTCGGTTGGCGTGGTGCCCCAAGATCCGCACTTGTTTCATGACAGCGTCAAGGCGAACCTAAGCTACGCCAGGCCGGCCGCCTCTGACACAGAAATTGCCGAGGCCTGTCGGGCGGCGGGTGTCTGGGACGTGATCCAGGGCCTGCCACAGGGGTTAGACACTCTGGTGGGTGAGCGCGGGTACCGCCTCTCCGGCGGCGAGAAGCAGCGCCTAGCCATAGCTCGGATGCTGCTGAAAGATCCGGCGATTGTGATCCTCGACGAGGCCACCAGCCACTTGGACAGCGAAAACGAAGCGGCCATACAAGCGGCGCTGGCAACGGCTTTGGCGGGCCGCACCTCGTTCGTGATCGCCCACCGGCTGTCCACGATTACTTCTGCCGACCGGATCGTGGTACTAGATGATGGCCGGCTGGTGGAGCAGGGCCGCCACGAAGACCTGCTCGCCGCTGGAGGGCTCTACGCCAAGCTCTACCACACCCTAGTACGCACCGAGGCAAACGGATGAACGGCGAACGGGTTACCTACAACGTAACCGAACTCATGGCGTCGCTCACCGACGCAGTCGAGACAGCCTTTCCCGACGAAATCTGGGTCAGAGGTCAGATCCGCAATCTGAACCGCTCACGACGCGACCACGTGTACTTCGACCTTGTAACACCGGCGCCGGCCGACAAGCGCCCAGAAGCTGTACTGCCGGTCGTGCTGTTCGATTGGTTCCGCCAAATCGTAAACCGGATACTCGGCCCGACCGCCGCGGGGCAGATGGTCGACGGGGTGGAGGTCCGCATTAGGGGCCGGCTCTCGGTCTATGAGGCCAGGGGCCAACTGCAGTTCCAGATGAAGGCCATCGACCCCGCCTACACGCTCAGCAAACTGGCCGACGACCGCGACCGGCTACTGGCCGAACTAAAGGCCGCTGACCTAGTGGAGCGTAACCGCCGCATCCCACTGCCCCTGCTACCGCTGCGAGTGGGCCTAGTAACCAGCGCTGGCAGTGCGGCTGAAGCCGACTTTCGCAAGGTGTTATCGGCCAGCGGCTACCGCTGGGAGCTGCTAGTGGTGGACACTCCCGTGCAAGGCTTCGGCAGCGAGCAGCGGATCGCCGCAGCCTTGGAACTGGCCGAGCGTTGCGGCGCCGAGGTCATCGCCCTGGCACGCGGTGGCGGGGCCCGCACCGAGTTGGCGCCCTTCGACAGCGCGGTTGTAGCGCATGCGCTGGCCGCTCGGGGCGTACCAGTGCTCACCGGTATCGGCCACGAGATCGACCGCTCGGTGGCCGACATCGTGGCCCACACAGCCTGCAACACCCCCACCGCCTGCGCTGCGTTCTTAGTGGAGCGCGCCCGCTGGTTCGACCGGGCCACGCTGGAGGTGTGGCGGCGCATACAAGATTCAGTCCACAACAAGCTGGCAGGCCACCGGAGTTGCCTCCAAGAGACATCTCGGCGGACCGCTGCGGCCGTGACCACTTCCTGCCGCGGGGCGCGCAGCGAGATAAGCCGACTGGCACTAGCCATCGGTCGCGGCGCAGTTCACGGCACCGGACGCGCTCGCTTGCACCTAGAGATGTTGAATGCGCAGGTGCGCGCCTACGACCCGCAGCGGGCGCTAGAACGAGGCTGGACCATTACCACCGACGCCGCTGGGACCCTGTTGCGGTCGGCCAGCCAGATCAACCCGGGCGCTAGCCTGCGAACTCGAATGAGTGACGGGACCGTTACCAGCACCGTCAGCGCGGTATCGCTCGGCGAGACCAACCGGAGCGATCATGACTGAGGGTACCGACGAGCAGGCTCTTGCCGACAGCTACGCGGCCGCCATGGCCGAGTTGCAGAGCATTCTCACCGCCTTAGAAGCTCCTGATGTGGATGTGGACGCGCTAGCGGAGCACGTGGAACGGGCCGCCGAGTTGCTGCGCTTCTGCCGTGAGCGTCTCGTAGCGGCTGAGACGCAGGTCAGCGAGATAGTGGCCGGTCTGGAAGACTTGACAGAAACGCCAGAGACAACCCCCGAGGATGTCAAGGCGGGCGGCAAATACCCAGCGGCAGGCTGATGGGACTGCGCAAGCTCTCAGGCACCGACGGCTTTGTTTTTATCGATCTAGACGACGCTCCCGGGTCTTCCGGGCTGGTGCGGTTGGCGCCCAAGATCCTGCAGAGCGGGGCTAAGGAACTAGCCCGGTCGGCCAGCTACACGTTCGCCTCGCTGGGGATGCGCCGCTCTGGAGCCTCTGGTGGTATCAACGCCCGTCCCGAGGGCCGCGCCGCGGCTGTTGAGAGTTTCGTCGCCGAGTGCGAACCCTGGGTCTCTACCGGCGAGTTCCTGCCCGATGCCGGCAAGGGTCTCAGCGACGGCGACCTGGCCCCGCTGCAGGCCCACGACCCGCGCCATCCCGTCCGATTCAACACCAGCGGGGGAGTCAGTCTGGCCGACCGCCTGACCGGCTTCGGGGCAGTGGCCGCAGTGGCCACAGCCCTGGGCGGCCTGGAAGGGCGGCGCCTGGCGATCGAAGGCTGTGGGCCGGCGGGCGTGGCCGCAGCACAAGCTGCCGCTGAGCGAGGCGCCGCAATAGCCGGAGTCGCCAGCGAGAAGGGGTTCTGTGCCGCCAGTAGTGACGGGCTAGATACAACTGCTGTTGCTGAGGCTTGGGCCAGCCACGGAGCCGACTTCGTGCAACACCTAGACATCCCTTACTCGGAGCCGGGCGATATCTGGGGAGCTGCTGAGGATGTCCTGTTGGTGGGCTCGAAGATGGGCACCCTCAACCACGGTGTGGCCGCCAGCCTGAGGCCATTGACAGCCGTGGGATGCCTGCACCCCATCCCCGTCACGACGCGCGCGCTGGTGATGCTGCAGACCGCGGGCGCTCTGGTGCTAGCTGACTTCGTCTGCCTAGCCGGGCCGCTGTTCGCCGCCTGGCCCAGCGAGTTAGCTGGCCTCGAAGGCGCCGCCGTCACGGTTGAAGCAATTCAGGCTGCAGCTGTTTCGGCCATCGAGGACTTAGTGCAGGAGACTGCCAGCCACCCCGGGGGCGCTTTTTTGGGCGCCTGTCAGCACGCCGAGAGCTTTCTGGCTACTTGGAGGGACAAGCTCCCCTTCGGCCGCCCCCTCGCCGCCTAGGGCTGCCAAAGCAGGGTCTGGGGCATGAATTGGCTCCAGGCAAACCAGAAAGCCTGGTGACCTTCAATCTCTTCGCCCTCAGCGTCGCTGGCGCGCAGTCCGCCGCCGTCGAGGCTCAGGCTGACACCTGCTAGCTCTACCAGAGCACCCTCTTTAAGGGCTTCCGCCGCCGCCTCGACCGGGAACGCCACAGGTGTACCGTCTCCCAACACCACGCCGAAGACCTGGTCGTGCACCCCTAGCCGCTCGTCAACGTCACCGATTGGGAAGATCGGCCCGCCCGCGTCCCGGCTACCCAGCGGGTTCAGCGGGTAACTACGGCCGATCCCGCCGTCGGAAGCAACGATCGTCGTCTCGGGATGGGCAGCTTTCCACTCACCCCAGGTGGTGGTCACCACAGTCGCCTGGTGCAAGACGACTCCCCGCTGGCGCAGCGGCCCCGAGAGGGCCTCGCCGGTGAACGCGTCAAAGACCGACTTGGTGATGAGGTCGTACATAACTTTATTGGATCGCGACAGCAGTCCCGAGGTTCGCAATACGGGCGTCTCGGTGCCCTCGGGAACGTCGTCGGTGAAGTAGGCCTGGGCCGAGCCGCACAGCGTGCAGTAGGTGAAGCCGATCCTACGGTCCCCGAGCGTGTCGTTGACCATCTCGTGGACTTCCATGATGTTCCGTGGGTACGCCCGAGTCTCGCCACCGATGTTGAGGGCAAAGACAATGGCGTCGTCGGGATACCAAGAGCCGCCTGAGGTGTCGGTCACCGGCGGGTCGTCGAGGGCTGGGATACAGCCCCGGGGACACGGGTTAGAGTCGCCCAGCGGCCGGTCGTCTATGCGCACTCCGCCCCAGCTCAGCAGCCGCCAGTCGATAGTGGCTTCGGGATCCTCGAAGAACGGTTGCCAGCCCGGCTCGACCAGGGTGAACAGCCGCCTCTTGTAGCCGGCATAGTCGTCAAAGGCGGGCAAGTCCCATGCGATTAGGTGATCGGTGACCGATTGCCATGGGCTCCGGGCAGAAACCGGATCCTCGGCCAAGCTCACACCCGTTAGAGCCTCAAACGCCGCCACCGCCGCCTCGTGGACCTCACCGAGATAGAAGAACCTAAGCAAATCCGAGAGGATCCAAGCCAGTCGGGCATCGCCAGACTGCCCCAACCCAGCAATCGCGGCAACGTCAATCTCGCCAGCGAGGCCCGCCCAGATCGTCTCCAGGTCAACGACAGCGGATTCCTTTAGCGGTCCTGCCGGCGCGGCGGGGGCGAGCGGGAACTCGTAGCCGCGGAAGTTCCGCAGGGCGCCGCGCTCGGCTGGGTGCAGCGGGGCAACCTCGGGCTCGGGCTCCGGAGCCGGCGGCTGCGGTTCCACGAGTCCCTGATCTGCTCTTGCGCCCTCGGCAAGCCGCAAATCCACGACTTCCTCGTCTGGTTCACCGTCAGCAGCCGGTGGTGCTGGGGGGGCACCAGCCGCATCGCTGGATCCTTCGTCGCTGCCGGCGGGCGGCAGCTCAACGGGAGCAGATTCCAACTCGCTATCGCCGGCCGGCTGAGTGTCCGCAACCTCCGGGGCGGAATCCGGCGGCTGGGAACTCGTAGTGCCATTCGAACAGCCTGCTGCCAGCAGAACCAAAACACCGACGATCAGACCCATTCGGCGCACAGCCATAACGCTACGTTAGGAGCGGTGACATCGCTTGACCCATTCCCGGAGGGCTGGTACTTCCTCACTAGTCGTCGTGCTTTGCTGAAGGACAAGCTCATTCAGAAGACTTGGATGGGGCAAAAAATTGTCATCTGGGGCGACAAAGCAGGCAACGTGTGCGCAGCCGAGGCCTACTGTCCGCACCTCGGTGCCGACTTGCGACCCGCAGCCGGCGGTCGCCTCTGTGAGGATCGGCTGATTTGCCCTTTCCATGGCTTCGAGTTCGACACCTCGGGGCAGTGCGTTGCTACTCCATTTGCACCCGCGCCTAAGGCCGCCCGGTTGCGGGTCTTCGAGACGCGGGAGGTCGCCGGGATGATCTTCGCCTGGTGGGGAATCAACAGAGACGAGCCGCGTTGGCACCTGCCGGAAGAAGCGCCGGACCAGAAAGGCTGGTGCACGTTGAAGACAAAAACGATGCGCCTAGTCGGCCACCCCCAAGAGACATCCGAGAACTCAGTAGACATAGCCCACTTCTGGCATGTGCACGGCTACGAAAAGGTGGAACGCGTCGACAAAATCACCATTGACGGGCCCTATCTTCAAAGCCGTTTCAACTTCACCAGCACCCGCAGAATCGCCGGCAGGTCCATCGTTTCGCTCGAATTCGCTGCCTGCGCTCATGTATTCGGGTTGGGCTACTCCTTCGTAGAGGTGCACGAGCACACGATCGGAATGGACATGCGCATCTGGGTCCTGGCGACACCGGTCGACGGCATCCAGATAGATCTTTCGATGTGCTCACAGATACGAGAGCTGCGCAACCCGAAGCGACCCATCTTAGGTCTGGGCTTCCTGCCGCTAAAGCTGCGCGCCGCTAGCCTGAATCAGGTTCTGATGATTCTCCAAACGCACGATGCTCGCCAAGACGTGATCATTTGGGGCAACAAGCAGCATCTCCGTCGCCCTCGTCTTTGCCGTTCTGACGGCGAGATTATGCAGTTCCGAGCGTACTGTTCCCAGTTCTACGCTGACTCGAATCGCGCTGACTGACGTCAACAAGCAGCCTCGCGCCTCCAATCTGGCCGACGCTTTGCGCCCCCGAACCTGTGACACCCGCCACGGGCGACAGTGTCCTAATAGAATGCCGTTCCGTGGAGCGACTGCTAGATAGGTTCAGTCGGCTAGTAACCGTCCGCCCTTACCTGACGATCCTCATCGTGGTCCTCGTGACTGTGCTGTTGGGGATGGGGGCAACAAGACGGACAGCCCCAGCGGAGACAGAGGACTTCCTGCCACCCGATAGCCCCATTGTGGCGGCGATCGAGGAGATCGACGAGTTA
Source organism: Acidimicrobiales bacterium (assembly GCA_964291305.2). Taxonomy (GTDB): domain Bacteria; phylum Actinomycetota; class Acidimicrobiia; order Acidimicrobiales; family CATQHL01; genus VXNF01. Next base: position 135,061 of record OZ219783.1, on the reverse strand, counting down.
TTCAGCAGCACCGGCGAGATCCGGGTTGTGACGCTGATCTTCCGGGGCGAGGCGCTCACCGTCGACGGGCTGGCTCAGATGGACGCCCTGGTAGATGAGATCCTCTTCGACCCGGCGGTTGAGGATCTCCTAGCCACGGGCAGCCCGGTGGTCACCCCCTCGACACTGATCGGCTTGACGCTCGGGGTGGACGACTTCGATTCGGTCACCCAAGCGGAAATAGACGCCACCGTCAACGAGTCGGATATCGGCGAGGTGTTGGACGATTTGACCGGCATAGATGATGACGGCACCGAGGTCGCCGTAGGCACCGTGCGTCTAATCGATACGGGCGACGACACGGTCGCCGAGGCTGAGCGCCGGGTCAAGCAGCTGGCGAGCGCCGCCGAAGGTCCGCTGGACGCCAGCAGCATCTCTTTCGTCGTGCTCGAAGACGAGTACTTGAAGGCCACCGAGGAGGGTATGACAGCGCTGATCGGGTTGGCGCTGCTGACGATCGCGTTGTTGGTCCTGCTGTTTATGCGCTCGTTCTCCGATGCGCTGCTAACCATGTTGGGGCTCATCTTCGCCATCGTCTGGGTGGTTGGAGCGGAGGGCTGGCTGGGGCCCGACGGCCTGGATTGGATTGGCCCACCTAGCTCCCTTTCGGGCATGGTGCCAATCATCGCTATCAGCCTCACAGTGGACTACGCCATCCAAGCCGTCTCGCACTATCGAGAGCAACGGCTCGACGGCCAGTCGGCGGTGCCGGCCATTCGGACAGGGCTAAGGCTCGTCGCGATCCCATTGACGTTGGCCGCCGCTACCACGATTGTGAGCATGCTCTCGAACCTGTTCTCGCCGATCACTGTGATCGGCGACTTCGGCGTGGTGGCAGCTATGGGCATCGGGATGAGCTTGGTGGTGATGCTGACGCTGCTGCCTGCAGGACGAGTGATCATCGACCGCCGGCGCGAGCGGCGAGGCAAGCTGAAAGCCCCCCGCCCACTCTCTCAGGCATTACCCGGCGTCGAGCAGCTGGCGGAAGTGCTGGGAACGAGCGTGGCTCGCAAACCTGCTCCCTACATTTTGGCGGTGGCTGCCGTTTCGGTAGGCCTGGGTTTCGCCGTCCCAGACCTCAAGTCCGAGTTTAGTATCCGCGACATTCTCCCCAGGGGTGGCAGCGTGCTGAAAGACATCGACACTCTGGATGCCTCTGTCGGCGGATCCACAGAAATGGTCGGAGTTATCACCCGGGTCGAGGCCACAGAAACCCGCACGCTGTTGAACATTCAAGATTTGGCGGCCGCCTTAGAGGATGAGTCGCGCCGCCCAACGGCGGCGACCGATTCGTTGGAGCCATCTTACGCATCGCTCGTGGAGGACTGGATCAGCGACAGCGGGGAGCGGGGCGACAAGTATGACGAAGATTTGGCAGCACTCTTTCATGAGGCCACTTCGGGCCTGCAGCTAGATCCCAACTTGATGCAGGAGTTCCTAGAAAGACTCGGCGAGTACGACGCCACCTTGGCTCACGGACTGGTCAACAATCCCGACGGTCCCGACACCGTTCTGCTGCAGTTCCCGGCTTCTACCCGAACTCGCGAAGGCTCCCGCCTAATCCAGCCTGAACTCGAACAACTCTGGTTAGGCGACGACAACAACATCACGGCAACGTCGCGCGACATCATTGCGGTTACCGTCGAGGACGAGATCACCGAGGGGCAAACCGAGGGGACCGCGGTGACGATTGCAGTTGCCCTCGGCGTCCTGACGATCTTCTTCTGGGCCACGTTGCGCAAGCCCGTGTTGGCGTTCATCGCCGTGGCGCCGATAGCTCTAGTGCTGATCTGGGTTTTGGGCACCATGGCACTGCTGGACATCCCTTACTCCCTGATCACGTCGATTATCACAGCCCTCGCTATCGGTATCGGCGTGGACTACACCATCCACGTCATCCACCGCTATCGGGAGGAGTTCTCGCGCCTGCGAAATCCCGAGCAGGCCGCCATCCGAACTCTTGGGACTACCGGTTCGGCACTACTGGGCTCCGCGCTGACCACTGCATTTGGGTTTGGAGTGATGGTGTTCTCGCCACTGGCCGGGTTGCGCCAGTTCGCCGTGATTGCAGCTCTGTCGATCGCCTATTCGCTGCTCGTGTCGGTTCTGTTGGTGCCGCCGATGATGACGGTCTGGGGCGCTTACCAGAACATGCGGTTGCGCTCACAGGTGCTGCGCATGTGGAACGACTTAGACGTGGCGGCCGATGAGATCCAGAAGTAATAGCTCGAAGTAATAGTCGCTAGCCAGCTAATACTCAGGCTGGCACTTCCAGCCGGCGCTCTGCCACCCGGAAGTGCATCTTCTTGTCTGGCGACATCGACGGCAACGGGCTAATGCGAAACTTATAGTTTGCGGGGTGAATCTCAAGCGTGAAATGGCGCGCGATAAGCAACAGGTTGACCAACAGTTGAAGCTCCATCCAGCGGAAGCCAAGGCAGGTGTGAGTGCCCAACCCGTAGGGGGCATATCCGGGGCTGAGATGCTCCTTACGTGACGGTAAGTAGCGGTCGATGTCGAACTTCCAGGGATCGGGGAAAACGTCCTTCATGTAATGCGAAGCTGTCTGAAAGATGTGGAGCCGTGAGCCCTCTCTCAGTTCATAGCCCTCGACCACGCACGTGTTCATTACGTTGCGAATCGCCACCGGGACTATCGGGTACATCCGCATGCACTCAAAGATAAAGCGCTTAGTGATGTCCACGGCCGGACCAGTGAGATCATCGTGATCTGGGTCGCCGTCGGCGTATAGGACATCAGCCTCGCTGCGGATCTTGGCGTACAATTCGGGCTGGGTAGCCATAGCGTAGACGGCGAAGGCCAGAGCATCCCCGAGATACATAGCGGCGAGCAGCGGCGCCGATAGAGCGAAGCGCAGGTTCGACTCTGGCAGGAACTGCGGATCGCTGGCGTGCAGGCCAAGCAGTTCATCGGCCAGATCTCGCGGGCATCCTTCACGCTGGGCGGGCGTGTGAACACTCTGCACTCGATCTAGCACTATGTTCACAAGCGGCGCTCGACGCCTCATGGATGGGGTGTTCAGCATGAACTTGGGCAGCGCCTTGGCCACGTGGGTAGTAAGGGCGCGTTCCTTGTACGCGATCAGATCATCGATGATGTCTTGCGATTCGATGCTGACCGAGAGGGGGGAGAGTTCGGAGTTGATCATTTGCCGTCCCATCTGCGCCGACGGGAGGACATCACCGGGTTTCCAGTTCGACATATACGCCCGGGCGTAATGGGTGAGAGTGTCCAGCCGCCCTTCCAGCCGCCCGCGCGAGTAGCCCGGCTGCATGGCCTTGCGAAGCCGGAAATGGTCGGCTCCGTCTAAAGCGGGAAGCAACCCCGAAGCGCCGTAGACCTTCTCAAAGTCGACGAAATAGTCTCTGGCTCTCAGATACGAGCGGCCGTGGCGGTGCGTCCAGCGATTCGTCCGTGGCCCGCACAAGAAAATCAAAGGTTTACCAAACGGTACTCCAATCTTGAATATCGGGCCGAGTTCTTCGGCAAGCGAAGCGAACAGCGCAGGGAAGTTGCCATTTTGCCTGAGTTTATGTCGCAGCACCTTGCGCAAAGGAATTACCGGGATCGACTTGGTGAACGAGGAGCGTCGAAGCAATGGGCCGGTGACGCTACTGGTTATCGCCTCGGTAATGGATCTGCCGATCAGGTCGATCTTGCAGATCTGCCGAACACGTTCTTCGGTCTCTTCGTCTAGTTGGAAGATGAGACGCAGCACGTCGCAGGTGTCAGCCAGGGAAATGATAATGGCGTCTCTTGGGTCGGGCAGATCCCCGCCGGCCCCCCCGTAGATGACCCTACTAAGCCGGTTCTTGACGAACTCGGCTGCAGTACCTTCTTCGGTCCCAGCGCGGAGGTTCGCCTGCCAACCAGCGCGAGCCAGTGTCCAGAAGTCGCCGTCGTGATGCTCCAGGACGCTTAGACCAACCAAGCGCTCCAGGGTTAAGTCGATGATCGACTCAGCCCGGATCGCGAGTCGCTCGATCCAGTACTGGACGCTGTTTTGGCCCGGTTCGTCTGCAATCTTCGCCAGGATGGGATCAAGAACGGGATCACCGAGCGGCGAGTCTTCTAGGAGGATCAAGTGATCCATGTCGCTGTCTATCCGCGAGCGCAGCGACAACTCGCCTAGAACAGCGCCGACGACCGCGCAGTTCAAATCCCATCCGGGTACCTGATGGAAGTAGCCGGACTCTTCGTTAAGCAGAGTCAGCAGGAACTCGTCAACGAGGGTCAACGACCCGTTAGTCGCGTTGGCTGCCTGTTGATTCATCAGTACCCAACTCGGTCAGCCATGATGCCGTCCTAGCTCACTAGGAAATCGAAGCTTTAAGTGTACAGAACCCCTCCATCGAACGAAATCCCCCAGCGCACCTGAGGCTTATGGCGGTAACTTTGGGAGCCTGCGCCAGGAGCGAACCGGTGGAACGACTCTTGCAACTCACCCGGCTCTTCCTGCGATTGGGCCTGACTGCGTTCGGCGGGCCGGTGGCACATATCGCCATGATGCGTGAGGAATTCGTGCGGCGGCGCGGCTGGGTTAAAGACACAGAGTTCCTGGAATTTGTTGGCGCTACCGCGCTAATACCCGGACCAAACTCCACCGAACTGGCGATGCACCTGGGGTTGCGGCGCGCCGGCGGGCGCGGGCTGCTTATCGGCGGGGTGTGTTTTATTGCTCCGGCGGCCGCGCTGGTGGGCCTACTGGGGTGGCTCTACGAGCGCTACGGCACCGACCCGACCGCTCTGGATGTGCGCTACGGGGTGCTGCCAGTGGTCATAGCCATTATCGCCGTCGCCTTGTGGGGACTGGGTCGGACTATCGCTTCTAACAACCGCAGGCCCGAAGCGGCGAGCCGCAGCGCGCTGATAGCCGCAGGGGCGCTAGCCGGCTACCTGCTGGGCTTCCACGAGTTGCTGATCTTACTGGGTGCAGGCGGCGTGGGGGTTGTTTGGGCACAGTTGCGGCGGTTGCGGGTTGATCGGCTGCGGGACATGCTCGTGCTGCCGGCCGCAGTCTTGCGCTTCTCGCTGTCGCGGCAGTGCCGCTGTGGCGGCTGCCTTTGCTGAGATCGGCAGCGTGCTGTACGGCTCCGGCTACGTGCTGGTGGCATTCCTGCAGCGCATCCTGGTGGAAGACCTGGGCTGGATAACCAACCAACAGGTTCTGGACGCCATCACCATCGGCCAGGTCACTCCCGGACCGGTACTTACGACCGCCACGTTCATCGGCTGGCAACTCCACGGCCCGGCGGGGGCGGCGGTAGCCACCGTCGCCATCTTCGCCCCAGCATTTTGGTTTGTGGCCCTGCTGGGGCGCATTGTGCCCTGGACACGCCGGCACCCTCCAGCGAAGGCCTTCCTAGATGGCGTCACTGTGGCTGATGGCCGGGGCGCTTGTGCGCCTGACCGACACCGCAGTAGTTGACCTGCTAACGGCCATAGTGACCGCCGTGGCGGCGGCGATAGGGCTTTGGGGTCGGCTCTGAACTCGGGCTGGTTGATCTTCGCCGGAGCCACCATCGGGATCATCCACGCCGCAATCTGAGCGGGACCGGCCAGCCCCTGCTGGCAGCCCAGCGAGCCTTGATCGATCATTCGGCGGCTACGAGTGTCCCGACGTGGGCCTCCGACTGATCGACGTTTGGGACGAGTTTGAGGATCGAGTGGTTGAGATCGCTGATGCGGACATCGACCGAACTACTGAGATCACTCACCCGAGTACTGAGATCACCTATCCGAACATCCACCGAACGACCGAGATCACTGATGCGGGTATCGACCAAACTGCTGAGATCGTCTATCCGAACATCCACCGAGCGACTGAGATCGTCTATCCGAGTACTGAGATCACCTATCCGAACATCCACCGAACGACCGAGATCGTCTATCCGAGTACTGAGATCACCTATCCGAACATCCACCGAACGACCGAGATCGTCTATCCGAGTACTGAGATCACCTATCCGAACATCCACCGAACGACCGAGATCGTCGATGCGGGCATCGGTACGTCTGGCCGACTCCTCAATCTTATTTTCGAGCTTGGTCTCAAGTTCGACGAACTGCTGGTCTACCCGGCGGAAGCTGGCGCGGTGGCCGCGGTCTAGGTAGAGCATGACCACCAGCACCACGCTGACGAGACTGATTATTGCCTGTTCCATGACTGTTCGCCTTTCATATTAGTTGACCGCAGCAGCTCCTGCGACGGCCGGATTGATCGCTTCGGGATCTGGCAGCTCACCAGATAGATTGAAAGTATAGGTAAAATAGTATAAAAGCAGAAAACTCGGCTAAACACGGCGAGGCCGCGGTCAACCCGGTCCTCTCAGCGCCACGCTCAGTGGTGCGCCGCGGTAATCGCACGGCCCATCTCCCCGACGCCCGCAACCGTAGCGGTCAGCGCGGTGTGGTCTGTTTTAGCGTCGCATTGGCGGGTCCACAGCCGGCGGTTTGATGGTGTTATTGATGTGGGTCCTGGCTGCGTGTCCGTGGGCGCAGGCGGCCCAAGTGTTACGCCGTGCGGGTGGGGTGTTGCCACGCTGGTCGGGCTGCCGGAGCGTGTACTTACCGTCGACGTCTCGGACTACTTTGGCGCCTTTGGTGTGAACCAAATGATGGTGGCAATAGCTGCAGAGTAGGCAGAGGTTGTCGAGATCGGTTGTGCCTCCGTGTTCCCAGTGCACGATGTGGTGTGCTTGGCACCAGTTAGCCGTAGCCCCGCAACCCACGCAGCCTTTATCCCGCACAGCCAACACCGCGCGCTGGCGAACGCTGGCGTGGCGTCTACCCCGGCCGAGCCACAACGGCTCGCTCTTACCTTTGAACACCGCCGGCAAGATTCTCGCGTCACACGCCAGCCCGAGGAGTTCATCGGCTGTCAGGGGGGTGCCATCAGAGAGGCGGGCGTTGCGTAGTTGGCCCGCGATGGTGTCGTAGTCGGCGACCACTAGCAGGTCCACGCCTTGAGCCTTGCCCGCAGACTTCCCGGCACCCGTTTTGGTGGCGAGCTGTTCGAGAGCGTCCGCCATGCGCTGACCCGACGAAAGCCGACTCTTAGCATCCTCAGCGTGGAACAGCCGGTTAGCTGTAGCAGTTAGAGCTGTTTCTATGCGACTACCAGCCACCGGATCGAGCCGGCCCATTAGAGAGAACATGCCGTCGGGTTCTTGTTTGATGTTCAAATAGCGCCGCTCCCGTTGACGCTTACGACGCTCCCCGAGATCGTCCCGGGTCTGCTCGTTCACAAAATCGCGGACAGTACGGGCGAACCGATCCTCGGACTCCCGGCCCGCAGACTCCAACAACCTAGCCTCACCAGCCGAATCGCCCGGCGGGGCCTGCTCTACGGCTTCGGCGATCATCTTCGCCTGCTTCGCAGTGATCGACCCGGAGCGCAAAGCCTCAGCCGTCCCAGGCACCCGACCCAACTGCTGGGCTAACTTCACGTCTTGCCTAGCCCGACCGCGTGACTGCTTCAAACTGTCACGCAGCACGTCAGCCGCGTGGCCCTCACCCCGACGGCGGGCCAACTCGGCGACCATCTCAGCCTTCACCGCGGCCAAACGAGACTCACACCTTCCGACCAACACCAACCGAGCCTCCAACTCCCCATCAGCCAAACCCCCAACCAACAAATCCGAGCTAAACAAACCAACCAAACCCTCAACATCAAACCCGGAGCCAAGACCAACCCCACCAGCAGCAATACCGGCGGGTCCACCCGCAGCGGCACCAGAGGCCCCACCCACAGCGGCGCCAGCAGACCCAAAGACAGCAGTCCCGGCGGCCCCAGGAGCAGCGCCATCGGATCCACCAACAGCAGTAGTGCCAGCAGCCCCATCAGATCCAAAGACAGCAGCGCCGGCGCCAAGACCAAACCCACCAGCGACGATGCCCGCAGCCCCAACAGCAGCAGTGCCAGGAGCCCCAACAGCAGCAGTGCCAACAGCCCCAACAGCAGCAGTGCCGTTGTGCCCAGCAACACCCCCACCAGCGAGCCCAGCAGCAGTATCAGTGGCCCCGGCGCTCCCAGAATCAGCGCCATCGGCTCCAGCAACCCCAGCAGCGCCACCTTCAGCAACCCCAGCAGCGCCGTTGCTCCTACCAGCGCCCTTTGGCTCGGAGCCGCCGGCCCCGGCAGCAACCCCGACAGCCGGGTCGCCTAAAAGAGTCGCAATAGTCATCATTCACCCCCTCAAACACAGTGTGTGAACCGTCGGCTTTCGGTCGGCGGAGCCGACAAGCCGGACAAACAACACCAACCCCGCAGCAGCAGGTCAGCGACCGGTACCAAGCAGTTTATCCAATCAACACAAAAACACAACGCCTGTACGTGCTATAGAAAGAAATAAACTAACAGATATCCGAACGGTTGCCCTACCACCAGCACCCGACCGGGATACCAACCCTGCGGGAGCAAAGCGCCGGCGGCACTGCCGCGGCCAGCACAAAAGTCAGAGCCACGACCATTCACCAGCCTCGATCCCCACGGCACGCCAACCTCCGCTGGTTTCTCTGGGCTGCTCAGATCGTCGCCGACAGTGAAGAGGACTACGACCCCACGGCACGCCGACATGCGCTGGTTTCTCTGGGAGCTACGCGAACACCGCCCTGGTTCGGACCGAGGCTGTTTAGGTCTGGCTTTTGGTTGACTGCTAAAATCGCGCAGTTACTGCGGTTGTTTTGTTGCGCGATCAGGATCGCTTCGCGCCGCGTGGGAAGACCCGTGAGGGTTGATTTGTGCCTGTCGCGCACAGATCTGATGTGACTCGAGTCGCTAGCACGCTGAATGTCGCCCGGTTGTTTATGGATGAGATCACTATCGCCGGCGATGTCTGGGGATCCCCCCCCCCCCCCGCCATCAGTATGCAAGTTGAGGTCAGGCGGCGTGTCGGTAGCCAGCGGGGAAGAGTAGTCACCTCTAGAGCCGACCGGTCGTCTTATGGTGATCGCCTGTTGCGTGGAATGGCCCGGCTCTGCATCGACCCTTTGAGGGCCGCCAGATCCGGTGGAATCGAGGTCGCTAGGACTATGAATGGACTGGTCGGCGGCGGAGTGATCAGAATCGCCGGACCCAGCGGGGGATCCCCCCCCCCCCCGCCATCAGTGTGCAAGTGAAGGTCTGGGGCAGCGTCGGTAGCTAGTGGCGAAGAGTGTTCACCTCTGCCGCCCCCAGGGCGCTTTATGACGATGGCTTGGGTTGAAGGATCGCTGCTCAGTGGAGTTGTTTCCTGTGCAGTGCTCTTGTCTGTTGGCCTGGTGCTATCAGGTGAAGGTCCGGAATCTGGTCTACTGCCAGCACTGCGAACACGGCCATGTTCGACGGCCCGGCTACGGTGATCGCCGTGTTCGCGGAATGCCCCTGGTCTGTCTTCCTGTGATACACAGGTCGTAGGTGATATTGCTGGCGAAGACTCCGAACGGAATCTGCTGGGTGAGGTTCGTGAGAATGGCTCCCACCGGGGGGGGGGGGTTATTTCAGATCTTGGGAACATGTCAGAAACCGGGTTGCTAGAGAGAATACGGTCGTCTTCATACAGCCATTTCTTGATGAAAGGACGGTATAGCACTTCACGGATACGAGACTCGTCGAACTCCAGCTTCTCTCCTTCTTTGACTGCCTTCTTTAAGGATGACTTCAACTTCCCGGTCCACTTGATGTTCGAAAGATCTACATTGGCGCTAGCTTGTTCGATTGAGACTTGATCGAATTTTACATCTTCTATAGCACTGTTGAATGTGCTAATCAAACGATTGATCTTTTCTACTAAGCCACCTCTTGAATAACTATAGACATACGAGTCCAGGTTTGTTGCGATCCCAAGAGCATGAGACCGAAGGGCGACATGTTCTGCGCTCCTGTCGGCATTGCACACTGCTAACAATTTATTAAACGATCCGTCGGAGAGATTGATCCAATTATGTCTGGGAGTGACCGGTACCAGATCAAAGTAAGCGGTACTGGTAACATCGTTGATCTCCTCGATCCAAGCAAACTTAGCTTCCAATGACTGAGCATCAGGCACCTGAGCATAATGCAATCTTGCAGGTTCATTACAGTCTTTGGCTGGGTTGCTAACCAGCACAGTAATCTGCACTCCGTTACGCGAACCCTGACCAAATATTTTATCTCCCTCTCGGCGGAACTCGTCGCCACTGGTATAGGCGTTTCCCCTAAGGTTGACCACATATACATCTGTGAACTCGTCGCGCAGCGAGGCCCGCATACCGGCCAGCGATGTGCCGTTCAATAGTGAGTTGGGGTGTACAAACGCGATAATCCCACCATTTCGGTCCAGTCGGTCGGTTGCCCACCTTATGGCCTGCACATACAGATTCCCTGCCGACTTGCCAGAGCCGCCGCCAGTGACTTCCCGATGGCGCTGACCATAAACTTCTCGGACACGCTCTGCAATATGGTCGTAGTCCTCGTTAGCATTGTCGTCGCCGGCAGACTTTTGGCCCGCTGACCAGGGCGGATTTCCGACTATCACTTGAATCTGAGTAGTGGCCTGGTTTAGGCCTCGCTCAGAGTTGACATAGCCGCGCTGCATGGTCTCTAACTGGGCTTGGCGCTCCTCGTCGGAAAGTAAGAACGTGTCGCCAAAGACGATTCCCGGGAAGTCTTCGTATGCTGAGTCTGGGCAACGCTCGGCGTAGCCGGCTTCTATCTTCAGCGCGGCAATGTAGTAAGCCAACAGCACCATTTCGTTGGCGTGCAGCTCGCTGGTGTACTTTCTGACTAGGTTCTCTTGGGCGATTAGCGGTTTCCCATCAGAGCCGTAGCCGGTTAGGAGTCGGTAGATAAAGGTGCCCGTGCCGGTAAACGGGTCGAGCACGTTTACGCCTTCGGCTCCCAGACCTTTGCCGAACTCTTGCTTGCACACGGCGTCGGCCGAGCGCAAGATGAAGTCAACCAACTCCACCGGTGTGTAGACGATACCCAGCCGCTTTACCGTGTCTTTCATGGCGTGATGGAAGAAGCCCTCGTACACCTGGCGCAAAACGTCCACCCGGTCAGCTGAGTCGATAGCGCCGTCGAAGGTCTTGCGCATCGACTGGTAAGCCCGCTCCAGGGGTGCAAGCTCCGCCTCGAAGCGGGTATTCGCCGGGTCTACCACCGCTAGCAGCTTCTGAATCGCTTGGGACACGGGATTCATGTCGGCGAAGCGCGAGTCGGCAAACATGTGATCGAAAACCGGCATGGTGACTACATGCTGAGCGACCATCTCGGCAGCGTCAGCGTCATCTACCGAGGGGTTCACCGTGGTTCTCATCCATCTAACAAATCGCTTGAACTCCTGGCGAGCGTCAGCTACTTCTTCTATTGCCTGAACAAACTTCTGATGCACCTGCCCACAAACTCGGGCCGCTCTTTCGCCCCAAGTGATCCACGCCCGACGATCACCGCACATTTCCACCAGTTTGGAAGCAACTGCCTCCGGAACTTGGGCAAAAAGCAGCTGCAGCTGTTCGTTTTGTTGCCCGACGGGCTGATCTGTGCCAGAGTCGATAATCTTGATCCGCAGTTTGCCCTTGGCAGCAGCGGTCTTCGGATCGTTGATCCAATACTGAATTCGCTCGTCGTGGGATCGTAATGCTCGCACCACGTCCCAGACCACCTTGAAGTCGGAGCCGTTTAGCACTTCCCGGTCGGTGAGGCCCATACCTTCAGGGACCACCACCGGGATCACCACTCGACCTATCTTCTTGCCCTCAGCGGTGCGCATTACCCGACCAACAGCCTGAGTGATGTCGATTGTGGAGGTGCGCCGCTCGAAGAAGATGATGGAATCCAGAGCGGGTACGTTTACCCCCTCAGTGAGGACTCTGGCGTTTGTGAGGACTCGACAAGAGTTCTCAGCAGCAGCACCATCTCTGGCATCTTTCAACCTTTGCAGCATTGAGATCCGCCTCAAAGCCGAGGTAGAACCGTCAATGTGCGCCACGTCCATGTGTAGGTAACCGTTCTCCGACTGGCCAACAGGCGTGTGCCGCGCCACAACTCGCGGCCACCACTCGGCCAACGTCTTGGATACCTTTACCGTGTTAGAAAATACAATGGCCGAGCGAGCATGCGCATCATCGGCCATCCCCGTATGGCGGTTAGGATCGACGCCTTTAGTGGTAGGGTCTGCTAAGGCATCCCAACAGCCCAACAACTTCACTGCATGTTCGTTAGACAACCCCACTTCGCCGTCGACATCTAGTACCCCCCCCCCCCCCCGGTGTTCGGGTTTGTCTTTGACCGCGATTACTAGCACTTCATAATCGCTTAGTAAGTCCTTACCGATGGCGCTGGCAAACGTCATCTGGTGAAATATCGGCCCGTAAATCTCTTCGTCGTCCATGCTGTAGGAGTCCACGTCGAAACCGTAACCGGCCTCGGTAGCCCGTCGTCCGGCTCGCTTTTTGGCCTGCTCGGTGTACACCCGAGGGGTAGCGGTCATGAACAGGCGACGGTCGGCTACCAGTCGATCCTCTTGATGAATAAGCGTGAACCCAGACGGGTCGTCTATCGAAAGCCGATCTACCGTAGATAGCCCAGTGGTTCTATGCGCCTCATCACAGATTGCTAAGTCAAACTGTGCTCCGGACTTCAGCTGAGCGTCTGAAACTACTTTGGCAGACTGATAAGTACAAAAAACCACTCGCATTGCATAACCTGGAAGTTGCTCTAACGCTTCGGCGACCTTTCCTACGTCGGTAGATACAGGCATGGCCAGTTCGTTTAGATAACCACCCGAGTCGTCGTCACGCCGACCACTGGTCTTGTCAGAGCACACCCCTAGATAGCTGTGAGGAATGGTCTTGTGTCGCGCCCACTCGCGCATCGTCTGGCCCATTAGCGACAACGATGGCACCAGGTACAACACGCTGCCGCCGACGCCGACAACGCGCTCGGCAGCCCACATTGCCAGCACCGACTTGCCGGTACCGCACGGCCAGATCAACTGACCTCGGTCACTACGTTTGAAACCCTCGTCTATGGCGTCCAAAGCTTCAAGTTGATCTGGTCGAGGCTCATGGCGCGCTAAACCATCTACCTGAACATTGTCGGGGTTATCGATATAGAGGCGCCAATCGGTCACCCAACTGTCCATGTCGGCTGCCGACAGAACTTCACAATGGGGGTCTGCCGACTCCACGTGCTGCCAGCCACGCTTGGACAACTCGCCGGTCGCAATCAAAATCCTTGACGCGAACCGCCCTTCGGATGCAGCTAAGAACGAGTCAACATCCTTAGCTGGGATCTCCTTGTGAGACTCATAAAACTTGCACTGAATAGCGCACAGTCCGCCGTCTACTTCTTCGGCCACTAGATCGATGCCATGATCTGGCCCGTCGCGGTCGGGCCAATCAGACCATAGGTATATGTGCTTGAATCGGGCTGGGCCGTATTCGCCAGGGTGGTCTTGCAGCGCCTTGCGCACCATCCGCTCGAATTCCCAGCCTTGGCGGGCTCGGCTGCCTTCTGTGCGTTCTCGCAGCAGTTCTAATGTTTCGCCTAAATAGCCCACGAGATGCTCCCCTTCGAACAGAACGACTTTATGCGCTGATCTCGCATGACGATCTAAGTTCCCGACTAGCCTGAGTCTTGCGGCAAAGACGGCGGCAGGCCAGAAATTATCTCCGCCGACCGAACGCCCACGTAAGCCAGTCGGCGCAAATGCCGAATTAGCTCGAACGGCGTCTGATCCCATACGTGCCAGCCGTTGGGGTCGTCCACGATTCCCGACTTATTGTCGGTCTTTTCTTTGAGCGAGTGGACTGCCCAGTCCAATGGCGAGCGGCCCGAGACTTCATATTCGTGGGCGGCGGCAGGAATACCGGTTAGGCGGCAACGGTCATTTACCAGCAGCACCGACCGATCATGCTTCCTGGAGTTCTCGGCATCTTTCCCCCACCTCAGCTTGCCGCCGATTCGGTAAACCTCACCGTTTGGCTGTTGACCCTCGTCGGGCTGGCCTTTTACCTCGCACACCACATCCGGATGCTCAGGACACGTCTCGTAACCGATGTGCAACTCCATCAGCTCAGCCCCGGCGTCGCGGAACGCCAAGAAGTCGTCGGCCAGCGGAACCCGCGGAAGGTTGCGCTGCAAGTCGTGACGGTACTTCTCCCGCCAGTCGGGGGCGTGCATGACCCCGTACAGGTAATGCCAGATGTCGTCGGTGGTGATGTCCAACTGGGGGTAGCGCCCCTGAAACTGGCCTAGACACCACTCGGTCACATTGTCCGTGTAGCCCTCAGGTTCGTCTTCGCCAAAAAGTCGAGCCAACTGCTCAGCCTGAGTCATGATCTCGACATTCTCGCGGGCCGGTGCGCCTTGCGCCTACTCTCAGCTAGCGAATGCGCTCGCTCCATGCCTTTGACACTAGGTGAACCATAGGACAACCAAGTGTCTGGCCGGCGCCGAGGCGGAGATAGCCTCATCGGTGTCACAACCATCCGGCCGATTGGCGTCGCATTCGGCGGCGGGCATCGTGTCGGCCTGGGGCTGTAGCTCAGCTGGCTAGAGCACTTGCTTTGCAAGCAAGGGGTCGTGGGTTCGAGTCCCATCAGCTCCACTGACCAGTCGTTTTAAGCGGCGCAGGCGTTGCGCCAACCAGCCCCCCGGGCGGACCTGCAACCAACGGCGTTCCCGCGATGTCCTTAGCAGAGTTGATAGTCGGCGACGGTGCAGCCGACAGCGAAGATGGGGATCGGGGCGTAGAAGTGGACGGTGCCGGGCGCGCCTGCGGCTGCCGCGCTGAGGGCGACGAAGGTGCGAATCTCGAAGCCTCCCTGGCCAGCGGTGGTGTAAACCGCCGTGTCTTCATAGCTGCAGAGGGCCTGGCGGTCGTTGCGACACCAGCGATCTAGAAACTCTCGATCCCAGGGTTCGTTGATCTTTCCAGAGTCGGGGGTGGCGGGCCAATGTGAGATGCCGCCGGTGCCGATTATGGCGAGGCGTTCGGGCACGGCCTCGGCGGCTCGTCGCAGCGCCTCCCCGAAGGCCCAGGCTCGGTGCAGAGGCGTGAGGGGTGGGCCCTGGCAGTTGATGTTGGCGGGCACGATTGGCAAGTCGAAGCGGGGCGTGAGGAAGTGCAGCGGCACCGCGATGCCGTGGTCAAACAGCCACTCCTCGGCGTACGCCACGTCTACGGTCTGCATGACCTCAGCTATTAGGCGCCCCGAGAGGTGGCGGTTGCCGGGGGCGCGGAACTTGCCGATGCGCAACCAGTCGGGGTCCTCGATGGGGCCGTCGTAGAAGTCGGCCATGCCCATAGCAAAGGCCGGCATGTTGTTCATGAAGAAGTTAGCGAAGTGCTCGGCCGCCACGACCACTAGAGCGTCGGGGCGGGTGGCTTCCAGCGAGCGCCGCATCCCAGCTAGGGCCTCATAGAAGCGGTCGCGCACTCCGGGGTCGGCCCGCTCGGCCCGGCCGGTTATGCCGGGGGCGTGGCTGCATACTCCTGCGTAGACCAGCGGCATTTCAGCCTCCTTGTCCACCTAGTGTTCCCGGCGCCTCGGACTGACCAAGCCGGGCAGCGTGCGCCTGAGTTCCTTCATAGCCGACCATGGCGTAAACGCCCTCTCGAACCGGTCCGTAAGTGGCGATGCCGTCGCGCATGCGTTGCAGGTAGTCGCTCCATTCGATGCCGTGCAGGGCGGCGAAATGCATAAGGATCTGCCCGTTTACGCCGAGGTGAAACAGCAGCCCGATATCGGGCGCGGTAAGCGCTTTAATCTCCTCGCCGGTTAGTTCGTAGCCGGCGAGGGCAGAGTGGCGGTCGGCGGCGTAGCGGTCCTGCAGCGCCGTGTCGCGGTTTAGCTGGTAGAGGAACTTCTGGAGGTAGTAGAGGCTCATGGCGTCTCGGCGTCTAGACGGCTGATGGGGTGGGTGTCGAGGGCAATGGCGATGTTTTTGGTCTCCATATAGAAGTCGAAGCTCCAGTCGCCGCCGTCGCGGCCGATGCCACTGCGCTTGGTGCCGCCGAAGGGGGTCGGCAAGTGTCGCACGTTCTGGCTGTTCACCCAGATCATGCCCGCCTCGAGGGCGGCGGCGACACGGTGTGCCCGCCCCACGTCGCTGGTCCAGAGGTAGCCGGCTAGTCCGTAGGGGGTGTCGTTGGCGATCCGCACGGCGGCCGCTTCGTCTTCGAAGGGAATCGCGACCAACACCGGACCGAAGATTTCCTCCCGGGCGACGCGCATGGAGTTGCTAGCGCCAGTCACGAGTGCTGGGGCTACCCAACTGCCGCCGCCGGGCGCTTCAGCCCAAGACCTGCCTTCGATCACCGTGGCGCCTTCTTGGCGGGCGATGTCGAGATAACCGCGCACTTTGGCGCAGTGCTCGGGGCCGATCAGCGGACCGATCACGCTGGCGGGGTTTAGGGGATGGCCCACCGGGATCTGTCGCAGCCGATCGGCGAGGCGGCTAACAAAGGCGTCGTGGACAGAGCGCTGTATAAGTAGGCGGCTGGCGCTGGTGCAGCGCTCGCCGTTGAGGCTGTAGATCATGAACAGCACGGCGTCTGCGGCCCGGTCCAGGTCGGCGTCGGCAAAGACGATCACCGGGTTCTTGCCACCGAGTTCGAAGTGGGTGCGCTTGAGGGTGGGGGCGCCTTGAGCGGAAATGAGCGACCCGGTGGCGGACTCGCCCACGAACGCAATGGCTTTGATGGCAGGGTGTTCGGTGACGGCCCGGCCCGCCGTCTCGCCCATACCATGCACCACGTTCAGCGCGCCGGGCGGCAGGCCGGCCTCCAGCGCTATCTCAGCGAGGAGGTGCGCCGTTAGTGGGCTCCACTCGGCCGGTTTGTGGACCACAGTGCAGCCGGACGCCAGCGCCGGAGCAATCTTCCAGGTACTCAGCATGAAAGGGGTGTTCCAAGGGGTGATCACGCCGACCGGCCCGATGGGGTGGCGGGTGGTGTAGTTGACGTGGTGCTCTGAGGGAAGTGCCAGCCCGTCGGCCGCTGCCGGGGCGCGGTCGGCAAAGAAGCGGAAGTTCTCCGCACCCCGCAGCGCGGCAGAGCGCATGAAGCGGATGGTCTGGCCCGTGTCGACGCATTCGGTGACGGCGATCTGCTGGGCCCGCTCGACGATCAGGTCGGCGACGCGGTGCAGGATCTTGCGGCGTTCGGCGGCGGGGGTTGCGCGCCAGGTCTGGAACGCACGGGATGCGGCCCGCGCCGCCTCTTCTACATCGGCGGTGTCGCCGGCCGCTATCTCCCCCAAGGCGGCACCATCGACGGGGGAGTGGTCGGTGAATGTGACGCCGGAGGCACTGGGCACGGCCGCGCCGTCGATGAGATGCGGCGTGGGTTGGGCGGCGAAGCGGGCCAGATGTACCTCGGCGGCGGCCAAGTTCTCGGCGAAACTGCTCGTGGCGGTCATTGTTCTTCTTCCGGGCTCTGCTGGCTGCGTTCGGCGAGGCGGTCGCGCACGGCGTTGCGATTGATGCGAAAAGCGGCGTCGATCTCGCTGAGTTCGGCCGACCAGGCCACCGCCAGCGGGCTTGAGGCAGCGGCGATTTCCGCTTCGGCGGCGTTAAGGATGGCTTCCAGGAATGCGCGACGGGCAGCTGGCTCGCGACCGGGGCCGAGCCGCACCGCGATAGCTACGAAGGCGTGGTGCGGGTCACCGTCGGCAATGCGGAAGTGAGCGCGAGCCACGGCGCGCGTGCGCAGACCGTCCAGCGGCGCCAGGCCGTGCGACGCGGCAGTCTGGTGGACTGCATCCACCAGCGATCCGATGTCGTGATGGTCCGCCAGGTTGGCCGAGTACTCGATGGTGATGTGGGCCACGACTCTCGCTTCTTCTGCAGCTGCGAAGCGGTGCCTCCTGCGATTTACCACCCCGATGCTTTACAGATACAGCAACTGCTTATCATGTATAGTATCGCGACGAAAGCCCAGCATGCAGGCACGGAGGTATCACCGGTATGCGGCTTCTGTCCTATTCGATACACGGCGAGGCGCGGTACGGGCTGCTGAGCCAAGATGGCGGCGGAGTCGTAGACCTTGGTCGCCGGCTGGCGGGCGTGGCAGATTTAGGCGATTTGCTGGGCCGTGGCCGCTTGGCTGACGCCAGCGATTTCGCCGGCGAGGCGTCCGATTACGGCTTGGAGCAGATCACTTTCGAACGCCTCATCCCCCAGCCGCAGAAGATCATCTGCATAGGCGTCAACTACGGCGGCCGGGCGGGGGAATACGCCGAGAGCAGCGAGACCTCTTATCCGTCAGTGTTCGTACGCTTTCCGGACTCCTTTGTCGGCCACGGTCAGGCGCTGCTACGGCCCCGCGAGAGCGAGCAGTTGGACTACGAGGGCGAGATCGTGGTCGTCATCGGTAAGGCTGGTCGACGCATCCCCGTCGAGCGGGCCCAGCACCACATCGCCGGCCTGTCACTCGCCAACGAGGGCACGATCCGCGACTGGGTCCGCCACGGCAAGTTCAACGTCACCCAGGGCAAGAACTGGCAGGCCAGCGGTGCTATCGGCCCGTGGCTCGTGACCATGGACGAGTTGGGCGATCTTAAATCGTTGCGACTCACAACCAGGGTCAACGGCGAGTTACGCCAGGATGCCACCACCGCGACTATGCGTTTCGGCATCGAGTACCTGATCAACTACTTGTCTACCTTTATCACGCTGCAGCCCGGCGATGTGATCTGCACCGGGACACCCACCGGAGCGGGCGCCCGAGGTGATCCGCCTGTCTGGCTGCGCCCCGGCGATGTCGTCGAGGTCTCGGTCCCGGAGATCGGTGCCTTATGCAACACCATTGCCGACGAGCCGCTGCCGCAGTACGAGGTTGACGGACGTCTCGAGCTGCTGGCCGGTGAAGCCATCGGCATGCGGCCTTTTAGCCAATCTCTACCGATGGCGTTGCTGCGCGCTCGGGAGGAGGCAATGCGCCGCTTCCGGCCGCTGCTGGCGGCCCACGATCTCACAGAACAGCAATGGCGGGTGCTGCGTGCCCTCACCGCGGCGAATGGGCGCCTCGACCTCACTGGGCTGGCCGAGCGCACCGCCCTGCAAGTGCCGAGCGCCTCGCGCATCGTCACTAACCTGGAGGGGCGCGGTCTGTTGGAGCGCCAGAGCGTCGAGGGAGATCAACGCCGGTCGAGCCTGGGGCTCAGCAGCTCGGGGCGGGAACTGGTGCGTCTCATTGCCCCGCACTCCGAAGCCGCTTACAACCGCATTGAGCAGGAGTTCGGTGCCGAGCGACTGGCCCGGCTGCTGGGGGAACTGGCCGACCTGGCAGCCCTGTCGCTGTCCGAGGCAGTAGAGGCGTCGTGAACCTCAGCCAGCACCACCTTACAGCCGAGGCCCGGCTGCTGGACGAGGCTGAGCGCAACCACTCACAGGTCCGCCAGACCACCTCGGTTTACCCCGATATGACTATCGAAGAGGCCTACCGAGTCCAGGCCGCCTGGCTGGAGCTGCGCCTGAAGCGGGGCGAGCGGCTGATCGGCCACAAGATCGGCCTCACCTCTCACGCCATGCAGCAAGCCATGAACATCACCACTCCAGACTCGGGATTCTTGACCGACACCATGGTTTTCGCCCCCGGCGAGGGTCCCCCGGCTGAGGCGTTCTGCGACCCGCGCATTGAGGTGGAGTTGGCGTTTGTGCTCAGCGCTGACCTTGCCGGTGAGACCCTAGAAACCGACGACGTGCTGGATAACACCGAGTACGTCACGCCGGCGGTGGAACTCATTGCCGCCCGCACGTTTCGCACCGACCCTGCCACCGGACGCACCCGGACCGTAGTGGACACGATTGCCGACAACGCCGCCGACGCTGGCATTATCTGCGGCGGCCGGAAGATCGGGCCGCGGGAAGTGGACCTCCGCTGGGTCGGTGCCTTGGCCTACCGCAACGGCACGATCAGCGAGACCGGCGTGGCCGCAGGCGTGCTCGACCACCCGGCGCTTGGCATTGTCTGGCTAGCCCGCCGTTACGCCGCCCTGGGGCAAACCCTGGAAGCGGGGCAGACCATCCTGGCCGGCTCGTTCACCCGGCCGCTGCCGGTGCGGTCCGGCGATCACTTCCACTTTGACTACGGCCAGCTCGGCTCTTTCTCGGTGAGGTTCGGCTGATGGTTCGCAAGTATCACTCCGAGCGGCCCACCCCGCCCCCGCCACCGGCCGGCTGTCCCGTGCACGCCGACTGGAGTCCCCTCAACGACGACTATCTCGCCGAGCCGTACGCCATCGCCGCCGAGCTGCGTAACACCACCCCGGTGTTCTACGCCGAGAAGCTGGGTTACCTGGTCGTCTGCGAGATGGCCGAGATCGAGCGCATCTTCACCGATCATGAGACGTTTGCCTCGATCAACGTGCAGGACCCGGTCTTCCCGCTGGCGCCGGTTGCACACGACATTCTCAGCGCTGAGGACTTCGACCCGGTGGCGGTCATGTCCAACCGACCCGAACCCGACCATGGACGCATCAGGGTCCACACTCGCCAAGGGTTCTCCAACAAGCGGATGGGCGACCTGGAGCCGTACATCCGGCGCCGCAGCCACGAGTTGATCGACGCCATGCTGGCCGCCGGCCCACCGGCGGAGTTCGTGGAGTCCTTTGCCTTCCCGTTGCCGGGTGAGACCATCTTCCGGTTCATCGGCTTCCCCGAAAGCGACGACGAGATGCTCAAGGGCTGGTGCGGCGACCGCAAGGCGTTCTCCTGGGGAGCGCCGAGCCCCGACGAGCAGGCGGTGATCGCCCAGCACATGCTCAACTACTGGCGCTACTGCCGGAATTTCACCGCCTCAAAGCGCGACAACCGCGGCGAGGACTTGGCGTCAGAACTCATCGATGCCCACGAGGCTCATCCCGACGAGATTTCGTACCAAGAGGTGGAGTCGGTGATCTACGGCCTGTCTTTCGCCGGCCACGAAGCCGTCACGGCGCTGATCTGCAATACGCTGCTGTGCCTTTTTGCCCAGCGCGACCAGTGGGACGCCGTGTGCGCCGACCCGTCGCTCATCGGCAACGCCATCGAGGAGGTGCTGCGCTACGAGTCCAGCCAGATCTCTTGGCGACGAATCACCACTGTTGACACCACCGTCGGTGGCTACGACGTCCCGGCCGGCACCCCGATCTTCTTAAACTTCGCATCGGCTAACCGCCAGCCCGACATTTGGGAAGAGCCCGACCGATTCGACATTCGCCGTCCGAACGCCAACCGACACATCTCCTTCGGCAAGGGCGTGCACTTCTGCCTCGGCGCCCGCCTGGCTCGCTTCGAGACCCGCCTCGTGGTGGAGATCCTTGCCGACCGCATCCCAACGCTGCGACTCAGCGCCGACCAGCAGCTGAACTACTTCCCCAACATCACCTTCCGCGGCCCAACTCAACTCCACGTGGAGTGGGACCATTAGGTCGCCAGAACTTGTCTGACCCTTTGACTGCCGCCGAGCTGGCGCCGGCCTGCGGACGCCAAAACCCAAACCGTCTACAGATATGGCAGCATGTGTAAGCAAATATTGACAAGCCGACACAGGAATTGCAATGTCACCGTCCAACAGCGACGCCGTTTTCTCCGCGCTGGCGGACCCGAATCGGCGGGCCATCCTCAGCTTGATCGGCGAGCACGAGGAACTCACTGCCGGCGAGATCGCGGCGAGATTCAACTCAGTGGGCCGCACAGCCGTGTCCTCGCATCTACGCATCCTCCGCCTCGCCGGGCTAATCGCCGAGCGTCGCGCGGGGCGGTTCCGGCACTACTCAGTCACCTCTTCCCCGGCGGACGCGGTTGTGGCGTTCCTGACCTCCGTGTACCAGAACTCGCTCGACCAACTCGCCTCAGCTGTGCAGGATGCGACAGGTATAAGCGACGATATGTCGGAGGAAGCCGACAAGCGGAGCGCCTAGCTCTGCACCATGGCTGAACTCGTCCTATATAACGAGGTCCGACTGGAGGCCTGCCCCGGCGAGTTGTTCTCACTGTTCGGGACAGGCGACGCCTCGCTCGGATGGCTCTTCGGCGGTGAGGCCTCGGCGCTCCGACCTGGTTCGCTCGTGCGGTTGACACTGCCACTCGGTGGGCCGGCACGCTCGACAGGAACCGCGCGCGTCCTGTCATATCGACCGAACCGACGCATCGACCTGGCACACGAATCGCCCTGGGCGGGCCGGGTGGTGTGTCGCTTCGAACCAGTGGCCACCGGCGGCACCCTGCTGCGGGTACGGACCACGATCGACGACGCCGAGGTCGCCCGACTCGGCGCCGAACTCGGTCTGCTGAGCGCTACTGATATAAACGTCTGGGAAGTGCCCCTCGGACTGCTGGCGTCGCTCTCGGGAAGCGCGGGAATCCTGGGGCGCTCCACAGTCAATTGTGCGCAGCTGGCGGTTGACGAGATCAATGCCGACGGTGGGGTGATGGGCCGTGAGGTGCGGCTAGTCGTGGCCGACGATTCTACTGACCCCGAGCTAGGTGGTATCGCCATGCGACGCCTGTGCCGGATTCCGGGGCTAGCCGCCGTCGTTGGTATGCACTCCTCGGCGACTTTCGCAGCCACCGGTCCGATAGCAATCGCCGAAGGCATCCCTTACCTGTACACCCCCACCAGCGAAGTTACCTTGAGCCATCCGTTGCTTGTGCGCTTTGGCGAGACCCCGCTAGATCAGCTTCATCGGGCGCTGCCCCGCATGGCGGCGCAGACTGGTGGTTCTCGCTGGTTCCTCGCCGGTAATGACTACTCTTGGCCCCGAGCAATCGGCACGGTGGCTAGGTCTGTCATCGAAGACGCCGGAGGCACAGTTGCCGGCGAGGGCTACCTAGCGCTGGGGACGCAAGAGTTCGAGCCAGTACTGGCAGCCATTGATCGTTGCCAGGTAGACCACGTGGTTTCCAGCTTCATCGGCCAAGACCACGTGCGGTTCTCACGCGACTTCACCGCTTCGGGCATACGTGACGGAATCCACATCTTCGCACCTTTGATGGATGATGCGGTGGTGGAACACCTTGGGGAGTCCGCAGCAGGCACCTGGAACGTGCTTGGCTACTTCGCCGGCCTAGACACCGGCGAGAACCGTAAATTCCTGCAACGCTACGCGGATCGATTCGGCACCTGCGCGCCGCCGGTCTCCGCTGCCGCGGAAGGGGTCTACGAAGCAATCCACACCTGGGCTCGGGCTTGTTGGGCCGGTGGTGGAGTGGAGTCCTCAGCCCTGTTGAGCGGGCTGCGCAGCGCCCACTTCCGCGGCCCCCGGCAATGTGATCGCGATGGCTCGCTGAGGTCTTTGCTGCTAGGCGAAGCCACTCGTTCGGGGGTTCAGGTACTAGACGAGTTGCCGGTAGCGAGTTGCGCTAGCTGACCGCGAGGCGGCCGCGATCGTCGTCTCTTTCGCCAACTTTTCTGTTGTCGAGCTGTGCTGAATCTGTATTGAACTTGACCTAGCGGGCGAAATCTACCAATATGTCAATATCTACTCACATATAGGAGGTCCTAATGAGAACAGCATCGCAGACCGGGGCGCGGCGGCGCTGGCTTCCGGTTTCAGTTCTCGTCTCGCTGGTGCTCGTCGCCGCGGCCTGCGGGAGCGACAACGAAGCCCAGACGGCCCCGGTTACTCCTCCGGCGCCGGCAACCTCCGAGACCGAGCCGGCACCCGAGCCTGCGCCCGCGCCACCCGAGCCCGCTCCACCTGAACCGGCACCCGAGCCTGCTCCACCCGAACCGCCGGCCGAGCCCGCCGTGACCGAAGAACCTGAAGAGCCAGCGGTGCCGTCAGGTGAGCCTGTACGCATAGGGATCCTCTTTTCCAACAGCGGGCCGGCGGGAATCTTCGGACAGCCGACGGTAAACATCAGCGAGTTCATTGAAGAGGACATCAACGCCGCCGGTGGAATCAACGGCCGTCCCGTTGAGATTGTCCTAGCCGACGATGCCAGTGACCCCGCCATAGGCCGTCAAGCCATGGAACAGCTAATCGACTCCGACAACGTCGACGTGGTGCTCGGCACCCACTCGAGCGCGACCCGCGAAGCTGCAAAGCCGGTGGCGGAGGACGCCGATGTGCTTTACATCTATACCGCTCTCTACGAAGGCGGCGAGTGCTCGCCGGTCATGTTCAACACCGGCGAGGTGCCCAGCCAGCAACTGGCCCCAGCTATCCCGTGGGTCATGGAACAGACCGGAGGCCAGACCTGGTTCCTGCTCGGCAACGACTACGTGTGGCCCCGTACCAGCTTTGAGTGGGCCCGCCAGTACATCGAAGCGGCTGGCGGCGAAGTGGTCGGCGAGGAATACGTCCCACTCGGAACCCAGGACTTCTCATCGGTCGCCCAGCAGATCGCGGGCTCTGGCGCAGACCTCATCTTCCCCGCACTCGTGGGCGGCGACGCTATTGCCTTCGAAACCCAGGCTGTGGACTTTGGCATCGGTCAGGAGGCCATCCCGCGTCTAGCCAACATCTACGAGGAGAACGTCCTAGGCGCAATGGGGCCGGCTGTTACCGCCGGCATGTTCGTCACCTTGGGCTACTTCAAGGAGGTGGACAACGAGGCCAACTCGGAGTTTGTGGCCCGCTATTACGAACAGTTCGGAGCTGACGCCCCACCGCACATGACGTTTAGCTCCCACATCTACGATGCTGCATTGCTCTACGCAGAAGCCGCCAACGCTGCTGGCAGCACCGACACGGCTGCGGTTTCAGCAGAGCTGGAAGGGCTGTCGCTAACCACGCCCACAGGTGCCATATCCGTCACCGATAGCCGGCACCTGGTGCAGCCCATCTACGTGGCCGAGATCCAGTCCGACGGCTCGCAGTTGATCGTGCAATCGTTCGAGTCCGTCCGCCCGGACGAAACCTGCGATCTGTCCTAGCCCCAACTTGAAGCGTTTCCAGTGTTCGGTGCGGTCGGCGGCGTAGGCACGCTGACCGCACAAAAATGTGAACCAGGGGACAGCTCATCTGCGCAATGCCATCATGTCAGAAGAGCCTGATATGAGCTGTGGAGGCGCCAGCTGAACACGCTGACACTCGAACTTCTTAACGGCCTGAGCCTCTTCGCCACTCTGGCGATCGTGGCTCTCGGGCTCGGCATCGTGTTCGGCCTGATGGGCGTCATCAACCTGGCGCACGGAGAATTCATCATGGTCGGTGCCTACGTGGCGTACGTCGTGCACGAAGCTGGCTGGAGTCACTGGGTTTCTTTACCGCTGGCAGCCGGAGTCCTGTTCGGCCTGGGTGCGGGGATCGAGGTGATCTTGATTCGCCGCATCTACAAGAAGCCGGAACTTACCATCCTGGCCACGTTCGGGCTGTCGATCGTGCTGCGCCAACTGGCGGAGTTGATCTTCTCGAAAGACTTCCAGAGCGTGCCGAACCCTGTGCCAGGAGCCACGTCGGCGCTGGGCGTGCTGTTCCCCACTTATCGGTACATCCTCGTCGCCATCTCGCTCGGGCTCGTCGTCCTCACTCTGCTGGGGTTCACACGCTCTAAGTTTGGGCTGGTCGTCCGGGCGATCGTCGCCGACCGGGACCTAGCGGAGTCGGCCGGCATACGCAGCGGCGTCACGAACGTGCTGGCATTCGGCCTCGGGGCAGCATCGGCGGGGGTGGCCGGAGCGCTCGTCGCCCCGCTCGGCGCGGTGGAGCCCAACACAGGGTTGCCCTACCTCCCAAGCGCATTCCTCGTCGTGATCATCGGGGGATTCAGTCGGCTGTGGGGTGTCTTGTTGGGTGCCTTCGTCGTCGCCGTCGTGCAGACAACCCTCATCCACTACTACGACGCCGTCTGGGCGCTAATCGCCTCCTTGGTACTGGCCGTGGCAATGCTGCAGCTGCGTCGCTCCTCGGTTGCCGGAGCGGGCGCATGAGAAGAGGCCTCGTCTACTTCGCGCTGACTCTGGGGGCCGCAGCCATCGCCAGCCTCTACCTTGGCGACTTCCGCTCCGGTCAACTCTCGCTCTTTCTCAGCCTTGCCCTGCTGGCGGTCAGCCTCGGACTCGTGTGGGGCTACGCCGGGATTCTGTCGTTGGGCCAACTGCTGCCATTCGGGTTTGCCGCCTACCTGACAGCTCGCATCACGCTCGCGCATCCGTCGCTATCACTCGTGGCGCTGGTTGCCTCGGCCGCTGGCGGCGCGGCCCTCTCCGCGATCGTGGCCGTGGCTGCTTTTCGGCGGCGGCTTTCACTGGTTGTCGTCGGGCTGCTGACCCTCATGCTGTCGCTCACCTTCGAACAGATCGCACAGCAGTGGCGCGATCTGACTGGTGGGTTCAACGGGCTCACGAACGTGCCGCGGCTCGGCGCCTTCGGGGCGACGCTGTCGGAGACTTGGCAGAACTTCACGATCGCGCTCACCGCAGTGGCGATCATCGGAGGGGTCGGTTTCCTGCTCTCCCGACCTATCGGTGCTGTCCTCGTCGGGATACGCGACAACGAACGGCGGGTAGAGGCGCTCGGCTACAACACCGTCAACATCAAGATTTGGGCGTTCAGCGTCGGCGGCGCACTGGCCGGCATAGCCGGTGCCCTTTACGTGCACCGCACAGGATTCGTGTCGCCTGGAATCTTCGGGTTCACCCTGGCCACCAACGTTGTGCTTTGGACACTTATAGGAGGGCGCAACATCGTGGCCGGACCGGTTATCGGGACCCTGGTCATCAACTTTGCCTCAGCGGCCCTGACCGACGTGTGGCTGCAGTATTGGGTGCTGGCAACAGGGGTGATCTTCGTGGCAGCGGTTTTGTTCGTCCCCGACGGGCTGGTCCCTGCCTCGCTGCGAATAGTCGGACGCACATCAAGGCGGCGGTTACCCCGGATTCGCGAACGTGACGGCATTCCGCCGCCGAGCGCCGAGTCTTCCGTCGTAGAGGCGACTGAGATCCACAAGAGCTTCGGCTCTTTCAACGTGCTCGAGCAGGTCTGCCTGGCGGTCGACGCAGCCGAGCTGCGCTGCCTAATCGGACCGAACGGGGCCGGCAAGTCAACTCTGTTAGACATCCTCAGCGGTCAGCAACAACACCAGGGTGGAACGGTCTCGCTGTTTGGCGAGGACTACACCGGCAGTCCTGCTTGGGCGTTTGCGCGCCGGGGGGTCAGCCGCAAATTTCAGGCGCCGCAGGTCATCAGTTCGCTTTCGGTCGCTGAGAACATCGCTGTGGCGGCATGGGCTAACCGCCCTTCGCCCTGGGCACTAACCCGGGCCGACTGGGTAGCCGATGTCTCAACAGGCGCGCTGCAGGTCCTCGAATCCACTGGCCTGGCGGACCGGCAAGGCACGCCCGCGGGAGACCTCTCGCACGGAGAGAAGCAGTGGCTGGAAATCGCCATGGCCTTGGCGGGCACGTGTCGGGTGCTCTTGCTAGACGAGCCGACAGCCGGTATGACCGCCGCTGAGAGCATCCGAGCTGCGGAGATGCTGCGGGAACTGCACACCCGGTTCTCCCTGCCGATCCTGATCGTCGAACACGACATGGCCTTCATCCGTGCTGTTGCCGACCGCGTGACCGTGCTGGCCCGCGGCCGGCTGCTCGCCGATGGGACGGTTAGCGAGATCGAGGCAAACCGTGAGGTGCGTGCCGTTTACCTGGGGGTGGAGTCCTGATGCGGCTCGAAGCGCGGGAACTATCCGCTGGCTATGACTCCGTACCTGTCCTCCACGGCATCTCGCTGGCGGTGTCGGAGGGCGAGATCGTGGCAGTCGTCGGCCGCAATGGTGTCGGCAAGACGACGCTCGTCAAAGCCCTGATGGGTGTCCTCCCAGCCACCGGGGGGCAGATCTGCCTCGACGGCCGCGACGTAACCCGGCGACCTCCTTCGTATCGCGTGCGAGCAGGGCTGCGCGCCGCATACCAGGAACGAGCCCTGTTCCAAGAACTCACCGTGGCGGACAATCTGCGGCTCGGCGGATTCGCTCCGGCCACGCACCAGCGCGTCCTCGAAATGTTCCCCGACTCGCTGCGCGGTAAAGCAGCCCAACGAGCCGGAACGCTGTCGGGCGGGGAACAAAAGATGCTGGCAGCAGCAGGCGCGCTGATCTCCGCCTCGCCGGTGATCCTCCTAGACGAGCCTTCCGAAGGCTTACAACCGTCGAATGTGGACCTGCTGGGAAGCCACATCGCGGAGGCTCGCCAACGAGGATCCGGCGTGCTGCTCATCGAACAGCATTTAGCGCTGGCCGAGCGTCTTGCCGACCGGTTCATAGTTCTCGAGAAGGGCGAAGTCGTCGACGAAGGTCGCGCCGGCGAGGCCCACACACATGACCGTATTGCCAAACGACTCGTGATTTGAAGGGTTACAGCTATGGATGACCTGTTGAGGTTGACACTGACCGAAGCTGCGGCAGCTGTCCGGACGGGCGAAACGACCGCACGGACTTTGTTGGACGCCTGCCTGTCGCGGATAGAGGAAACCGACGGACTTGTGGGATCGTTCGCCTCGCTGCAGACGGACGCGGCCCAGCAGACAGCAAAGGAACTGGACGCCGTTCAGCCGGTGGGTCCCTTGCACGGCGTGCCGATCGCTCTCAAGGACCTATTCTTCACCGCCGGCGTTGCGGCAGAGGCCAACTGCCGGGCGCTCAGCGGATTCACGCCCGAAAGGGACGCCAGTGTCGTGAGCCGCTTGAGAGATGCGGGGGCGGTAATCATCGGCAAGACGAACACGCACGAACTCGCTTACGGGGTCTCATGCCCAGCCTCGCGCAATCCCTGGGACCTCCGCCGCATGACGGGGGGATCCTCCGGCGGCAACGCCGCAGGGCTCGCCGCACGGCAGTTCTTCGGAGCGCTGGGAACCGACACGGGGGGCTCTGTGCGCATCCCCTCCAACTACTGCGGCACAACCGCAATAAAGACCACTCGCGGCGCGGTTCCCCGCGACGGGGTACACCTGCTCTCTTGGACCTACGACACCGTCGGCCCCATGGCGCGCACCGCCGCAGACTGTCGCCTGCTGCTGGAGGTGATCTCCGGGTTCTCCCCGGCAGACCCGTTCTCCTCCAAGGCACAACTGGATCGGCCAGCAGCCCTAGAGACGCTCACCCTGGGAGTCCCGGACGAGTATTTCTTCGATGGATTCAAGACCGACCCGGAGGTTCGAGCCGTCATGGATGAAGCGGTCGCTGTCATTACCCCGATGGTCGCAGATGTCCGCACAGTGCACCTCCCCAACAGCACCGAACACTTCGACGCTGGGGCGACCATCGTCTTTGTGGAGTCGGCGGCCCTGCTGGAAGAACTCCGCGCGACTCACCGAGACCTGCTGGGCGAGGAGGTTCGATCCATCCTCGACGGTGGAGCCGCGCTGGCAGGTACGGCGCTGGCCAAAGCTCAGGCGGGTCGCGCCAACTTCGAGCGCTCGTACCTAAATGTCTTCGAAGAGCAGGGTGTAGATGTGATCATCGCACCGATCAACCCGAACCAACCACTACCACACGGCTGCAACGACATCGACGGCGTACCACTCATCCCCGCCACCACGCAGTTCACGTTCCCGGTGAACGGCGCCGGTGTCCCAGCCGTAGCCCTTCCCGGTGGGTTCGCCAATGATGGCCTGCCGATCGGGTTCCAACTCATCGGCCCGCCGCTTTCGGAGAACACACTGGCAGCAGTCGGCGAGGCGTACCAAGCCGAGACCGACCATCACAACTCGGTTCCTGATCTCGGCAGCTAGCCGAAAGGGGATTGCGATGACCGTTGAACTGGCAATTAACGATTCAATTGCCCGTCTGATCCTCAACCGGCCGGACAAGTTGAACGCCGTGAACTCCAAGATGGCGGCGGACTTGCTCGACGCGCTCGGCAGCGTCACTAGCCGCCCCCCGAGGGTTCTGGTTATTTCTGGTGCCGGGCGAGGGTTCTGCGCCGGGCGAGACCTCGACGAGGCCAGCCCTGCCAGCGAGGACGCTACGGCGGTACTCTCGGAGGTCTTCAACCCCATATTCGTTGCCCTTCGAAACCTGCCGCTGCCCACTATTGCCCAGGTCCATGGTCCTGCTCTCGGCGTCGGGCTCGGCCTTGCCTTGGCCTGCGACATCGTCTTCGTGGCAAAAACCGCCAAAGTCGGATCACCTTTTGCCCGCATCGGCGCCGTACTAGACAGCGGTGGGCATCGCTACTTCCTTGACCGACTCGGCCCGCACCGCGCCCTCGAGTTGATCTACACCGGACGACTCATCTCTGGAGCCGAAGCAGCAGAGCTGGGACTGGTCAACGGGTCGTTTCCCGACGAGGAGTTAGCCAGTGCTGTCGAAGAAGTAGCGCTACAGATCGCTAGAGGCCCGACCGCCGCGTTCGTCCAATCCAAGCAGCTGATCCAAAGGCTCGAGGACTCCGCTATGGCGTTTGGGGCCATCCTCGAGGCCGAAGCCCAAGCACAGGGGGCAGTAAGCAAAACCGCCGACTATCGCGAGGGCATCTCAGCCTTCCAACAGAAGCGGCCACCCGACTTTTCCGGGTCGTGAACACGCTGAAGGGGGTATTGCCGCGACTTGTTCAACGCGAAACCGCTCGGCCAGCTGCGAGGGATAGTCACCTTCGAGGACATTCCCTAAGTGAGCGGCGCTGGCTGCACCTAAAGATCGATACAAAGCGCCGGCCAGGGTGAAGGCAGCGTCGCCAGACCATGGGGTTGGCAGCAACTCTCGGGGGACCGGGGGGGTGCGCAAAGTAATACGGCGCAGGTCGTGGATCAGCATCGTGCGGACGCAATAGGCGTCGACTGGCGACAGTGCTCCGCACTTACCGAGGAGTTCGCTGTAGCCGTCAACGAAGTTGCGGTAGGCCTGCTCCGTCCCGTCGAAGGCGAAGATGGAGGAGAAGAAACCGTCGCGCACCAGACCGGTGATGTCGGAGAACTCGGCGCGAGCTACTGCGGCCTGGATCTCCCCGAAGGCCTCGTCGAGGACGTGCCGGGCCGCCTCGGGGCTGCAGATCGGCGACGCCAGCACCCCGCGCCCGAAGGCGACGAAGCCGTGCCAGCCCAGGTGGCGGGCCAGCCGATCCCGGTCGCGGGCCGATAGTCGAGTGCCGTCGAAGAGGACGAGGGTCCAGTTGCCACGCAGCTTGGGCCGCAGGTCGCGGTAGATGCGGTCAGCGGCATCGGCGAACTCGCGCTGCGCCAGGGGCGTGAGGGCGTAGCGGCTACGGCGACCGTGTCGCTCGCTGCTGACCCACCCCTCCTCCGCCAGCCTGAACAGGGATGTACGGACAAGTCGAGCACTGAATCCGAAGGGCTCGGCAAGCCGGAGCAACTGTGACAGCCAGACACTCTGAGCAACCGGCAGTACAGCGTCACCGAGGATGGTGACGAGCACGGAGCGAGCCGAGATGTGAGGAGCAGCGCGCCAGGCCTGTATCCGCGCTGGGATAGCGAAGCTCATGCAGTTGCCGAATGAACGACCCTCTGAGCCTTGCCCAGCGACCGCGGCAGAGAGCCGGGCTCACGGACGACGACCGGGATATTTATCCCGATGTTGTGTTTGATGTGGCGGACGAGCGCCTCGGCGGTCTCGTGCTCGTCAACGCCGGTGCCCTCGCTCTGCTCCACGTGGACGGTAATCGAGTTGCGTTGACCGATATTGGTGAGTTGGATCTGAAAATGTGGGCTTAGTCCTGGGACCTTCATCACCTCCGCCTCGATCTGGGAGGGGAAGACGTTGACACCACGGATGATGAGCATGTCGTCGGTCCGGCCGGAGATGCGTTCGATCCTGCGCATCGGCCTTGTCGTGCCCGGCAGCAGCCGGGTGAGGTCGCGGGTGCGGTAACGCACCACCGGGAGGGCCTGCTTGGTCAGTGAGGTGAACACCAGCTCGCCAAACTCACCGTCGGGCAACGGCTCGCCCGTCTCCGGGTCGATGATCTCGGGGTAAAAGTGATCCTCCCAGACGATCGGGCCATCCTTGGTCTCGATGCATTCCTGCGCCACGCCGGGGCCGATCACTTCGGAGAGGCCGTAGATGTCTACCGCGTCGAGGCCCAGGCGAGCCTCCAGTTCGGCGCGGAGACAGTCCGTCCAAGGCTCCGCACCGAAGATGCCGACCTCCAGCGAGCACTCCGCGGGATCCATGCCGGCCCGTTCCATCTCGTCGATCAGGTTTAGGCAGTAGCTAGGTGTGACGAGGATGACCCTCGGCTTGAAATCCCGGATAAGCGTGACCTGCCGCTCGGTCTGACCGCCCGACACCGGAACGACCGTGCAGCCGAGCGCTTCGGCGCCGTAGTGGGCTCCTAACCCGCCGGTGAAGAGGCCGTAGCCGTAGGCGATGTGTGTTACGTCGCCTGGCCGGCCACCCGCGGCATAGATGGAGCGGGCCATGAGTTGTGACCAGGTGTCGATGTCCGCCTTCGTGTAACCCACGACGGTCGGCTGGCCCGTCGTTCCCGAAGAGGCGTGTAACCGCACTACCTCTTGGCGCGGCACGGCGAACATACCGAACGGGTAGTTGCGGCGCAGGTCTTCCTTGGTGAGCAGAGGAAGCTGGGCAAGGTCGTCGAGGCTCTGGATGTCGTCGGGGTGCACGCCTGCGTCAGCGAAGGCGCAGCGGTAGTGACCCACGTTGTCATAGGCGTGGCGCAGCGTCGCCTGCAGGCGCCCGAGTTGTAGCGCTCTGAGTTCCTCCACCGAGGCGGACTCGATGGCGTGGAGGGTGCTCATCCGCGCTTGCCTCCGACGACCCTCAGGCGCTCGCAGTGCTTCTCTACCATGTGGCGTCCGGGTCGAAATCGAGGACCTCACGCATGCGGGACATGAGCGGATCGAAGTCTGAAGATCTCATCAGGCGGGGTTGAGCTTCGGGCTGGCGGGCGGCGAATTTGCTGCTGATCCCGAATCTGGCCGTCATGGCGGCTTTGAACTCCGGCGTGAAGTCACAGAGCCGACCCTCAGCCACGCCCGTGGCGACTGCTTCGGTCTCGCCGGGTATCGGGGCAAGTAGATCGCAAATTCCTGGTTCCAGCCGGCGCAGCGCCGACTGAATGCGTCTCCGCGCCTCAGGGTCGTCTAGCAGCACATCCAGCAGCGTGTTGACGTGAAGACGGTGGAAGGATTCCTCGCGCTCGGCATAGCTGGCAAGCTCGGTAAGGTCGCCGATCGCTGACCTCTCCAGCAACTTCCACCGGACCTCCTCGACGGTGTCGTAGACCCAATGCCTAACCAGCGCCAGCGCCCAGTCGGTGGTGGCGAACTCCACTAGCCGACACGAGCGATAGTCGGCTGCGCTACGACGATATGCGAGGGCGTCGACAGCTGTGTCGGAAGCGCTCACGCCGTCGGCTTCGAGGATGAACTCGTAGAGCAGCGCGGCATGCCCCAGTTCGTCCTGACCGATGCTCGAGAACGCCAGATCTTCTTCCAGGAAAGGTGCGACGCCTATCCACTCTGTGTGCTGCTGGCCCATTAGGTGCTCGTCGTCGGCGAAGGCCAACAGGTAGGAGCGGGTGGCGGCGCTGAGACTCATGGCGAAGCCTTTCGCGCTGCTTTCCGGCGAGCAGCCACCGCCGCGCCGTCGTGGTGGCGGTGAGGCTTGGCGGCGTTCGGCAGGACGAAATCTTCGCCCGGTTCGATGATGTGCTGGCGCCGCACTAGCCACATCCGGTCACCCTCGGCCCGGCGGGCGTAGCTCTCCCTCGCCAGAACCACGGCGAGTTCGTCAGTCGGGGCTTCGAGCGCGCCTACGTGACTGAATCCGTCTCGTCCGTCCTTCTTCAGGAATACTTCATACGTTGCCACTTCAACCCCTAAGCACCTCCACAGGTTCTCTGCAGTGAACACAAGTGTGGACCGCACGACACCGGCTTGGCCCGAACATTGACTGTGCCGTGGTCGCCCCACCACAGCGCGGGCACGGCGGAACCTCCGAGCCGGTTGGAACGCTGACGGCGAAGCTGCCGGAAAGGACACGCCGACCGCGGCGGGTGACGCGCTCAACGGACCAAGAAGGAGTCCGCAACCAGACAACCTCCACGGCCCCGACACCGTCGATGCGACTCACGACCTGGCGGACCTCCCCGGCGATCAGCGCTAGTGCGGGGCAGCCCGAGAACGTCGGAACAAGCCCGACGGTGACTCCGGTGGGCTGGAGGTGGATTGATTCGAGGAGCCCCAGATCTACGATCGAGAGTCCCGGGTACTCGGGGTCGTCGACGGTGCTAAGAGCGTCAAGAACCTCGCGGCGCAGGCGGTCCCCACGGCTCGGGCCGGTCATCGGTGTGCCGATTTGGCCAGCGCCCGACGCACCCAAGCGGTGCGCTGCCAGTTGTCTGCGGCCTCACCGATGCGGCGCGCCGAATCGGGACCGCCGCCTCGCAGCGTGCGCTTGAGCGGTTCCCAGTCGATCGGGCCCACCTCCCAGCGAGCCTTGGCCTCGTCATAGCGCAAATCCGGTGCTGGGATCGTAAAGCCGTAACCCAGCAGCAGGGGAACGAACTTCTGCACCCACCGGTCGCGTAAAACCTCGTTGCGCTCGGACTTGATGTGCCAGCGCATTAGCTCGTCGTCAGGCTTCGAGTCCGGACCGAAGAGTTGCAGCGAGGGCCAGAACCAGCGGTCTAGCGCGCTCTGGAACATCTGTCGCTGGCGCTCGGTCCCCTCGGCGAGACGCATCATCCGGTCCTCGCCGAGGCGCATGTGAAAGCCCTCCTCGGCGATTATCCGCTTCAGAATCCGCTTGTAAGGGCCGTAGGAGCAGTTCTTAAAGACTGCCTGTTGGCTGGCGAGCGCGGCCGCGTCTACGAGGAAGGCAATAGCTACCTGATCACCCCATGTCTCGGCCCGATAGTGAAATACGTTGTGAAAGCGCCCTCTGCCGGCGAACAGGTCTTCAAGCATCTGCTGGCGGGTCTTGATCCCCATGTCGGCAGCAATCATGTAAAGCAGGTGACCATGGCCGATCTCGTCTTGGGTCTTAGCAAGGACGGCCATCTTGTGGCGCAGTCCTGGGGTTTTCGGAATCCAGTCCCGCTCGGTGAGACCGCCCATGAGTTCGCTGTTGGCGTGCATCTCAATGAACGAGAAGACGGCGTGTCGATAGGGCATGGGCATGTCGTCGTCCACTTCGACAATTCCGCCGGCATCGAGGAATCGCTCGAAAGGCTCCATCGACGGCCAGCTGCGGGGCATCAGCTAGCTCTCGCCTCTGCGCCGTTGATACCCGGCGAGTTCGCCACCATGGTGAGCACGTCGTAGGCGGCCGCCACCTCGCCGCGCTGGTTTATGACCTTTGTGTCCCAGGTCACCTCGCCGTAACCGCGACCGTCGAGTTGCTTCTTCTGCTTGCAGGTGAGGAGCACGTGGATCTCGTCGCCGGGATACGTGGGCGTGGCGAAGCGGAGCCGGTCGATCCCGTAGTTCGCCAGTACCGGACCTTCCTCGGGCCACACGAACAGTCCCGCGGCGAGCGACAGGACTAGGTAACCGTGCGCTACGAGGCCGTCGAAGAGCGGGTTCCGCTTGGCGGCCTCGTCATCCATGTGGGCGTAGAAGGTGTCGCCGGTCGTGCGGGCGAACGTGTCTATGTCCTGGCGTGTCACCACCCGAGATCCGGTGGTGATGGAGTCTCCGACGGCGAGTTCGTCAAACGTTCGCCGGAAGGGATGACCTTTTTCCTCCGAGCGCGCCGCGCCGGTGATGAACTGGCCACAGATAGCTGTCAGCTGATCTGGCGAACCTTGGAGGGCGGTGCGCTGCATGTGCCGCTGGACGCTGCGCATGCCGCCAAGTTCCTCCCCGCCGCCGGCGCGACCAGGGCCGCCGTGGCAGAGCTGGGGAAGTGGCGAGCCATGGCCGGTGCTCGCCTTGGCCGAGTTGGCATCTACAAGCAAAACCCGGCCATGGTGCGAGGCGATGCCGAGGACCAGTTCGCTGACTTCGTCTGCCACTGATCCGAAGATCGAAGCGACAAGACTGCCCTGGCCTGCCGCTACTAGTTCAACTGCTTCGCCGACCGAGCCGTAGTCGACGATGGTTGCGACCGGTCCGAACACTTCTGTGGTGTGGATGAGCGGAGAGAAGCGATCCGTGGCTCGCAACAAAGTAGGTGCGAAGAACGCTCCGCGAGTCGGGTCGACGCCGTGAAACTCGCAGGAGTCAACAATCGGCTCGGTGACCGCGGCAAGCGTGCGCAACGATCGTGCCACATCGTCGCGCCGTGTTGTGTTGACCAGCGGTCCCATGTCGGCCGTTTCTGGGTTGCCGACGATAATCTTGCTAAGGGCTTGGCGCAGCGCTTGCTCGGCGGCATCAAGGTGGACCTCTGGGACAAAGACGCGGCGAATAGCGGTGCACTTCTGGCCCGCCTTTACTGTCATCTCCTTGACGACCTCGGCGACGAAGAGGTCGAACTCGGGAGTGTCGGGCCCAGAGCTGGGCGCGAGAATGGCAGAGTTGATCGAGTCGGCCTCCACGGTGAGACTGACTGATCGCTGGACAATAGCCGGATGAGTTCGGAGACGAGCCGCGGTGGTTGCCGAACCGGTGAATGCCACGCTGTCTCGGCCGCCGAGGTGGTGAAGCAGATCGCCAGGGTCACCGCATATCAGTTGGAGTGATCCTTCCGGGAGAAGCTGGCTCTCAACCATGATGCGGACAGCCGCCTCTGTTAGGAAAGCCGTTTCCGGCGCCGGTTTGACAATCGTCGGGACAGCAGCCAGGAAGGCGGGCGCCAGCTTCTCGAGCATTCCCCAGATCGGGAAGTTGAAGGCGTTGATCTGGACTTCGACGCCCTGGCGGGGAGTGAGCACGTGGATCCCCACGAACGATCCGTCGCGGCTGAGGTTCTCCACCTGCCCGTCCAGAGTGACTTTGGCGTTGGGAAGCTCCCGACGCGCCCGACTGGCGTAGGACAGCAGAACCGAGGCGCCGCCGTTGATGTCGAGCCAAGAGTCCTGATGGGTCGCCCCCGTCTGGGCAGATAGGCGATACAACTGATCGAGACTGGCTTCCTCTAGCAGCAACTTCCCCAAAGAACGCAGAATCGTTGCTCGCTGGTGAAACGTCAGAGCCCGCAGAGCCGCTCCCCCGACGGCGCGCCCAAAGTTAACCACCGCGGCGAAGTCAATTCCCGTCGAGGACAGCGTGCCGATAGGTGAACCAGTTGTGGCATCCACAAACGGTTCACCCGCGTCGTTGGACGAGTGCCAACGCCCTAGCACGAAGCTCTCCAGTCGCTGCATTAGGTCTCCTGGCGCGAAACTCCCGTCGATATCTCCCGTCAATATATATTACATTGCTAGGGAGATTATAGACATAATTATGTATCATAATGTAGTCAGGGCCGGTCGTGACGGCGCTGCGGGACTGCAGGCTCGGTCGATCTGAAACAAGGAGAAGTGCTTGGTGGTAGTGATCATCGGCAGCGGCGTAATGGGCTCGGGGATCTCGGCCAGTTTCTTAGCGGTGGGCCAAGACGTGCGGCTGATCGACATCACTGCCGACTTGCTCGCATTGGCGCGACAGCAGATTGAGTCGTCGCTCCAGCGCATGGCAAAACACAACCCCGAGCTGGTCGTTACCGACCTGCTGGAGCGGCTCTCACTAGCGACTACACACGAGCAGTCCGACAGCACGCTCATCATCGAAGCAACCCCGGAAGACATGGCGCTAAAGCAAGCCCTGCTGTCTGAGACCGAAAGGGTCTACTCAGACGAAGCAATCATCGCCACCAACACGAGTTCACTCTCACCCACCGAGTTGGCAACAGTGCTAAAGCACCCGGAGCGGTTCATAGGGATGCATTTCTTCAATCCGGTCCCTATGTCACTCCTCGTGGAACTAGTCGCTGCTGAGAACACAACCGAGGCGACCGTGGCGAGCGCCAAAGATTGGGTAAACCTTCTCGGCAAGACTCCGATCCTCGTGAATGACCAGCCAGGGTTCGCCTCGAGCCGGCTGGGGCTGGCGCTCGGACTCGAGGCGATCCGCATGCTGGAGGCCGGCGTGGCAGACGCCCAAGACATAGACGCCGTGATGCGTCTCGGCTACAAGCACCCCGTCGGGCCGCTGGAACTCACCGACCTGGTTGGACTCGACGTGCGCCTGGCAATCGCTGAGCACCTAGAGCTGAGCACCTAGAGCAGCAACTCGGTCCGCGTTTCGCCCCACCTCGACTGCTCCGCCAGAAAGTCGACCGGGGTGAGCTAGGAAAGAAAACCGGTAGAGGCTTCTACAACTGGTAAGTCATCACGAGTGGCTAGGCAGAGGTGATCTCTCGTGGCCAGTTTGCCCCTAACCTCCAACTCCACAAACAGGAAGGAAACGAAGATGATCGAGGCACTAGACCGAATCGGCGGACTACTCGTAGCTGGCGGCAGCCCCGGGGCCAACGGCACGCTAGATGTTTTCGATCCCACCACTGGCGGCGTAATCGCAGGCATCGCCACTTCCACAGTGGAGGATTGCCTAGCGGCTGTGGACGCGGCGGCAACGGCGGCCGACAGTTGGGCGGCCACGCCAGCGCGCGAGCGGTCTGACATCCTGCGGCGTTGCTACGACACGATGATGGCCGAGCAGGCCGAGATCGCCGCGCTGCTGCAACTCGAGAACGGCAAGCCCATGGCCGAGGCGATCGGTGAGGTGGCATACGCAGCCGACTTCTTCCGCTGGTTCAGCGAGGAAGCAGTGCGCATAACCGGCGAGATGCGGCGCTCGCCAATGGGCGACAAATGCATCGTGGTGTTGCCCGAACCCGTGGGGGTTTCGGTGCAGATCACTCCGTGGAACTTCCCCGCTGCTATGCCGGTTCGCAAGTTCGCCCCAGCGCTCGCCGCCGGCTGCACCACCGTGGTGAAACCCGCCCCGGCCACTCCTCTGACCGCCTACTACATCGCCGACCTGATGGCACGCTGCGGTACCCCGTCAGGGGTTATCAACCTGGTGCTGCCGGAACCACCAAATGAGGCCACAGTGGCGATGCTGGCCCACCAAGCCGTGCGCAAGGTTTCATTCACCGGCTCTATCGCCGTCGGCAAGCATCTGCTGCGCCTGGCCGCTGACAGAGTTCTGCGCACCAGCATGGAACTGGGCGGCAACGCCCCGTTCGTGGTGCTGGCCGACGCCGATGTGGAGGTCGCCGTGGAGGCGGCCCTAGCAGCCAAAATGCGCAACACCGGCGCCACTTGCGTGGCCCCCAACCGGCTGTACGTGCACGAGCGAATCGCCGACGACTTCGCCGAGGCGCTCAGCGCCCGAATGGCCGGTCTCACCGTCGGCTACCAGCGGCAGCCAGACGCTCAAGTGGGTGCCCTCATCAGCAACCGCGAACGCGACAAGGTGGCCGGGCTTGTGACCACCGCCGTAGGAGGCGGAGCCAAAGTGGCAACCGGCGGGCGGGCGCCGGACTGTAATGGGTATTTCTACGAACCGACAGTGCTGACCAACGTGGCCCCAGATGCCCCCATCCTGGCCACGGAGATTTTTGGGCCGGTGGCCCC
Source organism: Acidimicrobiales bacterium (assembly GCA_964291305.2). Taxonomy (GTDB): domain Bacteria; phylum Actinomycetota; class Acidimicrobiia; order Acidimicrobiales; family CATQHL01; genus VXNF01. The sequence goes on along the minus strand of OZ219783.1, from coordinate 95,615 downwards.
GCTGGTGCGCTTCAGCGACGAGGCCAGCGCCACCCAGATGGCCAACGACACCACTGCCGGTCTGATTGCCTACGTCATCAGCGGCGACATAGGCCATGGCCTGGCCTTCGGCGAGCAGTTGGAGGCTGGCATGGTGGCAGTGAACCGAGGTCTCATTTCCGACGCTTCAGCGCCGTTCGGTGGTGTCAAAGAGAGCGGCATCGGCCGTGAAGGGGGCCGCGAAGGCATCGAGGAGTACCTAGAGCGCAAGTACGTGGCGACCGACTGGTAGGGGGCTAGCCCCACGGCCCTAGGAGATTCGCTCGGCCGGGAAGCAAAGTCGGATGAGCACAAACCCCGCCAGCACGGCCGCGGCCTGGGCGCCGAGGAAAGCCGGGGCCGAGGCGGGAGCGATGCCGGCGAAGCTGTCAGAGAACATCCGGGCCACGGTCACCGCCGGATTGGCAAAGCTAGTGGAGCTAGTGAAGTAGTAAGCACCGCCGATGTAGCCGCCCACGGCGAAGGCCACAGTGGTGGGCTTGCCACAGCGCACCGTCCCGAAGATAACCAGCAGCAGACCCAGCGTGGCGACTGCCTCGGCAAAGATCATGTGCCCAGCCGAGCGATCCTTCAACGACCAGGCCACGGCCGGAAGGTCGAACATAACGTTGGCCATGACCGCTCCGGTGATGGCCCCGGAGACCTGCGCCGCTAGATAGCCGACTGCAGAGCGGGAGTCGATACCTCCGAGCAAGCGCTCGGTGAGCGTGACCGCGGGGTTGAAGTGCGCGCCGGAGACGCCGCCGAACGCCAATATCAACGCAGCCAGCACAAGCGCGGTTGCGAAGGCGTTCTGCAACAGCTGCAACCCCACGTCGTCGGTGAGGTTTTCCGCCATTATCCCCGAGCCCACCACGGCCGCTAGCAGGAAAGCTGTACCCACAAACTCCGCTAGCGGTTTGGCTAGTCCGGCCGCATCAGATGGATTGTCGATGCTCATGACTCTCTCCGGTTTCTCGCCGTCTGGGGATCGGGCACGTGGAATCGAGCGCGCCGAGACTTGAGCGTTCAAACTCCCACTTTCACGTTTACCAGCGAAGGGTCGCTTTGATGGTTGCCGGCGGGAATACGGCGGGTTGATTCCCGCTGACACTTGACCGCTACCCTGCCGCTAAGCCCGATAGGAGGGGCCATGGGCACAGAGACAACCAACAAACGGCACAGCATCGGAGTTGGCGACACCTCGCCGACGGATTTCCTAGCGCTTGACTCGCTGCTCAGCGAGGAGCAACTGTTGCTGCGGGACACCGTCCGCCGCTGGGTTGCCGCACAGATTATGCCCCACATCGGCGATTGGTTTGAGCAGGGGGTCTTCCCAGCCGAGACCATCGGTGCCGAGCTGGGGGCTCTGGGCCTGCTGGGCATGCATCTGGAGGGCTATGGCTGCGCCGGCTCCAGCGCTACCGAATACGGCCTGGCCGCCATGGAGTTGGAGGCCGGTGACTCTGGGATACGCAGCTTTATGAGCGTGCAAAGTTCGCTGGCGATGTTCCCGATTCACGCTTTTGGCAGCGAGGAGCATCGCCAGCAGTGGCTGCCTGCCATGGCCGCCGGCGAGGCGGTCGGCTGCTTCGGTCTGACCGAGCCCGACGCCGGCAGCGACCCCGCAAGCATGCGCACCTGGGCTCGCCGCCACGGCTCAGACTGGATCCTGAGCGGCACCAAGACATGGATCACCAACGGTTCGATCGCTGACGTGGCGGTCGTTTGGGCTCAGACCGACGACGGGGTGCGCGGCCTTTTAGTACCGACCGACGCCGCCGGATTTACTGCTGTGGATATCCCCCGCAAGCTCTCGCTGCGCGCTTCGGTTACTTCAGAGTTAGCGCTGCGCGACGTGCGCCTGCCCGCTGAGGCGGTGCTGCCAGGTGTGGTCGGCATGCGGGGACCGTTGTCTTGCCTCAACGAGGCCCGCTTCGGCATTCTCTTCGGCGCGGTGGGCGCCGCCCGCTCGTGCTACGAAGCAGCCCTGGCCTATGCCGCCGAACGCAACGCTTTCGGCGGCCCCATTAGCCGCTTCCAGCTCACCCAACAGAAGCTGGTAGAGATGATGATCGCCGTCCAGCGGGGCGCGCTGCTGGCACTACACCTGGGACGACTGCGAGACTCTGGGCTGCTCAGCGCCGCCCAGATCAGCGTCGGCAAGCTCGACAACGTACGCATGGCTATGGATGTGGCCCGCACCGCTCGCGGCCTGCTGGGTGCCAACGGTATAAGCCTGGACTACCCGGTGATCAGGCACATGAACAACCTCGAATCGGTCTACACCTACGAGGGCACCCACGAGATCCACACCCTCATCTTGGGCCAGGCGCTAACCGGTCAGTCCGCCTTCGCCTGAGATCTGCCACTTGGGCGCTGAAACCAACAAGCCCCCAATCCGTATAGTGTCAAGGGCCCCGCGGGTGTAGTTCAATGGTAGAACATCAGCTTCCCAAGCTGAATACGGGGGTTCGATTCCCCTCACCCGCTCCACCGCAGGTTTGAGGACACCGAAGTTGCTCAACGAGTGAAGTTCAACAGCAGCTCCACGGTCGCGACATCCTCTACTGATAACACCACGGGTGCTCGGGGAGGGCTAATCCCGTAATCCTCGAAGCGGATCTCGAAGGATCCTCCGACGATCACGATGTCTTCGCTCCAGGTGGCCTCCAGCGTGACCTCTACGGGTTGACTCACGCCGTGCAGCTCAAAGTAACCGGCGACGGTGGCCACTACTGCCTCGCCAGCTGGTGGCAGGGCGTCAAACACAATCGGTTCGGCCAACTCGAAACGCGCCACCGGGAACTGTTGAGTGTCGAGCGAGCTGCGCACCAGGCCGTCGCGCTGGGGTCGATCACTAACGACCGTAGTCAGGTCTACTTCAACCGAGGCGGCCAGCACCGTCGTCCCCGCTATCTCCAAGCTGCCTGACACCGCAGGGGTTCTGCCTACCGCGTCGGTCGTGCCGATGCCGGCGAGCTCTTCGCCCACGCGATAGCCGGCCCAGGAGCTGGTGTAGTCCTCGAAACTGCCCAGAGTTGTGTCTACCGACCAGGCGCCGTCGAGGTTCGGTCCCGCAACTTCACCGGGTTCCGCGTCGGCGGCGGCCGGGGCTGGCGGTGACGTGTCTGTCGTAACTGGCGGCGCCGCGGATTCGGGTGCAGGCGCGGGCACCGTCGGAGGCTCGACAGAGGCATTCTCGGGCGGCGCCGGGGAGGCCGGAGGTTCTGAGGGTTGGGCTCCCGATTCCGGCTCGAGCGTTGGTTCGGGCGCAGCGGGAGACGCCTCGGCAGTCGGCGCCAGAGGCTCAGGCGGGCTTGCCGATGTCTCGCTGGTCGCGGTAAGCGCCGCGGCGCGTTCTAGCACCGAAGGCGGGGGCGGAGCATCGCTGCGCCACACAAAAGCCCAAACCAGCACTACCGCAACCACGATCGCCGCAACCCCAACCGCGCCAAAGGTCAAGATCTTGCGCCGCCGCGTCCAACCCCTGAAACGTCTCAAGACCATAAACCTCAACTCCCACCACAAGGCTAAGCGACACCGACCTTTTTAGGGCACGACCTGCGACTCTGCAGCCAATTTGAGATATAAAATTGCTAGGCGTTCGTGGTGGCAGCCAATAGAGGTCAGCCTGGGACACGATCACAGCCATCATGCAAACGCACCCGCAAGACAAAACTGCCTCTGGCGCTGCGGCTATCCGGCGGGAAGCGGTACAAGCCGACGTTTCACTCGGTGCGCCCAATGTCTGACCCTCTGCCATTCAGTAATAGCCAACTTAACAAGGCAGGGAAGCTCTTGCAGCAGCTCAGCGCAGCGAACCGGCTGCCTCCCAGCGATGAAGAAGTCAGCAAAGCTAGGGAAATCGTGCAGTATTACCGGGAGGCACACACCAGAGCCTTACTCGGAGCTCGCATGGGGCTGCAATCCTGTATCAAATCTGAGGGCGTCCGCGTCGTCGTCCTAGCGCAGCGCCTGAAACGACTACCCACAATTGTTGACAAACTTCAACGCCACCCCACCATGAAACTGTCAACCATGCAAGACATCGCTGGATGCCGTGCAGTGCTGCCCACTCGTGCCGATATCGAAGTCGTCCAGCAGAGATTCATGCTGAACAGCGAACGCCGCGGTCGTCGCGAAGGGGCATCAGTCGCCGATAAACTTGTCGATGGTCCACGGCAAACCGGCTACCGGGCTGTGCACATAATCACTTACTACGCTGGACGCCGCGTCGAAGTCCAGTTGCGCACCGCTTTGCAGCACATCTGGGCTGAAATGGTGGAAAGGCTCTCCGACGCCAGTGGCATCGGTTTCAAGGATGGCCAAGGACCCTCAAAATCCCTCGACCTCCTGTGCAACCTCGCCGAACTCATGGCCGCAGTAGACTGCACTATTGACGCCGAGACCGCCATCGACTACTACAGCCGTTACGCTTCTGGCCAGTAAGAGCCCAGAACCTACCAGCGCAAAGCAGTACGGAATATGCCTTCTCAGTCGGACATCACCCACTTTCTGATCGTGTTCGACCGCGACGCGGGAAAGCAACTCGATCTAATCCGCTTCCAAGATTTCAAGGAAGCGATCGAGGCCTATAACCGCGTCGAGGACGAATACGCAGACCGGCCTCGAATCGATGTCGTACTACTCGGCGCTGACTCTGTGGAAACCATCCGGTTCACTCACTCGTCCTACTTTCGTGAAGGCCCCTTCACCTTCGAGGATGCGGTCGCCGAACTCGAGTCATACATAACGCCAGGTTTGGCCCAAACTGCAGCGACGGCTGACGGCTGATCGCTCGCAAACGGCAACAGTCGTTCTTCGGGCTGGCCAAGCGGCCCCTCAGACAAGCAGCGCCTAAGGCCCTGCGCGGCGCTTAGTCGGGCTCTGGGCCGGTGGCGATGGGGCGGTTCTCGTCGGCGCCCCATGCCGACCAGGAGCCTACGAACAGGCGACCAGTCCCTAGGCCTGCCACTTCCAGCGCCAGCAGGTCGAGGTTGGCACTGACACCCGAACCGCAGTAGGCCACCACATTGGTTTCGCCGTCTACGCCTAGCTCGGCGTATTGCTGGCGCAATGTCTCGGGGCTGTGCAGCGTGCCGCTGGGTTGGAGGTTGGCTGCAACGGGTGCACTGACCGCACCGGGGATGTGTCCAAACCGCGGATCTATGGCGTTCGGCTCGCCTCGGTACCGCTCGGGCGAGCGGGCGTCCAGCAGAACAGTCCCGTCGGCGTAGCGGGCCTCGTCGACCTCGGCGGCGGTGATGAATGCCTCCTGGGGCCAAGCGCGGGGCGTGAAATGTTTAGCGACCCGCTGGGGAACAGTGGTGCTAAGCGGTCCAGGCCAGGCGTCGAGGCCGCCGTCCAGTACCGCTGCGGGCTCACCTAGCGAGCGCAACATCCACCAGAGCCGCCCTGCCACCATGCCGCCGGCATCGTCGTAGGCAACTACCGGACAACCGTCGCCGATGCCCGCCGCCCCTAGCGCTTCGGCGAAAACCTCCGGGGTTGGCAGAGGGTGGCGGCCGCCGTGGGGGCTCGGGGGCGCCGAGAGGTCTGCATCCAAGTCCAGGAACACCGCCCCAGGAATGTGCCCGACCTTATAGGCCGCTCTACCGGAGCTTCCGTCTAGATACCACCGAACGTCGGCGACAACTACCCGGGCAAGATTCTCATAAAGCCAACCCCCACTAACAAGCGGACCCGGCAGCACACTGCCTGATGGCGAGGTCACCGTCAGCGGCCCACGAAGCGGGCCTTGCCAGGGCCTTGCTCTACAAAGCTACTGACGCCAATCTGAGCATCTTCGGTGGCGAAAGCAGCCAGGAACTCCGACCTCTCCAATGCGAGAGCCTCATCCAAGGGAAGGTCGAAGCCCGCATCCACGGCAGCCTTGGCGTAGCGCAGCGCGGCCGGCCCCGCAGCAAACCGCTCGGCCATGGCCACCGCCTGCTCGTACACCTCGTCCGCGGGATACACCGCATCGGCCAGGCCGATTTCCAGGGCCTCGGCTGCACCAACCCGGCGGCCGCTGTAGATGATCTCCTTGGCACGGTTGATACCCACAAGCCGAGGCAAACGCTGCGTGCCGCCGGCGCCCGGGATGATGCCCAGCAGAATCTCCGGCTGACCGAAAGTGGCATCGTCGGCTGCTAGGCGGAAGTCGGCTGCCAGCGCCAGCTCGCAGCCACCTCCGAGCGCATACCCATTGACTGCAGCCACGAGGATCTGCGGAATGCGCTCTAGCCGCCGAACGGCGTCGCTAAGGCTCACCGGCGAGCCCGCTCGGGAGTCATCGCCGGGCTTGAACTCCTTGATGTCGGCGCCGGCGGCGAAGATCTTGGGGCCACCCCACAGCACTGCGGCGCGGATATCTTGCCGCTGCGCCAGTTCATCGGCCGCTGCAGCAATCTCAGCTGTGACAACGCTGCTGAGGGCATTCATCGGCTGACGGTCTAGGCGGATGGTGGCGACACCGGCTTTGGCGTCGGTCTGAAGATGCACGAACTCGCTCATGGGAACCACCTTAGCGGCACATGTATACAAGAAGGTCGCGCAGTACTCTAGCGTAGAGTCTCTAGCGTAGAGACTTATATCTTAGCAGTATTATCATTCCTCTTTGCATATCAAGGTAGAATCAGAATATACGAAGAGTGCTACGAGGTCAATCTCGCTGGACAACAAATACATAATACTCCAAAGAATGTGACACTTGTGAGGTGCTGCTACTGTTTAGTGCTTTCCACAAGGGAAGTATATGGGACTGGTCTGAGATACAAGGATCTGATGATGGTCAAATCGCTTAAGGTCTGGAGCTGGTTGTTGTGGGTCGGTGCATTGATACTGATAGCCACAGTAAGCGTCACCGCAGCACCTCAGGAGACAGTCGCTCAAGGCTCTGCCGATAGCGAAAATACACTGCAAGTCCGTATCACAGCCCGTAAGTTAGGCAATGGGAGCGTTGAGTTTGCACTCCAACTGCGCCAGCCCGATAACTCCTGGAGCGATCGCATCCTGCCGCGGTCCCGATTCTTCCCTAGCGACGCCACCACCAGCCGCTGGCTAGTCAGCTCATCGCTCACACTCCAGAACTTCACACGAATTGCGCCGGGAGGGCACCTTAGTGGCACTACGGTACCTACTACTACTTCGGCGGCACCTACTACGACGAGCCCAACGTCAGAACTCGATGCGATTATTGACGCCGAAGCAGAGATGGCGCTGCTAGTGAATGAGCTGCGCTCTGAACTGAGCCTAGCGCCGCTAACCTACGACTCCAATCTTGCTGCTGTGGCACGGCGATGGTCACAAACTATGAGAGATATGGACGATTTAGTCCACAATCCCCTGTATAGCGAACAGTACCCAGAAGGGTGGCTTATTGTGGGCGAAAATATTGTGTGGACCTCGTTCTCAGGTTCACTCTTGAAAGATATTAGTAGAGCATTCGAGAGCCTTGCTCGTAGTCCTGGTCACTATGCAAACATGAGCCGACCCTCTTTTAACCGCCTTGGTGTCGGCGTGGCCTTGGCTCCTAATGGGATGTGGGTAACCCAGAACTTTGCTCGCTACCCGTAGTTGCTCTCCACAAGAAGCTTCCTCTTGTGGTTGAATCATTCACACACGGGGGAGTGTCAGTACTTCATAGTGTTCTGATGTGGGCGTTATGTTTTCGAGGATCTGAGGCCATATTCTCATAGCCCCCACCCCCGGGCTAGCCGGCTACCAGGCTGGCTAACCCCCAGATGGCCGCCAGAGTGCCGAGAGCGATCATGACGAGGCTCCGCGCCAGGGGTGGTCGCGACAGGTCGCCGGCAGTACGACCCGGGGGTCTAGGCCGGGTCAACGCCAGAATGTTGCCAACCGCCATGGCTCCACCTAGGGCCAGCACCAACCATCGCAGAATGTCGTCGCCGAGGAAGAACAAGAGTCTAGAACTCCCCGTCTGAGGCCCCCCGAGCGAGGTTGTCGAAGCGCGTGTATTGGGGGAGGAAGCTGAGCTTGACGACGCCGGTAGGGCCCGTTCGGTGCTTTGCCACATGCAGTTCGGCGATGCCGCGGTCGCTGGTGTCGGAGTTGTACATCTCGTCGCGGTACAGGAACATCACCACGTCAGCGTCCTGCTCGATGGCGCCAGACTCGCGCAAGTCGGCCAGCATCGGCCGCTTGTCAGCTCGGCTCTCAGGAGCGCGGGACAACTGCGATAGCGCCACGACTGGACACTTCAACTCGCGGGCTAGGATCTTCAGTCCCCGGCTCATCTCGCTGACTTCCACCTGGCGACTCTCGGCGCTAGTTCGCCCACCCATCAACTGCAGGTAGTCGACCACCACGAGGCCCAGGTCTCCCCAGTCGGCATGCTTGCGCCGGGCCTTGGCTCGAATCTCCAACACCGTAGTGTTGGGGTTGTCGTCAATCCACAACGGCGCTTCGGCGAGCCTGCCCACGGCCGCGTTGAGTTTCGTCCACTCCGTGTCGTTGAGCCGGCCCGAACGAATATTCTGCGTGCTGACCTGGGCTTCAGAGCAGAACAGTCGCTGAGTTAACTCCAGATGGCTCATCTCCAGAGAGAAAAACAACACTGGACGGCTAGCGTCCATAGCCGCGGCGGCAGCCATGCCTAATGCCAGCGAGGTCTTGCCGATACCCGGGCGGGCGCCGAGGATGGCCAACGACGAGGGCTGCAGGCCCAGCAACAGGTTGTCTAGATCAGTAAATCCAGTCGGCAAGCCGGTGAGGCTCTGGCCGTGCTGGTAAAGCTGCTCTAGATGTTCCACCCCCTTGTCGACCAAGACGTACAGAGACTCCATAGTGGAGGCCGAGGTTCCGCTGGCCACCGAAAAGATCATCGCCTCGGCCTGATCTAGCGCTGCGTCGATGTCCGCCGGGCGGCTGAAGGCCAACTCGGAGACTTCACCGGCCGCGCCGATGAGGCGCCGCAGCGTGGCGTTCTTGGCCACGAGTTCGGCGTAGTACGAGGCGTTGCCTGCCACCGGCGTGCTGGCCTGCATCTCCACTAGGGCTCCGGCGCCGCCGACAGCTTCCAGTAAACCCGTCCGCTGAAGTTCGGCGGAAACGGTGACGCTGTCAACCGGCTCGCCGGACCCGTACAGCGCGGCGACGGCGTCGAAGACATGCGCGTGTGCCGGGCGGTAGAAGTCCTCTGCGGATGTCAACTCCACCGCATCGGCAATGGCCTCCGCGGTTAGCAACATCGCCCCTAGCAGCGCCCTCTCGGCCGCTAAGTCGTGCGGCGGTACGCGAGCTGCCGCGGCGCCCTCGGGGCGTCCCTCGCGGCCGTGGCGCGCCCCGGCCGCGCCTCGAAAGGCGTCGGACCCAGAGTGCAGCGTGCTCGAAGTGGTCGACATGTTCACCGCTTCAGTTTGTGGCGGGGGTGTGACAGTCCCGCAAAGGTTAGAAAACCAAGAAGGGGCCTAAAGCCAAATGATTCCGGCTAGCCGGCCGATTGAGGGTATAGCGCTGCGAAGACGCCCTCTCAGCCCAAAGAGCGCGGACGGCTGGGTAGTTTGACGCGATCTCCCTATGAGACTCGCGCCGCGGCTGACTGGCGTTTAGAACGGTTCCTCGTCGCCGTACGTTGGCGCTGCAGCTCGCGCGGGCGCTCCGACACTGGCAGCAGACCGCCTGGGGGCTGAGCCGTTGCCCTCACGGAACTCGTTACGGTTGACCTGGACAGAAGCCCAGCGCAGACTGGGTGATACCTCATCAGCCACAATCTCCACTTTGCTCCGCTTTTCGCCGTCGGGGGTTTCCCAAGAGCGCTGATCCAAGCGGCCCGACACGAGCACCCGTGTGCCCTTGGGGATCGACTCGGCCACATTCTCTGCCAGAGATGACCAACAGGTCACGTCAAAGAAGGAAACCTCCTCCACTTGCTCGCCACCGCGGTCGAAGCGGCGGTTCCACGCCACGCCGAAGGTGCACACCGGCGTGCCCGAGGGCGTGAACCGTAACTCTGGGTCACGGGTGGTGTTTCCGACAATCGTTACAACATTTCCAAAAGCCATTGGCTTTCTCCTCTCTTGCTTGCGTAGATACTAGTACAGTTGTTCGGACAGATAGCTCCAATCCGGCGGTGGAGCCGGCGAATACTTACACGGCAAGACTGGGGAACGTCTGCGGAATGCCTCAGGATTTATGAGGGGAAAAACGGCCGAAGCCGGTGGAGAGACCCGGCAATTAGCGTGGACGGGTAGGGGGGAATCGACACCCTAGCTGTGAACAAACCAACCCGACCTGCGAACATCGCCAAAAACACGTCGTACAAGTACGACAACGAGCACCATTATAGCTTAGAAAACAATGAAAGTCTAGTGGCTCTGAGCGCCCTGTCAGGTTGCAGCTACAACCTCAACAGTTACCTCGGTGGTCACCTCGGGATGCGGCTTCACCCCAATGGCGTAGCTGCCAATCTGCTTGATCGGCTCGGCTAGCTCCAGCATCTCGGGCTGCAGCGTCACACGTTCCTGCTCGCCGATGGCTTCAACCAAGTTCGCTGCGCTAACCGACCCGTAGAGTCGCCCCGCTTCGCCGGCCCGCGCCACCACGCGGATGCTGCAGCCCGCCAAGCGCGCCGCCACCTCCTGGGCTTCGCTCAGGATCGCCGCATCGGCTATCTCCCGCCGGCGGCGCATGGCTTCGGCTTCCCGTTCGGAGCCCCGGGTGGCGCGTATTGCTAGGCCGCGGGGTATTAGGTAGTTCTGGGCGTACCCGTCGGCCACCTCGCAGATGTCGCCCCGCCGGCCCAGAGATGGCACCTCATCGCGCAACACAACCTTCAAGAGTCCGCCTCCTGCTCGAAGCTCTCGAGGGGCTCATCGTGCTCAACGTTCCCGCCGTGCTCATCGTGCTCGATGTCCTCAAAGTCCGCTTCCTCGTCAGGTGTTGCCGCCTGAGGCGGGGGCACGCTCGGCGGACCAGGGGCCGCGCCATCGACACGCCGGCCGCCGACGGCGGTCCGCGATCCTCCGCTGCGCCCGGCGCCGCGCTGGGTAGTTATTCGGTTGGCGTAGGGCAGCAACGCCATCTCGCGAGCGTTCTTAATCGCCCGGGCAACCGTGCGTTGCTGATGGGCGTCGTTCCCAGTGACACGACGAGCACGGATCTTGCCGCGGTCGGACATAAAGCGGCGCAGCAACTCCACATCCTTGTAATCGATGTATTCCACCCGTTTCTGCGTAAGAACGCTGACTTTCTTCTTGCCTCTACGGGCACTCTCTCGGGGCTTGGCGCGGGGGCGGGGTTTAGGCATTGGCTTCTCCGAGGCAGGTTACGAGGACGCGGTGGTTACAGGATCGGGCTCGGCTGCCAGCAGGCCGCGCCGGGCCGACTCAGCGGCGGGCAAGCGGATCAGCTTGTAGCGAACCACAGCATCGTCCAGCCTGAGCGAGCGCTCGAAGCCCGACAAGTCAACTCCGCTGGCGACGAACTCAATCACCACGTAGTAGCCCTCGTGGAGATGGTCGATCTCATAGGCGAAGCGCCGCTTGGGCCAACGGTTGACTCGCTCGTCGTCTAGCTCCACGCCTAACGACGTGAGTCCGGACAGCGCGCGGTCTAGTGGTTCCTCTACGGCGTCCTCCGCCAAGTCGCCGCGGAAGATGATCATTAACTCGTAGGCCCTCACGGAAATGGGGCACCTCCTCTGGTCCTGCGGTTGCAGGGCCCCACCGCGGGTCGGCGGAGCAGGCTCTCAGTTGTGTTCACCCTATCGGAACTGTCCGCAGCCCAGCGCGGCGGAGGCCTCGGGGGGCAACGAGTACGACTCCTCCGGCGACGGGAACTTGCCAGAGCGCACATCTTCAGCGAACTGCCCAAGCGCCTCCACTGTGGCGCTGCCCAGGTCGGCGTAGCGGCGCACGAACCGTGGCTGCAGATCGGTCTGTAGGCCCAGCAGGTCGTGATAGACGAGCACCTGGCCGTCACAGTGGATGCCCGCGCCAATACCGATAGTCGGCACGCCGACCGCCTCGGTGACGAGAATCGCTACCTCAGCAGGCACACCCTCCAAGACCAAGGCGAAACAACCGCTGTGCTGGAGCGCCTTAGCGCTCTCGACCAGCTGAGTCGCAGCCTCGGCAGTGCGTCCCTGCACTCGGAATCCGCCTTGCGCGTGAACCGACTGGGGCGTCAAACCAATGTGACCCATAACGGGAATCTCGGCTCCCACCAAGGCTTCGACCATCGGAACCCGGGTTGTGCCGCCTTCCAGCTTCACCGCCTGCGCGCCGGCGCGGATGAGCCGAGCCGCGTTGGCGATGGTCTCCTTTACCGAGACGTGGTAGCTCAACCACGGGAGGTCAGCTACGACAAGCGCCTCGGGGGAAGTACGGGCCACTGCGGCGGTGTGGTGAACCATCTCGTCAACGGTGACGCTCAGCGTGTCGGGATGACCCAGGATCACCATAGCTAGCGAGTCACCCACCAACAGCAGATCAACGCCCGCGGCATCAGCTAGGCGAGCCCCGGGGGCGTCATATGCAGTCACCATGACCAGCGGAGCGTGCCCGGAGCGCACTTTGCGCGCCTGAACCGCGGGAACCGTGAGACGAGTGCCCATTGGCGCCTCCTTTAGTCGTCCAGCGCACTAAGGCTGCCGGCGAAGCTCAAGGGTAGCGAAGCGTTCGGGCACCCCAACCAGGCCAGCTTTGTGCTGGCCGCCGCGGGTGCCGATCAGCGAGCGCCCTGGATGCCGAAGCGGAACCGAAGGTGATTCCAACTGCAGTCCAGGCAGACCTCCACCACGTAGCAGGTAAAGTCGCCCTTGCGGCGGCGGATGCGCTCCCAGTCACCTTTCGTAGCTACACAACGCCCGCCCGGCGGCAGCCGTGGCCCGAAGACATAGCGGACAAGGGCTAAAGGCCCGTCACCACACACTGGGCAAGGCTCATTCGTCTCTTCGCTGTAAGACCGAGCCGCACGCAGAAGTTCGGCTTGTGCGTCGCAGGCATCGGTTCGACTGATGCGGCCACGGCGGATTCCCGCCAGCGTGGCCTCACGCAGCAGCCTGTAATCCACCCTCCCGGGCCCCTCGCTGGGGGCATATTCTGCTGCGGAATCCGTTGTCACCGCTCTAGAGCGTACTCACCGGCTGGGGCGGCAGCCGCTACCGCTCTCCCACCACTGGCTTAGCAGTTGACGGGCCTCCGCTGGTTGCAGCGGACCGACCGCTAGGCGCAACTCCTCCAGGTAGCGCAGGGCGGCGCCGACGGCGGGACCCGGTCCTATACCAAGCAACGCCATAACATCGCTACCGCGCAGCGGGGGCGGTGGGGCTAAATCTTCAGCCGCCTCCAGCGTCCTCCAGCGATCCACAAACGCTGCAACTGTCGAAGTCCCCGCTGCTGCGGCGGTAGCCAGCTGTGCCGCCGCAGCAGCCGTCCCACCGGCTGCCGCCGCCCAACGCCGCACTGTGGCGTCAGCCAAAGGCGCCTCGGCCGCCGCTAGCAGCGCCCGCGCCGCTTCAGCTATCGCGCCTGACGAGCGAGCAACTGAACCGGGGAAACGTAAACGTCTCGCGACCGCGGCCACATCAGCCACCGGCCAGAGCAGCGCGGCCAGTCGCAACGCCAAAGTCGCAGCCACCATGTCCGCCAGCGCCCCGCCGGCGCGGCGCTCGGGCTGGCCGGCTGCTGTCAGTTCGGGTATCAGCTCGAACAGAACACCCGTCCGCGCCAGGAGGTCGATACCCGCGCCCGGCACCTCGGCGGCTAGCAACAGCGCCAGCTCGCGCGCGCAACGCTCCCGCGAAACGATCTCTAGGCGACCGCGGAGCTGACTCATGGCTTGCTCCAGCTCCGACTCGGCCACCAAACCTAGGGTGGCTACGAATCTGGCGGCGCGGAGCATCCGCAGGGGATCCTCACCGAAGGAGAGTTCCGCAGCGCGGGGTGTACGAAGACGGCCGCATGCCAGGTCTTTGCGGCCCCCGAACGGATCGATCAGCTCCACTTTCGTCGCTGCGGCTGCTTCGACGGGAAGTTGGAACGCCATGGCTCCAATAGTGAAATCGCGCCTAACCAGATCGGCTAGCAGGTCGTCACCGTAACTCACCTCGGGCTGGCGCGAGCCCGCCGGGTAAACCTCAGCCCGGTGAGTTGTGATCTCCACGATCCGCCCCTGGCTCCGACATCCCACGGTGCCGAACCGTTGACCCTGGTCCCAGATGCTGTCAACCCAGTCACTGAGAATCCGCCACACCACCTCAGGAGGGGCATCAGTGGTCATGTCCAACTCGTCGTCGTCGCCTAACGCGGTGCCAGCGAGGAGGCTTCGAACCGCTCCACCCACCACATAGAGCCGCCAGCCGCCAGATTCCGCGAATCGGCGGCCCCACGGAGCCAACCGGCCAGCAGCACTGCGGATCATTTCCAGGCTCATCTTGAACCCCAGCAGGCACCAACCGGCGACTCAGCCCGCCAGATGCAAACGGGCCGCCTGATCTACGACGCCGGTGCCCGGACCGCCTGAGGTAACCGGCTCGGGGCGGTACTGAACACCTGCCAAGGCGGCAACGCACGCCGCCGAACTAGCCGCTAAAGCAGCAAGGTTGTAACCCCCTTCGAGGAACGCCACGAGACGCCCCGGCGGCGCTAAACCGCGCACCCTCGCCGTGAGATCGGCGAAATCGCCGGCGCTTAGACCTAGCAGCGTCAGAGGGTCAGCCCGGTGGGCGTCAAAGCCAGCCGAGAGCAGCACCCAGGTTGGCGCGAAACGGCTGGCTACCGGAGCCACGACCTCCTCGAAGGCCCGCAGGTAAACATCGCCAGTGGCCCCCGGGGGGAAGGGAATGTTGAGCGTCGTGCCACACCCGTCGCCGGCCCCCATCTCCGACAGCTCGCCGGTGCCTGGATAGGCGGGGAACTGGTGCAGTGACACATACAGCACGTCGGGTGATTCATAGAAGATGTCCTGCGTGCCATTGCCGTGGTGAGCATCGTAGTCCACGATCAATACGCGTTCGCCCTGCTCAAGCAAGCGAGCGGCAGCTACAGCCACGTTGTTGAACAAGCAGAAACCCATAGAGCGCTCTGCCGTGGCGTGATGACCGGGCGGGCGCACTGCACAAAAGGCCGCCGCGGCTCGACCGGCCTGCAGCTCTACCAGCGCAGTGAGGCCCGCCCCAACCGCTGACCGAGCCGCGCCGACCGAGCCGGCGCTCATAGTTGTGTCCGGATCCAGAGCCCCACCACCTGCGTCGGCTAGCGCCTTAGCGCGCTCCACAAGGTGGGCGCTGTGCACCATGCGCAGGTCGTCGGCAGTTGCCTCGACCGGAGCGCACTCAATCAGCGCTTCACCTAATCCAGCGGCAAACACACCCTGGCGAACAAAGTCGACCCGTCGGGGACGCTCGGGGTGGCCTCGACCGGGGTTGTGGTCGAGGCAGCGCTCGTCGGCAAGGTACAAGACTGACACCACAGCGAGCCTAATCCAGCGGGCTTCTGCGGCTTCCATCCCCGTAACGCCTATTAGGGTCGGGTTGAGAACATCGCCGCGAGAACCCGCCGAGGGGGTCAATCATGAGCAACGTCCGCATCGTGACCGACAGCGCCTGCGACCTAGAGCACGCCTTGACCGAACAGTGGGGCATAGCCGTCGTTCCGCTCATTATCACTTTCGGCAATACGCCGCTGGTGGACCGGGAAGAACTATCGCCAGAGGACTTTTACGCTCGCATGGCGGCCTCCGAGGGATTGCCCACCACTGCAGCGCCTTCGCCGGGCCGCTTCGAGGAAGTATTCCGATCGCTCGCGGCTGACGGTGCCAGCGGAATTGTCGCAGTCAACCTCTCCTACGAACTCTCTGCTACAGGGGAGGCCGCCCGCACAGCCGCTGCCGCGGTAGCTGACCTAGTGGAAGTCCGCTGTGTGAACTCGCTCTCGCTGACCAGCGGGCTGGGTTCGATCGTGCTGGAAGCGGCGCAGGCCGCAGGCGACGGCGCCAGTCTTGACGACGTCGAGGCGCTATGCCTTGACATGGCCCAGAGGACCCGTATGTTCGGCACTATCGACACCATGGAGAACCTCCGCAAGAGCGGCCGGGTGGGGGGAGCTAAGGCCATGCTGGGCTCTGTGTTGTCGATCAAGCCCATAGTGGATGTCAGCACTGGTCGAGTCGAAGAAGCGGCGCGAACCCGCACTCGGCGCCGCTCATTTATCTGGCTGCGAGATCAAATACTTGCCGATGAGCCCGTCACACACCTCTGCGTTGGTCATGGTGCCGCTGAGGACATGGACGATTTTCTGGAATTGCTCGCTGAGTCCTTCGATATGGACAAGGTCCGCACCGGCTGGATTGGGCCAGTGATTGGGACGCACGCAGGACAAGGTGTAATCGGCGTTACTTACGTGGTCGGCCCAGGCTGAGGCAGTGACCGAAGAGATCCGAATAGCCGAGGTAATCAGCTTAGCAGTACCAGACTCCGCAGTACGCTGAGCCCATCAAGCGCCCCCAGCGCGAGCAACACCCTCGCAACTCCAACGCGGCGCATGAACAGCGTCCATCAACGGCTCGCGGCCGCTGGTCCGAGCACTCCGACGATGCCTTGACGAGTGCGGCCTCTCGTGGTGATCGAGAGGCCATTGAGGTTTTGCTGCGACGCCACTACCCCCGCGTCTTCGCCATCTGTCGCAGACTGGCGGGCAACGATGCCGACGCCGCTGACGCAGCGCAGGAGGCTCTTATTGCGATCAGCCGCGGGCTGAAGCGGTTTGACGGCAGGTCCAGCTTTACGACATGGAGTTACCGAGTCGCCACGAACGCTTGCCTCGACGAGTTGCGGCGCCGCCAGCGGCGCGACGCGGTGCCGCTCCCCGATCAGCTAGCCGGAGAGCGCAGCGACCCGGTAGGCGAGCGGATTAGCACCCGACTAGATCTGGATGCTGCCCTGATGGAAGTTCCCGAGCAATTCCGCGTCCCAGTCGTACTGCGCGACCAAGCAGGTCTCAGCTACGACGAGATTTCCGCCGTGCTCAAGATTCCGCCCGGCACCGTGCGGTCGCGCATCGCTCGGGGCAGAACTCGACTCGTCGAACTGCTTGGTGAGGGGAACCACACAACCAAGCCGGAACGTCGAAACAGCGACAAATCATGAACGACCCACACCTCACCCCCGACGAACTGGCCTCGGCCTACCTCGACGGCGAACTCGACGCCGACGAGAGCAACGCCGTGCTTCAGAACTCCGACCTTGCAGCCAGGGCGTCGGAGCTACGGCTGGCGGCTGACGCCGTCGCCGCCGCTGTAACTCCGCCACCGGACGCCGAAGACACCGCAGTTGCGGCCGCGCTGGCTGAGTTTGAGGCAGATCGAGCAGTGGTTACCAAACCGCTGAAGCGGCGCCCGCGCCGTCTCACGGCCATAACCGGAATAGCAGCAGCTATCGCACTCGGGTTCATTGTGGCTGCGGCGGCTGGGTTGTTCGCCGAACGCGACCAGCCCACAGAGGAAACAACAGATGCGCTCGCCGTCGCTGAGGTTCCCCAAGTGCTGACCGTGGACGACGCGAAGGACTCTGCTGTCGCGCCTGGGGCCGATTTAGCAGCGCTGGCCGAAGCTGAAGAGACGGCCAGCCTAGATGCCGACGCAGCTGCAAGCTACGACGAAGCCGCTACGCTCGCTGAGGAAACTGCGGTTGCAGAATCTGACGAAGCCCCCGAAAAGCCGGAGATCCAGGCAGCGGAGACCCCCGACGAGGACATGGCGTTTACGGGATCTAGCGTCAGCGCCCCCAGTGACGAGGAAGTCGAACAAGCTAAAGCGGCTCTAGCCGAGGACACCGCATCGACGGCTAACTCGCCGACCGATCAATCGGCCGAAACTAGGTGTGTTGAGGCTATTGGAGCTAGCACCGTGGAACTCCGCCTGTCTGTCGGTGGCACGATCGTGCTGGTACTCCAGAACCCAGACAACACACTCAGGGCGCTCGACGCTGCTACCTGCAACGAGATCCTGCCTGCTAGGTGATGTCGGTAAACTGCTGGACTTATGTCACTCGATCCAACCGATCAGCCTTCCCGTGCCTTGCCCGGGCTGGCGGAGGACTGGCCGGGCAGAGTCGCCGACCGGGTTGTCCAAGTCGTAAGCCGACTGCGAGCCGCCACTGATAGACCGACAGCCAATCTGGCCCGCCGGCTGGTCTATGGCCTGCTCATGACTGTCTTAGGCACGCTGATGTTCATGCTTGGCGTAGTTGGGCTTGTGCGCCTTGTGAACGTGTACCTACCCGGAGATGTCTGGGCCACCCACACGCTGCTCGGGGCAGTCTTTGCCGCTATAGGGCTGATCCTTTGGGCGAAACGGCCACGACGAGCGGCCTCGTGACCAGCTTTTCACCTCGTCAGGTCGTTATCTTGGGTTCGGGTCCAGCCGGCCTCACCGCCGCCATTTACTGCGCTCGGGCGAATCTGGCGCCGGTCGTCTTTGAGGGCGCACCTTCCTCCACCAGCGACCAGCCTGGTGGCCAGCTCATGCTGACCAGCGACGTGGAAAACTATCCGGGCTTTCCCGACGGGATCATGGGACCGGACCTAATGGCAGCTTTCCGGGCGCAGGCTGCTCGCTTTGGCGCAGAGTTCCACACCGAGAAGGTCCGCCGCGTGGATTTTTCTACGCGGCCCTTCCGGCTCTGGGTCGACGGCGAATCCGAAAGCGAGCCAGCTGAGACGGCCCATGTCGTAATCGTCTCGACTGGAGCCCAATCGCTCATGCTGGGTCTCGAAGCCGAAGAACGCCTCATTGGGCGCGGTTTGTCCACGTGTGCTACCTGCGACGGCTTCTTCTTCCGCGGCCAAGAGATCGCTGTGGTGGGCGGAGGCGACTCCGCTATGGAAGAGGCGATTTTTTTGACAAAGTTCGCCACCAAAGTCACCGTGATCCATCGACGAGACCAGCTACGAGCCTCCAAGATTATGCAAGAACGCGCGTTTGCTAACGACCGCATTGAGTTTCTCTGGAACCACGTTGTGACCGACGTCCTAGGCACAGAGGCCGTGGCAGGTGTAAAGGTCAAACACACCAATTCTGGTGCTGTGAAGACATTGCCTATTTCTGGCCTGTTCATTGCTATCGGCCACAGGCCGAACACCGACCTCTTCCGCGGCTCGCTTGCCATGAAGCCTAACGGGTACCTAATCACCGAGCCCGACTCTACTAGAACAAACGTTCCTGGTGTGTTTGCTTGCGGCGATGTCCAAGACGACTACTACCGCCAGGCAGTAACCGCGGCCGGGAGTGGTTGCATGGCTGCCATCGACGCCGAGCGCTGGCTGGAGGCGCAACACGACGCCGGGTAACGCTAGCGTTGCAGGAGGTGGCTCGGCGGGCCGCCCCAAGAAGCGCCGAATCTATTGCGATATTGCAATACCGCAGAGAGCGCAGCGCCAATACTTGACCTGGAGGAAATATGGCAGGCATCACGACACTCTCCTCAACCAGCTTCAACGAGACGGTTGGGGCAACGACCAAACCGGTCCTGGTGGACTTCTGGGCCGAGTGGTGCGGCCCCTGCAAGATGATCGCCCCGATTCTGGATGAGCTGGCCAGCGAGCACGGAGAGACTCTGACGTTCGCCAAGCTGAACGTGGATGATGCACCCGACATTGCTCGCAGCCACGGTGTTATGAGCATTCCCACGCTCATAGTCTTCAAAAACGGCGAGCCCGCCAAGCGCATCGTCGGCGCTAAGAACAAGGCGGCGCTGCTCGAAGATCTCGCAGAGTTTCTCTAAGTCGCGGCGTCCGACACCAACAGGCAATAGGAGACCACCGATCGGCGAGGGGGCTCTGCCTCTCAGCATCGGGTCCGTCGGGCCGACGGTGCGCGACCTGCATCGCAAGCTTGCCGCGGCCGGAGAACCCGGCATTCCCTCAACAGACAACTACACCTCCGCCACTGCTGAGGCGGTCAAGCGCTTCCAAGAAAGTCGTGGTTTGGTAGCCGATGGCGTCTGCGGCTCGAGCACCTGGTCCGCCCTAGTCGAGTCAGGGCACCAACTCGGGGATCGACTGCTCTATTTACGCCGGCCTTTCCAGCGCGGCGAAGACGTAGCAGAACTCCAACGCAGACTGGGAACGCTGGGCTTCTCGGCCGGGCGGGTAGATGGCATCTTCGGTCCCAATACCTCGGCAGCTACCAGCGCATTACAGCAAAACGCCGGAATCACCGCCGACGGAATCTGCGGTCCCGACACCGTTTCAGTGCTAGGGCGGATCCCCTCCGGCGACAGCCACAGCATGGAGATGCTCTTAGAACGCGAGCGCCTGCGGAGCCGGCCCCGACTGCTGAGTGCCACGCCAATTGCTCTAGCCGGCGCCGACTCACTAGCCGCTGCCACAACACGAATCCTACGTCGCCGAGGAGCCAAAGTCATCCTCCTGGCTGAGTGGGACGGCTCAGCAGTAGCTGCTGCTGCCAACAACCTCGACACTTCGGTGCTACTAGATGTCCAGCTAGCGGACATCTCTCACTGCGAGGCGTACTACTTCCAGACTGCAGGCTTTACCTCTAATGGAGGGAAACGCTTGGCAGAGTTGCTGACCACAGAGTTAGCCAGCGCGCTGGACGTGCCGGGGCGAACAGCTGGCATGCGCCTACCGCTGCTACGCGAGAGCCTAATGCCGGCTGTGGCTTGTCGTCTAGGACCAGCGCCTTTGGTCAGCGAGTGTCAGGGAGTTCTGGCCGCGGGGATCGCACGGTGCTTAGAAGCTTGGATTGCCGACCCCATCTAGCCGCAAATATCAATTCTAAACCCACTTTAAACAAACAAATGTTAGCTATAAAACTAATAAGCGCGTTTGGCTCTTAAGTCGTCATAAGATGATAAATACGCTCGAGATCATCTAAATCAGCGAACTCAACCGTCAGACGCCCCTTTCGCTCACCGATATCCACGTGCACCGGCGTGGAGAGATACTCCGCTAAGAGGTTCTCCAACTCCAGGAGTGCTGGCACTTTCTGCATCACCGCAGCACCTTGGCCGTTGCGTGGTGCTTCATTCTGGACCGACTTTGGATCTGACTCAGGGTCCTCAACCTCGCTAGATCGGAGATAGTCCTCCAACTGACGCACCGACCAACCCTCACTCAGGACCTGAAGGGCAAGCTTCCATTGTTTGGTCGTATCCGAAACACCTAGCAGCGCCCGCCCGTGCCCTGCCGAAAGCTGACCAGAGGCAATGAGTTCTTGCACCTCTGTCGACAGTTGAAGCAGCCGAGTTGCGTTGGTAACTGCAGCTCGACTTCGGCCGACTCGGTTCGCCACCGCTTGTTGCGTGAGCCCGAACTCCTGCTGCAGTTGCAGGAACGCTGCTGCTTCTTCCAGTGGGTTTAGATCCTCGCGATGAAGGTTCTCTACCAGAGCCTCCTCAAGGGAACCCTGGTCTTCCACCGAGCGCACAAGGGCTGGGATTGACTGCAAGCCAGCCCGCTTGGCTGCTCGCCAGCGCCGCTCGCCAGCAATCAGTTCAAACCGGTCCGGCGCTACCTGTCTAACCAGAACAGGCTGCAGTACTCCCATGCGGCTAATCGAATCAGCTAGAGCGTCTAGCGGCTCTTCGTCGAAGTGAGCACGAGGCTGATGCGTGTTGGGCTGGATACTGGCGATTGCGATCTCGCGATATCCGCCCGCGACTCGACCGCCCGTGGGTATGAGCGCCCCTAGCCCGCGGCCTATGCCACGTTCAAGCTGTTCCATTGGCTTCAAACTCCTTCGCCAAGACGCGGTAGGTCAGCGCAGCTCTTGAATTCGGCGCCAGTAGCGTGATCGGCAACCCGTGGGCCGGCGCTTCGGCGAGCCTGACCGAACGCGGGATCACGGTGTGGCACACCCGGTCGCTATATAAACCACGAACCTCCTCGGCGACCTGGCGAGAGAGATTCGTCCGGGCGTCGTACATAACAAGCAGCAGACGAGAAACCGTGAGATCAGGGTTCAGGTGTTGGCGGATCTGCTCGACATGCATGGTCAGCTGCGCTAACCCCTCTAGCGCGAAGTACTCACACTGGATCGGTACTAGCACCTCTCGCACAGCGGTCAGAGCGTTCACCGCCAACAGCCCGAGCGCTGGGGGACAATCTACAAAGAGGTATTCGAACTCGTCCATGACTGGTGCAAATGCGGCTGCGAGTCGGCGTTCACGGTTAAACGCTGACTGCAGTTCGATTTCGGCGCCCGCCAAATCTAGGTGAGACGGCACAGCCATCAACCCATCAACTGAGGTCGGCATGATGCAATCCGCCAGTGCCCGACCGTCGAGCAGGACATCGTAGACCGACGCGGTAACCTCCCGCGGGTCGAGCCCGATACCTGTAGTAGCATTAGCTTGGGGGTCGAGGTCTACCACAAGAACGCGTCGGCCCAACTCGGCTAAAGCGGCGCCAAGGTTGATCGCCGTTGTGGTTTTACCCACCCCGCCCTTCTGATTGGCCACGGCAATCGTGCGGCATCCTGATGTCACGAAAGCATCACCTCCAGCAGCTACCCACGCTCGAACAGTATAACGGAGACCAAATCCCCCGGGGACGATGTTTCACGTGAAACATCGCTCTTGCTGCTAAGAGTCGAACTAGAAAAGCGGATTTCGCCGCATCGTGGCGCTACGACGCGGGAAACAAGGCTCCTGCGACGCCACCTTCCGCAGCTCCGCGAAGCTTGGCATTCCGCCGACGCTGTGCAGTGAGAGTCCTAATCTGGCTAGTGGGCCAGCAGGCCAGCGGATGGTCTCCGCGAGTTCAGGTTCACTTACGATAACTCGCCCACCGATTTTCAAATAGCCCGTGGCACACTCGGCAGTTATAGACGGCGGTCCAAACCCCCTGGCAACAACCATGTCAAACGACGACGCCAGAGTCACATCCTGGAAGAACTCCGCTACATCGCCTCGCCGAACCGAGGCGCGATCGGCAATCTTCAAAAAGTTGACTGCCCAGTTGACAAAGTCTGTGCTGCGCAATCTCCGATCGGTGAAGGTCCAAGCGGTCCCAGGCCAGCAAACTGCCATGACCAGCCCGGGGAGTCCGGCACCTGTGCCCAGGTCCAGGCAGTTCCCCGAACCAGGGTCCCCGATTTGCTGGGCTAGCGCAACTGCATGTTCCCACTCCCGTCGGGGCGAGGTGGCTTTGCCAAGTAGACCCAAGATCTGTGCGCGCTGGAAAATTCGGTCTAAGCGCTCCGCCCAACCTAGCGCAGCCGTGCGACCCGAAAGTTGCTCAGGATCCAGGCTGCACCACGACTCGTCGACGAGGTTCTTCCCCTTCTGACGCCGTATTCACTCCAGACATCTCCACGATGGCATCGTGAACGATCTTGCGGTCTGCAGCGTTCATGGGTTCCAGAATCTTCGGCTTCCCTGACTCCACTACCTCTGTCGCAATTCGCCGAGCAAAGGCCTCCAGCGCCTCCTGCCGGCGTTGCCGGTAGCCACCAACCTCTAAGCGCACCTTGCTGGAGCGACGGCCCTGTCGGTGTCGTTGCACAATGACCCGCAGCAGCTCTTCTACTGAGGACAGAGTCGTTCCTCGCCGACCAATCAACAGACCCACATCGTCACCTTCAACAACTACTTCGAGTGCACCATCAGAGGTACGGGTCGTTGTAACCGTGGCATCGAGATTAATAGCAGTCACCAGTCCGGAGGTGAACTCTTGCACCAACTCTTCCTCGTGTTCGGGGTCAATCACCGCTTCGCTGTTGCCAAGATCCTCTAAGTTCATTTTCCCTCCAGTGGTCTTCTGTTTAGTTGCTTTTGCCTGCATTGTTGTGTGTCCGCCGGATGTACTTCTCTTGACTCGGCGCTCGGTTAGTTTTGCGGCCGGGGGACCGCCTTTTGTGCCACCGGGCCCTGTGCCGGTGCGTGATTCCTTAGGGCCATCGGCGCGCGGCCGGCGACCGCCGCGGGTGCGTTTCGGTCGATTACGCCGATCCAGCGGGGTCTCCACTCTGGGCATGACTCGGGCGCGCACCTGCGCGTTGGCCCGCCCGAAGCCCAGCACGCCTCGCTGTGGTTCAGCGAGGACCTCAAACTCGGCTTCATGCTCATCCACCCCTAACTGGTCCAGCGCAGATTCTTTGGCGTCCGCGACCGTTCGTGCTTCAGTAACTATCCACTCCATAGGCCTCTCATCTCTTGTAGCGTTTACTCCGCTGTTGCTTAGCGCCTTTAGGTGTCACCCGGCTTGGCACCGGCTTAGGCGGTGGTTCATCTCTTTTCTTAGAACGTTTGTTTGATTTAGCCTCCCGTTGCGGGGTGGGGCTCTTGGTCGAGCCCGATGTTTTGTCAGTCTTGGTGGCATCCCGCCTGGCCGGCTCGCGGGCCGGGCGCTGTGGCCCTGACCGTACTGCTGGTGGTATGGGCTTCGGCTTGGGCACGACGCCGGAAATTGGTCTCTGCTTGCCATGTCGCCGGGCATCAGGTGAACTCGTCAACCCCAAACGGCCGGCCAACGTGCGTGGCTCTGAGGCGGAGTCCACCGCTGGAGGCGGGGCTGCTTCTTCCCCCTGTTCAGCTGCCTCCTCCTGGGCCTTCCGGGCGGCTTGCTCCGCAGCGAACGGTCGATACAGCCGCCGTGTGATCAGCGCCTGCTGGCCGATGCGGATCACGCTCTGGGCGTTGTAATACAGCACTAGACCAGCTGACAGACTAAACGAAATAATAGGCAAAAAGATTGGAATGATTCTCATCATCATTCGCGCTTGCGGAGTCTGCTCCTCAGCGGACATGCGGCCACTGATTTGGCGCTGTTGGTAGTAGCCAAGCGCGGCTACCAGCAGGATCATGCCGAGATACGGCAGCCCCGAGACAAACGAACTCCCCAGAACCGAGCTAGCACTCTCAGAAAGATCTAACCCCCACGCCCGCATCTCAGTGCTTTCTGAAAGATCTTGATACAGCTGGCTCTCGGAGCTGAGATAGTCAGGGTTGAAGTTCCTTTTGCCCGCGCTGGCTAACTGCGGCGAGCAGTCTGCTGTGCTTTCCGCCGCACACTGTGCAGCTGCTTGACCAGAGGACCAACCCAAAGAAGATGTCCGCCGGGTAAGCCCGCGCAAGAGCTGAAAAAGCGCTATGAAGATCGGCGACTGCATCAGCAAGGGCAGACACCCACCCAGCGGGTTGACGCTGTTTGTTCTGTACAGCGCCATGACCTCCTCGTTCATCTTCTGTCGGTCGTGGCGAAATTCGGCCTGTAGCCGCTTTACCTCTGGAGCCAGGCGCCGCATCGCCAGCATTGACTTAGTGCTGCGAATCGTGATCGGTGTGAGCACTGTCATCACGCAAATCGTCAGCAACATGATCGCCCCGGCGTAGTTGGGCCAGACATCGTATAAGAACGACAACACGCGCGCGCTCAACGTCAGAAGAGGGTCAAATATTCGTTGTAGCGTGTCTAACATCAGCTGAGACTTCCGCAACTAATGCGCTCATTAGAACATTGCTGAGGCGGAACCGGGTCTACGCCGTAAGGTCCCAACGGGTGACACCGCAACAGTCGGCGGGCGGCTAACCAACAGCCGCGCCAGAGACCATGGCTAGTGATCGCCTCAACCGCATATGTCGAGCAAGTGGGGAGGAATCGGCATCGTGGCGGCCGCACTGCGCTAAAAGCCTGGTAGATGCGTATTATCCCTACGAGTACCCGACCTCGCCGGTTCATCCCGACCCCCCAGGCGCACAGACTTGTTGGAGCACCTTCTCGGCGTCATGGCGCAGACGAGCGAAGTTAACTTCGGCAGTGGGTTGGCGCAGCCGGATTATGTAATCCCCGCTAGGGAAGACAACACCGGCCCTGGGAGCGCTCAGCTGGCGCATTACTTCGCGCAGTTGCCGTCGCAGCCGGTTGCGGGCCACCGCTGAGCCAGCTTTGCGAGGTACGGCAAAAGCCACCCTTGGCGGGCCACTACCGCCGTCCAGCAGATAGCGAAACTCCAACACGCCAGAGCGAGCGACACGACCGCCACGCCGGAGCTGATCGAACGTAGTTGCCGATTTGATTCGTCCCGTCAGGCTGACAACCTCTGGCGGCCTCGTTGGCGGCGGGCTCTAAGAACGGCCCGGCCCCCACGACTGCTCATTCGTTTCCGAAACCCGTGCCGGCGGGCCCGCCGGCGAACATTCGGCTGATACGTCCGCTTCACTTCTGTTCCTCCTTGCGCCGGGACAACTCGCTGGGGTGGGTCTGGATGCAGCGAGTGATTCTGGCTTCGCCGGACCCCAGACAACAAGTGCCTCGAGGGCAGTCGAGAGTAGCGGCCAAGGCAGGCGGCCCAACCCGACCACCTCACGCTACGGCGAGGCGACCTCAGCCACAACTGCGATACCAGTTAGCGGCAACTGCCAGCACACAAAAGCGGAGGTCCGGGAGCAATCGCCGGCAGAAAAACTCAAGAAGACAACTAAATATCATATATAGCGGTAAATGTCGTATCCGTCGTGGAAGATGGCACACTAGATTTCCCCGACGCCACGACAAGAGCCGCAGCTATGTCAACACCAACGAACGTGACCACTCCCTCGCCGAACCCGCGGGCGCGCGGCGGGGGCCGGCCTCAACTAGAACAGAGTAATCACTGTGAACGACCCAGATCATCTATGGAGCGCCTGCGCTACTACGATCCAGAATCACGTTTCAGATGCCGTTTGGCAGTCAACCTTCCGTGACATACACCCCTCTGAACTGACCGGCGATGGCCTCCGAGTCCATGTACCCAGCAGTATCGCCCGCGACAAGATCGAACGCCGCTACCGGCACCTGATCGAGGACTTTCTCGCTGAGATCACCGGCCAGCAGCTTAAACTGTTCATTGATATAGAGCCAGTGATGCTCGATACAGTTGAACCGCTACAGCATGAAGAGTTACTCCTAGGGGCCGGCGAGGACATGGGCAAAAGCGGTCGGGCAGAGCGCACCGGCGCGCAAACCGCACCTACGGCACAGGTTGACAACGGTGAACTCTTCGTGGACGAACCGCTAAACCCCCGCTACACCTTCGAACAGTTCGTCTGTGGGCCTTCCAACTCTTTTGCCCACGCGGCAGCACACCAGGTGGCCGAACAGCCTGGTCGGGTTTACAACCCCCTCTTTATTTACGGCGGTGCTGGGCTGGGAAAAACACACCTGCTACAAGCTGTCGCCCACTATGTCAATGAGCACTACCCAACGGCCCTCGTTCGACTGGTGTCCACCGAGGCTTTCCTAAATCGGTTCGTCTATGCCATCCGGTCTAATCATCTGCCCGCATTTAAGGACTACTACCGACGGATCGATGTGCTGCTGGTGGATGATGCCCAGTTCTTCGCCGGTAAAGAGGGTCTCCAAGAGGAGTTCTTTCACACTTTCAATACTTTATATGAGACTAACAGCCTTTTAGTTATCACTTGTGATCGTCCACCTGACTCGATCCCTACGCTGGAAGAGCGGATGCTTAGTCGATTCAAGATGGGTTTGATTACCGATATCCAGCCTCCCAACATTGAAACTCGCTTAGCGATACTCGATCAGCGTGTGCCCAGCTCCTGCAGTCATTTGCTTTCCAGCAAGGTTCTGGAGATGATCGCCGAGCGTGTTACCAATAACATTCGAGAGCTAGAAGGGGCTCTGACCAGGGTTTGTGCGTTCGCCACGCTCAACCAGCAGAAAATCTCAGTGCCAACCGCGCAAGAACTACTGCGAGACGTGTTCACTCCACGCGAGCAGCAAGTGATCACACCAAAACACATTGTAAATGCCTGTTCGAATATGTATGGCATCTCGGTGGAGGAGATCACCGGTGTGAGCCGACGGCGCCAGCTAGTAACAGCCCGCCATGTTGCTATGTACATCATGCGCGAGCTAACCGACCTCAGTTTTCCTGCGATCGCCGGCGAGTTCGGCAACCGGGATCACACAACTGTCATTCACGCCGTGAACAAGATTAAGCAGCTAATGTCAGAAAAGCAGGAAGTATATGAACAGGTAACACACCTAACCCGTATGCTTCGCAGCAACGTCGAGAGCGCCGCTTAGATCTCCGAGGTTTGGGGAATCCTGTGTACAAGTCTGGGACAGTCCTGGCATGAACACACTAGCTGACCCACCTGTCGCCAATCGCCGGTGCCAAAGTCGGGAAAACCGTGACCACGAATTCACATCCCACAAATACGCTGACCAGCCTTTACGGACAGAAATACACAATCCCCAGACCTACTACCACTACAACATTACCCATAAAAACACTCAGAGTGAAGGACGGAACTTGTGAAGTTCAAATCCGAACGTGACACGCTAATCAACGCTCTCAGCCGAGCTGGTCGAGCTACCACCACTAAGGCAGGCCTTGTACCAGGACTGTCGGGGGTCCTCCTGGAACTCTCTGGGAACAATCTCTCAATTACCGGGAGTGATTTGGATCTCACGATCGCTGACCGAATCACTGTGAGCGGTAGTGAAAATGGAGCAGTGTTGGTGCAGGCGCGCTTGTTGACTGACATCGTGCGTTCACTGGAGTTGGGTGCCGTGGAGGTGGAGTTCGACGAGCAGGTCCTGAGGGTTCGCTCAGGACGGTCGGAGTTCTCGCTGCGTACGATGTCACCCTCGGACTATCCACGAATTCCGCTGTTGGGTGAGGCCACAGTCACTGTGGATGGCCAAGCGCTGGTTGCAGGGCTCCGCCAGGTCGTCTCCGCCGCTGGCCGAGATGAGGCTCGCCCTGTACTGACAGGTGTTCTACTGACTGCTCGTGGCGAAGGACTGCGCATCGTTGCGACCGACTCTTACCGGCTAGCACAACGAGATTTGGTGAGCGTGACGATGGAGGTTGGCGATCAGGGTGTGCTGGTGCCGTCGCGGGCATTGGAAGAAGTGGCGCGGCTAGTAGTTGGCGAGGAGCGTGTTGGAGTCCAGCTAGATGAACAGACCGTGCTGTTTGAGGTCGGTGACACGCGGCTCTCAGCCCGGCTCATCAATGGTGAGTTTCCCAGCTATGAGGGTCTCATCCCAACAGACCACCCCAACCGCCTCGTGGTTAACCGACAGCTACTGCTAGATGCCGTTCGTCGTGTGCGATTGGTAGCGGTCACGCAGAACCAACTACGAGTCAACATGCAGGAGAAGATGCTCACGGTGTCTGCACAGACGCAGGAGGTTGGCGAGGCAAGCGAGGATATCAATGCTAGCTACGAGGGTGATGAGCTGGAGATTTCCTTCAATGCTCAGTATTTGCACGACGGGGTAGAAGCTCTAGATTGCGAGGAGATCGTCTTGTTGACTGCAGACAAGCTGAAGCCTGCACTCTTGCGGGCTCCAGACCAAGATGATTTCCTGTACGTACTCATGCCCCTGCGTGCCTGAGGCATTTCTCTGCTTCGCTGGCTGGAGCTAAGCGACTTCCGTTTACACGAACGGTTAGCGCTCAAGCTCTCAGAGGGGATAACCGTCATCCGCGGGCCAAACGGCTCAGGGAAGACCTCACTACTGGAAGCGACTGGTTATTTAGCAACTCTGGCGTCATTTCGAGGAGCTGGAGCCACTGATCTAGTGCGGGCTGGTACCACCCGGGCCGTACTGCGGGGAGAGTTTGCTAATAGCGACCGGCGTCTACTGGTAGAAGTTGAAGTGCGCTCTGCCGGCGGCCGAAGTCGTGCGCAGCTAAATCGTCAACCACTTCGCCGAGCCTCTGACCTGGCCGAACAGGTCCCAGTGTTGACTTTCCAGCCCGACGATCTGTTAGTAGTCAAAGGTCCGCCAAGCGCTCGCCGGCAAGCTATCGACGGTGCAATCATCAGCTTGAAACCTTCCCTGGTTGCGGAGCGTCGCCGACTGGACTCGTGTCTGCGTCAACGGAACGCGCTACTGCGCCAGATCGGGCCAAGCCGGGCGCAAGGCTTAGACGCTGATAGTCAGCGCACCTTGGAAGTTTGGGATGATCGTTTAGCTGCCGTCGCTGAGTCGTGGGCTACTAACCGCCGTCAGACCCTTCAGCAGCTGCAACCCCGACTGGAGCGACTCTTCTGCAATTTAAGCGGTGACGATCAGGCTGTAGTTGAGCTGACCTACGAGCCAGAGTGGCTAACCAGCGGACTACGTTCAGCGTTGGCCGAGGCCCGTAAGGAAGATCTCCAGCGAGCAACTACCAGCGTCGGACCGCATCGTGATGACTTTGATTGGCGGCTTGGACAGTTACCGGCTCGCACCCATGCCTCTCAGGGCAATCAGAGAACACTCTCGCTAGCCTTCCGCCTAGCACTGCACGCGGCAATGACCGAGGCTAACGGTGAGCCCCCGCTGCTGCTGCTAGATGATGTGTTTTCCGAGCTAGACCTTCAGCGACAGGGGCGATTGTTAAAGTTACTGCCGCCTGGTCAAATCCTGCTGGCCACTGCCGGTGAGATACCGCCTGTCGACCGGCCCGCGCAGGTGCTGTGGATCGAAGACTTGCAGGTTACGGCGTCGGATTTGTTATGAACTCGAGATTTCATCCTCCTCCTGGAGGCCGCGGCCCCAGACACGTGAAGCACAGCCTTAACCGCCTGCTTAGCAGCTTCGGGTCTCCCAGCGCCGATGTGCTAGTAACGCTGTTTGAGCAGTGGTCGACGATCGTTGGGGCAGAGCTAGCGGCCCACGCTAGACCGACTCGACTAGTTCAGGGTCGGCTAACCGTGGATGTGGAAGACTCTGCTTGGGCTGTCCAGCTGCGCTTGCGAGAGAGCGAACTACTAGGTCAGCTCGCCAAGCACCTCGGCCCGGGGAAAGTGCAGTTCATTCGACCTCGTATACGTAACAGAACGCACCGGGAAAGGTCACAGAGCCGATAGAATGAGGCCGGCTGCCGGCACAACCGGTGAAAGCGCCGGTAAATGCACCGGTAAATTTGCTGTCCCACCTGGGACACGAGAGTTGGCCTTCTGGAGGCCCTGAGATGAGCCGGCACCGGACGGAGACGCTTTCGAGTGGTTGATCAGGCCGAGTCTTACGAAGCAGCTGATATCACAGTCCTAGAAGGTCTGGAGGCGGTGCGCCGCCGGCCTGGGATGTATATCGGATCCACAGGTCCGACAGGACTCCACCACCTTGTCTACGAGGTCGTAGACAACGCAGTCGACGAGGCGATGGCAGGCCACTGCACCGAGGTGGACGTCACGCTGCACGCGGACGGATCTTGCGAGGTGGTCGACAACGGTCGAGGCATCCCAGTTGGCCCACACCCCGACATGGCCGATCTGTCGGCGTTGGAAGTTGTCATGACGATTCTGCACGCCGGCGGAAAATTCGGCGGCAGCGGGTACAAGGTGTCTGGCGGGCTTCACGGCGTGGGCGTGTCGGTGGTTAATGCGCTCTCGCGTCGTCTGCAGGTGGAGGTACGTCGTGGCGGTGCCTGCTGGGCGATGTGCTTTGTCGCTGGCGGCGCTGTTGAAGTGCCGCTAGCACGGTGTGGCGATTTACCAGAGGGCAGCGCGACTGGCACCACTGTTCGCTTCTGGCCCGATCCAGCAGTGTTCGACGAAGTGAAGTTCCAAGCCACCCGGCTGACCGAGCGCTTGCAGGTAATGGCTTTCCTCAACGCTGGTCTACAGATCCGGTTCCGTGATCTGCGTTCAACTCCGACGACCCGCTGGACGACTTTTTCTTACTCGGGCGGCATTGGAGATTTCGTCCGTCACGTGAACGCCTCTAAAGAAGCCCTGTTCGCCGAGGTGGGGTACTTCCAGCAGCAGGAGTCGCAGCAGGAGGTAGAGGTGGCCTTCCAGTGGAGCACCGCCTACCACACCGATGGGTTGTATTCCTTTGCTAACGGAATCACTACGACCGAGGGCGGGATGCACGAGGAGGGCTTTCGCAAGGCCCTCACAGGTGTCATCAACCGTTACGCCGACCGCAAGGGTCTGCTACGGGGTGTAGACAACCTCCAAGGAGAGGATATTCGCGAGGGCCTAACGGCGATCGTCAGCGTGCGCCTGCAAGAGCCGCAGTTTGAGGGACAGACCAAGAGCAAGCTAGGCAACGTCTCCATCCGCACGCTGGTGGAGCGCGCCACTAATCGGCATCTCGCCGACTGGTTAGAGGAACACCCTAGCGAGGCCCGCAGGATTGTTACCAAGGCGCTGGAGGCCTCCCGTGCCCGGGAGGCGGCCCGGGCGGCTCGGGAAGCCACTCGGCGGAAGTCGGCGCTTAACGGTGCTGGCCTACCAGGTAAGCTCACGGACTGCACCTCCGGCGACATTAGTGAGAACGAGTTGTACATCGTGGAGGGCGACTCTGCGGGCGGTTCGGCTAAGAAAGCTCGCGATCCCCAGACGATGGCGGTACTACCCATCAGAGGCAAGATCCTCAACGTCGAGCGGGCTCGTGCCGACCGCATGCTGCGCAATACTGAAATCACCTCGCTCATCAGCGCCATCGGTGCCGGTTTTGGCTTTGCTGATAGCAACGACGCCGAAATGAGCGCTACTGATGTCAATCCGTCGGACAGCAACGGGCGGCGCCCGAATAACGCTGACGGCAACGAAACGAACGGCGGATTCAATATCAACAAGCTCCGCTACGGCAAGATCATCCTGCTCTGCGACGCCGACGTGGACGGAAGCCACATACGAACGCTGTTGCTCACTTTCTTCTTCCGGCAGATGAAGCCCCTAATAGAGGAGGGGCATGTCTACATCGCTCAGCCTCCGCTCTATTCCACTGAGGTGGGGCGAGACAAGGTTTACCTTAAGGACGATCGGGCAAAAGCTGACTTTCTCGCCGACCACCCGAAGCACCGCAACGAGTTTCAACGGCTGAAGGGCCTCGGCGAGATGGATGCAGACGAACTCTGGGAAACCACGCTCGACCCCGCTCGCCGTACATTGCTGCGAGTTGATATCGAGGGAGCTGCCGCGGCTGATGCTGTGTTCTCCCAGTTGATGGGCGACGACGTGGAGGGACGAAAGTCGTTTATTCAGGCCAACGCCGGCGATGTGCGCTTTCTGGATATCTAAAACAGCGTGAGCAGCGATCCGCCGGTCGACGGAGATCTCCAGCCCGGACTTGGTGGGACGGTCGAAACCGTCGAAATCCAGACCGAGATGGAACAGTCCTTCTTGGACTACGCCATGTCGGTCATCGTGGCCCGCGCCCTGCCCGACGTGCGCGACGGGCTAAAGCCCGTACATCGGAGAATCCTCTGGTCTATGGCTTCTAACGGTCACCGCCACGACCGCGGCCACGTCAAGTGCGCCACTGTGGTCGGGGATGTGATCGCCCGGTATCACCCCCACGGCGACACTGCCGTCTACGACGCTCTAGTGCGCATGGGCCAGGACTTCAGCCTGCGGCACCTGCTCATCGATCCGCACGGCAACTTTGGCTCACCTGCTGATCCGCCCGCGGCCTATCGCTACACCGAGTGCCGGCTGTCGCCGCTCAGCGCCGCAATGCTCGACGGCATCGACGAGGACACTGTCGATTTTCTCGCCAACTTTGACGGCCGTCACCGCGAACCGGCGGTGTTGCCAGCTCGCTTCCCGAATCTGCTGATAAACGGCAGCCAAGGCATCGCCGTGGGAATGGCCACCAACATCCCGCCGCACAACCTGGGCGAAGTTGTCGATGCTGTACTGCACTTACTAGAGCACCCCGATAGCGAGGTCGAAGAGTTGATGCAGTTCGTCCGGGGTCCTGACTTCCCCACTGGCGGGCAAATTCTAGGCAGAGCTGGCATCGACCAGGCCTACCGCAGCGGGCGTGGCATGCTTCGTTTGCGAGGCCGAGCCGAGATCACCGCTGAGGGCCGTAGCACCAAGATCGTCGTGACCGAGATCCCCTATCAGGTCAGCGTTGAAGCCATCGAGCGCCGGGCCGCCGACTTGGTGGAGTCGAAAGTACTCACAGGAATCCGGGACATCCGCAATGAGTCAGCCAAGGGGAACACCAGGCTGGTGTTTGAGTTGACCCGCGATGCCCCAGCACTGGTGATCCTCAACAACCTCTACAAGCACACGCCTCTGCAGGTGTCATTCTCGGTGAACATGGTGGCCCTCACCGACGGGGTGCCTCGCACGCTGAGCCTCGTCGAGATGTTGCAGGCCTACATAGCTCACCAGATCGAGGTGGTGCGACGCCGTTCGGAGTTTCGCCTGGCGCATGCGACCGAGCGGGCTCACATCTTGGAGGGCTTGCTGCGCGCCGTAGATCGGCTAGACGAGATCATTGCCCTAATTCGGGCCGCCGCCGACCGAGCCGAGGCCCGCCGCCAACTCACCGCAGATGCCTTCGGATTCAGCGAAGTGCAAGCCAACCATATTCTGGAGTTGCCGCTAGGGCGTCTAACCCGGCTGGGCCGCCGTGAGTTGGCCGAAGAGTTGGCAGAGTTACGGGTCACGATTGCCGAACTGCAAGAAATCTTGGCCGACGAGAGTCGGCTACGCGCAGTGATCCGCAGCGAACTTGTCGCGCTGCGAGAGCAGTTTGCCCAAGCTCGCCGCACCGAGCTGGCGCTAGATCCTGGCGAGTTCAACATAGAGGACCTCATCGATGACGAGGAGGTGGTATTCATCATGTCGGCTGGGGGATACATGAAGACCACCTCTGCTGACGCTTTTAGGACACAAGGCCGGGGCGGTCGTGGGGTAGCGGGAGCCAAGCTCAAAGACGGCGATTACATCAGCGCGGTAATCCATACCTCGGCCCATGCGTACTTGCTGTTCTTCACTAACCGGGGCCGGGTTCACCGGCTGCGGGTACACCAGGTTCCAATGGCTGGGCGAACGGCACGGGGCACTGCGGTAGTCAACCTCTTGAGCTTGGCCGAAGGCGAGCGCGTGGCTGCGGTGATTGATACCCGTGACTACGAAACCAATCCCTACCTGCTTTTCTTGACCCGCCGCGGCCGAGTGAAAAAGACCAGGTTTACCGATTACGAATCCCGCTATCGGGGGCTGCAGGCGATTCGTCTGCTCGACGGTGACGAGTTAGTGCAAGTGCTGCCCTTAGGTGCGCAGGACCACGTCTGTGTCATAACTCGACGTGGCAATGTGCTCCGCTTCGACTCTCGGGAAGTGCGACCCACTGGCCGCGCCGCGGCTGGTGTCAAAGGAATGCGGTTGCGTGAGGGCGACGAAGTAGTTGCCATGGTAAGAGTGCTCGACGAGCAGTTTCTGCTAGTAGTGACCGACGAGGGCTTTGGCAAGCGCACCGGCTTTGCTGCCTTCACCCCACGACATCGTGGCGGTCTGGGGGTGCGTGGGGTGCGACTCGTTTCTGGTAAGGGCGAGGTGGTGGCGGCGCTGGGAGTTTCTGAGAGCGCCGAAGTAATGGTGGGGGCCAGCGATGGAGTGTTCATCAGGGTTCCGGTGGCATCGGTCTCGGTCCAGGGTGCTTACGCCAGTGGCGTAAAGGTGATGCAGTTGGAAGATGACCGAAAAGTCAACGCGGTCACGTTGGTTCCCCGCGAAGAGCTCTGAACTCCCTGTTAAGGCCGCGGCGGGCGTTTAGCTTCGGCGACGACTCGGGTCAGGTGCTACCGCTGATGGTTCTGGGCATCGTCGCGGTAGCCGTCGCCGCGCTGGCCCTGGCACAACTGGCCGGTCGGGCGCAGCTGATGGCTCAAGCTCAGACGGCGGCGGACGCGGCGGCGCTCGCTGGGGTTCGAAGCCACCGCGCCGCCGCGTCCGAACTCGCCGCAGCCAACGGAGCTGAGCTCACCCAGTTCGAGCTGCTCGCTGGCGTGGCGCGCGTCGAGGTAGAGATCGACGGCGAGAGCGCGGCCGCAGCTGCGGAGATCCCGGCTCCGGCGATGATTCCAGCCTTAGCTGCCGCCTTAGAGCGGGCGAGCCAAATCCTCGGCGAAGACCTGAACAGGTCGGTTCGCCTCTTGGGTGCCTACGGACTCGAAGGAGTCGAGGTGTCCCGTAGCTTGGCTGTCCGGCTGGCGACGCTGAGTCAAAGCACCGGACTGTGCCGGGCGCAGGATGGTCGTCCTTTACACTTCGTCACGTGTCCGGCGATCCCTCAGCCTTGAGCGCTTCGCCGGATCGAGCCGCCCACCGCACCGAAAACCCCGCCGGCCCGCCGCGCGACGACAGCTGGTCGCTGGGCGAACGCCGCCGGCGACAACGGTTACAAGTGCGCAGCGTGCGCCGAATTGTGCGGCGAGTGGAGTTGTGGTCGGTGCTGAAACTGTCACTAATCCTGTATCTCTGCCTTTGGGCAGTTCTGCTGGTGGCGGCGCTGATCCTCTGGAGCGCTGTCGATTCCACTGGCCTGATCGACCGTATTGAGGCTTTCGTGACGCAGATCTTCGGGCTTGAGAGCTTTGCCTTTGTCCCGGGTCAGATTTTCCGGGTCTACGCCCTGGTCAGCCTGGTTATGGCATTCCTCGCCACCCTGTTCAACGTGATGGCAGCCGTCTTGTTTAACCTCATCAGCGAGTTGGTGGGAGGCCTGCGGATCATGCTGGTAGAAGAGGAATCCACCCGCTTCCGGCCTCCTAGTGTTCGCCGGCGGGCGGGCCGCTAGCGTTGAAGTTACGGGGCTATAGCTCAGTCGGTTAGAGCGCACCCCTGATAAGGGTGAGGTCGCTGGTTCGATTCCAGCTAGCCCCACGCGATCGCTAGAGTCCGAGATATGCGCGATGTGTTTGGGCGGGTTGCGACCCTGATTCTGGCGGCTCTGGCGATTCTCGTCATGGATCGGATAATGCGCATCTGCACGGAGGTTCAGCCGGCCCGTCAAGGGGGGTGGCGCCCCCTACGCGGTCCCGGGCTGACCTGAACCTTCTCCCGGGAGCCTGAGCGGATGCACCTCGGGGTGGTGGGCACCGGTGCGGTTGGTGCCAGAGTCGCCAGGATTTTGACCTCCAGCAAAGGGGTGGAGCGAGTCTCAGTTGCCGGCCAGAGTCCTGCCTCGGCGGCGGCGGTCGTGCGGAGCGAGCCGGGGACGGTCGTGGCGGGTTTGACTGAGTTGCAGCGTGCCGACGCTGTCGTGTTGGCGACGCCTTCAGGTACTCAGTGGCCAATGGCGGTTCAGTTGGTGCGCTCGGGCGTGGCGACTGTCTCGGTCTCCGGCGATCCTGCCGAAGTGCGTGGTCTGCTGACGCTGGACGCCACGGCTCGCGAACGGGGGGTAACGCTGGTGCTGGGAGCAGCGTTCTCACCCGGACTCACATGTGTCTTAGCCGCCCACGCGGCCGCTTCGCTAGACAGCATCGAATCTGTCCATGTGGCCCGCCAGGGCACAGGCGGGCCCGCCTGTGCTCTTCGGTATCACGCCGCTCTTGGCCGCAGTGCTTGGATTTGGCTTAGAGGTTCGTGGGTCCGCCGTCGAGGTGGATCGGGCCGCGAGCTTTGCTGGTTCCCCGACCCGGTGGGTCCTGCTGACTGTTATTTCGGAGCTTTAGGTGAGCCGCAACTATTGGTTCGGCTGTTTCCTGAGGCCGAGGCGATCACCGCTCGGCGAGCTGCGGATCGTCAGGATCGTCTGACGGCCCCCCTCCCGATGCTCTCCCCGCCCCATCCCGAGGGGGGTATGGGTGCAGTGCGTGTGGCCGTGAGTGGGCGCTGGCAGGGTGAGAGCACGCAGCGGGTGTTAGGCGCGGCTCACAACCCTGCCGCAGCCGCGGCAGCTGTTGCCGCCACGGCGGTCCTTGGTCTCGCGGCTGGCGAGGCGACTCGCAGCGGCGCTATGGGACTGGCCGAAGCGTTCGCTCCACTGCAGTTCCTGAGCGCACTAGTTGAGCGCGGAATCACCCCCGTACTGTTCGAAGGGGTCGGCCTCTAGCTGCAATCGGCCAGGAGACCTAGCGCCAGTTCGTGCACGTGACCATTGCTAGCAACTACGTCACCAGCCAGTGGCCCAGCGGTGCCGTCATAATCGGTGATGCGTCCGCCTGCCTCGTGCACTATGACGAGCATTGGCACCACATCCCAAAGCTTCAGTCCGGCGTCGAGCATGATCTCAGCCCGGCCCGTGGCGAGTAACACGTAACCGTAGCCATCTCCCCAGGTTCGTACTAGGGGACCGGGCTGCAGCAGCGCCCGCCGGCCGCGCTCGGGCAGATACTCGATGCCACTGGTCACCAGGCAGGACTCTTCTAGCCGCCGCACATCGCTGACATGCGCGGGCCGAGCTTCGTCGTCTCGCCAGTGCTGGGCACCGCGGCCGCGGCCAGCTGCGACGGTCTCCCTCAGCGCCGGTACGTGCGCTACGCCCACAGCCGGGCCGTTTCTATCGGTCAGCGCCAGCAGGGTGGCGAACAGCGGCACGCCGCGGACGAAGCTGCGGGTGCCGTCGATTGGGTCGATTACCCAGCGACGCCCGCTGCTGCCCTCGCTGTTGCCGTACTCCTCACCCAGCACGCCGTCGTCGGGGTAGCGTCGGGCTAGTTCCTCCCGGAGGAATTCCTCAGCTGCCCTGTCGGCTTCGGTAACCGGGCTGCCGTCGGTCTTCGTCAGGCTCCCCAGCGTGCGGGCCGAGTACCACCGTAGCGTTACCCGACCAGCCCGCTCGGCGAGATCAGTAGCGGAAGCGACCAGTTCGGGATCAACTGCAGCGGGGTGAATGCTCGCAGACTACCGGCGCACCCGATGGTAAGCCGTGTGCTGCCACTTAGCGCGCTCGGAGGGACTCGAACCCCCAACCTTCTGATCCGTAGTCAGACGCTCTATCCAAATTGAGCTACGAGCGCTAGCCGGCGCCGGCGCCCGCGAAACGCAGACAGCCAATCGACGGACTTCAAGTATGGCCTCTCCGCGGGGCTTTGATGCGGGAGCGCCCCGTCCGCAGCGGAGGGAGGGGGATTCGAACCCCCGGGGTCGTGAAACCCAACGGTTTTCAAGACCGTCGCAATCGTCCGCTCTGCCATCCCTCCAGGGTCGAGGGTAACGCCGCGGCGAACTTCAGCCGTTCAGTTGATCGCGCACGTCGGCTAGCCAGTCCGTGGCGCGCCGCCAGGCGTCGTCGGCCTCCTGGCGGGCGCTTTCGGCCCTCGCCCCGGCGGCCGGATATGAGCCGAGGAACTTGATGTCGGCCTGTTTGGCCTGGATGTTCAGCAGGCAGTCGGCGACTAGTTCATCCGCCACATGACCCGACAGGTCGATGATGAAGCAATAGTCACCGAGGGAGCGCTTAGTGGGGCGGGACTCCAGCTTTGTGAGGTTGATGGATCGGGCTGCGAACTCTTGCAAAATGCTGAGCAACGAACCGGGCCGGTCATTGTGCTGGAAGGTCACAATAGAGGTCTTGTCGTGGCCGGTGGGAGCTGGAATACCGCCTGCGGCCACGGTAACGAAGCGGGTCTGGTTATCCGGGTGGTCGCCGATGTCGTCGGCGAGGGCCTGGAGTTGGTAGATCTGCCCGGCTAGGGCGGCGCCGATAGCGGCGGTGCGGCGATCTCCACCGGCGGCGACGGCGCGCACCGCCTCGGCGGTGGAGGTGGCTGCTTCAATCCGGGCCTGAGGCAGTTGATCGCTTAGGAAAGAGCGACACTGGGCGATGGCGTGGGGAAAGGAGACCACGCGCTCAATTCCGGACAATGTCGCGCCAGGCGCTGCTAGTAAGTGTAGGTGCACCGACAGGACCGTCTCATGTTGGATCAGGAGATTGGAGTCGAACGCCAAAGTGTCGAGGGTGACGTTCACCGAGCCCTCGATGGAGTTCTCGATAGCGGCGAAGCTCAGGTCAACTTTGCCGGAAGAGGCGGCTTCCAGAACCTCTGGAATCGACGGGAACTCCACCAAATCGTGATCGGCCAGGGTCGGTTCGGACTGTAGAGCCTGTTGACTAAACGTGCCCTCCGGCCCCAGATAGCCCACGCTTAGCCTCGACCGCGGTGCGCAGGAGTTTGACGCAACATTCGATGTGTCATTTGATGCGTGGGCGGCGACCACGACCAGCAAGGATATAGCCCATGGACACCGCAACCCTTAGAGGACTGCTCGTTAGAGTCCAGCGTGGCGAGATGCATCCCGACGAGGCCGTGCGAGAACTTCGGCGGCTGCCGTTCGGCGATTTGGGGTTTGCCCGTGTCGATCACCATCGCCGGCTGCGTTCGCCGCTTGGCGAAGTGGTCTACGGCCCGGGCAAAGAACCCAGCGAATGCGCCGCAATTGTCTTTGAGCTGCTGGCCGCGGGGCCTGGGCCGGTGCTGTTGACCCGCGCCGATGCTGCGCAGGCTGAGGCGGCGTTGGCGGCCAATCCCGGCGGCCGGAGGTCCGGCTCTACTGTGAGCTGGTGTCCGTCGGAGTCGAGGCCAGAAAAGGTAGTGATCGCCACGGCCGGCACGGCCGACGGTCCCGTGGCTGGTGAATGCGAGGCCGTCCTAGCAGCTCACGGCGTGACAGGTAGCCGCCTTAATGACGTGGGCGTAGCCGGGCTGCACCGACTACTGGTGGAAGTGGGTGCGCTACAGACCGCCGACGCCGTGGTCGTGGTGGCGGGTATGGAGGGAGCGCTGCCTAGCGTCGTGGGAGGGCTAACCGCGGCGCCGGTGGTAGCTGTCCCCACGAGCACCGGTTACGGCGCCGCGCTGGAGGGTGTCACCGCCTTGCTTTCAATGCTGGCGTCGTGTGCTGCTGGGGTCAGCGTGGTAGGTATCGACAACGGTTTTGGCGCCGCTGCTGCAGTGTTGCGAATACTCGACAGCGCGGCTAAGCCACATGAGTAGGGGGGAGGTCAGATGCACGATCCCGACGTGACTAAGTGTGGTGGTGCCGCGGCTGAGCAGCCGTCGTCGGTGGCCTGGTTCAACTGCTTCTGCGGCGTGGCCGGCGACATGGCGCTGGGTGCGCTGCTGGACGCCGGTGCTGAGGTAGAGGCGGTTCGCGACATTCTCGCTGGCCTGGACGTTCAGGGCTGGGAACTTGTGGTTGCCCCAACACTGCGCGGCGGGATTGCTGCCACCGATGTCACCGTGAAGGTGTCTGAGTCCGGCGTAGTACGCACTGCTTCGCACATTCTGGGTCTGGTCAGCGAGGCCGAGCTTCCCGAGCGGGTACGCCGGCGCGCCCTGGCGGTCTTCCGGGCGCTGGCCGAGGCCGAGGCCCACCTGCACAGTCGGCCGGTAGCGCAGGTGCACTTCCACGAGGTGGGAGGCCTCGACGCCATCGTCGACATCGTTGGGACTTGCGCCGCGCTCGAGGTTCTGGATGTGGCAGAAGTGCATGTCAGCCCTATCGCTCACGGACAAGGCATGATTCGCACGGCGCATGGCCACCTGCCAATCCCCGCGCCGGCGACAGTGGAACTCCTGCGAGGGGCTCCCACCTTCGGCACTGAGGTCCCCCTCGAACTCACAACGCCTACAGGAGCCGCTTTGATGTCCGCCTTGGCGACGCGTTTTGGGCCGATGCCCTCACTGACCATCGAATCTGTGGGATACGGGGCTGGCGACCGGGAGCTGCAAGATCGTCCTAACGTCACCCAGGTCGTGCTCGGCCGGGCCGAAGCAACACTCAGCGCTGGGCAAGAAGTTCGACTCCTAGAGACGAACGTGGATGATGTCACCGGCGAGACGCTGGCCTACACCATCGAGGCGCTGCTGCTGGCCGGCGCGCACGATGCTTGGATTACACCAGTCGTTATGAAAAAGGGCCGTCCGGCGCACGTGGTCAGCGCGCTAGTAGAGCCGGCGTTGACCGCCTCGTTGGCCGACGTGATGCTGGCAGAGACGGGCAGCCTCGGCATTCGGGCCACCACGCTGCAGCGCTGGCCCCGGGCTCGGGACTATGCAGAGGTTTACGTGGACGGCATGCCGGTGCGTTTGAAGGTGGCGGCGGGTCGGGTGAAGGTGGAGCATGACGACGCCGCTGGGGTGGCTGCGGCCACGGGCCGACCTCTGCGGGAAGTCAACGAGCTGGCGCAGGCGGCCTGGCGCCGTCCACACGTGGCGACCGAACCCGAAAATAACTTGTCCTCTGAGTAAGAGCCAGAAAACCGTCAGACTTGAGGAGAGCGCAGTTAGGCTGTTGAGGGCAGTGGAGCGGAGTGGTGTCGGGTAGGTAAGAAGATGTCGCCGGCATGACAGGGCAGATCCGCAAAGAAGGAAGTTGACATGATTAGGCGCTCATTATCTAGTCGCACCGTGCCGCGGCGGCCGTTGATCCGGATCCTTGCTTTGGTCCTCGTGGTGGCACTTGCCGCTGCCGCTTGCGGCGGCGCGTCCGAGGAGCCGAGTCTCTCGTCAGCCCGCCCGACGACTACTCCCTCATCGGAGGCAGTCGAGACGCCTACCACGGTCGCGGCCCCACTCGGTCAGACGACCGAGCCGACCATTGCGGTCACCGCTCCGCCTGATGCTCCCGTCGCCCCGGACGGCACTCCCACCACTACGCAGGCGCTGCTAGATGTGCCGTTGCCAGAGGAGATGACCAATCCGGACTTGACAAGGGTCCCGGCCGACCAACTTCCTCCGCCGGCGCCGCCACCCCCTCCAGCCCCTGCTACGGCACCCCCCTGGGAGCCGATCACAGTTCTAATCGCCAAAGACGACGTGAACAGTATTATCCCGGTGTATGACGCCCCGAACGGCACTCGTCTGGCTTTCCCTGACGGTGATGTCTGGAGCTTCACCTTTCGCCGTAATCGGCTAGTGGCACGTCTCCTGCAGGGAGCCCAAGGTGACGAATGGGTGCAAGTCGAACTGCCTGTGCGCCCCAATGGCGCACGTGGCTGGGTGCGAGCTGAGAACTTCAACTGGTCAACGGTGAGCCATCACATCACCATCGACGTGTCGGATCGCAGCGTGGCGCTCTACGAGGGCGACAATCTGATCACTTCCACGGGGGCGATTGTCGGCAAACCTGCCACCCCCACGCCGTCGTTGCGGGGTTTCATCGTGGAGAAGTTGCCGAATCACAGTCAGCAGAATGCCAGTGTGGTGCTGGGTGATTGGATTCTGATGTTGTCTTTCTTTAGCGAGGTGTTGAATAGCTTCGGCGGTGGTCTGCCG
Organism: Acidimicrobiales bacterium; assembly: GCA_964291305.2. Taxonomy (GTDB): domain Bacteria; phylum Actinomycetota; class Acidimicrobiia; order Acidimicrobiales; family CATQHL01; genus VXNF01. Next base: position 52,685 of record OZ219783.1, on the reverse strand, counting down.
CGCATAGCGTTGCACGGCACGCATATCCCCGAGCGGGTGGGTGAGGCCCTCTCAAACGGCTGCATCCGCATCCCCAACGAGATCATTGAGGTCATTGCGCAAACCGCCCCACTCGGCACGGTCGTTACTATTTCCGCCTGAGCAAACGCTTAGCGCAGAGCTTGGGCCATGGTGTCGATGAGGCGGTCAATTTCAGCGTCGCTGATTACCAGAGGCGGACACATAGCCAAGGCAGTGCCGATGGGTCGCACGATGACCCCGGCGTCCAACATCGCTTGGCGCACCCCAGCAGCGTCGCGTTCTAACTCGGCTGCCCAGACGGCGCCTGACCCCCGGTAACTGGCCAGGAGGCCGTCATCGGTCATTGCTCGTAGGCCTGCTGAGATGCGCTCGCCTATGTGTGTCGCCCTAGCAGGCAAGCTCTCGGCTTCCATGAGCTTCAAGTTGGCCACCCCGGCGGCGCATGGCGCCGGATGCCCTGAGTAGGTGTAGCCAGTGCGCAGGAGAAAGTCCTCCTCGGCTTCGAAAGTGTCGCAGACCTCTCGTGACAGGATCACCCCCGCCAGGGGTAGGTACCCCGAGGTAGCACCCTTGGCGAAGGTCATGATGTCGGGCACTACGTCGTAGTACTGCGCCCCAAACCACTCCCCAGTTCTGCCAAACCCGCAGATCACCTCGTCAAGTATGAACAGCGCCCCCTGCGCGTCGCAGAGTCGACGCAAGCCCGAGAGGTAACCCGGCGGTGGCGGCCACACGCCTCCGGCGCCTTGCAGCGGCTCGGAAAGCACAGCAGCCACGCGACCTTCATTTCTAGCCAGGGCTACCGCCGCCGCCTCCAGGTCGTCACTTGGCACTTCGGTGAAGTGCGGCGCTAGGTCACCCCAGCCTTGGCGATTAGGGGCAATGCCCTGCGCGGCTGTCCCGCCGAAGTTCGTACCGTGGTAGCCGTTGGTGCGTTTGAGGATCTCCTGGCGGTCGCTGTCGCCCCGAAGCTGGTGCCACTGGCGGGCCAGCTTCAGAGCCGTGTCCACTGCCTCAGACCCCGAGGAGCACAGGAATACCCGGCCGTCAGCCAGCGGGGAGCGTGCGACGATCATCCGCGCTACCTCTTCGGCGGCGGGGTTGGTGAACGGCGCGAACGTGTTGTAGGCCTCCAACTGGCGCATCTGGTCGGTTACAGCATCGATGATCTCGTGGCGACCGTGGCCCACTTGGCAGTACCACAAGCTGGCCATGGCATCTAGGTAGTCGTTACCGGCGTCGTCCCAGACAATGCACCCCTCACCTCGAACGAGGTTGATGTAGTGCTCGAAGGTGGGCGGCGCAAAGCCATGCAGGAACGCGTTGGGCATGACGCTTGCTCCTTTCAGTGCAGGACGATTCGAGGGTAACGTCGCTTTGGAATGATTCTGTCTGATCGATCCATTCGTGAACAGCTCGCGGCGGGGCGTATCGTCATTCAGCCGCTGGCTGATGGGGCGATCCAGCCCTCCTCGGTGGACCTGCGAATAGGTCGCTGGTTTCGGGTGTTCCGCAACCACACCATGGGCTGCATCGACGTCAAGGAGGATTTGGCTAGCCTCACCGACCTGGTGGAGATCGACTCCGGTGGCGTGTTCATCCTGCACCCCGGCGAGTTCGTTTTGGGTTGCACGCTTGAGCATGTGAGCCTCCCGGATGACCTAGTGGGCCGGCTAGAGGGCAAGTCCAGCCTCGGCCGGCTGGGACTGCTCATCCATTCCACCGCCGGTTTCGTGGACGCAGGCTGGCAGGGGCAACTCACGCTGGAGTTGTCTAACGTGGCGACCCTGCCGATAACGCTGTACCCAGGAATGAAAATCGGTCAGATCAGCTTCATCGCCATGACCACGCCGGCGGAGAATCCTTATGGGGCGCGCGAGGTGGGCTCGAAGTACCAGGGTCAAGTGGGTCCGATTCCCAGCCGCTACTGGGAGAACTTCTAGTCGCCGTCGCCTTCGTTAGCGAGTTGACGCAGCAAGTCTTCGGCCTGTGTTACCCAGTTCCACTTCTGGATGCGGCCTGGCGCGCCGATGGCTTCCTCGAGTTCCTCAACTGCGGCTTCGTCTAGCGCGGCGATCTGGTCGAAGCCGGTGATTTTCTGCTTGGCTAGTTCTGCAAGCAGCATCGGGTCGGTGCCTTTGATGAGGCTCAGATCGTCCTTGCGTGGCTGGGTGGGTTTAGCCGCCGGCTTAGCGGTGGCTGTCGGCGGTGCCAAAGCGGGCACCCCGGCAGCGGAGGTGGCGGTGGGTGCTGGGCGCAGGCGAGCCATTGGCGCCAGATCCAGCCCTGATACCGACACTGCTACCGGCACGCCGGCGCTGGACGGTTCGCCGACCACTACCGCCGAGGCCAGTTCGGTTTGGCGCCGGGCGGAGGTTTCCTGCTCACCGCGCCGGAGCGCCTCCAGCACGTGCAGGGCGATGTCTCCTACTTGGACATCAGCGGGTTCTATCCCCTCGCCCCGCACCCCGTCGTCGATCATGACGTAACAGAAGGGGCAGGCGGTGGCGATGCGGTCGGCACCGGTGGCTAGCAACTCGCGGCTACGTACCACGTTCACTTGCTCCCCCACGTGCTCTTCCAGCCACATGCGGGCGCCACCAGCCCCGCAGCACATGCCCTTGGTGCCGTTGCGGGGCGCTTCAACGACCTCAAGTCCACCGATGGCCCCTACAACCCGCCGCGGCGCCAGATAAACGTCGTTGTGCCGCCCGAGGTAGCAAGAGTCGTGGTAAACGAGCCGCTCGTTCAGTTGGGCCTCGGAGAGGTCCAACTTGCCGCTGTCTACTAACTGTTCCAGCAACTGGCTGTGGTGAATAACTTCGTAGTGCCCGCCCAACTGTGGGTACTCATTGCCTAGAGTGTTGAAGCAGTGCGGGCACTGGGTGATGATCTTGCGCACGCCCATGCTGTTGAGAGTCTCCACGTTCTGCATGGCGAGCATCTGGAAGACGTACTCGTTGCCGGAGCGCCTAGCCGGGTCGCCAGTGCACATCTCTGCGGGTCCTAGCACGGAGAAGCTCACCTCAGCCCGCTGCATTAGCTCGGTCATAGCGCGGGTGACCCGCCGGTTTTTGTCGTCGTAGCTGCCGGCGCAGCCGACCCAGTACAGATACTCGGCGGTGATCGGATCGCCGCCGTCCAGCACTTCGAGCCCGTCGAAGTCGCTAGCCCAGTCAGCGCGAGCCGACTGAGCCATGCCCCACGGGTTGCCAGAGTTCTCCATGGCCCGGTAGGCGGTGCCCAGCTCACTGGGGAAATCGCTCTCCATTAGAGACAGATAGCGCCGCATGTCCAGGATCTTGTCCAAGATTTCGATGTTGACGGGGCAAATCTCGTCGCAGGCTCGGCAGGAGGTGCAGGCCCATATCTCCTCAGAGCTGATCCGCTCGAACACGTTGGCACTGGTCACGGTTATCTCGGCGTCCTGGCCGATGGGCGGCGAGGTAGCGGGAGTGCCGCTGGCCGCCATCACCTGGCCAACTTTCAGCACAATCTCGCGTGGGTCCAGCGGCTTTCCGGTGGCGTGAGCCGGACAGACAGTGGTGCAGCGTCCGCACATGGTGCAGGCGTCGGTATCGAGGAGTTGCTTCCAGGTGAAGTCCTCCACTGCGCTGGCGCCGAAGCTGTCCAACTCGGTCTCCATGAGGTTCGGCAGCTCCCGCATCGCTCCCTTGGGCCGCGGTCGGTCGCGTAAGTACATGTTCACCGGCGAGGTAAAGATGTGGCGGAGCATCGTGACTGGTATCAGCAGGACGAACACCACGAAAGTCACCACATGCAGGATCCACCAAGCCTGATGCCAGCCGGCGACGTTAGAGAGACCGTCGACGAGTGTGGCCAGCGGATACCCGATTATCGACCAGCGCTCAAAGGAGGGAGTGCCTGCGTCGGCGATGCGGAATGCTTCGGCCCCGAACCCGGTCACGCCAATGAGTAGCAGCGTGAGAAGGATCACGGCGTGCTCTGGCCGGGTTTTGTGGCGGATCCGGTAGGGGCGCAACTTCCATGGCCCCCATCGGCGCAGGATTGCCCACACCACGCCTACCAGGAACACTGCTCCGGCCAGATCACCAGTAAGGGAGTACCCCTGGTAGACACGCCCGGTGAGGAACTTGGCACCTTCGGGCAGTTGGTGTTCGATCTCTAGCGTGATCGTCACCGCTAGCAAGACCAGGAAGCTGAAGTAGATGAGCGAGTGCATGATGCCGGCGGCCGGCTCGCGCAGCAGCGTGCGCATGTAGACCCCCGCCCGCAGGTCGGCCAGGCGGCGGTGCAAGTTCCCCCAGGTGGTGCGGCGCTGCTCGGGGGCACCCCGCTGCCAGTTGCCCACCCGGTGGGCGAACAGTACCGAGGCGTACACCAGAGCGAGCGGGATTGCGGTGTAGAAAGCCGCCCTCAGCGGCCCAGGGATGTTGCCAAACACCTCGCGGGTGACAGTGGCGCCGCTGTGAAACCCAGTGATGGCTGCGGCTACCCCCGAGGCAACGGTGAACGCTGCTAGGCCGATGCCTGCCAGGATCACCAGGCGCCCGGGCGCGAGGCGGCCGCGTCGGGGTGACTCGGTGCTCATATGTTCGCTGAGGCTACGGGTATCGACGCTGGCACGGTAGTTCCTTGGCGTAACAGTGCCCAGACGCGACACGCTGGAATGCTCATCCGACCAGCGAGGTTACGAGCATCGAAGTGAGATTGCAGCGATTTGCTGGCTCGGCAGGTATGGTGCGATTGCGCCAAGGGAGTCGTCTCCTCGTCCAGCGTCGGGCGAACCGACACGGGCTGAACCAGAGAGGCACTCCAATGAAACGTCGAACACTGATGGCGCTGGGCGCCATCGGCGCGGTAGTCGCGATCTTCAGTACACCCGCGGCGGCGCAGACCACCGACCCGGCTAATGCGGTTCAGGCCGTTTTAGACAATGTTTGGGTGCTAGTAGCGGGGGCGCTTGTCTTCTTCATGCAAGCAGGCTTCGCTTTGCTGGAGGCGGGGCTGACGCGGGCCAAGAACGTCACCAACATCATGGCTAAGAATCTGGCGGATATGAGCGTGGGTGTGCTGGCCTTCCTGGCGGTGGGTTACGGCTTAGCCTTTGGTGCCGGAAACGCCTGGTGGGGCACTGAGGGATTCTTCTTATCCGGCAGCGACCTGTTCGAGTTTGGTTCCAGCGGGGTCGGCAACCTCTCTACCGCGGCTTTCTTTTTCTTCCAGGTGGTGTTTGCTGCCACAGCAGTCACGATCGCCTCGGGCGCGATGGCCGAGCGGGCTCGATTCAAGTCCTACCTGCTCTTCAGCCTGGTGATGTCGGCGTTCATCTACCCCATGGTCGTGCACTGGACTTGGGGTGGCGGCCTCATCGCCGAAATCTCCCTCGGCGGGGCTGTCTACAGCGACTTTGCGGGCTCAACGGTGGTGCATTCCACGGGAGGCTGGGCCGCACTTATGGGAGCGATTTTCTTGGGACCGCGCCTGGGAAAGTACGGCCCAGATGGCCGCTCTCGCCCCATCCCGGGCCATTCCATGCCGATGACGATTCTGGGCGTGTTCATCCTGTGGTTGGGCTGGTTTGGCTTCAACGCCGGTTCGGAGTTGGCCGCTGACAGTGTCGTCATGGTGGTTGCCCTCAACACAGCTGTGGCTGCCGCGGCGAGCACTCTGACCGCGGGCGCCACGGTGTGGTTGAAGACTGGCAAGCCAGACGTAGCCCTGGCGGGCAACGGCACCCTGGCGGGACTTGTTGGCATCACAGCCGGCTGTGCCAGCATGAACGTGCTCGGCTCGCTGGTGACCGGCGCGGTGGCTGGCGTGCTGGTCGTGTACTCGGTTTTCTTCGTTGAGCGCAAAAGGGTGGATGATCCGGTTGGGGCCGTGTCGGTCCACGGGGTTTGCGGCGTCTGGGGCACGCTCGCCGTAGGCCTTTTTGCTCGCTACGACGATGCCTTCCTGGGGCGAGAGAACGCCGGGCTCTTCTACGGCGGCGGGGGCTGGCAGCTGCTCGTGCAGCTGGTCTTCGTGCTAATCATCCTGGCCTGGACTTTAGCCACCACGGGCACCTTGTTCGCACTGCTTAAGCGCTTTGGGGTGCTGCGAGTGCCGCCGGCGGAGGAGGCGCGAGGTCTGGATCTCTCCGAGCACGGAGCCGGCGCGTACCCCAACGATCCCATGCCCCGCGACGAACGCGCCTACGAGCAGCCCTAGTGGAACCGGCACTTCACCGGACCCCCTAAGGGGGTTGTTTTCGCTCAGATGCCCACCTCGCTGGCAGCGTCTAGGCTCGCGCTGGTCGCAGGGAGGATCTGATGCGGGTAGGCGTTGACATTGGCGGGACGTTCACCGACGCAGTGGCGGTAGACGATGAAGGCCGGATTCGAACGGCCAAGGTTCTGACCACGACCCGCCGGCTGCATGACGGAGTGCTGGAGGCACTCGAGCAACTCGAGGTGGACTGGGGCCGCTTGGACTCCATCACCCACGGCACCACGGCGGGCCTCAACGCCTTCCTAGAGCGCCGTGGCGCCAAGGTTGCGTTGCTCACCACTCGCGGCTTCCGCGACGTCTACGAGTTAGGCCGGGCCAACCGCCCGGACATGTACAACGTGCGCTACCGCCAGCCAACACCACTGGTGCCGCGGCGCTGGATCTTCGAGATCGACGAACGGCTAGCGGCCGACGGCACGGTGCTGGAACCGCTGGACGAAGCCGCTGTGCGGGCCTTAGGCCACCGGCTTGGCAGCGAGTTCGAGGCCGTGGCTGTCTGCTTGCTGCATTCTTATGCCAATCCCGAGCACGAGCAGCGAGTCGCCGAACTGCTCGCCGATGCTGCTCCGCCACTGGCGGTGGTTTGCAGCCACGAGATCGCCCCCGAGTGGCGGGAGTATGAGCGCACCAGCACTACCGCCATCGCCGCCTACGTGGCCCCGATCGTGCAAAAGTACCTAGCCGAGTTAGAGCAGGAGGTCAGCGCCCGAGGGTTGCGGGGCCCGCTGCGGGTGATGCAGTCAAACGGCGGCGTGATGACAGCCGCCCTGGCCCGGCGCAAAGCCATCCAAACTCTGTTCTCGGGACCGGTCGGCGGCACGATCGCTTGTGTAGCTACCGCGGGGGACCTCAGCGACGAGATAGACGTCAGCCGCCTGATCTGCGTGGACATGGGAGGTACCTCCTTCGACGTGAGCCTGGTGGTGGAAGGCGAAGCGGATGTGGATTTGGAATCGGAAATGGAACGCCACCCCGTGCTGTCCCCGACGGTTGCTATCCATACGATCGGGGCTGGCGGTGGCAGCGTCGGCCACGTCTCGGCCGGGGGTCTGCGGGTAGGGCCACGTTCGGCCGGGGCCGAGCCGGGACCAGCGTGTTACGGCGGCGGGGGCGATGAGCCGACCGTCACCGACGCCAACCTGCACCTGGGCCGGTTGCCCTCGGTCGCCCGGTTGGCCGGAGGCATGCAGCTAAATGCTGCTGCAGCCTCAAGTGCCTTGAGCACTGTGGGAGAGGCGCTGGGTCTGAACGCCGACGAACTCGCTACGGGCATGGTGGCCGTGGCCGACTCCACCATGGCGAACGCTATTCGGGAGATCACTGTGCTACGGGGTATCGATCCCCGCTCGTTTGCGCTGGTGGCTTTCGGCGGGGCCGGCCCGCTGCACGCCGCAGCATTAGCTGACGAGTTGGAGATAGACACCGTTGTAGTACCGGCCGATCCCGGTGTGCTGTCGGCCTATGGCATGTTGCATGCCGACATCCGCCACGATGTGGTGCAGAGCTTCTACCTGGGCGTATCCGAGGTAGACGGTGAGGCGCTAGAGGCCACTCTCGCCGAGCTGGCCGAACGAGCCCGCCTGATGGTCAAGGAAGACGGCGTGGACGAGCGGGCCATTGTCCTAGAGCCGTCAGCCGATCTGCGCTACGTGGGCCAGGAGTACACCGTGACGCTTCCCCTGTCCACCGGCGATTCCGCCGCTGAGCTGCTGGCCGAGTTGCCCCAACGGTTTGCCGAGGCGCACGAGGTGCGTTACGGCCATAGCAACCCTGCAGAGGATGTCGAGTTTGTGAACCTGCGGCTGACGGCGCGCGGCTCGTTGCGCCGCCCGGCGGCAGTCGAGTTGCCGGCCGGCGAGGCGGGAGATCCTGTCGCGGTCGAGCGCACCTGGTTCGCCGGGTCCTGGCTGACCACTCCGGTGCATCGACGCGAGGTGCTCCCCGCCGGCGCCAGCGTCGCCGGCCCGGCCATCGTCTTGGAGGACGCCTGTACGACGCTCGTGCCCCCGTCTTGGACGGCGTCGGTCTCAGCCCACGGGCACCTAGTACTGCGACGAGCCTGAGCCTCTCAGCCTGACCGGGCGAGACCACAACCTAAGGAGGAATACCCATGCGCATTCTGCTAATCAACCCGCTGGGGGTGGACGTATACGACGAACTCGTCGATGACGTGGTTCGGCCGGCGATCAGTTCGGACACCGAGTTGACTGTGCGCTCGCTCGCCGGCACGGGCGTGCCGGAGACGGCGTTCTTGCCGGCGGCGTCGCTGCTGATGAACCAGTTGTTGTCGGCTGTGCAAGCCGGCGAGCGTGACGGTTTCGACGCTGTGGTGATCGGCTGCGCCTCTGACCCGGGGCTGGTGGACGCCAAGGAGTTGGTGTCGATCCCGGTGACCGCACCCATGGAGGCGGCGATCGCCACCGGGCGCGCCTTGGGGCGGCTGGCTGTTGTGGCCCCACGGATTGAAAGCGGCCAAGGCGAGAACTTGCCACAAGACGCCAACTGGGTGCGAAGGTTGGTGCACTCTTACAGCGGCGAGTCCAGCTTCGCCGGCGTGTTCTCGGCTCCGTGCCCGCATCCGCCCGCCGACCTAGTGGACCAACTCGTAAACGAGAACCCCCGAGAGTTGCGGGCCACGGTGCGGCGGGGCATGGCGGATGCGGTAGCCGGTCCAGCGGGCGATGCCGCCGAGGCGGCTTGGCGGGACCATGACGCCACGGTGCTGTTCTTCGCCTGCACGATCTGGTCTGGACTGCTGGGGCCGGTGAGAGATCGGCTGCCGATCCCGGTGCTGGATCCGTTGATTACACCAGTTCGCTACGCCGAGATGCTGGCTGGCGCGGGTCGCAAGTTCTAACGCCGTGAGATCGGCGACTAGCTACCCCGGGCGGAGCTTCCGCTAAGGAGCGCTCTGTGCCGCTTGCCATCTACATAGGCCGTCGGCTGATTTTCCTAGTGGTGGCCTTGTTTGGCGTGTCGCTTATCACCTTCGTGGTGACCCGCGTGCTGCCGGGAAACCCCGCTTACCTCATCGTGGGAGTGCAGGCTGACGAGTCCACCGTCGAGGCGGTCGTCGAGCGGCTAGGCCTCGATCGTCCGATAATCGAGCAGTACGGCCATTACATGCGCCAGCTCTTCTCGGGCGATCTGGGTGACAGTTGGCGGACCAAAAACCCGGTGACTACTGACATTGCTGTGCGCTGGCCGGCCACCATTGAGTTGGCCTCCGTGGCGGCGATTCTGGCTGTGTGCTGGTCGGTTCCCTTCGGGGTGGTCTCGGCGCTGCGGCGCCGCTCCCTCTCGGATCGGTTAGCGAACCTGGCCTCCGGGCTAGGTGTGTCCATCCCAGAATTCTGGTTGGGAATCATCCTGATCTTGGTTTTCTTCTTCCACTTGGATTTCGCGCCCGCTCCCATTGGTCGCTCGCTGGGAGTGGTCCCTCCCGACGTAACTGGGCTCTACACCCTCGACTCGCTAATAGCCGGTGACTGGGGGGCGCTGCGCTCTGCCCTGGCACAACTGGCTCTACCAGCGATCACGCTGGCGATCACCACGGGGGCGCCGCTGCTGCGCGTCACACGCGGCTTCATGCGCGAGACCATGGCCTCGCACCACATCCGCTCGGCCCGGGCTCTGGGCGTGCCGGAGCGCTCCATTGTCCTACGCCACGCCTTACCTAACGTGCTGCTGCCGGTGTCCACCATGGCCGCCATGATGTATGGCTATCTACTGGGCGGGACAGTCCTGGTGGAGTTCGTCTTCGCCTGGCCGGGGATCGGCAAGTACGCCATCGACTCCATCAACGCCTCGGACTATGCCCCGGTATTGGCCGCGGTTCTCCTGAGTGCCTGCAGTTACATCATCGTGTATTTGATCATGGACATTCTGCACTTCATCATCGACCCACGGACACGAACGTGAGCACTGCACCGCCGGCATCTCCGGTTACTGCTGCACCAGTAGCACGCCGCTCGCTGACCGCCTCGCGTTGGGTTCGAGTGCTCGCCGTCCTCGTGGCGCTAGCTGGCTTGCTCGCCACCCTGGCCTGGGATTCGGAGTGGCGGGCGTTGCGGGTGGTGGTTTCGCTGCTAGCGGTCGTCCTAGCTCCGGCGGTCTGGGACTCGCAGCGCCGAGCGATCCGGCCTGCCGTGGCTGTCATGTTGGCCCTAATTCTGCTGGCGCTCATCGGGCCGCTTTTCACGCGAGATCCACTCATGCTCAGCGCGGGCGAGTCGCTCACCGGTCCCAGCGGTGATCTTTGGTTCGGCACCGACCAGTTTGGCCGGGACATCTTCGCCAGGGTGATCCACGGGGCACGCCTGGACCTTGGCGTTGGCTTTAGCGCTGCGGCCTTAGCGGTGATTGTGGGAATGCCCTTGGGGGCTTTGGCGATCGTTAGGGGCGGTCTCTTCGACTCCTTGCTGTTGCGCATTTCGGAGTCGTTCCAGGCGTTTCCAACGCTGCTTTTGGCGCTGGGCATAGTCGCCGCCGTAGGGCCGAGCATCCCCATCCTGATCTTCATCATCGCTCTGGTGAACGTGCCAGTCTACTTGCGTCTGACCCGTAGCGCCGTAGCGCCCATCGTGAATGCTGACTTTGTGTTGGCAGCTCGCTGCGCCGGTCAGCGCCAGTTGACGATCCTGTTCCGCCACATCTTGCCCAACGTCAGGCAAGTGATCCTGGCGCAGTTCTCGGTGAACGTGGCGTGGGCTATCCAGATTCTGGCGGCCCTGAGCTTCGTCGGTTTGGGTGTCCCGGTTCCCACCCCCGAATGGGGCGCCATGGTGCGTGAAGGCTACGAACAGCTCGTCTATGGTCGCTGGTGGGTTTCGGTCTTCCCCGGTCTGGCGATTCTGGTGACCGTTTTGACCCTCAACCAGTTGTCTGATCGTGTAAGGCACGCACCGTGAGAGTCAGCGGCCAGTCCCTCGACTCACCCCTGAGCCCGGAGTCGTCCGAGTCGCTGGCGGCAGACCCCTTGGAAGTACCCGCCCTGGACGTGGTGGACCTGACCGTCGGCTTCGGGTCGGCAGCTAAACGGCGGTCCATCCCGCTTCAGGGCATCCGCTTGCAGGTTGCTAGCGGGCAACGCATGGCCCTAGTTGGCGAGTCGGGTTCGGGTAAGAGCCTCACGGCGGCAGCCGTGCTGGGCCTTTTGCCTCATGGTGCCGAGATCATTCGCGGCTCCATTCGCCTAGTCGGCGAGGAACTCATCGGAGCCTCCGAGCGGCGCCTGCGCGAGTTGCGGGGCCGGCGTATGGCGATCATGTTCCAGAACCCCCGAGCTTCGCTGAACCCGGTACTCACTGTGGGTGGTCAGATTGCCGAAGTGATCCGAGTTCACAGCGACGCCAGCCGCAAGGAGAGCTGGCTGCAGGCCGTTGATCTGCTGATGGATATGGGCATTCCCAACGCCGCGCGCCGAGCCAAAGACTACGTGCACCAGTACTCCGGCGGCATGGCGCAGCGGGCCGCTTTGGCCATGGCGCTTTCCTGTCGACCCGATCTGCTTATTGCCGATGAACCCACTACGGGCCTCGACGCCACCTTGCAGCAGCAGGTGCTGGAACTCGTGGTGGAACAGGTGTCCTCCCGGGGAGCTTCACTGCTGCTGATCACCCACGACATTGCCGTGGCTCGCAGTCACTGCGAACACACTACGGTGATGTACGCCGGACGAGTGATGGAGACCGGATCGACCGCCGCGGTGGTGGGAGAGCCCAAGAATCCGTACACCAGCGCCCTGCTCAAGGCGTTCGTGACAGTCGATCAGCGCCGAATGTACGCCATTGGCGGCACTGTACCGACCCTGGTTGACGAACTCGGGGAGTGTGCCTTCGCTGATCGGTGCTCGTTGGTTGGCCCCGAATGCCGCGAGGGTGTCCCCGAACTACGCCCAGTCGAAGATCGGGCAGTGGCATGCGTGAAGGCATGAACACCGCGCCCGCCGCTAGCAGCAGCCCGGTAGTGGAGGTTCAGGATCTGGTCAAGGACTACGTGACCCGCGACGCTCGGCTGCGCCAGCACACCGCACGCGCTGTGGATGGCGTCAGTTTCGCAATCTACCCAGGCGAGACCTTTGCCATAGTCGGCGAGTCCGGGTCGGGCAAGACAACCGTGGGGCGGGTATTGCTGAAGCTCACTTCGGCGACCGATGGGACGGTTTTGTTTCGTGGTAGCGAGGTTCTGGACATCCCCGAGCGCCGCTTCCGGCTGGAGCGCAGGCACATGCAGATGGTCTTCCAGGACCCACTGGCGGCGTTCGATCCGCAGATGTCGATCCGCTCCAGCCTGCGAGAGTTCGTCCGCCTCCGAGGCCTTCAGACGCGCGGGGAGGAGAGCAAGGCGATTGCCGAGGCGGTCAGTCGAGTAGGGCTAGATCCCGAGATTGTCAACCGGCGCCCGGCGCAAGTCAGTGGGGGCCAGCTTCAGCGCCTCAGCATTGCCCGTTCGTTGCTGCCCCAACCCGACTTGCTGTTTCTGGACGAGCCGACCTCGTCGCTGGACGTTTCCATCCGCGGTCAGATCGTGAATCTGCTGCTAGACCTCCAGGAGAGCACTGAATTGGCGTATCTGCTGGTGGCTCACGACCTGCGAGTGGTGTACGCCATGGCCCACCGAGTGGCGGTCATGTACCTGGGGCAGTTCGTGGAGTTGGGCTCCCGGGACCAGGTGTATGCCAAGGCCCGTCACCCCTACACCAGGGGACTGTTAGAAGCGGCGGAGCTGGACGAGCCGCCGCGGCACGGCGAGCCAGTGCACCTCGTCGGCGAGATCAGTGAGGAGGCGGCCAACAAACCGGGGTGTCGCCTTAGTATGCGCTGCCCGTACGCGGTGGAGCGCTGTGAGGAACCGCAACCCCTGCGGGAGACCTCCGCCGGACACTTCGTGCGGTGCTGGCGAGCACTCCAACAACCCCTCGAAATCGGCTTACCGCCTAATGAATGAGCAACTACGAATGAACCGCGCCGAACGAACAACAAGGAGTTCCCGATGACGCAGGTGGATCCGGTCACCACCGAGGTGATACGCAACGCCTTCATCTCGATCGCCTCCCAGATGAACAACAACCTTGCGCGCTCGGCTTACACGCCGATCATCTACGAGATGAAGGACTGCTCGGTGGGGCTGTTCAACCAGCACGCCGAGCTGCTGGGCCAGGCGCCGGGACTGCCGATCTTCCTTGGGAGCCTCGAGGCGGCGATCAAGGCTACCACTGAGCACTTCGGCGGCCCAGAGATTTACCAGCCAGGGGATGTCTATGCGGTGAACGACAGCTACCTGGTAGGGAGCCATTTGAACGACGTGAGCGTCTTCTCGCCAATCTTCCATCAGGGGGACTTAGTGGGCTTCGGAGCTACCAAAGCCCACTGGATGGACATCGGCGCCAAAGACCCCAGCCAGACCAACGACGCCAGCTCTATCTACGAGGAGGGCTACCGACTCGGCCCCACTCACCTGTACCGCCAGGGGCGCCCCGAGGAGGGGGTACTGCAGTTCATCACCCGCAACAGCCGCCTGCCCCGCTCTATCTGGGGCGACTTGCATGCCCAGATTGCTGCTTGCCGCACCGGCGAGCGCCAGTTGAGTGAGCTGATGGACCGGTTCGGCCGGTCGGTGGTGGAAGGCGCCGCGGCGGCGGTTTTTGCACAGTGCGAACGCCTGGACCGCCGGGCCGTGGGGACCATTTCCGACGGCACTTTTGTCACCGAGGGAGAGATGGACAGTTGGGGCCCCGGCGGCGGCCCGGTGTACGTGCGAGCCAGCGTGACCGTTGAGGGCGACGAGATAATCCTAGACCTCGACGGCTCTTCCCCGCAGACGCCTGGCTGCCTGAACTGTGGCTTCGCCCAAACGGTGGCGGCCGCCCGACTGGCCTACAAGCTGCTGATAAACCCCGAGGTGCCAGTCACGGCTGGGACCTTTCGGAATCTGCAAGTCCGAGCGCCGGAGGCCTCCATATTCGATGCGCGCGAGCCGGCGGCGTGCCAGTACTACTACCCACACCTTGGGATGATGATCGATCTGTTCATTAGCGCTCTAGCGCCGAGCATGCCCGAGCAGGTGGTTGCCGCTCAGGCAGCCGACCCGATGAACGTCTTGTTCGTGGGTACCGACCCCAAAGCCCCCTTCGTCAGCGGCGAGGCAACCGCGGTGGGTTGGGGTGCCTGGTCTGGGGGAGACGGCACTAACGGCATGATCAACTACGGCGGCGGCGATCTGAAGAACATTCCGGTGGAAGTGCTGGAATCCCGCTATCCCATTCGGGTACACCAATACGCCGTGGCGCCGGACTCCGGCGGTCGGGGTCGCTGGCGCGGCGGCTGCGGCGTGGTACGTGAGTACGAGGTGCTGGCCGATGGTGTGACGCTCTCGACCTGGTTCGAACGCACTAGAACCCCGGCTTGGGGGTTGTTCGGGGGCGGGCCGGGCAGTGCCACCGAGGCGGTGATCACCGTTGATGGCGAGTCCACCTCGGTGCTGAAGGTAAACCGCTTCCCCGCGCCGGCGGGGAGTCGCCTACGGGTGGTCACCGGCGGAGGAGGTGGCTACGGCGACCCCGAGGAGCGAAGTAAAGAAGACCTGCGCCGAGACCTCATTGAGGGATATACCACGGTCCGGCCGGCGGGACTGGAGATCGATCTGACTAACGGCTCGGCGCCCGCCTCGGGCAACGGCACCCCAGAGAACGACTCATGAGCGCCCCCGCTGGCCTGCTGCGCATCCGGGGCGCCTCCTGGTTAGATGTCGCCACCGGCGAGGTTGAGCCCTGTGAACTGCTAGTCGCCGACGGGGTGCTGTGCCCCGACGACGGCCGCGATGCCACTGAGGTAGACGCTTCCGGCCTTGTCGCCATGTTCGGCCTCTGGGACTGCCATGCCCATCCGGGCGGCCTTATGTATGACAACGCTGGCGTAGGCTTTTTCGAAGGATCTCCAGACCGCACCATCCGGGCCGGAGAGAACTTCGCTGCAGCAGTTAGCGCAGGCGTCACCGGTGTGCGCGCCTTGGACGAGGCCGATGACATGGATCTGGCCTGGGGGCGCGCCTATGCCGCGGGCACCACGTTGGGGCCTCGTGTGACTGGAGCAGGTCGAGCTATCCGCACCACTGCTGGGCACGGCACCTGCTTCCCTCGTCATTACACCGGGGTTGAGGCCAATCTGGTGTGCGACGGCCCTGACGCTATGGCCTGGGCTGTACGGCGGCAGGTGGAGCGAGGCGCTCAGTGGGTCAAGCTGATGCTCACCGGCGGGCTCTACAGCCCACACGAGACAACCGAAGGCAGCCAGTTCACCACCGCCGAACTGGACACAGTAATGGAGGTAGCCAACCAGCGGGGCATTCCGGTGGCCGCCCACTGCGGCGGCGGTGAGGTGGCCGTGGCTTTCGCCAGCCGGGGCGGCCGCTCGGTTGAGCACGGCTACCTCCTCAACGAGGAGGCTGCCGCCACCATGGCCGCCAACGACACTTGGCTGGTGCCCACGGTAGGAGTAACCCACGACCAGGAGTACATCGAAGCCGAGAACTGGCCCAAGCACGCCGCCGACCGCTCGCGTGAAATCATGGGCGGCCACGCCGACGCTCTGAAGATGTGCATCGCTGCCGGTGTCCGGATCGCCGCCGGCGCCGATTTGAACCCCATCGGCGCTCGGCTTCACCGCGAGTTGGAGATGATGGAGCGGGCCGGCATGGATCGGCGCTCGGTGCTGCATGCCGCCTCTGTCGGCGGGCGGGAGTTGAACGGCTTTGGCGGTTCCTCTACCCCCGTACCGGGCGCTGTTGCCGACCTGATCCTGCTGGCCGGGGACCCTATGGAGTCCCTGGCTCTGCTGCGCCAACCGTTACTGGTTATCACCCACGGCCGCCCAGTGGCCGGCGAGTTGGCAACCGGCTTCGGCTCCTGAACGGCTAAAAGTTACACACTGGAGGTAGCAAATGACTGGGGCTAGAGAGTGACAATTGAGACGACTTTTGATTACGCCCGACGCCGCCAGGCCCTCGGGGCGATCCTCGAGCAGGCCGGTGTGGATCTGGCCTGGTTCCCTACTGGCGGGGATCTGGAATATCTCACCGGCTTGCAGCGACGGGTTCCGACTTTCGGCGACGTCAACTACACCCACGGCTGGGTAGCGGGAGCGTTCATCGTCCCTGGGCGCGACCCGATATTCCTGCTGCCACGCAACTTTGTGGAGTTCGACCTCCCCGCCGGCGTCCCCGGCGAGGTCATCAGCGTGGACGAAATGGATGATGGCGACGCCTTGTTTGCCCAGGCCGCTGTTGCTTTGGGCCCCGCTAAGCGGGTTGCCATGGGCGCGCGCACTTGGGGCTCAGCAGTTATGCGTCTGCTGGCGGCCTTCGGTGGGGCCGAGCTGGTTGACGGCAGCAAACTCGTCAACCGACTTCGTCGGATCAAGAGTTCGGGTGAGCTGGACCTAATGAAGCGAGCTTGCCTGCTGGCTGACAATGCCATGGCCGAAGTAAGTGGTCGTGTAACCGCAGGCGTTACTGAACTGGAGTTGGGGGAGGAGGTGAACTACCACCTGCTGCGCCTTGGCGCGCGTACCTGGTCGTTCGACACCGCCGTCTGGTCGATGGGTCCTGGCGACGAGCGGGACGCCAACGTGCGTATATCGCAGCAGGCGCTGCGTGGCGGCAACGGCATCTCTTTCGACTTCGGAGCCGTCATCGAGGGCTACTGTTCAGACTTTGGCCGCACGATTCACATTGGCGAGCCCGACGCAGAGTACCGGCGCGTCTACGAGGTCGTGATGGCGGCCCAGCAGGCCGGAATCGATGCGGTTCGCCCCGGCGTCACAGCCGCCGCAGTGCATCGAGCCACCCGTCAGGTGATTGTCGATGCTGGCTATGGCGACTGGTTCCGTCACCGCACCGGCCATTGCATCGGTCTCGACGTACACGAGGAACCGTTCATTTCCCCCGAGGACAACACGCCGCTGGAAGCAGGAATGACGTTTACTATCGAGCCCTCGGTCTTCTGGCCGGGGCGGGTCGGCGTGCGCGTAGAAGACATAGTGGTCTGTACGCCCGAAGGCGGGATGAAACTAAACGAGTACTCCACTGACCTCGTGGCCAACGAATAACCAGCAAGCGAGTTGAGAGGAATGCCAGAACCGGTGGGCGCTCTCGTAACTGGCGGAGCGCGCGGCATTGGACGGGCGATCGCCGAGCGGCTGGCCCGCCGAGGCGACACCGTCTTTATCGGCGATCTGGGTTCGACTGCGGTTGCCACAGCCGCTGAACTCGCAAACGTTGGTCTGGCGGTGCATTCCGTTGAACTGGATGTCCGCCAGCCCGAGTCGTTGGCCGCGGCGGTGGCTGCTGTTGAGGAGCTAGCCCCTCTGACCACGATGGTCAACAACGCTGGCGTGGGTTGGATTCGACCCCTAGTTGAGGTGACGCCACAGCAGTTTGACGACCTCATGGGGGTGAACCTAAAGGGGGTGTTCTTTGGCATTCAGGCGGCAGCGCGGGTTATGGCATCTCGTGGGGGCTGCATCGTGAACACCGCGTCTACATCGGGTTTTACTGCCTCCACCACTCCGATGGTGCCCTACGACACCTCCAAGGGGGCGGTACGTATGCTCACTATCGCTGCGGCTCGTGAGTTAGCCCCGTTGGGTATCAGGGTGAACGCGGTGGCCCCAGGCACCGTGGACACCGACTTAGTTCGCTCGGTGCTGGAGGATCCAGAGGTGCTGGAGCGCCAAGCAGCCGAACTCATCCCGCTAGGCCGTCTGGGCAAAGTTAGTGACATCGCCGCTGCCGTGGACTTCTTGAGTTCCGCCGATGCCGCTTACATCACCGGCCACGTCCTGGTCGTGGACGGTGGCTGGCTGACCTGACCTGCCGCTTAGGGTACTAAAACTTAAAATGCTGGAAAGGACCTCCCTATGACAAGTAGCACTGCAGATAGCACTGTGACCACCGAGGCGGCGCCCGAGCCGCGAGGCCCCTATCCGCACGTGCGGATCGACGGGGACCACGTCTGGGTCACCGGCCAGATTGGCCGAGATCCAGCCAGCGGCGACTTTGTGCCCGGCGGATTTGAGCCCGAATTCCACCAGGCCATCAGCAACCTGGGGCAGATCTTGGCCGAGGTGGGCTGCACTCTGACCGACGTGGTACACACCTGCGTCCAGTTCATCAACGAAGACGACCTGGATGCCATGAACCGCATTTACGGCGAGCGTTTCGCCCTGCCTTATCCCGCCCGCACCAGCTTCGGCGTGGCGTTCCTGTGGAAGGGCGCCAAGGTGCAGATTGATTGCGTGGCCCGTCGGTCCTAAATCAATCACCGGTGTGCGGCTGCCCGGTCGTATAGTTTCGCGGCCCGCGACCTGAAAAGAGGTGCCATGTCCGAGAGATCCGATATCCAGCCGGCACCTGGGGGCCTTCGGCGTGACCTTTGGTCTCGCACCTATCAGATAGGCGTGGTGGTCCGAGACATCCAAAAGGCGGCGGCGTTTTACGAGCGGTTGGGTGTTGGCCCTTTTGTCGAGGGGCCTTCGGGGCACACGGTGGAGCGCAAGATCTACGGGCGCGACGCCCCTGACGTGGCGGTACGCGGTCTCATCACCCAGATGGGCAACATCGAGTTCGAGCTGTTGCAGCCGGTGTCGGGCAACGGGATCCAGGGGGAGTTTCTCGAACGCCACGGCGAAGGCGTTGTGCACCTCTGCGGCTACACCGATGACCTCGACCGGGACATGGCCGATCTCACAGCACTGGGCTACGCGGTTATTTCTTATGGCCGAGTCTCCGACGGGGGCCGCTTTGCCTACTTCGAGACCCGCCAAGTGGGGGGTTTGGTGTTGGAGCTGTTCCAGCCTGGCAAGACGTTCACTTAGCTGAGTGCGGCCCTGCTCTGGCTCCCGGCGTAGACTCTGCTGCGCCCGCCCAGAAGATCATCTGCCGGGCGACGTTTCAGGAAACAACTGAGGAGAAAGTAGATGGTTGCCTACGACAAGGTTGAAATCGCCTATCCGGAGCTGAAGGAACTAGCTGACTCCATTCAGGATGGGCCTGCCGATCGGCTGGCGCGTACCAAAGAAGCTGGCAAGGTGGATCATGAGGGCCAGCGCCGCTACCTGGAGCGCTACCGCCAGGTCGCCGCTGACGATCCGATCCAGCAAGGCTGGGACGCCAACGAGAACGAGTTCCACGCCAAGACGAAGATCTTCTCGGTTCTAGCCAACGCCATGGAGGAAGAGTTGGGCCAAGAGGAAGGGCGCGCTGCCGTCTCCCGCGCCCGGCAGCGGCAAGGGGTTGAGATGGGCTCAGCCATGGCCGAGCGGTCTCGTGCCAAGGGCGACCACCGCAGCCTTAACAACTTCTTCAAGGAGTTCTGGAGCTACTTCGCCTGGTCGCCCAAGCTGGACACCGAGCGCTACTTCGAGGACGACGGCAACATGGCGAAATATGTCCTCCGCCTCAACTGCCCCATTGGCGACTACCTGCGTGACAACGCTCCCGACGTGGAGTTTTCGTCCAACTTCTGCGACCTCGACGAGCATATTGCGCTTGCTTATAACCCCAACATTCGCTACTCCCGCAAGCGTTGGGTACCCGCTGGCGATCACTACAGCGAGTTGTGCTGGGAGCTAGACAGCAAAGACGTCCTCGACTGAGTCCGACGCTCGGCAGTCGCCCAGCCACATTTGCGGCCCAAACGAGACTCTGGGGGTAGGTGCCAGTGCGCGCTTTGTTGATGGTGGGCCAGAACCGTTTGGAGCTGGCTGACATCGCCATTCCCGAGCGGCCCCCCAACTGGGCCCTGGTGCGTGTGCGCGCCTCGGCGCTGGGTCTATTCCACCAACAGATGGCCGCGGGAATGCTCGACACCAAGGGTCTGCCTCGCATTCTGGGCCACGAAATCGCCGGTGAGATCGTTGAAGCCGACTCCCCGGCTACGCCCCCGCCGGGGAGCCTAGTAGTGGCTGATGCTGTGGTGGGCTGCGGGGTCTGCGAGTGGTGCGTGCGCGGCGATGAGAGCATCTGTCCGTGGATGCGACACCTGGGGATCGACTTAGACGGCGGGTTTGCCGATTACGCCCTCGTGCCCGAGTCCAACCTGTTTCCGCTGTCGGCTGAGACGCCGTTGGGCGAAGCGGTGATGCTCTCCGCCGCGCTTCCCGCAGCAGTTCACGGCATGCGCCGTTCGGGGATGGCGCCGGGGGCGCGGCTAGTCGTTTCTGGCGTCGGCAGCATTGGCTTCACGGTGTGCCAGGTTGCCCGTGCTATGGGTGCTGCCACGATTGTGGCGGCGGACGTGGTAGCTGATCACCTAGCTGCTGTCGATGACTGGGTAGACGGCAGCGTGAACGTTTCGGGGATGTCGCCCGACGAGTCCGCCGAGGCGCTGAGGCAGGCTTTGGGTGCTCCTCACGGCGCCGATTTGACTTTCGAGGCGTCTGGCCATCCTGACAGCGTCGAGACGGTGATGAGGGCCGCTCGCCCGGGTGGCACGGTGCTGCTAATGGGCATCGTGCACGGCTCGGCCCAGCTGCGCTTTGAGGACTTTTTGTTCGACTTCATCAAGCGCGAACTCAACGTCGTTGCCACGTTTGGCTACACCCGCGCCGACTTCCTCTTGGGCAATGCCCTTTATGAATCCGGGCGCCTGAACCTGCGGCCGCTGATCGGCCCTACCGTGCCGCTGGAGGGTGTGACCGAGGCTTTAGCCACAATTGCTGCTGGGGGTACCGGCGGCCAGCGCCAGGTAGTCGATGTAGCCATGACTTGAGTCGCACCGGTGACCGCGACTGAAATACGGCCACTCGAGGGTGATGAGCCAGGCAACTAATAGTGGCGTGCGGCGCGTTGGAGCTTGGAGTTTGGAAAATAAAATGCGCCTTTTGGCTCCGCTTGCGGTGGTTGCCATAGCGGCTTCGATTTTGCTGATTCCGGGCCAGTTGGGCGATTCCGAGACAGCGCACCGTCCAGCTATATCCCCCCCAGCCCTGCTCACCCCGGCGGAGACCCCGCCCGAGGGCGCCTCTTTGCCGCTCCCTATGGCAGTCGAGGAGCAAGCGCCTGCTCCCAAAGTACCGCCGTCCGACGCCGCCCTCGAGGAAACTGGCGCTGCCGCCAACACGCCTTCACCCACCAGCCCTGCCGCCCCGACTACCTCTGCGCCCGCCAGCCCGTCTGCTTCTCTGCCGCCACCTGCGCCGGAGCCCGCTCCTCCGTCAGAGCCTGCTTCCGCTGCGCCCGAACAACCCGAGGATTCGCCAGCAGCGCCGATTGAGGTGCCCCCAGAAACCAACGCCGCAAGTCCCGACCTCCGCCAGGGTGCAGCTACTACGCAAGGCCCTGCGGGCTCGTCTCTGACCGATGCTCTGACTGCCGTGATTGAGCGTGCTCCCGGCCGTGATTACTGCCTGGCGGTCCACCGAGGCGGCCAGACTGTTTTCGCCCGCAACGCCGAGACGAAGCTGGTTCCAGCCTCACTGCAGAAGCTGGTCTTGGTCGAGGCCGCGCTACGGGTCTTGGGTCCCGACTACACCTTCAAGACAATGGTGATGGCCGCAGCCGAGCCAGCCGGCGGCGTGCTAGACGGTGACCTCTACCTCGTAGGAGGCGGTGATCCGCTGCTCTCCACCCCGCATTACTTGGAGATGCTCGCAAGTCACGGCGGCGTCGGAACGCCACTGGCGAAGCTGGCCGACAACCTTGTAGCAGCCGGAGTCGGCCGTCTGACCGGTGGCGTGGTGGCAGTGGCGGACCGCTATGACACTCGCACTACTGTTGCGAGCTGGCCCGACCGCTACGCTGCTCAGAGCGTGGCTGGGTCGCTCAGCGCGCTTTCGGTTGACCAGGGGTGGCGGGCGCCACCGGGGATCACCTCCACCTGGGGCTTAGCGCCTCACCCCGCGCCCGCGCAGCGGGCGGCTGAGGCCTTTGATGACTTGCTGGAAGCGCGCTCGGTTCGCATCCCCCTGGTACCCAGAGCGGCCGCGGCGGGCGGAAACTACGACAGCCTTGTGACGTTGGCCACGATTGAGTCGGAGCCGCTGTCGGTGTACCTGCACTACTTGTTGGCCGAGAGCGATAACACGCTGGCGGAGATGCTGCTGAAGGAGCTAGGCCTGGTGTCTGCCGGCCGTGGGACTACCCGCGCCGGAGCCCAGGCGGTCCAACAAGCGCTGGCAGCCGAGATCCCCGGTTTGGCAACTCCGGCCGACGGTTCGGGGCTCAGCCCGGAGAACCGTCTGAGTTGCAGCCAGATAGCCGAAGTACTGGACTTCGGTGGGGCGCGTGGCCAGGTAGCTTCCGCTCTAGCAGTGGCAGGTCGCTCTGGGACTATGGAGAATCGCTACCGCAACTCGCCTCTGGCGGGTTTGGTGCGCGGCAAAACGGGCTCGCTTAACGGCGTAGCCGCTCTGGCCGGGTTCGCCGAGCCACCAGGTGGTGAGCCGTACAACTTTGTTGTGATCTTGAATAGCGGCGAGGAGTGGCTCGACAGAGATGTTGCCTTCGGCTTCTTCACCGACCTGTTGGAAATTCTGGTAGCTAACCCTTAGGGCACGTCCAGCCTCCGGCGACTCAGCCCGCTAGCCAGCCCCCGTCGGCTGGGACGTATGCACCGGTCATGAAAGAGGCACCCTCGGAGGTCAAGAAGGCGGCCAGTTCGGCGATCTCTTCCGGTTCGCCGGGACGTCCCAGAGGCGTCTTGGACATTAGGAAAGCTCCCCGCTCCGGGTCGGCAATGCTGTCGGCGCTCATGGGGGTGTTGATAACGCCCGGGCCAATTACGTTCACTCTGATGTTATGGGCGGCAAAGTCCAGAGCCAGACCCTTCCCGAGCATCAACACGCCGCCCTTGGAGCTCACGTAGGCGGCGAAGTTGGGCAGAGCGATCTTTGAGTTGATCGACCCAATCAGCACGATCGATCCGCCGTGGCCCGCCTGGCATATCGCCCGGGCGGCCCGCTGGGCGGTGAGGAAGCAGCCGGTTAGGTTGACATCCAGGATCCGGCGGAAGTCCTCCAGCGGAAAGTCAAGGCTGGGGCCAGCCAGTTCCATGCCGGCGCATGCCACCGCGTGGTGCAGGTCGCCGAAACGCTCCAGCGTGGCCTCCACCATGGCGTCGGTGGCGGCCTCGTCGGCCACGTCGAGCTGGAAAGCCATCGCCTGGGGAAGATCTCCTGCGGTGGCTGCGGCACCGTCACCGTCCAGGTCGGCGCAGACCACGGCGTCGCCACGGGCCGCCAGCCTCCGGGCCGTGGCCGCTCCGATTCCACTGGCAGCGCCGGTCACGATTGAGACTTGCATGGTGGGTCCTCGCTTTCTGGGCTCCGGTCGGGATGCGGTCGGCTCAGGGCCTCTGGTGGTCGTAGACCCGCTCGGGGGAGATGATCAAGATGACCCGCTCGGACTGGATCGGCGCCGGGTAGGCAGTACCCATGTATTTCATGGCTAGCTCTTCGATGTGTTCTCGGGCCTTAGGGCCGCGGATCTCCGAGGTGACCCGGCCGCGCACCTCGCTGAATATGTACGGGTTCTCGTTGTCGGGAAGCAGAACCGTCACCCGTGGGTCGGCCGTCACGTTGTGATACTTGCGACGGTGAACTTCGGTGTTGATGAGCAGGTTGGTGCCGTCGGTGTCCACCCACATAACGTGGTTCTGTGGTTGCCCGTCGGGCATCAACGTAGAAAGTACGGCGAAGGTCTTAGCCCGGGCACGCTCGATTGCGATGTCGCTGAGGCCCTCCGGGGCGCTGGCTGCTGCATTCATGGTGATAGGTCTCCTGTCTTGGTGGGATTGGTCGCGGGTTCGCCACGCCGACTGGTGAGTCTAAGTAGCTCCTCCGGTCCGTGTAGCCGCACTGGGGTCTGGGCGTGGTAGGAAAGTTGATTATGCCCGCGCCCCGACACTCGTCGCCACGACTGGGTAGCTCATGACCACCGTCTTGGTGTCTGGGGTGGGCCAGGTGGGCGGCTGGGCCTTAGAGTTTTTGGCTCGCACGCCCAGCGTAGATCGAATAGTGACCGTCAAGCGCGGCCCTTGGCAGGGACCTTCCTGGACCACCATTGCCATGCTGGGCTCGGCCATTCAGGGCCACACCAAGCGCTTCGAGCACCAACAGGTGGATCTAGCCGACGAAGCTTCGTTCGCCCGACTGCTGGCCGAGGTGCGCCCCGACGCCATTATCCACTCGGCCACAGTGCAATCCCCCCGAGTCCTAAGCGGTGCGAACATTGAGCCTTCCAGGCGCGCCGAGATCAGGGCGGCGACTTTTGGGATGTGGCTGCCGTGGCACCTCTGGCCAGCAACGCAACTGACCCGTGCCGTGGAGTCGGCCGAGATCGACACCCACGTGGTTAACGTCTCGTTCCCCGATGTGGTCAACGTGGCCATTTGGCAGCGGTTTGGTCACGGGCCTTCCGCCGGCGCCGGCAACGTAGAAGTCTGTGCGGCGCGCTTGCTGCGCTACGTCATGGCCACCACGGGCCGTTCGGCCGCCGACATTGATGTGTCGCTTGTGGGCTCGCACGCGCTGCTGACCTACGGCCCCGTGGTGCCGCACCACTTCCAGTTACTCCTCGATGGCACCAACATCACCGAACAGGTGGACCTTCAGACCGCGCTGTCCACTTGGCCCGAGGCGATCCGCTGGCACGACGACGTACCGAACTCACTGTTTGCCGGCTCGGCGGTGAAGAACGCCCTCGCCCTTGTGGGCGACGAGCCGCTGCTAACCCACGTGACCGCACCGATGGGCCGCCCAGGCGGCTACCCGGCGCTTGTTGGCTCGGGCCGGATAGAACTGCGTCTGCCGGCGACCCTGGACGAGCAGGCAGCGATAGCTATAAACGACCGAGCGGCGCGCTTCGACGGTATCGAGCGAATCGAATCCGACGGAACCGTGGTTTACACCGCCGAGACTCGTGCTGCCATGGAGAGTCTCGGCTACCGCTGTGAGGCCGTAGAGTTCGACGACCTTTCTCAGCGTTGCGATCAACTGCGCAACCTCTACCGAAGACTCGCATCGGAGGCCTGAGATGCCCGAATTCACCCGTAAACCGCTGGAGGGGCTGATGCCCCTAATACCCCTCAGCCTGGACTCCGATCAGCAGATCGACTTGAACGGCGTGCGTCACAGCATCGGGTTGGTAGCAGCTTCGGGGGCACCAGGGTGCATCGTCTTCGGCTCGATGGGGCAGATGACTAGCGTCTCACCAGCAGAGTTTGACGCTACCTGCGAGGTCGCCGTAGACGCTGGTCACGAGGCTGGCTTGGCGGTCGTGGTGGGCTCCACGGCCAGCTACCAGCAAGAAGCCATCCGCCGGGCGCGCTACGCCGAGACCTGCGGCGCAGACGGCTCTATGTTGGCTGCCCCCTACGCTCTGCCGGTTACTCCAAGCTGGGCTATGGACTTCTTCGTCGAGGTGGCCGAGTCGCTCGCCGGCGATATGGCGCTGATGGTCTACAACTACTCACCCTTGAACGGCGTGAACATCTCAGCAGACATGTGGGAACGGCTCCTACAGGTGCCCAACATCAAAGCCATCAAAGAATCAAACACGGCGCTGCCGCACTTCGATCAGGTGCTTTTGACCATCGGCGACCGGATCAACGTGTTTACCGGCAATGACCCGGCCTTCTTCCACGGTTCGATGCTGGGGGCTGTGGGTGCTACTGGCATCTTTTGCTGGGCAGGTATGCGGAGCGCTAACCGTTTCATTGAGGAATGCCGCCGGGGAAATCACAACGATCCGTGGGTGCGCAGAGCCTACGAAGCCCTGCAGCAACTTTCGGCCTCGATCCGTCGGCCCGACATGCCGCCAATGCTCAGCTACGAGCACGGCTACCTGAAGGCCATCTCTGAACTGGGCGGCGCCCGCCCCGGCCTGCCGCGCAAGCCTTACGGCCCGCTGCCCCCCCGCGCCGTGGAGCGGATCGGTGAGGCGGCCGGGGCGCTCATAGCCCTAGAGTCCGAGTTGTGAGCAGTCCCGCGCGCGGCCCGGGGCATGTATTAGTTGTCTCCCGCCGCGAGGTGGAGGAACTGCTCACGCCGGCGGCAACCCTGCAACGTTGTCTGGACACTTTTGCCTGGGTGGGCGAAGGGCTGGTAGATCAGACCAATCCGGTGAACCTTTGGGTGCATGACCGCACCGCGCCAGGACCCGAACCTCCCTTTGGTTACGGCGTGGTGCAGGCTTTCCCTGCCTTGATCCGCCCGCTTGAACGAGCGGCCCTCAAATGGCTCAGCAGTTGGTCGGGTAATCCCCGCAGGTCACTGCCGGGCATTTCGGCTTTGGATTTGGTGACCGACGCCGACAACGGCATGCCGCTGGCTCTGGTGGACGGTACTTCTGTTACCAACATGCGCACTGGCGGTCACGCCGCGGTGGGCGCCAAGTTCCTAGCCCGACCCGACAGTAGCCACCTGGCGATCATCGGCTGCGGCAACGAAGGTCGCACGCACCTGTGGTTGCTAGCGGAGTTATTTGACCTTAGGTATGTGACGGCGTTTGACATCTACCAAGAGACGGCGGAGCGATTCGCCAGCGAGGCCAGCGAGCGCCTGAGCGCCGAGGCCAACGTGGCTGCCAGCGTGGAAGAAGCCGTGGCTTCAGCTGACATCGTCTGCGTGGTGACCAACTCATTGCAGCCGGTGCTCATGGAGTCCTGGATCTCTCCGGGCACCCACGTCTGTGCCGCTACCGGCTTCCGGGATGTGGACGCTAGCTGTGCTCGAGCTTTCGACAAGTGGGTCGTGGGCTGGTACGGGCGCGACCTGGAGTGGATCACCGGGGATGAGGCGGGCCGCATCGGCGGGCTGCACCCCGGCCAGCTCTCCCGTGATGACATTCACGCCGACATTGCCAGTGAGATTCTGCCGGGGCGGCGTCCGGGGAGGGAAGACCCCGCCGAACGCACGATAATGACTCACATGGGGATGCCCGCCCTCGACGCCTCCTGTGCGGCTCTGGTTTACGACCTGGCTCTTGAGGCGGGTGCCGGCACCTGGATTGAGGTGTTCTAAGCCATGTCATCGCAGGTGGACATGGACCTACTAACCGAGGCGCTGGATTTCGTGCGCCCCGCTCTGCAGTCCGACGGAGGAGATCTCACGCTGCTGGGCGTCCGAGACGACGGCGTCGTAGAGATCGAGATGATCGGCGCCTGTCGTACTTGCCCGCTCTCGATGGTCACCCTGACTGCTGGCATCGAGGCTGTCCTACTACAGCGAGTTCCTGGAGTGACGGGCGTGGTTTCCCAACTACCCGAACCCACCTCGGGCTCTACCGCGCCTGCCTTTAGCCCCGCTGAGGCTCTAGCGGCTGCAGAGGATCGTCGAACCGAGCGAGCCTTGGCCAAGCCCCGTCGTCGTTTCCTGCGCCGCCGCTGAGCCGCGGCGGTATTGGCGCCCCGGGCAGTTGCCGAGTTCCGCCGATAGGTGATTAGTTAGCGGGTCGTAGGTCGGCGAGGCGTGGGATGGCGTTCGGGTACAACACGAAGCCCTCCACCGTGTCGCGCATGGCGATCTTGTAGTCGGGCAGCGCTAGGAACACCCACGGCGCCTCGTCCACGATGATTCGCTGGGCTTCCTCAAAGGTCTCGGCCCGCTCCTCGCGGTCGAGGATACCCCAGCCCTCGTTGATGATCTCGTCCACACGCTCGTTCTCATACTGGGTGTAGTTCCCGAAGACGCCCGAGAGAAGGAACACCGAAAGGGTGTAGTTGGGATCGTCGATCCAGGGCAGGCCCTCGTCTATGAACATCTGCATCCTGGGGTCGCTCACCTTGCGCTCGGCAAATACCGGCGACGGCAGTTTCTCGATCTCCACCGACATGCCGATCTCGGCTAGGTGCGCCTGAATGCGCACGGCTATCAGCTCGTGCTCGCCCTTGGCGGAGTCGATCGACAGTGTCACCGTGGAGCCGTCGTAGCCGCTCGAATCCAACAGCTCTTTCGCTTTGTCCACGTCTCGGGTGTAGCCGATGCTGTCTCCCAAGCTCGAGAATGAGCCGGGGGCGATGGGGCCGTAGAGCCGCTGCGCTTCGCCCTTGTAGACGTTGTTGAGGATGTCGTCGTAGTCCACGGCGTAGGACACGGCCTGGCGCACGGTCTTATTGTCGAACGGGCTGAGCTTGTTCCCCAAGCCCATATAGGCCAGGTTCTTTGAGGGGAACCGCTGCACGGTCACGCCTTCGGCACCCTCAAGGGCAGCGAAGTCCTCGGTGCCTAAAGCGATAGCCACGTCGATGACACCCGCCTTTAGTAGCTGTACGCGCTCGGCGTTGGATGGGATGATCTTCCAGATGATCTTGTCGTAGGCCGGCGGCTCGCCCCAGTAGTTTTCGCGCTTCTCGAACACGACCTCCTGGTCGGGAGTGCGGCTCACCATGCGGTAGGGGCCACTGGGGTTGTCCGCGTTGCTGGCGAAATACTCCATCGCCCATGGGTCGTCCTCGGTGGCGTTCTCCTGGATGACCTTCGGATCGATGGCTACTGAGGAGGTCATGTAGAAGTGTTCCATGACCATGGGGCTCGCCTCGCTGGAGGTGAAGCGCAGGGTGTACTCGTCGATCACCTCGGGTGGTTCGTTGATGAAAGCGATGTTGCGCAGCAGCCAGTTGGCCCCGCCGGGGGTGTTGAGGTTCCGCTCGGTCATAAAGCGCACCGTCTCAGCGGTGACCTCCGAGCCGTCGTCGAAGGTGACGCCTTGGCGCACTTTGACTGTGTAGGTGAGACCGTCGGGGTGCGCCTCCCAGGACTCGAAGTAGTACGGCAACAGGTCACCGGCCTGGCCGACGAGAGCACCGTTCTGCTCCGCGATCCGGTGGATGACAGGCGGGTCGTACAGCATTAGTAGAGCCTCGTGGCTGCGGATGAAGTTGGCGCAGCAGGTGTCCAACGTCTCGATGTCGCCGGGTACTCCGACGGTGAGGATGAGTTCGGTGTCTTCCTCGGCGGGTGGTGGCGCTGGTGCTGGGGCGGCGGCTTGTTCTGCGGCTGCTTCGGCTGCTGCGGCCGCGGCTGCGGCTTCGTCGGCTTCGGCTTGGGCCGCGGCGGCGTCGGAGCGGGCTTCTTCGGCCGCGGCTTGGGCTGCGGCTAGGTCGGCTTCGGCTGCGGCGACGGCTTCTTGGTTGCCTTCGGCGGTGGCTTGTGCCAGCGTCGCGGCTGCTGCTGCGGCGTCGGCCGCTGCTTGGGCTTCCCGCGCTTTAGCGGCTGCGGCTTGCGCGTCTGCTAGGGCTACTTCGGCCGCGGCTTGGGCTCCGGTGGCTTCGCTCATGGCGGACGCGGCCGTGTCTGTGGCGCCACTGTCGTCGGCGCAGGAGGCCGCTAGCAGCACCACTCCTAGCAGCGCAACCAGCCAACGCTTACGAATTCCTACTGTCCTACGCATATTCTCTCCCTTGCACGCAGCACCATTTCGGCACCAGATGACTAATCGAGTCGTCGGATTGGCCGTTGATCCTCATGTTAGTCCCGCTCGGTCAGCGGGGTTTTGCCCGTAACTTCTGTCTGCCTCGGAGCCGAGCCGATGGCTGTTTGTTCGCCAGGGCTGACATAAAACGGCAGCGGCACCCCGCCCGAACCTCTGAGAAGTTGAGCGAGGTGCCGCTGGCTAGTTCAGGCGGGTGCCGGTTCGCGCCCGCGGTTCAGAGTTACTGATCTAGTGGGTACAGGTCCGCTAGTCGCGGGATCTCGTTCGGATAGAGGGCGAAGCCCCCAACGTTGTCCCGTAGGGCGATCTTGTAGTCCGGCTGTGCCAGGAACGCCCATGGGGCTTCTTCGGTGATGATCCGCTGTGCCTCTTCGAACATCTCCCGCCGGGCGGCTGGGTCTTTTTCGGCCCAACCGTCGCGGATGATCTCGTCGACGCGCTCGTTGTCGTAGTTGGCGTAGTTGCCGAAGACGCCCGATTGCAGGCTGAGCGACAGCTGATAGTTGGGATCGTCGATCCACGCCAGCAGCTCGTCCACAAACATCTGCAGTTCCTTGGCCACCTTACGCTCGGCGAACACCGCGGCGGTCAGGATCTCGATCTCCACCTCGATGCCGACTTCGGCTAGGTGCGACTGGACGCGCACGGCGATCAACTCGTGCTCGCCCCTGGCAGCGTCGATCGACAACGTCACCGGGCTGCCGTCGTAGCCAGCCTCGGCCAACAACTCTTGCGCTCGTTCCACGTCACGCGTGTAGCCAACCTGGTCACCTAGAGAGAAGGCCGAGCCGTTGGGGATGGGGCCGTAGAGCCGCTGCGCTTCGCCCTTGTAGACGTTTTCGACGATGTCGTCGTAGTCGATACCGTAGGAAACCGCCTGACGCATCAGCACGTTGTCGAACGGAGCTATGGAGTTGCCCATGCCCACGTAGGCTTCGTTCTTGGAGGGGAAGCGCTGCACGGTCACGCCGTCCACCCCCGCCAGAGCGGCGAAGTCTTCGGTACCGAGGCCGATGGCTACGTCGATCACGCCGGCGCTCAGTAGCTGCACGCGCTCGGCGTTGGACGGGATGATCTTCCAGATGATCTTGTCGTAGGCCCGCGGCTCGCCCCAGTAGTTCTCGCGCTTCTCGAACACGACCTCCTGGTCCGGCAGCCAACTAGCGATCCGGTAGGGGCCGCTGGGGTTCTCAACGTTGGTGGCGAAGTGTTCCATAGCCCAAGGGTCGTCTTCGGTGGCGTACTTCTCCACCACTTTCGGATCAATCGGTACTGAGGAGGTCATGTAGAACTGCTGCATCACCATTGGGCTCGGCGCATCGGTCGTGAACTCCAGGGTGTACTCGTCGACCACCTCGGGCGGTTCGGTGATGAAAGCGATGTTGTTGAGCAGCCAGGCTCCACCGCCAGGGGTGTTGAGGTTCCGGTCTACCCAGAAGCGCACCGTCTCAGCGGTGACCTCCGAGCCGTCGTCGAAGGTGACGCCTTGGCGCACTTTGACGGTGTAGGTGAGACCGTCGTCGCTCTCCTCCCAGGACTCGAAGTAGTACGGCAGCAAATCGTCGGCGACCGCCACTAAGGCACCGCCCCGCTCTTCAATCGGATGGATGACTGGTGGGTCTGACACCAGCAGCTGGGCTTCGTGGCCACGGATGAAGTTGGTGCAGCACGGATCCAGCGTTTGGATGTCGCCGGGTACTCCGACGGTGAGGATGAGTTCGGTGTCTTCCTCGGCGGGTGGTGGCGCTGGTGCTGGTTCTGGGGCGGCGGCTTGTTCTGCGGCTGCTTCGGCTGCTGCGGCCGCGGCTGCGGCTTCGTCGGCTTCGGCTTGGGCCGCGGCGGCGTCGGAGCGGGCTTCTTCGGCCGCGGCTTGGGCTGCGGCTAGGTCGGCTTCGGCTGCGGCGACGGCTTCTTGGTTGCCTTCGGCGGTGGCTTGTGCCAGCGTCGCGGCTGCTGCTGCGGCGTCGGCCGCTGCTTGGGCTTCCCGCGCTTTAGCGGCTGCGGCTTGCGCGTCTGCTAGGGCTACTTCGGCCGCGGCTTGGGCTCCGGTGGCTTCGCTCATGGCGGACGCGGCCGTGTCTGTGGCGCCGCTGTCGTCGGCGCAGGAGGCCGCTAGCAGCACCACTCCTAGCAGCGCAACCAGCCAACGCTTACGAATTCCTACTGTCCTACGCATATTGTCTCCCTCTCTTTGGCGAGGCCCGGTGCGGGCGCTCTGTTCAATGCGCGCCGTCTCAGCATTCCGGACTATTGACGGACTGCCGACGGATACGACTTTCGTATGGTAGTCGCGGGTTAGTCGCCGGTTACAAAACGTTCAGGCAAGTCCGCAGCTCGCTGTGGCCTCATGTCGTGAGTGTCGATCTCATAGGCGATGGGTACGCCGGTTGGGATCTCCAGGGCGCTGATGTCATTTTCGCTGATTCGGTCTAGGTGTTTGACGAGCGCCCGCAGGCTGTTGCCGTGGGCTGCCACTAGCACGCAGCTGTATGCCTGTAGGTCAGCGCACAGCGGACCCTCCCAGTATGGGAGTAGGCGTGCCAGCACGTCGGCCAGAGACTCGCCGAGCGGCATCTCCCCGGGCGCCAGGCTGGCGTACCGGGGGTCAGAGGCCGGGTTCCAGGGGTTGTCGGGCCGAATCGGCGGCGGCGCCGTGGCATAGCTGCGCCGCCACAGTTGCACCTGTTCAGCGCCGTAGCGCCTAGCCGTCTCCGTTTTGTCTAGTCCCGTCAAGTCACCGTAGTGGCGCTCGTTTAGGCGCCAGTGCCGCCGAGTGGGGATGTCGGCGCAAGCAGCCTCTGAAAGGGCCAAGCTGCAGGTGTGGATCGCCCGGGTCTGCAGCGAAGTGTGGGCCACGTCGGGTCGGATGCCGGCGTCGGCTAGCGCCCGGCCGGCGGCGACGGCTTCGGCGCGGCCCTGAGGTGACAGGTCGCAGTCATACCAGCCGGTGAATCGGTTCTCCAGGTTCCAGGCGCTCTGGCCGTGGCGGAGCAGGATCAGGTTGGCAGCTATCACACTCATCTTTATGCGGCCATCTTTATGCGGTTCTCTCCGGTCGGCCCAGCGCCGTCCAACGCCGGCGACCATAGTCACTGTTCCTAGTTCTAGGACATGACTAGGACATGCTTTAGGACTCAACGGGAAGATTTTGCCAAGCGCGGGCGTTGAACTAGTTGTCCGAACATCCGGGAGGCACATCCGGGAGGCGTCGTTTAGGCGAACACCAGGCCAACCGGGCACAGGTAGCCTGCTTCGAGACGAAGCAGGACGTGTCAGAAAACAACGATTTTTAGGAGAGGCAGCAACCCATGGGCAAGGCAGTCGGCATAGATCTGGGTACGACCAACTCGGTAGTTAGCGTTATGGAGGGCGGCGATCCCACTGTGATTGCCAATGCCGAAGGCGCGCGCACGACGCCGTCGATAGTGGCCTTTGCCCCCGGCGGCGAAGTGCTCGTGGGTGAGGTTGCCAAGCGTCAGGCCATCACCAATGCCAACCGAACGATTCGCTCGGTCAAGCGGCACATGGGGGAGCCGGCGCCCGTCGTTGAGATCGATGGGAAGAAGTACCTGCCGCAAGAGATCTCGGCACGCATTCTGATGAAACTAAAGCGTGACGCCGAAACGTATCTAGGTGAAGAAGTGACCGAGGCGGTCATTACCGTCCCAGCCTATTTCGACGACGCTCAGCGCACCGCTACGAAGGAGGCGGGGCAGATCGCCGGCTTGGAGGTCTTGCGGATCATCAATGAGCCGACTGCGGCCGCGCTGGCATACGGGCTAGAGAAAAAGAACGCCGATGAGACGGTCCTGGTCTTCGATCTAGGCGGAGGCACTTTTGACGTCTCGGTGCTGGAAATCGGCGACGGCGTATTTGAAGTGAAGTCCACCAGCGGAGACACCAAGTTAGGTGGCGACGATTGGGATGAGGCGGTGATCAGTTGGATCGCCGATCGTTTCAAGGGCGATCACGGAGTGGATCTCAGCGGTGACGCTATGGCGCTGCAACGCCTCAAGGAGGCCGCTGAGAAGGCCAAGATAGAACTCTCCCAGAAGCAGGAAGCGCAGATCAACCTGCCGTTTATTACCGCCACTTCCGCCGGTCCCCTGCACCTGGATTACACCCTCACGCGCGCGGCGTTTGAGTCCATGACCTCAGACCTGCTGGATCGCTGCCGTCGCCCCTTCGAGCGGGCGCTCAAAGACGCCGGTCTGGCCACCAATGAGGTGGATCACGTCATCTTGGTCGGTGGATCTACCCGTATGCCCGCCGTCTCGGCGCTGGTCACCGAGTTGACCGGTAAGGCACCGCACAAGGGCGTGAATCCCGACGAGGTCGTGGCCGTCGGCGCCACCATCCAGGCCGGCGTGCTGAAGGGCGATGTCACCGACGTGTTGCTGTTAGACGTTACCCCGCTCTCGTTGGGGATCGAGACTAAAGGCGCGATCATGACCCGACTCATCGAGCGCAACACCACGATCCCCACTAAGCGGTCGGAGGTCTTTACCACCGCGGCTCACAACCAGCCGTCAGTGGAGATCCACGTACTCCAGGGCGAGCGGGAAATGGCCGAGTTCAACAAGACGCTCGGCAAGTTCCAACTCGTGGACATCCCGCCAGCGCCGCAGGGCGTACCGCAGATCGAGGTCACCTTTGATATTGACGCCAACGGCATCGTTCATGTGTCAGCTCGCGACAAGGCCACCGGCAATGAGCAGTCCATCACGATCACCGGTCAGTCATCGCTGGACAGCGACGAGGTGGACCGGATGGTGCGCGACGCCGAGGCCCACGCCGAAGAGGACAGGCGTCGCCGGGAGGCTGCCGAGGCCCGTAACTTGGCCGACTCCCTGGTGTACCGAGCCGAGAAGCTGCTTGAAGAGGACGGTGCTTCCGCCGACGCCGAAGGGGCGGCCAATCTTCGTGCCAAGTTGGAAGCCACCCGCAGCGCGCTCGAGGGCGACGACCCCAAAGCCATCGCGACGGCCTCCCAGGACCTGCAGCAAGCCGTAGATTCCTTCGTGTTTGCCATGTACGCCCGGGCTACGCAAACCGCCGACGCGGCCAACCCAGCCGACGGGAATGGTGCGAACGATGACGTGATCGACGCCGAGATCCTTGACGAGGACGACTCGTGACCACTGCGACCGAGCCCGACACCACCCCCGATGTGGCAACTCGTCCCGACCTAGAACCTTCAGAGGTCTGCGTTGGCGAGGCAGCAGTTCCCCCGGAGCCAAGCGACGAAGCAACCGGTGAGGATGAACAGGCTCCGGTGCCGCCCGAGGTGGCCGGTGCTGGGTCACCGTGCGAGCCGTGCGCGGAGTATCTAGACGCTCTGACGCGCCTCAAGGCAGAGTTCGCTAACTACCGCCGCCGGGCGGCCGAGCAGCAAGCCCAGGCCGCCGAGCGCGGTGCGGCCGACTTGGCGCTCCGGCTGCTGGCGGTGCTCGACGCTGCCGAGGCGGGTGCTGCCCACGACGACGAACTAGTAGGGCCACTCCACAGCGCGTTGCTGGACTCGCTAACCGAAAGCGGCCTTGAAGTCATCTCGCCGGCGGGGGAACCGTTCGACCCGAACTATCACGAAGCGGTGATGCATACCGCCCCCGAAGAGCGCTCCACCGTCGAGTCTGCTGGCGCCCCGATCGTGACCGATGTGCTCCGCACCGGCTACGCCTGGGGTGGGCGGGTGTTGCGGCCCGCGGTGGTTGGCGTCCAGGGATGATTAGTCACCCGCGAGAGCTTTGAGGCGGGTGAGGACTTGAGCGACATTCGCCAGGAGTGGCTACAGAAGGACTACTACCGGGTGTTGGGTGTCTCAGCAGAGGCTTCGCAGAGCGACATCACCAAGGCCTACCGATCCCTAGCCCGTAGTTTGCATCCCGACCGCAATCCCGGTGATGCCAACGCTGAGGAGCGCTTCAAAGAAGTATCGGCTGCCTACGACATCATCGGTGACACCGACAAGCGTGCTCAGTATGACGAGATTCGCCGGCTGGCAGCTGGCGGGGGCCCCTTCGTCGCCTCGGGTCCCGGTGGGTCGCATTCGTTTCAGTTCTCAGGCGCTGAGGGTCTCGGTGATTTGTTGTCGAACCTGTTTGGTGAGGGGGGTGATCCCTTTGGCGCGCCCAGCAGTGCCAGCCATACACGTCGGGGGCCAGATCGCCAGATGGAGGTCTCGCTGTCTTTTGCCGAGGCAGTAAATGGCACCACCAGGCAGATCACTTTGGGCGAGCGGCGCGACGGCGGCACGACAAAGGTCCGGATTCCGCCAGGAGTTAGCGACGGCCAGAGAATTCGCCTGCGCGGCAAAGGGGGCGCTGGCACCGCTGGTGGTCCGCCGGGGGATCTCTACGTGATCGTGCGCGTTGGTGAGGACCAACTCTTCGGTCGTGACGGGAAGAACCTCACACTCACAGTCCCAGTCAGCTTCAGCGAGGCTGCCGAGGGAACGCGTCTTACTATCCCCACCTTCGGTGGCGAGCCGGTAACTCTGCGTTTGCCGGCGGGTACCCAATCGGGCCGCACGCTGAGAGTGCGTGGCCGTGGCATCAAGACCGAAAGTGGAATCGGTGACCTGCTAGTTACCGTTGAGGTCGTGGTGCCGCAGAAGCTGAACGCCGCCCAGCGACGCGCCCTGAAGGATTTTGAGGAGGCCACCAAAGGGCCTCCGCTGCGCCAACATTTGGAAGTCTCGACTTGACGGTTTCCAGTGGAGCGCTCGCCGAGCGCTACCGCGCAGTGCGGGCACTTACCGAATCCTTAGCGGCACCGCTATCACCGGAGGATCAGTGCATCCAGACGATGGACGACGTGAGCCCCACTAAGTGGCATCGCGCCCACACCACTTGGTTCTTCGAGACGTTTCTGCTGAAGCCCCACCTAGCGGGCTACCAAGAGTTGAATCCTCTCTACCATTACCTCTTCAACTCTTACTACGAGTCGGCTGGTCCCAGGCATCCTCGCCCTCATCGGGGGATAATCTCGCGGCCCTCCACCGCTGAGGTGGCCGACTACCGCAGTTGGGTAGACGAAGAGATGGAGCGTCTGCTGGCCGACGAGTTGCCCCGGGCCATCTCAGACTTGGCGATTTTGGGACTAAACCATGAGCAACAGCATCAGGAACTTCTGCTCATGGATATCAAGCATGTGCTTAGTTGTAATCCCGCTCAGCCCGCCTACCGCGCTGAGGCGGTCGCCGAGACGGCACCCTCTGTCCCCGCTTCCGGCTGGAGCGCGTTTGAAGGGGGTTGCTCCACCGTCGGGCACGCCGATGAGTCCTTCGCCTTCGACAATGAGAGCCCTCGTCATGAAGTCCTGCTCCGGCCATACGAGTTGTCGAACCGGCTGGTCACGTGCGGCGAATGGCTGGAGTTCATGGCCGACGGCGGCTATCGGACGCCCACGCTCTGGCTCTCCGACGGTTGGGCCACCGCACAATCCGCAGGCTGGGCAGCGCCACAGTACTGGAGCCTTAACGGCGATTCTGCAAACGACGATTCTGCTAGCTGCGATTCGTGGCGGTTGTTCACCCTGTCCGGACAGCGCTTGGTCCGTCCTGATGAACCTGTCTGTCACCTTTCGTACTACGAGGCTGACGCCTTCGCCCGTTGGGCGGGTGCCCGGCTGCCCACCGAGGCGGAGTGGGAGGCAGCTGCTGGCTGGGCAGGCGTGCTCTCACCGTCGCCAACTGCCAACTTGCTGGCCTCAGACGCTCTCCACCCCCGCCCGGCACAAGGCGACGACCTCACGCAGATGTTTGGCGATGTCTGGGAGTGGACAGCCAGCGCTTACAGTCCTTACCCTGGCTTCGCTCCCGCAGCTGGGGCGGTTGGTGAGTACAACGGTAAGTTCATGATCAACCAGATGGTGCTACGAGGTGGTTGTTGTGTCACCCCCGCCGATCACGTCCGCGCTAGCTATCGCAACTTCTTCGCCCCCGGTACCCGCTGGCATTTTTCGGGCCTACGTCTGGCGCGAGACAGTAACTGAAACTTCTAAAAGACTATGGCCCCAGAATCTCCCTCGACTTCATTTGTGTTGACCGGACCAGACAGTGAGGGTTACCGAATCAGCGTTTGTACTAATCAAGCGGCGCAGGATCGAGCCCTGGCCGCCGACGTGGCTGCCGGGCTGCGTTCGGTCCCCAAAGATCTTCCTCCGAGATGGTTCTACGACGACGAAGGTTCCAGGCTCTTCGGCGAGATCACCCGCCTGTTCGAGTACTACCCGACTCGCCGCGAGCACGAGATCTTGCAACGAGTTGCGCCGGAGATAGCGAGGCTTTCAGGAGCCGAGTGGCTCGTTGAGTTGGGCTCGGGTTTCTCCGACAAGACACGTCTGTTGCTCGACGCCTTGGCTAATGCGGGCACCCTTTGTGGTTTCGCCCCCTTCGACGTGAACGAGGCCTCGTTGCGGGCCACTGCGACCGCGGCCGCTAAGACGTACTCCGGTGTGGCGGTGCATGGTGTAGTAGGTACTTTCGCTGAAGATCTGCAGTCGTTACCCTCGGCCCGCCGCCGCCTCGTGGCCCTACTAGGAGGCACGATCGGCAACTTCACCGGGCCAGAACGCAGGAAGTTCCTCGCCGACGTCGCTGCCATGTCCGCCGCCGGCGAGTCGCTCCTGCTCGGCGCTGATCTGGTGAAAGATCGCCGCCGTTTGCTGGCGGCCTATGACGACGCCACCGGCGTCACCGCGGCGTTCAACCGCAACCTGTTGCACGTAATCAACCAGCGACTCGGCGCTGACTTCGAGCCGCAGAAGTTCGCCCACGTGGTCACCTACGACGATGAGACGCAATGGGTAGAGATGTGGCTCCGCTCGGAACAAGAGCAGGTGGTCAACGTGCGACAGCTGGATCTTAGAGCCGCGTTCGGTGACGGCGAGGCCATGCGGACCGAGGTTTCTGCCAAGTTCCACCCCCATGAGATTGCTGAAGAACTTGTGGCCGCGGGTTTCGTGGTTCAGGCACAGTGGCTAGATGCTGCCGGGGACTTCTCGCTAACGCTGGCCGAGCGCGCTAACGGGACGCGACCGTAAGCTGGCTCGGGTCGTTAGCGCGCGAGGGAGGCTGCTGTGGGGGCAACCGTGGTGGTCGGGACCCAGTGGGGCGACGAGGGCAAGGGCAAGCTCACCGATCTGCTAGCGGCCGAGATGGAAATGGTCGTGCGTTACCAGGGGGGGCACAACGCCGGCCACACCATCGTCGTTGGCGAGGAGTCCTTCGCCTTGCAACTTGTGCCCTCAGGGGTGTTGTACGAACACATCACGCCGGTCATCGGCAACGGCGTTGTGGTAGACCCGTCCGTGCTGCTGGATGAGTTGGCCATGCTGGAAGCTCGCGGGATCAGCACCCACCGTCTGCAGGTTTCTGGCAATGCTCACCTAATTTTGCCTTATCACCAGCAGCTGGATGTGCTGAGCGAACGTCGCTTGGGCTCTAACAAGCTGGGTACCACCAAACGGGGCATCGGGCCGGCCTACGCCGACAAGGCCACGCGCATCGGTTTGCGCATTCAGGATCTCTTTGATGACAGCATCTTTCGGGCGAAGCTGGATGCGGCTTTGCGCGAGAAGAACCCTCTGTTGGCAAAGGTATACAACCGTTTGGGATATGACCTCGACGTGCTAGCCCAGAAATATTTACAAGAGGTCCGCCCAGCGTTGGAGCCATACGTGACCGACGCCGTGGCGACGGTACACGAAGCTCTAGAAGAGGGTCGCGAAGTGCTATTCGAAGGGGCTCAGGCAACTTTCTTAGATCTCGACCACGGCACTTATCCCTTCGTGACATCCTCGAACCCTGTAGCTGGGGGTGCCTGCGTGGGTGCTGGCGTGGGGCCACGGCACATCGACCGGGTCATCGGGATCACCAAGGCGTACACCACTCGGGTGGGGTCGGGTCCCTTCCCTGCTGAAGTGCACGGCCATGTGGCCGACAGGCTCGTGACCAATGGAGCCGAGTTCGGCACAAATACCGGTCGTCGCCGGCGTGTGGGGTGGCTGGACCTGGTGATGCTGCGACACGCGGTCCGGCTGAACTCGCTCTCGGAGATCGCTATCACCAAGCTGGACGTGCTTGATTCCCTGGAGGTCTTGAAGGTTTGTGTGGGCTACGAGATCGACGGTCAGCGAACCGAAACCATGCCATACCACCAGTCCGATGTGCATCGAGCCTTTCCGGTGCTGGAGGAGTTCCCCGGATGGTGCAGTTCTCTGGCTGAGGTCACCGCGGCGGAGGATCTGCCCAATGAAGCCGCCAGTTACCTGCGCTTCATCGAAGAGCGTGCCGGCGTGGCGGTCACGCTCGCCGGTGTCGGCCCGCGCCGCCGTCAGCTGGTGCGACTAAAGCAGTCATCGTGACCATCCCCAACGTGCTGGCCGAGCGTTATGCCGGTGCCGCGATGCGCGCCATTTGGTCGCCGCGAGAGAAGGTGCGGCGCGAACGGGAGTTCTGGCTGGCTGTCCTGGAGGCGCAGATCCAGTTGGGGCTTCAGGTTCCCGCCAGCGCCCCAGCCGCATATCGAGCCGTGATCGATGACATCGACTTGGACTCCATCGCCCGTCGGGAACGCCGGCTGCGCCACGACGTTATGGCTCGCTTGGAGGAGTTCTGCGCGCTGGCGGGTTGTGAGTATTTGCACTGGGGTTTTACCTCCCGCGACGTCACCGAGAACGTTGAACAGGCGCAGATCCGCGATGCCCTGAGCCTGGTTCTGACTAAGGCGGTCGCAGCAGTCCAGGCTGTGGCGCGCCGGGCTAGCGAGTTTGCCGCAGACAAGATTGTGGCCCGCACCCACAACGTTCCCGCACAAGTAACGACCCTGGGCCGCCGTTTCGCTTCAACGGGCGAGGAACTGCTCGGGGCGATACAACACCTTGAAGAACTGCTGGAGGGGTATCCGCTGCGCGGGCTGAAAGGTGCCGTCGGCACTCAGGCCGACCTCCTGGCACTGTTCGCCGGGGACGCCTCGAAAGTGGAGGCGCTGGAGGCGCTGCTGGCCGAACGGCTTGACTTCAGCCGGACCTTAGGGGTGGTAGGGCAGGTGTATCCGAGATCTTTGGATTTTGCAGTCGTCTCTAGTCTGTTCCAGATTGCGACCGGGCCGGCCAACTTGGCAACGACGATTCGGCTCATGGCTGGCCACGAACTCATCTCAGAGGGTTTCGGCGGCGAGCAAGTGGGATCTTCTGCGATGCCGCACAAGGCGAATGCGCGTTCCTGTGAGCGGATTTCTGGGATTGCCACGATTCTTCGTGGTCACGTAACCATGGCTGCTGACCTAGCGGGCGTGCAGTGGAACGAGGGGGATGTGAGCTGCTCGATTGTTCGCAGGGTCGTCTTGCCGGATGCTTTTTTTGCTATCGACGGCTTGCTAGAGACATTTCTCACGGTGATGCAAGAATTGGAATCGTTCCCTGAGGTAGCTACCGAAGAGTTGAGCCGCCGTGCAGTTCTGCTAGGTAGTGCAGCGCTGCTCGTAGCTGCAGTCGCGGCGGGGGCCGATCGTTCGCAAGCGCACGCTGTGGTCCAAGGTCACGCTGCAGCCGCTACTGCAGCCCAACGAACTGGCCAGTCGTACGACCTTGCGGCCGCACTGGGAAATGATGACAAGTTCCCGCTCAGCAAGACGGAAATCGAAGCGATATTGGCTACGGCGAACGAAGCCGGCCTGGCCGAGGCTCAGATCGAGGCGTTCGCAGCCCGAGCAGCCGAACTTTTGAGTCGCTATCCGGCTGCTATTTCAGTGACTCCAGAACCGATTATCTAATTCCAAAGCCCAGCTCGGCTAGGCAGAAATCAGCTTATGCCGGCCTGACGTAGAACGCCGGGGGCTACGCCCACCTCGCGCCATGCTCGATGAGAGATACCCTTGCGCTCGCTATAGGAAGCGGCGACAGTAATGAACTCCGCCTCAAGCTCCTCAATGTCAACGCTCTGGCTGGCGGCATCGATAGCCTTCTGCAAGTCAATCCGTTCCTGAATCAGATGCAGGCGGCCGACTGCGTTGGCTGTGGCTAACTCTTCGGTTACAGCTGCCAGCTTTTTCTCGAGGGTCTCCTTAGAGCGGCGCCTTTTGCCCGAGGGCTGTAGGCCTTGAAGCGCCTCAAGGTACTGGCGCACAATACGGGCCTCTGTTCGCCCCTGAATCATCGCCGCTTTGTGTTCGGCGGTGACTTCTCGGGTCTTTCGGCCACTACTCCCAAAGATCTCATCCATAGCAACTGCTCCTCTCATTGGAAATGTCCATGTGTATTGTTCTGATGAACTGGCTGGTAACTAAATTAGCCTTTTCCAAGCCAATAAGCAACACTTTAACTATTAGCCTGATCTGCTTTCTTCGATAGCCTGATTTCGATAGCTTGATTTTGTGAATCCGCCACAGCCTCATCCTACACGGGAACAACTAAAACAGCACCTAGCGAAGCACTCTATTCGCGCCGGTGATTTTATCTTGAAGTCGGGACGACGAAGCAATTGGTTCTGTGACGCTAAGCAGACGGCTTGTCGTCCAGACGGAATCCGCCTGGTTGCTGAAGCTGTGCTGGCCGTCATGCCGGCCGATATTGATGCTATTGGTGGCCTGGCTGCCGGGGCGGATCCGGTTGCGTTCGGTGTTGCCGCGATTGCTGCTTTGCGGGGTCGACCGCTGCGCTCCTTCAGCATTCGCAAGGAGGCTAAGGATCACGGAGTAGAGGGTCGTTTGGCGGGTGCGCTAAAGGCCGGGGACCGGGTGCTCATAGTGGAGGACACCGTGACGAGGGGGCGTTCTCCACTAGAGGCAGCGCGCGTCGTGTGTGCTCTAGGGGCTGAACCGGTGATGATTCTGGCGCTCGTAGACCGGGGTGGTACCTGCGCGGCCGCGGCCGAGGCTGAAGGCCTGGGATTCCAGGCACTCTTCACGGCTGAAGATCTGGGTTTCAGCTACGACTCACCCAGCGAGGACTGACCCGGGCGATGCCATAGTGATCGTTTGCTTAAGTGATCGCTAAGTGGTCGGGCCCGGCATCGATCCGGGGACCTTCCGCTTTTCAGGCGGACGCTCTGCCGACTGAGCTACCCGACCGGGGCGGTCCTGACGGGATTTGAACCCGCGACCTCCGCCTTGACAGGGCGGCGTGCACTCCAAGCTGCACCACAGGACCAGCAAAGTTCTAAGCCTACCCGCGCCTGGCGGCCAGCGTCGCCAGAACTTGCCTCGGGTAGGCCGGATTGAGCACCCCCAACGGGATTCGAACCCGTGTTACCGCCTTGAAAGGGCGGCGTCCTAGGCCGCTGGACGATGGGGGCAACCGACGCAGCCTACCGGGCGCCAACGTCCCCCACGGCCAGATGCAGGCGTAGCACGCCTGTCCAAAGCGCGACTGCTCCGGCGATGTGGATCCCTACCAGCAGAGGAGGTACACCGGTGAAGTACTGGAGGTATCCGACTGCAGCCTGCACGCCGATCACCCCGACCACCAATCGCGCGCCGTTGGCGTGAGGTGCTCGCTGGCGGTGTTGGCGCCGGAGGCGCAGGGAACCTCGCTCCGCTCCAGCCCAAATCAGCACCGCCAGCCCAGCGCACACTGCCATGGCAGTCCCGTGCAGGCGAGCCAAGTTCGGGATGTCAAACTGTAAACGCTCTACATCGGCGTCGCCGCCGTGCGGGCCTGCGCCGGTCAGCAACGTCCCACTCACGATGGCCAAAATCGTCGTGACCATTAGCAGGCGCGTCAAATTTCTCGTGAGGCGAAACGCCAGGGTGCTTGCCGTATCCGACGATGACCCTGGGCCTTGCGAGTTTTGGCTAGAGACGGTTAAATCATCGGGCTGTCCGGCTCGGTGGTGCAGTAAGACAGCGTTTGCCACCAGCACTATCGACAGCAGGAAATGGCCGATGACCAGCCAGGGCGAGAGGTGATACCAAACCACTAAGCCGCCTAGGATCACTTGGCCTACCACGCCGGCCACAAGACCGAATGCCAGGAAGATCAGGTCTCGCCGTCGCGGCCGCCGAAATAGCGCGCCGAGGGTTGCAAGAGCCACCGCTAGCGAGACGAGGCCGGTAATCGCTCGGTTTACGAACTCCACCAATGCGTGGTACTCAAGGTCGGGAACAAACTGGTTCTCTTCACACGAGGGCCAGTCGGAGCAGCCCAAGCCAGAGCCGGTTAGGCGCACCGCGCCACCCGTAATGATGATGAAGATCAGCGCTAGGAGGGCAAATAGCGTGATGC
This sequence comes from Acidimicrobiales bacterium, assembly GCA_964291305.2. Taxonomy (GTDB): domain Bacteria; phylum Actinomycetota; class Acidimicrobiia; order Acidimicrobiales; family CATQHL01; genus VXNF01. The sequence goes on along the minus strand of OZ219783.1, from coordinate 8,756 downwards.
GCCGGTAGGTGGCTGCGCTGATCCCTTTCCGCCCGGTCGCCATCGGCGCTCAGCCTACGAGCCGGCCTCATAAGCCAGTCTCGCCATACCTCGAGGGGCCTAACACCCCCGATCTTGAGTATTGCTCCTCTAGCGCTCGTACGCTTGCGCCGATGCCTGTGACGAAAGCCCGGGCCAAGATCGCGTCTTATGTGGCGCTTACCAAACCGCGCATCATTGAGTTGCTGCTTGTCACGACGGTTCCAACCATGATCGTGGCGCAGCGGGGGCTGCCGCCAGTTTGGCTCATGGCCACGGTCGTTGCCGGAGGTGCCTTGGCCGCCGCCGGCGCTAACGCCTTGAATATGGTCATAGACCGAGACATCGACCGCATAATGGAACGCACCCAGGGCCGTCCCCTGGTCACCGGCGAGGTAAGCCCCCAGAACGCTCTGATTTTCGCGCTGCTCTTGGAGGTCGCGGCCTTTGTCGGGCTTTGGCTGATCGTCAACCTGCTAAGCGCCGTCTTGGCAGTGGGGGCAACGCTGTTCTACGTGTTCGTCTACAGCTTGTGGTTGAAACGGCGGTCCGAGCGCAACATTGTGATCGGCGGCGCCGCTGGCGCGGTACCGGTGCTAGTGGGCTGGGCGGCTGTCACGGGCCGGCTGGACTGGGCGCCGCTTTTGCTCTTCGCGGTCATCTTCTACTGGACACCGCCTCACTTCTGGGCACTGGCGGTCCGCTATCGGGATGACTACGCCGCCGCCGGGGTGCCGATGTTGCCTGCGGTTCGCTCGATTAGGACCGTGGCCTGGCGCATCATTGCCTACACCCTGGTTCTTTGGGCGACGAGCATCGTATTCGGAGTTGTGGCCGAACTTGGCGCCGTGTACCTGGCAACCGCTCTGACTACTGGCCTTGTTTTCGTCGCCTTGGGAGTCCGATTGCTGCGTCGCGGGACACCACAGGTGGCAATGAACTTGTTCAATTGGTCGATCACCTACGTCGTGTTGCTGTTTGGCGCCATGGCCGTAGATCGCTTGGTCTGATGGCGACGCTGACAGGCCAGCAAGCAGTCCGTCCCGATCCGGTGCGGTCAGCGCTCGGCCACGCGTTACAGTTTCTGGCTGGATCAGGCCCTCTGACCGCCGGTCGGGCGAATCTTGCCGTGCGGTCATATCGAACCGACAACCCTTACCTAGTTACCGAATTCGTATGACCGCGATCGAGACTCACCCTCCCACATCAACTCAGAGCGCCCTGGAGTCGTCGGCGTCGACGCTGCCGCGAGGCCTTGCAGGGCTGCTGTCTAGCGGCGACCACAAGACCCTGGGGCGGATGTGGATCTTGACCTCGCTCCTGCTCGGCGGCTTCAGCTTGGTCTGTGGGCTGCTGTTGCAAGCCGAGCGCGCTGACCTGCCCGCCCTCGAGGTTTTCGCCGGGATCGAGTCGTTTCAGCAGTTCTTCACCCTCTATCGGGTCGGGCTGATCTTCCTTTTTGTCACACCGCTGTGGATTGGGCTTGCAATCCACGTGGTTCCACTACAGATTGGCGCCCGAGGCGTGGCCTTCCCGCGGGCAGCTGCCGCGGCATTTTGGTGTTGGCTCGCCGGAGCAGGAGTCCTCATTGCTTCCTGGGCGATCGACGGTGGGCTAGCCCCCGGCGGCGAGCAGCGGGCCACGGAACTCTCGCTGCTCTCTTTCGCCATGGTGGTGCTTTCGCTGCTGGCAGCGACCGCAGTGCTGCTGACCACGTTGCTTACTCAGCGGCCCCGTGGCATGAGCCTGGATCGGCTGCCGTTGTTCTCTTGGTCGATTCTGGTGACCGGCGCCGTCTGGCTTCTCAGCCTGCCGGTCCTGGTTGCCAATCTCGTCATAATGTGGGTAGATCTGCGTGGCCCCAGTGCGGTGCGTTACGGGGCCGGGCAGAACCTTTTCGAACAGGTCTCCTGGGTCTTCGACCAGCCGCAGGTATTCGTCTTCGCCATCCCGGTTATTGGTGTGGTGGGCGAAATCCTGGCGGTGGCTTTCGGCACACCGCATCGTCGCTGGGGTCTCATGCTCTCGCTTGTCGGCTTGGCAGGGGTTTTCAGTTTTGGTGCTGACCTACAACGTTTCTTCAGTCCTGGGGCCAACACAACCCCGCTGTATGTAATCAGTGGCATCGTGGTTGCTGTGGCGGTGTTGGGGCTGCTCGGCGGCTGGGCCGATTTGGGTCGCACCGCCCGCCGGTTCCCGCGGCCCAGCGGGCATCTGGCGGTGGCTCTCTCGGCGTTGGGCGTGCTGGTGTTCGCCGCAATCGTGGGTTTTATCCGAGTCCTGGGCGGCGCGGTGGGATTTCTGCGGAGCTTTGCTCGGCAAAACGAGTCCTGGCAGAGCGACCTGGACCGAGCCCTGGAGCCATTGGACGGGCTTCGAGGTACGGCAGCCGGCTCGGGCCTGCTAGATCTAGTGGCGATGGCTGCCGTGCTCGGCGCCGTCGCCGGGCTGTTCTACTGGAGTCCCAAGATTTTCGGCCGCCGCGCTTCACACGCTGCAGGTTTCGGCGTCGCTGCCGTCTTGGGTGCCGGTGGGCTGATCGTGGGCCTAATGGGCCTGATAGCCGGATTCCTCGGCCAGCCCGAACGCCCCAGCGAGGTGTTTAGCTCCTCGGGCGCGGAAGTTACAGCCGTCTTCGCCGTCATTGCGGTCGCTGGGGTTCTCCTGGCACTAGCGGTCGTGCTGATCGTCACAGTGCGCGGTGCAGTTGCTCTCTCGCGGGGGGCTTCGACAGTTCCCGACCCGTGGGGTGGGCACACTTTGGAATGGGTTGCAGCCTCACCTCCACCCAGCGATAACTTCGGCGACCAGCCGGTGTCCCCAGTTAGTTCAGCTCACCCCCTCTGGGATGGGCCGCAGCTGGAGGGGATTGAGGATGGCGTCTTATGAGTCAGACTGTCGCTGTTGATACGCCCCGGGTGGTACTGCTCGCGGTTCCTCCGCGCCGGCGGACTCTGCAAGTGGGGTTTTGGGATGGGCCGCAGCTGGAGGGGATTGAGGGTGGCGTCTTATGAGTCAGAGTGTCGCTGTTGATACGTCCCGGGTGGTACTGCTCGCGGTTCCTCCGCGCCGGCGGACTCTGCAAGTGGGAACGGGTTTCGCCGCAGCTGCGGTGCTGATGTACTTCGGCGGGCTGCTGGGTGTTTACTTCTCCGAGCGGGCGGAGTTCCTCCGGGCAAACCCGGGTCAGTCTTGGATTCCCACCGGGGCTCGAGTTGAACTGACTGCCCCCACGGTGATGGCTTGGACGCTGCTGCTCAGCGTGGTCACTATGCAGTGGGTGATTCACGCCACCAAACGCGATGATCGCCGCCACACGCTCATCGCGTTGGTCGTCACCGCAATGTTTGGCGTGGCGGTCATCAACCAGACTGCCTTCCAGTATCGCCAGATGGGCCTCACGATTGACGGGGGGAGTTTGGCGGCACCCCTCATCTACACCATCTCCGGCAGTCACCTGGCACTGGTCACCGTGGCGCTTATTTTTCTGTTCGTCATGGCGGTGCGTGCGCTCACCGCGCCGACACCCAGTGTTCACCTCGACGGGATGTCCGCGGCAGCCTTGCTGTGGCATGTGATGGTGTTCGTGTACCTGGTCATCTGGGTCGGACTCTTCGTGACGAAGTAATGCTGACTCCCGGATTCAAGCTCTTCTTTGGCTTCGGTGTCCTCGCCGCCGTCGGCGCCATCATCTACGGGGTCGCCACGGGCGATCCAGCCGGTGCTGACTATCTCGGCGTCGTGGATCGCGACGCCTGGAAGGGTGTCGTCAGCCTTGGCTGGGAAGGCGGCGTCGGCGAGCACACAGGGTTCGTTGTGCTGATCTTCGCCGCGCTGGTGAGCGGGGGCTTGGGATGCATGCTGGTGGCTTTCCGCGATGCCGACGCAGAGTCTGTGGGCGAGCTAACTCCGACGGGTGAAACACCCCCCAGTGCGACGGCGACCGCTCCTTCGTATTGGCCTCCGCTGGCGGCATTCGCCGCGGCCGTGGCGGTCATCGGGCTGGTTACACATTCGGCGATTTTCGTGATCGGGCTCATCCTGGCGGGCGTCGTGGCATTCGAGTGGGTTGTTGCCGCCTGGGCTGATCGAGCCACTGGCGATGCCACCGCTAATCGAGCATTGCGCAACCGCCTCATGTATCCAATCGAGATCCCCGTGCTGGGTGCGGCCGGCGTGGCCATCTTGGTCGTGGGCGGCTCTCGCGTCTTGTTGGCTGTGAGCGAGTTCAGTGCCGTTTGGATCGCGGCTGGCGTCTCGGCGGCGATTCTGCTGTTGGCGATGCTATTTGCCGCCCGGCCTAAGATCGCCAAGTCGGTGATTACAACTGTGCTGGCTTTCGCTGCTGTGGTTGTTGTGGCTGCTGGCATCGTGGCAACCGCGATTGGCAGTTACGACCACGGCCACGGCGACACCCACAGCGCGGATAAACACGGCACCGAAGAGACCGGCGAGATCCACGAGGGCGACCAATGATGGCTAACCAGCCTCTCCGGCGCTTAGGCGGCCACACCTGGCGGCGTTGGCGACTGGCGCTGATTGCCTTGGCGGTTGCGCTCACGCTGGCTTCTTGTGCCAACGAGCATCCCCTGGACACGCTCACCGAGGCCGGCCCAGACGCGCAAGAGATCAACGATCTGTTCTTCCCCGTCCTAGGCGTAGCCATCGTGGTCTTCTTCTTGGTGCAGGGCGCCATCGTCTACCTAGTTGTGCGCTACCGGGTGCGCCGCAAGGCAGCAGCCGCGGCCGCCGCTGCGGATCCCGACGACGACGATCTCTACGGCGACGAGGAGTATCCCGACCAGGTTCACGGCAACTTACGGCTGGAGATCCTCTGGACGATCATCCCCACGATTTTGCTGACGGTGATTTCGGTGTTCACCTTGATCTCGCTGGTGGAGCTGAACGAGGTATCGGCGGCCGAAGACGACCTGCGGGTGACCGTTGTGGGCCAGCAATGGTGGTGGGAGTTCCAATATCACTTGGACGGCGACACCTCCACACATCCCGACATCGTGACGGCCAACGAGCTGGTGATCCCAGTGGGCCAGCAAGTACCTCTGGAGATCACTTCTCGTGACGTGATCCACTCGTTCTGGATCCCCCGGCTAAACGGCAAAATGGACGCCGTGCCTGGGCGTACCCACCCGTGGGTGATCGAATCCAACGAGACGGGCCGCTTCATGGGCCAGTGCACTGAGTTCTGCGGCTTGTCGCACGCCTATATGCGCATGTACACCATCGTCTTAGAACCAGCCGAGTGGGAAGAATGGGTGCAGACCCAGCTACCCGATGCGCCGCTGCTGGAGCCAGGCGATCCCGGCTACGAGGGTCAGGAGATCTTCTTGGCTAACTGCGCCAACTGTCACGTCGTCAACGGGGTTAGCGACGTGAACTTAGATGACCAACCCGACGGCATGGCTGACTATGCCGGGGCGAACGAGATCACCACCGCCTTGGTGTCGGGAGCTGCCCCCAACCTGACCCATCTGGCAAGCAGGACGACATTTTCCGGCTCGATCTTCGACCTCTACGAGGATCGTGCCGAACGGGTTCCCTACCTAGACATGGCCGAGCAAGGCCAACTGAACCGCGGTGATCTCGAAGCCTGGATTCGCAATGCGCCTGGCCAGAAAGCTAACGATCCCGACGCCGGGCGCGGTATGACCGCATTCCCAGGCCTTACCGATGGCGACGTCGACGCGCTGGTCGAATATCTCACGATCCTGCGCTAGACAGCCACTGAACAAGCGCCACTAAACAAGCAGAGCATCCAACGAAAACCAGCCAAGGCAGCCAGAGAAACCCCTACACGACCATGACCACTACCGCTGAACCCCCACTGCAGCTGACCGCCGGCGAGCAGTTAGTGCGACCCTCCACGCCGCTGGGCGTGCTGGCGCGGCCAACGGGCGAAACGGGCTGGAAGAGTTGGCTGTTCACGGTGGATCACAAGCGCATCGGCATCATGTATGGCGCTGCCGCGCTGCTGTTCCTGGTGCTCGGCGGCATTGAGGCGTTGCTGATCCGTTTGCAGTTAGCTGTGCCGGGCAGCAACGTGCTTAGCGAGGACGCCTACAACCAGGTGTTCACCATGCACGGCGTAACGATGGTGTTCCTGGTGGTCATGCCAATGGCGGCGGCGTTTGCCAACTATCTCCTGCCGCTGCAGATCGGCGCCCGGGATGTGGCGTTCCCCCGGCTCAACGCTTTTAGCCTGTGGTGTTTCCTGGCTGGCGGCATCTTCTTGAACACTTCTTGGTTCCTGGGTGGTGCCCCTGACGGTGGCTGGTTTGGCTACGCACCCAACAGCGGACTCGTCTTCTCGCCGAGTAACGGCATGGACTTCTATGCCCTGGGCCTGCAAATTGCCGGCATTGCCTCGCTGGTCAGCGCCATAAACCTCATTACCACTGTGCTCAACATGCGCGCTCCGGGGATGTCGCTGTTCCGCATGCCTGTGCTCACCTGGATGCTGTTAGTGGTGCAGTTCTTGCTGCTGTTCGCCATCCCGGTGATTACCGTGGCGCTGTTCCTGTTGAGCTTCGACAGGCTATTTGGCGCCAACTTCTTCAACGTGGCTGCCGGCGCCGATCCCTTGCTCTGGCAGCACCTGTTCTGGATCTTCGGCCATCCCGAGGTCTACATCCTCATTCTGCCTGCCTTCGGCATCATGTCTGAGGTGATCCCGGTGTTCAGCCGGAAGCCGATCTTCGGCTACCCGTTCATGGTCTTCTCGGGCATCGCTATCGGGTTCATGGGCTGGGGTGTCTGGGCGCACCACATGTTTACCTCCGGCATGGGTCCGGTCTCGGTGGCGGCCTTTTCGCTGTCCACCATGTTCATTGCCGTGCCCACAGGGGTGAAGATTCTCAACTGGTTGGCAACCATGTGGGGGGGTCGCCTGCGATTTACCACGGCGATGCTCTACTCCGTTGGAGCCGTGGCGATGTTTACTATCGGCGGCCTGTCGGGCGTCACCCACGCCATCTCACCTGCGGATACACAACAGACCGACACTTACTACATAGTGGCTCACTTTCACTACGTGATCTTCGGCGGTTCACTAATGGGGATGCTCTCGGGTTTCTATTTCTGGTGGCCTAAGGCGTTCGGCTACAAGCTGGACGAGAAGCTCGGCAAGATCGGCTTTTGGGTGCTCCTGGTTGGTTTCAACCTCACCTTCGGCCCGATGCACATACTGGGTCTGCAGGGCATGTCGCGCCGAATCCACAGCTATGCCGCTGATTCCGGATTCAACCTCTGGAACTTGGTAGCGAGTATCGGCGCTTTCGTTATTGCTGTGGGGGTGCTGATGTTGTTCTGGAACATCGGCGTCAGCCGTCGCCGCGCCCGTGGGGCTCCGCCGATAGGCCCCGACCCGTGGGACGCCAGGGGCCTGGAGTGGATGACCGCTTCGCCAGCTCCCGCTCACAACTTCGATCGCGAGATCACCGTGACTCGCCAGGACGAGTTCTGGCACCGCAAGTGGGGTTATGACGACAATGGCAAGGTAATACGTATTGCCCGCGCCGCCGACGTGGCCCACGATGGCAGTGCCACCGGTGTGCACCTGCCTTCGCCGTCTTACTGGCCTTTAGTGGTGGCTCTGGGCTTGCCGTTGGTGGCCTACGGCCTCATCTACAACCTCTGGATTGTGGGCGTGGGAGCGTTGGTGATTCTGGGCGGCATCTACGGCTGGGTATTCGAACCCCCCGACGATCCCGAGGCACACGGACACGACGATCACCATTCCGAGGAACCTGCTGGCCCCTCCGGCGACGGCTCAGCTGACTCAAATGGCTCAGGTGACTGGGGAATAGACCAGACGCCTGAGGAACTAACGCGGGCCTCAGAGGCCCAACCCGCAAGCGAGCCCCAGCCGTGAGTGATGTCGTGAGCGATGTCGCCACCCCCGAAGCGGCTGTGACTGCCCCACCCACCGACGGCCACGAGGTAGCCGAGCATCCCCCCACGAACACGGGCATGTCGCACAACAAGGTGGCGATGTGGCTCTTCCTGGGCTCGGAGTGCTTGCTCTTCGGTGCCCTAATCGCCACCTACATGTTCGCCAAGTCCCGACTGCCGGAAGGCCAGATAGGCCCGCTGGATGTCTTCGACATCCCGTTCACGTCGGTCAGTTCGTTTGTGCTGCTGATGAGTTCGCTGACCATGGTGCTGGCGCTGTCGGCGATCAACCGGGGCGAGGAACGGGCTTTCCGGGTGTGGATCGTGGCTACCGCCCTGCTCGGCGGCACGTTCATTGCCGGGCAGGTCTATGAGTTCACCGTCTTCTACGGCCTCGGGCTTGGCTACACCACCAACATCTTTGGGTCTGCGTTCTATACCCTCACGGGCTTCCACGGTGCCCACGTCACCATCGGAATCGTGATGTTGATGTCGGCGCTGGTTTCCAACCTGCGTGGCCGGTTGAGTTCCCGCAACGCCGAGACCGTCGAACTCATCGGTCTGTACTGGCACTTCGTAGACATCGTGTGGATCCTCATTTTCACGATCATCTACCTATTCCCGCAGTAGAGAGGGCGCCGCTTATGAGTCAATCACAGCCGGCATCAGCAGAGATCTTTGAGGCGCCCGCAACTCCCCCCGCCACCGACGACCACGACGAAGGCCCCGGTGAGAGCCACGAGCACCCTTCAGACCGGCAATACGTAAAGATCGCCCTGATCCTCGGGGTGCTCACCGCGCTAGAAGTCTTTACCTACTTCGAGTCGGTT